>NZ_JAQNDK010000001.1:0-2400000 GCF_028368935.1 Sorangium aterium | reverse complement strand
ACCGCCGCGGCTGGCGCGCAGCGCGAGCCAGCCGCCGCCCAGCAGCACGAGGAGCCCGAGCGCCGAAAGCCCCGCGGCGAGCGGGGCGCGGCTCGGTCTCGACGGGCTGGACAGCATGCCGGACACCGCGACGCCGGTCGAGCTCCCCACGAGCGCCGGACCGGACGAGCGCGCGTCGCGCTCCGCGCCCGCGCTCATCGCCGCCGCCGGGGCCGGCTCGGTCGTGACGAGGGCGGGGGACAACGCCGCCGCGGCGGGGGCCACCTTCGCCGCGGTGGGGGCCGTTCCGGGCCAGGACGGCGGGCTCGGGAACGTCGCCTGGCCGCCGGCGACGGGGACGCCGAGCACCTCGCCGAGGGCCCGCACCGCGTCCGTGGCCCGCTGGAACCGCGCCGCGGGATCGACCGCCGTGGCCCGGGCGAACCACGCGTCGAAGGCCGGCGGCAGCGTCACGCCCATCGAGCGCGCCCGCTGCACCGGCGGCTCCTGCGGGCCGCCGACGGCGATCATCGCGAACGCGAACACGCCGTCGACGGTGCTCGCCTCGGGATCCCAGTACGAGGCGCCCACGAGCAGCGTATAGGCCATCATGCCGAGCGCGAAGATGTCCGCGGCGCCGGTGAGCCTCGTGCGGCCGTGGAACTGCTCGGGGGGCATGTAGATCGGCGTGCCGAGGCTGCTCGTGGCGCCCGCGGCGGTGGAGCCCTCGGCGACGAGCTTGGCGATGCCGAAGTCGAGGATCTTCACGCGGACCGAGCCGTCCTCGCGCTGCGACAGGAAGATGTTCGCGGGCTTGAGGTCGCGGTGCACGATGCTCGCCGCGTGGGTCCGGTCGAGGGCCAGCGCGGTCTGGTAGAGGTAGGTGACGGCCTCGGCGGGCGGCAGGCGGCCGGCGCGCTCGACCCGCTCGCCGAGCTCCTCGCCGCGCAGGAGCTCCATGACCAGGAACGGCATTCCGGTCGCCTCGTCGACGCCCGCGTCGAAGACGTCGACGATGTGCTCGCTCTCGACCCTGGCCCCGATGCGCGCCTCTCGCTTGAAGCGCTCGCGCATCTCCTCGCTCTGGAAGAGGTGAGCGTGCATGACCTTGAGCGCGCGGCGGCGCTCGGTCTCGAGGTGAATCACCTCGTGCACGGCCCCCATCGCGCCGGCGGCGATGAGGCGCACGACGCGGTAGCGGCGCGCGAAGACCGTCCCCTCCGCAAGGATGACCGACACGAGCCGAGGCTCACGCGCCGGGTGGGCGGCGTCAAGGGGACGGAGGGCCGCTGTCCGCCGGTGACGAACCCGGGAGGCAGCGCGCCGCGTGGGGCGCGGGGGGAGGCGGTGCGGTTGCGCCTGCACCCGCGCCGGCTCGGCCCGGGGGAGCCCGCGGCGGGCGCCGCGGGCGCTCTTCGCGCCCCGAGGGGCGCGGCGCCGCGAGGGTGGACTGTGGAGCACCACGCGTGGAGCACCACGCCCGGCGCGACCGTGATCGCACCGGCTCCGGGTGTCCTCGCGAGGGGGAAGGTCATCGTCTTCGCGCACCGGGCCCCGACGTCATTGTCGCGGTCCGACGGGTCGTCGTCGTTGCGCGTGGAGGAGAGCAGGGAAGACGCATCGTTGTTGAAGCTCCCGCCGCGGATCACCCGGTCCGAGGCGTCCCTCGCGACGCCGTCCGGCCCGTACGGGCGCCGGACGGGGGGAGCTTCGCGCGGGTGGGCCGTGCAGAGCCAGCCGCCGAGCATCCTGCCGACCTCGTCGCTCTCCTGGGCGAAGTGGAGGCGCTGGGCCTCGGAGACGCAGCGGAGGGTGTGGGCGAGCCGCATGAGCACGCGGGCGCGGACCAGGCCGCGCGAGGCGGCGGTGAGGTCGGCGCGCTTGTCGCGAAGGGAGGAGGCCTCGACGAGGTGCTCGGTGACGTCGAGGCAGGCATGGAGAAGGCGGTCGCTGACGGTGAAGCGATGTCGCGAGGGAACTTGGCGACCCGCTCGGCCACCCAGGCGAGCAGCGATTCCATCCGGACGGCGATCACCGGCGCTGCAGCCGGGCCGCGGGCTCCGCCCCCGGACCCCCGGCTTCCCGCGTTCCGACTGCCATCGTTGCTGTCAGGGCCGCACGTCTCGGCCAGTCCGACACAGCTCGGCGGCGTCACGCACGTCCCTCCGCGGCACACCGGCGCTGCAGCTCCACACGGCGCCGCGTCCCTCCATCGCCCAACCTCATCGCAGTGCTGCGGCCGGTTGTCCGTACACCGCACCTGCTCCGGCCCGCACTCCCCCGTGCACTTCCCAACCACGCACGTCTGCTCCTCGCATTCCCTTCCCTCGGGCGTGCACTCCACGCTCCCGCCCTCGCCTCCGCTCCCGCCCCCTCCCGCGCTGCCTGCCTCCCCGCCGGCGCTCGCTGCCCCTCCACTGCCACCGCTGCCCGCTTCCACCACCTGGTAGCTGGGCTCCAGCCCCGCCACCCACCCGCATCCGCCCGCCGTCAGCGCCCATCCCGCCCACAGCCATCTCGCGCCCGTCCGCTTCTCCATGCCTTGTCCCACTGCCGACACGCTTCCGCTGTCCACCCACGCCCGTCCTCCACCTCTTGCCCTGCTGCGTCGCCGCACGCTCGACCCGCGCACACCCGTGCTGGGGCGGCAGGCGGTTTCGAGCGTGACGGACACCGCCGAGGCAGTACGAGCGGTCCGTCCTCTCTGCCCTGGCTCACGGCGGCGGCGAGCGGGGCACGCAGATTGCTGTCGCAGCGCTGCCCGCCCTCCGCGACCTCGATGAGGAGAGGGGCAGGCTCCATCGCGATTCGGCGCGACCAGGGCCGCAGAGAAAGGCGCCTCGAAGGAGAGCGTGCCGTGCTCCTGCGGCAGCTCCGCGCTCGTTTCGGCGAGCTCCCGGAAGCCGCCATCGCCCGAGTCGAGGGGGCCGAGATCGCAGCGCTCGAGCAGTGGGCCGAGCGGGTGCTCAGCGCCAAGACCCTCGCCGAAGTGCTCGACGAGCCGAGCTGAGGACCCCTGCTGGGGATTCCGCCCGACACGCGATCCTGCCGGCGCGCCGGCTCGGGCCCAGGGGAGCCTGCGGACCGCGATCTCCGGCGCTGCAACCGGGCCGGGGACGGAGCCCCGGATCGCCGGCTCCCTGCGTTGCGGCTGCTATCGCCCGACATCGGCGATGAGCCTTGCTTGATCAAGAGTTCAAGGATCAAGCTTCAAGGGGAGCGATGCGTTGAGCGAAGTTGATGCCATGTTACCGCGGTGTCCTCGCGCACCGGGCCCCGACGTCGATTTTGCGGGCCGACGGGTCGTCGTAGTTGCGTCCGGAAGAGAGCAGGGTCGACGCAACGTCGTTCCAGCCCCCGCCCCGGATCACCCGATACGAGGCCATGGCCATATTGGCGCAATCTTTGCAGTCGCCTGATGGGTACGGCTCCGCGTACCAGTCCAGAACCCACTCCCGCAGGTTCCCGGCCAGGTCCGCCTGTCCCCACCTCCCATCTCCCGGCGACCTCGACCCGACGGCCTGCATGTCGCCGGGGGGGGTGCACTTGCCGTCAGGCCCGCAGCCATACACCGCGTGATCGGCATCGATCGCCGTCGAGTCTGCCGGTCTCGACCATGGATACACGCGCTGCCCGTCCGCGCCTCCTCCTCCCGCCGCCGCGTAGTTCCACTCCGCCTCCGTCGCCAGACGGCCCCCATCCCACGCGCAGAACGCGAACGCCACGTACCAGCTCAGGCAGCTCATCGGCAGGCGCTCGTGATCACCCGCTGCATCCGTCCACGTCTGGAAGTCTGACTCGCACTTCACCGCCGCCTTCAGCTCCGCTGTGTCCACAGGCAGCTTGCTCGCCCAATCCGCATTCCACCCGCTACCCGCGATCTTCGGGTGCGCACCTGCTCCCGCCGCCGGCTTGCTCCCGGGATACGCCTCCACGAACTTCCGGAAGCGACCCACCGTCACCTCGAACCGATCCAGCAAGAACCCGCTCACCGTCGCTGGATACGCTGCGTCGTTGCCCCGGTTGAACGTGCCCCCGGACACCGCCTCCCCCGTCGCGCAGCAGCTCTCGTTGCTGTCAGGGCCGCACGTCTCGGCCAGTCCGACACAGCTCCGTGGCACGCACTCCCCTGCGTCGCATGCGGGCGTCGCCGCACCGCACGGTTCCGCGTCCTCCCACGACCCGCGCTCTCCGCACCGCTGCGGGCGATTGTCCTCCGAGCAGCGCACGTCCTCCGGACCGCACTCCCCGGTGCACTGCCCATCGACGCACGTCTGACCGACGCACCGCTGTCCGGCCAGCGTGCACTCGTCCTCGCCGCCAGCTCCCCCGGCGCCTTCCATACCGCTGCCAGCTCCCCCGGCGCCTCCCCTCCCGCTGCCAGCTCCCCCGGCGCCTCCCCTCCCGCTGCCAGCTCCCCCGGCGCCGGCTTCGGCTCCGGTTCCGCCACTGCCTTCTTTCTGCACGTAATAACCGTCCTCCAGCCCCGCCGCCAGCGCACATCCGCCTGCCGTCACCGCCCACGCCGCCCACAGCCATCTAGCGCCCTTCCGCTTCTCCATGCCCTGTCCTACTGCCGCTCGGCGCCCGCTGTCCACCGACGCGCGTCCTCCCACGCGTTCCCTGCTGCGCCGCACGCTCGACATGCGCCCGCCCGTGCCGAGCAGCAGGCGGTGCCGAGCGCGACAGACACGGTCGAGGCGGCCCGTCGCCCCGAGCGCGCCATCCTCTCCGCCCTCACGCATGGCGCTGGCGAGCTGGGCGGGAACCTCGCCGCCGTCGTCGTGCCCAACCTCCGCGACCTCGAGGAGACGGCCAGGTCCACGGCGATCTCGGGTTAAACCGATGGTTGGGGTCCCCCAGGGCAGCACCTGCGTTCGCTTCCAGGACACCGATGACGTTGATCGAGCGAGAAGTGAGCCGCCAAGGCGCCAAGGACGCCAAGAACAAAACACAACAACCGTCGGCCCCGGGAGAGGGAGTTCGTGGCGTGGCGGTGCGCGGGGGAGGGCCGATGTCTGAGCCGATCAACCGTCGGCCCCGGGAGAGGGAGTTCGTGGCGTGGCGGTGCGCGGGGAAGGGCCGATGTCCGAGCCGATCAACCGTAGGCCCCGGGAGAGGGAGTTCGTGGCGTGGCGGTGCGCGGGGAAGGGCCGATGTCCGAGCCCATTTGACGTCCTCTGTCCGGCGTGCGCAGCGCGCCGGACAGAGGACGTCCCAGGCGAGTTCGGCGGGGCCCCGCGCACCGCCACGCCACGAACTCCCTCTCCCGGGGCCGGGCCGCCCTCGAGGGGCTCCTCACACCGCCAAAAACTCCCTGGCGATCTCGTCGTCGAACTCCGCCACGCTCCCCCGCCGCACGATCCCCCCGTTGTCCATGATGAAGTACTCGCTCGCCGTCGAGAGCGCGAAATCCAAAAACTGCTCCACGAGCAGGATCGCCATATCCCCCTTCTTCCCGAGCCCCTTTATCACTTCGCCTATCTCCTGCATGATCGACGGCTGGATCCCCTCCGTCGGCTCGTCGAGCAAGAGCAGCTTCGGCTTCCTCAGCAGCACCCGCGCGAGCGAGAGCTGCTGTTGCTGTCCGCCGCTCAGCGTCCCCGCCGCCCGCGCGTGAAACTTCTTGAGGATGGGGAACATCTCCATCATCTCTTCCAGCGCAGCGGGGCTAGGCGTCGCATCGCTCTTCGCCTCGAAGCCCATCAGCAGGTTCTCTCGCACCGTCAGGTAGGGGAAGATCCCTCGCCCCTGCGGCACATAGCCTATCCCCGCGCGGGCCCTGTCGCTCGGCGACCTCGCCGTGAGGTCCGCCCCGTCGAGCGTCACCTTGCCGCGCCGCGGCTTCAGCACGCCCATGATCGCCTTGAGCAACGTCGTCTTGCCGACCCCGTTGCGGCCCAGCAGGCACGACACCCGCCCTGGCGCGACGTCCAGGCTGACCTGCGACAGGATGCAGCTCTCCTCGTAATAGACCGCGAGATCCTCGACAACCAGCATGCTCGCTACCGCTCCTCCGCCTGAGCCTCGACCGGCGCTTTGGCCCCGCCCCGCGCGTGCCCCGCGTCGTGCGCCCGCCCGAGATAGACCTCGATCACCTTCGAATCGCGCTGGACCTCCTCGACCGGCCCCTCGCACAGCCGCCTGCCTGCGTGCAGCACCGTCACCGTGCTCGCGTAGCGCCGCACGAACTCCATGTCGTGCTCCACCACCAGCACCGACCGCTGCTTCGCGATCTCCTGGACGAGCTCCCCCGTGCGGTCGCGCTCGCGCCGGGTCATCCCCGCCACCGGCTCGTCGAGCAGGAGCAGCTTCGGTTGCTGCACGAGGAGCATGCCTATCTCCAGCCACTGCCGCTCCCCGTGCGCGAGCACCGCGGCCCGCACGTCCGCGCGCCGTCTGAGCCCGACGCGATCGAGCGTCTCGGAGATCTCCCTCTCTTGCTGCGCCGACAGCCCGCGGAGCAGCCCCGGCGCGCTCTCCCGGAAGCCCATCGCCGCCTCCAGGTTCTCGAGCACCGTGAGGCTCCCGAACACCGCCGGCGTCTGGAACTTCCGCCCGATCCCGAGCCGCACAAGGGCGTGCTCCGGGAGGCGATTCACCTCCACGGACTCCTGTCCGGACTCCCCACCTCCGTGGAACACCACTCGTCCGCTCGACGGCTTCGTCTTGCCGGTCAGGATGTCGAGCAGCGTCGTCTTCCCCGCGCCGTTCGGCCCGATCAGGAACCGGAGCTCCCCGCGCTGGATGGAAAAGTCGAGCTCGTCCAGCACCTTGAAGCCGTCGAAGCTCACCGTTACCCGCTGGACCTCGACGATGTTGCCGCGGCTCATCGCGCTGCTCCTCTCATCGTCTCCGCGCTCGTTTCTGCTCATCTCCGCGCCTCCTCCCTCAGCGACCGGTCGTCGCCGGCGCCTCCGGGCCCGCCGCCGGGTCGACCTCGTCCCCGCCCGCCGGCCCCGCCACACCGTCCGTACGGCGGCGCGAGAGCTTCGCGACGTGCCGCTGCAGGAAGCCCGAGACGCCCTTCGGGAGCAGCATGACCGACGCCGCGAAGAGCGCGCCGAAGCCGAGCTGCCACACCTCGGGGTACGACTCGCTGAGCGCGCTCTTGCCCAGGCTGACCAGGATCGCCCCGACGACGGCGCCGATCAGCGTGCCGCGCCCGCCGACAGCCACCCAGGTCACCATCTCGACGGACGGGATCACGCCCATCGAGGAGGGCGAGATGAGGCCGACCTGGCAGACGAACAGCGCGCCCGCGACGCCCGCCATGCCCGCCGACAGCGCGAACACCAGCGTCTTGAGCGTGACCGGGTTGTAGCCGAGGAAGCGCACCCGGTTCTCGTCGTCCCGCATCGCCACGAGCAGGCGCCCGAAGCGCGACTGGGTGAGCTTCCGGCACAGGAGATAGAGCGCCCCGAGGCAGAAGAGCGTCACGAAATAGAGCACCGTCTGCGTCCCGGCTGCCCCCCGCGTGAAGCCGAAGATCGTCTTCAGGTTCGTGATCCCGTTCGTGCCGCCCGTCACCGCCTGCTGGCCGATGAAGAGGATCGACGCGATCAGCGTGAGCCCCTGGGTGATCAGCGAGAAATACACCCCCTGGACGCGGCTCCGGAAGACGAGATAACCCACCGCGGACGCGATCGCCATCGGCAGGAGGACGACGGCGCAGAGGGCCACGACCGGCGAGCGGAACGGCTCCCAGAAGATCGGCAGCGCCTCGAGGCCGCTCCAGCTCATGAAATCGGGCAGCCGCGAGCCGGAGGTCTCCAGCTTCAGGTACATCGCCATCGCGTAGCCGCCGAGGCCGAAGAAGAGCCCCTGCCCGAGGCTCAGCATCCCGCCATAGCCCCAGATGAGATCGAGCCCCAGGGCGACGATGGCGTACGTGAGGAACTTGCCGAGCAGGTTCAGGCGGAAGTCGGAGAGCACGAGCGGCGCGACGAGGAGCGGCAACGCGACGGCGAGCGGCGCTCCCCAGGTCCAGACGAAGGTGCGAAGGGCAGAGTCTCGAGGGGCCATGTCCGTGTCCTCTCCTATCGTGTGCGCAGGGCGAGCAGGCCTGTCGGACGCCACTGCAAGAAGGCGATCACCAGCGCGAACACGAGCGCCTTGCCGAGCGACGCCGTCGTCGAGAGCTCGAGCAGCGTGTTCGCGACGCCGATCACGAGCGCGGCCACCACCGTGCCAGGCAGCCGCCCGAGGCCCCCGAGGATGACCACCATGAAGGCGTCGACGATGTAGTTCGTCCCGAGCGACGGGCCGATCGAGCCGAGCTGCGTCAGCGCGCACCCGGCGATCCCGGCGAGCCCGGCGCCGAGCGCGAACGTCGCGGCGTCGACCCGGCGCGCGCGGACGCCGAGGCACGAGGCCATCTCGCGGTTCTGCATGACGGCCCGCAGCCGCCTGCCCCCCGCGGAGCGGTGCAGGTACGTGTAGACGGCGACGATGCACGCGATCACGAGCGCGATGAGGAAGACCCGCTTGTAAGGCAGCTGCACGCCGCCCGAGAGCGCCACGCCGCCGCTCAGCCACGACGGGCTCGAGACCTGCACGTTGGACGCGCCGAACAGGCTCCGCGCGGCCTGCTGCAGCACGAGGCCGACGCCCCACGTGGCGAGCAGCGTGTCGAGCGGCCTGCCGTAGAGGAAGCGAATCATCGAGAGCTCGAGCAGGAGCCCGAGCACGCCGGCCACGAGGAACGAGGCCGGCAGCGCGAGCAGGAACCAGAGCCCGGCCTCGGTCCCCCCGACGAGCGGCGCGACGTGCTGCCCGACGACGTACGTCGTGTACGCCCCCGCCATGATGAACTCGCCGTGGGCCATGTTGATCACGTTCATGAGCCCGAAGGAGAACGCGAGGCCCATCGAGATGAGCAGGAGGATCGAGCCCAGGCTCAGGCCGTTGAAGGCGTGGAGGAGAACTTCGTTCATTCTAGAGCACCCAACCGATCGAGACGCCGCGCACAGAGAGGTTCGAGCTGCGGAGGCGCGGAGGGCGTCATGACGAGGCCCCGCGCCCTCCGCGGCTCCGTGGTCCGGCCTTCAGGCTCCGCGCCCGCGCCCCGCTACTTCGCGGCCAGCTCCTTCGCCCAGGGATACGCGCTCAGGTACGGATCCGGCTGGACCGGCTTGCCCGAGCTCCACACCTCGTCGATGAGTCCGTCCTTCCGGACCGCGCCGATGCGGACCGTCTTCCAGGTGTGCTGGTTCTTCCCGTCGAGCCGGACCAGGCCCTCGGGCGCATTGTACTCGATGCCCCCGGCCTTCACGGCCTCCTTCACCTTGGCGACCTCGGTCGACTTGGCCTTCTCGACGGCCATCTTCCACAGATAGACACCGAAGTAGCCCGCCTCGATGGGATCGTCCGTGACGCGCGTGGCGCCGTATTTGGCCTTGTACGCGTCGACGAACTTCTTGTTCTCGGGGGTGTCCGTCGTCTGGTAGTAGTTCCACGAGACGAGGTGTCCGGCGATGTTGTCGGCGCCGATGCCGCGCACCTCCTCCTCGGCGACGCTCACCGAGAGGACCGGCAGCTTGTCGGCGGTGTAACCGGCGTCCTTGAACTGCTTGAAGAACGCCACGTTGCTGTCGCCGTTCAGCGTGTTGAAGATCGCGTCCGGCTTGGCCGCGCTGATCTTGCTGATGATCGTGCTGACCTCGGTCCCGCCGAGCGGCAGGTACTCCTCGCCGGCGAGCTCGCCGCCCTTCGACGCGAGCTGAGCCTTGATGATCTTGTTGGCCGTGCGCGGAAAGACGTAGTCGGAGCCGAGCAGGTAAATGCGCTTCTTGCCCTTCTCGAGCAGGTAGTCGACCGCGGGGACGATCTGCTGGCTCGGCTCGGCGCCCGTGTAGAAGATGTTGGGCGACTGCTCCAGGCCCTCGTACTGGACCGGGTAGAAGAGCAGGCCGTTCAGCTCCTCGAACGAGGGCAGCATCGCCTTGCGGCTGGCGCTGGTCCAGCCGCCGAACACGACCGCCACCGCGTCCTGCTGCACGAGCTTCCTGGCCTTCTCGTTGAACGTGGGCCAGTCGCTGGCGCCGTCCTCGACCACGGGCACGAGCTGCTTGCCGAGCACGCCGCCCGCCTTATTGATCTCCTCGATGGCGAGCAGCGTCGCGTCCTTCACGGCCACCTCGCTGATCGACATGGTGCCGCTCAGCGAGTGGAGAACGCCGACCTTGATGGAGGCGCTGTCCGAGGCGGGCGCCGCGGGCGTCGTCCCGGGCGCAGGAGCCTCCTCGTTCGCCTTGCCGCACGCAGAGAGCAGGGCCGCGCCGGCGAGCGCCGCCATCGCGACGCAGAGCGCCCGCCGCCGAGAGGTGCCCGCCGCCGGCCGATCCTCAACGTCCAACCCAGACGTGTACATATTCAACGCATCCTCCTTGGGTGCCGGGGGCGCGTCCAATGCCCTGCATCGACGCGGCGCGGCGATTCGACTGCACAAGAGCCGTTGGGAGTTCGGGAGCCGGCCAGTGGAGACTCCCGGCTGGACACACCGGAGGGCCGCCCTGCGCAGCAGAGCGCGGTCCCCGGACAAGGGCCAGCCACACGACGTCGTGGTGAAAGGCCTTATGCCGAGTGGCATGTTTCGTCGAGGTTTCGTCGACGTGAAATGTCGCCCGGCCGGGAGGCGCGGTGCGTTTTCCGCGGGCCGTTTGGATTTCCGACCACAAAGCGCATCGAGTGATCCATCGTTGTTCCCGTTCCGCTCGAGAATCGTTCCGGCTCCGACTCCGGTGTGATGCACCGCACGCGGGGCGCGGGGCGCGGGGCGACGGGGGAGCGGGGCGCGAGGCGCGAGGCGCGAGGCGCGAGGCCATTGGACGCGCACGCGCGACCTCGCCCCGGGTCGTCACGCCCGATGTCGCTTGAGCCGACACGGTGTGGGGCGCTCTGGCCGCTGCGCGCACGAGCGCCGAGCGCTCCGGCGCTGTTGCGAGCGGTTGCGAGCGGTTGCGAGCGGTTGCGACGAGGTGCGCTCTCCAGTGCAATAAAAAACTTGTATCAAGAGCGGTAAATGGCGAGTACACTGGTAGATGCTGTCTGCGCCCTGTGCTCGGTCGACACGGAGGGCAGGCGGGGTGGAGCGTATGAGAAGCACCAATCACTTGCCCGGCGAGACGGATGGCCGATCCACGAGCGGCGGAGCGGCGCCGGACGGCGTTGCGGCCGGGCCGCGGGACGAGAACTCGGTGGTGATCTCCCTGAGCGCGTTGCTCGCGGTGGAGAAGGCAGCCACCACGACGAACGGCGCGCGGGCCGAGCACGGCGCGAGGAGCTCCGGGACGGCGGAACTCCACGGGTCCGCCGCAGGCGACGGAGAGCGCAGCAGCTACCTGGAGATCTTTCCGTTCGGCGTGCCTTCCGAGCTGCCGGCGTTCAGGCCACCCGATCTCACGCCCGTGCCCTCCGAGGTCCCGATCGACCTGCGCCCGCCACGCGCGCGACGGGCGGCGGGCGTGCGCTACGGAATCGTGGGCGTCCTCGCGGCGGCCGCCGTTGCCAGCGCGGTGTGGTTCGGCGCCCCGCGCGAGACGCTCCAGGCCGCTGCGCAACTCGGCGTGCGGCACGCGGCGAGCGCGGCGGTGACGCAGCTGCCGAAGGTGGAGGCGAAGGCCGCGGCCGCGCCCGCCGAGGCGCCTCCGGCCAAGAAGAAGAAGGGCGACAAGGCGCGCGAGGGCGGGGCGAAGGCCCGACCCGCCGCCCCCGCAGCCGGGGGCAAGGTGTCGGCGAGGCGCGCCGCGGAGAGCAGTGGACCGGCGGCCGCCGCGCCGCCGGCGAGCCCAGGCGGCGCGCGTACAGCGGGCGACCCCTGCAAAGGCGACCTCGACTGCGCCATGCGGCGCGCCGCGGGCGGCTCGTAACGCCGCGCGCGGAAGCAGAAGGGCCGAGAGCTCCCCGCCGTTCCATCGAGATCTCGATCGTTCGGAGCGCGACAGGCCACCAGCGAGCTCTGGTTGGCGCTTTCTGCCTCACCTTTGCCGTCGAGGTCGCCCGCGTGCCCAGCGCGTTCCCCTGGAGCAGGTTATCCACGCAGAGCCGCTTGATCTCCCGCACCTGCCCTGTGCTAGGGTCTGCTCCTGTTGCATAAAACGGCTGACAACCGATCTGTCCCGGTGGATTGTGCGCACATTGTGCAGAGACATGCGTGCTCCTGGCGCGGCCGCTTGCGGCGCGGAGGCGCAGCTGTAGGCACGAAGCAGATACCATCACGTAAAATTCTGGTGTAGGAACAGCGCCCGGCGCCGACGGTGGCGTTGAAGTGCACAGGGAGCGTGGCCCGGCTACGTCGCTCGACGTGTAATGCCGAGTTACGAGCCGCGCGGCGCGACCCTACTCGTCTGGAGGTGGATTCATGAAAGCTTTCGGTTTCGCAGCGATCCTGATCAGCGTGGGTATGATGGCGGCCTGTACGGTCACGAGCGGTGACGGCGACACGAGCGGCGACGGCGGCTCGGGCGCCTCGGGCTCGACCACGTCGTCGGCCACCACGGGCGAGGGCGGATCAGGCGGGACGGGCGGAGGCGAGGGCGGCGCGGGGGGCGGGGGCGAAGTGTGCGCCGACGCCGAGACCGCGGACGATTGCTCGGACTGCTGTGATGAGACGTACGCGGAAGGGGTGGAGGCCCTCGGGATTCACGGGTTCGAGCAGTGCGGTTGCGCGGCTGACTCCGCGTGCGCCAGCGTGTGCGATACCACCGATGCCACGAGCGACGTCTGCAATGATGACGGCACAATCAACCTGGATGCGAACAACGCCGACTGCGTGGCGTGCCTGAATGACCTCGCCGAGGACGATGCCTGCATCGAGGCCGCCGCGGCCGCCTGCGAAGACGACGCGGCGTGCAGCCCGTACCTCGAGTGCCTGGGCACCTGCCAGTGATGGCCCTCAGGCGCCGAGCCGGCGTCGTGCGTCATCGATCCTGAGGTGATCCGAGCCGGCCGGACAGGACAGGCGATCTCGACGAGATCGCCTGTCCTGTTTTGTCGCGTACCGTCCTGCCGGCGACCATCGAGGGTCGAGCGCGCCGAGGAGCCCCCTGCGATGAGCCGTCCTGGCGGATGCGACCCTGCCGGCGATCGTCGGCGCCCTACGGCGAGAGCCGCGCCACCAGGATGTCGGACCAGGTCGACTCCGCCGTGACGCCGTCGAGGTCCACGCTGCCCTCCAGGGTTCCGGCCAGCAGGATGTGGCCGCGGTCAACGAACGACGCGACCCCCGCCGCGGATCGGCTCCCGCCGCGGGTCCCGGCGGCCGCGCTGAGCCGCTTGCTCCACACGTGGCGCCCCCCGGCGTCGAGCCGCGCCACGACGATGTCGCTGCCGCCTCCGGCGCCGTCGAGCGGCCCGCCTCCGAGGTTGGTCGGGCCATCGACGTCGCCCGCCAGGACGAGCCCGCCGTCCGCCTCGAGCGCGAGGCGCGGCGGCCGCTCCGCGGGGTAAGCCCGGCTGAAGCGGTGCTCTCGCGCAGGCCCGAGCTCGGCCACGAACGCCGACATCCCCTCCGAGAACAGCGCGCTGCCGCCCAGATCGAGCAGGCCCTCGAACGTCCCGCTCAGCGCGATCTCGCCGCCCGGCCCGATCTCGATGTCGCCCCCGTGCTGCCGGCGGCCGTCGCCGAAGGCCAGCGACGCGACGTGCTCGCCGCGCTCGTCGAGCTTGGCCAGGAACACGTCGCTCATCCCCGCGGACGAGAGCCGGGGCGCCTCCTCGCCGAGCTGGAGCTCGCCTTCGAAGGTCCCTGTCATGACCACATCGCCGCGCGGGTCCATCGCCACACCGGTCGGCTCCTGGTTCCCCGCGCCGCCGAACTGGTGCGTCCAGAGCTGCAGGCCCGCGGCGCTGAGCTTGGTCACCGCCACGTCGGTCCCGCTGGGCTCCATCAGCGTCGACACGACGACGACCTCGCCTGCCGCCGAGACCGCGACGTCCTGCGGCCTGCCAGGGAGCCTCGCCCCCCAGCGCAGCCCGCCCCCGGCGTCCAGCTTGATCACGAAGCCCTGCGGCGCGTCGGCGGTGAGCCCCACGGCGCTCATCACCCCCACGAGCTCGCCCGTGATCGCGACCTCTCCCTCGAGATCCACCGCGAGCGCCTGCAGCGAGCCTCGCCCCTCGTCGACGAGCCGGCGCGTCCACGCCACGGCGCCGTCCGGATCGAGCCGCGCCACGAAGACGTCCTGCTCCGCGCCGGTCGCGACCTGCCCTGCGCCGAGATCGAGGGAGCCCTCGAACTCGCCGCCCAGGATCGCGAAGCCCCCGGGGCCCGCCGCGAGCGCGCGCGCCCTCTCCTGGCCTGCGCCGCCGAGGAGCGCGCCGAGCGGTCCGCCGGGGAGCACCGCGCCGCAGTCCCATCCGCCGTTGCAGTCCTCGTCGGCCGGCGTCGTGCAGTCCTCGATCCGCGGCGTGACCTCGCCGGCGCAGGCGCCCCACCGGCCGTCGAGGCCGCATGCCCGCTGGCCGGCGCTGCACGCGCCGACGCCCACGGTGCCCGGCGGTCCTCCGTACGGGCACGGCTCGACGGTCCCGGGGGTGCAGGCGCAGACGGCGCTGCCGCCGTCGGCCGCGGGATCCTCGGGGCGGCCGCCGTCGCCGTCCGCCTCGTCGATCTCGCCGTCGCAGTCGTCGTCGGCCGCGTTGCCGCAGCGCTCCGGCGCAGGCGTCACCTCGCCCTCGCAGGGGCCGTAGCCGTCGCCGGCGGCGTTGCACCGCATGAGGCCGGTCTGGCAGGCGCCGACCCCCTCGGTCGCCGGCGGCCCGCTGTAGCAGGCGATGGTCGAGAGCGGCGCGCAGCCGTCCTCCACGAGGATGCCGTCCTCGAGCCCGAGCAGCGCGTTGCAGCCCGCGCAGCCGAGCGCCACGAGGGTGAACCGCAGGCCGAGCCCGGTCGTGCCGCGCGCGCCCACGTCAATAACTCCCACCCACGACGAGGGAGAAAGCGCCGGGGCCGGCGGCGGCCGTCGCCGTGGCGCGGCGCGAGGGCGGGCCGGCGGCGCTGGGCGGGGCGGTCCAGAGGAGCAGGCCGGCCGCGAGCAGCGCGGCGGTGCCGGTCGAGAACGCGATCGTCGAGGCGGTGCCGGCCTTCTGCGCGTCCTCGCGCAGCGCGACCCCGACGGCGTCGCAGCGGCTCCGCGCGTCGCAGTGGCCCCGGTTCGAGGCGTCCCTGCGGGCGATCGCCTCCGCGCCGAAGACGGCGCCAAGGCCGAGCCCGACCAGGCCGGCGCCGCCGGTCGCGAGCGCGATCACGCGCTGCACGCGCCCTGCGCCGGCGTCGCCTCCGCGGTCGTCGATCGGCAGGACGGGAGGCGCATGCGTCCTGGGGCCTCTCGGCGCGTCGGCGAGCGGGCGAGGAGGCGGCTCCTGCGCCAGGAGGGGCAGCTCGATGACGATGCCCGCGCCGTCGGGCGGGACGAGGCGTACGACCGACCAGCGCTTCCTGCCGGGCGCCTGCGCCTCGATCGTGTGTGTCCCCGGGTCGACCGGGAGGGCTTGTCCCCACTGGGAGGGCAGGAGCAGCACGCCGTTGCGGCGGATCTCCAGCCCCGGCGCGGCGCTCCCGGGGGGCACGGCGACCGCCATCCGCGAGAGCCGCGGCTCGAGCGCCGCCGCGAGCGCGGCCGCGCGCGCGGCGCGGGGATCTCCCGCGCTCTTCGCGATGGCCGCGGTCTCGTTGAAGACGTTCCAGGCGCCCGCGGTCCTGCCTGCGCGCGCGAGGCACTCGCCGAGCCGCAGGAGGAGGTTGAGGGCGGTTGGATCGAGCGTCCGGCCCTGCTCGAGCATGGCACACGCCTCGGCGATGCGGCCCGCCTCGAGAAGGCGCGTCGCGGCCTGATAGAGCGCGAGCACCTGCTCCTTGTGCCCGCCCGGCTGTCCCGGGTCGGGTTTTGGCTGCTCCAGGTCGGACTGCGCCAGACCGGGCCCGCCAGCGTGGCCGCTCGCCGGCGCGATCGACAGCGACAGGGCTGCGAGGGCGGAAGCGAGCCCGCGCGGGCGCGAGCAACAGGGGACCTTCGGCAGGGCTCCTCGGCGCATGGCGATCACCACGGGCTGTCCGGCGCGCCCGCCGGCGCCGCGGCTTCAGCGCCGCTACCGGGCGTTGCCACGAGGGACGGCGCGCCTGCAGCCGCGCCCCGGGCGGGCGCCGGCGCATCCGCCGCCGTCCGCACCGCGGCGCCAGCTGCGGGCGCCGGCGAGGTCTCAGACGCGCGCCCCCCGCGCGCTGGCGCGCGCTGCGTACTCCCCGCAGCCGCCCGTGCGGGCGGCGCGGTCCTCGTGGACAGGACGGCGCCGGCTCCGCTGCGCGCGGCGGGGCGCGCGCCTCTGGCGTCGGCCTGGGGAGCGTCGCACGCGCTGGCAGCGCCGTCGTGCGGTGCACCTTCGGCCATGTCATCGGGCTCCTGGAACGACCTGGCTGCCACCGCGTTCCCCTTCGGCACCGCGGCGAGCCCCTGCGACACCGCCGCGAGGTGCTGCGCGCCGGTGCCGTCGGCCCAGGTCAATCCCGCTGCCCGTGGCCACCCGGGCGACAGGAGGATCGCGGCGAGCGTGGCGCTCGCGGAGACGGCGCCGGCCGTGGCCGCCAGCCAGGTTCGCCTGGGGCGGCGGCCTTCGCGCCTCGTCTCGGCCGGCCCGGAGGACGTCGTGGGCGGCCTCGCGGAGATCGCGGCCGGCCGAGCGGACGTCATGGCCGGCCGAGCGGAGGTCATGGGCGGCCGCGCGGCGGTCGTGGGCGGCCCATCGTCAAGCCACGTGAACGTCGGCTGGCTCCGGTGCACCCCCGTGGGCAGCGTCGCGTCGGGCGCTCCGCGCAGCGCGAACGGCGCGAGCGCGGCGGCGAGCTCGCGGGCCGAGGCCGGGCGGCGCGTCCGGTCCTTCTCGAGGCAGCGCATCACGATCTCCTCGAACCCCTGGGGCAGATCGGCGCACGCGTTCCCGAGCGGCCGGGGCGCCTTCTCCGACACGACCAGCACGAACTGCTCCAGCGTCTCCGCGCCGAACGGCAGCGTGCCGCTCACGAGCTGGTAGAGCACGACCCCGAGCGCCCACAGATCCGCGCGCAGATCGATGTCCTTGGGCGTCAGCATCTGCTCCGGCGCCATGTAGCGGCGGGAGCCCATGACCGACCGCGCCGTCGTCATCTCGAGCCCGTCGTGCTCCGGCTTCGTGCTCATGAACTTCGCGACGCCGAAGTCGAGCACCTTGAGGAGCGGCGTGCCGTCGGTCCGGTACGTCAGGAACAGGTTCGCGGGCTTGAGGTCCCGGTGCACCATCCCGAGCGCGTGCGCCTCCGTCAGGGCAACGCACGCCTGACGGACGTACTCCGCCGCCTCGTCGACCGGCAGCCGTCCGCGGCGCTCCAGGATCGAGCGGAGATCGTTGCCCGAGAGGTGCTCCATCACGATGTACGGCACCGGCAGCGCGATCCCCGGCCTCGGGGCGAGCGCGCCCAGGTCGTAGATCCGCGGCACGTGCTCCGTCTTCATCCGGAACATCCCGCGCGCCTCGCGCTGGAACCGCCTCAGCAGCGCCGCGTTGCCGCAGTGCTCCGGCCGCATGAATTTGACGGCCACGAGCTCGCCCAGCGACAGGTGCCGCGCCGCGACGACGGCCCCCATCCCGCCGATGCCGAGCGGTCGCTCGACCCGGTAGCGGTCTGCGATGACCTCGCCGCAGTGCACGGGCACCACTCCTTCTTCATCGCTCACCACGCGCCCCCCACTCCGTCGCTCTGAGCTTGCAGACCGGCCAGCCGCGATCTCGGACCGGATGGTTCCTTGCAGGGCCGCGCTCGACGCGCTCGCCGCAGGTGTCTGGTGAGATTCGATTCTCCGGAGAGGCGATACGTCGCGTCGTCTGTCGAATTTTCCGGCGCTCCTGTGGGCGCGTGGAGGTGCGCTTCGTCTGCTGAGGGCGATCCGAGTGCGCCTCCGCCCTGCACGCGTCGTCGCGCCGGAGGCCGTGATGGGCCGCGCCGAAGGCCGGGATGGATTGAAGTGTCCCGGTTCCTTTCTGCCGTCCTCTGCGATACAGACGTGCCGTGTCTGCCTCTCCCGCCCTGGTCTGCCGCGGCCTGGTCAAGCGTTATGGGGACGTCGTGGCCGTGAACGGGCTCGACCTCGAGGTGCAGCGCGGCGAGTGTTTCGGCCTGCTCGGCCCGAACGGCGCGGGCAAGACGACCACGGTGGAGATCCTCGAGGGGCTGAGCCGCCCCGACGCCGGCGAGGTCGAGGTGCTGGGCGAGCGCTGGGTGGGGGACGGCATCGCGCTGCGCGCCCGGCTCGGCATCCAGCTCCAGGAGACGCGCTTTCCGGACAAGCTCCGGGTCGGCGAGGTGATCGCGCTGTTCCGCAGCTTCTACCCGCGCGGCATCGAGCCGGAGCAGGCGCTGCGCTCCGTGGCCTTGCAGGAGAAATCGAGCGCGTTCGTGCGCACGCTGTCGGGCGGACAGAAGCAGCGGCTGTCGCTCGCCTGCGCGCTCGCGGGCGATCCAGAGGTGCTGTTCCTCGACGAGCCGAGCACCGGCCTCGACCCCGCGTCGCGCCGTCAGATATGGGCCATCGTCGAGGATCTGAAGGCCCGCGGCCGCACGATCCTCCTGACCACGCACTACATGGAGGAGGCCGCGCGCCTCTGCGACCGCGTGGGGATCGTCGATCGCGGGCGGCTGCTCGCGCTCGGCACGCCGGCGGCGCTCGTCGCCTCGCTCGGCGCCGAGCACGTCGTGGAGGTCGAGGTGGACGCGGAGATCGCCGAGGAGGAGCTCATGGGGCTGCCGGGCGTGGAGGCCGTGCGCTCCGCGCAGGGGGCGCTCCGGCTGACGGTGCGCGACGTCGCGCGCGTGATCCCGCCGCTGCTCGCGCTCTGCGCGGCGCGCGGGGCCACGCCGAAGCGGCTCGCGACGCACCACGCGAGCCTGGAGGACGTGTTCATGGCGCTCGCCGGGCGGACGCTCGCGGACGACGGGGCGGCGTGATGGCGCGGTGGCTCCGCTCCCTGCGCGCCTCGTCGCTCGCGCTGCTCATCCGGGCGCGGGTCGCGGAGTTCCTGCGCGAGCCCGAGGCGATCTTCTGGATGTTCGTGTTCCCGATCCTGCTCTCGTCGGCGCTGGCCGTCGCGTTCAGGGACCAGCCCGCGGAGCCCGTGCGGGTGAGCGTCGAGGAGGGCGCCGGGGCCGAGCCGCGGCGCGCGGCGCTCGAGGCGTCGGGGCAGGTCGTCCCGCGGGTGGTCCCGCGGGCGCAGGCGCAGCAGGAGCTCCGGACGGGCAAGGCCGCGCTGGTCGTGCTCGCCACCGATCCGCCCACGTACTGGTTCGATCCGGCGCGGCCGGAGAGCCGCCTCGCCCGGCTCGAGGTGGACCAGGCGCTCCAGCGCGCGGCGGGCCGCGCCGACGCCTTCCGCCCCGCCGCGCTCGAGGTGACGGAGGCCGAGAGGGGCTCTCGCTACGTCGATTTCCTGGTGCCCGGGCTGCTCGGCATGAACGTGATGCTGACCGGGATCTGGGGGATCGGGGTCGCGATCGTGCAGCAGCGCATCGGCAAGCTCCTGAAGCTGTTCGTCGCGTCGCCCATGCCGCGGTGGCAGCTCCTCGCGTCGCACCTCGGGGCGCGGCTCGTGTTCCTGGCGCTCGAGGTCGTGGCCCTGCTCCTGTTCGCGGTCCTCGTGCTCGGCGTGCCGATCGCCGGCTCGCTCGCGGCGCTCGCGCTGGTCGCCGTGGTCGGCGCGCTGTCGTTCGCGGGGGTCGGCCTGCTCATCGCGGCGCGGCCGCGGACCCTCGAGGGCATCTCGGGCCTGGGCAACCTCGTCACGTTCCCGATGTGGATCTGCTCCGGCGTCTTCTTCTCGGCCGATCGCTTCCCGGACGCGATCCAGCCTTTCGTCCAGGCCTTGCCCCTCACCGCGCTGAACGACGCGCTCCGCGGCGTGATGCTCGAGGGCGCGCCGCTCGCCGCGATCGCGCCAGAGCTCGCGCTCCTCGTCGTCTGGGGCGCCGCGACCTTCGCGCTCGCCCTCAAGCTCTTCCGCTGGGAGTAGCCCCCGCGGCCAGCGCCACCGGGCCACGGTGCGCGAGCTCACCGGCGCACGCTGTGCGCCAATCGATCTCTCGCTGAGCCAGCATGTCAGTCAACCTGCGTCGAGGTGGCGGAGCAGTCCTCTTGACCCTCGCATGATCCTACCGTGTGTCCATATTTTCTGTTCGGGACATTGACCTTCCAAAGTGGCACGGTCCTGTATTCGTGTACGATGACCGCATGAATGAACGGGGGGAGCGGAGCAGCCAACGCCCTCGCACCGCACCGAGTCTGTCCTTCTGGGTCGCGGGGCCGCTGGCCGTCGCGCTGCTCGTGTTCGTGGGGCCGGGGCTGTGGATCGCGGCGTGGGCCATCGAGGGCGCGATCCTGAAGAACGAGCTGGGCGTTCTCGCGCGGACGCATGACGAGTGGACCCGCCGCATGAACGACCGCCTCATCCAGGCAGAGGCGAGCGTCGTCCGGTACGGCCGCCTGCTCACCTCGGCATTGCATGAGGTCGAGGGAGAATCCCCGCAGAAGTTCGACGCCCTCGTCGGGTCGTCGCGCGACGGCGGCATGGTGTCGCGCAACGCGGGCTTCGAGCCCAAGCGAGACGCCATCATCTGGCTGCCCGCGGGGTACCCGCTCGACGACCAAGAGAAGGTCTTTCTCCTGCAGTTGAAGCGCATGACCGAGCTGTACTCGGCGGGAGCGCCGGGGGAGCCCATCAACACATGGCTCATCCCCAGGCGGAACGGGCTCGTGATGTACTGGCCCAGCTACACGAGCTACATCGACCAGGTCGACACGACCGTCGATTTCGTCAACTCGGAGTGGACGACGCTCGTGCTGCCGGCGAACAACCCTGAAGGAAAGCCGCGCTGGACGCCGACGAGCTACGACCCAGGGGCGCGCGAGTGGATGGTGAGCGTCGTGGTGCCGTTCTTCCACGACGGGGTGTTTGCGGGCAGCGCCGGGCACGATGTCACGGTCAACGCGGTGATGGACAGCTTCCGGGAGCTCTCGCTGTATCCGGGGACGGAGCACGCCCTCGTGAGGGGCGACGGGACGGTGCTCGTCTCGAGCGTGCACCAGGACAAGATCCACGGGAGCAAAGGGACGCTGACGGTCGACTCCATCGGCGACGACGATCTCAAGCGCGCGTTCGAGGCGGCGAAGCGCGACAACGCCATGGCGGCGCACGTGGTCGGCCGCACGGATGAGCGGGTGATCGTGGCGGCGCGCATCGCCGCGCCGGACTGGTACCTGCTCACCGACGTACCTCGCGCGGCGCTGCTCTCGTCGGTGAAGGGGCTGTACTGGGACTACTGGCTGATCGCGGCGTTCTCGATCCTGGCGCTCGTCGCGCTGCCCGTGCTCGTGATCATGCGCGTGACCTTGCCGTCCGTGCGGCAGCTCGTCACAGCGGCCGAGCGGATCCGGGGCGGTGACCTCGATCAGCGCTTCGAGGCGTCAGGCACCCGGGAGTTCGTGCACATCGGCGACGCGCTGAACGGCATGGCCCAGCAGCTCCGTGAGACGTTCGCCGCCCTGGCGAAGACGAACGAGGAGCTCGAGCAGCGCGTCGAGCAGCGCACCGCCGAGCTCAAGGAGGCGACGGTCGCCGCGGACGCGGCCAACAGGGCGAAGAGCGACTTCCTCGCCAACATGAGCCACGAGCTGCGGACACCGCTCAACGGCATCCTCGGGTATGCCCAGATCCTGCGGCGCTCCAAGAGCCTGGGCCAGCAGGATCTGCGCGGCGTCGAGGTCATCGCCGAGTCCGGCTCTCATCTGCTGACCCTCATCAACGACGTCCTCGATCTGGCGAAGATCGAGTCGCGGACGATGGAGATTCACCCCAACGATTTCCATTTCCCGTCGTTCTTGCACGCGACGGCCGAGATCTGCCGGATCCGCGCGGAGCAGAAGGGGATCGCGTTCGTGTTCAAGCCCGGCCCCACGCTGCCCGCGGGGGTGCGCGTCGACCAGCGGCGCCTGCGCCAGATCTTGCTCAATTTGCTCGGCAACGCCATCAAGTTCACCGAGAACGGCAGCGTCACCTTCACGGTCGTGGAGGTGCCAGGCGGGCCCCAAGGCGCGCGCAAGGATCTCCCGGAGGGCGGCGCGAGCCCCGAGTCGCGAACCCAGATGCACAGGATACGCTTCGAGATCGAGGACACGGGGACCGGCATCAGCGCCGAACACCTGGGCGAGATATTCCTGCCCTTCAAGCAGGTCGGAGACAAGAGTCGTCACCGCGAGGGCACCGGGCTCGGGCTGGCGATCAGCCAGCGCATCGTCACGCTGATGGGCAGCTCCATCCAGGTCAGGAGCGAGCTCGGGAAAGGCAGCGTCTTCTGGGTGGACCTGACGCTCGCCGAGGCGCCCAACTGGACGGACACCGTGAGGCGCACGGAGCAGGGGCAGATCGTGGGCTACAGGGGCCCGCGACGGAGGCTCCTCGTGGTGGACGACAAGCCGGAGAACCGCGCCGTGGTCATCAGCATGCTCGCGACCCTCGGGTTCGAGCTGGCGGAGGCGAACGACGGCCAGGAGGGCCTGGCCAGGACGGCGAGCGAGAGGTTCGATCTGATCATCACCGATCTCGCGATGCCCGTGCTCGACGGCTGGGAAATGATGCGCCGCATGCGCAAGGTGCCAGAGCTCGGAGGGACGGTCATCATCGCGTCCTCCGCCAGCGCGTTCATCACCGACCAGGACAAGAGCCTGGAAGCCGGCGCGGACGATTTCCTGGCCAAGCCGCTGCAGATGGATGAGCTGCTCGAGAAGCTGCAGCGGCACCTCAAGCTGGAGTGGATCTACGAGCGGCAGGACGGCGCCAGCGAGGAGACGGAGCCGAGCCCGAGCTCGGGTGTGGCCAGCCCCCCCGATGTCGCCCTGCCCCCGGACGAGGACCTCAAGGCCTTGCGCGAGCTCGCGCGCAAGGGGCTCGTCAACCACATCCAGAAATACGCGGACAAGCTCGAGCTGGGCGACCCGCGGCTCGGGCCTTTCGCCAAGCACCTGCGCGAGCTCTCCGAGGACTTCCGGCTGGAGTCGATAGAAGAGTTCGTCGGCGGGCGCATCGACGGTAGCGCCCGATGAGCGCCGGTTTGGGATTCATTGTGAGTGTAGTCATCCTCATACAGCGTCGCTGACGCGAAGAGTGAGGTTAGCCGCTGGAGAGGGCAGTGTGACGAACGTGAGTGATACGGGCACGGTCCTGATCGTCGACGATGAGCCACGCAACCTGAGGCTGCTCCGCGACAACCTCTCGGGCTGGGGGTTCGAGATCGCGGCCGCGACGAACGGCCTGCGGGCCATCCAGCTCGCGAAGGAAGTGGCGCCGGATCTCATCTTGCTGGACGTGAAGATGGAAGGGATCGACGGCTTCGAGACGTGCCGGCGGCTCAAGGCGGATCCGGTCACGAGCGACATCCCTGTCATCTTCATGACGGCGAGCACGGAGATGAACGCGGACAAGGTGAAGGGGCTGAACCTCGGCGCCGTGGAGTTCCTCCTCAAGCCGTTCCAGAGCGAGGAGCTGCTCGCGCGCGTCCGGGTGCAAACGAAGCTCAGGCAGCTGATGAAGAGCCTCGCGGCGCAGGTCGAGGAGCGCGTCGCCGCCGAGGCGGCGCTGCAGAAGCTCACGCACGAGCTGGAGCGGCGCGTGGCGGCGCGGACGGCGGAGCTCGAGCGGGCCCTGGAGGAGCTCACGCAGGCTCAAGCCCAGATGGCGACGGTCATCGGGGCAGCGCAGACGGTCGCCGGCGAGGTCGTCCTCGACAGGGTGCTCGATCGGCTGCTGCGGATCACGCTCGAGCACGCCGGCGCCGAGAGGTGCGTCCTCGTCCTCGCGCGCGAGGGCGGGCTCTTCGTGGAGGCTTCGATCACGAGGGATCGACCGGACGCGGTCCGGCTGGGGCTCGCGACGCCCGTCGAGGCGGACGCGCAGCTCGCCGTGACGGTCGTCCAGGGAGTGGCCAGGACCAAGGAGTCCGTCTTCATCCAGGATACGCGCGGCGAGCCTGGCCTCGCCGGGGACCGCTACCTCGGCGCGCGCGGACCGAGGTCGATCCTGTGCATGGCGATGATGCATCAGGGCGAGCTGACGGGCGTCCTGTACGTCGAGCGCGAGGCGGTCCCTCACCCCTACACACCGACGCAGCTGGAGACGCTGAGGCTCCTCGCCTCCCAGGCGGCCGTGGCCGTGAAGGTCGCTCTCCTCTACGCCGCCCTCCGCAGGTCGAACGAGCAGCTGGAGACGGAGGTCGCGCGCCAGACCGAGGAGCTCCGCAGGACGAACGAGCGGCTGACGCTGGAGCTCACCGAGCGCGAGCGCGCGGAGCTGGCGCGCGCGGCGCTGCAGGAGGAGATCATCCGGGTGCAGAAAGAGCGGCTGGCGGAGCTCTCCACGCCGCTCATCCCGATCACCGAGCGGATCATGGTCATGCCGCTGATCGGGACGATCGACGCGAGCCGCGCGCAGCAGGCGCTCGAAGCGGCGCTGAACGCCGTGCACGGGAACCGGACGGACGTCGTGATCATCGACGTCACGGGCGTGACGATCATCGACTCCGCTGTCGCGACCACGCTGATGGCCACGGCGGCGGCGCTCCGGCTGCTCGGCGCGACGACGGTGATCACCGGCCTGCGCCCCGAGCTGGCGCAAACGCTCGTCTCGCTCGAGATCGATCTCAGCACCGTGGTCACCCGGGGGACGCTCCGGAGCGGCATCGACTATGCGCTGCGACAGGTCCGCTGACGTCGTCTTGCCGGCGCGCCTGCGGGATCGCGGTGAGGCGGCACACGGTAACTCGATATCATGACAGTCACGCTGTGCGACCACGTAGCCAGCTCACCGCCAGCGAGATGGCCATGACGGCGCGACCGCTCGAACGCTTTTTTGTTGTTAATTGTATTTATTTTTCCTAGCTTGAAAGAATGCTGCCATCACGCTGTCTGCGCCGTTCCCTGGCTGTGAGCGCAGGTGCTACAGCCATGCTCCTCGCCGCCGCTCTCCCCGCGGCGGCCGCCACGCCGTTCACGACATTTGAATCGGGTCAGGTCCGCCCCCTGGCCCTGTCGGCGAACGGCAAGCTGCTCTTCGCGGTGAACACGCCCGACAACCGGCTGGAGATCTTCCGCGTCGAAGCCAATCGTCTGCAGCTCAAGGCGTCTGTGCCCGTGGGGCTCGAGCCGGTCGCCGTGGCTGCCCGGGGCGACGATGAAGTCTGGGTGGTGAACCACCTGTCCGACAGCGTGAGCGTGGTCGACGTTCGAGACCTCGAAAGGGCGCGCGTCGTCCGCACGCTGCTCGTGGGCGATGAGCCGCGCGACATCGTGTTCGCCGGTCCGCAGCGCTCGCGGGCCTTCATCACCACGGCCCACCGCGGGCAGAACGCCCCCTTCGATCCGCAGCTCTTGACGCCCGGCATAGGGCGCGCGGACGTCTGGGTGTTCGACGCGAGGCGGCTCGGGACGTCGCTCGGCGGCACGCCGCTCTCCATCGTGACGCTCTTCAGCGATACGCCGCGCGCGCTCGCTGTGACGCCGGACGGCAGCCGGGTCTACGCCGCCGCTTTCCACTCGGGGAACCGCACGACCGTCATCGACGAGAGCCTCGTGCCGGACGGCGGGGAGGCCGCGGGCGGGCTGCCCGGGCCCGACACCAACTTCGAGGGAGTCCCCCGGCCGGAGGTCGGGCTCATCCTTAAATTCAATGGAGCCCACTGGGTCGACGAGCTGGGCCGCCCCTTCGACGACGCGGTGCGCCTCTCGCTGCCCGACAAGGACGTCTTCGTCATCGACGCGCTCGCCAATCCGCCGCGCCAGGTGGACGGGCCAGGCGGCTTCTTCACGGGCGTGGGGACCATCCTGTTCAACATGGTCGTGAACCCTGTGAACGGGAAGGTCTATGTGTCCAACACCGACGCCCGGAACGAGGAGCGCTTCGAGGGGCCCGGGATCTTCGCTGGCCACAGCGTGCGCGGCCACCTGCACGAGAGCAGGATCACCGTCCTCGGTCCGGGCGGCGTCGCCCCGAGGCACCTCAACAAGCACATCGATTACAGCAGCTGCTGCGCGCCGGTACCGAACGACGAGAGCAAGAAGAGCCTGGCGCAACCGACGCAGATGGCGGTGACGCGCAACGGCGCGACCCTGTATGTCGCGGCGCTCGGCTCGGACAAGATCGGCGTCTTCGACACAGCGAAGCTCGAGAACGATACGTTCGTGCCCAGCGTCGCGAACCAGATCCGCGTCCCTGGCGGCGGGCCGACCGGCCTCGTCCTCGATGAAGACAGGCAGCGGCTCTACGTGCTCGCGCGCTTCGATAACGCGATCTCGGTCATCGATACCCGGACCCGCCGCGAGGTCGCGCACGTGCCGATGCACAACCCGGAGCCTCCGAGCGTCGTCCGGGGGCGCCGCGTCCTCTATGACGCATCGCGGAGCTCGAGCCACGGCGACTCGTCCTGCGCGAGCTGCCATATCTTCGGCGACTTCGACAGCCTCGCGTGGGACCTCGGGAACCCGGACGGCTCTGCGGTGGAGAACCCGGGACCGTTCTGCACCGATCTCTTCGGCCAGGATACGAGCTTGCATCCGATGAAGGGGCCGATGACGACCCAGAGCCTGCGCGGCATGGCGAACCACGGTCCGATGCACTGGCGCGGCGATCGCACGGGCGGCCAGGATGCGCCCACGTCCCAGCCGGACAGCGGGGTGTTCGACGAGCGGGCGGCGTTCAAGAAATTCAGCGTATCGTTCGTCGATCTGCTCGGGCGAGACGAGACGATCTCGGAGGAGGAGATGGACGATTTCACGGACTTCATCCTCCAGGTCACGTATCCACCCAACCCCATCCGCGCGCTCGACGACTCGCTCACGCCCGATGAGAGCGCGGGGCGCGACTTCTTCGGGGGGCCCGTGTCGAGCATCCTCGGCACCTCGTGCATCGGGTGTCACGTCGTCGACCCTGACGCCAACCCCGACGACTTCGCGCCGGGCTTCTTCGGCAGCGACGGTGGCTCGGCCAACGCCAACGAGACCCAGCTCTTCAAGGTCCCGCACCTGCGCAATCAGTACCAGAAGGTCGGGATGTTCGGCATGGCGGAGTCGTTCGTGTTCCCGTTCGGCGGCTCCAACGCGCACATGGGCGACCAGGTCCGGGGCTTTGGCTTCCTCCACGACGGCGCGGTCGATACGCTCGTTCGGTTCAACGCGTTCTCCGATTTCGTCCAGACGCCGGAGAACCCCGGTGGCTTCTCCGTCGACCCCGAGGGGGAGCTCCTGAAGCGGCAGGTGGCGGAGTACATGCTGGCGCTGGAGTCGAACCTGAAGCCCATCGTGGGCCAGCAGATCACGCTCACGTCGTCGAACGCGGCGGTGGCCGGCCCGCGCGTCGATCTGCTCGTGGCGCGCGCCGACGCCGGCGACTGCGATCTCGTGGTCAAGGGCTGGTCACAGGGGGACGAGGTGGGCTTTCTGTACATCGGCAATGGCCGTTTCGAGGCCGACCGCGCGCGCGCGCCGCGGCGATCGGACGGCGAGCTCCGCTGGCTGGGCACGAGGGGCGGCGGCGAGCTGACGTATACCTGCGTGCCGCCCGGGTCGGGCGGGCGCATCGGCGTCGATCGCGACGGCGACGGCTTCCGCGACGGCGACGAGCGGGACGCCGGCAGCGACCCGGCCGACCCGCAGAGCATTCCGCGGCGGGGACCGCACGGGCCGCCCCCGTGGCCGCATCGCTGAGCGGAACGATCGCACGCGCTCACCCGCCCATCGGCCGGTGAGCTGCCGCGGACGGGTGCTTCCCTGACAGCAATGCTTCCGCAGCGGTGGTGGTCCGTTGCTGCCCTCGCAGCACGTCGGGGGGGCAGGGGAGGGGCGGCGCTTCGATCTCCGCCGCTGCGCCCGTGGCTCAGGCGCCGGGCACGGCGCTTGCGCTCTGGGCGTGGTGATCGCGTGCGGCGGTCGCGCGGCGATGCGCCCTCCCGCGCACGTGAAGGACCGAGACAGAGGACATCCATGAGCGACAATCAGCGGAAGATCCGTTTGGGCGCCTTTTTGCCTGGCGCAGGACACCACGTGGCGGCCTGGCGGCACCCGCAGGCGCAGGCGGACGGCGGCATCAACTTCGCGCATTACAAGCGCATTGCGCAGGCGGCGGAGCGGGCCAAGTTCGACGCCGTGTTCCTGGCGGACGGGCTCGCCTTGCAGAACCGGCCCGGAGCGCAGGGCCGCACCGCTTATGGGGCCAGCTTCGAGCCGGTCACCTTGTTCTCTGCGCTCGCGGTCGTCACCGAGCGCATCGGCTTCATCGCCACCGCGTCCACCACGTACGAGGAGCCTTATTTGCTGGCCCGCAAGTTCGCGTCGCTGGACCATATCAGCCAGGGGCGGGCAGGCTGGAACGTGGTCACCACCGGCGGGGGCGAGGCGGCGGGGAACTTCGGGCTCGACGCTCACCCCGATCACGCGCAGCGCTATGTCCGGGCGCGCGAGTTCGTCGATGTGGTGACCGGCCTGTGGGACAGCTGGGAGGACGACGCCTTCCTCCGCGACAAGGCGTCGGGGGCTTACTACGATCCGGCAAAGCTCCATACGCTCGATCACAAGGGGAAGTTCTTCTCCGTTCGAGGGCCGCTCAACATCCCGCGTCCGCCGCAGGGACACCCGGTGATCGTGCAGGCGGGGTCGTCGGAGGCGGGCAGGGAGCTCGCGGCCGAGACCGCCGAGGTGATCTTCACCGCGCAGCAGACGCTGGAAGACGCGCAGGCCTTTTACGCCGACGTCAAAGGCCGGATGGCCAAGTACGGGCGGCACCCCGACCAGCTGAAGATCATGCCGGGGGTGTTCCCCGTGGTCGCCAGGACGGAGTCGGAGGCCAGGGCGAAGTACCAGGAGCTGCAGGACCTCATCTTGCCGGAGGTCGGGCTGTCGCTGCTCTCGGGCCTGTCGGGCGGGATCGATCTGTCCGCGTATCCGGTGGACGGGCCGCTCCCCGAGCTGCCCGAGACCAACAACAACAAGAGCCGGCAAGCGCTGATGTTCGACATCGCGCGCAAGCGCAACCTCTCCATCCGGGAGCTCTACCTCTGGGTGGCTGGAGCGCGCGGGCACTGGACGATCGTGGGCTCGGTGGAGCAGATCGCGGATCAGCTGGAGGCGTGGTTCACGCAGGGCGGCGCCGACGGGTTCAACGTGATGCCGCCGTGGCTCCCGGGCGGGCTCGACGACTTCATCGAGCTGGTGATCCCGGAGCTGCGGCGGCGCGGGTTGTTCCGAACGGAGTACGAGGGCCGCACGCTGCGGGAGAACCTCGGGCTGGCCCGGCCGGCAAACCGCCACGCGGCCAGCGCGAAGCCGCGGGCGTCGGCGGCCTGAAGCTCGCGCTCAGCCGCAGCCGGTCGCGCCTGCCGCCTCTCCTGCCGCCGTGCGCAGGCGCTCCTTGATGTCGTCGGACAGGCACATCCGCGAGACCATGTCCTCGAACGTGTCGCGCCGCCGGATGAGCCGGCTCTTCCCGCCGTCGATGAGCACCTCGGCCGGCCGCAGCCGGCCGTTGTAGTCGTAGCTCATCACGTGGCCATACGCGCCCGCGTCCATCAGGACGACCACGTCCCCCGCGGCGACGTCCGCGGGGAACTCGCGCTCCGCGATCCACATGTCCGTGTTCTCACAGACCTGGCCCGTCATCGCCATCGGCGCCGTCGGGCCGAGGCGGCCGTTGATCCGCACCTCGTGGTACGCGCCGTACATCACCGGGCGCGCCATCGTGTTCATCGAGATGTCCGTGCCGATGATCGTCTTGTATCCCTGCTTGATCGAGATCACCCGCCCGAGCACGTAGCCCGCGTCCCCGACGAAGTAGCGCCCCGGCTCCATGACGAGGCGCGGCTCCTTCAGGCCGTGCTCCGCGCACTTCTTCCGGACCACCGCGGCGATCCCGCGGGCGACGGCCTCCACGTCGAGCGGCGGCTGCTCCCTCCGGTAAGGGATGCCGAGCCCGCCGCCGATGTCCATGAACGCGAGGTCGAAGCCGAGCTTCCGGGCCACCGGGCCGATCAGGTCGAGCAGCTTGCCTGTGACGTGCGCGAAGTTCTCCGGCTTGTGCGCCTGCGAGTGGGGCATCATGTGCACCCCGAGCCGCTCGACCCCGTTCTCGAGCGCGGTGCGATAGGCCTCCTCCACGTAGCGCGGGTGGATCCCGAACTTCGCCGACGGGCCCGCGAACGGCTTCAGATCGGGGGTCGCGATGTCCTCGCCGCTCGGGTTGATCCGGAACGACAGACCGCGCGGCTTCCCGAGCGAGAACAGGCGCTTCAAGATGCCGTGATCATCCACGTTGAAGACCACCCCGGCGCGCAGCCCCGCGGCCAGGTCCTCGTCCGACAGGCTGTTGCCCGTGTAGATGATCTGCTCGCCCGACAGCCCGAGCGCCTGCGCCAGGCGGATCTCGTTCGGGCTCGCGGCGTCCACGCCGGAGCCCTCGTCGACCAGGAGCTTCGCTACCTCCAGGTTGTTGCACGCCTTGATGGCATAGAAGACGGACACCTCCGGGTAATTGCCGCGCAGCGCCCGCGTGAGTCGACGGAAGTTCTCCCGGATGCGCTCGGCATCGTAGGCATAGAGCGGTGTTCCGTATTGCTCCGCGAGGTCGCGGACCGAAATGCCCCCGATCTTGATCTCTGCCTCTTGCATACTCCTCGTCGCGTCAACGCTTCAACTTTGAGAGACAACCCGAAGAAACCGTTCGCAATTCCGCGGCACAGCCTACCATGTGCCCCTGGCGGCCGGAAGGGGCGCGCCCTGCCTCGGGGTCCGGGAAGACCGCGGGGGCCCGCGCCCCCGCCTTCCAGGCGCTCGCCCGGAGCGCCTCGCGCGCGCCTATTTCGCGGGGTCCCGGCTGACGAAGAGGTGCCGCCAGAGCGCGCCGAGCCCGCCGACGAACAGCGAGCCCTGGCGCTGGTCGATGTCCTCGACCGCGGCGGGGTCGAACGGCAGCTGCTGCGGGTCGATCACCTCGAGCAGGGCGCGCTCGTCCGCCGTGGGTGAGGGGTGGAGCCTCAGCCGGCACGAGCTCCCAGGCGTGCGCGGCCCGGTCGCCGGGCTCGCCAGCCCGTCGAGGCAGGCGACGAGGTCGTCCACCCGATCGAAGTCCGTGTCCCCCAGGTGCTCGCCGATGAGCGACGCGCGCGCCGCGCGGATCGAGCGGCCCAGCGCGTCGTCGGGGTCGCCGGTCTCGACCGAGGCGTTGATCTCCGTGTCGATCGAGAGGCTGCGGTTCGTCAGGTTGGCCGAGCCCACGGTGAGGAAGCGGTCGTCGACGATCATCAGCTTCGAGTGGATGTACGTGGCGCGTTCGGCGGTCTCGTCCTCGGCGCACGCCGGCAGGGTGTAGTAGACGCCGAGGTGATGGCCGGTCTCGGCCGCCACGTCGCGCAGCCCGCCGAGCACCTTGGCCTGGGAGAGGCCGACGGCGATCTGCTCCTTCATCGTCTCGGCCTCCATGTTGAGCACGAGCACCACGTCGAGGAGGGGCCGGCCCTCCGCGCGCATCCGCCGCGCGAGCCCCTCGGCGATGACGTGAGAGCTGAAGTACTGCGTCTCGATGTAGATGAAGCGCTCCGCGGCGTCGATGGCGTCGAGGTAGAGGTCGCGTATCTCCGTGCGGTGCGGGGCGCCGGTGGGCGCGCCGTGCGGATCGGTGCGGCTCAGCGTCACGTGCGCCGCCGCGAGGGGGACGCCGCCCTCGGGCCGGTAGTCGGGGAACGTCGGATCGGCCCCGTCGAGGTCCGGCAGCGTGATGTCCACGCCGCCCGCGCGCCGCCAGCGGTCCGTGAAGATCTCTGTCAGCGCCCGCGCGACCGCGCGGCTGCGCAGGTAGGCCTGCACGTCGTGAAACGGCTTGTGCGGCTCTCCGCGGCTGACGCGGAGCGGGTTCTTGTTCGTGTGGCTGCGGTCGTCCCAGCGGTGGTCGCAGAGGTCGAGGCCGCCGAGGAACGAGAGCTCGCCGTCCACCACCACGAACTTCTGGTGGTGCGAGGCGCGCTCGACGTGGGTGGCGTCGAAGAGGAAGCGCAGGCGATGGTTGGTCCACTCGAAGACGAGCTGCTGGAGCCACTCGCGCTCGAGCGCGAACACGAGGTGGAAGTCCCACGCGAGGATGAAGATCTGGAGATCAGGGCTCTGCTCGCAGAGGTGGTTCAGGAATTTGAGCAGCGTGATCGGGCTCGACACCTGCTCCTCCCTACCGCCCCGGAGCAGGGCGACGTCGCTGTCGAACTGCCAGCCGGCGAGGAGCAGATACCGCCGCGCGCTGGACGCGACCCGGTAGAACTCGGGGTAATACTCGTCGGCGTCGACCAGCAGGCCGATGTCGTCCACCGGGGTGTCGCACCACGTGTGGCGTCGAGGGTCGATGATCGTCCGTGCGCCCTTCATCGCGCGCCTATGGCTTCAGGTGCTCCTCGACGAGCCGCTTCAGGCCCGCCACGTCGGGCCGGCTTCCGCTCGCTTCGCCGATCGCGGCGAGCCGCTCCGCCTCGTCGCGCGAGAGATCGGGGCATATCCACTCCAGCAACGCTGCCCAGTCCGGCGCGCCGTCGCAGCTATAGCAGTCATCGGGGATGGGTGTATTGTCGGGGAAATTCCGGAAAACCAGGTACGGCATCGCATCTACCTTCGTGCCGGGATCGCGGTCGCGTCGCCACCGTGTTGCCACCACGGCTCGCGCTTGCGCGCGCCCGCGGAGCGCTGGCCACATAGGCTATGGGGCCGGCGGAGCGAGGGAGCAAGCGTGCCCGGGGCCGCCGGGGCCCTCCGCCGACGGGCCGTGCCCCGAGCGGGGGGCGGTGCGCGTTCAGGGGAGAAGCAGGAAGGAGGCCGCGTGGCGCGCGCGACGGCGATCAGGCCATCGCGCTGGCATCACCCACGCGCCGTCGCTCGGCCGTGTCAGGGGGCGCAGCCGATCCGCTCCGGCGCGACCGCCACGTCGTCATACCACATCGTCCGCGCCGGGCCGTGGAAGCCGAGGTAGCCGAAGCTGAACGTCTTGTAGTTGAGCGTCTTCACGCCGGTCTTGTCGATGATCTTGGTGCCGTTGGCGTAGACCTGGACGCCGCCCTTGGCGCCGTCGAAGTAGGCCTCCATGCAGTGCCACTGGTCCTTGGGGAGCTTCACACCGTTGCTCCCGCACCGGGTCTCGCCGCCCGTGGACAGGGTGACATCGTCGTGCAGGTTCAGCACGATCTGGCAGTACTGCTCGGCGACCTCCATGTTGTCGCCCGTGTTCGGCTCGCCGTCGCCCGTCATGGCCTGGAAGTAGGCGTTGTGGTCGGACTGGCCGAGATCGACGCTGCTGCGCACGTAGAGCCGGACCCAGAACGTCGAGCTGGGCGACGGGACGGAGAGCATCCTCCAGTCGTAGCCGGCGGCACCGGGGTTCACGCGCAGCGCGCGCGTGCCGGCGTGGAAGATCGAGGAGTCGATCGCCATGTTCTTCAGCGCATCGGCCGCCTGGTACGAGGGACGGTACGTCGCGCCCTCGGGCAGCCCGTCGCCCTCGAAGTCGGAGCAGAACGTCGCGCTCGCCGGGCACCCGCCGGTCGGCGTCCCGCTGCCGGTGCTCGACGTGGCGCTCGTCTCGGGTGTCCCGGTGCTCGTGGTGCTGGTGCTGCTGGGGTCACCGCCGCCCCCGCTGCTGCTGCTGCTGCTGCCGTTGCTGGTGGTGCTGCCGTTGCTGGTGGTGCCGCTGCTGCCGCTGCTGGTGGTGCCGCTGCTGCTGCTGCTGCCGGCGACGGGGCTGCCCGCGCCCGAGCTCACGCTCGAGGCGCCGCCGGTTCCCGCGCCGCTGCCGCCCGCGCCCCCCGTTTCCGAGGAGTCGCCAGCGCCGTCCGAGCAGCCCGCCGCCGCAGCGGACAGGGCCAGACAGGAGATCCCAACCCAAGTGAAGCGTGTGATTTCGCGATGGAAAGTCATGTTGATGCCCGAAAGGTGATAGGCCCGTTCGCCGGAGCTGCGCGCTGCCGCAGCGCGGCACGTCTGCCGGTGATCCTAAGAAGCTGCCGCTGCGCCGAGGCGCTACCAGCGCCCGACGCGGCTCACAGCTCTAGCAGAATTCGCCGCACCTCGGGAGGTGTTCTTCCGGGTCCAGATGGGCAGTAAACTTCTCAGCGGAGCGGCGAGCGCGGATGGCGCGGCGCCTGGGCGGGCTAGACGGCCAAGCAGCGGAGGGCGAGCTCACGGCGGCGCTCCCCGGCAAGGCGGATGCGCCGAGCAAGGCCGCGGCGGCGGGGCGCACGACCTCGTCGAGCGCGCGGCGGAGGGCGGCGGCGACCTCCGCACCGCCGAGCCGCCCGTGGGCCGCTAGCTCGGAGCTCGCCGCGGCGCCGCTGACGAAGCCGGCTGGCACCTCCTCGCCCGCCGCGAAGGCGTCGACCACGGCGGCGCGCACCTCGGCGCCGCCCGCCTTGGCCGGCTCGCGTCTGCCGTCGCTGGCTCGCTCCGATTCTGCGAGGCGTTCTCACGAGAGCCGCGGCCCCGGAATGAGAGCGGTCCGTCACAGCGCGCGACAACCTGGATTGATGGAGTGCACATAGTCGTCGGCCTCGCCGATGATCTGAACGATGGCGCTCCCCATCGGGCATTTGACCCCGTAACCTGTGCTGTGCATGTTGCCGATGCCGGGGCCGACATTGACGCTATCGCTCATCTTCCATGCTTCGACCGTCTGGCACAGCAGCTCGACCCGGTAAACCTGGGTGTCGACCCAGATGTTGATCCCGACCAGGACCTGGTTCGCAGGGCAGATCACGCTGCCCGGTCCGCCGCCGTTGCCGCCGGCGGTCACGGTCTGGAAGGCGGTGCCCAGGGTGCCGTCGCCGGCGAGCGGCGCGCAGATCAGGCCGATTTGATCGATCGAGCCGCCGCTCCGGCCGTGGACACCGACTGCCACGTTGCCGCTACCACAGGGGATTACGTAAGAGTTGTCGTCGCCCGTGCCGCCGGCGCCGCCCGTGCCGCCGGCGCCGCCCGTGCCGCCGGCGCCGCCCGTGTCGCCGGCGCCGCCCGTGCCCCCCGTGCCCCCCGTGCCACCGGCGCCGCCCATGCCGCCGCCGCCCGCGTCACCGCCGGCCGTACCACCGCCGCTGCCGCCAGCGCCGCCGCCCGTCGCGCCCGCGGTGCCCGAGAAATCGAGATCGTCGACCCCCGAGATCGCGTTGCATGCCGCGCTCCAGCAGACGACGGCGAGCGCCGCGGCCATGACCGTCGCGAGAGGCTTCGTCGTCCGGACTGCTGCGTGTTCTCTCATCAGAAGCTCCCGTGGCGGGTGATCTTGCCGGGCCCGAGGCTCGCCTGGAGGGCTGACGAAGCCGAGGGGCCGAGGTGCAGGGTGGGGTCAACCTGGGGGGGTCGGGTCGGCGGCATGAGGGCTCCCCGTTCGGGGATCGAGGTCTCGGCGCGGGCGATGGTCTGCTGTTCCGAGGCCTGGCTGACCCGGAGGGTGCGGTCGTCGTGCCGGGTGGTCAACGACGAGGGCAGCCAGGGCGCCTGGCGTGACCATACCCGCGAGAATGGCCGGAAGGAACCCGAACCTCGCCCCGGAGGCGCTCGGGAAAGCGTCGCCGGCCAGCGGCAGGCCCTCGCGGGGAGGCAAACACCCGGGCGTGCGCGGGCGACGCCCCTCGCGCCGCCGATGGTTGGCGACGCCATGGCGGAGCTGCGACGTCGCGGGGAGCGGCGAAGGGGCTCCTGCGAGGCAGGCGAGCTGAGCGCGCCCGATGCGGTGCGAGCGAGAGCGATCGGCGACGGCGGCCGCCAGCCGCTCGAGCCTGCTCCGCGTGTCTGCCAGATGGGTGGGGGGAGTCGTGCCCGGGGCTGAAGAAGTCCGGGCACGTGGCGCGCGGGATGGACATCCCGCGCGCGTTCATCATGCGACGCTCAAGGCCGAGCGCTCACTTCATCGACACGCTCACGTTGGCGCTACCGCTGCTCTGATAGCCCTCCACGACCATCGAGACCTCGTACAGGTTCCCCATCTTCATCCCCAGGCGATCCCACGCGTTGAAGTGGTTGGCGACGGTGATGGTTCCGCTCGTGCGCTTCTGCTGCCGGACGCTCCAGAACTGATAGAAGGTGGTCGAGTTGCCTTCGATCGACGGCTGGTTGACTCGCTGGGTCCGATAGATGTCATAGGTGCCTCCGTCGCTGGTGACGGTGCCCATGAATCCCTGGCCGCCCGGCGGACGCCAGGTGCCCCAGCTGTCGACGATGTAGTACTCCACGAGCGGGCTCTTCGTCCACCCGTAGACGGCCAGGTACGAGTTGCCGTTCGGCCGGTAGTCGGCCTGGTAGGTCACGATCTGGTTCTTCGACCCGGGCCTCAGACCCTTACGGCCCAGCAGGTTGTTGATGTTGCTCCATTCGACGTTGAAGCCGTTCGCCGTGTTGGTCTGGCATCCGCTCCCGGTGTCCTTCCAGTATTCGAAGGTGTAGCCGCAGTGGGTGCCCGTCTGATTACCGCAGACCTGCTGGTTGGGTGAATTGCACGTGCTGCCGCCGCCGGAGCCGCCCGACCCGCCGGAGCCGCCCGCCCCGCCGCCGCCGCCGGCGCCTCCCGCGCCCGAGCTGCTGCTCGAGCTCGCGCTGCTGCTCGAGGAGCTCGCGCTGCTGCTCGAGCTCGCGCTGCTGCTCGACGACGAGGACGCGCTCGAGCCGTCGATGTTGCCGCCGGAGCCGGTGACCGAGGCGATCGTGGGCCGCCCGCTGCCGTTCGCGCAGAACCCCCACTCCGTCGAGGAGCCCTTGGCGATCGCGCCGTTATGGCTCACGTTCGTGGCGGTGAACTGGCCGCCCGAATCCGTGGCGTTCACGTTCCACGAGTTGCTCCTCGTCGAGCCGTTGAGCCCGACGACGACGTTCCAGCCCGTGGTCGCCGGGCTGCGGGAGTTGTTCTTGACCGTCACGTTCGCGCAGTAGCCGCTTCCCCAGTCCGAGGTGACGGCGACGTTCGCCGACATCGAGCGGTCCGCGCTGTCCAGCGCGCCCTCCTGTGCCTCGATGTCCTCGTCCACGATGTTCTCGACGCTGCACGCCAGCAGGCCACACGCGATCGAAGCGGATAGATAGCCAAGTAAGGGAACGATGCGCATTTAAGATTTCTCCATGATCGGATCGGCGGAGTCACGGCCTCTGCTCGAAATGGATTTGTGAACCATCGAGGAAGACGCGAGCCCTCCGAGTCCTTGGTTAAAGTTCAAAATTCCCGGCCAGCGTGCTCGTGATCCGGTGATCACGGATGCGCCCGCGGGCCTGCGCCGACCACATGCCTGGCAATCACGATGTTTGTCGGACAGATGCTCACATGCGAACACCCCGTGTGACGGGGCCGGGCATCAACTCGGAAAAAGCAAGAACAACTCGAACGCGAAGCCGCAAGAAGCAAGTAGCCCCGGCAGTGTCACCCGGAGTCGACCTCTGTACGATCCTGCAACCGTCTGCGGCCCCCGGCCGAGTACGGTCCGGATCGTCAAAGGGGATTAGAATATTCATACAGACAGGAGGTGAAAGTCAAGACTCTTTTCTAAGTCGCGTCCGCTTTTCCCCGGCCCGCCCAGCTGCGTCCTTGGCGTGCTGCTGTTGGTTGTCTCGTAGAGCGCAAGATCCAGCCACGTTGCGCGCGTACGTCCGACGATAGAATCCAGATTCGTTCACTCTCCTCGAAAAGCGACGAACTCTCGAAGAAAACCGGTTTTGCGACGATCGGCGTCATCCGGTATTGCGGTGAAACTCCACGAGGAACAGGGCCTGACCGTCAGGGTCGAACTGATGCAGCAGCTCTGATACGACGATCCTGGGGCGCTCCGGATCCAGGGGAATCTCTCGACCGCCGGGCCCGTCGGTGCGACGGCGGAGCCGCCTGGAGGTCATGTGGATCACGCCCCCACACCGGGTAGGGTGGCATGGTTTGACGGGCCTCTCGGTCGTCAGCCCTTCTCTCCGCCCTTCCGGATCCCGAGCTTCCGCATCTTGCTTTGCAGCGTCGTCGGCTTGAGCCCCAGCGCCGCCGCGGCCCCGTCCTCTCCGTAGATCTTCCCGCCCGCGGCCCGCAGCGCCTCCTCGATGCAGCGCTGAGCGGCCTCTCGGTACGTCGTCACGCGCCCTGTCGCGCCGGGCGCAGCAGAGAGCGGCGCTGACAAGATGAGCTCGTCTCCTGTCGACATCACCATCGACCGCTCGATCACGTTCTCGAGCTCCCGCACGTTGCCCGGCCAGCCGTGCGCCCGCAGCCGCGCCATCGACTCCGCGCTCACCCGCGGCGGCGTCCGGCCGAAGGTCGCCGCCACCTTCTCGACGATGACGCGCGTGAGCGGCTCCAGGTCCTCTGGCCGCTCCCGCAGCGGGGGGACGATGATCGGGAATACCTGCAGCCGATAATAGAGGTCGTCGCGGAACGCTCCGCTCGCCACCATGGCCTCGAGCGGCCGGTGCGTCGCGGCGATCACCCGCACCGAGACGCGCACCGCGCCCTCGCCGCCGACGCGCTCGATCTCGCCCTCCTGGAGCACGCGCAGGAGCTTCGCCTGCGCCGCCCTGGGCAGCTCGCCGACCTCGTCGAGCAGCAGCGTCCCGCCGCTCGCGCGCTCGAACAGCCCGAGGTGCCGCGCCGCAGCGCCCGTGAACGCGCCGCGCTCGTGGCCGAACAGGGCGCTCTCGACGAGCCCCTCGGGCAGCGCTCCGCAGTTGACCGCGAGGAACGGCCGCTCTGCGCGGCGCGAGAGCGCGTGGATGCGGCGCGCGATCACCTCCTTGCCCGTGCCCGTCTCGCCGCGGACAAGCACGGTCGTGTCCTGCCGCGCGACGAGCGGCACCATCTGCTGGAAGATCGCCCGCATCGCCGGGCCCACCGCGACCACCTCCCTCGGCAGCGCGACGCGATCGAGCTCCTCCTTCAGCGTCCGCTTCTCCCCCTGCGCGCGGCGCGCGATGGCCGCGACGCGCCCGAGGACCTGCACCTGCCGCAGCGCCACGGCGAGCAGGCGACCGATCGCCTCGAGCAGCGCGGGCGAGACGTCGAGCGCCGCGCCGTCGCCGAGCGCCATCGTGGCGCAGCCGACGGCGCCCTCCGCGTCGCGGAGCGCGAAGACGGCCATCGTCTCGCCGCCCGCGCCGCGCCGGACCTCCGGCGCGCCTGGGGCGGCCGCGCCGCGGCGCAGATCGAGCCGCCGCAGCGGGAGATGGCGCGAGAGCGCGGCGCTCACCGCCGGGACGAGCGTCGCCTCGGTGTGCGCGCGGGCCGAGGCCTCGCCGAGGTCGGCGAGCAGGAGGAGGGCGTGATCGGCGGAGGCGGTCATCGTGCGCGGAGCGAGGCCGACGAAATGGCGTCGTGCGGCACCGTAGGAGCGTTGTCTGGACCGCACAAGGCCGGCGAAAGCCCGGGAAAAGCCGCTCGGGCCGCGGGCACGCTCCCTGCTCCCTGCCGAAGGGGGGAGAGGAGAGCGCGCGGAGGACCGCGCCGCGGAAAGGAACCCTCATGGCCTACGTCATCGCCGAGCCCTGCGTCGCCACGTGTGATACCGCCTGTGTCCCCGTCTGCCCCGTGGACTGCATCCACGGCCCGCTCGCGGCGGACGAGATCTCGCGCATTCCCGAGGCAGAGCGGAAGACACGCCTCGCCGGCCTCCAGCTCTACATCGATCCCGAGTCGTGCATCTGCTGCGGCGCCTGCGAGAACGAGTGCCCGGTGGGCGCCATCTTCGATGAAGACGAGCTGCCGGCCGAGTGGCAGCGTTACCGGGAGATCAACGCCCGCTTCTTCGACGACCGCGCGACGGAGCGCGCTCCGGAGAGGACCTGAGCGCGGCTCGGGAGCGGCCGATATCGGCGAGCGACACGAGGAGAGGCGGAGGTGGCTGCGGGGCATTGACAGCCCGGAGTCGCCGCGATGTCATGATTCTCTCACGTGCTCCGCCCACCGGTCAGCTTCCAGGCGCGCGCGATGTGCATCGGGCTCTGCTGTGCGGCGCTCGCGTGCATGGCGCCGCCCGGCCCGAAGGGCGTGCTTCCCTTCCTCGCGTCTCCGGCGGGGCTGGGCGTCGCCGCGCTGGCGCTCATGGCGCTGGGGACGTCGATCGAGGAGCTCGGCAGGATCCGGCGCATCCGCGCCGGCGTGGGCCTCTGCATCGTGGCCGCCGCGCTCATCGCGGCCGGCGCGCTGTGGGGCGCCGCGCTGCCCGCGCTCAAGCCGTCGCTCGCCTGGTTCGCCTGGCTTCTTTATGGCGCCGGCGCGACCGGCGTCGCCCTCGCGCTCCGGCGTGACATCGCCGTCTTCCGCGATCCGCGTCACGGTCAATCCGTCCGCCTGGAGTCGATCTCGGCCGACGCCGTTCGTCTCATCGCCAACGGCGCTCCGGTCACCATCCCCGCCGCGCAGATCCGCGGCGTGAGCCTCGGCGCCGGCCTCGAAGGGCGGGGCGTCTTCGTCCTCGTCGGCAGCCGGGACAAGGTGATCGGCGACGCGCGCGCGCTCCCCTGGGTCGCCGCCCACCGGGACGGCGACACCTTCCTCTTGACCGAGCACCAGGCGGCGATCGACGCAGAGGTCCTGGCCGTGCGGCTGCACGAGGCGGCTGCCGCCAGCGGAGGGGATTATCGATGAAGGCGAGCGAACACGCTGCGGACGACGCTCTCGAGATCCCGCTCCGCCGTCCCTACCCGGAGCTCCTCCTGAGCGCCCTCTTCTTTGCAGTCTGCGCGGCGGTCCTCGCCCACCGGGCCCAGACGAACGATCGCGGCCTGATCCTGAACGGGATCATCCATTTCGAGCCCGGAGGCGCCGAGGTCTTCTACTGGGTGCTGGCGATCCTGTCAGGGGCCTTCTGCGCGCTCGGCGTCGCCGGCGCTGCGCGGTTTGCGGCGCTCAAAGAGTTCCGGATCGTCCTTGGCCCTCGATCGATCACCTTGCCGTCGATGCATCCGCTCCGTGGCGCGCGGGAGGTCACCGTGCCCCTCGATCGCGTCGAGTCGGTGGAGCTGCAGCCCCCGGCCAAACCGATCACGCTGGTGATCCGCGAGGACGATCGCGCCCACAGCATCCCGCAGCGCTGGCTCGCCAAGGGCTGGCCGGCCGAGGAGGTCGCCGGCGCGATCATCGCGCGGGTGCGGGGGGCACACGCCGGGGAGCGCGACGGCGGGTAGCGCCCCGAGGCGGTGAGATCGTGGCGGCGATGAGGCGGTAGCGCTGCTGCCGCACGAGCACGAGAAGGAGGAGCTCCTCGGGCTTGCCCAGCGCATGAGGCCCCTCGTCCCCTTCACAGGAGGCCAGGAATCGCCGGCACACTCGCCGCGTCCAAAGCCCCTCCTTGGACGGCGCCGGGCCGTCCCTGGCTGTGCGCTTGCCCCTCTTGGCGTCGGGCGCACCATCACCCGGCACGTAAGTCAGCGTGCCCGGATGGAAGGACAGGAATCGAAAATGAAACAGTCGAGGTTGACCGGCGCTCTCGTGGCGACCGCGGTCGTCGTTGTCGCTCCGCTCGCTCGTGCGGCCAGCACGATACCGATTCAGGACCTCGCGCTCGTCGAGGAGACGAGCGCGTCGGGCTCGGCGGACGCGAGCGCCAGCGATCGTCAGGGCCACCACGGGCATCACGGCCTCCACGGGGCTCACGGCCATCACGGCCATCACGGCCATCACGGCCCTTGGGGGGTCAGGGGCGACGTTTCGCGGGCAGGGCTCCCGGCTCCGGTCGTGAGCCTGACGGCTGGTCAGCGCTGATCCCTGACGGCCCATGGCGCCGCTTGCAGGTCGAGTCGACGCTCGGCCCCAGCGCCGCCTTGCCGGCAACGCGGATCGTCCTGTCGGGAGAGGTGCCGGCGTCGTGGCACCCTGGAGGTGAGTCGCATGAACGGAACAGCCACGGGCCGAAGGCGGGCCGTCCTTCTGCTCGCCGCAGCGGCGGCGCACCTCGCGGTGGTCTGCCTGGGCGCTCTGCACGTCAGCGTGGGAGACGGGGGATGGGCGCGCCGGGCGGTGCAGGTTTATGGCCTGCTCTCCGGAGCGGACAGCGGGTACTCGTTCTTCGCTCCAGGGGTCGGGACGACGCTCTCCGCGAGCTTTCAGGTGAACGGCGCGAACGGGAGCAAAGCCACCGACGTCCTGGAGACGGGGGTGAGCCGTGAAGCGGATATCCGGGTCAGGAACATCATCGGGATGTTCTCGCTGGAGGACGATCCGATGGTGAGGCGCTCGCTCGTGGCTTCCTGGGCCGGCAAGGTGCTCGCCAGGCACCCAGACGCCGACAGCGTCGTCGTACGACTCGACACGTTCGAGCTCCCCACGATGGCGGAGTACCGCGACGGCAAGCCCACGGGATGGAAGCTGAATTATCGAGCGAAATTCGTTCATCGCGCGAAGCTCGCGCGCGCGCAGCAGAGCGGCGGGAGCGCGCCGTGAACGCGCGGTCGACGGCTGCTCCCCGGGCCGCGATCGAGCGTGGGATCGCGCGAGCGTGCGCGGCCGTCGATCGCTTCGCCTTCGCTCCTGCGTCGGCGGCGCCGCTCGCCGTCCTCCGGATCGGGCTCGCCTCGGTTCTTCTCATCCAGGCGGCGATGGTCGCTCCTGCGCTCTTCGAGCTTTATGGGCGATCGGGCATCCTCCAGACTCCATTCCTCGACGCGCTCGGGAGGCCGGGGGCTGTCCGGCTCAGCTGGCTGATAGACCGCCTCGCCGCGCTCGGAATCGGAGAGGCGCCCATCATCGCCGCCGTGGGCGCCCTCTACGTGCTCGCGCTCGGCGCGCTGCTCGCGGGATGGTACACGAGGGTGGCCGCGGCAGGCGCCTGGTTCGCCCACCTGATGCTGATGATGACGGCGGACAGCACGAATTACGGCGTGGACCAGTTCGCCAACATCTTCCTGTTCTATCTCCTGTGGATGCCGGCGGGAGCGGCGCTCTCGCTCGATCGACGGCTCGGCCGCGCGCCCGCCGGGCCCACGAGCATGGCGCGGCTCGCCCTGCGCGTGGTGCAGATCCACCTCTGCATCGTCTACCTCGCGAGCGGGCTGGGAAAGGCGCTCGGTGAGCAGTGGTGGAACGGCGATGCCATCTGGCGGACGCTCAACCTGCCCGAGTATCGCCAGCGCGACTTCACCTGGCTTGCCCGCTATCCATGGCTCGCCGTGGGCGCCGGCTGGATGGTGCTGCTCATCGAATGCGGCTATCCCCTCATGATCTGGCCGCGGCGCACCCGGCGGCTCTGGGTGGCGGCCACCGTGGCGCTCCACGTCGGCATCGCGGCCTTCATGGGGCTCGGCACCTTCGGAGCCATCATGACCGTGCTGACCATCTCTGCGTTCGCGGTGCGCGCAGATGAAGGGTCGGCAGGCAGCAGCTCGACCGGAGCATCGCGGACAGCGCCGTGCGCGTGGGCCCACCGGGCGGCGGCGGCGCCGGGGGGCGCAAGCGGGCAGCGCGCCGGCGGGTAGCGCCCCGCAGGTCGTGGGATCTCGGCGGCGATGCGGTAGTAGGATGGCGCCCGATCAGGAGGAGAGATCCATGAAGACCGCGGCCGCGCTGGTGAAGGACATTCACGAAGAGCTCCGGGGCATCGACGATCAGCTGAGGGCTCACCCCTATCCGGACGCCATCGAACGGGGAGAGGTCACGGCCCTTGGATTGAGGGCCTTCCCGGGCCACCAGCACCACGTGGTGCTCAGCGACCTGCGCTCGATGGCGATGATGCTCCAGCGCTTCGGGGACACGCCCTGGCGCGATTTCTGGAGCGGCGTCCTCCAGGGCGAGCTCGTGGCGCCGGACGGGATCGCCGCCATGGGCCGGAAGCTCGGCATGACGAAGGACGACCTGGATCGGTACGAGGTCACCGCGGAGGGGTTCGCGTACGCCGTCCAGATGGCCTGGGCGGCGGCCAACGCCTCGGCGGCAGAGATCGCGTGCGCCCTGCTCATCAACTTCCCGGCGTGGGGGTTCAACTGCGGCAGGATGGGGAAGGCGCTCCGCGACCGGTACGGCTTCGGCCCCGAGCACACCGCCTTCCTGGACGCGTTCGCGGCGCTGCCGTCGTTCGAGGACACCGCGGTCGCCATCGTGCAGGACGGGCTCGACCGCGGCGTGGAGCCCCGCGCGATCCGCCGCACGACCAGGCTATTTCAGGCGTATGAGAAGATGTTCTGGGACGCGATGATGGCGTTGGGAGCGCAGAAGGCGAGCGGCTAGCGACAGCGACGGTCTTCCGGAGCTAGCGCCGCCCTTCCTCGCGTTCACACCCGTACTTCTCGCGGATCTCCACCGCCATCCGGTGCACCACCGCGCCGGCGTCCGCGCGCACGTGCAGCTCCAGCCCCGGCATCAGCTCCACGCGCCGCCACGCCCGGCCGAGCTCCGCGGCGTCCGCGCGCTCCCCCGCGCCGGACGCCGCGCTCTCCGCTGGCTCCGGCGGCAGCACCTCTTTCGCCAGCTCCTCGAGCGGGATCTCGGCGAGCTTCCGCTTGATCTCCGGGAGCAGCAGGTTGTGCTCGCGCAGCTTCTTGATGGCGAGCGCCCGCACGAGGTGCTCGCGGCCGTACGTCGTGCGGCGGCCGTGGAACGCGGGCTTGTCCATCAGACCCTCCGCGAACCAATGCTTGATCGTGCCAGTGCTGACACCGGCGGCGCGCGCCAGCTCGACGGCGCTGTAGCCGCGCGGGGCGACAGGGGGCGCAGGGACAAGGGGCATCGAGACATCCTAGCCAAAGAACCAGACAAAAGTCGACAGAATCTAGACAATGGACTCTGATTTCTAGGTGGGTGGAGGCTCCAACGAGAGATCCACCTCTGGAATCTGGCTAATGATGGGCATGAACCAAAGAATCTTCTCAGAAAACTAGAATAATACACCCTGAATCCAGAAAAACGGCTCAAAAGTCGAGCCAATCGAGTCGCCCGATCGCGCTGGTCGGGTCGCCAAGGGCTGCCGGCGCGCGCCGTGGTACACCCTGCCGTCATGACGACGGGCGCGCCGCGATCCATCTACCTTCCCCGGGTCTACGAGGCACCTGACCTCGCCGACCTCCACGATCTCATCGACGCGAACCCGTTCGGCATGCTCATCGCGCCCGGGGAGGACGGCGTGCCCATGATTGCGCACGTGCCCTTCCTCCTCGATCGCGACAGCGGCCCTCATGGCACCTTGCTCGCGCACGTCGCGCGGGCCAACCCGATCCGGCGCGCGCTCGACGGGAGCACGCCGGTCCTGGCCGTCTTTCGCGGGCCGCACGGGTACATCTCGCCCGGGTGGTACGCCTCGCGCGACGACGTGCCGACCTGGAACTACGCCGTCGTCCACGCGCATGGCGCGCCGCGGGCCATCGAGGACCACGACGCGCTGCTCGCGCTGCTCGCGCGCCTCTCCGACGTGAACGAGCGCGGGCGGCCCGAGCCCTGGAGCGTCGCGGAGCTCTCGCCGGAGAAGCGAGCCGCGCTGCTCCCCGCGATCGTCGGCCTCTCCATCGAGATCACGCGGATCGAGGGCAAGCTCAAGCTGTCGCAGAACCGCCGCCCCGAGGATCGCGACGGCGCCATTGCCGGGCTGCGCGCGCAGGGCACGCCCGACGACCTCGCGCTCGCGGAGGCGATGGCGCGCGCCCGCCCTCGCTGAGCCGTCAGCTCCGCTCCCCATCGCCGCTCGCGATTGCGCGCGCGTGCTCCTACGCGATCAGCGCCTGTCGGGATCGGTGCTTCCCGGAGGAGAAGATTCCCAGCTCCTCGGATCGAGCACGGTGCTGGACGCCAGGTGCGTGCTGTCCTCGAGCGACGGCGAGGTCATCGTGATAAGGACCTGTGGACCGCTCGTCGCAATGCTCGGAGGCCGCGATGACGACGCTCAGCGGCCGCCGTGCCGGCGATCGAGAGGGCGGCGGCTTCAACAAGGGGCGGCGTCGAGCCGCATGTCTACGGGAGGACCTATGCAAGTGATCGTCGCGGGCGCCGGGATCGGCGGCCTGGCCGCGGCTCTGGCGCTGCACGCCTCGGGTCATGAGGTGACGGTGTTCGAGGCGGCGCCCACCGTCCTGCCGCTCGGGGTCGGCATCAACCTGCTGCCCCACGCCGTCGAGGTGCTGGGCGAGCTGGGTCTCTTCGAGGCCCTGTTGGCCCAGGGGGTAGCGACCCGCGAGCTTATCTATTTCAACCGCTTCGGCCAGCGCATCTGGGGCGAGCCGCGCGGCCGCTTCGCGGGTCATGCCACGCCGCAGCTGTCCCTTCACCGCGGCGCTCTCCAAAGTGTGCTGTTCGACGCCGCCGTCGAGCGGCTGGGCCCCGACCGGGTGCTCTGCGATCGGCGCCTCTCGCGCCACGACGAGGGCGAGGGCCGCATCGTGGCGCTCTTCCACGATCGCGCGGGCGCGGCGTGGAAGGTTTCCGCCGACCTCCTGATCTGCGCCGACGGCATCCACTCGGCGGCGCGCGCCGGCCTCTATCCGGACGAGGGGCCGCCGATCTACGGCGGTCGCATGCTCTGGCGGGCGACCACCCGGGCGGCGCCCTTCCTCACCGGCGCCAGCATGATCATTGCCGGGCATCAGGACCAGAAGTTCGTCGCCTATCCGATCTCCCCACCGGGGCCGGACGGCCGTCAGACGATCAACTGGGCCGCCGATCTCGCGGTCACCAGGAGCCTGCGACGGGAGGACTGGAACCGGCTGGGCGACCCCGCCGACTTCCTGCCCAGGTTCGAGGCCTGGCGCTTCGGCTGGCTGGATGTGCCCGACCTGATCCGGGGCGCCGAGGCGATCTACGAGTTTCCGCTGGTCGACCGCGATCCCCTGCCGCGCTGGAGCCATGGGCGCATGACGCTGCTGGGCGACGCCGCCCATCCCATGTATCCGAACGGCTCCAACGGGGCGAGCCAGGCCATCCTGGACGCCCGCGCGCTGGTCCGCGCGCTCGCCGCCCATGCGGATCCGGTGGAAGCGCTGGCCGCTTACGAGGCCGAGCGCCTGCCCGCTACCGCCGCCATCGTCGCGTCCAATCGCCGCAACGGTCCGGAGCAATGCTTGCAGATCGCTTATGAGCGCGCGCCCGACGGCTTCGACCGTATCGAGGACGTCTTCGCCCCCGGCGAGCTGGAGGCCATCGCCGCCCGCTACAGGGCGCTGACCGGCCTGAAGCGCGCCTCGGAGCCCCTCGTGCGCTGACGAGAGCCCCCGGCGCGCCCGCGGATCCAGGTGTTTGCGGGGTGCGCCGGGACCTCGCCGCCGCTGCTGCTCAGGCGCAGTCCCGCAAACGCCTATTCGATTTCGCCAACCCGGCCAGCGATGCCGGCCGTTCGCAGCGATCCGCGACCGGATCGCGAGCGCCTACCGGCGCCGACGCCCGAGAACGAGCGCCGAAGCGACCAGCCAGAGAGCGACGGCGCTTCCGCCGTTCCCGGTGCTCGCGCCCGTCCGGCAAGCGCACGAGCCGTCCGAGTCGTCGCCGTCCGCGTCGTTCCCACCGGAGGATCCGGCGCTGCCGCTGCTGCCCGAGCCGGCGGTGCCGGTCGTTCCGCTGGTGCCTCCGGTGACCGAGCCGCCGCTGCCCGAGGTCGTGCCCCCGGCGACGGCGCTGCCGCCGGTGCCCGACGTCGCGCCCCCGGCGCCGTCGCTGCCACCGCTGCCGCCCGCTCCCGGGTCCGAGCCGCCTCCGCCGCCTCCGCCGCCTCCGTCGCCCCCGTCACCCGGCATGGTGGGTCCGGTAAACCGCCACCAGTTGAACTTGAAGAGGTCGCCGCCGCCACCGACGAACTTCAGGAACAAGTCGTGTTTCCCGCTGCCCCCGCTGACCGCACAGGTCTTGGTGGTCCAGGACGCCGCGCCCGAGACGTCGCACGTCCCGAGCAGCGTGCCGTTCTGACTGTCGAGGTGGAGCTCGATCTTCGCGTTGCCGGCTGCGGACGATACCCGAGCCTCGAAGGAGGTCACGCCGTCCAGGAAATCGACGTCCTTCACCTTGATGTAGTCGCCGTTGCTGATGGACGTGACGTTCATGCCGGCGCCCGTGTCGGTGCACACCTCGGTCTTGAGCCCGGACGAGAAGGCGATGGTCTCGGCCTCGACTTGCTTGAACGGATCCAGCGTGGCGATGGCGGGCGGTCCGTTCGTGGACATCGTGAGCTTCGGGATGCTGCCGTCGGCGCCGTACTTGAACTCCTCCACGCACACCGAGCGCTTGAAGTCACCGCCGCCCGGCAATGCGCTGTTGTGATAGAAAAAGTACGAGTGCCCCTTGTAGTCGACGACGCCGGGGTGATTGGTGAAGGTGCGGCCAGCGTCCATGACGTCGCCGCGGATGTTCCAGGGCCCGGTCGGACTGTTGCTGGTCGCGTAGCTGATCTTCTCGCTCCCGGCGATGGCGGCGTAGACCATGTAGTACAGCGACCCTCGCTTGTAGAACCACGGCCCCTCGGTGAAGCCATTCAACGCCACGTTGGTGATGTTTCCCGAGGTGGTGATCATGTCCGAGTTCAGCTTCACGTACCGGAGGGTGCCATTCCCCCAGTACATGTAGGCCTGTCCGTCGTCGTCGACGAACACCGTCGGGTCGATGTTGCCGCTGTCTTTCTGGGCCAGCGCCTTCCCCAGCGGGTCCATGAACGGGCCTGCCACGTTGTCCGATACGCCCACGCCGATCTTCGCGCCGGTGGCGTTGTTCAGCGGCACGTAGAGATAGAACTTGCCGTTCCTGGCGACGCCCTGCACCGCCCACGCATCGCCGGTTCCCCAGCTGAAGCTCTTGTAGCCCGCGGGCGTGCCGTGGTCGGTCCAGTTGACCATGTCCGTGGTGGAGTACAAGTGCCAGTCGTTCATGGTGTAGAAGTTGTTCACCGACACGTCCTCGTCGTGGGACGTGTAGAGGTACAACCGGCCTTCGTGCACCATGGGAGCGGGGTCGGCCGTGTAGGAGGTCTGCACGATCGGGTTGTCCGCCCGAGCGGGGGACGCAATCGCGGCGGCGGTGGCCAGCGCCATCGCCGACAGGGTCATTCTTCTTGCTCGGTACCACGTTGTGTTAAGGCGCACGTTGAATCCTCTCGCGAGCGGAATTACCGGCGCCCCGCACCCCTGGTGCTGACTCGACGGAGGCGCCCATCAGATGGGAGGATGGCCGGCGCAAAGGCACGCAGGACGACCCACCCATGGCAAAGAACAAGTATTCCCCTTCGAAATGTGAACGATCACATTCCTTGTGTCAAACCCAATCGACCGGCCCGAGCGGATCCTCGATCCCGAAGGGAGGACGCGCCGGCGGGCTCATCCGGAGCGCCGCGTCACGGGGCGGGGCGAGCGCCGGACCGCGGTGATCGCCGGCCCGATGCGCTCGATGGTGACCTGCGCCGACCTGCGGCGGCCTGGCAACGGACGGCTGGCGCTCGAGGCCGCAGGCGGCCGGCTCCCTGGGTATCGCCTCTTGTGCGCGTCGACTCGAGCGCGCGCTCCGGCCAAGAGCTCGCCCCATCCTCGGCCGATTTGGATTGACGTCGGCAATGTGAACGATCACATTTCGTGCTGCGATGGGGTGGTTGAGCTTGCTTTTCACCAGACCAGGAGACGTCAGATGTCGATGAGCATGAAGCTGATGGGGGCCATGATCATGAGCGCCAGCATTGGCATTGTCGGCGGCGTTGCGGGCGCAGCGTGGGCCGCGGGCGAGGCGGCGGACGTCCCCGCATCGGTCGCCGAGGGGAAGGATTTCGGCTGCGGTGCAAAAGGACAGAAGGCCTGTCCGATGCAGGGCTGGATGAAGACGGTGATGCAGTCGGCGACCACGAGCGGCGACGGCGCGAAGATCGCGTCGGCGCTGGACTATGTGGCGTCGAAGCCGCCGCCCGGGATGTCGAAGTGGGTCGCCATCTCGAAGGAAGGCGCGGAGAAGGCCAAGAAGGGCGATATCGACGGCGCCAAGGCGAGCTGCAAGGCCTGCCATGATCTGTACAAGGCGGAGTACAAGGCGAAGCACCGTGACGCCGCCTTCTGAGGCGCCGCGCCCCGCTCTCGCCTTCTCCGCTCCTCGCGCAGGGCGCGCGCTCTGCCGTGAATCGGACAGAACAGATTGAAATTGTTGATATCCCGCCCGCGTCCGCCGCATCGTCGCTGAAATCCTGGCGGGACTCTTCCGCGGGGGCGAACCGTCGCAATCCGTCGCTTCCGCGGGGATTTCGGGAGAGCGTGGCGACGGATCGCACCCCCTCAGAAGGCATGGACCCAACCCGGGCCCAACCGCCGAGCCCTGGGCCCGGAGAACTCGCGACGGTCGATCCCTCGCCTCAAGCCGCCGTGGTTGCGTCGCTCGCCGGCACCCTGAGCCGAGCCGTCGCCCTCGGGGATGAGGTGGCGGCCCGGATCGTTCACGAGGCGATCGGTCGGCTGCTCGGGCTGCCGGTGGCACCGGTCAGGTCCTGGAGCACGCCGTCGGGTGGATGCTCCGTTACCCCCGGCGGCACGGGCATCTCGAGATCGAGCACGACGTCGAGGAGGACGACGAGCCCGAGGCAGCGCTCTGTGCCTCCGCCGTCTCGGGACGAGAGCCGCCCGCCGGCTGGATCCCGGCGGAGATCGACAGGCTGATCCGGCAGGCGTAGGCGAGGCGCGGCGCGTCGAGGAGAAAGAGTCAGCGGGCGGCTCGGGCGTACGCCCCCGGCGTCACCCCGGCGATGCGCTTGAAATGCCGGTGGAGCTGGCTCTGGTCGTAGAGCCCCACGCGCGCAGCGACCTCCGCCTGAGGGACTCCCCGGGCGAGCAGCGCCCCTGCGAGGCCGACGCGCCGGTAGGTCACGTACGCGTGCGGGGGAAGCCCGACCTCCTCGCGGAAGGCACGACAGAGGCGGAACTTGTCGAGTCGCGCGTGGGCGGCGAGCTCGTCGAGCGCGATCGATTCGGTGAACCGCGCATCGAGGAGCTCGCGCGCGCGCGTCACCGCGCGAGCCCACGCGCTGCGCGGACGGGGCGGATCTCGGCGCATGGTGGTGAGCTCGCACAGGGCGGCGAGCGCCTCGGACGACACGCCCGCGAGCTCTAGAGGCGTCGCGTCGCCGCGAAGCAGCGAGCGATGCAACGCCGCCAACGGTGCAGCGCGCGGGTCGTGCGCGCAGAGCGCGTTCTCCGTCGGGGGCGACGCGGGAGAGTCCAGCGTCGCGCGCGCCTCGTCGACCATGCGCGCGTCGAAGATCACGACTTGAAACCGCCGCTGGCCTTGGCGGGCGTGCTCTGCGAAGACCTCTCCGGGGACCTTCACGTCGATCGTGCCCGGGCCGCTCGACCAGCGCGCGCCTCGAAGCGACCACTCGGAGCGGCCACTGAAGTGGAGCGCGGTGGCGTAGCGGTCCGTCACGCAGGTGAACAGGGGCCCGTCGCTCCGGAACTGCCCGACGGTGAGGCCGGGGAGCGCAGCCGGGCGTGAGAATGCGATCTGGCTCCGCCCGCGCTGCGCCGCCGAGAGATCCACGCCGAGGACGATACCGCGCGGCCCTTCTCGGCGCTAGGGCGTTCTCGGGCTGCTCCCCGAGGACGCGCGTCGAACCAAGATCGCCCAATCTCCTCTGGGCGCTCGGTCGTAGAGGGAGGGCATGAACGTCCAGCGAACAGCGCTCGTCACGGGCGCGAACAAGGGAATCGGCCTCGAGACCGCCCGCCAGCTCGGCCGCGCGAGCATGACGGTGCTCATCGGAGCACGCGACGAGGAGCGCGGCGCGCGAGCCGCTGCGGCGCTGCGCCGAGAAGGCATCGACGCGCGCTTCATCGCGCTCGACGTGACGGACGCCGCGAGCGTCGCCGAAGCGCATCGCACGATCGAGCGCGACCTCGGGCGGCTGGATGTCCTCGTGAACAACGCGGGCATCCTCCTCGGCCGCTCCACGCCGAGCGCGACGCGACTCGACGAGGTGCGCCACGTGTTCGAGGTCAACGTCTTCGCTGCCATCGCCGTGACGAATGCGATGCTCCCGCTGCTCCGACGAGCGTCGCCCGCGGCGCGCATCGTCATGGTGTCGAGCGGGCTCGGCGGGCTCGCGAACCACGGCGACCCAGCGTGGGAGTACGCGTCGTTCAACGCCATCGCGTACCCCGCCTCCAAGGCGGCGCTCAACATGGTGACGGTGCAGTACGCGAAGGAGCTCGCCCCGACGGGCATCAAGGTCAACGCCGCGGACCCCGGTTACACCGCGACCGACCTGAATGGCCACCGCGGCACGCAGACCGTCGAGGAAGGCGCCCGCGCGTCCGTGAGGCTCGCGCTCCTCGACGACGCCGGCCCGACCGGCGGGTTCTTCGACGCGCGCGGCCCCGTGCCCTGGTGACGAGGAGTGAGTGACGAAAGGAGCAGGACAACATGACGACGATGGTGGCGTTTTCGTTGGGGAACGCGGGGCAGATGAAGGGCGCCCTCTCCGAGCCGCCTGGCTCGGGCAAGGTCGGGGGGCTCGTCGTGGTCCACGAGTGGCACGGCCTCAACGAGGTGATGCGAGCGCACTGCCAGCAGTTCGCGCAGGCGGGCTTCCTCGCGCTCGCCCCCGACCTCTATCACGGCAAGCTCGCCGAGAACGACGAGGAGGCGGCGAAGCTGATCGGCGCCTTCGACTTCCAGAAGGCCGTAGGTGAGCTCGGCCACGCGGTCGGCTACCTGCGCTCGCATCCCCGGTGCAACGGGAGGGTCGCGGTCGCGGGCTTCTGCTTGGGTGGCGCGCTCACCCTCGCTGCGGCACGTTACGTGCGGCCGGCCCTGGAGGCGGCGGTCCCGTTCTACGGTCTTCCGCGGATCGCACCGGAGGAGTTCGCCAGGGTGAAGACGCCTATCTGCGGGCACTACGCCAAGGTGGACGACTGGGCGAACCCTTCCGTAGCCGAAGAGATCCAGAAGGCGGCGCGCTCCGGTGGAGGCGAGATGGATCTCTACGTCTACGACGCCGGCCACGCGTTCATGCGCTCGACCGATTCGTCCAAGTTCGAGCCGAAGAGCGCCGCGCTCGCGTGGCAGCGCACGGTCGAGTTCCTCCACACGCACATTGGCTGACGCGTCAGGCGGTGCCGGGCGAGGGCTACGTCGGGTCGGAGCGGCCGGCATCTTGAGCGTCAACGGGCCCACGATCGAGCCCTCGACGCCGACGATGCGACCCTCGGTATCGCGCCGGTGGCACAGGGGGGCGCCTCCTCGTGCGTCCGCCGGAGGGGCGACCGTTGATGGTTACTGCCGTCCGCTTCCCTCGGCAGGCGGGGTGCCGCGCAGCGCGTAGCCGATGTGGGCCAGGTAGTCGGCTTTGCCGATCTGGACACCCTGGTTGCGCAGGATGTCGTAGGTCGTGACCAGGTGGAAATAGAAGTTGGGGAACGCAAAGTCGCGCAGGAACTGCTCGCCTGTGAACTCCACCGCCAGGTCGGTCGCCAGCGGAAAGGCGATCGTGCGCGTCTCCGCGCCCCGGTAGCGGTCGGCCGCGACGGACTCGACGTAGGCGATGGTGCGCTCGATCCGGGCCTTGAAGCCGGCGAGGTCGGCGTCGGCGTCGGCCTCGGCCACCGCCGGCGGCTCCTCGCCCACGAGCCGCGCGACGCCGAAGCGGGCCTGGTCGCAGACGAAGCGCACCTGCATCGAGAGCGGCAGCATATCGGGGGCGAGCCGGATCTGGGCGAGCGCAGCACCGTCGTGGCCCTGCGCCGCTGCCTTGTCGAACAGGGCGGAGAGGTTGCGCAGGAAGGGTACGAAGGTCCCGGTCGTCAGGCTGTGCAGGGCGATGGTCATGGGCGTCTCCTTGGGTCTCGGTCGGTCGGCGGCCTCTCGGCCGCGCTCGCGTCGGCGCGCACGCAGGTCGTGAAGCCGAAGCCCGGCGGCGCCCAGAGTACCCTGTCCGGGCGCCCCCCGGGGATATGCCCCGCCCCGTCGTCGTCATTCGCAAGCGCTTCGAGCTGCTCGGCGCGGCGCCGCGCCGCACGTCGACGAACATCCACGAGCGGGTCGCGCAGCAGGCCCCGCAGGTGCGCGGCGTCGAGCGCTTCGTGGGTTGCGAGCCGCAAAGGGAGGGCGGAAGAGCCGTCAGCCTTCCGGGTTCATTTCGGCTTCGCGGAGGAGCCCTTCTTCTCTCCCACGTCTTCATCCCAGTACGGCGGCTTCCCGAAGGCGGTGACGAGATGGTCGGCGAGCGCGCGGAGCTTGGCCGAGGGGCGCCGCCCCTCCGTGTGCGCGATGAAGATGAACTCGGGCTCGGGCTGGGCGCCGACGTCGATGACGCGCAGCTCACCAGCCCTGAGCGCCGCGCCCACGATGAACATCGGCAGTAGAGCGACGCCGAGGCCGGCGACGGCGGCGTCCCGCATCATGTCGCCGTTGTTGACGCGGAGGCCGACGCGCGCCCGCACGAGCACGGCGCCGTCCGGCCCCGGGAAGCGCCAGTCGGCGATGCCGCGGTTCGTGTAGAAGATGCCCCGATGCTTCTCCAGCTCGGCGATGGACGCCGGCGCGCCGTGGCGCGCCAGGTAATCCGGCGAAGCGACGAGGACGCGCTGGCTCGGCGCAAGGCGCCAGACCACGAGGCGCGAGTCGACGATGGGCCCGTGCCGCACCACCGCGTCGTGGCCGGCGGCGGCGTCCACGCGGCGGTCATCCAGATCGAGCGTCAGCTCGATCCTCGGGTGCTGCAAAAGGAAGGGGTAGAGCGCCGGGCCGAGGTGCATGCGCCCGAAGGTCACCGGCGCCGACAGCCGGAGGGGGCCCGCCAGGGTGCCGCGCCGCGCGGCGAGATCGGCGGTCGCGTCCTCGACCTCGCGGACGATCCGGACCGCCCGCTCCAGGAACGCCGCCCCATCTTCCGTGAGCGACAGCTTGCGCGTGGTGCGGTGGATGAGGCTCGCGCCCACGCTCTTCTCGAGCTCGGCCAGGCGCTCGCTGACGACGGACTTCGACAGGCGCAGGCGCCGCGCCGCCTCGCTGAGCGATCGCGCCTCGGCGACGGCCACGAACGTCGCGATGCCCTCGAGCTTCATCGTTCGGCGTTTCCGAAATCCAGTTCCACCGACGGGAGCCTACTGCGAACGCGCGCCGCGCTCTACCCTCTCGCCTGTCAGAGGGGCTGACGCGCTGGCTGATGGCGGCGCCCTCTCCCCTCTTTCGAGCAGCAACGCTGACCGTCTGTCACTCGGCCCCTGGGACGCCGCGCGCCGGACAGGAGAGAAGGATCATGGGACGTTTGCAAGACAAGGTGGCTATCATCACGGGCGCAAGCGCTGGTATCGGCGAGGCCACCGCCAAGCTCTTCGCCGCCGAGGGGGCGAAGGTCATCCTCGGGGCGCGGCGCGAGAGCGAGCTCGCGCGCCTGGTGAGCGAGATCGAGAAGAGCGGCGGGCGCGCCGCCGCGCTGGCCGGCGACGTGCGCTCGGAAGACTACGCCAAGGCCCTCGTGGCGCGGGCGACAGAGAAGTTCGGCAAGCTCGATATCGCCTTCAACAACGCGGGCGTCCTGGGCGAGGGTGGCCCCAGCACCGGGGTCTCCGAGGAAGGCTTTCGCGATACCCTCGCCGTGAACCTCACCGGCGCGTTCCTCGGCGCCAAGCACCAGATCCCCGCGATGCTGAAGCACGGCGGAGGGTCGGTCATCTTCACCTCGACCTTCGTCGGCTACACCGTCGCGTTCCCGGGCACCGCCGCGTACGCCGCGAGCAAGTCCGGCCTGATCGGCTTGACGCAGGCCCTCGCCGCCGAGTTCGGGCCGCAAGGCGTGCGGGTCAACGCGATCCTACCGGGCGCCGTCGACACCGCGATGTACCACGAGGCGAACAGCACGAAGGAGTCGCAGGCGTTCATCACGAGCCTCCACGCCCTCAAGCGCGTCGCGACCCCGGAGGAGGTGGCCCGCTCCGTGCTCTACTTCGCCTCGGACGACGCCTCCTTCGTCACCGGGACGGCCGCGCTGGTCGACGGCGGCCTCTCCATCACGCGCACCTGACCCGAGGAGGCGAGGGGGAGTCGAGGCGAGGGGGAGTCGGGGCGCGCCCCGCCGGGCCGACGTGAGGAGAGGCGGCCGCGCGGGCTCCTGCGCGCTTGCGGACACAAGCTCGCGACGTGCACCTGCTCGGTGATCGGGATCATCGGCGTGGACAGCTCCGCTAGCCGGCTCTGCTGCACCCGGATGATCTCCTCCTGCAACGCTGCGCGCTCGCTCTCCCAACCGGGGACCACCGTACTGGAAAAGCACCGTTGTGCGCCGCAAGGCGCTCGGTGACGCCGTATAGCGTCTCGCGACGCGCCTCCCGGGCCAGACCAACGCCCGGACGGCCAGACCAACGCCCGGACGGACACGTGTGCCCACGGCACGCCGATGCGCCCCTTAGCGCGCGCGGCGCCGCCCGGACCACGCGCTTTCGATTCAGGACCGAGCCGTCACGACGCTCGTGGTCCCACCTTTCGCTCTGCCGCGCTACACTTCCTCGCGCTGCGATCCGGCTTGGTCGGCAAGCTGTTGGCTGCGATAGCGCGCAAATAGAGCTTAGGCCCCCGAGAGGAGTGCCCCCCGGGGGGCGTTGGCGAAGGTGCCCGACGGGTCGAGGTCGCGGCGCGCGATCGGCCGCCGTTGTCAAGGTGACCGAGCACATGGAGCTTTCGTGCCACGGAGCCATTTCGCGTTAAATTGACGATCCCGACGTCCCGTCAGGCTCCGAATGCACCCGGAGCAGGAGGCGAACGACCCGCAAGTACGGCGAAGGTGGCGTGGCGCAGGCGCCGCCGAGTGGCATCGTTTGGCCCGTCCGCAGCCGGGAGTATCCGGCAAAGCACCGCGGAGGTGAAGAATGGCGAGAGTCAACGAAGGTACCCCCAAGGCCGTCGGCGCGGCGCTCTTCGTGCTGCTCACCGCTGCCACGACGCATGCCATGCCGCGACCCGTGCTTCCCGATCCCGACCACGTGCAGGTGGTGGGGAACGGCAGGGTCATCCGGGTGACGCCGGTGGGGCTGCAAGACGATTTCAAGCGCATGGCGATCGACACGAGGAACCTGCAATGGGCGCTGAATAACGTGGCGCGCGGCGGCCGCATCGCGCTGGACGCCGGCACGTTCCACGTGAGCGAGACGCTGGCGGCCGAGGGCCTGGACGCGGAGGTGCGTGGCGCCGGCATGAACGAGACCGTGCTGGTGGCGCGCGGCCGCGCCGCGAACGGCACGTACGTGTTCCCCCTGCTGAATGAAGCGTATCGTGAACGGCTGTTCCCACCGGGCTTTCCGCCGATCCTGGCGGTCTTCAACAAGCCGCCTTCGCGCAAGACGCCCTGGCAGCTGACCAGCACGAACCTCACGCTGCGCAATCTGTCGTTCACCGTCGAGGGCGAGGGGCCCACGTTGACTTACTACGGCACCGAGGTCAGGCCAGTGTGGGCGGCCGTGCTGGTGACCGGATCCAAGGGCAACTACGACCCGACGAAGGACTTCAAGGTGGAGCATTACGACGTGTCGATCAAAAACGTGGGCGTGTACGGCCAGATTCTGAGCCCGACGTTGGGCAGCAATCTGATGGAGGGCCTGGTGTTCATCGGCGGAGAACAGTGGTTGCCGGTCGAGCCCGACACCGCCAACGGTGGCTGGAATGAGTTCGACCACCTTCCGGTGAACGGGCTCGTGACGGTGAAGAACTGTGTTCTCGAGCATACTCAGCTTCACTCGGTGGCCGTGGAGACGTTCCTGTCGCCGCCCGCCAGCCTGGAGGCTTTCGAGGCCCAAAGCGCCTTCCGCTTCCCGTCCCCGCCGCAGGACGTCTACCCACAGGCGTTCGCCGATATCGAGAACAACGTCTTCGACGATTCGGGGCACGGCGTGGCGACGGATCCCTTTCTGATTGCCTTCGGGACGCTGCTGCTGAGCCCGTCGAACGCGCCGCTGACGGTGGAGCACAACCGCTTCTTCGACTCGAACGGGCACGCCGTGGGCGTGCTCGCGGGCCAGAGCCTCACCGAGACGAGCCGCTGGCCCAAGGAGCCCTCGACGGTGAGCTTCGCCCACAACGAGATCGAGGCGGTGGCGACAGGGCCCTTCAACGCATCGTCCCTGTTCATCGCGGACCTCAGCGAACTCGACGGGGCGCCTTCGTACCTCCAGCCTTCGGTGCGCTTCAACCATATCGATGCGGCGCCGGGCTTTGGCAGCAGCCTCATCGAGCACCTGATGGGCAACGGCCTGGTGGCCGCCCACAACGTGCTGTCGGGCAGCGCTCCGCTGGGCATCAGCGTGGGCGCGCCGAACATCCTCGTGGGCACGCCGCTGCCCTGCACGAACGACCTGCTGACGCTGAACAACTTCGCCAACTTCAGCGGGCAGCCCATCTTGCTGGGCCCTGGCTCGCAGTCCTGCACGGCGAAAGTCTTCGACGCCTCCGACGTCGTCGACAGCGGAACCAACAACACCATCGTGGTGGTCGGGCACGGAGGCGGCTGATCCTGCGCGTCATCCTCGGAGCGCGCAGGCGGGGGGCCAGGACAAACCTGCGCGCTTCCTGTATGTTCGCGCGATGAATGCGACGAATATCGAAGCCGACGTCTGCGTGGTGGGCGCAGGGTTCGACGTCGAGGTGGCCACCCGCGAAGAGCTGCGGGTGACGGCGTAACCCGATGGCACGCCCAGCGGGCGGCTATCGGGCGGTCGACAAACCAACCTTGGCGACGCAGGAGACCCAAGTCTCCTCGAAGGTGAGCCGAGTTGTCCCCTGGGCCGCTACCGAAAACGCCTCACCTGGTGTAGGGGGGACTCAGGCATCCCTGCAGCTGTACATCTTGCCAGAACGTCAGATTGGGCCTGTGCTTTGCGACACCACGGACTCGAGGGTCTTGCGAGACGACAAAGCCGAGAGCCTCGCGGTGCGCATGGCAATACCGGAACATTGACCGATGCCTCGTTCCGAGGGAGACTCGCCGCATGGGACTGCTGACCTTCGCCATCAACGTCACCCTGGACGGCTGCGTCGACCACCAGGAGGGGATCGTCGACGACGAGACGCACGCCTTCTTCACCCGCCTCATGGACGAGAGCGGCGCGATGCTGTGGGGCCGCGTCACCTACGAGATGATGGAGAGCTACTGGCCGGCGGTCGCCCGCGGCGACGAGGAGGCGCCCCCGGCGCTGCGCGAGTGGGCGGCCAAGCTGGAGACCAAGCCGAAGTACGTGGTGTCGTCCACGCGCAAGGACTTCCCGTGGACCAACAGCCACCCCATCGCCGGCGATGTGCGCCTGGGCGTGCAGAAGCTCAAGGACGCGACCCCGGCCGGCGTGCTCCTCGGCAGCGGCAAGCTCGCGACCGAGCTGGATCGGCTGGATCTCATCGACGAGTACAAGTTCCTCGTCCACCCCAAGCTCGCCGGCCACGGCCCGACCCTGTACCAGAGCGGGCTGCCCGCCACGCGGCGGCTCGATCTGGTCTCGGCCAAGCCGCTCCGCTGCGGCGCGATGGCGATGCACTACCGGCGCGCGCGCTGACTCAGAGGAGCCCCATCGCGCCCAGCTCGCGGGCCGAACCGCGCGTCCGCTGGCGCGGACTGGATCTCGATCAAGCCGGCGCGATCCCCAGCCACCGGCGCAGATCCGCTGTTCTCATCCAAGCTGCCCAACCAGCGGATGCTGCCGGTCGCATTTCACGCGGCGGCAGATCCGCACGTCGTTGGGCCGGCAGCGTGCGGGGACGCAGGCACGATCCCGAAACAGGCGGCAGCGCATCCAAGGGCCCGGCAACAGGGCGGCGAGCGAAGGAGAACCCCTCGGCGCTGCGCCGCCAGGCCAGGCGCCGACCCCGATCGGTGATGCCGCGGGCCCTTCACCGCGGGCGACGCGGCGGAAGAGGGCGCCGCGTTGGGCCACACCGGAGCCGCCCTCGGCGGCGAAGCAGGCGGAAACTACGAAAATCGCTGCTGTTTCCAGCGACCACTCGCTATCGACCAGTTTCTCTGAGCGCGCCTCGGCGCACAGCGCGCTCTTCGTTCAACCACTCCACGCCGTCGACGAAGAGGCGCGTCAGCGCGCCGAAGAGCGCGCCATCCTGGGCTAACCTGCGCCGCCACGGTAACGGTAACGGAAACCTTACCCCACGTCGCAGTGGACAGAACATCCCATCCACGATTCTGGTCAAGTCGTCGAAGAGGTTCGTGATTTCCCTGAGATGGCGCAACACTGGGACATCGTGCACCGCCAGCGGGTCCCCACGCTCGGAAGACGCCAGGGTGGCCGCCTTTCTGCGCTTCCACGCGCCCACGTTGATATCGTTGGATGCGGCGGGAACTCGAGCGCGCACACTGACTCAAACTGCCGCCAACCATCTACCCGGAACGTCCACCGCCGCACGCTCGGCGCGTCACAGCTCGAGAGCGTCAAAGCGATCACGGATCGAGCCATGCCGTCTGGGCCGTACCAGGCTTTGAGCCCCGCCCGGGGCGGCGCGAGCACGGCTGACATTGGCCCGCTTCGTGACGCTTGACATTCATTAAATGTCACGCATGGTTAACAAAAATCCAAGGCCTGATTCAGCCGGAAGCGCGCGGCCGACGAGGAAAGTTGGGAGCGTTGATCAGGAGGTCTTTTTGTGAAAAAGCAAACGCCATTCGTCCTTTGCTGGTTGTTGTGTGTGGTGGCCCTGGCAGGTTGCGACGGGGAAGCACCGAGCCAGGAGGAGGGCGTCGGAAACGTCACTGCCGCCTTGACGATGGCGAATCAGCACGATGTGGCAGCCATCGATTTTCGTATCGCGACGCTTGCCCAGTCTTGTGATAATCCGCTCACGCAGGCCATCAATGCGCTGGAAACGGAGGTCCTTCCACCATCGCTCCAACCACCCGGCTCCGGCGCACACGCATTCGCAGACGCACTATTCGTGTTGCCAGTCGGTGACTACCGACTGTGCGCCATTCCTGTCACCACGTTCGGCACGCCATCAGTGCAATGTGGACGAGTCGAGGCCACAGTGACGGTGTTGCCGAACGTGACGAACGAGGTTGTCCTCGTATCACAGTGTAGTGGCGCCGAGATGGGCGGGCTTGACGCGGTCGTCGTGCTCAATGATCCGCCGCAGATCACAGGACTGCTCATCGCCGAGAGCAAATTCATCACCTTGTGCCAGGCGGCGCAGATCAGGGTCAACGCCGTCGATCCGAACGGTGATGCCCTCTCGTTCTCGTTCTCGGTCGTGTCAGGACCCGGCCCGGGTTCGCTGATGCAGGGCGCTCCGGCGATCGTAGGTTGCACGGCCGAATCGCCGGAATGCCAGACGTTCACCCCCAGCATCGTGGGCGATTACCTGTTGCGGGTGGAAGTTGGCGACGGGCTCGGGGGCGTGGCTACTCTCACGTTTCCGATCCACGTCTCCCCATGTGACCCATAGCACCGCCGTGGAATTAGGGACGCAAGTCCTTGAAATGACATGGAAGCGCCCGTCGGCGAGGTCATCCATTGATCCGCGCCCGAGCGGGGCCTCGCTCCAGGTAGGGTCTCTCCCTCGCTTGACCGGCGAAGGATCCACCGGCATGCCGAGGTTCTCGAGGATCTTTGTGATCGTGGCGCGCTCGGTGATCGCACAGAGGATGCAGATCCGCGCGTGGCACTTTCGGCACCGAGTTTCATCGATTTCGAACGTTCGGCGCAGAGGTGTAGCCCACGCGAGGCGCCTTGACTTCGCGAGCAACGCCCCACCGAAGAGCCGATCCCAGTGGTGCACCATGATGATGTTGAAGTCGACCTCCACGCCCTCGGTGATCTTTGGCGACACATCGCTCTCTGCGCCAGCGGTGACAGAGCGAGGAGTCGACGACGGTGCCAAGGAAAGCGGCGCGGCGAAGGGTGAGCCGGTAGCGGAAACGGTTGTCAGGCGACGGCAACTTTTATTGACGCTCTACACCCCATAGCTCCAGTCGTTGGGCCGGAAGAGTGCGGGGACACATGCAGGATCCCGAAACAGGCGGCAGCGCATCGAACGGCCCGGGAACAGGGCGGCGAGCGAAGGAGAATCCCTCGGCGCTGCGCCGCCAGGCCAGTCGTCGACCCCGATCGGTGATGCCGCGGGCCCTTCACCGCAGGCGACGCGGCGGAAGAGGGCGCCGCGTTGGGCCACACCGGAGCCGCCCTCGGCGGCGAAGCAGGCGGAAACTACGAAAATCGCTGCTGTTTCCAGCGACCACGCGCTATCGACCGGTTTCTCTGGCGGGACTGTTCCGCGGGGGCCAACCGTCGTGAACCGTCGCTTCCCCGGGGATCTGGGGGGAGCGAGACGACGGATCGCACCCCCTCCGGGAAGCGGAACGCCGCGCCGAAGGCGGCGTCGAAATCGTCGAGGAAGCTTGAGAGCCTCTCCCGATCGAGCGATGCGAGCTCGTGCAAATCGAGCCCCGCGGACAGGTACTGTCCGGTGCCGCGGACGAGAACGCCGCTCACGGCGTCGTCCTGCGCGAGCCGCCCGAAGACGTCGGTCATCTCACGGAGCAACGCCTGGTTCATGGCGTTGACCTTGGGTCGGTTCAGCGTGATCTCGGCCATGCCGTCACGGGTGAGCACCTCGACGCATTGCATCGCGAGATGCATCGCGCAGCGCCGCTCATGGCGCAAGATCGCGTGTCAGGCGGCCCCGCGGAGGCGGCCGGACGTGCTAGACGCTTGTCTCATGGGACGGAAACACACAACCACGCTCGTTCGTGCACGCAGCATGCTCTCGGTGATGGCGTTGGCGCTGGCCCTCGGCGCGTCCGCGTGCGGCTCCGACCCGCCGCAGACGCCCGGCGAAACCCCCGACGCCTCCTCCGGCGGTGGCCCCCCCGGCGACGGCGGCGGCCCCTCCGGCGGCGGCGGCCCGTCCGGCGACGGCGGCGGCCCCGACACACCCGATCCCGATCCGAGCGACGCCATGTTCGATCCCGACCACGTCATCGAGGTGGGAATCACCCTGGCGCCCGAGGACTGGGAGACGCTCCGCCGCCAGTCCCGCGACGTCTCGGAGGTGATCGGCGAGGGCTGCATGGAGGGCCCCAAGAGGAGCCCTTACACCCAGTTCCCCGCGACCGTCACCGTCGACGGCACCACGCTCGAGATGTCGTCCGTCCGCAAGAAGGGCTTCCTCGGTTCCGCCAGCCTGTCGAAGCCGTCGCTCAAGGTGAGCTTCGACGAATACGTGGACGGGCGCGAGTACGCCGGCCTCGAAGGGATGACCCTCAACAACGCCCGTCAGGATCCCTCGCTGATCAAGACGTGCCTCGCGTTCAAGGTCTTCCGCGACGCCGGCCTGCCCGCCTCGCGCTGCAACTTCGCCCACGTGACCGTCAACGGGCAGGACCTCGGCATCTACGCGCACGTGGAGCCGGTCGGGAAGCGCCTCCTCGAGCGCCATTTCACGGACGCGAGCGGCGACCTCTACGAGGGCCAGGTCAGCGACTTCCGCGACGGATGGACCGCCACGTACCAAAAGAAGACCAACGAGGACGACCCCGACCTGAGCGAGCTCGACGCGGTCTCCGCCGCGCTCCTGGCCAGCGACGCCGAGCTCGACGCGACGCTCGGCGCGGTCCTGGATATCGAGACCTTCCGGCGGTACTGGGCCACCGAGTCGCTGATCGGCGCGTGGGACGGCTACGCGGGCAACACGAACAACCACTTCGTGTATTTCGACCCGGCGTCCGGGAAGATGTCCTTCTTGCCGTGGGGCCCCGACATGTCATTCGACGCGGACGACCCGCTCGGCCCGCCAGGGCGGCCGCAGTCGGTCTCGGCAAAGGGCGCCATCGCGAACCGGCTCTACCAGACCCCGGAGCTCCGCGCTGCCTATGCCGAGGCGATGATGGACCTCCTCGAGACGGCCTGGAATGAGGACGCGCTGCTCCTCGAGATCGACCGGATGGAGGAGCTCCTCGCGCCGTACGTGCGCGCGGACGCGGCGGCCGTGAGGGGGGCGACCGACGCGATACGGAGCTTCGTGAGCGGGCGCCGCGCCACGATCACCGCCGAGATCGCGCCGACGCCCCCCGCGTGGACGTTCCCGCAGCCCGCCACCGCGTGCCTGACGACGGTCGGGACCGTGAAGGGCACGTTCTCGACGACGTGGGGGTCGCTCACCGAGCCGGATCCCTTCGCCGCGGGGACGGGGACGTTCGACGCCGCGTTCCCTGCGGATGACCCGCAATCGGCCCGGACCGTCGGCTCCGCGGCGGGCTATGAAGGCTCCGAGCCAGGGGTCGAGTCCATCACGAGCGGCCGCGCCCAGGTGACGGTCGTCGGGAGCTTCCCCGACGGGACGGTGCGCGCCCTCGTGTTTTTCGTGGACCCGGAAGTCTTCGCCGCCGGAAAAGAGGGCCCGTACGACTGGCAATCGGTCATGGCGTTCGCGCTTGATTACACGCAGTCGGAGCCGGTGCTCACGGGCTTGTTCGGCGACGGCAAGATCCACTTCGACGAGGCCTCGACGGAGTCGGGAGCGCCGGTCACGGGCTCCTTCGAGGCGACCGTCCTCGGACGCGGTCTATTCTGAGGTGATGCCGATTCTGCTCCGCCCGGCAGGACGGCGCTGGTCGTCGCGCTCGGCCTCGGGGTCGTGATGCTCGGCGGGAGCCTGTTCGCGCTGTGGCCGCGGGGGGTTGCCGCTCCCGCCGTGGCTCGCCTGGCCGCTGGTGCTCGGCTTCGCGGGGGTCAACGCGAGCAGCGTCGCGCGCGCCGCGCTGGGGCTCGCGCGGGCGGACACCGGCTGGGAGCCCTCGGCTCGGGGCCCACGTGGCGGTCGCCGATTGTGCTCCTGACGACCCGGGGCCTGCTCTTCGCCACCACCAGCGACGAGGAGAAGAGCAGCCACGCCCGGGGCGACCCGCTGCTGGTCCGCGCTGGACGAGGGCCTGGCCGCGCGTGGCCTCACCCGCACCGTGATCGCGGTGCTGCGCCGCCAGGCCAGTCGCCGACTCCGATCGGTGATGCGGCGGGCCCTTCACCGCAGGCGACGCGACGGAGGAGGGCGCCCCGTTGGGCCACACCGGAGCCGCCCTCTGCGCGCAACAGGCGAAAACGATGAAATATCTACTGTTTCCGGTGGCCGCTCGTCATCGCCCGGCTTCTCTGGCGGGACTGTTTTGCGGCGCTGAACCGTCGCGATCCGTCGCTTCCCCGGGGATTTGGGGAGAGCGTGACGACGGATCGCACCCCCTGGATGGAATGAGGCAGCCGAAGCGGCGCCTGGACCCATGATGCCGATTGCACCGACCCGAGCCTCCTCTCGACGCGTTCGCGCGGCGGGGCCTGCGAAGACAGCCCGCAGCAGCGTGGAGGTCGGCCCATCGGTAGCCGAGGGTGTCCATTCTGTGCGTGCATGACGACATCGACGAAAGGAAGCTTACGACCGTGAGGTGGCCCGATCCGAGGAGCCGGATGCTAGCTTCACGAAGGCGCGTACAGCGCCGGCGGTCTCGTCAGCGCGGCCGATCAGGTGCAGCTCGGCGAAGACGTTCTTCGGGGCGACGAACGGACGATAGACGATGCGGGGAACCTTCACCTGAATCAGCGGTTTTGGAGCCAGCGCCACGCCCAGGCCTGCGCCGGCCAACGACAGCATGCTCAAGGTGGTGTCGGCGCGGTGGACCCGGCGCGGCTCGCGTCCTATCAAGAGAATCAATCTCTTCAGCACGTCGCCACCGGCCTCTTCCGATGGGAACATGATGAGCGGCTCTCCGGCGAGCATCTTCGGCGTCACGCGCCTGTGCGCCGCGAGCGTGTGCTCCTCTGCCATCGCGACCACCAGCGGCCAAGCGCCGATCGGTTGGACGCTCAACCGCGGATCTACCTTGAGAGCGAACGCCGGGCAGTAGCCGACGTCAACCTCGCCGGTCAACACGGCTTCCGCCTGCCTCGAAGGTGGCATCTCGCGCAGCTCGATCTCCGCGGCAGGATGGGCTTTGCGGAACGCTCGCAGGTGGTCCGTCATCTTGCCAGTGAGGATCGCGTTGCCCGCGTAACCGATGCGAACTTTGCCGATGTCGCCGCGCAGCGATTGCTGGACGATCGCCTTGGCCCGCTCCGCCTGCGCGACCGCCCGCTGCGCCTCGACGACCAGCAATGCGCCGGCTTCGGTCAGCTCCACGCGCCGACTCGTCCGCACGAACAGCGCGCCGCCGATCTCGCTTTCGAGCGCCCGAATCTGCATGCTCAGCGCCGGCTGAACGATGTGCAGTCGCTGCGCGGCGCGGCCAAAATGGCGTTCTTCGGCGACGGCCAGAAAATAGCGAAGGTGTCGTAGGTCCACGACATTCGACCGTACCATGGATCAATCAGCAGATCAAATCGATCGATTGGATCAATATATTGTTATTCTTGTGAATGGGCGGCTATGGTCTTCCTGGCCGACGCGCCCGCCACCTACTGGCAATGCTGATAGCCAACGGAGTCACCGGTGTGCGGGAAATGGGTGGCTCGTCACAGCGGATCGATCGTGCCCGCCGGCTCAATGACGCCAGCGCGGCAGGGCGCGTCGACGCTCCCGAGATCGTGCTCATCCCCGGGAACATCATCAGCTCCACCGCATCGCCGCGCGAAGCGATCCAGACCGCGAAGAAGCAAGTTACTATGAATTTCAACGCAGGGTGGCTGCGCCGATGAGGGAATCGGGCTATTTCAACCAAACGAGAGTCAGGAGCCTATCACCATGAACCGAAGTACCCTGGGAAGAGTCGTTCTCACGTTCGTTCTGGCGAGCGGCGCCACCGTCGCTGTCGGCGTGGACTGGAATAAAACCCACCTGTTCAACCCTGCATGGCATGAGCATGCGCGCTTTCATGACGCCCTCATGCTGCTCATCCTGTGTGGCGTGACGATCGTCGGATTGTGGATGGTGTGGCGGCGGTCCATGGAGCCGCAGGTCGGGTTCAACGTGGCGGCCTGGATCGTCGTCATCATCTGGACGCCCTTCTTCTACATTACGTGGCTCATCCCGGGGACCAGCCTGCTCGCGGGACCCGACGTGCCGCTCCCGGTCGTCGCTGGCATCCCGCTCTACCCGAACGTGCTCATCGCAGGTACCGAGCTCTTGCTCGCGGCGCTCGCCTACAAGCTCTTCCACAGCGATCCTGCATCGACGGCAGCGCGCGTGGCGAACGCCTGACGAGGAGAGGCGCTTCATGAAATCCACGATCCAAAACACGATGGGATGGGCTTCTTGTCCCGGCGCGCGCGCCCTGCTCGTCGCCATGCTCGTCTCGTGGCCCTCCGTGAGCTGGGCGCACCCGGGCGGCGCCGATGCGGGATTTCTGAAGGGCCTCTTCCATCCCGTGTTCGGCGCGGACCACCTGCTCGCGATGGTGAGCGTCGGTGTCGTCAGCTCGCAGCTCGGCGGAAAGCACCTCCTCCGGATCCCCGCCACGTTCGTCGCCGCGATGCTGGTCGGTGGCCTCCTGGGGATGGCGCGATGGCCCATGCGCCTGGGCGAGCTTTGCATCGCGGCGTCGGTCGCGGCGCTCGGTCTCGGCATCGTCACCACGACCCGTGGCTCCTCACCGTTCCTGCTCTCCGGATGCGTGGCGATGTTCGGTGTCTTTCACGGACATGCCCACGGCCTGGAGATGCCTCATGCGGTCAGCCCGGCGCTGTATGCCATGGGCTTTCTGCTGAGCACGACCGTGCTTCATCTGTGCGGTCTCGTCCTCGGCGAGCTCGCCGCCGGTCGAGAGTCCCTGTCGCGGGGGCTGCGCTATGCCGGCGCCGCCGTGATGGGGACGGGGATGGTCCTTCTGGTGCGCGGGGCCGGCATCTGACTGGAAGCCAACCACCAGCTCGAGGCGGCGAGGCGCAGCCTTGAGGAACGTGACGTCGACGCCCGACTCGTCCTGGGTCAGCGACGTGATGGAATCGGCGAAGAGGTACTCGACCCGGGGGCCCACGGGAGGCGTGACGACGGATCGCTGCCCGTCGGTGGGGTTGGGCCCAACCCGGGCCCAACCGGCGAGCCTCGATCCTGGGAAGCTCGCGTCGGCCGACGCGTCGCCTCGGGCCCTCGTGGTTGCCTCGCTCGCCGGCCCCCTGAACCGCGCCGTCGCCCTTGGGGATGAGGACGCGGCGCGGATCGTTCACGAGGCGATCGGTCGGCTGCTCGGCCTGGTGCCAGCACCGGAGGGGAGAGAAAGGTCGCGCCGACGGTAGCAAGCCGCATTGACGAGGCGCCCGGATAGGACAGGTGCGGAGATCCGCGGAAACCGAACTGTCTTGGCCTTGGCCGGCACTGTCGGAGATGGCGGCCGATCGTCTCCGCGCACCAGGACGAAGGTCGGATGCCGCGCCACGTACGCCGGCGAGATCGAGAGCTCCGCGCGGCACGCCTCCATGAACTCGCGCGTGTAGCCCCAGTGCACCTTGGAGCGGAGGGCGAGCGCGCCGAGGAGCTCAGCCTCCTCGGGGCGAGCGGCCCGGATCACGGGGACCTCAGGCAGGCGAGCCGACCGGGCGCGCCGGGGACGGCGGCGCGCCGGTCTCCGCCGGGCGGTGTCTGCTGGCGCACGGGCATGGCTTCGGCATGCAAGGCTTCGGCATTCTAGCGACGGGCTCCTGACCTCGCGATGTGCTGCGAGCGGACGAGCTCTCCGCGTGACGGCGTCTGCAACCGGCCCCGTCGAGTGATAAGAGAACGTCATGGGGTTCGATGTGCCTTTGATCCGAGAAGCACGGCCGGAGGACGCGCCGCTGCTCGCGGCAGCCGAGCGCGCGATCGCGAGCGTTCCGGGGAAGCTCGCCTCGATGCCCGACGAAATCGTCGACGACGACCTTCGAAAGAAGATAGTCGAGCTCGACGATCGCTGCGGCGGCATCTATCTCGTCGCCGAACACGCGGGCACGGTCGTCGGGCATGCGTTCTTGGAACCGCTCTCACTTGCCGCGACGTCGCACGTCGTCAGGCTGATGATCGCCGTTCACGAAGGCCATCAACGCCAAGGCGTTGGCAGAGCCCTCATGAACTCGCTCTTGCGCTGGGCGCGGTCAAACCCGCGCGTTGAAAAAGTCGAGCTTCAGGTGCGCTCGTCGAACGAGCCCGCGATCGCGCTTTATCGATCACTCGGGTTCGTCGAAGAGGGGCGTAAGACGAGGCGGCTGAAGATCGGTCCAAACGAGTATCTTGACGACGTTTACATGGCTCTGTGGGTTGGTCCGTAAAGCGCGAACCTTGCGCGCTCTCTAGAACGATACTCTTGCGTTTTGGCTTGTATGGGAAGGTACCGGCCACTGCGAATCGCCAACGTTGACGTTGCGTGGTTCTGAGTGCGGCGATGCAACTACCAGTCCCGCTGCCAAGCAATTCTACGCAATGCTCGATCGCCAAAATCGATGGCGACGTCCAGGATCATGAGCTGTCCACCGACCCGGACCACGGGCGCGACGTGGTGGGACCACGTCACGGTTCGAGACGGCTCGTTGGTTGTCTGGAAGACCAGCCGCTTGCGCGGCTTTGCCCTGACTCTGGCAAAGTAGGGCGTCGGATAGTCCCATTGGTGGAAGAAGTAGACCGCTGCCTCGGCCCGCTCCTCGCAGCCGTTGTCGGCCGCGAGCCAGGGAATCCGCCGCAGAAACTCGGCTTGCTCCGGCACGGTGAGCAGCCGGCTGTCGCGGATCGCGGCGAACCCGGAGCTCAGCTGCTCCCCGGTCCACGTGGGAACGCAATCGGCTGCCAGGCTTCCGGGCGGGCCCTTGAGCTCGTCGAACGAGCGCGGACCGTCGGGCAGCTGGCAGGTCCCGCTCGCGTTGCCTCCGGGGGATCCTTCGTCACCCGGCGAGCCCGCGCCGGACGGCGGGGAGTCGAAGGCGTCCTCTAGCTAGCAGCGATCCCGTGCCGGCGCGCTCGATGTCAGGAGCCGGATCGGAATAAGCGCCCTCGTCGCCTCCACAGGCCGAGGCGGCCAGGGCCGCCCCCGCGACACACAACACTCTTGCAAGAGTAAAATAAGACTGTCGCATGAATCTGATCTCCCTGTGTAAGACATGAAGCGCCCCGAGAGGAGCCGTCACGCTCGGAGCATGTCGGGGACCACGGGGTGCGGCGCACCATAGCACCGCTCGCGGTCCCCGCACGGCGGACATCGGCGATTCTCGAGGCTCGGCTGGCTCCTGCGCCGCCGTTCGACGGTTACCGGGTGGATGCCGGCAACCCCGGTCGTCCTTCGCTCGAACCGCATCGGATCGCGCCGTTTTCCTGCTGTGCGCAACCACGCACCGCGACGCGAGGACTTCCCTCTGCAGGGGCGCAGTGCCTCGGTGTACAATGCTCATCATGAAGAGCTTTTCCTGATGAGCACGCTGTGTCTGCCTGTCGCGTGCAGCCCCGAGAACCCGGACTTCGATCCAGCGAGCTCCGACGCCACGAGCACGGGGACGTCCGGCGGGGCGGCGGCTTGCCCGCTTGCGATGATGGGCAGACCTTCTGCTCCGGATCCTGCGCGGACAGGGGCTCCAGCATCGCCCACGCATCGTGAGCGAGCTGATCGAGTCGGCACCACTCATGGCGTGTCTGTCGGATCGCGAGCGGCTTCTCCGCTCGATGCTGCGCCGTGCGACCGGGCAAGGTGCTCTTGTCTTTGTTGAGCTCCTCGTGACGGTGAGCGACTGGTCCACGAGGACGTCGTCGCCGAGCTCGACCCAGTTCGGGTGTGCGTAGAAGTCCTGCACCGCGTGAAGCGAACGGGAAAGGGCCAGGCGACACCTCGCCACGCGCGTCCGCGCAGGGCGCGTGTTGGTCGAGGCTCCTTCCGGGCGAGTTTGCGGTGCAGGACCGTGGTTATCGGCTTGGCCTGCCCAGGCGCACGGCACCACCATCACTGCGTCATGAACCGTCCGCGCGACGCGGGCGAGGTCAGCGCTCTCTCCGCCACGCGGACGGAGCCCACTGCACTGCCACGCGACATTCGCTCGCTGGCCTTGCGGACGCTGGGTAGAAGTTGCGGATGCTGGCGGCGGCCTGCGGCCGCCAGGCCTGATCCGCCGGCGCCCTACCAGCCTGCCAGCCGGGGGACGAGCACCCGGATGCTGACGCCGGCGATGAGCAGGCAGCCGGCCAGAAACAGCATGGGGGCGAGCTGGCTGCCGGTCGCGTCGTAGATGCGCGGCACCACGTTCTGGGCCACGAAGCCGCCGAGGTTGCCCACCGAGTTGATGGCGGCGATGCCAGCGGCGGCGTGCGGGCCCGCGAGGAGCTTCTGGGGCACGCTCCAGAACACCGGCTGGCCGGCGAAGATGGCGGCGGCGGCGACGCACAGCAGGGCGAACTTGGGCGCTGCGCCCGGCACGACCACGCTCAGCACCAGGGTGACGGCGCCCAGCAGCATGGGGCCGGAGATGTGCCAGGCGCTGACGCCGTTGCGGGCGGCATGGCGCGGCACCCACCAGAGCGCCAAGGCGACGAAGACCCAGGGGATGACGTTGATGAAGCCGTTCTGGATGTTCGAGGCGCCGAAGCCCTTCACGAGGGTGGGCAGCCAGTAGCTGAGGCCGTAAGCGCCGAGCGGCAAGCCGACATACAGGCCGGCGAGCGCCATCACTCGTATGTCCAGCAAGGCCCGCCAGGGGGAGCCTTCCGCCTGTTGGCGGGGCTCCGCGGCGAGGGTCCTGGCGAGCCAGGCCTTCTGGTCGGGGGTGAGGAAGCGGGCCTGCTCGGGGTGGCTCGGCAGGCGCCAGAGGACGTAGGGCGCGAGCAGGACGGCGGGAGCGCCGGTGGCCACGAACACCCACTGCCAGCCAGCCAGTCCCAGGAGGCCGTTGAGATCGAGCAGCGCGCCGCCGACGACCGAGCCCACCGCGTTGGCCAGGGCGCTGGCCATCATGAAGGCGCCGATCATGCGGGCGCGGTGCGCATGCGGGTACCAGAGGGTCAGGACGTAGAGCACGCCCGGGAAGAAGCCGGCCTCCGTCACGCCCAGCAGGAAGCGCAGGACGAAGAACATGGCCGGGCTCTGGGTGAACCCCAGCGCGATGGTGACGAGGCCCCAGGTGCCCATGATCCGGCTGAACCAGACCCCGGCGCCGACGCGGACGAGGATCAGGTTGGCCGGCGCCTCGAACAGGAAGTAGCCGAGGAAGAACAGCGAGGCGCCGAGGCCGTATGCGGCTTCGGTGAGGCCCAGGGCGCCCACCATCTCCAGCTTGGCATAGGAGACGTTCTGCCGGTCGATGTACGCGATCAGGTACATGAGGCAGAAGAGCGGCATCAGGCCACGGGTGACCCGCTTCAGGGTCGCGGCGCCGATGTCTGGGGCCGCGGCGCCGATGTCCGGGGTCGCGGGGCCGATGTCCGGGGCCGCGCCCCCTGCGTGCTGCATGCCTTCCTCCAATCCTCTCGATAGGCTAGGAAATCCAAACTCGATCCGAAAGTCAAGCTCCTCTCGTAGCGGCCGTCCAATCGTACAGCCACGCTGCATGCGATGGTTGACATGCGCTTGGCTGTGGGTTGCCGTGTCGCCGCTCCGCGGAGCGGCTACTCCTGCGGAACAGCCATCTAAGCGGATAGGAAACGATAGAGCTCTCGCCCGTGTCAAGCCCCGCGGGAACGGCGCCTGGCGAGCCGTCTATCGCGCATCAAACACCCGCTCGCCCCGTCGCAGGGCCCGCGCGCCGTGCATTGGGTGCAGCTCTGGCTCGACGGACCGCGACGTGCGTTCGCCATGACGGGCTCGGGCCGGGTGCCCACCTACGCCGCGTCGAACCCGAACGCCATCGGTTCCCACGTTGGATCGCGCGCGGGTGCTGCCGTTCGGGGCTGTGAGGGCAAGTTCAGATGATCGAGGATGCGGCGCACCACCGCTGAGTCGGTGATCGTGGAAAGCACGCGCATCCTCCGTTCGCATTTCGGGCAGCGGAGCGCATCGAAGCCGAACGAACGCTTCATGAGCACGGCCCACTCGACGTAGCGCGACGTTGCGAACAACTCCCCTTCGAGCAGCCGCCCCCAGTGCAAGACCGAGATCAGGGTCGGCTCGACTCGCACCGTGGGCTCGGCATGCGCGAGCGACCTCGCTGAGAGCGCCGGCGGAGCGCACGGCGACGCGGGCGCGGGCGATGCGGGCGCGGGCGCGGCGGGCAGAGGCGCGTGCCCCGCGCACGGCTCAGACTTCGCGGCGCGGGCCGGAGGTTTGGGTGTCACGAGAGAGCGCCACGACGAGCGAGGCGCGAACACGCCATGGTATCTCACAAGCGGGATCTTCGGCGGAGGAATCAAAGCCGCGAGCCGGGCCATGAACTCCATTGGACTCATGACGCGGTGAGTGCGTCCCCGCCGAGGTGTCTTCAGCAAGTACGCTATACGCCCATCGGGCAGGAGCTCGATTCGAGCGAGTGCGAAGGCCGGGCGGGAGCAGTACCGCACGAGCCTCTCGCGCGCGGGTCGTCGACCGCCGTCATCCGCTGCGATGCGCACCGCGCAATGCACGTCGAACCCGTCGCACGCCGCGGAGAAGCGTCGCTCTCTTGAAGGCGGCGGCGCATCGTGGAAGCGCACGCCCATGGCGGTCTTCTCGAAAACGCCGTCGATTGCCAGCGGCGGTCTTCTCGAAAACGCCGTCGATTGCCAGCGTGTGAAAATGGACGTGAACGTTCAAGCTCGAGCCGAATCTCTGAGGGAACCCGACCGAGCCCGTCCGTGCGCCGGCGATGCTCGCGAGCCGCGTGGTCACGCGGGCGATCTCCTCCGCGAAGATGCGCTCCATCGCCGCGAGGACGTCGGACCTTTTGGCCGCAAGCGCACGCAGCTCAAACGGAAGCGACATGACCCACTGCCTGACGGGCACGTTGGGCAAGATACGATAGACGAGCGTCGCCGCCTCATCGCACATCCGGCGCGAGGCGCAGCTGGGGCAGGGGCCGCGGAGCTTGCATGAGAAGGCGACGAGCACATCGTGACCGCAGCCATCGCAGTGACATCGGACGAAACCTCGCGCGAGATCGCCACAGGCGAGGTAGCCATCGAAGGCGGCGACAACGCACTTCGAGAGCGGGGCCGCGTACGTGCGCGCTGCGTGCGCGACGTAGGTCGCGAGGTGCTCCTGAACAAGGCCATACAACACGGTCTGATGCGGTTCGCGAGGCGCGCACGCGTGCGGCGCTGGCCGCAAGGTCCTTGGACGCGCCGACAGCGGCCGAGACTCCGCTTGGGTGAGAATCCCGGCGGCTGCAAGCGAAACACGGGCCGCTCGTGCTCCGCGGGGAATTCAGCGGGACGAAAGCCGGCGGGACCTGGCGGCGCCATGGCGGAGAGGTACGGCGCGACCACGACCGCTGCTGCGGCGAGCGGCGGCTCTCAGCCCGGCAAGAGGCGGCTCTCGGATGTCTGATCCCATGATGCGCGACCAGGCACCGCCCAACACAGAATTGGACCTGACGGCGCTTCGCGCCGCAGGTCAATTCAACGTTGGGCTGGCAGAGTGCGGGCACGCAGGCACGATCCCGAAACAGGCGGCAGCGCATCGAGGGGCCCGACAACAGGGCGGCGAGCGAAGGAGAATCCCGCGGCGCTGCGCCGCCAGGCCAGGCGCCGACCCCGATCGGTGATGCCGCGGGCCCTTCACCGCGGGCGACGCGACGGCGGAGGGCGCCCCGTTGGGCCACACCAGAGCCGCCCTCGGCGGCGAAACAGGCGGAAGCCATGAGAATCGCTACTGTTTCCAGCAACCGCTCGCCATCCACCGGTGTTTCTGGCGGGACTGTTCCGCGGGGGCGAACCGGTGCGAGCCGTCGCCTGCCCCGGGATTTTGGCAGCGTGTGATGACGGATCGCACCCCCTCGGACGGCATGGGCCCAACCCGGGCCCAAATGTCAAACGCCGGGCCTGGGGAGCTTGCCCTGACCGAGCCGTCGCCTCGGGAAGCCGTGGTCGCCTCGCTCGCCAGCACCCTGAGCCGCGCCGTCGCCCTCGGAGATGCGGTGGCGGCCCGGGTCGTTCACGAGGCGATCGGTCGGCTGCTCGGGCTGCCGGTGGCACCGGAGGGGTGAGCATGCCTGGGCCGAACGTCGAGCCCGCCGCTCGCGTGGACTCCGCTGCGGGAGCCTTGCCGCTCGCCAGCGCCCGCGGGCTCTGCTGAGATCGCCCGCGCGCAGTGGCCGCATGCCAATAAGAGCACGTGCTGTGCCAAGCTCGCCATGTTCGGTTTCCTCCGACACCAACGCAGCAGTGCCTTGGCGGCCACATGGCTTGGTGTCGACCCATTGAAAGAAGTTCCTCAGTCGCTGGCCGCGATCAAGGTGAAGTCGTCCACCTTCACGGTCTGTCCGCTGCTCGTCACGCCGAACTCGACGCGGCCGTCGCTGACGGCGATGTCGCTGATCGTCACTCGGCTCCAGCTCGTGCTCTCGGGAATCGGGGCGATCTTGCCGGCGCCGCCGTAGTTCTGGATGTAGAGCTCCGCTCCCGCACCATTGCTCTTGGCCCAAACCTCGAGCGTATAGGTGCCGTTCGGCAGGTCCGCTACGCTCTGGCTCAAGCTCGCCGTACCGTTCAGCTGCCAGGACCATCTGCCCGTGCGTCCGTCCTGGGAGTTCGAGCCGTTGCTGGCGGACCAGCCAACGGGCGTCGAGACCGTGATCCGATCCGCCTCGAACGTTGGATTGAGAACCCAGTTGTTTTCGAGCGCGACGGCCCAGCGCCCCGTCGTCGCATTCAGCGTCCACGCGCTGAGCGAGTGAAAGTACGGCTCTCCTCCCCGGAAGCTGAGCGGCACCCACTGGTTGAAGCCAATCCCATTACCAGCAAAATCCGCCCAGCGATCTCCCGCGTAAATGATCGTGGTCTGCTCCGTGCCGTAGACGTGGACGAAGAAGCCGGTTTGCGTCACATGGCTGTAGTCCAGCTCGGTGTTCTTCATGACGAACTCTTCGCTCCATGGTCCGCGAATGTTCGTGGCAGAGACGCAATACGTTGCCGACGTGTTCCAGCCGTGCAAATCCGAGGAGCAGAAATAGTAAGTCCCCTCGTGCTTGAACATGCAATTCCCCTCGCGGCCGCCGCCCCTATAGACAGGAATGGCTTGCTCCACTTGCAGGAAGTCGGACGCTCGCAGCGGCGAGATGTAGCGATTCGATCGACCTTTTTGGCTCGAGCTGATCATATAGGCCTGGCCGTCGTCGTCCTGAAAGATGGTTTGGTCGCCGGTTCCACCGTTGGCGATCCCGGGCGGGTTCGCCTGAACGTGCTCGTAGACGAAACCACCCGCCGGGGAGTCGCTGGTCGCGAAATACACCGAATTAGCATCACCACCGACCCATGCCTGGGCGACCAAGACGTACTTGCGCGTGTTCTCGTTGTACGCGACGCCCAGCCGCCCGAACCAACTCCCCACGTCGGCGGGTTTATCCGTAGCTTCGTGCTTCCAGTTCACGAGGTCCTTCGAGGAGTAGGTGGTGATCCCCTCGAATGTCGTGTCGCCGTTCTTGACCGGATTATCGACGTACGAGCGCGCACCACGGTACTGCACCCCGTACCAGTAATACGTGTCGCCGACCTGAAGCACGCCTCCACCCTGCGAGTAGATGGGAGTGCCGGACGTGTCTTTACAAAAGGTATCGTTGAACATGGTCGCGCCGCCCAGACCGCCGGAGCCGCCTCCCGACCCGGAAGCGCCTCCGCTCGCCGAGGTACCGCCGGCTCCTACCGTGCCTCCTCCTCCGGAGCCCGAATTACCGCCGGTGTTCGTCCCGCCGCTCCCGGTCGCGCCCGTGCCACCAGCGGGCGAGCCCGTGCCACCGGCGGGCGAGCCCGTGCCATCGGCGGGCGAGCCCGTGCCACCAGCGGGCGAGCCCGTGCTCTCCGGTCCGTCGGAGCCACAGGCTAGAGTGGGGCCACAGGCTAGAGCAAGGAGCGCGAGCGCGGCCGCGGGCAGTCGCAATCCAGAGAGCTTCCTCCGCAGGGCTTGATTGAAACCAGAATATTCCAGCATCTCGGCAAGTCTCCGATCGGGCTCGACGTGAGAATCCCGTCACGAGTCACTAGTTGCGTCGGGCGTTCGAAACCGGTCACCGGTTTCAAGGATGGCTGCTCGGGCTCGAGGCGCTGCTCTGGCGAACATCGGCTGACGTGAGCGTGCCGGTGCCGGCGAGCCGTTTAGGTGCCGGGACCAGGCACCTCGCTGGTACCGCTGCGCAAGAACGCGTATTGAAAGCCTCTTCACAGGGGTACTCCCCCGGAGCGCAAGTATTCTTCGATGATCTTGGGTGCCTCGGGCACCGAAGTCACCTCGTCCCGCAGGCTGTGGAGTGAAAGCGGCCCCCTCGATGCATGAATAAGTTACTGATACAGCGTCACGCTTCCAGGAGGGATGCGGATCGCGTAAGGTTCTCTATATCAACCAGCGCGTGCAGCGTGGCCGTACGGTGGGACCGGTGATGCCGCGAGCCCTTCACCGCGGGCGACGCGGCGGCGGAGGGCGCCCCGTTGGGCCACACCGGAGCCGCCTTCGGCGGCGAAACAGGCGGAAACGACGAAAATCGCACCTGTTCCAGCGACTGCTCGGTATCGACCGGTTTCTCTGGCGGGACGATCTCGCGGGGGCGAACCGTTGCGATCGGTCGCTTTCCCCGAGATTTCAAGGGAGCGTGACGACGGATCGCACCCCCTCGGAAGCCATCGTCCCAACGCGGGCCCAACGAATAGGCGTTTGCAGGACTGCGCCTGAGCAGCTCCCGCCGACTGACCCGTCGCCTCGGGCCGCCGTGGTCGCCTCGCTCGGCAGCACGCTGAGCCGCGTCGTCGCCCTCGGGGATGAGGTGGCGGCCCGGGTCATTCACGAGGCGATTGGTCGGCTGCTCGGCCTGCCGCCAGCACCGGAGAGGTGAGCAAGCTCGCGCCGATAGTCGAGCCGGCCGCTAGCCGGGAATCGCCGCCGAAGTCTTACAGCTCGCCGGTGCCCGCAGGCATCGCCGGGGAGGGAGTGTGCTCTCGGCGCCACCCTCCTCGGCAGTGGCGCGGGCGCGGAGGTCAAGGAGCACGGCTGCAGTGTCCAGGGCCACGAGGAACTCGGGCGAGCGCGGCGGCTCCCGGGGCGTACAAATGTAGAAAGTAGGGCTAGGCCGGCGCGACACCGCGCTCCTCCGCCTCCGGCGGGTTCAGCGGGAGCTCCACCACGAACGTCGCGCCGGCCCCCGGCTTGCTCTCCACCCGGATGGATCCGCCGTGCGACGCCACGATCGAGCGTGCGATGTAGAGCCCGAGGCCGAGGCCGCCGAAGTTGCGCACCGACACCGCGCGCTCGAAGCGCTCGAAGATCCTGCCCTGATCGGCCGCCCCGATCCCGATCCCTTCATCCCGGATGATGAGCAGCGCGCGATCGGCCTGCCGCCGCGCGCCGACGAGGATAGGCCTGCCTGCGCCGTACTTCATCGCGTTCGATAGGAGATTGATGATGACCTGCTCTATGCGAGACGGATCCCAGCACCCGACCACGGGCTCCTCCAGCTCGAGCTGCGTCCGGCAGTGGGACGCCGCGAGCTGCGGGCGCATCCGCTCGACGACCTCGCTCGCCAGCGCCGCCAGATCGACCGGCGCCCGCGCGAGCGCCAGCCGCCCGGCGTTCAGCCGCGTGACGTCGAGCAGCTCGTCGACCAGGCACCCGAGCCGCGACGTCTGGCGGCCGAGGATCTGGAGCATCGCCTCGATCCGCTCGGGGGGGAGCTCCGCGAGCGAGCGGCGGCGCAGCAGGCGCTCGACCGCCTGCACCTGCATCTGCAGCGAGGTCAGCGGGGTTTTGAGCTCGTGAGAGGCGACGACGAGGAACTCGTCCCGCCGCTGGATCGCCTCCTGGGCCTCGGCGAACAGTCGGGCGTTGTCGAGCACGAGCGCCGCGCGGCACCCCAGCTCCTCGGCCAGCCGCAGCTCGGCGGGGCCATAACGGCGCTCGGGCGCCGTCGCCAGCAGGGTCATGACGCCGAAGTACCGGTCGCGCGCGGCCAGCGGGACCCGCAGGAACGCATGAACGCCGAGCTGCTCCCAGAGATGCCTGACCCGCGGGTCGAGCGAACCCACCTGCTGTAGCGGCGGCGTGACGCGGCCCTCTTCGCCCTCGGCTCCGGCCGGCGACGCCGCTGCCAGAACGCGCAGCGCGTTCTTCAGCGCGTCGAGCTGCTCGCTGGGCACCCCTGCCGCGACCGTCCAGCCCGGCGTCCTGCCCTCGAGGAGCACCTCGATGACGCACTGATCCGACAGCTCCGGCACCGGGAGCTGCGCCACGCTCTCGAACGTCGCGCCGTAGCCCAGCGTCATCAGCTTGCAGCTCGCCTCGGCCAGGAAGCGCACGGCCTGCTCGGTCCGCTTGCGCTCGGTGATGTCGGTGGAGATGCCGCCGATCGCGCGGGGCGCGGGCCCCTCGCCGAGAGGGAATTTGACCGACAGGAAGGTGTGCGGCCCGTCCTCCAGCGGGATCTCCTCCTCCCACTCCATCGGCGCGCCCGCCTCGATCACCTTCCGGTCGTGGTCTTGGATGGCCTCGGCCATCGGAGCAGGGAAGAGATCAGCGTTGGTCTTTCCGAGGATCTTCTCGCCCGGCAGGCGCAGAATGGTGCCCACGTGCCGGTTGGCGAGCAGATGTCGGCCGTCGCGATCCTTGATGTAGATAGCCGCCGCCGAGTTGTCGACGATGGCCTGGAGCATCTCCTGATTGGCCTTGAGCGCCTGTTCCGCTCGCCGCCGCTCGGCGTTCTCCTGCTCCAGCTCGGTATAGAGCAGGGCGTTCTCCAGCGAGATGGCCGACTGCGAGGCGAGCAGCTCGATGACGCTGAGCCGCCCGGGGGTGAAGGTGCCAGTGGCGAGGTTGTTCTCCAGGTAGAGCAGGCCGAGCAGCCGGGCCTCGCGCACGATCGGGAGGCACAGCACCGATCTCGGGCGCTTGCGCCGGAAATACTCGTCCTCCATGAAGGGGTGCCGGGCGGCGGCGTCGTCGAGCAGCACGCGCTCGTGGCTCCGGCGAACGTAGTTGAGGACGGACTGCGGCAGCGCGGCCGACTGCGCCTCGTCCGCATCGAGCAGCCGCACCGCGCCCCCTGGCGTCTCGATCGCCGCAGCCCACAGGCGATCTTCCCGGACCAGGAGGACACAGCCTTCCTCGGCGCCCGCGTGCTCGACCACGAGGCGAAGCAGCGTCTCGAGCAGGCGCGGGATCTTGAGCTCGCCGGAGATGCTCTGCGAGGCCTTGACCACCGGCAGGACGTCGAACTGCTCGGCCCGTACGGCGAAGGTGACGGTGGGGGCGATCGGCTTGCGCGGGGCGAGGTGGGGGTAGCGCTGATCGAGCTGATCCACCTTGGCGTGGGCGCCCCACGTGACGTAGGCGGCGCGGGCCTCTCGCAGGTGGGCGCCTTCGGACGTGGAGAGGCCGCGCGCGCGGTAGAACCGAGCGGCGAGCTCGCAGGCGATGGCCTCGTGCTGGACGAAGCCGCCCTGCCGCGTCGCCGCGATGGCCTGCTCGTAGAGCCGGATGGCCTCCAGCTCGTGCCCCCGGAGCCGGGCGATCTCGGCGCGGACCAAGGCGTGCTTGTGGAGGAAGTTGTCGGGGCCGCTCCTGGCCCACTCGCCGAGCTGCCGCTCGCATTCGAGGAGCCGCTCAGGGAGCGCCTGCGGCGGGGAGGGCTCCGCCTCGTGCGCCTCGTGCGGCTCGTTGAAGAGGGCCGCGAGCGCGAGCGCGAGATAGTAGAAGTTCTCGGCGATGAGCGGGTACGGCGCGATCCTGAAGGGGTGCTCGACCATCACGCGGGTCGCCGCCGCGGACGCCTCTCTGGGAGAGCCGAGGACGAAGAGCGCCTGCGCCTTCAAGCTGTAATAGAGAGCGCGAGCCCCCTGCAGATCCTCCTCCTCCAGCTGCGCCTCGAAGGCCGGCGGATCCAGATCGGACCCGTCCAGCATCGAGAAGCGGACCGGTCTCCCGCGCAGCGTCTGGATCATGGCGTGGTCGCAGAGGAGGGCGATGTGCGCGAACGCGTAACCGGCCCTGCGCACGAAGCCCAGGCGCTCGTCGACCTCGCGGAGCACGTCCTCCAGCGGCTCGCCAGAGAGCAGCCGGAACACCGCGGCCCAGAGGCAGCTGAAGCACGCGTTGTTCAGATCGCCGGACTCGACCGCGGCGCTGAAGCCGGCGCGCGTGTACGGATACGTCTCTCTGTAGTGGCGTGTCCAGAAGACGACATGCTGTCCGAAGAGGTTGAACACCACCGATTTCGTGGTGAGGAGGCCGCTCCTGTCCGCCAGGTCGTGGCCGAGCTTGCCGAACCGATAGGCCTCCTGGTATCGCCCGAACGTCGGGCCGATCACCCTCGCGAAGGCAGTGTACGCATACGCGGAGCTCTCGGCGCTGCCGTGGCGCAGGCTGAGCTTGACCATGCGCAGGACGACGAGGACGTGCAGGTCCGGGTCCACGAAGACCGCTGGGAGGACCATACGCTGCAGCACGCCCATCGTGATCTCGATCTCCGGGTCCGTCATGGGGGGCAGATGGATCAGGTCCTCGATGACGCGGTCGCCCAGGGCCTGCCAGACGCTCTCGGTCTCCCTGTCAATCTGTGCGCCGGCGGGGTGGAGCGGCAGATCGATGTCGCAGGCGCGGAGCCACGAGAGGCCGATCTCTACCGCGCGGGCGTATTGCCCGCGGGTCTGGTAGAAGGCAACGGCGAGCTCGACGGCGGCGGCCGTCTCGCGCCGGGTCCTCGCGCGCTCCATGAGCTCGTCCAGGAACCGCTCGACCTCGTCGAAGCCGCCGGTGATGTACGCGACGTGCGCGCGCTCGAAGGTCAGCTCGAAGGTCAGCTCGTGCTGCGTCTCCCAGGAGCCCAGCGCGAGCAGCGAGAGGCCCGCGGCGAAGAGCGCGGCGGCGGTCTGGAAGGCCGCGGCCGCCTTGGCCTTCCTGCCGGCGCGCAGGTTCAGCGCCGCGACCTCGTCCCGTTCCGCCTGGGAATGCAGGAGCGCGGCGCCGCGGTTGAGATGGCCGACGACATCGAAGAGCGCCTCGTCGCGCTCCTCCGCGCGCTGCGCCGTGAGGAGCAGCCGCCCGATCCCCAGGTGCATCTCGGCGAGCTGTCCCGCCGGGATGAGCGAGTAAGCGGCCTGCTGTACCCGGTCATGGAGGAATCGATAGGCCGAGCCCCGGCGGAGCAGCAGCCCCTCCCGCACGGCCTCCTCGAGCGCGTCGCGGAGCTCCGCCGCCGGACGGCCCGCGACCACCGCGAGCGTGTCGAGCTCCAGGCTGCTGCCGAGGCACGCAGCGAACTTGAGCGCGTCCCGCGTCGGGCCCGAGAGCCGCTTGAGCTTGCCCGCCATCAGCTCGCCGACGTTGTCGGTGAACCCCTTGTCGCGGATCGCGGCGATGTCCCACCGCCACCTGGCCTCCTCCGCGTCGAAGGCGATGAGCCCCTCCTGGTGCAGCGCGATCAGGAACTGGAGCACGAAGAACGGGTTTCCGCCGGTCTTCTCGTAAACCAGCTGCGAGAGCGGCCCGACCTGCTCTGTGGGCGCGTGCGGCGCGTGGACCGCCTCGGCGACGAGCGCCGTGACGTGGGCCGCGGAGAGCGGCTCGAGGACGAGCTCGGAGACGGTGGCGCCGCGCTTCCGCGCCTCGGCCAGCGTGAGCCGTAGCGGGTGCGCGGGGCCGACCTCGTTGTCGCGGTACGCGCCGATCAGCAGCAGGTGCGCGGGCCCGGTGTAGGTGGCGAGCTGCTCGAGCAGCTGGAGGCTGGCCGCGTCGGCCCACTGCAGATCGTCGAGGAAGAGCGCCACGGGGTGCTCCTTCTGGGCGCACGCCGCGACCACGCGCTGAAGCGTCGCGAGCAGCCGGCTCTGCGCCTCGGCGGGCGGCAGCTCGGGCACGGGCGGCTGCGGGCCAAGGAGCAGCCCGAGCTCGGGGAGCACGTCGGCGAGCAGCCTGCCGTGCGAGCCAAGGGCCTCCCGGAAGCGCTGTCTCCAGCGCTCGACCTGCTCCTCGCTCGCGCCGAGGATCTCCTGCAAAAGCGCCCGGAACGCCTGATGGAAAGCGCGGTAGGGGACGTCCCTCGCGGTTTGATCGAACTTGCCGGCGAGGAAGAACCCCCGCTGCCTCACGATCGGCCGGTGCAGCTCGGCGACCAGCGACGACTTCCCGATGCCCGAGTAGCCCGACACCAGCACCAGCTCTGGCCGGCCCTGCGCCACCACCCGCTCGAACACGGCGAGAAGCGCCTCCACCTCGCGCTCGCGCCCGTACAGCCGCTGCGGCACCTGGAACCGGTCGGAGACGTCGCGCGCCCCGAGCGCGAAGGGCGCAATGGCGCCGCTCGTCCGCCACCTTGCGAAGCACTCGTCCAGATCGTGCCGCAGGCCGGCCGCGCTCTGGTAACGCTCCTCGGCGGCCTTGGAGAGCAGCTTGAGCACGACTTCCGACAGGAGCGGGGGAATCGACGGGACGAGCGCGTGCGGCGGGACCGGCTTCTGGGCGATGTGGCAATAGACCCACTCAACAGGATCACTGGCCCGGAACGGCAGAGCGCCCGTCAGCATCTCGTACAAGACGACGCCGAGGGAGTAGAGATCGGTCCGCTCGTCGATCCAGCGGTTCATCCGGCCTGTCTGCTCCGGGGCCATGTAGGCCAGGGTCCCCTCGATGAGTCCGACGTGCTCGAGGTGCTGGAGCTCGCGGGGTACCCGGGACGCAATCCCCAGGTCGGTGATCTTCACCTCGCCGGTGGCGGGGTGGAGGAGCAGGTTTTGAGGCTTGATGTCCTTGTGGACGACGCCGTGTCGATGCAGCGCGCTGAGCGCCTCGACCAAACGGACGGCGACGGGAAAGAAGCGCTCGAGAGGTAGAGGTATCGGCCAGTCCTGGAGCCGATCGAGCGACACGCCGCCGAAATCCTCCAGGACCAGCGCCGGCTGACCGCCGAGCGTCTCGAGCGCATAGGGCTTGATGATGGCCGTGGTCTCGAGCGCCCGGGCGACCTCGTACTCGTGGCGCAGCCGCTCGAGGGCGCGAGGGCTCGCGTGGTCGCGCCGAAGGACCTTGAGCACCACGGGAAGGCCGTCGTCTTCGCGCACACCCCGGTAAAGAAGGGTGTCTGAACCCTCGTAGAGGACCTCGATGATGGCGTAACGGGACGAAGCCCCTGGATCGGAGCAGACGGGAATGGTGGTGTCCACAGGAGCCCTGCTGCGGGAATGTGCGATGCATGCTGCCATAATCGGCGCGCGTCGCCATCGCTTTGAGCGGGCGAGGCGCCGAACATCATCCATTTTCCCATCTTACGCCCGCGGATCCCCAGCGCACACGCCGCCCCCCACACCGCGGCCCCCTGTCGATGGCATCGCGGCAGGATCTGCCCCGCACGCTGGCTCGCAGACGCCGTCGCCGTCCACCACTCGACCGAGCTCTCATGCAGCAGCGCGCGGAAGCGCTCGATCGTCGCCTTCGTGGACGGTGCCCAATGCATCGCCCGGAGGATCAACGACAAGGTCAAGAACGCGGGCGGCGGAACCTCAATCCACCCATTGGGAACACCGAGTGGGGAGCTTGATGATGCATAAAAACACGATGGTTGGCTGTTTCCGCACGCTCTCCGTAGTGGATATTCGCCCGACCTCGCTCCGTGTCCTTGATGCACCTCGGACCGTGACACCCCAATCATCGAGGCGGTGCGAACGAACGTCATTGCCGGCGAGGTCCTCGAGAGCGCCCACCTGCACCGCGCCCCTACCTCCAACCAACGGAATGCGGCACCCGGAGTCGACGGGGTGACGTGGGAGCAATACGCGGGCAACCTAGAGGACAACCTCCTGGAGCTGCATGCGCGATTGCACAGTGGGGCGTACCGGGCAAAACCGTCGCGGAAGTGTACATTCCGAAGGCAGACGGGGGGGCAGCGGCCGCTCGGCATAGCCTCGTTGGAGGAGAAGATCGTCCAGCGAGCCGTCGTCGAAGTGCTGAATGCCATCTACGAAGCGGATTTCCTCGGCTTCTCGTACGGATTTCGGCCGCGGCGCAGCCAGCACCATGCGCTGGATGCCCTCGCCGTCGGGATTCGTCGATGCAAGGTGAGCTGGTTCCTTGATTCCGACATCCATGGCTATTTCGATGCCATCGATCACGGGTGGATGGTGAGGTTTCTCGAGCACCGAATCGCGGACAAGAGGATGCTGCGTCTCCTCCGGAAGTGGTTGAGCGCAGGAGTGATAGAGGGTGAGGAGTGGACGAGGGGGGAGGAGGGTACTCCGCAAGGAGCAACGGTTTCACCCTTGCTGGCGAACATCCATCTCCACTATGTCCTCGACCTGTGGGTCCAGCAATGGAGGAGCCGGTATGCGCGCGGGAGCGTCATCATCACGCGTTTTGCGAACGACTTCGTCGTTGGATTCCAGTACCGCACGGACGCCGAGCGGTTCCTGCAAAATCTCCGCGAGAGATTGCGGAAGTTCGCGCTGGAGTTGCACCCCGACAAGACCCGCATCCTCGAATTTGGGCGCCACGCGGCGTCCAATCTACAGGAGAAGGGTCAGGGAAAGCCGGAGAGCTTCAACTTCCTGGGCTTCACGCACATTTGCGGAAAGACTTGGATGGGGAAGTTTCTCATCGTACGGCGAACCATGCGGGAGCGGATGCGGAAGAAGCTGCACGAGGTCAAGGCCGAGCTGCAGCGGCGCCGACATCACCTCATCCCCGAGCAGGGGAAGCGGCTGCGAAGTGTAGTGCAAGAACATTTCTTGTATTACGCCGTACCGTCCAACGGTCGATCGTTGCAGTGGTTCCGTACCCAGGTGACCCGTCACTGGCATCGCGCGCTCCGCCGCCGAAGTCAGCGTGACCGCACCACCTGTGCACGGATGCAGCGCCTCGCCCAGCGCTGGATCCCCCTTGTACGCATTCTGCATCCCTGGCCAGACGAGCGCTTCCGCGTTAAAACTCGAGGCAAGAGCCCAGTGCGGTAGTGACCCTACCGCGCCGTGAACGCCCTCCGCGGGCGCCGCGACGCGAGGAGGGCGAGCGGCGAGAGGAGCAGCAGCCGCCACGGAGACCCGCCCCGGGGGTCGACGGCGCAGCTGCCGCCGCGATCGCCCCCCTCGTCGGGCGCGCCGCCGCCGGAGGCCCCGGAGGCGCCCGCGCCGGTGCTCCCGGGGGCGCCGCCGCCGGTCCCGCGGCTGCACGTGCCGTTCGGGCAGCCCTCGCCGGGCGCGCAGAGGCCGGGATCCTCGTCGGTCTCGCCGTCGCAGTCGTCGTCGAGCGCGTTGCAGGTCTCGGGGCTCGGCTCGCCGGGCGTGCACGACCCGGGGGTGCACGCGATCGACTCGCGCGCGCACATCCCGACGCCGCACACCTCGCGCACCCCCTCGTCCACGCGGCCGTCGCAGTCGTCATCGATCAGATTGCACGTCTCGACCGCGTCTGGGTGCACGTCAGGGGCCCTGTCGTCGCAATCGCTCGAGCTCGGCGCGTAGCCGTCGGGGGGGCACTTCGCCTCGACCGTCGCCCCGAAGCGCGACCCATACCCGTCGCCGTCCGCGTCTTCGAATTGCGTGGTCACCGCGAGGTCCTCGTCGACCTGACCGTCGCAGTCGTCGTCGATCCCGTTGCAGGCCTCGCCCTGCTGGGGGTGGACGTTGACGCTGTAGTCGTCGCAATCCCCGCCCCGCGGAGCGTGCTCGGGAGCGTGCTCGGCGGGCAGGGCGCAATCGACCCTGGGCACGCCGGAGTCGCCGTATCCGTCTCCGTCGCGGTCGAGGTAATACGTCGCGCTTTCGCACCCGTACACAAACGCGGTGTTGGCGGCCGACGCGCCGTCGCCGCGCGGGTCGTTGTCGCCGTTGGCCGAGACGGCCCACACGTCGACGACGACCCCGCCCGGCGCTCCCGGCGCGATCCACTGCGCGTCGAAGCGGACGACCCCGCCGCTCGCCCGCTTCGGCGCGCTGTGGACGAGCTGGCGGTCGTCGATGAGGTGAGTGCCTTGACCGTCGATGGGAGAGAGACGGCCTGTCCCGGTGCGGAGATAGATGCCGCCGGCGCTGATGTTGGCGGCCTGGATCTGCACCTCCAGAGTCACCGCCTCGCCGGCCGCCGGGTTCTTCGGGCTATGGTCGATGGTGATACCGGGCGCCGCGCCGCCGCCATGGCAGCCGTGGCACCCGTCGACCGCCGTCCCGCCGCGGCGCGCATGGGCCTCCGATGCGATCAGCGTGGTCAAGAGGGCCAAGCTCACCGAGAGGACCGGTGAAGAAAGCGATGTACTTCGCATGCGCCTCGCCGCGCAGCTAGGGCTCGCGAGCTCCGCGCGCTCCGCTGCGACGCTCAGGGATAGCCGCCCGCAATGGATGCGACAAGCGCATACGCGCAGAGCGAAACGTCGCGCTGCGACCACCCAGCGCGGCGGCTGTCCGCGCTGCCGGGACAGCGGGGGTTGCGGAGCATCCTGCCGTCCGGCGCGGTGCGTTGGCGCGTCAGATGAGACGGGCGTGTTGCGGCCTTGTCACGTCGCAGACGACACGGATCCGGCTCGTCGCCGCTCAATGGATCTCGGCAGCGACGGCACGAGGGCGGTTTGACGACGATAGTCCGCGTCACCCGCTCAGGCGGCACAAGTTGGCGGGCGTGCCCTGCGCCCCGGCTACCGGTTCCGACCTGGCGTGCTCCTCAGCATCGAGCTCTGACGGCGGGGCACTCAGGTCCCGATCGAGCGGGCTGTCGTTCGGCGCGAGCTGCACCGCGGCTTCCTTCCTGGGTACAAATCTACGCTCCGAGCGACAGCTCCGGTCCCCGCGCGAGAAATTCGGACAACGTGTGATTGATCGCGGGCACTTCAGCTCACAGGGAGAGCAGAGCGGTGCCTGGCGGTGGCCCCGTACCCTCTTCATCCACATCCAGGTGACAGGGACTTCATGATCGCTCGGCGGGCGCGCTATCGCCCGTCGAGTGACATGCGCTTACCGGTCGCCCTGCTGCGTCGCGCGCCGATGGCCGAGGAAAAGAGAGTCTGATGTCTCGATCAACCATTCTTCTGTTCATTCGCACCCGAAGCACCGCGGCACGAGGGCATCCTGACCCGCGCCACTGTGAACGATCATATGAATGCTTGCCGCGTCAATTTGAAATGGACAATGACCACGTCGGCGTTCACAACAGGAGCCATCTATATCCTTTTGCTTCGTTCCGGGGGGGGGGCGGTCATGCCCACCGAGAGCTTCGTCAGCCGTTCGAGCACGGCACCGATTCCGCCCCGCGGGCTGTGGAGTGAAGACACCCCCCTCGGTGCATGGATAAGTGATTGATACAGCGTCATTTTTCCAGGAGGGATGCGGATCGCGTAAGGTTTTATATGCCAACCAACGCGTACAGCGTGGCTGTACGGTGGGACGGCCACGACGAGGAGATTGGGTTTCGGATCGCGTTTGGATTTCCTAGCCACACGCCATGAACACAAAGCGTGTTCATGGGCCTCGCCAGCGGATGAATCGATGAAGAACTCTCGAGTTAATGCCTATGTGTCGGTGTGGCGTCGCCGTATCACCCTTGGGAGTGGTGGCGCGCTCTGGCTTCGCGCCGCGCTCACGTCCGCGCTCGTGCTCTGCGCCACCTCCGAGGCCTTCGCGTACAGTTGTCCTCAGAATCCTCCACCGGCCCGAACCGAGACGTACCAAGGTTTTCTGGGCCGCGTGCACGAGCTGAACGGTCAACAGCTGCCGTATCGGCTGTTCGTGCCGAAGGACTACGATCCGAACAAAGCCTACCCCTTGGTGCTCTACCTGCACCACGCCGGGCTCGCGGGCACGGATCGGAACAACGAGACCGGGTGGGACAACTGCGTTCAGCTCACCTCCGAGATCGGATCCGGGAACGATTACGGCGGCGTGTTCACGCATCGCGCCGTAGACAAGGATGGTAGCCGCTTCGACACGCAGCAACGCTACCCGCACTTCGTGCTGGCTCCGCACGCCAACAGCCCGGCGTACGGCTTCGGAGGTGGCGTGAATGGCTCGGCGACCGCGGCCGAGCACCCGACGAGGCCTCTGTTGTGGGGCATCCTCGAGCAGGTCCAGGCCGAGTTCAACATCGACCCCGGCCGCCTCTACGTGACCGGCATCTCGATGGGCTGCTACGGCACCTGGGATATCATCATGCGAACACCGGGTGTCTTTGCGGCTGCGGCTCCCCAGTCCTGCCGGGGAGACCCGAACAAGACGCTGCTGGCCGCGCTCAAGGACATGCCGATCTGGTCGATGTGCGGCACCAACGACAGCTACTTCGCAGGCGCACAGGCCATGGCCGACGCCATGGAGGACGTGGGGGCGACGGCGTTCACGTTCACCGCCATGCAGGGGGTCGGTCACTCCATCAACGACCGCGGTTACGACTACCCCGGCTTCATCGATTGGATGTTCGCGCAGCGCCTGCCCGGCGTGGAGCCCCCCGGCGAGGGCGGCGCCGGCGGCACGGGCGGCGAGGGCGGCGCCGGCGGCACGAGCGGCGAGGGCGGCGCCGGCGGCACGAGCGGCGAGGGCGGCGCCGGCGCCATGGGCGGGAGCGACAGCGGCGGTAGCGCAAGCGGTCAGGGCGGCGCTGCGGCCGCAGCGGGATCGACAGCGAGCGGCGGCAACACCGCTCCCACGTCTGAATCGAGCTGTTCGGTCGCGCGCTCGCCCGGGGCAGCCGCACCGCTCGCGCTGATGCTGGCGCTGAGTCTCGGCGCCGTCGCCTGGCGGCGCGCGGACCGGTCCGACCGGCGCCGAACCAGGAGGTAATGGTCTCCACGTGAACGAGCCACGTCCGGATGAAAAGGTTCGCCAACCCCAACCCCCAATAGAAGCAAAGATGCAAACCTTCGAGACTCCAGAGTCCCCGCCGCGCGAGCGGTCCGGCGTGCGCCGGTCCCTGTGCCGCCTGCTCGGGAGCATGGTGCTCCTGGCGCTCCCGATGGCCTGCATAGGCGAAATCGGCGCAGGCTCACCGGATGGCGCGACGCCGGGCGTCAACACGCCCGGCGACGGCGCCGGCGACCCCGGCACCGGCGCCCCCGGCGTGGCGCCGGACAAGGCCAATACCGTGCTCAGGCGCCTGAACAGGGCCGAGTACAACAACACCGTGCGGGACTTGCTCGGCACGTCGCGGCGCCCGGCCGACAAGCTGCCCAGCGACGAAACGGTCGACGGCTTCGACACGGTCGGCGAAGGTCTGAGCCTCTCACTGCAGCACCTCGAGTCGCTCGAACAGGCTGCGACCGAGCTGATTGACGAGCTGTTCGGGTTGCCGGCAGGTGATGCTCGCCGCCGCGACGTTCTGTCCTGTCAGCTCCAGGCGGGCTCCGAAGAGACGTGTGCGCGGCAGATCTTGTCCGCGTTCGCGCGGCGCGCTTTCCGCAGACCGGTGAGCGAAGGCGAGATCTCCGGACTGCTGCAGCTTGCCCGCAAGGTGAGTGACGCCGGCAACGGCTACGACGAAGGGCTCAAGGCAGCTCTGCGATCGATCCTGCTCTCTCCTCACTTCCTCTACATGGTGGAGAAGGCGCCGGCCGTGCCTCCGGGCGAGTCGGCTCCCCTCGGCGACCATGAGCTCGCGACGCGGCTCTCGTACTTTCTGTGGTCGAGCATGCCCGACGCCGCCCTGTTCGCAGCCGCGGAGGCGGGCGGGCTGGCCGATGACTCCGCCAAGCTGGCCGCTGAGGTCGAGCGCATGCTGACGGACGGCAAGGCGGTGGCGCTCACCGAGAACTTCGTCGGTCAGTGGCTGACCTTGCGCCGGCTGGCGCTGGTCGAGCCGGACCCCAAGACCTTCCCCGACTATGACGTGGAACTGCGCAACGCGGCCGTGCGCGAAACGGAGCTGTTTTTTCGCGAACTCCTGAACGGCAACGCCGCCATCGAGACGCTACTCACCGCGGACTTCACGTTCGTGAACCAGCGCCTGGGTCAGCACTACGGTATGCCGGTTTCCGGATCCGAATTCCTGCGCGTCAGTCTGGCCGGGACCGAGCGCGTGGGGCTGCTCAGCCACGCCAGCTTTTTGATGGCAAACTCCCATCCGGGCTTCACATCGCCCACCAAGCGTGGCGCTTGGGTGCTCGAACAGCTGTTGTGCTCACCGCCGCCTCCCGTGCCGCCGGACCTGATGATCGATCCGTTGGCCGCGCCGGCCGCCGGTGAAACGGTGCGGGAGAAGCTCGAGGCACATCGCGCGGAGCCGCGCTGCGCCGGTTGCCACGCCTTGATGGATCCGATCGGGCTCGGGCTGGAGGACTTCGACGCCATTGGAGGCTATCGCGACTCGGAGGACGCCAGCGGCGTGCTTCAGGGAACCAGCTTTTCCGGGGTGCGAGAGCTCGCGGCGCTGCTCAGTCAGGACGCCAGGCTGCAAAGCTGCTTCGCCCAGCAGCTGCTCACGTACGCGGTGGGCCGATCTTTCCACAGTGCCGGCGGTCACGCCTACGCGGAGGGCGTCGTTCAAGGCGCGCGCGCGGCGGGGCAGCAAGGTGTTCTCGATCTGCTCAATGCGGTGGTGAAGAGCGATGCATTCCGAACCCGTCGTGGAGAGTGAGAGAGACAATGATCAACAGGCGAATTTCTCGACGTAGGTTCTTGGGTAGCGCGGCTGCCGTGATCGGACTTCCGTACTTGCCGTCGGTCGTCGAGCGCCACGCGGAAGCGTCCGAGAGCTGCGCCGCGCCGCAGCGCTTCATCGCGTTCTTCGTGCCGAACGGCATTCACATGCCGGACTTCACGCCGTCTGCGGCGGGCAAGGACTGGGCGATGCCCTACATCCTGGCGCCGCTCGAGCCGATTCGGAACAAGATCGCCGTCGTTACCGGCATCGACTACCAGCGCACCGCGGAGCCTGCCGAGCCGCCAGGCGGGCACGGCTCCGGGACCGGGTCGTTTCTCACGATGATGCCCGTGAACAAGAACGACAAGAACCCGGCGCGCATCAGCCTCGATCAGAAGATCGCCAAGACCATGGCCGGCTGTGGGCGGCCTCTGCCGTCGCTGCAGCTGGGGCTCACGGTGCGCGGTGACGGCAGTGACCGGGTTCCTAACATCGCTTTCATCGAGACCATTTCCTGGGACGCCAACAAGCCTCTGCCCTTCCGGGACGATCCGCAACAGAACTTCGATCGCATCTTCGCCGGGTTGGATCCCAACGCCAGCGCGGCCGAGGCCGCCCGGCGGCAGGCGGTCCGCACCAGCGTGCTGGATCACGTGCTCGGAGAAGCTGAAACGTTGAAGGCCGAGCTGTCTCCGACTGATCGCGTGAAGCTGGATCAGTACATGACCTCGGTGCGAGAGCTCGAGACCCGCATCCAGAACCTCGGCGGAAACGGCGCGACCTGCGCCAAGCCGAACAGGCCGACTGCCACCTCGACCGCGCCCTATCAGGATCGCGTCGCGATCACGCTGGAGCTGGCGGCCTTGGCCTTCGAGTGTGACGTCACGCGCGTCATCACGTTCATGTTCGGCCGCGGCAACAGCATGCAGGACTTCTCGTTCTTGTTCAACGGCGAGTCCACGCCGCACCACCACACGTCGCATCACGCCGGTAACGCCAAGCTTCAAGCCAAGCTGAAGGAGATCGGCCGCTGGGAGGTCAACCACGTCGCGAATTTCCTGAAGCGGCTGGATCAGACTGTAGAGGCTGGCGGACGCACCCTGCTCGACAACACGCTCGCTTACTTCAACAGCGAGATCTCCGACGGCAACACTCACCGCAAGTACGACATGCCGGTGTTGCTCGCCGGCAGCGCGGGCGGGAAGCTCAAGGTGGACGGCAGCCACTACATGTTCACGCAGATGAAGTTTCCGCGACCGCTCTTGGGGCCGAGCGGAGGGCCGCACGGTATCCGACTGTTCGTCTCGATCTTGAATGCCTTCGGCATTCCCGATCAGACATTCGGCGATGGCAGCGCCAAGGGACCGCTCACGGAGCTGCTGGTCTGAACGCTGCTCGTCAGCGAAAGGTCGAAGCAGGCCCGTCGGCTCACGCGTCGAGGCTTGAGCGGGCTCGTCCGGCGCTGAGAATGCCGCACGAGCCCATCATCGGACCTCGACGCGACCGGAGGCCGACCCATGACCGATCTCGCCCAGCGGTGGCGGGCGCGTGCCAAGCGCTCGCCTTCGTTCCCTGCCTCATCCCTCTCTGCACCAGCGTCGACCGACCGGCGTCCGCGTTCGAGCCGCTCCGGCGGGCGCCCCTCTCACGTGGCAGAGACAGCTGCGCCCGTTGTAGACTCGCCGGGATCGGTAAGCACGAGGGAACGCGCGAAGCTGGCCGCTCGCGCCCCTAGAGCGGGTCCGAGGTGCACGCTGCTTGCATCCTCGTAGCGGGAGGGCAGCAAGGATGCGACCCTGCGGACTCGACCTTCGAGAGCGCATCGTCAAGGCGTACGAGAATGGGGAAGGATCGGTACGCGACCTGGCTGAGCAGTTCGAAGTCGCACCGAAAACCGTGCAGTCCTATCTCACGCTCTACCGGACGACCGGCAGCGTTGCGCCGCGCCCTCGCGCGAACGGGCCGCGACCCAAGATCGACGGGCAAGCCCTGGATGACCTGAGGTCGCTCGTGGCGACGTCCTCCGACGCGACGCTGGACGATTTGGCTGACCAGCTCGCGCGCCGTGATCACATCGTAGCCAGCCGCCATACCGTCGGCCGGGCGGGGGTGACCGGCGGGGCCGCCGCGCTGGCCAACCCTGCTGCCTTCGCTGCGCTGCTCGACGCGCTCTACCACAAGCCCTGGGTGGTCTACGCCAAGCCGCCCTTCGCTGGGCCCGAGCAGGTCTTTGCCTACCTCGGTCGCTATACCCACCGTGTCGGGCTGTCCAATCACCGGCTGCGGTGGATGGATAAGCGCGGCGTGTGCTTCCGGACCCGCGGAGACAAGACCGTGACGCTCTCCGCAGAGGAGTTTCTGCGTCGCTTCCTGCTGCACGTGCTGCCTCATCGCTTCGTGAAGATCCGACACTTCGGCTTGATGGCTGCGTGTCACGCCACCACCACGCTCGAGGTGGCACGCACGAGGATCCTGGCGGCGCCAGACGCAGGGCAGCGCGCTGTCGGGGGAGATGAGCACCGGAAAGGCAGCTCTCACGAGCGCGAGCCCTCTCCGCGCCACATCGTCAAGGTCGACTGGTGCACGCTGCTCGCCGCGCTCACGGGGATCGACCTGTCCATCTGTCCTCGCTGCGGTCAGGCTGCGATGGCTCGCCGCCCGCTGCCGTCGTGCGTCGTCGCCTCTTCCGCTGCTCCTCCGGACACGTCATGAGCATCGCTGGCCTGGGCAGGAGCAACAACACCACCTCCGTTGCGCGGCGGTCAGGCATCGATCCGCCTTCTGCGCCGTCCATGTCGGCGGCGTGCCTGCTACTGGGCCTCCGTCGGCGCCGCGCTCTGTCTCGGCACGTCTGCGCCCAACGTCGTGGCGGCGGGATGCACCACGCGTGCGAGCCCCGCCGAGCCCGCCCTCTGCTGCCTTCTCGGGCAGGATCCATCCCCATAGGCCTCGCGACCGCCCCGCCCGACCGCGAACCGGCCCGGTCCAACCCGACGTTTGCGGGACTGCGCCGGGACCTCGCCGCCGCTGCTGCTCAGGCGCAGTCCCGCAAACGCCTATTCGTTATGTCAACTGCCGGTCGTTGGCGGGAAATTCTTGACAGGTCGGAATGGCTTTGCGCGGGCTTCGCTTTGTGAACGCGGTGCGCGCGCTACGCGCGGTCTCGTTTTTCTAGCAGCCAGGGGCCGCGGGATGGAGGCCACAGCGGATGCTGCGAGCGCTGGGAGCGCGTCGCAGGCGCCCCCGTCCCGTCGTCCGCAGCTACGTGACGCTGGTCGGCCGGTATTAGTCGAGGTTGTTGTGGAGCGGGAAGGGCCCGGCGTCCCGCAGCCGGGATCTCCGTCGCTCCAGGAAGCGCCGCCAGTCCTCCTGGTCGCGGAGGATCTCCGGCCTCACGAGGAGCACGACGAGCCGCTCGCCGTGAGCAGGAAAGTCGGTGCGGAAAGGCACGAAGTGCCTGTTGCGCACGATGGCGCTGCTGCTGAACACGTGCTGGGGGTGCGTCGGTCGACCATCGAGCTCCAGGACGACGCGGAGGTGGACGGCGTCGGGCTCAACCAGCCGAGGCCGCACCTCGAAGCGAAAGTCGTGCTCGTCCCGATCGCTCTCGGTCTGGGGAGGGAGCGCGCGCTGCAGGGGGAGAAGGCGCTCGCCCCGCGTGATCGCGATCTCGGCGGTCACGTCGTCGGTGGCGAGCACGTGCGTTCCTGACAGCACGCGGACGCCCGCGTCCGCAGCGATCTCATCGAAGCTCTTCCCCGCGAGGCGGGCCACGTCGTCCGGGTGCATGTCGATCAGCATCGCGTCGACGAACACCCGGGGAGGCGAATCGGCGGGCTGCGGCGAGCGCGCCGGCGCTGGCTCTCGCGATCCACAAGCCGTGGTCAGCACGGCAAACATCGCTGCAAAGAGAATGTTTCGCATCGGCAGGCCTGAAGGCATGTCCCATGCCAGCCAAGCACCCTTGTGAAGCGCGCGCCTGAATGCGTCCGTGTTGCGCGCGGGATGACGACCTGTCGGGCTGAGCGCGCTCGCCGTGACGCTTTGTCATCCCGATGTCGCGGCTGGGTGATGCCGCAACGGCGCGACGTCGGCGACCGAGCTTCAGCCCCTGGCGATGCCCAGATTGAGTCGGTGATCGTGGAAAGCACGCGCATCCTCCGTTCGCATCTCGGGTATCGGAGCGCATCGAACCCGAACGAGCGCTTCATGAGCACGGCCCACTCGACGTAGCGCGACGTAGCGAACAACTCCCCTTCGAGCAGTCGCCCCCAGTGCAAGACCGAGATCAGGGTCGGCTCAACTCGCACCGTGGGGTCGGCATGCACGAGCGACCTCGCTGAGAGCGCCGGGGGAGCGCACGGCGACGCGGGCGCGGGCGCAGGCGCAGGCGCAGGCGCAGGCGCAGGCGCAGGCGCAGGCGCAGGCGCGGGCGACGCGGGCAGAGGCGCGTGCCCCGCGCACGGCTCAGACTTCGCGGCGCGGGCCGGTGGTTTGGGTGTCACGAGAGAGCGCCACGACGAGCGAGGCGCGAACACGCCATGGTATCTCACAAGCGGGATCTTGGGCGGAGGACTCAAAGCCGCGAGCCGGGCCATGAACTCCATTGGACTCATGACGCGGTGAGTGCGTCCCCGCCGAGGTGTCTTCATCAAGTACGCTATACGCCCATCGGACAGGTGCTCGATTCGATCGAGCGCGAAGGCCGGGCGGGTGCAGTACCGCACGAGCCTCTCGCGCCCCTGATCGTCATCCGCCGCGATGAGCACCGCGCAATGCACGTCGAACCCGTCGCACGCCGCGGAGAAGCGTCGCTCCCGGCGCTCGAAAGCCGCGTCTGGACTGTCCTTGTGCTCGAAAGGCCGCGCAAGGAAAGCTCCACCTGCGAGTGCGAGCTGGGTACACGCATCGAGTGCGGAGGGCACGACGGTCTCGTTGCTACGCTCCTCGACCGTGCGCTCGTCGAGGTAACCGCGGCGGCTACGCAAAGCCGGTGCTGCGTAATGTGAATATCCATAGCAGTGAGGAGCCGGAAAAGAATCCGCTCAAACGCATTTGGGAGGGACTGGTCGAGTTCGCAGCGAACGTGCTCGAGAACGACGAGAAGGAACAGGTCGCCGCACCCATTCCGTTCACTGGCACGATCGACAATCCGAAGAGCAGCATCCTGGAGACTATCGTCAGCGTGCTGCACAACGCATTCATCAGCGCCTTCGCCCGCTCACTAGAAGGCAGCATCTCGGTGCGCGCCGTGCGCGAGAACCTGAAGGATGTTGGCGACCCCGCCGCGGAGGAGAAGGGCAAAGATAAGGACAAAAAGAAGGACAAAGCCAAAGCCAAAGCCGAGACCGAGGCTCCCAGCTTTGGACCCAAGCGAAATGAAGCTCACTGGTCGGACCATGCCGCCATTTCGTTGCCGCTCGGGTCCTTGAAGTGGAATCGCCGCCCGCCTGGAAACGAAAAGATGTCCCGTGTCAGCTTGCCACCTGCGGCAGTCACCTTCCGGCGCGTTTCTTCCAGATCCTGCACATAGATGACGACGAGAGGTTTACTGGGACGGTGCTCCGGATCAGCGTTGATCCCGCTGCCCAGACCGCTGCCTTTGATGTCGACGTAGTCATCGCCCCAATGTTCGAACGACCAGCCGAAAGTCTCGGCAAAGAACACTTTGGCGCGTTGGAGGGCGGCGACGTCACGGGCGGGAAACTCGATGAAGTCGATCTGGTTCGGTGTTTTCTTGGCAGGCATGACTCATTATTTCATAAATTCGCTAGGTCGAAATCATGAAATGACCGAGGTACGCGTGACACGACTTCACTGAAGTCGGCGAGACCAGGGAACAGGAGACTATCCATGCTTAAGCTGATGCTGAGCGCCGCATTGCTAGTAACGTTCGCGGCCGGCGCCGCACCTCAACCGATCACACTCGCTGTATTCGATTTCGAGCTCGATGATTTCAGCGCGTCGCCTGAAGGGACTGCTTCAGCCGACACCGCGCAGCTGGAGAAAGGCACAGACACGGTCCGTCAGCTCCTCGCGCAGTCCGGTCGCTACAAACTGCTCGATGTCGGCAACGTGGGTGCTCCCGCTGCAAAGACGCATACGTTGCGTGATTGCAATGACTGCGACGCCGACATCGCATCGAAGCTGGGTGCCGAGCAATCTTTGGTCGGTGTCGTAAGTCGAATCAGTCGCACCGAGTACGTCGTCAAATTTCATCTGCGCGATGCCCGGACAGGCGCTGTCGTTGCCACGGGAGACAGCGGGCTGCGAATGGGTGCCGACTATTCGTGGAGTCGAGGCGCGGCGAGCTTGCTCAAAGCTCAGCTGCTGGAGCGCCAATAATCCCGCCACACTTGTCACTCCCACCTTGGCTTTCCCATCCCTACTCTGGGCACGAACCCAGCGTAGGAGATGGTCATCACCAGGCTGATAGGAAACCATAGAACTCTCGCCCGTGTCAAGCCCCGCGGGAACGGCGCCGGGCGAGCCGTCTTTCGCGCATTAGACACCCGCTCGGCCCGTCGCAGGGCCCGCGCGCCGTGCATTGGGTGCAGCCCGCGATCGAGCTCGCCGACGGCGAGGGGCTCTCGGCGCTGTCGATGCAGCGGGTCGCCGGGAAGCTCGGGTTCACCACGATGTCGCTGTACAGGTACGTGCCGGGCAAGGCCGAGCTCCTGGATCTCATGCTGGACACCGTGGCGGGGGAGCTGCCGCTCGTGGACAGCGTCCCCGGGGGATGGCGGGCCAAGCTCGAGGCGGCGGCGCTCGCCGACTGGGCGCTCTACCACCGCCACCCGTGGTTCTTGCACGTGACGCCGGTACGCCCCGTGATGGGGCCGAACGGGATGGCGGCGTACGACGCGGAGCTCCGCGCGGTCTGCGGGATCGGCCTCACCGCCCGCGAGGTGCTCGCCGCCGTCCACCTCGTCGACGGGTACGTCCGAGGCGCGGCGAGGCTCTCGGTGGACGCGGTCGAGGCCGAGCAGGAGACAGGCGTCACCGACGAGCAGTGGTGGTCCGAGCGCGCGTACTTCTGGGTCTGGCGGGATTTCTGACGCGCGGAATCAGTCCCTCGGCTCCCACGGGATCTGGATGCGCACTGGAGTCGCCTCGAACGACGCACCCGGGCCGCGGCCGAGCTGGCCGTGCGTGTCGAGGCCCCAGCAGTAGACGTCGTTCGCGCCGGTGAGCGCGCACGCGTGGCCGTTGCCGACGGCGACCGAGGCCGCGTTCACCACGCCGGAGACCAACCGCGGTATGGGCGCGCAATCTGGAGACCCCGGCCAGCACTCCCCGGCGCTCGCCGGGCTCGTGCGTGACGGGGTTCCCCAGCAGTACACGACGCCGGGCTGCGCCACCGCGCAGGCGTGCTCGTAGTACGCCGCGACGTGCTTCACATAAGGGATCTCCACCCGCACTGGCTGCGTCGCGCAACGCCCGTTCCCCGGGCACCACTCGGGGGAATCCTCGCCATCGACGCCCCAGCCGAGGCCGCCGAACTGGTTCTGGCCCCAGCAGAACAGCTGCTGGCCCCTGTCGACGCCGCAGGTGAAGTCGTTGCCCGCGGCGAGCTGCACGAAGCCGAACACGGCGTCGCGCGTGATCGGCCTGGACGCGACGTCCAGGCTCGTGCCCAGCCCGAGCTGACCCACGCCGTTGTCGCCATAACAAACGACGTCGCTCGCCGGATCCTGCCCGGGCGCGGGCGCGAACAGGACGCACGTATGGGCGTAGCCCGCCGCCGCGGAGAGCGCGTGGAAGCCAGAGTCGGTCACCCTCGGCGCCGCGCCCCAGCACTGGACGTCCCCGTCCGGCGCCAGCACGGCGCAGGCGTGGTGCGGGCCCGCTGCGAGACTGACAGCCTCCGTGACCGGCGCCTGTACCGGGACCGCGCTGCAAGGGAAGCGGAGACGGGGACAGTCGGCGGTCTGCGCGCCGAGCTGGCCGTGGGAATTCGAGCCCCAGCACCAGACGGTGCCGTCCAGCCGCCGCGCGCACATCGCGAGGCTGCCGATGGCGAGCTCCACCACGCCGTCGAGGTCGGGGATCCAGGTCGGGGTCGAGTGATCCACGAAGCCCCCCAGCCCGAGCTGCCCTGTCTCGGCGCTGCCCCAGCACGCGACGTGACCGTGAATGCCCACGACGCAGGTGTTGTCGCCGCCGGCCACGAGACGCATTTCTTGCGGGGGAAACGGGTCGGCCCCACCGTACGGCTTGGGGGCAGGCTCAGGCTCCGGCTCGGGTTCTGGCTCCGGCTCGGGTTCTGGCTCCGGCTCGGGTGCTGGCTCGGGCTCAGTGACCGTCCCGCCGGCATTACCGGGCTCGGTGACGGGCGAGGACCCACCATCGCCGGTGGGCGGCGATCCGCCGTCGACCACCGGCGGATCGCCGGCCCCGAACTCGACCGTGGTGCCGCACGAGGCGGCGCTCACGGCGAGCGCGGCGGCGACCGAAACGAAGGCGAATGACGAGGTGCTCATGATCGCGAGGATGCCGCTCGATCGGCGCGCTGGGCCTTAATCCGGCCTTAATCCGGGGGCGCCAGCGCTTCGCGGCGTCCCGCGCCGCCGCCTGCCGGGGAGCGCCGCGTCGAGTCCGCCTCGGCGCGGGCGCCGAGGGCTACGCCCGCTGCCAGGGCTCCAGCACCCGGAGCAGCGCGCTCGACCCCTGCGAGACGGACGCGGGGTGCGCGGTGACGCCGAGGCCGTCGAGCAGGGCGGGCGATGCGAAGAGCCCCTCCGCCGCCCCCTCGGGCACCCACCCGGAGAGCTCCAGCAAATCGCCGCCCGTCAGCGTGCCGTCCGCGCTCGCCAGGAGCTCGCCGACGTGCACGCAGAGCCGGACGTGCACCCGCCGGTCGCGCCCCGAGCGCGCTTCGAGCCGCTGCTTCAGCGACAGCGCCGCGCCGAGCGCGTCGCGGCGCGCGGCCTCGTCGCGCGCCGGGTCGAGGGGCCGGTCGGCCGTGACCAGCGCGGTCGTGCCCGTCTCGACCGCGGTCGAGAACCCCGCCTTCGTGAGCTCGGACAGCGCGAAGGGCAGGACGGACTCGAAGTCGTCGAGCAAGTCCGGCGTCGGCTCATCGAGCGCGCCCGGGTCGGCCTGCACCTCCACGTGGATGCCCATGGCCGATCGCCGGGGCGCCGCGGTCGTCGCGCCCGCCGCCCGCGGCGCCGCGACGGCCGCGCGCAGCTCGGCGAGCAGCTGCCCCGCCGACGGCTGGCGCTCCGCCGGGGCCTTGCTGAGCGCCCGCAGCACCACGTCGTCGAGCGACGGGCTCACGCGCGCCTGCGCGCTCGGGCGGGGCGGGCTCGCGAAGAGGTGGAGCTGGCGCAGCACCGGGAACGACGCGCAGGAGAACGGCGGCTCTCCCGTGAGCATCGCGTACGCCAGCGCGCCGAGCGCGTAGACGTCCGTCCGCGCGTCGACAGGGCGGCCCAGGAGCTGCTCGGGCGACATGCTGGAGGGCGAGCCCAGGACGTGCCGCGACGTGGTCAGCGCGGGACCGGGCGCGTCGAGCAGCTTCGCCACGCCGAAATCGAGCAGCACCACGCGGGGGCCGCGTCTCTGCATGTCGCCCGAGCACAGGAAGACGTTGGACGGCTTCACGTCGCGGTGCACGATCGCCTGCGCGTGGGCCGCGTCGAGCGCGCTGCAGAGCGGCTCGAGGAGGGCGAGCACCTCCTCCAGCGGGAGCCGGCCGCGGGCCTCGAGGTGCGCCTCCAGGCTGACGCCGTCGAGCAGCTCCATGACGAAGTAGGGGCGGCCGTCCTCCAGCCTGCCGACGTCGAGCACGTCGACCACGTTCGGGTGCCGCACCCGCTGCATCACGACGACCTCGCGCTCGAAGCGGAGGCACACGTCGGGGTGCAGCGCGAGCTCGGCGTGCAGGACCTTGATCGCCGCCTTCGTGCCGCGCGCCGCGTGCTCGCCGCGGTAGACGACGCCGAAGCCGCCCTCGCCGAGGACGCTCTGGAGCACATAGTCTCCGGCGCGCGAGGGCACCTCGGCGCTGCACCGGCCACCCGCGATGGATTCCTCCCCGGCCGAGAGGGTGACCGTCTCGTCGGTGGGGCTCACCACCCCGCGCGGCGCGCTGGGGATGGTGTCGTCATCGACGTGTGCCATGCTGGCCCGCGACGATAGCATAGGCGTAGTGCGCGCTCGCGCGCGCGCCTGTGCGCCTGCGTTGGAGAGGCCGAGTGCATCGCTGTCCTTTGTGTCACCGGCGTCGCGAGGGCATGGCGCCGTGCCCCCTCGACGGATGGACGCCGCCGCCCGGCGAGCCCTCCGCGCCCGCTCCGCCGCGCGTCCCCGGCGTCTCGCTCGGCGAGCGCCTGGGGCAGGGCGGCTTCGCGATCGTGTGGGCGGGGGTCTCGGACGAGGACGGCGCCCCGGTCGCCGTCAAGGTCGGCATGTCCACCACGCCGATGCTGGAAGAGCGCTTTCGCCGGGAGGCCGACGCGCTAGAGCGCATCGGCCCGCCGCACGTGGCGCGGTTCCACAGGTGCGGCCGGCTCGACGATGGTCGCCCCTACCTCGTGATGGAGCGGCTCTTCGGCCGCACCCTCGCCTCGGAGCTCGCCGCCCTCGCCGCCCCGCCCGATCCGGGCTGGGCCGCGGCGCGGGCCGACGCCGTGCTCGCCGCGCTCGAGGCCGCCCACGGCAGGGGCGCGATCCACAGGGATCTGAAGCCGGAGAACCTCTTCATCGAGCGCCGCTCCGGGGCGGCGGACGAGCGCGTCGTGCTGCTCGACTTCGGGCTCACGAAGCGCTCCGAGCGCACGCCTGGCGACGCGGCGCGGGAGGAGCTCCTCACCCGCAGCGGCGTGGTCCTGGGGACGCCCGAGTACATGGCGCCGGAGCAGTTCCGCGGCGAGGCGGTCGACGTGCGCGCCGACGTGTACGCGTTCGGCGTCATCCTCTTCGAGCTGCTCACGCTTCGGCTGCCCTTCGCGGGCGACGGCGCCTCGCTCGAGCATGCGCACCTCACGCTGCGCCCGGAGCGTCCGGGCGAGCTCGCGCCGGTGCCCGCGGCGCTCGAGGAGCTCACGCTGGCGTGCCTCGCCAAGGATCGCGAGCGCCGCCCGTCGGACGCGCCCGCGCTGCGGCGTGCCCTCGCCGCGGCGCGCGCCACGTTCGCGCCGGCCGGGCCGGGCGCGCCGCCCGCGCGCGCCGCGCCGCCGGCGGACTCCACCGGCGCCAGGCTGATCGCCGGGGGGCGGAGCTCGGTCGTGCTGCTCGTCGCGGACACGACCACCGCGGCGTCGCCCGTCATTGCCTCCGTGACCGGCCGCAAAGGGTTCATCACGCGGCAGCGCGGCAGCCGCTACGTGGCGGTCTTCTCTGGCAAGGACACCGATCACCCGGCGCAGGCCGCGCTCGCCGCCGCGCGCGAGCTCGCCGGGAAGCACGGGGCGCGCGCGGCGCTGCACCTCGCGTCGGTCACCCTCCGTCGCAGGGCGCGGGGCGCCGTCTCGGCGTACGGCGCCGCCGTGGAGCGACCCGAGACCTGGCTGCCGCCGGAGCCGTGGTCCGGCGTCGCCCTCTCCGCCGAGATCGAGCGCGCCCTGCCGGCGCGCGAGGACGGCGACAGCCGGCCCGCCTCGGCCGAGGCCGAGCCGTCGGTCGAGATCGAGGCCCCGCTCGCCGGCCGCGACGATGTCCTCGCGGCGATCGCGGAGAGCGCGCGCGCGGCCTTCGACGGCACGTGCCCCGGTCTGTTCACGCTGATCGGCGACACCGGGCTCGGGAAGAGCCGCCTCGCGGCGGAGGCGGCCTCGGCGGCGCTCCGCTGCGACGCCGGGGCGCTCGTTGTCTCGCTCCGCGCGGCGCAGCCGCTGCTCGGCGACGCGGCGCGCGACGCGGCGGGGCTCCTCGGCCGTGTCCTCGACGCGCCCGCGGAGGCGCCGCCGGACGTCGCCGCGTTCTGCCGCGAGCGGCTCGGCGCCGCGCTCGGCGAGGCGACGTGGCCGTCGGTCGCGGCGGCGCTCGGCTGGTCGCCGCTGCCCGCGCGCGGCGCGCCCGCCTCGTTCCACCACGGCGTGGTCCAGGCGCTCGGCGAGGCGCTGCGCCGGCGCGCCCAGCGCGGGCCGGTGGCGGTGATCGTGGACGACGCGCACTGGGCCGACGACGCGCTGGTCGACGCGCTCGAGTACGCAACGCTCGACGGCGCCGGCGTCGCGCTGTGGGTGCTCGTCGCCGCGCACCCGCGCTTCGAGCAGGTGCGCCGCGCCTGGGGCGCGCGCACCCAGCGCCACGAGCGCGCGGCGCTGGCGCCGCTCGACGACGCGGCGGCGATGGCGCTCGCCGCCGAGCTGCTGCGGCCGGCGGAGTACCCCCCTGCCGAGACGCTGCGCCGGCTCGCGCGCTGGGCGGGCAACAACCCGGCGTGCCTCATGGAGCTCGTGCGCTCGCTCAAGCGGGCCGGCCTCGTGAAGCGCCGCGTGAACGCCGGCACCCACTACGTCGCCACGGCCGAGCTCGACAGCCTCCCCCCGTCGCCCGCGTGGCAATGGCTCGCGGAGCGGCGGCTCGACGCGCTCTCGCCGGAGCTCGCGGCGTGCGTCCGGCTCTGCGCGGTGCTCGGCGACTCGTTCGCCCGCTCGGAGCTCGAGCAGATCCTCGACTCGATCGCCCGGGCGGGGGACGCCGGCACGCCCATCGACGCGGGCTACGGCCTGAGCGCCCTCGTCGAGCAAACGATCCTGGAGCGCGGCGCGGGCGAGCGGTACTCGTTCCAGAGCGCCGTCTTCCGGGACGCGGTGGTCGAGCTGCTCGACCCGGCGGAGCGCGCGCAGATCCACCTGCGCGCGCTCGCCTACTTCACGGCCAGGGTGGAGGCGGAGGGGCCTCGCCCGGAGCTCCTGGCGCCGCTCGCGCGGCACGCCGGCGGGTGCGGGGCGCGGGAGGCGGCGGCGGACGCGTGCCTCACGCTGGCCGATCTCGCGTTCGCGCGGCACCGCCACGTCGAGGCGGACCGGCACTACACGGCGGCGCTCTCGTTCGCGGCGGCCGACGACGCGCGCCGGCGAGCGCGCGCGCTGGCGGGGCGGGGCAAGAGCCGCTACCGCGTCGACCGGACGCGCGAGGCCACGGACGACCTCGCGGCCGCGCGGGCGCTCGCCGTGGAGCTCGGCGACGACGCCTCCCTCGCAGACGTGCTGCTCGAGGAGGCGGCCGCGCTCGACTGGGCGGGCGAGTTCGAGCGCTCGGCCGAGCGCGTCGAGGAGGCGCGCGCGCTCGTCAACCGGCTCGGCGTGCGCGCGCTCGTCAACCGGCTCGGCGCGCGCGCGCTCGAGGGCCGCGTGCTCGTCGCCGAGGGGCGCTCCTGCTTCCGGCGTGGCCGGGTCGCCGAGGCCGTCGAGCTCCTCACGCGAGGCGCCGCCAGCGCGGAGGCCGAGGGCGATTATGGGACCAGGATCGTCGCGCTCCTCCTCCTGTCGCCCGCCTTGATGTGGCTGGGAGAGCTCGACCTCTCGAACGCCCGCTTCGACGAGACGTTCGCCCTGGCGTCGTCCGCCGAGGACTGGCCTCACCTCTGCGCCGCCTGCACGTGCCGCATCCCGCTGCGGGCAATGCGGCGCGAGCTCGACCTCGCCATGGCCGACATGCGCCACGCCATCGCGCTGGCGCGCGAGCTCGGAAACCCCGTCCTGGAGCGCCACGTCACGCTGAACGCGGCGGAGCTGCTCCACGCCAGCGACCACGGGGACGAGGCGCTGGAGCTGGCCCGCCGCGCGCACGTGCTCGAGCGGCGGTTCTTCGAGCACGCCGCGCCCGAGTGCTCCCTGCTCCTTGCGCGCATCCTCGTCTCGAGGCGCTGCCACGACGACGCGAGCCGCCACCTCTCGTGGATCGAGCGGAGCTGCCCGCCCGACCCCTCGGCGCCCTCGCTGTGGGCGTTCTACCGCGCGGTCCACCTGGCGCTCTGCGAGCAGGGCCTCCGCGCCCGCGAGCCGTCCGCGAGCGCCGATCCGTGGGAGGACGTGCTGTCGCGGTGCCGGGGCGGTCTCCTGGCGATCGAGCTCGTCGAGCTGCTCTCGATGCGCGCCGAGATGGCGATCGCCGGCGGGCGGCCGCGGGAGGCCGCCTGTGCTCTCCAGGAAGCGACAGCGCAGCTCGACGAGGCGCCGGGCTTCCGCGCGCGGCTGGCGCGGCTCGCGGCTCAGCTGGATCGGATGGCGGCTCCGGGCACCAGCGGGTGAGGGGCGGAGCCTCCATCCGACGCCCCCGGGCGCCCGCCCTCGCGCCGGGGCCAGATTGTAAATATTTGATGTTGTTGATGTTTTGTCAAAAAAACGCACGTCGGCTTCCCGCGCGGGAGGGGGTCGGCCGCCTGGCACGAAAGCTGGAAGTAGCCGGTCAGGACGCGCCGCACGGCGTCGCCTCAGGAGAGAATCATGTCGAGCTTGGGAACCCCGGTGACTGCGCTGCTCGGTACGTGCCTGTTCGCGCTTGGATGTGTGGTGACGCCGGTGCCGGCCGACGGCAACGAGGAGGACATCGCTGCCGAGGGCGATGTGGCGTCGGTCGAGCAGGCGTATGTCTTTCCCAACGGCGACGATCCGAAGTTCCTCTGGGAGCCGCGGACGATACAGATGCTCCAGCGGCTCGCCATGGCGCCGCTCGCGGACGGCGCTGGCAAGCTGGTGAACACGCCGCTCCTGGAGACAGCGCAGGGCCGCAAGCTCCTCCACTATGTCGTGGGCTGCGCGCTCCGCCCGGACATGACGGTGAAGGGGGTGGTGGGCGCGTCCTCCTACGTGTACCAGGGGGCGCTCGGCCTCGCGGCCCCGTGGCGGAGCCAGGCCATGACCGCCACGTCCCCGCAGCGCTGGGTGACGGCGTGTATCCTCCAGACCTTGAACGGCTTCCTGGAGGAGGTGCCGATTCGCATGGTGGGCCAGCATCCGGGCCTCGCGGACGCGCCGTGGATGAACCCGGCGCAGTACACGTTCCCGGACGCGACCATGTTCGGCAACATCTTCGTCCCGGGCCAGGAAGTCGCTTATGCCTGCGCGGATGAAGGCGCGCAGCTCGCGTGCGGCAATGTGTGGAGCCAGTTCGCGAAGCTGCGCATCTGCGACTCGTCGCCGACGTGCAAGCTCACCCTCCTCGGACCGTGCAAGGGCTCGCTCCCGAACGAGACGGACTGCACGACGAACGCCGCCGGTTATGCGACGTGCCACGCGGACGGTGTGTCGTACCCGGAGTCGATCTCGTCGAAGCTCACCGCGGACGGCGCCTTCAACCTTTATCCGAGCTGCGGGCTCTGAGGCGCGGCGACGCCCGTCCACCAGGAGCACCGCCGGCGGCCCGAGCAGCCGGCGCGGCGCTGTCGCCGAAGGGGCGTCTCTCCAGGGAACGGGGCTCCACGAGGCGTTGCCGCCGTAACGGCAGGGCTCCTTCAGGCGCCCACGCGAGGGGTGATAGGCTCGCGCGATGAGCGCCGCCGCGCCGCCCGCCCTGGACGAGGTCCTCCTCCGCGCCCTCCTCCGCGCGCGCTCGCCCGCGGGGCGCGCCCTCGGCGCCGCGACCGTGGCCGCCGCGCTCCTGTCTCCGGCCGCCGCCAGCGCCTCGGACTCGGCGCCCGCGTTCACCGGCCTGGGCTCCGCCGTCGTCGAGGCGCTCAATGAGCTCCGCTTCTGGGGCCAGGCCCAGATAGGCGCCGCGGGCGCGATCGGCGACTGGGCGGAGCCGGGCGGGGTGAGCCTGCGCGCCTCGATGAGCGTGCGCGGAATCGGGCTCGCCGGCGCGATCCGCTATGAGCAGGTGGAGGGGCGTGACGGCGGCGTGCTCGCGCTCGGCGGCCAGTTTCGGCCGCTCGCCCTCGCCGAGATGACGGCCTACGAGCGGATCGATCCCTTTCTGAGCCTGGGCGGTGAGGTCGGCGGCGAGCGAGGCGCGCTCCGCGCCGACCTCTACGCGGGCGCTGGCCTCGATTTCGTGCTCTTCCCCGAGGAGGACGCGCAGCCTGCGCTGGTCCTCGAATACCAGCTGCGCCCCCTCCGCACGCCCTCGGACACGCCGCTCCAGATCCTGCACCTCGGCGCCGCCATGCGCGGCGTCTTCTAGCTCGACCGTGAGAGGTCTTGCTTCGAGCCCCTACCGCTCGGAGCTGCTCCTTATCGATCGTTGCGCAACACGGGATCTGGTCTCCCCGGCTGCCCGCGAGCGAGCTCCAGCGCAGTGTGCCCGGCGCGTCGTACGGCCCGATCGCGACATCATGGCTGCTTTCTGCGCGGGCGCGCGTCCGCGCTGGTATCAGGGTCGTCATGACGACGATGCGAGCCAAGCGAACGGTGTCGGCCCCGCGTAGAGCTTCCACAGCGGCTGCTCCGGCGGCTCCCGCTCCGCGTGCGGCGCCGGAGCGAGCCCATGTGCTCGACGTCCCGTTCGCGATGCGCGCGGTCGCGTCCGCGAGCGGCGCGCGCTGGGACGCGGAGCACGGCGTGTTCGTCGTTCGCGCAGAGACGCTCCCGCCGGCCCTCGCGCCGTTCCGCGCCGCGCCGTACTCGTGGGAGCGACGCGTCGAGCACGAGCTCAACGACGACCCCGCGCCCGCGCCGGCCGCCCCCGCCGGGGCGATGGTCCTCCGCCCGCACCAGCTGGACGGCGTGCGGGCCATCGCCGCCGCGAAGGCCGCCAGGCGCGCCGGGTTCCTCCTCGCCGACGACGTCGGCCTCGGCAAGACGATCACCGCCTGGGCAGCGGTCCTCGAAATGCCGGACGTCACCACGGTGCTGATCGTCTGCCCGCTCGCCGTCGTCGCGCACTGGCGCCGCACGGTTCAGGCCATGGGCGACGCAGGCAAAGAGATCGTGATCATCAACTATGATCGGCTGGGCAAGCTCTTCGAGGTGACCCCGGAGGCGCGGCGAAGGATCCGATCGAAGAAGGGCCTTGCGCGCGCCGGCAGCGCCGCGGAGTTCGACGTGGTGATCTGGGACGAGAGCCACCGCTGCAAGAACCCGGCGGCGGCGCGCTCCAAGCTCGCGGTCAAGCTCAACGCACGCGCACGGTTCGTGCTGTGGCTCTCGGCCACCGCCGGGCAGAACCCGCTGGAGCTGTCGTATCTCGCGCCGCTCCTGGCGAGCGCGACCGGGAGCCGCTCCGCGGATCTGAAGGACTTCGAGCAGTGGTGCGAAGGCCAGGGGCTCGGGGTTGCGCGCGGCGCGTTCGGCAGGTGGGACTGGCGCGGCGATCCGGCGGACTGCGAGAAGGTGCGTGCCCTCCTGTTCGACGGCCGTCCCGCGGTCGGGATGCGGCGTCGCCCGGAGGACGTGGCCGGCTGGCCCGCGATCAACCGCATCCTCACCCCGCTCGAGCTCGACGCCTCCGCGCGCGAGCTCTACGCGCAGGCGTGGACCGCGTTCCGCCGGGAGATGGACCTCCTGCCAAAGGGCGCGAACCCGAGGTCGGCGCTCGCCGCGACGCTGCGCCTGCGACAGAAGAGCTCGCTCATCCGCGTGGCCGGCACCGTGGAGCTGGTGCGTGAGCTGCTCGACAACGGGCATCAGGTCGCGGTTTCCATCGCCTTCATGGAGACGCTCGAGGCCGTGGAGGCCGCGCTGGCCCGGGAGCGCGTCCCGTGCGCGCTGATCCACGGCGCGCTGCCGGCCGGCGAGAAGGAGGCAGAGCGCCTCCGCTTCCAGCGCGGCGAGCCGCGCGTGGTGCTCTTCACCGTGGAAGAGGGGATCTCGCTCCACCAGGGCGAGCACAACGAGGTGCCGCGCTCGGAGGTGATCCACGATCTGCGGTGGTCGGCGATCCAGATGGCGCAGATCGAGGGCCGCTGTCACCGCGATGGACGCTTTGCGCAGGTCTACTGGGCGTATGCCGACGATACCGTTGAAGACAAGATCGCTGAGATCGTGTGCCGCAGGATCCGGTCGATGAAGGCGATGGTCGGCGATGACGTCGAGACGATGCGCGAGATCGAGCGGTTGCTCGCCGGAGCGGATTGAGAGGCGCGCCACGCACCGTGGCCATTCATGATGTCGCCGGACGCGGCGCCTCAGCCGTCGAATCGGACGCGCGTGCCCCCCGCGGGGCGGAGCACCGGGAGGTAGCGCGAGGCGGGGAATCCATTCTGGAGCCTCGGGCCCGAGGCCGGGAGGTTCCGCCCGAGCGCGACGAGGAACTGGACGATTTCCATCCAGGCGAGGTGATAGCCGAGGCAGAAGTGCGCGCCGCCGCCGAACTGGGCGATCTCGAGCGGCGAGAGCGCCTCCTTGCGGCCGAGCCAGCGCTCGGGGCGGTAGCTGTCCGGATCCGGGTAGAGCTCGGGATCGCGCGAGAGCAGGACCAGCGGGATCGCCACGTGGGTCCCTGCGGCGACGGCGCGGCCCTCGATCTCGAAATCGGCGATGGCGCGGCGGGCGTCGTGCGCCACCGGCGGGTGGAGGCGGAGCGCCTCGCGGAACACGGCCTCGGCGTAGGGGAAGCGGCGGAGATCCGCGGGCGAGCGCGGGAGATCCGGCGCGCTCGACGCCTCCTCGCGGAGCGCGCGCCAGACCGCGGGGCTCTCGGCGAGGTGGGCGACGCACCAGGCCATGACCGAGGCCGATGTCTCGTGGCCGGCGAGGAGGAGCAGGCGGAGGTTGCCCACGAGATCCTGCTCCGAGAGCGGCTCGCCGTCCTCGTCGCGGGCCGCGAGCAGCGCGGGCAGGAGGCCCTTCGCGTCGCCGCGGGCGCGCACGCCGGCGAGGATCCGGCCGATGCGCTCGTCGAGCCAGGCGCGGGCGCGGAGGCCGCGGCGCCGCGGCGAGCCCGGCACGTCGGGCAGGCTGAACACCACGAGCATCAGATCCTCGTAATGGTGGCGCCACTCGGGGAGCTCGTCGTCCTCGACGCCGGTGATCTTGAACATCACCTCCAGGGCCAGCTCGCGGGTCTCGCGCAGCAGCGGGACGTCACGCCGGCCGAGCCACGAGCGGACCTTGCGCTCGACGCTGGTCGCGACGATCGCGCCGACCTCCGCGGCGTCGAGGCCCTTCGGCGAGAAGGGCCCGTTCATCGCGGTGCGGAGGCGGCGGTGCGAGGCGCCGTCGTGAGCCATCAGCGTCTGACCGAAGATGTGACCGACGCCGCGCTCGGTCAGGTACGAGGAGTCGACGGCCTTGCTCTTGAAGAGCGAGAAGGCCTCGTTCGACGCGTAGATGAGCTGCCATGCATCGACGCCAGGGGCCCAGAAGAAGAGGGAGCCGAAGCGGCGCTGGCCCTCGCGGAGCAGGTCGAGCTCGTCGACGGCCATCGCCGGCAGGTGGCCCACGACCGGGAAGCGGCCGGGGAGGATGGGGAAGCCATGCCGGGTCTCGATGCGGCGGGCGAGGGGATTGCGGCCCCGCAGGAGCGGGAGATCGGCGAAGGAAGCGGGGAGGGCGGTGCTCATGGCGGGTGCGTACTCCTCTTGTACCATCGCGCCGGCGCGGCCTGGGCGCCCGGCGAGAGGCGCGCTGTCATCTCCGGATCTCGGACACGAGGACGAGCCGCCCGTCATCGTATCGGGCGCACACATGGTAGTCGGGGTCGGTCCCGGGGCCCCGCTCGAGCACGCCCGCGATCACGCCGAGCAGGTTTGGCCATGTGCCGGCGGCGGCGATCAGGTAGGCAGACCAGCCTGCCTCCTCGAACGCGGTGACGACCTTCTTCGGGTCGTCGAAGCCCTTCCCCGGCTCGCCGACCGCCGCGCGGAGCGCCGGCAAGAGCTCCGTGACCGCCGCGTCGCCGACGGCGCATCGCTCGGCGGCGAACGCCCTCTCGACGCCGGCGCGCGAGGCGTCCGTCAGGGCCCACGACGCGACGAAGCGGCCCCGCTTGCCCTGCACGGTGACCCCGAGGGTGCCGTCGCTGGCGAGCCTGCGCGCCGGCGCGGCGAGCCAGAGGTTCTGCCGGGCCTCGGCGAAGCCCTGGGCGGCGATCCCCGGGATCGCCTTCGGATCGACGTGGCCTCCGGAGAGCGCCCTCGTGATCTTGCCGTAGCCGTCCGTCGCGCCCAGCTCGCCCATCCGGTCGGGATCGATGCACACCGACACGACGGGGCTCGCGTCGAACCTGGAGCACCGGCCCTCCGGGCCCCCGACCTCTTCGCTGAACGCGACGAGCTCCTTCAGGGCGGCCGGATCGCTGCCGGACCCGAAGAGCGGCATGACGACGTCGAGCCGGAGGTCGGCGCCGTCCGCGTAGACCGCGACGGCGGCGATCCCGCCTTGCGCCACGCCGAGCGGCGCCCGGGCGCCGAAGCCAGCGCAGCGCGCTGCCCCCGGGCACGCGTCCAGCGGGGCGCCGCCCGTAAGGACGTCGACCACGGTCGCCAGGGCGCGCCGCGGGTCCGCCCCGCTCACGAGCGGGACGAGGAGCCGCACCCGCGTCGCGTCCGCCGCGTGCCCGCGGACGACCTTCTCGAGCGCCTTGCCGGAGGCCCCCTTGGCCATGGCGTCGACGACCGCGCGCGCGCTCTTCTCGGACGCCGGCACCACGGCGCCCAGGATCGGCCTGCGCGGATCGATGCCGGCCTTCGCGAGCGTCACGTCCGGCGGATCCTGGCTGCCGAGCGCGCGGTTCGCCTCGATCAGGACCTCGGCGATCTGGGGCACGTACTGGACGGCAACGTCGATGGCGCTGTTGCGAAGCGAGGCGTAGATCGCGGCGCCCGGCGGGAGGCGCGCGATCTGCTCGGCCGACGGGGGCGACGGCTCGGGCGCGGCTCCTCCGGGCGCGGCCGGGTCGCTCGCCGCCGGTTGCGCCGGCGCCGCCGCGGAGGCGCTCGCCGGTGCGCTCGGCCGCGCCGGCTGCGCGGCGGCGCTCGACGAGCTCGCGCCGGTCGAGCCTTGTCGTGCGGCGCAGGCCGCGCTCCCCGCCCCGAGCGCGACTCCTGCGCCGAGGAGGACGATGGGAAGGAGCTCTCGGAGGGGCATGAGCGGGCTTCATGCCCGCGCGGTCGCCGCGCCACAAGCCATGAGGTGATACGCTCGGGCGTAGGGGCGGCCAGGGGCGGAGGCGCGGGGCTTCCCGCAGGCTGAGCCGGGGTCTTCGCGAGATCATGCGCGCCGCTGCGCCGGGCGGCGCGATGGTCGTGATGGGCTGCGGGGCCGCGCCGCCCTTGTCCTCTGCCAGGCGACAGTCCCGCCGCCGCGTGTGACGCCAAGACCACCGTCGGCCCCGCCCTCCTCGCGAGAACCCCCGGAAACCCGCAGCAGCTCGCGCGCCCGGCGTCTGGCCCGCGCGCTGCAATGAGCCCCGCGTCGCCACGAAGCTGCGCACCGCGAGAGAGGGCGCGCACCCCAGTCCCTATTTCACCCCGAGAGGTCTCCCCATGTCGATGCTCAAGAATGGCATCTTCGCTGTACTCGTGTCGTCCTTCGCCTCGCTCGCCGCCACGGTCGCGGCTGGCTGCGTCGCCGATATGCAGGATCCCGAGGCCGCGGCGCTCTCCGAAGAGGACACCGGCAGCGCCGAGGAGGCCATGCTCTCCAGCTCGTCCACGCAGGGCTTCGGATGGGTATGGTCGACCCTGACCAGCGTGGGCACCATCAACGCCAACGCCTCGTACTCGTACAACTCGGCCGGCGGCACCAACACGATCACCAACACGGGCACGGGCGTCTATTACGTCGATTTTCCGAACCTCGCCGGCGCCGGCGGCAACGTGCAGGTCGCGAGCTACGGCAGCGGCAGCGACCGCTGCAAGGTGGCTTCGTGGGGCACCGGCGCCCTCGCCACCACGCTCCGCGTGAACGTCCGCTGCCACACCGTGGGCGGCGCTCCGGTGAACACGTATTTCGTCGCCCTCTATTCGCGCGAGAACAACAGCTATGGCGGCGCGTACCTGTGGAACGACCAGACGTCTGCCTCGCTCAACGCGCCGTACACGCCCTCGACGACGTACCAGTACACGAGCGGCAGCCAGTACAGCACCATCACCCGCGTGAACACCGGCCGATACACCGTCCGCGTCCCGGGCATGTCCGCCACCGGCAGCACCGTGCATGTCACCGCGTACGGCGGCGGGATGGAGTACTGCAACGTCTCGGGCTGGACCCAGAGCGGCGCCGACACCCTCATCGACGTGGGCTGCTGGGGCGCGGCGGGCGCGTCGGCCGACAGCCTGTTCAGCCTCAGCTATCACCTCGGCCTGCCGAGCACCGGCCGCGTGGGCGGCTTCGCGTGGGCGAGCGACCCGGTGTCGTCGTCGTACACCCCGCCCGCGAGCTACACGCGTCTGTACAACACGCTGCATCCTTGCTACTTCGGCCCGGGCATCAGCGCGGGGCACAACGCGCCCGTCGGGTCGCATTTCGTCCGGTACCCGAACATGCTGTCGTACAACTCGACCGCGATGGTCACGGCGTACGGCTATGGCAACCAGTACTGCAAGGTCTCGTACTGGACCGGCGTCGGCTCGGACACCCAGGTGAACGTGCAGTGCTACGACTACCTGGGCAATCCGGTCAACAGCCAGTTCACGAACACCTATCTCGGCGCCGAGATGTTCACGCCCTGCTGAGCGAGCGCTGATACCCGGGGGCCGAGCTCACTCGCCCGTATCGAACTCGCACGCCGCGACCTCCGGCTCGCACTCGCCCTCCACCTCGGCGGCCACAGAGACGAGGCAGTCGTTGCACTCGGCGCTCCGCGCCTCGCCGGCGCCGCACGCACCATAGCAGGGCAACTCCTCCACCAGGCCGCAGGCAGCGCAGAGACAGTCCATGAGCCCCTCGTAAATCTCGGCCGACGCCTCGCACAGGTCGGCCGGATCGTCGGTGTCGTAAGGGGGCAACGAGCAGGTCGCGCACTCGACGCTGCCACCGGCTCCGCCCGCGGCGCCGACATCGCCGCCGCCGGCCTCGCCTCCCGTCGAACTGTCGCCCGAGGCGCCGCCGGCCTCGCCTCCCGTCGAGCTGCCGCCCGAGGCGCCGCCGGCCTCGCCTCCCGTCGAGCTGCCGCCCGAGGCGCCGCCGCCTCCGCTCCCGTCCACCAGATGGTAGCTTTCGTCCAGCCCCGCCAGCGCGGTACATCCGCCTGCCGCTGCAGCCGCGAGCCCGACCAGCCCCATCGCCAGGCACGCGTTCACCTGCTTCCAGCCCGCCATGGCGGCGGAGCATCACCCTCTCGCGCCCTCGGCGTCAAGTGACTGTATGGCTGCTTCGACCTGGCGCCGTGGCTGGAGGCACGCGACACGCGAGCCTTTCATGTCTGTTACAGTCGTAGCAATCGCATGTTCGTGGACGCCAGCGCTCATGACCGCCACCCTCCAAACTTGCCCTGATCGCCCTGCCATGTCGTGGCTCGCCATGGAGTCAGCCGGCCGGGATCGGCACGACCGAGATCAGGTCGTCTTCACCCACCGTCGCGGCTATCTCGAGGATCCAGTCGAGCAGCTCCTGCTGATCGACCCGGAACGCGAACCCGTTGCCGAGGCACTGCCGGTGTTTTCCGAAGCTGACGAGGCCGGCGATGATGTCGCTGTCATCCCAGAGCACGGGTCCGCCTGAATCGCCGATGCAGAGCCCGCCCCGATCGTTTCCCGGAGACATCGAGACCTGGAAGTTGTAGCCGTCCGTGAATACGTTCCTCAGGTTCTGCAGCTTCGTGGTGGCCATCAATCGCTGGCCGAACCACACCACCGGTCTGTCAGGAGGCCAGTTGTCCGATACCCCGTAACCGCTCGCGACGAACGTGGTGTCCTGGGTCCCCCGCCGCGTCGCGAGCTGATCCAGCGTGCCGGGGGCGGCCAGGCTCGGGAAATTTGTGGGGAACGAAGCCGGTTCGTCGAGCACGACGATCCCCGCGTCGTGGGTGTTCGGGATGAAGCCGGGGAAGCCGACGAAGCCGAAGTCGTACAGCGTGTGGCCGGTGACACAGTACGGGTCGTCTCCGACGCATCCGGTAGGATAGCCCGTCACGGGGTCCATTTGCGTCGCCGGGTCGAAGCTCGTGGCCGCGAACTGATGAAAGTAGACTCGCGCGTAAGACCAATTGAACGCGTCGTTCGTGCAGTGCCCAGCCGTCAGGAAGATGCGCGGCGACAGCAGACTGCCCGAACATTGAAACGAAGGCACGCCGTCCTGATTGTAAAACTCGACGAGGCCCACGTAGGTGTGTACCGGGTCGGGTTTGTAATTCCCGGTGATCGCACGCGCAGGCGCGGCGCGCAGGCTCACGGCCAGGGCCACGGCAGCGGCCAGCAAGCGGCCTGGAACCAGCTTCTCGATCGTCGTCATGTCCCATCCCCCCAGTTGCTGAGATCATCGGACGCGAGGCGCAGATCTTCAGCGTCGGGGCAGGCTCCACCCGCGGCGCGCCTGCACCGGCGCTGCTGCTCCGAGGTGCCAGCCAGACCGTCGGGCACGAAGCACGTCGGAAGCACAATGTCTCATGACATCGATTTGCTCCTCGCCTTCATGAAACTACCTTCGCGCACGAGCGCCTGGGTCTAGTCCGCTCAGCATGCTTGTCAAGCGGCCTTGACCTGGCGGGCCAGGGCCCCCGCGAGCCGCCGGATGCGCTGCGTGCAGGGCGTCCTGTGGGCTCGAGCAGGGGATGAGCAGAGGTCGCGACGTCAGGGACAACGGCGTGGTGACCGTCGAGATCATCGACGCTCGCTGTGTACGTGGACCGGTGATCACTGAGAGATCCCGACGCCGTCCCGCTTCAGGCCGAGGCGCGAGAGCCGGGCCGGGGCGTCCCCGGGCGCGGGGTGCCGGATCGTCCCTTTCGGCTCGAGCGGCGGCGCGGCCGGCTCGTTGCCGGTGATCTGCTTCAGGCCGTAAAAGCCGTTCATCGCCGCCGACAGCATCATGGCGCCGCGGCTCAGCGACCGCGCGCCGCGCGCGAGGCGCTCCAGCACCGCCGCCGGGGCGAAGGCGCGATTCCACATCTGGCGGTGGGCGGCCAGGAGCTGCTCGGGGGACATGCGCGCCGGCCGGAAGGCGACCCCATAGCCGCTGTAATGGGGCCAGTCGCGCTCTTCCAGGATGCGCCCGTCTCGCCGGTGCTCGTCGTACAGCGGCGTGCCCCGGAACGGCGTGAGGATGCTCAGGAACGGGACGTCGACGCCGATCTCGTTCAGCCGATCGGCCGTGGAGGCGATGACCTCCGGCGTCTGATCGTCGAAGCCCGAGATGAAGCCTGCCATCACGCAGATCCCGCGATCGTGCAGCTTGCGGATGGCGTCGCGGTACTCGCGCGCGCGGTTCTGGCGCTTGTCGACGCTCTTGAGATCGGCCTCGTCGAGGCTCTCGATGCCGAGGAAGATGCCGATACAGCCGGACCGCTCCATCGCGTCGAGGAGCTCCCGGTCCTTGACGATATCGATGGATGCCTGCGTGAGCCACCAGCGATCGAGCCCGGCGAGCTCCCGCAGGAGCTCCTTGGCCCAGCGGCGCTGGACGAGCAGGTTGTCGTCCCAGAACCACGCGACCTTCTCCTGCCAGAAGCGGGGGAAATGGGTGGTGGCGATGTCGCGGATCACCTCGTCGATGGGGCGCACGCGGAAGCCGGGGTTGAGGTCCGGCACCGTGCAGAAGCTGCAGGTGAACGGGCACCCGCGCGTCGCCTGGAGCACGCGGGGGACGAGGAAGCGCTCTTCGAGCAGATCGTAGCGAGGGGTCGGCAGCCCGGCGAGCGAGGTCGGCTCGCCGCGATAGACGCGCCGCTGCGTGCCTCGCGCGAGATCGCGCAGGACGGAGGGCCAGACCGCCTCGGCCTCCCCGGTGACCACCACGTCGACGTGCTCGAGCGCCTCCTCGATCCAGTACGAGACATGCGGCCCGCCGGCGACGACGCGCACGCCGAGGGCGCGGTAGCGATCGGCGAGCGCGTAGGCGCGGCGCGCGAAGCCGGAGAAGAACGAGAGCGCGACAACGTCCGGCGAGGCGTCGACGGGGACGGGGCGCACCTGCTCGTGGAAGAGCTCGACCTCGTGCTCAGGCGGGGTGATCGCCGCGAGGTGAATCCCGGTGACGGGCGGGACGAAGTGGAAGCGGTGGCCCCGGCGATAGCGGGGGACGTAACTCACGACAATCCGCACCTTCATGAGCACCTCCTCGGGATCATGCGCTTCATCGGATCGGACCCGCGATGACGGCGTGGAGCCGTGGGCGAAGGTGATCCGATGAGGCGTGCTGAGGATAACGGAAGGCGACCCGTGGCGATTCCAGAAGCGGGAGGAGCTACCGTGGAGGGACGGTGGTGGACGCGTGCGGGGGCCGAGGAAGCGAGAGGATCGATGAAGTTCGATGTCGATCAAACCGAGAGCTAGCCGCTCACCCCGTTGCGCCGGATGCGGCGCAGCAGCGCCTCCGCCGGCTCGTAGCCCCGCCCCTCCGCGCGGGCCAGCGCCGCCTCGGTGGGGACGAGCTCTCCGGAGAACGCCCTGGCGAGGATCGTGTGCGGTAGCCTGTCGGCCCGGGCCGCGGCGCGGGCCACGCGCTCCTCGACCTCGCTGGCGAGCGCGAAGAGCGCCTGTGCGCGGCGGACGATCTCCGCCTGCTCCTCCGACGGCGGCACCGGGACGGGGATGCCGTTGAGCGCCGCCTGCGTGAGCTTCGGCTGCGCCGAGCCGGTCACGTGGTGCTGCAGGTCGAGCGAGTTCAGCAAGAGCTCGAGGTACCCGAGGACCACGCCGGCCTTCGGCTGGACCACATGAGCATGGTTGTTCACCCAGAACCTCCCGCTCGCGGCGAACGCCACCCGGGTGTTCCTCGACAGGAGGTTCGCGCCGTCCTCGGCGATCAGCAGGTAATCGCCGTCGAACAGGTAGCCATCGATCGAGTCGATGATCCCCGACGCGCCGTAATACGGATAGGGCCCCCGGCGCCTCTCTCGAACCGCGGAGCTCACGGGGACGCGTCGGCCATCGTGGTTGTCCACCAGGGAGCCGAACGGGCAGAGGACCCAGGACGGCGGCAGGGGACGCCCCGGCCCGTCGCTGCTCGTCCCGGGCGCGGCCGGCGCCAACGTCGAGCAGCGTGGCAGGGGCTCCGCCGGTCCCTCGGCCGGCGCAGCGGCGCCCGGCGCGCGCAGGTCCTCGGTGAGCCTCCCCGAGCACGCCGCCGCCAGCACGGCCTGCCGGAGCCGCCGGAGGAGCAGCGACGACCTCGCCAGCCGGGTCTTCGCCGCGTCCACCTCGCCGAGCAGCGCCTCGGCCTTCGCGACGATGCGGCGCTGCTCGGGGAGGGGAGGCAGAGAGAAGGGCCGCTCGAACGTCTCGCGCACCTTGACGAACGGCTGCGCGGAGCCGCCCTTCGCCCAGAATCCCTCGTCGTTGAGGTGGAGGAACAGGTAGTCGACGTCGATGGCCCGCTCATCCGGCCAGACCACGTGGGTGTTGGCGATCGCCGACCACCGCCCGCGCGCCTTGAACGCCTTCCCGCACCGCGTCCCCACGGCGGAGACGACGATCGCAGCGCCCTCGTGCTCCCAGCCGTCGCACCACACGTCGGGGCCGGCGGCGCTGAACCCCTGGTAGCGCCCTGGCCGCTGCTCGGCGTGGAGCTTCCCCTTGATGAGCTTCGAGCTCCCGCTCCGGTGCGAGCAGAGCGACGCGAGCGTCGTCTCGGTCCATCCCTCGGGCAGCGGCCCGCTCACGCCTCCGCCGCCTTCGCCCCGCCCTCGAGCAGCGTGAGCACGCGGTTCAGCGCGGCGACCGCCTCCGCCAGCTCCTGGAGGGCGTCGGTCGCCAGCTCCTCCGGCTCGGGCGGCTCGCCGGCCTCGTCGAGCGACTCCTCCCTGAGCCACCTCAGCCCGTCGAGCTTGAACTCTCGCTCCTTCACCTCGCGGAGCTCGAAGCTGCGGAACCGACCCTCGCTGGAGCTCGCCGCCTCGCGCGCCCCGCGCCCGTCGGGGTCGCCGCCGTAGCACCGCTCGAACTCCGCGAAGTGCGCTGGAGACAGCGGCCGGCCCTTCTTGGTGATCGACGGGACGCCCGTCCTGGCGTCGTAGATCCAGACCCTCTCCGTCGCCCGGCCCTTCGTGAAGAAGACGACGTTGGCCTTCACCCCGGCGCTGTACGGCGTGAAGGTCCCGTGCGGCAGGCGGAGCACCGTGTGGAGGTCGCAGCCCCCGGCGACGATCTCGAGCACCGCGCCTGCCTGGTCGGCGAACAGGCAATGGTCCGGCAGGACCATCGCCGCCCGGCCGCCAGGCCTCAGGATCGTCAGCACGTGCTGGATGAAGTTGAGCTGCTTGTTCGCTGTCGCGATCGCAAAATCCTCGCGGCGCGGCGTCTCGTGCGCCCCCTTCGTGCCGAACGGCGGGTTCGTCAGGATCACGTCGAACCGCTCGTCCGGCGGCGGGGCGTCGATCGAGTCGCCGAGGGTGATCCTCGGCTCGATCCCGTGGAGGACCAGGTTCATCAACGCGAGCCGGCGGGGGCGCGCGACGAGCTCCTGGCCGAAGAACGCCCCGGCCTTGATCCGGCGCGCCGCCTCCCGGTCGAGCGCTCCCCGCGCCTCGGCCTCGATCCACTCCCAGGCGGCGACAAGGAAGCCCCCGGTGCCGCACGCCGGGTCGCAGAGGGAGAAGCCCGGCTTCCCCTGCGGATCGGGCCTGATGCACCGCACGATCGACTGGATCAGGGCGCGGGGCGTGAAGTACTGCCCCGCGCCCTTCTTTCCCTCGGCGGCGGCCTTCTCGAGCAGGCCCTCGTACGCCGCGGCCTGGATGTCCACGCCGAGGCGCGTCCACTCGATCTCGTCGATGAGGTCGACGAGCTTCCCGAGGCTCGCGGGGCTCTTGAAGCGCGGCTGTGAGCCCGCGTAGATCTCCCCGAGGACGCCCGGGGCTCCGTCGAGGGATCGGAGGACGTCGGCGTAGCGGTCGAGCAGCGCTTGCCCGCTGCGCGCGCGCAGCGCGGGCCAGGAGCAGTCCGTCGCATCGACCTCGCCGCGGGGCGTCCTGTGCTCGACGCGCGAGAGATCGATGCCCCTCTCGGCGGCCATCTTCAGGAAGAGCAGGTAGGTGATCTGCTCGATGTAGTCCCCGTGGTCGATGCCGTCGTGGCGCAGCGTGTGGCAGAACCCCCAGAGCTTTCCAACAACGTCGGTCATGCGGCGGCGGCTTCGTTCGGGTCGTGGAGCGGGAAGGCGAGGCGCGGAAGGAGCCGGCTTACCACGGCCGGGCCCCTCACGGCGGCCGCCGCGCTCGTCCATGGCGCTGGGACGCGCCGCCGTTGATGTACTAGGCTCGCCCCGTGCCGCGCGCCCTCACCTCGCTGCTCGCGCTTCTCTTGCCGCGATCGCCTCGATCGCCGCGGCTGCCGCTGCCGCTCCTGTCGCTCTTGCCGCTCTTGCCGCTGTCCGGCCTCGCCTGCGCGTCGTCCTCGCTCCCCGACCCCAAGGAGGCGGTGCAGGTCTACGCCGACGCCGCGGCGCGCGGCGACGCCGACGCCATCTACGGCATGCTGAGCGACAAGAGCCGCACCGCGATGTCGCGCGACGAGGTGCGGCGGCGCGTCGCCGAGGCGCGCGCCGAGCTCGCGGAGCAGGCGCGGAGCGTCACGGCGCCGGGGGTCGTGGTCAAGACCCGCGCCCGCGTCCGCTACCCGGACGGCGAGATCGCGACCCTCGAGCTCGACGAGCGGGAGCGCGCCTTCCGGATCTCGGCCGCCGACGCGCTGCCTGCGGGCGGCCGCACCCCCGAGCAGGCCCTCGAGCAGCTCCGCCGCGTCCTCGCGCGCCGCAGCTACGCCGGCCTGCTGCGCGTCCTCACGCCGGCCACGCGCGCCGCCATCGAGAGCGACCTCCGCTCGCTCGTCGAGGGGCTCGCTCAGCCCGAGGGGCTCGAGGTCCGGATTGCCGGCGACTCCGCGACGGTGCAGATCCCGGGTGGGCACGAGGTGAAGCTCCGGCGCGAGGCGGGCGTATGGCGGGTCGAGGACTTCGATTGAGGCGATGGCTCGGCCGGCTCGGCGCTCGCCGGCCGCGCGGCCGGGGCGGTGAGGTGGCGCTGCCGCCCTCGCGCCCAGCCGCCTCGGCCCGGCCGCTGCGCCTCGCCGCGGCGCGACCGCGGCGCCTCATGGTCTTGGCGCTGGTGCTGGTCTCCGCGCTGCTCCTCCTCGCGGTGCCGCGCCCCGTGCGCGCCTTCGGCGAGGAGGGGGCGTGGAACCCGCGGCCGCTGCTGACGGGCGACGCGCGATGGGAGGGGGTGCGCGCCACCGCCCCCGCGCGCTGGTCGTTCGAGCTGGAGCGGCGGACGAGCGCGCCGGCGCGCCGCAACCCGACCACGGTCCGCGCCGACGACCCGGCGCTGCTCGCCGAGCCGTTCGCGTTCTGGGGCGGCGAGGGCGATCTCCCGCCGCTCACCGAGCGCGAGGTCTTCGGCTTGCGCCGCTTCCTGGCGCTCGGCGGCGTGCTCCTCGTCGACGACTTCGCCCCGGGGAGCGGCGCGTTCGGCCGCGCCGCGCGGCGCGAGCTCGCCCGCGTCCTGCCGGAGGGCTCTCCCATCCCGATCGGCACGGAGAACGTCGTCTTCCGCTCCTTCTATCTCCTCCCGCGCGCCGTCGGCCGGGTCGAGGGCCCGCCGAAGCTCTCCGCGATCGTGCGCGGCGGCATGCCGCAGGTGATCTTCTCCGACCACGACCTCGCCGGCGCCCTGGCGCGCTCGGAGGGCGGGGGGCCGAGCGTCGAGGTCACGCCCGGGGGCGAGGCGCAGCGGGAGCGCGCGTTCCGCCTGGCCGTGAACATCGCGATGTACGTGCTCTGCTCGAACTACAAGGACGATCAGGTGCACGCGCCCTTCCTGATGCGCCGCCGCGCCATCGACGACAACCGACCCCGCTCCGCGCCTTCGCGGCCGTGAGGCCCGATGACGTCGGATCGCCTCGCCCCTGCTCCGAAGCTGGTCTGGCAGGACGACCACTTCACCGTGCTGTTCGACGCGTCCCTGCGCGTCGTCTGGACCGTCCGCAGCTCCAGGCCGTTCGCCTCGCTGGAGGAGATCGAGGCCGTGATGGGAGAGCTCATCCGCGTCCTCGACAGGCTGGGCCGCTCCCATCACGCCCTCTTCATCGATGTCCGCGCCGTCCCTGGCAGGAACGACCCGTCGTTCGAGGCGACGATGAAGCGCTTCCGGCCGCACTGGCTGCGGGGCTTCCGGAGGGTCGGCGTGCTCGTGCAGAGCGTCATCGGCGCGCTCCAGATCCAGCGCCTCGCGAGGGATGACGGCATCGAGCGGCTGATCACGAGCGATGAGGACGCGCTCCTCCGGTACCTCACGCAGGAGGGCTGAGCGGCCAGGAGCTCCGGTATCCGGGCGCGCTCAGCTACCGTCTGGCGTGGCGGAGGGCGTGCGCGATGCCGCTCTGCAGCGTGCTCAGCGTGGTGATCCCGGAGAGATCCACGCCGAGCGTGACGAGCGTCTGCGCCACCTCCGGGCGGACGCCGGTGAGCACCACGCGGGTGCCGAGCAGCTGGGCGGCGCGCGCGGTGCGCGTCAGCGCGTCCGCGACGTGCGTGTCGACGGCGCGCACGCCGGTGATGTCCAGGATCGCCGTGTGGGCGCCCTGGCTGCTGATGCCGGAGAGCAGCGTCTCCATGATCTGCTCTGCGCGCCCGCTGTCGATCGTCCCCACGAGCGGCATCGCGACCACCCGGTCGGCGAGCGGGATGAGCGGCGTGGACAGCTCCCGGAGGGCGGCCTGCTGCGCGAAGATGATCTCCTCCTGCAGCGCGGCCCGCTCCGCCTCCGCGCGCTTCAGCGACGTGATCTCGGTCACGATGCCGCCCATGCCGATCGGCGCGCCGCGCTCGTCGTGGATCGGGAATTTGACCGTGAAGAAGTGGTGTTGAGCGCCGCCTATCGGCACCACCTCCTCGAACTGCATGACCTGCCCGCCGGTCATCACCTCGCGCTCCTTCGCCACGATCATCTCGCTGGCCGCGGGGTCCACGGCGGCGAGCTCGAACTCATCTCGACCGATGAGCTCGAGGACGTGCCTATTCATCATTTGCGCATGCAGACGGTTGGCGAGGACGTAGCGCCCTGCGGTGTCCTTGACGAAGATGGAGCTCCGCGCGTTGTCCACGAGCTGCAGGAGCAGCTGATACCGCCCCTGCACCGTCTTCTCCCTCCGCTCCCGGTCGCTGGTGTCATCGACGAGCGCCGCGAGCTCGTACGCGTCGCCTCGGCCGTCGCGCAGCACGGCGTAGGTCCATCGGCAGCTGAGCGCGTGACCTCCCTTCGTCCTGCACTCGCTCATGGTCGCGGCGAAGCGGCTCTCCTCCCGGGCGAAGTTGAACGCCCGCGCCGCGGCGGCGGACACGGGGACCGCGCCCACGAGGTCGGCCAGCGGGCGGCCGACGGCCTCGCTCGCGCTCCAGCCGAAGAGGCGCTCGGCGCTGTCGTTCCAGTACGTCACCTCGCCGTCCAGGCGCCAGTGGATCACCGCCGGCACCGCCGTGGGCAGCCCCTCGAGCGCATCGAGGGCCTCCGCGCCTGCCGGCGCGGCTCCGTTCTGCGCGTGACCGTTGGAGCGCTCCGCCAGCGCCTTCTCCAGCGCCTCCACGCGCGCGCGTAGCTCTGCGTTCTCTGCCCTGAGCCGCCCTGCCTCGTCCAGCTCTTCGCGCATCGTCACAAGGCTTCGAGCCTACGCGCGGCGTGCCCGGCGTTTCAAGGTGGCTCGCGGGTCGTTCGAGGTCGCCCGAGAGGTCGCAGTGACGGCGCCGGGCTGGGACACCCCGCTCCGATGTACTAGGCTCCGCGCGTGTCACGCGCCCTCGACTCGCAGCCCGCGCGTTCGCTCTCCCACGCCGGCGCGGCGAGCGGGCCTCCCTCTCCTCGCATGCTTCTTGGGCTCCCCTCGCTCCCGGAGCGGCCGTGACCCGGAGCTTCGCGCCCTCGGGCGACCTCTCGTCGCCGGTCGTCGCCGTCGCCTGCGTCGTCGCCGCCCTGAGCTTCGGCCTGCTCGTGCTCGAGCTCGTCCGCGCGCGCGGCCGCGCCGCCGGGGCGGTGGGCGCCCCGTCCGCGCGCGCGGCGCTCGGCACGGCGCTCACGGGCGCGCTCGCCGTGCTCGGCCTGCTCGCCGCCATCCTCCGTCCGGTCGCGGTCACGTCGCGCGGGAGCCTCGTCGGCCCCAAGGTCGTTGTGCTGGTCGACGGCTCCCGATCCATGGACCTGCCGGGCGTCGCGGGGACGCGCCGCGACAGCGCAGCGCGGGCGCTCGAGGAGCTCGGGAAGCGCGCCGACGTCCGGCTCTCCCGCTACGTGTTCGGCGAAGGCGCGCCGCTGCCGGCCGACGGGCAGGCAGGCGAGGGCGGCAGCGCCGCGCCGGCGCCGGGCGGGAGCGCTGGCGCCGCTGCGACCCCCGACAGGAACGCGGGCGCCGGGGCGCCGGCCGCTGCGTCCGCGTCGGCCGCGCGAGGCCGGCCGCAGCGCCGCTCGGACCTCAGCGCCGCGCTCGAGGCGCTCGCCCGCGCCGCCGACGAGCGGCCGTCGGCGTTCGTCGTCGTCTCCGATGGCCGGCTCGATCGCCCGGGTCCGGACGACACCGCCGCGGCGACGCGGGCCGCGCTGGAGGGGCTCGACGTCCCGGTCCACACGGTCGCGGTGGCGACCGAGTCCGTGCGCGACGCCGGCGTCCGCGCGGTCCGCACCTCCGGCGCCGCGGTCGCCCACCAGCCGCTCTCGCTCCGCATCGACATCGGCTGCAGCGGCGGCCTCGCGTGCGACGCGGTGCCTGTCGTGGCCCGCGAGCTGCGCGAGCAGGGCGCGCCCACGACCCTCGCCACGGGCACGGCGCACGTCGAGGGCGGCGTCGGCACGGTCGAGCTCGGCGTGACGCTCGACCGCGCCGGCACCCGCATCCTGGAGGTGTCGATCAAGGCGCCGGACGGCGACGAGCTCCCCGAGAACGACGTCCGGTACGTCACGCTGGACGTCGCGCGCGACCGCATCCGGGTGCTCCACGTGGCGGGCCGGCCGACGTACGACGTGCGCGCGCTCCGGATGTGGCTCAAGGCCGACGCCTCCGTCGACGTCGTGGCCTTCTTCATCCTGCGCACGCCCGGCGACGAGGTGAACGCGTCGTCGGACGAGCTCGCGCTGATCCCGTTCCCGGTCGACGAGCTCTTCAGCGTCCACCTCTCGAGCTTCGATGCGGTCGTCCTGCAGGACTTCGACGCCGCGCCGTACGGCCTGACCAAGCACCTCCCGGCGCTGGCCCAGTATGTCGACAAGGGCGGCGGGCTCATCATGGTGGGCGGCCCGAACGCCTTCGTGTCGGGCAACTATGCGCGCACGCGGCTCGCCCGCGTCCTGCCGGTGGATCTCGACATCGGCCGCGCGCCCAAGGTGGATCTCGGCGCCTTCGTGCCGCGCATCACCGCCGCGGGCCGCGCGGCGCCGGTGCTCGCGCCGCTGCTCGCGCTGATCGGCGACGAGATGCCGGAGATGCCGGGGACCAACGTCGTCGGCGATCCGCTCCCCGGGGCGACGGTGCTGATGACGCACCCGACCCGCACGACGGCGTCGGGCGCGCCGATGCCGGTGCTCTCGCTGGGCGAGCACGAGAGCGGCCGGACGATCGCGCTGACGCTCGACGGCAGCCACCGCCTGCTCTTCAGCGCGTTCGCCTCGAGCTCCGCGGGCCGCGCGCACGGCGCGTTCTGGGACGCCCTGCTCGGCTGGCTCATGCGCGATCCGCGCTTCGAGCCTGCCGCGATCGAGCCGCGCGGCGGCTGCCTCGCGGGCGAGGAGACGGCGCTCGTGCTGCGCCCCCTCGCCGGGCAGCGCGGCGAGGCCAGGGTGACCATCGCGCGCCTCGGCAGCGGCGCGGTCGTGAAGACGTTGACCGCGCCGATCGGCGAGGGCGGCGAGCCGGTCGAGCTCGCCGCCGGTCGCCTCGAGCCCGGGGGGTATTCGGCCACGGTGGAGATCGTCCCTGAAGGCGCCGCCGGCGACGGAGGCGACCAGAAGCGGGCGACGACGCGGCGCGACTTCGCGTGCGAGCGCGGCGGCGACGAGTGGGCCGATCCCCGCCCCGACGTCGCCCGCCTGGAGGCGATCGCCCGCGCGACGGGCGGCGCGTCGGTGCTCCCGTCCGGCGCCGGCTCGCTGTCGCTGCCTGCGGCGACCCAGGTGGCGGCCGAGCGCCACGTCGCGCCGCTCCTGCCCCCCTGGGCCTGGACGCTGGCGGCGGCCGCTGCGCTCGGCGCGCACTGGATCGTGCGCCGGCGCGGGGGCCTCACCTGAGGCGAGGGCGGCGTCCGGAGCCCTGGTCTCGTCTCAAGGAAGCGACGGCTTCTCGAGCGGATCGGCCTTGTCGCCGACCCAGACCCTCAGCACCCCGAAGTGCTCGGGGTTCCTTGTGAAGCTCGCGTGATTCACGATGAGCAGCATCTGCGCCGGGTCGTTGAAGGCCACGTTGGCGGGGGCGTCGAGGGGAATCTCCTCCCCTGGTGCGCTCTCGATGCGCGACTTTTCGACCCCGTGCTCGTCGAGCACCGAGATCGCGTTGGCCGCCGCGAGCGCGACATAGAGCTTCCCCGACTTGCCGAACGTGAACCCGTCGGGCGCCTCGCCAGCATCGTAGTCGTGGACCAGCTCCAGATCGGCCTCTTCGGGGGCGTCGACGAGGGGGAGCCGGTAGATGGATCCCAGGCTCGTATCCGTCGGGGAGAACGTCACAGAGAAATAGACGTGCTCCCGCTCCGGATCGAGCCGGATCCCGTTCACGCCGATCGGCAGGTCGCCGCTGCCGACGAGGGCCGTGCTCTGGAACCAGATCTCCGGCGCGCCGCCGCCGGGCGCGTAGCGGAAGATCGTCGCCTGCAGCGAGTCGGTCACATACGCGTAACCCTCCTCGTCGAAGGCGATATCGTTCGGTAGCGGCGGCGTCGGGAAGGGCGTCGGCGAGCACGCCTGTCCCGGCGCGGCCATCCCACAAGCCGGTAGATCCGGCAGCGGATCGCCGTAGCCCTCCTGGACATATCCGTGTCCAGTCTTCGTGAAGCGCAGGAGGCCGAGCTGCGTGCTGAGCGCGTAGACGCGGCCGTCGTCGTCGACGGCGATGCAGCTCAGGGCATGCTCGGCGCCGAGCGCCTCGCCCGCCACCACGATCGTATTCTTCTGGACTTTGCTGTCCCTGTCGAATACAGCGATCTTGGACGGGCCTTGACCTGCGGTGCCGAACGTCGCTGGACCGGAGACGTAGACCCGATTGCCATGGACCGCGATCCCTTCGGGGAACCCCGGAGCCGCCGGAACCGTCGCGAACGTCTTGATCTCGCCGTAGCATCCCCCCTGCGCCAGCGCCGGACCCGGGATCAGCGGCGACACGGCGGAGAGGAGCACCAGCGCGCCGCAGGCCAACCATTTTCCGTTGGAGTGCGATGATTTTGACGTGGCGGAATGCGACATATGCCCTCCAGGGGTCCATGGTTGCCGGACCGGGGTTGTCGAAATAGGCCGCGTCGAGAAGCCAAAATGCAAACTGCCTGGCTTCGTCAGGCTGACGACGCGGTCATGATAGCTGGAGTATATGCGGTTGAGTTGATTGGCTGTCGAGTCGAAATTATCCGGTTCATGAAATATCAGGGTGGCGGCTGACCAGCTGACCGGCGCTCGCATCGCGCGCGTCGCCCGCGTCGCCCACGTCGCCCACGTCTGTTTTCGCATGTGTGTCCGCGTGGTTGCGCGCTTGCGCCCTTGCTGCACGGCGCGCGTCACGTCTGTCTCGTCTGCTACGTCTGCTACGTCTGCCACGTCTGCCACGTCATGTTACGTGGTGTCCCTGGCGGCAGATGTGTGCAACAGGCGGAGAGCGCGTCCTGGTCGGGTAGTGGTGAATGCTGCCGGATGTTCTCGAAGGCCATTGAGGCGCGTCGGGCGATGCCCAGTCGGCTCACCGCGCGTGCGTCGGCGGTCCCCGCGGTCGAGGCGTCGCGTTACGGCGGCGTCGGCCAGACGACGCGCGTCGGCACGAGCCGGGGCTCGACGGTCCCGTCGCCCAGCTCGCCGTTGCTGTTGTTACCCCAGCAGAGCATCTCGCCCGTGCGCTTGAGCGCGCAGCTGTGGTCATCGCCGAGGGCCAGCTCGACCACGTCGGTCAGCCCGATCGGCTCCGGAAGGAGCCCCGGATCCTGCGTGCCGGTGCCGAGCTGCCCCTTCGCGTTGTCGCCCCACATGAGCACCTCGCCGCCCGCCAGGACCGCGCCGGAGTGCCTCGCGCCGAGCGAGATCCGGGTCACGTCCACGAGGTCCGGGATCTTCCGGGGAATCGCCTCAGGGTTCACGACGCCAGTCCCGAGGCGGTACTGCTCTCCCTTGCCCCAGCAGGAGGCCACGCCGCGCGCCGGCGCGGCGCACGTGTGCAAGGCGCCCGCGGCCGTGAGCGCGACGCTGGTGAGACCCGCGACGGGCTGCGGGGTGTTCTGCTGGTTGAAGTTGCCGATGCCTAGCTGGCCGCTCTCGTTGTGGCCCCAGCAGTTCATCGTGCGCTCGCCCATCCGCTCCACCATGCCCGCGCAGGTGTGCGAGAGGCCGGCGCTCACCGAGTCCACGCCGTCCAGCATCACGGTGGGCTCGACCCGATCGACCTCGTCGCCATAGCCCAGCTGGCCGGAGCTGCCCTCGCCCCAGCAATAGAGCTCGTGCGACGTCGTCACCGCGCACGTATGGGTCCCACCGACGGCGACCTGGGTCGCGCCCGCGAGCTCCTTGGCGCGCACGGGGGAGGGGGAGTTCGTCGCCTCGCCGTCGCCGAGCTGTCCGCTGTTGCCCGCGCCCCAGCACCAGACCGAGCCGTCGCTGAGCACCGCGCAGGTGTGCACGCGCCCCGGCGAGATGCTCGCCGCGACCCGGGTGGCGCCGCTGAGGCCCGCGACCGGCCTGGGGAGCGGTCGATCCTGCTGCAGCGTGCCGTCGCCGAGGTTGCCCCAGGTGTTCTTGCCCCAGCACCAGACCGAGCCGTCGCTGAGCACCGCGCACGTGTAATCCGTGCCGGCCGCGATGTGCGTGGGCGCGACGCAGGCGCCCCGCACGCACTGGCCGCCGCAGGGCTTGTCGCACCTGCCGCAATGCGCGGTGCTCGTGAGGAGATCCACCTCGCAGGCGTTCTCGGGGTCCTTGTCGCAGTTGCCGCGGTTCTCCTCGCACGCCGGCGACTGGCAGACCCCGTCCAGGCAGGTCGGCTCGCCGCCGAAGGTCGGGCAGGCGACGTCGCACGTGCCGCAGTGCTGCGCGTCCGTCATCGGGTCGACGCATGCGTCGCCGCAGATCATGCCGCCTCCAGGACACCCGCCGCCGCTCCCGCCGGTCCCGCCGCTCCCGCCGCCGGTGCTCGAGCTCGTCGACGCGTCGGGCGGGCGCGCCGTGAACTCGGGGCCGCACGCGGCAAAGGCGATGGCGACGGCGGCAGGCACGTACGCCGCCGCGAGGGGCAGCGAGGCGAACGGGAGCCGGCTGGCCCGAGGTCGATGCGTGGAAGCCATGGAGGGCGTTCTTCCCTTGCGTTGGGGCGCGGCTGCGCCGGGAGGCGCGGCGACGTGCGACATTCTAGACGAAGTCGCGCGCCGAGATCTCGCGCCGCGCGCCGCGCGCGGGGCGCCTGTCGTGCCGATCAGCGCATCGCGACGAGCACCTCGTCGATCGGCGGCGCCTTCTGGAGCACGCCGAGGTCGACGAGCTGCTTCGCGAGCGTCTCCCAGCGTTCGCTGGTCATCACGCCGAGGCCCTTCTCCTTGGTCTCGGGGGTCTCGATCAGCGGCCGCTGCGCCTCGGCCGCGGCGACGAAGGTCTCCGCGTCCATCGAGGTGTTGAGCTTGGCCATGATCTCGTTGGACCGCGTCGGATCCTGGAGGTAGGTGCGCCAGCCCTCGCGCGTCGCGCGGACGAACGCGCGGACGCGCTCCGGGTTCTCCTTCCAGAGCGCTGCGCGCGTGATCACGACGACGACGTACGGGTTGAACCCCTCGGTGGCCACCAGGAACGCGGCGGGGTCGCTCCCCTTGCGCTTGGCCGCGATCGGCTCGGCCGTGATGAAGCACTGCTGGGAGAAGTCCTTGTCGGCGACGAAGCGGGCGACGCCGCCGTCGTACGGCACGACCTTCACCTTGTCGAACCCGTACTTCTTCTTGAGGTAGGCGGCGTAAGGCAGCCCCGGCTCGATCGCGAGCGTGCCCGACTTGAGGATGTCGGCGATGCTCTTCGCGCCGCGGCTCTCGTGGGTCATGATGGCCTGCGGCGAGGTCTGGAACACGGCGAGGAGGGGGAGCACGTCCGCGCCGCGGGCGCGGGCGGTGAGCACCTCGTCGGCGCCGGAGATGCCGAAATCCACCTGCCCGCCGGCCACCATCTGGACGACCGGCACGCCGGCGCCGCCGCCGAGGATCTCGACGTCGAGCCCCTCCTTGGCGAACGCGCCCGACTCGCGCGCGGCGTAGAACCCGCCGAACTCGGGCTCCGGGACCCAGTTGAGGGCGAGCTTCACCTTCGCGGCCGGCGCGCTCTGGGCAGCCGTGGCGGGCGCGGCCGGCGCGCCCTGGGAAGGCGTGGCCGGCGCGCTTCCTTGCGGGGACGCGGACGACGCGCGCCCGTCGCCTTCCGGCGATTGCGAGCGCGAGCAGGCGGGGGCGAGGAGGGGGACGGCGACCAGGGAGGCGAGGCGTTGCAGGAACAACCGGCGGCTGTCGGGGGAGTGCATCAGCGATTGATCTCCGAAGGATGCCAGCGCCGCAAGAGCCGCCTGCCGGCGAGGTCGACGGCGCCGAAGAGCGCGAGGCCGAGCCCGGAGGCGAGCAGCACGGCGGCGAAGAGCAGATCCGTGCGCAGCTGGCGATAGGCGGAGAGGACCAGGATGCCCAGGCCGGCGGCGTCCTCCGAGAAGCCGGCGACGAACTCCCCGACGATCGCGCCGATGACCGCGAGGCCCGCCGCGATGCGGAGCCCCGTCACGAGGTGGGGGAGCGCCGAGGGCAGCTCGAGCTTGCGGAGCGTGGCGAAGCGGCCGGCCCCGTAGAGCCGGAAGAGATCCCGCAGCGCGGGCTCGACGGAGCGCAGGCCGGTGAGCGTGTTCGCGATGACCGGGAACACGGAGACGATGAACGCCGAGACCGCGACCGCGCGCAGGCCGGGGCCGCACCAGAGCACGAGCAGCGGGGCGATGGCGACGATCGGGACGGTCTGCAGGAAGACGGTATAGGGATAGAGCGCCCGCTCGAGCGGGCGCGACGAGGCGAGCGCGATGGCGGCGAGCACGCCGACCACGGCGCTGAGGAAGAAGCCCGCGAGCGCGGCCTTCGCCGTCGTGACCGCGCCGGCGAGCAGGGGGCCGGCGTCCACCGCGCCCGCCCGCGCCACGTCCGAGGGGGGCGGCAGGAGGTAGGCAGGGATGCTGAGCGCTCGGGCGAGCGCCTCCCAGAGCGCGAGCAGGATCACGAGCGCGGCGAGCGGCGGCGCGACGGCTTGGAGCGGGGTGGGTCGCACGGCTCGGCCCTCTCTAGCGCGAGGCCGCCGCGCCAGGAAGATGCTGCGGTGGAAGAAATCTGGCCCGTCCGCGGCTAGGCGCCGAGCGACCCGCGCGCCGAGCCCCGGGAGAGGCGAGGTGGGGAGCTTGTCGAAAGGGGGTGTGGCCCGCGCCGAGCGCGGCCCCGCTCGGTCCGACTACTTGCCCTTCTTGGCGGGCGCGGCCGGAGCAGGCGACGCCTTGGCGGTCGCGGCTGCCTTCTTCTGGTTCTTCTCCGCCGTGTCCTGCTTCTTCTGTCGCTCTTTGGCCTTCGGAGATTTGTCGCCCATGGGAGCACCGCCTCGGTGGATGCGTTGGTGTTATCCGCCTTGACCGAGGCTAGCACCATCCCTGGTGGCGCAGTCACGAACTTTGTACTTCGCGAGCGCTTATGTCTCGGCTTCTCCGTGTCTCGCCTCGTCGCCTCGTCGGTTTGCCTCTGGGTTGCCTCTCCCACCGACAGGCAGGGCGGCAGGGAAACGGCCGACGCGCTCGGCCGGGTCCCTCGCTGCCTGCAGCAGATGGGTGTCTGCTGCGGGCGTCCGCGACGTGAGTCGCGACGGCCCGGCGGCGCGCATCCGCGCTCGCGCGGGCGCGTCCTTCCGAGCGCCGAGGGCCGAGGCGCAGCGTCCGCTGCCGCGGAGCTCGCTTGCCGGCATCGAGGGGCGGCGCTACGAAGGCCCGGCGTGTTCAAGGCCATCCTCTGGGACAACGATGGAGTCCTCGTCGACACCGAAGGGCTTTACTTCCAGGCGACGCGCGAGACGATCGCGTCGGTCGGCGTCGACCTCACCATCGGCGACTATCGCCAGCTGTTCCTCGTCGAAGCGCGCGGCGCCTGGCACCTCGCCAGCGCTCGCGGGGTCGACGAGGCGGCCGTGCGGCGGCTGGCCGATGAGAGGGATCGCCGGTACCTCGAGCTCGTCGCGGGCGGAGACACGCTGTTGCCGGGCGTGCGCGAGGTCGTCACGGAGCTCGCCGCGCGCTTTCGCATGGCGATCGTCACGAGCAGCAAGCCCGAGCCGTTCCAACGAGCGCACGCGGCGACGGGCCTCCTGCGGTGGTTCGAGTTCGCGCTCACGCGGGACCAGTACGCGCGCGCCAAGCCGGACCCCGAGCCGTACCGGATCGCCTGCGAGCGGCTGGGGCTCGCGGCGCGCGATGTCCTCGTGATCGAGGACTCCGAGCGCGGGCTCCGGTCGGCCAAGGCCGCGGGCCTGACGTGCTGGGTCGTCCCGTCGCCGCTCACCGCGCCGTCGGACTTCACCGGCGCGGACGCGGAGCTCGGATCGCTGCGCGAGGTGCTCGTTCGCCTCGGAGGAGCGTGAGCGCGATCCCACGCTCCCGCGATGAGGTAGCTCACAGCGCCTGTGTGCGCACCGCCGCCGCGCTGCGTCACCACCCTGGATATTTGCACGTTGCACATCGGGTGGCTGCATGACCATCTGGCGGTTCGCGAACGGTTCGTGGCACCTTCGGGCCCGTGGCTTCCGGTGACGGCATCTCGCTCATCGAGCTCGTCGTCCTCGGTTGGTCATCGGCCACCGCGGCGCCGGCGCCGATCCCCATTCGCATCGACTTCGATGCCCCGGCGGACTGCGCGACCGCCGACCAGTTCTACCAGGGCATCCGTGCCCGGTCGGACCGCGTGCGCCTCGCGGCCGACGGCGAGGACGGCTGGGGTGTCCGCGTCCGGCTGAGCCGCGGCGGGGCCGGGGTCCACGGCGAGCTGCGCGTCGTTCACGCGGGCGGCGAGACTGACACGCGGATCGTCGATGCCACGTCGTGCGACGTTGTGGTGCAGGCGCTCTCGCTCACCGCGTCGCTCGCGCTCGACGAGGTGGCCGAGGTGACCGAGCCCCTCTCTCCCCCTGCGCCGCCGCCCGCTGTCCCCCAGGCGCCTCCGGTCGCCCCGCAAGAGGCGCCGCCGTTCCCGCTCAGGTTCACGCTCGGCGCGCACGCCCTGGTGACCCAGGTCGTCGCACCTCATGTGAGCCTGGGCGGCGCCCTCGGTATCCGGGTGACCCCGCACGTCGAGGGCCCGCTGAGCCCGTCGTTCGGTCTCTCGCTGATGTACGCGCGGAACGACCTGCTGTCGGGCGGCGACAGCGCCCTCATCCAGTGGGCGGCCGCGGCCCTCTCCGCGTGCCCGCTGCGCTGGCAGCTCGTCCGTATCGTCAGCGCAGAGCCCTGCGTCGTCGCCGCCGGCGGCTGGCTCGCGGCGGCGGGGCGGGGTATCTCGAACCCGGAGTCCGCTGTGCGGTCGTGGTGGAGCGCCGGAGGCCTCGTGCGCGCCGCTGCGCTCCTCGGCGAGGACACCGCCCTCGAGCTCGAGGTGGGCGCCTCCGTGCCGCTCGTCCACCGGCGGTTCACACTGGGGTGGTCTGCAGAGACCGTCGGTGAAACGCCGGCGATCTCGCCGCTCGTCGGCGTTGGAATCGTGCACACCTTCTAAGCCAGGATTCTGTGATCACTCCGACTCGCGCTGGGAATTATGACCCATGGACGGCATCCGGAAGCTGGGCCGCAGGCACGCTGCCCCCCCCGACCCGAGGACAATGTTCCGCTCTGGCTGTCGCCCATTGCTTCCCGGTAGTGTCCGTTCTTCACTGGTCTCATGCCTCGCCTCGCGGTGAGTATGGTTGTCGACGTCATGACATCGTCTGCTTTGCCTGACAGCGAGCCGGCGAGCGTGGCGCCACCGGCGGCCAGCGTGAAGCAGCGGGACGCGCGCTTGCGACGGATGGTGGACGCTCATCTTGACTTCATCGGGCGGGTGCTCCGCAACGCGGGGACCCCTGCTGCCGAGATCGACGATGCGGTGCAACGCACCTTCATCGCGGCCGCGCAGCGGCTGGACGACGTCCGGCCGGGCGCCGAGAAGAGCTTTCTTCTCCAGACCGCGCTTCACGTAGCCGCCCACGCGCGCCGCAGCGCCGCGCGTCGGCGGGAGTTCCCCGCGGCCGAGCCGCCGGAGGTTGTGGACGCTGCGACACCCGAGCAGCTCACCAGCCAGAAACACGCGCGACAGATGCTCGATCAGGTCCTCGACCAGATGGAGTCAGATCTGCGGACCGTGTTCGTGCTGTACGAGTTCGAGGAGATGAGCATGGTGGAGATCGCCGGCGTGCTGGGGATCCCGCAGGGCACCGTGGCCTCTCGGCTACGAAGGGCCAGGGCCGATTTTCGTGAGCGCGTCCGCGCGCTGGAGCTCGTTTCGACGAGCGAGGTGAGACGATGATGGAACCACGTCGCCTACTGGATGAGAGCGACAACCCGCTCGAACGCGCGCTGCTGAGCGCAGGCGCATCGTATTCTACGTCACCGGAGACGCGCGCGAAGACGCTTGCCGCGCTGGGACTCGCCGGCGCTGCCGCCCTGTCGGCCAGCGTGGCGGCGCCTGCGGCGCTCTCCGCGGCAGGGGTGTCCTCTACGTCTTCGTCGCTCGCCGTGAAGCTCGGCTGGACCAAGATCCTCGTCGCGCTCTCGACGGTGGGCATGCTCGCGGGCATCCCGGCGGGCTACCTCGCCTGGCGCGGGCAAGACGCGTCGGAGGTCGCCGCGGCGCACCGCTTCGGCGCCGCGCTCGCCGACCCGGTCGCGCAGACGGCGGTCCAGGCGCCTGCGCAGGCGCCCGCCACGGCGCCGGCGCCGGTGGAGGCTGTCGCGGAGGAGACGATCGCCCCGGCGCTCGCTGGTGGCAGCAGCGCTGCGGCCACGAAGCTCGATCCCAAGCCGTCCGGTACGGGCGCCGCCCTGGAGGCAGAGCTCGGCGCGCTGGACGCGGCGCGCACGATGCTCGCGAGCGGGAACGCGCGAGGCGCGCTCTCGCTCCTGGACGCCTACTCCAGGACGCATCCGCGCGGGCGGCTGAGCCTCGAGGCCGAGGTCCTGCGGATCGACGCGCTCGCGAAGAGCGGCCGCTCCGACGCTGCGTCGCAGCGCGCCGCGGCATTTCTTCGCCGGCATCCAAACAGCGTGCTTGCTTCCCGGGTACGGCGCTATGTAAACAACTGAACTCTGGGTCATGCGTTGCCCTGCCCTCCTCCGTTCGTTCCGCGCAGCTTCCGGCGTCGCCGGTGCCTGGATGGCGGTGTGTGTGTTGCCTGGGTGTATGACCACGGTGGATTCGCTCGGCTACGACCGAATGAGCAGCGATGAGCTGGGCCCGCTGACGGGCCCCTCCGAGTACCCCAACGCGTTCCGCGACGTGCTCGGCAAGACGGACGAGGAGATCGCGGCCAAGATCGAGGACAGCTTCAATCAGCTCTTCTACGGCGATCCCAGCGACGAGACCGTCTACTACACGGTGCCTGGCAAGGAACAGGCTTACATCTGGGACGACTACCACAATAGCGTGCGCTCCGAGGGCATGGGCCTCGGGATGATCATCACGGTCGAGCTCGACAAGCGAGACGAGTTCGACCGGCTCTGGAGATACGCCAAGTCCACGCTCCAGCCCACGTCCGGTCCCAACCAGGGCTATCTCATGTCGTGGTGCGACACCCCGGTAGGCCCGATGTTGTGCGCCGATCCCTTTGGCCTCCAGCAGATCGCGATGGCGCTGTTCTTCGCCCACGGCCGCTGGGGGAGCGACACCGGGACCATCGACTATGGGCTGGACGCGATCACCTTGCTCGAGGTGATGCGCCACAAGGAGGCCCTGAACGGGGGAGTCGACTCGGGTGTGACGAACACCTTCGATTCGACGACGAAGCTCGTCTACGACTACCCGCACGTCTCGGCGGCGGACGTCACCCGTCCTTCCATCGAGATGCCCGCCTATTACGACCTCTGGGCGCAGGCCATGCGCGACCCCTTCTGGTCCGAGGCTGCCGGCAGCGCGCGCACACACTGGCAGGAGGCCGCGCACCCGAGCACCGGGCTCATCCCGGTGCGCACCCACTTCGACGGCACGCCGGTGCTCAACTGGGACTACTTCGGCTCCGAGGCCTACCGCACGCAGCTGAGCCTCGCGCTCGACCACGTCTGGTTCGGCGTCGACCCGTGGCAAGTGGAGGAGGCGGACCGGCTGCTCGGGTTCTTCTCGAAGCTGGGCATCGGCAAATACGGCGCGGTCTTCAAGATCGACGGCGCGATGCTCAACGCCACGCCGGAGTCGGCGCTCATCTTCATGAACGGGGTCACCGGGCTGGTCGCGACGACCGAAGATCGCGCCGATTACATCGCGGCGGTGTGGACGACGCCGCCGGCGACCGGGGAGACCCGATACTTCTCGGGGTTGCTCCACATGCTCTCGCTGCTGACGCTGAGCGGGCAGTTTCGCGTGTACTGATCCGGCGCGAGCTCGCGCTCGCGAGGATTGTCGGCGGCGGAGGCGAGCCCTCCTCGCACGCGGGCTCCGGCAGGCACGAGAGCTCAGATGGGAGCAGGCGGCCGACAGAAAGCGGTGTGCGCGAGCTCACGAGGCTTCTTCCCGGCGAACGTCGGACAAGAGGAAAGCGGCGAGCGCGGCGCATCCGTACAGGCTCGAGGCAGGGGCCGTCTCTCGGATCACGTTGGCTTCGTTGTTGATATTGAAATCGATGTTCAATTTCTGTATGTGTGAGCCTCCTCGACGTCAAGCAAAAACGGGCACCGTCGGAGGGGGCCGGGCGGTGGCGCGGATACCGTGTTGATGCCTGTGTCCGGTCTGGGTGGAAGAGCTGGTGTGCTCGAGTTTCCTGGCGCGCCGGGACGAACAAAGCTTTGGACGGGTGATCATCGGAGACCGGCGTTGGTTACAATGAGCGGCAGATGAAGCCTCTCCGCGCAGCACGTCCTCTCGCGATCTCCAAGAAGTCCCTTGTTGCCCTCGTCCTCTCCGCGTCTCCGGCCATCGTCTTCGGCGCGGGCTGCGGCGTGGCGGACAGCGTGCCGATCCCGAGCGCAGGAGCGCTGGCGGGGGCAGGTGATGAGCCGACCAGCACGGGCGCCGCGAGCAGCGGCGCCGGGCCGAGCGGCGGGATCCCCGCGGACCACGGCCCGAGCTTGGGCGCGGCGGGCGCCCAGGCCATCGGGACCGTCGTCTCTCACCTCGATGTCGTCAGGATCATCGCTATCGGCGACACCGGCGAGGGAAACCTCGCGCAGAACCAGGTCGCCGATCGGATGAGCGAGAAGTGCATCGAGGTCGGGGGCTGTCATGCCGTGATGATGAACGGCGACAATTTCTACGATAACGGCGTGGCCGACACGGGCGATGCGCAGTGGGGTCCCAAGTTCGAGCAGCCCTACGACAGGGCCGGCCTGAACGGCCTCCCGTTCTATGCGGTGCTGGGGAACCACGACCACGGCCCCAGCAGCAACGGCGTGCGGCAAGCGCAGATCGACTACTCGCAGCTGCCCGTGGGCGACGGGCCCGGCATGCGGATGACCGCCAAGTGGCACATGCCCGCCTCGTACTACGACGTTCGCGTCGGCGACGTCCATCTCTTCGGGATCGATACCGTCGACTTCACCTCCGATGACCAGGCGCGCGACATGAGCGCGCGGGTCGCCGCCTCGGACGCCACGTGGAAGATCGTCTTTGGCCATCACCCCCGCTACACGTCCGGAGCTCACGCCTCGGACAACCCGTCGCTCGGGATGAGCGGGATGTTCGCCATGCAGCAGGCCATCTACTGCGGGGCCGACATGTATATGGCCGGCCACGACCACAACCTCGAGTTCATCGACAAGGGGCGAGACGAGGGCTGCCCGAGCACCTATTTTGCCATCAGCGGCGCCGGCTCGAAGACCCGCCCGGTGTCCCCCTCGGTCCCGACGGAGCGGGGGCAGCTCTTCTTCACGGACAAGACCGAGGGCTTCGCCTACCTGCGGTTCGAGGGGAGGAGCCTGCTGTTCGAGTTCATCGACAAGCAAGGCGCGGTGATCTTCACGAAGACCATCTCCAAGTGAGCGGGCGCCGCGCTCGGCGGCCGGGCGACGCCGCGGCCGTCAGCGGCGCTCGTCGTCGCGCGGCGCGCCGTCGCGCTCGTCGTCGCGCTCTTCATCGCGCCGCTTCCCGAACGAGATCGTGTTCTCGGTGCCCGCGAGCATCCGCCGGATGTTCGGGATGTGCTTTAGCCAGACGAGCCCGGCGAGGAGCAGCGAGAGGCAGAAGGCCGGGGCGGCCCGCTCGCCGAGCAGCCAGAGGAAGAGGGGCAGGGCGAGGGCGCCGGCGAGGGAGCCCGCCGAGACCATGCGGGTCGCCCGCACGATGACCGCGAAGACCGCCAGCGTGGCGAGCGTGGATCGCGGCGCCAGCACGAGCAGGACGCCGCAGGAGGTCGCGACGCCCTTGCCGCCCCGCATCCCGAGGAAGACCGTGTAGTCATGGCCCAGCACCGCGGTGAGGCCGCCCGCCGCGGCGACCCACCCGCCCGGCGCGACGGAGAGCCACGACGCGAGGGGCCCGTCGACGAGCGCGCCCTTCGCCACGTCCGCGGCCAGGACGGCTAAGCCAGGCCCCCAGCCGAAGGCGCGCAAGACGTTCGTCGCGCCGATGTTCCCCGAGCCGACCTGGCGGAGGTCGACCCCTTTGACGAACCGCGCGAAGAGGTAGCCTGTCGGGATCGCTCCGAGGAGGTAGGCAAGGGCCAGGTAGATTGCCGTCATTTGCCGTCAACGCGCGCCTCCGTGCCCGCGCTCACGGCGGGTGTAGCACGCGCGCCGCGTCGAGCGCGCGCCAACGGGACCATGTCACGATGGCGATCATGGTATTCTGCGACGATGGCTGACCTGGCGCCCGTCTCGACCCGGAGTGGCCGCGCCCCCAAGATCGCGCTCGTCCTGGCCGGCGGCGCCGCCCGCGGCGCTTACGAGGTCGGCGTGGTGCAGCACATCCTCGAGGACGTCTCTCGCGATCTCGGCCGCGAGGCGCCGCTCGATATCCTGTGCGGCACCTCGGTCGGCGCCATCAACGTCTGTGGGCTCGCCGCGTTCGCGGACGAGGCGCGGAGCCGCGCGCGGCGGCTCGCCGGGGTGTGGACGCGCCTGCGCATCGACGACCTCGTGCGCCTCGACGTGCGCGGCGTGCTGGCGGTCGGGCACGACCTGCTCCGCGGGGGCGCCGCGAGCGCGCCCTCGAGCGGCCGCGCCGCGATCCTCGACACGTCGGGCCTCGAGCGGCAGATCGCGGAGGCCGTGCCCTTCGAGCGGATCGACGGCCACCTCGAGAGGGGGCTCCTGTCGGCGCTGACCGTGTCGACGACGCTGGTCAAGAGCGGCCGCACCGTCGTCTTCGTCCACCGCCGCGAGCCCGGCCTGCCGCCCTGGAGCCACGACCCGACGATTTCACCGCGCGCCACCGCGATCCGCGCGCAGCACGCGCTCGCCTCGTCCGCGCTCCCCATCCTGTTCCGCCCGGTGAGCATCGACGGAGAGCTCTACTGCGACGGCGGGCTGCGCCAGAACGTCCCGCTGTCGCCCGCGCGGCGCCTCGGCGCCGACGGCGTGATCGTGGTCAATCCGCGGTACATCGAGCCCGCGTCGAGCGCGGCCGACCGCGACGCGCCGGGCTTCCCCGGGCCCCTCTTCCTGCTCGGCAAGACGCTGAACGCGCTGATGCTCGACCGGATCGACAACGACCTGGCGCGCCTCGAGAGCATCAACGGGATCCTGGAGGCGGGGCGGCGGCGCTATGGAGAGAGCTTCGTCGGCGAGCTCAACGACGAGCTCGGGCTGCCGCCGGGGCGCGCGCTGCGGCCGATGCGGTCGCTGCTCATCCGCGCCTCCAAGGACATCGGCAGCCTGGCGGCGGAGTTCGTGCGCTCCCCCGCGTTCCGCGCGCGGACCACGAGCGTGCTCGGCCGCGTGATGCGGCGCCTCGCCGAGGGAGACGAGCAGCGCGAGGCCGATTTCCTGTCTTACCTGCTGTTCGACGGGGAGTTCGCCGGGGCGCTCATCGAGATAGGCCGCGCGGACGCGCGCGCGCGGCACGAGGAGCTGTGCGCGTTCTTCGAGCGGGCGTTGAGGCCGGGCGGGTTCGAGGAGCGGGCGCCCTGAGGAGATCGGGAGACACGCTCTGGATCCGTCCGGATCCTCCCGGGCGCCGACGCTCAGACGATGTCGGGGCGCTCGGCGCCGATCTCGGCGCGAGCTCCGCGCGGCCGCGGCGCCCGGTGTAGACTCGCGCCGCGAGATGGCACCTTCGGATCCCTTCGGCTGGGTGGGCGCGACGATCGGCGGCAAGTACCGGCTCGACGCCGTGGTCGGCGAGGGCGGGTTCGGCGTCGTCTACCGCGGCCAGCACCTCGGGTTCGACGAGCCGGTCGCGGTCAAGTGCCTGAAGCTGCTCGGATCGCTGGCCCCGGCGGAGCGCGCGTCGTTCCAGCGGATGCTCCTCGACGAGGGGCGGCTCCTCCACCGCCTCTCCCGCGCGAGCGCCGGCATCGTGCAGGCCCTCGACACCGGCGCCGCGGTCTCGCCGTCGGGCGAGTGGACGCCGTATCTCGTGCTCGAGTGGCTCCATGGCGTGCCGCTCGACCGCGAGATCGCCGAGCGGCGCGCCCGCGGCGATGCGGCGCGCCCGCTCGCCGAGGCGGTCGCCCTGCTCGCGCCCGCGGCGTACGCGCTCGAGGTCGCGCACGCGCAGGGCGTCGCCCACCGCGACGTCAAGCCGGCCAACCTGTTCCTCGCGGAGATCGGCGGCCGGCGCACGCTGAAGGTCCTCGACTTCGGCATCGCCAAGGTGCTCGGCGAGCTCTCGAGCATGACGCAGGCGATGGCCGAGACCGGGAGCGCGCTCCGGGCCTTCACCGTCCATTACGGCGCGCCGGAGCAGTTTCACCACCGCTTCGGCGCGACCGGGCCGTGGACCGATGTCTTCGCGCTCGCCCTCGTGCTCATCGAGGTCGCCTCGGGCAACCGCGCCCTCCTCGGGAGCGACGTCACGCAGCTCTACATCGCGGCGACCGATCCGGCGTTCCGCCCGAGCTTGCAGGGCGCGGGCGTGAGCGCGCCCGACGCCGTCGAGGCGGTGGTGCGCCGCGCGCTCGCCATCGACCCGCGGGAGCGTTACCGCACGGCTGGCGAGCTCTGGGGAGCGCTCGAGGCTGCGATGGCGACGGCCGCGCCCGCCGGCGCTGTCGCGCTCGCGGCGGGCAGCCCGCCTGCGGGCGCAGCGCCCGGCGCAGCGGCGCTGGGCGTGGCGGGGACGGAGCGCGTGGCCGCAGGCCCGCCCGCCGGCGGGCTTCCCACGTCCGTCGGCGCGCCGCCCACGCCGTCCCTCACGACGATGCGCGGCCTGGCGACGAGCGCGCCGCCGCTGGCAGCCCCGCAACCGGCGTCGCCCCCTCCCGCGCCGCAGGCCGCCAGGGCCGCTCCGCGGCGGCGCCTGTTGCCCGCGCTCGCCTCGGCGGCCGCGCTGGCCGCCGCGGCCGGCGCAGGCGCCGTCGCGTTCGTCCGTTACCGCGCGCCCGACGATGCGCGGCCGGCGCGTGTGCTGGGCGGCTTGACCGCGCCCCAGATGAAGGCGCCGCCCCCGCCCGACATGGTCCGGGTGCCGGCGGGCCGCTTCACGATGGGCAGCGAGAAGGGCGGCAAATCCGAGCGCCCGCCCCATGACGTGACGCTGACCCGCGCGTTCGACGTCGATCGCACCGAGGTGACGGTCGCCGCCTACCAGCGCTGCGTCGAGGCGGGCCGGTGCGCGCCGAGCGGCCTGCACGGCCCCCGCGCGACCGACGCCGACGTCGAGCAGCGCGGCGCGCTCTGCACCGCGGCGGATCCCGCGAAGTCGCAACACCCGATCTCGTGCGTCGACCAGGCGCAGGCGGCCGCGTACTGCGCCTTCGTCGGCAAGCGGCTCCCGACCGAGGCCGAGTGGGAATACGCCGCCCGCGGCGCCGACGGCCGCGAGTATCCGTGGGGCAACGAGGCGCCAGGGTGCGCGCACGCGATCGTGTCTCGGCCTCCTGGGCAGGGCTGCGGCGGGCGCGGCAAGGGCACCCAGGAGGTCGGCTCGGCCAAGGCCGGAGCGAGCCCGTCGGGCGCGCTCGACATGGCGGGCAACGTCTGGGAATGGGTGGCCGACGGCTGGGATCCGGGTGTGTACGCCAGAGGCGCCCAGACAGATCCCCAGGTGCCGGCGACCGGCAGCAGGGGCGTGCTCCGGGGTGGATCGTGGGACTTCTCCGCTAGCACCGCAAAGGCGACATTCCGGCTGGCGTACGATCGTGAGGCAGGTGACGTATCGACCGGGTTTCGTTGCGTTCGCTCGGTCGATTGAACACGAGGTCGCCAGAGCGGGCGACGGGGAAGCGCGGAAGCGCGGATCAACCAGCCAGGCTCATTTCAGCCGCGCCGCGGATAGGCTATCTATCCCATCTTGGTCGAAGGTCGATTCACACGCCCGGTCGCGAGGTAGGATGTGGGGATAGATAGGTAGAGCCGTGCGATCGGGTACACGAGGCCAGAGCACCGCGGGCACGTCCTCCCATGCGGCCGGCGAGGTCGACCCGGCGCATGAGCCCGGTGACTCCGCTTCCTCACCGGTCAACCCCTGCTGCGCCCCCAGGAGCCCATGCAAGAATCCGAGAACATGATCTCCATCGAGGAACGCCGGATGCAACGCGTCATCGATGCGGTTGCGCTCGCGTCCACCGGAGAGGTCGAGCTCGCGTTGACGCAGCTCGCAGAGGTCGAACACGACGCCTTCGGGGTGATCGAGGAGGCTCTGCGCGTCTTTCTCTCCGAGCTCTCCGTGACCACGCAGCAGAAGAGCCAGGCGCTCGCCGCGCTCGCCACCTCGAAGCGAGAGCTCGAGCATCAGCTCGACACCATCCAGCGCCAGGAGTGCGCGATCCGGGAGCTCTCGGTGCCGATCATCGATATCTGGCACGGCATCCTCACGCTCCCGCTCGTCGGGCTGTTCGACTCGGTGCGCGCCGTCGAGGTGACCGAGCGGCTCCTCGTGCGCGTGGCGGAGGACAGTGACGTCGAGTGGGTGATCCTCGATCTGACCGGCGTCACGCTCATCGACTCCATGACCGCCCAGCACCTCATCAAGCTGGCTCAGGCGGTGCAGCTCCTCGGCGCGCGCTGCGTCCTCACCGGCCTGGGCGGTCATGTCGCGGAGACGCTCGTCGCGATCGGGGTCGCGTTCGATGAGCTGAACCCGATGCGCAGCCTGCGGGAGGGGCTCAGGTTCTGCCTTGCGCAGCGCGGGCGCACGATCTCACCGAGGTGATCCGCGGAGCCCCGGTCCGCGCGCGGCGTCGCGCAAGGCGGCGCCCTGAGCCGCAGCGACGCCCCGCGGTGGAGCGCTCGGCCGCTCGCCTCGGCGTGATGATCCGCGCGGCGTCGCCTTTGCGGAGTGCAGCCGGTGCGCCAAGGGATATTCTGTTCCAGCGCATGGAGAACGCGACGATTCCGGCTCGCTTCCAGGACACCGCAGCCGCCCGCCGTCGCTTCGGCGACCAGCTCGATCGCCTGGGGCCCTTCCTGCTCCGCGTCGATCCGGCGGCCGACGCCGTCGTGGAGGTGTTCGCGTCGATGCCCTCAGGCCAGGGCTTCCGCCTCCTGGAGGCTGCCCTCGCGCGCGGCATCGACGATGACCGCACGGCGAAAGAGGCGCCGGCCGAGCTGCGGGCGCTCTTCGCGTCGGTCGATCACGTGCCCCTCTGGGTGGACTGGGAGGCGGTGAACCGCGGCGGGGCGGCGTTCCTGCGCACGGGCTTCCTCGGAGGGATCCTGCTCGCGATGCAGTCGCTCGTCCTCGGGTACGCGTCGCCCGGCGGGAACAAACCGCTCGTCTTCTCGGGGAGGCTCCGCGAGCAGGCCGCGCGCCGCCTCGCCGAGACGAGCCGGTTCGTCTACGCCGTGAGCCAGGCGAACGGAATGCGCCGCTCCGGCGAGGGCTTCGCGATCACCGTCAAGGTGCGCGTCATGCACGCGCAGGTGCGGCGCCTCATCCGCGCGAGCGGCCGGTGGCAGACGGCCCTCTGGGGCGAGCCGATCAACCAGCACGACATGGTGGCGACGGCGCTGCTCTTCTCGGTCGCGGTCATCGACGGCCTCGACAAGCTCGCCTACCGCTTCACGCCCGCCCAGAGGGAGGACCTCGTCCACCTGTGGCGCTACGTGGCCCACGTCATCGGCGTCGAGCCCGAGCTCATCCCCGGGTCCTACGCCGAGGCGCGAAGGCTGGCCGAGATGATCTTCGCGACGCAGGGCGCGCCGGACCACGACTCGCGCATGCTCGTGGACGCGCTGCTCACCGGCAAGGTCCGCAGCGCGCGCACCGCCGGCGAGCGCCGGAGCGCCGAGCGGTTCATGGCCATCTCCTGCAGCCTCTCCAGGGCCGTGCTGGGCGACGAGCTCGCCGAGCAGCTCGGCGTGCCCCGGCTGCGCGCGCCTCTCGTCGTGCCGCTGCTCCGCGCGGTCGCCGCCGCGTCGAGCCGCGCGCACGCGCTGCCGCCCCTGCAGGATCTCGCGCTCGATCTCGGCGACCTCCGCTGGCGGCGCGTCATCTCCATGGGCCTCGGCGGCCGCCCGGCCGACTTCGCGCCTCCGGAGCGCTTGGCCGGCAGCGGCACCTGAGCGGTCGCGCCGCTCGCAGGGCGAGGCGGCTGCGGCGCCGCATGTCCAGGGCGATGGCGTGGGAGCGGGCGCGGCAGTCGGGGTTGAACCGCCCTCCGGTTCTGCGGTACGAGACCTCCGGCATGGAGATCATCCCTTACGGCGGTTGGAAGCGCGCCGCGCGCCTCGTCTGCGGCGACACGGAGCTCGTCGTCACGCTCGACATCGGCCCGCGCATCATGCGGTACGGCGTCATCGGCGGCCCGAACGAGCTCTCCGAGATCCCCGAGGACATGGGCGCGACAGGCGGGACCAAGTACAGGTTCTACGGCGGTCACCGGCTCTGGATCGGCCCCGAGGACGAGCAGCGGACGTTGCAGCCCGACAACGATCCGGTCGAGCACCGGGAGGAGAACGGCGCGCTCGTGCTCCGGACCGCGCCGGACAGGTACGGAATGCAGAAGGAGGTCCGCATCGCGGCGGACGCCGCGGCGGGCAGGTTCGTCATCGATCATGCGATCGAGAACCACAGCGCCTATGCCGTCGAGTTCGCCCCGTGGTCGCTCTCCGTGATGGCGGCCGGCGGCGAGTGCCTGTTCCCGCAGGCGCCGTTCGTCCCGCACCCCGATCGCGTCTTGCCGGCGCGGCCGCTCGTGCTGTGGTCGTATACCGACATGGCCGAGCCCCGGTGGACATGGGGCAAGCGCGTGATCCGCCTGCGGCAGGTCGCCGGCAAGGACCCGCAGAAGGTGGGTGCGCTCGTGAGCCAGGGCTACGCGGCGTACGCGAACCACGGGAACGTGTTCCTGAAGCGGTTCCCGTTCATCGAGGGCGCCAGGTACCCGGACATGGGGTGCAACTTCGAGACGTTCACGAACGCGGACATGCTCGAGGTCGAGTCGCTCGGCCCGCTGCAGCACGTGGAGCCCGGCGCCCGCGTGGAGCACCGGGAGGCGTGGTATCTCATCAAGGGCGCTCAGCCGCCCGCCGAGGACGGCGCGTGCGCGGACTGGCTCGAGGCGCTGGCGCAGGCGCGGCCGCTGTGAACCGCCGCTCCTGAGCGCGTGGCGTTCGGCTCTCCTCGCCATCGCCCATCCCGCCCCCGCGGGCGGCGGCGAACGGCGCTCAGGCCTCCACCTTGACGGCCGCGCGCCCCAGGAACCCCTCCACGAGCGCCACGCCGACGAGTTGGCCCGCGCTCCAGCAGGCCAGGCGTAGCGCGAGCGGCAATCCAGATTCGCCGTGCCCGGGACCCGCGGCACCCGTGGAAGGGTTGGCTCGTCCCGCGCGCTCGGCTATGCGGAGGCTCATGCCGCTCCACCCCCTCGCAGGCCGCAAGGCCCCTCCCGATGTGCTGATCGATCCCGACACGCTGCGCGCGCAGTACTACAGCGAGCGCCCCGACATGGGCGATCCGCAGCAGCGCGTCGCCTTCGGCACCTCAGGCCACCGCGGCTCGGCCGCCCGGCGCAGCTTCAACGAGGCGCACGTCCTCGCGATCGCGCAGGCCATCTGCGAGTACCGCGCGAAGGAGGGCACGACGGGCTCGCTCTACCTCGGCATGGACACGCACGCGCTCTCGGAGCCGGCGCAGCGCAGCGTCATCGAGGTCTTCGCGGCCAACGGCGTCGACGTCCTCATCGCCGAACGGAGCGGCGTCACGCCGACGCCGGCCATCTCGCACGCGATCCTCACGGCCAACCGCGGGCGCACCTCGGGGCTCGCGGACGGCGTGGTGATCACGCCGTCGCACAACCCGCCCGACGACGGCGGCATCAAGTACAACCCGCCGAACGGCGGGCCGGCCGACACCGCCGTCACCGGCTGGATCGAGGATCGCGCCAACGAGCTGCTCCGCGCCGACAACGCGGGCGTGAAGCGCACGCCCTACGAGGCCGCGCTGCGCGCGCCGACGACCCACCCGTACGATTTCATCGGCCCCTACGTCGCCGATCTCGGCAACGTGGTCGATCTCGAGGCCGTCCGCGGCGCGAAGCTGCGCATCGGCGTCGATCCGCTCGGCGGCTCGAACATCGCGTACTGGGCGCCGATCGCCGAGAAATTCGGGCTGGATATCACGGTGGTGAACCAGGCCGTCGACCCCACCTTCGGCTTCATGCCCCTCGATCACGACGGCAAGATCCGCATGGACTGCTCGTCGCCCCACGCGATGGCGAACCTCATCGCGCTCAAGGACGACTACGATCTCGCGTTCGGCAACGACGCCGACTCGGATCGCCACGGCATCGTCACGCGCAGCGCCGGGCTGATGAACCCGAACCATTACCTCGCCGTGGCGGTGTCCTACCTCTTCCGGAACCGCCCGCTCTGGCGGCCCGACGCGGCCGTGGGCAAGACGCTCGTCTCGAGCAGCATGATCGATCGGGTGGCGAAGGACCTCGGCCGCCCGCTCCGCGAGGTGCCGGTCGGCTTCAAGTGGTTCGTCGACGGGCTGCTCGACGGCTCGCTCGGCTTCGGCGGCGAGGAGAGCGCGGGCGCCTCGTTCCTGCGGAAGAACGGGCAGGTGTGGTCGACGGACAAGGACGGCATCCTCCTCGACCTGCTCGCCGCCGAGATCCTCGCCCGCACGGGGCGCGATCCGGCCGAGCACTACCGCGACCTTACCGCGCGGTTCGGCGCGCCGATCTACACGCGCATCGACGCGCCGGCCACGCCGAGCCAGAAGAGCGTGCTCAAGAAGCTCTCCCCCGACGCGGTGCGCGCCAAGACCCTCGCGGGCGAGCCGATCACCGCGAAGCTCACGCGCGCGCCCGGCAACGGCGGCGAGATCGGCGGGCTCAAGGTCGTCGCGGAGAACGGCTGGTTCGCCGCGCGGCCGTCGGGCACCGAGGACGTTTACAAGATCTACGCGGAGAGCTTCAAGGACCAGGCGCACCTCGATCGCGTGCTCGACGAGGCGCGCGCGATGGTCACCGACGCGCTGTCGGCCAAGTGAGCTTCCCGGGCGCCCCCGCGAACTCCTGATCTCCCGGCGCTCCGCCGGGGACCTCGCGGCCGCTCGCCCCCGGATGCGCCTCGCGCGACCAGCGCCGGGTCAGAACAGCGAGAGCTGCCGCCGCGCGCCCGTCATCTCATCGAAATCGGCCCCGCCCAGCCACCGCAGCACCGCGTCCGCGATCGGCTTGAGCTGCTGCGACACGTAATGATCGTAGTCCGGCGGCGCCGTCGTCTGGCCCGCCGGCTCCGGGCCGGCGCGCGTGATCACATAGGCCACGATCCTCCCCGCGTCCCCGCCCAGCTTGCGGGCCGCCTTCACGTGCGGCGGCGTCGTCTTCGTGTAAGCGCCGAGCGGCTTCCTCAGCGCCTTCTTGTAGACGAGCTCCGCGTCGAACCGCCCCGCGCGGAGCTCCGTCACGAAGCTCCGCACGAAGCCCTCCACCGGGCGATCGTGGAAGACCAGGTCGAGCAGCTCCCGCTGGAAGCGCCGCGCCACCGCGCTCGCGTCGCGCCGGACCGCCTCGAGCCCGACGATCTCGAGCTTGTCGCCGCCCTCCCCGGCGACCAGGCCGGCATAGCGCTTCTTGCTGCCCTGCGCGGCGCCGCGCAGCTCGGGCAGGAGGAAGCGCGCATAGACCTTCTCGAACTCGAGCTCCAGCCGGCTCTCGCAGCCGAACGTCCTCGCGATCTCGGCGGCGACCGACCCGGAGATGGCCTCGCGGAGCTCCTCGGCCCGGGCGACGGCGCGCGTCGTGTCGGGCTCGCCGATATCGACGAAGAGAGAGTCGGTATCTCCGTAAAGCACCCGGTGCCCGGCCCTCCGCACCGCCTCGGCCGTGCGCCGGATGACGTGCTGCCCGGCGCGCGTGATCGCGTTCGCGACCTCCGGGGAGAACAGGCGCGACGCGGGAGAGCCGAGCACGCCGAAGAGCGAGTTCATCAGGATCTTGATGGCCATCGCGCCCCGCTCGTCGCCTGCCGCCGCGCCTCGGCCCGCTCGTCCCAGAGGCGCGCGACGAGCTCGGGCAAGATGCCCGGCTCGTCGCGCCGGAAGGCCGCGCCGCCCGGCGTCACGATGAGCGCCTCGGGCGGCCCGGCGCCCCCGGCGACGAACGTCAGCGGGTCGATGTTGAAGGTGCGAATGAGGCTCGGATAGAGGCTCTTGTAATCGTACACCACGATGTTGCGGTAGAGCCCCGGGAGCGAATCGAGCACGAGGCCGCCGGCGATCTCCGCCTCTCCCTCCGGCCCCTCCCTCGATACCGAGGGCGCGACCTTGCCGCGGGCGCGGAGCGCCGGCAGGTAGAGCGAGTCGATCGCGGCGATCTGCGCCCCCACGCGGTCGAGCTGCATTCCGGTGAGCAGGCTCCTCCGCACCGAGAGCTCGATGAGCCCCGTCTTCTCCAGCAGATCCCGGACGAGGCGTGCGTCCTCGAGGTTGTACTCCGCGAGCCGCGCCGGATCGTCGCGGTACGACGCCTCGATCTGCTCGCCCCGGTCGTCTGGGCCGAACAGCTTGCCGCGCCCGAGGATCGTCCGGGCGGCGGTCTCGAGGCGGTAATCGTCGAGCCGCAGGAAGGCGCCGCGGAGGAGCGCGAGGCCGTCGAGCACCACCCGCCCCGGCAGGACGGCGCGCGCCTCGCGCGAGAAGCCCGGATCGCGCAGGATCGTGATCTCGTCATCGCCCCTCCCGAGCGCGCACGGGAGCCCGGCGCGCCGGCAATAGCGCTGGAGCGCGGGCAGATCGAAATCCGGGATGTTCCAGCCGGTGAGGACGTCGGGGTCCGCCTGGGCGACGAGCTCGAGGAAGCGCTCGAGGAGCGTCCGCTCGTCAGGGAAGCGCTCGACGAAGGAGGGGAGTCCGCCGGGCACCGGCTCGTCGCGGACGAGGAGGCAGCGCTCGCCGCCCGCCCCCGCGAGGCTGATGGCATAGAGGCACTCGCCGTCGAGGCTCGTCTCGATATCGAGCGAGAGCACGCGGAGGCGGGGGACGAAGCTCGCGGGCACGAGCGTGGGATTGCGGTACACGCGCCCGACGCCCGGGCGGAGCTCGAAAGGCCCGGAGACCGCGAACGCCCCGCGGATGCCGCGATCGATGAGAAAGCGGTAGGGAAAGCGCACGTCCGCCTCGAGGGCGTCGGCGCCGGCCTCCGCCAGCCTGTCGCGCAGCGCCGTGACGTCCCGGGGGAGCGCCGCGTCGACGCGCAGGACCGGCTCTCCGTCGAGCGTCTCGAGCGCCTGCGGGGAGACGCGGCGGTCGGCGAGCCGCCGCGCGGCGTCCTCGTCGCGGGCGCGCACGAAGAAGTAGGGCCTGAACCTGTCCTCGATGACGAGCGCCGGCGCGCCGTCCTCCATCACCGCGTGGAGGTGGATCTCCGGGCACCCGGCGACGACGCGGGTCGTGGGCGTGAGGATGAAGCCGCGGTCAGGCATGTGCGAATTCGCGGAGGCCCCCAGGCGAGCTCTTCGCCAGCGCGCGAGGCGGCCCGGGGGCCGCGCCACGCTGCACTTGACCACCGGGACCGGCTCCCCGCAAGCCCCTCTCGCCCCCGGCGCAGGGGATTTCCCGGAGGAGCGCGATTGCCGAGGGAGCGGGCCCTCCGCCGGAGAGGGCGCCTTTCGAGGAGGCGACCTCCTTTGTACGGTTGCACGGTCGATTGAACGGCGGATAACGGGCCCTCTCGGCTCGACGTGGAATCCCGAGACACGGCGCGGACGACTCGCCGGGTGTGCGGCGATCGCCCCGCGAGCGCGCCCGCGCGCAGCGCCATGAGCAGGGCAGTCCCTCGGTCTACGTCGAGAGTTACGTCGAGAGCGGGTCCGCCGCTTGCTTGACGTTCGAGACGTCGTGAGCCGCGGGCATCCACGGATCGGCCCGTGAAGCGCGCCGCGGAAATCCAGGAAGGGAATCCACCATGATGCGCCATCATTTCAAGCATCGCGTCGCGATCACCGCCGCGCTCGCCGCGAGCGTCATCGGCAGCACCGCGCACGCGGGTGGGCGGGGAGGTCATGTCCATCAGGGCGCGCAGATCTCCCAGCAGCAGCAGCCGCTACGGGCGAGGTTGCAGCCGGCGGAGAAACGGGTATCGGACGGCGCCCTCGTCAAGGTGATCTCCGCGGCGAACCAGGGTGAGATCGCCCAGGCGAAGATCGCCATCGAGCTGGCGAGGTCGCGCGAGGTGAAGGACTTCGCCCGGGAGATGATCAAGGCCCACACCCAGGCGGAGAACGACCTGGGCGCGCACCTCCGGCGCCTCGGGATCAAGGCACAGCCGACGCGGGCGAGCGCCATGCTCGCCGCGCACTCGTCCATCATCGCGGCGCACCTCCGCGCGCAACCGGTCGAGAGGTTCGACCAGGAGTACATGGCCATCCAGGTGAGGATGCACATCTATGCCGTGCGGATCCTGGACGAGCAGGTCATCCCGCGGGTGAAAGACCAGGAGCTGAAGCAGGAGCTCCAGCGCATTCGCGACACGGCGGCGAGCCACCTGAAGCGGGCGCAGGCCATCCAGGCGACGCTGGCGGAGGGGCAGGAGCGCTAGATCCCGCGCGGCGGCCTCGCCAGGGTCAGGGGGCGAACACCGCGCGCATGCACCCCTCCGTGCGCGCCTCGAACAGGCGGTATCCGCGCGGCCCGTCATCCAGGCACATCCGGTGCGTCAGGAGGTACGACGGATCGACGTCGCCGCGCTGGATGTGATCGAGCAGCCTCGGGATGTACCGCTGTGCGTGCTGCTGACCGGTCCTGACGATGAGCGCCTTGTTCATGAGCGCGCCGAGCGGGATCTTGTCGGCGAACCCGGAATAGACGCCCACGATGGACACCGTGCCGCCCTTGCGGCACGCCAGCATCGCCTCGCGCAGCACGAGCGGGCGGTCGCTCTGCATCCGGAACGCCTGCTTCACCCGATCGACCGCGTACTGCAGGCCCGTCCCGTCGGCCTCCATGCCCACCGCGTCGATGCAGGCGTCGGGGCCGCGCCCTCCCGTCATCTCGCGGAGCGCCTCCTGGACGTCGACCTCGGCGTAGTTGAGGGCGTCGGCGCCCCCGTGCGCCTTCGCCATCGCCAGGCGGTCCGCGATCCGGTCGATCGCGATGACGCGCTCGGCGCCGAGGAGATAGGCGCTCTTGATCGCCATCTGACCGACGCCCCCGCACCCCCAGACGGCCACGACCTGGCCCGGGCGGATGTCGCAGAGCTCGGCCGCCATGTAGCCCGTCGAGAGCGCGTCGGAGGCGAACAGGGCGCTCTCGTCCCGCACCCCGTCGGGGACCTTGAACGCGCCGTGATCGGCGAACGGCACGCGCACGTACTCGGCGTGGCTCCCCGCGAAGCCCCCGAAGGCGTGCGAGTAGCCGAAGATCGCGGCTGTCGTGTCCCCGAACACCCTGTCCGCCACCACGTGATGAGGATTCGAGTTCTCGCAGAGCGACCACAGCTCGCGCTGGCAATACGCGCACCGCCCACACCCGATGATCGACGCCACGACGACGCGATCGCCCCGCTGGACCCGCTTCACCTCCGCGCCGGTCTCCACGACCTCGCCGAGGAACTCGTGCCCGAGGATGTCGCCCTGCTTCATCGTCGGGACGTACCCGTGGAGCAGGTGCAGATCCGAGCCGCACACCGACGACAGCGAGACGCGGACGATGGCGTCGTGCGGGCTGATGAGCCTCGGCTCGGGCACCGACTCCACGACGATGTCATCCACCCCGTTCCAGCAGATCGCGCGCATGGTCACTCCCCCTCACGGTCTGTCCGGCCGGACGGCTGCCCCGCCGTCGTCGGGATCTCGCCGATCTCGATCCATTGCCTCAGCCGCCGCAGCTCGCCCCGCAGCTGCCGCCTGGGCAGCTCCGCGAGCAGCTCTCCCGCCGCGCGCGCGAGCCGCCCTCTCGGCCGCGCGCCGGGCAGCACCACCTTGATCTCCGTGCCCCCGTCGCCCGGCGCGGTCGCGAGCGAAACGACGCCTGCCGGCGTGCGCTCCGGGCCACCCGCGCCGGCCGCCCGGATCGTGGAGGCCTGCCTCTTCGCGCCGGCCTCCACGCGCCCGATGCTCGGCAGGAGGCGCCTCACGCCCGCCGCGTCCTGCAGCGCGTTCAGGACCGCCGCCCGCGCGCGGCTCACCGTGACGCTGCTCACGACCCGCGGGGCGCGGGCCCCGAACGCCCGCAGCGCCGACGCCGCGATCTCGACCCCGAGCGCCGGCCGCTCCTCGGACAGCCCGGCGACCCGCTCGTAGATGCGGTATGCCGCCGTCTCCAGCCGGCTCAAGAGCAGCCCCGCGACTCCCCTCCTCCCCGGCAGCCGCGCGCAGCTCCCGCGCTGCGCCGCCGCGCTCTGCCGCTCTCTCCGCGGGGCTCTCTCCTGCTCCGTCGGGGGCGCGCCTTCGCTCCGCTCCCGGTCCGCGCTCTGCGCGCCCCTCTGCGCCGCGGCGCGCGCTCGCCGGCCAGCCTTCGCCCGTGCCATCTTTCCTCCTTCGAGCCTCGCCGAGAGAGCCCGCGAAGGCGCCTTGCAAGCAGGCGGCCACTCGCGCTGATCCAGGCGCTCACGTCTCAACGACGCTTCGAACGTGCCACCGCCGTCGCGAGCGGCCCCAACAAGGACATTCGCGCGAGCCTCGTCTCCAAGGCGAACGAAGGCGAACGAAGAGAAAGACGGATTGCAGAGAAGGAAGAAGAAGGTTGCAGGGCCTGAACTTCCAGGCGATACTCGCCGCGCCAGGACGCTCCTTGATTCAATTGACGTCCGGCCCAGCGCGAGCGCTGATTAGCATAACCTAGGTTCGGAGATATGAACGTATGAAGACTAGAATTTTCCTGCGTGCCTTTAACTTGACGGTGTGTGGACTGGCTGTCGCGGCGTTCGCGGCGTGCGGCGGCGACGACGATGGTGGCGGCGGCGGGAGCGGGGGCGCTGGCAGCGCCGGCAGCACCACCTCCTCGGGCAGCGTGGATCCGTCGACCACGACGGCGGCGAGCACGGGGACCACCGATCCCACCACGACCTCGACGGCCGCGAGCACCTCGGCCTCGACGGGCTCGGGCGCCGGCCCTCAGACGATCGAGATGATCGATGACATGGAGGACAACGACAACGCCATCCTCGCCAAGGGCGGGCGGGTCGGTTACTGGTACACCTTCAATGACGGGTCAGAGGGGGCCACGCAGACGCCGCCGCCCGATCCGGAAGGGACCGGGGAGGAGCCTTTCACGATGACGGCGCTCGAGCCGGCGCGCTCGCAGAGCACGTACGCGGCGCGCTCGTGGGGAGAGGGCTTCGAGACGTGGGGCGCTGGCTTCGGCTTCGATCTGAACAGCCCCGAGGGGGCCAAGGCCGCCTATGACGCCTCGGCGTACACCGGAATCACGTTCTGGGCCAAACTCGGCCCGGGCTCCGGCACGAGCGTGACCGTCCTGATCTCCGATCCGGGCACGGATCCGACCGGCGGCTCCTGCTCGGAGTGCGACGCGTGGCAAAAGTCGCTCGCCGTCACCGAGGAGTGGCAGCAGTTCACGATTCCCTTCGCGGACCTGAAGCAGGGCGGCTGGGGCGATCCGGCGGGCACCGACCAGATCGACGCGACGAAGCTCTACGCGATCCAGTTCCAGATCGGCATCGCGCCCAAGTTCGACCTCTACATCGACGACCTCGGCTTCTACAACTGAGCGCCCTCGCCCGGGCCGCCCCGGGAGCCCTCGCGCCGGGGGCTCTCATCCACTCTTCGCCCCCCGCGCTTCCCAGGGAACACGCGTGACGCGCGCCGCGTGACCCGCGTCGCGCGTCACGCGGCGACCCGAGCGCCCAGCTCCTCTTCGCGCTTCCAACAAAGTGCTTGCATCGCAGGCCCCTCCCAGGCGAACGTGGCCGCGCGCTGACGCCCCTTGCGCCCAGGACAATGCCTCTCCTCGAGCTCGCATCGATCACGAAGCAGTTCCCCGGGGTGAAAGCCCTCGATGGCGTCTCGTTCGACCTCCAGGAAGGCGAGATTCACGCCCTCTGCGGCGAGAACGGCGCGGGTAAGAGTACCCTCATCAAGATCCTCTGCGGCTACTACCCCGCAGGCACCTACGGCGGCGAGATCCGCTTGAACGGCGGCGTCGTGCAGTTCAGCAGCATGCGCAGCGCCGAGGAGCACCGGATCGCGCTGATCGCGCAGGAGCTCGCGCTCGTGCCCGATCTCACCGTCGCCGAGAACCTCGTGCTCGGGCGCGAGCCCATCCGCGGGGGGCTCATCGACTGGGACGCGGTGCGGGCCGTGGCGCGGGAGGCGCTCGCGCGCGTCGGGCTCGACATCGATCCCGAGCGCCCGATCAAGGAGCTGGGCATCGGCCAGCAGCAGATGGTCGAGATCGCGAAGGCGCTGCTCAAGGACGCGAAGATCCTCGTCCTCGACGAGCCCACGGCGGCGCTCACCGAGTCTGGCGTGAGGACGTTGCTCGGCCTGCTCCGCGACCTGCGCGCCCGCGGCGTCTCCTGCATCTACATCAGCCACCGGCTCGAGGAGGTCTTCGAGATCGCCGATCGCATCACGGTCCTCCGTGACGGGAAGTCGATCACGACCCAGCCGCGGACCGCGCTCACGCCCGACAACGTCATCTCGTACATGGTCGGCCGCGAGGTGACGAACCTCTATCCCTGCCCCCCGCCGCCGGAGGGCCCTGTCGCGATGTCGGTCCAGGGCTGGTCGGTCGAGGACGCGGGGCACCCCGGGCGGTACGTGCTGCGCGACGTGAGCTTCGAGGTGCGCGCCGGCGAGGTGCTGGGCGTCGGCGGCCTCATGGGCGCCGGCCGCACCGCGCTCCTCTCGACGATATTTGGCGCTGCAACGAGCCGCGTCACCGGCGCGATCTCGGTCCGAGGCGGGCCCGCGACGCCGCCGTTCAAGGAGCCTGCGCAGGCGATCGACGCGGGCATCGCGCTCGTCAGCGAGGATCGCAAGCGCTACGGCCTCGTGCTCGAGGCGACCCTCCTCGACAACATCACGCTCGCGACCCTGCGGCGGTTCGTCAAGGGGCTCTTCCTCGATCACGCCGATCGGGAGGTCACTGCGGTCGAGCAGATGAAGGCGCTCCGGACCAAGGCGTCTGGGCCGCTCGCGCTCGCGAACCAGCTCTCGGGCGGCAACCAGCAGAAGATCGTGATCGGCAAATGGCTGATGACGGGGCCGCGCGTGCTGCTGCTCGACGAGCCGACCCGGGGAATCGACGTCGGTGCGAAGGCGGAGATCTACCAGCTCATCCACAAGCTCGCTTCGGATGGGCTCGCGGTGGTGCTCGTGTCCTCCGATCTACCGGAGCTGCTCGGCATGAGCCACCGCGTGCTGGTCCTCAACCAGGGCAGGCCGACGGCCTGCCTCGATCGGAAGGACGCGACCGCGGAGCGCGTGATGGCTGCTGCAACGAGGAAGGTGATGGAATGAGCGAGGCCAAGCTTCGCGTGCGTATCCCCTGGCGCGCCCTCTCGATGGTGGGCTCGCTCATCGCGATCTGGATTGCCTTCTCCATCACGACGGATGGGACGTTCGTGACGCCGCGCAACCTGACGCTCCTCGCGCGGCAGATGTCGGTGACCTCGATCCTGGCCATCGGCATGGTGATGGTCATCGTCTCGGGGCAGATCGATCTCTCGGTGGGCGCGCTCGCCGGTCTGCTCGGCGCCTCATCGGCGATGATCTACGTGAGCCTCGGCTGGCCGCTGCCGGCCGCCTTCGTCCTGCCGCTCCTGCTCGGGGCCGTCCTTGGCTTCGTGCAGGGCACCCTCGTGGCGCGGCTGCGGATTCCCCCCTTCATCGTCACGCTCGGCGGGATGCTCATCTTCCAGGGATCCATGCTCGGCTTGACGGGCGGTGTGTCCATCTCGCCGGCACGTCCTTACCTGTTCGTGGGCCAGGCGTACGTGCCGCACGCCCTCGGCTGGGCGGGCGCTGGCGTCCTCTGCGTCGGGCTGCTGTACAAGGCGGCGCGCGCGACCGGCTCGGCGCGCTACCCGTGGATCGGGCTCGCCGTGTTCTCCGTCGCGTTCGCCGCCCTGATGAACTCCTACGAGGGAGTCCCGTTCCCCGTGCTGGTCGTGCTCGTGCTCGCGACCGCGTTCACGGTGCTCGCGAAGCACACGACGTTCGGGCGGCACCTCTACGCGATCGGCGGCAACCGAGAGGCGGCCTTCTACTCCGGCATCAGCATCGATCGTCACCTCATCGCCGTGTTCACGCTGATGGGCGTGATGGCGGGCATCGCGGGCGTGGTGCTCACCGCCCGCGTCGGCTCCGCGACCTCGGACGCCGGCCGGATGATGGAGCTCGACGCGATCGCGGCCGCCGTGATCGGCGGCACGTCGCTCCTCGGCGGTCAGGGCACCATCTGGGGCGCGCTGCTCGGCGCGCTCGTCATGGCCTCGCTCGACAACGGCATGAGCCTGATGAACACGGAGAGCTTCTGGCAGCCGATCATCAAGGGCATCATCCTCATCCTGGCCGTCGGCATCGACATGGCCAGCCGCAAGACAAGAAGTCACTGAGCGACGGCTCACCCGCTTCGGATACGGGCCCACCTCGACGTTTTCGGTGCTCAGCGCACTTGAGTGCGCTTCCGCGCCGAAAACGCCGATCTGGGCCCGTCTCCTGTGCGGGTGAGCCGCCGCTCGCGTCGCCAAGGGGAGCCGCCGCTCGCGTCGCCCAGGGGAGCCGCCGCGTGCTGAGCGGGTCATCAACAGAGCACCGGTAGGCCCCGGGAGAGGGGGTCCGCCGCGCGGCGCGGGGGATGGGCCGATGTTTGAGCCTGAGACGATGATCCTCCGGCGAAGCCGGAGGATCATCGTCTCAGGCGAGTTCGGCGGGGCCCCCGCGCCGCGCGGCGGACCCCCTCTCCCGGGGCCGGGCAACCCGGCAGGACCTCACTGCGCCTGGACCGCCCCGAGCTCCGCGATCTCCTGCTCGATCTGCTCCCACTCCGCCATGAGCGCGTCGATGCGCGGCCCGAGCGCCTCGTCCTCGGCCTGGAGCGCCGCGATCTCGGCCTGCCCGGTGCGCTCGAAGAAGCCGTCGCTGCAGTAGAGGTCGTGGATCGCCTTCTTTCGCGCCTCGGCCGCCTCGATGGACGCGAGCACCTTGTCGCGCCGCGCGGGCAGCTCCTTCTGCCGGTTGCGACGCCGCTTCTGCTCCTCCCAGGAGCCGCCCGCCTCGGCCGGCGCGGCCGCCTTCTGGTGGTCGCGCTTCGCCTTGAGCACCACCGTGTCGGCGTCGAGGTGATCGTCGCCGCAGCCGGCCAGGTACTCCTCGTAGGTGCCTGGGAAATCGCGCGGCCCGCTCGGCGTGACCTCGAGGATGCGCGTCGCCAGCTCGGACACGAAATAGCGATCGTGCGAGACGAAGAGCACCGTCCCCTCGAACGCCTTGAGCCCCTCGACGAGCCCCTGGATCGCCTCGAGATCGAGGTGGTTGGTCGGCTCGTCGAGCACGAGCACGTTGGGCCGCTCGACGATGATCCGGCAGAAGATGAGCCGCGCCGCCTCGCCGCCGGAGAGCGAGCCCACGCTCTTCTCGACGTCGTTGCCAGAGAACAGCGCCTTGCCGAGCTGGCCGCGGACGTAGCTCGGCGACTCGTCGGGGCACGCCGCCCACAGGAAGGAGAGCGGCGTCATCGACCCGTCGACGAGCAGCTCGCGGTGATCCTGCGCGAAGTAGCCGACGCGGGCCTCGTGCCCCCACGACGCGCCGCCGGCGTCGGCCGCGAGCCGGCCCACGAGGATCTTGAGCAGGGTCGATTTGCCGAGCCCGTTCGGCCCGATCACCGCGACCCGCTCGCCCCGCCGCACCGACAGCGAGACGTCGCGCAGCACCTGCTTCGCGCCGTACGATTTCGAGATCCCCTTCGCCTCGAGCACGTCGCGCCCGCTCGGCCTCTGGATCGCGAACCGGAACACCGGTGAACGCCGCGACGTGTCGGCGAGCTCCTCGACCTCGATCTTCTCGATCTGCTTGAGCCGGCTCTGCGCCTGGCGCGCCTTCGTCGCCTTCGCGCCGAACCGCTCCACGAACGCGCGCTTGTCCGCGATGATCTTCTCGGCGCGGGCGATCTCGGCCTGCTTGCGCTCGCGGATCGCCTGCTTTTCGACGACGAACGCGGCGTAGTTGCCCGTGTAGAGCGTGATGGTCTCGTAGTCGACGTCGAGGATGTGCGTGGCGACGTTGTCGAGGAAGCGCTGGTCGTGGGAGATGACGAGCGCGCAGCCCTTGTAGCCGGCGAGGAACTTCTCGAGCCAGCGGATGGAGAGGATGTCGAGGTGGTTCGTGGGCTCGTCGAGCAGCAGCACGTCCGCGCCGCCGAGGAGCACCTGCGCGAGCAGCACGCGCAGCTTGAAGCCGCCCGAGAGCGTGGAGAGCGGCCTCCGGTGCGCCTCCACGGGGATGCCGAGCCCCTCGAGGACGGCGCTCGCGCGCGCCTCCAGCGTGTACCCGTCGTGGGCGCGGATGCGATCCTCCAGGTCGGCCACCCGGCCGGCGTCGCCGCCGTCCTCCGCGAGCTGCCGCGACTCGACGAGCGCCTCCCACACGACGCGATCACCCATCATCGCGAGATCCAGGATGATCTGGTCGTCGCTGAGGAACCGGTCCTGCCGGAGCACACCCACGCGGGCGTCCTTCGGGAAGCTGACGCTCCCGTCGCTCGCGGGCTCGTCGCCCGCCACGATCTTCAGGAAGGTGGTCTTCCCCGAGCCGTTCGCGCCCACCAGGCCGTAGCGGGACCCGGCGTTCAGCTTGAGCGAGACGCCCTCGAAGAGGGTCCGATCACCGAATGATTTTGCGAGGTTCGAGGTTCCGAGCATGGCGCTGTGGGGGCTTGGGTCGCGGCGCGCGGGGCGCGGGGCTCCGCGCGCCGGGGCGGCGCGCCGTCAGCGGCGCGGCGGGGCGCACAGGCATAGCACCGCGCTCCGGGCGGGAGCCTGTGTTCGTGCGTCAGCGCGGCGCGCGACGCCGGCGCGGCGCGCGCCCGGCCGGCGGGGAGGCCCGCCGGCCGGACGCCGGCGCGTCAATTGATCTCCGGGCACAGGAGCTTGTCCGAGGCGGCGTCCTTGTTGTTCCCGTCGTTGCACTCGTCGATCGCCCCGTCCGGATCGACGACGGCGTAGATCAGGATCGACAGATTCGACGGGAACTGCTCGATGGTGGCGGTGAGATCCACGCTCGCCCCGGGCGCGATCGGCCCCGGGATGACCTCCTCGTGGAGCACCGTCCCGCCCTGGCCGGGATCGCCCGCGTAGTACCGGATCCGCACGTCGCTGGCCGGCGCGGAGCCGGCGTTGGTGACGGTCGTCGGGACGTCGACCTGCTTCCTGTTGCACTTCGCGCCGGTCACCCGGCCGACCTCGATCTGGAGGTCCGGGCGCGCGCTGCCGGCGTCGAGCGGCGCGGTGAGCGCGTTGTTGTCCTCGTGGCACTCGCGCTCGACGGCGTCCTCGTCGACGACCGCGCGCAGGCGGGCGGGCAGCGTCCCCTGCGCGTTGTTCGCGGCGTCGTACCTCACCGTCAGGAGCAGCGAGCTGTGCGGCTCGATGCTGCTCTGGAGGACGAACTGCAGCGGGGCGAGGTCCTCACCGTAGAGCGGCTCATCGACGTCCGGCGTGTCCCACTCGCCGTAGAAGTTGATGGCGACGCCAGGGCCCACGCGGAGATCGCCGAGGTTCTCGACGCGCACCGTGATGGCGATCTCGTCGGTGAGCTCGCCGCAGGTCGCGTCCGGGGACGAGACCTGGATGCCGCTCAGCGCGAGATCCGGCGCGATGCCGTACGACCGCGGGTTCGAGCGGTAGGTGTTGTAGACGCGGCCGCCGTACGCCTTCCAGCTCTCGGGCTCCCGCACGGGGATGCCGCCGTTCTCGAGCACGTTCGTCACGTGGTAGCTGTGCTGGTTCCAGATGCGGCGCGCCGAGACCCAGAGGTCCTTCTGCGCGCCCCAGACCTCGAGGCCGTTGTTGTAGTCGGCGCCCTCCGAGCAGTGGTTGGACTCGTTCGAGGTGCCGAACACGATCTCCGCGTTGCCGTCGTTGTCGACGTCGGCGACGATCGGGTACTCGGACCGGGTGCGGCTCGGCGAGTGCTCCTTGAACAGGACGTCGGCCGTCACGCCGTCGTAGATGCGGAAGTAGCACTCGTCGTTGTAGATGACCTCGGCGGCGCCGTCGCCGTTGAAGTCGAACACGCTCGACCCGGTGGTGCGGCTCGAGTCGTCCTCGGTCAAGCGCTGCCAGCCGTTGTGGTAGCAGACGCAGGTGCCCCGCTGCTGGTTGCACGTCGCCGCGCCCGGGGCGCCGCAGTCCTCGTCGGTGGTGCACGCCTTCCCGTTCGGGGTCCGCGGCGGGTTGCCCTGGAGCCCCATCCCCGCGTCGGTGAACGCGTTGGGCCACGCCGGGCACTCGGCCGTCGGCTCCTGGAGATCGAACATCATGTAGCGGAGGCCGAACGCCGTGCCGACCTCGGGGAAGCCGTCGCCGTCGAAGTCGTCCACGTTCGGCGCGCCGCCGTCGAAGGTGGTGCCCTCGGCCGTCATCACCTGGTGGCGCTGGATGGTGCCGTTCTGCCCGTTGAGCACGAAGAAGTGCCCGTTGTTGAACAGGATCACCTCCGGGCGCTGATCGAGCGGGTTGTTCGGCCCGGGCGCGGCGGCCTGGTTGCGCCCGAGGATGTCGGCCACGGCGCAGAGGCCGTCTCGCTGCGCGTTCGGGATCTGGGCCGTGCCGTTGACGATCTGCCCGTCCCAGAGCTCGAGGAGCCTCCCCTCGCAGAACGCCGTCGCGTCCTCGTTGGCGTAGGGCGGCGTGCACCCGGCCCTGCTCGTCACGCCGGCCGGCGGGCGGGGCAGCCGGTAGGCGGTGCTGCCCGCGACGATCTCCAGCCGGGGGTCGTCGTCGAGGTTCGCGACGCACGCGATGGGCCCGAGCCGGTTCTGCGGGTTCGTCGGTGACCCCTGTATCCCTTGCGCCTTGTCGCCCTTGAAGTGGTCGACGATCGAGAGCGCGCGGGTGTCCTTGTCGACGCTGAGCGTGAACACGTGCGGCCCGACCACGATCTCCGGGAGCCCCTCTCCGTCGATGTTGGCGAGCGCGGGCGACGGCTCGTTGTAGCCCGTCCAGATCTCGTTCATGAGGACCTTGGTCTCGCCCGTGTTGCTGAAGATCTGGAGCCCTGTCTTCGTCACCTCCGTGGCCCCAGACCCCGTCACGACGGCGGTGATCGCGACGATCTCGGGGACGCCGTCGCCGTCGAGATCGCCGACCGCCAGCCCGGCGGTCGGCATCAGCGTCGCGTCGGCGCAGGCGTAGGGCGCGTCGATGGGGTCGCCTTCGTGCCAGACCTGCGCGCCGAGCACCGCGAAGTAATTCTCTCCCTTGCGGGGCCCGCCGCCGTGGATCGCCCGGAGGACGCCCTGCTTGCCGAAATTCGAGCCGCAGAACGTCGTGAAGATGATCTCGGGGAAGTCGAGCTCGTTGATGAGCCCGTCGCCGTTGTCGTCGTCGAGGTTGGCGACGAGCGGCGTCATGACGGTCTGCGCCGAGGTCTTGAACGGGCTGTTGGCGGCGTCGGAGTTGGCGCGGTCCTGCCCTCCCCACTGGATCTCGTTCTGCGGCAGGGCGCCCGCGAACGGCTCCGGCGGCAAGAGGCACGTGGGCGCGGCGCCGGTGCCTGCGCAGGAGCCGACCTCGCAGGCGGCGTACGTCGGGCAGTCCCAGTCGTCCTCGCAGGGGCAGCTGGCGTGCCCCGCGCCGTCGTCGGTGCACGTGCTCTCGAAGTAGGCCTCTCCGCCGCACGTGAAGAGCTCGCTCGTCGTGCTGCCGTTCGACACGCACAGCCGGAGGCTGTCGCCGTCGCACGTCCGGGCGCCGGCCGTGCAGGCGTCGACGACGCAGATGGTGCCGTTGCAGAACTGGTCGACGGCGCACTGGAGGTCGCTCTCGCAGGCGATATCGACGCAGCGCGCCCCTGCATCCGGGGGCGTCTCGCACACCTCGGTCGCGTCGCAGGTGAGGTCGTCGCACGTGTTGTTGACGCAGGTGCCTTGTCCGTCCTCCTCCTCGCAGTGCTGGTCCGCCCGGCAGCTCACGCCCTCACAGCCAGTCCCGCCGCCGGCGCCGCCCGAGGCGGCCATCGACCCGACGAACCCGCCGCCTTCGCTCGAGCTGCTGCTCGCGCCGCCGTCGCCCCCGCCGCCATCGCCGGGCGGCATCACGACATCCGGATCGCCGCCGCAGGCGGCTACAGCGAACAAAAACCAAGGAAGGGCGCGGGGAAGCAACCGCCGGGGGCACGTGGGCATGAGGCGATTGTACGAGCGCGCTGTCGGCATGGAAGCGCGTTCGCGCGCGGGATCGTGCGGCGAGTGGGAGCTCTGCCCACGATGGCCACGATGGACGTCGCTTTGCGGCAGAGGGCAGCCGCGCGGTGGAATGGGCGCGCGGACCGCCCTGGGGGCCGTGGGGACGGCCGTTCCGGGGAGGGGCCGGGCTCAGCGGGCGCGCGGGAACGACGGTTCGACTTGGCGGCGCCAGCGTCGCTGCCCTGTCACGATCCGGCCCAGAGCACTGTGGCGCCGTAGCGAGTGAGCAGCTCGTCCACTGTGACGAGCGCTGCGCCTTCGCAAAGCGCCTGTGCCACGAGGAGGCGATCGAAGGGATCTCGGTGATGGTACGGCAAGGCCGCGGACGAGATCGCGTGACGGGAGGTCACGGGGAGCTCGATCGCTTCGAGCGCGGCGATGACCCGCGGGACGAGGAGCTCCGGCTTCTCGGGGAGCGGGAGCTTGCCGATCGCGTGCTTGACCGCGATCTCCCAGGCGCTCGCGGCGGAGATCAGGAGGGTGTTGTGAGGATCCTCGATGGCCTGACGGGCCGTCGCGGCGATGCGCTCCGGCGTGAGCACAGCCCAGAGCCACACATGGGTGTCAAGGAGCAGCTTCACGTCTCGCCATCTCCCTCGAAGGCGCGCAGCATGTCATCGGGCAGGGAAGCGTCGAAATCGTCAGGGACGTCGAACAGGCCTCGGAGCGCCCCGAGCGTGCGCGTCGGCGGCGTGAGCCTGCGCGGGGCCGACTCCTCCTCGAGGATGATCACCTCGACGTTCTTGCCCGCGAGCGCCGAGAGCTCCGGGATGTGGAGGATATCGGAGGTGACCTGGGTGCGAATGCGGATCGCGTTGGCCATGGTGGGCAGGAGGGACTGTAGCGCACGTCAGGACCCTCGCGGCGCCGCCGAAAGAGCGCGACGGCAAAGGCGAGCGGGAGGGACCTCCCTGCCTCACGCCCCGCCGCTCTCCAGCGCCTCTTGCAGCGCGCGCACCTCGCGCGCGAACGCGGGCTCGGTGCGCAGCGCGGCCGTCCGCTCGTCCGGCAGCGCCAGCGTGCGGTCGGCGACGACGCGCGCCGGCCGCGGGGACAGGACGACGGCGCGCTCGGCGAGGTAGGCGGCCTCGGTGATCGAGTGGGTCACGAAGAGCACCGTCATGCCGAGCTCGGCCCAGAGCGCGCGGAGCTCGTCGTCGAGCCGGCTCCTCGTGAGCTCGTCGAGCGCGGCGAACGGCTCGTCGAGCAGGAGCAGCCGCGGGCGCGTGACCAGCGCGCGGGCCAGCGATACGCGCATGCGCATGCCGCCGGAGAGCTCGGCCGGGTAGCGCGCGCCCGCGTCGGCCAGGCCGACCTGGACGAGCGCGGCCCGCGCCGCCGCGTGGCGCTCGTCGAGCGGCGCGCCGGCGAGCTCGAGCGGCAGGGCGGCGTTCTCGAGCACGCTCCGCCAGGGCAGGAGGTGGGCGTCCTGGAAGACGTACGCGAGGGGCGCGCGCGCGCCGCCTGCGCCGCTTCCGCCGCCCTGCGCCTCCTCGGCCTCCACGATGGCCGCGCCGCTGTCGGCGCGGTCCAGCCCGGCGACGAGCCGCAGCAGGGTGGATTTGCCGCACCCGGAGGGCCCGAGCAGCGCGACGAACGCGCCAGGCGCGATGTCGAGATCGATGCCGTCGATCGCGATCACGCCGGGGGCGCCGTCCCTCGGCCCGCGGCCCGCGTCGTCCAGCACCGGGAAGACGCGCCGGACGCCGGTCAGCCGCACGCGGACGCCGCCGCTCGCCCTGGCCTTGTTCGTCTGCATCTGCGCCCGGCGTTCTATCCGCGCCGCCGCCGGTTGACCAGGCGCTCGTGCGCCGCGCGCCCGCGCCGAACGAGCCGAGCGCGCGCCGGGCCGCCGCGCGCGCGCCGAGCAGCCGCCGCGCCCTCAGCTCGCCGAGGCCGTTCGCACGCACCGGAAGCCGCCGCCGGCGAAGCGGTAGTGCGCCTCGAAGCTCGTGCGCGCCCAGGTGCGGAGCGACTGCGCGCCGTACATCCACGAGCCGCCGCGCATCACGAGCAGCGGCCGATCCGAAGGCCGCGTGTTGCGCGGGTTGTGGGAGGGGCCGTCCGCGTAGAAGTGCGGATCGTCGTAGTCCTCGCACCACTCCCACACGTTGCCGGCGAGGTCGAGGATGCCATACGGGGAGGCGCCCCCCGGCAGCGAGCCGACGGGCACCGTCCCGCCCTCGCGGTTGTCGTAGTTCGCGCGCGTGGGCCCGGGCTCGGCGCGCCCCCACGGGTATTTGCGGCCGTCGGTGCCGCGCGCGGCCTTCTCCCACTCGGCCTCGGTCGGCAGGCGCTTGCCGGCCCAGTTGGCGTAGGCCCGCGCGTCGTCCCACGACACGTACACCACCGGGTGGTCCTCGAGGCCCGCGGGGATCTCGCCGCGCCTGAAATGGGCGAGGAGCCGGCTCGCGTCGTCGTCGTCGGGGCGATACCCGGTCACGTCGAGGAACGCCTTGAACTGGCGGTTCGTGACCGGCGTGCGATCCATGTAGAAGGCGTCGACATGGACCTTCCTGCGCTGCTGCCCGCTCAGGAACGGCCCGCCGGGGACGAGGATCATCTGCTCGCCGGTCTTCTCGCGGACCGTCGGCGCGAGCTCGCGCCCATCGGACGAGGGCCGCGACGGGGCGGGCGAGAACTCCGAGAGCGCCTCGTCGAGCCGCGCCCGGAACTCCGCGCACGACGCCGGCCGCCCTGCCGGGTCCTTCGACAGCGCGTCGAGCACGAGCCGGTCGAGGGCCGGCGGGATGTCGGGGCGCAGCGACGAGGGGGGCGCCGGGGCGTCGGCGACGTGGGCCATCATCACGGCGAAGTGGTTGGGGCTGTCGAACGGCACCTGCCCTGTCGTCAGCTTGTAGAGCGTCACGCCGAGAGAGTAGATGTCCGAGCGCCGATCCGCGGCGTGGGGGCTCTTCACCTGCTCGGGCGACATGTAACAACACGTCCCGAGGAACGCGCCGCTCAGCGTGTACGTCGTCCCCTCCAGGATCTTGGCGATGCCGAAGTCGACGATCTTGGGGGAGAGGCCGTCTTTCCCGGTCGTGACGAGGATGTTGTCGGGCTTGAGGTCGCGGTGGATGATGCCCATGCGGTGCCCCTCGTCCATCGCCTCGAGGACGCCGCCGAACAGCGCGCGGATCTCCTGGAAGGGGATGCGTCCGCGCCACCGCTCGAGGTGCCGCACCAGCGTCGACCCGTCGACGTACTCCATGACGATCGCGAGCAGGTGATCGCGCTCGACGAAATCGTAGACGGCGACCACGTTGTCGTGGCTCCAGGAGCGGAGCACCCGCGCTTCCCGCGCGAACCGCCGCCGGATCTCCGGGTTGCCGCAGAGGTTCGAGTGCAGGCATTTGACGGCCACGATGCGCTCGCGCGCCCGGTCGTAAGCGCGGTAGACGACGCCCATGCCGCCCTCGCCGAGCGTCGACTCGATGCGATAGACGCTGATCTCCGTCCCGGGCAAGAGCCGCACCGGCGGCAGCGGCAGGGAGGTTGGCGGCAGCCCGACGGCGCCGGGCTGCGTCGCGGGGAACGCCGTCGGGGCGAGGGCCGGGCCGGGATCCGGGGCGGTGACGAGCCGGCCGCACGAGGGGCAGAAGCGGGCGTTCTCCGGGAGCGGAGCGCTGCAGCCGGCGCACCGGGGAGGCGAGTCCTGGCCCATCGGTGGCCCGGGAGTCTCGCACAGGTCGGGGCGGCCGTGGGCGGCGAATGTGCGGCGCCCCGGAGCCGGTGACATCGACGGAGGTGATGTAAGATCCGGCCCATGGACGACTGGCTCCACCGCGCGCCGACCGCCTTTCGCGGCAAGCGCATCTTCCGGCTCGGGCTCGCGGCGAACTACGGCATCGACGAGGGCGGGGTGCGCGCGGCGATGGACCGGGGCGTCAACCTCTTCCTCTGGACGATGCGCTCGGGCGGGCTCGGCAACCCGCTGCGCGAGGCGCTGAAGGGGCGCCGCGACAGCGTGGCGGTGGTCGGCTTCGCGCAGGCCGGCTGGTTCGGCTGGGGCGTGCGCCGGGGCGCCGAGAAGCTGCTCCGGGAGCTCGGGACCGACCACCTCGATGTCTATCTGCTCGGCTGGCTCGGCGTCGGGTCTGCCTGGACGAGCGCGACCGAGCGCGAGCTCGTGCACCTGCGCGAGAGCGGCAAGGTGCGGGCGCTCGGGGTGAGCATCCACGACCGCGCGCGGGCAGGCAGCCTGGCCGAATCGTCGCCGCTCGACCTGCTCATGATCCGCTACAACGCCGCGCACCCCGGCGCGGAGCGTGACATCTTCCCGCGCGTGCGCGACGCGAAGCCGAGCATCCTCGCCTACACGGCGACGGCGTGGCGTCGGCTGCTGAAGCAGCCGACGGGCTGGGATCGCCCGGCGATGACGGCCGGCGACTGCTATCGATTCCAGCTCTCCAGCCCGCACGTGGATCTCGCGCTGACGGGGCCGAAGAGCCGCGCCGAGGTGGAGGCGAACCTCGACGCGCTCGCGAAGGGCCCGCTCACCGCCGACGAGGAGGCGTGGATGCGGGAGTTCGGGCGCGCCGTGCACGGGTGAGGGGGGAGGCGTCGGTGGATCGGCTGATCATCGCGAGCACCGTTGTTCTGCCGGCGGAGGCGGCGCGCTCGCTCTCGGAGGGCGTCGCGCCGCACGCGCTCGAGCTGGCCGCGGCGCGCTCGGCGAAGAACCTCGCCGTCGTCGAGCCGGATCCGCTCGTCCTGGGCGCCGAGGTCGTCTTCGGCCAGCCGCACCCGGACGACGTGTGCGCGGCGCCGCGGCTCCGCTGGGTGCACCTCAGCACCGCGGGGTATGCCCGCTACGACGTGGCGGCCGTGCGCGCCGCGCTCGCCGCCCGCGGCGCCGCCCTGACGACGAGCAGCGGTGTCTACGCCGATCCCTGCGCGGAGCACGCGCTCGCGTTCCTGCTCTCGGCCTCGCGGCGGCTGCCCGAGTGCCTCGAGAACCAGCTCGGTCCGCGCGGCTGGCCCGACGCCTCCGTGCGGTCGAGGAGCGCGCTCCTGCGCGGCCGGCGGGTGCTCCTCCTCGGCTTCGGCGCCATCGGCCGCCGCCTGGCCGAGCTGCTCGCCCCGTTCGATGTGGATCTGCGCGTCCTGCGCGCCCGCCCCCGCGGCGGCGAGCCCTTCCGCGTGGTCGTGAGGGAGGAGCTGGGCGACGCCTTCGCCTGGGCGGATCACGTGGTCTCGAGCCTGCCCGAGGCCGAGGGCACGCGGCGGCTGGTCTCGGCCGCGCTGCTCGGGCGGATGCGGCCGGACGCGTGGTTCTACAACGTCGGCCGGGGCGTCACGGTGGACCAGGCCGCGCTGCTCGAGGCGCTCGAGGCGCGCCGCATCGCGGGCGCGTACATCGACGTGACGGATCCCGAGCCGCTGCCGCCGGAGCACCCGCTCTGGCGCGCCCCGGGCTGCACCATCACGCCGCACACAGCTGGCGGGCGGCGCGAAGAGCCGATGGCGCAGGTCGAGCATTTCCTGGCGAACCTGCGGCGGTTCGAGCGGGGGGAGCCGCTCGTCGACCGGGTGATCTGAGGCGGCGGCGCGCGCCGGGCAGCGGGCGGCGCGTCACTCCAGCCGGATCTGATACCGAGGCAACGGGTCTCTGCTCGTCCCCTGCAGCCACCTGGCGTCGTGCCGCCACGCGCCATTCACCTCCTCGCGGCAGCGCGTCTCGACCGTCATCGTCCCCCCGGAGAACAGGAGGAGATTGTACTGGAGCGGGTATCCCGGCACCCATTGCCGCGCGGGCGCGCCGAAGGTGCCGGCGGAGACGAGCTCGAGCCGCCTGCCGCCCGGGCTCATGTCGCACCGTGATGAGCTCATCGCGATGCGTGAATCGGATGTTCGCCGCTTGCTCTCCTTTGATGATCAGCTCGGCGATCTTGACGTCCTTCTGGTGAGCCATCTGGATGATCCGGAATCGGCCGGAGAGGTCGGGCAGCGCCTCAATGAACGAGCTACCGATCGGGTTGATCCCTATGAGGGTCACCTTGGCCTAAGGCCGCTCCTGATCCGCGAGGATCTTCCTACGGCAGCCGGCGCAGAGCGAGATAAGGGGCGCGTCGGCGTGCCGCGGGCACACCTCGCCCTCCGGGCGTTGATCTGGCCCGGGATGTTGTCGCGATGCGCTACGCGGCGTCGCCGAGCGCCTTGTGGCGCAGGACGGTGTTCTTCCAGTACGGCGGTCCCCGGTCGGGTGAGCGACCAGGAACGTCGGTCGGCTCGCCGAGCGCGGAGAGGAAGCGGGCGATGCTGCTTGGCTCGGTCACCATGGCGGCTCTCGCGCACCCCGCCGTAAATTACCAGCGGTGGTGCTGCCCTCACGGTGGAAAGATGCCGACAGCCTGGAGCGATCTCCGGCGTGGGTTGCTTCATTTCGAGAATCGGCGCGTGCCTTGTTGCGAGATCGACCTTTCTCGCCCTATTCTTCGACGATGATGCATTCGAGCCGACGCCACTTTGGTCGCCAAGCGTTTATGAGCATGCTGCTGCTCGCCGTAGCCGGTGTCGAGCGGAGCGCCCGGGCGGACGGGGTGGCACCCCTGGAATTGACGGCAAAGCTCGTTGAAATTCCCTCCAAGATGCCCCCCGATGACCTGTACGATTACGCCTACGTGATGCGCTACCAGGTCCAGGGCGGGCCGCTCGACAAGCAGTTCATCCTTGTCGCGCACTACAAGCCGCTCGTGCCGCGCTCCAAGATCAAGGACAAAATGAAGGAGCAGGTCGGCGGCAAGCTGCGCAGCTTCAACCAAGGCGACGTTCACACGATGAAGTTGACGGCTGATCTGAAAGCCATCTGGAAAGGTGCACTCGTAGACGAATATGCCGCTACGGATCGCGGGAGCGTTCGCTATTGGTGCCTCCAGGTCGACCCAGCTTGACCTTGCGCTCGGGAGAAACTCGATTGAACTTCAGACGACTACGTGTCCCGGGCGCCTGGCTGGTCACATGTGGTTTGGCCGCGGTCGCCAGCTTTCCGTTCATTGCGGCCGAGCGCGCGGCTCGGCAAAACGATGCGCGAGTGGCCCGCCTGGAGGCGACTCTCGGCGAGCGAGGCGACGCGCTCGCCGAGCTCGGACCAGCGCTGTCTTTACGAGTTTCACGGCTGGAAGGCCTGCTCTCGAGCTGGGAGACGATCGGCGGCTGCGGAGCCGGTAGCTCCACGGGCGCGGGGGGCGGAATCAAGTGGATCGGCCACAGCGTGACCGGGGGGCTATTCGAGCAGCAAACACTCGGCACGTACACTCACCTGGACGACGGCTACAACCTCAGCCTCAGCCCTCAAGTTTCGCGTAATTTGAACGAGAAATGGAATGTGGGGCTCGTGGTTCCGCTGCTCTACAAGTACTACCGCGACTACTACGGCCTGCCCGTGGACGTCTCGAACTCCGGCGTGGGCGACGTCGCGGGGTTCGTCACGCGGCGCTTCGGCGAGATCAACTCTACCAGCCTGACGTTGCAGGTCGGTGTCCCGACCGGCGTGCACGACGCCCAGTACAAGAACGACTATCTCACGCAGGAAAAGCAGCTTGGCCTTGGCAAGGTGAGCGGCAGCCTGACGCTCGACCATACGATCGACAAGACGTGGGGGCTGATCGTGCTGGGCGGCTCGTTCGGCTACCGCGGCGGGGAAAACGAGCTGGGCAACTACCGCGCACCGGCGGCCGCGATCTACGGCTACTCGGGCTATTTCTGGGGGCCGCTGGTGCCGTCGCTCGGCCTGTCGCTGTCGCATTTCTTCGGTGCGGATCGTGACCGTGGGCTTGACCAGGAGGTGCAGCTGTGGGCAGTCACCGGCACGCTCGCCGTGGAGTGGTCGAACGCCTGGCTGGCGATCCTGGGGGGCGTGTCGCTGCCGCTCGGCTGGGACAAGCGCGGAGTCGTCGACGGCGCCGAGAGCAGCAGCCAGGGCGCGAGCCTGCAGCCGTGGACGGCAGGCATCGGCTTCACCGTCTCACCGTTCTGAGAAGTGGTCATGTTGCCCGTCGCCGCCCTGCTCCGCCATCGCACGCCGCTCGTCGCGGCGTTGCTCGGCCTGGGTGCGGCCTCGACGGGGCTCGCGCCTTCGGCCGACGGTGACATCTGGTGGCACCTCGCGGCAGGTCGCGAAATGGTCGCTCGGCGTGGGCTCCTGTTCACCGATCCCTTCTCGGTCAGCGCGCAAGGGCGTGCCTGGGTCGACGTGCACTGGCTTTTTCAGCTCGCGGTGTACGCGGTGCACCAGGCGGTCGGCCTCGTCGGGCTTGTTCTGGTCAAGTGCGCGCTGATCGGCCTGGGCGCGGGCTTCCTCTACTTCGCGCTCGAAGCGCGGCGCGGCTCGTGGGCGAGGGGGCTCCTCGTGACGTCGCTGGTCGGCGGGCTCCTGGCGGCTCGCTCGCTCTTGCTCGTCCGGCCCGTGATAGGCACGCTCGTCCTGCTCGCGTTCTTCTGGTTCGCGCTCGAGCGCTTTCGGCGCGACGGCCGGGTCCGGCACCTGCTGCTATTGCCCTTGGCGCAGCTGGTTTGGGCGAATTTCCAGGGCCTTTCGGCGCTTGGCCCCGCGGTGATCGCGGCGTACGCGGTGGCGGCGCTCGGCTGGGCGAGCTTTGGCCAGACGCGTGCGTGGCCGTTTGCGCGCGAACACGCCGGTGCGCTGGCACCGTGGGCGCGGGTACAGCAGCTGTTCGCGACGCTAGGGGGGTGTTTGCTGGCGACGTGTCTCACGCCGTTTGGCTTGCGCGGCGCAGCGTTGCCGGCGCTGCTGCTCGGGCGCTTGTTGCCCGGCGAGCACCAGGTCTTCGCCCACGACGTGGCGGAGAACCTGCCGCCCTTCGAGCTCGAACGCCTGTCAGACGGCGAGTTCTGGCACTTCAAATGGTGTTTGGCGCTGCTCGCTCTGTCCGTGCTCCTGGCCGGGCGCCGCTTGAGACTGAGCCATGCGCTGCTGCTGCTCGGCTTCGCCGGGCTGGCGCTGATGAGCAACCGCAACGTGCTCCTGCTGTACTGGGTCGTGGCGCCGATCTTCGCGGTCAATCTGGCCCCGGCGCTCCGGCGGCTTTGTGTCTCGAGCTTTCGCCGCGCGGGCGTGCGCGTGGCGGTGGGTCTCAACGCGGTGCTCCTGAGCGCGCTGCTGCTCGTCTCGGCGTCGGCGGCGGCGCGCGAGCCGCCGCTGGCGGATCCGAGCCCGTTCCGGGTGCCGGCCGAGAGCGCTGCGCGCCTCGACGCGCTGCCCGGGGGCGACGTCTTTGCGGCCGATCATCACGGAGGCTACCTGATCTGGCGGCTCTATCCGCGGTTTCGGCCGTACATTGACACTCGGCTCGTGTTGCGCACCGCCGACGAGTTTGCCGAATACCTGAGGCTCGCGGACGAGCCAGAGCGTTTCGAAGCTTTTCAGGCGCGCCATTCCTTCGCCTACGTGGTCTTGCCGGTGATGTTCCCCGAGCGCTACCAGCGCTTGATTGGCCACCTCTACGCGAGCGCTGATTGGAAGCTACTCTACACGGACGGCTCGGAGGTGCTGTTTGCTCGCCGCGACCTCACGCCCGGCGTCGCGGAGCAGCCGTTCCGTGAAGCCAGCGAGACGGACCGCACCTTGGTCCAGCTGGGGCAGCGCTTCGCGGATTCCCCAAAGGTGCACGCCGCGGCACGTCTGAGCCTGGCCACGTTGCACGGCGTGCTCGGTCAGTTCGAGCAAGCGGAGCGTACGCTCGCGAGCCTCGACACGCCGCAAGCCCGGGCCCTCGAAGCGCGTCTTCGCTTCGCGGCGGGTGAGCTCGATGCCGCCGAGCGGCTCGCCCGGCAGAGCCTGATTTCCCAGGACGACGACGTCGGGAGCCTGAATCTCATGGCGTTGATCGCCCTGCGAAGGGGCGAATCGGCGCAAGGCCTGGGCTTTCTACGGCGTGCCTTGCGCGTCCGGCCTTTCGACCCCGAAGCGACGCGGATTTTGGTGAACTTGGAGGAGAGTCGACGATGAAACCACTTCTCAACGTGAGCCTGTCCAGGTCTCGGTGGGCGCTCGTTTCCTTGTTCGCGCTGGTCGGCGGGCTCGCCTGCGGGGTCGCCGAGCATCCGCACGACACGCAGTCCGTCGGGGCGGGGGACGACTTCGGGCCTTCGAGCGGCGCTGGAGCGGGGACCACCACGGGTGGAGCTTCGGTCGGCGGTGTCATGACCGCGGCGAGCGGGAGCGGCGGCGGCGGGAGCAGCGGGACCAGCGACGCGGGGTCCGGCGGTGGGCCGGCGCCTTCGGGCGTGACCATCAACCTTGGAGGCGTGGACGTCCCGAGGGAGCGCGCGATCGCCTTCATTCACATCGGTCACTCCAACATGGCCGGTCGCGCCACGAGGCCCCAGAGCTCACGCCCGTTCCATTTCACGGAGACCCATCCGCACGCCTTCATGTACCACCCTGGCTCGGCGCCGGAGCTCGCGATCGAGCCGAAAACCGCGGGTGACACCGACGCCGGCGGGCCGGGTACGGCGCTGGTCAAGGAAGCCGCGATGCTCGCGCCCGACTACTACTTCATCTCGCTCGGATTCGGGTGGCCCTCGGCCTACTGCTCCCAGTTCGTTCCGGGCGGCCTCTACTACGACAAGCTGATCGCCGCCCCGAAGGCTATCAAGGGGCGGGTGACCTTCGGCGGTATCTTCATCTATCTCGGGATCACCGAGCGACACGGTACTGCCGCCGATCGCTCCGGTTTTCCCGAATGCATCAATACTCTCGTGACCGCCATTCGCAACGATGTCGGCGAGCCCACGCTGCCTGCATTGATGAACGACTACGAGGTGGAAGGCTCGGGCGAGTTCGTGGTCGGCGGCGCCGTGGCGACCGCCATCCGTCCCGAGATCGAAAGGTGCCCGAGCGTGGTGTCGAACTTCGCGCTCGTCTCGGCCGAGGGTGTGGGCATGCAAGACGACCATCACTTCAATCTGGACGGCCATCGCACCTGGGTGCAACGAGCGCTCGCGACGATGAAGGACAAGGGCTGGCGCCCGTGGGCCCCGTGAGTCGCTGAGATGGTCTTTTCCAGCCATATCTTCCTGTTCTACTTCTTGCCGCTGGTACTGGCCGCGTACTACGCCCTGCCGGGCCGGGCCCGCACGGCCCTCATCGCCGTGTCGAGCTACGTATTTTACGGCTGGGCGAACCCGAGCTGGGCCGTGATCATGTTCTTCGGCTCGAGCGTCGACTACGTGTGCGGCCTCTTGCTTCTGAAGATGTCACGGCTGCCCGACGTCGACGGCTTGCCGCCCGTGATCGGCCCCGAGGTCGTGCGGACCCGCCAGATGAAGCTGGTGCTGGCGACGTCCATCGTCACCAACCTCGGGCTGCTCGCGGCGTTCAAATACACGGGCTTCGTCGCCGAGAACATCAACGCGCTTGGCGCGCTCTTCGGCAGCTCGACGCAGATCGTGCCGGTCTTGCACGTCGTTTTGCCGGTGGGCATCTCCTTTTACACGTTCAAGGCGATGAGCTACGCCATCGACGTGTACCGCGGTGACGCCCGACCGATGCGGCGCTTCACCGACTACATGTGTTTCGAGGCCTTCTTCCCCGACTTGGTGGCGGGCCCCATCATCCGTTATGCGGCGATCGAGGAGCAGATGCGCGTGCGCCAGCACACGCTCGAGAAGTTTGCGCGCGGCGTCGCGTTCTTCTCGCTGGGGATGGGTAAGAAGATTCTGCTGGCCAACCCGATGGGGCACATCGCCGATACGGCGTTCGCCGGTGGCGCCAAGCACTTCTATGACGCGTGGTTCGGGCTGGTAGCTTATGCGTTCCAGATTTACTTCGATTTCTCCGGCTACTCAGACATGGCCGTGGGCTTGGCGCTGATGCTCGGCTTCGTGCTGATCCAGAACTTCGACTCACCCTACAAGTCGCGCAGCATCACGGAGTTCTGGCGGCGGTGGCATATCAGCCTGTCCACGTGGCTGCGCGACTATTTGTACATCCCGCTCGGTGGCAACCGCAAAGGCCCCCTGCGCACGTACGCCAACTTGATGGCTGTCATGTTGCTCGGCGGGCTCTGGCACGGTGCCAGCTGGAACTTCGTCATCTGGGGCGGCATCCACGGTGGCATGCTCGGGGTGGAGCGCAGGCTCGGTAAAGCTCACCCGCTGCGCCGCCTGCCACCTGCTGTCGGCGTCGCCTTCACCTTCTTGATCGTGTGTTTGTCGTGGGTGTTCTTCCGCGCCAAGACGCTTGAGCAGGCGGTGACCTACCTGGGCTCACTGTTTGGGCTCGCCGCCGTTTCGCCGGCGGCGGACGTCGTGGCGGGCGCATTCCACCCGCGGTACTACGTGGGGCTATTCGCTTTGGCCGCGGTCGTGATCTTCGGCATGCCCAACAGCTGGGAGCTCACGCGGCGCTTGTCCTTGCCACGTACCGCGTTCGTGACGGCCACGATGGCGCTCGCGACGTTGGTGATGTGGACGCAGACCATCAACCCGTTTCTGTACTTTCAGTTCTGAGGCCGCGCGATGCAAAGTACCTTGCCTCCCTCGTCCTCCGCCATCGAACGCAGCGGCGGTCCGACCGACCCCACAGGCGACGAGCAGCTGCGCCGCGGTATCATCGCGACCGACGTGAGTCGCGGCGCGGCCTGGCTGCTCACGCTGCTGTTTCTGGGGGCGATCTACGCTGTTCCGCTCGCGCAGGCCTACCTCGAGAAGAGCGAGGGTGAGGAATCGCCTCTCGCGGATCTGGTGCGCCGCCCACCGACGGCCGAGAACCTGCGTCAGCTCGAGAAGGGCATCGAGGATGCCTCGTACGTCAAGGCCTGGGTCCAGCCCCGCGTGCAGCTGCTGCTCACTCGTCTAGGTCGTGTGGGCAACAAGCTCGCGGTCGTCGGACACGGCGGCTGGCTCTATTACACGCCCGGTGTGCTGCACGTCGGCGGGCCCGGATTCCTGGAGCCCGAGGTGCTGCGGGGCCGCGCCAGGGAAGCCCTCGACGCAGGCCAGGAGCCCCTCCACCCGGATCCGCGACCCGCCATCTTCGCGTTCCAGCAAGCGCTCGCGCAACGCGGGATCCGCCTCGTGGTCCTGCCGATGCCGGACAAGGCTGGGATCGAGCCTGGTCCACTTCTTGGGCGTGATGGGCGCGTCGAAATGGCGCAGAATGTCGACTACGACCGCTTCTTGAGCGAGCTTCGAGCCGCCGGCGTGGCCGTGCTCGACGCGCGCCGCAGCGTGCCTGAGCCCCGTACCGAGCCGCTCTTCCTCGCTCAAGATACGCATTATACGCCCGGCTACATGGAGCGCATCGCCGCCGACCTCGGCCAGCTCGTGATCGGGCTTGGGGTATTGCCAAAGCTGGCAGAGAAGCCCGTGATGCGCGGCGTTCCGCAGCAGGCTTCGCGCGTCGGTGATCTGGTCGACATGCTCAAGCTGCCCGACGATCAGAGCCTGTTTCAAGCGGAGAGCGTGGTCGTGCACCAGGTGCAGGACGCGGCCGGCACCCCCTGGGAGCCTGACGAGAGCGCCGACGTGCTCCTGCTCGGCGACAGCTTCACCAACATCTTCACGCTCGAGGGGATGGGCTGGGGCAATGCGTCGGGCCTGGCCCCGCACCTGGCCCTGGCGCTTGGTCGCCCCCTCGACGTGATCGCGCAGAACGACTCCGGCGCCTTCGCTACGCGCCAGGCGCTCGCGCGCGAGCTGAAGGCCGGCCAAGATCGCCTGGCGGGCAAGCGCGTGGTGGTCTGGGAGTTCGCTGCGCGCGAGCTGTCGGTCGGAGATTGGATTCCGCTGGATCTCCCGACTCCCGAGTCTGCGGGGGCTCCGTAGGATGCCGACAGCCCTGGTGACTGGCGCCGCCGGCGTGATGGGCGCCCGCTTGACGGCGCGGCTGCGCAAAGCGGGCTGGCAAGTGCGAGCGCTCGTGCTGCCCGGTGATCCGTTGCGAGCGCGCATCGATGCGCTGGGCTGCGACGTGCGCGAAGGCGATATCAGCGATCCGAACACATTGGCCGGCGTGTGTCGCGGCATCGACCTCGTCTACCACCTGGCCGCCATCATCATTACCCACGACCCCACGATGTTTCAGCGCGTCAACCGCGACGGCACGGCGCACCTCGTTGCGGAGGCGCGAAAAGCGGGGGTGCCGCACTTCGTGTACGTCTCGTCGGCCTCGGTCGTTTACCCCCGTCGCACGCGCTATGCCGAGTCCAAGCTCGAGGCCGAGCGTCTCGTCCAGGGCTCAGGGCTCACCTACACGATCGTGCGGCCCACGCTGGTTTACGAGCAGGGCGGCGGTCAGGAGCTCCTGATGTTCCTCGACTACTTGCGGCGGTTTCCGGTGGTGCCGTTCATCGGCGCCGGGGGCGCGCTCAAAAGGCCCGTTTGGTCCGAGGATATCGTCGACGGCCTCGTGCGGCTCGCCAATGCGCCGATCGCGCACGGCAAAATCTACAACTTCAGCGGCGCGGAGGTGATTTCGATGCGCGAGCTCGCGGAGCTGCTGCTGCTTCATCACGATCGGCCTAGGCCCTTCTTGCACCTGCCGGTGTGGGCGTGCCGGGCGCTGGCAGCCGTGCTCCCCGTGTTCATGAAGCGGCCCCCGCTCACCTCGAGCGCGATAGCCGGCATCGTCAACGACGCCGACCTCGACCCGACCGAAGCCATGAACGACCTCGGCTACGCGCCGCTCGGCGTGCGCGCTGGGTTGCGTCGCTGTTTCCCTTCACCCGCCGTCGTGGCGGCCACCCTCGCACCCCGCGCGAGTGAAGCTCGAGAAAGGACAAATTAGATGAGCCTGCGTTTCCCACTGCGGCAATTGGGTTATCTGTGCTGCTCGGCTGTGCTCGGCTGCTCGGCCTTTTCGGGCGAGCCCCCGAAGGGGGCCGACGAAGCCCCGCCCGCGGAGGACGTCGCGCTGATGCGCGAGGTGGGCGAGAAGGCCAACGGCACCATCGTCTGGTCCAGCTCCCGCGTGGGCAATCACGACCTGTTCACGATGAAGACCGACGGCTCGGACGTCAAACAGATCACCAAGGGCGACGAGGTCGACTGGTTCCCGAGGTTCTCCCCGAGCGGCGCGCAGATCCTGTTTTGCCGCAGCAAACAAGGCTGGGTGAGCGAACGCGACGCCAACGCCAGCGACAAATGGGACATCTACACGATCAAGCCGGACGGCTCCGAGCCGAAGAAGGTCGTCGAGAGCGCGAGCTGGGGTAGCTGGATTTCGGAGGATGAGATCCTGTTCGTACGCGGCACGAAGGTCTTTCGTAGCAAGCTCGGCAGCGGCGCAGAGACGCAGTTGATGGACAGCGAGGGCGTATCCGAGCTGGACGGCGCCCTGCTGCAGCAGCCGGAGCTGTCGAGTGACGGCAAGTACCTCGCCATCACGCTGCGCGGTTCGAAGCGCGAAACCGGCATCTGGGACATCGCCAAGAAGGCCTGGACCCAGACCGGGCTGGGCTGCCAGGTGAACTGGACGCCGGATCACACGGCCATCTACTGGGTTCACCCGACCGGGAACGGCGATAGCCGGGTGCTGCGCATGCCGATCGATAACGGCACGCCGCCGAAGGACGTCGACCTGGACAAGCTCCAGTTCATGGACTTGCCGGGTCGCCGCTCGCACGAGTACTTCCCGCAGCTGTCGCGCGACGGCAAATGGCTGGTCTGGGGCATCACCCAGCGCGGTCACGACCACGACACCGCGGACTACGAGATTTACCTGTGGGAGGTGGGCACGCCGCCCGAGAAGGCCGCGCGCCTCACCTACAACTCGGCCAATGATCGCTGGCCCGACGTCTTCATTCCGTCCGCCGGGAGTGGCTCACCGTGAGGGAAACGCGCATCGCCGTGGTCGGCGCGGGCGGCTTCATCGGCTCGCACCTGGTGCCGGCTTTGCTTGAACGCTTTGCCTGCCAGGTCGACGCCGTCGACGTGGATTTGACCAAGCTCGAGTGTTGGGACCCGCGCGTGCGGCGCATCGAGGCGCGCGTCGAGGCGCCGGGGCTCGTCGAGGACGTGACCGAGCGCTGTCAGGTCGTGATCTCGCTCACGGCGCTTTGCAACCCAGCCCAGTACTCGACCATCCCGCTGGAGGTCATCGACGCCAGCTTCACACACCTGTTGCCGCTCGTGAAGCGCTGCGCGGAGCGCGCCGTGCGCTTGATCCATTTCTCGACCGCCGAGGTTTACGGGCGCACCGCGCTGGACGGGCAGGGGCTGCCGACCGCGCGTATGCACGAGGACGACTCGTGCTTCTTGCTCGGCCCGGTGGGGCGCGAGCGCTGGACGTACTCGTGCGCGAAGCAGCTGCTCGAGCGGGTGATCTGGGCGCACGGTCAGCACGGCGCGTTGCCGTTCACGATCATTCGGCCCTTCAACACCATCGGCGCGCGCATGGACTTCCTGCCCGGCATCGACGGGGAGGGGACACCCCGCGTACTGGCCTGCTTCATGAGCGCGCTGCTGCGAGGGGAGCCTTTGCCGCTCGTGGGCGGCGGCGCGCAACGGCGGGCGTTCATGGACGTGAGCGACATGGTCGAAGCCGTGTGCCGCGTGCTCGAGCGGCCGAAGCAAAGTAGAGGTCAGATCTTCAACATCGGCAATCCGGACAATAACGTCAGTATCGCGGAGCTCGCTCGGCTGTTGGCCGACGCTTTCGCTGAGCGGTTACCCGAGCGCGCGCCTGCGCAGTTTCGCGCGGTGTCGGCCGCCGAGTTCTATGGCCCCGGCTACGACGACACGCAGGAACGCATCCCGGACGTTCAGAAAGCGCAGCGACTGCTCGGTTGGAAGCCCCAGCGACGCCTGGCCACCTCCTTGCCGCCGATCGTGCACGACTACGTCGAGCGCTACGGCGCTCGCGTCGCAGCGGCATCCTCGCTCTCCCAGCTCGCGAGCTCCGCATGAAGGTAACGGTCGTCATCCCTGCGTACAACGCTGCCCGGCACATCGAGTCGGTGCTGGAGCGCGTCGGCGGCTTGGCTTCGTCGGGACTCACCCACGTGGTGGTCGTCGACGACGGCAGTCGCGACGACACGGCCCGTCGGGTCGAGCGCTACAGCTCGTCGGCGTTTCGCCTCAGCTTGGTCCGGCGGCGCAACAACGGCGGTTACGGTGCGGCGATGAAGGACGGTCTGGCCAGGGCTTGCGCCGATGCGCCGGAGCTGGTCGCCTGTATCCACGCCGACGGTCAGTATGCGCCGGAGGCCTTGCCTGGGCTGATCGGGGAGCTTTCGCGTCGCGGGCTCGATCTGCTGCAGGGCTCGCGCATCGCTGCGGGCACGGCCTTGCAGGGGGGTATGCCCCTCTACAAGTACGTCGGCAATGCGCTGCTGAACCGCATCGAGAACCGGACGCTGTCGCTCTCGATGACGGACTACCACAGCGGCTACCTTCTCTATGGGCCGCGCGCGCTAGCGCTGCCGTTTCACGACTTGTCTGACAGCTTCGATTTCGATCTGGAGGTCATCGCCTCGGCGCGGGCGCGTGGGCTTTCGGTCGGCGAGGCGCCGGTGCCCACGCACTACGGGGACGAGGTCTCGCACCTGAACCCGCTGACGTACGGGCTCCGGGTGCTTCGAGTGATGTGGAACTATCGTCGAGGTCGCTATGACGCAGCGTAAGCGCGCACTTGGGGTCTGGGGCTTGCTCGCCGCCGCATCGGCGCCTGGCATTGTTGCTTGTCACGCCGGGTCCGCGAACTTTCCCTGGGGTGATGCGGGAGCCGGGACGCGCGTCGAACACGCTCACGTCCATACGCTGAACGAAGGCTATTCGCGGACGCGCTCGCAGGTCTGGGTGCGTGAGGTGGCAGTCCCGACGCGCGCCGCGCTCGACTACGCCGCCTATCACAGCAACTTCATGATCGCCGACCCGGAGCCAGAGACGCCCATGTCGGCTGCGGGCACGCCCGATACCTCGCACGCGTTCGCGGGTCAGCTCGACCAGGGCAGCCTGACGAGCGATCTCGCGAAGACGCCGCTCTCGCCGGTCGAGCGGCAGCAAGCGTTGGCTTTCGCGCCGCTGTCGGAGTTTTTGCAAGCGCACAAGGTCGCGGGGGCCGAAGCGCTGGCCGAGGTTGGCTCAGCCGTGCGCAGCGAGCGGTGGGGCCTGCAGTTGCCGCCCGGCACCTCCGGCCAGCTCCTGACCGAGGTGTTCGTTCATCAGGCCGCGTCGGGCGCAGTGGAGTTGTGGGCCAAGGTCGAGTTTCAGCCTTGGTTCAAGCCTTTTGCGGGCTCCGCCGATCAGGACGGAGACGGCTTTCCCGAGCTCTATGGCCGAGTGGCGCCCGGCGTCGTCACTCCCGTGCTTGTGGCTGCGATTCAGAAGGACTACGTGGCGCCAGTGCTGTCGCCGAGCGAGGTGAAGGCCTGGGCGAACCAACTCTCGTCGTACTGGTACCCGTCCTTCAACACCGATCTCATGCCGGCGGGACCGAGCTTTCCGGACGCGCAGACCGAGCCCTACATCAAGCAAGAGCTGGGCGGGCGCGCTTTTCCGGCGCCGACCATCGTGCTGCGCGGCAAGCCGCAAGGCAAAGCCACGTACAACGTCTTTCTGGTGCGTGGCGAAGGCGCGGCGCCCGCGGCCGCGGCGCCCGCGAAGCCGGCGCCTCGGCTGAGCAAGACACGTCCGTCGCCGAACCCCGCGCCGGCGCTCGAGACGGTGCAGCGCGAGCTGGCCCAGGCGGGCGGCTCTTGGCCGATGTGGATGGCCAAGCTCACGCCGACCCATGACGCCCTGAAGAAACGGCTCAAAGGCATGCCGCCGAAGGTCAAGGCGCTGGCCGGGCGAGATGGCTTTCTGTTCTACCGCAACGACCTCGAATACGTCAGCGGTGGTGATCTCGAGCAGCAACGCAAGGGAAAGAACCCGCTGCCGGTGATCCTCGAGTTCAAGAAGCTGCTCGACGAGCAGGGGGTCGACTTCCTGTTCGTGCCGGTCCCGACGAAGCTCGAGGTGTATCCGGAGAAGTTGGACCCCGCTTTCACAGCGCTCTCGGGCCAGGTCATCAATCCGGCGTTCCGCAAGCTGATCGAAAGGCTCAGCAAGGAAGGCGTGGAGATCGTGGACCTGCTGCCGGCGTTCCTGCAGGCAAAGGTCACGAGCGCGGCGGAGCCGTTTCTGTTCCAGCACCAAGACACGCACTGGACCGACCGTGGGCTGCGCTTGGCCGCAGACCTCTTGGCCACCCGCGTGAAGAAGTACCCCTGGTACGCCGAGCTCGCCAAGCAGAAGCGCGCTTACGACTTGCGCGAGACCAGCTTCACCCGTTTCGGCGATCTGCATTCGCGACTCCCGGAAGCCGAGCAGAAGAAGTACGCGCCTGAGACGCTCGTGGCGCACCGGGTCGTGGCCGACGGCAAGCCGTACGACGACGACCCGGATAGCCCGGTCGTGCTCTTGGGCGACAGTTTCACCGCCGTTTATCAGCTGACGGACGCCGAGCACGCTGGCGTCTCGGCGCACCTCGCGCGTGGCATCGCGTATCCGCTCGACTTGGTCATGAGCTACGGCGGCGGCCCCAACGTGCGGCAAAAGCTGCTGCGCCGCAGCGTCGAGGCGCTCGGCACGAAGAAGCTGGTCATCTGGATGATGACGGCGCGTGATCTCTACAACTACTGGGAAGACTGGGAGCCGCTGAAGAAGCCATGAAGCGCCGCGCGCTCCTGCTCTTGCTCGCGGGCAGCGGCTGCTTTCGCGCTCCGCGCCGAGAGCTTGCGTTCGGCCGCGCCCTGATCGGCCTGGCCCGTGACACCGCCTTTGTCGACGAGAGCCAGGTGACCTGGAGCCTGACGGAGCTCTCGCGTCTCGTGGACGAGGCGGAGAGCGCGCTCGCTTCGTCGCCCCGGCGCTCACCTGCTTCGGTGTTGAGTGAGCTCTTGTTCGGTCGTTGGAGCTTCGTGCGCGAAGTGGCTGACACGAATCTGGCCTTCGTGTGCCTGCCCGGCGTGCTGGAGCGCCGCCGCGGAAGCTGCGTTGGCCTTGGTACCTTGTTTCTCGCGCTGGCTGACGCGCTCGGCTATTCGGCGTCCGGGGTGATGATGCCTGGGCACTTCTACGTGCGGGCGCAGGAGCAGGGCGGTGCGCGCAACGTGGAGCTGCTGCGCGCCGGTGAGGCGATGCCGGACGCGTGGTACGGCCAGCGCTTTCCGGTGCCGGGCGGCTCGGCGCGCGAATATGCGCGTCCACTCAGCCAATCCGAGGTGCTGGGCGTCGTGGAATACAACGTCGGCAACGAACGGCGCCGGCAGCTACGGCTGACCGAAGCGCGAGCAGCCTTCATCCGCGCCACCGGCTTCTTTCCGGAGCTGTCCGAGGCGCACGCCAGCCTTGGCGCCGTCGAACAGCTGCTCGGTAATCTCGAGAGCGCGGAGGCAAGCTACCGTCGCGCTTGCAACGCCAATCCGCACTTGCCTGGCATCGAGCAGAACCTTTCGCTCTTGGCAGCGGAGCGCACGACCGCGACGACTCCGCGGGCGTGCCCACTGCCGCCGAGCTACTGATTGGCAAGGGAATCTCGCGTCGTGGAGCTGTTGCACGGCGGCGTGCGCATCGCGTCGCACGTGCGCAGCTACGGTCCGAAGGGGACGGCGGTGATCGCCGACGAGCACCGTCGATGGGCGCGTGATGCCTCCGACGTGTTTGGAGTTCCTCCTCCCGTGCGATCACTGGGTGAGCACGATGCTGTCGACCAGGCCTGTCGTGTTGCTGACGGGCGTGCCGAGCAGGCACCCGACGACGCTGCCGAGATAGCTGATCCCGGATGTGACCTTGGTGGCAGAGTCTCCCGCGTAGCGCCCGGCGGTGACGGTCCCGGTGAAGATGGCGGTCTGGCCGACGACGCTGGGGGCTGACCAGGTGATGGTGCTGGTGCCGCCGGTCGCGTCGTTCCAGGTGACCGTCTCGGTCTCCGGCGGTCCAGCGGAGACGGGCACGCAGCCGAGCGACAGCGTGATGGAGGCGGCGCCGGTGGCGCTGGGGCCGAGCACGCACGTGTCGTAGTCGAAGGCCTCGGTCACCGTGACCGTCTGGGAGGTGACGGTCACGGCCGGGCTGAAGGATCGGTCGAAGGATCCCACGCATTGAACATCGATGACCGCTGCGCGCGCGGGCGCGGCGAGGGTGAAGCACACCGGGGCTGCGGCGACCACGACGGTGGCAACGGTGAGTCGGGCGATTCGCGGCGTGTTGATCTTCGCGTTGCGGAGCATAGGTCATCCCTCCTGTGAGGATCGGGGAGAGCAGCGCGCCAAACGTGCAAGCTCATATCGCCTGCGAGCGCAGGGCGGCACCCTACACCTCGGCGCCGCCGCGAGCAAGGCGCCGAGGCCCAGAGCTCACCGACGCGTTGTGCGAACCGGGCCATGAACCGCCGGGGAAGGCGAGCCGCCGCGGTATCTGCTCACGGAGCTTGCTCCTGTCCCTTGAAGGCCGGCTGGACCTGCGCTGTTGCGCCGTCCGGAGCGGAGCTGCATTCGGGCACCTGGGTCGGTTCAGCGATGTGCTGAGAGCCCTGTCGCCTATGCACAAACGTCGCCCTCTGTGCAACATGCAAACGATGGCGACCCTCCACGAACGTGAATCGCAGATGTGAATCACAGATGTGAATCACGCGCGCCGACGCATTTTTCCATTTACGTCACTTGCTCGGTCCGTAGTATACGGGGGCCACTCTGCCGTCGTTCTCGACGGCGTGGCCGTCGTCGGTCTCGACAGTGAGGGGCGCGCTCCGCGACTGAGGCGTTCAGGCAGCAGCAGTGGAAGCAGCGGAGCGCGACTGGCACGAGCGGCCCCGAGTTGGCGGTGTGCGCTGATCTTGGCGCGATTTCAGCACGGGAGCCGGTGGCTCGTGCGGTGGCGCGCGCGGAACGCGAAAGACGCGGAGGGGCCTGCCTCGATATCTCCTCCGCAAACGGCGTATTCGCGCTGGCATCGATCTTGAATTGTTGAGCCGGACGACACGAGGTTTCTTCAGCCAGCGCAGGCTCGCCATCGCGCGGCACCCCCCGCTTGAACCCAAACAGAGGACAAACCATGCGCTCTCCCAAGAGCTCTCTTCTCGGCTTTCTGGCGATCCCTGCGTTCTCCACCCTGCTGCTCGCGAGCTGCACCAGCGCCGGCCCTTCCGCGGCCGACGGCGATGAGGACGACGTCGTGGGCGAAGCCCATGGCGCGCTCACCCCTGCGCAGTGCAACTACTTCGACGTCAACGGTACGGTCCAGCTCTGTCACAGGACCGGCTCGACGACGAAGCCGTACACGATCATTCGCGTCAGCGAGCAGGCGTGCGTCAACGCGCACAGCGCCCATGCCGGCGACTACGTCACCAGCCTCGACCCGAGCTCGCCGACCTACGATCCGACCTGCGGCGGCCAGGGCTGTCTGGCCGTGAACGCGCCGTGCGACCCCACGGTGCCGTGCTGCGACGGCCTCACCTGTCAGAGCGGCACCTGCACGGATGTTGACGAGTGCGCCCTCGGCACCGACAACTGCGGCGCGAACGCGGCGTGCACCAACACGCCGGGCTCGTTCACCTGCGCCTGCGACGCCGGGTACTCCGGCGACGGCGTGACGTGCACCGAGGTCGACGAGTGCGCCCTCGGCACCGACAACTGCGGCGCGAACGCGGCGTGCACCAACACGCCGGGCTCGTTCACCTGCGCCTGCGACGCCGGGTACTCGGGCGACGGCGTGACGTGCACCGACGTCGACGAGTGTGCCGCCGCCACGGCCAACTGCGACGTGAACGCGACGTGCACCAACACGGCGGGCTCCTATACCTGCGCCTGCAACCTGGGCTACTCCGGCGACGGCGCCACGTGCACGGACAACGACGAGTGCGCGCCCAACCCGTGCCAGAACGACGGGACCTGCACCGACGGTCTCAACAGCTATACCTGCGAGTGCGCGCCCACCTACGAGGGGACCAACTGCGAGACATGTGAAGGCACCCTCGCCGACTGCAACGGGCTCACGTCCGACGGCTGCGAGGCGAACGTCCAGAGCGACGCCTCCCACTGCGGCGCCTGCAACAGCGCGTGCGCGGCGGGTCAAATCTGCTCGAACGGTGGCTGCCAGACCCCGCCCTCCGGCCAGGTCCCCGGCACGCCGGTGACCGTCTCCGTGCCCCACAACCCGCTGGCCCCGGCGGTCGCCGATGTGAATGGCGACGGCAAGCTCGACGTCCTGGTGGCCAACGCCGAATCCGGGTCGCTGCTGCTCCCCTCCGGGTCGCTCTCCGTGTTTCACGGCAACGGCGACGCGACCGTCCAGTCGGAGCTCTACACCACGGGCGCCCCGCTCTCCAGCAACGCGGTCGTGGCGGTGGACGTGGACGGCGACGGGTGGCTCGACGCCGTCACCGTCGACGGCCAGACCAACCTGCCCATCATCAGCGGGACCATCAGCGTCTACCGGAACCTGGGCCCGAGCGCGCCCGGGACCTTCGGCGCGCCGACGAGCTTCACCACCGGCACCCCGGGCTCCGTCCACCTCTGCACCGGGGACTTCGATCACGACGGGGCGGCCGACATCGCCACCACCAGCGTGACCCTGAACCAGGTGAGCGTGATCATGGGCACCGGCACGGGCAGCTTCGGCGCGCCCACGCTCATCCCCATCCTGGGCACCGGCGGCGTGCAGTCGAGCATCGCCTGCCGTGATCTGAACGGCGACGGCTTTTCCGATATCGTGGTGACGAGCCCCGGCTCAGCACGCCTGTCGATCCTCCTCAACCAGGGCAACGGCTCGTTCGCCGCGCCGGTCGCCTACACCAACGCCGTCAACGGCCAGACGGCGGGCATCGCCTTCGGCGACGCCGACGGGGACGGCAAGCTCGACATCCTCTCGAACGGCGCGGCCGGCCGGTACCTCTTCTTCTTCAAGGGGAACGGTAACGGCACCTTCGCGAGCGGCGTTCAGTCCACCGCGTCGTCCAGCGCGATCGCCAACTCGGCGCTGGGGGTCGTGGCCAGTGATTTCAACGGCGATGGGAAGCTCGACGCCTACATCCTGGTCACCACGTCATCGGGCGGCGTCCGCCCGATGACCGGCAACGGCAACGGGACCTTCGTCGCTGGCCCGGTCGTCCCGACCGGCACCTCGCCCGGCCCCAACGCCATCGCCGCCGCGGACCTGGATGCCGATGGGTACGACGATCTCGTCCTGACCAACAGGGGATCCGGTACCCTCACTGTGGTCCCCAATGGACTCTGACCCGCCTTTTCGCCCTTTTTTTCTTTACGTGGCTCGCCTGGCTGAAGCATCCTGCGTGAGCTGAAAGCGCTCCATCGACGGCGGATCGTACGGAGTCGTTTCGCACGATGAGGGGCGCGCTCTGCAGCTGAGGCATTCAGGCAGCAGCAGCAGCGGAGCGCGCCTGACCCGGGGGGCTGCTCGTGCTTGAACCCGTGATGTGCGCGGTACCGGGCAAACGGGCCCGGTGAGGTGGTGTGCACTGATTTTCGCGCGAGCTCAGCGCGGGATCCGGTGGCTCGCGCGGCACCCCCGGGCTTCAACAAAAACAGAGGACAAACCATGAGCTATCGCAAGAGCTCTCTTTTCAGCTGTCTGGCGATCCCGGCATTCTCCGCCCTGCTGCTCGCGAGCTGCACCAGCGCCGGCCCCTCCGCGGCCGACGGCGATGACGACGGGGACGCGGGCGGAGCCCATGACGTGCTCACCCCCGAGCAGTGCAGCGATTTCGACGTCAACGGTACGGTCCAGATCTGCCACAGGACCGGCTCCGCGACGAAGCCGTACACGATCCTTCGCGTCAGCGAGCAAGAGTGCATCGACACGCACAGCGCCCACACCGGCGACTATGTCACCAGCCTCGACCCGAGCTCGCCGCTGTACGACCCGACCTGCGGCGGCCAGGGCTGCCTGGCCGTGAACGCGCCGTGCGACGCCACGGCGCCGTGCTGCGACGGGCTCACCTGCCAGAGCGGCACATGCACCGATGTGAACGAGTGCGCCCTGGGCACCGACGACTGCGACGCGAACGCGGCGTGTACCAACACGGCGGGCTCCTTCACCTGCGCTTGCAACGCAGGGTACGAGGGCGACGGCGTGACGTGCACCGAGGTCGACGAGTGCGCCCTGGGCACCGACGACTGCGACACGAACGCTGCGTGCACCAACACGGCGGGCTCCTTCACCTGCGCTTGCAACGCAGGGTACGAGGGCGACGGCGTGACGTGCACCGACGTCGACGAGTGCGCCCTGGGCACCGACGACTGCGACGCGAACGCCACATGCATCGATGCGTCGGGCTCCTTCACCTGCGCTTGCAACGCGGGGTACGAGGGCGACGGTGTGACCTGCACCAACATCGACGAGTGCGCCGAAAGCCCATGCCAGAACGGCGGGACCTGCGTCGACGGCATCAACGACTACACCTGTGAGTGCTTGCCCGGTTTCACCGGCGACAACTGCGAGACCGACATCGACGAGTGCGCCGAAAGCCCGTGCCAGAACGGCGGGACCTGCGTCAACGACATCAACAGCTACACCTGTGAGTGCTTGCCCACCTACGAGGGGACCAGCTGCGAGGCGTGCGAAGGCACCCTCGCGGACTGCAACGGGCTCACGTCCGACGGCTGCGAGGTGAACCTCCAGAGCGACGCCTCCCACTGCAACGCCTGCGACGACGCGTGCGCGGCGGGGCAAATCTGCTCGAACGGTGGCTGCCAGGACCCGCCCTCCGGCCAGGTCCCCGGCACACCGATCAGCGTTTCCGCGCCCCACAACCCGCTGGCTCCCGCGGTCGCCGATGTGGATAACGACGGTGAGCTCGACATCCTGGTGGCCAACGCCGAATCCGGGTCGTCGACGACCCCCTCCGGGTCGCTCTCCGTGTATCACGGAAACGGCGACGCGACCGTCCAGTCGGAGCTCTACACCACCGGCGCCCCGCTCTCCAGCAACGCGGTCGTGGCGGTGGACGTGGACGGCGACGGGTGGCTCGACGCCGTCACCGTCGACGGCCAGACCAACCTGCCCACCAGCAACGGGAGCATCAGCGTCTACCGGAATCGGGGCCCGAGCGCGCCCGGGACCTTCGGCGCGCCGACGAGCTTCACCACCGGCATCCCGGGCTCCGTCCACCTCTGCACCGGGGACTTCGATCACGACGGGGCGGCCGACCTCGCCACCACCAGCGTGACCCTGAATCAGGTGAGCGTGATCATGGGCACCGGCGGGGGCAGCTTCGGCGCACCCACGCTCATCTCCATCGCGGCCACCGGGGGCGTGCAGTCGAGCATCGCCTGCCGCGATCTGAACGGCGACGGCTTTTCCGATATCGTGGTGACGAGCCCCGGCTCCGCGCGCCTGTCGATCCTCCTCAACCAGGGCAACGGCTCGTTCGCCGCGCCGGCCGCCTATACCAACTCCGCCAACGGCCAGACGGCGGGCATCGCCTTCGGCGACGCCGACGGGGACGGCAAGCTCGACATCCTCTCGAACGGCGCGGCCGGCCGGTACCTCTTCTTCTTCAGAGGGAACGGCGACGGCACGTTCGCGAGCGGCGTTCAGTCCACCGCGTCGTCCAGCGCGATCGCCAACTCGGCGCTGGGGGTCGTGGCCAGTGATTTCAACGGCGATGGGAAGCTCGACGCCTACATCCTGGTCACCACGTCATCGGGCGGCGTCCGCCCGATGACCGGCAACGGCAACGGGACCTTCAGCGCGGGCCCGGTCGTCCCGACCGGCACCTCGCCCGGCCCCAACGCCATCGCCGTCGCGGACCTGGATGGCGATGGGTACGACGATCTCGTCCTGACCAACACGGGATCCGGCACCCTCACCGTGATCCCCAACGGACTCTGACCCGCCTTTATGGGCTCGCCTTCGCGCGGCGGCCGGTGAAGGTGTCGGAGGCGATGGGATCGCCGGTGTCGGTCGAAGGGTCGAGCGGATCTTCCCCGTCCTCGAAGGTGCGCACGACGAGGGAGCCGGCGATCTCGTCGCAGCTCTGGCCGACCGTGTCGAGGACGATGTCGATCCGGGCCGTCGTCATCAGGGTGTTGTCCTCGTCGTAGACGAAGGCGAACAGGGCGCCTCGAGCGCCGTTGTGGCCGACCTTCTCCCAGCTCCCCTGCTGGTTGGAGAAGTTGTAGAGGGGCTGTGTCGAGGTGGTCCCGAAGAAGGACCCGTCGGCCGCGAACGTCCAGAAATCCCTGGCGCCGCCCCCTTCCGAGATCAGGTAGGTCCCGGCGCATCTGGAAGGGAAGCCGCCGGCCAGCGTCGCCGCCGGCCGGAGCGTGAGCCCGAGGGCCGCGAGCGGGAGCAACGAGAGAGCAAATAGAAGCTTTTTTCGCATACGTTTCGATCCTTTCCACGGATCGGTGCGCGTGCTCTCGGCGCGTCCTCGCGCCAGGGCGCCGCGACAGGTCCGTTAAACGAGCGTGGAGAAACTCTCTCTTATCTCACGGCAGCGACGCCGCCGGAAGCTCTTTCGGTGCGGAGAGCTAGGGCGCGGACGACCGATGGTAGAGATGCCCATTCAGGTACGCGCAATCGAACGCCGTGGTCGGCGTGGCGGCGGGATCGAGCGGGTCGACGCCCGTGGCGAAGATCTTGCCCTGGCAGCTCGCCGTGAACGTCTCCTTGTCAGGAGCGAACACCAGGACGTAGTCGACGACGGCGATCCCGGAGAACGCGGGCGCTGCGCCGGTCAGATCGAAGTTGAGGTTGAGCATGCGCATGGAGATCGTATGGTTCCCCGAGCGCCTCCAGGAGCCCAGGCTGTCGCTGAACGTGAACCCGCCGGCGCCGAACGTGACCTGATCCGAGAGGGTCATCCCGGCCGTGCCGTCCCGGTGAAGGTGCATGATCTCCGCGCGATCCGGGAGGCTCGCCACGTAGGTCCCGGCGAAGTCCGTGCCCTCCGCGAGAGCGCCCCCGGCGCCGGCGAAGAGCCCTCCGGTCGCTGCGGCGAGCGCCGTGGCTGCAAGATGGATTCGAGAGATACGCATCGCTGAAAGCTCCTTTGTATTGAAATGTTCATTCAATCATGTCCGTGCATCGGCTGTCGATGGGCAGTGAAGGAACACGGACCCCGGGATCTCGGGATCAGGGCCTGGCCGAGCTGCGAGGGGGAGGGGGAGGCCCGGCTTGTGTCTCGCGGAGTGCGGCATCGAAGACCGCGATTGGAGAGGCGCCCCAGAGGGCCAGAGCCGGGCCGTTGCCCCGAGCGTCGCGGCGGCCGCCTCGCGCACCTCGGCCATCGCCTCGCGCGCCTCCCATGGGAGCGCGTCACCGCCGGGCGCACGGAGCGTGGGCGAGGCCAGCCGGGTGGGAGCTCGGTCCGATTCACGCTGTTGCGTCCACGAGGGCCACGGGTGAGGATGTGCAGACGAATGAAGCGTTCTCCGCAGAGCGCCCAGCACGCTGCCGTCGCGGCCGAGCTGGAGCAGGTGGTGGCGAGTCCGGTGTTCGGTGGGTCGGCGCGGCAGATCCGGCTGCTCCGTTTCCTTGTCGGCGAGGCCCTCGCGGGGCGCGGCGCCGATCTGCGCGCACCTCTCCTCGCCACCCGCGTCTTCGATCGGCCCGAGGGCTTCGACTCCGTCGAGGACTCGATCGTACGCGTCGAGATGAGCAAGCTCCGGCGCGCCCTCGAGCGCTACTACGCCGCGAGCCCCGCCGCCCTGGTGCGCATCGAGCTGCCGCGCGGCCGCTATGCCCCCGTCTTCGCCACGGGGCCGGCCGCGGCCGACCCCGCCCCGTCCGGCGCCTCCCCGCGCCCCCCGATGGACTCGCAGCCCGCTGATGGGTCGGGTCCGCTGTCCCCCCGATCGGGCTGTGTCCCGGACAGCGCCGGAGGGCCCGTCGTCGCGATCCTCCCCTTCACCTCGATCATCGCCGTCTCCGCCTCCTTGAACGCGAACGCGCCGGAGAGCGAGCCGCCGGTGTCGGGCTCGACCGGCGCGCGGAGCCGCGCCGTCGCCCACGGCCTGACCGACCGGCTCGGCGACCTCTTCGTTCGCGCCCCGCGCGTGCGCGTGCTCTCGCGCGCCGCCACCCTGGACGAGGCCGAGGCGCGGGGCGCGCGCTACGTGGTCGAGGGGAGCGTGCGCCTCATCCCCGGCGCGCTCCGCGTGACGGTCAAGCTTCACGACACCGCGCATGGGATCCAGGTGTGGGGCGAGAAGTTCGACCGCTTCGACGTCGATGGCCGTCTGTTCGCCGTCGAGGACGAGATCGCCCGCGAGATCACCACCTCGCTTGTCACGCTGCCCCTCGGCGCGGTCCATGCCATCGAGTCCGAGGAGCGCTCCGTCCACCCTCCGCGCTCGGCGTATGAAGTGCTCCTGCGCTTCCCCCGGTGGCTCGCCACCTTCGATGGCGGCCTGCAAGCCGAGCTCGCGGACCACTGCGCGCGTTTCCTCGACCGCGACCCCGATGACGGGGTGCTGCTGGGGTATTCCGCGTTGTTTCATGTGCTCTCCTCGTGGACGGCCGCCGGCAGGGATCACGACCCTCGCCGGGCCGCGGACCACGCGCGGCGGGCCGTGGCGCTCGAGCCGGAGCTGACCCATGCCCGCCAGGTGCTCGCGTTCGTGCTGCTCGACGCCGGCGATGGACCGGGGGCGCTGGCCGAGGCCGAGATCGCCCTGAAGCTCGGCGGGTCGCTCATGTTCACGGGCTTCCTGCTCGCGCTCGCCGGTGACTGGGAGCGCGGCACTGCCATCCTCCGCAAGCATCAGGGCCTGGCGAAGCGCTATCCCGGCGCCGTCCACCACGCGCTCGCGCTCGACGCCTGCCGCCGCGGCGACTACGAGGCTGCCCTCGTCGAGGCCGGGGCCATCGCCCACCCCAACCTCGCCTGGAGCGCGCTCGACAGCGCCGTCGCCCTGGCCCGCCTCGGCCGCATCGCCGAGGCCCGCGTCGCCGGCCGCCAGCTCGCCGCCGTCCTGCCCCAGGTCTCGCGGGATCCCCGGGCCGTTGTCAACCGACTGACGGCGGACCAGGCCCTTGTCGACGATCTCGTGGAGGCGCTCGCGCTCGCAGGGCTCGGTTGAAGAGGGGACGGCGGCGTAGCACGGCCGCGGCCGCTCGTGCTGGTGCGGCGCACCCTCGCGGCGGCCTGCACTTGCCTTGAGATCGAGCGCTTGCAGGACGCCTGAGCCGTGCTCGGGCGGCAATAGTCCAGAAAATGGCAAACTATGGGGCGAGCGCATTTTCTGATTTACATGGCTCACCCGGTCATTCATATGCAGACCAGCGCTCTGTTATCGGTCGCGGCAGAGCGTCCGTATTCGTTCAGGATGGTCGGGGCGCGCTTCGCAGCTGAGGGATTCGGGCGAGGGGAGCGGCGGAGCGCGACTGGCGGCAGGGGCCGCTCGTGCCCGGCGCCGCGGTGCGCGCGACGCCGGGCAAACGGGCTTGATGGGGCAGTGTTCCCTGATTTCGGCGCGATTTGAGCGCGGGAGCAGGTAGCTCGCGCGACGGCGCGTCGAGAGACGCGCAGGGGCCTGCCTCGACATCATCTCCGCGAGCAGCGTATTCGCACAGGCATCGATCCTGAGCTGTCGACCTGGATGCACCGAGGTTTCTTCCGCCGGCGCAGGCTCGGCATCGCGCTCCGGCTTGAACACGAACAGGGGGACACACCATGCGCTATCTCAAGAGCTCTCTTCTCGGCTATCTGGCGATCCCGGCGTTCTCCGCGCTGTCGGTCGCGAACTGCTCCAGCGCCGGCCCCTCCGCGGCCGACGGCGACGACGAGGCCGCGGGCGAGGCCCATGGTGCGCTCACCCCCGAGCAGTGCGACTACGTCGACGTCAATGGGACGGTCCCGCTCTGTCACAGGACCGGCTCCGCGAGACTGCGACGCGAACGCCGCGTGCACCAACACGCCGGGCTCGTTCACCTGCGCCTGCAACGAGGGATATGTCGGCGACGGCGTGACGTGCGTCCTGCCCGGCTGCGGCAACGGCTTCGTCGAGGCGCCTGATGAGGTCTGCGACGATGGAAACCAGACCGCCGGCGACGGTTGTCGCGCAGACTGCAAGGGCCCGGAGGTCTGTGGGGACGGCTTGACCGACTACCCCACGGAGCAATGTGACGATGGTGACGACACCGATCCGGCCGACAGCTGTCACAACTGCCAGTGGCTTGCCATCACGAGCGTGCCCGCCCAGAAGATCAACGGCGCCCTCTCGTGCCCGAACAGTGAATCCTCGAACACAGGGCGCAAGATCTCCAGCGATGTGTTCGGCAACGTCTACGTCGTGATGCTCTGCGGGGGCGAGGCCTTTGCGGTCGTGAGCCGGGATTTCGGCCAGACCTGGAGCGCGCCGATCTCGACCGGCCTCACCGGCGTGTTCGAGGCGGCGATCGAAGGCGGCGCCGGCAATACCGCGTACGTCGCGGCGACCCGCGGCCCCGGCAAGCTCAGCTTCACGCGCTCGACGGACGGCGGCGCGAGCTGGGAGGCCGTACAGGAGCTCGTGGAGCCCATCATCGACGCGGAGGTGAGCATCGACTCGCTCGGACAGCGCGTCTACATCTCGGTCGTCCCGGCCGCCGGGCAGCTCCAGATCCTGCGCAACGACCAGCGCGGCGACTCCGGCGCGTGGGCCTCCACGACCCTCGCGCAGTCGAGCGCTTTCCACGAGGTGATCGTCGACAAGATCAGCGGCGCCGTGATCTCGTCGTCGGACGACCCTGCTTTCCACATCCGCACGAGCACGGACGGCGGCGTCACCTTCGGCCCCGAGGCCAACCCCCCAGGGCAAGCATTCTACTCGGACTGGGTGAGCGCGAACGGGCTCCTTTACACGACCGGCACCTTCGGCGGCACGGACATCGACATCATCCCCCTCTCCGCGCCCGGGACATCGACCCAGGTGAAAGGGCTTCCCGCCAACGGTCCTGACCCCGTCCGCGCGATCGACGCCGATCCGGTCGGCAATGTGTACGTCGTCAGCCAGCTGAACGACGAGAGCATCCAGCTCGACCGCATGGTGTACCCATCAGGCGTCGTCTCGGCCGCGGATGCCCGGCTGATCGCGGCGAGCGGCTCGGCGCCGGGCGTCGCGGGGCTGCCCAACAGCCAGGGGGCAATCGTCGTGTTACGCGGCCGGAGCGACATCTACGCCGCGGTCGAGGTCTACTGACGAGACCGGTCGTACCGGCACGTAGCGGTCCCGGAGAGTCCCGGAAGCGCAGAGGCCGTCAGGGCTCGGCCTCGCGCGCCGCCGGCGCGGCGGTGAGCCCTCTTCTGCGGTGAGATCGCCTTCCCTGGCGCACAGTCACCCGCTTCAAGGCTTGAAATGCCCGACTCGGTCGCCGAGTTGGCGATCTCAAGGCCTGAAACGGCCCACTGGGCCGCCCGGTCGGCCGTCTCAAGGCTTGAAACGACCCGCTGGGCCGCCGAGTCGGCCGTCTCGAGCCTTGAGAGGGCCAACTCGGCGACCGAGTCGCCCGCTGCAACGCTTGCATCGAGCGTTGCAGCGGGCCGTCGGCTCACGCCTCCGGCGAGGGCCCCGGCTGGGCGGCGGCCGGCGCCGGAGGCGCGGCCGGCTGGCCCGGCGGGACCGCGTCGCTGACGCCGGACGCGCGGTGGATCTCGGCCAGGTCGTCGAAGATGAGCGGCAGGAGCTCGGGCTTGCCGAGGTGGGCGAGCAGCCCGCGCACGAGGCTCTTGTTCGCGTTGTAGACACCCAGCCAGGCCTCGCGCGCGGTCGACACCTCGGGGCCGAGCTCGAGCCGCTCGACGCGCGTGGCGCGCTGCTGCCGCTCGATGATCCCGAGCTTCTCGTGCGCCTCCCGGAGCTCGGCCAGCCACATGTCCGCGCCGCGGACCTTGTCGCGCTGTCTCTCGAGCTCGTCCGCGATGTGCCCGACCGCGGCGGTGAGCTTCGTGAGCCGCCGGCGCGCAAGGACGCTCGGCGCCTCGCCGCGGAAGAACAGCCGGGCATCGACCGGCCTCCCCTTGAGCGAGTCGAGGTAGGAGGCGAACCGCACGATGACGTCGCGCGCCTCGTCGAGCACCTCGGCGGTGTCGAGCTCCGGCGCCGGCTTGGGCTGGCGGTCGAGGACGTCGGACATCGCCTGATCGGCGAGGAGCTGCTTGCCCATCGCGAACTCGACCATGCCGTCGAGGGCAGCGACCTTGCCCATCAGGACCGCGGCCATCTGCTCGCGCGCGAACTTCCCGTAAATCTTCGTCTCGAAAGGATCGATGTAGGGGTCTGCCATAGGCGCCTCCTTGGGTTGAGCAAAACGCGCTGATGTTGGCAGAGCTCCTCGGGCCATGGCAATGGCTCATGGCCTCATCGGCATGGAATGGCACGAATCGGACGCTCAGCTGGGCTGACTGACCTGGCCGCAGTCCCGTTTCAGTCGCGGCGCGCCGCCGCGCGTAGCCGCTGCAGGAGCACCTCGCGATCTCCGGCGTAGGAGCCCTTCGGGAAGTCGCGGCGGTGTTGCTCGAGCAGGAGCCGAACAGCGCCGTATTCACCCGAGGTGAGCGCCGCGAAGGCCTGCCGCATCAACCGGTCCTCCGGCATCGAGACGGCGGCGTCGCGTCGAGGAAGGCTGTGCGGAGCGCGCGGAGGCGTCGCGTCGGGGCGCAGCGCCTCGAGGGCGCCGCTCACGGCGCCGGCGGGCGGCTCCTCGGGGCGCAGCTCCGGGTCTGAGGGCAGGGCGCCGCGGCGCTCTGCTGCGGCCGCTGGGGAGCGCAGCGCGACGGCGTGAGCTTGCGGCAGCGGGCCCTCGCCGCGCGGGCCGGGGACCAGCAGGACGAGCGCGCCCGCCACGGCGGCCACGCCGCCGGTTGCGGTGCTGGCCACGCTGCGTCGGCCGGCCCTCCTGGCCAGGAGCGGCCTGCGCCACGAGCTCGCCGCGGGGCCGGCCTCGCCGCGAGCCGGCGCGCGCCGGAAGGCCCGGCAGGCCCGATCGAGCAGCCGCCGCAAACGGCCTGCGTGGAGAGGCCGCGAGGCGGCGCGCGCCTCGAGCGCGCCAAAGGCGATGGCGAGCGGCGCGATCAGGGCGCCGCGGCTCCGGGCCCGCCAGCGGCGCGCGGCGGCGACGAGGCTCTGCCGCGCGAGCCGCAGGTGATTCCATGCGGTGTTGCGCGGCATCGCGCGCTCCTCGGCGATTTCCTGGACCGCCTCCTCCTCCAGGTCATGCGCGACGAGGATCTCCCGGCGCACCGGGGGCACCTCCAGGAGCAGATCCGCGAGGAGCTCGCGCTGCTGCGCCTCGATGAGCCGTGTCTCGGAGTCAGGCGCTGGGCTGGAGAGCCCGTCCAGCGCCTCCTCCGGCCAGGGCTCCTCGTGCCGGCGATGGGCGCGCTTGCGCTCGTTGGAGATGTGGTTGAACGCGATCCGCAGGAGCCAGGTGCGCACGCTCGCAAGGCGGGGATCGTACCGGGGCAGCGACCGTGAGGCGCCGAGGAAGATCTCCTGGACCAGGTCGTCCCGATCCGCGCCGCGGAAGCCCTGCCGCTCCACGTAGCGGCGGACGTGATCCAGGTGCTCGGCCATGATCGCCTCGATGGTGAGCGGCGGTTGATCGGCGGCGGTGTCCGGCGTGCGAGACGATTTCCTCATGCCAGCATAGTTACCTAATGGCCGCGTTGGACATTTGAGAATCGACATGCCCCGCTGAGCCGAGCCAGGCGCGCGGCGTTCGAGCGCGCGCGGCCGCCTCGGCGCGCCGCGCAGCAGGGCGAGCATTCTCGCGGCGCGACCAGAATTGCCTGACGGTAGAGCCGATTCCGTCGTTTTCTCCGGACCAAGGTTGCTTGACCGAAACGAGACTCGCCGCGTAGTATGCCGCGGAGATGGCGTCCACAGGACGGTTGCTCCTCGCGGTGGCCGCCGCATCTGCCGTGTGGAGTCGCGGGGCAGTGGCCGCCGGGGAAGGTCCTTCTGCTGGACCGTCCGGAGCGGCCACGACGCGCTCCGAGCCCGAAGAGGCGTTTGCGCGGGGCGAGAGGGCGCGGCGCGCGGGGCGGTGGGAGGACGCGGAGGCGTCGTATCGCGCGGCGTGGAAGGCGGATCCGCGGCCGGAGTTCGAGGGGGAGCTCGGGCTTTCGGAGCTCGCGCTGGGGCGGTTCCGGGATGCGGCGGAGCACCTGCGGGAGTCCCTGCTGTATCCGGAGACGCTCCAGCCGGCGGCGCAGCGGCGGTTCCGGACGGGGCTCGAGAAGGCGGAGCGCGAGATCTCGTCCGCGACCGTCGCGGTGAGCCGGCCCGAGGCCGAGGTGTTCATCGACGGCCGGCGGATCGGCCGCGGACAGGGCATGTATTTCGTCTACCTCGATCCGGGGCGGCACGAGGCGCGCGGCAAGCTCGATGGGTATGTCGACGACGTTTATCCGTTCGAGGCGCAGCGGGGACGGGAGTCGATGGTCGGCCTTCACCTGGAGCCCAAGCCCCCGCCGCCGGTTATGAGTGCGCCGGTCGCGGCGCCGGTCGCGGCACCGGTTGCGCCTGCGCCGGCCGCGGCGCCCGGGGGGCCGTCGCCGGGCACGGTGTTCCGCATCGGCGGGTTCGCGCTCGCGTCGGCCGGGGTTGTACTGGGCATGAGCTTCGTCGTGGCAGCGACGGTGCGCGGCGAGGAGGTGGAGGCGCAGGCCGCTCAGATCCGCCAGCACAACGGGGCGGCGGCATGCGTGTCCAAGGCATACACCGAACCATGCGGTGTGCTGCTCGAGATGAGCGACGCGCGCGACACAATGAAGGTCGCGGCATGGGGGAGCTTCATCGGCGCCGGCGTCGTCGGTGCGGTCGCGCTTTCGTCGCTCCTGTGGGCGCCGGTTCCGGGAAAGCGCGCCGTGCGCGCGGCGCCGCTCGCGGCGGCGCATGGCGGGGGCGTGATCTTCTCCGGCAGCTGGTGAGGCTGCGCCGGAGCCGGAAGGAGCGGTGCTGATGCGGAGCGTGCGGCAGAGAAAGCTGGCAGGGCTTTGGCTCCTCGGCTTCGGAGGGGCGGCGGCCAGCGGGTGCGACGGCGCCGGGGCGTACGACTGCGCGGAGGCGGTCACGTGCGAGATCTGGAACGACGACGGCACCAGCAACGGGTACTGCTGGGGGCAGTGCGTCCACGCGCCGCCGGAGTCCTTCGGCGCGCCGAAGCTCGTCTGGACAGGGCCCGAGGTGCTCGCGCCGGCGTCGTGCGCCGAGCTCGTGCGGGTCGTCCCCGGGACCGGCGAGCGGATCCCGTTCGGTGGCGCCACGCGGACGCTCTTCGCGCGGGCCATGCCCGAGGCAACGCACGGCTGCCCCGCCTGCGCGTGCACGGCGCCGTCGTGCGCGCTCCCGCGGACCGTGACGGCGAGGTCGGTCGAGGCGTGCGGCGACGGCAGCGCGGGGACGCAGACGTCGTTCCTTCTGCAGGCAGGCTGGGACGGGTCGTGTGTGTCGCCCGGTACGGTGGCGCCGGAGCAGCTCGGCTCGCTCTCGATCGGTCCGGCGATCTTGGAGCCGTGCACACCGATTGTGGCCGACGAGCCTCCGCAGCCGCTCTCGGGAGGCGTGGGTGAGGTCGCCGTCGGGTGCACCGGTCCGGTGGAGGGGAAGCTGTGTCCGGACGACGCGGAGCTCTGCATGCTCGAGCAGCAGCCAGCCCATCTGCCCGACGGCTGGCGTCATTGTATCGTCGGGGAGGGGGATCTCGGCTGCCAGAAGCCCGAGGGAGGGGCGGACCCTCAGAAGATATTCTCGGACAGGCTGGGGGTGTTCTATGAGGACCTTGTGACCGCGCCCGCGTGCTCGCCGTGCACCTGCAAGGCGCCGGAGGCGAGTCGGTGCGAGGCGCTCGTGGTCGCCTGGGAGGACGGCGCCTGCAGCGACATCCTCGTCGGCGTCGATGTGACCGAGCGTGGGATCTGCCTGATTCCTGAGCCGATCTCCAGCCTGGGCAGCGTGAGTGCAACGTGGCTCTCGAACGAGCCCGGGACGTGCACGCCGACGGGTGGCAATCCCAGCAACGACAGGGTGGTCGGCGTGGCGAAGACGGTCTGCTGTCTGCCGAAGCCGCTGGAGGCGCCGTGAGCGCGTGGTCGAGAAAACCGGCAGGCGGCAGGAGCGCCGGCCGCGGCCGGATCCAACCGAAGGTTCAGGGTGTAAGGGCTCCTCGGGAACGCGCGGGGAAGGCGGTGAGGTCGCGATGACTTGGAACGGAAGGTGGTGGCTCCTGCGCGCGTTGATCTCGCTGCCGCTGGGGGGGCTGGGCGGCGCGCTGGTCGCGGGTGGCTGCGGCAGCGCGGAGCCGCCGTGCGGTGAGCCGTGGAATCCCTGCCTCATCACCAACGAGGACGGCACGAGCAACGGCGTCTGCGCCGGGAAGTGTGTGATACAGCCGATGGACGGCTTTTACGACCCGAGGCTCCTGTGGATCGGAGACGCTGACGACCCCGAGCCGGCGTGCGAGGACCTCACCGGCTTCGACCTCCAGAGTCGCACCACGGAGCAGATCGCCCCGAGGCGGTCCTTCCGGTTCCGGACGCTGCTGCCGGGCGACGAGCCCTGTTCCAAGTGCAAATGTAGCGTTCCGTCCTGCTCCATGCCGGAGATCGTTGCAGCGCACTCGCACGCGTCGTGTGAGAACACCCCGGCGGCGACGCTCCGGCCGTTCAATCCGCCGCGGAACTGGCAAGGCGAATGCACGTCTCCGGGGACCGTGCCGGCAGAGGAGTTCAGCGCGATCTGGATCGCGCCGGGGCCGGATGGCTCGTGCACGCCGTCCACCGTGGGCGAGCCCTCTCCGCCGAAGAGCCCTGCGAAGATCGCGGTCGCGTGCAGTGGCCTCGTGATGAATACTTGGTGTCCGGAGAACGGCGAGGTGTGCATGGTCAACCAGCAAGAGACCAACGTGCCCCCCGGGTGGCGGTACTGCATGATCTCGCGGTACGAGGGGCCTCGCGAGTGCTATCCGCCCGCCGGTCCCGGGGAGCGGCCCAGGTTCTCTGACAAGCTCACCTTCTATGACCAGGACCTCGAGCGGAGCTGCACGCCATGCGTCTGCGTGCCCACGCGCACGCCGAGGGAGTGCGTCGCGCGGGTGAGCGCCTACTCGGATAGCGCGTGCAGCGAGGGCGCGCTCCTCGGGACGACGACGGTGACTGCCGGCGAGGTCGATCGCTGCTTACGTCCCGAGGAGGATGGTGCGGCCCTCGGCAGCATCCGCGCCGAATGGGAGGTCAACGAGCTGGGGCTCTGCGAGCCGGCCGGCGGCGAGCCGTACCCGACCACCGTCTGCTGCCTGCCGGAGCCCGCCGGATGACGCGGCCGTGAACCCTCCGTTTCGGTCGTGGGATCGTTCTCCGTTTCGTCGTCGAGTGTCATGTCGTCGGCTTCTGGAACGCTGGTTGGCGTATCGGGCTCCGTCTCCGGGAAAGTTTCTGATGGATGCATGACACAAGATGCAACACATAGAGCGACTCCATAGAGAGAGACGATAGCGGCAACCGTGGGAACCATTCGCATGAGATCGGCAACCGACGCAAGCAGCGGTCCACGTCGGTCGAGTGGGGCGATGCCATGTGGCAGGGACATCTAGTGTCCATTGGGGGGTTGGAGGACGTGGAGAATTCCCTGTCCCCGTCGTCTCTCCGAACGCGGCCGGAGGGATCGCGGCCCAAGTCAGCTGAGCCCGTGCCTGTGGACCACGAGTCAGGAGTCGATGGTGTCGGAGCCGTGGCTGAGAGCGATGCCTTCGGACGGGGGCCGAACCGCGCGGAGCTTCTCGTGCACGTCCAGCGGGAGCGAGCGCTGGTGCGCCTCGGGGAACCGGAGCAGCAGCGACGGCGAATGGGGCGCGCAAGATCTGCGTGGACGGCGGTCGGGCTGCGCGTCTCGGCGCTCGGTTCCGCGCGAATGGACCGCGCCCTCGGCGTCGCTCGTGGTTTGGCACGCGTGCTGCAAAAGTAACAATGAGCACGTGAGAGACGGAGTCATCCGCCTACGACGAGGCGACGGCTGGGCGCAGCAGGCGATTCCGAGAAAGAGACACTCCATGCGGCTCGGATTGGCGATCCTGATCGCGCTCCACGGCGCGATTCACCTCATCGGATACCGCGAGTGGTCGAAGCTCGCAGCCGCGGGTCAGCCGAGCGATCGCACGCTCGTGCCCCTCTCGCCCACGGGCAGTCGGGTCTTCGCCCTGCTCTGGCTCGCGGCGCTGCTCGTGCTGCTCGCCGCGGCAGCGCTCTGCGCCCTGCGGCGCGACGCGTGGGGGGCGCTGGCGCTCTCCGGCGTGCTCCTCTCCCAGGGCCTCATCGTCCTCGCGTGGCCCCAGGCGAAGTTCGGGACGCTCGTCAACGTGCTCATCCTCCTGGCGATCGTGTCCGCTGCCAAACACGCACGCTTCCACCACGAGGTCGATTCGGAGATCCGAGCGCTGCTTGCGCGCCCCGCCGAGCCGCACGCCTCCAGCGTCGAGCCCTCCGAGCTCGAGCGCCTGCCTGCGCCGGTGCGCACCTGGCTGGAGGCCTCGGGCGTCGTCGGCCGGGAGAGGGCTCAGACGGTCCGGCTGAGACAGCGCGGCGAGCTCCGGACCAGCCCAGACGCCGCCTGGATGCCCGCGGAGGCCGAGCAGTACTTCTCGGTCGACGAGCCCGCGTTCGTCTGGAAGGTCACGACGAAGATGATGGGCATCCTCCCGATCGAGGGCCGCGACAAGTACGCCGCTGGCAAGGGCCAGATGCTCATCAAGGCGGCGTCGCTCGTCAGCCTCGTCGACGCGGCCGACGAGAAGATCGACCAGGGCGCCATGCTGCGATTTCTGGGCGAGATCGTCTGGTTCCCGTCAGCGGCGCTCCGCCCCTACATCGCGTGGGAGTCTATCGACGCGACGAGCGCGAAGGCGACGATGCGGCACGCAGGGAAGGTCGCGTCGGCGGTGTTCATGTTCGATCCGCAGGGGCGCGTGGTCGGGCTCCAGGCAGAGCGTTATCTCGGCGGCGGCGCGGACGCGAAGCTCACCCCCTGGTCCGTGTCGTGCTCGGACTGGCGCACGTTCCGGGGTATCCAGATTCCGAGCCAAGGGGAGGTCCTGTGGAAGATCGAGAGCGGGAGTTTCAGCTACTACCGCTGGGAGATCCTCGACGTGGAGCACAACCCACCCGCGTTCAGCGGGCTCGGCGGGTGAGCCCGTCCTCTCCGTGCGGCGTCATTCCGGCGTGACCACCTCCAGCAGGTGCCCCAGCCCCCGCGCGCGGAGCGTCTCGGCCTGGAGCCGCTCCGCGACCGCGTTGAGCTCGCCGAGCGCCTGGCCGGAGCCGCCGCGCACCACGAGCGCGATCGTGGCCCCCGGCGCGCCGGAGGGACCAGACGAGGTCGTGAAGCGAAGCTCGGCCACCTGCGCCCCTCAGGCCCGCGAGGGCCCTCGGCTCACCCGCGCGTCGCTCGCGGTGAGACCCAGCGTTTTCCGACGCCGCGAGGCCCTCTTCCCGCCTACTTGGCAAAGATCGACCCGTTCCAGACGTACCGCGCCGGCTGCGCTCCGCCCCACGGCAGCAGCAGCGGCTCGAAGCCGCCGACGGGCGCCTTGTCCTGGTTGAAGGGGTACGTCTGCTCCGTCCACTCGACGGCCTTCCCCGGGGCGAGCTCGATCCCCATCTTGTCGCCCACGCGCACGAACTTGAGCTCGCCGGCGATCTTCTTGCCGCCCACGCTGCGCGCGATCTCGGCCGCGAAGATCCGCTGGATACTCTCGCCGTCGACCCGGAAGATCATCACGACGTCGCGGTCCACGGTCCCGCCGCCCGCCTCCTTGGGCGCCGCCGCGCGGACGGTGCCGTGGACGATGATCTCCGCCTTGCCGTCGCCGGTGAGATCGAGCGCGCGCACCGAGCGGATGTCGGCCGGAGAGGCGAACTGCGCGAGCGTCATGAACGCGTACCCCGCGCCGCCACGGAACCCCTTGCCGAACACCACGATGTCGCGGTCGTGCAGGAGCACCCGCTCGGGCTCCTTGCCGCCGGCCACGTCGGCGCCGAGGTCGAACTGCGGCTTGCTCGCAGAGGCGCTCCGGTCGCGCCGGTAGAGGGCGTACACCTTGTCGAGCATCTCGGCCGGCGAGAGGCCGGCCGGCTTCGGCGCGGCCCGCGCCTCCTCGGCCCTCGCCGGCGCCGGGCGCGGCCCCGCGGCGCCCGCCTGCCGCTGCTCGCTCGCCTTGGTGAACACCCCGCCGGTCAGCTTGTAGAGCTGCGACTTGATCGACCCCCACGGCAACAGCAGCGGGTCGTACGTCGTCTCGACCCCCTCCGCGTAGTTGCTCGCGTCGTACCGGGTCGCCTTGCCCGGCTCCACGCGGATCGCCACCTTGTCGCCGTCCGCCACGAAGTCGACGTCGTTGACGACCGAGCCCTTGTCCGTCGCGATCGCGATCTCGTGCTGGAAGATCGGCTTCGGCGTGTCGCCGGCGCCGAACTGGAGCACGTGCATCACCTCGCGGTACTTCGCGCCGCTGCCGGAGCGCTTCCGCAGGATGAGCTCCGCCTGGCCGTCGCCCGTCAGGTCGCGCGCCGTGAGCGACGGCAGCATCCCGTCCTTGGCGTCGACCCCGAGGTCCTCGAAGTAGTACTGCGCGCCCTTCCGGAACCCGGGGCCGAGGACGATCATGAACCGCTCGTAGACGAGCACCCGCTCCCGCATCGCATCGCCGGCCACGTCGGCGACGAGGTCGTAGCTCGCGCGGCCCTGGATGCCCTTGCTCCGGAGGAGGCCGTCGGTGAGCGCGAGCTCCGGCTCGGTCGCGAGCGGCGACAGCGACGCGTACGCCTCCGAGGCGGCGCTGCCGACGACGGCGTCGACCCCTCCGCCGTCGTCGTCGTGGACAAAGAGCCCCGCCCGCAGCCCGACCCGGGTCGTCGCCGCCTCGGGGAACGCCGCCCAGGGGACGCTCGCCTCCAGCGTGTACCCGCCGCTGCGGGGGGCCTCGACGACCCTCGCCCCGGCCACCGCCTTGCCGCCCGGGACCTTGACGCTCCCCGCTGTCTTGCCCGGCTGCCCCGGGTAGAGCGCGACCTCCTGCACCTTTCCGCCCGGGAACCCGATCACGACCTTCACGTGATCGGCGCCGCCTCGCAGCGTGTCGTCGGTCACGTCGGCCGCCACGTAGATCCGCGCGTCGTCGTAGGCGATGGCCACCTGGGCGGCGAGATCGGCCTTGCTGGGCTTGCCCTTGAGCTTGAGGCCGAGGGAGGTGAACGCCACCGGCCACTCCTTCGGGACCCCGTCGAGCTTGAGCCATTTCGACTCGACGAGCGGCGCCGCGATCGGCGTGCCGGCGGCGAGGGCGGGGGAGGGGGCGGCGGTGGTCAGCGCCGCCAGTGCGACCGGCGCGAGCGCGGCGAGGCGGGAGCCGGAGGTTTGCGCCCCCGGCGCACGGTGCGAGTGTGTTTTACGTCTCATAAGCTCGGGTTTGGACGCTTCTCCGCGCCCGCTTGTTCTTACCACGAGCACTTTCTTTCCGGATCGCTCCGCGTCGCCCACGTCGCCCACCCGACGCGGCACCCTGGACGCCGCGAGGCGGCGATCTCGACGTGGCAGGCGAGGGGACCCGGCGGTGCCGAGGCCCTCACCCGCTGTCATCCGTGGGGCCCGGGAGAGGGCGTGAGGCGGGCGGGGCCGGCGCCTTCGGGGCGGATCCGGCGGTACACGAGCTTTGCGATCTCGACGGCCGGCACGATGAGCGCCGAGAGGACGAGCAGGAGCATCCACTCGCTCGACGACATCGCGTACGTGCGGAAGACCGGGCGCAATGCGGGCACGAGCAGCGCGATCAGGTGGATCGCCGCGCTCGCCGCGACCGCCAGGAGGAGCGGGAGGCTGATGAGCGGCTTCGACGCGAAGAGCGAGATGACCGGGCTCCGGCAGCTCCAGGCGTGGAAGAGCGGCGACAGCGCCAGCAGCGAGAAGGCGACGGCGCGCGTGCGGAGCAGCGCCTCCTCGGTCTGGTCCGACGTCGCGTAGAGCGCGACGGCGGCGAGCCCCATGATCGCGCCGACGTACAGGATCCCGAGGTAGTCGCGCTTGACGAGCAGGCCCTCGTCGCGCGGCCGCGGCGCCTCGGACATGAGCTGCGGATCCGGCGGATCGATGCCGAGCGCGAGCGCCGGCAGGCCGTTCGTGACGAGGTTGATCCAGAGGATCATGAGCGGCGTCAGCGGCGGCCACTTGCCGAAGAACGAGACGACGAACACGGCCACGAGGAGGCCCATGTTCGACGAGAGCAGGAAGAAGATGAACTTCTGGATGTTGCGGTAGATGGCGCGCCCCTCGCGCACCGCCTCGACGATGGTCGCGAAGTTGTCGTCCGCCAGCACGAGGTCCGCCGCCTGCCGCGCCACGTCGGTGCCCCCGCGCCCCATCGCCACGCCGATGTGCGCCTCCCGGAGCGCGGGCGCGTCGTTCACGCCGTCGCCCGTCATCGCGACGATGTGGCCGTGCGCCTTGAACGCCCGCACGAGCCGGAGCTTCTGCTCCGCCGTCGTCCGGGCGAAGACGCGCAGGTGCATGATCCGCCGCGCCAGCTCCTCGTCGCCCATCGCCGCGAGCTCCGCGCCGCTGAGCGCCTCGTCGCCCTCGTCCCAGAGCCCGATCTCCTTGGCGATCGCCGTCGCGGTGAGCCGGTGGTCGCCGGTGATCATGACGGCGCGGATGCCGGCGCGGCGGCACTCGGCCACCGCCTCCTTCACCCCCTGCCGCGGCGGGTCCATCATCCCGACCAGGCCGAGGAACGTGAGCTCGCGCTCGACGTCGTCCTCGTCGCGGCTGAGCCGCACCCGGCGGCAGATCGCGAGCACGCGCAGCGCGGCCGCGCTCATGCGATCGGCCTCGGCGACGATCGCGACGCGGTCGTCCTCGGTCAGCGCCCGCACGCCCTTGTCGTCGGCGAACTTCACGCAGAGGGGGAGGAGCACGTCGACGCTCCCCTTCACGTGCGCGATCTCGCGGCCGCGCTCGTCCCGCGTGATCACCGTCATCCGCTTGCGGTCGCTGTCGAACGGCAGCTCGTGCACGAACGCGTGCGACGGCGCGACCGACTCGCGCGAGTAGTTGCCCTTCGCGGCCAGCGTCAGCAGCGCCCCCTCGGTCGGATCGCCGACGATGTTCCAGCGGCCCGTCGCCCGGTCCTCGTCCAGCGACGCGTTGTTGCAGAGCGCGACCGTCGCGAACAGGTACGTGAGGGGCGCCGCGTGGTCCACGACCTCCGCGCCGTGCTCGTCCCGCAGCGCGCCCGCCGGGTTGTACCCCTCGCCGGTCACCGTGTAGCGGCGGCCGCCCGCGTACACGTGGCGGACGGTCATCTCGTTCTGGGTGAGCGTGCCCGTCTTGTCCGACGCGATGATCGTCGCGGCGCCGAGCGTCTCGACAGCGGGCAGCTTGCGCACGATCGCCCCGCGCCGCGCCATGCGCTGCATCCCCAGCGCGAGCGTGATCGTCGTGATCGCGGGCAGCCCCTCGGGGATGGCGGCCACGGCGAGGCTCACGCCCTCGAGCAGGAGCTCGTGCCACGGCCGGCCGCCCCGGATGAACCCCCAGCCGAGCAGCACCGCGGAGAGCGCCAGGCACACCCGCAGGATCACCGAGCCGAAGCGATCGAGGCGCTCTTCGAGGGGCGTCTTCTGCTCGCCGACCGAGCGGATCATCTCGCCGATCCGGCCGAGCTCGGTGCCCACGCCGGTCGCGGTCACCACCGCGCGCCCCTTGCCGCGCACGACGCTCGTGCCGGTGAAGACCATCGTGACCCGGTCGCCGAGCGGCGCGTCGCGCGCGACCGGGGCGAGCGCGTCCTTGACCGCGGCCGCGCTCTCGCCCGTCAGCGCCGCCTCCTCGGTCGCGAAGCTGATCGTCTGCACGAGCCGCGCGTCGGCCGGGACCGAGTCGCCCGCCTCGAGCTCGAGGATGTCGCCGGGCGCGACGTCCTCGGCCGCGATGACAACGGTCTTGCCGCCGCGGCGGACGCGCGCGTTCGGCGCGCTGAGCTTCTGGAGGGCCTCCAGGGCCGCCTCCGCGCGCCGCTCCTGGTAGTAGCCGAGGAAGGCGTTCAGGATCACGATGAGCAGGATCGCGATCGCGTCGCCGAACCGGTGGAGGAAGCTCTCGTCCTGGTCGGCCGTGAAGCCGACGACCACGGCGATCGCCGCCGCGGCGAGGAGCGTGAGCACGAGCGGGTTCGCGAACTGCTCGAGGATGCGGACGAGCGCGCTCTTCTTCTTCGTCTCGGGCAGCCGGTTCTTGCCGTGCTCCGCGAGGCGCCTCTGCGCCTCGGCGTCGGAGAGCCCGCCGGACGAGCTGACCCCGATGCGCTCGAGGAAGGCGCCGACCTCCTCGGCGTGGACTGGGATGGGAGCGGCGGGAGAGGCGTTCGGTCCGGCCGTGCGGAGCGCCGTGGCGGCTTGGCTCATGGGCAGGCGTGCTCTAGCGCTTCATCCTGGCTTGTTCACGTTGTTCTTCGGCCTCGAGCTCCGCGATCGCCGCCGCGAGCTCGTCCTGCTCGGCCTGGGGCGCGGCGGCCGGCGCGCCGCCCGCGCCGGCCACGCGCACCTGAGGCGGCGGCGCCGCGGCGGGCGGCGGCTCGGGCGGGAGCACGCCCATCTTCCGCTTGAGCGCGAGCAGCTCGTCGTCCGCGCCCGCCGTCGCCTCGAGCTGCCCGAATCGGTGCGCCAGCGTGTCGCCCGTGTACTGCTCGGCGATCTCCCCGGCGGCCTCGGCCTCGGCCTCGATCTGGTCGATCTTGTTCGCCATCCGGTCGAACGTCTCGAAGGCGGAGGCGTTGTTCAGGCCGCTCATCGTCTCCTGGATGGCCTTCTGCGCCTCGGCCCGCTTCTTCCGGGCGATGAGCACGTTCTTCTTGCGCTTCGCCTCCTCGATCTTGTTGTTCAGGAGGCGCAGCGCCGTCTTCAGCTGGTCGACGGCCTGCTTCTGCTTCTGCCACTGGTCCTTGTAGGAGGTGGCGAGCTGGTCGTGCTCCTTCTTGCGGTTCAGCGCCTCCTTGGCCAGCGCGTCGTCGCCCGCCTTGATCGCGAGCATCGCCCTGCGCTCCCACTCCGCGGCGTGCGCGGCCTCCTGCTCGGCCTGCTTGGCCAGCCGCTTCTCGTCGGCGATCGAGACGGCGACCTGCTTCTTCGCCTCGATCAGCTGGTTTGCCATGTCGATGACGACCTGGTTCAGCATCTTCTCGGGGTCCTCCGAGCGGCTGATGAGGTCGTTCAGGTTCGACTTGATGAGGGTCGCAAGGCGCGCGAAAATTCCCATAGATCAGCTCCAACTCTCGGGTGCGCAGGGTCGAAAGGCGCGGCGGGTCTGCTCAGCTGAGTGCGAGATCGTGCAGCACGGGGACGTGGCGGGCGAGCGCGAGATCGATGTCGCTCAGGATCGCCTCGAGCTCGTTCATGTCGAGGTTCTCGAGCTCCAGCGCCGCCGACAGGACGACGGTGCCCGCCTCGATCCCATACGAAGCATGCATCAGATCGGTCGCGTTGTACTCGAGCAGGCGGCGGAAGAGCTTGGTCTGGTGTGCGTCGTCTCCGGGGACAGGGCCGATCGAGACGCGCACCGCCACGATCGGCGGGTCGATGCGGATCGCGATCGGCGGCGCTCCCGCGCCCCCCGAGACGAGGTAGGTACCGGCGTCGTTCTCGAACCGGCGATCGAGCTGCAGGAGGTAGGTTTCGACATCCTCGGCTGTGCGCGGCATGGCGCGCCGAGCCTACAGAATCATGTCGCCTCGGGCTAGTGCCGCGTCCCTCGGATTCTTCCCGGGATTCCGCGGGCTGCGGGCTGCGGGCTGCGGGCCGCGGGCCGCGGCGACGACGCCGCGACGATCGTTCATCGAGCCCGCGCGGCTCGCCGTGGTCCTCCGAACCATGGCGCCCCCTTCGTTGGGTTCGTGCTCCGATCGCATCGGCGCGCTGTCACGTCACGAGCGCGCAATCCAGGCCCGCCGCGCGCCGCGCGCCTGGATTGCGCGCCGCTCCGTGATCGGTTCTGCTCGCTCCGGGAATCACCGCCTTTCCCCGGACGCTCGCTTTTTTCTCACCTGTCCGAGAGTGGCGGTGGTACGGTCCCGATCCAGGTTACGTGGCGATCCACCCGGGCGACGTCGTTGCTGGCTACCGTGTCACCCGCCTGCTCGGGCGGGGCGGCATGGGCGAAGTCTGGGCAGCAACACGGGAATCGGACAATCAGCAGGTTGCGATCAAGGTCCTGCTGGCGCGCGCCGCGATGAAGCCGGATCTCGTGCGGCGCTTCGACCGCGAGGCGAAGATCGCCTCGGCCATCCAGAGCCCGTACGTCTGCCAGCTGCTCGAGGTCGGCCAGACGGACGAGGGCGAGCACCTGCTCGTGTTCGAGCAGCTCGACGGCGAGTCGCTGGCGGACCGGCTGAAGCGCGAGCAGTACCTGCCGTTCAGCGAGGTCGGGCCGATCATCGACGACGTGCTCCAGGGGCTCGTGGCCGCGCACGCCGCGGGCGTCATCCACCGCGATCTGAAGCCGGGCAACATCTACCTCGAGCACCTCGGCCTGCCGGACCGGCGCGAGCGCGCGAAGATCCTCGATTTCGGCATCTCGAAGCTCACGCGGCGCGAGAAGGAAGAGCCGACGCTCACCGCCTTCGACGCGACGCTGGGATCGTTCGCGTACATGGCGCCGGAGCAGGTGCGGGGCGCCGCGCGGGCCGACGAGCGGGCCGACATCTACGCGGTCGGCGCGGTGGCCTTCCGGGCCCTGTCCGGGCGGCTGCCGTTCGAGGGGGCGAACGCCGCGGTGCTCGTCGCGATGAAGCTCGACCGCCCGGCGCCGTCGCTCGCCGAGGCGACCGGCGAGAAATGGCCGGTGGGCATCGAGCGCTTCCTCGAGCGGGCGCTCGATCGCCGGCGCGAAGGGCGCTTCGGCTCCGCGGGAGAGGCGCTGTCGAGCTGGCGCGCCATCCAGCCGGCGAACATCACCCGCGCGACGCGCCGCTCGCAGCGGAGCAGGTATCCCTCCGAGCTGCCCGACGCGTTCCTGGAAGACAACCCCACGGTCGTCGACGGCCCCCCGACGATGACGGAGAACGGCGGCTTCACCGACGCCGGCCACAGCTCGCCGCCCCCTGCTCCGCTCGCCCCTCCCAGGGCCGGGAGCACCGTGCCGCCGCCGCCGCCGAGCAGGGCCGCTGCGCCGCCGGCGTCGCCGAGCAGGACGGGCGTGGGCGCGCCGCCGGCGCCGCCGAGCAGGACCGGCGTGGGCGCGCCGCCGGCGCCGCCGAGCAGGGCGGGCGCGGGCGCGCCGCCGCCACCGCCGAGCAGGGCGGGCGTGGGCGCGCCGCCGCCACCGCCGAGCAGGGCGGGCGCGGGCGCGCCGCCGGCGCCGCCGAGCAGGGCGGGCGCAGGCGCGCCGCCGCCACCGCCGAGCAGGGCGGGCGCGGGCGCGCCGCCGCCACCGCCGAGCAGGGCGGGCGCGGGCGCGCCGCCGCCACCGCCGAGCAGGGCGGGCGCGGGCGCGCCGCCGCCACCGCCGAGCAGGGGCGGGGGCGCAGAGATTCCCCGGCCGGAGGGACCCCCTTCGCGCCGCAAGACAGAGAGGCACTGAGTTGCTCGACGCAACGGTAGGCACGAAGAACCGGGTCGAGGTGCGCGGCGGGCGCATCCGCCTCACGAAATCGTCGGCCGCGCGCGGCGGCGGATGGATCGAGATCGGCACCGATCCCGTCATCGTCGGCCGCAACGCGGCCTGCCAGCTGGTCCTCGACGACGCCAAGGTCAGCGCGGTGCACGCCGAGTTCGTCGCCACGGAGCAGGGCGTGCGCGTGCGCGATCTCGACAGCCGGAACGGGACCTTCGTCGGCGGCGTGCGGGTCGGCGACATCTACCTGCTCACGAGCACGAAGCTGCGGCTCGGCGAGACCGAGATCCAGTTCGAGCCCCTGCGGCCCGAGCGCATCACGGTCTCGGCGATCCCGTCGTTCGGCCCGCTCGTGGCGAGCAGCCCCGGGATGCGGGCCATCTTCGAGCGCCTGTCCAAGATGGCGCCGACCGACCTCACGGTGCTCATCACGGGCGAGACCGGCACGGGCAAGGAGCTCGTCGCGCAGGCGCTGCACCTGGCGAGCGCCCGCTCGAAGAAGCCGTTCGTGGTCGTGGACTGCGGCTCGATCCCGCCGACCCTGGCCGAGGCGACGCTGTTCGGCCACGAGCGCGGCGCGTTCACGGGCGCTGTCGACAAGCGCCTCTCGCCGTTCATCGAGGCGGACGGCGGCACGATCTTCCTCGACGAGCTCGGCGAGCTGCCGCTCGAGGTGCAGCCGAAGCTCCTCCGCGCGCTCGCCGAGCGCCGCATCAAGAGCGTCGGCGGCTCGAGCTACCGCGAGGTCGACGTGCGCGTGCTCGCGGCGACGCGCCGCGACCTCGTGCGGGCCGTCAACGGCGGCAACTTCCGGAGCGACCTCTACTTCCGCGTCGCGCAGATCAAGATCGAGCTGCCGGCGCTCCGGCAGCGCGTGGAGGACATCCCCGTGCTCGTCCGCAGGATGCTGAAGGATCTCGGCGACGAGAGCGCCTACGAGCGCGTCTCGAACATGACGCTCGAGCGGCTGATGCGGCACGACTGGCCGGGCAACGTCCGCGAGCTCAGGAACGCCGTCGCCGTCGCGTTCGCGCTCGCCGCCGAGGGCGAGGAGATCGACATCGCGGCGCACCTCGGCGCCCTCACCGAGACGCCGGTGCACCCGAGCTCCTCCTCGCCGTCGATCCCGCCGGGCGCCGGCGGCAGCGCGGCCGGCAGCTCGTTCGCGTCGATGAAGGGCCGCCAGTTCCAGGAGGCGAAGCGCGACGTCCTCGCGCGGTTCGAGCGCGACTACTTCGCCGCCCTGTCCGAGGACGCGAAGGGCAACGTGAGCGAGATGGCGCGGCGCGCGGGCATGGAGCGGGCGCACGTGCGGGCTTACCTCCGCCGCCACGGCATCGGCGCGAAGCAGGAACAGGAGTGAGCGGGCGCGACGGCGGCTCGCTCGCCTCGCGTCACACCGCCGCGGCCTTGTCGTCCCTGCCGGACGGCGCGATCTCGTCGGACTCGAACAGCCCTTCGAGCTCCTGCGCCGCCTGCTTCGCCGCCTCGATGAGCTTGACCTCGTCGTTGTGCACAGCGTGCCCGCGGAGGAGCACCTTCTCGTCGTGGGCCCTGAACCGCTCGATGGTCGCGCGGGCGTCCCGCTCCCGCATCCCGAGGCCCTCGAGCACGCGCGCCGCCACCTCGAGCGACGACAGGAACGTCTCCCGCTCCAGCACCGTCACGCCGATATCCATGAGCTGATACGCGTGCTGGCGGTTCCTGGCGCGCGCGTAGATCCGGATGTCCGGGAAGTGCTGCTTCACCACCTCCGCCGTCTTCACCGACGACGCGACGTCGTCGATCGCCAGCACGAAGATCTTCGCCTTGTCGGCGCGCGCGGCGCGGAGCAGGTCGAGCCGGGAGGCGTCCCCGTAGTAGATCTTGTTGCCGTACCTGCGGACGAAGTCGACCTGCGTCGCGCTCGCGTCGAGCGCGGTGAAGGGGATCTTCCTCGTGCGGAGGACGCGAGAGACGATCTGCCCGAAGCGGCCGTATCCGGCGATGATGACCCTGGGGTCGTTGTCGTCGATCGCGTCGAACTCGCGCTCTGGCGCGCCCCGCCGCCATCGCTTCACGATCGCGTCGCCGAGCGCGATGACGAGCGGCGTGAGCGCCATCGACAGGGTGACCACGACGACCAGGAGGTCGGTGAGGAGCCTGTCCATGATGCCCTGTCCCGCGGCCATCCCGAAGAGGACGAAGGCGAACTCGCCCCCCTGCGGGAGCGCGAGCGCGAGGTCGCGCGCGGAGCCCCGCGCGTGGCCGGTCGCCCTGCCCAGGACGAACAGGACGGCGGCCTTGAGCGCCATCACGCCGAGGACGAGCCCGAGGACGAGCAGCGGCCGCGCGACGACGAGGCCGATGTTCGCCGACATGCCGACGGCGATGAAGAAGAGCCCCATGAGCAGGCCCTTGAACGGCTCGATGTCCGCCTCGAGCTCGTGGCGGTACTCCGAGTCGGCGAGCAGCACGCCCGCCATGAAAGCGCCGAGCGACATGGACAGGCCCACCTGCACCATGAGGAGCGCCGTGCCGAGCACGACGAGCAGGGCCGCCGCGGTGAAGATCTCGTGGGCGTGGGTGGCGGCGATGGCCCGGAAGACGGGGCGCACGAGGTAGCGGCCGCCGGCGACGACCGCGAGCAGCACGGCCACCGCCTTGAGCGACGAGGCGACGGCGCTCCCCTCGGCGGGGGCCCCGCCCCCGTGGCTGAGCAGGGGGAGCACCGCGAGCAGCGGGATCACGGCGAGGTCCTGGAAGAGCAGGATGCCGAACGCGGAGCGGCCGTGCTGCGACTGCATCTGGCCCTTCTCGGCCAGGATCTGCAGGACGAACGCCGTCGACGAGAGCGAGAGCCCGACGCCCGCGATGGCCGCCGTGTCGGCGCGCAGGCCGAGCGCGGCGCCGGTCAGCCCGATGAGCGCGCCCGTGACGGCGACCTGCGCGCCGCCGAGGCCGAACACGGCGCGGCGGAGCACCCAGAGCCGCGACGGCTGGAGCTCGAGGCCGATGAGGAAGAGCAGCAGCACCACGCCGAGCTCCGAGAAGTGGAGGATGTCTTCGACGTTGGTGATGATCCGCAGCCCCCACGGGCCGAGCAGCGCGCCCGCGACGAGGTAGCCGAGCACCGCGCCGAGGCCGATCCGCTTGAACAGCGGCACGGCGACCACGGCCGCGCCGAGAAAGACTGCGGCGTCAGAGAGCAAGCTCATTCGTCGTGGGTCTCCTTGGGGCTCCGTGATAAGCACGATCGGCCATGCAGATCGAGCTCATCGCCACGGCAAGCGAAGATTCCGCGTACCTGCCCCGGGTGGGGCTCGGCACCCTCGCGGCGCTCACGCCCCCCGAGGATGAGATCATCTACACCGATGACGTCGTACAGCCCTTCGATCTCCAGCGCGACGTCAAGGACGTCGACCTCGTCGGGATCAGCGTCGACAGCAAGACCGCCCGCCGCAGCTACGATATCGCCGCCGCTTACCGCAGGCGCGGCGTGAAGGTGGTGCTCGGCGGCATCCACCCGACGGCCTGCCCCGACGAGGCCCTGCAGCACGCGGATGCCGTCGTGGTCGGCGAGGCGGAGGACGCCTGGCCCGCCCTGCTCGCGGACGTGAAGCGCGGCGAGCTCAAGCCGATCTACCGCCCGGAGCTGCCGAGCCTCGCGGGCAGGCCCCCGCCGCGGCGCGACCTGTTCACCTCCAAGAAGTACATCCCGTTCCAGGTCGTGCAGACGATGCGCGGCTGCCCGTATCCGTGCGAGTTCTGCAGCGTGTCGACGGCGAACGGCACCACGATGCGGTTCCGCCCGACCGACGAGGTGCTGAGCGAGCTCCGGTCGCTCGGCAAGCTCATCATGTTCGCGGACGACAACGTGATGATCCACCGGGCTTACTCGAAAGAGCTCTTCACCCGGATGGTCCCGCTGAAGAAGCACTGGATAGGGCAGTGCTCGCTCGCCGCGGTCAAGCGCCTCGAGAACGTGAAGCTCATGGCCGAGAGCGGGTGCAAGGCGCTCTTCATCGGCTTCGAGAGCATCGACGAGGAGACGGTGAAGTTCACCGGAAAGCGGCAGAACCGGCCCTCCCAGTACAAGGACACGATGGCGATGCTCCACGATCACGGCATCTCCGTCTGGGGGAGCTTCGTCTTCGGCTTCGATACGGACGATCCCGAGGTGTTCGATCGCACCGTGGAGTTCGGCATCGACATGAAGCTGACGATGGCGCTGTATGCCATCCTCACCCCGTACCCCGCGACGCAGCTGTACCGCCGCCTCAAGGCGGAGGGGCGCCTCACGGACGAGCGCTGGTGGCTGCGCCGCGACCACGACGCCGGCTCGCCCTATTTCGTTCCCAAGCAGATGTCGCGGGAGCGGCTCCGGGAGGGGTGGGTGTCCGCGTGGACGAAATTCTACTCGCCGTCCTCGATATGGCGCAGGTTCACCCTCACGCGGCAGTCGAGCTGGATCCAGCTGGCGGGCTTCTTCCCGCTGAATTTCATGCAGCACACGCTGGCGCACCGCAAGATCGCGGGCGGCGAGCAGCGCTTCCGCTCCGGCGTGCACATCGAGGAGACGGCCGCTTCGTCCGTGGCGCAGCCGCAGCCGCAGCCGGAGCCGCGGCCCGCGGGGGCCAAGGGCGCTCGGCAGCTCCCGATCATCGGATAGGCGATCCCCTGGCGCCAGCTTCGCGCCCTGTGCGTGCGTGGGCGCCGTCCTGCACGCTGCGGCGCAATGGTACGCCGCGGCGCAATGGCGCCGCGCTCCGCTCGCCGGTAATGAGGCGGCGCCCTGGCGCTGCGTTATGGGGCGCCAGAGGACGCCGCGCCTCGGCCGCTCTGGCGCCCGCGCAGGCCGGGCGCTCCGCGGCTCGCGGAGCGCCCGCGGCGCATCGGTGGATGTGGGCAATCGACCGCTCCCGGATTGACAGCAGCATACGGTGAGCGAGCGACATTCTTCTGTCGCGCTTGCAGTGCGATTGTCGCTTGCTGATTTTGCTACACTCGCGTGAGCTCCTGGAATGCCGGCGTATCGAGCGGGGTGTGAGCCCGCTTTGTCGCGGCATCGAGCATCCCTCAAGCGGAGGTGTCATGGGTCGACGTCGGTTCTCCTTCTCGCTCCTCATCGTGGTTGGCGCTGCCGTGTCCAGCGCTGGCCTCGCGGCCAGCTGTAGCGCGACGGGTCCGTCCAACCAGCTCGACTCGAGCGGAGCTCACGATACAGGGGTGGGAGGGGGCGGCACGACCGGCGGAGTCGACGGGCTGGGTGGGCTCCTCGACATCGATGGAGGGCGCGAGCCGCAGGGCGATGTGGTGGTGAACTCTTGTGGGAGCGCGTGCGGCGACAGGGAGCTATGTACCGGCGCGACCCTCGGCCTGGACGACGACTGCGATGGTTCAATCGACGAGACGTGCGCCTGCATCCCCGGTCAGGCGCACTCCTGCTTCCGCGGCGATCCGTCGTTCCGGAACAGCGAGGGGTGCTTTCCTGGCACCCAGATCTGCGACGAGACCGGCACCTGGGGCCCGTGCGTCGGCGGCGTGCACGCCGACGAGAACTGCCATATGGATAGCGGCGCTCCGTGCCGCCCGATGCAGGCGTCGCCCTTCGCCGATGTGAACCTCAAGGCGGGCACCGGCGCGTTCGGCGCGGATGCGGTCGCGGGCTCCGAGCTGTGGACGGTGGATTGCCCCGACGGCGTCGACCCGTGCCCCGGAGTGGCCGGCACCGATCCAGCGGACGATTTCAAGCCTCTGCAGTCGGGCGAGTACACTGTCACGTACACGAAGCGCGTCGCGAGCGGCGCTACCCAGAGCTGCCAGTACCCGCTCTTCGTCAGCGCGGGCGGCCTGCGCGTCGAGCTCGAGTGGGAGCACGACGTCGGCGACATCGATCTCGATCTACACCTCCACAAGCCGAACAACACGCAACCCTGGAGCATGTCGGGCTCGTCGGTGGACTGCGGCTTTTACAACTGCACCATCGACCACTTCTCGTCAAAGGGCTCGGATATCCGCTGGTTCTTGAACAGCGCGAGGCTCCCGGATCCCGTGAACTGGTACCTCGACCCGGTGCCGGGCAACAATGGCTGCTTCAACGCCCCTCGGGGCGTGGGGAAACAATGGGAGGCCAACGGTCTTGGCTGCCACAACCCGCGGCTCGACCTCGACAACTGGAAATGCGACCCCACCGAGACGGACCCCAACGGCGTAGACTTCTGCGCGCCGGAGAACATCAACCTCGACTATCCGCCGAAGGGTCAGTGGATGCGCATCGGCGTGTATTACTATGGTCAGGGCAGCGCGAAGCACGATATCCACCCTCGGGTCAAGATCTTCTGCGACAGCGCGCTCGGGGCCGATCTGGGGCACACGGGGTTCTACAGCCCGGAGCGGCCCGTCGCGTTCAAGCCCACGGACGGACACAAGAGGTTCTGGCTCGTCGCCGACGTGCTCTTCCCCGAGCCGGACGAGTGCGGCCAGGCGGCCTGCATCGTGCAGCCACTCTATGAGGACGCCAGCGCGATGACGCCGCTGCTCACCACGCGGAACGACGTCGAGGCGAGCTTCGGTCCCGCCTACCCCACGCTGCCCTGAAGAGAGCGCGCGCCGCGCGCCCTGAACCGTATCCCATCCAGCTCACCGGCAAGGCCTCGCGACGTCAGCGCGCACGAGCGCGCCGTCGCGAGCGCGCGAGCTCTGCCGGCGCCGCCTTGCCCCACGCAGAGGAGCGGTGAGGCGCAACGCCACACCGGCCAGCAAGGCAAGCTACGTGGCGATCTGTCTGAGGATGATTTGTCTGGCTCCTTGGCTGAGCTGGTGATTCGCCTGACTCTGCCTCTGGCGAGGGCGCGTCTCGCCGGCTGAAGGCGGCTCATTGTGTCCATCGCCGGACGGAGTCCGTGCTAGGGAGTCCTCCTCCTGCGACTCACCCTGCTGAGTCTGCATGACAGTGGTTCTTGTTACTCGACGAGGGTCGGGGCTTCGTGATCTGGCGTCCCGAGCCGCGCGTCCGCGCGCGCTGGGGACACCGGTATCCGCTTTGCTTCACGCCGTAGTGCCTGGTGCACGGCGCGCTTCGCCGTCGCGCGGAGCGGGCGCAGGCCGCCGCGACACCGCGTCTAGGTCTCCAAGTGGAGGTATCATGTCTCGTCTTCGTGTCTCCTCCGTGCTCCCCGTCGCGATCGCGATCGCGGCGTCGGGCGCCGGTTCCGCGGCCGGCTGCAGCGCCGAGGGAAAGCGGCTCACGTTCGATCCGACGACGGGCGGCGGCTCGCGCGCCGACGAGGCCGGCAGCGCCGGCGGGGCGGGCGGCGCCGGCGTGGCGACCGCCCAGCCCGGCGACTCGGAAGGTTATGGCGGCTTCCTCGGCGATATCGATGATGGGACGCACGAGGGCTTGCCGGTGACGGTCAACCCGTGCGGGAGCGCCTGCGGTCCGACGGAGCTGTGCGGCGTGGATGAGCTCGGCGTGGATCACGCCGGGCTGGACGACGACTGCAACGGGATGATCGACGAGAGCTGCGGGTGCATCGCCGGGCAGGCGCACTCCTGCTTCCGGGGCGATCCGTCGTACCGGCGCAGCCCGGGGTGCTTCCCCGGGACCCAGATCTGCGACGAGACGGGCACGTGGGGCCCGTGCGTCGGCGGCGTGCACGCGGACCAGGACTGCCACCGGAACGACGTGGCGGGCTGCCACCCGCTCCAGGCGGCGCCGTTCACCACCGTCGATCTGAAGGAGGGCACCGGCACGTTCAGCGAGGACGCGCAGCCGGGCTCCGAGGTGTGGACGGTGACGTGCCCGCCGGGCGTGAACCCGTGCCCCTCGGTGGGGGGGCAGGGGCCGGCGGACGACTTCAAGCCGCTCCAGTCGGGCGAGTACACGGTCACGTACACGAAGAGCCTGGCGGGCGGCGAGACCGCGACCTGCGTTTACCCGCTGTTCGTCGGCGCCCGCGGCCTCCGCGTCGAGCTCGAGTGGGAGCACGAGCCGGCCAGCGTCGATATGGATCTCTATCTCCACAAGCCGAGCAACATGCAGCCCTGGACGGTCGGCGGCTCCAGCGCCGCGTGCGGCTACGGGAACTGCACGCTCGACAGCCTCTCGGGCGGCTCGGCCATCACGTGGTTCAGCGACGCGGCGACGCCCCCCGAGCCGGTGAACTGGTACCTGGATCCGGAGGAGACCAACAACAGCTGCTTCTACGCGCCTCGCGGGGTGGGGGAGGAATGGCGCGAACACGGCAGGGGGTGCCACAGCCCGCGGCTCGATCTCGACAACATCTCCTGCGCCCACCGCACCACGGATCCGGACGACCCGACCTTCTGCGCGCCCGAGAACATCAACGTCGATTTCCCGCCCAAGGCCAGCTGGATGCGCATCGCCGTGCACTACTTCGGCGGCAGCGTGTCGTTCGACGTGCACCCGCGGGTCAAGATCTACTGCAACGGCGAGCTCGGGGCCGACCTCGGGCCCACCGGCTTCTACGACCCCGAGGTGCCCGTCGCCTTCGTTCCGGAGGACTCAGGCGACAGGTTCTGGCTCGTCGCCGACGTGATCTTCCCCGAGGCAGGGGAGTGCGGAGACGACACGTGCGTCGTCAGGCCGATCTACCGGGACGAGGCCGTGAAGACGCCGTTCCTCTCGACGGTCCGCGACATGCGCAACGACTTCGGTCCGGCCTACCCCAGCCTGCCGAGGCCCTGACGGCGCGGAGCTGGCCGGCGGCGGGCGCGCCCCTCACGGCTCGACGCCGGCCCGCCTGAGGAAGGCGAGCGCCGGTCCGAGCGCGTAGGCGGGCGCCCTGCCCAGGCGCAGCTGCTCCCCGGTCGACAGGTGGAGGAGCAGCCAGCGCGGCGCGAGGCCCGGCTCGTCGACGTCCGTGTCCGAGGCGGGCGGGGTCGAGACGCCGACGATCGCCTGGATCGGCAGGGTCCGCCGGAAGCCACGGCCGTCCTGGATGAGCTCGTGCCGCTCGAAGTCGAGGCGGAACAGCCCGTGGAGCCGGCGGCGCCGGCGGACGGCGAGCAGCGCGGCGGTGGCTCCGGCGGTCCAGGTCCCCGCGATGAAGAGGATGGGAAAGGGGGCCGCGCGCGCCGTCACGATGCCCGCCACGACGAGCGAGGCGACGAGCGCGAACGTGGCGACGCGATGGACGGCGAGGTCCAGGCCGTCGCCACGGCACTCGCAGACGAGCACGGCGGGGCCTTGCGCCAGGATGGTGCCGTCGGTGTTCGAGAGCAGGACGTCTCCGTCAGGCACTGCGGTCCTCCCGATCGGGTGAGGTGGTCGAATACCGCAGCCTTGGGGGCGAGGCGAGGGGAGGCGAAGGTCGTGCCGAGCCGCCGGCGGCCTCAGGCGAGGACCAAGCTTCGCACCGCGTTCTCCTACATCCGAACGTTTACGTGGTCGTAGTCGTGGTCGTGGTCGTGGACGTTTACGTGGTCGTGGTCGTGGTCGTGGTCGTGGTCGTCAACGGCAGGCCGTGAACGTCCACGACCACGACCACGTAAACGTCCACGACCACGACCACGTAAACGTTCACGACCACGACCACGTAAACGTCCACGACCACGTGAACGTTTGCGTAAACGTTCACGTTAATGACGGATGGGGGCGGGTTTCGTGCCCTGAACGTGACCGAACGATCTTGGTTAACGCCGATGCCCCGGGGGCCTCCCGCGAACGACTGGAGCAGCCGAGCCGCTCGCCGATTAGAACAGGCTATTCCGTCCACGCACGGAGAGGCGCGCGACAAAGGGGGCAGCGGCTGTCAATCGCCTAACGCCTGGCGGCGCAGCGCGGCCGCGCGGTGAGAGGGACGCGAGGCGGAAAAGGCATTGAATGCCCGTGGATTGGCCAGGAATGGCGAGGGTGTTGCGCGCGTGGTACGTGGTATGCCGCTGTGCCGGCGAGGGCGAGCAGGCACGCCCCTCGCGCGACCGGGGCGGTCGTCGCGGCGACTGACGCCGAGGTTCTCATGGGGGCATGCGCGCTCGGGACCGAGCTGCCAGAGGAGGACTCTGCGATGAGTTGGATTGTGAGACAGGCATTGCTCGCGGCGGCGGTGTGCTCGATCGCGGGCTGCGCCGAGGAGCGGCCGGCCATCCGCCAGGTTCAGGCGAACGCGCTGGCGAAATCGTTCTTCGTCGGCGCGGATCTGCAGAGCAAGGAGGACGATCCGGAGTTCTGGGCGCGGACCACGGTGGTCGACGTGGGCTACGGCGCCTCGCAGGACGGGCTCTTCTCCTCCTCGTACGCTCAGGCCGAAGTCGCGCGCATCAAGTGGATCATCCAGGAAGACCTCCTGCTGGGGCGCCTCACCTACGAGCGCGTGAAAGACAGCGACGGCAAGGGCGCCGGCGCCGCCACGGACGATGGCGTCGTGGTCGTCGCCTACAAGATCCTCTCGCACTTCGACATCCAGCGCGACTACAACCGGGCGACGGGGGAAGAGAGCAACGTCGTCGTCGAAAATACGACCGACCGTCCATGGTATGAGCGCGAGTACATGCGGGTCGATTGGTCGAAGAACCTGAACGTCGACTCCTACGACTTCGACACGCTGTCGCTCATCGGCGTCTACGGCGGCGTGCAGTACGAGCCGCTCTCCTACTACGTCAGCGACCCGAGCCACCCCGACGCGCCCCATTTCGACCCCGAGGAGGGGTATTTCGACGTCACCAACAAGGCCTTCGCGGTGCCGCAGCTCGTCGATCTCAGCCACCTCGGGTGGGGCATCGACAGCTTCCCGGCCTGCATGCTCGACACGGACTTCGCGGGCGGCACCGCGCCGGTCGGCTCGTGCAACCCGGTCGAGATCACCCTCCGGCAGTCGTTCCGGCGCGTCGTCGATCGGGACTACGAGCCGGCCGAGTGGGACGGCTACCGGTTCCGGGCCTTCGGCGCCTTCGTGCGAGAGCGCTTCGGCTACGCCCGCAACTACGGCATGAGCGACGCCAAGTGGCACCGCATGATCTCCCGTTACAACATCTGGGAACGCAGCCACTACTACGATGATCCGGAGAGCATGACGGGCGAGATCCCGTGCTTCACGCCCGAGACCACCCCCCCCGGCGCAGATCCGCACCGCGACCAGGACCGGAACGGGACCGAGGACGAGTGCGAGGCCGTCACCGGGGCCTTGATGGCCCGGGATGGAGGGATGGAGGCGGTGGGGCCCGGCTCGCGGTGCGATACCTTCAAGCAACGGTGCACCCTGCCGTACCAGCGGCGCGAGGCCGTGCCGCAGGCGTGGTACGTGACCTCGGACAGCAACCCCGACTATTTCGCCGCCACGGACATGGCAGCCCACGAGTGGGACGTCGCCCTGCGCAGCGCCGTCGTCACCGCCAAGTACGCCGAGTGCGTCCGGACGAAAGGGGACGCGGCGCGCTGCGGCGAGGCGTTCCCTGTCTACGACGGGCAGATGGACGATGACGCCGACGCCGTCGCGCTCGCGCGCGAGGTCGACGCGTGCCGGCGCGGCGCGGCGCCCGAGGGGCAGCGCTGCGAGGCGCTCGCCGACGAGATCGGCGCGCGGCGCGGGACCTCGAGGGGCGTCATCGCGCTCGCGAAGATGCCCGAGATGATCGTGCTCTGTCACAGCCCCGTCGAGGCGGCCGACCCCGAGGCGTGCGGCGGTCCGCGGCTGCCGGCGGGCGTGACCGCCAGGATGTGCAGCGACGAGCGCCGCAAGGAGACAGGGCGGGATCCCGAGCTGATGAAGTCGTGCGGCAATGCGCTGAACGCGCGGATCGGCGACCTGCGCTACCACCAGATCAACAACTTCGAGGCGCCGCAATCGCCCTCCGCCTGGGGCATCTACAGCGACTCGGAAGACCCGCTCACCGGCGAGAAGGTCGCGGCGAGCATCAATGTCTGGACGCACGTCAGCGACATCTGGAGCCAGGGCGTCGTGGACACGGCCCGCTACATCAAGGGAGAGCTCAAGACCGAGGACGTGACCGACGGCGGCTACGTCCGGGACTGGGCGCAGGCGAGCGAGGGCGCGTCGCGCAGCGGCGCGCTGCCGCGGCTCACGCGGGAGGAGCTGGCGCGGCGGATCGCCCGGTCCGCCGGGGTGGACGAGGCGGCCGTCTCCGAGGGCGCCGGCCAGATGCCGCAGAACCCGGCGCTGCGCGAGAGCCTCCGGCGGCTCTCGAAGGAGGTGCGCGGCATCGCGGCCGACGCCACGGCGCCCGACAGCATGCGCGGGGTCTACGAGGCGCGCCGCAGGGCCGCCGTGGGTACCGAGCTCGAGGCCGAGCTCACGACGAAGGCGATCCAGGAGCTCACCGGCGTCGAGGGGCTGCCGCTCACGGACGAGGTGATGCGCTTCGCCTCGCCGCTCCGAGGGGCGAACCCGAGCGTGCGGCGCGAGCTCGGGAACCTGAAGGAGCTCGCGCTCGCCGAGCGCGGCGCGTGCGTGATGCACGAGGCGCCGGCGCCGCTCGCGACCGCCAACCTGGCGGACCTCCTCGAGGAGAAATTCGCGAGCAAGCTCGGGCGCTTCGGCGAGGGGGACGACGCGCAGAAGGCGCGGCGCGCCGAGGCCATGCGGCGCTACCTCGCGCAGCGGGCGCACACCTCGGTGATCCTCCACGAGATGGGCCACTCCGTCGGGCTGCGGCACAACTTCGTGAGCTCTTCCGACGCCTGGGGCTACCGGCCGCAGTACTGGCAGCTTCGCACGAACGATGGACGGGTGAAGACGCGGTGCGAGACGCTCTCGGAGGACGGCGAGGCCTGCGTCGGGCCGAGGTACTACGACCCCGTCACCGAGAACGAGCAGAAGAACCTGATCTGGATGTTCATGCAGTCGTCGACGATGGACTACGCCGGCGAGCCCACGCAGGACCTCATCGGGCTCGGCGCGTACGATTTCGCCGCGGCCCGCATGTTCTACGGCGATGCCGTCGCCGTGCACGCCGACCCGAGCTACAAGGCGACCACCCCGCGCGGCAAGGGCATGCTCGCGAAGATCGACGATTTCGGCGGCATCCTGGGCATCCAGCCCGAGTACGACGACGAGGACATCCATTACTCCGAGCTGCAGAGCAAGTACGAGCTGATCAAGCCGCGCAGCTGCGTCGAGGTCGACCCGAGCGCGTACGTGCCCTCGGACTGGGACGAGGAGCGGAACGGCGCCTGGCACCCCTTGCTCGACGGCCAGATCGTGTCGATCGGCGGCAAATACACGCGGTGCCGGCAGCAGAAGGTCGATTATGTCACCTGGCGCGCGCTGGCGACGCCGAAGGACGTGAAGGGGCCCTCGGTGGACCCGGCGGGGCGGACCCGCCTGCCTTACGGCTTCGCGAGCGACCGGTGGGCCGACCTCGGCAACCTGAGCGTGTACCGGCACGACAACGGCGCGGACGCCTACGAGCTCTTCAATTTCTTCGTCACGCAGCAGGAGGTGAACCACATCTTCGACAACTACCGCCGCGGCCGGCAGGCGTTCAGCGTGCGCGCGGCGTCGGAGCGGACCCTGAACCGGTACAACGCGAAGATGCGCGACGGCGCGAAGGGCCTCGGGCTCATCATGAACATCTACCGCGAGTTCGCGCTGGGCCGCGGCTACGATTTCGACACGTTCTGGGTCCAGGCCGCGAACAGCCTCTTCAAGGAGAACACCCTCGCGGCCGGGATCGCGTTCGATCACTTCTCGCTCCAGATGGCGCGCCCGCAGCCGGGTGAGCACTTCCTGCCGGACGGGGATACCGTCCTCCGGTCATCGAGCGATGTCTTCGGCGATCCCGGGGAGCCGCTGGTGGTCGTGCCGAACGGCGCGACGGGCTATTTCGGCGACATCGCCATCGGGGGCAAGCCGCTCGAGAACGCGCTCGCGGAGGACAAGGGCGAGTACGACTCGTCGTACACGATGAACGCCGGGGCCTATTACGACAAGGCGTGGGTGTCGATGCTGATGACCGAGTCGGTCGACAACTTCATCAGCGACTCGCGGCACGACTTCCTCGACGCGCGCTACCGCGCGGTCTCGCTCGCCGACGTCTTCCCGGAAGGGTACCGCCGCTGGCTCGCCAACAACCTGACGGGCGACGACGCCTTGAAGGGCGTGCGCGTCGAGGCCGACCAGCGCGGGCGGCCGGTCCGGGACTCGAGCGGGTACCCCGCCGGCGCGCTCGGCTGGACCTCGTGGTGGGCCGAGAGCGGGCCGGAGAGCTGCTTCCCCGGGGCCGGGAGCATCGTCTGCAGCTCCTACGGCGCGCCCGACAGCGCGCCGTGGAACCCGCGGGCCCCGGCCAAGGTCGCCATCCTCGACCCGCAGATCGGCTGGGAACAGCAGAAGTTCCTCATCGCGTGGACCCTCCTCTATCTGCCGGAGAACCAGAAGCAGAAGTGGCTGGACATGATGCACGTCTGGGAGGCCGGGGCAGACACAGATCCCGCCTTCCCGGACCGGATCGAGCTCCACCACCCGTCCGGGAAGGTGTTCGTGGCGAAGGCCTACGGGACCGAGACCGTCTTTGGCAAGGTCGTGCAGAAGGGCATCGGCGCGCGCGTCCTGGAGTACGGGAATGAGCTCCTGGCAAAGGCGTATGTCACGGAGCCTGGACCCGACCTCGACGGCGACGGCAAGGCGGACTGGTACAAGGTGAAGCCGAACCCGGAGACCGGTCAGCCGATCGTGCGGTGGGATCCGACGATCGCCGCCATCGCGGACGACGGCGAGGTCCTGCGGGAAGGCGTGGACGGCTGCAAGGCGGACGCCGACGCGGACGACGACGACTTCAGCGATTTCTACAAGTGCACGTGCTCCTCGAACCGCGCTTGCGGCGCGCTCGAGAGCTACCTCTCGGTGCCCGCCTTCATCCGGCAAGCGCTGGCGGCGTTCAAGCTGGGTGATCCGACGATGAAGGGCCTCCACTGAGCCCACGCGCGAGCACATCCGATCCTGTCCGATTGCGGCCCCACGACTCAGAGCACATCCGAGCACATCCTTGGCAGCCTCACGATTGACGAGGCGGAGGCCCCGGCGAGGCCACAATGGTCGGGGCATCTTGCCGCATGGGGCGATTCGCCCCACGCGGTCGCGCGTTCGCCGCGGCGCTCCAGGCGCGCCGGCGTGGCTCGGGTTTTGCTGAACTTTTCCATGAAATGACGTGTTGTTGGATATCGCCCACCCCCTGCGGCTCTCGTGTCGGTGACGCGGGACGGCCGGGCGGGTCGCGGTGCCGACGAGCTGCAACCCCGGTCTTCCGTCGTGGAGCGCCGATTCGACCGTAGCGCCGTCGCCGGGACACGGGAAACGCAGAGCAGAGAGGCTCTCCTGCGCCGGGAGGGCCGTTGGGTCGAGGTACGGAGAGGACCAGCGATGGAGTTCGAGAATGTCACGAACGCCCAGAGAGCGCAGGCGCGGGTGGGAACGTCGCTCAACGGCGCATGGCGGCTGGACGCGCTGATCGGCCTCGGCGGGATGGCGGCCGTGTATGCCGCGACGCACCGGAAGGGCCAGCGGGTCGCGATCAAGCTGCTGCACCCCGAGAGGGCGAGGGACCGGGGCGATCGCGCGCGGTTTCTCCGAGAGAAGGCCATCGCGCAGACGGTCGATCACCCGGGGGTCGCGGCGGTGATCGCGGACGACGTGACCGAGGACGGCTCGCCGTTCCTCGTGATGGAGCTCCTCGAGGGAGAGAGCCTTCTCCAGCGCTGGAAGGCGCAGAGGGGCCCGCTCCCGCCGGCCGAGGTCCTCTCCGTGAGCGAGCAGATCCTGGAGGTGCTCGCGGCAGCGCACGCGAGGGGCGTCGTTCACCGGGATCTGAAGCCTGACAACATCTTCCTCACGCGAGAGCGCGGGGTGAAGATCCTCGACTTCGGCATCGCGCGCCTGCGGGTCCCCTCGGGGCAAACCTCCCTCGTGGGGCTCCGCGCGATGGGCACGCCGGCGTACATGCCGCCCGAGCAGGCCCGCGCGCGCTGGGATCTCGTCGACGCGCGGACGGACCTCTGGGCGCTGGGGGCGACGATGTTCTCGCTGCTGACGGACCGCTACGTCCAGGAGGCGCCTACCGTCAACGAGCTCTTCTTCCTGAGGATGACCTGCCCGATTCCGTCGCTCGCGCGGGTCGCGCCGTCGATGTTTCCGGCCGTGGTGCGGGTGGTGGACCGCGCGCTCGAGTTCGCGCAGGCGGATCGCTGGCCGGATGCGCGGTCGATGCTGGCAGCTTTGCGCGAGGCGCACGTCGCGCTCGCGCTCGCGCCACCCCGGAGCACGCTGGTGCCGCCACCCCGGAGCACACTGGTGCCGCCGCCCCGGAGCACACTGGTGCCGCCACCCCGGAGCACGCTCGCGCCGCCGCCCCGGAGCACGCTCGCGCCAGCGACGGACCCGCGCGACCTCGGCGCGCTGGACGAACGGCCGCCTTCGGGTCGTCCCCAGGCGCGGCTTTCCCGGACGGCGGCGCTCTCGTCGCCGCCGTCGCTCGCGACGAGCCGGCGTGCGCGCTCGACGATCCCCCGCGCGCCTTGAAGCGAGCGTGAGGCAGCGACAGCCTGCCCCCGGAGCCTGGCGACGCGCTTGCCGCGCCGTTCGCGGTTCGCCTGGGTGTGGATCGTGGAGGCGAGCCTGCGAGCCGCTCGCTGGGTGACGGGGGCGAGCCTGCGGGCCGCTCGCTGGGTTATGCGTTCAGGCCAGCGAGCAGCTCGCTAGGCCGCAGCACGCCTCGCCGCTCCGACTCGCGCCGGGCGAGGAGGGTCTCGTAGATATCCATGTAGCTCGCCATCATGCGTTCGGCCGAGTAGCGCCGCAGCGCGAGCTTCCTCCCGCGCTTGCCCATCGCCGCGGACTGCGTGGGATCCCCCTTGAGCGCGGCGAGCTTGGCGGCGAGCGCGCCCTCGTCGTCCGACGGCACGAGGAAGCCCGTCTCCCCGTCGGCGATCAGGGCAGGGATGCCGCCCACGGCGGTCGAGATCACCGGCAGCCCCGTGGCCATGGCTTCCACCATGGAGAGCGGCAGACCCTCGGACTTCGACGACAGGACGAAGACGTCGCTGGCGGAGAGGAGCCCCGGTACGTCGTGCCGCTCGCCTGCGAAGACCACGCGGTCGCTGATGCCCAGCTCTTCGGCGAGGGCGCGCAGCGCGGCGGCTTCGGGCCCGTCTCCGACCAGGAGGAGGCGCGCGTCGTCCGAGTCGCCCGACAGGATCCCCGCGGCGGCGGCCGCGCGGAGCAAGAGCGCGTGGTTCTTGACCTGCGACAGGCGCCCGACCGCCCCGGCGACCCACGCGTCCTGGGGGATCCCGAGCTCGGCTCGGATGCGGTGCCGCGCCGCGGCGTCCGGCCTGAACCGGGAGAGGTCGATTCCATTCAAGACCACATGGAGCTTCGAGCTCGGCACCTCTTTGTGCTTCAGCATGAAGTCGGCCGTGGACTGCGACACGGCCACGTGCGCGTCGGCGAGCCTGGCGGCCATGTGCCGCAGCCACGCCCTGCGTCCCTGATCGAACATGGCGCCGTGCAGCGTGTGGCACACAGGTACACGGTGCAGCCGGCCCGCGGCCGTGGCGTAGATGAGCGGCAGCTGGTTGTGCGAGTGCACGATCGAGACACCGTGCTTGGCGAAGAACGCCGCGAGCTTCCCGGGGAGCTTGAGGTCGAAGCCGGAGCGCTTCGGCAGCATGTGCACCGCGACGTCGCGCTCCCGGAGCTGCGCCGCGCGCGGCCCGTCGGGGTTCGTCTCGATGCCCACGACCATCACCTCATGTCCGGCGGCGCGCTGCAGCCCGGCCAGATCCACCACGACCTGCTCGGCGCCGCCCACCTGGAAGGAGTTCAGCACGTGTGCAATCACGAGACGGTCGTGGCGGCGTGCTCCGGTCATCGTCGCATGCTCGGTGGTCTTCATATCGTAATCTATGCTCATGGTTCCCCTCTGGGGTGCGCTTCGGGCGCATGTGGTCCGACCTGAGAGAAACCCCTCCTTCGTGTCCGCGTCCCCGGGGAGGGGCAAATTACCACAGCATTCACGAAGCGAGGAGATTTCTCTGTGTGTCTCCTCGATATGCCGGGTATCGCTGGATTGACGTGAGGGGATGTCTTCATCGGCCCGTCCGCTGACTACGTGCAATCGCGCCTGTGGCAGATGGCAACAGCTGTGACAAAGAGCGTCGCGGCGGCTTCACGTCCGTGCCATCGGAGCTCTCCCTGATCCAGGGCAGCAGCGATGCCACGCCAACATTCCGGCAGAAATGCCGGAAGCCGCGCATTTTTTTCGGAACGTGGAAGAGCCCGTTGTTCACGCAGTCACCGACCAGGAATTCATGCGAAAAGCGTGCAAGCTGCCTCACGCGTCCCTGCGGCACAGCTGTACCCCCCGGTGCCGCGACGGCGAGGGATGTCGTACTTTGTGGGTGAATGTGTGTCGACGGTGCTTCTCTGGTCGCGCGGGGCCGCTGATGCGGCGCTGTAAGGAGCTCCGGGGAGGGCCGCGACCTGGGTCCGGCGGCGTCGCTGACCGTGCTCCTGGGGAGCACGGGCGGATCGCGGTGACCCGTCCAGGCGGGGCGGCAGGTGGGGCTGTGCGGCGATGGCACGGCTGCCCTGCGGCGTGCAGAGCGCAACGGTGAGGTGCTGAGCCAGCTGCCCCCGCCCTCGGATCACGGTGGACGGGCGGGGGACAGCGGGTCGAGCGATGGGCCCGTGCTCAGGCGAGCAGGGCCCTCCGGTCTTGCGGGATCAGCGCTCGGACAGCTCGGCGCACACGGCGAAGGTGGTCAGCGACACCGTCTGCGCCTTCTTGCCGTAGCCGCTCTCGAACACGGCGGTCGATGTCCAGCCCGTGCGGCCTTCGGCGGCGTCGGACGGCGAGTTCTCGACCACCCTGCTCGTCGCCTGTGCGCCGCCGGAGATCGAGAATCCGCCGCCGAGCACGACTTCACCCGCGTCGCAGAGCGCCTTGACGTTGACGAACGCGCTCCCGGGCGACGCCTCGCGCGTCACGGAGACCACGTGGATCTTCACGAGTCCAGGCGATCCGGCCTGCCCCTGGGGGCCGCGCTCGCCCTTGGGTCCAGCGGGGCCCTGAGGACCACGCGCGCCGTCAGCGCCCTTGAGGCCCTGAGCGCCGTCAGCGCCCTTGAGGCCGTGAGCGCCGTCGACGCCCTTGATGCCCTGGAGGCCTTGAGGACCGACGATCCCCGGGAGGCCGCGCTCGCCGCGCTCGCCCTTGGGTCCGGCCGGTCCCTGGGGACCCGCCTCGCCCTTGGGTCCAGCGGGGCCCTGAGGACCACGCGCGCCGTCAGCGCCCTTGAGGCCCTGAGCGCCGTCAGCGCCCTTGAGGCCGTGAGCGCCGTCGACGCCCTTGATGCCCTGAAGGCCTTGAGGACCGACGAGCCCCGCGGGGCCCTGGAGGCCGCGCTCGCCGCGCTCGCCGCGCTCGCCCTTGGGTCCGGCCGGTCCCTGGGGACCGAGCTCGCCCTTGGGTCCAGCGGGGCCCTGAGGACCACGCGCGCCATCAGCGCCCTTGAGGCCCTGAGCGCCGTCAGCGCCCTTGAGGCCGTGAGCGCCGTCGACGCCCTTGATGCCCTGGAGGCCTTGAGGACCGACGATCCCCGGGAGGCCGCGCTCGCCGCGCTCGCCCTTGGGTCCGGCCGGTCCCTGGGGACCCGCCTCGCCCTTGGGTCCAGCGGGACCCTGAGGACCGCGCGCGCCGTCAGCGCCCTTGAGGCCCTGAGCGCCGTCAGCGCCCTTGAGGCCGTGAGCGCCGTCGACGCCCTTGATGCCCTGGAGGCCCTGAGGACCGACGAGCCCCGCGGGGCCCTGGGGACCGGGCTCGCCGCGCTCGCCCTTGGGCCCTGCCGGCCCCTGCGGACCACGCGCGCCGTCAGCGCCCTTGAGGCCCTGAGGACCGCTGTGCCCCTGAGGACCCATCTCGCCCTTGGGCCCCGCCGGCCCCTGAGGACCCATCTCGCCCTTGGGCCCTGTCGGCCCCTGAGGACCCATCTCGCCCTTGGGCCCTGTCATCCCCTGCGGACCATGCGCGCCGTCAGTGCCCTTGAGGCCCTGAGGACCGCTGTGCCCCGCCGGCCCCTGAGGACCCATCTCGCCCTTGGGCCCCATGGGTCCCGCGGGTCCCTGAGGACCGCGCGCGCCGTCGACGCCCTTGAGGCCCTGGAGGCCCTGGAGGCCTTGCGGGCCGATGTGCCCCGCGGTGCCTGCCGACCCCTGCGGGCCCGGCTCGCCACGCTCGCCCTTGGGTCCCATGGGTCCCGCGGGCCCCTGCGAACCGCGCGCGCCGTCGACGCCCTTGAGCCCCTGGAGGCCGGTGTGCCCCGCCGGCCCCTGGGGGCCGACCTCGCCCTTGGGTCCCATGGGCCCCGCGGGTCCCTGCGGACCGCGCGCGCCGTCGACGCCCTTGAAGCCCTGGAGGCCCTGCGGGCCGATGAGCCCCGCGGTGCCCGCCGGCCCCTGGGGGCCGACCTCGCCCTTGGGTCCCATGGGCCCCGCGGGTCCCTGCGGACCGCGAGCGCCGTCGACGCCCTTGAAGCCCTGGAGGCCCTGCGGGCCGATGAGCCCCGCGGTGCCTGCCGGCCCCTGCGGGCCGGGCTCGCCCTTGGGTCCCTGCGGGCCGCGCGCGCCGTCAGTGCCCTTGAAGCCCTGGGGACCGATGAGCCCCGCGGTGCCCGCGGCGCCTGCCGGCCCCCGCGGGCCGGGCTCGCCGCGCTCGCCCTTGGGCCCCTGCGGACCGCGCGCACCGTCAGTGCCCTTGAAGCCCTGGAGGCCCTGGGGACCGATGAGCCCCGCGGTGCCTGCGGCACCTGCCTGCCCCTGCGGGCCGGGCTCGCCGCGCTCGCCCTTGGGGCCCTGCGGACCCTGCGGACCGCGCTCACCCTGCGGCCCAGCGGGCCCCCGCTGCCCCATGGGCCCCTGGGGACCACGCTCCCCCTTCTGATACTGCTGATACTGCTGTCCCACGAACCCCTTGCCCGTGCCGGGCATGTGGTGCCCGACCTCGTCGGACCCCCCGGCCTCGGCCTTGACGTCTTGCGGATCGCCGGCCCAGCTCGCGCCTGTGCTGGCCATCACGCCGGCAAACCCGGCAAGGATTCCAGCAGAAACCGCACTCGCTCGATACTTTCGCATGTGACTCCGCCTTTCTATCGATTCCGAGCTTCAATGCGCTCGATCCCGCAGACAGCCGCGTTCCGATGAGGTGGAGCCCAGCAGGCGAGTGAATCGGGCGAAGGCCGACTCCGGGACGGATCTCCGCCCGTGCCCCGCACCGACTCCTCGATGAGAGTCCCACCAATTGCCGGCACGAAAAGTCAGGGCGATTCGTCGATGCGGCACCCGACACGCCACGCCACGACGCGGGCGTGACCAGGTGCAGCCAGCGCTCGAAGGCTCCAGTCGCCAACCCGCTGTGTCTGGAGCGATCCTAAGTTGATGGGGGCGGTTCACCAAGCCCCTGAGGAGGGGTTGACGGCCACGCCGCCCGTCGAGCCGCCGGCGATCGTTCGTCCTCGCGCCGGGGGAACGCCGCGCCCCCGCGCGAAGCCGGGGTATTTGCAGGTATCGAGAGCAGATCAGGGCGAACGCGTGGAAAGGCAGCAACTCGCGCCTGGGAGCAGGCAACGGCGCCAAGGAGCATCAAGGCGAGAATCAGGAGACGACCGCGCACGGGGCAGGAAATGGCGAACACGCGGCGGACCGGGTAGGATCGCCGGGTGCCCAGCCTCGACACAGACGACGACGCCCTCCTCTTGACGGAGCGCCTGAGCCTCCGCCCCCACCGGCTGGCGGACGTCCGGTTCATGATGGAGCTGAACTCGGATCCCGAAGTGGTCCGCTACACCGGCGACACCGCGTTCGCGTGCGAGGACGAAGCGCGCGCGGTCGTCGCGCGGCTCGCGCGCCAGTTCGAGGACTTCCGCATGGGCCGGCTCATCGTCTCGGACCGGACGACGGGGGAAAAGCTCGGCTGGTGCGGCCTCAGGTGGCACGACGACCTCGAGGTCGCGGACCTCGGGTACCGCTTCTTCCGGAAGCACTGGGGCAGAGGCTACGCCACGGAGTCGGCCGCCGCGTGCATCCGGTATGCGGTCGAGGAGCTCCGGCTCCCACGCCTCGTCGCGCACGCGATGCTCGAGAATGCCGCGTCGGTCAAGGTGCTGGAGAAGCTAGGATTCTGCCGGACCGGCCCGACCGTGTTCAAGGGGCTCGTGGCCGAAGGGTTCGAGCTCCTCCTGAGGGCCTGAACCGCCGGCGCTCTCGCGCGCTGCGCCCAGCTTCACCCCGCCCCGCGGTCGTCAGCGGCGGAGAACGAGGCGTCGTCGATCGAGCTCCCGCGACCCGAAGGCCCCTGAAATAGGTGAGACCCGGGACTGTGGCCTAGTCCCGGGCCTCGGTTTGCCGCCATCTGCGCACACCCACACGTTTAAGGTCGAAGGTCAGTCCTTACACCGCCGTGTTCTGCCATTGAACTACCGGCCATCACGGACTGCGCGCCGGGGCGGGAGCGCCCCGGCGCCGCGCGAGGCGAGGCGACGCCTCACCTCGGCGCGGGCTGGCCAGGCTGGAATTGAACCAGCATCCGACGATTCAAGCCTCCTCCCGTTCGATTGGGTGATCGGCGGCGAATGCTCGAGCCTGGAGTGAGAGCTTGAGACCATTGAACGGGCCGGCGCTGCCTCTTCCGAGTTGGGCTACCCCGCCGCGAGAGAAGATGCGGTGGCGGGGGCAGGATTCGAACCTGCGCTTGGGCGCCGAGCCCATCAAGCTGAGCTTGAGCTTCAACTTGCACTCCGCCGCCACGATATCGCTCCGGCGGCCGCGGCGCAAGCGCGGCCTGGGCGGCGCGCGTCAGGCGCTGAAGAGGTACCCGAGGACGGCGGCGCCGACCTTCTGCTCCTCGACCGCCTGGTTGTTCGCCTCCTCGCGGGCGAACTTGACCGCCTTTTGCAGCTTCTCCACCCGATCGAGCAGCTCGTTGATGCGCCGCGCCGGCAGCGCGCCCGAGAACTTGACCGTCTTCCAGTAACCGACGACCACGTCCTCGTGATAGACCTCCACCTGCGCCGGGTGTTTGTCCGTCGCCTCGGCCTTGACGTGGTTGCGTGGGATCTTCTTGGTCCGCGCCGTCTGTACCGGCTCCGTCGCCCAGGAGTCCGCGGAGGGATCGAACGTCCAGCTCTCCGACGCGTCGAGCACCGGCAGCTTCTTGATGAAGGTGTTCATGTCGACCAGCTGCTTCTCCAGGAAGAGCAGGTAAGTCACGGGCGCCCCCGTGAGGAGCACCTTGCCGTCGACGACCACGTCCGCGCGGGCCTTGCAGTTCGCGTAGTCCTTGGTGGCCGTGACGTCGAAGAGCTCGCCCAGGATGTCGACGGTGCTCCGGATGATGTCCTCGGCCTTCGCCTGCACCCTCGTCGCCTCGGGCGGGAGCTGCTCGCCCTCCTCGTCCTTCGACCGGTAGGCGCGCGAGATCCCGGAGAGCAGCGCCGGCTTCTGCAGCGCGTGGTGCGCCTCGGTGAGGCGCTGGTGGGAGCGGGCCTTGACGCCCTTCTCGATGGCGATGATCTGGTTCAAGCGAGGCATGGCAGTCTCCTAGGACGACTACCCTATCAGAGGAGCAAAGCGCCTGTCAGCGCCGTCGCGTGAGCGCGCACGGCGGGCTCGGGAAGCGCTGTCGTGAGCGCGTGAGCGCCTAGGCCGATGGGAGCAGAGCCCCTTGGCCATGGGTCGCCGTCTCCGCCTCGGCCGGGCGCAAGGGGAGCTCGACGATGAAGGTGGCGCCCGCGCCTGGCGCGCTCTCGACGCAGATGGTGCCGCCGTGGGAGGTGACGATCCACCGGACGATGTAGAGGCCGAGGCCGAGGCCGCCGAAGTTGCGGACGGAGACGGCGCGCTCGAAGCGCTCGAAGATCCTGGCCTGGTCGGCCTCCGCGACGCCAATGCCGTGATCGCGGACGACGAGCAGCGCGCGGCCTTCCAGGCCGCGCACGACGACGTGAATGGGGGCCCCCGCGCCGTACTTGAGCGCGTTGGACAGGAGGTTGATGAGGACCTGCTCGACGCGAGAAGCATCCCAGTCGCCCACCACGGGCCCTTCCAGGTCGAGGTGGGTGCGGCAGCGGGCGTCGGCGAGCTGCTGGTGCATGCGCTCGACGACCTCGCGCGTCAGGGCGGCCAGGTCGAGGGGCGCGCGCGCGAGGGAGAGGCGGCCGGCGTTCAGGCGGGTGACGTCGAGCAGCTCGTTGACCAGGTGGGCGAGGCGCGCGATCTGTCGGTTGAGGACCTGGATGGCGGCGTCGATGCGCTCCGGAGCGACCTCGGCGCGCTGGAAGCGGGGCAGGAGCCGGGCGAGGAGGTGGGCCTGCATCTTGAGCGAGGTGAGGGGGGTCTTGAGCTCGTGGGATGCGACGAGGAGGAACTCGTCGCGGCGCTCGATCGCCTCCTGGGCCTCGGCGAACAGGCGGCTGTTGTCGAGGGCGAGCGCGGCGCGGCTCGCCAGCTCCTCGGCCAGCCACAGGTCGGCAGGGCCGTAGCGGCGCCGTGGCGAGGTTGCGAGCAGGGTCATGACGCCGAAGCACCGGTCGCGCGCGAGGAGCGGAGCCCGGAGCAAGGAGTGAACGCCGAGCGGCTCCAGGAGGGGCGCGGCGCGGACGTCGCCCACCTCGGGGCGGCTCAGCGACGCCGCCGAGAGCGGCTGCAGCGCGTCCATCACCGCCCCTGCGAGCTCGGCCGGCACCCCCGCGGTGGCCGTGCGCTCCGGAGTGTCCGGATCGAGGCGCACGTCGACCACGCACTGGTCGGCCAGCTCGGGCACGGCGAGCTGCGCGACGCTCTCGAGGGTGGCGCCGTAGCCGAGGGCCATGAGCTTGCGGCTCGCCTCGGCGAGGAAGCGCTCGGCCAGCTCGGCCCGCCTGCGCTCGGTGATGTCGGTGGAGATGCCGCAGATCACGCCGGGCATGACGCTCTCGCCGAGCGGGAACTTGACCGACAGGAAGGTGTGCGGCCCGTCGTCCAGCAAGATCTCCTCCTCGCACTGCAGCGGCTCGCCCGCGTCGAGCACCTTCCGGTCGTTGTCCTGGAGCAGCTCGGCGGTCGCAGCGTGAAAGACCTCGACGTCGGTCTTTCCGAGGAGCCCATGGCGCGGCAGCCCGACGGCGCTCTCCGCGTGGCAGTTGGCAAGCAGATACCGGCCGTCGCGATCCTTGAGGTAGATGGATGCAGCGGAGTTGTCGACGATGGCCTGGAGCGTCGTCTGGTTGGCCTGGAGCTCCCGCTCCGCCCGGCGCCGCTCGGCGTTCTCCTGCTCGATATCGGCGTAGAGCATGGCGTTCTCGAGCGAGATGGCCGATTGCGAGGCGAGCAGCTCGAGCACGGTGAGCCGCCCCGGGGTGAACGCCCCGGTGATGAGCCTGTTCTCCAGGTAGAGCACGCCGAGCAGCCGCGCCTGCCGCACGATCGGGAGGCACAGCGCCGATCCCGGCCCCCTCTGCCTGAAATAGTCGTCCTCCGAGAACGGGTGCCGCCCGGCGGCGTCGTCGAGCCGCACGCGCTCGTGGCTCCGGCGAACGTAGTTGAGGATGGATTGCGGCAGCGCGACCGCCGCCGCCTCGCCCGCGTCGAGCAGCCGCGCGGCGCCGCCGGACGTCGAGGACGTCGAGATCGCCGCCGCGGTCGACAGGCGATCCTCCCGGAGCAGGAGCACGACCCCCTCTCCGGCGCCCGCGTGCTCGACCACGATGCGCAGCAACGTCTCCAGCAGGCGCGGGAGCTTGAGCTCGCCCGAGATGCTCTGAGAGGCGGTGACCACCGACAGGACGTCGAACTGCTCGGCGCGCACGGCGAAGGTGACGGTGGGGGCGATCGGCTTGCGCGGGGCGAGGTAGGGGTAGCGCTGGTCGAGCTGCTCCACCTTGGCGTGAGCGCCCCAGCGAAAGTAGCCGGCGCGGGCCTCTCGCAGGTAGGCGTCGGCGGACGTGAAGAGGCCGCACGCGCGGTAAAACCCCGCGGCGAGCTCGCAGGCGATGGCCTCGTGCTGGACGAAGCCGCCCTCCCGCGCCGAGGAGATGGCTTGCTCGTAGAGCCGCATCGCCTGCGGTTCCTGCCCGCGGAGCCGGGCGATCTCGGCGCGGACCAGGGCGTGCTTGTGGAGGAAGTTCTCGGGGCAGCTCCTGGCCCAGGCGCCGAGCTGCCGCTCGCAGTCGAGCAGCTCGTCCGTGGGCTCCCCCGGCGGGGCGGGGCGCGCCTCGCGAGCCTCGCTGGAGAGGGCCGCGAGCGAGAGCGCGAGGTAATAGGAGCTCTCGGCGACGATGGCGTTCGACTCGACCCTGCAGGGGTGCTCGGCGCGCCCGCGGGTCACCGCGGCGAGCGCCGCTCCGGGAGGGCCGATCAGGAAGCGCGCCTGCGCCTTCAAGTTGTAATAGAGGGCGCGGACGAGCGGGGGATTCCCTTCCTCCAGCGACGCCTCGAAGGCCAGCAGGTCCAGCGCCGAGCCGTCCAGCGCCGAGAGGCGCACCGGCCTCCCGCGCAGCGCCTGGATCATGGCGGAGATGCCGAGGAGGACGCAGTGCGGTAACGCGTAACCGGCCCTGCGCACGAAGCCGAGGCGCTCTTCGACCGCGCGGAGCACGTCTTCCAGCGGCTCCCCGGAGAGCAGCGGGAACACCTCGGCCCACATGCAGTTGTAGCAGGCGTCATTCAGGTTGCCGGACTCCACCGCGGCGCTGAAGCCGGCGCGCGTGTACGGATACGTCTCTCTGTAATGGTGGGTCCAGAAGACGATGTGCTGTCCAAACATGGTGAGCACCACCGATTTGGTGGTGAGCAGGCCGCTCCTCTGCGCCAGGTCGTGACCGAGCTTGCCGAACAGATATCCTTCCTTGTATCGCCCGTACCTCGGGCCGATCACCCGCGCGAAGAAGGTGTACGCGTTGGGGGAGCTGTCGGCGTTGCCGTGGCGCAGGCTGAGCTGGACCATCCGCAGGACGACGAGGTAGTGCAGGTTCGCGTCCATGAAGAACGCGGGGAGGGACACCCCGTTCAGCACGCCCATCGCGCTCTCGATCTCCGGATTCGTCATGCGGGGCAGGTGGATCAGGTCCGCGATCTCGCGAACGCCCAGATCCCGCCAGACGCGCTCGGTCTCCTCGTCGACCTGCGCGTCGCCGGGGCCGAGCGGGAGCGCGATGTCGCAGGCGCGGAGCCACCCGAGCCCGATCTCCACCGCGCGAGCGTGCCGCCCTCGCGTGACGTTCAGCGCGACGGCGAGCTCGACGGCGGCGGCCGTCTCGATCCTGGTCCTCGCGCGCTCCATGAGCTCTTCGAGGAGCCGCTCGGCCTCGTCGAAGCTGCCTGTGATGTACGCGACGTGCGCGCGCTCGAAGGTCAGATCGTAGGTCAGCGCGCGCCGGGCCTCCCAGCGGCCCGGCGCGAGCAGGGAGAGGCCCGCGGCGAAGAGCGCCGCGGCGGACTGGAAGGCCGCGGCGGCCTTGGCCTTCCTTCCGGCGCGGAGGTTCAGCGCGGCGAGCTCGTCGCGCTCGGCCTGGGAACGGAGGAGCGCGGCGCCGCGGTTCAGGTGCCCCACGACGTCGAAGAGCGACGCGTCGCGCTCGTCGGCGCGCTGCGCCTTCACGAGCAGCTGGCCGATCCGGAGGTGCACCTCGGCGAGCTGCTCGGGCGGGATCAGCGAATACGCGGCCTGCTGCACCCGGTCATGGAGGAAGCGATAGCCAGAGCTCCGGCGGAGCAGGAGCACCTCCCGCGCGGCCTCCTCGAGCGCGTCGCGGAGCGCTTCCGCCGATCGGCGCGCGACGATCGCGAGGGTGTCGAGGTCCAGGCTGCTGCCGAGGCACGCGGCGAGCTCGAGCGCATCCCGCGCCGGGATGGAGAGCCGCTTGAGCTTGCCCACCATCAGCTCGACGACGTTGTCGGTGAAGCCCTTGTCGCGGATGGCAGCGATGTCCCAGCGCCATACGCGCTGCTCGGCGTCGAGGGTGATGAGACCTTCCTGGTGCAGCTCGAAGAGGAACTGGAGCACGAAGAAGGGGTTGCCGCCGGTCTTCTCGTGGACGAGCTGCGAGAGCGGCTCCACCTGCGCGTCGGGCGCGTGGACGGCCTCGGCGACGAGCGCGCCGACGTGGGCTGCGGAGAGCGGCGCGAGGACGAGCTCGGAGACGGCGGCGCCGCGCCTCTGCGCCTCGGCGAGCGTGAGCCGGAGCGGGTGCGCGGGGCCGACCTCGTTGTCGCGGTAGGCGCCGATCAGCAGCAGGTGCTCGGTGCCGGTATAGGTGGCGAGCTGCTCGAGCAGGAGGAGGCTGGCGGGGTCGGCCCATTGTAGGTCGTCGAGGAAGAGGGCGACGGGGTGCTCCTTCCGGGCGCAGGCGGCGACGAAGCGCCGGAGCGCAGCGAGCAGCCGGCTCTGCGCCTCGGCGGGGGGAAGCTCGGGCACGGGCGGCTGCGGGCCGAGGAGGACCGTGAGCTCGGGGAGCACGTCGGCGAGCAGACTGGCGTCCTGGCCGAGGGCCTCGCGGAGGCGCTGTCGCCAGCGCTCGACCTGCTCCTCGCTCGCGCCGAGGATCTCCTGCAAGAGCGCCCGGAACGCCTGAAGGAAAGGGAGATAAGGGACGTCGCGCTTCAGCTGCTCGAACTTGCCGGAGAGGAAGGAGCCGCGCTCGCGCACGACGGGCCTGTGCAGCTCGGCGACGAGCGAGGACTTGCCGATGCCCGAGTAGCCCGACACGAGCGCGAGCTCGGGCCGGCCAGCCGCGACCACGCGCTCGAACGCGACGAGCAGCGCCTCGATCTCGCGCTCGCGGCCGTAGAGCCGCTGCGGGACGCGGAACCGGTCGGAGAGATCGCGCTCACCGAGCGCGAAGGGCTCGATGGCGCCGGTCGCCCGCAGCTGGGAAGAGCACCGTTCGAGGTCGTGGCGCAGGCCGAGGGCGCTCTGGTAGCGCTCCTCGGCGGCCTTGGAGAGCAGCTTGAGGACGACGGCGGAGAGCTGCGGTGGAATCGAGGGGACGAGCGCGTGCGGCGGCCGCGGCGCCTGGGCGATGTGGCAGTGCACCCACCCGACGGGATCGCTGGCCTGGAACGGCAGGGCGCCAGTCAGCGTCTGGTAAAAGGTGATGCCAAGGGAGTACAGGTCGGTCCGCTCGTCGATCCAGCGGTTCATGCGGCCCGTCTGCTCGGGCGCCATGTACGCGAGCGTGCCCTCGATGAGCCTGTCGCGGGTGAGGTCCTGGGACTCGCGGGGCAGCAGGCAGGCGATGCCGAGATCGGTGATCTTCACCTCGCCGGTGTCGGGGTTGCAGAGCAGGTTCTGGGGTTTGATGTCCTTGTGGATGATGTGATGGCGGTGCAGCTCGGCCAGCGCGTCGGTCAGGCGGAGAGCGAGGGGGAAGAAGCGCTCGATCGCCATCCCGCGCATCGCGCGCATGGGCCCGTCGCCATCGAGCAGCTGGTCGAGCGAGCGGCCGCCGAAGTCCTCGAGGACCAGCGTCACCTGGTCGCGGAATGGCTCGATCCCATAGGCCTTGATGACGACGGGCGAATCGAGCGCTCTGGCGACCTCGAGCTCGTGCTGGAGCCTGCCGAGGGCGCGGGGGCTCGCGTGGTCGCGCCGCAGGACCTTGAGCACCACCGGTCGGCCGTCCTCCGCGCGCCGCGCCCGGTAGAGGATCGTCTCTGCACCTTGGTGCAGGACCTCCACCACGAGGTAACGCGGACTTTCTGGCATAGGTCGGATCGTCGGCAGCCGGAGCGGCCTCCGAGGCGTCGGCGTCGGGCCTGATGGTGCCAAACGCGCCATGCTTCGCCACGGGAAATGGCGGCGCGTCCTCGCACCGGCTCGCCCGCAGGACGGCGAGTGGACCGGTCGCTCCGAGGGGGCCCGGGTGAGCGCCTACGTGGGCGAGAGGGAGGTGCCCTGGCCGTCTGTCTCCGCCTCGGCCGGGCGCAAGGGGAGCTCGACGATGAAGGTGGCGCCCGCGCCTGGCGCGCTCTCGACGCGGATGGTGCCGCCGTGGGAGGTGACGATCCACCGGACGATGTAGAGGCCGAGGCCGAGGCCGCCGAAGTTGCGGACGGAGACGGCGCGCTCGAAGCGCTCGAAGATCCTGGCCTGGTCGGCCTCGGCGATGCCGATGCCATGATCGCGGACGACGAGCAGCGCGCGGCCTTCCAGGCCGCGCACGACGACGTGAATGGGGCCTCCCGCGCCGTACTTGAGCGCGTTGGACAGGAGGTTGATGAGGACCTGCTCCATGCGAGAAGCATCCCAGTGCCCGACCACGGGCTCGTCCAGGTCGAGCTGGGTGCGGCAGCGGGCGTCGGCGAGCTGCTGGTGCATGCGCTCGACGACCTCGCGCGTCAGGGCGGCCAGGTCGAGGGGCGCGCGCGCGAGGGAGAGGGCGGCCGGCGTTCAGGCGGGTGACGTCGAGCAGCTCGTTGACCAGGTGGGCGAGGCGCGCGATCTGTCGGTTGAGGACCTGGATGGCGGCGTCGATGCGCTCCGGAGCGACCTCGGCGCGCTGGAAGCGGGGCAGGAGCCGGGCGAGGAGGTGGGCCTGCATCTTGAGCGAGGTGAGGGGGGTCTTGAGCTCGTGCGAAGCGACGAGGAGGAACTCGTCGCGGCGCTCGATCGCCTCCTGGGCCTCGGTGAACAGGCGGCTGTTGTCGAGGGTGAGCGCGGCGCGGCTCGCCAGCTCCTCGGCCAGCCACAGTTCGGCGGGGCCGTAGCGGCGCCGTGGCGAGGTCGCGAGCAGGGTCATGACGCCGAAGCACCGGTCGCGCGCGAGGAGCGGAGCCCGGAGCAAGGAGTGAACGCCGAGCCGTTCCAGGAGGGGCGCGGCGCGGACGTCGCCGACCTCGGGGCGGCTCAGCGACGCCGCCGAGAGCGGCTGCAGCGCGTCCATCACCGCACCTGCGAGCTCGGCCGGCACCCCCGCGGTGGCCGTGCGCTCCGGAGTGTCCGGATCGAGGCGCACGTCGACCACGCACTGGTCGGCCAGCTCGGGCACGGCGAGCTGCGCGACGCTCTCGAGGGTGGCGCCGTAGCCGAGGGCCATGAGCTTGCGGCTCGCCTCGGCGAGGAAGCGCTCGGCCAGCTCGGCGCGCTTGCGCTCGGTGATGTCGGTGGAGACGCCGCAGATCACGCCGGACATCACGTCCTCGCCGAGCGGGAACTTGACCGACAGGTAGGTGCGCGGCCCGTCCTCCATGAACAGCTCTTCCTCGAACTCGAGCGGCTCGCCCCTGTCGAGCACTTGCCGGTCGTGCGCGTCCAGCGCCTCGGCGCGCGCGGCGGGCAGGAGCTCGGCGCTGGTCTTTCCGATGATCTGATCGAGCGGCCTGCCGAGGGCGCGGCTCACCCCGCGGTTGGCGAGCAGGTGCCGGCCCTCGCGATCCTTGAGGTAGATGGCCGCCGCGGAGTTGTCGATGATGGCCTGGAGCGTCTTCTGGTTGGTCTGGAGCTCCCGCTCCGCCCGCCGCCGCTCGGCGTTCTCCTGCTCGATATCGGCGTAGAGCATGGCGTTCTCGAGCGAGATGGCCGACTGCGAGGCGAGCAGCTCGAGCACGGTGAGCCGCCCGGGAGTGAACGCCCCGGCCACGAGCCGGTTCTCCAGGTAGAGCACGCCGAGCAGCCGCGCCTGGCGCACGATCGGCAGGCACAGCACCGACCTCGGCTTCTTCCGCGTGAAATACTCCTCTTCCAGGAAAGGGTGCCGCCCGGCGGCGTCATCGAGCAGCACGCGCTCGTGGCTGCGGCGAACGTAGTTGAGGATGGATTGCGGCAGCGCGGCCGCCGCCGCCTCGCCCGCGTCGAGCAGCCGCGCGGCGCCCCCGGACCCGGCGATCGCCGCCGCGGTCGACAGGCGATCTCCTCGGGCCAGGAGCACATAGCCTTCCTCTGCGCCCGCGTGCTCGATCACCGTGCGCAGGAGCATCTCGAGCAGGCGCGGGAGCTTGAGCTCGCCGGAGATGCTCTGAGAGGCCTTGACGATGGACAGGACGTCGAACTGCTCGGCGCGGACGGCGAAGGTGACGGTGGGGGCGATCGGCTTTCGCTCGACGAGGAAGGGATAACGCTGGTCGAGCTGCTCCACCTTGGCGTGGGCGCCCCAGCGGAAGTAGGCGGCGCGGGCCTTCTGAAGATGGGCGTCGGCGGCCGTGGCGAGGCCGCGCGCGCGGTAGAACGCCGCGGCGAGCTCGCAGGCGATGGCCTCGTGCTGGACGAAGCCGCCCTCCCGCGCCGCCGACGCGGCCTGCTCGTAGAGCCGGGTCGCCTCCGGTTCCTGCCCGCGGAGCCGGGCGATCTCGGCGCGGACCAGGGCGTGCTTGTGGAGGTAATTGTCGGGGCCGCTCCTGGCCCACTCGCCGAGCTGCCGCTCGCAGTCGAGCAGCTCGTCCGGCAGCTCCCGCTCCGGCGACGGCGGCGCCTCGCGCGGGCTGCGCGCGTCGTGCGCATTGCCGTCGTCGACGAGCGCCGCGAGCGCGAGCGCGTGATAATAGAAGTCCTCCGCCACGAGCGCGTGCGGCTCGGTCCTCCAGGGCCTGTCGACGATCACCCGGCGCGTCGCCTCGCACGCCTCCGCGGGGGAGCCGAGCAAGAACAGCCCCTGGGCCTTCAAGCTGCAATAAAAGCTGAGCACGCCGCCCATGTCCCCGGGAGGCAGCCGCGCCTCGAACGCGCCCGGATCCAGCTCGGATCCATCCATCATCGGGAGCCGGGCCGGCCTGCCTCGCAGCGCCTGGACAAGCGCGTAGGCGCCCAGGAGGATGTTGTAGACGAACTCGTATCCGGTCTTGCGCACGAAGCGGAGGTGCTCCTCGACCTCGCGGAGGACGTCCTCCAGCGGCTCGCCGGCGAGCAGCGGGAACAGCGGGGCCCAGATGCAGAGGAAGCACGCCTCGTTCAGGTTGCCGGTCTCGACCGCGGCGTTGAAGCCGGCGCGCGTGTACGGATACGTCTCTCGGTAGTGGCGCTTCCAGAAGATGATCAGATTACCGAACAAGGAAAAGACCATGGCCTTCATGGCGAGGAGGTTGTCCCTCTCCACCAGGTCATGACCGAGCTTGCCGAACAGATATCCCTCCTGGTACCGCCCGTATTTCGGGCCGATCACCTTCGCGAAGGCCGCATACGCGTGGGGCGAGCTCGCGGCATTCCCGTGCTGCAGGCTGAGCTTCACCATGCGCGCGACGACGAGGTAGTTCAGGTCCGGGTTCACGAAGTACGCGGGGACAGACACGCTCGCCAGGACGCTCATCGCGATCTTGCACGTCGGGTGCGTCATGGGAGGCAGGCGGATCAGGCCCTCGATCGCCCGGTCGCCGAGGGCCTTCCAGACGCCCTCGGTCTCCTCCGCGAGCCGCGCTTCGGTGAGCGGGATCGACAGGTCCACGTCGCAGGAGCGGAGGAACGAGAGCCCGATCTCGACCGCGCGGGCGCACTGCCCGCGGGTCACGCTCAGGGCGATGGCGAGCTCGACGGCCGCGGCTCGCTCGGCCTCGGTGCTCGCGTGATCCATGAGCTCTCGCAGGAGCCGCTCGGCCTCGTCGAAGCCGCCGGTGATGTACGCGGCGTGCGCGCGCTCGAAGGTCAGATCGTAGGTCAGCGCGTGCCGCGCCTCCCAGCAGCCGGGCGCGAGCAGGGAGAGGCCCGCGGCGAAGAGCGCGGCGGCGGACTGGAAGGCCGCGGCGGCCTTGGCCTTCCTGCCGGCGCGGAGGTTCAGCGCGGCGAGCTCGTCGCGCTCCGCCTGGCAACGGAGGAGCGCGGCGCCGCGGTTCAGGTGCCCCACGACGTCGAAGAGCGCCTCCTCGCGCTCGTCCGCGCGCTGGCCCTTCAGGAGCAGCCGGCCGATGCAGAGGTGCACCTCGGCGAGCTGTCCGGCGGGGATCAGCGCATGGGCGGCCTGCTGCACCCGATCGTGGAGGAACCGGTAGGCGGCGCCCCGGCGGAGCAGCAGCCCCTCGCGCACGGCCTCGGCGAGCGCCTCGCCGAGCTCGGCTGCAGGGCGGCTCGCGACCAGCGCGAGGGTGTCGAGGTCCAGGCTGGCGCCGAGGCAGGCGGCGAGCTTGAGCGCGTCCTGCGTCGGGACGGGGAGCCGCTTCAGCTTGCCCACCATCAGCTCGACGACGTTGTCGGTGAAGCCCTTGTCGCGGATCGCGGCGATGTCCCATTGAAAGGCGCCGGCCTTCGCGTCGAAGGCGATGAGGCCTTCCTGGTGCAGCTCGAAGAGGAACTGGATCGCGAAGAAGGGGTTGCCGCCGGTCTTCTCGTGGACGAGCCGCGCGAGCGGCTCGGAGCGCTGGGCCGCGGCGTGGACCGCCCCCGCGACGAGCGCCCCGACGTCGGAGGCGGAGAGCGGCGCGAGGACGAGGTCGCTGAAGGTCGCGCCGCGCTTCCGCGCGTCGGCCAGCATGAGCGGCAGCGGGTGCGCCGGGCCGACCTCGTTGTCCCGGTAAGCGCCGATGAGCAGGAGGTGTCCGGTCTCGGTGTAGGTGATGAGCTGCTCGAGCAGCTGGAGGCTCCCGGCGTCGGCCCACTGGAGATCGTCGAGGAAGAGCACCATGGGGTGCTCCTCCTGGACGCACGCCGCCACGAAGCGCTGGAGCGCCGCATGGAACCGGTGCCGGGCCTCGACGGCCGGGAGCTCGGGCACGGGCGGCTGCGGGCCGAGGAGCAGCGCGAGCTCGGGGAGCACGCCGGCGAGCAGCGCGCCGGTCGAGCCGACGGCCTCCCGGAGGCGCTGCCGCCAGCGCTCGAGCTCCTCCTCGCTCACGCACAGGATCTCCCGCAAGAGCGCCCGGAACGCCTGGAGGAAGGCGTGGTAAGGGACGTCGCGCCTCAGCTGTTCGAACTTGCCGGAGAGGAAGAAGCCCCGCTCGCGCACCACCGGCCCGCGCAGCTCGGCGACGAGCGACGACTTGCCGACACCCGAGTAGCCGGACACGAGCACGAGCTCGGGGCGGCCGCTCGCGACCGTCCGGTCGAACGCGGCGAGCAGGTCCCTCAGCTCGCGCTCGCGGCCGTAGAGCCGCTGCGGGATCTGGAACCGATCGGAGAGATCGCGCTCGCCGAGCGGGAAGGGCGGAATCGCCCCGCTCGCTCGCCACCTGGCGGAGCACTCGTCGAGGTCGTGCTGCAGGCCGAGCGCGCTCTGGTAGCGATCCTCGGCGGACTTGGAGAGCAGCTTGAGGACGACCGCCGACAGCTGCGGGGGAATCGAGGGGACGAGCGCGTGGGGTGGGGATGGGCGCAGGGCGACGTGGCAATACACCCATCCCACGGGATCGCTCGCCTGGAAGGGCAAGGCGCCGGTCAGCAGCTCGTAGAAGGTGACGCCGAGGGAGTACAGGTCGGTCCGCTCATCGGTGGGGCGGTTCATCCGGCCCGTCTGCTCGGGCGCCATGTACGCCAGCGTCCCCGCGATGAGCCCGTCGTGGGAGAGGTCGTGGCATTCGCGGGGCGAGAGGCAGGCGATCCCGAGGTCGGTGATCTTCACCTCCCCGGTATCGGGGTTGTAGAGCAGGTTCTGGGGCTTGATGTCCCTGTGGATGACGTGGTGTCGATGCAGCTCGGCGACCGCGCCCGAGAGGCGGAGCGCGAGGGGGAAGAAGCGCTCGAGCGGTGTCGGCCCCTGGATGAGCCGGTCGAGCGAGCGGCCGCCGAAATCCTCGAGGACCAGCGTCATTTGGTCCCGGAACGCCTCGATCCCGTGGGCCTTGACGATGGCCGTCGAGTCGAGCGCCCTGGCGACCTCGTGCTCGTGGCGCAGCCGGCCGAGGGCGCGGGGGCTCGCGTGGTCGCGCCGCAGGACCTTGAGCACCACCGGCCGGCCGTCCTCCTCGCGCCGGGCTCGGTAGAGGATCGTCTCGGGCCCGTCGTGCAGGACCTCGATCACGACGTAGCGTGGACTATCGGCCATAGGGGGATCTTCGAAGGCCGACGCGGCGGCCTCCGAGGCGTCGAGCGTCGGTGCATGTTGCCAAACGCGCCGCGCTCCGCCATGGAAAATGGCAAAGCGCCGTCGCGCCCGCTCGCCTGCGACGACGAGGGGAAGCGAGGGAATTCGCCGAGGATCCGCCGCCGCCTGCCGCGCGGGCGCGCTGTGCTGCTCCTCCGGGAGCCTGACGGCGAGCCGCCGTGTGACCGTGGAGCTATGTGCCGCAGCGCTGGACCGTGTAATCGCCGTCGACCGGCCAGTTCTCGTCGCCCGCGCCCCGCACCTTCACGAACAGCGAGGTCTCGTCGCTGCTGACGATCTCGAGCGTGCCCTCATGGCCGGGACCCGAGCCGCTCGCGCCACCGCAACCGGAGAAGATCACAGTTTTGGAGAAGGGGATGTGCATGGCGGAGAGATCGATGAGACCTGGCTCGTTGAGCTCGGGCGGAATCATCAGGATGAATTGCCAGGTACCTGCCTTGTCACAGTCGACGCCGGCCTCGAGATCGAGCACGGGCTGGGCGCACTGCTCGACAGCGTTGCTGAAGTACAGGACGAGTGCGTCCGGGGTCTCCCAGGGCGGTGGACTGCCCGTGAAGTAGAGGGAGCCGGGGACCACGTCGCTGCCTCGCAGCGCGATGACGTGGACGGCCGAGGCGCCGTCGTCCACGTCGTCTACATCGTCGTCGTCCACCTCATCGCCGTCGTCGGGCACCATGGGGGCCGGGGGGCTCCCCCAACCCCCATTTTGAATGGGATTGAAGACGATCTCTTCACATCCGCTGTTCATCACCGCCATCGCTCCGAGGACCATCATCCATCGTTTCATTCGAACGACCTCCAGGCCAGGCTCCAGAGGTGAAGTCCCTCCGGCGCGTGACGGCGGCTCATAAAAGCAGATCGAGCTCGATGCCGGCTGAAGAGAGGATGAACGGTTTGCCCCAGGTCGCTGTCTCCTGCTCGACGAAACGGACGGAGACACCCTGGACGAGCACGCTGGCGAGGGCGTCGGCGCGCAGCCGGAAGGTGGGAGTCAGGGCGAAGGAGAGGCCGACGCCCGCGAAGGGGCTGGCGGCCACCGCGGCGGATGCGCTCGAGCGGAAGCCTTGGCTGGACACCCCCGAGCTCCAGAGCAACACGGCCGAGAAGCCGAAGTCTGCCGAGGCCGTCCACGGGCTGTCGCGCGGGGCCAGCTGGAAGCGCGCTCCCCCGCCGGCGAGCAGGACGGAGAGCTCGGCGGTGCCTTGCGATCGCTCGATCTGGTGGGCGCTGATCGGGATCGCGGCGAACGCGATCGCGCCGACGTGCTCGCTCGGCATCCAGGAGAGGCCGACATCGACGCTGACCTCCGCGCCGAAGCCGCCTGGGCTCAGCAGCACGCCGGGAGCGAGGGAGAGCCGGAGCGCCGGCGACGGCCTCTGGGCCGGCGCGGGCGGCGTGTCCGGCGCGCGCACCCGCAGCTTCTCGCGGATCTCGGGCGTCGCGGGCACCTCTCCGGGCGGGGGCTCGGGCAGGCCGACCTCGAGGAGGCTGGCGCGCAGGAGCTCGACGGCGCGGAGCGCGAGCGCCGCGTCGCGGTCGGGCGTGCCGCCGTCGTCCGCCATCTCGCGGAGGACGGTCTTGCCGGTCACCCGATCGGCGATCCAGATCTCGACGCCGCGCTCGGAGGGGACGGCGCGGATCGCGGCGATGGCGCCCACCTCGCGCGCCGAGGCCTCGAGGGACGCGCGCGACGCCGGCTCGGTCGCGGGGTCGAGGCGCTCCGCCCGGAAGCCCAGCGACTCGATCTCGGCCACGATCCGCAGGCCGAAGCGATCGCCGGGGGCGCAGAGGACAGCGATGGTCGAGGGGGCTTCGGTCCGGGCCTCGTCGGCGCGCGCGCCCTCCGGGAGCGAGGCCCCGGCGGCGAGCGCGGCCCCGGCGAGGAGGAGCGTCGCGGAGCGGCGTCTCACGGCGCCGGAGGCTCGGCGGCAGGGCCCGGCTCGCCGGGCGAGCCTCCGGGGGTGACTGGCCTGCCTGGCGAGCCTCCGGGGGTGACTGGCCTGCCTGGCGAGCCTCCGGGGGTGATCGCCTTCGCGCCGCGCGCGAGCACGTGCTTCGCGTACCCCGCGTGCGAGCCGCTCGGATGAGCGGCGAGGTACTGCTCGGCCGCCCTCCGGGCGCCCGCCTCGTCGCCCCGCCTGTCCTCCGCCTCGACGAGGCGCCCCGCGGCGTCGGCGGCGAACGGGCCCGCCGGCTGCTCGCTCAGGTACCGGGCGAACCAGCCTGCGGCGGCCGCGTGGTCCTTGCTCTGGTCCTGGGCGATCCTCCCCAGCATGAACGCGGCCGACGCCGCCTCGGGCGAGCCAGGGAACCGGGCGCGGAGGGAGGCGAAGGCCTGGGCGGCGCGCGCCGGGCTCCCACCGAGCCGGGCGGCGTCGCCGAGCGCGCGCAGATCGCTCGCGCTCGCTGCATCGCAGAGCGCGTCGAAGCCGTCGCCCTCCGCGGCGGCCAGGGCGTCCCTGTACCTGGCCTCGAGGGCCAGGGCGCGCCACGACGACGCCTCTCGGCGCGCGGGCAGGGGAGCGACCGAGCCCCCGCCGCCCGCTCGCCCTTCCAGCGCGGCCGTCCCCGCTCCCGGGGCGCGGGCGGTCGCGAAAGGCCCGCTCGTCGAGGGCGCCGCGCTCGGAGCGGCCGCGCTCGTGGCCGCCGCGCTCGGAGCGGTCGCGCTCGAGGGCGCCGCGCCTGGAGCGGCTTCGCTCGGGGCAGGCGCGCCTGGAGCGGCCGCGCTCGAGGCAGGCGCGCCCTGGGGGACCGCCGTCGAGGTGAGGCCCGAGGCGGCGTCGATCGAGCCCACCGCGAGGGTGTTCGTCGCGGCCGAGATGGTGAGCCGCTCGCCGGCGCGGACGGCGCGCGCATCACCCACCACCGGCCCGGAGACCGTGATCACCCCCTCGCGCAGCGCGACAACGAGCTGCTCGGTCTCCGGGTCCCAGCGGGTCTCGAAGCGCGTCCCGATCACGTGGACCTGGAACGGCCCGACCCGCACCGTCCAGCGCGCGCCCTCGCGGTGGACGACCGAGAGATCGAGCGCGCCTCGCTCGAGGGAGAGCTCCGCGCCGTCCGCGTCCACCGAGGCGACGCGGGCGCGCCCCCCGGGCGCGAGGCGGAGCAGCGAGCCGTCGGAGAACCGGATCGGCAGCTCCGCCGTGGTCGGCGCGGCGATCCACGCGCCGACGACCCCTGGCTCGGCCGTCCCGAGCTCGAAGCGCATGGGAGCGCGGGGGCGCGCCACGAACGCCACGGCGAGCGCGGCGACGACCAGCGCCGCTGCCGCCAGCGAGACGGCGCGCCGCGCCGCGAAGGGCCTTCCGGGCGCCGGCAGTCCGGGGCCGCTCGCCGCGCCGTCGCCGCGGAGCCTCGCCAGCCGCGGCGCTCCGGGGGACCCGCGGCGGAGCCCCGATCCACGAGCGGCTTGCTCCGTATCGGGCAGCCGCGCCGCCGCGAGCAGCCGCGCTCGCCCGCGCTCGCGATCGAGCCGCGCCGCCGGCGTCCGGTTTTGCAGCTCGGCCACGTGCCGCCCCAGGGCGGTCAGCGGGCGCTCGGATTGCCCCACCGGGTACCTCCATCGAGCCACGCCTCGAGCGCGGGTTGCTTGCGGGCTTCGGCCTCGAAGCGGGCGCTGGCGCGGGCGAGCCGCCGCTTGATCGTCGCGAGCGAGGTCTCGCACGCCGCGGCGACCTCGGTGAGCTCCATCCCGTCGATGAACCGGAGCGCGAAGGCGATGCGCTCGTCCACCGGGAGCGCGTCGAGGACCGCGTAGGTCGCGCGCAAGGCGTCCAGCACGTCGCCCGACGCCGCGCCGGACTCGACCTCGGGCAGCTCCTCGCTCGGCAGGAACCAGAGCCAGCTGCGCCGCTTCCTGCGGGTGATCGACGATCGCGCCACGTGCACGGCGATCATCGTGAGCCAGCCCTTGAGCGCGCTCGGGTCCTCCAGGCCCGGCAGCGAGCCGAGCGCGCGGACGAAGACGTCGTGGTGCAGGTCGGCCAGGTCGTGGCTGAAGCCCAGCAGCCGGTAGAGCACCCGGTGGACGTGATCCGCGAACCGGTCGTAGAGCGCGGCGCGCGCCCCCGGGTCGCCCCGCCGGAACGCGTGCACGAGGGCCGCGTCGTCGCCAGCGAAGGCCCGCTTCGGGGCGGGCGGCGGCGGTCGGACGAGCTTCAAGGGGCGGGTCAAACGGGGCTCCTCCGCTGAAGTCCCGCGAGGGGAGGCTCACGGCTCAGGGGGTCGCGCGATCGTCCCCAAGGCCGGAGAAGAGCCCACGGCACCACCTTTGCTTGCGAGGCCGTCACGCCCCGGGCCGAGGGGCACGCTTCGAAAGGGGAGCACGATGCGCAACCTGCTTCTTCGCCTTCACGTCGTCCCGATCCTCGTCGCCCTCGCCGCCGGCTGTTCGGGCGAGGGGAGCCAGCCCGCGCCCGGCGCCGACGGCACCCAGCTGCCGGGCACGGAGCTCGGGCCCGAGCAGCAGGCGGAGCTCACCGCGCTGCTCGCCGAACAGGAGGCCTCGGCGAGCATGGCCGCCGAGGACTTCGCCTCGCGGTACCCCGTCCCCTTCGCGTCGGGCCTGTCCTATGCGCCGGCGGAGGCCGCGGGCCTCTCGCTCCTCCAGGGCACCGCGCTCGCCCTCGACGAGGGCGAGCTCGCGAAGCTCTCCGAGAACGGCTTCGTCATCTCGAGCAAGAAGTCCTTCCCGACCTTCGCCTACGGCTACAGCAGCATCTACGCGCTCGACCTGCCGCTCTACGTGTCCGCGGACTCGATCCTGTTCGCGGTCCACCGCTCGTACGACGCGATCCTGAAGGCGGTGGAGCACGCCTCGCTCGCGCCCGAGCTCGGGACGATGCTGAAGCAGATGCGCGCGCGGCTCGCCGAGGGCGCCGGAGCAGAGCTCGGCGCCGAGGCGCGCGCGGACGCGGATCTCTTCACGGCCGTCGCGCTCGCGCTGCTCGAGGGCGCGCCCGTCGCCCCCGTCGCGGGCGCCAGCGCCGCGGCGATCGACGAGCTCGTCGCGGGCGCCGAGGCCCACGACGGCATGGCGGCGGTCCGCCTCTTCGGCTCCGAGCGGCTCATGGACTTCTCGCAGTTCGAGCCCCGCGGCCACTACGCCGAAGAGCTGTACCCCGAGCTCGCGCGCTACTTCCGCAGCATGATGTGGCTCGGCCGCGTGGATTTCCGCTTCCTCGAGACCCAGCAGGACGGCACCCAGCGCTTCCAGCGGCGGCACCTCGAGGGCGCCTACGTGCTGCGCGCCCTGGCCGACGCGGAGACCCTCGCGCGCTACAAGCGCATCGACGACGCCGTCCAGGCCTTCGTCGGCGAGAGCGACTACATGACCCTGCCGGAGCTCGACGACCTGCTCGCCGACCTCGGCCTCGGCGACGCCTCCGGCCTCGCCGGCGTCCCGGACGCGCGGATCGCCGACGTGATCGTGAAGGAGGGCTACGGGACGCAGCGGATCTCGAGCCACATCATGATCAACGGGCTCGGCAAGGGCACATTGCCCCTCTCGTCGAGCTTCGCGCTGCTCGGCCAGCGGTACGTCGTCGACTCCCACGTCTTCTCGAACGTGGTCTTCGACCGGGTGCAGGGCGGCGCCGTCAAGCGCATGATGCCGAACCCGCTCGACGTGGGCTTCGCCGCGCTCGGCAACGATCAGGCGGGCCAGCTGCTCGCCCCCGAGCTCGGGCAGTTCGGCTACGCGCCCGATCTGCACATGATGCGCGTGCTCGTCGACGCGCACCCCGAGGACTTCTGGGGCAAGAACCTCTACAACCGCTGGCTCGGCGCGCTGCGGGAGCTGTCGCCGGCGCGGGCGATCGGCGACGGCGAGGGGCTGCCCGGCGTGACGAAGACCGAGGCGTGGGGCCGTCGCCTGCTGAGCACCCAGCTCGCCTCCTGGGCCGAGCTCCGCCACGACACGCTGCTCTACGCCAAGCAGTCGTACACGGGCGGGGACACGTGCGAGTTCCCGGACGCGTACGTCGACCCGTACCCGGCGTTCTACACGCGCATCGCCGAGCTGGCCGAGCACGGCGTCGAGATCGTCGGCGCGCTCGATCTGTCGAGCGCGCCGCAGCTCGGGGAGAGGGTGTCGGCGTACTTCTCCCAGCTCCACGACGTCGCGCGGACGCTCGGCGAGATGGCCGCGAACGAGCGCGCCGGCCTCCCCCTCACCCAGGAGCACCTCGATTTCATCAACCAGGCCGTGAAGGTCCAGCCGCAAGGGTGCGGTACGCCCTATGTCGAGGGGTGGTACATGCAGCTCTTCTTCGACCAGATGAAGAGCCTGGAGCAGGATCCGACGATCGCCGACGTGCACACCCAGCCGACCGACGAGGGCGGCGCGCCGGTCGGCCGCGTGCTGCACGTGGGCACCGGCCTGCCGCGGCTCATGGTCGTGACGGCCGATCCCTGCGGCGGCGCGCCTCGCGCGTTCGTGGGGCTCGCCTCGTCGTACTTCGAGGCCGTCACCGAGGACTTCGAGCGGATGGACGACCAGCAGTGGGCCCATACGGTCCTGAGAACGACCCCCGACGTGCCCTGGATGACGGACCTCGTCTCTCGCTAATTCCGGCGATGCAGCGCTCGGCGCTGGCGATGGCGGTCCCCTGAATTCGTGCCGAGTCGTGCCGACTTGTGCCGACCAGGGCCCGCCGCGCGCCAGCGGGATCATGGTGCTCGATCGACCCCGCCAGCCTCCCCCGTCAGCCTCCTGAACGGACCGCCTTCATGCGCTTGTCGCCATTTCGATCTCGCGCTGGGGGCAAAGCTCGCGGAGTATCCCGCCGATCTCCTGCTTCGTTTACTCCATTTACTTGGGGTCCGGCAGGCCTCCCGGGATCGTCGGCTCCCGGCGGATCTGGGCCATGAAAGCACATAGAGAGGTTCGGCTCGTATGCAAGCGCAGAGCATGTTGGTGCAGGCAGGGACGGCGGTCTTCGCGATGCTGGCGGCGTCGGGCTGCGTCGTCGCCGAGAGGATAGAGCAACCAGGAGAGGAGGAGGTCGACTCGGTGAGCGAAGCGCAGCTCGACCCTGGCATGTCGACCCCATGGCGGCTGTACACGGCGACCTTCTCGAACGGCCAGCCGTTCTTTCGAGCCCTTGCGATCGGCGGGAGCAACGTGGGCAGCTACCAGGCGAACACCGAGTACTTTGATGTGACCACGGCGAGCCTGCAGTACCTCGGCAAGAAGGGCGTGAGCTTCAGCCACACGGACGGCAGCGGCGCGCCGCCGACGCCGAGCGGAACGCAGCAGTTTCAGCTGCCGGTGAGCTCCTCCTGGACGTGGTTCTCGAGCGACCAGGTGAGCGGTGGATACCGCTATGACAGCGGCAACGTGCACCTGCGGATCGGCACGGGCGGCGGAGAGATCACGCGGCTGACCTGGTACCAGACGATCACGCAAGGACAGAACCCGGCCAACATCACGCCGAACGGGGCGTTCACCGTCGGCTCCGGCGCCGTGACGGTTCCGGTTGGAAGCGCCGGATACTACGTCGACGACACGATCCCGTGATCACGTCGATCCACGGCGAGTCGAGGCGCTCGGCGGCGGGGGTGCACCGACCCGCGATCCACCCAGCTCGCGCCGGCGGCGCGCCAGGGGCTCCTCCGAGACCGCGGCGACACGCATCGGGTCAGCGCGGCGTCCAGGTGCCATTCACTTCGTCGCAAATCGGCTTGACGATGTCCGCCGTGAGCGGCCCTGCTTCGTAATAGTACGTCGTCATGGTCTCGCCGTCGCCGGTGAGGACGCAAGCGCCGAGCACGTCGTCGGTGGAGCATCGATCGACGAGCTCGGCCTCGAGGTTTGACGTGTCCTTGCACTGGCTTTCGTGCTTGTCCGCATCGTAGGTCTCGAGCTCGGCGCAGCTACGGACCGTCACGCCTCCCGGGGTGCTGCCGGTGAACTCGCAAGCCACATAGCTCGCGGCCGGGGCCTCCCCGCCACATCCCACGATGAGCATGAACACGACGATGAGAACATTGCTCATGGCCAATCCTCCTTGATGAGCGCTCGAAGGAGCGCGAAACGCTGACAATCACTGCTGTGTCCCCGAGCTCCTCCAGATGTCGACCGAGGACACACGAGCGCGATGGCGGGCCACGACAGGGCCTGCCGGAGCGCTGGCCCCGAGCGCGCTCCCCTGGAGGCGCTCGGGGGATGACCCGCCAGAGCGCAGATCAGCTTGGAAACCGGAGAAATGAACCGCCAAGCGCGCCAGGGACGCCAAGAGAAACACAAGAGTCTTGGCGTCTCATGGCGCCTCGGCGATTCGACTCCTTGCCGTTTGCATGCGGCTTCGGCCCGTCTGTCGCTCTAGAACTTGCCCGAGATCGTGAGGCCCACGTTGCTGTCGGGTCCTGAAGGCGCGACCTGCAGGCCGGCCCTGCGCAGGTCCCGCTGGTAGGACTGCACCGGATGTTCGGGATCGAACATGGCGCCGAGCGACCACGCGGAGGCGAGGAGACCGGACGTCAAGCTCAACATCCGCGTCTCTGCTGGCAGATCGCCGTCCCACGCGGGCACGGTCGCGGCGACCCCGCCGAGCGCGATCGGGAGGTGGATGGCCCAGCTCGGGATCGCAGGCGCGGTGGTCAGCAGATCCCGTTCGATGCTCGCGATCTGCGCGCCTGACAGCCGCGCGCGCCATTCGGACGTCGCCACCAGCGCGTGATCGGCGCGGAGGCGGGACACGGGAGGATATCCGGACAGCGCCAGGTTCAGGCAGGAGAGCAAGCCCGACAGGTAATACCCCGACGACAGCGCGACCGGCGCCACCCTCCCGAAACCGCTCTCTGTGAAGAACGCGAGCCCGAGCCAGACGCTGCCTTGCGAGAGCAGCGCGGCGGCGCCAACCGTCTCGCGCCGGTACGCCTCCGGCACAGCGAGCGCGGCGATGCCTCCCGCGAGTAACGTCGCGGAGCCGGCGGTCAAGGCGAGGAAGCGAGGCTCAGCCGGGGCTGCGGTCAAGCTCAAGGCGAGGCTCGCCCCGCCGATACCGCTGACGAGGATGGGCACCCCTTTCCCGGCGGAGTGCAGCCTGATCACGTCGGGGAGGTGCGTCGCAAGGAGCGCGGCGCGCTCGCGTCGCTGGGCGATGTCTTCCCGACGCTCGGTCTCGTCCCACGCCGGGGCGATCGCCTCCTGCGCCGCGGCGCTCACCGGCAGCGAGAGGCGCGCCATCGCCGCTCCCACCAGGACCGCCTTGCGCGCGTGGCGCTTGCTCCATGACGACCAGACCATGCGAAACCTCTCTGTTGAACTATCTCACGCTGACAGCGCTCGAACCATTCGACGAACCGAACACGATAGGCACGCTCTCCGGCGCCCTCGAAAGCACGTTTACGCAGGCGGGCGAGCAGGCCGCGCGAGGCGCGCGCCGCTCGATCAAGGCTCCTTCGCTGCGCCGAGGAGCGCACGCACGCCCGAGGCATGCGCGCTCGTCGGGCGCGAGGCGAGGAAGCGCTGGCCCAGCTCGGCGGCGCGGGACCGATCGCCGCGGCGGATCAGCGCCTCGATGCGGAGCACGGTGGCCTCCTCGCCCATCGCGCTCCGAGGAAACTTGCTGTCGTGGGCGTCGAGCGCCGTGAGGCATCCCGCCGCGTCGCCAGCGGCGAGCGCGTCGCGCGCGCGATCGATCATGGCGACCTGCTCGCCGAGCGCGTCGATGGCGATCTGCTCGCCGAGCGCATCGCCCGGCGCGCCGCGAGCGGATCCCGCGCGCGGCGCGGCGCTCTTCGGGCGCGGCGGGCTCGCGGCGGCGGGCGCTGGGGCCGGCGGGGCGCTCGCCTGGAGCGGGAGCGGCGCGCGCGTCATGGGCCCGGAGGGCGCCGGCGAGGGCGCGGCCGGCAGCGCGGCCGCCGCCGGCGGCTCGCCGGCGGCGGGCGGCGTGAGCGCGGCCTGCGGGGCGCTCGACGGTGCCGCCGCGGAGGGCGGCGCCGACGGCCGGAGGAGCGCGACGCCCGCGCCGATGAGGCCGACGCCGATCGCCGCCCCGAGGCTCCACTTCGTGAGCGCCAGCAGCTTGCCGGTGCCCGCCTTCAGCGCGGGCGCGGCAGACGGGGAGGGGTCACGCTGCGCGCGGGGGCGATGCCTCGTCGGCTTGCCGAGACGAGGCCGCCCTCGACGCGCGCGCAGGGGGAAAGGCGCAGGACGCCGAGCGACGCGCCGAGCGGGCACGCGTCGGCGGCGAGGGCGGCACGCAGAAACGATGCAGAGCCCCCCGCCAGGGGGACGTCGGAGGACACCTCGAGGTCCGCGTCGAAGCGCACCGGGCCGACGCCGCGGGTCGTCACGGCGAGGGGAGGCTCCGCGGAGATGCGCGCGCCGAGGGAGGGGAGGCCGATCATCTGGCCGACGAGGAGCTGCGCGCCGAGCACCAGGTGTGTCGGAGCGTCGGGCTCCGGCGCCGGCGGCCGCGCCCGCGTGCTAGCGGCCGGCGAGGGACCGGGTGGCGGGGCACCAGCAGGCGGGGCGCTGGCAGGCGGTGCACCGACCGGCGGGGGCAGCGCGGCGACGGCGCTCGCGGACGCGGAAACCGTGGGTGTGGCGGCTGTGGCGGGCGCGTCCCCGGCCTGGGTATCGACGGCGAGCGCGGTCACGACGGCGAGCGCGGCGACGACATCGGCACAGGTATCATCCGCGACATCGCGGTCGGACGCCGTCCCGTCCGCCGCGCGGACGCTGAGGCGCCCGATGAAGCGGCGATCGCGCTTCTCGATGATCACGACGTACGCGCTCGCAGCGTCTGTTTCCGCGATGTGCCGCCGGAGGCGCGCGCCGACGCGCGCACGAAACTCCGCCTCTGTCGGGCATCCAGCCTCCGCACGGTACTCGATACGCAAGGGCGCCGCGGTCGGCTGAGCGTGCGCGACCGCGCTGCCGCCGAGCGCCGCAGAAATCAGGAAGAGCGGCGCTGCCGAGGAGCGTGACCTCACCTTGGGGCCAATGTGGCGTCCCAGAGCCCGGGGCGCCACTTCGCATCGTCGCGTTCGCTCTCGCCCGGAAGCGGCGGCGCTTCCCCCCGTGGCCGCCCTGCGCCGCGCCTCCTCCACGGGGCCGGGCGGTTCGGCATCACCTCCCTCACAACGAAGGAAGAACCTGGGCGACCCGGAGCTAGGCCTGTGGGAGCAGGTCCCCTCGGCCGTCCGCCGCCGTGTCCGACTCCGCAGGGTGCAAAGGCAGCTCGACGATGAAGGTGGCGCCCGCGCCCGGCGCGCTCTCGACGCGGATGGTGCCGCCATGGGAGGCGACGATCCATCGCACGATGTAGAGCCCGAGGCCGAGGCCTCCGAAGTTGCGGACGGAGACGGCGCGCTCGAAGCGCTCGAAGATCCTGGCCTGATCGGCCTCGGCGATGCCGATGCCGTGGTCGCGGACGACGAGCAGCGCGCGATCGGCCAGGCCGCGCACGACGACGTGAATGGGGGCCCCCGCGCCGTACTTGAGCGCGTTGGACAGAAGGTTGATGAGGACCTGCTCCATGCGAGAAGCATCCCAGTCCCCGACCACGGGCTCGTCCAGGTCGAGCTGGGTGCGGCAGCGGGCGTCGGCGAGCTGCTGGTGCATGCGCTCGACGACCTCGCGCGTCAGGGCGGCCAGGTCGACCGGCGCGCGCGCGAGGGTGAGCCGACCCGCGTTCAGGCGGGTGACGTCGAGCAGCTCGTTGATCAGGTGGGCGAGGCGCGTGATCTGGCGGTTGAGGACCTGGAGCGCGGCGTCGATGCGCTCCGGAGCGACCTCGGCGCGCTGGAGGCGGGGCAGGAGCCGGGCGAGGAGGTGAGCCTGCATCTTGAGCGAGGTGAGCGGTGTTTTGAGCTCGTGGGAGGCGACGAGGAGGAACTCGTCGCGGCGCTCGATCGCCACCTGGGCCTCGGCGAACAGGCGGCTGTTGTCGAGGGCGAGCGCGGCGCGGCTCCCGAGCTCCTGGGCCAGCCACAGGTCGGCGGGGCCGTAGCGGCGCCGTGGCGAGGTCGCCAGCAGGGTCATGACCCCGAAGCGCCGGTCGCGCGCGAGGAGCGGGACCCGGAGGAAGGAGTGAACGCCGAGCGACTCCAGGAGGGGCGCAGCGCGGATGTCGCCCACCTCGGCGTGATCCAGAGAGCGCCCTGCCAGGGGCCGCAGCGCGTCCGTCACGGCGCCTGCGAGCTCGGGAGGCACGCCGGCGGTGGCCGTCCGCCCCGGGGCATCCTGGGCGAGGTCCACGTCGATGACGCACCGGTCGGCCAGCTCGGGCACGGCGAGCTGCGCGACGCTCTCGAGGGTGGCGCCGTAGCCGAGGGCCATGAGCTGGCGGCTCGCCTCGGCGAGGAAGCGCTCTGCGAGCTCGGCCCGCTTGCGCTCGGTGATGTCGGTGGAGATGCCGCAGAGCACGCCGGGCATGACGCTCTCGCCGAGCGGGAACTTGAGCGACAGGTAGGTGTGCGGCCCGTCCTCCATCATCACCACCTCCTCGCACTGCAGCGGCTCGCCCGCGTCGAGCACACGCCGGTCGTTGTCAGCGATGATCTCGGGATCCGTGGAAGGGAAGAGTTCGGTGGTCGACTTGCCGATGAGCTGCTCGGGCGGCATGCCCAGGAGGCGCCCCACCTCGCGGTTGACGAGCAGGTGCCGGCCGTCGCGATCCTTGAGGTAGATGGCGGCGGCGGAGTTGTCGACGATGGCCTGCAGCGTGGCCTGGCTCCCGCGGAGCTCCCGCTCCGCCCGGCGCCGCTCGGCGTTCTCCTGCTCGATATCGGTGTAGAGCATGGCGTTCTCGAGCGAGATGGCCGACTGCGAGGCGAGCAGCTCGAGCACGGTGAGCCGCCCCGGGGTGAACGCGCCGGCCACCAGCTTGTTCTCCAGGTACAGTAGGCCGAGCAGCCGCGCCTGGCGCACGATGGGGAGGCACAGCACCGATCTCGGCTTCTTCCGCGTGAAATACGCGTCCTCCGAGAACGGGTGCCGCCCGGCGGCGTCGTCGAGCAGCACGCGCTCGTGGCTCCGGCGAACGTAGTTGAGGATGGATTGCGGCAGCGCGTCCGCCGCCGCCTCGCCCGCGTCGAGCAGCCGCGCGGCGCCCCCGGACGCGGCGATCGCCGCCGCCGTCGACAGGCGATCTTCCCGGAGCAGGAGCACGTACCCCTCTCCGGCGCCCGCGTGCTCGACCACGATGCGCAGGAGCATCTCGAGCAGGCGCGGGAGCTTGAGCTCGCCGGAGATGCTCTGGGAGGCCTTGACGACGGAGAGGACGTCGAACTGCTCGGCGCGGACGGCGAAGGTGACGGTGGGCGCGATCGGCTTCCGCTCGACGAGGAAGGGATAACGCTGGTCGAGCTGATCGACCTTGGCGTGGGCGCCCCAGCGGAAGTAGGCGGCGCGGGCCTTCTGGAGGTAAGCGTCGGCGGGCGTGGACAGGCCGCGGTCGCGGTAGAGCCGGGCGGCGAGCTCGCAGGCGATGGCCTCGTGCTGGACGAAGCCGCCCTCGCGCGCCGAGGAGATGGCCTGCTCGTAGAGCCCGATGGCCTCCAGGTCCTGGCCGCGGAGCCGCGCGATCTCGGCGCGGACCAGGGCGTGTTTGTGGAGGAAGTTGTCGGGGCCGCTCGCGGCCCACTCGCCGAGCTGCCGCTCGCAGTCGAGCAGCCCGTCCGGGAGCTCCGGCCGGGGCGACTGCGCTGCGGCGCGGTCCTCGCCGTCATCGACGAGCGCGGCCAGCGCGAGCGCGCGATAATAGAAGCACTCGGCGTACAGCGCGCACGCGTCGAACTTCCAGTCGTAGTCGACGACCACACGGGCCGTCGCCGCGAGCGTCTCCCGGGGAGAGCCGAGGATGAACGTCGCCTGAGCCTTCATGCTGAAGTGGAAACAGCCAGAGACGACCCCGCCCTCCCGGCCGAGGCGCGCCTCGAAGGCCGCCTGATCCAGCTCGGCGCCATCCAGCATCGCGTAATGGACCGGCCTGCCGCGCAGCGTCTGGATGAGGTGCCGGGCGCCGAGGAGGATGTCATAGACGAACGCGTAGCCGGCCTTGCGCACGAAGGCGAGGCGGTCCTCGGTCAGGTGAAGGGCGTCCTCCAGCGGCTCGCCGGAGAGCAGCGGGAACATCGCTGCCCAGATGCAATTGTAACATGCGTTGTTCCAGTCGCCGCCCTCCAGCGCGGCGTTGAAGCCGCGGCGAGCATAGAAGGCGGTCTCCCGGTAGTGGCGCGTCCAGAAGACGATCTGCTGCCCGAACAGGGTGAACACCGCGCCCTTCGTGGCGAGGGCGTGGCCCCTGTCCGCGAGATCGTAGCCGAGCTTTCCGAACAGGTAGGCGTCACGGTATTGCCCGAACCGCGGGCCGAACATCCGCGCGAATGCGGTGTACGCCTGGGCGGAGCTCTCCGCGTTGCCGTGGCGCAAGCTGAGCTTGACCATGCGCACGAGGAGCAGATAGTGCAGCTTCACATCCACGAAATAGGCAGGGATGTTCACGCCCATCAGGACGCGCATCGCGACCTTGATCTCGGGGTGCTCCATGGGGGGCAGGTCGACCAGATCCTCGATCACCCGGCCGCCCAGGGCCTGCCGGACGCTCTCGGTCTCTTCTTCGACCTGCGCATCGGTGACGGGGAGCGACAGCTCGATGTCCCAGGCGCGGAGGCACGAGAGCCCGAGCTCGACGGCGCGGGCGCACTGACCGCGGGTGACGTTCTGCGTAACGGCGAGCTCGACGACGGCGGCGCGCTCGATCTTGGTCCTCGCGCGCTCCATGAGCTCGTCGAGGAGCCGCTCGGCCTCCTCGAAGCTGCCGGTGGCGTAGGCGGCGTGCGCGCGCTCGAGGCTCAGGTCGTAGGTCAGATCGTACCGAGTCTCCCAGCGCTCGCGGGGATCTCGCGCGAGGAGGGCCAGGCCGGCGGCGAAGAGGGCGGCGGCGGACTGGTAAGCGGCGGCGCCCTTGGCCTTCCTGCCGGCGCGGAGGTTGAGGGCGGCGAGCTCGTCGCGTTCGGCCTGGGAACGGAGGAGCGCGGCGCCGCGGTTGAGGTGGCCGACGACCTCGAAGAGCGCCTCATCGGGCTCCTCCGCGCGCCGTGCCTTCAAGAGCAGCTGGCCGATCCCGAGGTGCACCTCGGCGAGCTGTCCTGTCGGGATGAGCGAATAAGCGGCCTGCTGCACCCGGTCGTGGAGGAAGCGATAGGCGCTGTCCCGGCGGAGCAGGAGCCCCTCCCGCACGGCCTCCTCGAGCGCCGTGCGCAGCGCCTCCGCCGGCCTTCGCGCGATGATCGCGAGGGTGTCGAGGTCCACGCCGTCGCCGAGGCACGCGGCGAGCTTGAGGGCGTCGCGCGTGGAGACCGGGAGCCGCTCCAGCTTGCCCACCATCAGCTCGACGACGTTGTCGGTGAAGCCCTTGTCGCGGATGGCGGCGCTGTCCCACCGCCATGCGCCCTCGTCCGCATCGAAGGTGATGAGCCCCTCTTCATGCAGGGCGATGAGGAACTGGAGCACGAAGAACGGGTTGCCGCCGGTCTTCTCGTAAACCAGCTGTGAGAGCGGCCCGACGTCCGCTTCGGGCGCATGCACCGCCTCGGCGACGAGCGCCCCGACGTGGGCGGCGGAGAGCGGCTCGAGGACGATGTCGCCGACGGCGGCGCCGCGCTTTTGCACCTCTGCGAGCGTGAGCCGGAGCGGGTGCGCGGGGCCGACCTCGTTGTCGCGATAAGCGCCTATCACGAGGAGGTGCGCGTCGCCTGCGAGGGTGGCGAGCTGCTCGAGCAAAAGGAGGCTACCGGGGTCGGCCCATTGCAGGTCGTCGAGGAAGAGGGCGACGGGGTGCTCCTTGCGGGCGCAGGCGGCGACGAAGCGCTGGAGCGTGGCGAGAAGCCGGCTCTGGGCCTCGGCGGGCGGGAGCTCGGGCACGGGCGGCTGCGGGCCGAGGAGCAGGGCGAGCTCGGGGAGCATGTCGGCGAGCAGCCCGCCGCCCGCGCCGAGGGCCTCGCGGAGGCGCTCTCGCCAGCGCTCGACCTGCTCCTCGCTCGCGCCGAGGATCTCCTGCACGAGCCCCCGGAAGGCGTGGAGGAGGGGGCGATAGGGGACGTCGCGCTTCAGCTGATCGAACTTGCCGGAGAGGAAGAAGCCGCGCTCGCGCACGATGGGCCTGTGCAGCTCGGCGACGAGCGACGACTTGCCGATGCCCGAGTAGCCCGAGACGAGCACGAGCTCTGGCCGGCCTCTGGCGACCACGCGCTCGAACGCGGCGAGCAGCGCCTCCACCTCGCGCTCGCGGCCATAGAGCCGCTGCGGGACCTGGAACCTGTCGGAGACGTCGCGCTGTCCGAGCGGGAAGGCCTCGACGGCGCCGCTCTGGCGCAGCTGGGAAGAGCACTGTTCGAGGTCGTGGCGCAGGCCGAGGGCGCTCTGGTAGCGCTCCTCGGCGGCCTTGGAGAGCAGCTTGAGGACGATGGCGGAGAGCTGCGGTGGAATCGAGGGGACGAGCGCGTGCGGCGGCTGCGGCGCCTGGGCGATGTGGCAATAGACCCATTCGACAGGATCGCTGGCCTGGAAGGGCAGGGTGCCAGTCAGCATCTCGTAGAAGGTGACGCCGAGGGAGTACAGGTCGGTCCGCTCGTCGACCCGGCGGTTCATGCGGCCCGTCTGCTCTGGCGCCATGTAAGCCAGCGTGCCCTCGATGAGCCCGTCGTGGGCGAGCTCCTGGGCTTCGCGGCGAGAGAGGGAGGCGATGCCGAGATCGGTGATCTTCACCTCGTCGGTGTCGGGGTTGTAGAGCAGGTTCTGGGGCTTGATGTCCTTGTGGATGACGTGCCGCCGGTGCATCTCGGCGAGCGCGCCGGTGAGGCGGACGGCGAGGGGGAGGAAGCGCTCGATCAGCATCCCGCCCATCGCGCGCATCGGCCCGTCGCCATCGAGCAGCCGGTCGAGCGAGCGGCCGCCGAAGTCCTCGAGGACCAGGGTCATCTGGTCGCGGAACGGCTCGATCCCGTAGGCTCGGACGACGACGGGCGACTCCAGGGCCCTGGCGACCTCGAGCTCGTGCTGGAGCCTGCCGAGGGCGCGGGGGCTCGCGTGGTCGCGCCGCAGGACCTTGAGCACCACCGGCCGGCCGTCCTCCTCGCGCCGCGCGCGGTAGAGGATCGTGTCCGCACCTTGGTGCAGCACCTCCAGCACGCGGTAACGCGGACTATCGAGCATAGGAGGATCTTTGAAAACCGGGGCGCCGGCGGCGTGTCGCCATTCAACCCGGTACACTGCCAAAAGCGCCGCGCCTCGTCACGAGCAAACGGCGGCGCGATCTCGCGCCGGCTCGCCTGTGGAGCCTCCGTCATGCAGGGCGGGAGCCGTCGGACTGCCGCGGAGCGTCGTACCTGGACAGCAGCTCACAGAGGCGATCCAATGGAATGGCGTTCACGGTACGGCAGCTGACACGCGGTGTCTCGGCGGTGGAGTGGGGAGTCCCACAGGACCTCTCTCGGCCTCGATCACGGCATGGAACCGCGACGATCTCTCCTCGCCGGAGCGCTCCGTGTCCGCGAACCGCTCCACGCCCGAGAGCGCTGGACCGAGGTGGTCGTCGACGAGGCGACCGCGCAACCTCGGGATCCGTTCACAGCGGAGGAACCTGTGGGGCGAGGCTCAGGCTCTCGTGGGCCGCGATGCGCTCGAGGTGGCCGGGCAGACGAACAGGGAGCGCGCTCCTACGCGTCCGGGAGCAGGGCGCCCTGGCCGTCCGTCTCTGTCTCCGCCGCATGCAAAGGCAGCTCGACGATGAAGGTGGCGCCCGCGCCTGGCGTGCTCTCGACGCGGATGGTGCCGCCGTGGGAGGTGACGATCCACCGAACGATGTAGAGGCCGAGGCCGAGACCTCCGAAGTTGCGGACGGAGACGGCGCGCTCGAAGCGCTCGAAGATCCTGGCCTGGTCGGCCTCCGCGATGCCCATGCCGTGATCGCGGACGACGAGCAGCGCGCGGCCTTCCAGGCCGCGCACGACGACGTGAATGGGGGCCCCCGCGCCGTACTTGATCGCGTTGGACAGGAGGTTGATGAGGACCTGCTCCATGCGAGAAGCATCCCAGTCCCCGACCACCGGCTCGTCCAGATCGAGCTGGGTGCGGCAGCGGGCGTCCGCGAGCTGCTGCCTCATTCGCTCGACGGCCTCGCGCGTCAGGGCCGCCAGATCGACGGGCGCGCGCGCGAGGGAGAGCCGGCTGGCGTTCAGGCGGGTGACGTCGAGCAGCTCGTTGACCAGGTGGGCGAGGCGCGCGATCTGGCGGTTGAGGAGCTGGATCGCGGCGTCGATGCGCTCCGGAGCGACCTCGGCGCGCCGGTAGCGGGGCAGCAGCCGGGCGAGGAGGTGCGCTTGCATCGTGAGCGAGGTGAGCGGTGTCTTGAGCTCGTGGGATGCGACGAGGAGGAACTCGTTCCGGCGCTCGATCGCCGCCTGGGCCTCGGCGAACAGGCGGGTGTTGTCGAGCGCGAGCGCCGCACGGAGCCCGAGCTCCTCGGCCAGCCACAGGTCGGCAGGGCCGAACCGGCGCCGGGGCGCGGTCGCCAGCAGGGTCATGACCCCGAAGCGCCGGTCGCGGGCGAGGAGCGGGACGCGAAGGAAGGAGTGAACGCCGAGCTGCTCCAGGCGGGGCGCGGCGCGGACGTCGCCCACCTCGGGGCGGTCCGGCGAGGTCGCTGCCAGGGGCCGCAGCGCGTCCGTCACCGCGCCTGCGAGCTCGGCCGGCACGCCCGCCGTGACTGCGGTCACCGTGTGTCCCGCGGTGCAGCTGGGGTGCTCCACGTGGATGACGCACCGGTCGGCCAGCTCGGGCACGGCGAGCTGCGCGACGCTCTCGAGGGTGGCGCCGTAGCCGAGGGCCATGAGCTTTCGGCTCGCGTCGGCCAGGAAACGCTCTGCGAGCTCGGCCCGCTTGCGCTCGGTGATGTCGGTGGAGATGCCGCAGAGCACGCCGGGCATGACCTCCTCCCCGAGAGGGAACTTGAGCGACAGGAAGGTGTGCGGCCCGTCCTCCATCGTCACCTCTTCCTCGAACTCGAGCGGCTCGCCTGTCTCGAGCACCCGCCGGTCGTGATCGCCGATGATCTCGGCGAGCGCAGCGGGCAAGAGCTCGGCGTCGGTCTTTCCGAGGAGCCGATGGCCCGGCAGGCCGGCGACGTTGCTCGCCTGGCGGTTGACGAGCAGATACCGGCCCTCGCGATCCTTGAGGAAGATGGCGGCGGCGGAGTTGTCGACGATGGCCTGCAGAGTGGCCTGGCTCTCACGGAGCTCTCGCTCCGCCCGGCGCCGCTCGGCGTTCTCCTGCTCGATATCGGTATAGAGCATGGCGTTCTCGAGCGAGATGGCCGACTGCGAGGCGAGCAGCTCGAGCACGGTGAGCCGCCCCGGGGTGAACGCGCCGGTGACGAGGTTGTTCTCCAGGTAGAGCAGGCCGAGCAGCCGCGCCTGCCGCACGATCGGGAGGCACAGCACCGATCTCGGCCTCTTGCGCGTGAAATACTCGTCCTCCGAGAACGGGTGCCTGGCGGAGGCGTCGTCGAGCAGGACGCGCTCGTGGCTCCGGCGGACGTAGTTGAGGATGGATTGCGGCAGCGCGGCCGAAGGGGCCTCGCCCGCGTGGCGCATCCGCACCGCACCCCCCGGCGCCTCGATCGCCGCGCTCCACAGGCGTTCGCCCCGGACCAGGAGGACGCACCCCTGCTCGGCGCCCGCGTGCTCGACCATGGTGCGCAGGAGCATCTCGAGCAGGCGCGGGAGCTTGAGCTCTCCCGAGATGCTCTGAGAGGCCTTGACGACGGACAGGACGTCGAACTGCTCGGCGCGGACGGCGAAGGTGACGGTGGGGGCGATCGGCTTTCGCTCGACGAGGAAGGGATAACGCTGGTCGAGCTGATCGACCTTGGCGTGGGCGCCCCAGCGGAAGTAGGCGGCGCGGGCCTTCTGGAGGTAAGCGTCTGCGGGCGTGGACAGGCCGCGGTCGCGGTAGAGACGGGCGGCGAGCTCGCAGGCGATGGCCTCGTGCTGGACGAAGCCGCCCTCGCGCGCCGAGGAGATGGCCTGTTCGTAGAGGCCGATGGCCTCCATGTCCTGCCCGCGGAGCCGCGCGATCTCGGCGCGGACCAGGGCGTGTTTGTGGAGGAAGTTGTCGGGGCCGCTCGCGGCCCACGCGCCGAGCTGCCGCTCGCAGTCGAGCAGCTGGTCCGGGAGCTCCCGCGGCGGGGAGTCGCGCTCCGCGTGCGGCGCGCTGGAGAGGGCCGCGAGCGAGAGCGCGAGATAATAGAAGCTCTCGGCCATGAGCGCGTGCGGCTGGTTCCAGAAGGGTTGCTCGGTGACGACGCGGGTCGCCGCCTCGAGCGCCTCCCCGGGAGCGCCGAGCACGAAGAGCGCCTGCGCCTTCAAGCTGTAATAAAATTCGCGCGTGGTCTCCAGCTCTCCCTCCTTCAGCCGCGCCTCGAAGGCCGGAGGATCCAGCTCGGAGCCGTCGAACATCGCGAAGCGGACCGGCCTCCCGCGCAGCGCCTGGATCATGGCGTGGGCGCTGAGGAGGGCGCCGTGCGCGAACGCGAAACCCGCGCTGAGCACGAAGCCGAGGCGCTCGTCGACCTCGTGGAGCACGTCGTCGAGCGCCTCGCCGGAGAGCAGGTGGAACAGCGCGTCCCACATGCAGTTGAAGCACGCCATGCTCAGCGCGCCGGACTCGACCGCGGCGCTGAAGCCGGCGCGCCCGTACGGATACGTCTCTCTGTAGTGGCGAGTCCAGAAGACGACATGGTGTCCGAAGGTGGCGAACACCATCGATTTCGTGGTGAGGAGGCCGCTCCTCTGAGCCAGGTCGTGGCCGAGCTTGCCGAACCGATAGGCCTCCTGGTATCGCCCGAACCTCGGGCCGAACATCCTCGCGAACGACGTGTACGCGACAGCGGAGCCCTCGGCGTTGCCGTGGCGCAGGCTGAGCTGGACCATGCGCAGGAAGATGAGAAAGTAGAGGTTCGGGGTCATGAAGGACGCCGCGATGCCCGCGCCCTCCAGCACACCCATCGTCAGCTTGACCTCCCGGTCGGTCATGGAGGGCAGGTGGATCAGGTCCTCGATCGCCCGGTCACCCAGGGCCTGCCAGACGCCCTTCGTCTCCTCTTCGAGCTGTGTGTCCGTGGGGAGGCGTGGAAGAGCGAGGTCGCAGGTGCGGAGCCACGAGAGGCCGATCTCCACGGCGCGGGCCGATTGCCCGCGGATCAACTGGAGCGTGACGATGAGCTCGACGGCGGCGGCCGTCTCGGTCCTGGTCCTCGCGCGCTCCATGAGCGCTTCGAGGAGCCGCTCGGCCTCGTCGAAGCTGCCTGTGATGTACGCGGCGTGCGCGCGCTCGAGCGTCAGGTCGTAGGTCAGCTCGTGCTGCGCGTCCCAGGAGGCCTGCGCGAGCAGGGAGAGGCCCGCGGCGAAGAGCGCCGCGGCGGACTGGAAGGCCGCGGCGGCCTTGGCCTTCCTTCCGGCGCGGAGGTTCAGCGCGGCGAGCTCGTCGCGCTCGGCCTGGGAACGGAGGAGCGCGGCGCCGCGGTTGAGGTGGCCGACGACCTCGAAGAGCGTTTCGTCGGGCTCGTCGGCGCGCCGTGCCTTCAAGAGCAGCTGGCCGATCCGGAGGTGCACCTCGGCCAGCTGCTCTGCCGGGATGAGCGAATAAGCGGCCTGCTGCACCCGGTCATGGAGGAAGCGATAGCCAGAGCCCCGGCGGAGCAGGAGCCCCTCCCGCACGGCCTCCTCGAGCGCGTGGCGGAGCTCCGCCGCTGGACGGCCCGCGACCACCGCCAGGGGTTCGAGGTCGAGGCTGCTGCCGAGGCACGCGGCCAGCTTGAGCGCGTCGTGCGCGGGGGCCGAGAGGCGCTTGAGCTTGCCCGCCATCAGCTCGACGACGTTGTCGGTGAAGCCCTTGTCGCGGATGGCGGCGGTGTCCCACCGCCACGCGCCCTCGTCGGCGTCGAAGGCGATGAGCCGCTCTTCGTGCAAGGCGATGAGGAACTGGAGCGCGAAGAAGGGGTTGCCGCCGGTCTTCTCGTGGACGAGCTGCGAGAGCGGCTCGACCTGCTCGGCGCCGGCGTGGACGGCCTCGGCGACGAGCGCGCCGACGTGGGCGGCGGAGAGCGGCGCGAGGACGAGCTCGGAGACGGCGGCGCCGCGCTTCTGCGCCTCGGCGAGCGCGAGCCGGAGCGGGTGTGCCGGGCCGACCTCGTTGTCGCGGTAGGCGCCGATCAGCAGCAGGTGCTCGGAGCCGGTACAGGTGGCGAGCTGCTCGAGCAGGAGGAGGCTGGCCGCGTCGGCCCATTGCAGGTCGTCGAGGAAGAGGGCGACGGGGTGCTCCTTCCGGGCGCAGGCGGCGACGAAGCGCCGGAGCGCGGCGAGCAGCCGGCTCTGGGCCTCGGCGGGGGGGAGCTCGGGCACGGGCGGCTGCGGGCCGAGGAGGACCGTGAGCTCGGGGAGCACGTCGGCGAGCAGACTGGCGTCCTGGCCGAGGGCCTCGCGGAGGCGCTGTCGCCAGCGCTCGAGCTGCTCCTCGCTCGCGCACAGGAGCTCCCGCGAGAGCGCCCGGAACGACTGGAGAAGGGCGTGGTAAGGGACGTCGCGCTTGAATTGCTCGAACTTGCCGGAGAGGAAGGAGCCGCGCTCGCGCACGACGGGCCTGTGCAGCTCGGCGACGAGCGAGGACTTGCCGATGCCCGAGTAGCCCGACACGAGCACGAGCTCGGGCCGGCCGTTCGCGACCACGCGCTCGAACGCGGCGAGCAGCGCCTCCACCTCGCGCTCGCGGCCGTAGAGCCGCTGCGGGACCTGGAACCGGTCGGAGAGATCGCGCCCGCCGAGCGCGAAGGGCTCGATGGCGCCGGTCGACTGCCACCTTGCGAAGCACGTGTCGAGGTCGTGGCGCAGGCCGAGGGCGCTCTGGTAACGCTCCTCGGCGGCCTTGGAGAGCAGCTTGAGCACGACGGCGGAGAGCTGCGGTGGAATCGAGGGGACGAGCGCGTGCGGCGGCTGCGGCGCCTGGGCGATGTGGCAGTGCACCCACCCGACGGGGTCGCTGGCCTGGAAGGGCAGGGCGCCAGTCAGCATCTCGTAGAAGGTGACGCCGAGGGAGTACAGGTCGGTCCGCTCGTCGATCCGGCGGTTCATGCGGCCGGTCTGCTCAGGCGCCATGTACGCGAGCGTGCCCTCGATGAGCCCGTCGTGGGCGAGCTCCTGGGCTTCGCGGGGGGAGAGGGAGGCGATGCCGAGATCGGTGATCTTCACCTCGCCGGTGTCGGGGTTGCAGAGCAGGTTCTGGGGCTTGATGTCCTTGTGGATGACGCGGTGCCGATGCAGCTCGGCGAGCGCGCCGGTGAGGCGGACGGCGAGGGGGAAGAAGCGCTCGATCGGCATCCCCATCGCGCGCGTCGGCCCATCGCCATCGAGCAGCCGATCGAGCGAGCGGCCGCCGAAGTCCTCGAGGACCAGGGTCACCTGGTCGCGGAATGGCTCGATCCCATAGGCCTTGATGACGACGGGCGAATCGAGCGCTCTGGCGACCTCGAGCTCGTGCTGGAGCCTGCCGAGGGCGCGGGGGCTGGCGTGGTCGCGCCGCAGGGCCTTGAGCACCACCGGCCGTCCGTCCTCCTCGCGCCGCGCGCGGTAGAGGATGGTATCCGCACCTTGGTGCAGCACCTCCAGCACGCGGTAGCGTGGACTATCGAGCATAGGAGGATCTTTGAAAACCGAGGCGCCAGCGACGCCTTGCGGCTCAACTCGCTACACTGCCAAAAGCGGTGCGCCTCGTCACGGGCAAACGGCGGCGCGTCCTCGCGCCAGCTCGCCTGCGGCGACTCCCTCGCCCAGGCATGGCGATGGCGTGGACGGAAAGCGAGCTGCTGACGCGCAGTCGGGTAGCGAGCGCGCAGCGCGCACCTACGCCTGCGGGAGCAGGGCATCCTGGCCGTCCGTCTCTGTCTCCGCCGCATGCAAAGGCAGCTCGACGACGAACGTGGCGCCCGCGCCCGGCTGGCTCTCGACGCGGATGGCGCCGCCGTGAGAGGTGACGATCCACCGAACGATGTAGAGGCCGAGTCCGAGACCTCCGAAGTTGCGGACGGAGACGGCGCGCTCGAAGCGCTCGAAGATCCTGGCCTGATCGCCCTCGGCGATGCCGATGCCGTGATCGCGGACGACGAGCCGCGCGCGATCGCCCTCGCCGCGCACGACGACGTGAATGGGAGCCCCCGCGCCGTACTTGAGCGCGTTGGACAGGAGGTTGATGAGGACTTGCTCCATGCGAGAGGCATCCCAGTGCCCGACCACGGGCCCTTCCAGATCGAGCTCGGCGCGGCAACGCGCGCTCGCGAGCTGCTGTCTCATCCGCTCGACGACCTCTCGCGTCAGGGCCGCCAGATCGAACGGCGCGCGCGTGAGGGTGAGCCGGCCGGCGTTCAGTCGGGTGACGTCGAGCAGCTCGTTGACCAGGTGGGCGAGGCGCGCGATCTGCCGGTTGAGGACCTGGAGCGCGGCGTCGATGCGCTCCGGGGAGATCTCCGCGCGCCGGTAGCGGGGCAGCAGCCGCTCGAGCAGGTGCGCCTGCATCTTCAGCGAGGTGAGCGGTGTCTTGAGCTCGTGCGAGGCGACGAGGAGGAACTCGTTCCGGCGCTCGATCGCCTCCTGCGCCTCGGCGAACAGACGGCTGTTGTCGAGCGCGAGCGCGGCGCGGCTCCCGAGCTCCTCGGCGAGCCGCAGGTCGGCAGGGCCATAACGGCGTCGGGGCGCGGTCGCCAGAAACGTCATGACCCCGAAAGACTGGTCGCGCGCGAGGAGCGGGACCCGGAGAAAGGAGTGAACGCCGAGCTGCTCGAGCAGCGGCGCAGCGCGGAGCTCGCCCACCTCGGGGCGGTCGAGAGAGCTCGCAGCCAGGGACCGCAGCGCGTCCATCACCGCACCTTCGAGCCCGTCCGGCACGCCTGCGGTGATCGTGGTTCCCGGGGCCCGGTCGGCGAGGTCCACGTGGATGACGCACCAGTCGGCCAGCTCGGGCACGGCGAGCTGCGCGACGCTCTCGAGGGTGGCGCCGTAGCCGAGGGCCATGAGCTTGCGGCTTGCCTCGGCGAGGAAGCGCTCGGCCAGCTCGGCGCGCTTGCGCTCGGTGATGTCGGTGGAGATGCCGCAGAGCCCGCCGGGCATGACCTCCTCCCCGAGAGGGAACTTGACCGTCAGGAAGGTGTGAAGCCCGTCCTCCAGCGGCAGCTCCTCCTCCCACTCCATCGGCGCGCCCGCCTCGCGCACCTTCCTGTCGTGGTCGTGCAGGGTCTCGACGACTGGAGAACACACGATCTCGGCGACCGTCTTTCCGACGATCGCCGAGATCGGCATGCGCATGACGGCGCCCACGTGCCGGTTGGCGAGCAGGAGCCGGCCTTCGCGATCCTTGACGTAGATGGACGCAGCGGAGTTGTCGACGATGGCCTGGAGGGTCGCCTGGTTGGTCTTCAGCGCCTGCTCGGCCCGCCGCCGCTCGGCGTTCTCCCGCTCGACCTCGGCATACAGCATGGCGTTCTCCAGCGAGATGGCCGATTGCGACGCAAGCAGCTCGAGCACGCTGAGCCGCCCGGGGGTGAACGCCCCGGTGATGAGCCTGTTCTCCAGGTAAAGCAGGCCGAGCAGCCGGGTATGCCGCACGATCGGGAGGCACAGCACCGATTTTGACCCCCTCTGCCTGAAATACTCGTCCTCCAGGAACGGGTGCCTCGCGGTCGCGTCGTCGAGCAGCACGCGCTCGTGGCTGCGGCGAACGTAGTTGATCACGGATCGCGGTAGCGCGGCCGCCGCCGCCTCGCGCGCGTCGAGGAGCCGCGCCGTACCCCCGGATGTCGAGAGCGCCGCCGCGATCGACAGGCGATCCTTCCGGACCAGGAGGACGTGCCCCTCTCCGGCGCCCGCGTGCTCGATCGCGACGCGCAGGAGCATCTCGAGCAGGCGCGGGAGCTGGAGCTCGCCGGAGATGCTCTGAGAGGCCTTGACCACGGACAGGACGTCGAACTGCTCGGCTCGCACGGCGAACGTGACGGTGGGCGCTATCGCCTGGCGCGGGGCGAGGTGGGGATAGCGCTGATCGAGCTGCTCCACCTTGGCGTGGGCGCCCCAGCGGAAATAGGCGGAGCGGGCCTTTTGCAGGCAGGCGTCCGCGGGGGTGGCGAGGCCGCGCGCGCGGTAAAACGCCGCGGCGAGCTCGCTGGCGATGGCCTCGTGCTGGACGAAGCCGCCCTCTTGCGCCGACGACGCGGCCTGCTCGTAGAGCCGGATCGCCTCCGATTCCTGCCCACGGAGCCGGGCGATCTCGGCGCGGACCAGGGCGTGCTTGTGGAGGAAATTGTCGGGGCCGTTCCTGGCCCACTCGCCGAGCTGCCGCTCGCACTCGAGGAGCTGCTCGGGGAGCTCCACCGGCCGGGAGGGCCGCGCATCATGGGCCTCGCGCGCCTCGCGCCCCCGGCCGGCGTCGACGAGCGCCGCGAGCGAGAGCGCGAGATAGTAGCAATTCTCGGCGATGAGCGCGTGCGGCTCGGTCCTCAAGGGGTTCTCGTGGATCGCGCGGGTCGCCGCCGCGAACGCCTCGCCGTGAGCGCCGAGCACGAAGAGCGCCTGGGCCTTCAGGCTATAATAGCGGCTGCGGATCCGGTGCAGATCCCCCTTGTCGAGCCGCGCCTCGAAGGCCGAAGCATCCAGCTCGGACCCGTCCAGCATCGAGACGCGGACCGGCCTCCCGCGCAGCGCCTGGATCATCGCGTGGGCGCCGAGGAGGGAGCTGTGTGCGTACGCGTACCCGGCCCTCCGCACGAAGCCGAGCCGCTCGTCGACCTCGCGGAGCACGTCCTCCAGCGGCTCACCGGAGAGCAGCCTGAACAGCGCGACCCAGATGCAGTTGAGGCACGCCATGTTCAGGTCACCGGACTCGACCGCGGCGCTGAAGCCGGCGCGCGAGTACGGATACGCCTCTCGGTAGTGGCGTGTCCAGAACAGGACATGCTGTCCAAAGACGGTGAACACCGCCGATTTCGTGGTGAGGAGGCCGCTCCGCTCCGCCAGGTCGTGGCCGAGCTTGCCGAACAGATACCCCTCCTGGTATCGCCCGAACCTGGGGCCGAGCACCCTCGCGAAGTCGGCGTACGCGTAAGCGGAGCTCTCGGCGTTGCCGTGGCGCAGGCTGAGCTCGACCCTGCGCAGGACCATGAGACAGTGCAGGTCCACGTCCGCGAAGAACGCAGGCGTGGCCATCGCATGCAGCACGCCCATCGTGATCTTGATCTCCGGGTGCGTCACGGGGGGCAGATGGATCAGGTCCTCGATCGCCCGTTCGCCCAGGGCCCGCCAGACGCACGCCGCCTCCTTTTCGAGCTGTGCGTCGGTGGGGTGGAGCGGGAGCTCGATGTCGCAGCCGCGGAGCCACGCGAGCCCGATCTCCACCCCGCGGGCGCATTGCCCGCGGGTCAGGTAGAACGCGAGCGCGAGCTCGACGACGGCGGCCGTCTCGCCATGGGTCCTCGCGCGCTGGCGGAGCGCTTCGAGGAGCCGCTCGGCCTCGTCGAAGCCGCCGGTGATGTACGCCACGTGCGCGCGCTCGAAGGTCAGCTCGAAGGTCAGCTCGTGCCGCGTCTCCCAGGAGTCCTGCGCGAGCAGGGAGAGGCCCGCGGCGAAGAGCGCCGCGGCGGACTGGAAGGCCGCGGCGGCCTTGGCCTTCCTGCCGGCGCGGAGGTTGAGCGCGGCGACCTCGTCCCGCTCGGCCCGGGAACGGAGGAGCGCGGCGCCGCGGTTGAGGTGGCCGACGATCTCGAACAGCGTGTCCTCGCGCTCTTCGGCGCGCTGCGCCTTCACGAGCAGCTGGCCGATGCAGAGGTGCACCTCGGCGAGCTGCTCGGGCGGGATCAGCGAATACGCGGCCTGCTGCACCCGGTCATGGAGGAAGCGATAGCCAGAGCCCCGGCGGAGGAGCAGCCCCTCCCGCACCGCCTCCCCGAGCGCGTCGCGGAGCTCCTCCGCCGGACGGCGCGCGATGATCGCGAGGGGGTCGAGGTCCAGCGTGTTGCCGATGCACGCGGCGAGCTTGAGCGCGTCCCGCGCCGGGATGGAGAGCCGCTTGAGCTTGCCCACCATCAGCTCGACGACGTTGTCGGTGAAGCCCTTGTCGCGGATGGCGGCGATGTCCCAGCGCCATGCGCGCCGCTCGGCGTCGAGCGTGATGAGGCCTTCCTGGTGCAGCTCGCAGAGGAACTGGAGCACGAAGAAGGGGTTGCCGGCGGTCTTCTCGTAGACGAGCTGCGAGAGCGGCTCGACCTGCGCTTCGGGCGCGTGGACGGCCTCGGCGACGAGCGCGCCGACGTGGGCGGCGGAGAGCGGCGCGAGGACGAGCTCGGAGACGGCGGCGCCGCGTCTTCGGGCCTCGGCGAGCGTGAGCCGGAGCGGGTGCGCCGGGCCGACCTCGTTGTCGCGGTAGGCGCCGATCAGCAGGAGGTATTCGGGCTCGGCGTAGGTGGCGAGCTGTTCGAGCAAGAGGAGGCTGGCCGCGTCGGCCCACTGGAGATCATCGAGAAAGAGCGCGACGGGGTGCTCCTTCCGGGCGCAGGCGGCGACGAAGCGCTGGAGCGCGGCGAGGAGCCGGCTCTGGGCCTCGGTGGCCGGAAGCTCGGGCACGGGCGGCTGCGGGCCGAGGAGGAGCGTGAGCTCGGGGAGCACGTCGGCGAGCAGACCGCCGTCCTGGCCGAGCGCCTCCCGCAGGTGGCGTCTCCAGCGCGCGACCTGCTCTTCGGTCGCGCCGAGGATCTCCTGAAACAGCGCCCGGAACGCCTGAAGGAAAGGAAGGTACGGGACATCCCTCGTGGTCTGATCGAACTTTCCGGAGAGGAAGAAGCCGCGCTCGCGCACGACAGGCCTGTGCAGCTCGGCGACGAGCGAGGACTTGCCGATGCCCGAGTAGCCCGAGACGAGCGCGAGCTCTGGCCGGCCGTTCGCGACCACGCGCTCGAACGCGGCGAGCAGCGCCTCCACGTCGCGCTCGCGGCCGTAGAGCCGCTGCGGGACGCGGAACCGGTCGGAGAGATCGCGCCCGCCGAGCGCGAAGGGCTGTATGGCGCGGCTCGCCCGCCACCTCGCGAAGCACTCGTCCAGGTCGTGGCGCAGGCCCGCCGCGCTCTGGTAGCGCTCCTCGGCGGCCTTGGAGAGCAGCTTGAGGACGACGGCGGACAGGACCGGTGGAATCGAGGGGACGAGCGCGTGGGGTGGGACCGGGCTCTGCGCGATATGGCAATAGACCCACTCGACGGGATCGCTGGCCCGGAACGGCAGGGCGCCCGTCAGCATCTCGTAGAAGGTGACGCCGAGGGAGTACAGGTCGGTCCGCTCGTCGAGCCGGCGGTTCATGCGGCCTGTCTGCTCCGGCGCCATGTAGGCGAGCGTCCCCTCGATGAGGCCGTTGTGGACGACGTCCTGGGATTCGCAGGGCAGACGGCAGGCGATGCCGAGATCGGTGATCTTCACCTCGTCAGAGCTGGGATTCCAGAGCAGATTCTGGGGCTTGATGTCCTTGTGGATGACGTGCCGCCGGTGCAGCTCGGCGAGCGCCGCTGTCAGGCGGAGGGCGAGGAGGAGGAAGCGCTCGAGAGGGATCGGCACGTCGCCCTCGAGCAGCCGATCGAGCGAGCGGCCGCCGAAGTCCTCCAGGACCAGCGCCGCCTGGTCGTCGAACGATTCGATGGCGTACGGCTTAACGATGGCCGCCGTATCGAGCGCGCTGGCGACCTCGAGCTCGTGCTGGAGCCTGCCGAGGGCGCGTGGGCTCGCGTGGTCGCGCCGCAGGACCTTGAGCACCACCGGCCGGCCGTCCTCGTCGCGCCGCGCGCGGTAGAGGAGGGTATCCGCACCTTGGTGCAGCACCTCCAGCACGCGGTAACGTGGACTATGGGGCATAGGAAGAACTTTGAAACCGGTGCGTCAGCGACGTGCCATGGCCCAATTCGATACACTGCCAAAAGCGGTGCGCCGCGTCACGAGCAAACGGCGGCGTGATCTCGCGCTGGCTCGCCTGCGTCGGCGCAGCCGTCATGCACGGCGGAAGCGAGGACGGAAAGGGTGCGTGTCCGTCGCGGCCGATCGAGTGAGCGCGCCTGCCCGGTGGAGGCTCACTCCGGCGGGAAGGGAGCGCCCTGGGTGTCGGCCTCGGCGTCCGCCTGGCGCAAAGGCAGCTCGACGATGAAGGTGGCGCCCGCGCCCGGCTTGCTCTCGACGCGGATGGTGCCGCCGTGAGAGGTGACGATCCATCGAACGATGTAGAGGCCGAGGCCGAGGCCGCCGAAGTTGCGGACGGAGACGGCGCGCTCGAAGCGCTCGAAGATCCTTGTCTGATCGGCCTCGGCGATGCCCATGCCGTGATCGCGGACGACGAGCCGCGCGCGATCGCCCTCGTCGCGCACGACGACGTGAACGGGGCCTCCCGCGCCGTACTTGATCGCGTTGGACAGGAGGTTGATGAGGACCTGCTCCATGCGAGAAGCATCCCAGTCCCCGACCACGGGCCCTTCCAGGTCGAGCTTCGTGGGGCAGCGGGCATCGGCGAGCTGCTGTTTCATCCGCTCGAACACCTCCCGCGCCAGGGCGGCCAGATCGACGGGCGCGCGCGCGAGGGTCAGGTGGCCGGCGTTCAGGCGGGTGACGTCGAGCAGCTCGTTGGCCAGGTGGCCGAGGCGCGCGATCTGGCGGCTCAGGACCTGGATCGCCGCGTCGATGCGCTCCGGAGAGACCTCGGCGCGCTGGACGCGGGGCAAGAGCCGGGCGAGGAGGTGCGCTTGCATCGTGAGCGAGGTGAGCGGCGTCTTGAGCTCGTGGGATGCGACGAGGAGGAACTCGTCCCGGCGCTCGATCGCCACCTGGGCGTCGGCGAACAGGCGGGTGTTGTCGAGCGCGAGCGCCGCGCGTAACCCGAGCTCCTCGGCGAGCCACAGGTCGGCGGGGCCGTAGCGGCGCCGTGGCGCGGTCGCCAGCAGGGTCATGACCCCGAAGCGCCGGTCGCGCGCGAGGAGCGGGACCCGGAGGAAGGAGTGAATGCCGAGCTGCTCGAGCCGCGGCGCAGCGCGGAGCTCGCCCACCTCGGGGCGGTCGAGAGAGCTCGCTGCCAGGGGTCGCAGCGCGTCCATCAACGCGCCTGCGAGCTCCTGTGGCACGCCCGCGGTGACCGCGTGAGCCGGGTCGCCGTGAGCGGGGCCCACGTCGATGACGCAGTGATCGGCCAGCTCGGGCACGGCGAGCTGCGCCACGCTGTCGAGGGTCGCGCCGTATCCGAGGGCCATGAGCCTCCGGCTCGCCTCGGCCAGGAAGCGCTCGGCGAGCTCGGCGCGCTTGCGCTCGGTGATGTCGGTGGAGATGCCGCAGAGCACGCCGGGCATGACGCCCTCGCCGAGCGGGAACTTGATCGACAGGTGGGTGCGCAGCTCCCCGTCTATCAGCACCTCTTCCTCGAACTCCATCGGCACGCCCGCCTCGAGCACCTTGCGGTCGTGGTCGCTGGTGGCCTCGACGAGCGTAGCAGGCAAGAGCTCGGCGCCCGTCTTGCCGACGAGCTGCTCGGCCTTCATGCCGAAGATGCGGCCCGCCCGCCGGTTGACGAGCAGGTACCGGCCGTCGCGATCCTTGAGGTAGATGGCGGCGGCGGAGTTGTCGACGATGGCCTGCAGCGTGGCCTGGCTCTCACGGAGCTCTCGCTCTGCCCGCCGCCGCTCGGCGTTCTCCTGCTCGATGTCGGTATAGAGCATGGCGTTCTCGAGCGAGATGGCCGACTGCGAGGCGAGCAGCTCGAGCACGGTGAGCCGCCCTGGGGTGAACGCGCCGGTGACGAGCCTGTTCTCCAGGTAGAGCAGGCCGAGCAGCCGGGCCCGGTGCACGATCGGGAGGCACAGCACCGATCTCGGCCTCTTGCGGCCGAAATACTCGTCCTCCATGAACGGGTGCCTCGCGGCGGCGTCGGCGAGCAGCACGCGCTCGTGGCTGCGGCGAACGTAGTTGAGGATGGACTGCGGCAGCGCGGCCGCCGCCGCCTCGCCCGCGTCGAGGAGCCGCGCCGCGCCGCCGGACGCGGCGATCGCCGCCGCGGTCGACACGCGATCTTGCCGGACCAGGAGCACATGGCCCTCCTCGGCGCCCGCGTGCTCGACCACGATGCGCAGCAGCGTCTCGAGCAGGCGCGGGAGCTTGAGCTCGCCGGAGATGCTCTGAGAGGCCTTCACGACGGACAGGACGTCGAACTGCTCGGCCCGCACGGCGAAGGTGACGGTGGGCGCGATCGGCTTGCGCGGGGCGAGGTGGGGATAGCGCTGGTCGAGCTGATCCACCTTGGCGTGGGCGCCCCAGCGAAAATAGGCGGCGCGGGCCTTCTCCAGGTAAGCGTCGGCGGCCATGGCGAGGCCGCGCGCGTGGTAGAACTGGGCAGCGAGCTCGCAGGCGATGGCCTCGTGCTGGACGAAGCCGCCCTCTTGCGCCGAGGAGATGGCCTGCTCGTAGAGCCGGATCGCCTCCGATTCCTGCCCGCGGAGCCGGGCTATCTCGGCGCGGACCAGGGCGTGCTTGTGGAGGAAGTTGTCCGGGCCGTTCCTGGCCCACTCTCCGAGCCGCCGCTCGCAGTCGAGCAGCTGCTCGGGGAGCTCCAGCGGCGAGGATTCCCGCTCCGCGTGCGGCGCGTTGAGGAGGGCCGCGAGCGCGAGCGCGGAATAATAGAAGTTCTCGGCGAGGAGGGCGGTCGGCACGACCCCGTGTCCATGTTCGATCATCGCGCGGGCCGCCGCCTCGAGCGCCTCTCCGGGAGCGCCGAGCACGAAGAGCGCCTGGGCCTTCATTTCATGATAGAAGCTTTGAACGTTCTGCAGGTCCCCCTCGCCGAGCCGCGCCTCGAAGGCCGGCAGATCCAGCTCGGATCCATCGAGCATCGAGAGGCGGACCGGCCTCCCGCGCAGCACCTGGATCATGCCGCGCGCGCCGAGGAGGATGCCATAGGCGAACGGGTGACCGGCGCTGCGCACGAAGCCGAGGCGCTCGTCGATCTGATGGATCACGTCCGCGAGCGGCTCGCCGGAGAGCAGCCGGAACAGCGCGTCCCACATGCGGTTGAAGCACGCGTGGTTCAGATCGCCCGAGTCGACCGCGGCGCTGAAGCCGGCGCGCGAGTACGGATACGTCTCTCGGTAGTGGCGCGTCCAGAAGACGACATGCTGTCCAAAGACGGTGAACACCGCCGATTTCGTGGTGAGGAGGCCGCTCCTGTCCGCGAGGTCGCAGCCGAGCTTTCCGAACCGATAGGCCTCCTTGTATCGCCCGAACTTCGGGCCGAACATCCTCGCGAAGGAAATGTACGCGTGAGGGGAGCTCTCGGCGTTGCCGTGGCGCAGGCTGAGCTGGACCATGCGCAGGACGATGAGAAAGGGCAGGCTCGGGTTCACGAAGGACGCGGGGATGCCAGCGCCCAGCAGCACGCTCATCGTGGCCTTGATCTCCGGGTGCGTCATCGCGGGCAGATCGATCAGGTCCTCGATCGCCCGGCCGCCCAGGGCCTGCCAGACGCTCTTCGTCTCCTCTTCGAGCTGTGCGTCGGTGGGGAGGACGGGAAGATCGATGTCGTAGGTGCGGAGCCACGCGAGCCCGATCTCCGCCGCGCGGGCGTATTGCCCGCGGGTGACCTTCAGCGTGATGACGAGCTCGACGACGGCGGCCGTCTCGCTCCTCGTCCTCGCGCGATCCTCGAGCGCCTCGAGGAGCCGCTCGGCGTCGTCGATGGCGCCGGTGATGTACGCGACGTGCGCGCGCTCGAAGGTCAGGCCGTAGGTCAGCTCGTGCTGCGTCTCCCAGGAGTCCGGCGCGAGCAGGGAGAGGCCCGCGGTGAAGAGCGCGGCGGCGGCCTGGAAGGCCGCGGCGGCCTTGGCCTTCCTGCCGGCGCGGAGGTTCAGCGCGGCGACCTCGTCCCGCTCGGCCCGGGAACGGAGGAGCGCGGCGCCGCGGTTGAGGTGGCCGACGGCGTCGAAGAGCACCTCGTCGCGCTCGTCCTGGCGCCGCCCTTTCAACAGGAGCTGGCCAATCCGGAGGTGCACCTCGGCGAGCTGCTCTGCCGGGATGAGCGAATAAGCGGCCTGCTGCACCCGGTCGTGGAGAAATCGAACTCCGTTGCTCTGGCGGAGGAGCAGCCCCTCCCGGACGGCCTCGTCGAGCGCGTCGCGGAGCTCCGCCGGGCTACGGCGCGCGAGCAGCGCGAGGGTGTCGAGGTCCAAGCTGCTGCCGAGGCACGCGGCGAGCTTGAGCGCGTCGCGCGTCGGGACCGAGAGCCGGTTCAGCTTGCCGGCCATCAGCTCGATGACGTTGTCGGTGAAGCCTTTGTCGCGGATCGCGGCGATGTCCCACCGCCACATGCGCTGCTCTGCGTCGACGGCGATGAGCCCGTCTTCGTGCAGCGCGATCAGGAACTGGAGGACGAAGAAGGGGTTGCCGCCGGTCTTTTCGTGGACGAGCTGCGAGAGCGGCTCGACCTGCGCTTCGGGCGCGTGGACCGCCTCGGCGACGAGCGCCCGGACATGGGCTGCGGAGAGCGGCTCGAGGACGAGCTCGGAGACCGCGGCGCCGCGCTTTCGGGCCTCGGCGAGCGTGAGCCGGAGCGGGTGCGCTGGGCCGACCTCGTTGTCCCGGTAGGCGCCGATCAGCAGCAGGTGCGCGCCGCCGGCATGGGTGGCGAGGTGCTCGAGCAAGAGGAGGCTGGCCGCGTCGGCCCACTGGAGATCATCGAGGAAGAGCGCCATGGGGTGCTCCTTCCGGGCGCACGCGGCGACGAAGCGCTGGAGCGTCGCGTGCAGCCGGGCCTGTGCCTCGGTGGGCGGGAGCTCGGGCACGGGCGGCTGCGGGCCGAGGAGCAGCTCGACCTCGGGGAGCACGTCGGCGAGCAGCCTGCCGTTCTGGTCGAGGGCCTCGCGGAGGCGCTCTCGCCAGCGCTCTACCTGCTCCTCGCTCGTGCCGAGGATCTCCTGAAACAGCGCCCGGAACGCCTGCAGGAAAGGACGGTAGGGGACATCCCTCGCGGTCTGATCGAACTTGCCGGAGAGGAAGAAGCCGCGCTCGTGCACGACGGGCCTGTGCAGCTCGGCGACGAGCGAGGACTTGCCGATGCCCGAGTACCCTGACACGAGCGCGAGCTCTGGCCGGCCGTTCGCGACCACGCGCTCGAACGCGGCGAGCAGCGCTTCGACCTCGTGCTCGCGGCCGTAGAGCCGCTGCGGGACGCGGAACCGGTCGGAGAGATCGCGCTCCCCGAGCGCGAAGGGCTGAATCTCGCCGGTCACCCGCCACCTCGCGAAGCACACGTCGAGGTCGTGGCGCAGGCCGAGGGCGCTCTGGTAGCGCTCCTCGGCGGCCTTGGAGAGCAGCTTGAGGACGATGGCGGAGAGCTGCGGTGGAATCGAGGGGACGAGCGCGTGGGGTGGGACCGGGCTCTGCGCGATATGGCAATAGACCCACGCGACGGGATCGCTGGCCTGGAAGGGCAGGGCGCCCGTCAGCATCTCATAGAAGGTGACGCCGAGGGAGTACAGGTCGGTCCGCTCGTCGATCCAGCGGTTCATGCGGCCTGTTTGCTCAGGCGCCATGTAAGCCAGCGTCCCCTCGATGAGGCTGTTGTGGACGAGGTCCTGGGATTCGCGGGGGGAGAGGGAGGCGATGCCGAGATCGGTGATCTTCACCTCGCCGGTGTCGGGGTTGTAGAGCAGGTTCTGGGGCTTGATGTCCTTGTGGATGACGTGGTGTCGGTGGAGCTCGGCGAGCGCGGCGGCGATGCGGAGGGCGAGGGGGAGGAAGTGCTCGATCGCCATCCCGCGCATCGCGCGCATCGGCCCGTCGCCATCGAGCAGCCGGTCGAGCGAGCGGCCACCGAAGTCCTCCAGGACCAGCGCGGCCTGGTCGCCGAGCGATTCCATCGCGTAGGCCTTGACGACGACCGCCGTATCGAGCGCGCTGGCGATCTCGTGCTCGTGCTGGAGCCGCCCGAGAGCGTGGGGGCTCGTGTGGTCGCGCCGCAGGACCTTGAGCACCACCGATCGGCCGTCCTCCTCGCTCCGCGCGCGGTAGAGGAGGGTATCTGCACCGTGGTGCAGCACCTCCAGCACGCGGTAACGTGGACTATGGGGCATAGGAGGATCTTTGAACCCGGGGCGTCAGCGGCGTGCTGCGGTTCAATTCGATACACTGCCAAAAGCGCTGCGACCCGTCACGAGCAAACGGCGGCGCGTCAGCGCCCGACGAGGCAGCCGTCGGCGGCGAGTGCGCAGCGCGCGCCTGCGCCTGCCGCGCCTACGCCTGCGGGAGGAAGGTGCCCTGGACGTCCGTCCCCGTGTCCGGCGAGCGCAAAGGCAGCTCGACGATGAAGGCGGCGCCCGCGCCCGGCTTGCTCTCGACGCGGATCGTGCCGTCATGGGAGGTGACGATCCATCGAACGATGTAGAGGCCGAGGCCAAGACCTCCGAAGTTGCGGACGGAGACGGCGCGCTCGAAGCGCTCGAAGATCCTTGCCTGATCGGCCTCCGCGATGCCCATGCCATGATCGCGGACGACGAGCACCGCGCGGCTGGCCAGGCTGCGCACGATGACGTGAATGGGGCCCCCCGCGCCATATTTGAGCGCGTTGGACAGGAGGTTGATGAGGATCTGCTCCATGCGGGAAGCGTCCCAGTCGCCCACCACGGGCCCGTCCAGGTCGAGCTGGGTGCGGCAGCGGGCGTCGTCGAGCTGCTGGTGCATCCGCTCGACGACATCACGCGCCAGGGCGGCCAGATCGACGGGCGCGCGCGCGAGGGAGAGCCGGCCGGCGTTCAGGCGGGTGACGTCGAGCAGCTCGTTGACCAGGTGGGCGAGGCGCGCGATCTGGCGGTTGAGGAGCTGGATCGCGGCGTCGATGCGCTCCGGAGCGACCTCGGCGCGCTGGAGGCGGGGCAGGAGCCGGGCGAGGAGGTGCGCTTGCATCGTGAGCGAGGTGAGCGGCGTCTTGAGCTCGTGGGATGCGACGAGGAGGAACTCGTCGCGGCGCTCGATCGCCACCTGGGCCTCGGCGAACAGGCGGCTGTTGTCGAGGGCGAGCGCGGCGCGGCTCGCGAGCTCCTCGGCCAGCCACAGGTCGGCGGGGCGGTAACGGCGCCGGGGCGCGGCCGCCAGCAGCGTCATGACCCCGAAGCGCCGGTCGCGGGCGAGGAGCGGGACGCGCAGGAAGGAGTGAACGCCGAGCGGCTCCAGGAGGGGCGCAGCGCGGATGTCGCCCACCTCGGCCTGATCTAGAGAGCTCGCTGCCAGGGGCCGCAGCGCGTCCGTCACCGCGCCTGCGAGCTCGGCCGGCACGCCCGCGGTGACCGTCCGCCCCGGGGCGTCCTGGGCGAGGTCCACGTGGATGACGCACCGGTCGGCGAGCTCGGGCACGACGAGCTGCGCCACGCTCTCGAGGGTGGCGCCGTAACCGAGCGCCATGAGCCTCCGGCTCGCCTCGGCCAGGAAGCGCTCGGCGAGCTCGGCGCGCTTGCGCTCGGTGATGTCGGTGGAGATGCCGCAGAGCACGCCGGGCATGACGCCCTCGCCGAGCGGGAATTTGAGCGACAGGTAGGTGCGCAGCTCGCCCTCCAACTGCACCTCCTCCTCGAACTCCAGCGGCTCGCCCGCCTCGAGCACCCGCCGGTCGTGTTCTTCGATGATCGCGGTGGCGGTGGCAGGCAAGAGCTCGGCGCTCGTCTTTCCGAGGATCTGCTCGGCTGGCTTGCCGAGGGCGCGGCTCACGCGCCGGTTGACGAGCAGGAACCGGCCGTCGCGATCCTTGAGGTAGATGGCGGCGGCGGAGTTGTCGACGATGGCCTGCAGCGTGGCCTGGCTCTCACGGAGCTCTCGCTCCGCCCGGCGCCGCTCGGCGTTCTCCTGCTCGATGTCGGTATAGAGCATGGCGTTCTCGAGCGAGATGGCCGACTGCGAGGCGAGCAGCTCGAGCACGGTGAGCCGCCCTGGGGTGAACGCGCCGGTGACGAGGTTGTTCTCCAGGTAGAGCAGACCGAGCAGCCGCGTTTGCCGCACGATCGGGAGGCACAGCACCGACCTCGGCCTCTTGCGGCCGAAATACTCGTCGTCCGAGAACGAGTGCCTCGCGGCGGCGTCGGCGAGCAGCACGCGCTCGTGGCTGCGGAGGACATAGTTGAGGATGGATTGCGGCAGCGCCGCCACGGCCTCGCCCGCGTCGAGCAGCCGCGCCGCGCTCCCCGACGCCGTGATCGCCGCGGTCGACACGCGATCTTCCCGGACCAGGAGCGCAACCCCCTCTCCGGCGCCCGCGTGCTCGACCACGATGCGCAGCAGCGTCTCGAGCAGGCGCGGGAGCTTGAGCTCGCCGGAGATGCTCTGAGAGGCCTTGACGATGGACAGGACGTCGAACTGCTCGGCCCGGACGGCGAAGGTGACGGTGGGGGCGATCGGCCTTCGCTCGACGAGGAAGGGATAACGCTGGTCGAGCTGCTCGACCTTGGCGTGGGCGCCCCAGCGGAAGTAGGCGGCGCGCGCCCGCTGCAGGTGAGCGACGGCGGGCGTGGACAGGCCGCGGTTGCCGTAGAACCGGGCGGCGAGCTCGCAGGCGATGGCCTCGTGCTGGACGAAGCCGCCCTCTTGCGCCGAGGAGATGGCCTGCTCGTAGAGCCGGATGGCCTCGGGCTCGTTCCCGAGGAGCCTGGCGATCTCGGCGCGGACCAGGGCGTGCTTGTGGAGGTAGTTGTCGGGGCAGCTCGCGGCCCACACGCCGAGCTGCCGCTCGCACGCGAGGAGCCCTTCGGGGAGCTCCCGCTCTGGCAACGGCGGCGCGTCGTGCGCGTCGTGCGCGTCGTGCGCGTCGTGCGCGTCGTCAGATACCGCGGCGAGCGCGAGCGCGTGAACATAGAAGGTCTCGGGGATCTCCGCGCATGCGTCCATCCTCCAGTCGTAATCGACGACGACGCGGGTCGACGCCGCGAGCGCCTCCCGGGGAGAGCCGAGAAGGAACAGCGCCTGCGCCTTCAGGCTGTAGTACAAGCTATGAGCTCCGTACGAGGACCCCGGAGGGAGCCCCGCCTCGAAGGCCTCCTGATCCAGCTCGGAGCCATCCAGCATCGCGTAATGGACCGGCCTCCCGCGCAGCGTCTGGATGAGGTACCGGACGCTGAGGAGGATGCCATGGATGAACGCGTAACCGGCCTTGCGCACGAAGCCGAGGCGCTCCTCGGTCAGGTGGAGGACGTCCTCCAGCGGCTCCCCGCAGAGCAGGGGGAACACCGATGCCCAGACGCAATGGAAACATGCGTTGTTCAGATCGCCGCACTCCACGGCGGCGTTGAAGCCGAGGCGATTGTAGGGGTAGGTCTCTCTGTAATGGCGCGTCCAGAAGACGGTCAGCTGCCCGAACAGGAAGATCACGGTGGGCTTCGCGGCGAGGAGGTCGCTCCTCTCCGCGAGGTCGTAGCCGAGCTTGCCGAACAGGTAAGCCTCCTTGTATCTCCCGAACCGCGGGCCGAGCACCCGCGCGAAGGCGGTGTACGCGTGGGCGGAGCTCTCGGCGTTGCCATGGTGAAGGCTGAGCGTGACCATGCGCTCGAGGACCAGGTGATGCAGGTTCTGGTCCACGAAATACGCGGCGACGGAGACGCTCTTCAAGAGGCTCATCGCGATCTTGATCTCCGGGTGCGCCATGGGGGGCAGGTGGATGAGGTCCTCGATCGCCCGGTCGCCCAGAGTCTGCCATACGCTCTCGGTCTCTTGTTCGATGCGCGCGTCGGTGAGGTGGGTCGGCAAATGGATGTCGTAGGAGCGCAGGAAGGAGAGACCGAGCTCCACAGCGCGTGCGCTCTGCCCGCGGGTCACGTGCAACGCGACAGAGAGCTCGACGACGGCGGCCCTCTCGATCTTGGTCATCGAGCGATCCGTGAGCTCCTCGAGCAGCCGCTCGGCTTCATCGAAGTTGCCGACGATGTACGCGCAGTGCGCTCGCTCGAAGTTCAGGGCGTGGGTCAGCGCGTACTGCGTCTCCCAGCGTTCCTGCGGCTCGTTCGCGAGGACGGCCGTGCCGGCGGCGAAGAGGGCGGCGGCGGACTGGTAGGCGGCGGCGGCCTTGGCCTTCCTGCCGGCGCGGAGGTTGAGGGCGGCGAGCTCGTCGCGCTCGGCCTGGGAACGGAGGAGCGCGGCGCCGCGGTTGAGGTGGCCGACGATCTCGAAGAGCGTGTCCTCGCGCTCTTCGGCGCGCCGCGCCTTCAAGAGCAGCTGGCCGATCCCGAGGTGCACCTCGGCGAGCTGTCCTGGCGGGATGAGCGAAGTTGCGGCTTGCTGCACCCGGTCGTGGAGGAAGCGATAGGCGCTGTCCCGGCGGAGCAGCAGCCCCTCCCGCGCGGCCTCCTCGAGCGCCTCGCGGAGCTCCTCCGTCGGCCGCCTCGCGACCACCGCGAGGGCGTCGAGGGTCATGCTGCCGCCGAGGCAGGCGGCGAGCTTGAGCGCGTCGCGCGTCGGGACCGAGAGCCGATTGAGCTTTCCCACCATCAGCTCGACGACGTTGTCGGTGAAGCCCTTGTCGCGGATGGCGGCGCTGTCCCAGCGCCATGCGCCCTCGTCGGCATCGAAGGTGATGAGCCCCTCGTCGTGCAGGGTGATGAGGAACTGGAGCACGAAGAAGGGGTTGCCGCCGGTCTTCTCGTGGACGAGCCGGGCGAGCGGCTCGACCTGCGCTTCGGGCGCGTGGACCGTCTCGGCGACGAGCGCCCCGACGTGGGCTGCGGAGAGCGGCGCGAGGACGAGCTCGGAGACGGCGGCGCCGCGCTTCTGGGCCTCGGCGAGCGTGAGCCGGAGCGGGTGCGCGGGGCCGACCTCGTTGTCGCGATAAGCGCCTATCACGAGGAGGTGCGCGTCGCCCGCGAGGGTGGCGAGCTGCTCGAGCAAAAGGAGGCTGGCGGGGTCGGCCCATTGCAGGTCGTCGAGGAAGAGGGCGACGGGGTGCTCCTTCCGGGCGCAGGCGGCGACGAAGCGCTGGAGCGTGGCGAGCAGCCGGCTCTGGGCCTCGGCGGGCGGGAGCTCGGGCACGGGCGGCTGCGGGCCGAGTAGGCGCTCGATCTCCGGAAGCATGTCGGTGAGCAACGCGCCGCTCGCGCCGAGAGCCTCGCGGAGGCGCTCTCTCCAGCGCTCGACCTGCGGCTCGCTGGCGCCGAGGATCTCCTGCACGAGCCCTCGGAAGGCGTGAAGGAGGGGGCGGTAGGGGACGTCGCGCTTGAGCTGATCGAACTTTCCGGAGAGGAAGGAGCCGCGCTCGCGCACGACAGGCCCGTGCAGCTCGGCGACGAGCGAGGACTTGCCGATGCCCGAGTAGCCCGAGACGAGCAGGAGCTCTGGCCGGCCGCTGGCGACCACGCGCTCGAAGGCGGCGCGCAGCGCCTCGAGCTCGCGCTCGCGGCCGTAGAGCCGCTGCGGGATCTGGAGCCTGTCGGAGACGTCGCGCTGCCCGAGCGGGAAGGGCTCGATGGCGCCGCTCTGGCGCAGCTGGGAAGAGCACCGCTCGAGGTCGTGGCGCAGGCCGAGGGCGCTCTGGTAGCGCTCCTCGGCGGCCTTGGAGAGCAGCTTGAGGACGATGGCGGAGAGCTGCGGTGGAATCGAGGGGACGAGCGCGTGCGGCGGCTGGGGCGCCTGGGCGATGTGGCAATAGACCCACGCGACGGGGTCGCTGGCCTGGAAGGGCAAGGTGCCAGTCAGCATCTCGTAGAAGGTGACGCCGAGGGAGTACAGGTCGGTCCGCTCGTCGACCCGGCGGTTCATGCGGCCCGTCTGCTCAGGCGCCATGTAGGCGAGCGTGCCCTCGATGAGGCCGTCGTGGGCGAGCTCCTGGGCGCCGCGGTGAGAGAGGGAGGCGATGCCGAGATCGGTGATCTTCACCTCGCCGGTGTCGGGGTTGTAGAGCAGGTTCTGAGGCTTGATGTCCTTGTGGATGACGTGGTGTCGGTGGAGCTCGGCGAGCGCGGCGGCGAGGCGGAGGGCGAGGGGGAGGAAGCGCTCGATCGCCATCCCGCCCATCCCGCGCATCCCGCGCATCCCGCGCATCGGCGCGTCGCCGTCGAGCAGCCGGTCGAGCGAGCGGCCGCCGAAGTCCTCCAGGACCAGGGTCATCTGGTCGCGGAACGGCTCGATCCCGTAGGCCTTGGCGATGACCGGCGAAGCGAGCGCCGTCGCGACCTCGAGCTCGTGCTGGAGCCTGCCGAGGGCGCGGGGGCTGGCGTGGTCGCGCCGCAGGATCTTGAGCACCACCGGCCGGCCGTCCTCCTCGCGCCGCGCGCGGTAGAGGATCGTGTCCGCACCTTGGTGCAGCACCTCCAGAACGCGGTAACGTGGACTATGGGGCATAGGAGGACCTTTGAACCCGGAGCGTCAGCAGCGTGCTGCGGTTCAACTTGGTACATTGCCAAAAGCGCTGCGACCCGTCACGAGCAAACGGCGGCGCGTCAGCGCCCGCTGAGGCTCCCGGTGAACGCTCACGCCGGGGGGAGAAAGGTGCCCTGGCCTTCCGTCTCCGCCTCCGGCAGGTGCAAAGGCAGCTCGACGATGAAGGTGGCGCCCGCGCCCGGCTTGCTCTCGACGCGGATGGTGCCGCCATGGGAGGTGACGATCCATCGAACGATGTAGAGGCCGAGGCCGAGGCCGCCGAAGTTGCGGACGGAGACGGCGCGCTCGAAGCGCTCGAAGATCCTTGCCTGATCGGCCTCCGCGATGCCCATGCCATGATCGCGGACGACGAGCACCGCGCGAGCGCCCTCGCGGCGCGCGATGACGTGAATGAGGCCTCCCGCGCCGTACTTGATCGCGTTGGACAGGAGGTTGATGAGGACCTGCTCCATGCGGGAAGGATCCCAGTGTCCAATCACGGGCTCGTCCAGCTCGAGCCGGGTGCGGCAGCGGGCGTCGGCGAGCTGCTGGTGCATCCGCTCGACGACCTCGCGCGCCAGGGCGGCCAGATCGACGGGCGCGCGCGCGAGGGTCAGCTGGCCGGCGTTCAGGCGGGTCACGTCGAGCAGCTCGTTGACCAGGTGGGCGAGGCGCGCGATCTGGCGATCGAGGAGCTGGAGCGCGGCGTCGATGCGCTCCGGGGCGACCTCCCCGCGCTGGAGGCGGGGCAGGAGCCGGGCGAGGAGGTGGGCCTGCATCTTCAGCGAGGTGAGCGGCGTCTTGAGCTCGTGGGATGCGACGAGGAGGAACTCGTCGCGGCGCTCGATCGCCTGCTGGGCCTCGGCGAACAGGCGGCTGTTGTCGAGGGCGAGCGCGGCGCGGCCCGCCAGCTCCTCGGCCAGCCACAGGTCGGCAGGGCCGTAACTGTGCCGGGGCGCGGCCGCCAGCAGGGTCATGACCCCGAAGCGCCGGTCGCGCGCGAGGAGCGGGACGCGGAGGAAGGAGTGAACGCCGAGCGGATCGAGGAGAGGCGCGGCGCGGATGTCGCCTATCTCGGGCCGGTCCGGCGACGTCGCTGTCAGAGGCCGCAGCGCGTCCGTCACAGCGCCTGCGAGCTCGGCAGGCATCCCCGCGGTGACCGTCCGCCCCGGGGCGTCCTGGGCGAGGTCCACGTCGATGACGCACCGGTCGGCCAGCTCGGGCACGGCGAGCTGCGCGACGCTCTCGAGGGTGGCGCCGTAGCCGAGGGCCATGAGCTTGCGGCTCGCCTCGGCGAGGAAGCGCTCGGCGAGCTCGGCCCGCTTGCGCTCGGTGATGTCGGTGCAGATGCCGCAGACGACGCCGGGCATGACGCCCTCGCCGAGCGGGAACTTGAGGGACAGGTAGGTGCGCGGCTCGCCCTCTTGCATCACCACCTCCTCGAACTCCAGCGGCTCGCCCGCGTCGAGCACCCGCCGGTCGTTGTCTCGGAGGACCTCGGCGTTGGAACCCCGAAAGAGCTCGTCGTCGGTCTTTCCGAGGAGCTCATGGCTCGGCACGCCGGCGACGTTCCCCGCGTGGCGGTTGGCGAGCAGATACCGGCCCTCGCGATCCTTGAGGAAGATGGTCGCGGCGGAGTTGTCGACGATGGCCTGCAGCGTCGCCTGGTTCGCCTGCAGCGCCTGCTCTGCCCGGCGCCGCTCGGTGTTCTCCTGCTCGATATCGGCGTAGAGCATGGCGTTCTCGAGCGAGATGGCCGACTGCGAGGTGAGCAGCTCGAGCACGGTGAGCCGCCCTGGAGTGAACGCCCCGGCCACGAGCCCGTTCTCCAGGTAGAGCACGCCGAGCAGCCGGGCCTGCCGCATGATCGGCAGGCACAGCACCGACCTCGGCCTCTTGCGCGCGAAATACGCGTCCTCCGAGAACGGGTGCCTGGCCGCCGCGTCGTCGAGCAGCACGCGCTCGTGGCTGCGGAGGACATAGTTGAGAATGGATTGCGGCAGCGCCGCCGACGCCTCGCCCGCGTCGAGCAGCCGCGCGGCGCCCCTGGACGTCGCGATCGCCGCCGCCGTCGACAGGCGCTCCTCCCGGACCAGGAGCACGACCCCCTCTCCGGCGCCCGCGTGCTCGACCACGATGCGCAGGAGCATCTCGAGCAGGCGCGGGAGCTTGAGCTCTCCGGAGATGCTCTGAGAGGCCTTGACGACGGACAGGACGTCGAACTGCTCGGCGCGGACGGCGAAGGTGACGGTGGGGGCGATAGGCTTTCGCTCGACGAGGAAGGGATAACGCTGGTCGAGCTGCTCGACCTTGGCGTGCGCGCCCCAGCGGAAGTAGGCGGCGCGGGCGTCCCGCAGGTAGGCGTCGGCGGGCGTGGACAGGCCGCGGTTGCGGTAAAACCGGGCGGCGAGCTCGCAGGCGATGGCCTCCTGCTGGACGAAGCCGTTCTCCCGCGCCGAGGAGATGGCCTGCTCGTAGAGCCGGATGGCCTCGGCCTCGTTCCCGAGGAGCCGGGCGATCTCGGCGCGGACCAGGGCGTGTTTGTGGAGGAAGTTGTCGGGGCAGCTCGCGGCCCACGCGCCGAGCTGCCGCTCGCCGTCGAGGAGGCCCTCGGGGAGCTCCCGCGCCGGCGACCGCCGCGCTCCGCGCGCGCCCTCGTCTGCGAGGGCCGCGAGCGCGAGCGCATGAAAATAGCAGTTCTCGGCGATGAGCGCGTAAGGCTCTCTCTTGAAGGGGTGGTCGACGATCACGCGCGTCGCCGCGGCGAGCGCTTCGTCGTGGGAGCCGAGTATGAAGAGGGCGCGCGCCTTCATGCTGTAATGGAGGCCGCGGGCGCCCCTCATGTCCCCCTCATCGAGCCCCGCCTCGAAGGCCTGGCTATCCAGCTCGGAGCCGTCAAGCTTCGAGAAGCGGACCGGCCTCCCGCGCAGCGTCTGGATGAGGGCGCGGGCGCTGGCCAGGACGCCGTGGGTGAACTCGTAGCCGGCCTTGCGCACGAAGCGGCTGCGCTCCTCGACCTCGTGGAGGACGTCCTCCAGCGGCTCGCCGGCGAGCAGCGGGAACAGCGGAGCCCAGACGCAGTTGAAGCACGCCATGCGCATATCGCCGGACTCGACCGCGGCGCTGAACCCGGCGCGGGTGTAGGGGTACGTCTCCCGGTAATGGCGTGTCCAGAAGACGACTTGCTGCCCGAAGAGGGTGAATACCAGCGACTTCACGGTGAGGAGGTCGCTCCTGTCCGCGAGGTCGTAGCCGAGCTTTCCGAACTTGTAGGCCTCCTTGTATCGCCCGAACCGCGGGCCGAACAGCCGCGCGAAGGCCGCGTACGCGTGGGCGGAGCTCTCCGCGTTGCCGTGGCGCAGGCCGAGCTTCACCTGGCGCAGGACGATGAGGTAGTGCAGGTCCTGGTCCACGAAGATCGCGGGGCCGGCCACGGCTTGCAGCACCGCCATCACGACCTTGCACTCCGGGTGCTCCATGGGGGGCAGGTGGATGAGGTCCTCGATCGCCCGGTCGCCCAGAGCTTGCCAGAGGCCCTCGGTCTCTTCCTCGACCTGCGCGTCGGTGGGGTGGAGAGGAAGATCGATATCCGAGGCGCGGAGCCACGCGAGCCCGAGCTCGACGGCGTGGTCGGACCGGCCTCGGGTCTGGTAGAAGGTGACGGCGAGCTCGACGACCGCGGCGCGATCGAGCTCGTTCCTCGTGCGCCCCAGGAGCTCCTCGAGCAGCCGATCGGCCTCCTCGGAGCTGCCGGTGACGTAGGCGGCGTGAGCGCACTCGAGGCTCAGGGGATAGGCCAGATCGTACCGAGTCTCCCAGCGCTCGCGGGGATCTCTCGCGAGGAGGGCCAGGCCGGCGGCGAAGAGGGCGGCGGCGGACTGGTAGGCGGCGGCGGCCTTGGCCTTCCTGCCGGCGCGGAGGTTGAGGGCGGCGAGCTCGTCGCGCTCGGCCTGGGAACGGAGGAGCGCGGCGCCGCGGTTGAGGTGGCCGACGATCTCGAAGAGCGCCTCATCGGGCTCCTCCGCGCGCCGTGCCTTCAAGAGCAGCTGGCCGATCCCGAGGTGCACCTCGGCGAGCTGCCCTGGCGGGATGAGCGAAGTTGCGGCCTGCTGCACCCGGTCATGGAGGAAGCGATAGGCGCTGTCCCGGCGGAGCAGCAGCCCCTCCCGCGCGGCCTCCTCGAGCGCCTCGCGGAGCTCCTCCGTCGGCCGCCTCGCGACCACCGCGAGGGCGTCGAGGGTCATGCTGCCGCCGAGGCAGGCGGCGAGCTTGAGCGCGTCGCGCGTCGGGACCGAGAGCCGATTGAGCTTTCCCACCATCAGCTCGACGACGTTGTCGGTGAAGCCCTTGTCGCGGATGGCGGCGCTGTCCCAGCGCCATGCGCCCTCGTCGGCATCGAAGGTGATGAGCCCCTCGTCGTGCAGGGTGATGAGGAACTGGAGCACGAAGAAGGGGTTGCCGCCGGTCTTCTCGTGGACGAGCCGGGCGAGCGGCTCGACTTGCGCTTCGGGCGCGTGGACCGTCTCGGCGACGAGCGCCCCGACGTGGGCTGCGGAGAGCGGCGCGAGGACGAGCTCGGAGACGGCGGCGCCGCGCTTCTGGGCCTCGGCGAGCGTGAGCCGGAGCGGGTGCGCGGGGCCGACCTCGTTGTCGCGATAAGCGCCTATCACGAGGAGGTGCGCGTCGCCCGCGAGGGTGGCGAGCTGCTCGAGCAAAAGGAGGCTGGCGGGGTCGGCCCATTGCAGGTCGTCGAGGAAGAGGGCGACGGGGTGCTCCTTCCGGGCGCAGGCGGCGACGAAGCGCTGGAGCGTGGCGAGCAGCCGGCTCTGGGCCTCGGCGGGCGGGAGCTCGGGCACGGGCGGCTGCGGGCCGAGGAGCAGGGCGAGCTCGGGGAGCATGTCGGTGAGCAACGCGCCGCTCGCGCCGAGGGCCTCGCGGAGGCGCTCTCTCCAGCGCTCGACCTGCGGCTCGCTGGCGCTGAGGATCTCCTGCATGAGCCCCCGGAAGGCGTGAAGGAGGGGGCGGTAGGGGACGTCGCGCTTGAGTTGGTCGAACTTTCCGGAGAGGAAGGAGCCGCGCTCGCGCACGACAGGCCCGTGCAGCTCGGCGACGAGCGAGGACTTGCCGATGCCCGAGTAGCCGGAGACGAGCACGAGCTCTGGCCGGCCGCTGGCGACCACGCGCTCGAAGGCGGCGCGCAGCGCCTCGAGCTCGCGCTCGCGACCGAAGAGCCGCTGCGGGATCTGGAGCCTGTCGGAGACGTCGCGCTGTCCGAGCGGGAAGGGCTCGATGGCGCCGCTCTGGCGCAGCTGGGAAGAGCACCGTTCGAGGTCGTGGCGCAGGCCGAGGGCGCTCTGGTAGCGCTCCTCGGCGGCCTTGGAGAGCAGCTTGAGGACGACGGCGGAGAGCTGCGGTGGAATCGAGGGGACGAGCGCGTGCGGCGGCTGGGGCGCCTGGGCGATGTGGCAATAGACCCATTCGACAGGATCGCTGGCCTGGAAGGGCAAGGTGCCAGTCAGCATCTCGTAGAAGGTGACGCCGAGGGAGTACAGGTCGGTCCGCTCGTCGACCCGGCGGTTCATGCGGCCCGTCTGCTCTGGCGCCATGTAAGCCAGCGTGCCCTCGATGAGCCCGTCGTGTGCGAGCTCCTGGGCGCCGCGGTGGGAGAGGGAGGCGATGCCGAGATCGGTGATCTTCACCTCACCGGAGTCGGGGTTGTAGAGCAGGTTCTGGGGCTTGATGTCCTTGTGGACGACGTGGTGTCGGTGGAGCTCGGCGAGCGCGGCGGCGAGGCGGAGGGCGAGGGGGAAGAAGCGCTCGAGCGGGATCGGCCCATCGCCATCGAGCAGCCGGTCGAGCGAGCGGCCGCCGAAGTCCTCGAGGACCAGGGTCATCTGGTCGCGGAACGGCTCGATCCCGCAGGCCTTGACGACCGCGGGCGACCTCAGCGCCCTGGCGACCTCGAGCTCGTGCTGGAGCCTGCCGAGGGCGCGGGGGCTGGCGTGGTCGCGCCGCAGGGCCTTGAGCACCACCGGCCGGCCGTCCTTCTCGCGCCGCGCGCGGTAGAGGATCGTGTCCGCACCTTGGTGCAGCACCTCCAGCACGCGGTAACGTGGACTGTCGGTCATAAAGGGAGGGTGTCCAAGGCCGGATCGGCCTCCGAGGCGCCGGGTCGATTCGTGATGTTGCCAAAAGCGCCTCGTTGCGCCACGGGAAATGGCGGCGAGCTCTCGCGCCGGCCCGCCTGCGGCGGTCTCTTGCGTCATGCAGGGCGGGAGCGGCCGGACGGCCGCTGGACGCCGTGCCTCGACAGCACCTCACGGACGCGATCCAGCGGAATGGCGTCCACGGTGCGACCGCTCCCCGTGGTGGTCTCGGCCGTGAAGAGCGAGTTGTAGATGGCCTCCTCCGTCGCCTCGATCACGGCCTGGAAGAGGGCGGACGTCTCCTGGTTCGAGAGCTCCGTGATCGCGAGCCGCTTCGCGCCGGAGCGGCGCCGCACCGAGGCGCTCGTCGAGAAGGCGATCGCGTAGTCGCCGGAGCCGTTCGCGCCGGAGGATCCGGTGCGTGCCAGGCCCAGGATCGCGCGGGCAGCGAGTCGTCCGAGGTTGCGATCCGACAGCGGCGCGTCCGTCGCGACGAGGATGAGGATGGAGCCGTCGCCCGCCGCCGCCTCGACCTGCGACCGGAAAGCGTACCGGCCGAGCTCCTCGCCGACGGGCGCGCCCATCACCTGCAGCACGCCGCCGAAGTTCGACTGGACGAGCACGCCGACGCAGGCCCCGCCGAGCGACGCCGGCAGCACCCGCGAGGCGGTGCCGATCCCCCCCTTCCATCCGAAGGCGACGGTGCCCGTGCCCGCGCCGACGCACCCCTCCAGCGTGGGCCCCTCCCGCGCCGAGCCCAGCGCCGCGCGCACGTGCTCGGCGGTGATCGGACGGAGCCGGACCGCGTTGAGCGCGCCGTCGTTGGTCTCGCCGACGACCGGGTTGAGCGAGCGCACCTCCTCCATGCCCGGCTGCGCCAGCATCCATTCGACGAGCGCGTCGGCGGCCCGGAACACGCAAAGCGTGGTCGTGAGGAGAATGGGAGTCTCCAGCTCACCCAGCTCGCGGACCTGGGTCGCGCCGACGAGCTTGCCAAACCCGTTGCCCACATGGATCGCCGCGGGGACGCGATCGAGGTAGAGGTTCCCTCCGTGGGGGAATACGGCGGTGACGCCGGTGCGGATCGCGTCCCCCTCGATCACCGTGGCGTGCCCGACGCGCACGCCGCCCACGTCGGTGATCGCGTTCAGCGGGCCCGGATCGAAGATGCCAGGCGCGACGCCGAGATCACGCGCGCGCACGGCGTCTCCCGCGGGCTCCGGGGATCCGGGCGCGAACGGCGCGCTGCCCGCCTCGTCCGGGCGCCGAGCGATCGGGCAGCGGCAGGACGAGGCGGCCGGGCGCGGCGTGCGGCCCGGTGGCGGCAGGCGGCCGAGAGAGGTATTCGGCATCCACGGGGAGCATCGATATCATCGATATGATCATCGATACAAACGGTATCAATCTCCGTGCCAGGCGCGTTGGAGGCCGCCCGATCAGGCCGTGTCCTTGCCGGTGCACCGCGAGCGGCCCGAGCAGGGTTCGAGCGGAGCCCGCGCGCCTGAACAGGGTTTGAGCAACAATCGGTCTTTCCGGGGAGCTACGGCGCTACCTGTACGAAATTGTTAGATGTATCACACGATGACGAGCGCATCACGATTCCCGGAGAGCGCGTTGAAAGGTTGGGGTATTCGACGGGTCGTCCGGCTCGGAGAGCGCTGGGCAGCTCGTGTCGCGTAGAAGGATCCCGAATGACCCTAGATCTCGATGGGCCCGGCCTGCACGTCGGCGCTGGTCCCCTGCCGCACGCTGGCGTCGACCCCCTGCCGCTCCTCTGCGCGCTCCCGGTAGCCGCCGCCGTCTTCGATGCAAAGGGAGCGCTCCGGTGCGCCAATCCTCGCCTCGAGCAGATCCTCGCGGAAGGCGCGCTCCCCGCCTGGCCGGTGTCTCCCGCGCACGCGCCGGCCGTCCTGCCCGCGTCGCCCGAGGGGCTCGCCGGCGAGGCGCAGGAGGTGCTCGCAGCCATCCGCGCCGTCCTCGAAGGCGAGCGCGAGCAGGCCGGCATCGAGCTCCGGGGCGGCGCGCCCGGCGCGCCGTCCTTCGAGATCTCGGTCACGCAGCTTCGCGTCGATGGCGCGCGCGGCGCGCTCGTCTGCGTCAACGACCCGGCTGCGCCGCGCAGCACGCCAGGGACGGTGCCTATCGAGAGCTTCCTCGACACCATCATCGAGCACGTGCCCGTCTCGGTCTTCATCAAGGAGGTGACGGAATTCCGCCTCGTCCGGATGAACGGCCATTACGAGAAGGTCTTCGGCACCCCGCGGAGCGGCGTTCTCGGCAAGAACGTCTTCGACCTTTTTCCGCATCGACTGGAGGAGGCCAGGTGGCTCGATCGCCTGGATCGCGACGTGATCGAGAAGGGCGAGATCGTGGACGTGCCCGAGTCGCGCATCGCCACGCCGACCGGGGAGCGGTGGCTTCACATGGTGAAGGTGCCCCTCAAAGACGAGCACGGCGTCTGCCGCTATCTCCTGGTCATGGTCGAGGACATCACGGAGAAGAAGCGCGCCGACGAGGCGGTGCAGAAGGAGCTCGTGTGGTTCGCGACGCAGCGGCAGCTCCTCGACGTCATCCAGGAGCTGTCCACGCCGGTCATCCCGGTCCACGAAGGCATCCTCGTGGTGCCCCTCGTGGGGACCATCGACTCCGCCCGCGGCGCCCAGCTCCTGGAGACGCTCCTCCAGGGCATCGAGCGCCACCGGGCCGAGACGGTGCTCATCGACATCACGGGCGTGCCGGTCCTCGACGCCGACGTGGCTGCCCGCCTCCTCCAGGCCACGCGGGCCGCCGCGCTCCTTGGCGCCACGTGCGTCCTCGTCGGGGCGTCACCCGACGTCGCCCGGACGCTTGTCGCGCAGGGGATCGATCTGGGCAACCTCCTGACGCAGCGCGATCTCCAGGCCGGGATCCTCTATGCCCTCGCCCGTCAGGGCAAGGCGATCGTCCATCAGCGGCGCGAGCGCCGCTGATCCCACGCCTGCGTCGCGCAGCGGGGCTGGCGCCGCCGCGCGCGGCGGGCACACTGCGCCTGCGCCGCCGCGCGCCGGCGTCGTTCTGGAGGACTGCAACGCATGAAGGCAATCGGAATCCATCACCATGGCGACGCCTCGCAGCTCGTGCCGCTGGAGCTGCCCGAGCCATCGCCCGGACCCCACCAGGTGAGGGTGCGGGTGATCGCGTCGTCCGTCAACCCGGCGGACATCCGGGCGCGCTCGGCGGCGCCCGGGCCCCGCCGCATCGAGCGGCAGTTCCCGCTGGTGCTCGGCTACGACGTCTCCGGGATCGTCGACGCGGTCGGCCCCGGCGTCGACGAGCTCGCGGTCGGAGACGAGGTGTTCGGCTCACCCAGCCTGTTCGGGCAAGGCGCGAACGCGGAGCGGGTGGTGGCCGACAGCCGCACCCTCGCGCGCAAACCGGCGGCCCTCTCTCATGAGCAGGCTGCATGCCTGTCGCTCGCGGGCGTCACGGCCTGGGAATGCCTCTCGCGCGCGCGGCCCGCGCCCGGCGCCGCGGTGCTGGTCACCGCGGGCGCGGGCGGCGTGGGCCACCTGCAGCTGCAGCTCGCGCGTCACCTCGGGCTACGGGTGGTGGCGACCGCCAGCCGACCCGAGTCGACGGCGCTCTGCCGCGAGCTCGGCGCCGCGGTCGTGCTCGATCACACGACGCAGGACGTGGGCCAGGCGTGCCGGGATCTGACCGGTGGGGCGGGCGTCGCGGTGGCCTTCGACAACGCCGGCGGCCGCGCGCTGGATCAGGCGCTCGACGCCGTGGCGCCGATGGGCACCGTGGTGAGCATCGTGCCGACGCCCGCGCCGGTCGCGGACCGGCTGTTCATGAAGGCGGCGTCGCTCATCTATCATGTGATGGGCGCTGCCACGATCTGGCGGCTCGACCCGCACGCGCAGGGCCGCGCGCTCGCCGCTGTGGCGGAGCTGGCGGCGCAAGGCCACATCAGGCCCATCGTCAGCGCGAGCTACCCGGTGCGCGAGCTCTCGCAGGCCCACCGCGCCATCGAGTCGGGCCGCACGATCGGGAAGATCGCGATCCGCGTGGCGGAAGGCTGGTGAGGCTGGGCGGGGAGCGCTGGGACGCCGGCGGGAGGGACATGGCGCGGGCGCTCGAGCGCGCCTGCGCCACGCCGCGCTACTTCGTCTGGATCCGGCGCGCGGGCAGGAGGCGCCGGAGCGCGGGCGCCTCGAAGGACACGAGGCGCCTGGCGAACGCGCCGATCGCCCGGTACTCCGCGTCCGCGATGAGCGCCAGCTCGACGCTGATCATGAAGGCGGCGAACGTGCCGAGCCCCATCATGACGGCGATGCCGGCGTGGAACAGGAACGCCGCGGCGAGCGAGAGCCTGCGTGTGTGCCGGTTCAGGGCGAACAGGAACGGGAAGCTGAGCTGGAACCCGACCGTCGCGTAGGTCAGCGCCGTCACCACCGCGACGCTGCGGGAGAGGCTGTCGCTGTGGCCGGGCCACGTGAACTCGCCGACGCGGGTGATGTAATAAAGGGCCGTCCCGTTCTGCCACAGCTCCCCCTGCACCTTGTAGAGCCCTGCGACCCCGTAGACCAGGCACACCTGGACGGCGCAGGCGAGGATCGCCGCGTTGTGGAGCGTCCCCTTGATCCGCTGGAGGTCCCCGCCGCGCTCCCGCTGCGCGCGGAGGCGGTCGGCGTCGAGCGAGAAGTAGGCGCCGAGCTCGGCGAAGATGCCATAGAGGAGCGCGAGCCGGACGAGGTTGTCGCCGCCGTCGAGCAGGACGGGGTTCCGCTGATGCAGCGACCAGAGCCCGACATACGTGAGCAGCGACATGAGCCGCGTGCGGAAGCCGATGACCCACAGCGCCGCGAACAGCATGGCGAGGTGGAAGACGACCTCGAAGTAGAGCGGCGACCTGCTGAGCAGGTAAATCGAGAACGCGCCGGTGCTGTGGGCCTCCTCGAGCGACCGCGCGAATGGCCACACCCCCTCGGGGCCGTAGAGGTAATGGCGCTGGAAATAGTTGGCCAGGTAGAGGTGGAGGAGGGTCAACCCGGCGACGATCCGGAAGAGGCTGGCCCCGATCAGGCAGCGCTCGCGGCTCGCGAGCTCCACGATGCGACGCCAGCGTGCGTTCAGCTTGCTCAGCATGGCGTCACCGCTCCTCCACGGCCGCTGCCCGGAGGGCCACGGGCGTCTGGCGTCTGTCCTCGGTCGCCGCCTCCAGCGGCGCCACCGGTTGATACGGAGCCCAGTCGAAATCGTAGTACGACAGTTCACCCTTCGCGTCGGGCAGGTCGCGCCGGGAGAAGCGCGGGAACTTCAGCACCGCCAGGCGCAGCCGCACCGCCGCGGTGCGGTTCGGGCCGAACAGGCTGTCACAGTGCGCGGAGCCGGCCCGCTCCAGGACGGTCTTGCCGAGCTGAAAGCCGGCGTCCTGCTCCTTCTTCACCTGGTCCCTGAGCATGTCGACCACCTGAGCATCGGCGGCCTCGGCGCCGCCTCCGCCCGCCTGCGCGCGGGCGCGCTGCTGATCGAGCTTCTTCGCCATCTGCAGCGACGTCGGATCGACGGTGTAGATCATGCGCGCAGCGCCCGTCACCGATCGTCCGATGCGCGTCGCGGGGCCGAGGCGGTTCTCCAGGTGGGATTCCCAGTAAGGGGTCGTGATATCGGTCCACCCGGTCTCTGTCGTGCTCCCGTCCGGCTCGCGCAGGCGGCAGGCGACCATCACGAAGCGCGTGTCGGTGATGGGATCGGGGGCGAAGAGGTGCCAGTTCTGCTGGAGGAACGGGTTCATGTACCCGCTGATGAGCCGCGCGAAGCGGAGCTGAAGCGGGTTCTGCGGCGTCAGGTAGGCGACTGTCATCGCGAAATGAAAACAGAGCGCCGCGGCGAGCAGCGCGGGCGCGGACGTCGAGAGCACACGGAGTAAACGGCGCATGGTTTCGTCCATCCCGGGTTCGGGGTCGTCGGAGAGAAGGCCGCGCGCGGCCGGAGCGCCGCGCGCGGCCCGTGAATGCTCCGGCCCCAGCGGGCCGCCGGGGCGGGCGGAGCGCTAGTTGTCGAAGAGGATGTCGGCTTGACCCGGCGCCGGCGCGTCGTTCAGCGCGACGCTCCTCCAGCCTCCAGGGCCGCGGCCGTGGAAGCCCCCTGCGTTGGCCGTCGAGACGCCGAGGTTGCCGTACCCGCCGGCCTGGGCGACCGACGACTGGGCGACGGATCCCGAGGTCCCGATGGCGATGCCCGCGATGCCGATGTTCGTCGTGGTGGCCACGTTGGCCCCAGGGAACCCACAGTAATAGGCCACCTTCTCGGGGATCCCGGCGCTCGCGTTCGTCTGGAGGACTGAGCGGCCCTTCAGGCTCGAGGTGGGCAGCGTCGCCGCGTGGGCCATCGCCACGCCGACGAACAACGACATGCCGGCGACCGCGGTGATGATCTTTCGTGTCATGTTCTTCCTCTTTCGTTCGATCTTGTGATGGTTGATGGTCGGAGAGGCCAGACACGCCAGCTGCGTTTGCCGACCGTGCGGAGCCCCTGTGTTCGAGCAGCTCCGCAGGACTCGGTGCATCGAGCCAGCTCGCAGGCCATCTGCCCCTGTGTGTGCCTGCTCCTTGGCGGAAGAGCACTCGTCGTGCCAGCCGTGCTCACCGCGGGTGCAGCGCGCGCCGCGCGCTCTCGCCGCGCCAATGTGAGGCCGCGGCCGCTCGGCGGCGCCGCCCGCCCGCGGGCGGTTTGCGTGTTCGAGCAAACGATCGCGCGCAACCCTTTGCTCGGATTGTCGCGTTCGAGGCAGCGATCTCGCCGCCTTGGGTGATGGCGTGACAGGCGAGCTCGACCGGCGCAGCCGGGCTGGCTCCGCCGTCCGAACACCGCAGACACACGCGGGGCAGCGCTCCCGTACCCGTCACGACGGCGCGAGCGCCGCCGCCGTCCGCGCCATTCGGCACGCCGCGTGCCTCGGCCCCTGGCGACCCATGATGCCATTCATGGAAGCATCGCTGATCAGGAGGAGTGAAGATGCGCGGTACGCTGTTATCGGTGTTCGGGTTGTCGATGCTGCCCGCTTCCACGGCGCTCTGGACGAGCGCTGGCGCGGAGCCTGTAAACCGCAGCGCCTCGGCGTCGATCGACGCCGAGGCGCCTGATCCTTCGCAGGCCAGCGACGCCGAGGTCGCGGCGGGCGCCGAGGAGGCCTCGAGCGCCTCGTGCGTCGCCACCTGCCCGAAGGGCGATAAAGTCGTCACGTGTCCCGAGGGAGTATGTCAGTGCCACTGTGACGATGACGGTCGCCCGGTCTGCAAGTGCGGTTGAGCGCGGGCCGCAGGCGCGTCCACGGCGAGGTGAAGATTCGTGTGATACGGACTCATCCGCCAGGAAGGCGAGTGAGACGTGCGAAGGTACGCCGCAGCGAGTCGAATGACACGGATGAGCCCGCAGCGAACGAAGGCGCGCGCGTGGGCGAACGCGAGCAGGGGGCCGACGGCGCTCGGCTCCTACGGGCCGCCCCTCTTCTGGTACGTCCCGACGAGCTCGACGCGCGCGAGGACGTGTCCCTCCATCGCCTTCTCGACCTCCACCTTCGTGAGCCCGCCTCGCGAGGGCAGCACCGTGTCGAGCGCATACAGCTTGAAGAAGTAACGGTGTTTGCCGATCGGCGGGCACGGGCCGCCGTAGCCGGCGCGCTTCCAGTCGTTCCTTCCCTCGAGCGTGCCCGCCGGCAGGTCGGCCTTGCGCGCGCCCTCGGGCAGGCCGCCGGCGTCGGGCGGGATGTTGTAGAGCACCCAGTGGACCCACGTCGTCTTGGGGGCGCGCGGATCGGGCGCGTCCGGGTCGTCGACGATGAGCGCAAGGCTCCTCGTGCCGCCGGGGACACCCGACCAGGAGAGCGCGGGCGGCACGTCTTTGCCCTCGCAGGTGTGCACGATCGGGATCACATCGCCATCGTGGAAATCGGGAGATTGTAACGAGAGCATCGGATCACCTCGCCTTCAGAGCCTCCCAGAGGCCCATGCCTGATCCCCGCCGCCGCGCGCGGACCGCCTCCACCAGGCGGCCCTCAGGGCAGGACGCCGAGCTCGTCGAGCGCGGCGCCGAGCTCCGCGGGGTCGCGGTATACCCGGTACGCCCCCGCCGCGAGCAGCTCGTCCTGTCCGTACCCACCGGAGAGCAAGCCGACCCCGAACATGCGGGCTCGGCGCGCGGCGAGCAGGTCCCACACGGAGTCACCGACAACGTAGCAGTCCTCGGCCGCCACCCCGAGGCGCTGCTGGCAAGCGAAGAAGAGATCGGGCGCCGGCTTCGCGCGGCTCACGTCGCCGCGAGCGACGACGACCATGTCCGGCGGGAGCTCGAGCGCCGCGAGCGAAGCGTCGATATCCGGCCGCCGTCCGGAGGTGGCGATGCCGTGCGGCACGCCCGCCTCGCGCAGCTGACGGAGCAGCGCGACGGCCCCCGGGAGCGGCCGTCGCTCCGGCAGGATCTGCTGGAAGATCTCGCCGTGGCGTTCCTGGACGAAGCGCGCCTGCTCGGCCGCCAGCGGATAGCCGACCTCGCGCGCGACCGCGCGAGCGAAGAGCCCGCCGCTCATCCCGATGCGCCGGTGCACCCGCCAGGCGTCGATCGGCATGCCCGCCTCGGCGAACGCGCGCTGCCACGACAGGACGTGGGCGTAGACCGTGTCCACAAGGGTCCCGTCGAGGTCGAAGAGGATCGCGTACACAGCGCTCTCGCGGTTCACTGGATTCACCTCCTCCGGCGCCGGGATGCCCGCGCCCCCAGCGCGCTTTGCGCTGCGCGCGCCATGCCGCCGGCGTCACACGCCGGTGGGGTAGGTCTCCGGCGGCTCCCTCTCTGCCCGCGGCGCGAGGTGCAGGGGCCGGACGGCCTGTGACTCGTCCACGAAGAGGAGCGCGTCGTAGCGGCGCGGCAGCACCGTCGGCACGTAGTTCCCGTACCAGTCGTACTCGGGGTGGTAGACGACGCCGACGGCGCGGTGGCCGCGCCAGGCCAGCGACTCCTGCGGCAGCCGCCCCGGCTCGAAGATCAGCAGCTGATCCCGGCCGCCCGTCTCGTGCAGCAGGTCCTCCCAGCTCTCGGGCCGCCCGACCGGCAAGCGCATCACCTCCATCGGCGCGTCCCACTCCCGGGCGGCGATCACCGTGCCGCGGTGGGTGCCGAAGGCGACGAGCGCGACGCGCTCCTCCCCGTGGCGCTCGCGGGCGAGCTGGCCGAGGTTCACCTCACCCCGCTCCGCCATGTCGGTGAAGCGCGAGTCGCCGATGTGCGTGTTGTGCGCCCAGACGATCGCGCGCCCGCGCGGGCCGTGCTGCTCGAGCAGCCGATCGAGCGTCTCGGCCATGTGCCGATCGCGGACGTTCCAGGACTCCGCGTCGCTGAGCACCATCGCCCGGTAGTAGGCCTCGGCGTTCTTGACCACGAGCGCGTTCTGCTCGGCGACGAAGTGCCCGTCGCGCCCGTCGGCGCCGAACGCCGGCGCTCTCCTGCGCACCTCGGCGAGCAGCCTGACGGCCTCCGCCTGGCACGACTCCGGCACGAGCACCGTCGCCCTGGCGTACCCCTGGGCATCGTCGGCATACGGCTCGAAGCAGCGGAGCGCGCGCCGCGCGGCCGGAAGCGCGTCGGGGGCGGCCCCCTCCAGGTAGCGCATGACCTCGCGGAGCGAGTCCCAGAGGCTGTAGACGTCGAGCCCGTAGAAGCCGACCCGCTGCTCCTCGGACCGACCCTCGTTGTACCTGCGCAGCCACTCGATCAGGTCGGCGACCTCCTCGTTGGCCCACATCCAGGTCGGCCAGCGATCGAAGGCGCGCAGCACCGCGCGGGCGCTGCTCCCCGCGTCCGCGTAGCCCTTCACATACCGGTTGACGCGGTAGCAATCGGGCCAGTCGCCCTCGACGGCGATGAAGGAGGCGCCCGCCTCGACGATCAGCCGCCGGGAGAGCTCTGCGCGCCACGTGTAGAACTCGCGCGTCCCGTGCGTCGCCTCGCCGAGGAGCGCGCAGCGCGCGTCGCCGATCCGCTCGATCAAGGGGTCGAGATCGGCCGTGGAGCGCAGCGGCCGGGCCAGCGCGCGGAGCCCGGCCAGGAGGTCGGGCGTCGCGCGCGTCCCCGGCTCGATGAGGCGTCGCAGTCGCGCCATGATGGGATCCTCCTGGGGCACCGCGGCGGAACGGCAAGCTCGCGCGGGAGAAGGGCGCGTGTGCAGGCCGCCTGGCGGCGGAAGAAGGGCCACCCGGCGCCGCCGAGCCCGTGCCTCCGCGGGCGCATCGCCGCCGGACTCCGGTTCGTCCTTCGATCACGAGCAGACGATCAGACTCTACGTGAACGCGACGCGACGAACACGCCTTGCCCAAAACGTGTCGCTTCCTCGGATGTCCCGCAGGTGTGAGCTTTCGTGATGTGTTCCCGGAGACGAACCGGATGGATGACATCGACTACAAATTTGTTGAACATTTGCATCCTGACCAAACGCTGCCCGCTCCGGTCGTACGATTCATAGCGATAAGCGTGATCGAACCGCCCCCCGCCGGGAATGTGCACTCGAAACATGGAGGCCTTCATGTCTGTCCGTTCTCGTGCCTCGCGCAAGTTAACCGCTCTCGCGATTCCCGTCCTCGCCCTCTTGAACTTCCCTGGCTGCGCTTCAGAAGTAGGATCCGGAGGTGCCGGGGGAGATGCTTCGGGCACAGGCGGCGGGACGCCGAGCGGGAGCGGGGGAGTCACCACAGGCCCGGGCTCCGCGACCAGCGGTGCTTCCGCGACCAGCGGATCCGCCAGCTCGGGCGGCGGCGCTACGACGGGTGGAGCCGGCACGGGCGGCTCCCCGACCGGCGGGGCCAGCGCGACCAGCGGGACTGGCGGGGCCAGCGCGACCAGCGGGACTGGCGGCGGCGCCTTCACGTGTACCCTGCCCACGTTGCCTGAGCCGAGCGGTCTGACCGAGGTAAACGAGAAACTCCCGGATCCGTTTACGTTCTTCAACGGAACGAAGGTCACCACCAAGGAGCAGTGGGAGTGCCGCCGCAAGGAAATCCTGGCAATGGCAGCCAAGTACCTCTACGGTCCAGTTCCCGCCGAGCCGGATGAGGTGACCGGAACCGTATCCGGAGGTAACGTTTCAATCACCGCCAAGGTGGGTGGAAAAACAGAGAGCTTCTCGGCGAGTATCAGTGGATCCGGTAGTGTGATCGCCCTCAAGTTGTCCGGTGGAATCTTCCCGTCAGGCAGTAAAACGCTGTCGTTTGGAAGCGGCTTTGAAGGCAAGATTAGAAATCTCTTCGGCTTGTCCGAGGTCAACACCAACATCGCCAACGGGTGGATGATTGACCGGGTGATGGACGTGTTGGAGCAGAACCCGGGCAGCGGGCACGATCCCACGAAGGTGATGGTGTCGGGGTGCTCCGGATGTGGAAAAGGTGCTTACCTGGCGGGTGTCTTCAGTCGTGCGCCGGTGGTCGTCATCGTGGAGTCGGGCGGTGGTGGTGTAGCCAACCTGCGTCAGGCAGAGTGGTTCAGGCACGGTGAAGGTGGTTCTGTTTGGCAGTGCTCAGACGCCAAGCCTCAGAGCATCGACAACCTTGAAGACAGCGGCATCTGCGGACCCTGGGTGACCAGTGCAGCCCGTTGGCTCCGAAGCGACCCCTCGAAGGTGTACAACCTCCCCTTCGATACGCATATGCTCCTGGCGACCATCGCTCCACGGTATCTGGTGCACTTCACGAATGCCAATGGCAAGAACTCATGGTGTCACCTGGGTGGAACCTGTGAGGCGCTCTCCGCATGGGCAGCAAAACCGGTATGGAAAGCGCTCGGTGTCCCGGAGCGCATGGGTTTTCAGATGTACAGCGCAAACCACTGCGGCGCATCGGCCTCTCAAACCGCCCTTGCAGGCGAAATGTTCAAGCGAGCGTTCGAAGGCAATACCAGCGCAAACACGGACGTGCTGAACATCATGGACAATGGCGTTCAGCAGCCGGTCAGCGAATGGAAAGACATGTGGATTGACTGGGATATGGATACCGTGCTGCAGTAGTGATGCCCTTGGGGGGCATGAAAGCCGTTCTGGCCTTGCCCCCATTCGGCGTGGTTCCCGGGCGTCGGTCATTCGCCGGCCAGGCCCGGCTCGCTCGCCGGCGACGAGCACGAGCACGAGCACGAGCAGACGACCAGTCGCTGCGAGATCGCGAGGGGAGAAGCCTGCTCGAAAAATGTCGCCTCATCGGATGCCCCCCCAAGCGCCACTTGGTGCGAGGCGTTCCCAGAGCCGATCAGGATGGATTACATCGGCTGCATGTATGATGGATATTTGCGGCTGGGTTGAAGGCTGCCCACTCCAGCGATGCGATTCCCGGCGGTAAGCGTGATCGAACCGTCGTCCGCTGGGAATGGGCGTCCCATGATGTCGTTCCGACCAACCTTCTCCCAGCTTCTCCCCCTGACTGCCCTCCTCCCCCTGTTCGTCGCGTGCGGCCCCAGCGATGGTGGCGTCACAGTTGATGAGGATGACACCACCACCACCAGCTCCGGCGGCCCGACCAGCGGCTCTTCGTCGGCTGGCAACACGTCGTCCGTGTCCGGCACCGGCGGCGGTAGCACCAGCGGCGTGACCTCGGGAACGGGCGGTCCGTCGACGAGCGTTTCGGGGGCCGGTGGGTCGGACCCGACGGGCGCCGGCGGCGCTGACCCGACGGGCGTTGGCGGCTCGAACCCGACGGGCGGCGGCGGCTCGAACCCGACGGGCGGCGGGGACACGACGCTGGTCGGGGTCGAGACCCCCGGCGAGGACTGTCCGGTGCCGAACATGCCCTCCTTCGGCGAGCTGAAGGCGTACGACAAGCTGCACGATCCCTTCACCATGATGGATGGTACGAAGGTGACGACACGCGCGCAGTGGGTGTGCCGGCATCGTGAGATCTCCGAGCTGGTCCAGCACTGGGAGACCGGCCCGAAGGAGGTGAAGAAGGCCACCGTCAAGGGCAGCTTCGCCGGCGGCAAGCTGACGATCAACGTGAGCGGCGGCGCCCAAAATGTCTCCTTCTCCGTGAGCATCTCCCTGCCCAGCACCGGCTCACCTCCCTATCCTGCGCTGATCGGGCTCAGCAACGGCTCGCTCGACAACAACCATCTGAAGCAGATGGGCGTCGCGATCATCAACTACGATCACAACGGGGTGCAGCCGGAGAGCGACCGGAGCGGCGGCATCTTCTCCAAGTTCCATGGGAACGCGGAGAGCGGCGCCCTGATCGCCTGGGCCTGGGGCGCGAGCCGCATCATCGATGCCCTCGAGTCCACGCCCGACGCGCAGATCGATCCGAAGCGGCTCGCCATCACGGGCTGCTCCCGCAACGGCAAGGGGGCGCTGATGGTCGGCGCGATGGATTCGCGCTTCGCGCTGACGATCCCGCAGGAGTCTGGCTCGGGCGGCGTGGCGGCGTGGCGCGTCTCGGAGGTCGATAACAAGGGCCAGACCGGCAGCGCCGGCGTCCAGAACCTCACGAGGACTTACGGCGAGCAGAAGTGGTTCAGCAAGACGATCGAGCAGTTCGGCAGCGCGGTGACCAAGCTCCCGCTCGACCACCACCAGCTGGTCAGCATGGTGGCGCCTCGCGGCCTCCTGATCCTCGGGAACCTCAACTACGAGTGGCTGAGCACGAACAATGCAGATCAGGCCGGCGGAGCCGCCAGGCTGGTCTACGAGGCCCTCGGCGTGAAGCAGAACATCGGGTACGTCGACAGCGGGCACAACCACTGCGGCACGGACTACAAGAACGGCGAGCAGGCCGCGATCGACGCCTTCGTCAAGAAGTTCCTGCTCAACGACGCCAGCGCGAACACCGATGTCTGGAAGCCGAAGAACGAGCTCGACAAGGCGAAGTGGGTGGAGTGGACGGCCCCGACGATCCCGTAGCGGCGAGTCGTCGGTGAGCGACGGGCCCCGAGCACCGAAGGTGCGGGGCCCGGCGGCCCGGTCATGAGAACGCGTGGCCGGGCCGTTCTGCGAGGCATGGCCGAACCGCCCTGAAGCGGAGGCGAGGCCCGTTCACTCCCAGCCGGAGCTGCTGGCCGCGCCCAGGAACGCGCTCACGCCGTAGACCTGGCCGCCGCGCATCTTGAACATGTGCATGTCGGTGTTCCCCATGAACATGGTGAACCCGACCCCGATTCCCCTCTCGACGTCGGCGAAGATGAGGCGAGGGGGCAGCGCGGGTGACCCCGAGCCCGGCTGGCCAGGATCGCAGCTCGCGCCGGCGCTGCACGTGAACGACCCGCCGCCGTTCTCGATGCGCTTGCAGTTGCTGACCGTATTGCAGACGCCGCGCGGGAACATCCAGAAGTACTTCTCCATCCAGCCCTCGAGCTCGTCCCGCGAGTTGCGCTCGTCCTCCGGAACGGGCTCCTCCCACTTGACGGTATCTCCGCTCGCGATGATGGCGCCGGTGTTCGAGGCGAAATTTTGCCCGGAGACCTTGTAGTCCCCCGGCCGCACGGCGATGGTCTCGATCTCGGTGATCTCCTGGCCCTGGAGCTTGAGTCGAAGGGCGAGCGGGATGTCCATGCTGCCGTCCGGCACCACGGCCTGGCTCGCGGAGCTACAGGTCTCGGTGTCGAGCGCGCTGTGAGCATATTTGAGCGCCCCGGCGGTCTTCCAGAGCCCTTCTTGGCCGAGCGTCAGGGCTTTGCCATTTTCCGTGAATTTTACGCTGTCGGCGAGGGGCAATGTCGACGGATCGTGCGCCGCGAGCGCTTCGAAATAAGCGTCGATCGTGCTCTTCAGGAGCTCGCGCGTGCAAGCGGTGGAATTCCCGCCTCCGCCCGTCCCTGTCCCTGTCGCTGTCCCGGTGGTCGCGCTCTCGGCCCCGCTTCCAGCGGACATCGCCCCCCCGCCGACTCCGCCGGTCGGCGACGCGCCGGCCCCGCCGCCGCCCGTCGCGCCGACGCTCTCGCTGGTCGACGTCGCGCCCGTGCCGCCGCTGCCGCTCGTTTCCGGCGTAGGTGGTGTGTTGGCGCCGTCGCCGCCGCAGGCGATGAGCGCGAGCAACGGCAGACAGGCAGCGAGGGAGCGACACACAGAGAGGGTGGATATCACGCCATGGTCAGCCATATCCTCGGCTACATCTCCCACGTCGGCACGTCAAGGCCATCTTGCTCGCAGCGATCGCGCACATCTCTTCGATGTTCGCGTGCTCCTCCGAGACAGAGAAAAATATCGTCACAACGTGCCCCTCACACGCTGGCCCGGGCTTGCTCGCCGTCGCTGGACTGGCCCTTGCCGCTCCACGGGCGCGCGTGCTCGGCGCGCCCACGAGGCCGGATACCGGACAGGAAATGCCCGAACGGCACCCGTGCCTGCGCCTGAGGCGCAAGAGAGGGCGGGTATGAGACGGTCTGCGGCTACAGGGGCGGCGCTGCGCGTAATCGCTGCGATTCACACCATGGCCGCCTGCTCGGCGGGCGTGGACCTGCACGAGGAGCGTGGGGCGGATGAGCCCGCGGCGTCCCTGATGGGGGTCGCGACACCGAGGCTGGGCCGCCACCGGTGGGAGGCAGTCCGCCTGAATGACTTCGATGCCGACGGCATGGGAGACATACTCTGGAGCAGCAAGGAGCAGAACCTGATCGCGATCTGGCTGATGGAGGGGAACCGGCTCCTGGCGCCGGGGGCGTTCATCCCGGGACCCATCGGCCAGGGCTGGGAGGCGGTCAATGCGGGCGACTTCAACCGCGACGGCATGGCCGACGTTGTCTGGCTCAACGCAGACCAGAACCTGATGACGATCTGGCTGATGAACGGAAGCCAGCTGCTGGCGCCGGGGCCGGTGCTCCCAGGGCCGCCCGGCGAGGGATGGACGGTCACCTCGGCGACCGATTTCAACATCGATGGGATGTCGGATCTGCTCTGGAACAACGAGCGACAGAACCTGATAACGATCTGGCTGATGGACGGAGGCCAGCTGCTGGCGCCGGGGCCGGTGCTCCCAGGGCCGCCCGGCGAGGGATGGTCGGCGCCCACCGCGCAGGACGTGAACTACGACGACATGGGGGATGTGTTCTGGAACAACGTAGAGAAGAACCTGATGGAGATCTGGCTGATGGATGGCGCCCAGCTGCTGTCGCCAGGGCCGGTGATCCCGGGGCCGCTCGGCCGCGGCTTCCAGATCGTCACGTCGTCGGACTTCAACCTCGACGGCATGGGGGACGTGCTCTGGAACAGCCCCGAGCAGGGCCTGATGGCCGTGTGGCTGATGGACGGCGCCCAGCTGCTGTCGCCGGGGCCGGTGATCCCGGGGCCGCTCGGCCGCGGCTGGCAAGTGCGCCCCGGCACCGACGTGAACTTCGACAACATGGCGGACGTCCTCTGGTACGCCGTCGGGACGAACCAAGCGGCGGTCTGGCTGATGGACGGCACGCAGCTGCTCGCTCCCGGGCCGGTGATCCTGGGGCCTCACGACGGCGGGTGACGCGGCCCCGCCGCGCGCCCAGGCACGCGGCGGCGCGCTCGCGTCAATGCCGCCGCTCGTTCTGGACGCGCGACTGCGGCAGACCGGCGCGGCTCTTCTGGAGGTAGCAGATCTCGACGAGCGTCGGCCACAGCTCGAGCGAGCCCTTGAACTGGCTGATCACGTCGTCGACGATGCGGACGAGGTTCTGCTGGAAAAAATCGGGCTCGAACCCGTAAAAGGTCTTCTCGAGGGTCACGGCGAAGCGGCGCAGGGCGTCGGCGCGCTCGTGATTCACCGTCGCCGCCGCGGTGCCCAGCACCCGCGCATGGAGCGCGGTGATCCGCCCGAGGATGCGGTCGCAGTCCTCCGCGGTCACCTCGCCGCCGTAGTCGAAGCCGATGCTGAGGTCCTCGACCTTCGAGAGGGTCGACTTGATCTTCAGCTTGAGGAGGTTCGACACCTCCTCGTTGAACACCTCCGCGGCGAGCGGGCTTCGCATGTAGTTGCTCTTGATGTGCGTCTGGGCGGCGTCGACGTGGGCGGCGGCCACGCCTTGCTGCTGGATCCAGAGCCGGTAGATGTAGTCCTCGAACCTGAGCCGCGTCGGAAAGAACGGTGGAAGACCGAAGCTGTTGTCATAGCCGGCCACCCCGCAGTCGATGCGCCAGTTCTTGTTGGTGACCGCGGGGCGGAAGTTGACGAGGACGTAGACGTCGTTCAGCTCATCGAGCTCCACCTGCCCCTCGTCGTCGAGGAACATCTCCACGTAATCGATGGCGTCGATGTCGTTCGTCCCGGACCGGAACGTCTGCGCGACCTTGACCACCGCCTCGTCGGGCACCTCGCCCGGGTCGAGCAGCAGCGAGTTCTCGCGGACGAGGCCCTGCGTGGCGTTGGTCTCGAGGTCCATGGCGCTGTCGCGGAGCAGCTCGCCGCGCGCGTGGTTGGCCGGGACGTCCGCGACGCGCCTGCCCAGCACGTCGAGGAACGCGGCCAGGATGTCGAACGACTTGCGGGTGAAGCCGTCGCCGTTCGCCTTCAGGAGCTTGCCACGGCAGACCTCGTCCTGCTCGAGCGACTCCGGGCTGTGCTCGACCAGCGCATAAGGCCGCATGTCGTCGTCGGCGCTCAGCATGCGGGTTCCCAGCGTGTACATCAGGGTATAGTTGCGGTTCCCGCCGTAGCTCGGCCTAAACAAATTCCTGACGAGCGGCTCGAGCTTGCGATCGCGGAGCCGCTGGTTGAGGTAGGCGATGAACGCCTCCTTCTCGCGCGGACCGACGTAGTAGAGGTCGTTGTAGGTCGCCGTCGCCTCGAGCAGAGCGTAGTATTTCTGCTGGTTGTGGACGTTCGAATCGTCGAAGACGACCATCGGGATCGCATGTCCGTTGCGCCAGAAGTGCTCGTCGTAGAGGTGGATGGTCTCGCCCACGTCGCGCAACCGGTACGTGGGGATGACGAAGATGGGTGGCCTGTTCTGCATGACAGCCCCAAAGCTAGGTCCGCCGGCTTCAAGAAAACGTCAAGAGCCGCCCGGGCGGCGTCAAGAAATCATCAAGCACGGGGCGCTCGTGGGCACGTGAACACTTCGCTTTCCAGGAGGGGCGGATCGTGCAAACGATTGTTCTGTCGACTCAAAGCACGTCGCGTAGCGGCTGGGGGCTTGACGTTGTCGAGGCGTTTCGATTTCCTCCTCTCTCATGAACGGTGTGAATTCAGCTGCCGGAGCTGCTGGCGAACGCGCGAGAACCCGGCGTTCGGCTCGGCCGGCTGACGTGGATGGCCGCGGTCTCGTCGTTCGTCGCGTGCGGCTCGGGCGATGGGGACAGCGCCAGCGCGGGCGACACGGTCACGGGGGGCCCGGGCGGCGCAACGAGCGGGACCTCTCACGGTGCGTCGGGAGGTCTGGGCGGAGGCAGCGACGGCGGCGGCGCGGGGGAGGGCGGCTCGGGCGGGGACACGGGCCCTGGCGCGACGTCGGGGGCTTCCGCTGGGGGCGCTGGGGATTCCGGAGAAGGCGGCGGGGGAGAGTGCGAGAGCGGGCCGGAGGCGCTCGAAGGCAGCGTCTACCAAGGCGATCTGCTCATCGCGTCGGACGCGGACGCCCTCGCAGCGCGCGCTTACTCTGCCATCAACGGCATGATCTCGGTCAGGTCCGACTTCGCCAGGACGCTCGACTTGCCCAGCTTGCTCGAGGTCGGCGGTATCCGGGCCGAGGGCGGTGCCTCGAGCGGGGAGCTGGTCACGGCGAAGATCAAGGCGATCCGCATGCCGAACCTGGCGCGAGTTCGCGGTACGCTGTGGATCTACCTGGCGTTCGAGCTGGTGGAGGCCGATTTTCGCAAGCTCGAGGCCGTCGACGAGCGGCTCTGGATCCATCGAAACACGGAGCTCGCGACGCTGCGGCTCGATGCCTTGCGCAGCGTGGGCGAGGATGTACAGATCACCGACGACTTCAAGGTCCCGGCATGCGCTCTCGAGAGGATCGAAGCCGACCTGAGGGCGGCCGGCAACACCAGCATGAACATCTCCGGAGGCCTCCAGGAGAACGGCTGTGAATGCAGGCTCGTCTGCGGGCAGGGGCTCTGTTTGTAACGGGCGTCGATCCGTGGCCGAGCCGAGAAGGTGAGCCATCGTCATGAGGCAGGTGCGCGAGTTCTTTCGATCCGTGGGGTCCGAGCCACGAGCGCCGCACCCCCCTCGACGCGTCCGGATGGACTGGGTGCTCCTGGCCGTGTTCGCCGCGCTCGGGTCTCTCGAGGTCGCGATCCGGCGCGGCCTGCCGTGGCGGATCGCCTCGCTGGTCCTCTGCCTCGGGCTCTTGCCGACGCTGCTCTGGCGGAGAACCAGGCCGCTGGAGATGGTCGTGATCGCGTTCGGCCTCCTCATGGCGATACAGCTCGCCGTGATGGTGACCGGCAGCGCGTCGCCGGGGCTGTACGCGATGGTCTACATGGTGCTGCTGCCCTACTCGTTGTTCCGGTGGGGTACGGGGCGTGAAGCGATGATCGGGCTGCCGATCATGGTGACCTCGGCGGCGCTCGACATGATCCGTTCCCATGCCAGGACGGGCGATGTCATCGGGGGCTACGCCGTCCTGCTCTCCACGATGGCGCTCGGCGCGGCGGTGCGCTATCGGGATCGCGTGCGTCTGCGAGAGCTCGATGAAGCCAAGCTGGCCGAGCGAGAGCGTATCGCCCGCGACCTGCACGACACCGTCGCCCACCATGTATCGGCGATCGCGATCCGCGCGCAGGCTGGCCTGGTCGCCGCGTCGTCTCGCCCCGAGGCTCCCGTCGACGCGCTCCGCGTGATCGCGGACGAGGCATCTCGCGCCCTCGGCGAGATGCGCACGATGGTCCGGCTCCTGCGTCGCGGCGAGTCGGCCGAGCTCGCGCCGAGCCCGCGGGTCGCCGACCTCGGACAGCTCGCGGGCACGTCCGCCACGGGGCCTTCTGTCGAGGTGAAGTTGACCGGGAGCTTCGATGACCTGCCATCGTCGGTCTCCGCCGCGATCTTTCGCCTCGCGCAGGAGTCGATCACCAACGCTCGCCGACACGCTCGCCACGCGACCCGGATTGACGTGGAGGTCACGGCCGACGACACGTCCGTACGTTTGCGGATCACCGACGACGGCCAGGGAGCCCACGGTGGCCAGTCGACGTCGACGGGATACGGGTTGGTCGGCATGATCGAACGAGCGACGCTGCTCGGGGGCACGTGCCATGCGGGCCCGGGCCCGGAGCGCGGATGGACGGTGACGGCCGTACTGCCTCGGAAAGGACAACCCAGTTGAGCATTCGCGTCATCGTCGCCGACGATCAAGAGATCGTCCGCACCGGGCTCAGCATCATCCTCGACGCCCAGCCCGACATCGAGGTCGTGGGCGTCGCCGACAACGGAATCAAGGCCGTGGAGCTGGCGCTCGCTCTCCGTCCCGACGTGTGCCTGTTCGACATTCGCATGCCCGGGATCGACGGCATCGAAGCGACCCGACGGCTCGCCGGCCCAGGGGTCGATCATCCCCTGGCGGTCGTGGTGATCACCACCTTCGATCATGACGACTATGTCGTTGGCGCCCTCAAGGCCGGCGCCCGCGGCTTCCTGCTGAAAGACGCCGGTCCCGACCTGCTCGCGCAGGCCATCCGCGCCGCCGCGAGCGGTGACGCCTTGATCGCTCCACGCGTCACCGCCCGCCTCCTCTCCACGTTCGCCGCCTCCAAGCCCCAGCTGGCGCGAGCGCAGCCCGGGGAGTCCCTCACGGCCCGCGAGGAGGAGGTCCTCCTCACCGTGGCCCGCGGTCGAACCAACGCCGAGGTCGCCGACGAGCTCCACATCAGCCTGAGCACCGTCAAGGCGCACATCGCCAGCCTCATGACCAAGCTCGGCGCGCGCAACCGGGTCGAGATCGCCATCTGGGCCTACGAGACCGGTCGCGTCCGGGACTGACCCGTCGGCCCGGGGCGAGGTGGCGGTGCACCTGGCCGAAAGTACGATCGCCCCATCGGGCAATCGGCCGACTCGGATCCGACATTTGCGCCAATTGCGACGCAACCATGGCCGTCCCTAGCTTGGCGGCATGACGAACGAGAGCACCACGGCCCCCTCGGCGAAGCGAGACTGGCTCGTACCCGCGCTTCTGCTCGGCCTCAGCGCGGTCCCTGTCGCAGCCGGCGCTTTCCGCCTGGCCGAGCTGAGCGCCGGCGCCAAGGTCACCCCGGACAACGCCCGCTTCTTCGCTGCGCCCGTGCCCATCGTGCTGCATTTTCAGTGTGACCGTATTCTCGGTCCTGGGTGCGTTCCAGTTCTCCTCGGGCTTTCGCCGCCGGAAGCCTCGCTGGCATCGCATGACGGGGTGGGCCGTCGCCCCGTCGGGGCTCGTCGCTGCCGCTTCGGGTCTGTGGATGCAGGCTTCCTACGAGCTCCCCAAGGGGGACGGCGACGCCCTCGCCGTCCTCCGGGTGCTGTTCGGCTCTGCCATGTTCACGTCGCTCGTGCTCGGCCTTGTCGCCATCTGGCGGCGCGACTTCGAAGGGCACGGCGCCTGGATGCTGCGAGGCTATGCGATCGGTCTGGGGGCGGGGACTCAGGTGCTGACCCACGTACCGTGGGTGTTGCTCGTCGGCGTGCCGAGCGAGGGCGTCAGAGCGCTCCTGATGGGCGCAGGCTGGGTGATCAACGTCGCCGTCGCAGAGCAGATCATCCGCAGGAGATCTACATCTCCTCGGAAAGAAAAACAGCCGGGCGCGCAGCTGCGTCGCCCGGCCGTCGTTCCCGCGATCGCTCGACTTATCGGATCCAGCGATTGACGATGTTTTCGTACAGCTCTTGCTGACCGCTCGTGAGCTTGACCTCACCGCCGGCGTTGCCGATCTCGGCCAGCTGCTCCAGCGTCAGCTTGCCCTGCTCGAACTCGGCGCCCTTGCCGCCGTCGAAGGACGCGTAACGCGCCTTGCGCATCGCCTCGAGCGGCGACTTGCGGATCAGGTCATCGGCGATGAGGAGCGAGCGGGCGAACACATCCATGCCGCCGATGTGTCCGTGGAAGGTGTCGATGAGATCGCTCGAGTTGCGGCGGCGCTTGGCGTCGAAGTTGACGCCGCCGCCCTGGAACCCACCGCTGCGGAGCAGGATGAGCATCATCTCGACCGTCTCGTTGATGTTGTAGGGGAACTGATCGGTGTCCCACGCGTTCTGGTAGTCGCCGCGGTTGGCGTCGATGCTGCCGAGCATGCCGTTGTCCGCGGCCACCTGCATCTCGTGGTCCATGGTGTGGCCGGCGAGCGTCGCGTGGTTCGTCTCGAGGTTGAGCTTGAAGTCCTTGTCCAGGCCGTGCTGGCGCAGGAACCCGATCACGGTCTCGGCGTCGAAGTCGTACTGGTGCTTGGAGGGCTCCATCGGCTTGGGCTCGATGAAGAAGACCCCCTTGAAGCCGCGCGCGCGCGCGTAGTCGCGGGCGATGGTCAAGAAGCGAGCGAAGTGCGCCTTCTCGCGCTTCATGTCCGTGTTCAGCAGGCTCATGTAGCCTTCGCGGCCGCCCCAGAACACGTAGTTCTCGCCGTTCAACGCGATGGTCGCGTCGAGGGCGTCCTTGAGCTGGGCGCCGGCGTACGCCAGCACGGAGAAATCCGGGTTCGTGGAGGCGCCGTTCATGTAACGCGGGTTGGAGAACAGGTTCGCCGTGCCCCACAGCAGCTTGACGCCCGACTGCGCCTGCTTCTGCTTGGCGTACTCGACGATGCTCTGGAGGCGACGCGACGTCTCGGCGCGGTTCTCGCCCTCTTCGACGAGGTCGATGTCGTGGAAACAGTAGTGCGTCGCGCCCAGCTTGGTGATGAACTCGAAGTTCGCGTCCATCTTCATGCGAGCGCGGGCCAGCGCGTCCTTGCCCTCATCCCAGGGGAAGTTGATCGTCCCCGGGCCGAACGGATCGTGCCCACGCCCGCAGAACGTGTGCCAGTAACACACGGCAAACTTGAAGTGATCCTTCATGGCCTTGCCGGCAACGACGCGGTTGGCGTCGTACCACTTGAAGGCGAGGGGGTTGTCGGACTCGGGCCCCTCGTAGGGGATCTTGCCAACACCCGGGAAGTACTCTCTGTCTCCAGTGACAACGGTCATAAACGGATCTCCAGCTCGTGGTTTGCGTGTGCCTTAGTTCAGAGGGCGCTTTCGACAACGGTGTCCGCGGCAAGCCCCAGGGCTCTGGTCTGCGGGCCAGGGTGGAGGCGGCGTCTCCACGCCCAGGTTGGGCTTCCAGGCATGTTGCGGTTGTTGTGGCTCCAGCGCTCCTCAAGTCAGGTGAACCACCGGCGCGCATCAATTGCGCGCGTGGCGGAATCGGCGGGCTAGCAATAACATGGTGCCGGGTCGGAGGCTAGGGCGGGCCTCCGGCGCCGGGGCCTCGCACCGTCGACTCTGGCTAGCTGTGCCGCGTCAACCTGCCCCGCGCGGACGAGCCGCTAGACCTTACCGAGGTTGCCTGCGTTTCCCTCGCTGGATCCGTCGAGGCGCTCAGGCTGCCGCCCTCTGCGACGCCGGCCGTGTTGGGCGAGCCGGTCCGCGGTGGTGGTCTCTTACAGCCACATGGCATTAAAGCGACTGGCGGCGGAACTCGACGTGGGCGGCGCCTGGGCGGGGCCAAGCGCTGTACATCGGTGGCCTCGCGAGGCAAGAGCTCACCGGCATCGCTTGCCGACGGCCGCGCTCGGACGGACGCTTGCGTCTCCTACCAGGCCAGCGTGTGCGTGTCAACGCTCGCCAGGACCCGCGCCACGAGGGGGCGGTCGCTGCTCTGGGGCGCCTGAGACTGTCCTGGGAATCATGGCGCGGCGGTGGGTGAGCGGATGTCCGCCATCGATGGCTGTTCTGGTCCAGGGTGCTGGCCTGGTTTCCCGGCCGGCGAGATCTCCGCACAGGCACCGGAGAGCCCGGGAGCGCTCCTCCGCGCCGAGCAGAGATTCTGCCCCATGAGGGGCCGGTCAGCGCTGTAGCGTGGCGAGATGTCGAGACGATGCATGCGAGTCATCTGGTCTTTGGTTCTTGTCACCTTGCCCCCGGGCTGCGTTGGCGAGTCCGGCGGTGAGGTGTCGAGCAGCGGTGGAGGCGCATCGAGCGGGAGCGGGGGAGGGGCGTCGAGCGCGAGCGGCGGTGGAGCGTCGAGCGCCAGCGGCGGTGGAGCGTCGAGCGCGAGCGGGGGAGGGGCGTCGAGCGCGAGCGGCGGTGGAGCGTCGAGCGCCAGCGGGGGTGGAGCGTCGAGCGCCAGCGGGGGAGAGGCGTCGAGCGCGAGCGGCGGAGGCGCGGGCGGGGATCCGGGACCTGGCGCGTGCGGCGTCACCCGGGACCACGTCCGCATCACCGAGGTCGACGTCGGGGGCCGCGTGATCAACAACGAAGACGAGGCCGCGCTGAAGCCGCTCGTCATCTCGCCGATACCGTCCGGCGGGTCGCGCCTTGCATGGATGAGCGACGACGGGCAGGTCCACGTCGTCCAGCTCGACGCCGATGACAAGGCCGCGGGGCGCCCGTTCGGGTTGCCGGCGAACGACTTCGCCGACCTCTACGCTGACGACAGCGGCGGCGTGCTGCTGCTGACCCGCGACGCAGAAGGCGGCGGGACACTGAATTGCGGAACGCCCTCGAACCTGTGCGGTACGCCGCCGTCCCCCCCGATCGCCTGTCACGACATGTACATGGTCCGCTTCGACGGCGAGCGCGCGACCTGGGCGACGAAGCTCACGAGCTCGAGCGCCGCGCTGCCGCCCTACTCGACCGGACCCGCCGGGCCCGATGTGTACATGATCTGGTGGTACGCGCACCACGGCCGCATCGCCTTCGACGGCTCGCGCTATGCGGGCTATTTCGGCGCCGCGATCAGCGTCTCGCAAGGCGGGTGCATCAACATCCATCAGGGCGATCGCATGAAGGTCGTCGACGCGAGCGGGGAGCTGCAGCGGGACGGCTTCGACTGGGGCTGCAGCCACAGCGGTTACGAGCGCATCCTCTGGGACGACAGCGCCCGGAAGTTCGTGACGGTGTGCAAGACCGACAACGACAACCGCATCGCGTTCGCGCCGAATTACAAGACCATCTATCCGGTCGATCTCGCCTACTCGAACCTTGGAAACCTCGTCACGGCGGCCGGCGGCGGCTACTGGCTCACGACGAGCAATATCCGCTCGGGCCAGCCGGCGGGCGCGAACGGGCTCGCGGACGTCCGGCTGCTCCACTTCACCGACGGCGCCGCGGACAAAGACATCACGATCGCCAGCGAGGCGGGCATGAACCACCGCGCTCCGCACCTGGCCGCCTATGGCCGCTCCCGCATGCTCGCGGCCTGGGAGACGACGACGAAGGCCGGCGATATCGCCCGCAACGACGCGGCGCGCGCGCTGTACCTGCAGACGCGCGATCGCGCCACCGGCGAGGCCGAGGGCGAGCCGCTGGAGGTCGACGTGCTCGGCAATCGCTACCAGGACTTCGTCGCGTTCCCCGACGGGAGCGTGGCCTTCGCCGCGCCCGGCAGCACGAACACCTCGATCCGCGTTCTGCGCGTCCTGCCCTGCGAGTAGCGCGCGCCGCGCGGGCGACTCGCCACCTCCACAACGACGCGGCGCGCGCCGCGACGCCCCCGGCCGCCGACGGCGGGCCGCGAGCCGGCCCGCACGCCTGGGGAGAGGGGCAAATCGACCTTGACAGAACTGTGGTCGATCGCGCTTTCTGGACCGCCGCGTCGCGCGTCGTGACGGCGGATCGAGCGGGACCCGTATGCGCCATGGAGTGGATCTCTTCGCGACATTGCAGCAGATCGTGCGACGGGCCATGGCGATCGCGCCGCGGGCGCCGCGCGGCAGCCTGCTCCTCTGCGAAGGGCACCGCCTCGTCTACAGGGCGCTCGAGGGGTTCGACGCGCTCGCTCGGCAGGGGGTGATCCTCTCGACCGAAGCGTGCCTCGCCAGCGAGAGCGGTCTGCGCGCCCCGCGCGCGGCGCCAGAGGCGGCGGGCGGGATGTGCGTCGTCGGCGCACATGCGTGGTATGAAGCGCACCTTCCCCTCGCGATCGCGGCGGAGGGGGCCGTGCCCGCCGACGCGGGGGTGCTGGTCGCGCCCGTCGTCGTCCGGGGAGCGCCGGCAGGCTACCTCGCCCTGGAGCAGGCGACCCTCGAGCCTCCGCAGGGCGAGCGCCGCGCGATGCTGGAGGTGTTCCTGGACGCCGCCGGGGCCGCGCTGGAGCGGCACAGGCTCTATGACGAGAAGGCGAGACTGGCACAGGAGATTCGCCTTCTCGAGCAGGTGCTGAACGCGGTGGGCACCACGGTGGAGCCGCGCCACCTCCTGGACACCCTCGCTCACGGCATCAAGAGCGTGCAGATCGACCAGCAATGGACCTCTGTGGATCTGTGGCTGGTCGAGGACGCCGGCGGCGGAGAGGGCGCCGCGGCCGCTCTGGGCGAGCAGGAAGCCCGCGTGTTCCGGGCCCGCCGTTCGGCCCCCATGACGTACTTCCACAACATGCGCGACGGCGCGGTCGACTCCGCGCGCTGCCTGGGCATCTCCGTGGATTTCCGCGTCGGCCCCGCCAGCGGCCCGGGAGGCCAGAGCGAGATCCTCGAGGACGGGATCCGCCGGGGCGTGGACGGCATCATCATCGCTCCGGGCGCCCCCGAGGAGGCCGAGGAGGGGTTCCGGCGGGCGGCGGAGGCGGGGATCCCGGTGGTCGTCGTCGACACGCCGCCGGTGCCGGGCAGCCGGGCACCGCTTTATATCGGCACGGACAACGTGGCGGCGGGCAGGCTGGCGGGCGAGGTGATGCGCCGGCTGCTGCCGAGCGGCGGGGTCGTGGCGCCGCAGCGGCCCACGAAGGACGCGATCAACACGCGCGAGCGCATCGAGGGGTTTTGCGCGGCGATGGAAGGGGCGGAGTTCACCGTGCTGCCCCCCCACCAGGACAACGACCACGACCAGGAGCTCGGGACGGTGCTCGCGCGGGCGGCCCTCCAGCAGCGGCCGGACATCGCCGGCGCCTTCGGGGTGGCGGGCGGCGGCGGGCCGGCCTGGGGCCGCGCCGCGAGGGAGCTCGGCAGGGGCGGAGAGCTCAAGATCGTCGCGTTCGATCTCTTCTCCGCGACGGTCGCGCTGCTCCGCCGGGGCGCGATCCACGCGACGATCGTGCAGCGCGAGTACGATATGGGGTATCGCGCCGCCGAGATCGTCCACCGGATGATCGCCCAGGGCGTCGAGGCGACCCTCGCGGAGCTGCCGGCCTCGCGCATCATCCACACGGGCGTCGATTGCGTCACCCTCGAGCACACGCCGTGGTCCACGACGCTCAGCGATCACCTCGCGCTCGACGCGGCCCGCCGCGTCGCGAGCCGGCGCATCGATTGCGACGCGGCCGGCCGGCCGATCGAGGTGCTGTTGATCGGCGTGGCGGCGCGCAGCGAGCCCATCGTCGAGGAGCGCGTGCGCTTCTCGCCGCGCTCGCTGGTCGGCCGTGTGCTCGATGCCGGCCGCCCGATCGTGATCGATCCGGCCGGGCACGACGGGCGAGAGGACGCCTCCCTCCTCCGCGAGCACGCCGGCGCGCGGACGCTCGTCGGCGTGCCGCTGCGGGCGCGGGGCAGCGTCGTCGGCGTCCTCGTCCTGAGCAGCGAGCGTGAGGACGCCTGCGGGAGCGACGACGTGCCGTTCCTCGAGCGCGTGGCCGGCACCGCGGCCGTGGCCATCGAGAACGCCCGGCTGTTCAGCCGGATCTCCGAGCGGACCGCGGAGCTGGAGCGGGCCAACGAGCTCCAGGAGTCGATGCTCCGGACGATCCATGAGCTGTCGAGCCCCGTGGTGCCGATCGCCGATGGAATCCTTGTCATGCCCGTGGTGGGCACGATGGATGCCCAGCGCTCGAGCCGCTTCATCGCGTCGCTGCTGAAGGAGATCCACGAGCACGACGCGCAGGTGGTGCTGATCGACGTCACGGGGATGGCGGTGGTCGACGCCACGGCGGCGAACCAGCTCGTCCGGGCGGCGCAGGCGGCGGCGCTGCTCGGCGCGGAGGCGGTGCTCGTCGGCGTGACCGCGGGAGCGGCGCAGATGATGGTCGCCCAGGGCCTGGACGTCGGCGCGATGGTCACGCACGTCGACCTGGCGCGCGGCTTCCGGTACGCCCTGGCGAAGACCGGCGGCCGCATCCTTTACCAGGGCTCACCGCGGCGGTGACGGGGGCCGATCGGGGGAGCGCCGGGCGGGCGGCTCAAGCCGCGCTCTCGACCGGCCGGAGCTTGCTCTGCTCCGCGCCGACGCTCGCGTCGACGCGCGCCGCGAGCATCGGGCGGAACGCGGCGCGGTACGCGAAGGCGAGGTAGAGCTCGATGGCGAGGATGAACCACGCGAGCGGGTTCCCCGGCGCGAGGAACGTGTGGAAGGCGACGATGTTCACGACGATGGGCGCGAGGAGCGCGAGCGCGAGGGGGACGTAGCGGTTCGAGAGCAACAGCGCGCCTGCGACGACCTCGGTCCCCTTGATGAGCGGGAACATGTACCCGGTCGCCGCGAGCGCGCCCCCGAAGCTGGCCGCGGCCTCCGGAGCCGGGGGCTGCGGCAGGAAATGCAAGAAGCCGTTGAGCCCGAACACGAAGAACACGAGCCCTAGCAGGATGCGGGCAGCGGCGGGGGCGAAACGCTTGACGTTGTTCATGATGAGCCTCGCTGAGGTGTGGCGGGCTCTCCCGAGCGGAGCGCCCATGCCTTTCCTGATGCGCCCTCGCGACGCCCGGTGCTATCGTGCAACGGCTCAACTCAACGTTGCGCTGGCGCAACCTGGCGTGAGCCCTCGTCCGACGCCGCCCGCCCCTCGTGAGGTCCTATCATGCCCAGCCCCCGCGCGGCAGCCCGAGCGCGCCCTGCCCGGGCGCCCCAGCTCGATGAGATCGCCGCGTTCGCCAGGGTGGCGGAGCTCGGCTCGTTCACCGCCGCGGCGGAGCAGCTCGGGGTCCCGAAATCGACGGTGAGCCGCGCGGTGACGCGGCTCGAGGACGGCCTCAAGGTGCGTCTCCTCCAGCGGTCGCCGCGCGCCGTGGCGCTGACCGACGCGGGCCGTCGCTTCTTCGGCGACGTGGCGCCCCACATCGCCGGTCTCCGCGACGCGGCGCAGGCGCTGGACGCCTATCAAGGGCAGCCTCAGGGCACGATACGGCTGAGCGCTCCCCCGGATGGTGGGGAGTCTTTCCTCGGCGAGATGCTCGTCGAGTTCGGCGCACGTTACCCGCTGCTGTCGGTGGAGGTCGACATGTCCACGCGCCGGGTGGACCTCCTGCGCGAGAGCTTCGACGTGGCGATCCGGGCGATGCGCGAGCTCCCGGACTCCTCGCTCGTCGTGCGCAAGCTGCTCGACTCCTACGTGCAGCTCTTCGCTGCTCCTTCGTACCTCGCGCGCCGCGGCATGCCCCGCGCGCTGGAGGAGCTCGCCGACCACGAGCGGGTGGTGTTCCTCCCCGATGCCCGGCGCGGCCAGCAGCCCGTCGACGGCGCCCGCGCGGTGCGCGACGCGATGGCGACCGGGCGCATCGCGACCGACGACTTCCAGCTCATCCGCTCGCTGCTCCGGGCGGGGGGCGGTATCGGGCCGCTCCCGCGCGTCCTCGCCGCGCCCGAGCTGGCGAGCGGGCGCCTCGTCCACGTGCTGCCGGAGTGGTCGCAGCGCGCCGGGACGGTGTACCTCGTCTATCCGAGCGCGCGGCACGTGCCGCGGAACGTGGTGGTGTTCCGCGACTTCGTCCTTGCCTGGGTGAAGCGGCTCGCGTGCTAGAGCGGCGGTCACCCGCTTCGGATACGGGCCCATCTCGACGTTTTCGGTGCTCAGCGCACTGGAGTGCGCTTCCGCGCCGAAAACGCCGATCTGGACCCGTCTCCTGTGCGGGTGACCGCCGCTCTGCGACGCTCGTACTAGGCTCAGCTGAAAACCGCTCTATGGCTGGTTGTCGATCATCTTCTGGAGGGTCGCCGCGATCTCGAGGAGATCGGCGTCCGCGCCTGTCGTGTTCGCGGCGAGTACCGTCTCCCGGGCGGCCGAGAGCGCGCTCGCGCGCCCTCCGGCGTCGAGCTCGACGAGCTGCTTGAGCGCCTCGGCATACGCGATGATCGCCGCGGCCTTCGTGAGGTTGCCGTCGTCGATCCCGAGCCCTCCGAGCGTGGTTTGCTGCACGGCCTCCCTGGCCTCGCCGGTCGCCGCGTCGCGCCAGGTGACGCGGACCCGGTAAGGGTCGTTCGCGCTCGGCAGCGACGGGTCGCACGGGCGGAGGATCTGATACAGCATCATCGAGTCGTTCGGGGCGAGGTGCTGCGTGCGCACCTTGGCCGGATCGGGCGAGTACTCCTCTCCGTAGAACTTCTGGATGCCGAAGTACGGCGGCAGCGTCAGCTCGATCCTCACGTCGCGCGCGGCGACGAGGAGCGTCTCGGCGAACCGGTCGACGAAGACGCGCCTCGCCTCGTCGGCGCTGTCGAGATAGACATACGCGCCGCGGCCGGCGTCGGTGACCACGTCCATGAGGGTGTCGTTCACGCCGTCGCCGACGCCGACGCCGACGAGGTAGATGCCTTCTCCGTCCGCGTCCTCGGCGTTCGCCCCGATGATCGCTTCCTCAGTCACGCCGGCGTTGGCCTGTCCATCGCTGATCAGCACGACGCGGTTGACGCCGCCCGCGGTCCTGTGCGCGTTGGCGAGCGCGTAGCCCGCGGCGAGGCCGCTGTTCAGATCGGTGCCTCCGTCGGCCACGATCGCGCTCGCGACGCCGAGCAGGACGGGGTCGTCGGGGCCCGAGGCGACGTGGCCTTCGAGCACGGGGCTCTGCCCCGTATTCCACGTGACGGCGTTCACGACGTCGCCCTCGACGAGCGTCGACGCGATGGCCCGGACGGCCGCCCTCTCGAGCTCGATCGGCTCTCCCGACATCGATCCCGAGGTGTCGAGCACGAGCGTGATCGTCATGGGCTCTCGCGCGGCGGGCGCCCGGCTCGACTGCACCGCGATCTGGAGCGCCAGATCGCCCGTGAGCACGCAGGAGCCGAGCTGCGATACGATCGAGAGCTCTCCCGGATCGGCCGGGGCGAACGAGTACCGGTAGTAATTGAGGAACTCGTGCGTGCGGACGACATAAGGGTCGACCTGCGGCGCGCCGCGCTCGATCTGGCGGCGGACGATGACCGGAGATGCCATCGAGTTCGAGTCGTCGGACGAAAGGTAAAGCGTGAGCGGCGTGGAGAGGTTGACCCCCGCGCACGAGCCGCCGCTGGCCTGCGGCGTGAGCCGGGGCCCGGCGTCCCGTGAGCTGCCGGCCCCGCTGCCCGCCGTTGTGCCGCCGCCGGTCGCCGCGGCGCCCGAGCCGCCGCTGCCGCCCGAGCCGCCGCCGGCCGAGCCGCCGCTGCCTGCCTCGTCGCCGCACCCGCCGGCCCCGTCGCCGCCGCCGCCGGCCCCGCCTTCGGCGCACCCGCCTCCGGAGCCGCCGCTGCTGCCTCCGGAACCCCCGCTGCCCGTGGCGCTTCCTTCACCCACCGGCGGCTCGCCGTTGGGGTCCGTGAAGCCGCCGCTCGAGCCTGCACTCGCGCCCGTGCCCGTGCCCGCGCCCACGCCCGCCACCGGGTCGCGCCCGGAGCCGTCTCCCTCGCGGGTCGCGCCGCCGCCGCAGATCGCCGCCGGCGCCTCGCCCAGCTGGAGCGGCTCGTGCGGCGGCGCGTCGCTCGACGAGGAGCACGCGATCGACAACGAGGCGGGGATGATGAGAGCGAGCGCTGTACGCTGAAACTGTGCCATGAACACCTCCACGGGCCGTGCGCTCTCGCACGGGGGGTGCCAGGTAAAATCGTCAATTATTCCGACGATGGACACCTCGTTGCGCCACGGTGTTCGGCTCATAGTGGCCTGAATCGATTCGAGGTGTGCCAATGTACGATGGGGCGCGTCAGCCGCGCGCCGGCGAGGAGGGGGGCCGAGCGCCCTCACGGGTCTGGGCCACGCAGAGGCGCCACATGGCCCGGGATCGAGCGCGAGAAGGGCGCGGCGATGACCGCAATGCCGCCGCGGACGGTGGCTCGGTGTACCCTCCCGCGCCGTGCGTGCGTTCGAGAGTGCCGTGCTCCACCCGCGCTGGCTCGCAGCCGTCGTCGTGCTCGCAGGCGCCCTGACCGGGGGTGACGCCTGGGCGGAGGCCCAGCGCCTGCGCATCGCGTACGAGGCGCACGACGGCTGTCCCGACGCCGAGGCGTTCCTGCGCGAGGTGACCGCGCGCACGGACCGCGCCCGCGCCGCCGCGGCGGACGAAGCGGCGCTCGACGTGCGCGTGCGCATCACCTCGAGCGAGGGCAGGAGCCGTGGCCGGATCACGCTCGGCAAGGGCGCGGACGCGCGCGTCCGCGAGGTCGACGGCGCGACGTGCGGTGAGGTCGTCGCGGCCCTCGCGCTCATCACGGCCCTCCGGGTCGACCCCACCGCGTCTCTCGATCCGCAACCGCCTGCCGCAGGGCCGCGCTCGTCCGAGGTTCCGGACGCCGGAGGAGCGCCGGGCGCGCCGGGCGCCGGAGGAGCGCCGGACGCCGCTGCGCCCGCCGCCGCGGATCCAGGCGGTCCTGCGCAGCCGGCCGCGGCCGGCGTCTCCGCCGAAGGAGCGCCCGGCGCGGGGAGCCCGCCGCAGCTTGCGCCACCGCCCCCGGCCTCGCCGCCCCCGGCCGCGCGCCCCGCGACCGCGCCGATCGGCCTGCCGTCACCGGTCGCTGGGGCCTCGCGCTCTCCGCAGCCGCGGCGGCCCGTGGAGCGCCCGTGGACGCTCGGCCTCCAGGGGAGCGCGGTGTCCGGGGTCGCCCCCGAGGCGCTGCTCGGCGGGGGGCCCTTCGTCGAGCTGCGCGCCGATCTGGGCCTCGGCGCGGCGCTCCGCGTCGCTGCCGAGGTGGCCTCCACCGGCGCTGTCGATGCCGGGCCGGGCGGCGCCCGCTTCCTGCGCGGGATCGGCCGGGTCGACGCCTGCGCGGACCTCGTCCGCCCGGCACGCCGGCTCTCGCTCGGGCCCTGCGTGGGCGCGGAGGGCGGCTTCCTTCATGGCAGCGGGCTGGTCGGCAAGGCGATCTCCGACGTGGAGGAGGGCACCGTCCCCTGGGCCAGCCTCGGGCTCCTCGCGCGCGTGACCGCCTCGCTCGGGGCCCTCCTGCGGGTCGACGCGCAAGGTGGACCGGAATTTCCGCTGGTGCGGCGATCGTTCGTGTTCGAGAACCCCGCGCAGCTCATCCACGAGGTGCCCGCGGTCACGTGGACGCTCCGCGTCGGCGCCGGTCTCTCGCTCTGATCACCGGCCGCCCGGCGCGCGACGAAATTGTGATCCCCGGGGAGAGACTCGGAGATTGCTACGGCGGGAGGCTTTGTCATGAGGCTCTTGCACGCCGTATCTTCGCTCTGCTGCTTCGCGGCGCTCTCGCTCATCGCCCCTGGGTGCGGGATCACGATCCTGGGCAAGGGCACCGACGCCGACGAGCAGAGCGGCGGCGGCAGCGGCACAGCGGCCGGCGTCGGGGCGGGATCAGGCGTCGGAGGGGGGGATCCCTGCCTCCCCGGCATCCCGGTGACGTCCCAGATCCCGCGCCTGCTCGACCGGCAGTACGACGCGGTGGTGCGGGATCTGCTCGGCGTGACGACGCTGGCGAGCGCCGGCGACCTCCCGCCGTCTGCGCTCCTCGTCCCCGACTTCGAGGGGGACATGACAGACCCCGCATGGAACGGCTATCTCGCGGCCGCCGAACACGTCGCCGCCGAGGTGATGGGCGGGCCGAACAAACCCACGTTCCTCGCCTGTGATCCGGCGGCGCCGACGTGCCTGGAAGAGACGATCATCACCTTTGGTCGCAAGGCGTTCCGCCGTCCTCTGCTCGAAGAAGAGGTGCAGAGCCTGCTGCGGCTCACCGCCGTGGAGCCCCGGGGCACGCCCGATGAGATCGCCGAGGCCATCCTCTTCGCCTTCCTCGCTTCGCCCTCGTTCCTCATGCGCCCCGAGCTGACGCAGGACCGCGAAGGAGACGCGATCAAGCTCTCCAGCCACGAAGTGGCGGCCAGGCTCTCGTTCCTGCTGTGGGATTCCATTCCAGATGACATCCTGGACGCCGCGGCCGACGCTGGCCAGCTCGCTACCAAAGCGCAGATCCTGGCGCAGGCCCAGCGGATGATCCAGGACCGCGAAAAGACGGCGCCGGTCGTGGCCCAGTTCCATCGTGTTTATGCGGACATTCGCACGGGTTCGCGCTGGGGAGCGATCGAACACGACACGACCCGGTTCCCCGACTACTCCCCGGATGTTGTCGCTCCGATGATGGCAGAGATGGACGCCCTCTTCGAGGACGTGGCGTTCGAGGGGGGGGCGTTCAAGGACCTCTTTCTGAGCAACGTCGGTTACGTCAATCAGGACACCGCCCCGCTCTATGGGCTCGATGCGGCCGACTACGGCGCGGAGCTGACGCGGGTGGAGCTCGATCCGAACGAGCGGCCGGGCTTCTTGACCCGCGTCGGGTTCTTGAGCTCCTACTCGCGCTATGACGCCACGAACCCGATCCTCCGGGGCGCGTTCGTCTCCACAAGGCTGCTCGGGGTCAACCTGGCCCCCGTGCCCGGCGCGAGCGAGACGCCGCGGCCTCCGGGCGAGTTCTCCACGGAGCGTGAGGTCGTCGATGCGCTGACCTCCTCCACGAACTGCGCGGTATGCCACGACACGTACGTCAACCCGCCGGGCTTCGTGCTCGAGAGGTACGACGCCGTCGGCAAGGTGCAGACCATCGATCCGCTCGGCGGCGCCATCGACGGGACCGCCGATGTCACCTTTGGCGCCAACAACGTCAAGAGGATCACGTCACCCATCGAGCTGATGAACGAGCTCGCCGCCGATCCGGGCGCCAGGCGCCATTATGCCGAGCGGTGGGTCGCCTTTGCCACCGGGCGGGCGCCGAACGGGAACGACGCCTGCGACGTCGACGGGCTCAGCGCCAGCCTGTCTGTCGACGGCTATACCCTCCTCGATCTGCTCACCGATCTCACCCAGACGGACTCTTTCCGCCTGCGCGTCGTGGGAGACTGAGGAGGGAATTCGGTAGGACGAAGCGTCTGTCCGCAAGTACCTCTGCAACCTGCCGAACGCCATCGGGGTGAAGGCCGGCGCCGACGGCTTCCCGCGGCGTCCTGGCGCAGCCGGTGACGGGCTCTTCCGGCGGCTTGAGCAGCGGCACCTCCGCGCGTAAGGTTCGCCGATGAAGCTCCCGTTCGACAACACCTACGCCCGCCTTCCCGACCGCTTCCACGCGCGCGTCTCCCCCGCCCGGGTCCGCGCGCCGCGCATCGTGAAGGTCAACCGCGCGCTCGCGGAGGTGCTCGGGCTCGACGCGGAGCAGCTCGCCTCGGCGGAGGGGGCCGAGGTGCTCGCGGGCAACGCGCTGGCCGAGGGCGCGGAGCCGATCGCGCTCGCGTACGCGGGGCACCAGTTCGGCAGCTTCGTGAGCCAGCTCGGGGACGGGCGGGCCATCCTGCTCGGCGAGGTCGTCGGCAGGGACGGCAAGCGGCGCGATCTTCAGCTCAAGGGCGCGGGGCGGACGCCGTTCTCGCGGGGCGGAGACGGGCGCGCGGCGCTCGGGCCGGTGCTGCGCGAGTACGTCGTGAGCGAGGCCATGGCGGCGCTCGGCGTGCCGACGACGCGGGCGCTCGCCGCGGTGACGACGGGCGAGCCGGTCTATCGCGAGGAGGTGCTCCCCGGCGCGGTGCTCACGCGCGTGGCCGCGAGCCACATCCGCGTGGGCACGTTCCAGTTCTTCGCCGCGCGGGGCGACCGCGAGGCGCTGGCCACCCTGGCGTCGTACGCGCTCTCCCGGCACTACCCCGAGGCGGTGGGCAGCGGCAATGACGCGCTGGCGCTGCTCGAGCGCGTCGTCGACGCGCAGGCGACCCTTGTCGCGCGCTGGCTCGGCGTCGGCTTCGTGCACGGCGTGATGAACACCGACAACACGTCGATCTCCGGGGAGACCATCGATTACGGGCCGTGCGCGTTCCTCGACGAGTACGATCCCGCGAAGAAGTTCAGCTCGATCGATCGGGGCGGCCGGTATGCCTTCGGGAACCAGCCGCGCATCGCGCAGTGGAACATGGCGCGGCTCGCCGAGGCGCTCCTGCCCCTCCTGGCCGAGGGCGAGGAGGAGTCCATCCGCCTGGCGACCGAGCGCGTGGAGCGCTTCTCCGCGCTCTTCGTCGCGGCGCACGAGCGCGTCCTGCGGGCCAAGCTGGGGCTCGCGCGCGAGGAGGAGGGCGATCTCGCGCTCGCCGCGGATCTGCTGGAGCGCCTCGCGTCGAACGGCGTCGATTACACGGTCTTCTTTCGCCGGCTCTGCGCTTCAGCGGCCGATCCAGCGGCCGATACGCAAGTGGCCGCCCTGTTCGCGGAGCCCGGCGCTTTCCGCGACTGGGCCGAGTCGTGGCGCCGGCGGCTCGCCCGGGAGGACGTCGACGGTGAAGCGCGCGCGAGCGCGATGCGGCTCGTCAACCCGGCGTTCATCCCGCGCAATCACCGGATCGAGGCGCTCATCCAGGCGGCCGTTCTCCGTGACGACTTCGAGCCGTTCGAGACGCTGGTGCGGGTCCTCGGGCGACCGTACGACGATCAGCCGGAGAGCGCTCATCTAGGCGAGCCCCCGCAGCTGGACGAGCGCGTGCAATACACGTTCTGCGGGACCTGAGTCTCTTCGAGCGCTCGGGCGGTAACCACCCTCCAGGAACCGGCCACCATGAGTCAGAGGAAAGGCAAGCCGCGCTCCGCGTCAGGAAAGAAGGGCCGGCGAGATGCCCGCAAGGACGGTGTGGGTCGCGTGCACCTCACGGTCCTTCGCGACCCCGTGAGCGGGAATGAGCGCGTGGCGCTCAGGAGCCCGGTGTTCCGGGAGGCGTGGCAGAACGACATCGCGGCGGCCGCGGCCAACACGGCCTATGCTGCGCTGCGCGGGGAGCCGAGCGTGGATGGCGCGGTCGAGCTGGCGCGGGACGCGATGGCAGCGACGTCGCGGCTCGCGGCGGGGCTCCTGGCGCGCGCGCCCGATGGCGCGGTGGCGTGCAGGGCGGGCTGCGATCACTGCTGCCATCAATCGGTCGGGGTCACGCCGCCGGAGGCGCTCGCGATCGCCGACCACCTGAGGTCGACCCTGTCCGACGCGGAGCTCGCGCGCGTGGCTCAGCACGTGTCCGGGTGCCACGACAGGACGCGGAGCCTGCCGTCGGCAGAGCGGTTTTCGCCGGACCACCCTTGCCCCTTCCTGCGGTCGGGGCGGTGCTCGATCTACGAGGTTCGACCGCTCTCCTGTCGAGGGATGAACTCGCTCGACGCGGGAGAGTGCGCGACCAGGCTGCGGGACCCCGAGGCGCGCGCCGCGTTCCTGGCGCGCGGCGTGGGAGGGCGCTCGTTCATGGAGCCCATTCGCGGCGTCCACGCCATCAGCGCCGGCCTGCAGCTCAGCCTGTCCGAGCTCTTCCGCCTCGACATGCGCCCCCTGGAGCTGACGGCGGCCATGCACCTGCTCCTGAACGGGCCCGACTCGCTCGCCGACGCGTGGATCCGCGGGGAGCGGCCGTTCGAATCGGCGCGCAGCGCCGACAAGGCGACGGATCCCGGCCTGGGCGAGCTCATCGCGGCGGTGGGTCTCGCGCCCGGCCGGGCGCCGTGAACGGCTCGAAGCGGGGTGCAGGTTCGTGGGATACGGGCTCAGCCGCCAGAAAGGCGAGTGAGGTGTGCGTCATTCACCGCCCGAGCCAGCGCGTCCTCTCACGCGCGAGGCGCGCGACGGCCGCCCAGTCGATCGGCGCCGCTCTCCGCAGCTCGTGGGCGGGCGAAGCCGGGTTTTCCCACATGTCCTTCGCGCCGAAGAGCACCTCGACGACGGCCGGGTCCTCGTCCCACGCGACGGGCGCGAGGTCGTCGAGGCACGTGGTATCGATCGGAGCCTCGGGGGCCGCGATGAATTTCGCCATCATCTGCGTGCCGCACGGCGCCGCGCCGGGGGTCTTCACGGGGGACTCGAACGCGACGCCGTGCGGGCTCCAGGGCACGGCCACGAACGTCTGATGAGGTGCGGTGAGCTCGTCGGCCGAGAGCTCCGCCAGATCGATCGGCGTCTGCGGGTCGAGCAGGCCATTCATCGCCAGGATGGGCACGGTGGAGTCCGGCCACCCGCCCCAGAGCCGGTCGTGCGGGTAGCGCGGCCAGGCCTCGTAGAGCTGGCCGAGCTCCAGCGCCTCCCGCGGGCAGAAGCGCTGCGCATCGCAGCGCGCCTGGAGCTCGGCCGGGGTGGGGGCCGGCTCTTCCCACAGCTCGGAGAGGGCCACGTGTGTCCCCAGGAGGATCGATCCCCGCGGCTCGCCTCCGCCGGGCTGCGACATCAGCTCGAGCAGCGTCTGCATGTAATGACCGACCGCCTGCACGTCGCCGGGCTCGCAGCGGTCGATGCGGTAAGCGAGCGGGAAGAGGTGCGTCCGCAGGCTCCGGATCTGCACGAAGAGCGGAGCGATGGAGGCAAACAGCGCGACGTCGGCGCCGAGCTCCGCGCAGTGGCCTTCTGCGAGCTTGCCGAAGAGCGCGTCGAGCTTCGCCCAGGGCTCGGGGCCGAGCTTCGCCCCGCAGACCGGATCGGCGGCGCAGATCGCGGACAGATCCTTCACCACCGGATCGTACTGGGTATCGTACCGAGACAGGCGCTGCGCGCCCGGCGATGCGACCGAGTCGAGGATGACGGCGTCGGCCCCGTCGGGGTGCGCCTGTGGTCGTGACCAGGGCGCCGGCGGCGTCGAACGCGTGGAGGTCGAGCGCCGTGCCCTGTGTGCCCGCTCGTCCGGTTTCCGCTCAACGGCGGTGCTGTTTTTCCGGCCGGGCCGCAGGGCCGAGGAGGCCCCCGGCCCGCCCGGGAGAGGGCCTTCCGCTCAGAGGAGCTTCATGTACGCGACGATGTCCGCCTCTTCCTGGGCGGTCAGGGTCGTTCGCCCCCCGAGGGGGGTGGCCAGGATGGGGGCGGCCTCGAACACCAGCTTGTAGTGGTGGACGACGTCCTCCAGCGTATGGGCCGAGTTGTCGTGGAAATAGGGCGCCGTCTCGTTGATGCCCCAGAGGGAGGTGGTCTTGCCGTCCCCCAGGCCGTCCAGGCTGCCGAGGACGAGGGCGTAGGCCGGATCGGCGGCGAGCATCGAGAGGATGCCGTTCTCGAGCCGCGGCTGATAGACGGCGATCAGCGGGAAGAACTGGTCTGGGTCGGAGCAGAGGAAGCTGCTCCCGTCCGAGGGGCAGACCATATCGTAGCGGCGCATCGGGTTCGGCGTTGGCCGCGTCTCGGTGGTGCCGAGGACCTCTCCCGAGAACCCGGTCAGCACGCCCGTGATCCTAAGGAACGGCCCGAGGACGAACTGGTCGCTGGCCGTGTTCAGCATGGGCCCGCTGTGGCACTGTCCGCAGAGTTTGTTCGGGAGAAAGTGCTTGCGCCCGCGCTTCTCGGACGGCGTGCAGCCACGAGGCAGCTCGGGCTCGGGCCCGCCGTGAGCGTAGCGGCGCAGCTCCCGCGAGCTGAACAGCGTCCTCTCGTAATCGGCGATCTTCTCGAGCTGTCGCCGCGTGGGCGTGACCGTCGGCTCGAAATGCCGCAGGATCGCGTTCGCGGCCTGCGTCTCGAGGTCGGGCTCACGGGTGTCGAACGTGATGAGCGGATCGAGCGCTGGCGAGTCCTTGATGGAGGCGATGCCTCGGAAGACGGTCACGGTGGTGGCCGCGGGGTCGTCGTGCAGCCAGATGTTCGGCGGCAGCGGGAACTCGTAGCGGATCGTGGCCTCGTTGAGGAGCCGCGTGTAGCTGTTGCCGACGCCATCGTCGCTGTCGATCGGGCGGAAGAGCGGATCGCGCCGGTTGGCCGCGTACCGCCGCCGCACGTCCGCCGGGGACAGCGTGCCTGTCTCCTCGCTGTGGCAGGTCACGCAGCGGCGCCCGTTGCCGCCGAATGTCTCTCTTTCGAAGAGCTGCTCGCCGCTCTGGGCCTGGTGGGCCTGGACGGCGGCCGCGACGGCCTCTTCGGAGTCCCACTCCTCCTCCTGCCCGACGCAACCCGCGGCGCCGGCCCCCAGCAGCGGGACAAGGAAGAAGAGACAGGCCAATAACACGCCTTGATGGGAATTGAACTTGAGTTGCATAAACCCTCCCTGGTGATGAACTGACAGGGGAGCATCGCCCGGCACGATCCCGATGTCGTGAACGCGCCGGTCGAGAGACGCGCGCCCATACCGGGCGCGCAGCCATCATGTTCGATCTAGATCACGGTGAATTCGGGCGTCCGCGCGAGGTCGCGGCGCGCCGCGATAAGGACCCCCGGGTGACCTCGCAGTTTTCAGAACAAACGACCGGTCCCCAGCTGTCAAGTGAGCTCAGCCGTACGTGATCCATTCGCCATGGTGTGTGCTCGTAGGGTTCAGTGTGACACCGCATTGCCTGCCGGATCGAGGGAGCCGCGAGAGGTTGGCCAGGCCGGTCGTCCATGATCGTGCCCGAACAACGTGTGTTACCCTGGGGTGGTGGACATGGAGTCGCAGCTTACAATTGACGCCCTCGAGACCGGCGTGATCCACGTACGTGCCTGTCGCGCGCCGGAGATCCGCCCGATGCAGCGCGCCGCCGTGCACACCTATTCGGTCCTCGCCTTTCACCTCGGCGGCCGCGTGCGCGTGGAGCACCGCGGCGAGCTGGAGCTGACGGCGGGCCAGGTCCACCTCGTCCCTGCCGGTGATGCCCACCGGTGGCTCACGGCGAGCAAGGCGGATCTCCGCGGCGTGGCCTTCTGTCGCTCGTGCCTCCCCCAGGATCGTTTTCAGGAGCTGCTCGCCCCGCTCGATCGCGTCCGGCGCGGGGCTTTCCCGGTCGTCGAGCTGCCGACCAGCAGGCAGCCCCACGTGCTCGGCCTGCTTGAGGAGCTCGAGCGCGAGCTGTCGCGATCCTCGGGCGTGCTGCCCGTCGTGGCCGAGAGCCTCCTCGGGCTCCTGCTCGCCGAGATCGTGCGCGCCGCCCCGCGCGACGCGGCTCTCCCAGCGGCCCCGTCGATCGTCGCCGAGGCGCTCGCCGTGATCGAGGCGCGCTGTCTGGGACCGCTGACCCTCGGTGAGGTCGCCCGCGCGGTGCGCCGATCTCCCGCGTACATCACGACCGCGGTGAAGCGGTCGACGGGGCGCTCCGTGGTGGCGTGGATCCTCGAAGGCCGCCTCGCCGAGGCGCGGCGTCGCCTGCGCGACACGGACGAGCTCGTCGAGATCATCGCCGAGCGGGTCGGCTATGCCGACGCCAGCCAGTTCAGCCGCCTCTTCCGCCGCCGGCACGGCGTGGCCCCGGCCGCGTGGCGCGCCCGCGAGCGCGCGCTGCCTCGCCCTGGGTGATCGTCCGGCAGGCCTGTCACGCCGAGCGCGATTTCCGGTCGATTCGAGCGCCGGGAGCCCTGGGGTGCGGTGCGCTTCTGACGCGATCGTCCTCGATCGGCTTCACCTGGACCGCCACGGCGCGCTGGCGCGCCGCGCGCGCCGTCACCCCGGTCCCCGCAGCGCCTCGACCAGGGCCTCGACCAGCGCGCGCACGGGGAGCGAGGGCGACCGCTCGCCGAGCAGCTCGAGCACGTCCTCGTCGTCCTCGCCGCACGAGAGCTGTACGGCCGCGACCACGGCCCCATCGCGCTCGACCGCCAGGTCGAAGATGCCTTCCTCGTCGCTCACCGGCGCGCCGAGCAGCGCCGACAGCCGGCTGCCCAGGAGCTCGGCCAGCGGCTCGTCACCGTCGAGGCTCGCCTCGCCGGGCTCGATGGTGGCCTGGACCGCGCGCGTCGGCGCGCCGCTCACCTCGGCGCCCTCGCGATCGAGCCGGAAACGAAAGCCACGCGCCTCGAAGAACCCCGTTGTCACGCGCGCGATCAAGGCACGCCGCGGGCGCGCCGGCAAGCAGGGCGGGTGATCCACGCCCATGGCGGTTGGCGGGCGGTGACGGGAGCGTGTGGTCGCGACCCGGGTCGCTCAGCGCGCCGCGTACGTCATGACGAACGAGGGATACCGATCGCCGACGATCGCGCCCGGCGCGAACGCGGCGTCGAGCTGCGCGAGCTCGTCCGGGGAGACGCGCACGTCGAGCGCCGAGAGGTTCTCGTCGAGCCGCGCGCGCCGGCGGACGCCGACGAGCGGCACGATGTCGTCGCCGCGCGCGCGCAGCCACGCGATGGCCAGCTGGGCTGGCGTGCAGCGCTTCCGGGCGGCCAGCTCGACGAGCGGGCGAGCCGTGCGGACATTCTGCTCCAGCGCGTGTCCTTCCATCCGCGGCGCCACGAAGTGCGCGCCAGGGCTCGGCGCCGTCGCGCCGCTGAGCAGCCCGTCGGCGAGCACGCGGTAGGCGACGACGCCGATCCCGAGCTCGCGCGCGGTCGGCAAGATCTCCGCTTCGATGAAGCGGCACGCGAGCGAGTACTCGATCTCGAGCGCGGCGATGGGGTGCACGGCGTGCGCGCGGCGCAGGAGCTCCGCGCCGACCTCGGACACGCCCACGTGACGGACCTTGCCCTCGCGCACGAGGTCGGCGATGGCGCCGATCGTCTCCTCGAAGGGCACGTCGGGATCGGGTCGCCCGGGCTGGTAGAGGTCGATCTCGTCGACGCCGAGGCGCTGGAGCGAGTAGGCCGCGAACGTCTTCACCGTGGCCGGGCGGCCGTCCATCCCAAGGAACTTCCCGCCCGGGGTGCGCAGCATGCCGAACTTCACGCTCACGAAGGCCCGGTCGCGCCGGCCTTCGATGGCGCGTCCGATGAGCGCCTCGTTATGCCCCATGCCGTAGAAATCGGCGGTGTCGAGGAGGTTCATCCCGGCGTCGAGCGCCGCCTGGATCGTGGCGATGCTCTCGGCGTCGCTGTCGGCGCCGCGGCCGGGCGACATCCCGCCGCAGCCGAGGCCCAGCGCGCCGACGAGCGGGCCGTTCTTGCCGAGATGCGTGCGCGGTATCATGGGCATCGTTCGACCCCCTCAATGTTAGAGCGAACGCTCTATCAATGAATCGCCGCATGCGCACTGTCAACCCCGACCAGCACGAGAAGAAGCGTCGCGAGCTCCTCGGCGCCGCCCTGCGCCGCTTCGCCGCCGAGGGGGTGCAGGCCTCCATCGCGAGCATCTGCGCCGAGGCGGGCGTCAGCCCCGGGCACCTCTACCACTACTTCCCGAGCAAGGAGGCTATCCTCGAGGGCATCTTCCAGCTCGTGCTCGATGAGGCGACCGCGCACCTGTCGGGTGACGTGCAGGACGCGCGCGACCTCCCCGCGCTCGTGGCCGACCTCTACGGCGGCAAGGGGCCGTCCCTCCTCTTCGATCTGCTCGCCGAGTCGCAGCGCAACGCCGCGATCGCGGATCGGCTCCGGCGCCACAGCGCCGAGATGAAGCAGCTCCTCGCGAGCGCGATCGCGCGCGGACAGGCCGCCGGCCTCGTCGACGACACATTGCCGGCGGCGGCCCTCGCGACGATGCTGCTCGCCGTGCTGGATGGCAGCAAGGCGATCCGGCTGCGCGATCCAGCCGTCGACGGCGGCCACGCGCGCGAGATGCTGCTCGCGCTCGTGTCGCGCGTGCTCAACTTCACCAGACCGGCTTTCCCGTCCGTCTGAGCGACTGGAGGAAGCGCAGCCGATCGGCCTCGGGCGGCAGCGGATCCGAGCCCTGGGCCTCGACGATGAGGAAGCAGGTCATGTCCTCGAAATCCACCGTCCGCTGATGTGCCGCCGGCGGCGTCCCCTTCACCTCCAACCTGTCACTGCCGGGCGCGCGCGCCTCCGGCCCGAGCTTTCCATCTCGCCGCGCCATGCAGCTCGCGCTGAAGGCGAGCAGTCCAGGCGTCTTTCCGCCGACCGTGTGCGTGCGCAGCTCGACATCGTCGGTCGCCCGGGCGCGCGTTCGAAAGTCGTTGAACGGGAGCGGCAACTCCACGGAGAAGGCGCCTTCCGTCGATCGCGCGAGGTGCCAGCCATCTCCGAGCGGCTCGGTGGCCTGGACTCTGTGCATCGTCATGAAGACGCCTGCGCCGATCTCACGCTCCTCGCCCGGGCCGATGCCCGCCAGTCGTTCGGCCACCTCGTTCTTCGAAGGCGCGGCCTGCCCAGCGACCGGAGGAGCATGCGATTTCGCCGGTGCGATCGTGCCGCTGGCGGGGGCCGTCGCGCTCGCGGTTGAAATCTCGCTCGATTGTGTGGGCGCTCTTTGACACCCGGTGAGGGCCGCGAGCAGTATCAGAGGAAACTGCCTCCTTCTTTCGAGCGCGATCTTCATGGCAGCTCCTCGTGTCGCGGGCTCTCTGGGGATGTCACGATCTCTAGACGTCCGGCCGATGCTCGAGGCCGAGCTCGGCCGCGAGCCGGTAGAAGTGCTCCGCCTCCTCCCGGTTGCCAAGCAGCTCATGGGAGCGGCCGAGGTTCACATACAACGAAGGGTAGAAGCTCCGGACACGTTCATCGTCGACTCTCCTTGCGCGAACGAGCGCCTCTCGATTCCACGACATCGCCTCCTCTGGCGTGTCCTGAAACCGTGCGACGTAGTGCGCCGCCACGCAGGCGTCGTAGTCGTCCTTGCAGATGGCCCACGCCTGACGATAGAGCTCCCGGGCATCCTCTTTCCTGCCTTCGAACTCCGCCCGGGTGCCCTCCGCACAGAGTCGAATCACGGGATTGTCCAGATCCATGCACCACCGTCGTTCCTCCCTCGATCCCGGGGAGTACGTCGCTGGTGAGGAGGCGTCGACCCCGCCCGCGCTCGCCGCCTCACCCGCCCGTGCCACGGAGCCCCGCCTCGGTGACGGCCCGCTCCACGCGGTCGGGCGACCACGCGCCGGCGTGGCGCGTGAAGAGCGTTCGCCCCTTGAACGCGCGGCCCGCGAGCTCCGCCGGCATGTCGGGCCAGCGCGCGACGAAGCTCCCCTTCGGCGCCCCCTTGCGCGCGGCGACCCACGGAGGGGCCCCGCCCTCGATCGTGAACCAGTCGATCACGCGCTCCACGTCCTGGGCCGCCTCGAGCCGCCCGATGAGCTTCGTGCTCGTGTTGCCGAACACGTTGTAATCCACCGATCGAGGGCTCTGGGTGCAGAGCAAGCAGCCCACGCCGTACTTCCGGCCCTGGGTGAAGAGCCGGATGAGCGGCTGCTTGGCGGGCGGCTTGCTGCCGCCGGCAGGGATCCAGTCGCGCGCCTCGTCGATGTAGAAGAGCAGGTTCACGCCGCCGGAGGTCGCGTCCACGGTCGTGATCATCCAGCGGTACAGCTCGGTCGCGAGGGCGGCGAGGAAGAAATGCTTCTCGTCGTCGTTGCTGAGCGCGTTCAGGTAAACGACGTTGAGCGGGACGCGCCCGGGCTTCGAGGGCCGGAGCAGCTCGGTGAAGTCGAGGCGCGTTCCGCCCGAGAAGAGCCGCGCCGACGGGCCTTGAACGAACGTGTTGAGCTTGCGCGCGAGCCGCTCGCGCTCGGACTTGCGGATCAGGCTGTCGACATCGTCGATGCCCAGGTCCTCGGGCGCGGTGACGGCGGCCACGATGTCCCGCAGCCGGACCGGCGCCGCGCGCGGCAGGTGCCGCAGCACCTGGTAGAGGAACGTGCGCTGCGACTCCTCCTCGCCGCCGCACGCACAGAGGCTGACGAGGTTGGCCGCCACCGCCACGAGCAAGCCCTCTTCCTCCTCGGCGCGGAGCGCGGGGTTCGCGATGTGCGAGAGCTCGCCCGCGCTCGGGAGCCGCAGGGGGTCGAGGCAGAGCCGCAGGCCGTGCGAGGACCCGGGCGTGAGGATGCGCGGCTCCATGCGCTCCCTCAGCTCCTCCCAGGCGCGGCGCAGCTCCGGCGGCACGTCGGACGGCGGGCGCGCCTCCATCATCTGGACGAGATCGCCCTGGGGGTCGATCGCGACGACGGGGACACCGGCGCGCAGCGCCTCCTCGGCGATGACCTTGGCCATCCACGTCTTGCCGCTCCCGGCCGCGCCGACGACCGAGACGTGCGTCCGGAGCACCGAAGGGTCCACGCAGACGGGCGCGCCGCCGTCGTCGAAGCCGAGGAGCATGCCGGTGACGTTCGCAGTGCGGGCCTCCGGCGGCCTCGCTCCCGCGTCGAGCGCCGCGGGGGTCGAGCGCTCACCGCCTGGCGGCGCCTCCGGCGGCTTGACGCTGGTACCGCCCGGCGGCGCGTCCGCCGGCCTGGCGCTGGTACCGCCCGGCGGCGCGTCCGCCGGCCTGGCGCTGGTACCGCCCGGCGGCGCCTCCGCGGGCGCCTTTCGCCCACGGCCCCGCGCCGGCGCCGGCGCCGGCGCCGGCTTCGGGCGCTCGACGGCCGGCTTCACGACCGCCAGCGCCTCGTCGAGCTCGGGATCGTCCTCCACCATCGGCTCGTCCGCCGCCGGCGCGCTGGCGGCGGCGGGCTCTCTCCCCTCCGGCGCTCCGCCGCCGCGCGTGGCCTCGAGCGCCGTCCAGCGCCTGTCCCACGCGCCCACGTCCTTGTGGCCGAGCTGCGCGACGCAGGCCCCGGAGCGCTCGTGCTTGCAGCCGCCGCAGTACGCGCGGTCGCCCGGCGGCGGGAGCCCGCCCGCGCCCACCGCGTGGTCGGACCAGGCCACCATGCTGGCGATGAGCTCGTAGACCTTGCCGCGCTTCGCCTCGATCTCCTCCCAGCGCGCCTCCCGGACGCTGCGGGTGGGGTGCAGGTAGAACACCGCCACGTCCGGCCGCGTGCCGTGCTGGTGGTGGTGCATCAGCGCGTACGTGAAGACCTGGAAGAGATCGCTGTTCGGGGAGGTCGCGGGCGTGAGCTTGTAGTCCACGATGCGGTGCTTCCCGAGCCGCGGATCGAAGTACACGTAGTCGATCGCCCCGGTCACGTGGACGTGGACGTCCTCCCCCACGTGGAACGTCACGTCGACCCGCTTGCGCGAGTCCCCGAAGAGCTGCGCCCGGAGCTCCGCCGCGGGCAGGCCCGCCGCCCTCGCGTGCGCCGCGAGCCGCGCGAGCTCCTCCATGTAGAGCTGCACCGCCGAGATGAAGCCCAGCCGCAGCGGCACCGGGCGCGCCGCGAGCGCGTCGAGGTTCAGGCAGGAGGCGTTGAACCAGCGCATCAGCGCCTGCTGGAGGCCCGGGGCGTCGCCGGCGGCCTCCAGCGCCGCCAGCACCTCGTCCGAGCTCGCCGCGGCGGCGTTGAAGCGCTCCACCGCGGTGTGGAACAGCGCGCCGCAGCCGGGCGCCTCGCCGCCCTTGCGCCAGATGCGGCTCACGACCGTCCGCCCGTCCTGCCGCTCGGCCGTGGCGCGCGCGTCGAACCAGTGGAGCCTCGGGCACGTCGCCGCGACGCGGAGCTGGGTCACGTTGACGTGCACGAGCCTCACTTCTTGCCCCGCAGCTGGACGAAGAGGTCGTCGTCGGTCGCGGTCGCGTGGACGTGGCCCTCGTCGTGGAGCGCCTGCGCCGTCTTCTTGATGTGCGACCACACCTCCGGGAAGCGCTTCTCCTGCAGCTTCTTCCGGCTCGCGAAGATCTGCGCGAGCTCCTTCGCCATCAGGCCGAGGCGCCACGACAGCTCGGCCATGATGTGCTCCCGCGTCTGCTGCGGATCCCACGCCGGGGGCGGCGTCGAGTCCCCGCCGCCCTTCACGATCTCCTCGGTGAGCAGCTCGCGCAGCAGCGGGTGCGCGAGCAGGAGGCTCTGGCGCTCGAAGGACGCCAGCACCTCGGCCTCGGTCACCTTGCGGTACTGCCCGCGCGGGTGCTCGATCTCGAGGTCGTGGCTCCTCGCGGCGCCGAGGAGCCCCACGAGCGAGTCGAGCTCCGCGTGCCCGGCGAAGTCGAGGTGGAGGTGGAGGAAGCGCTGGCGGCCCAGCTTGCAGAGCGCGTCGTACGCGGCCTTGCCGGCGCCGCCGAGCCGCAGCGGCCGGCGCTCCTCGTCGGTGACGAGGATGCGCTTGTCCGTGTGCTTCGTGTCCTCGACCATGCGCTGGAGCGGCAGCCGCGCGCCGTGCCCGCTCGGCGCGCAGAGGAACGTCACGCCGGTGGTCACGATGACGCCGTCCGCGCGCTTCTCCTTGGCCACGAGGTGGTGCGCGGGGGCGGCCTTGCCGCGCCTCTTCGCGGTCGCGTGCTCGACGCTCAGGAGCGTCGAGGCGCCCTTTCCGGCGCACCTGGCGAGCAGGTGGTGCGTCAGGCTCGCGAGGTTGTCCTCGTCGGGCGGCAGCGACGCCTGCTGAAGCCGGCGGCGGGTCGTGCCCTCGACGAGCTTCTTCTTCACCTCGGCGTCGATGACGTCCTCGAGCCTCCCGTCCGGCTCCTTCGGCTCGCGCTCGGGGCCAGGCCACTCCTTGAGCCAGCGCTTGCCGCCGACGGCCGCGAGCCGATCCTGCTGCGCCTCCCAGCGGTCGCGCGCCCAGAGGATCGCGTCCCGCGGCCGGAGCTCCTGCACGCCGTCGAGGCGCCGCTCGAGCCACGCGCTGCCGAGCGGGAAGAGCCGATCGCGCTTGCGCGCGGCCATGAGCTCCTCGATCTCCTTCTCGTCGAAGCCGGAGAGCGCGGCGTCGAGCCGCCCCTCGAGGATGGCGCGGGCCTCCTCCGGCGAGATCATGTGCAGCTCGAGGATCCGCTCGGCGATGCGGTCCCACGCGGCCGCCGGGATCACCTCGCCGGTGCGCAGGGAGAGCATCGACTGCTTCACGCCGGAGACGATCACGACGAGGTGCTTCGCGCGGTCGAGCAGCGCGTGCGCGTAGGACATCAGGGCGCGCACGGCGTCGGCGTCGAGGTTGTCGATCTGGTCGAGGCAGAGCACGAGCGGGAGCTCGGCGAGGGCGCACAGGTGCGAGAGGACGTGGAGGACGCGCTCCACCGCGGCGTCGTCCGCGAGGGCGAGGCCGTCCTCCCCGGCCGCCTGGTCGAGCAGGCGCGCCTCGTCGGGCCCGAGGGTCTCGCCGGAGAGCCACAGCACCGCCGCCTGGGCGCGCTTCTCGGCGCCGGCGTCGCCGAGGCTCGCGTGCGAGGTCCCGGTGAGGAACGCGTTGAGCACGGGGATGACCGCGTTCTGCGGGTCGATCTTGGCGCCGAGGCGGGCCAGCGCCTCCTTGCGCGCGTCGATCTCCCTGGGCCCCGTCATCATCTTGCGGCCCTTGAGCGCGCCCGTCCGGATGACGGCGCGGTTGAGGACCGTGTACAGGCGCGACTGCGTGTAGTCGCTGCCGCGGTGCCCCGCGAGATCGCTGACGGTCGCGCTGAGCACGTACCGGAGCATCCGCTCGGGCGAGGCGAGGATGTTGTGCAGGTAGACGACCGTCGCCCTGTCTTCCCCGGCCCACTGGAACAGCCGCGCGAGCAGGTGGCTCTTGCCGACGCCGGGCGCGCCGATGAGCAGCGCGCCGATGCTGATCGGCTCCTTCGCGGCGTCCTGCACGACGCGCACGAGCTTGGTGAAGGCGTTCTTGTGGATCGACTCGACCGTGGCCTCGCCGCCCCCGACGTCGGTGATGCGGTGGCTGCGGAACGGGTTGGTGCCCCGGACCGCCGCCAGGAAGCGCTCGAACGTCGGCTCCTCGCTCATGCGTCGTCCCTCCGCGCCACGTAGACGAACAGGTTCCCGCCCTCCACGATGCCGGCGTCGCGCTCCGCCTCGGCCATCTGGTGGTGGCGCCCGTCGGACGGGTCGAGCGAGTAGCGCCGCTGCCGCCGGAGCGCGCCGAGCTCCTTGTCGAAGGTGTCGCGCGGGATGTCCGGCAGCGCGGCGCGGAGCGCGTGGAGGGTGACGTAGTTGAGGCGGCCGGACGCGCGGTCGAGCGAGGAGAAGGCGGCGTCGAAGCGATCGGCGAAGGAGATGGCCGGCGCGCCGGGGCCGCTCTGGGCCGAGCTGCCGGCGCTGCTGGGGGCCGAGCTGCCGTGGCCGTCGGCCGTGGGGCGGTCAGCGCCGTCGGTCGCGATCGCGGCGGGCCGCGCCGGCGCGCCGGCGGCCGGGAGGACGGCGTCTGCGAGGAAGAAGAACAGCGGCTTCTTCCCGAGCAAAGCGCCGATGGTGCGGGGGAGCCGGCGCTCGGTGATGCGCTGAGCGAGCGCTGCCTTGAACGCGCGGCCCAGGGGAGTCACGAGGCCCTTGGGGAGCTGCGCCAGGTCGACCGCGGGAGCGTCGGCCGTCCGCGCCGACTGGAGCTGCACCTCCAGGAGCCGATCGGACTGCGCGATCGCCTCCAGGTCCTCCGCGAGCAGCACCAGCGTGGCGCTGGGGGCTGGCTTCTTCTTGCCTCCCGCGGCGCGGGAGAGCAGCACGCGCGCCTTCGCCTCCTTGGTCGTCAGCGCCTTGCTCGTCACCGCGAGCGTGTCACCGGTCAGCTCCGTCAGCCGCTCGAGCGTCGGCGGGTACGACGCGCCGCCGAGCTGCTTCTGGGACTCCAGGACGCCGAGGAGCCTCGGCACCGGCGAGGGCGGCGGCTCCTTCTTGCGCGCCGCGCCCTTCTGCCTCGCGGGAGCCTTCGGCGCGGCGGCCTTCCGCGGCGCGGCGGCCTTCTTCGGCTCCTCGGCGCTGCTCTTCCTCGCTGCAGTGGTCTTCGTGGTCGTCGCCCGCGAGCGCGGACTCGATGCGCTGTTCCGGTTCGTGGCCCACCTCCCGAGTGGCCGAGATTACCCCGGTATCCAGCCATGGGAAGGGGCTCCGCGCCGCCGCGCCGCCTTTCTCTATCCGATTGACGCCCAGCTCGATTCCGCGTGACCTAGACTCGGGGCCTCGTGCTGCGGAGGCGACGGAACTGGCGCGTCGCGCGGCCGATCGCCGCTCACCTCGATGCCCCGGGAGGAGCACCATGAAGCGTATCTTCTGGGTCCGGTCCGCGATCGGGGCCGCCGTATGTCTTGCCTTCCTCAGTGTCGTCCTGGGGAGCACGGCCATGGGCACGGGCGCCGGGCGCTGGACCGTCTATGGCTACGATCTCGCCAACACCCACTACGCGCGCGACGAGCACGACATCGGGCCATCGAACGTCGCATCGCTCGCCGTGAAGTGGGCCTTCACCACGACCGGCATCGTCCCCGCGACGCCGGCCGTCGAGCACGGCGCGGTCTACTTTCCGGACGGGGGCGGCAAGCTGTACAAGCTCGACGCCAGGACCGGGCACCCGATCTGGACGCGCACGATCGCGGGCCTCACGGGCACGGCCGGCGCCGTCTCGCGCACGACCCCCGCGCTCCACGGCCACACGCTGTTCCTCAGCACCCTCGCCGGCGCGCACATGATCGCCGTGGACACGCGCACCGGGGCGCTCTTGTGGAAGAGGCAGCTCGACACGCACCCCGCGGCGATCATCACGCAGTCTCCCGTCGTGCATGGCGGCCGCGTGTACGTGGGTGTCTCCTCGCGCGAGGAGCTCTTCGCGGCGGACAACGCATATCCGTGTTGCAGCTTCCGCGGCAGCGTGGTCGCGCTCGACGCGGGGACCGGGGCGGTGCTCTGGAAGCGCTACACGGTGCCCGCCGGCTACACCGGCGGCGCAGTCTGGGGCGGCGCGCCCGCGCTCGACCTCAAGCGCCGCACGCTGTACGTGACCACCGGCAACAACTACACCGTTCCGCCGTCCGTCTCCGCGTGCGTGGAGGCCGCCGGAGACGACACCGTCGCCGCCGAGGCCTGCCTTGCGTCGGACGACTATATCGACGCCGTCCTCGCGCTCGACCTCCGCACCGGGGCGCTGAAGTGGGCGCGGCGGCTCCAGGGCTTCGACGCCTGGACGGGAGCCTGCTACTTCGGCGGCAACTGGTGCCCCGATCCGGCGGGCCCGGATTACGACTTCGGCACGGGCGCCACGCTCTTCACGGCCGGCGCGGGGGCGGAGCGCCGCGATCTGGTCGGCGCCGGCCAGAAGAGCGGTATCTTCTGGGCGCTCGATCGGGACGACGGGAGCGTGGTGTGGAGCACGCTGGTCGGCCCCGGCGGGGAGCTGGGCGGCATCATGTGGGGAGTCGCCGTCGACGAGAGCAGGATTTACGTGCCGATCGGCAACAACGGCCAGGTCGAGTACACGCTGCAGCCCTCCGGGGAGGTCATCAACTGGGGTTCGTGGAGCGCGCTCGACGCCGCCACGGGCGACATCCTGTGGCAGACGCCCGATCCCACGCCGGGCGCGCAGACCAGGGGGCCGCTGACGGTCGCGAACGGCGTGGTCTACGGCGGCTCGATGAGCGGCGACTTCCACGCGCTCGACGCCGAGACGGGCGACGTCCTCTGGAGCCATCCGGCCGACGGCTCCGTCAACGCCGGGCCGGCGGTGACGCGCGGTATGGTGTTCTGGGGGAGCGGCTACGAGAGCTTCGGCATCGGCACGCCGGGCAACACGCTCTTCGCGTTCGACTTGCCGTAGCGCTGCCCGCCGCCGGACGGCGGACGCCGGAGCCGGCCGTGCCGTGGTGCCAGGCGCGGGCGCCGGTGGCCGTCCGTCGGCCACGAAGCCTTTCCTCCTCCTGCGCCCGCCTACTCGTCGTCTTCGTCGTCTTCGTCGTCGTCCGCGTCCGTGGTCACCGGCGCCTCGCGCTCGAGCTGCTCTGTGATGGTCTGCACCTGGATCTCCGCGGCGTGGATCTTCTGGCGGCAGAGCGTCACCAGATCCGCGGCCTCCTTCACGAGCGCGGAGAGCGCGTCGATGTCGACCTGACCTTCCTCGATGTTCTGCAAGATCTCCTCGAGGCGCGACGACGCCTCGCCATACGAGACCTCTTTCGTGGCGCGCTGCGGGCTTGCCGTGTCCCCGTCGGACAGCTCCTTCGTCCCGCGCTTCGGCTTTGCCATGACCCTATGTCTCCTCCGATCCGTCCGAGCGAAGCCGCAGCACGCCCCGCTTCAGCTCCGCGATGAGCGTCGTCCCCTGGGGCGCGCGCGCCGCGTCGGTGAGCACCGCCCCTTCCGTCGTGCGCAGGATCGCATATCCCCGCTCCACGACGCGCCGCGGATCGAGGAGGCGCAGGCGCCGTTCGCGCGACTCGAGGCGCTCGGATTCGAGCGCGAGCCTCCGGGACGAGCGCGGCCCGAGGAGCGAGGCCATCTCGTCGACCCGATGCGAGGCGGCGTCGAGATCGCGCCTCGCCCCCTGGCGAAGCTGGCGGACCGCCTCCTGGAGCTGGCCCGCGCGGCGCGCGATGAGAAGCGACGCGGAGCGCGGGACCCGGGTCGCCCGGCGGGTGAGATCCGACGAGGCCGACCGGAGGACCCGCCGGCCCTGGTCGAGGATGCTCAGGAGCGACGACTCGACCTCATCCCTCGCCTCCGAGACGCGTTGGACGAGCATCGCGGCCGCGGCGGTCGGGGTCTTCTCGCGAAAACCCACGAAGTCGAGCGCGGAGATGTCTCGCTCGTGGCCGATGCCGACGACCACGGGGAGGGGGAAGGTGGCGACGGCGCGGGCGATCGGCTCCGAGTCGAACCAGGCGAGATCGGTGCGCGAGCCGCCGCCGCGGCATATCAGCAGCACGTCGAGCTCCGCGGCGCGCGCCCGGAAGTAGTCGAGGGCGTTCAGGACCGACGGCTCCGTCTGCCGCCCCTGGACGCGGACCCCGTGCGCCACGACGCGGAACGCGAAGCCTGACTCCCTGAAGGTGCCGAGCACGTCGTTGTAGGCGTCCGAGCCCAGGCTGGTCACGAGGCCCACGCGGAGGGGCAGGGCGGGGAAGGGCAGGGAGCGGTTCCGATCGAGCAGCCCTTCCTCGGCGAGCCGGCGCACGATCTCCTCTCTCCGCCGGGCGGCCTCGCCGAGCGTGTAGCCCACGTCGAGGTCCTCGATCAGGAACCGATACGAGCCCCAGGGGACGTAGAGCTCCACGCGCCCGCGCACGCGGATCTGGATCTCGTCCTCGATCTGGAACGGGTCGCCCGCCGCGGCGAGGCGCCGTTCGATCTCGGCGCGCGCGCTCTCGAAGAGGGTCGCCTTGACCTGGGCGATCTCCTTTCCGTTGGCGTCGCGCTCGACGAGCTCGAAGCCGACGATGCTCTTGTGGGCGGCCCGGTTGTACCCGCAGACCTCGCCCACCAGCCAGATCGAGGCTGGAAACGCCGCCTCGAGCGCGGCGCGGACCTGCCCGTTGAGCTTCGAGACGGTGAAGTCGGACGCGGCCATAGCTGGCCTCGGCCGAGCGTCCCCGTCGCGCGGCTCATCGGCTCGGGCCGGCTCCACGGTGGCGATCGGCGTGACGCCCCCTTCGTCGAGGGCGAGGGCCCCGCCGCGTTCCCGGTAGAGGCGCTGCGTCACCTCGCAGAAGCCGAACCCTTCGGCGTGCAGCACCTCCACCACCGCGACCACGTGTGTCTCCGGGACGCGCCAGGTCTTCTGTTCGGGATTCCAGCGCCGGGACGGGAGCGACTTCACGACGTCCACCAGCCTGCGATCGAAGGCGAAGTGGATCTGGAGGGTCCCGGTCCCGTCGCTGCTGACGCGGCGGCTCATCGCGCCACTCTATCATCGCGGGTCGCGCACGGGCATCGCGGGGGAGCTCCCGGCCGACCTGCCGGGGCGCGCGGCTGCGCCGCGCGGTGGCCGAGCGTGCGCTGCGTGGCGGCCGGGCGCGCGCTGCGCCGCAGCCCGCGCCATGGCCCCGCGCCGTGGCGACGACGAGCGGGCTCTCGGACTGGAGGACGAGAGCTCCTCCAGCGACCTGCCCCTCACGCCTTGAGGCTGGCGAACGCCTGGGCGATGCGCGGGGCCGCGTGCGGGCGGGCGTACATCCGATCCATGTAGGCCCGGAGCTGCGGGAAGCCGTCCAGGAGGTGGATCTCGTTGGCCCAGTCGAGGGTGTAGGCCATCACGAGATCGGCGACGGTCACGCTGTCGCCGACGACGAACTGCCGCTGATCCATGTGCTTCTCCAGCACGTCGGCCATGGCCTTGAAGTCCTCGCAGGCGACGGGGATGTCGCCAGGCTGGCGTTTGTCCTCCGGATACAGAAACTTGTTACGCGCGATGCGCCACAGCGGCTGCTCCAGCTCGGTCGCCGCGAACAGCAGCCATTGGTTGACCTTGGCCCGCTCCCTCGGGTCCGTGGGGAGCAGGCCCTTCTCGGGGTACTTCTCGGCCAGGTAAAGCACGATGGCAACGGACTCGGTGAGCACGAGGTCGCCGTCGACGAGCACGGGGAGCTTGCCGGCAGGGTTGAGCTTGAGGAACTCGGGGCGGCGATTCTCGCCGGCCCGGAGGTTGACCTGGACGGTCTCGAAGTCCACGCCCAGCTCCTGGAGCGCCCAGCGCACACGGATCGAGCGGGTAGGAGCGAACTCATAGAGCTTCATCGATGCCTCCCTCCTCAGCCGCGCGCCGCGGCTGGTTCGTTGCTTCTGTTTACTTACGTCCGGACCTGCTGTGTTTTTGAATGAACGGTGTCGGCCAGCAGGCGAATGGCCGAGTGTATAGCCGCACCTTGCGACGAGTGTCAACGGACACATTCGCGGTGCGCAGACGGACTCTGCGCCGCATTTCGGTGGCCTGGAGCCAGGCTCAGCCGGCGTCAGGCGCTCTTGCCATGCCATGCCCAGAACCAGCGTGGCTATTCTTCAGAAAGAGGAAGGAGACGATGCAAAGAATCAGCTCCGAGATCGCCTCGGAGGCCCAGATACCGGTCAGGGAGAACAGGCGGGAGGCCAGCAGCAGCACCGGCAGCTTGACCAGGAGGATGCCCCCGAGGGTGAGCAGCAGCGCCTCCTTGGCCCGGCCGACCGACTGGAACGAGGCCGCCGTGACCATGGCCACGCCGGCAAGCGGGTAGGAGAGCGCCAGCAGCCGCAACGCGGTCTGCCCTTCGGCGATGATCGCGCTCTCCCTGGACAGCAGGGCGATCAGCGCAGCCGGCATCACCAGGCAGACGCCGCAGACGAGCGATCCATAGGCGACCGCGGCGCCAAGGGAGAGCCGGATGGCCTCCCGTACCCGCTCGAGCTTCTTCTGGCCGAAGTTGTACCCCACCAGCGGCTGCATCCCCTGGACGATGCCGGTCAGCGGCGCGATCAGCCCGGAGTAGAGCCGGCCGACGATCGCGAACACGCTCAGGGCGCTGTCGCCGCCGATCAGCCTGAGCAGGTTGTTGGTGATGATGGCGATCAGGCCGACGCTGGCGCTCTTGATGAGCGAGGGGGACCCGATCGTCACCACCTCGATGATGATGGGCAAGTCCGGCTTGAAATAAGACGCCTTGATGCGATAGGAGCGGTTCCTCCTGAAAAAGAAGAAGTGGACACCCATCCCAGCCGAGGTCGCCTGGCAACAGACCGTCGCCAGGGCAGCGCCCGAGACGCCCATCTGCAAGACGATGATGAAGAGCCAGCACAGGGCGATGTTGACGCAGATGGGGATGATCCACTGGGCGGTCGAGTACCTGGCGTTGCCGTCCGCCCTGACGATGGCCGAGTAGCCGGTGCCGGCGATGGCGCCGAGGAAGATGATCCGCCCGTACTCGATGGCATAGGGCGCGATGCTGTCGGTGGCCCCGAGCAGATGGACGATCGGCTCGATGAAGACCGAGCCCAGGACCGTGATGGTGATCGCCGCCGTCCAGAAGATCAGGAAGGTGTTTGCCACCGTCCGGGAGGCCTTCTCCATGTCCTGCTCGCCGAGCGCCCTCGAGACCACCGAGGCGCCGCCGGCCCCGACGGTCGTGGCGACGGCGCCGAGGGCGATCAGGACCGGCGAGATGATCGAGGCCGCGGCGGCGGCCAGCGAGTTGACGCCCACGGAGAGAAAGTAGATGTCCGTGAGGCTGTAGATGGCATAGACCAGCAGCGAGAGCGTTGTCTGGGAAGACATCTCCAGCAGCAGCTTCCCGACCCGCTCGGTCCCCAGACTTTCAACCCTGGAGCTCTCGCCCATGAGCGTTCAGTTTGCGCTCAGCCAGGCCATGTGTTCGCCCATCCACTGCCTGGAGAGGTCGAGGACGAAGTTGGTGTCGTAGTTGCGGTAATAACACTCCGTGTTCATGACGAGGGCGAGGTGCAGCGAGTAGAGGCGGCACCTTCGCTCTTCTTCGAAGGTGAAGGAAGTCTTGCCATAGCCGCGCATGCTGCTGTTGATGCCCTCGGAGGAGAGCAGCCGGAACTGGGCCTCCATCAAGGGATCGGCCCAGAGCGCCCTCTCGAAGTCGATGATGCCGGTGACCCTGCCTTCCTTGACGAAGACATTGGGGTTCCAGACGTCCCAGTGGACGAGGCGGGGCGTGGCGACCTCCTCCAGCGCGGGGGCGTGCCTGAGGACGGCGGCGCGGATCTCGTCGTAGCCCTGGTCATACACCACGCCTTTCCGGGCGCCGTCTTCCAGCACCGACTCCATGATCTTGATGAACGCCTCTCTCCAGGTGCTCGCGCGCAGGTCCGGGTTCCCATCGTAACCAAAATAGGTGCCGGTGAAGCCGTTGATCTCCCGGACGATCTCGCCGATGTGCAGGTCGATGGACGCCTGCGTCTCGGGGGAGAGGCTCGACTTCACGTGCTCGAGGTTGCCCCCGGCGATCTTCTCCATGAAGAAGTAGTCCGAGTCGCACAGGTCGCGAGCGTCGTCGAAATGGTAGATCTGGGGCACCGGGATGGCCGGGTTTCGCCGGACCAGGCGCATGGCGGCGACCTCGGTGGTCATGATGTTCTTCTCATAGAACATGACCTCCGCATCTCTGGGCGGCGCGATCTTGAGGATGACCTCCCGGCCATCGGCGAGCCGGACGCTGTAAGCCGCATTGAACCAGCCGTCTTTCAGCTCAGCCACGGCGTCTTCGCCGCCCGCGAGCGCCATGCCGCCAAACGCTCTGGCGACCATGGCGGCGATCTGCGGGCGTGACTTCGTGTTCTTGGTCTTGCTCTCCACGGTCTTCCTTCGTCGATTGGCGGCCCTTGTGATGAGCGAAATGGCGTCCATTGTGCTGGATCCTGGGAAGCTGTCAAGTCACGACCTGGAGTCGTGCCGGGGCCCGGAGCAGGAGGGGCAGGAGGGACCAGAGGCGCCCGCGTAGCCGGCGGGGGCTCACGCAGGTTATCGTGTTATCCTGCGCCCTATGCCGACATACGCCGCCGAGGAGAGCTGGAGTCGCGGGGGGCTCACCATGCGCGTCAACGCGCCCTGCGCTCGTCGCGTCTTCTGCGGTTCGTTCCTGGTCGCGTCCGCCCTCGCGGCGGGCCATCTCCTCGCAGGCTGCGGCGGGAGCACGCCCGGACCGAGCGCGGCGATCGGAGCGGCGCCGGCGAGGCCGGCGGAGCCCCAGCTGGTAGAAGACCGGCGGACGTTCGCCGAGCGGGCGCCCGCTCGGACGGACGCGTTTGCTCGCGCAGATCGAGCCGAAGGCTCTGCCGGCTGGCGACGTCAGCGCACTGCTCGGATGGGGCGCCGGGCGGTGCGGCGTGGACATCGAGCGGAGCGTCTCGCGGGTTCAGATCGCCGTCGCCGAGCCAGCGGAGCTCCGACGGCTTCGTCCTGCGAATCAAGATCGCGACGGAGGCCGCGCGCGCCGCGGGCACGGCGCTCGCCGTGCGGCGGCACGTGATCGAGTCCTTCAAGGTGCCTTCCGGAGCATGAGCCCGACCGTGATACCGGGCGACCCGAGGCGCCGCCACGGAAACGTGCGATGCTTGAGCCGTGTCCCGCGTCGCCCTTATCTCCGACCTCAACCGTGCCTTCGATGCCCAGGCCGACCCCCGCAACGTGGCCATGATCCGGCGTCGCCATGCGTTCTGGACCCAACTTGCCCGCCTCCATGGCTGGGACCTCGCGGTCCGCGACGTGGCCCTGCTCGACGCGCCGCAGGGGGTCCGCGGCTGTGTGTCCTGGATCGATCTGCCGATGCTCCCTCGCGCCACTTACCAATCCGTCTTCGATCGGGCGGTTGCTGCCGGCGCCGCGTGCGTGCTCGACCTCCCCGAGCATGTGGAGCGGGTCCTCGGGCTCGATCGATTCTACTCGGTCCTCACGAACGCCGGTGTCCCCACGCCGCGCACGGCGTTGCTGCCCGTGGACGCCGCCGTCGCTGCCGCGATCGACTCCCCCGCGGCCGTGCGCCGCCTGTTGACCGAGGCGATCTACGGCGCCCTCTTCGATGCGGAGATTGATCCCCACGCCGGGGTCTTCGTCCGCGGCTTCTACTCGTCGGCCAAGTCCGCCAACCCCGAGCTCTACTACGGCAGCAACCAGGCGGACATCGAGGCCACGGTCTTCGAGGTGGTCCGCCGCCTGCGTGTCGCTCTCGATGTCGGTGGCCTCGCCTTGCGCGAGCACCTCGACCTCGAGCGCATCGAGCTCGCCACCCTGCCCGGCGACTGCAACCCCATACGGGTGCCCTTCGAAGTGCGGCTGACGGTGCTGGGTGGCCGCCTCCTCATGGCCAGCTACCACGGACCCTTCGAGGTCCTCATCGACGGCGCGCGCCGGCTCCTCTCCGATGAGCTCACCGCCAGGAGCGAGGTGGTGCAGAGGGCGGTTCGCGCCCTTGCCCCAGCGCTCCTCACGGCTGATCTCCCGGCGAACTACGTGGCTGACGTAGCGTTCGCTCGAGACGGCCAGCCGGTGGTTCTTGAGCTCAACCCACTCTATGCCGCGGGTTACAACGTGCCCTCCGCGCACGCCCTGCTTGTCGCTGCGCTCGGCGCCGACCTCGCGCACCGTGCCGGGTACCCAGCGTTGCCGTGGACCCAGATCCTCGACAGCGCTGCGACGCTCGCCGGCGAACGTGTCGAGCAGAGCCCGGCCGTATGGCTGCTCGGGTAGTGGCCAACCCCTCCCATCCTGTTCCGGCGTCGTCGGTGAGCGCCTCCAGCCTCACCCCGCCATGTCACGGCGTCGACGCGATGTTCGCCGTCTCGCGAGTCATTCGCTCTCGAACTCGAGGCAGGCAGAATTGATGCAGAAGCGCTCGCCCGTCGGCGCTGGCCCGTCGTCGAAGACGTGCCCCAGATGTCCATCACAGCGGGCGCAGACGACCTCCACCCGATCGAGGCCATGCTTCCGATCGGCCCGGCGCTCAATCCGCTTCTCGTCGAGCACTGCGCTGAAGCTGGGCCAGCCGGTCCCAGAGTCGAACTTCGTCTGCGACGAAAAGAGTTGGGTGCCGCAGCCGGCGCATCGATAGATGCCCGTACCGTGGTGGTTCCAGTACTGCCCCGTATGCGGACGTTCGGTGTTGCCGTAGCGGAGCATTCGGTAGCGGTGCGGCCCGAGCAGCAACAGCCACTCGGGTTCGGTCTTGGAGATCTTTCTGTCCGCCATCGCTCGATCCCGTCGTTGGGTCGTGACGTCGTGCGCGCTCGGCTCGGCGTCGGCGGCCCACATGAATTTTAAGCTATTCGCTCGCACATTGCGAGCGCAACGACGAAGCACAGAACACGCTCGTGCGGGCGCTGCGTCTCGGTACGGCACGTGTGTTCATGGTCCGCTTTAGCGATCTGGGTGGATTCGAAATGGCATCCCTCTGACTGGCGCCCAATCGAAACGGTCGTCGGCCCGATGCCCGGCCGTTGCAGGTCCGCCAGCGGGGCGTGGGTTCGGTCGACGGCCGCCGGATCGAACGTGACGGAAATGAGGGGCGAACCGCCCCCGGCCGACGCGAGCTGCCGCGGAGTCGATCCACCTGCTCGTCCACTTCACGGCGGTGGTGCCATCGCTGGATCGGCTCATCGACGATCCGGCCGCGCTCTCGGCCCGCGCGCCGGCGCGTCGTGATAACCTGCGCGGCGGGACCGATCGACCCTCAGGAGGCCCACCGCGAGATGCCGGCGCAGCTCTTCCTCGCCTTCGCGGACGAAGATCGTCCGCACCTCGACGCGCTGGTGCGCCACCTCGCCGGCCTCGAGCGCGCCGGGATCGTCGCTGGCTGGCACGAGGGCCGCATCCTCGCCGGCGCGACGGTCGGCGCCGAGGTCGAGGCGCGCATCGAGGCCGCCGACGTACTGGTGCTCCTGATCAGCGCGGACTTCCTCGCCTCCGATCGCTGCTATGCCCTGATCGAGCGCGCCCTCGCGCGTCACGACGACGGCCGGCAGCGCCTCGTGCCGGTCATCGTGCGCCCGTCTCCGTGGCAGCCCGTGCTGGGCGGCCTCCGCGTCCTGCCGCCCGACGATCGCGCCGTCACGCTGGCGCCCGATCGCGACGCCGCTTGGCTGGCGGTGGTCGACGGCCTCCGCGCCGCCGTCTCCGCTTCACGGCCGACCCTCGCGCCCGCGCTCGCCGCCTCGCCCTACCGCGGTCTCTCGGCCTTCGAGCCCGGTGACGAGGCGCTGTTCTTCGGGCGCGAGGACCTGACCCGCCGCCTGTGGCGTCGCCTCGACGCGCAGGTGCGCCGCGAGGGGGCCCTGCGCCTGTGCGCCGTCGTCGGCTCGTCGGGCTCGGGCAAGTCCTCCGTCGCCCGCGCCGGCCTGGTGCCGCTCGTCGCGCGCGAGCCGCTCGGCGATGGCCCGGCGCCCGATGTGATCCTCCTCAAGCCCGGCGAGCGGCCAACGACCGCGCTCGCCGACGCCCTGTGCACGCTCGACCCGCGCTGGCCCGCGCGCCCGGCCGCCGAGCGCATCGAGGAGGCCAGGCGTCTCCGCTCGCTGTTGCTCGACGTCGAGGGGGGCGAGCACGTGGGCCTGCGCCGCTACGCCGAGCTGCGCGACGGGCGACGTCCCCTGCTCGTGCTCGTCGACCAGTTCGAGGAGGTCTACGCCCTGTGCAACGACCCCGCGGAACAGAGCGCCTTCGTCTCGCTCCTGCTCCACGCCGCCGCCGACCGCGCGAGCGGTGTCTCCGTGGTCCTCACGCTGCGCAGCGACTTCCTCGACGCGACGCGCAGGCACCCCGCGCTCAACCGCGCCATCGCCCAGGCGCACGAGCTGGTGCCGGTCATGGCGCCCGCGGAGCTGCGCCGGGCCATCGCCGCGCCGGCGCTCGCCGCTGGCCGCCCGCTCGACGACGCCACGGTGGAGCTCTTGGCGCGCGAGGCGGACGGGCGCGAGGGCGCGCTGCCGCTGCTCGAGTTCGCGCTGACGCAGATCTGGACCGGCCTCGCCGCGGGGCAGCCAGCCGCGGCGACGCTCGAGGCGATCGGCGGCGTCGGCGGTGCGCTGGCGGGCGAGGCGGAGCGCATCTTCGGCGAGCTGGACGACGAGGGGCGCAGGATCGCGCGGCGCGCCTTCCTGGGGCTTGTCCAGCTCGGCGAGGGGACGCGTGACACGCGGCGGCGCGTGCCCGTGGCCGAGCTGACGGCGCACGGCGAGAGCGCGGACGCGGCGCTGGGCGTGCTGCGTCGCTTCGCGGGCGAGCGGGCACGCCTGGTGACGCTCTCGGACGACGTGGCGGAGGTGACGCACGAGGCGTTGCTCGATCACTGGAAGGAGCTGCGCTCGTGGCTGGAAAAGGGCCGTGATGACGTGCGCTTCCACCGCCGCGTCGGCGAGGCGGCGGCGCGCTGGGACGCGCTCGGACGCCAGGAGGGCTCGCTGTGGCGGGCGCCGGAGCTGGATCTCCTGCGCGCCTTCGCCGAGCGGGCGGGCGGCGATCTCACGGCGTTGCAGCTGGAGTTCTTCCGCGCGGCGGAGGAGCGGCAGCGCCAGGAACAGGAAGCGGCGGCGCGCCTCGCGGCCGAGGAGCGGCGGCGCCAGGTCGATGCCTCGCGGCGCGCGCGGATCCTCGCCGCGTCCTCCGCGCTCGTGACGGTGGTCTTCATGGGCCTCGCGTGGTGGGCGGTGCGCCAGCAACGAGCGGCGGAGGAGGCGAGCATGCGATACCGCGATCGCCTGGCGCGCTTCTACGAGCAGCAGGGGCGCGAGGAGTACCTGGCCGGCCGGCCGGCGCGCGCCGCCGTCTATCTCGACGCCGCGTACAAGGATCGGCCGACCGCGCCCGCGACGCGCTTCCTGCTGGCGCGCGCCCTGCCGGGGGCCCTCACGGGGCGCGAGGTGGCCCGCCTGGAAGGGCACACGGACAAGCTGTGGTCGGCGGCCTTCAGCCCGGATGGCGAGCGCGTCGCCACCGTCGGCCTCGACACGATCGCGCGCCTGTGGGACGCGAGGAGCGGCAAGGAGCTCGCTCGCCTCGAGGGCCACACCAGGCGCCTGTATTCGGTGGCCTTCAGTCCCGACGGCGCGCGCGTCCTCACCGCGAGCGACGACGGGACCGCACGTCTCTGGGACGCGAAGAGCGGCAAGGAGCTCGCGCGCCTCGAGGGCCACGCCGATGGAGAGCGGATGGTGGCATCGTTCGGCCCCGACGGCACACGCGTCGTCACGGCCAGCCATGACAAGACCGCGCGGGTGTGGGACGCGCAGAGCGGCAAGGAGCTGGCGCGCCTCGAAGGGCACACCGATCACGTGGAGGCGGCGGCGTTCAGCCCCGACGGCACACGCATCGTCACCGCGAGCTGGGACACGACCGCGCGCATCTGGGACGCGCAGAGCGGCAAGGAGCTGATACGCCTCCAAGGCCACGCTGGGCCCTTGTTCGCGGCGTCGTTCAGCCCCGATGGCACGCGCGTGCTCACCTCCGGCAAAGACGTGGCCAGCCGGCTATGGGACGCGGCGAGCGGCAAAGAGGTGTCCCAGCTCAAGAGCGATAGCGAGATGATCTGGACATCGTCCTTCAGCCCCGACGGCAAGCGCGTCGTCACCGCTGCCATCAATGGTTTCGTGCGGCTGTGGGACGTCGCGAACGGCAAGGAGCTCGCCAGCTTCTCGCACAACGGCGTCGTGTGGTGGGCGTCATTCAGCCCCGATGGCACGCGGGTCGTCACCGCCAGCCACGACAAGACCGCGAGGCTGTGGGACGCGCGCACGGGCAGGTTGTCGGCGAGCCTCGAGGGCCACACCGACGGGGTGTCGTTCGCGTCGTTCAGCCCCGACGGCACACGCGTCGTCACCGCCAGCGCCGACAAGACCGCGCGGCTCTGGGCGGTGCACGGCGAGCGCGTCCTGTCCCTGGACGGCCACCAAGGCCAGGTGTGGTCGGCTTCGTTCAGCTCCGACGGCAAGCGCGTCGTCACCGCGAGCTTCGACCAGACCGCGCGCGTCTGGGACGCGCAGAGCGGCAAGGAGATCATGCGCCTTCCAGACTGCGGCTATCCCCTCTGGTCGGCCTCGTTCAGCCCCGATGGCAAGCGCGTCGTCGTCCCCGATTCGGCGAAGACCGCGCGGGTCTGGGAGGTGGCGAGCGGCAAGGAGCTCGTCCGCCTCGCGAGCCCCGACCTCGCGCGCTCGGTGACCATCACCACCCCGGACGGCAAAACGACCGCGACCCCTGCCAACGATGGTCGCAGCGTCGTGGTGGCCTTCAGCCCGGATGGAGAGCGCGTCGTCACCGCTGGCGTGAGCGACACGGCGCAGATCTGGGACGCAGCGAGCGGCAAGGAGCTGGTCCGTCTGGAGGGCCACCAAGGTCAGGTGTGGTCGGCCTCGTTCAGCCCGGATGGCGCGCGCATCGTCACCGCCAGCGACGACAGGACGGCGCGCATCTGGGATGCAGGGAGCGGCAAGGAGCTGGTCCGGCTCGAAGGCAAGAAGGGGAGCCTGGCCAAGCTGTTCGGCGCGTCGTTCAGCCCCGACGGCGCGCGGGTCGTCACCGCCAGCTTCGACAAGACCGCGCGAATGTGGGACGCGCGGAGCGGAGAGGAGCTCCTCGTCTTCGAGGGCCACCAGGACCTCGTGTGGTCGGCAGCGTTCAGCCCCGATGGCGAGCGCGTCGTCACTGCCAGCGAGGATCGGACGGCGCGCATCTGGGACGCGCGGAGCGGCAGGGAGCTGGCGCGGCTCGAAGGTCACGGAGAGCGCATCTCCTCGGCGTCGTTCAGCCCCGATGGCGAGCGCGTCGTCACCGCCGACGATCAGACCGCGCGGATCTGGGACGTTCACCTCGAGGCTCGCCCTCCCGAGGAGATCGGCCGTCTCGTGCGCTGCTACGTCCCGCTTCGCCTCGAAGGCGAGACCATCGTCCGGGCCGCGCCGAGCGCCTCCGACTGCCCGTCGCCCTGAGCATGAGGCGAGCGGACGAAGGTCCGCCCGACGCCCCGCCGTCAGCCCGCGGTCACGGTCGTCGCTCGCTTCTGGACCGCGGCGGCGCCCAGGGCGCGGACGAGCGCCTGTGCGATCTTCAAGCCGCCGGCGCCCGACGGCTCGATGGCGTTCGCGAAGTCTCCCGCCTCCGAGCAAACGAGGCGGAGATCGACGACGTCGAGCGCGCGCGAGAAAGCTTGGCGAAGGATGACGTCATTGAACATCATCAAGGCGATGCGAGCTCGCTCGGCCTCATCGGGAGCGAGGTCGCCGTTGTAGATCGTGCAGACCGTGGTCGGTCGACCGAGCGCGACGACCGCCTCGAGCGCCCACGAGTAGGATTGCTCAAACGCATCCACGCGCTCGCGGAACAGGTCGAGAGCCTCGGCCGTCGAGCGGACGGGCAGCCCGAGAATCTCAGCGTTCGAGAGCGCGTCGTTTCCGCCAAGCGAGAGGAGGACGTGGGTCGCGTCCTTCGGTATTCGATCGAGCTGGGGTCCGATATCGGAAGTGGTCGTGCCGTCGACGGCACACAGGGTGACTCGCCAGGAGGGTAAGAGAGCGCGGAGGTGCGAGGCGACGTCGGGCTCGCCATTGGTATACGCAAGATTGTCGAAGATTGAATCGCCCAGGAGAACGACAGACGGCATGATTCTCTCCCGTGAAATGAGTCGCAGCGGTTGGTTCGGCGGTCGGTCGGGTCGCTTGAGCGCCGCAGCGCGCTCCCGCGCCGTCGAGTCGGAGGACGAGAGCCCCGAGCGCTCGCACGGGCCGCACGGTCAATGTTCGTGGAGCACCGCCTCCAGCCGGTGGCCGTCGGGGTCGCGAACGAAGGACGCGTAGTAGCCGGGTTCGTAGTTCTCACGAATGCCGGGCGGCCCCTCATCGACACCGCCCTTGCTGAGGGCTTCCGCATGGAAACGATCGACCGCCTCGCGACTCGAGGCGGCAAAGGCGAGGTGGAAGCCGCGACCGGGAGCCTTCGCGTCAGCACCGGACGCGACGATGGCGAAGGGCGGCTCAGCTTCGTATCCCTCGGGCCCGTACCCCACGCTACGGGCGTTTTGCGAGAGCCGGACAAAACCGAGCGGCGCCAGACAGGCGTCGTAGAACTCAGCAGCACGCTCGAGGTTCTCGACACCGACCGAGACGTGATCGAAGACGAAGACTCTGGCGTCCTTGGGCATTGATACGGGGTACCCCTTGCGGTCGTCCGAGGCAAGCGAGAAGGCGCAGGAGGCCCTGTGCGAACGCGCCGGAGAGACCGGTGCCGAGCGGACAGCTGAAGACCGCCGAGGTCACGATGCGCCTGGTGTCCGCCGACGAGCGGCTCCGCCCGACGAGCGGGGCGCCCCTCAGTCCGAATTGGGCCAGGTGAGAATCCCAGGACGCGGGTACGGTCCGAACCCGGTGAAAGGACTCCAGTCCGGCTCGCCTTCTATCACAACGTGCACCCACGCTTCGTGCGAGTCCACGAGGCGCGCCCGGTCGGTCACGATGCCAGCAATGCGACGCTCGCGCAGGATGCGATCAACGACGTCGCCTTCGGCCCCGCGCCTCTGCGCGGATCAGCGCAGCGCGTGGGTGCGGGTCATCCGGTTCGCGAACGTCGACAGCGTGTAGGTGCCGATACCGACGATCACCTCCAGGGCCTGCTCGGCGGTGAAGCCCGCGCGGAGGAAGGCGTCGAGATCGGCGTCCGGCACCTCTCCCCGCTCGCGCAGCGTCGCCTCGGTGAACGAGGCGAGCGCCTGGAGGCGCGCGTCGGGCGCAGGCCTTCGCTCGAACAGCGCGGCGGCGACCTCGGGGGAAGCCCCCGCGCGGAGGAGCAGCCCGCGGTGCATCGTGCGGCAGAGATCGCAGCCGTTCTCGCCGGCGACGACCATCACCACGACCTCGCGCTCGACCGACGAGAGCGTGGCCCCCTCGAAGACCGAGAGGAGCTCGTCGAAGGCGCGCACCAGGAGCGGCGACGTCGCGAAACGCGCGGAGGGCAGCGGCAGGAAGCCGAACTTCCGCGAGGTCCGCTCCAGCGCGGGGCGGGCCGCCGCGGGCGCCGTGTCGAGCGTGTGCGCAGGGAAGTGAGGGGAAGCAGCGGTCTGGCTCATGCGGGTGTCTCCTGAATTGGTTGTCTATGCAATTAATTGGTCGTGAAGAAGGCGGCGCGGAGGGCCGTGATCCTTTCAGCCCTCGGGCTCGAGGTTCGCGAGGATGCGCTGCAGCGTGCGCCGGGTCGTGAGGAGATCCTCCTCCGGGATGCCGGCGCGCAGCGTGTCCACGAGGGCCATGGCCTCGCCCGACAGGGTCTTGCGCAGCGTTCGCCCGCGCGCGGTGAGGTAGACGAGCCGCGCCCGCCGATCCGTCGGGTCGAGCCGGCGCTCGACGAGCCCGTCGCGCTCCATGAGCGCCACGATCCGGCTCATCGTGGGCACGTCCCGGAAGGTGCGCTCGGCCAGGTGCGTCTGCGTGACGCCCTCCTGCTCCCACAGGCGGACGAGGACCATCCATTGCTCGGGCGTGATCTCGACGCCGTGCGCGCGGAAGCGCCGGTACATCGCGGCGCGGGAGGCGAGGTAGACGCGAGCCACCCAGTAGCTGAGCGCGTTGTCGAGGACGATCCCCCCTTCGGCCGTGAACTGGTCGCGCATGATGGCCCAGCATAGCGCGAAGTATTTGCTTGTCAATGCAACTAATAATGGGACGCGCCGCGCGGCCTCGCCGGGGCGCGGGACCGAGGGAGGCGGGCGCGCGTCGCAGCTGATCGAGCGATACGGCGAGGGGGGACGTGGAGCCGCTCGGCCCGCGCGCCGCGAGCCGGCCAGCCTCTCGAGCGACATGGCTCTCAGCGCGCCGCGAGCTGGGTCTCGATCAGGTGCACGAGCGCGCCCCGCCGCTCGTACATCGACGCGTGCGACGGAAAGGATCTCCCCGACTGGGCCAGAGGACGGAGCTCCGCGTAGAGGGCGTCCCTGGCGATCGGCTCGGCCTGGAACGCCGAGCTCGTGGCCGGCAACAGGTACCGCGGCACCGCGGCCGGCCCGGCATCCCTGGAGACGAGCAGATCGCGCACCACGTCGTCGCGGGTGATGAACTCCGCCCACGCGGCGGCCGCGGCATTGCAGGCTGAATCGCCGGAGCATCCCTTTCGCCGCACGAAGGCGTCGGTGAACAGGAGGGGCGTGGCGCTGGTCCCGAGCGGGATCGTCGACACACGCAGCCCCGCGACGGGCATGCCCCGAGCCTTCATGAGCGCGACGGTCCGATGCAGGCGCTCGCTGAATCCCCAGTACCCGATCGCGCGGCCCTTCACGAACTCCTCGACCGGAGCATCCTGCGTCTCGTCGTACGTGCCGTCGATGCATGGATTGTTGTCACCCTGCCGACAGAGCTCGGCGAGCTGCTTGAGCGCCGCTGTGCTGTCGGCGTCAAGGGGCGGCTTCAGGGCATTGCTCAGGGCCGCTGGATTCGTGGCATCGAGCCCGTTGTCGACACGCGCGTCCAGGTAGAGGGCGGGTAGATCCCAGCTGCTCACGAAGTTCCCGAGCAGGGGCTTCCCGCTCTCGCGCGCGGCCTTCACGAGGCCGGTGATGCTGGAAGCGGCATCGAGCTTCTCGGATCTCGTGACCAGGAAGAACCCGCAGGTGAGATGGGGGACACCCCACCAGGCGGGCTTGCCGCTTCCGTCGATCTCGGTGCTGCCTGCCCTCGCTGCGGCGAGGTAGTCGCGCTCCGGCACGGAAGGCCACGGCTCGAGGACGTCCGCGTCGATCAGATCCCCCAGCACCATGGTGTCGATCTCGACGAGATCGTAGCGACCGGACGCGAGCCATCCGGCGAGGCGCACCGGATTGTGGTAGCTGTCGTCGGACTTGACGAGGCGCAGCTCGAGATCGATCGCAGCATGCTGCGATTCGAACGCGTCCTCGATCATCTTTCGCAGGGACGCGAAGCCATCGCCGGCGGCGTCTGGGATCCAGGGGACGAGGGCGACGCCGAGCTTCGTGCGGCCAGGCTTGCCGCCGGAATCGGCCGACGAGGCCGCCGGAGGCGATGTGGGGGGCGGGCAGGGCATGTTGGCGGCGGAGGTCCCCGCCACGCCGCCGCAACCGGCAGCGGAGAGCGCGAGTACGGCGGTCCGCAGGCAGGCGCTCGGTCGTCGGCTCATGGTCATGTCGTCCATGGACGGAGGCGCTGGCATGGCCTCGCGTGTGCGGGAGATGAACCCGTTCAGGGTTCACCCTGGGTCGCACGAAGCTCCCGTACGAGTCGCTCGAGCGTGAATCTCGATTCATTCCACCAGGTGTCGCTTTGGCTGAGCCGGGAGGTTCGGTCCAGGAGCTCGTTCATCTCGGGCAACAGCGCGGACGCATCCCGTCCAAGGGCGGCGACCGCGCGCAACCAGCCCTCGAGCTGATAGGGGGCGAGCCGAGCGTCGAGCCGTGGACGTGACGCCGCAAGGACCGGCGCCAGCGGATGGTCATCGCCGCTGCGCGCGAGCGCCTCCACCGCCAGCCAGCGCACGGTGAAGAGCTCGTCGGAGAGCGCACGGCGGAGCGCCGGAGCCTGCTCGGGACACGGCGCAGCGCGCGCGAGCACGCGGGCCGCGGCGATCCGAACGGTGGGCTCCTTGCTCGTGAGGGCGTCGGCGACCGTACTCAGGACAGGACGCGCAGCCACCCCGGCTCTCGCGAGGGCGGCGAGGGCGGTTCGCTGGACGTTTGGATTGGATGCATGTATCCAGCGGGCCGCGCTCTTCACGCCACGCTCGGTCGGGGCGACCGGCGGCAGCCACTTCAGACATGAAACCGGGCGGCCCCACGCCCCGGCGAGCGCGAGCAGGAACCGCTCGGGCTTCGGCTCTTCCCCCGAGAGACGCTCGATCGCCGCATCGATTCGCGCCCGATCCTGGGCAAGCGCCGTCTTGAAGACGTCCTCCGGATCACCGTGGTGAGGCATTCATCCTCCTCCAAAGAAACCGCGCTCGTCCAACGTCGCTGCCTCGGTGAAGTCGACCTGCCCCACGAGGTGCATCTGCTCGCTACCGCCTGAAGAACGACGCCTGCTGGAAGCGCAGGCCGGCGAGGATCTGATCCACCCGTGCGTCGGACAGCGACCCGATCCGCTCGCCAAGGCGGGCCTTCTCGACCGAGGAGATCTGCGACACGACCACGACGCTCTGCCTGGGGAGGTTCCCTTCGCCCACATCGAGCAGGACATTCCCAGGCTCGTTCGCCCGGTGCAAGTTCGACGTCAGCGCGCACACGACCACGGTCGTGATGCGCGAGTGGTTGAAGACGTCGTCCTGGACCACCACATGGGGATGGGAGTAGCTCGGGACAGGCCCCCGCGAGTCGTCCGGCCCTATCCAGAATACATCGCCGCGATCGATCCGCGCCGAGCGCGTGCCAGTCGGTTCTCCTGCGCTCTCGTCCATCTTCATGTGCCTCGCGCTTCGGCCCGAAGGATGGTCCGTGGCGCACCTCGGCGCAACCCGCTCCTGCTGCACGGCCCTTCCAGCACACCGCGGGTCTGGCAAGAAGCACAGGCACATCGACCCCGCCGATCCATCGGTTGCGCCATCACCGGCCCCTCCCAGCTCGCCGGTGAGCACCGCGTACGGCTCATCTTGGCACAATCTGCTCCAGACTTGCCGGCTGCACGCGTGTCGCCGGGACCAACATGCGATTTTCGGCGCAAAAGGCGCTCTGGCACGCAGGCTGCTAATCCCTGGCATCATGAGAACATCAATTATCTTGGCGACCGTGCTCATGTCGGCTCTCGCGGGGTGCAGCTCGAACGATGGAGGCGGCACCGGCGGCGGTGGCCCGGACCAGGGAGAGGGCGGCTCGGGCCAGGGAGGCGACGGCGGGGCCGTCGAGTGCTTCGAGAAGAAGGCTGGATGCGTGCTGCCCTCGGACGCGGCGCGGATCGAGAGCCCGGTCGTCTCGGAGGAGGATCAGGTGTTGCTGACGCGCAACAACGCGAGCTTCGCGCTCGACCTCGGCCGCGTGCTCCCCAGCGCGAACGGGAACGTCGTCTACTCGCCTTACAGCATCTCGACGGCGCTCGCGATGACGTACGCGGGCGCGCGGACCACCACGGAGCAGGCGATGGCCGCGACGATGCGGTTCGAGCTCCCGCAGCAGCGGCTGCACCCGGCGTTCAACTACGTGGATCTCGAGCTCCACAAGCGCGCCGAGGGCTCGAGCAACGTCGAGGGAGGCGGGTTCCGTCTCCACACGGCCAACGCCATCTGGTCGCACGTCGATCTCGCGCTCGAACAGCCGTTCTTGAAGGTGCTCGGCGAGAGCTACGGCGCGCGCGTGCGGCTCGCCGACTTCGATGCCCCGAAGGAGGCAGAGGACCTCATCAACGCGTGGGTGAAGGACCAGACGGAGGGCATGATTCCGAAGCTCCTCGACAACAACGTGACCCCGGAGACGCGCGTCGTGCTCACCAACGCCATCTACTTCGACGCCGCGTGGCACACGCCGTTCAGCGAGGGCGCGACCAAGCCCGGCGCGTTCCAGCGCGGCGACGGCACGAGCGTCACCGCCCAGATGATGCACGGCACACAGGAGACGCGCTACGGCGCCGGCGACGGCTGGGAAGCGGTGGAGATCCCTTATGCGGGCACCCCCGTCTCGATGTTCCTCGTCCTGCCTGCCGAGGGGAACGCGGACGCGCTGGCGGAGTCGCTCGACGGCGCGGGGCTCGAGACGATCATCGCCTCGACGCAGTCGCGGTCGGTCGATATCACGATGCCAAAGTTCTCGTTCGGCACCTCGGCCTCTCTCAAGAAGGCGCTCGTGGATCTCGGCATGGGCGTCGCCTTTGGCCCCAGCGCCGACTTCTCGGGCATCATTCCGGGTGGAGGGGTCCAGATCCAGGACGTCATCCACAAGGCGGTCATCGACGTGGACGAGGCCGGGACCAAAGCCGCGGCGGCGACGGCAGTCCTCATCGCCGCCACGGGCGCGGGCTTCTTCCCGGAGCCCGCGGAGATCGTGCTGGACCGGCCGTTCTTCTTCTTCATCAGCGATCTGCCGACGGGGGCGCTCCTCTTCGCGGGGCGCGTCAACGATCCGACAGCGCACTGAGGAGACGTCGGCCAGGTCCTTCCAACCGTCGTCGGATCGGTAGGATCCTGATCACGACGCCTTCCGTGAAAGCTCGACCTCGCTCGTGCGCCTACGCCCTCGTGAAGGCCGAGAGGCGGCGCAGGAGCCCCGAGAGCTGCGGATACATGTCCCGGTAGATCCCCAGCAGCGCCGCGTAGCGTTCCCGGCGCGCGGGATCGGGATGGAACGTCGCCGTGGCGCTCCCGCGCATCGCCTTCGCGGCCGCCTCGATGCTCCCGGCCAGCCCGGCGCCGGCGGCCGCGCACATGGCGGCGCCCAGACAGGCGGCCTCGACCGTCTCGGACCGCTGGATGGCGACGCCCGTCGCATCGGCCATCACGGCGCACCAGAGGTCGCTCGCGGCCACGCCGCCGACCGCGGCGAACTCCGCGACCTCGATCCCCGCCGCGCCCCGCATCAGGTCCAGCACCAGCGCCTGCTCCAGCGCGACGCCCTCGATCAGGGCGCGGTAAACGTGGCCGCGCCCGTGCGCGTCCGTGAGGCCCAGGATCGCGCCGCGGGCGTCGGGATCCCAGTGGGGGTTCATGGCGCCCTCCCAGTAGGGCAAGAGCAGCAGGCCGCCGCTGCCGGGCGGCAGCGACGCCGCCTCGGCCTCGAGCGCGGCCATCGCGGCGCCGTCGCGCGGATCGACGCCCAGCTGGCGGCGCAGGTACCAGTCCGAGAGCAGCGCCCCGCTGCGCAGGCTGCTCTCCAGCACGTAGCCGCGGCCGGAGGCGCTGGTCATGGTCCGCCACGCCGGGTCCTGCCGCGGCTCCGGGGAAAAGACGCCGAAGACCACCGCCGTGCCGAGGTTCAGGTAGGCGCGCCGCGGGTCCAGGGCATCGACGCCGAGCCCGGCCATCTGGCCATCGCCGCCGCCAGCCAGCACCGGCGTGCCCTCGCGCAGCCCGGTCGCCGCCGCTGCGGCCGCGGACACCGCGCCGAGCGGCGCGCCGGGAGGGAGCGCCTCCGGCAGCCGGTCGGGCGTGATGCCGGCGGCGGCGCAGAGCTCCTCGGACCAGCGGTGCGCGCCGATGTCGAAGAGCGCGAGCGGATCGGCGCTCGCCCAGCTGGTGCGGGCGCGCCCGGTCAGCGCCTGCACGAGGTAGGCCTGCACGTCGCAGAAGAGGGCGGTGCGGCGGTGGGTCTCCGGCTCCTCGCTGGCCAGCCAGGCGATCTTGGGCAGCGCCGGGCCGAAGTCCGCGGCCTTGCCGGACAGCGCCCTCAGGCGGTCTTGCCCGATGCGGTCGATCAAGGCGCCGAGGTGCCCCCGCGCGCGGCCGTCCAGCCAGAGCATGGCGGGGCGGAGCGGCTCGCCGTCGGGACCGAGGCAGGCGAAGGTCTCGCGCTGGTGCGCGATGGAGAGGCCCGCGATGCGGCCCGGGTCCACCGCGGCGGTGACGCCGGCGACCGCCTGGCACAGGGCGGCCCACCAGTCCCGGGGATCCTGCTCGAATCGCTCAGGAGCCGGCCGGGCCAGCGAGAGCGGCGCGCGGCCGGCGGCGTGCAAGCGCCCCTGGACGTCGAAGGCCGCCGCCTTGGCGGCGGTGGTGCTCAGGTCGATGCCGAGGACGAGGTCGGCCCGCATGGCGCCGTCAGCGCCCCGGAACGCAGGATTGACAAGCGATCACCGGCGCAGACTACAGTACGGAATCGCGCCGGCACAATCGTCCAGCGCGGCCCTGCCGGGGAGCCGGCGGCGTCTTGAAAGGGAGTCTGGAACGGTGCGCGCAACCTTCATTCACGGCATCCGCGATGTGCGGCTCGGCGAGGTCGAACCTCCGCGGCCGCGCGAGGGCATGGTGACGATCCAGGTCGCGGGCTGCGGGATCTGCGGCAGCGATCTGCACTACTACCTGGAGGGCGGGATCGGCGCGGCGCAGGTCCGGGACCCCTTCGTGCCAGGGCACGAGTTCGCCGGCTGGGTCGTCGACGACCACCCGGAGCTCGGCCTCTCGAGGGGGCAGCTCGTCGCCGTCGACCCCGCGCACGCCTGCGGCCGCTGCGAGTGGTGCCACCGCGGCCACGTGAACCTGTGCCCGCACGTGGAGTTCCTGGGCGCGCCGCCGCTCCACGGCGGCATGGCGGAGCGGCTGGCGGTGCGCCCCGACCAGGTCGTGCCGGTCCCCCGCGGCTTCTCGGTGCGAAAGGCCGTGATGCTGGAGCCGCTGGGCGTCGCCGTCCACGCGATCGACCTGGCGCGGCCCCACCTGCAGGAGACGGTGGTGGTGCTGGGGTGCGGGCCGATCGGCCTGTGCCTTGTCCAGCTCGCGCGCCTGGCCGGCGTCGCGCGCGTCTTCGCGGTCGACCCCGTCGCGTACAGGGCCGAGGCCGCGCGCCGGCTGGGCGCGCACGACGTGGCGCCGAGCTTCGCGGCCGTCGCGGAGTGGACGGGCGGCCGGGGCGTCGACCTCGTGCTCGAGGCGACGAACTCGCCCGAGGGCTTCCACCACGCGGCCGAGGCCGCGCGCATCGGCGGGCGGATCCTGCTGGCGGGCATCCCCGACGGCGACCGCTACGCGCTGCCGGCGGCGCTGTGCCGCCGCAAGGGGCTGAAGATCAAGTTCTCCCGCCGCATGGGGCACGTGTACCCGCGGGCGATCCGCCTGGTCGCCGAGGGGGCCGTGGACGTCGAGTCGATCGTCACCCACCGGTTCGACCTGTCCGAGGCCGAAAAGGGCTTCCGCCTGCAGGCGGATTGCCAGGACGGCGCGCTGAAGTCGATCATCGTTCCGGACGAAGGCGACACGCCGTTCTGATCCGGGTCGTCGCGCGGGATCTCCGGACGGAGGGAGCGCGGCTGTCATTTTCCTTCGCCCCCTGTCACACGAGCTAGACCTACTTCGTCATCGACGGTGAGCGCGGGGTCACAGGAGCAAGGCGCCGGTCGCTCGCGTGACGGACAAGGGAGAAAGACATGAAGATCGTGGTTATCGGTGGAACCGGGCTGATCGGGACGAAGCTCGCGCGCAGGCTCCGCCAGCGGGGCCATGAGGTCGTCGCGGCGTCGCCCTCCACGGGCGTCAACTGCCTCACGGGCGAAGGGCTGGCCGGAGCGCTCGCAGGAGCCGAGGTCGTTGTCGATGTGGCGAACTCGCCGTCGTTCGAGGACAAGGCGGTCCTCGACTTCTTCGAGACCTCGGGCCGCAACCTGCTCGCCGCCGAGGCCGCCGCGGGCGTCAGACATCATGTGGCGCTCTCGGTGGTCGGCACCGATCGAATGCTCGTCAGCGGCTATTTTCGGGCGAAGATGGCGCAGGAGGCGCTGATCGAGGCCTCCGGGATCCCCTACACCCTCCTGCGGGCCACGCAGTTCTTCGAGTTCATGGACGGCATCGCGCGCTCCAGCGCCGACGCGGAGCGGGTCCGCCTCTCGTCGGCGCACCTGCAGCCGATCGCGTCCGAGGACGTCGCCGAGGCCCTGGCCGACGTCACGCTCGGGGCGCCCGTGAACGGCATCGTCGAGGTGGCCGGCCCCGAGAGGCGCCCGCTCGCCGAGTTCGTCGGCAAGTACCTGAGCGCGAAGAAGGACCGCCGCGAGGTGATCGCCGACCCGGAGGCGACCTATTTCGGCGCCCGGATCGACGATCGGTCGCTCACCCCCGACGACGGCGCGCGCGTCATGCCGACGCGCTTCGACGACTGGCTCGCCCTGTCGTCGGCCGGCGCAGCGTGAGGCATTCGAGTCTGTGAGGTGCAGTCAGCGCCGTTCGAGCGGCTTCACGACGAGCGCCCCGGTCTTGACATAGCGCTCGTAGACGACACGCAGCTCCGCGTCGTTGAGCCCCTGCTCGTCGTCGACGACGTAGACCCCGCGCTGCGGGTCGCGGTAGACGTTCGCCTTGAACTCCTCCCAGCTCATGATTTCGTCTCCGTTCGGCGTGGACTCGTCAGCTTCGGACGAGGAGGAGGGATCCGTGGCGCCGCAACCGGCGAGCGCGAGCGCCACCACGGGCACGCATAGAAACACGGAGAGGGAGCTCCCGATGCGGCTCCTGGGCAGACGCCCCGAAGACGATCCTTGATTCATTGAAACCCCTTTCGCGGTCATGTCACACGTTGTTTCAACCAGGAGAATCCTGCCGGCGGCGATTCGACATCCAGCGCCGCCAGCATCTGGTATATTTACACAGGAATCGAGGGACATGGAAGTCCCATGCGGGAGCTGCAGGGGCAGCTTGATCGCCGCCGGCGGGGGATGGCGTCCCGGCGGCGACTGCGCCTCGCGAGCCAGGAGGAGAACGTCGACGGCGTCTCGCATGCGACATGAGCCGCGACGCCCTGGGGCGACCCGCGCACGGCCGAACGCAACTTTTTCTACGCGTCCCGCCTCCTTGCTGGAAAAGCGAGTGATATCAACGGCTTGTCCACGCGTCGAAGGGGTCGACTCCGCTCCGGGGTCTGCGGGGTGGCGACGGGGTGATTTCCACCCGCTTCCTCTGTACCCTCCTCGTTCGCGGGGAGGTCTTCTCACGATGCTTTCGCTGCTCATCGTCCCTGGCTACAGCGGCTCCGGCCCTCGCCACTGGCAGACGCTCTGGGAGCAGAGGCTCTCCTTCGCGCGCCGCGTGGAGATGCCCGACTGGGAGCACCCTGACCGGCGCGCGTGGGTCGAGGCGCTCGACCGGGCGGTCACCGCCAGCGCCGAGCCCCCGGTGCTCGTCGCGCACAGCTGCGGCGTCAGCACGGCGGTCCACTGGGCGGCGCTGGGCGCGCGACCCGTGCGCGCCGCGCTGCTCGTCGCGCCGGCCGACACCGAATCGCCGAGCTACCCGCGCGAGGCGTCGACGTTCCACCCGCTGCCCAGCGGCAGACTCCCGTTCCCGTCGATGGTCGTCGCGAGCTCGAACGACCCGTACTGCACCCCGGAGCGAGCCGAAGCCTTCGCGCGCGCCTGGGGGAGCCGCTTCATCCATGCGGGGCCGTGCGGGCACATCAACGTCGACGCCGGCTTCGGGCCCTGGCCCGAGGGCGAGCGGCTCCTCGCTGCGCTGATAGGCGAGCCCGTCTCTCGGGTGTTTCGCGCTTGAGGCGGCGAGCGCCGTCTCAGCGGTTCTCGGCCTGGGCCGGGACCTCGAGGCGCAGCGTCCAGGCCTCGTGCGCCGGCACGCCCAGCGCGGCGAATGAGGGGAGGATCACGCGGTCGATCCGCTCGTAGAAGGCGCGCGCCGCGGCCGGGCGCGAGGGGATCCCGAGGTTCGGGCCGGAGGGCCGCGGCGCGTCGGGCAACGGGCCGCCGTCGGCCAGGCAAGGATCGGTGGTGTGCTGCTGGAGGACGTCGAGGATGCCGACGGACGCGGATTCGCCCACGCAGAACATCGATGCTGTCCACCGGGCAACGAAGAGATGGGTCGGGAGGCCGTTTCGCGGGAGCTGGAGATCCGAGGGGGCGAGGGTCGCTCCGTGGTTGCCGCCGAGCGCCTCGGCCGCGCGTGCGCACAGCTCGGTGTGGCGAGCCTCGTCCTGGAGGAGGCGCGAGGCCGCGGTCGTGACCTCCAGGGGCAAGCGCAGCTCGGCGAAGCGGGCGATGGCTTCGTGCGCGACGGCGTGTTGATGTGCACCGGCGACGTCGGAGGAGCGCCGTCACGCCCGCGAACTGTGGAAGCGGGCGATCAGAAGCTGACGACGAGCTCGCCGCCGGCCATGGCGTTGTTGCCCTCGAGGAGCTCGGGGACTTCGCGGTAGGCGTCCACGATGGCGCCGAGCGTGTAGGTGTCCACGGGGACGTAGGTGTCAGAGGGGACGACGAGGCTCTCGCACTGGCCGACACCGAGGCCTGGCACCCAGGCGCCTCCGGCGAGGAAGTCGGCCGTCGTGATCGTCGCGTCGGCCGACAGCCGGACCTCCACCATGGTGCCGTAGCTCGGGTCCGTCCCCTCGTTGCACACGGTGATCGAGGTGTTGAAGAGGCTGCCCTGCGTGGCGCTCGACGGGCCGCTCACCGCCGAGACGACGAGATCGGGGCCGTAGCCGATGGCCATCAGCTCGCCGGCGGCGGTGTTGTTGGTCTCGATGAGCTCCTGGACCGGGCCGTTCAGGTCCACGATCACGCCGAGGCGGTAGGCGCCGTCTGGAGCGTAGGCGCCGGCGGCCACGGTGACGTTCTCGCACTGGCCAGGGCTCAGCCCGGGGACATAGCCGTTGCCGACATGGATATCGGACGGCGTGACCGTCCCGTCGGACGACAGCAGCACATCGATGCTCGTCCCGCCGCTCGGGGTGGTGCCCTGGTTGCACACGGTGACGACGGCGTTGAAGCCGCTGCCCGGCGCGGCGGTCGATGGGCCGCTCACGGACGCGATGAGATCCGGCCGGTAGCCGACGCCGAACACGCTGCTCGTGTTGGTGTTGTTGGTCTCGATGAGCTCCTGCATCCAGCCGTTGGGGTCCACCGTGGCGGCGAGGCGATAGGCGCCGTCGGGCGCCGCCAGGTAGGTGGGGATTGCCACGACCGTGCACTGGCCGCGATCCAGGTACGGCACCGGCGCGCTTCCGGCATAGAACCCGGTGCTCACCTCCTGGTCGCCAGCCGCCAGGCGCAGCTCCACGTCGGTGCCGTAGCTCGGCTGCGTGCCCTGGTTGCAGACGGTGACCGCGGCGTTGAAGCTGCTGCCCGGGAGGGCGCTGGGCGGGGCGGCCACCGCCGAGACGATGAGGTCCGGTCGATAGCCGACGCCGATCACGCTGCCCGCCGCGGCGTTGTTGGTCTCGATGAGCTCGGGAGTCCAGCCGTGCGGATCGACGATCGCGCCCAGGTGGTAGGCGCCTTCAGGCACGTAAGCGTTCGCAGGGAAGGTCACGGTGGCGCACTGGCCCGGCGTCAGGTAAGGCACCGGCCCGTTGGCGGCCAGGAAGTCGGCCGTCGTGATGGTCGCATCCGACGAGAGGCGGAGCTCCACGTCGCCGCCGGAGCCCGGCTGCGTGCCCTGATTGCAGACGGTGACCTCGGCGTCGAAGCCTTCACCCGGGGCGAGGCTCGGCGGCCCGCTCACGGCGGAGACGATGAGATCCGGCCCGAAGCCGACGCCGAGCACGCCGCCCGCCACGGCGTTGTTGCTCTCGATGAGCTCGACGAGCGATCCACCCGGATCCACGATCGCCCCGAGGCGGTGGGCGCCGTCGGGCCCATAGGCGCTCGCGGCGACGTGCACGGAGGTGCACTGTCCAGGGCTCAGCCCGGGCACATAGCCGCTCCCCGCGTGGACGTCCGAGGGCGTGATCGCGTCGTCGCTCGACAGGAACAGCTCGACATCGACGCCGTAGCTCGGGGACGTACCCTGGTTGCAGACGGTGACGGAAGCGTCGAATCCGCTGCCCGGCAGGGCGCTGGGCGGGCCGCTGACCGCCGAGACGACGAGGTCGGGCTGGAAGCCCACGCCGATGAGGTCGCCCGAGGCGGCGTTGTTGGACTCGATCAGCTCTTCGTGCCAGTCGTGTGCATCGACGATCGCTCCGAGGTGATACGCGCCATCGGGAACATAGGCGCTCGCGGAGACGAGCACGGAGGTGCACTGCCCGGGCGCCAGGAAGGGGACCATGCCGTGTCCTGCCGGCGTGTCGTCGTGCGTGATCGTGGCGTCGACGGACAGGTAGAGATCCACGTCGGCGCCGTAGCTCGGCTGCGTGCCCTGGTTGCAGACGGTGACGGAAGCGTCGAATCCGCTGCCCGGCAGGGCGCTGGGCGGGCCGGCGATCGCGGAGGCGATGAGGTCGGGCAAGTAGCCGACGCCGAGCAACGCGCTCACCTCCGCGTTGTTCGTCTCGATGAGCTCGGGAATCCAGTTGTCCCGGTCGACGATCGCGCCCAGGTGATAGGCCCCGTCGGGCACGTACGCGCTCGCCGGGAAGGTCACGGTGGCGCACTGGCCCGGATCCAGATACGGCACCGGACCGTTGCCGGCAGGGGAGTCGGTCAACGTGAGGTTCGCGTCCGCGGAGAGGAGCAGCTCCACCTGGGCGCCGTAGCTCGTCTGTGTGCCCTGGTTGCAGACCGTGACCGACGCGTCGAAGCTTCCGCCAGGGGTCGTGCTCGGCGGCCCGCTCACGGCGGAGACGACGAGATCCGGCGCGTAGCCGACGCCGATCACGCTGCCTGCCGCGGCGTTGTTGGTCTCGATGAGCTCGGCGATCGCGCCGTTCGGGTCCACGATCGCGCCGAGGTGGTGAGCGCCGTCGGGCACATAGGCGCTCGCGGGCACGGCGACGGAGGCGCACTGCCCGGGGCTCAGCCCGGGGACATCGCCGCTCCCGGCGTGGATGTCCGAGGGCGTGATCGCCCCGTCGCCCGACAGGAGCAGCTCGACGTTGGCGCCGTAGCTCGGGGTCGTGCCCTGGTTGCAGACGGTGACGGCGGCGTTGAAGCTGCTGCCGGGCGTGATGCTCGACGGCCCGCTCACGGACGAGACGACGAGGTCGGGCCAATAACCGACGCCGATCCGATCGCCCGGCGTCGCGTTGTTGGTCTCGATCAACTCGGGCTGCCAGCCGTGCGGATCGACGACCCCGCCCAGGTGATAGGCGCCGTCGGCCACGTAGGCGCTGGCGGGGATCGTCACGGCCGCGCACTGGCCGGGCTCCAGGTAGGGCGTCGGCGCGCTGCCTGCGGGCGCGTCGGCCTCCGTGATCGTGGCGTCGGCGGACAGGCGCAGCTCCACCATGCTGGAGCCCGGGGTCGTGCCCTGGTTGCAGACCGTGATCTCTGCGTCGAAGCCGCTGCCCGGCAGGGCGCTGGGCGGGCCGCTCACGGAAGCGACGATGAAATCAGGCCAGTATCCGACGCCGATCAGAGAGCCCGAGCCCGCGTTGTTGGTCTCGATGAGCTCGGGTACCCAGCCCTGCGGGTCGACGAGCGCGCCGAGGTGGTAGGCCCCCTCGGGCACATAAGCGCTCGCCGGGAAGGTCATGGTGGCGCACTGGCCCGGATCGAGGTACGGCACGGGACCGCCGCCGGCGAGGAAGTCGGCCGTCGTGACCGCCGCGTCCGCGGAGACGCGCAGCTCCACGTGGGTGCCGAAGCTCGTCTGCGTGCCTTGATTGCAGACGGTGACCGAGGCGTCGAAGCCGCCGCCGGGGAACACGCTCGGCGGCCCGCTCACGGCGGAGACGATGAGGTCGGGGCCATGGCCGACGCCGATCAGGCTGCCTGCCGCCGCGTTGTTGGTCTCGATGAGCTCGAGGAGCGAGCCGCCCGGGTCCACGACGGCGCCGAGGTGATAGGCGCCGTCGGGCACGTAGGCGTTCGCCGGCACGGCGACGGAGGTGCACTGCCCGGGGCTCAGACCGGGCACATAGCCGCCCCCGGCGGGGGCGTCGAGCGGCGTGATCGCCTGATCGGACGAGAGCACCACGGCGATGTCGCTGCCGTAGCTCTGCGTCGTGCCCTGGTTGCACACGGTGACGGAGGCGCTGAATCCGCTGCCGGGCACGACGGTCGGCGGCCCGCTCACGGCGGAGACGATGAGATCCGGCCGATAGCCCACGCCGAGCAGCCCGCCCGACGTGACGTTGTTGGCCTCGTTCAGCTCTTCTTGCCAGTTGTACAGATCGACGATCGCGCCGAGGTGATAGACGCCGTCTGGCACGTACGCGCTCGCAGGGATGGTCACCGCCGCGCATTGCCCCGGATCCAGGTACGGCGCCTGGGCGCCGCCCGCGGGCGGGTCGGTCCCCGTGATGTTGTCGTCGGCTGACAGGCGCAGCTCCAGGGCGGCGCTGTAGCTCGGGGTCGTGCCCTGGTTGCAGACGGTGACGGTGGCACTGAAGCCGCTGCCTGGAAGGGCGCTCGGCGGGGCGCTCACCGAGGAGACGATGAGATCCGGCCGATAGCCGATGCCGACCACGGCGCCGGCTGCGGCGTTGTTGTTCTCGATGAGCTCGGGAACCCCGCCGTACCGATCGACGATCGCACCCAGGTGATAGGCGCCGTCAGGCGCGTAAGCGCCCACGTGGAGCGTCCGCGTGGTGCACTGCCCCGGATCGAGGTACGGCACCAACTCGCCGCCCACAGGCACGTCGGCCGCCGTGATGATCGCGTCCGAGGAGAGGTACAGCTCCACGTTGCTGCCATAGCTCGTCTGCGTGCCCTGGTTGCAGACGGTGACCGAGGCGTCGAAGGAGCCGCCAGACGTCGCGCTCGGCGGCCCGCTCACCGCGGACACGATGAGGTCCGGCCGGTAGCCGACGCCGATCGCGCCGCCCGCCGCGGCGTTGTTCGCCTCGATGAGCTCGACGACCCAGCCCGGGGCGTCCACGATCGCGCCGACCGTGTACGCGCCGTCGGGCACGTACGTGTTCGCAGGGATCGTCGCGGAGAAGCACTGTCCGGGGCTCAGGGAGGGCACGTAGCCGTCGCCGATCGGGAAATCGGCGAGCGTGATCTCGCCATCGGGCGAGAGCAGGAGATCGACCTCGGTGCCGTAGCTCGGCTGCGTACCCTGGTTGCAGACGGTGACCGAGGCTTCGAACCAGGCGCCGGGCACCTGGCTCGGCGGCCCGCTCACCGCCGAGACGACGAGGTCCGGCTGGTAGCCGACGCCGAGCAGCCTGCCCGCCCGCGCGTTGTTGGACGTGATGAGCTCCGGGTTCCAGCCGCTCTCGTGCGCGATCGCGCCGAGGTGATAGACGCCTTCGGGGACACTGGCGCTGACCGGCACGCTGACCGACTCGCACTGGCCAGCGTTCAACCAGGGAATCGGGGCGCCGCCGAGGGGGGGATCCGGCGGCTCGATCGTGGCGTCCACCGAGAGGAGCACATCCACGAGCGCGCTCTGGCTCGGCGTCGTGCCCTGGTTGCACACCGTGACCTGGACCTCGAAGCCGCCGCCGGGGAGGGCGCTTGGCGGCCCGTTCACCGCCGAGACGATGAGATCCGGGCCGAAGCCGACGCCGATCTCACCCGCCAGCGCCGTGTTGTTGGCCTCCGAGAGCTCGATCACCTGGTCGAGCTGGTCCACCACGACGCCGAGCGTGTAGGCGCCGTCGGGCACGGCCGCCGTGGTCTCGGCGCCGACCTCGACGCATTGCCCCGGGCCGAGGTACCCCAGCGGCGCATAGCCGACGGCCGGATCCGATGGTGTGATGATGTCGTCGTCCGACAGGCGCACCTCGACATGGGTGCCGTAGCTCGCCGAGTTACCCTGGTTGCACACAGTGACGGACGTCGTGAAATAGCTGCCCGGCACGGCGCTCCGGGGCGCGCTCACGCTCGAGATCACGAGGTCGGGCTCGTCGCCCGTGAGCGCCCCGATCGCGGCCCCGATCGGCTCGGGATCGTCCGGGGGTCCGCTGGTCCCGCACCCCACGGTCATCGCCAGCATGCCGAACACAAAGCACGCCCGTCGCACCCGAGATACTCTTAGGCTGAGCATAGAGAATCAGGAGAAGCTGGGGGCACGTCCACGTCAAGGGGGTCGCAGATTCTCGCCGGAGTTTCGCGGGATAGGGACGTTACGCCGTCACGAGGTGGGGCGCCTCGCTTCCCCGGCGTCTTCCGTGACGTCTTCCGTAGTCCTTGGCGCGCGCGCGCGCGCGCGGTGACCTTGCGCCTTGCGCCCACCGCCGGAACCTGAGAGAGGAGCATCATGAACGGGAAGGTCTGCATCGTCACCGGCGGCAACACGGGCATTGGCAAGGAGACGGCCCGCGGCCTCGCTCAGCGCGGCGCGAAGGTGGTGCTGGCGTGCCGCGACACTGGCAGAGGGGAGTCGGCGCGCGACGACATCGCCCGCTCCACCGGCCGCAAGGACGTGGAGGTGATCGCGCTGGATCTCGGGAGCAAGGCGAGCATCCGCGCCTTCGGCGAGCGCTTCCGCGCGGCGCACGAGCGCCTGGACGTCCTGGTGAACAACGCCGGGGTGTGGCGGAACTCGCGCGGCACGACCGAGGACGGGATCGAGGCGACGTTCGGGGTGAACCACGTGGGGACGTGGCTGCTCACGCAGGACCTCCTCCCGCTCCTGAAGAAGAGCGCGCCGTCGCGGATCGTCGTCCTGTCCTCGAAGCTGCATTACCGCGGCCGGATGGACTGGGAGGACCTGCAGTTCGAGCGGCGGAAGTACGGCACGACCGCGGCGTACGCCCAGTCGAAGCTCGCGAACGTGCTCTTCACCAAGGCGCTGGCCCGACGGCTCGAGGGTACCGGCGTCACGGTCAACGCCGTCCATCCGGGCGTGGTCAGGACGGACTTGATGCGCGATTATCCAAAGCTCCTTGTGAAGCTCTTCAACCTGTTCCTGCTCACGCCCGAGCGAGGGGCCGAGTGCTCGCTGCACGTGGCCACGGCGCCGGAGCTGGCCGGGGTGACGGGCGAGTACTTCGAGAAGAGCCGTATCAAGCCGGCGGCGGCGGAGGCGCTCGACGAGGCCGCGCAGGAGCGGCTCTGGGCCCTGACCGAGGCGCTGGCGGCGTAGCGCCGCGCGGCGGCCCGCGGTCGAGCGCGACGCTCGCAGAGCAGGCAAAGGCACCGTATGCTGCACGAACCCGAGCGCCACGAGGCATTGGCGTCCGTCGCATGGGACGAGGGCGTCGCCCGCGACGCCATCGAGGACATCGTTCGCGACACCGAGGGGCGCTTCTCGGAAGACGCGTACTGGCCGCTGCACCCGAAGGACGTCGAGCCCGGCGACGACCCGAGCCAGCCGGCGCTGCCACTCTACCACGGCGCTGCAGGCGTCATCTGGGCGCTGCGCTACCTGCATCAGGTGGGAGCAGCGCCGGGCGCGAGGCGCACCACCGAGCAGCTCGACGCGCTCTTGCTTCGCAACCGCGCATGGCTGGCCTCGATGCCGGGTAATGAGAGCGCCGCGTTCATGATGGGGGACACGCCCATCCTCCTGATGGCGCAGGGCGAGCGGCCCACCGACGAGCGAGCCGACCGGCTCGCGGCGCTCATCGAGGGCAACCTCGACCACCCGGCGCGCGAGCTGATGTGGGGGGCGCCCGGCACCATGCTGGCCGCGTCGTTCCTGCACGAGCGCTTCGGCGACGCGCGCTGGGCCGAGCTCTTCCGCCGCACCGCCGCGCGCCTCTGGTCGCAGCTCCAGTGGTCCGACGAGCACGGCTGCCATCACTGGTCGCAGGACCTCTATGGCCGCCGGAGCACCTATCTCGACGCCGTCCACGGGTTCGTCGCGACCGCGCGCGCTCTCCTCCACGGCCGGCGCCTGCTGGACGCGGGCGACTGGGCAGCCTGGGAGCAGGTCATCGCCACCACGATCGGGCGGACAGCCACGCGAGAAGGCAGAATGGCCAGCTGGCCGGCGCAGCTGGCTTTACAAGGCGATGCCCCGTACCCCCGGCTCATGCAGTTCTGCCATGGCGCGCCCGGCTTCGTCATCTGTCTTGCCGAACTCCCCGGCCCCACGCTCGACGAGCTCCTCTTGGCCGCTGGCGAGGCGACGTGGGCGGCCGGCCCGCTTTGCAAAGGCTCGAACCTTTGCCATGGCACGGGCGGAAACGGCTACGCCTTCCTCACGCTCCACGCGCGCACGGGCGACGCGCTCTGGCTTCATCGCGCGCGCGCCTTCGCGATGCACGGCATCCTTCAGACGAAGGAGGACGCGCGCCGGTACGGACAGCTGCGCTACTCGCTCTGGACGGGCGATCTGGGGTTCGCGATCTACCTCTGGGACTGCATCCGCGCCAAACCAGCTTTCCCGACGCTCGATGTCTTCTATCCGCCCGCGTAGCGGAGCCCTGGAGGCGCTGCGGCCCTCGCCCGGCTCACGAGGCCTCAGGGGCAGCTTGGCCGCCACGCGTCGTCGGCGAAGTACCTGGCGATGAGATCGTGGAGCGGGCGATCGTAGTCGCGCAGCTCGGCCCGGGTATCGATCTCGTTGTGGATCCCGTTCGTGGGGATCGCCTCGGTGTTGGCGTCGAACCAGGACTGGACCCCCTCGGCCCAGTATTCGTCCTTGTTCGTCGCCGCGTAGGTGTTCTCCCATTTCCCGGCCTGGAGCGCGGCATCGAAGACGTCCTCGAGCTCCCTGTCGAACGTCGGCTCGACGAAGGCGATGCCCATGATCGCGATGGCGTGCGAGAACTCGTGCACCAGGATGTCCTCGCCGAGGTACGGATCGCTCGGATAACACAGGACGTTCTCCTCCGCGCAGGAGCTCGCGGGCCGGGCGGGGGTCGCGCCGAGGCCGCGGGCCCGCGTGTCCCAGTCCGTCCCCGGGAACGCCTCGTACAGGTCGCTGTGCTCGGGGATGTCGGTCGTCACCTCGGTCTCCGCCATCACGGCGACGCGCGTGTGGTTCTCGATCATCGCCTGACGCACGTCGTCCCGGTGGCCGAGCATGCGGACGACCACCGAGCACGTGCGCAGCAGCGCCGCGTCAGGCACCTTCTCGGAGCTGATGACGGGAATCCCGGCGGCGTCGATGCACTTCTTGTAGAAAGGGTCGAATCCCAGCTCGGACGGCACCTCCGAGACGCTCCCGCACCCGCCCTCCGGCTCTCCTCCGCCGCCGCCGCCGCCGCCGTCGCCGGCCCCGGCGCCCGTCGCGGCGCTGGAGGTCGCGCCCTGGGCCGCGCTCGAGCTGGCCTCCGCGGCGCCGCCGGAGCCGCCGCTGCCGGCTGGACCCGCGCCGCCGCCGCCCGCGCCGCCCTCGTCGGCCGGCGACTCCGAACAGGCGGCCAGGGCGCAGGTGAGGAGAGCGATCCATGCATATCGACCATGCACGCTTTCACGCATGCGGGCGATGCTACATGAGCTCAGACCAGCATCCAAGTCGCGCGCCGGCTGAATGAGCCGTTGACCGTGTGCGCCGCCGCAGCCCCCTGGCGGTGACGGCGCAGGGGCTGGCACAGCCCGGCGCACGGCGGGCCAGGCGGTGTGGCCGGGCGGCTTGGTTCCATGCGTTTTCTGCGATGGGCCAGGCGCGGGTGCGTGCGGCACGCTGCGTGCTGACGCAGCGGGCATGATGGGGCGGGCATGACGGAGCAGGCACGACGGGAGCACACATGACGGAGCGCTCACCCAGCAATCACCACGTTCATCCTTGGTCCCAGCCGCGCGCAGGGGCCGCCCTCTTGTCGCTCGCCCTCGGCGTCGGCTGTTCGGGCGAGGTCCAGAAGCCCCCGCCGGAGCCGGAGGTGTGCGACTTCGAGCTTCCTGTGGCCGCCGCGCCCGCGCTGAGCGGCGATCTCCGCATCAACGAGGTGATGACGGGCAACGACGGCGCCTGGGTCGATGAGGTCGGCGAGACGGACGACTTCATCGAGCTGATAAACATCGGCCAGCGCGCGCTCGATCTCGGGGAGTACTCGGTGAGCGACAAGTCCGGCAAGGCGACGCCGCTGCCGCGGATGACGATCGAGCCGGGGCGAGGGGTGCTGCTCTGGGCCGACGACACGCCGGAGCAGGGCCCGCTGCACCTGCCGTTCAAGCTCTCGAACTCGGGCGCGCGCGTGGCGCTGTGGTCGGCGTCGTGCCAGCTCGCCGACCTGGTGAATGTGCCGGAGCTGCCGCGGTCCGAGAGCTACGCGCGCTTGCCCGACGGCACGGGCGAGCTGTCGATCTGCCGCTATGCCACGCCCGACCGGGAGAACGGCGAGACCTGCGGTCCGCCGGATCCACCGAACCTCGACGACAGCATCCGCTTCGCGCCTTTCCAGTGGCCCGAGCCGTTCCCGGCCATCGCCGGGCCGCTGGTCATCTCCGAGCTCTCGCTGCGGCCCGCGGGGTTCGTCGAGGTCCTGAACGCGAGCGGCGCGCCCGTCGCGCTCGACGGCTTCGCGCTGCGCCTCGCGGCGCTCTCTCCGGGGCAAGCGCTGCCCGGCGCCGACGCGGGCGCGCTGCTCGCGTGGCCCGAGCCGTCCGCCACGCTCGCGCCCGGGGAGCGGGTGAGCGTCCCGGTGAGCGCGAGCGAGACGGCCGACCTCGAGGCCTCGCCCGAGTTCGAGGGCGTGGCGACGCTGTGGCGCGAGGACACGCCGGAGCCGAGCGATCGCGTCGACTTCATGGCCTGGCCCGAAGGCGCGTCGCTGGCCCGCGTGCCCGACGCCACCGGGGCGCCGCGCTTCTGCGGGGCTGCGAGCCCCGGCGCCGCGAACGAGGGCTGCGCCGAGCTCCCGGGGCGCGAGCTCGCGAGCGGGCGCGCGCACCGGCTGGAGACGGCCGCGGACTTCGCCGAGCTGGCCGAGGGCGGCACCGCGGTCGGCGAGCTCGGCGTCAAGTTCGTGGTCGACATGGCAGCGAACGACACGGTGCATCTCCTGAGCACGCGCCAGTGGGCGCTCCACTACACCTGGGTTCGCGAGCAGATCCGGAAGGAGCCGCACCTCGATCGCTGCGACCCGGAGCAAGCCGCGGAGTTCAACGTCGGCTGGGGGTTGTTCAGCCAGACCGAGTACTTCCGGTCCGAGGGCCGCCGCTACCTCCTCGGCACCCTGGTCGAGCACACCAACGGCGCCAAGACCGTCGAGTTCTCGCCCGGAGACCAGATCGTCGGAGAGCAGATGCGGCGCGCGTTCTTCGCGGCGATGAAGGCGGTGCCCGACCCGGAGGCGTGGGCGATACGGCCCACCGAAGGGCGCCAGATCATCGAGCTGCGGAAGATCGAAGGGACCGCGCCCATCGTGGGGCCGAACGCGCCGTACAAGGGGCTCACATACCAGTCGCTCAACCCGGCCGAGGGCTTTGGCACGCTGACGTTCGTCCCGGCGCGCGATCTGGAGTCGGCCGAGCTCGGACCGAACGTGATCGTGGTGACCGACGACGTGCCGAACGAGACCGCGTTCATGGGCGGCCTCATCACAGAAGCTTTCCAGACGCCGCTGGCGCACGTGAACGTGCTGGCGCGCGGCCGGGGCACGCCGAACATGGCCCTGCGCGGCGCGCGCGACGACGAGCGCCTCAAGGCCCTTTTCGGCAAGCTGGTGCGGCTCGAGGTGCGCGCGTCGGACTTCGACATCCGCGAGGCCACCGCGCAGGAGGCGGACGCTTACTGGGAGAAGCGCAAGCCGACCGGCGAGCGGCTGTCGCCGGCGCTCGACCTCTCCGTGCGCGGGATCGTGCCGCTCGACGCCGCGGGCTACGCCATGGGCGACAGCATCGGCTCCAAGGCGGCAGGCATGGCCGAGCTGTACCGCGTGAGCGGCGTGGGGCAGTATTGCCCGCTCGACCTGCTGCCGCTGTACGTGCCGCCCGCCGCGTTCGCGATCCCGTTCTCGCACTACATGGACCATTTCGAGGCGAGCGGCGCGGCGGAGCTCCTGGCCGAGCTCGAGCAGGATCCCGAGTTCCGCGCCGATCCGCACGCGCACGCCGAGGGCCTGACCGAGGTGCGGGCGAGGATGCTTGCGCACCCGGTGGACCCCGCGATCTTGAGCGAGGTCAAGGGCGCGATCAAACAGCGCTTCGGCGGAGACCGCGTGCGCCTGCGCAGCAGCAGCAACACCGAGGATCTCGCGACCTTCAACGGCGCGGGCCTGCACACGTCGACGAGCGGCGACCTGGACGCCGAGTCGAGCTCCATCGAGGACGCGCTGCGCACGGTCTGGTCGAGCCTGTGGAACACGCGCGCTTACGACGAGCGCGAGTTCGGCCACGTCGACCAGGCGCGCGCGGCCATGGCCGTGCTGGTGCACCAGGCCTGGCAATCGGAGCGCGCGCAGGGCGTGGCCATCAGCCGCAACGCGCTCGACGCCACCCGCGACAGCCAGTACTACATCAACGCGCAGATCGGGGAAGCCTCGGTCACCAACCCCGCGCCCGGCGTGACCAGCGACGAGATCGTGTACACGCCGCCGCCTCGCACGATCAAGGCGGAGTACCACACGCGTTCGAGCCTGTCGCGCGGGCGCGACGTGCTGTCGTTCCCGGAGATCCAGCGGCTCGGGTGCGTGCTCGAGTCCGTCCACGCTCATTACCGGCCGCTGGTGGACCCGAAGGGGGAGAACCATCTCTACGCGATGCAGATCGAATGGAAGCTGATCGGCCCGGAGCGCCGGCTGCTGGTCAAGCAGGCGCGGCCCTACAGCTTCGGCACGCTGAACGCGCCCGGCGACTGCCGCGAATACTAGACGCGACGCCTCCCTCTCATTGGAGGAAGACCGTGATCGGCTGGAGGTTCATGGTGGCCGAGCGGTTCGCCGGATCCGTGAAACAGGAAGGGTGATAGATGCCGTTCTTGGGGGCGATGGGGTCGCAATAGGTGTCACACGAGCCAAGACGCTGGATCGCCCCGCACGGCTGGATGGCGCCGGTCGTCGGGTCGATGTGCCCGGCGGCGCAGTCACGGAGGGCCGCGCGTGAGGCCGCATCGTTCTCGGGGACATGGCAGGCATAGAGCGCCGGCGAGCTCCCGTAGATGTTGCCCCAGAATGCACCCTCCTCCCTCGTGAACGTGAACAGCTCTGGGGTGTTTTGTTTGTTGATCGCCTTGGTGGGTCCACGCGAGGAGAGCATGACAGGGACCCTGTAGTAGTTGGTGCGCGCCGCGAGGCACGCCGAGACCCAGCGCTGTTCTTCACCACCCAGCGGGGCCCCCGCCCAGCTCTTGGCGAGCCCGAGCACGCCTGTGTAGATTTCGTCGTGATAGACGCCAGAGGCGTCGAACCAGCCGAAGCTGAATGACTGCGAGCTATCGAGAGCGCATTCGACGGCGTACCTCAGGTGCTCGCGTGAGAGGGCGCCGTTCGGCCCGGGGTCCAGGATCGCGGTCAGCGCCTGCGAGCCAAGGGCGATGAAGCTCAAGGCGCCGACAGCCAGCCCGTTGGGGTTCAGGGCGTTGGGATTGAGCGCGTTGGGGTTCAAGGCGTTGGGGTTCAGCGCATTGCCGGCCTCCAGCGCGCTCGGCGCCTCGCCCAAGGGCGCTTCCAGCCACTCTCCGCCCTCGCCGCATCCGGTTCCGGCCAGAACGATGAGCGGTATGAGACCTACCATGGAATTTCGAGCCATATCAGTCCCCCACTGAAAGGCTGCAATTCTGGTAATAGTGGCAGAGTTTACTGGTGCTGTCGAGCGCGCGGGTCGAAGTATCGACGTGACGTCTGACGGGCAGACGTCTGGAGCGTGAGTGGGACCTCGATGGCACGCGCCGTTCCGCCCCTGGTCGATCTCGGGTACGTGATTGGCAGCGAGCAGATCGAGGGGCGCTCGGTGCGGCGGCGCCCCGGCGCTTCTGCGGGCACGTGCGGAGTTCGACGGAGACGGCCGCGAGGAGGATGGCTTTGATGAGCTGCTGTCAGCGAGGGGGCATGTCGAGGATGCGAGGGCCCTCGTCGAGGACCTCGAAGAGGAGCACTCCGGTCAGGAGGCCGCCGGCGGTCCCGATGCCGCATGACGTCGGGGGCGCCTCCGATGACGCAGGCCGCGAGGGCGTCGAGCCCCTACATCAGGCCATGGTCGAGTCGAGCGTTTACAGGCGCGCCGTCGACCGTTAGCGTCGCGAGCAGCGAGGTGCCCATGTCCACATCTGCCCAAGGTCCCGAGCCCAACCAATCCCTCACCCCCGTGCGCTGGGGCGTCCTCGGGGCGAGCACCTTCGCGTTGACGGTGAGCCTGCCCGGCATGAAGCGGGGGCCCCTGACCCAGCTCGCCGCGCTGGCGTCGCGTGACATCGACAAGGCGCGCGACGCCGCGCGGTCGCTCGGGATCCCGAAGGCGTACGGCAGCTACGATGAGCTGCTCGAGGATCCGGAGATCGAGGCCGTCTACAACCCGCTGCCCAACCACCTGCACGTGAAGTGGACGGCGCGCGCGGCCCGCGCCGGCAAGCACGTCCTGTGCGAGAAGCCGATCGCGCTCAGCGCGAAGGACGCCGAGGCGCTTGTCGACGTCCAGCGCGAGACGGGCAGGCTGATCGCCGAGGCGTTCATGATCCGCAACCACCCGCAGTGGCAGCAGGCCAGGGACTGGGTGAGAGGCGGCCAGATCGGCGACCTTGTCAGCGTCCAGGCGGCGTTCTCGTACTTCAACCGCGACGCCACCAACATCCGCAACAAGAAGGAAGTCGGGGGCGGCGCGCTCTACGACATCGGCTGCTACGCGTTGAACACGTCGCGCTTCCTGTTCGGACGGGAGCCCGTGCGGGCGATCGGTCTCGTCGAGCGTGATCCCGAGTTCGGCACCGATCGCTTGACCTCGGGCCTGCTCGACTACGGCGGCGCGCACCTGACGTTCACGTGCAGCACGCAGGCGGTGGCCTACCAGCGCGTGAACGCGCTCGGTACCAAGGGCCGCATCGAGATCGAGGTTCCGTTCAACGCCCCCGCCGACCAGCCGTGCAAGGTCTTCCTCGATGACGGCTCGACGCTGAACTGCAGCTCGGCCAGGGTCACCTCGTTCCCCGCCGTCGACCAGTACCACCTGCAGAGCGAGGCGTTCTCGCGCGCCATCCGCACGGGCAGCCCGGTCGAGAATCCGATCGAGGTCGCGGTCGGCAACATGCGGGTCATCGACGCGCTCTTCCGCTCCGCCGAGAGCGGGCGGTGGGAGAGGGTCTAGCGGCGCGTCAGCGCGTGACGGCGCCAATCCGAGCGATAACCAACGTTTACGTTTACGTTTACGTGGTCGTGGTCGTGGTCGTGGTCGTTCACGGCCTATCGTTGACGACCACGACCACGACCACGACCACGACCACGTAAACGACCACGACCACGACCACGTAAACGTTCGGATATAGGAGAGCGCGGCGCGAGGGCTGGGTAACGTTTATGGGAGTGACGAAGAGCTGGGCTGGCGAAGTCCTCGGCGCGTCAGCGCGTGACGGCGCCGAGCTCCACGAACGCTCCGTCCGTCATGACCACGAAGGGGCGCTCGTCGAAGGTCAGGCCGCCCTTGCCGTCGTGGTCGACGATCTGCAGCTTGCCCATGCCATAGCCCATCGGCCCGCGCGCGTAGTAGTGCGCCTGCAGGGTGTACCGGCTGGCCCGCTGCTCCCGGGGCGCGCGGATGGTGAAGCACTCGGGGCCGTAGCCGGTGGTCACGTCGGCGTAGAGGTGCCCGCCGCCTGGCAGCGTCGGGTCGCCGTAATAGGCGTGGCCGCCGCGGTCGTCCCGGATGTGGAAGTCGACGTCGTTGGCGTCGGTCTCCCAGTTCAGCACGAAGCGGAGCGAGGGCGCGTCTTCGAGCGCGGCGCCGGCCTTCGCGAGCCGGGCCAGGATGGCCGCCCGGCGTGCGGGCTCCGCCTTGAGCCACGCCGCGGCGACCAGGCCGAGATCCTCGCGCAGGATGCCCTCCACGCCCGAGAAGCGCCCCGGCGGGTAGCGGCGCGCGATGCCCGCCTCGAGGGCGTCGAAGGCGGCGGCGTGCTCGCCCCGCTTGAGGCGGGCGAACGCGAGCAAGCGGTGGCTCGCGGGGTGATCGGGGCGCTGCTCGCGCGCCTTCTCGTACGTGTCGACCGCGAGCTCCAGGCCGGCGCCACCCGCGAGCCGCTCGAGGCGCGCGCCGGCGAAGCGGCGGAGGTCCGCGCGCGCCGGGAACAGATCGATGAGCGAGCCATACGCGCGGGCGGCGCCCGGCGTGTCGCCCGCCGCCTCGAGCGCCTCGCCGAGCGCCACGAGCGCGAGCACGTCACCGGGGACCTCGGCGCGCCAGGCCCGGGCGTCGCGCACCGCGGCCGGCGCGTCGCCCCGGGCGAGGGTGTCGTTGATCTGCTTGAAGCGGCCGGTATACGGCTCCGATCGAGGGGGCGCGGCGCCGTCGGGCGCGTCGGGCGCGGGCGCGGCGTCCGGGGGCGGCGTGAACAGGATCGGGTACACCACGTCGACGCTGCCGCCCTCGGGCGCGGGGAAGGTGAGGTCGCGGAAGGCGCGGACCACGCAGGAGACCGTGGCGCTGTCGGGCAGATCGGAGCCGCCGTCGCGCGCGTTGGCGAGCGCGCCGCTCGGGTCGATGGTGAAGCGCACGGTGACGCGTCCTTGCAAGCCCTCGTCGCGCTGGAGCCCGCGCTCGTAGCAGAGGCGGAAGCGGCCGAAGTTCTGGCGGACGATGCGCTGGATCACCTCCGGCGGGAGGCGGCCGCTCACCTGGGTTGCGCCCATGCGGACCTGCGGCGCCCTGGTCCGGTGGCTGCCTGCGAGGCGGCCGTGCCCGCTGCCGAAGCCCTGGCCGGTGCTCGTGGCCGACGCGGCGCTCGGCGCGGGCGCCGCGGCCCCGCTGCCGTGGCCGATGGAGCCGATCGCGCCGAGGCCGATGCCCTCGCCGCGACCGCCGCCGCCCTCGCCGACGCCCGACAGCCCGAGCCCGCTGGCGCCCGCCGGCGCGGGCCCCTCCTTGAGGAAGGCATATCGGGCGTCCGCGCCGGCAGGAGGCGCCGGCGGCGCGGGGGGAGGGCGCAGGGCAGCGCTCCCGCCAGGGGAAACGTCGGCGCTCTGCTCAGTGGCAACCTCGGCGCGCTCGCCAGGCGAAGCGCCGGCGACCGGGCCGGTGGCCGGCGCGGGGGCCGACGGCTTCCCGGCCTGCGACCGCGAGCGCCTCTGCACGGCGACGCGGCCGCCCTCCACGGTCAGGATGTCGGAGAGCCCTCGCCGGGCGATGTCGAAGCGCGCGTAGTCGTGCTCGGTCTCCAGCACGAGCAGCGCGGTGTACGGGCTGAGCACCCGGTGCGCGATCGAGAGATCGATGATCTGCTTGCGGATCGCGTCCTGGTCGCCCCCGGCGCCCTCTCGGGCGAGGAGGCCGTCGATCTTCGCCCGGGCCCACGAGCGCTCGAGCAGCGGGCGCTCCACGCCGCGGAGGTCGGGCGTCGTTGTGCGGCCGTCGACCGTGAGCCGGACGGGCAGCGCGGCCGGCACCTCGGCGTAGACGAGCGCCTCGTCGCCGGGCTGCACGCCGTTCAGGGTGCGGGGCCAGACCCAGCGCGCGCCCTCGATGTTCACCGCGATCCCCGAGCGCGTGGCCGAGCCGAGGCGCCGCTCGATCTCGGCGGCGCCGCGCGCGCCGTCGACCACGGCGCCGTCGCGGGGCAGGCCGGCCGCGACGAGCTGCCGCAGCGCGGCCTCGTCGCGGAGGCCGCCGAGCGCGACCGCGTCGAGCCGCTCGACCCCCGCGCCCCGCAGCGCCGCCGCGGCGCCGCGCAGCGCGCCCGGCGCGACCTCACCCGCCGTCGCGATGCCGTCGGAGAGCAGCACGACGCGCCGCTGGCCGCGGGCGCGCGCGCGTTCGCCGGCCCAGCGGAGCGCGCGCCCGAGATCCGAGGCGCCGAGCGCCTGCCGATCGCGGATGCGCGCGATCTCGACCTCGCCGAACGCCGACGCCGCGCCGTCGAAGACGGGGGTGACGGCCTGGTCGTAGCAGGCGACGGTGAGCGGCGCGCCCGGGCCGCCTGCCTGCGCGACCGCCCGCGCGAGGGCCGCGAGCGCGCCGAGCTGCTCCTCGAGCCCGAGCGCGCGCGAGGCGCTCGTGTCCACGAGGATCACCGCGGACGCGAGCGGATCGGGCCGCGCGTCCACCGGAGCGTTCACGCGGGCGAGCACGAGCTCTCCGCTGCGCAGGCCGCCGCGCCCCTCGATCGACGTGAGCCGCGCGGGATCCACCACGAAATCGGCCTCGGGCGCCGCGTCGTTCCGGCGCAGCGCGTGGACGGGCGCGGCGGCGCCGGCGACGGTGGCCTCGATGTCGAGGCGGCTCACCGTGGGCAGGCCGCGCAAGGGGACCGTGAAGGGCGCGCCCGGGCGGAGCTCCTGGGAGTACGACAGGACGATGTGCTTCACGCCGCGCGCCGGGATGGGGAAGACCCGCGCGCTCACCTCGTTGCCCGCCGCCTGCTCGAGCAGCGCAGGGTCCTGCTTGCGGTGGAGGAAATCCTCGTACGCCTCGCGCGCGCGCTGGAGCTCGACGACCTCGCCCTCCTGCCACCGATCGTCGATCTTCATGGCGAGTCGCCCGACGCTCGCGCCGGGCGGCAGCGTCACGCTGAAGGTGCCCTCGAGCACGCGATCCTCGGGGTTCTCGAAGGTGAGGTGCAGCTCGGCGAGCGCGAGCGGCGCCTCGATCACCGCGCGGCCGGTGAGCGCGACGAGGCGCAGCCCGGTGCCGTCCGCGGCGGTGAGCCGGAACGGCGCGGCCTCGGCGCGGCGCGCTGCGACGGCGAAGGCCGGCGCGGCGGGCAGGGCGCGCGGCGCGGCTGGGCCCGGCCCGCGCGAGAGCGAGGCGGGCGTGGCGGGCGGCGAGGGGCTGTCGGCGCAGCTGAGGAGGGCAGGGACGAGGGCGGCGATCGCGGCGAGCGCAGCGCGGCTGCGGAGGAGGGCTCTAGGCACGGGGGATCTCCGGTCGTTGCGCGGCGGGCCGAGCCTGAGCGCGGGCCCGCCGGCGGTGGGGCAGGGCGATCGACAGCCCGGGCGAGCCGGAGGTTCCCGCCTCGCGCCGCTCAGTCGCCGGTGAAGTGCGCCGGAGCCACCGGGTCATCCTCTGGCTGGGGCTGCCCGGCCACGTCCAGATCCGCCTGCGCGACGCCGCCGTCACGAACGACGGCCGAGGTGCCCTCGACCGCCGAGGAGACCATGACCATGTAAGCGCCATCCGGCAGCCCTGTCGCCCGATAGGTCCCGTCGTTGCTCGTCGTGACGTGGCGCATGTCGAGCCCGGGCTCGCCCTGGTTGCACGCGACCACGACCTGGACACCCCGGAGCGGCTTCCCGCCGCTGGTGATGCGCCCGCGGATCTCGCCCGAGCTGTCCGCGGGAAGAGAGATGTCCCGCTCGACGACCTGCCCCTCACTCACGTTGGCGTACACCACGGTATGCTGCGACTTCGCCACCAGCTCGAGGCGCATGACGGCCGCCGGGAGCTTCTCGAAGCGATAGCGCCCCTCGGCGTCGGTCACCGCGTTGACGAAGCCGATGCTCCGGTGAGATGCCATGATCTGCGCGCCGGCGACAGGCTTGCCGTCGCTCCCCCGCACGACGCCGGCGACGCTGCCTCCCCTGGACATCTTGAGCTGGATCGGGTCGAGCGTGTCGCATCGCGAGGGCGAGACCTGGACCTGGGCCGTCGTCGCGGCATAGCCGCCGTCGTACGCGCGGACCAGGATCTCGCCGGGAGGGACGTGCTCCAGCCGAAAGCGCCCGTCGAGGTCGCTCTGGGCCTGGCTCGCGGCATCCATCGACCCCTGGCTCGACGAGCCCGTGGTGAAGCGCGACTCCGCATCGAGGAAGATGCCGGCGAGCGGTGCGCCGTTCTCGTCATGAACCGTCCCCGTCAGCGTGCACCCGCGCGAGAGCGTCAGCTCGACATTCTGGGTCTTGTCGGGCCCGACATGGACGGGCGCTGAGAAGACGGGAGCGTAATCGGCCGCCGTGACCCTGAGGAACACCGGCCAGCCGGGGACCTGATCCACGCGGAAGGCCCCGTCCGCCGCGTCGAAGCGCTTCGACCAGAGGGGCGCGGGTGCTGCCGTGCTGTCGGGGAACAGGGCGACGATGTCCACGGTGAACTGCGTTATCGGCTCCTTGCGCTCGTTGTAAACATGCCCCTCGACGATCCCGCTCCTCGGGATCAGCAGGGCGACATCGTCACCGCTGTGCGCGACCACGAGCATGGGGCCGTATCCCTCCTTGTTGCTGACGAGGTTGTAGGTTCCGTTCGGGGCGCGGAGCTCGAAGCGCCCGCGCTCGTCGCTCTCGGTCGAGGCCGCCGTCGTGGGGAAATTGCCGGCGACGTCGAAGGTCGTCGCGGCGATCGTAACGCCGGCGACCGGGGTGCCGCTCAGGTCGTAGACGGTCCCGAAGATCGGCGGCACCTCCGTGGCTGCTTGGTCCGAGGGCGCGGCAGGGCGATCCCATCGCGCACGGTTGCCGTAGCCCGATTTTTGCTGATGCGTTGATGAGGGGGTGGCGGGCTCGGGCAGCGCGGCGCGCGGCGCGTCGTGCTTCGGGCGGAGGAGCAGGAAGGCGGCGAGAGCGAGCGCCGCCAGCGCGCACCAGAGCGGCCATCGGCGGGGAGTATCGTGATGCAGGACAGGCGGTTGCATGAGAACGTCTCCATCCGATCAGGGTGAGGGGGTTGCGGCGCTCGCTGCGATATCACGACGACGAGGAGCAGGGCCCTAGGGGGCGACTCCCGCTCGCCCTCGGGCAAGGCAGCGGCTGACACGGGCGATGATCGCTGGGCTCAAGCGAGCAGATCTCCCGGCCGCGAGGCGCGGTCCGGGAGATCTGCGCACCCGACGTCCGCATGGCGGCGCGTCGGGCGGCGCTCGGTCTTAGTTGATCGTGATGCCTTGGATGAAGCCGAAGGAGAACGGATCCCGGAACGTCCCGCCGAAGCTCGGCGTGCCGAGTGCCGTCTCGCCCAGGACGATGGAGGCGCTGATGGTGGTAAAGCCTGCACCTTGGGGCCCGAATGCCATGCCGAACTGATTGAATCCACTGCAGTTGGTATTGAAGCCAGAGCCGGCATACATGGTGGTATTGATGTCCGTGTTCGGGCAGTTGGGGTTGGTGGTCGTCTTTACCTCGCGGACCGTGCAGGAGCGGGACTGTGCCGCGTTGTTGGGGTTGGTCCAGGTCATGCTGATGAGGCATGTCCCGTTCGGGGCCAGGAGGTTGTCACCCAGGCCGTTGGCATTGATGACGGCGTTGAAGGTCGCCGTGCCGGCCGACGCCCCTTCGATCAGGATGGCGCGCGCGGGACCACCCCGGGCAACTGCCATGGCGCTCCCCGAGATCGACATGGTGGCGAGCGCGGCGAGGATAACGAGCTTCTTCATAAGAACAACTCCTTGTGTTTCGTGCCCTGTGGAACGTACGCCTTGAGATGAACGCGCGGTGATAACCCCCACGGAGAGCGACGGATACGCCTGCTCTCCTGGAGCCCTGCGCTGCCCGAAGACCGCTGCGCCGGTGATGTCTGGCGAGGAGCTCGCGCGAAGGTCACCGTGGGCCTCGCTCTCCGCCATCGACTTCATGGCGCGTGGCGTCCGCGGAGAGGGCACGCCACAGCGGACCCCTCCGAAGTACGCCCCGATGAAACCGGAACTCCTGTCGGATTGAACAGGAACTCCTCGAATCGGACGGGGCTGACGATACCCCTCATTTCCCAACGAGCAAGTCCTGGAGAAAGAAAGAATACGTTAAACAGGCGAGGAACGCGTGGACGGCGCGCCACAGCACGGGCGATCACCGCTGTTGCATCCGAACTGCACAATCTTGGAATGTCCCAAAGCGCGCCACGGGTCGTCCAGCCGAGATCGCGCCCGTTTGTCAGGAGCATTGTCAGACATGTCCAACATGGTTCATCGAGCGACGCTGAGCGCACAAAGGCCCCGTCCAGCGTGGCCAGTTCCAGGTGCGCTTGTGTCCTTCATTGTGCGCCGTGCCAGGGGCGCCGCGGTGCGGGGGCGCCCTCGGGCCTCGTAGACGTTGCGCCGGTGCTTGCCTGACGAGGGACGCATCACAAGGAGAGGAGGGGATCTGTCCGATACGGACCGGACGGCTCACGAGGAATGAGCTCGGCCCGCGAGGGGCCGGCAAGCGCGCTCGCAGGGAGCTTTTAGGCGGAGCGATGGTGAAAGCCGTCCAGCGGCAGCGGCCCAAGCACCGCGGTGCGGCCGCGCCCTGCTCCGCGCGATCCGGCCTCAGTGCATCTTGACGAGCTCAGTCGGCGATTGGAATTTCAGAATTTGGAGAACCTCTCGTGGGCCGTCCGCATGCGTACCTGGGGCGGACATCTCGTGTCCATCGGTCGATTACGCGACCGGGCCGAAGGCATGATGGGTGCCCGCCGTGCACGCCGTCCGCACGCTCACCGCATGGACGGCGTCGTCGCGCGCCTTCACCACCGCGCCTCGCGGATCGATGGTGACGCGCACGGTGACGCGGCCTTTCAAGCGCTGGTCGTGACGGAGCCCGAGCTCGTAGCAGGCGCGGTAGCGGTCGAAGCGCTGGCGGACGATGCGCCGCGCAGGAGCATCCGCTCGTATAGTGGAGCTGGCTCCAGTTTTCTGGAGTCGTGCTTACCATCGAATATACGGTGAGGAGCGCGCTAGCCTCCTCGGGCTCCGTGCGCGACCGGGATCGTGCAGGAGAACGTCGTCCCCGCGCCGAGCTCGCTGTCGACCGAGATCTGCCCCCCGTGCGCCTCGACGATGCCCTTGGCGATGTACAGCCCGAGCCCCGCGCCAGCGCAGCGCGCCGCCCGCCCTTGCCAGTAGCGATCGAACAGGCGCGGGATGTCTTCGGGCCGGATCCCCGTGCCCGTGTCGCTGACGGACAGGCGGACATCGGGCCCCTGGCGCTCCGCGACGATCGTGATCTCTCGTCCTTCGGCGGTGAACTTCAGGGCGTTGCCCACGAGGTTCGACAGCACCTGGAGCATGCGGCCACGGTCGCAGCGGAGCTCAAGGCCGCTCCCCGGAAGGAGGGTGTGGAGCCGGATCCGCTTCTCTTCGGCGAGCGGCGCGAGCATCTCGGTGACCTCGCGCACGAGCGAGCCCGCCTCGCACGGCTGGATGTCCAGCTTCAGGCCCTTCGCCTCGATGATCGCGGCGTCGAGGAGCTCGCCGAGCATCTCGACGGTGCGCTCCGCGGCGCGCTTGATCTGCCGCGCCCGATTGCGGATCGGCTGCCCCGCCGCGTCCGCCGGGGCCGATCGCTCGAGCAGGGACGCGGCCAGGATGATCGACGACAGCGGGTTCCGGAGATCGTGCGCCGCGATGGCCAGCGCCTCTTCGCGGAGCCGCCGCGCCCGCTGCTCGGCCTCGTAGAGGCGCGCGCGGTCCAGGGCCTGCGCGCACTGCAGGGCGAGCATCGTCATGAAGCGCCGATCCTCCTCGCTGATCCGACAGGCGTCGCGGTACGTGACCCCAAGCACCCCGATGGTCACGTCACCCAGCGTCATGGGGACGCAGATCATGGTCTTGGCCCAGTCGCCTACCGGCGCGTCGGGATAGGCAGCCTTATACGCCTCGAGCGACTCGAAGATCAGCAGCTGACCCGTGCGGATGCAGTCGACGGCGGCCAGGCGCGCGGACATGGGAATGCGGCGCAGGCGCTCGACCACGTCCTCGGGGTAGCCGGGCGCGCGGAGGACCTCGATCACGCCGTCCTCCGCGAGGAGCGCGACGTACCCCGCGTCGGCGTAGAGCGCGGCGAGCCCGAGCGAGAGGACCACCTCGGCCACCTGCGCGGGCGTCGCCGCGCGCGAGAGCTCGGACGTGAACGTCTGGAGGCGCGCGACGCGCGCCTCCGCCAGCTCGACCCGGATGCGCGCGACGCGCTCGCTGGCGAGCGCCCGCTCCCGCGCCTCCTCGGCCCGCTTGCGGCGCTCGATCTCTCTCACGACCTCGACGACGTACAGCGGCGCCCCCGCGCGATCGCGAGCGAGCGAGCGCGTGACCGCGACCCAGAGCGTCGACCCGTCCCGCCGCACGCAGCGCTCTTCGGTGGTGGAAGAGGGGATCTTCCCGTCGCACAGCGCATGGACGTGCCGGAGCGCCCTCTCCGCGTGGTCCGGATGCAGGAGATGCTGGGCGCGGAGCGCCATCATCTCCTCGACGGTGTATCCGAGCAGCTCACAGAGCTTCGGGTTCACGCGGAGCAAGCGGTCATCCAGGGAGACGTGGGCCATCCCCACCGCCGCCTGGTCGAAGGCCGCGCGGAACCGCTCGTCGCTCTCGGCGCGCGCGACGTTCGCTGCGCGCGCGTCGAGCAGAGCGCGGACGGCCGTCATCAGGAGCCGGCTCTCGATCGGCCATGCGCGCGAGCCGGCACGACAGCAATCATACGTGGAACCGCACGTGGAGCCGCACGTCGAATTCAAGGTCGACGGCTGACCGACGGCCGCGCGGGCCCGGCTGGCGTGCAGCACCGGGATGGCCGCCGCGCCTAGCGTCGCCTGGAGGCGCTGGCAGAGCTCGCACCGCTCGCTGTCCGGCAGATCGACGCTGATGAGCACCAGGTCCGGCGGTCGATGGGCTCTTCGCAGGCTCTCCGCGATCGTCGCTGCGAGCTCGACCCGGAGCCCAGCGGCCTCGAGCGTGCGGCGGATCTCCTCTCGTTGGGCCTCGTCATGATCGACGATCAGGACGGTAGGTGCCTGCATAAGGTCCGCGCTCTTCCTTGGGAGAATGGAGAGTTGAAGTAGCTCACTTTCTCGCGGCTCGCCTCTCGCGGAGGCGTGTCGAGGGTACGAACTGTGCAAGACCCTGGAGCAGAATCGCGGACGAGAGCGGACGCGACCGCGCGCTCGAACGAGGGGTTGGCTCATGGCAGCGTGGCTGGAATCAGCGCTCGAGGCAGGACGCCTCTACCGCTCGATCGGCGCCCTGGAGGCGGAGCAGCTGCGTCCTCACGTGCACCGCGCCTGGGTGCGCTCTCATGGGGCAGGGGCCGATCCGCGCCGTCCCAAGGCCGAGTTCCTGAGCGCGCTCGACACCGAGCGCCTGCGCGAGCGGCACCAGGAGCTCATTCTCGCTTCCGAACCGTACCTTCGCGCGCTCAGCCAGGCCTCGGGCAACGAGCGCCATGCGGTCATGGTGGGGGACGAGCGGGCGATTCTCCTGGATGTCCGCGGTGACGAGCAGACCATTCACGGTCCCGAACGGGTGCCCGGTCCCGGCGCGTTGCTCGAGGAGAGCGTCTGTGGCGCGAACGGCGTCGGTACGGCGCTCGCCGAAGATGGCTATACGGAGCTCGTGGGGCCGGAGCATTTCATTCAGGGATTCCAAGCCTTCACGTGCCAGGGGCTCCCGCTCCGGGACGGCGATGGGACAGCCATCGGCGTGCTCAGCCTCTCTGTCAGGAGACCCGAGATTGGCTGGCGTCTGCGCGAAATTCTGCTCTGCGCCGCGCGCGCCATCGAGATGGAGCTCCTCGCCATGCGCCTCGAGCGGGACATGGATCGTGTGCTCACTGCGCGGGACGTGCCCATGGAGGACCTGACGCGGTTCCTCCAGGACATCCTCCAGGCGCGGGCGGCCGCGCGGCTCAGGATCGATCTCGCCGCGGATCAGCTCGCCGGGAGCGTCCTCGCCCAGACGCGCGATCTGCTCCACCTCGCCGCCAACGTGCTGCGCCGCTTCCGGCGCTCCGCTGCGCTGTGGCGAGCGCTCGCGCTGGACGGGGCGACGTCGCCGCGCCCGGTGGCGCTCGACGCGCTGATCCGCGATCTCGCGGAGCTGCTGGAGGTCGAGTCGGCTGTCTGCGACGTCACGACCAGCATCCAGGAGCTCGAGCCCGTGGTCGTCCAGGCGGACCACAACACCCTGGCGCGCGCGCTCTTTCGCGTGCTGCTGAGCGCCGTCCGGGCTGCGCGCCGCGGCGTCGTGCACCTCGCGCTCCGGGCGACGCCGACGGGCGGAGACCTGTGCCTCACGCTCTCACCCGGCACGGGGGTCGCCGCGCGCGCGCCGCCCCCTGTGCGGGTGCTGGTGCCGACACACCCGGGAGCCCCGGAGCGCGCGGCGAGCGATCTCACGGTGTGGATGGCCTGAGCCGCCGGGTCAGCGCGGAATGAGGTTGCGGCAGCCGCTGCCGCAGGCGTCCCCGTCGCGGTTGTTGCCGTCGTCGCACTCCTCCACGGCCTGGACGACGCCATCGCCGCAGTACTCGCCGAGCTTGCAGTCCTGCGCGCACTCGCCGTAGCCGCCGTCGTTCACCCCGTCGTCGCACTCCTCGCCCAGGCTGACGACGCCGTCGCCGCAGACGGGCTTGCACTCGCTCCGCGCCGTCGCGAAGCCCTGCAGCGTGAGCTTGAACGTCGACGCCGCGGTCTGGCGCTCGGCGTGGAACACGGCGATCTGGTAGACGCCGCCGTCCATCAGGCCGAGATCGACGTTCCGCTGCGGGATGACGTCGTCTTCCTCCGTCGCGTAGGTCACCCTGCCTCCCCCGTTGGCGTTGATGACGAGGCGCCCGTTGACGGCGCTGTGGATGCCGCCGACGTCGACCGCGAGGCGATCGTTGATGAACACCCACACATCGTCGTCGCCGGTGAAGTCGAGCTCGTACTGCTCGCCCGCGTTGTACTGGAACCAGTAGCGGATCTCGCTCGTGAAATGGAAGTTGTGCTTCGGGTTGCCCTCCTCCTTCATCCAGTTGCCCCCGCCGTAGCTCGGGAAGATGTCGGCCGCGACGCGCTCGGCCGCCGGGGTGAACGGATCGTCGTCGACCGGGAAGAACAGCGGGTTCCCGTCGTAGGTCTCCTCGATATACCTCGCCCAGTAGACCCCGCCGCGCACCTCGCAGCTGTGGAACTCCTCGCTGTGGATGTCGCCGCACTGCGGGGTGGCCTGGGCCGACGAGGTGCACTCCTCGTCGTTGATCTCGTTGCCCACGTTGCCGCAATAGTGCTCGCTCTCCGTGGACAGCAGGGTCCACTGCTGGCCGTCCTCGCCCCAGCGGTTCACGAAGCGGCCGTCGCCGGTGTCCCAGAGCGTGAGGGTGGTGGCCGTGGTGCTGTTGGTGCCGGGCACGTCGTGGTACCACTGGGCGAAGCTGTCCGCGCTCGTGACCAGGCTATTGGCGGCGGCCATGTACGTCGGCTTCTTCTGAGCGTCGAGCCGCTGCCCGACCATGTTGAAGATCGGCTTGCTGTTGGCGGGACCCTTCGGCTCGAAGTCGGCGTGGGCCGCCTTGAAGTCGCGGAAGACGACCGGCACGGCCATCGAGCCCGAGGGCTGGGGAACGGCGCAGGTGTAGCCCGGCTCCTGCTTGCACGTCGCGGAGCAGCCGTCGCCGTCGATGTTGTTGCCGTCGTCGCACTCCTCGCCCAGCACGAGGCCGTCGCCGCAGCGGGACACGCACGAGCCCGCGGAGCAATCGGGCTCGGCCTGGCAGCTCGAGGAGCAGCCGTCGAAGGGCATCGTGTTGCCGTCTTCACAGCTCTCCGCGCCCTCCTGGGTGCTGTCGCCGCAGGTCGTCGGCGTGCAGGCGCTCGGGTTGCCGCTGCACTTGAAGCCGACCTCCACCTTGCAGGTCGGCGAGCAGCCGTCGGCCGCCTCGGTGTTGCCGTCGTCGCAGAGCTCCGGGAACACCACAACGCCGTCACCGCAGCGGGCGATGCGCGTGCAGGCGACTCCGGGCAGCGGGCACGACCAGCCGAGCTCTACCGAGCGGCAATCCGCGGCACAGCCGTCATCGCCCACCGCGTTCCCGTCGTCGCACGCCTCGTCCTTGGTCAGGCCCCCGTCGCCGCAACGGAACGCGCTGTCGCCCTCGCCGATGTCCGATCCGCTCCCCGTGGTGTCGCCGTCGCCGAGATCGCCGCCGGTCGTGGTGGTGGGGTTGTCCCCGCCGCCGCCGGTGCCACCGCCCCCTGCCGGACGCTCGCGGCTCGCAGAGCAGCTCGCCGTCAGGGCGGCGCAGCTCATGATGAAAATGGTCGAACCAAACCACGAAGATCGAGGACGCATGACCTGCTCCTTCCGGTTGCCCGGGACCTCTCGGGATGCGTGAATTGGCGACAGTCTCCCACGCGGATGCCCTGAATTCGAGCCCTTCCTGCGCGGGCCGTCACCTCCAGGGCTGTTGAATAAAGGGGCTCCCCCTGTGCGTGGATAAATCCTCAACCAGCGTCTCTTTCCCCCGAGGGCGGACCGCGTGAGGGACGTATACTCGCGCGCCGGCCGGCTCGCTCCTCCTCTCCTCGTCGCGCGCCGGCCGGCCCGTCACCGGACCTGGAGCGCTGCATGTTGCGATCGTCTGACTCGACCCCTCCTCCGGGGAGCGCCCGCCTCCCCGGCGCGACAGCGCGCCCCCGGCGCTCCTGGGCCGGGTGGGCCGGCTTCTCTGGCCTGCTCCTTCTGAGCATCCTCGTGCCGTTCTTCCTCTTCGCCGACAGCCTCGAGGCTGCGGCCCGAAGGCTGCTCGCGGCGCCGCCTTCGCCCATTGCGACGGCGCTCGTCCTCGGCGGATTGCTCGCCGGCGATATCGTCCTGCCGGTGCCATCGAGCCTGGTGAGCACGGCGGCGGGCGGGCTGCTCGGCTTCTGGCGCGGGACGGCTGTCTCGTGGGCAGGCATGATGGTGGGCTCGGGGCTGGGTTATCTGCTCGGCGCGCGCGCGGGCGCGCCGGCCTTGCAGCAGATGGTGGGCGAGGCGGAGCTCGCGCGCCTGACGCGGGCCGCCGAGCGTCACGGCCGCTGGTTCCTGCTCCTTTTCCGCGGCGTGCCCGTGCTCGCGGAGGCATCTCTCGTCTTCGCAGGCGCGGGCCGCATGCCCTGGCGCGCGTTCGTCGCGGTGACGGCCCTGGCCAACCTGGGCATCTCGGCGACCTATGCCGCGGTGGGCGCCTCGGCCGCGCGGCTCACCTCCTCCCTGCTGCTGCTCGCAGGGATGGTGCTTCTACCGGGGCTCGCGCTGCTCCTCGCCCGCCTGCCGGAGCGCTGGCGTAGACCGGTAGGAGAGGGCGAGGGCCGTGGGAGAGGAGGGGAGTAGCGCTGGCAGCTCGGCTGCCGGCACATCCGCCGCCGTGAGGATCGATGAAGGCCGGAGCAGCGCGTCGACGCGTCGACGCATCGCGTGCCCCTGTGACTGGCACTGTGGCGAATCGCAGCCTTCCAACATGCCTCTCCCATTGACGAGATCCGACCAAGGCCCCTTTGACGGCGTTTGACGCTGCGCGTATGTGGGATGACGCTGCGCACCTATCCAATGACGCTGTGCGCCTGGCAAATGACGCCGCGCGTGCGATGGGAGCGCGGGGCTGCGGAGCGGCTCGGTCATTCAAGCGCAATTTGAAAGTCAAGTGTCTCTTGGCGGTCGTCCCCTCGTGCAGCGTTCCTGCAGGATCCCGTTGGAGGAGAGCGCCTCCTGCGATCCACCGTCGTGGGAAAAGCACCGCCATATCGATATTGGTTCCGGCGTCGGGGGGTGCGTCTCGTCTTGACCCTCTGTTTGGTGGCGGGTAACATGCGAGCCCGGTTGGCAACCCGTCGGTGTTGCTTGATTGCGAATTCTGCGCAGGGTCGACTGTCGAGCGCGACCAACCGTTGATCTGGCTGGGATTACCTTACGGACGAGCCTTTGGGGGTTGTCGCTCGAAGCAGTGCGCCGTGCTCTGAATTTGTGCTTAACGAAAGAACGAACCTATGAGAATCCGAAGAAGCCATATCTTCTTGTGTTCCTTCGCCGCCCTCGGTCTGGTGGGCATCGCCTGCGGCGGTGACGGCTCGACCGCGGCGACCGGGGGTGGGCTGACGGGGACCGGCGGAGCGGGCAGCGGCACCGGCGCGGGCACCCCGACGGGCAGCGGCGTCGGCGCGGGCACCCCGACGAGCAGCGGCGTCGGCGCGGGCACCCCGACGAGCAGCGGCGTCGGCGCGGGCACCCCGACGAGCAGCGGCGTCGGCGCGGGCGAGCCGACCGGCAGCGGCGTCGGCGGCGGGTCCTCCAACCCGGATGGGAAGCCCACGCCGGACACCGACGGCTCACCCAAGGGGAAGTTCCGCGTCAACCTTTCCAACGGCCGCATCACGGTCGACGGCACGGACACCCAGATTCGCGGTGGCAACTGGTTCGGGCTCGAGGGGCAGGACGACACGGCGCGCCCCGGCGCGATGGAGCTCTTCATCGGCTCCATGTTCTGGGCCGACAACTCGGCCAAGCGCACCATCGAAGACACGCTGAAGGAGATCAAGTCTTCCGGTCTCAAGTTCAACACGGTCCGGCTCCCGATCGCGCCGCAGACGCTGGTCCAGGGGCACCCGGACGGCGACTACAGCATCGAGGATCCCCGGATCCGGAACAACGATCCTGACAAGTACCCGTACGCCAACGCGTACGAGGCGTTCACGGACTTCCTCAAGCTGGCCGACAAGAACGGCGTCTATGTCGTCCTCGGCATGCACTCCTGCTCGAACCACATCGGGTGGCGCAAGGGCAAGCTGAACGACGGCCCGCCGTGGGTGGACAGCGACCGCGAGAACTACGAGTACAAGAAGGACGACTACACCTGCGTCGACGGCGAGGACGCCTACAACAAGGACAAGTGGCTCGCGGACATCCGCACGATGGCGCAGCTTCCCAAGAAGCTCAACATCAAGAACGTCCTCGGCATCGATTGCTTCAACGAGCCGTGGAAGTACTCCTGGTCCGAGTGGGCCGATCTGGCGAAGGAGTGCTACGACGTCATCAAGTCCGAGAACGACGACATCATCGCCGTGGTCGAGGGCGTGTCGAGCAGCCACCAGAAGCCGGGCGCCTCTGGCCTGGAGCTGGATCCGGAGCCCTTCGGCACCGAGGGCATCAACCCGAACTGGGGTGAGAACTTCTACGGGCAGGCGGCCTACCCGATCCAGATTCCCAGGGATCGCCTCTGCTTCTCGCCCCACACCTACGGGCCGGCCGTGTTCGTTCAGAAGCACCACGTCGATCAGTCGAAGCCCGAGTGCGTCGGGCTCGAGGACGACGCGGCCGCCGAGGCCAAGTGCCAGCTGGTCGTGAACCGGAACAACGCCGAGGCCGTCGCGACCATGGAAAAGGGCTGGGACGAGCACTTCGGGTACCTCCGCGCGCAGAACTTCTGCGTGCTCATCGGCGAGTTCGGCGGCGTGAAGGACTGGCCGAAGAACGAGCTGGAGCCGGCCGCGGCGCAGCGCTGGGCGCACCTCCCGGCCAACGCGCGCCACGACTGGGAGTGGCAGAACATCTTCGTGAACTACCTCAAGAAGCGGAAGATGACGGACTTCCTCTACTGGTCCATCAACCCCGAGTCGGGTGACACGGGCGGTCTCTATGGCCACAAGTACACCGACGCCAACAAGGACGGTTGGGGTACGTGGACGGGTCTGGACACCGAGAAGGTCCAGATGCTGAGCGGCCTCCAGTAATCCGAGTCGCGACCCAGGACGGCCGCCCGCAGAGCCTGGCTCTGCGGGCGGCTCTCTTTTGTGGCTTCAGCCGCGACGCGGGGTCGACCCGGCTCGGTGGATGGCCAATCGTAGCTGTCGTCGCGCGCGTTCACCGGCGTGACCTCTGTCCGGGTCGATCGCGCCACGTCGCTGCCGTCTCTGCTGCTTGCTGGGCGCAACTTCGCGTATTCCCGTGGTCTGCGACGATGTGGCGAGAGCTGCCCCACGCGAACTGGATGGACTGGCGTCCGAGGAACTCGTAGCCTCGTCCTGCCAACTGGATCGTCGTCGCGTCCGGAGGTGAAGAGCTGTTCCACGCGACGGGCGCATGTGAACCATCGGTCGGGGGGGCCCGGGCGGCTGCGTATCGGTGCGATTGCCGGTTTCGGCGGAGCCCGTGGCACGGGAGGAGGCTCATGGAGGATCGCAGGACGGCCCGCGCGAGCGCGGACCAGAACGTACGTTTCAGGGTGCTCGCCCCGCTGGTGCTCGCCCTGGCGCTGCTGCTCTCGCTCTATCTGGTGACGACCTACAGAGCGTTCACCTCGCAGCGCGAAGCGAGCCTCCAGCAGGCGACCGAGACCACGACGGAGCTCCTGCGGCGGGCGACCGAGGACAACATCGCGACCCTGGGCTCCCTCATGAGCGCCATCACGCGCGATCCCCTCCTCGAGGACGCGATGCGCCGCCAGGACCGCGAGGCGCTCCTCGCGCGGGGGGCACCGCTCCTCCAGGAGCTCCAGGCGCGCGCGGGGATCACGCACCTCTACTTTCATGCTCCCGACCGCGTGAACTTCCTGCGGGTTCACCAGCCTTACCGTTTCGGCGACACGATCTCTCGCGTCACGCTCATGGAAGCGGAGCGGACGGGACAGCCGAGCGTCGGCAACGAGCAGGGGCCCCTCGGCACGTATACCCTCCGGTACGTCATGCCGTGGCGCTCCGGGGATCGCCTCCTCGGCTACATCGAGCTCGGCAAGGAGTTCCAGCTCGTCGCCTCCTCGCTGCGCGAGGCCCACGCGATGGATGTCGCCATCCTCGTCGACAAGAAGTACGTGGATCGAGCGCTCTGGGAGCCGACCGCCGCGGAGCAGCGTCTGCCTCCGTGGGACACGCTCCCCTCCATCGTCGCCGTCTTCAGCACGGCGCAGGCGCTGCCCGACGAGCTCTCGGCGAGGCTGGCGCGGCAGGGCCTCGACCTCGACGAGCCGACCGTGTCCGTCCAGGCGGACGGGCGCGTCCTGGAGTGCACGCTGCTCCCGATCGACGACGTCCGGTCGCTCGAGACAGCGAAGCTGCTCGTGATGCGCGACGTGACGGGCGTCGCCGCCGCCGCGCGCGCGCAGCTCGTGGCCGGCTGCGCCGCGTTCGCCGGCGTGAGCGGCGGGCTGCTCGCGATGTTTCACGTCCTCCTCGGCCGCATCCAGCGGGATCTCCGGGAGCGATCGAGGCTGCTGACCAGCGCGAAGGAGTGTCTGGAGCAGGAGATCGAGGTGCGGATCGTCGCTCAGCGCGAGCTCGAGGGGGCGCTCGGCGCGTCGGCGGCCGCGTCCCAGGCGAAGACCGAGTCGCTCGCCCAGCGCGAGGAGGCGCTCTGCGAGCTGCAGGCCACCAAGCGCGCCCTCGAGCAGCAGCTCCAGACGATCGAGCGCCAGCGCGTCACCATCCGGGAGCTGTCGTTGCCCATCGTGGACGTGTGGGACGAGATCCTCGCGCTCTCGATCGTCGGGCCCGTGGACTCCGAGCGGGCGGCCGACATGATGGATGGCCTGCTCCGCCGGATCGTCGACGCGCAGGCCCGCTGGATCATCCTCGATGTGACGGGGCTGCCGGCCATCGACGACGAGGTCGCGGCGCGCCTCGCCCGGGTGGCCAAGGCCGTGCGGCTGCTCGGGTGCGACTGTATCGTGACGGGCATCAGCCCCCATATCGCGCGCGCGTTCGTCGCGCTCGGCGTCGAGCTCGGCGATATCCGGCCATTGCGCAGCTTGAAGGACGGCATCAAGCACTGCATGTCCGCCCGCCAGGCGGCCGCGCTCCGATCGACCCTGGCGACCTGAGCGCCGCGCGGTCGGGGCGGATCGGGCAGCGCGCCCGCCGATCGGCGGCAGCGGCGCGCTGCCGTGTTCCGCGGCGGTCCAGGCTTGGATACGCTACCTCACGAGCTCGCCCGCCTCGCGTGTGGATCCGGGGTCGAGCGCGCCGTTCTTCGAAGCCCCGCACCCGCCATGTACCGAACCGCCGCTCCGCTGCCTCCCGAGCCGCCCCGCGAGTGGCAGCTCATCGTCGAGGCCTTCCTGTACGAGCACCTCTCCGTGCCCGAGGCATGGCTCGCGCGCGCCGGGGGCACCGTCGCGCTGCTCGTCGGCGCGCGGATGCTCGCGCCCGAGCACCACGGGGAGAACCGCGCCTGGCTGTTCGGCGATCTGCGGCGGATAGAGGGCCAGCGGCCGCCGCTCCTCGCCCCCACCTCGTTCGGGCTGGAGCGCGTGTGCGCGCCGGGCGAGGCGGAGGCCCTCCCGCGGCACGTCGCCGTGTGCCCCTGGCCCGACGCGGCGGGGATGACGCTGGCGGGCATCGCGCGCCACCTTCCGGGCTCGCGCTTCGAGATCGGCGCGGCGGCGGAGGTCGCGGCGCAGCTCGCGCGCGTGCGGCTCGCCGTGCCGCACGCGAGCTTCACGTACGCGCGCGTCATCGTGTTCGAGAGCGGCGAGGTGCGCGTCGCGCCGCCCCTGCCGGAGACGGAGCGCTCGGCCGCGCTGAGCGATTCGGGGTTCGAGTTCCTCGACGACCTGGGAATCAGGGTCTCCCCGCTCCATGACCCGAGCGACCTCGAGCCGGCCTTCGGCGTCGCATCGGCGCTCTTCGAGCTCGTCGCGGGCTTCGGCGAGGCGGGCGGCGTGGCGAAGCGCCAGCTCCTCCACGCCGCGGTCAACGCGCAGCCCGCGCACCCGCTGCCGTCGGACTTCGGGGTGCGCAGCCGCGAGGTCGACGCCCTCGTCGCGCGGGGCACCTCGGGCGAGGCGTCGCTCCCCGAGCTCACGCAGGCGCTCGCCGCGCTCAGCCAGGCGCTCGACGGCCCGGCCGCGCTCGGGCGCGCGGTGCGCGCGAGCGTCGCGGCGGCCACGCCCTCGCCGCCCCACTGGCAGATGGGGGACGGCAAGCGCGTCTACATGCTCTTCCCCGACGTGCAGGCGCTCCCTGTCGGCGCAGTCTGGCCGGGGCCCGAGCCATGATGGGACCGCGCCGCCGAGGCGTCTCGCGCGCCTCTCACGTGCCTCTCGTGGGCAGGCGCGGCTAACCGCGGCCCGGCACCTCGTCGAAGCTGAAGAAGACCAGCTTGCCCATGGAGCGGGACAGCTCGACCATCTCGTCGGCTCCCTTCGAGGGGCCGCCGATCCGCAGGCAAGCGTCGCAGCGCGCGACGAGCCGGCGGGCGACAGGATGGAAGATCTCGTTGAATATCTCGTCTCCGATCTGCCGCGACCCGGCGTGCTCGATGAGCGGCAGCGCGAACCATTCGCCGAGGACGGGGAGGTGGCCCGCCCGGAACAGGCGCACGGCCATGTCGTTCATCGCGCGAACGTTCGCCGCGATCAGGACCGGATCATCGCCCGTGCCGGAGCGATAGGGCCCGGCGACGAGGATCATGAGGGGCTGGGTGGGTTGCATCGTCTGCCGTCAGGGGGCCTGCAGGTCCCGATCGGCGCTCGGGAACCAGCGCGTCGCGGCGCGGACCGCGTTGGCGGCCGCGCCGAGCCGAAGGTTGTCCCCGACCACGGTGAGGCACACGCTCTTCCGGTCGCGGTCCCGGTGATCCGGGCGGATCCGCCCCACCAGCGCGAGGTCTCGGTCCTGCACGCAGTGGAGCGCGCTCAGGCCCTCGCCGGCGGCGCCGGGGAGGTGCTTCACGAAGGGCGACCGCGCCGGATCGCTCAGGATGCTCGCGACCCGCTCGAGATCCACCGGGCGATCGAACGTGACCCACGCGTTCTCGTAGTGGCCCACCGCGACGCCGACCCGACAGCACTGCGCGGAGATGTCGAGCTCCGGCGTGCTCAGGATCTTGCGGCTCTCGAAGATGAGCTTCCGCTCTTCCGAGGAGAAGCCGCTCTCGTCGGTGCCGCCGTTGTGCGGGACGGTGTTGCCGGCGTAGCCCGACGCCTTGAACGGCAGGCCCAGCCGATCGAGGGCCTGGAAGCCGTCGCGCGCGTCCGCGAGGAACGCGTCCAGGGCGGCGATGCCGGCGCCGCTGACCGCCTGGTACGTGCTCACCGTGACCTCGCTGAGCCCGAACTCCCGGCGCAGGGGCGAGAGCGCGAGCATCAGCGGGATCGTCGTGCAGTTCGGATTGGCCACGAGCCGGACCGAGTCATCGACGATGCTCGAGTTCACCCCGGCGACGACGAGCGGCACCTTCGGGTCGGCGCGGTACGTGTTGCTCTTGTCGATCACGCGGTACCCGAGCTCCACGAGCCGCGGGACGTACCGCTTGCTGTGATCGTCATCCAGGGCCACGAACGCGAGGTCTCCGCGGGGGGCGTCCTGCGCCTCGAGGCGCGACGCGCCGAGCACCTCGTACGACTTGCCGTCGAGGGTGAGCTCCTGGTCCCGGCTCGCGAACAGGGCGAGCGTCGCGCCGGGCCAGGCCCGCGCGATGAGGGTGATGGTTTCGCGGCCAACAAGGCCCGTGGCGCCGAGGATGCAGATTCGCATAAGGGCGCTCTTTACCAGACCGGGGCCCAGCCGACGAGGGGCGAGTGGCCGGGCGCCGCAGCAACGCTGTGCCTACCCGCGCGGCGCGTCCCTTCCGCCCGCGCGCCCAGCCGCCGTCCCCTCGACGGCCGGGGCGCGGCCCGCGCTCAGATGACCGTGCCCGGCGGGACGACGGCGTTCTTCGGGACGACCACGATGCCCTCCCGGGCCGCGTAGTACGGGGCGTCGGTGTCCGGCCGATCGGGGATGTTGCGGATCACCACCCCGTCGCCGATGCGCGCGTTCTTGTCGATGATCGCGCCGTCGATCGTGCACCCGCGGCCGATGCCGATGGGCGGGAGGCCCCTCGTGCTCTCGGGGCCGTGGGCCTGGAACAGGGACTCGTAGTCCGCGCCCATCATGACCGTGTTCGACATCGAGACGTGGGGCCCGATGGAGGAGAGCTGCCCGACGACCGACCGGGAGATCTTCGACTCGACGATCCGGCTCCCCTCGGCGAGGAGCACCTGGTCGAGGACCGAGCCCGCGGTGACGTGGGCCGGGGGGAAGAACTGCGGGCGGGTGTAGATCGGCCGCTGCGGGTCGTAGAACGAGAACGGAGGATCGGAGTCCGTGAGCGCGAGGCTGGCCTCGTAGTAGCTGCGGATCGTGCCGATGTCCTCCCAGTACCCGTCGAACGTATAGGTCATCATCCGATGGGTATCGAGCGCCCGGGGCAGGATGTGGCTGCCGAAGTCGGAGGCGTTGTCGCGCTCGAGCATCTCGTAGAGCGCCTTCGCGCTGAAGATGTAGACGCCCATCGAGGCGAGCCACGGGTTCGCCGGATCGGGCAGCTGCCGCACGCTGTCGAGCAGCTTCATGTCCTTCGGCTTCTCGATGAACTTGACCACCCGCCCGGTGTCGTCGGTGTCCACGATGCCGAGGCGCGACACCTCGGCCGTCGGGACGGGGCGAACGGCGAGCGTGACGTCGGCCCGGGTCTCGCGGTGGTGCTCGAGGAAGGGCTCGTAGTCCATGCGGTAGAGGTGATCGCCCGAGAGGATCATGACGTCCCGCGGGTTCGGCGATTTCACCTCGACGAGCTGCTTGCGGACGGCGTCGGCGGTGCCCTGGTACCAGTCGCTGTGGGTCGGCGTCTGCTCGGCCGCGAGGATCTGCACGGCGCCGGCCGAGAAGACGTCGAATCGATACGTCTGCGTGATGTGGTTGTGGAGCGAGACCGAGTTGAACTGCGTGAGGATGTGGATGCGGTTGAAGCCCGAGTTGAGGCAGTTGCTGATCGGGATGTCGACCAGCCGGTACTTGCCGCCGGTCGGGACGGCTGGCTTCGAGCGCAGCTTGGTGAGCGGGTAGAGGCGGCTTCCTACGCCTCCGCCGAGGATCAAAACCACCACGTCGTTGTGCTTCAAGCGGGTCTCCGCGAGGTGAGGGGGACGGTTCGACGCCCGGGACGATGGGCGCGGTTACACTAGCAGGTGTGGCGATTCAACCGGGCTGCAGATCGCTCAGCGGCAGCGCGCCGGGCGGTCGCTCGGGCCGGGGGCTTCCCGGGCGATCGCCCCCGTCTGCTCCTCCACGCTGAGGGACGTGATCCGCGCGTCCGGCGAGGTGTCCACACGCACGGCCAGCGAGAGCGCGCCGCGCTCGCAGCGCAGGCCGAAGCGCGCCGCCGTGGCGCTCTCCACCGCGGCGGAGCCGTCGAGCGCGCACGGTCCCACCCGCGCGCCGGCGTCGCGCAGCGCCTTTCGCAGGGACGCGAGGTGAGCCTCCGGGAACCAGCCGGGCCTGAGCCTGCGATCGAGCGCCTCCGTGCGCGCGCGGCCGATGACGGAGGCGACGGCCTGGGCGGCGCGGCGCACGGGCGGGGAGGGCGGGACGACGCGCGCTTCCATGGCGCCGGTCGCCGCGAGCTGGCCGAGCACCTCCGCGTTGAGCGACTCGAGATCGGCGCCGGCCACGTTGGCGAGCGCGACGACCCCGACGCCCCGCTGCGGGAGGAACGTCACCGACGCGGAGAATCCGTCGATCAGGCCGTCGTGGAACACCACGTGGCCGAGGTCGCAGTCCTCGCGCACGTGCCAGCCGAGCCCGGGGCCGTCGTCGCCGCCGCCGGCCGGGAACGCCGAGCCGTTGCGCGCCATCATGTGCGACTCGCGCACCGTGCTCCGCCGCAAGGCCCCTGTCTCGGGCGCGTCGCGCGCGGGCCAGGCGGCGAGCTGGAAGCCGACGAAGCGACCCATGTCGGCGAGGCTCGCGTAGAGCCCCGCGGTCGCCTCGGAGGCCCCGAGCCGCCAGGGCTGGATCGACGCCACGGCGCCGTCGTCGACGCCGCGCGCGTGGGGCGACGCGAGCGCGCCGGGCGGCACCTGCGACGGGTCCCACGCGGCGTCGCGCATGCCGAGCGGCCCGAGCACCGCGTCGCTCATGTAGCGCCGGTACGGCACGCCGGAGGCGCGCGCGACGACCAGCCCGAGGAGCGAATAGCCGAGGTTCGAGTAGGACGTCCCGGTGCCCGGCGCGCTCTCGAGCCCGAAGCCGTCGAGCGTCGCCAGGATCTCCCGCTCGGTGACGTCGCGCGACGTCGACGCGGGGGGAAACACGCCGAGCCGCGGCAGGCCGGAGCTGTGCGTGAGCAGGTCGCGGACCGTGATCTGCCGCGCGTCGCGCGTCGGGTAGACGACGCCGGCGAGCGCTGGCAGGTAGCGCGCCGCCGGGGCGTCGATCGACAGCCGCCCTTCGTCGCGGAGCCGCAGTATCGCCGCCGCGGTCAGCGGCTTGGTGACGGAGCCGATGCGGAAGCGCGTGTGCTCGTCGACCGCTCCGCCCGCCGCGGCGTCCCGCACGCCGAGCACCGCCTGGATCGCGAGCTCCTCGTCGATGACGACGCCGAGCGCGAGTGCCGGCAGCCGCTCCCTCTCCGCGGCGCGCCGCGCGAGCGCCTGCACGTCGGCCGCCGCCGCGCGGAGCTTCCGCCCGCGCTCCGGATCGGGGAAGCGCGGCGTCGGCGCGGGCTCGCTGGCGAAGCGCTGGGCGAGCGGCGCCGCGGCCACCGGCGCGGCGGCCGGCGGCGCGGGCGCGGTCGATGCGCACCCGCAGAGGAGAAGGGGTGACGCGGAGAAGACGGCCGCGGCGAGGAGCGCGGCGAGCCTGTCGTCGATCGTCCTCAAGTCGGAGCCATGACTCTCGCTCTTCGATCGCGACCCGACAATCCGAAACGGACCCGGTGGAGGGGGGCAGTCCTCGATTTTCTCGGTGGAGGTAGGCGGGGAGCGCGACGTCTACGCAGCTCTGGTGTGGGGATCCCACGGTGTGATCCGCGCGGGGCCGTGGCGGCGCGCGCGGGATCGGCGGCGCTGGCGGCCGTACGCGCCTACGTCTGCGCGAACCGCTCCTGGAACGCCCGGTAGTTCGGCCGATCGTCGCCCCGGTCGTACACCGCGAACACCACGCGCGAGAACGCGCCGCGGAAGCGCGGGCTCCCTAGGCACCGGGCGAAGACGTCGGCGACCTCGCGCGGATCGTTGCGGAAGACGCCGCACCCCCACGCCCCGAGGACCAGGCACCGGTGCCCGTGCGCGCCCGCCGCGGCGAGCACCATGTCCGCGCGGCGCTCCAGGGCGGCGCGGATCTCCTGGTCCGCGGCGTCGTCGCGCTGGAACGCCTCGCCGGCGTTCGGCGCCGGCGCCGTGATGATCGACAGCGCGAACGGCCGGTCCAGGAGGGCGTGCTGCTCGTCGCGGAAGAACGGCACGTCCGGCGAGTAGATGATGTGGTCGGTATAGAGAAAGCTCCCGCACGCGCGGTTCTGGTCGTAATAGTCGCGCTGCTCGACCAGGGACGCGTACAGCGCCGAGCACCTGGCGAGGTCCTCCTCCTGGGCCTTGGCCCCGCGCAGGAACCCGCCCCCGGGGTTCTTGGCGGAAGCGAAGTTGAGGGCCATGACGCGGGCCTCGCCCTCCTGCTCGATGAGCCGCCGCCCCGCCGCCCCCGTGGTCTCGCCGGTGACCTGGATCGCTGTCGGGCGATCGAGGCGCTCCTTCGGCTCCCAGGCGTCGAGTGATCCGGGCCGGTAAAGCACGGTCCCCTTCACCGCGGCGAGCACGCGGTCGCGGATGCGAACCGTCGCGCCCGAGGGCGCGGTGTATTCGCCCCGACTCGCGATCTGCACGGTCTCTGCGGCGATGCTGGTCAGCTTCATGCGCTCAAGGATTGGCGAGCCGCGGCCGCTCGTCCAGCGAAACGCGCAGGCCGCCGCGCCGTACGCCACCCCGGCAGCGCGCGGCGCACGATCACGGTGCTCGACGCTGCTCGCGCGATCCGACCGGCGCGACGGCGGGACGAAGGACCTCTCGATCCACCCCCTCGATCCGGGCCCGGCGGCGCGCGCTGCTTCGATCTCGATACGCAAGTCCTTGCACAGGTGCGCAAGCACCCGCTCCGCAGGTGTGGACTCCATCGCTCCGCGCTCGGCCTGTGGACCGCAAAGTCGCGCCATCGCGCATGCGGCACGTCGCTTGCCAATATCGGACACCGAAACCGGACGCCATCCGCGTCAGTACCAGCCGTCGAGTCGGCCCGACCCGCCGTGAGAGTCCCGTGGCGCCGTCTGGCGGAGCTCGCTGCGGCGCTGCGCGCCCTCGCCTCACCCGAGAGGGAGAGGCATGAACGAGAGGAGCTTGTATGATGAGTCACCTGTTTGCGGAGTCTCGTGGTCTCACTCATGGCACCCTTGGTCTCCTTGTCTTGTCGCTCGCGTCGGTCGGGTGCGCCGCTGGCGCGCCCGCAGGAGAGGAGATCTCCGAGCGGGTCGGCGATACGGAGGTGAGCTTCGACGAGTTCGAGGCGCGCACCTACCGTGAGCCGGAGAGCGGTATCTACATCGTCGATGGCGACACGCCCATCGAGGGCCTCGACGGGCTCGAGCGGTTCTATGCGCGCCACGTCCAGCGCGGAGCGCTCATCGTCGACCAGAGCCATGGAAGGGACGTGAGGTGGAGCGACAGGGAGAAGCGGAACCTCACCTACTGCGTGAGCGAGGCGTTCGGTGACGACCATGGCGCGGTGGTCTCCGCGGTGGAGAGCGCCGCGGCGGCGTGGGAGGAGGTGGCGGACGTCCGCTTCATTCACCGCGCGGACCAGGACGCCGCGTGCGATGCGCGCAACAGGAGGGTCGTCTTCGACGTGAACCCGGTCGAGGGGCAGCCGTACTACGCGCGCGCGTTCTTCCCCGACAGCTCGCGCCGCGCGCGCAATCTCCTCATCGACTCGGCCGCCCTCGGCCCGCTGGATCTCTGGACGCTCACGGGCGTCCTGCGGCACGAGCTCGGCCACGCGCTCGGCTTCCGGCACGAGCACACGCGGCCCGAGGCGGGCGCCTGCTTCGAGGACGACGGCTGGCGCGCCCTGACGCCGTACGACGCGGGCTCGGTGATGCACTATCCGTGGTGCAACGGCACGAACTGGGGCGACCTCGATCTGACGAAGCACGACGCGCGCGGCGCCGCGGCCCTGTACGGCCGGCCCTGCCGGTGAGCGCCGCCCCGCGGCGCGCTCTCTTTCGTTGCGGCTCGTGGCTACGCGCGGCGCGTGGGGGTCGGCTCGTCGTCCAGCAGGCCCGCGTTCGCGCTCGGCGTCGCGAACACCCCCTGCACGTCGTCGGCCGGAGCCCAGTGCCCCGCGCACATGAGCGCGCCCCCGGTGATCTCGGGCTGCATCGAGAGGCGCGCCTGCACGTCGTCCGCGTGCACGCACACGTTGACGTGCAGCCGCGGGTCCGCCTCCGGTCGCTGGGCCAGCGCGCGGTGCACGGCGGTCGCGAGCTCGATCGCAGCGCGCCGTTCCCGCAGCGCCTCTGCCGCGTTTGCCGGGAGGAGACGAACGCCGAGCACCTCGTTGCCCGTGATCGACGCCAGGATGAACCCGGCGCGCGAGAGCTGTGACTCGGCGATATCGAGCACCCGACCGATATCGAAGGTCAACGCGTCGTCGAGCTCGCCGGCGTCGCCGCGGGTCCGGACCTCCAGGTAGACCGCCACCGCAGGGTGCGTCGGGTCGGGCCCGCTCGGCATGCCCGACGCGGGCCCGCCGATGGCGTCCCTGAGCGCGCGCATCAGCTCCTCGACCGAGCCAAAGCGTCGCTCCCGCCGCTTCTCCATGCACCGCAGCACCACCGCGTCGAGCTCGATGGGCAGCGGGACCCGCAGGCTCGGGGGCAGCGGCTGCTCCTCCAAGTGCTTCCGCACCATCTCATCCATGTCGTGCGTGTGGAACGGCAACCGGCCCACCAGCATGCGATGAAGGAGGACGCCAAGCGCATAGACGTCCACCCGCGCATCGATGGGACCGCCGAGGATCTGCTCTGGGGCCATGATGGATGGCGTCCCGGGCATACGTCCGGCCGTGGTGAGCCATGTCGACCCCTCCTCGGGCGCCATCATCTTCGCGATTCCGAAATCGAGCAGCTTCACGGTACGTGGCGGGCCCGAGCAGATGAAGATGTTGCTCGCTTTCACATCCCTGTGAACGATGCCAGCTGTGTGCGCGGCTGCTAGCGCCGCGCACACAGGCTCCATCAACTCCAGCGTCTCGCGCTGCGTGAGCCGCGTCTCGGACCGGATCAACGCGTCGAGCGTCTGGCCCTCGAGGCGCTCCATGACATAGAACGGCTGATAGTTGTTCAGCTCACCAACTCCGTAGATTTCCACGATGTTGGGGTGGGATATCGACCGCAGCACATCGATCTCGCGTGCGAACCGATCGACTACCCGGCGAGAGTGGGCTACCGCCTCGCTCAGTACCTTGACCGCGGCGGGTCTGCCCGATCGGACGTGCCTCGCCCCGTAGACCACGCCGCAGCCGCCACGCGCGATGAATCCTTCGAGGATGTACTCGCCCGCCAGGGTCCCCGGCGGGAACTCGCCGCGCGCGGCCGACCTCTCGAAATCCGAAAACGGCCTGGTCTCGTCCTCTTCGTCGCTCATCTGCCCCTCCGCGCCGTGCGTCGTGATGCGTCGCGGTGCGTTACAGTGCCGCTGCCAGCGCGCGCTCCGGATCGAACGCATCCTTTACTAAAGCGCTATGCAGAAGCATTTCGAAATGGTAACTTAAACTTTGCGGCTACTCGACCTTAAACGCCAAAACGCGGCGATGAAAAGGGGGACCATCATGGTTCTTTGCTGTTCACGAGGTGTTGCGGTCTTGGCATTACCTCTGCTTACCGCTGCCTGCATCGGTGCCGAGCTCGACGAGCAGGCGGAGGGGCTCGTCGGCGAAGAAGAGCTCGTCGGGGAGGCCGAGGGCGAGCTCATTTCCACGAACGGCTTCCTCTCGAACGCGCTGCTCCCGAACGCGCTGCTCCCGAACGCGCTGCTCCCGAACGCGCTGCTCCCGAACGCGCTGCTCCCGAACGCGCTGCTCCCGAACGCGCTGCTCCCGAACGCGCTGACGGCCATCAAGGATCCGGGAACGACCGGCGCCGTGTCGAGGGAGCTCCTGCGCTACATCGTGAGCTGTTCGCTGCGCCCCGACCAGACGTTCTCGTTCTCATGGACCGACAGCAGCGGCGTTGCCCACCCGGAGGTGTACCGCGGCGACCTCGGCTACGCGCACTGGTGGGCGAGCGGCGGCATCAGCAACGATACCTATGTCCAGCATCAGATCTCGGCGTGCCTCGCCGCACGGGTAAACTGGTACGGCGTTACCGTGAGCATCTCCCTGCGCAACAACGAGATGTCGTCGAGTCCGGCGGAGCGCGCGGCTTATCCGGTGAGAGAGGGCGCCTTTTGGGGGAACGTGTTCGCTTCGACACCCTACCTGGGGGCCTGCTACGATTCGGTGGGCTACGCTCGTGCGCGCCAGTTGCAGCGCGACTGCGCGGCCGGCCACGTCGAGACGAACCCGACGACCGGGGAGGTCACTTGGCAACAGTGCGGCTCCATGGTGATCTGGGGCTCGTGCAATCAGCTGTGCAACGGGATAGACACCAACGGCGGCTACTTCAGGGGGTGTGTCACGAATTATGTTGTCAGCCCTTATGTCCGCACGGATCAGGTGGTGACCACATTCTTGACGGCCGCCCCATAGGAGCGTGAATGCGCTCGGAAGCGCTGCGAGACGAGGCGCCGGAACGCGCGGCCCGGGAAGCGGGGCGCTGTCCGGCCTGTGGGCGGCGGAATCAGGGCGCGTGCCCCGAGTGCGCGCAGTCCGCTAGGCCCCCGTCTGGCCAATCGTCGATTCCTCCGGAGATCACGGAGGTCGTCCCCGTTGCCTTGCCTCGTTTCCCTGGCTACTGGACCCGCAGGACGCTGGGGCAGGGGGGCTTCGGCCTCGTCTTCGAGGCCGAGCCGGAGGGCGGCGGCGCGCGGGTGGCCATCAAGCTCGCGCGCGCCGACCGCCGCGACGCCGCCCAGCGCCTCCGGGGTGAGGTCGAGGCGCTCTCGGCCATCGGCGCCCCCCACGTGCCGGCCGTGCACGCGTGGGGGGCGCTGGACGACGGCTCGCCGTACGTGGTGATCGAGCACATCGCCGCGCCCACGCTTGCCTCCCGCCTCGCGGCGCGCCCCACGCCGCAGCTCGAGGAGGCCGCCCGGCTCGGGCTCGCGACGCTCGCGACCCTCGAGGCCGTGCACGCGCGCGGCTACGTGCACTGCGACCTCAAGCCCGAGAACATCCTCGTCGATGAGGCGAAGGCGACCCTCATCGACCTCGGCATCGCCCGCGTCGTGGGGTGGCGCTACGATGGGCAGGACGAGGACCTCGCCGTGGGGACGGCCGAGTACATGGCGCCGGAGCAGTCGGCCGGGTGGCCCGATCTCGACGCGCGCGCCGACATCTACGCGATGGGCGTCATCCTGTACGAGCTCTTCGCGGGCCGGCCCCCGTTCTGGGGGCCGCGCGCGGCGGTGCTGGAGGACCATCGGAGCCGCAGACCGCCGCGCCTGTCGGCCAGCGCGGCCGTGCCGCAGGCCGTCGAGGAGGTGGTGCACCGCTGCCTGGCCAAGGAACGGAGCGAGCGGTTCGCGAGCGCGAGCGAGCTCCGCGTGGCGCTGGAGCGCGCGCTCCGGGACGAGGTCGCAGCGAGCGCGCGTGAGGGGTCCCGCTCCGCGGCCGGCATCGAGCGCCGCGTGACGGGGCTCCTGTTCTTCGAGAGCGCGGCCGATCGCATCGCGGTGCAGCGCAGGCTCCTGGCGCTCGGCGGTGAGCTCGCGCACGCCTCCGGCGCTCGTTACGTGGGTGTCTTCGGCCAGGAGGGGACGGCGAGCCCCGCGCGGCGCGCGCAGCGGGCGGCCGACGAGCTCCTGCGACGCGGGCTGTGCACGCGGGTCCTCATCGATCTCGCGCCTGTGTCGATCCAGGCGCGCCCGGACGGGACGCGGCGGTTCCTGAGCCCGCTCTTCTCGCGCCTCGAGCGGTGGCCGTCCGCCGCCGGGCCGCTGGGGCCTTTCCTCACGCCCGAGGCGTCGGCCGCGCTCCCCGAGCCGTCGCACGCCGCGGCGGGCGACGGGCTCCCGCCGGGCATCGAGGACCAGTCGCGGGACGCGACGCGCCCCGGCGGGTTCGTCGGCCGTCGCGACCTCCTCGAGCAGCTCATGCAGAGCGCCGAGGAGGCGCTCTGCATGAAGAAGCCCACGGTCGTCTCGGTGACGGGCGGGCCCGGCCACGGAAAGAGCCGCCTCTTCGTCGAGCTCGGCAAGCAGCTCCGGGAGCGGCAGCCGCACGCCCGGATCATCGAGCTGCGCGGGCAGGAGCCCACGAGCGGCGCGTCGGACGCGACGCTCCACGAGCTCGTGCGCAAGGCGCTCTGCGTGCCGGAGCAGCCCCCGGAGAGCGGCGTCCGCGGAGCGCTCCCGGAGTCGCTCGGCGCCGTGCTCGGCGAGGAGCTCCGCTTGGGGCTGGCGATGGCGCTCGGATGGGTGGACGAGCAGACGGGCGTCGACATCTTCCCCGAGCTCGAGGCGCTCCGGGCCGCGCCCGGCGCGCTTCGCTCGGCGCGCGTGCGGGCGGCGGGCGAGTGCCTGCGCCAGTGCGCGACCGCGTCGCCCGTGATCGTCCTCCTCGACGACGCGCACTTCGCCCACGACGCGACGCTCGCTGCGCTCGAGTACGCGGCGCTCGCGGACGAGGCCACGCCGCTGTGGGTCTGCGCGATGGGGCGCCCGGCGTTCGCCGAGGCGCACCCCTCGTGGGGCGAGCGCGCCGCGCGACACGAGGCCCTGCGGCTCGAGCCGCTGGACGACGAGAGCGCGCGGGCGCTGTGCCGGCGGCTGCTCCTGCCCGCGCGGGACGTGCCGGAGCCGGCGATCGATCGCCTGCTCGAGCGCTCGCAGCGGGTGCCGCTCTTGCTCGTGGAGCTCGTGCACGGGCTCAAGCGCGAGGGGATCCTGCGCCGGCACCTGCGGGGCGACGCGTGGTACCTGGCGACCGACGAGCTCGAGCGCCTCCCCGTGCTGCCGTCGCTCGATCCGCTGGCGCAGGCGGAGATCGCGGCGCTCGGCCCCGCGCTCGGGGCGCACGCGCGGCTCGTCTCGCTGCTTGGCGCAGAGGTGTCGATCGACGAGATCGCGGGCGTGCTGCGCCAGCTGGATCTCCGCGGCGACGGCGCGGCCTTCCCGCTCGATGCGCGCGTCGGGACCGAGCGGTTGCTGAAGGTGGGCGTGCTGGTCGGCGATCGGAAGGACCGGCTGCGCTTCCGCCACGCGCTGGTGCGGGAGGCGGTCGCGCAGGACGTCGCCGAGGCCGAGCGGCGGCGGATCCACCTGGCCGCGTACGAGCACCACCGCGAGGCGGTTCACGAGGGCCGGGAGCAGCGGCGGCTCAGGATCGCGCACCACGCGGCGGAGGCGGGGCTCGCGACGGTCGCGGAGGACGCCTACCTGGAGCTCGCCGAGCGGGCGCGGACGCGGCACGCCTACGTGGAGGCGGAGCTCTACTACAGCCGGGCGCTCGCGCAGCCTGTCGAGGCGCCTGGGGGGCGGCGGAGGACGGCGTACCGGGGCCGGGGGCTGATGCGCTACCGGCTGGGCCGCTACCACGACGCGCTCGGCGATCTCGATCGCGCGCGCGCGATGGCGACTCTGGAGGGCGACGTGATCGAGCAGATCGAGATCCTGCTCGACGAGGCCACGGCGCTCGACTGGATGGACGACTACGGCCGATCGAAGCAGCGCGTGGAGGAGGCGAGGGCGCTCGCGCGCGGCGATCTGCCGCCCGCGCTGGCGGCGCGGCTCTCGATGGCGGTGGCGCGCTCGCTGAAGCGTGAGAGCCGGGACGAGGAGTCGGTTCAGCAGTTCGAGCGCGCGGCGGCGCAGGCAGAGGGGCTTGGCGACGAGGGCTACGAGACGCTCGTGGTGTCGCTGCTCCTCCTGGGCGGCATCTATCCGGGGCTGGGAAAGCTGGACGAGGCAGGCGCGGCGCTGGATCGGGCGATCCGCATGTGCGAGGAGCGCGGCGATCTCCTGCACCTCGGGCCGGCGATCAACGGCCGGGCGCTGCTCAGAGCCTGTCAGGGGGACAGCGCGGGGATGATCGTCGACATGTGCCGTCTGCTCACCATCTCGCGCCAGCTGGGCCTCGGGATGCTGGAGCTCGTGAGCGAGTTCAACCTGGGCGAGTCCCTTTACCTGATGGGCGCCCTGGACGCGGCCATGCCTCACGTGGAGCGGACCGTGGCGCTGGAGCGCCAGCAGCGCGGGGAGGAGGCGCGGCCGGTGGTGTGTCTTCTCCTGGCGAGGCTGCTCCTCTACCGCGGCGAGGAGAGCAGGGCGCGCGAGATCATCGAGGCGATCCGGGCTCAGCAGGCGAAGGCCGTCGCGGCGGGGCGCGAGGACACGGCGATGGCCCCCGCGGAAGAGGTGCAGTGGTCGATGATCGACCTGGCGACGCGGGAGGCGAGCGCCGAGGAGTGGGACGAGCTCGAGGAGCGGTCGGCCCGATTCTCCGCGGGGCAGGAGCGAATCGAGGTCATCGAGGCGCGGGCGCGCGCACTGTCTCGGCGAGGCCGTCACGCGGAGGCGAGCTCGGCGCTCGAGAGGGCGGTCGAGGCAGCAGGGAGTATCCCCAACATGATGAAGGAGCGGCTCGAGCGGCAGCGAGGCCGCTAGCCCGGATGCTCGGCGAGCCGCTCACGCCGGCTCGTAATCCACGAGCCCACCGCTGAGCGTAAAGCTCAGTCCCCGCGCAGCCCCGTCCTCACCGCGGGACAGCCGCCGCTGCGCGGCGCGGTGGGGCATCGCGGTGGGAGACGCCCGTGACGGCGCCCTTTGCGCCCGGATGCGCAGCGGGATCGCCCGTCGCGTCGAACAGGGCGAGCGCCCTCGTATAATCGAGCGCCGCCCCCGCGGTGTCGCCCCGCTCGCAGCGCAGATCGGCGCGCGCGTGGAGCACCGCGGCCTGGCCCGCGCTGTCCCCGAGCTCCTCGAAGAGCCGCAGCGCATCCTCGTAGTCGCGCTGCGCGCCCGGGAGCGCACCCCTCTGGCGGCGCAGGTCGCCGCGCGCCTTGAGCACGGCGGCCTCGCCGCGGCGATCTCCGCTGTCCCGGTACAGGAGGATCGCATTGCCATAGTCGCGCGCTGCGAGCGCCGTCTGCCGCTCTCGCAGGCGCAGGTCGCCGCGCGCCTGCCACGTGCGCGCATGGGTCTGCTCGCACCCGAGCGCCCGGAGGAGATCGGGTTGAGCGAGCACCTCGCGCGCGGCGCGGGCGTGGGAGCTCGGACCGCGACGCTCATCGCGGCTGCTCGGCGGGGGCGAGCGGAGCTGGCTGAGGACGCGCTCCTCCACGCCCTCGAGGATGTAGAGCGCGCGGTCGTAGTCGCGCGCGGCGCCCGCGAGGTCCCCCTCCCTGAAGCACAGATCGCCCTGCGCCTTCAGCACGTTGGCCTCGCCCAGGCGATCGCGGCAAGCCCTGAGGAGCGTGAGCGCGCACGCGTAGTCGCTCGCCGCCCCCGCCAGCTCGTCCTGGTCGAGCCGGAGGTTGCCGCGCGCGAGCAACCCCATCGCCTCTCCGGCCCTGTCGGACGCCGCCTTGAACAGCGACAGCGCCCGCTCGTGATCGCGCGCGGCGGCCGCGAGGTCCCCCTGCCGCCGGCGCACGTCGCCGCGGAGCAGGAGCGCCGTCGCCTGGCCGCGCCCGTGCGTGGCCGCCTCGAACGCGGCGAGCGCTTCGCTGTAGTCCGCCACGGCGGCCTCGAGCGCGCCCTCGCCGAGGCGCCGGTTGCCGCGCGCGAGCAGCTCCTTTGCGCTGCGGAAGACCTCGTCGTCGGCCGGCGGCGAGCTCCGCGCCGCCGCGCGCTGCACGTTCGCGCGCACCGCCTTGCGGAGGACGTCGCGGTGACCCGGGCGGCCGCGCTCGCGAGCGGCCGGCGTCGCGCGGAGCGTCCCGAAGGTGCCGCGCCGCTTGCTCGCGAGCTCGGAGCGGCGCGCGCTCTCGAGCGCCGCGAGCGCGCGCTCGCGCAGCTCGGGGAGCGCGTCGCCCGAGAGCCGCGCCGCCTCGTCGAGCAAGCGCTGCTGGAGCTCGGCCGGCAGCCCGAGGTCCACCACCGTGCAGGCATCGACGAGCGCTCGTGCCAGCACCTCGGCGCCGCGCTCGCCGTCCCGGAACGGCGCGAGGTCGAGGGCCGCGAAGAGCTCGCAGGCGACGCGCCGGCGTGACGCCGCCTCCGGCCGCCCCTCGACCGCGGCCGTCCAGAAGAGCAGCGCCTGCATCGCGTCCGCCGAGCTCCGGTGGAGCGCATCCCAGCGCCTCGCGTCGGCCGCCGCGTCCTCGCGGGCCGCGGCGCGCACGGGGGGCGTCATCGTGAAGGTCTGCGAGCCCTGCTCGAGCGACACCACCCGCCCATGCACGAGCAGCTGGAGCGGCCGCGCAGCGGAGGGCGCCGGCTTCCCCGCCGCGGCGGCGACCACCTCCAGCGGGACGCCCGTCGGAGGCAGCACGGCGAGCGCATGCACCACCCGGCGCGCCTCCTCGCCGAGCGACTCCAGCGCGTCGCCGAGCACCGCACCCACGATCTCCCCCTCGGGTCCCCCCGGATCCAGCTGCGCTGCGTTCTTCCGCAAATACACCTCGGCCGACATCCCTGTCCGCCGCAGCGTGGCTGCGGCGATCTCGATCGCGGCCGGCAGATACCCGAGCGCAGCGACGAGCGCGTAGGCCCACTGGACCTCCGCAGCGGGCGGCGCGTCCGTCCCCCATGCACCCTGGGAGAGGACGGACATCGCAGCGGATACGGAGAGCGCCGAGACGCTGAGCTCGGGCGTCTTCCGATCTCCGGACGTGGAGCGGAACCTCAACATATCGCCTCTGTCATTCCAGAAGAGCTGGTTATCCGAGCAGGCGCCGTCCGGCTCTCGGCCCGCGGCGACATGCCTGCTGGCCCCCAATCAGCCTGGAGATTGCTATGTCGAAGCCTGTGTCGAGGAGCTTAGCGCGGCGCGCGACAGGCTCAACGGCCTTCCAGGTTTTCACGCGATCCCCGCGGCGAATTCGCGGCGAACCAGCCCGCGCTGGCACGCGTCCGGCAACGGCTCGCCGATCATGGGAAAGCGCGTTCGACGAAGCGGAACGACGGGATCCTGCGCCGGACGCTCGCTCCTCGTCGCCGGCTCGTATGTCCCGCGGTCGGGTCGAGGAGAGAAGATCCTGCCCATCTCCGCGCGCCCTGCGGCGCGGCGGGCTGCTCGGGCGGAAGGCCGTGGGCGTGAGATCTGGGTCGGAGACGAGATCCTTTATGTGACCGAGACGGGCACCGGCAAGCCCGCGGTGCTTCTGCCCAGCATGCTGATCGACGGCGCGACTTACCGGCCCGCGGTCGAGGCGATGGCGCGCCACGCGCGGGTGCTCGTCGTGGAGCTGCCCGGCTCGGGCCGCGCCTCGCCGCTCCGCGCGCCGTGGACCCTGGAGCGGTATGCGCGCTGCGTCGCCGAGGCCTTGCGGGCTTTGCGCCTCGAGCGCGTCACGCTGATCGGCCACTCGCTGTCTGGCGCCGTGGCGCTGGTCGTCGCGGCGCTGTACCCCGAGCGGCTCTCCGGGGTCGTGCTCGTCGATTCCATCGGATTCAACCCGCCGCGCTCGGTCCTTTCGCTCGTCCTCGCGCGCGCGGCCGAGGCGGCGCTGGCGCCTCGCTTCATCGCGCGGGGGACGCCTGCTCTCCTCCACAACCTGCTCTTCCACACGCGGAGCGCGCTGAGCCTCCTGCGGATCGCCGCGACCGCGGATCTGAGCGGCCATGCGGCGCGCGTGCGCGTGAGGACGCTGCTCGCCTGGGGCGCGCGCGATCTCACGGTGCCGATCGGCTCGGCCCTCGCCATCCAACGCTTGATCCCCGACTCGACCCTTGTCGTCTCCTCGAAGGGAAACCACGACTGGATCGTGGAGCGACCAGCCGAGTTCGCGGACGCGGTGGCGAGGTTCATGGCTGGCAGCGGCGGAGCCGCCTGAGCAGGGGGTATCGTGGAGCGCCGCCATGCGCTACCCTCACCATGCCGTTCTTCGGCGTGAACCTCAGGGAGCATGGCGCGCGGCGCGAGCCGAGCCGCCATAGCATGGAGCGGGGCTTGACTGGTTTGTGGCGCCTGCTGGAACAGGCCGCGAGGTGGGCGCGGCTCGCGACCCCGCTCCTCGCGCTCCTCGCGACGATGGCGCTGTGCCTTCCCGCCCGCGGCGAGACTGCGACGCCCGCGGGGGGCCCGGGCGGCGCGGCCGCGGCGGGGACCCCCGCGCCACCGGGCCCGCGACCGCTGCCGCCGATCCCCGGCGCGGGGAAGGTCACCGTGGTCGCGATCTCCGGGACGATCGATCTCGGCCTCTCGCCCTTCCTGGAGCGCGTCGTCGCCGCCCAGGGGGAGGGCGACCTCCTCGTGCTCGACATCAGCACGCTCGGCGGCCGCATCGACGCCGCGCTCGCCATCCGGGACGCGCTGCTCCGGGCGCGCGCCCGCACGGTGTGCTGGGTCAACCCGCGCGCCATCTCGGCCGGAGCGCTCATCTCGCTCGCCTGCGATGTCATCGCGGTCGCCCCCGGCGCCACCCTCGGCGCGGCGACGCCCGTGCAGATCGGCGAGGGAGGCGAGATGAAGCCTGTCGCCGAGAAGGTCGTGTCCTACATGCGGAAGGAGATGCGCGCGACCGCGGAGGCGAAGGGGCGGCGCGGCGACATCGCCGAGGCCATGGTCGACGCCGACGTGGAGGTCCCCGGCCTCGATGAGAAGGGGAAGCTGCTCACGCTGGACGGCGCGCAGGCGCTCGCGTGGGGCGTCGCCGAGGTGCAGGCTGGCAGCGAGGCAGACCTCTTCGGCGCCCTGGGCCGCGCCCAGCCCGCGGAGATCACCCGCCCGCGCCCCAGCTTCGCCGAGCAGCTCGCGCGCTTCCTCTCGGATCCCACGCTCTCCGGGGTCCTCATGACCCTCGGGATGCTCGGCATCCTCCTCGAGCTCTACGCGCCGGGCCACGGCGTCTCGCTCGCCGTCGGTCTCTCGTGCCTCGCGCTGTTCTTCTTCGGGCACCACGTCGTGAAGCTCGCCGGCTGGGAGGAGCTCGCGCTGTTCGCCGTCGGCGCGATCCTCATCGCGGTGGAGATCTTGGTCCCGGGGCACATCGTCCCTGGGGTTGCGGGCGCCGCGTGCGTGGCGAGCGCCCTCCTCCTTTCGCTCCTCGATCTCGAGCGCGTGCCGGTCGACGTCGCCTGGCACGCCGGCTGGCTGCCGCGCGCCCTCGCCTCGGTGTGCGGCTCGCTCGCGGCGACGGCGGCGCTCGCCGTGGCCGCCGCCCGCATCGCGCCGAGGACGCGCTTCGGGCGGCGGCTCGTCCTGGACGCGGCGATCCGCGGCGTCGCCGTCGGAGGGCCTCCCGAGGTCTCCGCGGCGCCCGCGTCGCTCGTGGACCGGCTCGGCACGGCCGCGACCGATCTGCGCCCGTCGGGCAAGGTCGCGCTCGACGGCCGCCGCGTGGAGGCGCTCTCGGAGCTCGGCTACGTCGAGGCCGGCGCCCGCGTGCGCGTGATCCGCGCGGAGGGGGGCCGGGTCGTCGTGAGGGCGATCGCGCGCGGCGCGGACGAGGAGCGCGGAGCGTGACGCCGGCGCTGCTCGTCGTCGCGCTGCTCGTGGCGGGGCTCGTGCTGCTCGCCATCGAGGTGCTGGTCATCCCCGGCGTCGGCCTCGTCGGCGTCCTCGGCGGCGCCGCCGTGCTCGGCGCGGTCGCGCTCGCATGGGCGTCGCTCGGGATCGGCTACGGCCTGCTCGCCCTGGGCGCCGGCGTCTGCGTGGCGGGGCTCCTGTTCTGGGCTGTCCCGAGGACGCCTGTGGGCCGCAAGATGGTGCTGCTCGAGACCCAGCGGAGCGGGCGTGGCCCGGACGCGCGGCTCGCCGCGCTTGCCGGCAAGGAGGGCAGGGCGCTCACGCCGCTCCGCCCCGCCGGCACGGTCGAGATCGAGGATCGCGCGGTCGATGTCGTGACCGACGGCCTCTACGTGGAGGCCGGCACGCCTGTGCGGGTCGCGAGCGTGGAGGGGAACCGGGTCGTCGTCGAGCCGCGCAAGCCCTAGAGAGCGCGCGAGAGGCGGCCCTTCACGGACAGGGACGGGTGGAGAGGGATATGGAGATCATCTCGGTCATCGTGATCGGCGGGCTCGTGCTCGTCGCCATCGTCGCGACGTTGTACATGGTGCCGCTCCGGCTGTGGATCGCCGCGCAGGCGTCGGGCGCCGGGGTCTCGATGCTCACGCTCATCGCGATGCGCCTGCGCCGGGTGCCGCCCGATCAGATCGTCAACGCGCGGATCAGCGCCGTGAAGGCGGGTCTCGAGGAGGTGTCCGTCGACATGCTCGAGGCCCACTACCTGGCCCGCGGCCGGGTGGAGGCGGTCGTCAACGCGCTCATCTCGGCGGGCAAGGCGGGGATGGAGCTCGATTTCTCGCGCGCGGCCGCCATCGATCTCGCCGGCCGCAACGTGCTCGAGGCGGTGGCGATGTCGGTGAACCCGCGCGTCATCGAGACCCCGAAGGTCTCGGCCGTGGCCAAGGACGGTATCCAGCTGCTCGCGATCGCGCGCGTGACCGTGCGCGCCAACATCGATCGCCTCGTCGGCGGCGCGGGCGAGCAGACGGTGCTGGCCCGCGTCGGCGAGGGCGTCGTCTCGACCATCGGCTCGGCCGACGACTACAAGCACGTCCTCGAGAACCCCGATACCATCTCGAAGAACGTGCTCAAGAAGGGCCTCGACGCGGGCACGGCGTTCGAGATCCTCTCCATCGACATCGCCGACGTCGACGTCGGCTCCAACATCGGCGCGAAGCTCCAGACGGAGCAGGCCGAGGCGGACAAGCAGGTGGCGCAGGCCAGGGCGGAGTCGCGCCGCGCGCTGGCGGTCGCGCAGGAGCAGGAGATGAAGGCCAGGACGCAGGAGATGCGGGCGAAGCTCGTCGAGGCGGAGTCGATGATCCCGCTCGCCGTCGCGGAGGCGCTCCGCACGGGCAAGCTCGGCGTCATGGACTACTACAACATGCGCAACGTCATCGCCGACACCGAGATGCGCCAGGGCATCGCCGGCACCACGGGGGGCAAGCCCGATCCCGTCGGGGAGTCGTGAGGTGCCGCCGCGCGACCCGCCGAGCCCGCTCCTCGCGTGGCTCGGCCGCCGCGACGCGCTCGTGCGGCGCTTCGTCCTCGCCGAGGTGCTGGGCCCGCCCCGGGCGTTGTCGCCGCGCTCTCCGCGGCCGGAGAGCCGCGCGGCCCGCGAGCCGCGCCCCGACGACGCTGGACGGGCGCCATGCGTGACATCGACCTCGAGAAATACGTCGGCGCCCTCATCGGAGTGATCTGGGCGATCGTCAAGCTCGCGAGCATGGTTGGGAGCGTGCGAGCCAGGCGCGCCGAGCGCGCTGCGCGTGCCGCCGCGCGGCCCGGCGACGCGGACGCCCCGCGGGGCGATACGGCGCCCGTCGACGCCGCGCGGGGGAGCGATGCGGGGCTCGTCGATGTCGCGCCGCCGAGCGCTGCGCCGTGGGCGGGGATGCCGTTCGGCGCCCCGCGCGCGCCCGACGCCGACCGGCTGCGCGGGGTGCTCCTGCGGCTCGGCGAGCTCGAGCAGAGCGCCGCGGCGCTCGGCGAGATGGTGCGCCATGAACGGGCGAACCGGCGCTTCACGGACGTGCTCCTCGGGGCCGTCCCGCACGAGATCGGGTCCCTGCGCGCTGCCGTCGACGCGGGCCTCACGGCGCGCGAGGCGGAGGCCGCGGCGGACCGCATCGAGCTCGTCGTCGGCGAGATCGCGGTGCTCGTGCGGCAGCGCCGCGACCCATCGCTCCTGCCCGAGCTCGGCGACGCGGACGCCCTCGCCGACGCCTGCTACGCCCCCGTGATCGCGTTCGCGCGGGCGGAGGGGTTGCCGCTCCGGAGCGGAGCGCCGGCCACGCAGCTCACGGATTTCGATCTCGCGATCTGGACGGGCTTCATCCCGACGTCGATCGCGCCCATCTTCCTCCCTGTCGACTTCTTCTCGACCCCGCTGCGCTGGCCGGCGCTCGCGCACGAGATAGGGCACGATTTCCTGGCCTCGGTCGACGGCCTCGAGCCGGCGCTGCGCCGCGAGCTCGGCCTGGGGGGCGAGCGGGCGCGCCCGCCTGCGCTGGAAGGCGATCGAATCAGGGCTCCCGAGCTCAGGCGGGTGTTCGGCGTGTGGTTCGAGGAGATCTTCTGTGACGTCTTTGGCACGCTCATGTTCGGCCCCGCCTACGTGCTCACGATGAGCGAGCTGTTCTTCCAGGAGGACGAGCCGTACGCGTCGATCGCCGTCCAGACGGACGTGACCGGCGCGCGTTATGACGAGCACCCTCCGCCCCACCTGCGCGTGCTTATCGGGTGCATGGTCCTCGAGCGGGGCGGGCTCAACGAGGACGCGCGCGCCCTGCGGGAGGCGTGGGCGCGCCGCCACGCCGAGGTGAGCCTCGACGACCTGCTCTTGCCCGTGAGGGGGGAGTTGCGCCCGTTCCCGCTCTCGCCCTTCGCCAGCATGGCCGCGTGGATCGTGGAGCGCCTCTATGCCGGCCCGCTCACCGCCCTGTCCGGCTTCGGTCTGCAGGACATCAGCGGGCTCGACTATGGCCCGCACGAGCGGCAGGAGGCCTCGCGCGCGCGCGACGCGCTGCTCGCCGGCCGGGTCCCCGCCGTCCTCGACGCCCGGGCGCTCCTCGCGGGCGCGGTCCTGGCGGCGCATCATGCGCCCGCGCAGTCGCTGTCGATCCTCATCAAGGCGCGCGCCGCGATCCCGGCGCTCGGCACGAGCGAGCGACGGCCCGGCGCGTTCGGGTCGCGCCTCGACGCGTCCCGCGTCGCGCTGGACCGCCGCGCCGTGACGGAGGCCCTGCTCTTCCGGGAGGTCCTGCTGCCGCCGCGAGCGCTTCGTGCCCGCCGCCGCGCGCGCCTCTAGAGCGACGGTCACCCGCACAGGAGACGGGCCCACCTCGGCGTTTTCGGTGCTCAGCGCACCGGAGTGCGCTTGCGCGCCGAAAACACCGATCTGGGCCCGTCTCCTGTGCGGGTGACCGCCGCTCTGTTCGGCATGTGCAGAGGGGGGCGGATACCGCCGTCGAGCGGGGCGCGGCGCGGATCAGATGGCGTCGAGCTCGGCGGCGGCCTGCGGGGGGTGGGCCGTCTGGATCGTGGGCGCCCGCGGCGCGGCGAGGCTGCCCGCCGTGATCAGGGGCAATGGCGCCCGCGGCGGGGGGAGGCTCTCCGAGCGGAGCTTCATGAGCTCCTCGCGCTGGTGCTTCCACACGGTCCGGTAGCGGAAGAACGGCACGGCCGGGTAGAGGTGATGGATCAGGTGATACGTCTGCCCGAAGAGCAGCACGTTGAACAGCGCGCTGTCGACCGCGCGCGTCGCGCTGTACCGGTCCTGCGCCGCCGTGATCTCGTGGGGGTAGTGAGGCAGGTAGTCGAAGGCGAACGCGAGGAAGAAGATCGCCAGCCGCGCCGGCAAGATCCAGTAGAGGAGCGCGAGCTCGCCGTAACCGAGCCCGAAGGCCAGGGCCACGAGGGCGAGCATGGCCGCGAGCGACGCGACCGTCTCGATCCGCTCCGCGCGCTTCTGCGCGCGGTAGGAGCGCAAAAATAGATAGTAGTAGTGGAGATCCTGTGTTGCCCAGCGGAGCGGCAGCACGTACCACGGGCCGCGCCCACTCCAGTAGTCGGGATCCCGATCAGCCTCGTTCGTGTGTTTGTGATGCTCGAGGTGGAAGTGACGCACCGCCAGGAACGGCGCCACGAGCAGCAGCCCGGACAGCCGCCCGATCATGCCGTTCAGCAGCGCGGAGCGCGCCAGCGACCGATGCGCGGCCTCGTGCATCGGCGTGAAGGCGGCATACGCGGCGACGGCCGCTGCGAGCACGGCCGGCACGGTCGACACCCAGCCCGCGACGCCCGCGTAGACGGCCGTCGCCCAGAGGGCGTACGACCCCGCGAAGAGCGCCACCGTCGGCCACTCGATCGTCCGGGTCTGCAGCAAGCCGCTGTCGAGCGGCAGGACGCTCCAGAGGGCCGGCCGCCCGGAAGGTCTCCCCGACGGCCTTCCCGAGGGCCGCCCCGACGGCCTTCCCGAGGGTCTCCCCGACGGCCTTCCCGAGGGGCGGCTCGGGCACTTCTCGTCGTTGTTCCTCGTGAAACTCCAGACGGCTGGCCGCCCCGATGGACGACTGAGTCGGTTCTCGTCGTTGTTCATGGCGCTCAAAACTCCCGGGGGAAGCTTCGGGTCTTCACGTTGGTGACAGCGGACGGTGTACGCCGGATCAAGCGCAAACGAACGTTCGACCACTCGGGACCGTTCCACGGATGGCACCGAGAGGTCGTCAGGGGTTAGCGACCTCCAGAGCGAGGCCGTCCACGGCCATTCCCTCGGACGAACAGGGGAGCGCCACGGGCGGTTCCACTGCGAGAGAAGGCGGGAGACGCTCGCAGACGAGCACGAATCCAATCTAGCAGCCTAGCAACAGGAGCACAACGGGACTTTCGGAGCGTCGCGTTGGGCTTTCTGGTTGGCTGGATTCCAGAAGCAGCGTCGTTTGTTTCGGTTTGTGACGGTTGCGGCCGTTACGAGCGTTGCGACCGTTGCGACCGACGCAACCGTTGCGTCGGTTTGCGATGACGTCGTCCGCCTGCGTCAGCCTGCGTTGGTTTGCGGCGGCGTGCGTGAGCTGGCGTTGGCGCCGCTGCCTTTGTCCGAGGAACAGGCCCGGAGGTGCCGTTCTGACGCTGACATCACGGCGCGCGTCAGAACAGTGCGCTCGGCACATTCCACTAGACATGGCCGTATGTCGAGGCGTTGCCGTCCCGCAGCATGGCGCTCACCTCGTGGGCACAACCCCATGCCAGCGTGTATCCCGAACCGCCGTGGCCGTAGTTGTGGATCACGCGGCCTTCACGCTCGAGCCGCACGGTGCTCCGATAAGGGCGCAGCCCGGCACGTGAACCGAGCAAGCGGCCCGGCCTGAGCCCGGCCGCGCGCACCCGCTGGAGCATTGCGTCAGCGAGCTCGGGATCAGGCGTCAACGGGCGATCATCGGGCGACGGGATGAAACAACCGCCAATCACGATCTCGCGACGCCTTGGGATGACATAGACGAGCGCCGATTCGTCCCTTTCATCACCCAGTGCGACATCTGGGTAGATCTCGCCTGGTTCGACGATCGCTACCTGGCCATAGACGCCGATGAGCTCGCTGTCGCCGGTGAGCGCGCGCGCCCCGAGCCCGGTGCAATTCACGACGCAGTCGCCCTCGACCTCGGCCAGAGATCGCACGTGCTCGGTGCGCACTGGACAGTCGAGCTGCGCCTCCAGCCAGGGCAGGTGCAACGATGGCTCGATGCGCGGCGCCGTGAATCGCAGGCTGTACGGCGCGCCCAGCGGGTGGGGTCCAGGCTCGAGCGCGAGGTCCGGGACGCTCGGAGCCCACCATGGCAGGCGCGTGTCGTCCGCCGCCTCGCGCGCGGTCAGGAGATCCACACCCGCCTCCGGGTGTTCGTTTGCGATGCGCGTGAGTTCATCGAGGCTCCTCGAGGACCACGCGTTGACGCGCTCGGGCGGGTTCGCCAGGAAAGGGTGCCACAGCGCGGCCGCGACCGCGGACGTCGTGCGCTCGCCGCGCGCCGCTGCGATCACCTGCACCCGGTGGCCGTCGCGCTGGAGGACGACCGCCGTGGCCAACCCGATCACCCCTGCGCCCACGACGGTGATCCGCTGCGCCTGAGCCTGGCCCCTCGATGACGCCACGATCGCGCGCTTTAGCACGCCGCGTCTCACCGTCGACATCGCACACCACGCCCGGCGTCGAATCCGGTCACGTGGACGTCCCGCTGCGTCCAGCGCCGTCCCGCTGCGTCCAGCGCCGTCCCGCTGCGTCCAGCGCCGTCCCGTGATGTCCGATCCACAGCCGTTTCCGCCCCCCTCTGCCACGTGCCGAGCAGAGCGACGGTCTCGCTCCGCCCCCCTCTGCCACGTGCCGAGCAGAGCGACGGTCTCCCGCACAGGAGACGGGCCCAGATCGGCGTTTTCGGCGCGCAAGCGCACTCCAGTGCGCTGAGCACCGAAAACGTCGAGATGGGCCCGTATCCGAAGCGGGTGACCGCCGCTCTAGCGGGCGCAGCGGGCGCCGATGTTGTTTACGCGGTCGATGGGATAGCTGAAGTCGCGGTTGCCTGCGCGCACGTCGGCCGCCGGCGCGCGGTAGCTCCCGCCGCGGGTGACCCGCGTCGCGTCGCGATCGCCGTCCACGCGATGCACGCAGTCGATGCACGGCGTGGGGGGCGCATCCCGCCACCAGTCCATCGTCCACTCCCACAGATTGCCGGCCAGATCCGAGTGCCCCCATCGCCCGTCGCCCCGCGGCTTCGACCCGACCGGCAGGATGTCGCTCAGCGCGCAAGCCCCCGCGGCGCTCCCATCCCCGGTGCAGCTGTAGGACGCGCGATCGCCGTCGATCTCGGAGCCCCAGGGGTAAGGTCGATGCTCGTCGCCTCCCGCAGCCGCATAGTTCCACTCCGCCTCCGAGGGCAGGCGGCCGCCGTCCCACGCGCAGAACGCGAACGCCTCGAACCAGGTGATGCAATTGATCGGCAGCTCCTCGTTCGCCCCGGGGGCGTCGGTCCACGTCCAGAGGCGATCGCCATTGCACTGCAGCGCCGCCTTCAACGCCGCGGTGTTCGGCGCGAGCCGCGTGTTCCACCCCGCGACCCACCCGCTGCCGTTGACGTGGGGGTGCCGGCCAGCGCCGATGGCCGGCGGGCTCTCCTGGACGCCCTGCCCGGCATCCACGAACGCTCGGAATCGCCCCACCGTGATCTCGTACTTGTCCAGGCGGAAGTCGCTGATGGCCGCGGGGAACGAGTCGTCCGTGCTCGGCGTCCCGTCGTAGCCCCTCAGGAAAGTGCCACAGGGGACCATCCTGTTGCCGCAGCAGCTCGCGTCGCCCGGCCCGCAGCTGTCCCCGGCGCCCGGCCCGCCCCCCGCGCAGCTCGGAGGCATGACCATCACGTCCATCGATCCGCACGTGTTCGGGCAACCGGGCTCCCCGCACTCGCACGCCATGCCGCCCGCGCACGTCACGCAGTCCCCGGTTCCGTCGCACTGCGCGCTGCCGTCTGCCCCGCAGGGGGTCCGCGCCGGCCTCGGCCGCTCCGCACACTCACCCTCGCTGCACACCGCTTCCATGCAGGCGCCCTGCGCTGGCGGGCAGTCCTCCGCCGGGTCGACGCAGCTGTCTGTCCCGCCGCCGCTGCTGCTGCTCGCGCCGCTGCTGGTGGCGTCACTGCTGCTGGCGGTGTCACTGCTGCTGGTGGTGGCACCGCTGCTGCCACCGGCCCCGCTTCCACCGCTCCCGACGTCGTGGTCACCAGGGAAATCACGCACCTTCGGGCTGCAACCCGAGACGAGAGAGGTGGCCACGATGAGCGCCAATGTTCTCATGTACGGCATCATACGCGACACGGCGCACCCCCGTCGCTGTTGATGCCGGACCGGCCCGGAGCGTTGCAGCGCCCGACCCGCGCCGGCCTCCGGGTGGCCGGCGCGGCGGCCACCGTTCCACCGACGGCGAACGCCGCGCTGCGTGCGCTGTGGCCCCGTTCGCGCCTCGCCAGCGCGGCACGGCGGCTGGACGGCGCCTGGAGCTCCGTTACTTGCGCTGCCCGGAGCCGCTCGCGGCCGCGCCGTCCCCGGCGCGCCGGCCCGGCTCGATCTGGCCGACGTCGCGGACAGCGCCGTTGGCGGCGCTCGTGGCCATCAGCGCGTAAGCCCGCAGGGCAGGGGAGACCTTCCGATCGCGGTTCGGCCTGAACGCATCGGCGCCGCGCGCCTCGGCGGCGCCGCGGCGGCGATCGAGCTCCGCCTCGCTGACGAGGACATCGATCGTCCGGGCGGGGATGTCGATCCGGATGCGGTCGCCCTCCTCGATGAGCCCGATGGTCCCGCCCTCGGCCGCTTCCGGCGAGACGTGCCCGATGCTCAGGCCCGACGTCCCGCCGCTGAACCGGCCGTCGGTGATGAGGGCGCACGCCTTCCCGAGCCCCTTCCCCTTCAGGAACGACGTCGGATAGAGCATCTCCTGCATGCCGGGGCCGCCCTTCGGCCCCTCGTAGACGATCACGACCACGTCGCCCGAGCGGATCTGGTTGTCCCAGATCGCGTCGCACGCCGCCTCCTGCGAGTGGAACACCCGCGCGGGCCCCTCGAACTTCCAGATCTCGGGATCGACGCCGGCGGTCTTCACGATGCAGCCGTCCACCGCGATGTTGCCGTAGAGCACGGCGAGCCCGCCCTCGCGGCTGTACGCGTGATCGACGTCGCGGATGCAGCCCTTCTGGGCGTCATCGTCGGTGTCGGCGAAGTACTTGTCTTGCGAGAACGCGACCGTGGTCGGCACGCCGCCCGGCGCGGCGAGCGAGCGCTTCTTCGCGGCGGCCGTCGCCGTGGGGCGGCGGATGTCGTTCTCGTCGATGGCCTCGCCCAGCGTGCCCGTGTGGACCGTGCCCACCTGCCGGTGGATGAGCCCAGCGCGATCGAGCTCGCCGAGGATCGTCAGCACGCCGCCCGCGCGGTGCACGTCCTCGACGTGGTGATGCGACGACGGCGCGACCTTGCAGATGTTGGGCACCTTGCGCGACATCCGGTCGATGTCCGCCATCTTGAAGTCCACCTGCGCCTCGCGGGCGACCGCCAGGATGTGGAGCACCGTGTTCGTCGAGCCGCCCATCGCGATGTCGAGCGCCATCGCGTTCTCGAACGCCTCGAACGTCGCGATGCTCCGCGGCAGCACCGAGGCGTCGCCGTCGACGTAGTGCCGCTGCGCGAGCGCGACGACGCGCTTCGCCGCCGCCTCGAAGAGCTCCCAGCGCGCCGCGTGCGTCGCGAGCAGCGTGCCGTTGCCGGGCAGCGCGAGGCCGAGCGCCTCGTTGAGGCAGTTCATGCTGTTGGCCGTGAACATGCCGGAGCACGAGCCGCAGGTCGGGCACGCGGACCGCTCCATCGCGGCGAGATCCGCGTCGGTCACCTTGTCGTCGCTCGCGGCGATCATCGGATCGATGAGGTCGAGCTTCCGGATGAGGGGCTTGCCGTCGCGGTCGTGCGTCCCGACGAGCTTGCCCGCCTCCATGGGGCCGCCCGACACGAAGACGGTCGGGATGTTGAGCCGCATGGCGGCGAGGAGCATGCCGGGCGTGATCTTGTCGCAGTTCGAGATGCACAGCAGCGCGTCGGCGCAGTGCGCGTTCACCATGTACTCGACGCTGTCGGCGATGAGCTCCCGGCTCGGCAGCGAGTACAGCATGCCGGCGTGGCCCATCGCGATGCCGTCGTCGATGGCGATGGTGTTGAACTCGACGCCCCACCCGCCCGCGGCGTCGATGACCTTCTTCGCCCGCTGCCCGACGTCGTGGAGGTGGACGTGCCCCGGAACGAACTGCGTGAAGCTGTTGGCGATGGCGACGATCGGCTTCTCGAAGTCCGCGTCCTTCATGCCGGTGGCGCGCCACAACGCGCGCGCCCCTGCCATGTTGCGCCCCTGGGTGGATGTACGACTGCGGTATCCGGCCATGCCGGGAACCTACTCCGTTCCGGCCCTCGCGCCTAGCCGGCAGGCGGGGCCGGCGCTCGTGGGACCACCGCGCCCGCCGCGCCCGCCGCGCCCGCCGCGCGCTGCGTGCGCTGCGTCCACGAGCGGCGAGGTCGTTCGAGCGGCCAAGGCGGCGCGCTCACCAGGTCTCTCGGGGCTTTGGCTCGCGACTCCGGGCGTCACCGCAGCCCGGTGCCGGCCCTCCGGTCATCGGCCTCGTGGCTTGGACCACCGATCCACGGCGACCATCGCGGCGCCGAGCCCGTCGATGTAGGTGCCGTGCCGGAACGTCGCGCGCTTGAGCGCCACGACCAGCGTGGCCAGGAGCTCGCGCGCCTCGTCTCGTTCTCGCCGCAGGTCCTGGACCTCATCCCGCGACGGCCGGTTGACGACCGCAGCTTGCCCCGCGTCGTTCGTGCCTGTCTGACTCGCTCTCTCGGACATGGGTCTGATCCTCCCATATCAAGTTAGCGCCGCGTCGGCCGCATCATCAACCTCCACAGGAGGTATTTGAATGGGTGTTCGTATCCCGGCCCACCTCAGCTCAGGAGCGCGCGGCGAGGGTGACGAGGCCGCGCGTGATCTCGCGATGGATGACGCGGAGTCCTGCCGCGTCGAGCCTGTCGCAGACCCAATCGGGGGAGAGGCGCAGCTTGCGATAAAAGCTCGCTGACAGCGTCCACCGGCCGTCGTCTCGGCTGCGGGTGTGAACGAGATCGTGCACCTTGACGGTCTCGGGTTCGTACTCGAGGAAACATGTCATGATCACATCTGCCGAGTCGTGTACTGGGATGAACCGGTCGACCCCTTCGAGCTCGCGGGTGAGGTCGCGGAACGTGAGCACGAGATGGCCGCCGGGCGCGAGTCGCCGGGCGCAGCCGGCGAACATCCGCTCCACGTCCGACTTGCTGCCGAGGTGGGGGAGCGTGTCGCCCATGCACACGGCGAGCGCGCAGGGGGGCCCCGAGCGCTCCAGCGCGTCCAGGAGATCCCCTCTCACGATCTCGACGGCGAGCGGCCCGCGGCGCGCGTCGAGCTCGGCGAGGAGCCTGTCCGAGGTGTCCACGGCCGTCACCCTGAACCCGAGCTGCGCCAGCGCGATGGACTGAAAGCCGGAGCCGCACCCGAGGTCGATGGCCTCGGGTGAGCCCCCGGACGGGCCTTCGGAGCGCAGGCCGAGCCGCTCGAACAGCGCCCGCTGCTCGGCGACCTTGGCGTCGTAATCTCCGAACATCCTCGAATAGTGCTCGGCGAGGAGCGTGTCGTAGTGAGCGGCGACCGTGGGCATGGGCTCTGTTCCTCCACGGCCATCCTACCAGCCGCAGGGCCCGCCGGCGCCGGCACACATGGACGCTCGGGCGTGCGCCCTGCGCCGGCGCGCGTCACACATACGCGCACGGGGGCGCACCAGAATCGATTGCGTCCGAAAATTTCTGCTCTGCTTTGACGAAGACATGATATCTTGGTTGAAACGCGACTCTTACTCCGACATCGATTTTCGGGTCGGCGGTGTTGGAAGGCACCGGGAAGGTTCCCGGAGCGAGGTTGGAGAGGGAGAGGTCGCGCTGCTGTGCGCAGCTGGTTTGGTCGGACAGGTGAGAATGAGGCACGGCGGGCTTGGACCGAGCCAGCCTGTCGCTCGCGTGGGTGTTTCGCTCTTCGAGAGCGCGCCTCGCGAAGCGCGCTGATGGACCTGTCGGAGAACCAGCGAGGCGAGCCGGAGAGCCCAGGCAGGCGGTCAGGCCGGGCAACCAGGCAGCCGGAACGACGGGCGAGCCAAAACGACAGGCAAGCCAGATGACCAGGTGAGCTCAGGCGAGCCGCGCCGCACGCCTGTGTGCGCCGCGCAGCCGGAGCCCGGTCGGCCTCTCGCCGAGGCGGCCAGCACCGGAATCTGAGCGAGGCGCGCCAGACGCCCAGGGCGGCGAGAAGCTGACGACACGGACGAAGCCGATGAGCCGCCGACGATGGACGATGAAGGTGAAGCTGCGCGGCGCGCGGGAGCAGCCGCGGCTGGGCGCCGTTGATGCGGGCCGCGCCGGGGACACCCGCGATGATGACGGATGTGGATGTGAATGTGAATGTGAATGTAGATGAGCGTGTGGCCGATGGTTCATGATCGCAAACCCCGTCGAGATCGAGAAATGAGTTGCGGAGGGTGCCAGTCTGCGTCACGATGAGAAGTTTTGTAACTGCGGTGTTTGCGAACCTGCGTAGTTCGCGCGGGTCGTGGGATCGCTTCGAAGTAGCGAAGGAGCGTGGTGCATGAAGACGGTTGGTGATTGGCTCTCCAGGTGCTCGCGATCGCTCGTCGCCGCGGGCGCGGCCGCGCTCCTCTCCGCCACGCCGACCGCGGCCTCGGCAGAGCACCCCGCCACGCCGCGGCAGGCTGCGCCGGCGGCTGCCGGCGCGGAGAGCGCGCCTACGGCAGAGCCCGCCTCGGCCTCCAGCGCGGGCGAGTGGGAGAGCTACTCCGTCGAGGTCTACGGCAGGCTGGTCTCGCGCACGGGGAAGGTCGCGACCCTGCTGCCGCTCGTCTCCACGACCGAGAAGCCGGTCGTCGCGGGGACCAAGGCGGTGCTCTTCCGCAAGGTCGAGGACCCCGGCGGACCGAGATCCTCGAAATGGGTCGAGATCGCCAGGGTGACCATGAAGAAGATCGAGTCGACCGGCAACATGCAGCTCACCATCGACTCGGAGCAGCAGGCGCCTCCCGGCGAGAAGGGCAAGACGCCGAGCCACTTCGTGAAGGGCGCCAGGCTCAAGCTCGCGATCCAGTAGCTCGGCGTCGCGCCGCGGGCGTGAGCCGGGTCGCACCGCTCCGAGGAGGACCGGCGCGGTCGCCGCGAGCGGTGGCGGTGGGAGGGAGTCGGCGCGGGCCCGCGCGGCGCGGGTCGCCGCCGCCGAATGTCGCCGCCGTCGCACGACATTTTGAAACGCGGCGCCTCATCGTTGATAGAGTCGGCTTGCGGAGACGAGCGACGACGATGAACGCCCTTCGATCCTGGCTCTCGCAACTGAACCGCCCCGAGGTGACGGAGTTCGCCGTGGCGACCGGGCGCATGCCCAGCGTCAAGGTCTCGGGCGCCTTCCAGGCCGTCGATCCCGGCGCCCTCTCCACGGAGGACATCCTCATGCTCCTCAGCGCGCTCGGCGGCGGCCGCCACGTCGAGGCCCTCGGCGCGAAGCCGTCGCAGTGGCACATCCGCATCGAGGGCATCGGCGCCATCTCCGTCGTGGCCGCGCGCCAGGGGGACCTCGTGCACGCCCGCATGACGCGGATGCAGTCGTCCGCCGCGTCGGGGACCGCGGCCGCCGCCGCGCCTCCCGCCCGCCCCTCGCAGCAGTTCTCCATGCGGGAGCACCTCGCGCCCGAGGAGGGGCAGCGCCCTCCGCCGCGCGAGGCGGACGCGAAGCGCACGAGCTCCTCGGAGGTCGCGCTCGACCTCCGCTCCCCGCCGCCGCCTGCAGAGCCTCGCGTCAGCCGGCCCTCGGTGGCCCGCTTCGAGGCGCGCGCCGACGATGCGCCGGCCGCCGAGCGCGCCGCGCCGGCCGCCCGCCCGTCATCACCGTCCCCGGAGCCCCGCGCAGCCGCGCGCGCGGTCGCGGCGGGCGGGCGCGCTCGGCCCTCCTCCGCCGAGGTGCCGTCGACCGCCCTCGATGGGCTGCTCGCCATGGCGCGCGATCAGGGCGCGAGCGATCTCCACCTCGTCGCCGGCCGCCCGCCGCTCCTGCGGGTGGCGGGCGAGCTCATGCCCCACGGCGAGCCGCTCGACCCGGCGGCCGTCGAGTCCCTCCTCTTGCCGCGCGTCCCGGCGCGCCTCTCGCCGGTGCTCGACGCAGAGGGCTCGTGCGACTTCGCCCTCGAGCTCGGCGCGCTCGGCCGCTTCCGGGTGAACATCTCGCGCCACCGGCAGGGGTACAAGGGCTCGTTCCGGCTGATAGCGCGCAGCATCCCGACCCTCGCGTCGCTCGGCCTGCCCGACGCCATCGGGCTCGCCACCCGCCACCACCAGGGCCTCATCGTGATCACCGGGCCGACGGGCCACGGCAAGACCACGACGCTCACCGCGATCATCGATATCCTGAACCGCGAGACCAGCCATCACATCATCACGGTCGAGGATCCCGTCGAGTTCGTCCACGCGCGCGGCAAGGCGATGATCAGCCAGCGCGAGGTCGGCACGCACACCCGCTCCTTCGAGAACGCCCTCAAGGCCTCGCTGCGCGAGGATCCCGACGTCATCGTCGTCGGCGAGCTCAGGGACACGGCGACGGTCCGCATGGCGCTGGCCGCGAGCGAGACTGGCCACCTCGTCCTCGGCACCATGAACACCCCGAGCGCGGCGAAGACCATCGATCGGCTGATAGACCTCTTCCCGCCCGGCGATCAGCAGCAGGTGCGCGTCACCCTCGCGGGCGGCCTCCGGCTCATCGTCAGCCAGCGGCTCCTGCCGAGCGAGGGCGGCAAGCGCATGGTCGCCGCCGCCGAGGTCCTGCCCGGCTCCGTCCCGCTCTGGAACCTCATCCGCGACTCCAAGACGTTCCAGATACCGAGCCTCCAGCAGCGGGGGAAGGGCCTCGGGATCATCCGCCTGGACGACTCGCTGGCCGAGCTCGTCCGCGCCGGCAAGACCACGCTCGAGGCCGCGCTCAAGGTGGCGGAGGCCCCCGAGGAGCTCGAGGCCGTCCTCGCCGGGAGGCGGCAGCCCATGCTCACGCCGGACAGGAGGCCGCCCGCCCCGCCGCCCGACGCGTCGAGGTCCGCGCCCATCGAGGCGGGCAAGGGCCTCTTCGAGCGCGCGGGCGCGCTCTTCGGGAAGAAGGGAGCGTAACGTGGCCCGGATCGACCGCCTCTTCGACGAGCTGCTCTCCAGGAAGGGCAGCGACCTGCACCTCGGCATCGGCTATCCGCCGCTCGTGCGCGCCCGCGGCGAGCTCCTCGCCCTGCGCGACACGCCCCTCGACGCCGCCGAGATGGAGGCGCTCCTCTTCGAGATCACGACCCCCGAGGAGACGCGGCGGATCGTCGACGAGCTCGATCTCGACTTCGCCTATTCCTACGCGGACAAGGCCCGCTTTCGCGCGAACTACTTCTACAAGACCACCGGGCTCGCGGCCGTCTTCCGCACCATCCCGAGCAAGATCCTCTCGCTCGACGATCTCGGCTGCCCCGAGATCATCCGCCGGCTGTCCGAGCGGACGAGCGGGCTCATCTTGATCACGGGGCCGACCGGCTCCGGCAAGTCCACGACGCTCGCGGCGATGATCGATCACATCAACCGCTCGCGCGCCTGCCATGTCCTCACGATCGAGGATCCGGTCGAGTTCGTGCACAGCCCCATCAAGGCCCACATCACGCATCGCGAGGTCGGCCCCGACGCGGGCAGCTTCGCGAGCGCGATCCGCAGCGCCGGGCGCGAGGACGCCGACGTGATCCTGATCGGCGAGCTCCGGACCAACGAGACCATGAAGCTCGCCTTGCAGCTCGCGAGCTTCGGTGTCCTCGTCTTCGGCACCGTCCACACGAACAGCGCCGCCGCGACGATCGACCGCATCATCAACGCGTTTCCCGCCGACGAGCAGCTCCAGGTCCGCGGCATGCTCGCCGAGAGCCTCGCCGCGATCATCGCCCAGCAGCTGCTCCGCACGAAGGACGGCACGGGCCGCGTCGCCGCGCACGAGATCCTCGTCGGATCGAGCGCGCTGTCCTCGATGATCCGCGAGGGCAAGACGTTCCAGATCACGAACCTGATGCAGGCAGGCCGCTCCGCCGGCATGCAGACGATGGACATGGCGCTGGAGCGGCTCGTCAAGAAGGACACCATCTCGGTCCAGGCGGCGCTGGAGAAGGCGATCGACAAGGACAGCTTCCAGAAGCTCTTCCCCGACCCGCAGGGGCCGTGACGCAGAATCGAGCCGCGGAGACGCCAGGAGGAGGAGGGGAGAGGGACTCGCTCGTTGCCGTCCTCTATAGCGGGGTGCAGATTCGTGCGCTACGGGCTCAGCCGCTAGGCAGGCGAGTGAGGCGTACGAAAGTACGCCGCAGCGAGCCGAACGACGCGGATGAGCCCGTAGCGCACGAATCTGCACCCCGCTATAGGCGTCCTGGCGCGCTGTCTCGCTAGGACGCGACACCTCCGCTCGTCCGTGGGCGTGGGCCTCCCGAGGCAGATGGCGTGGCGCCGTTCCGCGGCAGATCCACGGTGAAGCAGGCGCCCTTGCCCTTCTCGCTCGACACCTGGATCGTGCCCCCGTGCGCCCGGACGATCTCGTTCGCGATGTACAGCCCGAGTCCGAGCCCGCCGTAGGACCTCGACGAGACCGCCCGCTCGAACCGCTCGAAGATGCGCTCCATGGCCTCCGGCGCGATGCCGGGTCCGTGATCGCGCACGACGATCCGCGCCGTGTCGCCGCGCTCGGCGACGGTCACCTCGATGGTCCCGCCCCTTCCGAACTTGATCGCGTTGTCGAGCAGGCTCCTCAGGACCCGCGCGACGCGGACCCGGTCGAAGCGGCCCAGCACCGGGCGCCCCGCCGCGATCTCGATCCGGCAGCCCGCCCGCGACAAGGGCTCGCGGAGCTCGCTCACGACGTCGCGGGTCAGCGCGGAGAGGTCGACCTCCGCGAGATCGAGGTCGAGCTCATGGCGTGCAATCTGGTTCACGTCGAGGAGGCTCTCGATGAGCCGCTCGATCCGCTCGACCTGCCCGAGGCTCACCGCGACCATGCGCTCGAGCGAGGGGTTCACGATCTCGGTCGCGAGCTTCTTCTGCATCAGCGAGAGCTTCAGCCTGAGCGGCGTGAGCGGCGTGCGAAGCTCGTGGGACGCGACGGCGAGGAACTCCTCGCGGATCTGGACGGCCTGCTGCGCCTCGCGGTAAAGACGCGCGTTGTCGAGCGCCATCGCGCCCCTGCGCGCGAGCTCCTCGACGAGCGGCGCGTCGGCCCCGGTATAACGCGGCGTCGCTGCGGTCCGCATCAGCGAGAGCACGCCGAGACAGCGGCCGCGCGTCACGAGCGGCGCGTTCATGTACGCCGCGGGCGCGAGCTCGAAGAGCGCCTCGGGGCGCGCCGCGCCCGCGGCCCAGCGCCGCATCAGGCCGTCGCTCACGCGGCAGAGCTCGGCACGATCCACGCCGAGGACACGGTGGGGATCCCCGGGCGCGCACGGGGGCGCCGCGGGGTCGCCGGCGGGCGCGGCGAGCTCGCGCAGGCGGGCGGCCTTGGCCTGGGAGTCCGCCGCGACGGCCGCCGGCTGGAGCGCGCCCGCGTCGTCGAGCACGTAGAGCGCGGCGCCCTCGGCGAGCTCGGGCACCGCGACCTCCGCGATCGCGTCCAGCGTCGCCTCGTAGCCGAGATCGGCCGCGAGCCGCCTGCTCGCCTCCGCCAGGAAGCGCTCGGCCATCTCCGCCCGCTTGCGCTCGGTGATGTCCGTCGAGATGCCGCAGACGGCATAGACCGCTCCGGCGGCGTCGTGCAGGGTGAACTTGAGGGACAGGTACGTGCGCGGCTCGTCGTCCACGAGCATGACCTCTTCCAGGTCGAGCGGGCTGTCCGCCTCGATCACCTTGCGGTCGTACGCGGCGAACGCGTCCGCCATCTCCGGCGGGAAGAGCTCGTGATCTCTCTTGCCGATCACCTGCGATCTCGACAGACGAACAAACTGCTCGTACCGCCGGTTGACCAGGAGCAGGCGGCCTTCCAGGTCCTTGACGTAGATGGCGGCCGGTGAGCTATCGATGATGCACTGGAGCATCTCCTCGCTCTTCTGCAGCGCTGCGTAGAGCGACGCGTTCTGGAGCGAGATGGCGGCCTGCGACGAGAGGAGCTCGAGCACCGCGAGCGTGTCCTGGGTGAACGCGCCGCGCATCGCGGCGTTCTCCAGGTAGAGGATCGCGTCGACCCCGGGGCGCCGCGCGATCGGCATGCACAGGACCGATCTCGGCCGGGCCAGCGCGATGTACTCGTCCGCCGAGAACCGCGTCTCCGCCGCGTCGTCGAGGAGAACCGGCTCGCCCGTCCGGACGACGTAATTGACGATCGACAGCGGCAGCGCGGCCGAGGACGCGGGCGCGCGCGCCTCGCCGGCGAGCGACTCCACGAACGGCTTTCCTCCCTCGATCCTCGCCCTCGCCCGGATCCACGCGGCGCCGCGGCGAGCCTCCAGCAGGTAGCCCTTCTGCGCGCCCGCGTGCGCAAGGACGACCCTGAGCAGCGCTTCTTCGAGCCGCGGTATCAGGATCTCGCCCGAGAGGCTCTGAGACGCCCTCACGATCGCCAGCCGATCGAGCTCCTCGGCCGGCATCGTGACCGTGCTCGTCGCGGCGAGCGGGCGCGCCGCGAGGTGCGGAAAGAGGCTGTCGAGCTGCTTCACCTTCCCGTCCGCGCCCCAGCGGGCGTAGCTGCAGCGGGCCGCGCGGAGGTAGGCATCGGCGATCAGGTCGAAGCCGCGATCGCGGTAGAAGGCGGCGGCGAGCTCCTGGCCCAGCGCCTCGCCATGGACGAAGCCGCTCGCGCGCGCGGCCCGGATGGCCTGCTCGTAGAGGCGCATCGCGGAGAGCTCGTCGCCCACGATGCGCGCGATCTCGGCCGACACGAGCGCGTGGCGGTCCGCCTGGTTCGCGGGCTGGACCTCGGCCCAGCGGCGGAGATCCGCCTCGTGCGCCCTCAGGGCGGGGAGGAGCTCTCTTCGCTGCTCCTCTGGCAGGGCGCGGGCATGACACGAGAGCGCGAGCGCGGCGACGTAGGCTTGCGTGCTGACGTGGAACTGGTCTGTCATGGTACCCAGCAGCTCGCCCGCCGCGCGCGACGCGGCCACGGCTTCGCCATGGCGACCGAACAGGAGCGCCGCTTGGGCGGCGTAGAGGCGCCCGTGGAAGCGCGTGATCCGCTCGGCCGCCCCGCGCGGCGGTCCCTCGATGTCATCGGCGCGCTCGCTCGCCCAGCCCGGATCGCGCCCGCGCAAGCGCTCCACGAACCGATGCACGACGGCCAAGGACTCGTGGACGACGTCGTACCGGGCCCGGCGCGCGACGTCCATGTGGCGCTCGGCCTCGGCGGCGACGTCCGCCAGCGGATCGCCCGCGGCGAGGCGCAGCGTCACGCCCTGAAACGAGCAATACGACGCGTAGAGCAGCGCGCCGGTCTCGACGGCCTCGTCAAATGCCTTGTAGAAGAGGCCGACCACGTCCTGCCAGGGGCGGATCCAGGGGTCGATGAAGGTGCTGATCATATGGAGGATCTGCGCCCGGTTCCCGGCCCGGCCGCTGGTCTCCAGCAGCGCGCGGGCGAGCTCGCCGAAGCGGTAGCTCTCCCTGTAAAAGCCGAGGACGCGGCCGATGGTTCCGCCGAACGCGACGTATCCAGGCGGAGAAGCGTCCGAGTTGCCCGCGCGGAGGCTGAGCTGGACGATGCGGCACGCGATGAGGCTGTAGAGGTGCGGATCCGAGAAATAGGCTGACGGGAGGGCGGTCGACAGGGTGGTCATCACGGCCAGCATGTCCGGATCGACCGTGCGCGGCAGGCTGGCGAGCTGCTCGATGCGGCGGTCGCACACCTCGCTCCAGACCTCGCGCGCCGCGCGCTCCACCGCGTCGCGCGTCGGGTGGAGCGGGATGTCGACGTCGAAGCGGCGCACACAGGAGAGGGCGCTCCGCGCTGCTCGCTCGAAATCGCCCCGGGTCGTGTGGAGGACGATCTCGATGTCGTGGACCTCCGAGAGCTCGATCCGGCTCCGGGCGCGCTGCATGAGCACGTCGACGAGCCGTTCTGAGGCGGTGAAGTCGCCGATCAGGAACGCGCAGCGCGCGCTCTCGCAGTGGAGGTCGAGCGCGAGCGCGCGCTCCTTGTCCCAGGCGTCGTCCCCGAGCAGCGCGATGCCCGCCGCGAGGTAGCTGGCCGCGGCTGCGTAGGCTGCAGAGGCCTTGGCTCGCCGTCCCGCCACCAGGTTGAGCCTGGCGATCCGGTCCTTCTCGTGCCGGTCGGTCACGAGGGCGGCGCCCAGGTTGAGGTGGCCGGCGATCTCGAAGACGCGCGCCTCGGCCGCGTCGGGAGGCGCGTGGGCGGCGAGCAGCCGCCCGATGCAGAGGTGCACCGCCCCCAGCTCCGCCTCCGGAATGAGCGCGTGAGCCGCCTGCTGGACACGGTCGTGGAGGAACCGGTACGTGTCGCCGGACCTGAGGAGCAGCCCCTCGCGCACGAGCTCCCGGTGGTCCTCGTGAATGGCGTCCTCGGACCGATCGCGGATGACGGCGAGGGTGCCGGCATCGACGGTATTCCCTACGCAGGCGGCCAGCGTGAGCGCCTTCTGGGCGGGCGGGGAGAGGCGCTTGATCTTCGCGATCATGAGATCGACCACGTTCTCGGCGAGGCCCTTGCCGCGGATCGCGTCGATATCCCACCTGAAGGCGCCTGCGCGCAGATCGACATCGAGCAGGCCCTCTTTGTGGAGCATGGTCAAGAACTGGGTGGCGAAGAACGGATTGCCGGCGGTCTTCTCATGGACGAGGCGCGCGAGCGGGGCGGCGTGCTTTCCGCTCGTATGGACCGTATCGGCGACGAGCCGCCGCACATCCCCCTCGGACAGCCGAGAGAGCTCGACCTTGAGGAGCCTGGTGCCGGCGCCGCGCGCGCGCTCGAGCATGCGCGTCAGCGGGTGGAGCGGGGTCACCTCGTCAGCACGGTAGGCGCCGATGGCGAGCAGGCGCTGCGTCTCGGGGTGGGTGACGAGCTGCTCGAGGAGCGCGAGGCTCGCCGGGTCTGCCCACTGGAGGTCGTCGAGGAAGAGGCAGAGTGGGCGCTCCTCGCGGCAGAAGGCGCCGACGAAGTGCCGGAACACCATCGCGAACCGGTTCTCTGTCTCGGTCAGCGGCAGCTCGGGGACGGGCGGCTGCTCGCCGAGGATGAGCTCCACCTCCGGGAGGACATCGATGATGAGCTGCGCGTTCTTGCCGAGGGCCGCGGAGAGCCGCCTCCGCCACGCGTCCACGACAGGCTCGCTTCCGCTCAGGAGCTCGCGGACGAGCTCGCGGAGCGCCTGGACGATCGTGGCGTAGGGCACGTGTCGGCGTTGCTGGTCGAATTTGCCCGCGGCGAAGAGGCCCCGTTCCCGGACCGCCTTCCGGTAGAGCTCCTGTACCAGCGACGTCTTGCCGACGCCGGCGTCGCCGGAGATGAGGAGAAACTCGGGGGCTCCGAGCCGCGCCACGCGCTCGAAGGCGGCGACGAGGGCGCGGAGCTCGCGCTCGCGGCCGTAGAGCTTCTTCGGGATCTGGAAGAGACCAGAGAAATCGTGCTCTCCCAGCGGGAATGGGTCGATGCGCGCGCGCGTCGTGAGCCCCTCGAGACATCGCTCGAGATCGAGCGTGAGGCCGCGCGCGCTCTGGTACCGATCCTCGGGGGCCTTGGCCAGGAGCTTCATGACGAGATCGGACACGGGCGACGGGAGACCCGGGACGAGCTCCGAGGGAGGCCGGGGGAGGACAGCGGTGTGGCGGTGGACCCACTCCAGGGCGTCGCTGGCCGAGAAGGGCAGGACGCCGGTGAGCATCTCGTAGAGCGTGACGCCGAGCGCGTAGAGATCGGTGCGGTGATCGACCGCGCGGCCCATGCGCCCTGTCTGCTCGGGCGACATGTAGGCGAGGGTCCCCTCGATGACGCTCGGAATCCGCGCGTCGGCCTGGTCCTCCGGGAGGAGGGAAGCGAGATCGAAGTTAGCGATCTTCACCTCGCCTGACCTGGAATCGACGAGGATGTTCTGCGGCTTGATGTCCTTGTGGACGACCCCCTTTGCGTGGATGTCCGCGAGGGCCATCGAAATGCTGCGGGCGATCGTCAAGAAACGTTCGAGCTCCATCGGCGCCCCGAGCTCCCGATCGAGCGAGCGACCCCTGAAGTCCTCCAGGACGAGCGCCGGCCGGTTCCGGTACGTGGTGAGCTCATAGGGCCTGATCGCGGATCGACCGTTGAGCCTCCGCCCGATCGTGAGCTCGTGGCGCAGCCGCGCCGCGTCCCGGCCGTCGAGGGGCTCTGCCCGGGGGATCTTGAGCACGACCGGACAACCGTCCTCGTTCCGGAGGCCGCGATGGACGACGAACCTGGTCCCCTCGCGGAGGATCTCCGTCACGGTATAGCGGTCGGGCGCGGGCATGTCGTTCGACCGGCGGCGACCAGGCCGCGCCGGGCGTGCTGCCCAGTCCGCCGCCGCTCGGGGCTGTGATCATCCCGGCGCTCCACGGACCGACCCTGCGCAGAGAGCCATCGAGCGCTCTCCGCAGCGAAGCCACGGGGCGGCCCAGCGCAGCCTGCACGGGTTCGATGGTCCTGCTCCACCGCCGTCAATGTGCTGACCGGCGCGTTGACGGTCAAGCGAGGGGCCGCGTATCCTCGCTGCACCGATCCAATGCAACCTTCGACACAGGACAGCGCCTCGCTCGACCTCGACGCCTACCTCGCACGCATCGGCCATCGCGGCGCGCTCGCCCCCACGCGTGAGGTCCTCGACGCGCTCCACGCGGCGCACGTCTACTCCATCCCTTTCGAGAACCTCGACGTCCTGCTCGGCCGACCGATCCGCCTCGACCTGGCCAGCGTCCAGGCGAAGCTCGTCGGGGCGCGCCGCGGCGGCTATTGCTTCGAGCACAACACGCTGTTCGCCGCGGTGCTGCGCCGGCTCGGATTCAAGCTCACGACGCTCATCGCGCGGGTGCGGTTCCAGCGCAGCGACACGGGCCCTCGATCTCACATGCTGTCGCTGGTCGAGCTGCCCGAGGGGCCGTTCATCGCGGATGTCGGCTTCGGCGGTCCGGGGCTCCTACAGCCGCTCCCGCTCGTCGAGGGCGAGGGCCGCGCGCGGGTGCTCGACGTGATCGGCTTGCGCCGGGAGGGCGCGTCATGGGTGCTCGTCTCCAGTGCGGGTGAGGCGTGTCAGGACATCTATGCGTTCACGCTCGAGGAGAACCTCCCGATCGACTACGAGGTGGCGAACCATTACACGTCCACGCACCCGAGCTCGCTGTTCGTGAACAACCTCATCGCGGCGCTCCCGTCGCCGGAGGGCCGGGTGACGCTGCGCAACCGTGAGCTGGGTATCTGGAGGAGGGACGGCGTCGAGCGCGTCCTGGTGCGCGACGACGCGCTCGTCGACGTCTTGAGAGAGCGCTTCGGGCTGGAGCTCCCGGCCGGGACGCGGCTCTCCTGCGCGGGCCTCGACCGCTGAAGCGACGGCGCGTCCTCCTCGGGGCCTGCCCGGGAGGCCGGGCGGGCGCGGCTCGCCGGCCGCGCCCGCCGCCCCTCGCGCCGGGGCGCTTCCGGATCAGTGCACGCGCCCGATGCCGCGGCGGATGAACGCCGAGCGGCTCGTGGCCGCGCTGGCCGACGCGCCGCCGCTCGGCGCGGCCCTGAGCGCCGCGAAGGCCGGGGCAGGCTCGCAGACCAGCGCCGTCAGATCCTGGTTCCGGCGCCTCAGATCGTTCAAGGTGCGCGGCTCGCCGGTCACCGGATCAGGGACGGTGATCCCCGTCATGAAGCCCGACAGCGACGCCTCGTTCCCGGGCGACCTCGGGTTCACGTGCAGGAACCCCGTCCCTGTCTCCGCAGCGCCGTGGCACCCGTTGCACGTGTTGAGCGAGAACTTGTGCCGTGCCTCGTTGTTGAGGATGCCAGGAGCGGTCCAGGCCGTGAGGTTGTTGAACGACGATCCGCCGAGGAACGGGCTCCCCTGGAACGTGTCGGGCACCGTGTGCTGCTCCGCGATGATCGAGGCCTCGTTCTGGTTCACGAAGGCAGCGAGCGTGGGCGATCCGTCGAACCCGAGATCCGGCGTCAGCTTGACGGTCTCCGGCCGCAGGAAGCCCGTCTGGGGCGAGAGGACGAACTCGCGCAGCTCCCACGGCCCCGCGAGCGCGATCTCGTTCGTGCGGAGCTGCCCGAGCGAGCTCCCGTTCGGCTTGCCGGGCGCGGCGTTCCGGCCTGCGAACCGCGTGGTGATGTCCTGGAGCGCCGCGTTGTACGCTTCGGACGGGAAGGGCAGGCTGCCGAGGGCGTGCCAGTCGTTGGCCCAGTCGAGCACGTCGGCCTCGGTCGACGCGGGGAGCTTGTACTCCAGGATCACGGTGAACTGCTGCGGGAAGCCCTGGCTGACGACGCCGAACACGAACCTCCCTTCGCCGGCGTTGCCTTCGGCGAGGTTGCGCACGTCGATCCTGTTGACGATGCCGAGCAGCAAGAGCGGCGCCTGCTGCAGGTCGAGCGACCCGTCCGGGCTCCTCGGCCACCCGTCGAGCACGACCTGCTGAATCGCCGGGCGCGCCGGCACGGTGAAGCCGTTCACGGCCTGATCGGTCAGCCAGGTGCTGAAGAGCTCCTCGACCATCGCCGGCGCGTCGGCGGGCGTGGGCGCCATGTCCTCCATCAGGCGCGCGAACGTCCATGCGCCCGTGCGCGGATCGCTCGGCGGCCCGTTGAACGTCGTGCGGAGGGGATCCTCGACCACGCTGAGGTCCTTCACGAAGATCTCTCGGCTCGTCCGGACGAAGCACCCCGTCGGCTCGGCCAGCTCGAAGTTGAGGGCCCCCGAGGCGACGAAGAACTGGGGCGAGCTGAAGTCGACAACGGAGAAGGGGATCTCGTGGGCGCCGGGCTCCGCGTCCTCGGTGCCGGTGACGGTCACGGGGAACGTCGCCGTGGTCCCGGGCAGGACGCCCGGGAAGAACTGGTTATCCGCGGAGACGTCGATCCCCGCCGAGGGGCTGGAGATCTGGAGGAAGTAGTCGCCGGCGGTGCACGAGCCGACATCGTTGTTGGTGACGGCGATCTGGTACGGCACCGGCGTGTTCGGGGCGACCACGCCGCTGCTCGCCGGCGTGACGACGAGCGTCGCGGGGCGCCTGAGGCAGGAGAGCTGGGCGATCTCGAAGGCGGTCGTCGGCGAGGCGGAGAGCCAGACCTCGTCGAGCACGCCCGTGAAGCGCTCCTTCTGCACGTTGTTGCCGATACGGATGGGCGCGTCGATGTCGTGGAGCGTGCCCGCCGCGCTCACCTGGCCGACCTGCTCGCCGTTCAGGAAGAGCCGAACGAACCTGCCGTCGTAGGTGCCCGCGACGTGGGTCCACACGCCGGCCTGGATGGGGGCGCGGGAGGTGACCGTCCGCCCGTTGGTCAAGGTCACGGTGAACCGCGCCTGGCTGTTCCGGATGTCGAGCGAGAAGCTCGTCTCTCCGCCGCCCTTCTCCTGCACGATGGTCCGCGGCGTCGACCCCGACACCGCTGTCGGCTTGACCCACGCGGCGACCGCGAGGTTCTGTCCGAACGTGAAGCTGGCGTCGTCGTCGACAAGGATCTTGTCGTTTTCCTTGTTGAATTCGACGCCGAGGCCGCTGATCCCTTGAGCGCACGCCGCGTTGGCCGAGCGGGTGGCCGTGTTGCCGTTGCCCGACGAGTCGAACAGCGCCGTCGTCGCGGCGTTGCAGTCGTCGAGCTGCCAGAAGCCGACGGCCGGCGGCCCCACCGGGGGCGGATCGCCGGGGTCGCCGCCGCCGACGCCGGCGCCGCCGCCGACGCCGACGCTGGTGGTGGCGGGGTCGCCGCCGCCGACGCCGGCGATGGACGAGGTGCTGCCGGAGCCGACGCTGCTGGAGCTGGCGACCACGCTGCTGCCCGAGCCGCCGGAGCCGCCGCCGCCGACGCCGGTGGTGGAGGTGGCGACCGAGCTGCTGCCGACGCCGGTGCCGACGCCGCTGCTGGTGCCGCTGACGACGCTCGACGCGCCGACTGTCGCTTCGAGGGCTAGTTCTGCATCGCCGAGTGAGCCTTCATCGACGCCATAGCTTCCGCACGCGGCGGCGCCCGAGGCGAGCAGGGCGAGGACCGCGGCCGAGCTGGTTTTGATTGAGAGAGGATGGGCGAAGCCGAAGGAGAGGTTCCGCATCTGCGTTCTCGTTGGGTAAGAGTTGACTGCACGAGCGCCGCCCGGCCGCAGCTCGAGCTGCGGTCGGCGACGCGAACAGGCGTCTGTCAGACCCGACCGGGCTGTTCGGGTTTGGGCGCTGGTGCGGAGGACCCGATTGGCAATTGATATGCCCAGCCCAAGATCGAGCTTTTCGCCCCGTTGCGTCGATCCCAGCGGGCCTGGCCATGTCGTTGAACCCCGACACTGGCACATCTGGCACACCCATTTTGCGATCCCAGGCGGGTGCTCGAGGTCAAACAAGCACGCTTCCGACGCGTCGAAATGGTGCGCCCGTGGCGAGCGGCAGAGAGGGACAACAAGGTTCCTCCTCGCAGCCGCGCGCCCGTCACACTTCGTCCCGACCGCAGCTCCGCCGTCGAGCGGTCATCCATTGCGCCGCTTCTATATGCCGCGCCGCCGCATCCACCTTCACCGCGCGGCACCTGCCCCCGGCAAGTTTCCGCCGCGCGATCCTCTCCGCTCTTTCTCCGACCTCTGATACACCCGTTAGCGGAGCTCTCCCGCACAGGAGACGGGCCCAGATCGGCGTTTTCGGCGCGGAGGCGTACTTTGGTACGCCGAGCACCGAAAACGTCGAAATGGGCCCGTATCCGAAGCGGGAGAGCTCCTCAGGAGGAAGACCAGCGGGGGCCGCGGGGGGTGTCTTCGAGCACGACCCCTGCCTCGGTCAACAGGTTGCGGATGGCGTCCGCCTTGGCGAAGTCCTTCGCCTTCCGGGCCGCCTGGCGCATCGCGATCAGCCGGTCGATCGCGGCGTCGCCGCCGCGCCCAGCCGCGCCCTCGGCAGGGGGGAGCGCGTAGTCCGGGACGAGCTCCGGATAGAGCGCCGGCTCGGCGATCTCCACCCCGAACACCGCGAGGTGACGCACGATGGCCCGGTAGACCGCGAGCATCGAGGGGCGGTCCTCACACCGCTCGATCCCCGCCGAATAGAGCGCGCTCACGTAATCGAAAAATGCAGCCACGGCGTTCGGCGTGTTCAGATCGTCGTCCATCGCCTCGATGAAGCGCGCGATGAACCGCTCGGTGTGCTCCCCGAACTGTCCGTGAACGTAGTGGTGGCGCATCCTCGGGAACCGCTCTTCCTCGGGTCGCTGCGACGCGTACGCGCCCGGGGCGAGGGGAGCCTCCGTCGCGCCGCTCAGCTTTTCGGCGAGGACCGTCGCGAGCTTCTTGATGCGCGCATAGCCCGAAGCGGATTGCTGGAGCAGCTCCCAGCCGAACGGGAGCTTGCAACGGTAATGCTGCGTCACGAAGAACCAGCGCGCCTCGTCGTGCCCGTGCCTCGACAGGAGCTCCTCGATGGAGATGACGTTCCCGAGGCTCTTCGACATCTTCACGTCCTTGAGATCGAGGTGCTCCGGGTGCAGCCAGTAGCGCACCCAGGGCCGCCCGCAGAGCGGCTCGCTCTGCGCGATCTCGTTCTCGTGATGAGGGAACATGTTGTCGATGCCGCCCCCGTGGACGTCGAAATGGTCGCCCAGGAGCGCCGTGCTCATCGCCGAGCACTCGATGTGCCAGCCGGGGCGCCCGGTCGGCCACCCCTCCTCGCCGGTGCCCCAGCTCGGCTGGCCCGCGCCGGTCGGCTTCCAGAGGCTGAAGTCTGCCGGGTGCCTCTTCCGAGCGAAGTCCTCCTCGACGCGGCCGCTCGCCCCGACCTCCTGCTCGTCGACCTTGCGCCCCGAGAGCTCACCGTAGGACGCCCACGTGCCGACCTCGTAGAAGACCTCGCCGTTCACCGTGTAGGCGTGGCCCTTCTCGATCAGGCGCTTCGCCATGTCGACCTGCTCGTCGACGAAGTCGGTGGCGCGCGTGTAGACGGCGTAGTCCTTGATGTGGAGCTTGCGGCAGTCGCGCCGGAACGCCGCGATGTTCCGCTCGGCGACGTCGACGGCGCCCTCGCGCTCGCTCGCGCGCTGCATGATGCGATCGTCGATGTCCGTGTAGTTGATGATGCTCAGCACATGATAGCCGCGGTACTCGAGGTAGCGGCGGAAGACATCCCAGAAGCAGTAGGTGCGCGCATGCCCGATGTGCATCGGAGCGTAGACCGTGAGACCGCACGTGTAGATGCGCACGACCTTCGGTCGGGCGGAGACGAAAGGCTCCTTCTTCCTCGTGAGCGTGTTATGGACCTTGAGCGGCATCGGCCACCTGCGTGAGTGTGCGAGCACCCCCCGGGACCGCGTACGCTACCCTGGCTCCGCCGCCCGGTCAACGCGGAACCTCGCCGGTTTTCCCTGTGGTTTCGCGGTGTCTTCCGCCCTCTTGCCACGTCTTGCCGCCCGGTCTACGCAACCGCGCATGCACATCACTTCAAGGACCTTGCTGTTCGTCCTCGCTGGCGCGCTCGCCGCCTGTGCGGGGAGCCCGCCGCCCGTCGAGAGCGCCCCGCCCCCGCCGCCGGCCCCCGCGCCGGCGCCGCCGGTCGCCGCGCCGGCCGCGCAGCCCGAGGCGGCGGCGCCGCCCAAGGCGGACCCGGAAGCCGAGAAGAAGCAGGCGGAGCTCGCCAAGCTCGCCGAGGATACGAAGGCGATGGAGGCCAAGGCCGACAAGGAGGCGGCGCGGTTCGACGACGCGCTCAAGGCCGAGGTCAAGGCGCTCATCGCGGCCAATTACCCGAGCGCGGGCGCCGCGCTGCGGGCGGCGCTCAAGGGGAAGCACCGCACCCCGGGCAACGCCGAGCGCGACGCCGCCCGGCATCCGGTCGAGACCCTGGAGTTCTTCGGCCTCAAGCAGACGAGCACGGTCATCGAGCTCGGGGCCGGCGAGGGCTGGTACACCGAGCTGCTCGCGCCGGTGCTCGCGAAGAAGGGCAAGCTCCTCATCACGTCGTTCGATCCGAACGGCCCCGAGGACTCGCGCAACACGCTCTATGGAAAGCGCGTGAAGCGCCTGCTCGAGAAGTCACCCGATCTGTTCGGCAAGGTCGATGTCATCGTGATCGATCGCGACAGCCCGAAGCTCGGGATCGAGGGCAAGGCCGACCTCGTCATCGCCATTCGCGAGGCCCACAACTGGCACCGGAACGGCAAGTTCGACGCCTACGTCGCCGAGGCGTTCAAGGCGCTCAAGCCCGGCGGCGTCCTCGGTATCGAGGCGCACCGCGCCAAGCCCGACGCCAACCCCGATGAGAGCGCGAAGCAGGGATACCTCCCGGAAGCGTGGGTGATCCAGAAGATCGAGTCGGCGGGCTTCAAGCTCGGCGGCAAGTCCGAGGTCAACGCGAATCCGAAGGACACGAAAGACTACCCGGAAGGGGTCTGGACCCTGCCGCCGAACTTCCGGCTCGGTGACAAGGACCGGGCGCGTTACGCCGCGATCGGCGAGAGCGACCGCATGACCCTCAAGTTCGTCAAGCCCGCCCGCTGACCTACCCTGCGCCCGGCGCTCGCGGCCCCGCTCTAGGCGGGCGCCGCGGCGCGGCCAGGCGACCGCACGAACACGCGGCGCATCGGGATCGTGGCGCCGGCGGCGCCCGGGACCCGGTGTGACAGGAACGCGACGCCATCGAGCATGGCCGGCGACGCGTACACGCCCGGCTCCGCCGTCTCCGGGAGGCACGAGGAGAGCTCGAGGAGGTTCCCGCCCACCAGGACGCCGTCCTCGGTGAGCACCGCGTCGCCGGCGTGGAGGCAGAAGCGGACGCTGATCCTGGGATCGCGCTGGCCCGGCCCGGCGAGCCGCGTGTGCAGCGCGATGGCGGCCGCGATCGCGCGGTGGCGCGCCTCGTCGGTGCCGCGCTCGTCGCGCCGAAAGGGCGCGGCGAGCAGCACGCTGGTGCTCGTGATCGCGAGCGGCGAGAACCCCGAGGGCGCGAGCGCGGCCACGGCGTCCGGGACCACCGCCTCGAAATCGGCCAGGAAAGCGTCGGTGGGGGCCTCGAGCGCGCGGCTCTCGGCGAGGACCTCGACGAGCAGCCCGATGGCGAGGCGCCGGATGTGCCCCGCCTCCACCGCGCCGGTCCGCGCGATCCGCGCCGTCGCGGCCCGGACGTCGCCAAGGAACGCGGCGACGTCCGGGTGGCGCCCCGCGGGATCCTTGCTCATGGCCCGCACGACGATATCGTCGAACGCCGGGTCGACCGGCGCGTGCAGGCTCGGGCGGGGCGGCGCCTGGTGCAGGTGCAGGTGGCGCAGCACCGGATACGTGGTCGCCAGGAACGGCATGGATCCCGCGATCATCGTGTAGAGCAGCGCGCCGAGCGCATAGACGTCGGTCCGCATGTCGACAGGCCGGTTGAGGAGCTGCTCGGGCGACATGAACGCCGGCGTCCCCACGACGTGCCGTGACGACGTGAGCGAGAGATCCGTCGCGCCGAGCAGCTTCGCGATGCCGAAGTCGAGCAGCACGACCCTGAGCTCCCCGCCGCGCTCGCACAGGATCACGTTCGAGGGCTTCACGTCGCGGTGGATGATCCCGAGCGCGTGGACCGCGGCGAGGGCGCCGCAGAGCGGATCGAGGATCGCGAGCGCCTCGTCCGCCGAGAGCCGCCCGCGGGCGAACAGGTGCTGCTCGAGGCTCCTGCCCTGGAGGAGCTCCATCGCGAAGTAGGGCCGCCCGTCGTCGAGCCGCCCGACGTCGAGGATCTCCACGACGTTCGGGTGCCGGATCCGCCCGATCGCGTCCACCTCGCGCTGGAAGCGGAGCACCACGTCGGCGCGCGAGATCAGGTCGGCGTGCATGATCTTGACCGCCGCCGGCGCCTTGCTCGCCGCGTGCACCGCGCGGTGGACGACGCCGAACCCCCCCTCGGCGATGACGCCGTCGAGGAGGTACTCGCCTGCCCGCAGCGTCGCGGCGCGCGGGGCGCCCGGGCCGGCGTCCTCGCGATCGCGTGTGTCGGGCGTGTGTTGTTTCCATGTCCGCGACGTGACCAACGGGGGTTCGCCCGTCGCGGGGGCGTCGGCCGGCGGCGCGGCGGGAAGCAGCTCATCGTTCTGGCCAGGGTTCTTCATGGGATATGCGACAGCCGCTTACTTCCTCAATGACAACTGCTGAGCCCGCGCATTACAGTACGCGTAAGCCGGTGTCGACCGCGACCCCGGTTGCCGGCAGACGAGCCGAATCATGCACCGTTGCTCCGTATGTCACGGGCGGCTCGCCGCTGGCGCTCCGTGTGTCAGAGATGGCTTTGTTCCGCCGCCCGGTGAGCGTGACACCGTGGAGCGCGCGGCGCCCGCGATCGAGGGCTTCTCGCTGCTCGGTCCGCTCGGTCATGGCGGCTTCTCCGACGTATGGGCCGCGCAGCAGGACTGCGATGGAGCGCCGGTCGCCATCAAGGTGGGGAGGCACGCGGCGTGGAACCTGCGCGAGCGGTTCCGGCGGGAGGCCGCGCTGCTCGAGCGCGTCGGCGTGCCGCACGCCCCGCAGCTGGTCGGTTGCGGCGAGCTCCCCGGGGGGCAGCCCTATCTCGTGATGGAGCGGCTCTTCGGCCAGACCCTCGCCGAGGAGCTGGCGGTGCTGCGCGCGCCGCCCGATCCGGACCGCGCCGCCGGGCGCGCGGACGCGATCCTCGCCGTGATCGAGGCGGCGCACGCGCGCGGCGTCATCCACCGCGATCTCAAGCCGGAGAACCTCTTCCTGCTCGGCTCGAGCGACCGCGCGGTGCTGCTCGATTTCGGCCTGGCGAGGCCCGCCGAAGGCGGCGAGCCGCCGGACGCGCCGGCAGGCGCGACGCGCGCCGGCGACATCGTGGGGACGCCGGAGTACATGGCTCCGGAGCTGCTCCGGGGCGACGCCTCGCGGAGCGACGCGCGCGCGGACATCTACGCGTTCGGCGTGATCCTGTTCGAGCTGCTCACCCTGCGCCCGCCGTTCGTCGGGGGCGAGACCGCCGTCGAGCACGGCCACCTGGCGCTGCGCCCGCCGCGCCCGAGCGATCTCGTGGACGTCCCCGAGGGGCTTGAGGCGCTGACGCTCGCCTGCCTCGCCAAGGACCCGAGCCGCCGCCCGGACAGCGCCGCCGCGCTCCGGCGCACCCTGCACGCCCTGCGCGCGCGGCCTCGCGCCGACTCGATCCCGCCTCCGTCCGCGCCGCGATCGCAGCGGCAGGGCGACGGCGCCGCGGCGGCCGTCGCCGAGGGGCTGCAGCCGGTCGCGCTGCTCTTCGCGGAGGGCGGCGCCGGGCCGGTGATCGCGGCGATCGGCGGCCGCCGAGGGTTCGTCGCGCGGCAGCGCGGGCAGCGCTGCCTCGCCGTGTTCTCCGCGAGGGACGTCGACGATCCAGCCCGCGCCGCGCTGGCCGCGGCGCGCGATCTCGCGCTGAGCGGCGGCGCGCGCGTGGCGCTGCACCTCGCCAGCGTGCGCCTGCGCAGGATCGCCGGCGGGCTGCACGCCGCCTACGGCGCGCCGGTCGAGCGCCCCGAGGCGTGGTTGCCGGCCGAGCCCTGGGGCGGCCTCGCGATGACCGAGGAGTTCGAGCGCGCGCTACCCGACGACGAGCTCGCCCCCACGCCGCCAGGCGACCCGGAGAGCCTGCGCGAGCCGGCGCTGCTCGGCCGCGACGACGTGCTCTCGGCGCTCGCGGCCAGCGCGACCGACGCCTTCGACGGGACGTGCCCCGGCCTGTTCACGCTCATCGGCGACGCCGGTCTCGGCAAGACGCGCCTCGCGGCCGAGGCGGCCAGCATCGCCGGCGTGCCGGTCCCGGACGTGCGCGTGGTGGCCGTGCGCGCGCTCCACCCCATCCACGGCGGCGCCGCGCAGGCCGTGCGCGCGCTCCTCTGCGTCGCGCTCGACGCGCCGCGGGAGAGCCCCGGAGATCCGCGGCAGTTCTGCGTGGAGCGGCTCGGTGAGACGCTCGGCGGCGCGACGTGGGAGGCCGTCGCCGCGGCGCTCGGCTGGGCCGGGCCCCGCGGCGGGCGCCTGGCCGGGGAGGCCCGCAACGGCCTGATGCTGGCGCTCGCCGAGGCGCTCCGCCGCGGGGCGCGCCGCGGCCCCCTCGCCGTGATCCTCGACGACGCCGACCAGGCGGACGACGTCCTGCTCGACGCGCTCGAGTACGCCACGCTCGACGGCGAGGGCACCCCCCTCTGGGTGGTCGTGACCGCGCGCCCTCGCTTCGAGCAGGCCCGTCCCAGCTGGGGTCAGCGCAACCAGCGCCACACCCGCGTGACGCTCGCGCCCCTCGCGGAGGAGGCGGCGATGGATCTCGCCTCGCGCCTGCTCTTGCCGGCCGAGTACCCGCCGGCGGAGATCCTCCGCCGGCTGGCCGACTGGGCGGGGGGCAACCCGGATTGCCTGCGGCAGCTCGTCCGCTCGCTCAAGCGCGCGGGCGTCGTGCGCCGGCGCGCCGGCGGCGGCTCGTACGTGGCGACCGCGGAGGTCGAGGCGCTGCCGCCGGCGCCGGCGTGGCAATGGCTCGCGGCGCAGCGGCTCGACGATCTGCCGCCGGAGCTCGCGACGTGCGCCCGGGTCTGCTCGGCGCTCGGCATGTCGTTCGATCGCGCCGAGCTCGAGGCGGTGCTGGACGGCCTGGAGCGCGCGGGCGGCGCCGGAGCGATGGTCGACGCGGGCTTCGGGCTCGCGGCCCTGGTCGAGCGGCGGATCCTGCTGCGCGACGGCGAGGGCCGCGGCGGCGGCGTGGACGACCGGCACGCGTTCCAGAACGCGGTCCTCCAGGAGGCGGTCTACGAGATGCTCGACCCGGCGCACCGGGCCGCGATCCACCGGAGCGCCCTCGCGTACTGGCGGGCGCAGGTGGCGGCCGGCTCGACCGGCGGCCTCCGCGCGCTCGCGCGCCACGCGGCCGTGTGCGGCGAGCGCGCCGAGGCGGCCGACGCCTACCTCGCGCTCGGCGATCTCGCGTCCGCGCGGCACGACGCCGTCGAGGCCGACCGGCGCTACGACGCCGCGCTCCAGATCGCCGAGCAAGGCGACGCGCCCCGGCGCGCGCGCGCGCTCGCGGGCCGCGGCAGGAGCCGGTACCGCATGTGCCGCGTCCGGGAGGCGCGGAGCGATTTCGGCGACGCGCTCGCGCTGGCCGAGGCGCTCGGCGACGCGCAGGCGAGGGCGAGCCTCCTGCTCGAGGACGCTACCGTGCTCGACTGGGCCTTCGAGTTCGAGGCGTCGGCGCGCCGGGTGGAGGAGGCGCGGCCGCTCGTCGACGCGCACGCGCACGCGCAGGGCTCGCCCGAGCTCGCGCTGCGCCTCCGGGTCGCCGAGGCCCGCACCTCGTGGCGGCGGGGGAGGACCGAGGAGGCCATCGCGGAGCTCACCGCGTGCGCCGATCGCGCCGCGGCGTCGGGAGACTACGACGCGCGTGTCCCTGCGTTGATCATGCTGTCGTTCCAGCTCGCGAGCGCAGGCCGCCGCGAGGACGCCGAGCGCGCCTCCGACGACCTGATCGCCCTGGTCACGGCGGCCGGCGATCGATTTCACCTCTGCGGGGCGTACATCAACCGCATCGCGCTGTGGGCCTGGCGGTGGTCGCTGCCGGGCGCGGTCGGCGACCTGCGCCGCGCCGTCGATCTCGCGCGCGAGATCGGCAATCCGTGGCTGGAGAAGATGGCCTCGTACAACGTCGCCGTGCTGCTGCACTGGAGCGACAGGCAGCGCGAGGCGCTCGCGCTCGTGCGGCGCGCCCGATGGCTGGAAGAGCAGGCCTCCGAGCGCCCGATGCCCCAGACGGCGATGCTGCTCGCGCAGATCCACCTCGCGCTCGACGAGTACGAGCAGGCGAGCCAGCTGGTGCTGTGGATCCAGCGATCCTGCGCTCTCGAGCCGGGCGATCTCACGGAGTACGGCTTGCTCGAGCTCGTGCTCTCCGAGGTCGGGCTCCGGCCGGAACCTCCGTCCTCTCTCGCGTGGAGCGAGGCGATCCAGCGGGCGAAAGACCAGTCGATCGCCGAGCAGACGCTGATGTTCCTTTACTGGCGTGCTCGCATGGCGCTCCGTCGCGGACACGCGCGTGAGGCGGAGGAGGCGCTCGCGAGCGCGCGGGAGCACCGCGGGGACAGCCCCCTGTGGCTGTCCCGCTTCGTCGAGCTGGAGCGCAACCTCGAGGAGACATCGCGGACGCCGGACGTTCGTCCAGCTGTATCGCAGTGACTTGATCCTGACTCGATAAGGCGCGTTCCGTTCGATATTCCGGCGAGTCCGTATAGGGGCAACAAACCTCCGTGTGCTAGTTTTCGGTATTGCAATGCATCCTGGGAAATGAAAGACTGTTAATTTAAGGAAGAGCGAGATCACTGGTCGGTGTCGGAGCCCGGGCCCGTGCGTGGCAGCGCGCCTTTCTCGGAGGAGAGCTGAATGTCATCGATCCGTTTCATTGCGGCTGGTCTGCTTGGCGCCGGTTTGTTCACGGCGGGATGCGTCGCCCCGTCGGACACAGACCCCGACGCTCCATCGGACACCGACCCCGTCGAGACGGCGGAGCTGCCAATACGGCGCACTGCGGTGCCCATCGGGTGTAACGGCCTGCTCCCCAGCGACTTCTGGGCGCCGGCGAACCGCACTGCGCTCCAAGCGCTCGGCCGGGCTGCGCTCGTCGGCGCCAAGAACTTCGTGGTTCCGACGCCGCTGCTCGGCACCTCCGGTGGGAGGAGCGTGCTCGACTATACCGTGCGCTGCGCGCTGTCCTCTGAACAGGTCGTGTATGGTCCGGACGGCCGCAAGTTCTACGGCTCCTTCGGGTTCGCGCCGGCGTGGACGACGCGTGCTCTCACCCCCTCGGAGCAGCGCTGGGTCTCCTCGTGCATCTTTCAGCACCTGAACGGCACCGGCGAGCATGTGGATATCTTGCTGCAGGGCAACCACGCGGCCCTTGATGGCCCTGTGGACGAGGAGCCCTACTCGGAGTTCGTCGTCCACGACGCCACGATGTACGGCAACGCGTTCCTTTCCTCGACCATCGCCGGGTATGCCTGCATCGATCCCGATCTCACCGGGGAGCTCTCATCGCTCTCGCTGAGCTGCCCGCTCGATCTCAGCCTGCTCTCGCTGGAGCGGCTCTGTGGCCACGTGCCGACGTGCGGTATCGCCTTCCTGGGGCTCTGCGATCTGACCTGCGTGAAGAACGCCGCTGGCGACCAGACCTGCTACCCGCTCCCGCTGCTCGGGGCGGTCCTGGGCCCGCTGCTGGGGCCGAGCGTCCAGAGCTACTCCGAGACGATCCGGAGCGAGGTGCGCGACAGCGATCTCCTGCCGCTCTACAACGGCTGCGGCCTGCTCTGAGCGGCGCCTCCGCGGCGGGGCCCGGCGGAGAGGAGGCGCGCCGCGCGCCGGTCACGTCCCGAGGCGCGTCTTCAGCTGCTGAATCGCGTCGGCGATCGCCTTGTCGTCGCGGAAGCAGCACGGATCGTTCCGCCTGCACCGCGCGCCGTGCAGCACCTGGAGCTCGAAGAGCATGCGCTCGTCCCCCTCGGCCGCGGCGCGGCCGAAGAGCGCCCGCTTGCCGCCGCAGCTGGCCCTGCGGAACGCGAAGAGGACGCGGAGCGCGGGGGTCGCGCGCGCCATCACGTCGGGCCGGGCCAGGATCTCGCTGGCGCGCCGGGCCGCCTTGGTGCCTCCGCGCGCGCGCACGAGGTCGAGCAGCACGTCCAGCCCGCCGCTGCCGAGCCGGTTCGTGAGCAGGTCGAAGACCTCGTCCGCCGCCGGGTTGTCCTCCTCGAACCCGATGCCCGCCACGGTGGAGAGCACCTCTTCGCGCAGGCCCCTGCTCAGGGCGAGCTCCGGATCGGCCTCCGCGAGGGCCAGCAGCGCCCGCGCCCCGAGCACCCAGTTCCTGGTCGCCACAGCCCGGCTGAGCTGCGCGCGCGGGCTCGGGGCGCCGCGGGCGTCGTCCTCGGGCGCCGCGCTCGCCGAGGCGGGAGGGGGCGGCGCTGCCAGCGCCGGCGGGAGATGGGAGGCGAGCGCGGGCGTCTCCGTGGTCGTTGCGGGCCGCCGGACGACGAGCCAGAGCGCGACGCCGATCGCGAGCGCCGCCAGCGCCGAGAGCGCCGCCGCGAGGGGCACCCAGCCCGGCGAGGCCGTGGGCCGGCGGTGCGCGCGCGCGAGCAAGGTCGCCCGGGGCCCCGGCCAGGCAGACGGCGCCTGAGCCCTGGGCGCCGCGTTCGCAGCCTGCTCGGCGGCCCCGCCCGCCGTGGCCTGGCCCGGCGCGGTGCTCGGGCCCGCCGCGATGCTCGGACCCGCCGCGATGCTCGGGCCAGCCGCGGCGCCCGGGCCCGCCGCGGTGGTGGCTCCCGCGGCGGCCCCGCTCGCCGCGATGGCCCCGCCCGATGGGGCCTGGCCAGCCGCGGCGATCCCGCCCCCTGCCGGCGCCGCGGCGCGCGTGATCGCCGCGAGCCCCTCATCGAGCGCCGCGATGGCGTCGGCCGCCGTCTGGAAACGGAACGACGGATCCTGCTCCATGAGCCGCATCACGGCCTGCTCGACCTCGTAGGGCACCTCCAGATCCGGAGCGCGCGCGCGGAGGGCCGGCGGACCTTCCGGCCCCTGCTGCTTGAGCCGCTCCACCACGTTCTTCGTGCCGAACGGGTGCTGTCCGGTGAGCATCTCGTAGAGCATGAGCCCGAGCGCATACAGATCCGCGCGCGCGTCCACCGCGTCCATCCCGCGCAGCGCCTCCGGCGCGAGGTACGCGAGCGTGCCGAAGACCTCGCCGGCGCTCGTCAGGGCGGGGGTCGGCGCCGCCGTCTTGCGGCTCTGGCTGGACAGGAGATCGACGTTCACCTTCGCGAGCCCGAAATCGATGAGCCTGACCTGATCGTGCGCGTCGAGCAGCACGTTCTGGGGCTTCACGTCCCGGTGGACGATGCCCTTCTCGTGCGTCGCCGCGAGCGCCGACGCGATCTGGCGCGCGATGCGGAGCGCCCGCGCGGGCGGGAGCCGTCCCCCCGCGATCGCCTCCTTGAGCGGCGTCCCCTCGACGTACTCGAGGACGAGGAAGAACGACGCGTCGTCCAGCTGACCGAAGTCGATCGCGGCGACGACGTTCGGGTGCCGGATGTGCGCTCCCGCGACGGCCTCGCGCTCGAACCGCACCACGAGCTCCGGCATCCGCCGGGCGAGGGGCCGGAGCAGCTTGATCGCGACCTGCTTGCGGAGGTGCACCTGCTCGCCCCGGTAGACGGCGCCCATCCCGCCCTCGCCGATGAGCTCGTGGACGCGGTAGCGCCCCGAGATCAGGCTCCCGATCAGCGGGTCGCCGCCCGCGCCCCCGGCCGCCGCCGCCTCGATCGCCTCGATGTCCTCGGTGAGCGCCGAGCTCGAGAGCTCCTCCATGGGCTGCGCGGCCGGCGCGCCGAGCCTCGGGACCGTGAGGTCCTCGATCAAGGCCGAGCCGAGCGTCTCTTCGGATCGCGGCGTCTCCGGCATGCGGCGCAGGATATCAGGTCGGCCGGCGTCGCGGGGAAGCGGTGCGCGGGCGCTCCACGAGCGGGAGGGGCGCGGGGGCGCACGACGCGGGCGTCCGCGAGCGCGCGAAATTCACAGGAGGAACGAGACGCCCAGCGAGAACGCCGGGTATCCGAGCCGCATCGTGAGCGTCACGTTCTCCGTGAAGTGGAAGCGCCCGCCGACGAACAGGGCCGGTGAGACCCCGAAGATCCCGTCGCGGCCCACGTCGCCGAGGTACAGCGACAGCCCCGGCTCGCCGAAGACCGACCACTTCCGGTGAAGCCAGAAGTTCCACTGCATCACGACCGAGCCGAACACGTAGTCCGAGGGCGCCCCGTGCCGGTCGACCTCGGTGCAGATCCGCGTGCCCGCGGGCCCGTTCTCGAAGCGGGTGCAGACGCCGCGGTAGTCCCCGTCCCCTCCGTAGTGGATGCCGTCGAGGCCAAAGCCGATCCCGACAGAGTCGTTGAGGCGCTTGATGAAGCCGTCGGGCGCGAGTTCAATGGTGGCGCGAATCCCGGCGCCGAAGCCGTTCCCGGCGCCGGGGCCGCCGAGCGGCTCGAACGGCGTGAGGAGGAGGTGCGGCTCCAGCTCGACCTTGTAGTCGGGCCGATCGCCGGGGCGCTTGATCGTCATCTGCGCCTCGCCGACCTCGGTCCACCCGATCGTCAGCGCCACGAACGAGAGCGCGGCGGCCAGGAGGCGCGGCGCGCGAAGCTGCGATGTCATCGCTCTCTGCATCGGTCTCGGTCTCCTCAGCATCCGCCGCACGAGCGCGAGCCGTTCGGGCACATGACCGCAGCATCGCCGCCGGGGCAGGTGACGCGGCACTCGCCGCCCACGTTGTCGCAGAACACCTCGCATGAGCCCCGGCACTCGACCTCGCAGGTCGCCACGTTCCGGCAGGTCACGACGCTGCGCGAGCCGACGACGACGCCGCACCGGCTCGTGTCGTGGCACTCGTACCGGCAGTCGCGATCGCAGATGGCCCCGCACGCCGCCGTGTTATGGCAGTTGAGGTCGCAGTCGTCCCCGCAGGAGGCCGAGCACTCGTCGACATCGAAGCACTCGAACGAGCACCCGTGCTCGCAGACGGCGCCGCAGCGATCCATCTGGAAGCAGCGCTGGTCGCAATTGTCACCGTCGCAGCCGAGGTAACACTCATCCCCATTGGAGCACTCGCACGCGTCTCCCTCCACGCAGGCGCCGCTGTTCCAGCAGCTCGCCAGGCAGAGGCTCGCGAAGAGCGTCAGCAAAGTCAGTGCATAGAAGCGCATGGCCGGGCGAGCATACCCGAGCCTCCCGGAAATTGTCACAAAATCCGCGGAGGTACGCGCGGAGGTACGCGCGGAGGTACGCCTGATGCCCGGCTCACCACCGTGTCCAGCGCGAGATTCGCCGCACGCGGGTATACCGCGTATCGTCGTTCGCGAGGCCGACCTGGTCCGCGACGTGCGTGCCGAGGTGGGGACCCCAGCCGCCGTCGTCGAACGGTGCGTCCCCGTCCGCGCCGAGGTTGTAGTCCCAGCACTGCGCGTAGTGCTGCGTGACGTTCAGGGATTCGACCGCGCAGTTATTGTCCGGGGCCGTGTCACCGTCGTGGTCGGGCGACGACCACCCCGAGAGGAAATGGGAGAAGAAGACGTCGGCGTCCCCGGAGCGGTGCAGGGGGTGGAGGAACTTCATGGTCGTCGTGTCGATGCCTTCGGCGGTCGCGCGCAGGACCTCCGCGACGGTGCCCTCGATGTCCTCGATCTCATCGCGGTACTCCCGGCCGACGAGGTAGAGAGAGCCCCTGTAGAAGTTCCGCGTGAGCGCCGGTTCGCCCTTGGTCCCGAGCCGCTCGGCGTACGGGATGTCCCAGAACGCCAGCGTCGTTCCCTCCGCCGAACCAACGCTGTTGTAGACGAGCGCCCACCCTCCACCGGCCGTCTCCAGATCGCACACCACGGGGAACTCCGGATCTCTCCCGGCCCCGTCCAGATCGAGGGTGTACACGCCGCTCGGCAGGCCGCGGGGGACGTCGGCGCACCGGGCGTAGACGCACCCCGCGTTGACCGCGCCGTCGCAGTCCTCGTCCTCGGCGGTGTCGCAGCGCTCGGCGGCGGGCAGCACCTCTCCGGCGCACGGGCCGAACCCGTTCCCTTCGTCGTCGCAGATCTTCATGCCGGCGCGGCAGGGTCCGCGGTTCAACGTGGCCGGCGCCGCTTCGTAACAGGCCTCCTGGCGGCCGGGCTCGCACCCGCCCCCGCCGCTCGACGCCGAGGCGCCGCCATCGGCGCTCCCGGCCGAGCCGCCCTCGCCGGTGCTCGCGGCCGAGCCGCCGCCGGCGCTCGACGCCGAGGCGCTCCCGCCGCCTCCGGCGTCGCCGTCTCCGAACCTCCGCACCCTGGTCGAGCAGGCCGACACGGCGGCGAGCAACACGATGGCTGCGCAGCAGGCTCCTGCGACCGAACCTCGGCCGAGCGACATGCGACCTCCACGGACACGAACACACGCCACGCGGCCTTATACACCAGCCGCCCCGGCGCGCGCATCCGCCCAGCGCGGTCGGCTGCTCCGCCGCCTGGCGCCGGCACGTTTCCGACGCTCTTATCGGGCGAGGGCCCGTGGCGCGCCCTGGTCGCTCTGCAGCGCAAAGGCGATGGCGCTCTGGAGGGTGCTCTTCGTCACGAGGCCCGCCAGGTCGAGCGAGAGCCCGACGAGCGTCTGCGCGACCGCTGGCCGGATGCCGGTCAGGATCGTCCGTGCGCCGAGCAGCTGCAGCGCCTTCGCGGTGTCGACGAGCCCGGCGGCGACCCGCGTGTCGATTTCCTTGAGCCCCGTCACGTCGAGGATGACCACCTGAGCCTGGGTGGACTGGACTCCAGCGAGCGCGGCCGACATCACCTGATCGATCCGCTCCGAGTCCATCTGGCCCACGAGGGGCATGACCATGATGCGATCGGTGATCGGGATGAGCGGCGTCGACATCGCCTGCATCGTGTCGCGGAGCCGCGCGAGCGTCCGCTCGAGCTTGTCGAGCAGCTCCCTGTAGGGCGTGACGTCGTGGGCGGTGCCGTAGACGAGGCGGCGCGACGGCTCCTCGGCCGCGTCCAGGTGCGCGGTCCACGCGAGCCACCTGTAGGAGCCGTCCTTGCACGCGTACCGGTTGTCGAACTTGATGGTCGTGTGGCCCTGGAAGAGCGCGGCGGCCTCGGCGAGCGTGGCCTCGCGGTCGTCGGGATGGACGAACTCGATGAACGGCTTCGAGACCATGTCCGAGGGGGACCAGCCGAGGGTGCGCTCCCAGGCCGGGTTGGCGTGCCGGAAGTACCCCTCTGCGTCCAGGGTCACGAGCAGGCCCACGGACACCCGGAACAGCTTCTCGTAGACCGTGGTCAGCTCCGCCGCCTGCGTGAGCTGCGCCGTCCGCTCCCGGTCGCTCGTCAGGTCGAGCGCCGTGGCGACCATGAGGCGTTCGGAGGGCGCTTCGTCCATGTCCACTCGGGCGGTCCAGCCGAGCCACCGGTACGAGCCGTCCTTGCACACATAACGATTGTCGAACCGGCCGTTCGCACGGCCCTGGAAGAGGGCGGCGGCCTCGGCGAGCGTGGCCTCGCGGTCGTCGGGATGGACGAGCTCGATGTAGGGCCTGGCCCTGAGCTCGTCGAGGGACCAGCCGAGGGTCTGCTCCCACGCAGAGCTCAGATCATGGAAGTAACCGCGCGCGTCCGCGGTGGCCAGGAGTCCTGACGAGACCTGGAAAAGTCGTTCATAGCTCAAGCCCATGTGATCCCCCTCGCGGGCAGGCAGATGCGCGCCCGTCGTCGAGGCCGCCCGCCATCACCGATTCTCCTGTCCGAACGCCGGCGAGCGCCTCGCGCGCCGCCTGGCCAGAGCGCGCACGCGCAATGCCCAGGCGGCGCGACGTCGACCTCACCGCGCGTCGAAGCCTGCTTGTCCACGAGAACGGCTTATGTGTCAAGGGTATCGGGAGGCTCGTTAGCGGGCGTGCTGGGCCGGCCGCGCCAGAAGGGACGCCCGGGCCTGGCGAACCGCGCGCTCGGAGGTCGCCACTGTCATGTCGCCGAGGTTGCCAGCCCACGATGAGGCGAGTACGGTCCGCGCCTCAAAGGAGTGGACCATGACCGTCTCTGCGATTTTCAACCCGGCGCGCTGGCGTGAGGTCGATGGGTTCTCGTTCGAGGATCTCACCTACCACCGCGCCGTGGACCAGGGCACCGTCCGCATCGCGTTCAACCGTCCCGAGGTCCGCAACGCGTTTCGTCCCCGCACCGTCGATGAGCTGTACACCGCGCTCGAGCACGCGCGTACGACCTCGGACGTGGGTTGTGTGCTGATCACCGGCAACGGGCCCTCTCCGAAGGACGGCGGCTGGGCGTTCTGCTCCGGCGGCGATCAGCGCATCCGCGGGAAGGACGGTTACAAATACGAGGGTGAGAGCGCGGGGCAGGCCGACCCGGCGCGGCTCGGCCGGCTCCACATCCTGGAGGTGCAGCGGCTCATCCGGTTCATGCCCAAGGTCGTCATCGCGGTGGTGCCCGGCTGGGCGGCGGGCGGCGGCCACAGCCTCCACGTGGTCTGCGACATGACGCTGGCGAGCCGCGAGCACGCGATGTTCAAGCAGACGGACCCGGACGTCGCGAGCTTCGACAGCGGGTATGGCTCGGCGCTGCTCGCGCGGCAGGTCGGGCAGAAGAAGGCGCGGGAGATCTTCTTTCTCGGGCTCGATTACACGGCGGAACAGGCGGCGGCGATGGGCATGGTCAACGCCGTCGTCCCTCACGCGGAGCTCGAGGAGGAGGCGCTGCGGTGGGGCGCGATCATCAACTCGAAGAGCCCGACCGCGATGCGGATGCTGAAGTACGGCTTCAACCTGCCTGACGAGGGGCTCGTCGGACAGCAGCTCTTCGCCGGCGAGGCGACGCGGCTCGCCTACGGCACGGAGGAGGCGAAGGAGGGCCGAGACGCCTTCCTGGAGAAGCGCCGCCCGGACTTCACGCGTTATCCCTGGCACTACTGACGACGGCGAGCCGCCGCTCCCGCGCCCGGAGCCCACAATAGCGCTTGACACCGACATCCACTTCCTTGATGGTGGCGGCGTTGTAAGATTCGGTGCGCGGCGTCTGGTCGCGCGGCTTCAACTTTACCTGGAGATACACATCATGCTTTGTCTTTCGGCTGCGAAGTCGGCTCGTCGGGAGCGTTCTTGGCTTTGGTTGGGAGGGTCTCTTCTTCTGGCGCTCGCGGGCGGCCTCACCGCTGTTGGCTGCGGCGACGACAGCCCCTCAGACGGCGCGGGCGGTGCGGAGGCGTCGGGCGGCGCGGGCGGTGCGGGTGGCGCCGGCGGTGCGGGTGGTGCCGGCGGTGCGGGCGGCGCGGGCGGTGCGGGCGGCGAGGCGCCGGTCGAGACGGTGCCGCCGTCGGGCACCGAGCTGATCCGCGTCAACCAGGTCGGGTACCTGCCGGCCGCCGCCAAGGTCGCCACGGTCGTCGCCGCGGCCGACAAGCCGCATGCGTGGGAGCTCGTCGACGCCGGCGGCACGGTGGTCGCCAGCGGCGCGACCCGGGTGGTGGGCGACGACGCGAGCTCCGGCGAGCACGTGCACACCATCGACTTCAGCGGCTTCACCACCCCCGGCGAGGGGTACACCCTCCGTGTCGGGGAGGTGTCGAGCCACCCGTTCGACGTGGGCCCGACCATCTACTCTCAGATGAAGTACGACGCGCTCGCGTACTTCTATCACAACCGTTCAGGCATCGAGATCCTGGAGCAGTACGTCGGCGCCGCCCACGCTCGCCCGGCGGGGCACCTGCCGGACGAGGCCCCGTGCGGCGCGGATATCGGCTGCACGTACACGCTCGACGTCACCGGCGGGTGGTACGACGCCGGCGATCACGGCAAGTACGTGGTCAACGGCGGTATCTCCGCCTGGACGTTGCTGAACCAGTACGAGCGCTTCGTCGCGCTCGGGTCGACGGCGGACGACTTCGGCGACGGCAAGCTGAAGATCCCCGAGAACGCGAACCAGATCCCCGACCTCCTCGACGAGGCCCGGTGGGAGATCGAGTTCATGCTCGCGATGCAGGTGCCGGAGGGCCAGACCAATGCGGGCATGGTGCACCACAAGATCCACGACCTGGAGTGGACCGGCCTGCCGATGCCGCCGCACGAGGATCCGCAGCCGCGCTTCCTGCGCCCGGTGAGCACGGCGGCGACGCTCAACCTGGCCGCCACCGCGGCCCAGGCCGCGCGCATCTGGCGCGAGCTCGATCCCGGGTTCTCGGCCGAGTGCCTCGAGGCCGCGACGCGGGCGTGGACCGCGGCGAAGGCGAACCCGAAGGTCGTCCCGGACGAGAGCAAGGTCGTGGGCGGCGGCGGCTACGGAGACGCCGAGCTGAGCGACGAGTTCTACTGGGCGGCCGCCGAGCTCTTCCTCACCACGAAGGACGCCGCGTACCAGGCCGAGCTCGCGGCGTCGCCCTACAGCGAGGAGCTCGCCGGCGCGGACGGCACCTTCAGCGCCATGACGTGGGGACAGGTCGACGGGCTGGGCGCCATCTCGCTCGCGGTGGTCGAGGCCCAGCATGCCGCGGCGGAGCGTGAGGCGGCCCGGACCAAGCTGATCGCCATCGCCGACAAGTACCTCGAGGTCCTCGGGGCGGAGGGGTACCGGGTGCCCTTCAAGGCGAACGAGAAAGGGTATCCCTGGGGCTCCAACTCCTTCGTGCTCAACAACATGCTGGTCCTGGCGCTCGCCCACGACTTCACCGGCGAGCAGAAGTACTTCGACGGCGTCGCGTCGGGCGCGGATTACCTCCTCGGCCGCAACCCGATGGACAAGTCCTATGTCTCCGGCTACGGCGAGCACCCGCTCGAGAACCCGCATCATCGCTTCTGGGCGCACCAGCTGGACGCGTCGTTCCCGTCCGCTCCGCCCGGCGCGGTCTCTGGTGGGCCGAACTCCGGGCTGGAGGATCCGGTGGCGAAAGAGGCGCTCGATGCGGCGGAGGGCCGCGCGAAGTGCGTCCCGCAGAAGTGCTACATCGACCACATCGAGGCGTGGTCGGCGAACGAGATCACCATCAACTGGAACAGCCCGCTCGCGTGGACGGTGGCCTGGCTGGACGAGAAGGCCAAGGCGAGCGCCCAGTGATCCGGAGCGCGGGGGGGGCACGTTGACTGAAGGTGGGGGCTTTTGAGCCGCCAAGGACGCCAAGGACGCCAAAAATATAATAATATCGGCGTCTTATGGCGTCTTATGGCGCCTTGGCGGTTCCATCATCCCGGCAGGGTGGGGGATTTCCGCCACCCCCGGAGCGCCGCGCAGCCGCGCCGCGCCATGCCCGATGAGCGATTGGCCGCGACAACCGTCCAGCTTCTGCTAGGTTGCGCGGCTTTCATGAATCCAGCCTCATCGCTCGACGCCTTGCCCGCGCCGCTCGCGGGCGCCCTCGCCCGCCGCGGCTTCACCTCACTCACCCCCGTCCAACAGGCCGTCCTCGCCCCTGAGCTCGCCGGGCGGGACCTTCGTGTCTCGTCGCAGACCGGCTCCGGAAAGACCGTGGCCATCGGCCTCGCGCTCGCCCCCCGCCTCGCGCGCGCCCTCGCCGAGCGCGCGGCCGCGCCCGACGGCGCGCCCCGCACCGCGGCGGCTCCGGCCGCGGTGATCATCGCGCCGACGCGCGAGCTCGCCGCGCAGATCGCCGGCGAGCTCAGCTGGCTTCTCTCGCCCCTCGGCGCGCGCGTCGCGTGCGTCACCGGTGGCACGAGCTTCGGCGACGAGGCGCGCTCGCTGCGGCGCGACCCCCTGGTCATCGCCGGGACGCCCGGCCGCCTGCTCGATCACCTGGAGCGCGGGACCCTCGACCCGCGCGGCGTCCTCGCCCTCGTGCTCGACGAGGCGGACCAGATGCTCGACCTCGGCTTCCGCGACGACCTCGAGGCGATCGTCGGCAAGATGCCCGAGGCTCGCCAGACCCACCTCGTGTCGGCCACCTTTTCCCGCGAGGTCCGCGCGCTCGCCGATCGCTTCCAGCGCGACGCCGTGAGCGTCGAGGGCACGCGCCCCGGCGCCGCGAACGGCGACATCGCCCACGTCGCCCACCTCGTGCTGCCGGCGGAGCGCGACGCGGCGGTCGTGAACCTGCTGCTGCTCGCGCCCGGCGAGCGCACGCTCGTCTTCGTCCGCACCCGCGAGGGCGCCGCCGAGCTCGCCGACAAGCTCACCGCGCTCGGCCTGCCCGCGCGCGCCCTGAGCGGCGACCTCGAGCAGCGCGAGCGGACGCGCACGCTCGACGCGTTTCGCTCGGGCGCCATCACGACCCTCGTCGCGACCGACGTGGCCGCGCGCGGCATCGACGTCCCCGAGGTCGGGCGCGTCATCCACGCCGATCCCCCGGGCGATCCCGAGATCTTCACGCACCGGAGCGGCCGCACCGGCCGGGCGGGCCGCAAGGGGACGAGCGTGCTGCTCGTCGCGCCGTTCGCGCGAGAGCACGCGCTGCGGCTGCTCCGGCGCGCTCGCGTCGAGGCCACGTTCCGGCCGGCGCCGTCGCCGGACGACGTGCTCCGCGCCGCCGACGAGCGGCTCGCCGCCGAGCTCGCCGCGGTGCGCCTGGAGGGCGCGACTGCGGGCGATGCGGTCGCGGGCGACGCGGCCGCGGTCGATGCGGCCGTGGTCGACGCGAACGTGCGCGGCCCGCGCGAGGCGTCCGGCCCCGCGCCCGAGGCGCGGCACAGGGAGCTCGCTGCCCGCCTGCTCGCGGACATGGACGCGACCGAGCTCGTCGCGGCCCTCCTCGCGCGGGCGAAGCACACCGGCCCCTGCGCTCCGCAGCCCGTCACCGCCGTCGCGCCGCCCCGCTCCGAGCCGCCGTCGCGCGCCCGGCCGTCTGCGCCGCCCTGGTCCGGGGCCCCGTCGCGCGCCCGGCCGTCTGCGCCGCCCTGGTCCGGGGCCCCGTCGCGCGCCCGGCCGTCTGCGCCGCCCTGGTCCGAGGCCCCGTCGCGCGCTCGTCCCGCCGTTCGTCAAGGCAACGGGGAGCAGCCCCCGCGCCTCCCCTTCGTGCCTTTCCAGGTCAACTGGGGCGAGCGCCACGGCGCCGACCCCCGGCGCCTGCTCGCCCTCGTGTGCCGCCGCGGCGGCGTGTCGAGCCAGCAGATCGGCGCGATCCGCATCGGCTCCACCGCGTCCGTCGTCGAGGTGGCCTCCCCGGCCGCGCCCGAGTTCGCGCGCGCTGTCAACCAGCCCGACGCGCGTGACGCGCGGATCCGCATCGTCCGCGCGAGCTCGATGCGCGTCGAGTAGCGCCGCTCCTGGCGCGGCGGACCGGGGCAGACAGCCGAGATCGCTCGCAATAGTAGGGGTTTCCTGATTTCTCGGAGACCTCGGGTGTTGTACAACGGCCGGGTGAACCGAAGCCCGAACAACAAGCCACCCCTACGCCGCCTCGCGAGCCCGGCCGCGGTGCTCGCTGCAGTGCTCGGTCTTGCGCTCGCCGCGTGCGGCGGCACCGTGCCTCCGCCGAACGACCAGCTCGCCTCGTCCCAGGCCGCCATCCGCGCGGCCGACGAGATGGGCGCCGGGTCCGACCCCCAGGCCACCCTCCACCTGAAGCTCGCGCGCGAGCAGCTCGAGCAGGCCAAGCAGCAGATGCAGGCCGAGGACAACGGGGCTGCCACGCGCCTCCTCCAGCGCGCCGAGGCCGACGCCGAGCTCGCGCTGGCGCTCGCGAAGGTGCGCTCCACGCAGGCCGAGGCGCAGGAGGCGCTGAAGCAGGTCGAGAAACTCAAGCAGACGGGGGTCAAGTGAAGCGAGAGGTGATTGCGATGGCTTCTCTGGTGAAGAACCCGTCCTGGCCTGTCCGGTCTCTCGCCCTGTGCGCCGCGCTCTACGCGGCGTCCGGGTGCGGCGCGGCCGTCCCGCCGAAGGAGCTCGTCGACGCCCGCGCGAGCTACAGGCGCGCGGCGGAAGGCGCCGCCTCGCGCCTCGCGCCCGCCCAGCTCGACACGGCGAAGCAGGCGCTCTCCCGCGCCGAGGGGGCGTTCGGCGACGACCCCGAGGCCCCGCAGACGCGCGATCTCGCGTACATCGCCGACCGCAAGGCCCAGGAGGCCGAGGCGGCGGCGGCGCTGCTGCAAGCGCAGCGCGACAAGGCCGCGGCCGAGGACACCTTCAAGGATCTCTCGCAGCAGCAGCTCGCCAGCGCGAGGGACGCGCTGCACAGCGGCCAGCAGCAGATCGAGCGGGAGCGGTTCGCGCGCGCCCAGGCCGAGACCGCGCAGCAGCAGGCCGAGAGCGCGCGGCAGCAGGCCGAGAGCGCGCGCACCGCGGCCGAGAAGGGCCGCCAGGAGGCCGAGGCGGCGCGGCGGGAGGCCGAGCGCGTCGCGAACGCGGCGCTCGCGAGCCTCAAGGAGATCGCCGCGGTGAAGGAGGAGAAGCGCGGCGTGGTCATCACGCTCTCCGGCGCGGTGCTCTTCGCCTCGGGCAAGTCCGATCTCCTGCCGATCGCCAAGGAGAAGCTCAGCCAGGTCGCGGCCACGCTGAAGGACCAGGGGTCGCCGCCCATCAGGATCGAGGGGCACACCGACTCGACCGGCTCCGCGCAGGCGAACCGCAAGCTCTCGCAGGAGCGCGCCGACGCCGTGAAGGCCCACCTCATCACGGCGGGGCTGCCCGGGGACAAGATCGCGACCGTGGGCCACGGGCCGGATCGCCCCGTGGCGGACAACACGAGCGCCGAGGGCCGGGCCAACAACCGGCGCGTCGAGATCATCGTCAATCCCACCGGCCAGCAATAGCGGCGCCTGCCCCCGCGGTTGTGCGGGGGGCGCCGGCGGTGTTAAGCACGGCGCGTGATCGGACGCTTTTTCCGCCGGATCTGGCAGGAGTACGTCATCGACCTGCGCGACCGGCTCGACGCCGAGGCGGCGCACCACCGGGCCACCACGCCCGCGGGCGAGGTCACCCGCCGGATGGTGTGCGTGTTCCTCACCGTGATCGGGGCGCTCCTCTTCGTCCGGTTCGCTGGCAACGAGAACGACACGCGCTGGATGGTCGACGGCCTGCGCGCCCTGGGCCTCGACGGCGCCGCGGCGAGGCTCCACGACGCGCTGAACACGTCGCCGGATCGCCGCTTTCACCAGCGGATCGTCTGGGCGCTCGGCCGCCTCGTCGGTTACCTGATACCGACCCTCGTCGTCGCGAAGCTCGTGCTGCGGGCACCGATCCGGAGCTTCGGCCTGCGCGTCCGCGGGACGGCGCGGCACCTGCCCGTCTACGGCGTCCTCTTCGCCGTCATGGCCCCGTTCCTCTTCGCCGCGTCGCTCTCGCCGGCCTTCCAGGCGAAGTATCCCTATTACAAGCTCGCGCCGGGCGAGGGCCTGTGGCCCTGGCTCTGGGCGTGGGAGGCGCTCTATGCGGCCCAGTTCGTGGCGCTCGAGTTCTTCTACCGCGGCTTCTTCCTGCACGGGATCCGCCGCGCGCTCGGCTACTCCTCGATCTTCGCCATGATGGTGCCTTACGCGATGATCCATTTCGGCAAGCCGCTGCCCGAGGCGCTCGGCTCGGTGCTCGCCGGGTTCATCCTCGGCACGGTGAGCCTGAAGAGCGACTCCATCTGGGGCGGCTGCGCCATCCACATCGTCGTCGCGACGTCGATGGACCTCCTCTCCCTGGCCCATCGCGGGCTTCTCTAGCGCTTCCCGCCCGAAGCCCGGCCGCGGATGGCCGAACTTCGGCGCTGCATCGCGCGCGCCCTCCTCGGACGGGCTCGAGGAGCACGCCTGGATGCCTCGCCCCTCGCGGGCTCGTCACACCCGCTGTCGCGTGCGCGTTGCACTGTCGCGGGGCGAGCCGTCAGGACACCCGCCGGGAGAGGGCGTCGCGGAGCTCGCAGAACTTCTTGAACATCTGCCAGGTGTGGAAGGCCACCCGCGAGCGCCCCGCATATTCACGGACGCGACTCCCGAACTCGGCGCGCTCGTACGGATCGGGCTCCTGCTCGGCGACCTGCCAGTCGAGGTGGGTAATCACGCGGTCCAGCCGCTCGAGCAGCGCGCGGCTGGGCTGCGCCGTCGAGATCTCGGAATACCACTGTGCCATGGTCTCGGCGCTGACGGTCTGATTTGCCATGTCCGCCAAGCCGAGGTGGACGGGGTACACCTGGCCGGAGGGGCTCGGGCGGAACTCCTCCCCGCGCTGGTCGAGCTTCTTCTTCGAGCTGCTCTCGCCCGTGGACTTGCCGTCGCCCTTGGAGCCGCGGCCGGCCATCTGGGTGAGGACGCGCGCGAGGTTGTGAAAGATCATCTGCTGGGCTCGCCCGCTCACGTTGAACTTACTGCAGAGGTAGCGCGCGGTGCAGAGGGCCGAGAGGATGAGCTGGTCCATCTCTTCGTGGACGGCGATCCGCGGGAAGAAGACCTTGAAGAAGAGCAGGTTGAGGTCGAGCTCGCGCTGGAAGAACCTCTGGAACTTGGGGTACGTCGCTTCGTTTTGTTCCGCGCTCGAGAGGGTGCCGTTGCTCAGCATCTGGCTGTGGCGCACCATCGGCCGGAGGCCCTTCTCGGGCTTGTCGGCGCCCATGACGAAGAAGGGGATGTCCTGGCGCTGGAAGAGCACCTGGGCCCAGGTGAGGTGGCGGTTGGCGACGAGGTCCAGGCACATGGGGGCCTGCAGGACGGTCATGTTGTTCTGGCTCCCCTCGATGCCCACGAGCAGGATCGCCAGCTCGCCGAAGAACGGGTTCCTCGCCTGGCCCGGGATGCGGAGCGCACGCGACAGCTCCTCGATCACGCTCGCGGGGGGGAGGAGGTCGAGGTAGTCGACGATGCGCTCGTAGCTCAGGTCGAGCGCGGCGCTCGAGTCGTCGCCGATGCGGTGCATGATCGAGAGCGCCTGCGAGAAGATGAGGCGCACCGAGCCCGCGTACGCCATCCCGACGTGACGGCCGTTGCCCCACGGGAGGGCCATGTTGCGGAACTCCGGCTTCTGCATCGCCTTCATGAGATCGATGCCGTCGAGCGTCTTGCCGAACGCCTTCTCCATCTGCTGCACGTTCGTGATGAGCGCGTTGCGCTTGGCCTTCGCCAGGTCATCGAGGCTGTAATTCCTGCCCCACGTGTTCTCGAGCAGGTTCTTCCTGCGGGCGAGGACCTTCGCGAGGGTGGTGAAGCTCTTGACGACGGCATCCCGGCGGGGGGCGTCCTCGAGCAGCGTGTCCGGCGGCATGAGCGAGACGAGGACGAGGAAGCGCTTGTTCGCCGAGGCGAGACTCAAGATCGTCTGGGTGGCGTCTCTGGCCCCCATGAGACGGGTCATCCGGAGGACGAGGTCGAGCACCAGCATATCCGCTGGGGTCCACGCGATCGGCAAGGTCCCTCCCAGGTTCTTCAGGAGCGACCTGCGCACGATCTGGTAGACTCGGAACTTGGCGTCGGAGACGTAGCTGCGGAATGGCGCCGTCTGGCGCCGCTGCCCCTCGGCGGTCGCCGTGAGCCCCCGGGAGATATGCTCGATGTTCGCCGAGCTGAGGTGCGTGCGCTCCTTGAGAAAATTCGGAGGCACCCAGTTGAGGGGGATCGCGCGCGTGTCGTTGGCGAGGAAGTCCTGCTCGTTGATCATCATCGACAGGCGGCCGACGGTGTAGAGCAGGTCCTCTCCGGTGATCACGTTGAGCTCGGCCTCCTCGCCGATCGCGTGGTTCACGCCGGCGAGGGTCAGCTGGACGACCTGGTGCAACAGGCGCAGCCGATCGAACTCGAACCGAGGGCTCGGGGGGGCTCCGAGCGATCCCGAGACGACCCGCGGCGCCCTGCCCATCAACACCGCGAAGTCCTGCAAGGCGGCCCTGTAGATCCGCTCCGCGTCCTCCTGGTAGGCCTGGCGTGGGCTCCTCAGGCGCGGGAGGGCGCGCTGCAGGCTGCTCAGGCTGGTCACGTCGAGGTAGCTCACGATGAGCGAGAAGACCTCGGGCGGACACACCTCGAGGAGCTCTTGCAGTGTGCCGGGCATGCCGCGATTTCAGCGCCCCCGCCCGGGAAGTGTCAAATTCGCAGCGGTGTGCCGCGTCGACGGACAGCGCCGGTGAACTCGGCGCCGGCATGAGCCGCCGCGCCGGAGCGTGCGTGTCGTGCGGGCTCGCCTCGAGGCGCTCAGGCCAGGGTCCTGCCGCCGTTCACGGACAGCTTCTGGCCCGTGATGAACTCGGCGGCGTCGGACGCGAGGAAGGTGACGGCCTCGGCGATGTCGTCCGGCGTGCCCATGCGCCGGAGCGGGTTGCTCGCCCGGTAGGACTCGATGGCCTCGGCGCTCGCGCCCTCCTGGATGTGGCGCTCGACGACGACCCAGCCGGGGGACACCTGGTTGACGGTGATCCCGTGCGGGCCGAGCTCCATCGCCCAGGAGCGCGTGAGGCCGAGCTGCGCGCCCTTCGCCGAGACGTAGCTCGAGAACTCGGGGACGCCCTGCTCGAAGACCTCGGACCCGATGTTGATGATCCGCCCCGACCGGCGCTCCTTCATCCCCGGGACGACCGCCTTCGCGAGGAGGAGCGGGCTCTTCACGAAGAACTCGAGCTGGTCGAGGCAGTGCTTCCAGGTCAGGTCCTCCAGCTTGACGAACGGCTGCGGGCCCGTCGCGTTGATCACCAGCACCTCGATGGGGCCGAGGCGGGCCTGCACCTCGCCCACGAGCCGGGCGACCTCCTGCTCGTCGCGCACGTCGGCCTGGAACGCCTCGGCCTCGCCGCCGCCCAGGCGGATGCCCTCGACCACGCGGGTCGCCTCCTCGCGGCTGCCGAAGTAGTTGACCGCGACCCGCGCGCCCGAGGCCGCGAGCTTGCGGGCGATGGCCGCCCCGAGGCCGCGGGAAGCGCCGGTGACAAGGGCGACTCGTTTGGATAGTTCGTGCGCCATTCAGGCTTCTCCAGGGGATGGGTGACCGCGGTTCGCTCGCCGCTGCGAAGGAGGTCGGCCGCTCTGGCGCGCCTCCGGGAGCCTCCCTGCCGCGCGGGCGCGGACCGCTGGCCGCGCGGCAGAAGGGTCGACAGATGGTCGAGGTCGGTCACCCCCAGCTGTAAACGAGCAGGATCCAGCAATACAAGATTTTTCCGCGTATAAACTTGAGCATGGGTCTTTCCAGCAGCAGAGTTGAAGTTTTTCAATTCAATCCGCTGTGGGGCCTGGCGGGGGTGGTGTACGCTGGGCCACATGAACAAGCGCACGATCCGGCAAACTTTGCGGCTCCTGGTGATGCTTGCGATGGGGCCCGTGTTCTGTGCTGCCGTGGGGATCACGGTGATCCACGCGTGGCTCGACGTTCGGCGCAGGTCGCCGGCGCGGCGCCCTTTCGCGCGCGCTGGGGTGCGGTATCGCCGGCTGCGCCTGCGCGAGCAGGCGCCGCTGTGATCGCCGCGGCGCTTGCGCTGCGGGGGATGGCGCGGCGGGGTGGCGGCGCCGCTCAGCGTACGACGAGGAGCCAGGCGAGCGCCGCGGCGGTCGAGGCGAGCGTCACCGGGACACCCACCCTGGCGTAAGCGCGGAAGCCGATCTCGCGCTCGGCGCCCACCGTCTCCACGACGATGATGTTGGCCACCGAGCCCAGCAGCGTGAGGTTGCCCGCGAGGGTGGAGACCAGCGCCGTCGTGATCCAGGCGAGGTGCGGATCGGGCTGGCTGCGGATGTACGAGTCCGCGAGAAGGATGAAGGGCACGTTCGAGACGATCTGGCACCCGGCGAGCATCGCGATGCTCAGCCCGAGCAGGCCCAGCGTCGGCCCGGAGGGGAAGAATGGGCTGGCCGCGCGCAGCGCCTGCTCGGGCATTCCGGTCTTCTGGAGGCCCGCCACGACGATGAAGAGCGCCCCGAAGAAGACGAGCACGGTCCACGACACCCGCTCGAACAGGCCGTTCGCGTCGCGCCGGTGGAGCAGGATGACCGCGGTCGCGCCGCCGATCGCCGTCCACGCCAGGTTCGCGCCGAGCATGAACAGCGCCGACACGACCACGATGCAGGCGAGCGGCGCCAGGGCGCTCGGCCGGTCGCCTCGCGTCGACGCGGGCTCGGGCGCGGGCTCGGGCGCGGGCGTCCGCACCGCGATGCGGCGCCGGAGCAGCAGGTGCAGCGTCACGGCCGTGACGGCGAGCCCGATCAGCGCGGCGGGGCCCGCCTCCAGCAGGTACGTGCGGTACGAGATGCCGGAGAGGTGGCCCACGAGCATGTTCTGGGGGTTGCCGGCGAGCGTGAGCGCGCTGCCGGCGTTGGCGCCCATCGCGAGCGCGAGGAGGTACGGCGCCCGCTCGAGCCCCGCGCGCCGGGCGGTCCGGTCGACGAGCGGCGCCAGCATCACGCAGACCGAGTCGTTCAGCAGCACCGCGGAGGCGAGCCCGGAGGTCACCGTGACGAGGTAGAGCAGGCGGACCGGCGACAGGTCCCGCCGGGCGACCCACGCGGCGGCGCGCTCGAACACCCCCGCGGCGTCGAGCGACGCCGAGAGCAGCATCATGCCGAGCAGCAGGCCGATGGTGTTCGGCTCGATCGCGGCGAACGCTTCCTGCGGGTCCAGGCCGGCGCCCGGCTCGATCGCGCTCAGGAGGACCATGGCGCACGCGCCCGCGAGCGCGCCGGCCGGGCGTCCGATGGGAAGGATCGACAGGCGCCGCGCCGCGATGAGCACGTACGTGGCGGCGAATACGAGCAGGACGGACCACACGGCGCGGATCTAGAGTCGTCGGGGGGGATCCTGTCAAACTGGGAATGCCAAGGCATGGGCAGGCAGCTCTCGACCCCCACCGCGATCCTCCTCGGCAGCGCCATGATCTCCGCCGCGGTCTATCTCGGCCTTCGCCACGGCCCAGCCGGCGTCCCCACGGAACCGCGCCCGGTCGGGGGAGCGCCCTGGCAGCCTGCCGATGCGGTGTCCTCCGCCGGGGCGGCGCTGGCGCCTGGAGCAGGCGCGTCGGCGCGCCCGCTCCAGGCGCCAGCGCCGAGCGTGCCGCGCGAGCAGGTCGCGATGCAGGCCGCGCGGGCGCTCGAGGCGCACAGGCCGGCCCTGATCGAGCGCTGCTACAAGCCGGCGGCCGCGGCGCGGCCGGCGCCGCGCGGGGTGAAGTACATCTTCAACCTCACGTTCGACGCGCGGGGCCGGCAGCTCGCGCGCGGCATCATCGAGGACCGCGAGGCGTCGAGCCCCGAGGTCACGGCCTGCGTGGTCGACGCGCTCCCGGCGGTCGCCGTCCCGCCGCCAGGGGCGAACGTGCGCGTCGATGTCCCGTTCTCGCTGCCGTGATCGAGGGGAGGGCCGGGCTCGCGGGCTCGCCGGCGCCGGGGGCGAGCGCGGCGCCCTTGACGCACCCGCCTGAACGCCCGATGCCGGAGCGGTGACGCCCGACCAAGCCTTGAAGGAAGCGGCCACCGGCGCCCTCCGCCCCGTCTACCTCGTGCTGGGGGAGGAGCGCTGGCTTGTCGATCGCGTGGTGAGCGCGATCCGGGAAGCGGCGGCCAAGGGGGGCATCGCCGGCTTCAACGAGGACAAGTTCACCGCGGGCGACGCGCCCATCGAGTCGATCCTCGGCGCCGCCCGCATGCTCCCGATGATGGGCCCGCGCCGCTTCGTGCTCGTCCGCGGCGTCGATCGCTGGGAGAAGAAGGACGAGGGCGACGACGGCGAGGGGGACGACGAGCGCGGCGCGAGCGGCGCGAGCGGCAAACGAGGCGTGTCGAAGCAGCTGAGCCCGCTCGACGCGCTCGCGGAGTACGCCAAGGCGCCGTCGCCGAGCGCGGTCCTCGTGCTCGTCGCGACGAAGCTCCACGGCCAGCGTCGCCTCGTGACCGCGGCCAAGAAGGGCGATTTCCTTGTCGGGTGCGAGGCCCTGAACCGCCGCGCCTTGCCCGGCTTCATCGCGACCGTCGCCCGCGAGAAGGGCAACCCGATCGCGCCCGACGTGGCCGATCAGCTCGCCGAGCTCGCCGGGCCCGAGCTCGGCTACGTTGTCGACGCGCTCGAGCGGCTCTCGCTGTACGTCGGGGCGAAGCAGCCGATCACCGAGGACGCGATCGCCCAGGTGGTCATCCGCGTCCGGCAGAGCACCGTCTGGGAGCTGATCGACGCGCTCGGGAAGCGGCGCCTCGACCGCGCGCTCGCGGCGCTCGCCGACGCCTACGATCCGCGCGACGGCGGGCTGCGGCTGCTCGGGGCGGTGTCGTGGTCGGTGCGGCAGATGGTGAAGTTCGAGTCGGCGCTCGCCGGGGGCGCGAGCCAGGCCGAGGCCGCCCAGCGCGCGGGCGTGGCCCCCTTCAAGGCGAACGACGTGGCGCAGTCGGTCCGCCAGCTCCCGAAGGGCGCGCTCGCCGGCTGGATGCGCGTGCTCGCGGAGACGGATCTCGCGCTGAAGAGCAGCCGCCGCCCGGCGCAGGCGGTGCTGGAGACGATGCTGATGGAGATGTGCGCGCGCTGAGCGGGAGAGGGCGGGGGGCGCCGCGCGCTCATCGAGAGCGCCGCCGTGGGTGGCTCCGTGCGCGTCGCCGACGTCTTCGCCCCGCCATCGAGCTCTGCGCCGCTGCCGATTGCGCCCCCGCCGTGGTCCCGTCCCGGGTCTCAATGGCTTACCCACACATTTTCTGAGGCGGAAAACCGAGCGATTTCAGCAGGTAAGCGTGTCCCGTCGGGCTCGACGGTCACCGCTCTACTGCACGCGCTCCCGATTGCGAGCGTCGTCCACCTCGTCCCAGAAGTCATTCATGCCGTCCTTGATGTCCTTCACCAGCTCGTCGATGGTCTTCATTCCGCCGAAGACCTCCGGGCCATAGGGCAGGATCACCGGGCTGTACCCCTCGTCGGTGAGGAGCTTGTTGAGGACGACGTAGATGTTGAGCCTGCCGTTGGCATCGCGGAAGAAATGCCCGACGTGGAGGGCCCGGACGGTCCTGGCGATCGCGGCCAGCGCGGCGTCGTGTGTCTTCGCCGCTTTGATCTCCTTGTTGTACCTTTCCAGGATGGCCTTCACGCGCTTCTCGGCCTCGCCCGGGCGGTAAGCGGCGCTCATCGTGCCATTGCTGTCGAGCAGGTGCACGCCAATCCTGTCCTGATCTTCCTGGCTCAGCTTTCGTATGTTGACGTCGTCAGGAGTGTAGATGAGCCCCTCCCGCCTCATCTCCTCGATGGCCGCCTTGACGTCCGCTTCCCTGATGCCATAGGCGCGGGTATCCCCCGTGGGCCAGCTGTCCCAGTCATATGACCCGAACGAGGTCTGCCTGCCGTCCTCGTACTCACTCCATTGCTTTCCGCCCTCGTTGATGGTCACGCCAGCTGTGACCTTCTCATGCAGGAATCGATAATATTCAGCGTCCAGTCTGCGTTTGAAGTGAGGCCCGTCGCTGAGCAGCACATTATCGAACACGTCCATGATGGCGCTGCTGTACCCGGGCGACTTGTCGTTGTCGTAGAACGCCTCCGGCTTTTTCGTCTTCTGGGCCTCGCCGTGATGCTTGCTGTCAATGAAGAGCTTCCACCAGCGGTCAGCGGGCAGATGATCGAGGGTCGGCCGTCGCCGGCTGTTGTAGGCCGTAACCTGCGCCTGATCGGGTGTCATCGGCGGAGGCGGGGGTCGCGCCGCGGAGGTACTGGAGGTCGAGGGAGTGGGGGCGGCGGTCAGGGTCGTCGCGGCGGGGGCCTGCTTGGTGAGGGGGATATTCGTCTTGGTCGCGGCGCGGCCGCGATCCGAATTCATCTTGCTGGCACCGGTCTGGGTGGCACCGCTGAGGGTCGTGTTCTTCTTTGTCTGATGATTGTTCCCGGGTTGTTTTTTGCGCAGCATCGGCGTTGTTCTGGATCCTTCGGTAGCGAAGAGCAGCCTACCACGGTGCGAAAGTGCCCCGTCCGGTGCCTCACCCCCGTCCAGCATCCCCACGTGGCAGCTCCACCACGACCTTCGTCCCCCGCCGAGGCGGCCCGCCACCCCTCACAGCCCGGCTTCTCCTCGCTCGTCACTGCCCCCACCCCCGCCGCGAGCAGCAGGAGCGCCGGCGCCAGCGCCGCCCAGCGCAGCGCCGCGAGCGGCTCCCGCGCCGGGGATCGAAGCCTTCACTTCTCGACGCTGCGCCGCACCGCGAAGGCGAGGCCGCAGCCCTCGATCTGCTCGCGATGGAGCACGCCCGTCGGGGAGAGCCCTTGCTGGTCGACCCGCCGGCCCACGCGCAAAAGCACCTTCTTCGCCGCGAGATCCACGAGCGAGACGCGCGCCGAGCTCGCGGACGTCGTGCTCTCGACCGGGCTGTCGGCCACGATGATCAGCAACTCCGCGCCGGCCGCCTTCTTCGCCAGCTCGATCGGGGATCGATCCAGCTCGTTGCGGTGCCTCCTTAGCGCCGCGACGTCGCGGGCCGCGCGCACCGAGCCCTCGAACACGGGGCCGAGCACCGCGAGGCCGAGCCGCGCCTCGGCGAGCCGGCGGACGTTCGCTGTCTCCTCGTCGACCTTGGTCCCGCCGAAATACACGCCTCGCACCTTCGTGAGCAGATCGCGCTCCGAGGGCGAGGGCGGAGGCTTCAGGAGGCACAGGAGGAACGCATCCTTGTCGGATCCGCGCGCGGCGTCGTCGATCTTGCGCGCGTCGCGCAGCTCGGCGCGAGGCGCGCGCACGTACACGGCGGGCCGGTGGAGCAGGGCGTCGAGCGCCCCTGGAGCGCGGAGCGAAGGGTCCACGACATCGGCGGGGTCCCCGTCGCTCGCGGCCTCCCCGATCCAGCGATCCGTCGCCTCGACGAAGCCCTCGTAGCCCGCCGGGAACTCCGCGCGGCGCTCGTCGAGCACGGCCAGAAGGGCGCGCCGCTCGGCCTCGATGGCGCGGCGATCCTGGAGGTACATCGCGACCGCGAGGAGCACGACGGCCGCCGCCGTCAGCAGCGTGAGCAGCCGCGCGCGCCCGATCCGCTTGTCGCTCGCGAACGTCCCCTTGATCCCGGCGCGAGCCGCGTGATGGCGCGCGCGCGTCCGGTGGCTGGCGGCCCGCTCCACGCGCGCGCGGAGCGCGGGGTTCATCCGCTCCGTCGTGAGGAACGTCGCCACGTCAGCTCTCCCCGGAGGGACCCGCGAACGCGGAGTCCCGACCCACGACGGAAGGACCCGCGAACGCGGAGTCCCGACCCACGACGGACAGCGCTCGGGAGGCGAGCAGGTTGCGATCGATGTTGCGATCGATGAGGCCCTCGAGCTCGCCGCGGGTCACGCCGAGCCGGGCCGCTGCCTGGGCCGCGAGCGAGGTCGCGGCCACGCCGTCGACGAACTGGTACGTGGGCCTCTGCGCCGCGTCGAGCTCGACCTGGACGAAACGGAGGTTCCTTATCGCCTTTTCCCGCTCGAGCCGCGCCGCGAACGTCAGGAAATGCGTGGTGATGAACGCCTGCGGGCGGAGCTTCTCGAGCAGCGTGACGACGAGCTCGAAGATCTCCTCCCCCTCGGACGGGTTCGTCCCCGAGCAGAGCTCGTCGAGGATCACCATCGCTCCCGGGCCGAGCTCCTCGAAGAGCGCCCGGATCCGGAGGAGCTCCATGCCGAGCCGCCCCTCGCTCTGATCGAACTTCGTCTCCTGGATGAGCGACACCACGAGCCCCGGGACGCGGGCAACGCTCGCCCTGCGCGCCGGCACGAACATGCCTGCCTGCGCGAGGAGCTGCGTCAGCGCCACCGACTGGAGCAGGCGAGTCTTTCCGCCCGAGTTCGGCCCCGTGACCAGCAGCGTCGTGTCGGCCCGATCGGTCACGACGTCGCACGGCACCGCCTTCCCTCCGCCGGCGACGAGGAGCGGATTGAAGAGGCCGAGGAGCACGCGCTCGCCCTCCGCTCCGGACCGGAGCTCCGGCAGGCAGACCTCGAGCCCCGCCGCTTCGGCGAGATCCCGGAAGCCGAGCGCTCCCAGGTAGACCTCCATCTCTCCGACGAGCGGGACCAGCTTGACGACCTGATCCTCGACGCCCTCGAACACCGCGTCGACGAGCCTCGCCATGACCTCTCCGTCGCCAAAGCTGTACCCACGGAAGAACATCTCGAGCTTCGCGAGCCAGCGCCGCACCGGCGACAGGACGAACGGGTTCTCCTGCCGCTCCCGGACGGTCACGACGTCGAAGCCTCGGATTCGGCCGTCGGCGCCGACGCGGATGTCCAGGCGGAGCGTCGCGAGGTGCTCGTCGTAATCGAGGAGATCGGCCATCGATCGATATCCCTCGGTCGCCTGCACCGCCTGCCCGAAATCGCGCAGCCGGGAGAGGCCCGATCGGGCGCCCTCGAATGACTCGCTCATCAGGTCGAAGACCTCTTTGACGATCGCGAGCACGTCGAGCTGCCGCCGCGTCGGATCGAACTTCTTCCCTGCCACCGCGCCCTCGAGCGCGCCCCGCAATCGGCACGAGGCCGTGTAGAGCCTCTCGAGCTGCCGGCGAAACGTGGGTGAGCCCGAGAGCTCGTGGAGGATCCCCCTCCGGAGCTCGGTCACGCGCGTGTCGCTCGGGGGCCGCGAGAGGACGCGGAGGATGAACCCTCGGTGGACGACGGCCTCGTGCCCCCCGACGCGGACGCGGAAGCACCGGGCCACGAGCTCCTCCAGGAACAGGTCGGGCGCGAAGCTCTTCGGATCCCACGTGGAGGGCGCGATGGGCGCCCGATCGAGCGCCTGGCCGAAGAGCCCTCCGGAGACGCCGCTGGTGAACGCGAACGAGAGAGACTGCCGCAGCTCGTCGAGATCGGCCCGCGCGGGCGGGTCCACGAAGAGCAGGCTGGGGATCCTGTCCGTGGACGGGAGCGCGGGCGCGTAGGGCACGTCGGGCGCGTGGGCCCTACCGGGCTCGGGCGGGCGGGCAATGCTCTCGGCGGGGACCTGCGCGCGGATCGGGTGCATGAGCAGACGACCCGCGCTCGCAGGAAAAGTTCCCCGCGCGGGGAACACCGATGAAAATAGTGGCGCCGCGCGCTGCCGCGGCGCCATCGGGCTTCTGGGGACGAACGGCTGGAGAAGCAGCGACTGGGCGACATCGAGGTCCGCTCCTCACTGACATGGGTCGAGACGCTGCTCATCCCGCTCGAGCGAGCTCCGGACGGCACGGCCCCGTACGTCCTCGGGATCCAGCGCGACGTCTCGGCGCTCATCCACACGCGCAACGAGATCGAGGCGGCGAAGCAGCAGATCGACTTCCAGCGCGGCACGATCGTCTCCCTCGAGGCCGCGCGGAAGGAGATCGAGGCGCAAAAGATGACCATTCACGCGCTCTCGACGCCCGTGATCGAGGTCTGGGACGGCATCGTGACGCTGCCGCTGCTCGGGCACTTCGACGCCGAACGCGTCAGCAGGATGACGTCGGAGCTGCTCGACGCGGTCGTGCGGACACAGGCCCGCTATGTCATCCTCGATCTCACCGGCATCGCCGTGATCGACACGGCCACCAGCGACCATCTCCTCCGGATCGTCGGCGCCGTGGGGCTCCTCGGCGCAACTGGGGTCCTCGTGGGCGTCCGGGCCGATGTCGCCCAGACGCTCGTCGGCCTCGGCGTCGGGCTCGACCACCTCCGCCTGTACCAGAATTTGCGTCAGGCATTGAAGGCATGCATGCGCGAACAGGGGCTCTTCTGACGCGGCGCTGATTGCGCTCGGAGGGGCTCGTGCGCCGGAGCCGGCCACGCTCGGTCTCCCGCGAAGACCGCGCCGCCCCCGATACCGCCGTACGGGCCGTCGGTCCGGGTGCCGGCGCGATTCGAGGCGCGGATGCCCACGGGCGCAGCCGGCGCGTCCCGGGAGCGCCTTCCGGACAGGACACAACACCTCGTGGCGCCCGCGGCGAGCACCCTGGTGGACAGCACCCGTGGAGCGGCTGTAAGAATCGAGATGCTCGGAAGACGCGCGGGATGGTGGTGGGGGGCATTGGTCTTTGTCGCGAGCGGATGCGGCACGCTCGTCGGGCTCGGCGACGATTACATCCCAGACGACCGCAGCGCCGCGGCGACCGGGAGCACGGGTGGCGCAGGTGCCGGCGACAGCACGGCCACGCGTAGCAGCGGCGACACAGACACGAACAGCGCCGGGAGCATCGGCGGCGGCGCGACCTCGACCAGCGCCGCGGGCGGCGGCGCCGCGGGCGGCGATCCCCCGTCGACGAGCTCGACCGCCCCCACGTCGAGCAGCTCCACCGCCGCAGGCGGTGGAGGGTGCTCGACGGGCGAGCGTCGCTGTGACGACAAGACGCCGCAACGGTGCAATGGCGGCGAGTGGGAGAGCTCGGCGCCATGCGCGGGCTCGCTGCCCTTATGTGCCGTCGGAACATGCACCGATCGCCCGAGCTGCGGCGGGTTGCCCGAGACCTGCGGACCGGAAGGCAACGAGCGCTGCTGCGCGACGATGGCGGTCCCGGGAGGGACCTTCGATCGCGGCAACGACATCACGTTTCCGGCCACGGTGAGCGGCTTCGAGCTGGACCGGTTCGAGGTGACCGTGGGGCGATTCCGGAGGTTCGTCGACGCCTATCCAGAGAGCCGGCCGACGGCGGGCGCGGGCGCGCACCCGCAGATCGTGGGGAGCGGGTGGAATTCTGCCTGGGACGAGGCCAACCTGCCGCGGGACCCGGCGGTGTTCAGGTCGGCGATCCGATGCACCTCCAGCTACAGCACGTGGACCGATACGCCCGACGCCAACGAGCGCCTGCCGATGAACTGCATCACCTGGTACGTGGCCTTCGCCTTCTGCGCGTGGGACGGGGGCAGGCTGCCGACGGAGGCGGAGTGGAACTACGCGGCTGCCGGCGGGAGTGAGCAGCGAGTCTATCCATGGTCCGCCCCGCCGTCCTCGACGACGCTCGATGTGGACCACGCCGCGCACGATTGTCTCCCCGGGGGGCCCACGCTGTGCATGTACACCCATATGAAGACGGTCGGGTCGAAATCGCCCCTGGGTGACGGGAGGTGGGGACACGCGGATCTGGCAGGCAACATGTCGGAATGGACGCTGGACTCGTATTTAGGTTATCCTACTCCATGCACCGATTGCGCTCAGCTGGCGGCCCACGGGCAGCGGATCATCCGGGGCGGAGGCTGGAACGACGAGTCGTCCAGGCTGACTACGTCATCCCGCGGTCATTACCCTGCGAACGACAACGGCCGCGCGATCGGCTTCCGCTGCGTGAGGACGCCGTAGGCGCCCGGCGCCGGGGCCTCCGGTGATCTGCGCGCGCCCCTGCCGGACGGTCGTCCATTCGCTCCGAGGCCCCTTCTCCTGCCTGGTGAGATAGAACATGACGTTTTGGTTCCGCCGGTCCACGCAAGTCCTCATGGCCCTCGGCTCGCTCTCGCTCGCCGCGCCCGCTGCAGCGCAGGACGCCGCGGCCGCGGAGGAGCTCTTCAATCGCGGGCTCGCCGACATGGGGGCAGGGAGATACGAGGCAGGCTGCACCGCGCTCGCCGAGAGCGAGCAGCTCGATCCCCAGCCGGGCACGCTGTTCACGCTCGCCATGTGCGAGTCGCGGTGGGGCCGCGTCGCGACGGCGGTGACGCAGCTCGGGAATTACCTTGCCTGGGTGGAGCGGATGTCGCCGGCGCAAAAGGCCCGTCAAGGACATCGACCGAAGGTGGCGAGAGACGAGCGCGAGCGGCTCGCGTCGCGCGTGCCGAGGCTCTCGCTCGCCCTGCCGGCAGGAGCGCCGCCGGGCACTGTGGTGCTGCGCGACGGCAGCCCCCTGGGGCCGGCCTCGCTGGGCGTCGCGCTGCCGGTGGATCCGGGGGAACATCGCATGTCGACCCGGGCGCCGGGAGGGCCCCCGTGGGAACAACGCGTCACGATCGCCGAGGGCGAGACGAAGGCGCTGATGCTGGAGATCCAGCTCGCGCCGGCGCCCGACGCCCCCGCGCGGCCGCCGGCGCCCGACGCCCCCGCGCAGCCGCCGGCGCGGGCGACGTCCCCGGCCGGGACGCAGAGCCAGGCGCCGGCCGCGCAGAAGGCCCCGGCGGCGGCGACAGCCGGGAAGGGCTTTCGGACGGCGGCTTACGTGACAGGCGGGCTTGGCGTGGCAGGGCTCGTGGCCGGCGGGGTGATGGGCGCGCTCGTGCTCGGCAAGAGGTCGGTCGTCAGCGAGCACTGCGGCAGCGCTATCCGGGCCAGCAATCCGAAGAGCTGCGATGCGACAGGGCTCGACGCCGCGCAGACAGGGAGCACGATGGCTCTGGTGAGCACCGTCAGCTTCGGTGTGGGGCTCACAGCGCTCGGCGCGGCGGCGGTGCTCGGCTTGACGGCCCCCGGCCGGGCCGCGCCCGCGAGCCCCTCTGGCACGATGTGGCTCCGCGGAACCGTGCTTCAGGTGGGGCCGTCGGGAACGGTCCTCGGCGCGCAAGGGCGCTTTTGACTCGCTCCGGATCGTCGCAAACCGTCGTAAACCGTCGTAAACGGCTGTCACAACAAACCTTTTCACCGAGGCGCCTTGACGGGGAGGGCACCCTAAACGACGCTTGGCGATCGTGTCGACTATGCTGGCCGAGGGGATCGTCTTCGCCCGCCGCTACCGCGTCGTGCGCCTCATCGCCACCGGCGCGATGGGGGCCATCCACGAGGTGACGCACATCGCGACCGAGCGCCGGCGGGCGCTGAAGGTCATGCACGCGCACCTCTTCCAGAGCGAGGAGATGCGCGAGCGCTTCAAGCTCGAGGCGTGCATCACGGCGACGATCGAGTGCGAGCACATCGTCGACGTCTTCGACGCGGGCGTCGACGAGGCGACGGGCATGCCCTTCCTGGTCATGGAGCTGCTCCGCGGCGAGGAGCTCGGCGAGCGCCTCAAGCGCACGAGCCGCCTCCCGCCGGCCGACGTCGTGACCTACCTCCACCAGGCTGCGCTGGCCCTCGACCGGACCCACGCGGCGAACATCGTGCACCGCGATCTCAAGCCCGCAAACATCTTCCTGTCGCAGCGCGAGGACGGCTCGATCCGCGTGAAGATCCTCGACTTCGGCGTCGCGAAGCTCGTCGCCGAGGGCGCCACCGCGGCCGGCGCCACGCGCAGCCTCGGCACGCCGCTCTACATGGCTCCCGAACAGTTCCAGGTCGGCAAGAGGCTCACCAGCGCGGCCGACATCCATGCGCTGGGCATGATGGCGTACACGCTGCTGGTGGGATTCCCGTACTGGGATCCCGAGGCGAACGAGGCCAGCGACGTGTTCGCCTTCGCGATGCTGGCGGTCCGTGGCCCGCAGGAGCCGCCGGTGCAGCGGGCGCGCTCGCTGGGCGTGACGTTGCCGCCCGGCTTCGACGCGTGGTTCGCGCGGGCCACGGCGCTCGATCCCGCGGCACGTTTCCGCCGGGCCACGGACGCGGTGAGCGCGCTCGGCGAGGTGTTCGGCATGCCGGTGTGCGGCGCCCGCGTGGCGGCCGCCGCGAGCTCGCCGCCCTCGCCGCGCGCGGGCCAGGGCTCGCCTTCGTCGCCCGAGGCGCTGTCAGCCATCCCGAGGACGGGGGCCGCACCTGGGATGACCGTGGCCCCGGAGCACGGCGCCGACCCGGATCGCGGGCGATTCGCCGCGACCTCGACCGGAGCTGCCATCACCTCGCTGCCGCCGAAGGCGCGCCGCAAGCCGCTCGCTGCCGGGATTGCGCTGGGGGTCGGGACGCTCGCAGGCGCGGCGCTCTGGCTCTCGCAGCCCGCGTCGAGCGCGGACGAGCCAGCCGCGGCGGGCGTCGCCGCCGCGATCTCGACGGCCTCCGAGCCGAGCACGGCAGCCCCCGCGCCGCTCGCGACAGCGCCCGAGCCGCGCGCGGCGATCCCTGAACCGAGCTCGCCGCCCACGCTGGCTCCGGCGCCACCGCCGGCGGTGACGCCATCCGCCGATGCGCCCGTCGTGGCTGCTCCCGTCTCGAGCGCGTCGGCACCGGGCCCCCAGGGCAAGCTGCCGACGAACGCGTCCAAGCCGGTCCCGGGGAGCAGGGAGTCCGCCCCGCGCCCATCGACGCCGGAGGACCTGTTCAGCCGCTACTGAGCCTCGCGCTCGCCGCGCTATGCGTCAGAGAACCTGTCGCCCTCTCTGATCCTCTTCCGGAGGATCAGAACACCGTTTACGTGATCTCGCAGAGACACGCTGTCGCATCGGAGCCGCAGCGGTCAGGCGGCCGCTCGCCTCGCTTCGTCGAGAGATCTCGGATCTCAACCGAGCAGCGCCTCGAGCGCGCCCCTCGCCCGGAGGTCGCTGAAGCTGTGGGTCGGGGCGCATGCGGCGAGCTCTGCCAGGGCGTAGTTGCCGGTGGCTACGGCGATCGACTCGGCGCCGATCGCCCGGGCCGCCGCGACGTCCTTCGGGGTGTCGCCGATGACGACGACGCGGCACGCCGCGAGCGGCGCCTCGAGCATCGCCGCCCCGCGCGCCGCGCCGATGCGCAGGAGCTCGTCGCGGAGCTCGTGATCGCAGCCGAAGCCGCCGAACGCGAACCGCTCGTAGATGCCGACCCGCGTGAGCTTCGCCTGCGCCCCGGCGCGGACGTTCCCCGTGCCGAGGCCGATGGCGCACTCCGCGCGCCGGGCGGCGGCGTCGAGCGCCTCGATGACGCCGGCGTGGACCCGGGTGTCGCCGGCGAGCGACATCTCCTGCGCGAGGAGCTCGACGTAGATCGCGAGGAGCGCGTCGATGGCGTCCTCTGTGGCCTCGCGCCCGACCGTCTCGAGCCCTGTCCGGATGATGGCCCGGTCGGTCATGCCGGCGAACGAGAACGCCTCGCACGCGTCGCGCCGGTCGGCGTACCGGGCGAACGCGCGCTCCATGGCGCGCCGGCCTGCGCCGCCAGTGGAGAGCAGGGTGCCGTCGATGTCCCAGAGGAGCACGGTGGGGCGCATGTCCCCATGGTATAGATCGGCGCCGCCCCAGGGCGAGCGCGGACGGGCGGCGGGCGCGACGGCCTCGTCGCGGCCTCGCCAGGCGGCTGGACCGGGGGTCGTCGGCGTCATCGTGGGTCGACCTTGAAGCCAGAGATCCGGCTCGGGTCGACGTGGGAGCCAGGATCAGCGCTCGTCCGGCTCCACGGCGCCGGAACCTGGCGGCGTCGTCCGGCGACCGGGCGTCCAGCCAGCAGCGCGCCGGAGCGCCCGATCGCGGCGCGGTTGTAACGTCGGTGCGGGCTTCCGGCGGTTGGATGAAGGCTCGCTGCGTCGCCCGCCCCGCGCAGCTCGCCCAGGTTGGGAATTTCTGGAGCATCGGCTCACCCAGGTTGAGCAGCCGTCGGCTTGCACCGGCAGCCCACCCAGGTTGAGGCGCCAGCTCAGGTTGAGGGGCTAGCTCACCCAGGTTGAGGGGCTAGCTCACCCAGGTTGAGGAGCGGCGTCGCGTCGGCTGACCCAGGTTGAGAATTTTTTGAAGCGTTAGCTCATCAAAGGTGAGAAATTTATACGGATCGATGCAATGCAAGGCGCTCGCTTGGTGTTTGGCCTACATATCAAGTGGTTCGAACGAAGCTGCACGGTGATCTCGGGCATCAGCTGACCCAGGTTGAGAACACAGTCGAAATTTTGGCGCGAAAGCTCATTTGGTGTGAGAATTTTTGTTCTCTAAACGCAATGGAATCGTTGCTCCTGGCGCCTTCTCCTCATGTCGTTCGTCCTCACTCCTTCATGATGGTGTCGAGCGTTTCGAGCGCAACCGTGCGGTGATCTCTGGTAGGAGAGGCGCTGGAAATCGAGAGAGCGCGCTGCCCGAGCTCTCGTGCCAGGCCTCGACCCTGAGCCCGAGGCGCACCGCGCCTGCGACGCCCTCGCGAGCTGCGCAGGGCTCCATCGCTGCGTGAAGGGTACCCGGGAGACAAGACGATGCGACGCCCGCTGCACAGCCCGATCACCACGGTCCTGCTGCTGCTCTGGTGCACGGCGCCGGCGGCGGCAGCGCCGCTCCCGCAGCGACCGCCGCCGGCCGGGCCGGAGCGGGAGATGCTCGATGAGGCGAAGCGGCTCCTGGACGAAGGGCGGCTCGCGGACGCGCGCGACATCCACCTGACGCTGTGGGGGCTCACGAAGAGCGCCTCCGACGCGTTCCGCGTGGGGATGCTGTCGTTCAGGCTGCACGACTTCGCGAAGGCGGCGGAGTTCCTCTCGATCTACTTCGATAGGGTCGGCACTCCCGACGCCCCGAAGATCTGGGTGCCCCCGGGCTTCAAGGAGAGCTACGAGCTCGCGCGGGCCAATCCCACGAGTCATGCAGAGCGGCGTGTGCGAGGATGGCGTTTGCCGCGAGGCAACGTGTAGCGATGGAGTGATGAACGGCGACGAGGCCGGACTCGACTGCGGCGGCCCCTGCGCCGCATGCCCCCTGTAAATCGCCGCTGCGCCTCGTGCACGTCGTCCGCGCCTGAGCTGACAAGAACGCAATGCGTCGAGGGCGCTGCCGGTGCCCTGATCCGAGGGAGGAGAGATTCGCTGCAATCCAGCCGCGAAGGAGGAGGGGCCTCCCCTGAGCAGAACTGGCGGCGCGACCTCTCTTACAAACACATCGGAGGGTGGAGGAAATCATGCGCGACATCATGTGGCTGGCTTTGATCACCGTCGTGGGGCTCTCCGGGGCAGCGTGTGGCCCGGACGAGTACCGGCCCCTGGCGGAGAACGAGGCGGTCGTCATCCGGGTCTACGGATACAACGTGCCGATCGTCCGCGATGGAGTCGACTACCTGGGCGAAGCGGAGGCCTACGTTACGAAGGTGGACGTCAGCGGCGCGTCCGGCGTTCGAGATCCCGGGGACGGGGAGTACCTCCCCGACAGGTTCGTCGTGAGCAACGGCGTGGAGGAGGCGGAGCTCGCCTGCTATTGGTGGCATGACAGCCATCCAGAGGACAACCTCATCGCCGCCAAGTGCCGCGGCTACCTCAAGCAGGCCGAGCCGGGCCGCGCGATCCGCGCCCGGTTCAACGACCTCGACGGCTGGGAGATCGTGATGCCCGAGCTCTCGGAGCTCACGTCTCCCGAGCCGGAGAGCGTGTTCAGCGTCGGCGCCGGCGAGGATCTGGTGCTGGCGTGGGAGCCGCTGGGCAAGGACGACTTGATGAGGTGGTCTATCGGGCCTGTCAGCTTCGATGAGCCGGGTCCTTGTCTGGACGACGTATCCTGGGACGACTCGTCGGGGGAGGTGGACGACACCGGCTCGTTCACCGTTCCCGAAGGCTCGTACCCCACGGGGCTTCCCGCCGAGGGGTGTCAGGCCTTCGTGCGCTTGAGCCGCGGTCGGGACGGGACCATCGATCCTGCTGCTCCGACGGGCGTGATGTTCGGCATGCAGGTCTACAAGATGCGGATGACGCTGAAGCCGTAGCTCCGTCCTCCAGGCGCGCGCGCACGTCGGGCCCGCCAGATTTTCGTCGGCCTTTCGCTGGCGCAGCGTAGGGAAGAGCTCCTTACCATCCAGCAGCCTGCTCGGCGGAGAGCGCCGGCGCTCGCCCCCTGCTGCCGCCGATGTCATCATGGCGCGCATGCCCCCCGCGCCGGCGATCCAGCGAGAAGACCTCGTGGGCGGAGGCCGAGCGATCTTCTGCTGCCGGCAGCCCTCTCCGGTGCAGCCCGCCATGCGGGCGTCCGTGACCCACGCCTTTGCCGCGCTGGCGTTCTACACGAGCGGCTCTTCCCGGATCGAGCAGCGCGGTCGATGGAACGTCGAAGCTGGAGACGTCCTCCTCGTGCCTGCCGGACAACCGCACCGCTCGATCGAGAAGGCGGCCCCGGACTGGATCGGCGTTGGCTTCTGTGTCCCCTGCCTGGCTGCCGAGGAGGCGGGCACCTTGCTCGAACCGTTCGAGCGCGTGCGCGCCGGCGCATCCCCCGTCGTTCGGGTGTGCGCGGAGCGTCACGCGCACGTCGAAATGCTCCTCCGCGAGCTGATGCGCGCGACGGAATCGCGCGATGGCGGCGCTCCTGACGTCGTCCAGCGGAGCCTCCTTGTGCTCATCCTCGACGAGGTTCGGCAGGCCGCGCGCTCGCAACACCCTGCCTCGGCGTCGCCGGGAGTCGTCGTCGATGCCCTTCGCTTCATCGAGCGAAACTGCCTTCGTCCGCTCTCGCTGAAGGACGTCGCGCGGTCCGTGGGGCGGAGCCCGGCGCACGTGACGACGGCGCTCTCCCGGGCGACGGGCCGGAGCGCGGTCGAGTGGATCGTGGCTGGGAGGATGGCGGAGGCTCGCCGCATCCTCCTCCACTCCGACGAGAGGGTCGAGATCGTCGCCGAGCGCGTCGGCTACGCGGACGCGACGCACTTCATCCGCATGTTCCGTAGAGAGCACGGGGCGACGCCGGCGGCGTGGCGCGCAGAAGCGCGGAGCAAAGGCCGCACGCTCACGCGGGACTCGGCGTCCGGCCGCACACGCTGAAGACGAGGTCGCCGACGAAGGTGGTATTGGCCTTCGTCCGTTCGGCGGCGAGACGCTCTTCCAGGGTGTCCACGTCGACCTCGGCCTCCGACGCCACGCCTTGCTGCACGATGCGCGGGAGCATCGCGCGAACGATGAACGCGAGCTGATGCTGGATCCTCGGCGTCTGCACGATGGCCTCGGCCCTCACGAGCTGCACGGTCAGGCCCGCTTCTTCAAAGACGCTCGGCATCTGGAATCCCATGTGGAGGCTCGCGCCCTCGCGCTCGACGGTCCGCCAGATCCACTGGTGCACCTGGCGGTGCAGATCCATGGGCATGAGGCTGCCCTGGCCCATCGTCGGGTCGTTCTCCTGGAGCAGGATCAGGCCGCCGGCGCGCACGGCACCGGCCATGGCACGGACCGCAGCGACAGGATCCGGCTGGTACATGAGCACCCTCCGGCCGACGGCGGCATCGAAGCGCTCGGCGGTGGGGGAGAGCGCGGCGAGGTCCCGCTCTTCGAAGGCGACTCGGCCGAGCCCCAGCTCGGCGGCTCGCCGGCGAGCGACCGCGATGGGCGCCGGATCACGGTCCACCCCGAGCACACAGCCCCCTTCGCCGACGATGCGGGCGACCATGAAGCTCACGTCGCCTCGGCCGCATCCCACGTCGAGGACGCGCATGCCGGGAGCGATGCCGGCGTCGCGCAGAAATCGTTCGGTCATGTCGTTGACCAGGTCGGTCATCGTCGTCTCCGCGAGTTCGTTCAGTGATGTTCGCCGCGCCTCGCATCGGCGCAGCACGCCAGGAATGTACGGACTGTCCGTCCTGTGCGGCAGTGCGTGTCTTTGTGCTGGATCGGCGGGGTTTTCGATCGGCGGGCAGCGGAAGTCCTGGGCGCCCATCGCGAGCGCGGCGGTGCACGCCGCCGGCGAGATCGGGCCGCGTGCACCGTGCTTCCCGGCGCCCCTCCGCTGCGCGGCGCAGACCCCGCCGCGCGCAGGCCCGGCCCCCGCAGGGCCCTGCTGGGTGCACGCCCCGCTGCGCGGCCGGTGGCCGGTGACGCTGCCGGGCCACCCCCGCTCGGCCCGCGCACAGCGGCTCAAGTTGCGCTACTCCTCCACCTAGATGGTGCTCCAACCGATTCGCGTGGCCGCGCTCGCCCTGGTGGCAGGGCTTGTCTTCCTCGGTTCTCCGGCGTGCAAGAAGGGCGGGGAGGCCTCGCCCGAGCAGGGGCGCAAGCCCGCGAAGCAGGCGCTCAGCTTCCCTGTCGAGGTCGTGCCCGTCACGGCGGAGCGGGTCGAGTACGCCGTGACGGCCGTCGGAGCGGTCGAGGCGTTCGAGCAGGTGCAGCTCACGGCGCGCGTCGCCGGCGTCGTCGAGGCGGTGAGGTTCATGGAGGGCGCCGAGGTCAAGGCGGGGCAGGTGCTCGTCGAGATCGACCCGGCCCGGTACAACCTCGCCGTCCGCGCGGCGCGCGCGACGCTCGAGCGGATGACCGCCACCCAGGCCGAGGCCGCCGCGGGGCTCGAGCGGCGCGAGGCCGAGGGCGCCGAGGGCGTCTTCAGCAAGGAAGACGTCGCGTCCTGGCGCTCGCGGGCGGCGACGACGGCCGCGCAGGTCGCCGAGGCGAAGGTCGCCGTCGACCAGGCGCTCCTGAACCTGCGCGACGCGTACGTGCGCGCCCCCATCCAGGGGAAGATCCAGACGCGCACCGTGCAGACGGGCCAGCACGTGCCTGTCGGCACCGTGCTCGCGACGCTCCTGCGCCGCGACCCGCTCCTGCTCCGCTTCCAGATCCCCGCCGCCGACGCCCTGCGGGTCAGGCCCGACATGGAGGCGCGGTTCACCGTGAAGGGCGACGAGCGGACCTACAGCGCCAGGCTGACGCACGTCGCCGACGCGGCGGATCCCGCGACGCGCATGGTCGCCGTGACCGGCGAGGTGCAGGGCGAGGGCAAGGAGCTGCTCCGCCCCGGCACCTTCGCCGAGGTGACCGTGCCCGTGGGCGCGAGCGGCGACGCGCCCGTGATCCCACTGACGTCCGTGCGACCGAGCGAGCGAGGGTTCCTCGCGTACGTGGTCGACGGCACCACCGCGCGCGAGCGCGTGCTCTCGCTGGGGCTGCGCACGCCCGACGGGCGCGTCGAGGTGAAGTCGGGCCTCTCCGTGGGAGAGCTCCTCGTGGCGCGCGGCGCGGAGGCGCTGCGCGAGGGGGCGCAGGTCCGCATCGCACCGCCAGGCAGCGTGCCGGGAGGCCAATCCCCGGCGCGCCGCCCCGAGGGAGGCGCAGATGCAAGCGCCTCCGCGGCCGGCGCGCCACCGCCCGCCTCGGCCGGCACATCACCGCCCGCGTCACCACCCGCCTCGTCCGGCGCGCCGCCGCGCGCCTCCGCGGCCGGCGCGTCACCCCCCGCCTCGGCGGGCGCCTCGCCGCCGACCTCTCCCGCCAGCTCGTCACGGAGCGTGCCGTGAGCCTCACCGAAGCCTGCCTCAGGAAGCCGGTCTTCGCCTGGATGCTGATGGCCGCGACCATCGTCTTCGGCCTCGTCGCCGTGTCGCGCATCGGCATCAGCCAGTTCCCCGACGTCGACTTCCCCACCATCACCATCTCCGCCACGCTGGAGGGCGCCGCCCCCGAGATCATGGAGCACGACGTGGTCGAGCCGCTCGAGGAGGCGGCCGTCCAGGTCGAGGGGATCCGATCGATCACGTCGACGTCGCGCCAGGGGAGCGCCTCGGTCACCATCGAGCTCGACCTGTCGCGCGACGTCGACGTCGCGCTCCAGGACGTTCAGACGAAGATCTCCCAGGCGCAGCGCCGGCTCCCGCTCGACCTCGACCCGCCCGTCGTCTCCAAGACGAACCCGGAGGACCAGCCGATCATGTGGGTCGGGCTCTCCGGCCCCTTCTCTCCCCAGCTCGTCGCCGACATCGCGCGTTACCGGCTGAAGGAGAAGCTCCAGACGGTGCCCGGCGTCGGAGAGCTCACGCTCGGCGGCTACCTCGAGCGCAATGTCCGCATCTGGATCGACGCCGATCGACTCGCCGAGAAGGGGCTCACCGTCGCCGACGTCACCGAGGCCCTGCGCCGGCAACACATCGAGCTCCCCGCCGGCCGCATCGAGACCGAAGGGCGGGAGCTCAACGTGCGGGTGATGGGGGAGGCGCTCGATCTCGCGACCTTCAAGCGGATCGTCCTCCGCCAGGGCAGCCCCGGCGCTGCCGCCCAGCCGGGCGCTGCCGCCCAGGCGGCGGGGCCGCCGTCGTCGGCGCGCGCCACGGTGTACCTGGAGGACGTCGCGCTCGTCGAGGACGGCTTCGAGGACGTCCGCCGGCTCGCCCGGGTGAACGGGGAGCCGGCCCAGGGCCTCGGCGTGAGGAAGCAGCGCGGCTCGAACGCGGTCGAGGTCGCCCGCGGGGTCCGGGCCGCGCTTGCCGAGGTCCAGAAGTCCCTGCCCGAGGGGATGGAGGTCGGCGTGAACTTCGACTCGACGAAGTTCATCGAGGAGTCGGTCCACGAGATCGAGCTCGAGCTCGGCATGGCCATCGCGCTCACGGCCCTCGTCTGCTGGATGTTCCTCGGCTCGCTCTCGAGCACGATCAACGTCGTCCTGGCCATCCCGATGTCGCTGCTCGGCACGGTCGCCGCGATCTACTTCCTCGGCTTCACGCTGAACACCTTCACGCTGCTCGGGCTCTCGCTCGCCGTCGGCATCGTCGTCGACGACGCGATCATGGTGCTCGAGAACATCCACAGGCACGCCGAAGGGGGGAAGGACCGCGTCCGCGCCGCCCGCGAGGGCACGGCCGAGATCACCTTCGCGGCGCTCGCCGCGACGCTCGCCGTCGTCGCGATCTTCCTCCCGATCATCTTCATGGAGGGGGTGGTCGGCCGGTTCTTCCTCCAGTTCGGCGTGACCCTCTGCATCGCCGTGCTGCTCTCGTACCTGGAGGCGATCACCCTCGCGCCCGCCCGCTGCGCGCAGATCCTCGACGTCTCCCGCGAGGGCCGGGGCCGCCTCGGGCGGCTCGTCGATCGCGGCTTCGAGGCGCTCTCCCGCGGCTATGGCTGGCTCCTCGCCCGGGCGCTCCGGTTCCCGGCCGCGGTCGTCCTGCTCGGCGCGATCCTCTTCGCCGGCGCGATCGTCGCCATGCAGCGCCTCCCGACGGAGTTCGTCCCGTCGCAGGACCAGGGGAGGCTCCTTGTCCGCCTCCAGACGGCGGTCGGCTCGGACATCGAGGAGACCGACAGGCTCTTCCGTCGCGCCGAGGCGGCCGTGGGCGCGAACCCGGCGGTGGAGCGGGTCTTCGCCGTGGTCGGGGGCTTCGGCGGAGGGGGCGGCGTGAACACGGGCATCCTGTTCGTCACGATGAAGCCGGCCGACGAGCGGGCGCTCTCGCAGGCCGATCTCCAGGGCGCGCTCCGCAAGGAGCTGAACGGCTATCCCGGCTTGCGCGCCGTGGTCCAGGACCTCTCGCAGTCGGGCTTCACCGCCCAGCGCGGGTTCCCTGTCGAGTTCTCGATCCGCGGCCCCGACTGGGACGAGCTCACGAAGCACAGCGAGCGCATCCGGGCCGAGCTCGCGCAGAGCGGCCTCGTCGTGGATCTCGACTCCGACTACCAGCTCGGGATGCCCGAGCTCCGCATCGTGCCCGACCGGGCGCGCGCGGCGGATCTCGGCGTGAGCGTCGAGGCCATCGCGACGACGCTGAACACGCTGATCGGCGGCGGGCGCGTCGCCAAGTACAACGACAACGGGCGCCGCATCGACGTCCGTGCGCGCCTGCTCGCGGAGCAGCGGAGCCGGCCCGAGGACCTCGCGCGCATCCAGATGAGGAGCGCGTCGGGCGCGCTGGTCCCGCTGACGTCGGTCGTCACCTACGACGAGCGCCCGGCGCTCCAGGCGATCACGCGCCGCGACCGGGAGCGCGCCATCTCGGTCTTCGGCAACGTCGCGCCGGGGCGCTCGCAGGGCGAGGCGGTGGCCCGCGTCGAGGAGCTCGGCCGGGATCTGCCGGCCGGCTACCGCCTTGTGCTGGGCGGCGCGAGCGTGACGTTCCGCGAGTCGATGGGCGGCCTCCTGTTCGCGCTGGTGCTCGGGATCCTGGTCGCCTACATGGTGCTCGCGTCCCAGTTCAACTCGTTCCTGCACCCGGTCACGGTGCTGACGATCCTGCCGCTGTCGATCGCGGGCGCTGCGTTTGCGCTGCTGCTGACGGGGCACACGCTCAACATCTTCAGCATGATCGGGATCCTCCTGCTCATGGGGATCGTGAAGAAGAACTCGATCATCCTCGTGGATCACGCGATCGAGGTGAGGCGCGGGCACGGCGAGGGGGAAGGGGAGGTGATGGACGCGCGCGAGGCGATGCTCCGCGCCGGCCCGGTGCGGCTGCGGCCTATCCTGATGACCTCGATCGCGACGCTGATGGCCGCTGTCCCATCGGCGCTGGCGCTCGGCCCCGGCGCCGAGATCCGGGCGCCGATGGCCGCGGCGGTGATCGGCGGCCTCGTCGTCTCGACGGCGCTCAGCCTCCTCGTCGTGCCGGCGTTCTACGTCGTCGCGGACGACCTGCGGGCGCGCCTTGCCCGGCTCCGGCGGCCGGGCTCCACGGCCGCCACGAGCTCACTTGGGGCCGTGGATCGGTGACCAGTCGGGGGGCGGGTTGAAGGCGAGATCGATGAGCGATCCGAACGCCTCGCTCGTGAGGACGGTGGCTCCCGCTTCCACGTTTCCGCCCGCGACGAGCTCCGCCTTGACGATCGCCGCCGCCGAACCGACCTGGGAGGGTAGCCACAGGTTCCCCTGCTGATCGAAGGCGATGCTCTCCGGAAGCGCCAGCACCCCCACTTCGAGTTGAACGTCCGGGGTGAGCTCCGCTGACGCTTCGAGATCGCCGGGCTCGAACTTGGCAATGGTGTTCGAGCCCCAGTAACCCACCCAGAGCGCGCCCTGCTCGTCGAACGCGAGCCCCGTCGGGTGGCCCAGCGGCCCGATCACCGGCTCGGGGGTGAGCGCCTTCAGCACCACGTCGGCGGGATCCCCGTCGTCCGCGGCGAGCCGCTCGGCCGCGTACATCAGCACCGCGTCCTGCTCGGCGCTCGCCACCCACAGGTTGCCCGATCCGTCGAACGCGAGCGCTTGAACGTTCTCGATCTCGTCTCCGGTGATGGTCGCGGAGGGCTCCACCACGCCGGAGCCTTCGAGATCGGCCGCGTCGATCCTCAGCAGATGGTCGCGGATCCCGACCCAGAGATTGCCGGCGGCGTCGAACGCCAGACCGCCCGCGGCGCAGGGGATGACGCCCGCGCACGCCGCGGACACGTCGAGCACGCGGTCAGGGGCGGCCTCGCTGCTCTCGCCCAGCGTGTCGACGAGCCGCACGGTGATCTGCCCCGCGTTGGCCGAGACCCACAGGTTGCCGGCCCCGTCGAACGCGATAGCGCCCTGGTTGATGATCTCGGCGCTCCCCTGGAACGCGACGCTCGGTGTTACCGCGCCCGACTCGAGCAGCGCCTCGCCGTCGAGCGCGCCGACCAGCTGGTCGCCGTTCTGCGCGGTGAACCAGAGCTTGTGGCTCCCGGGCGTGAGCTCGTAGTTGAAGGTGACCTCGGTGGTCGCGCCGTCGGCGACGCAGGCGCTCTGCTCCGGGTCTTCGGGCCGGTACACGAAGCCGACGCGTTCGTCGTCCGGGTAGTCGGCCACGCTGCTTGCGCGCAGCGTGTACTCACCCGCCGGCGTGTCGAGGGACGTGCTCGAGTCCAGGCGCTGGTCCGCCACTCCCGGCGAGGTCACGGCGACGTCTCCAGCGTCGTTCGGGCTCACGATCTCGACGTCGAGCGTCCCGTCGCCTTCGGCTTCGCACGCCGCGCCACCACCTTCGCCGCCGCCGCCTTCACCGCCCGAACCCGCCTCCGACGGGTCGTCGTCGTTGTCCCCACAGCCCACGGAAACCAGCGCCGCGAGCAGAACCCAGGAAAGTCGTCTCATGGGTCACGAGTCTAGGAACCCGGGGCAAGCACCGCAAAGAGCGTGTGGCCCCCGAGGCGCATCGTGGCGTCGTTCGCTCGGGCCGTGGCGCCTGGAGCAAGCCGCGATGGCTCCCCAGGACGTCGGGTCGATGCAGAACCGCCCACCGGCGGGGGCCCCACGTCGTGCGCTGATCAGAGCGGGTAGATCAGACTCGTGCGGCGACAGAGCCGAGATGGTAGGCTCTGCACGTCGCCATGCGCGCGCACAAGCTGAACATCATCATCCCGGCCGGTCACGAGATCGCCATCCGCCTCCCCGACGATTTCCCGCCCGGCCCCGCGGAAGTCATCGTGCTTGCGACACGAGCGCCGAGCGAGCCTCCCGGCGTCATCACGAGGATCCTGGAACCTCATCCCGTGCTGGGAAAGATCGTCTTCCACGAGGATCCGTCGCTCCCGCTCGACCCCGAAGATTGGCCCGAGAGCTGACGATCGTGCGTGTACTTCTCGATACCTGCGCATTGCTCTGGTTGGTTGGCGCTCCTGCCGTGCGACCGGATAATCATCGCTACCGCGCAGGTGTACAAACTCCCTGTGATGACTTCGGATCACCTGATCGCAGAGCGCGCGGAGATTAACGTCCTCTGGTGAACGACCGAGGGGCCTCTCCGCCAAGTGAGGCGCAAAGGCAGGTTGCGCTCGTCGTACACCGTCGTCCGGCCGAGACAAGCCGTTCGACATCCCGCTTCATGCGCGCCTAGCGTGCGCCACATCCGGCGAGAGACACATGACCGCTCCCCAGAACCCCCTCATCAACGACCGCGACGTCGAGTTCCTCCTCTACGAGGTGCTCGACGCGCCGCGCCTCTGCGAGCTGCCCTATTTCGCCGAGCACTCGCGCGACACGTTCGATCTCTACCTCCAGAGCTGCCGGCGCTTCGCGCGGGAGGTGTTGTTCCCGACCTACAGGCCGGTCGACGAGGCGCCGCCGCGGTTCCAGGCGGGCGCCATCACGGTGCACCCCGCCATCAAGCAGGTCTTCCGGCCGATGGTCGAGCTCGGGGTGCTCACCGCGGCGCGGCCGGCCGCGGTGGGGGGGCAGCAGCTGCCGCTCGTCGTCGCCACGCTCGCCGGCGCCTACCTGCAGGCGGCGAACCTGAGCGCGTGCAGCTATCTCAGCCTGACGGCCGGCGCGGCGCACCTCATCGAGACGTTCGGCGACGACGCCCTGCGGTCCGCCTTCATGACCCGCATGTACGCCGGCGAGTGGACCGGGACGATGGCGCTCACCGAGCCCCAGGCCGGATCGAGCCTCGCCGACGTGCAGGCGAGCGCGGTGAAGACAGACGCGGGCCACTACCTCGTCCGCGGGTCCAAGATGTTCATCTCGGGCGGCGATCACGACCTCACCGAGAACATCGTCCACCTCACGCTCGCGCGCATCGAGGGCGCGCCTCGGGGCATCAAGGGCGTGAGCCTGTTCGCCGTCCCCAAGCGGCGGCCCGAGCGGTTGACCGAGGGCGGGCAGCTCGTCCCGAACGACGTCGAGGTCGCAGGCATGATCCACAAGCTCGGCTGGCGCGGGCTCCCCAGCCTGTCGCTCAGCTTCGGCGAGAAGGGGGACTGCCACGGCTACCTCGTGGGCAGCCCCCACCAGGGCGTCGCCTGCATGTTCCAGATGATGAACGAGGCCCGCATCATGGTCGGCGCGAACGCCGTGGCGACCGCCTCCGCGGCCTACCACGAGGCGCTCGGCTACGCGCTCGTCCGGCCGCAGGGCCGGCCGCTCGGCGCGAAGGACCCGGCGGCGCCGCAGGTGCCGATCATCGAGCACGCCGACGTGCGCCGGATGCTGCTCCGGCAGAAGGCCATCGTCGAGGGCGGCCTCGCGCTCGTCTCCACGACCGCGCTGTACGCCGATCTCGCGGCGCACGCCGCGGACGCGGCGGACCGGGAGCGCGCGCAGCGGCTCCTCGACCTGCTCACCCCCGTCGCCAAGACCTTCCCCGCCGAGAAGGGCTTCGAGTCGAACGCCCTCGCGCTCCAGGTCCACGGCGGTTACGGCTACTCGAGCGAGTACCTCCCGGAGGCCTGGCTCCGGGACCAGAAGCTCAACTCGATCCACGAGGGCACGACGGGGATCCAGGGCATGGACCTCCTCGGCCGCAAGGTCGTGGCCGGGAACGGCGCTGCGCTCATCGCGCTCGGCGGCGAGATCCAGCAGACGATCGCCCGGGCGCAGCGAGCCGGCGTCGAGCCCGCGTGGGGCGAGCGCCTCGGCGCGGCGCTCTCGCTGCTCGGCGAGGTGACGGTGCAGCTCGCCGAGGCGGGGATGCGCGGCGACACCGAGCGGATGCTGCGGCACAGCGCGGATTACATGGAGCTCGTCTCCGTTGTCGTCGTGGCCTGGCAATGGCTCGCGATGGCCGCGGCCGCCCGCGAAGGGCTGGCCAGGGGCGCCGCTCCGGCCGGCTTCTACGAAGGCAAGCTCTGCGCGGCGCAGTACTGGCTCTCGACGGAGCTGCCCCGGGTCGAGGCGCTCGCCGCGCTTTGCCGCTCCGGCGAGGACTCGTACGCCAGGATGCAACCCGGGTGGTTCTGAGGCGGGCGCGGCGGCCCTGGCGCGTCACCGGCGCGTTCAGGGGGTCCGGAGGCCGGCGCCGCGGCCCACCGGCGCCCTCGACGCGCTCCGACGGTCCGCCGGCGTCTCGATGGTGAGTCCGCTCACGGCCGGCGGGACCGCCGATCGCGCGGGGACGAAGCGGATCGGCTGCTCCAGACAGCGGATCGGCTGCTCCAGGTATGTCCTTGGAGCAACATCTTGGAGAGCTTATCTTGTTCCTGCCCGGTGCTTACGCTACCTGATTGACGCCACCTTCAGGGGTGGCCGGACAAGGCAGGGCAGCGGGCTACCAGGCGCGCTCCTTGCTTTACAGGTGACCCAGGATTCCTCCACCAGGAGAGCGAGATGCACGTCCCGACGACGGCGATCCGGCCTCAGCTCGATATTCGTGCCCAGGCGCCCGTGCCCACGAAGCACGGCGTCTTTCAGATGTTGGTGTTCCACTTCGGTGGGACGACGAGCCCCGACCAGGGGCTCTCGCCCGATCACGTCGCGCTCGTCATGGGCGACGTGCGCGGCCGGTCGGACGTGACCCTGCGCGTCCACTCCGAGTGCCTCACGAGCGAGGTGTTCGGCTCCCTCAAGTGCGACTGCCGCGAGCAGCTCGAGGCGGCTCAGGCCGAGATCGGGCGCCGCGGGCTCGGCGTGGTGCTCTACCTGCGGCAGGAAGGGCGCGGCATCGGGCTCGCCAACAAGATCCGGGCGTACCAGCTCCAGGCGTTCGGCCACGACACGGTCGACGCGAACCGCATCCTCGGCCTGCCCGACGACGCCCGCGGCTACGAGCCCGCGGCCGCGATGATCGAGCACCTCGGCATCGAGTCGATCCGGCTCCTCACGAACAACCCGGACAAGGTCGAGGCGCTCCGCGCGCTCGGCGTCCGGATCGCCTCGCGCTCGGCGGCCATCGTCCCGGCCAACCCGTTCTCCGCGCCCTACCTCGAGGCGAAGCGCCTCCGGATGGGCCACGTCATCCCGTCGCTGCGCGACGGCGAGGGCGCGGCGGTCGGCGACGCCGAGTAGCCGCGGGGGCTGCGCTCAGCCCCGCCGCAGCGCCACGGCCGCGGCGCGCTCGAGCACGCGGAAGGTGAAGCTCTCGGTGAGGAAGAGCTCCACGACGTGCCTGTCGTGCCCGTCGTAGCCGATGGACAGGTCTTCCCCCACGGTCAGCTCGAAGTCGCCGCCTCGCGTGCTCAGGAGCACGCCGCCTTCGAGCGCGGGCGCCCACACGATCGGCCCGTCGATGAGCTGGCGCTCGATGTGCTTGAGGAGCGGGTACCCGTCCTCCGCGGCCGCGGCCAGCTCGTCGTACGCCTTCGGACCCAGCGCGAGCGCATAAGGACCGTCGACGCCCGCGGCGCGGAGCACCTCTCTCGCCGCCACCACGGCGCGCGGCCACGCCTCCGGCGCGGGGATCACCACGGGCTTGTGCGGCGCGACCTCCAGGATCCCCTCGATCCCGGCGGCCGCGAGCCCGTTGAAGATGGCGCCGTCCTCGAAGCGCGCGGCGTGCTCGGCGGCGCGCACGACGTCCTCGATGTTGGGCTCCTGCGCGCCGCGCCCGACGGCGTCGAGCTCAGCGAGATCGAGGCGGATGGGCGCGCGGAACTCGACGAGCGGCCGCACGAGGCGGATGCCCGCGCTCACCGAGGACGCCTCCTTCCGCTCGAGCGCGCGCGTGCGGCCCGTGTTGACGGCGGCGTACTCCCAGCCGAACGGGCCGCGGAAGTCGACGACCTTGCGGCCGGCGAGGTGCAGCTTGAGCACGCGCGTCGCCTCGTGATCGATGAGGTCCCACGCGGCGGGGAGGATGGGAGCGAGCTCGCGCTTGAGAAGATCCATGATCATGCCCCCTTCAGGCTCCCGATGCCGAGCCCACCGCTCGGCGCCATGGCGCCGGTCTTCGCCGTGGCGCCGAGCTTCGCCGCCTCCTCGGCCGCTTCCACCTCGGTGATCGGTCCCTGGCTGTTGAGATAGATGTCGATCTTCTCCTGGAAGACGCGATCATTCCGCCGGAGCCACTCGAGGTTCATCATCGCGTGCTCCACCTCCTCCTCGAGGTGGTGGAGCAGCACGGCTCGGAGCTCGGCATCCGTGCACGCCTCGGCGCGCTGCTGGTACCAGTCGATCGCCTCGAGCTCCTCGATCAACGAGACGATCGCGCGGTGCCGTTCCTTGGTCGCCTCCGACAGGAGCTCCGGCAGCTCGTGGTAATTCTCGCTCGACACGCCGCTCTGTCCTTCTGTCTAGGCGCTCTTTCGCGCCGTTTGCACCTGGAAGGCCACGATCTCCGGCTCGACGTTCGAGCGGCCGCAGGCCGTGCACTGGGCCGTGCGCTCCCGTTTCAGGCGCTCGAACTCGGAGAGCGACGCGACCACCTCGAACTCGGCGCCGCAGTCCTTGCACTTGAACTCGTACGTCGGCATGGAGCTCCCTGTCTTGCAAATGTGAACTGAATCACATGTGCAGGCACAAGCGAGATCCGTGCCCTCCCAGGATTCGAGCCGACCCAGGTTGCAGCCGGACGACCACGGGTGTCTTCGGCGTCGCGCGAAAATGACCCTGCGCGGCCGTTGTCGGAGGCTGAGCTGCAGCCGCGGCCGGGGCTCGGGCCGGATCGCCGATGCGCTCGCCGGGTGCCTCCCGGCGCTGGGAGGTGTGACCTCGACAGGTCGGCCGGTCGCCTCGCTACCGCCTTCTACCGTGCGTGAACAGCACGGCACCACGTCAACCTGGATCGTGACCCAAACCGGGAGCGGTCAGGGCCGGGCAGCTCAGCTGCCTCTCGGAAACCGGAAACCCAGGCTGAGGCGCCCGCGGCCGCTCTGGCTCACATCATGGTAGCTCGTCGCGCTCTCTCTCGGCCGCTCCCATGACCGCGCGACGGTGCATCTCCTGCAGCGCGTCGCTACGATCTCGCCGCTGGACCAGCTCGTCGAGATCGCCGGGCCCGATCAGCACCACGAGCAGGCCCTTCTCTGCCTTCCGGAGCTGCAGCTGGCGCACGGTGTCCGCAATGCCCCCCGGCGCGACGAGCAGCGCCAGTCGGCAGCGATCGAAGCGGCCCTCCATCTTGGCCCAGAGATCTCGGAGCTCCTTGCTCCCCACGTGCTTCGACCAGTTCTTGCACTCGACCAGGAGATAGGGCGATTCCTTCTGCCAGAAGGGGTCCGTGGACCTGTTCTGGACGATGATGTCGATCTCCTCGACCTCGTTCCGGAGCCGTGTGTCCAGGCGTTCGAAGCCTGGGAGCGTCTTGAGGAGCAGCGCCATCAGGCGCTCGAGCAGGGTGCCTCGCCGGTTGCGATCGCGTTCCGCCTGCACGGCCGCCCACGTCGCTCGGATCGCACGCTCCGTCTCATCCATATCGAGGGTCGCGAGCCACCGTTCGCGGACGGCTTCCATCGCGTTGCGCACCTTGACCCGCAGCAACGCCTCGAAGACGGCGGTCTTCTCGAGGTAGTCGTACGCCCCCTCGCGGAAGGCTCGCTCGACCGCCTCCCTGGACGCGTAGGCGGTCACCAGGAGGACCTTGGCCCCGGGCGCGCGCCGGCGGGTCTCGTCGATGAGCCCCAGGCCGCTGTCCGGGCCCCCTGGGCCCTGGAGCTTCTGGTCCACGAGCACGACGGTCCAGCCTGGCTCGTCGAGCCGGCGCAGCGCCTCGGCGTGGGTGGTGGCGGTCTCGACGGCGTAGCCTTCGGCTGCGAGGATCTCCTCGTAGGTCTCCAGGAAGGCCGGATCGTCGTCCACGATGAGGATGCGTCCGTCGCCGCTCATGGTGTCCTTCCTCTCCGCAGCGGTATCACGATCTCGAAGCGGGCGCCTCCGAGCGGGCTCTCTCCGCACACGACGGACCCCGCCATTTCTCCCTCGATGACCTGGCGGACCAGCGCCAGGCCCTGACCGCTGCCACCGGCGCGCAGCGCTACCCCTGGTTCGAAGATGGCGCGGCGCTGGTCAGGCGGCACGCCGGGGCCGTTGTCGTCCACGCGGAGGAGGAGCTCGTCCTCGTTCACGTCGAGGGAGACCTCGACGACGCCCTCCCGCCCGGCCACGGCCTGGGCGCTGTTTCGCAGCACATTCGTGATGGCGAGGACGAAGCGACCGCGGGGCCCAACGACAGCTGGCGCTGCCTCGATCGGGGCGTAACGAAGGCCGCCGTTCAGCTCCCCTGCGAGGCCTGCCATGGCGTCCCGCAGGGCGGCGGAGACGTCGAACGGCGCCGCCGGCTCCTCGCCAAGGTTGGCGACCCGGAGCATCTCGTCAGCGAACGCGAGGGCGCGGTGGATGCCGGCGTCCACCCGACCGCGATGACGCTGAAGCGGCTCGTCATCCATCGCATGCCCGACCTCCCTGACCAGGCGGGACAGCGCGATCTGGGCGGGAACGAGCGCGTTCCGGATCTCGTGCACGACCATCCGGGCCTGGAGCGCCGTCGCGGCTGCCGCGCTCTCCCTGACCGCCCGCTCTGGGTCCGGTCGGACGTTGTCGAGCGCGAGCGCGACCTCGTCCCGCAGCAGCGCGTCCGCGAGCACCGCGAAGGGGGTCGCGCGCTGCTCGGCGATATCCTCCAGGAGAGGGCGAGCCCGGTCGAAGACGGTGTAGGACCACCCCATGAGCCCCTGCTCGGGATCCTGACGCTGGTACTGGAGCAGCCTCATCGCTCCGAGGCGGCGCACGGTGGCCAGCGAGAAGGGCCATGAGCGATCGAGCTGCTCTTCCACCTCCACCTCGCGCTGCGGTTCCTTCAGCAGCTGCGCGGCGAGCTCCGGGGAGATCCGCCACTCGTCGGCAGGCCCGAGCGATTGCGCAGCCTCCAGCGCGAGGAGCCAGCGCACCGCGTCGAGACCTGGGAGGCTGAGGAGCGTGGCGCCGCTCCTCGTCAGCGTGTACCGGTCGGCGTGCTTCCGGATCGCCCGGATCTCGAAGGCGTAGCGTGCCGGCGATTCCCATCCGTACCGCTGCTGAGAGCGCTTCAGCCGCTCGGACGCAGCCTCGGCGATCCTGCCGATCTCTTCATCCAGGCCCCGCGCGCCCGAGGAGTTCCAGTCACCGATACCGAAGCCGATGGCGACATCGATGAGCCTTCCGAGCTCCTCGGCGGACGCATCCGGCACCAGCGACTCGACGAGCTGATCCGCGACCTCCTCCACGAAGGTCGGCAGATCCCATCTCATGTTGAAGAGGAGCTGATCTTCCCTGTGCCACGTATCCCGCTCCCACCTCTCTGGCGGCGTGTCGCTCTGGCTCAGCTTCCTGGACGCCATGACACGCTCCCATGCAGCGGCGAAGTGGCGCCGGTGCGCGGCGAGGTCGATATGGACAACGGGAATCCCCTCGGGCGCGCGCGCGACGCGCTCGAGGTAGCTCCGAAGCCTCTCGAGGTACCCCATGGCCCCTACATCAGGCGGCGCCGGCGGCCGAGTCAACCTGCCTCTGCTGGCCGCCGGGGTTGAGCGCCGGCGCCCGCCGCGCGTCCTTCGCGGCCGCGCTGGCGAGCTCGTCGAAAGGGCCTACTTCTTCGCCGCGTCCTTCAGCCGCGCCTTGAGCCGCGTCGCGTAGCCGTCCTTGTTCTCCTGCTTCACCCGGCCGATCGCCAGCGCCTCGTCCGGCACGTCGCGGGTCACGGTCGTGCCCGTCGCCACGTAGGCGCCCGCGCCGATCTTCACCGGGGCGACGATCTGCGAGTCGCTGCCGATGAAGGCGCCGGCGCCGATCTCGGTCCGGTGCTTCCGGAAGCCGTCGTAGTTGCAGAAGATCGTCCCGGCGCCGACGTTCGCGCCCTCGCCGATGTCGCCGTCGCCGAGGTAGGCGAGGTGGTTCGCCTTCGCGCCCTTCCGGACCACGGTCTTCTTGGTCTCGACGAAGTTGCCGATGTGCGCGTCGGCCTCGATCTGGCTCTCCGGCCGGAGGTGCGAGAACGGCCCGATCTGCGCGCCGGCGCCGATCGACGACTGCGAGGCGACCGTGTACGGCTTCACGGAGGCGCCCGCCTCGACGACCACGTCCGTGAGCACCGAGCCCACATCGATCCGCGCGCCCGCGCCCACCCGCGTCCGGCCCCGCAGGACGACGGCGTGCTCGATCACGGCGTCCGGCTCGACGGCCACGCCCGCGTCGATGCGGGCGCTCGTGCGGATCGTGACGCCGCTCTTGCGCAGCCGATCGGAGATGCGGCCGTGGAGCACCTCCTCGGCGGCGGCGAGCTGCGCGCGGTCGTTGATGCCCACGAGCGAGCCGACGTCCCTGGCCACGACCGCCGCGGCGCCGCCGGCCTTCGCCGCCTGCGCGACGATGTCGGTCAGGTAGAGCTCACCCTGCGCGTTGTCCGTCGTCAGCCCGGCCAGCGCGCGCTCGAGGAACCCGCTGCGGGCGAGGTAGACGCCGGGGTTCACCTCGGTGATCGCGCGCTCCTCGGGCGTCGCGTCCTTGTGCTCGCGGATGCCGATCACACGGCCCGAAGCGTCGCGGAGGATCCTGCCGTACCCCGTCGGATCGGAGACCTCCGCGGTGAGCATCGCCATCGGCGCGCCGCCCGCGCGGTCGAGCGCCCCGCGGAGCTGCGTGAGCTGCTCCGGATCGAGCAGCGGCGTGTCGCCGCACAGGATCAGGATCGCCTCGGAGGTGGCGTCGATGTGCGGCATGGCGCAGCGCACCGCGTCGCCCGTGCCGCGCTGCTGGGGCTGGAGCGCGGTGCGGACCTTCTTCCCCTGGGCGCCGAACGCCTTGTCCAGGGCCGCCGAGACCTCGTCGCGGCCGTGGCCGACGACGACCACGACGTCGGAGGCGCCGGCGGCCAGCGCCGCGTCGACGACGTAATGGAGCATCGGCCGGCCGCAGAGCTCGTGGAGCACCTTCGGCCGGGCGCTCTTCATCCGAGTCCCTTGTCCAGCAGCGAGAACGACAGCGGTGAGCGGGGTGGGTTGGGTCGCCATCGCTCCGCAGCCTATACCCACGAGCCCGCCGCCGTCCCCGTCGCAGCGCAGTGACGCTGGAGAACTGGAGAACGCGCGCTCCGGCGTCGCCCACCTCACTCCCGCAGGGGCGCCAAGCCCCTACGCACCTGGAGCGGAATCGTCTACCCTGGAGGCAACTGGGGGAGGTTGTCGTCATGCGCAGGCGCGCGCTGGGTTCCTCGGTCGCTGTCGTGCTCCGGCTCGTCGCGCTCATCGCGGCCGGCGGGGCGATCGCTTCGTGTCACGAGCCGCTCGACACGACGCGGAAGGCGCCTCCCAAGGTGAAGGAGGGCGGCGGGCTGGGCGACGACGTCTTCGGCATGCTCTGCGACCGCGTGGGCGCGTCGAGCCTCCACGAGGACCACACGGGCGCCTCGTACCAGCGCGTCTGCCACTACGATGGCGAGGGCCGGTACGAGGACGAGGTCGACGTCTCGGTGCTCCCGCCGGTCTCCGGCGAGCGGGCGGCGCAGGCGCGCAGGCTGGGCGTGGCCAAGGTGGAGGCCATGGCGCGGTGGCGCAACGCCCTCGTGGACGCCGTCAACGCCGCCGTGCCGGACATCGAGATCGACAACGTCGCGCCCGGCGAGGGGGGCGGCAAGATCCGGCTGCACGATGCCGTCCTGAGCCTCTCGCAGACCCTCGCGCCGCTCTACGAGTCGAACCCGTTCGACGCGGCGGGGCCGGCGGTCCTGCCCGAGTCGACCCGGGGGATCGCCCGTCTCCTCGACGCGCTCATCCACGGCGGCGAGGAGAACGCGGGGCCGGAGGAAGAGGAGGGCGACCAGAAGAGGCAGCGGGAGCGGGCGCCGATCGCCTGCGGCAGGGCAGAGGGGCAGGGAGCGCCGGTCTGCGCCCTCGCGAGCATCTGGGGGCGCCGGGGCTATCGCTCGGCGGAGGTGGGGCTCGGCATGGCGGGCGCGGCGCTCGCGTACCCCGGGCTGCGCCCGATGACCGTGGCGGCGCTCGACGTGCTCGGCCCCGGCGGCCCGGGGGCGCCCGCGCTCCAGGCGCTGCTCGCGGCAGGCGAGCAGGAGCTGGCCACGCTGTCGCTGCCGGAGCGGGCGCCGCTCGCGGTCGACGCCGCCACCGCGCAGCCGAGCCGCCCGCGCACGACCCTGGAGCTCACGCAGGCGGCGCTGCTCGCGGAGCACCCCGGGCTCGCCGCGCCGCCGTCGATCTTCATCGCCCGCCGCGATGGGCGCGGGTGGGTCCTCCCCCAGGGCGAGGGGGTCCCGGCGCCGTTCGCCGACGCCGACCGCGACGGCCTCGCCGACATCGACGCGTCCGGCAGGTTCGTGGACCGGAGCGGCGCGCCCCTCGCGATCGAACCGCCGTTCTCCATCCCCGGCGTCACCGAGCCGCCGCGGGACCCGTTCGGGGGCCTCTCGCCGGAGCTCTACGCCTACGTCGACACCTCCCGCACCGTCCTCGGCGCGGCGCTGCGGTCGATCGTGCCGCTCGTCGACGGGACCCGGTACGCGGGCAAAGGCGATCCGGAGCCGTGGAAGACCGAGCACGAAGGGCTCATGTACGCGCTCTCCGGCGCGTACCTGCTCTTCGGCGACCGCGAGGAGGCCCGCTACGACGCCCGCCGCGGCAGGATCGTGCCCGCGGGCGAGCGGTGCGACGGCTGCCTGTCGTACCGCCGCTTCCGCGGCGAGGACTCGCCGCTCGCCGACCTCGCGCACGCGGTCGGCCAGGTGCTCGCCGACAAGGACTCGGACGTCCTCCTGCTCACGCTCATCGATCTGCTCGAGAACCGCGAGGCGGAGCTCGCGCGTATGACCGCCGCGGCGCTGCGCATCCGGGATGTCGCCCGCGAGCACGACCGGCTGGCCGCCCAGGGCAAGGAGGCGCCCGCGCGCATCGACGAGAAGGCGCCGCTCTGGGACGAGCTCTCGGCGGTGCTCGGCAGGGCCGTCGAGCAGCCGGGGCTCGTGGCGCGCTTGATCGAGGCGCTCGGGAGCGACGCGCTCCTCGCCTCGCGCGGCGGCGCGCGGCACGCGGGCGACGCGATCGCGGCGATGCTCACGACCCGCGACCGGTACGCGTACAACCCGGCGCAGCTGAACGGCCCGGCGATCAACCTCACCGTCGGGGCGCCGACGATCGCCGCGCCGCGGACGCCGGTGGATCAGACGAAGCCGAAGATCGGCGACAACCGCTCGGGCATGGAGCGGCTGATGCAGCTCATGCACGACACCGCCGGCGTCAGGCAGTGCAACAAGGAGGGCGCGGTGGTCAGCGTCTTCGAGGTCACGGTGCCCTTCGTCGAGTACGCCGAGTGCGAGCTGTTCCAGATCGACAACCTGGCGGCCTTCTACCTCGACTCGCTCCTCCCGGAGGGGCACGACAAGAAGGCGGTGCTCGAGGTCAAGCCGACGGTCCTTGCGCTCGCCGTGACGGACTCGGTGCTCGAGTCCTCGAGCGGCATCCACGGCTTGACGAGCCATCCCACCCCGGCCGCGCTGAACCGCCTCATCTATTTCGGAGCCGACTCGGACAGGTTCCCGGCGCTGCAGGATCTGGATCCCTTCCGGGCGCTGTCGGGAGCGGGCGGGAACCTGACGACGAACCTGTTCATCTCCGGGACCCTCGAGCCGGCCGGCACGATCCATTGCCCGAGGAACGCGCTGGGCGTGAACGAGTGCAGCTCCCCCGAGGGCCTGATCCGGGTGCGCCACCCGGGGACGGCCTTCTTGCTGGAGCAGCTCGGGCTCGGCGAGTACCTGAGCCCCATCGTGGCGGCGTTCGCCGAGGTCGCCCCGGATTCCACGGGGGAGGACATCCTGATCGATCTCTTCAGCACGGCGTACCATCACTGGCCGGGCAAGCAGCACGGGCCGGAGTGCATCAAGGCCGGCTCGCCCAAGACCAACACCGCGTACTGCTCGGAGGCAGGGGCCAACTCCTACGAGCCGCTCATGGCCGACGCGCTCCGGGCCAAGGACGTCCTCGCGTCGTCGGTGGCGTTCGCCCGGATGGCGCGCGACACGTCCGTGACCGTGCGGCGCGGCCCCGCGGCCGATCGGCCGCTGACGAAGGCGCAGGTCCTCGAGAAGCTCGCGCGCACCCTCTTCAGCACCCGCTACGCGGTCGGCGTGGGCATGGTCGACCGCTGGGGGAAGAAGAAGGCCACGTGGGCGGATGGTCGGGTCCAGGAGCAGCTCACCGTGTTCACCCTCCTCGCCGGCGCTCTGAACGGCATCGACGCGCGCTTCGCGCAGCGCAATGCGCCCGACGCCGCCGAGCGAGAGGGCCAGTGGAAGCGCGGCGTGGACGAGCTCGTCGATGCGCTGCTTGCGGTCGAGGGGTCGGGGCCTGAGGCCCGGTTCAAGAACCGCGCGCTCCCGAGGATGGGCGCCCTCGTCCTGCGCGTCCTCCGCGAGCAGCTGAACGCCCACTGCCCCGATCGCGAGACGACGGGGCGGTGCGCCTGGGCGCAGAAGGAGCTCGGCGCGACGATGAGCGACCTCCTGGGCCACCCGCTGTTCGCCGCCGCCGTCGACGTGATGGAGGCAGTCCGCGCCCACGAGCCGGCGCGGCGGGAGATCGAGCGGTTCCTCACCTACCTGCTCGACGCGGATGCAGCCGGCGCCCCGTTCCAGGCGCTCTCGACGACGCTCGCCGACGGCCTCCAGCTCCTCGCCGACGACGACGCCTTGCGCCGGATCCTGAAGGCCGCGTCGACCGCGCTGACCCCGGCGGGGGGCGCCGGCGGTCCAGGCGCGGCCGACGCGGGGCTCAACGCGCTGAAGGCGCTCAACGACGATCGGTACGACAGGTATCACGCGATGGAGCACGTGCTCCCGGCGCTCGTGACGCCGATGGCGGACGGCCGAGCGCCGCTCGACGTGTTCCTCGACGCGTTCGCGGACGTGAACCGCATCGAGGCCGGGAGCGGCGCGCCGCTGACGGCGGAGGACTACCGGCAGCTGTTTGTCTCGGCCAGGGACTTCCTGACGGACGAGACCCGCGGGCTCGAGCAGATCTACGCCATCGTCAAGAACCGGCCGCACGAGTGATCCACGTGCAAAAGCCCACGATCCGCGCCGTGCTCTCCGTGGCGTCCGCCGCGGGGGCGCTCCTCCTGCCCGCGGGCGACGCCGTCGCCGCCGGGCTGTACTTCACCGACCGCGGCGTCCGCCCGTCGTCCCGCGGCGGGGCGTACATCGCCGGCGGCGACGATCTCGGGGCGATCGCCTACAACCCTGCGGGCGTCTACGAGGCCGGCACCCAGGTGCTGTTCGACGTCGGGCTCTTCGAGTGGCGCAGCCGGCACACGCGCCAGGCGATCGTACGGCAGGTCGATCCGAATACCGGCGAGCCGACGGGCGCGAGCTTCGTGCAGACGATGGATCCGGTGACCGGCAGCGCGCCGGTGCTGCCGATCCCCACGCTGGCGGCGTCGTTCAAGGTCGACCCGCGGTGGGTCGTCTGGGGCGGGATGTGGGCGCCGTACGCGGCCCTCTCCAGCTATCCGGAGCAGGTGAACGGCATGCCGGCGCCCCAGCGCTACGCGCTGCTCACGCTCGAGGGCTCCGCGCTCGCGCTCCTGGGGGTCGGGGCGGCGTACGCGCCGTCGCCCGAGTGGCGCTTCGGCGCCGGGCTCGGCGCGCTGGTCGGCACGTTCAACAGCCGGATGGTGGTCTCCGGGTGCCTCCCGGAGCGGATGTTCTGCGCGCCCGAAGATCCGGAGTGGGACATCCATTCCGAGCTCAGCGTCGCGCCCATCGTGGCGCCCACGGGCCAGCTCGGGGCGCTCTTCGTCCCGACGCCGCGCTGGCGTGTCGGCCTGGCCTTCCAGCTGCCCATCTGGGTGCGCGCGCCGGCCAAATTCAGGGCGCGGCTCCCCGCGGCGCCCGTCTTCGAGCGCGCCGTCCAGGAGGGCGAGGACGCCGACGTCGCGTTCGATCTGCCGTGGGTCCTCCGCGCCGGCGTGGAAGCGCGGGTCGTGGACGACCTGCGCGTGGAGCTCGGGCTCGGCGTCGAGGGCTGGAGCATGCACGACGACATCCTCGTCGAGCCCGACGGCGTGGTGCTCCGGAACGTCGCCGGCTTCCCGGAGGCGTTCCGCGTGCCAGCCGTCTCGTTCCCGCGGCGGTTCGAGAACTCACTCTCGGCGAGGCTCGGGGGCGAGTATTCCTTCGACCTCGCGGGCGCGCGGTGGGATCTGCGCGCCGGCGTGAGCCTCGAGCAGAGCGCCGTCCCGCCCGAGTACCTGTCGGTCCTCACGATCGACGCGACCAAGCTGACGACGGCGGCCGGCCTCGGCGTCCACCTCGGCCGGTGGCGCCTCGACGCGAGCTATGCGCACGCCTTCGCCGCGGACGTGAGGGTCGATCCGAGAAAAGCGCGGCTCCCGCAGGTGAGCCCGGTGCGGGCCAATCCGCCGGAGGACCCGAACACCATCAATGGCGGCGCCTACAGCGCCCGGGCGAACGTCGTCGGGCTCGGCGTCGCCTATACGTTCGAGGCAGCGGGGAGCGGCGTTACCCGGCCCGCAGCTCGCGCAGCCGCTCCGTGAGCCGAGGGCCGTCCAGCCAGCTCAGGTCCTTGTCCACGCTCGCCTCGATGTGGTTACTGACCTGCTTGCTCACCGTGCCGCGGAGCAGGCCCAGGAAGTGAGGCGGCGCGACGAGCACCAGCGTCTCGTAGGCGTGCTCGTTCAACCCCTTCTCCAGCACCGCCGCGAGCTCCTGGGCGAACTTCTGCTTCTCGACCTCCTTGGGATCGGTGTCGGGAGCGGCGCCGGGACGGCCGAGGTACTGGCCCCCTGCGCCGTTGCCGAGGCTGCCGTTCCCGCTGGAGGTGCCGTTCGGCTTGCGGCCGTGCGCGTCGGCCATCAGATCCCGCACGCGCGCCCGGCTCTCGTCATGGTTGTATGACTCGAGCAGGGTGAAGCCCTTGCCCGCAGGCTCTTCGCGATAGAGCTGGGCGCGGCTTGCGTCGGAGACCAGGATCCACGTCTTCCGTGCTGCCTTTTTTGCCATAAGCCTCCACGGGGGAATCAACCCTTCCCTCGGTTTACGTTAAAGACCGACCCCACGCGGCGCAAGCGGCCGGAGGGCCGAGTCCGGCGCAATTCGGCCGGATCGCACCCCGAGAGGCAGGCTCCAGCAGACTCGACAACCCGCTCTCGGCCTGAATTCGTGGAGAGCGAGAGGGAGAGAGCGGCGCTCGGGAGGTGGTTGACCGCGAAATACGGTGTTTGGTGTACTGCGCGTGTCCAGCGACCTCGGCCGCGCTCGTTGACCGCCGGTCAACGGAACCGGTCGGTCGCCTCGACCAGCTCGTGCAGGATGCCCGGCTCCATCGCCGAGTGCCCTGCGTCCGCCACGATGCGCAGATCGGACTCGGGGAACGCGCGGTGGAGCGCCCACGCGCTCTCCGGCGGACAGACGACATCGTAGCGGCCCTGCACGATGACGGTCGGGATATGGCGGATCCGGTGCACGTCGTCGAGCAGCTGCGTCTCCGCCGTGAAGAACCCCTTGTTCATGAAATAGTGGCACTCGATCCGGGCGAACGCGAGGGCGAAATCATCACCTGACGTCTTCGCGACGAGCTCATGGTTCGTGAACAGGCAGCTCGTCCGCCCCTCCCAGACGCTCCACGCGCGCGCCGCCCGCTGCTGCAACCCGGGGTCCGGGCTCGTGAGGCGCCGGTGGTACGCCGTGAGCAGGTCGTCCCGCTCGGCCTCGGGGATGAACGCGAGGTACTCCTCCCACGCGTCGGGGAAGATGGCGCTCGCGCCCCGCTGATAGAACCAGTCGAGCTCCTGCTTCCGCAGGAGGAAGATGCCGCGCAGCACGAGCTCCGTCACCCGCTCCGGGTGCCGCTCGGCGTAGGCCAGCGACAGCGTGCTCCCCCACGAGCCGCCGAACACCAGCCAGCGCTCGATCCCGAGGTGCTCGCGGAGCTTCTCCATGTCCTCGACGAGGTACCAGGTGGTGTTCTCCTCCAGGCTCGCGTACGGCGTGCTCCTGCCGCAGCCCCGCTGGTCGAAGAGCACGATCCGGTACGCGGCCGGGTCGAAGAAGCGCCGCTGCTTCGGCTCCGTGCCGCCCCCGGGGCCGCCGTGCACGAAGACCACCGGTTTGCCGCGCGGATTGCCCGACTCCTCGAAATAGATCTCGTGAAGATCGGAGACGCGCAGCCTCCCGGCGCGGTACGGCTCGATCTCGGGATACAGCGTTCGCCTCTGGGTGCCTGTCGTCGTCATGCCGCTCCCGTTCGTCGGCCGACGTCGCGCGTCGCGCGCGCCGGCGCGTCCCCTGCGCGCCCAGCGTACGCGAAGGCGCGCCGGGAGGGGAGAGGGCGTGGACGGGGGACGGCAGGTCGCGGCGGGGGAGCGGCGGGGAACCGCAGGTCGGGGGGCGCGGGAGGCTCAGCTGGGCTGCGCGGCCGCGCGCGGCGCGGTCTTCTCCGCGCCGCCCGCGCCGCCCGCGCCGGCGTAGAGCGCCTCGATCACGGGCCCGTACTTCTGGAGGGCCACGCGCCGCTTCAGCTTCAGGGTCGGCGTCAGCATCCCGTTCTCCGCCGTGAAATCCTCGGCCGCGAGGGCGATCTGCTTGATCCTCTCGAAGGACTTGAAATCGGACGCGTACCTGTCGACCTCCGCCTGGACGTGCGCGACCACCCGCGGGTGCTTCAGCATCGCGTCCGTCGACTCGAACGAGAGCCCCTCGGCCCGCGCCCATTCCGTGAGCGCCGCCATCTCGGGCACGATCAGCGCCACGTTGAAGGGGCGGTTGTCGCCGTGGACCATCGCGCCGTTGATCAGCGGAGACAGCTTGAGCTTCTCCTCGAGCGGGGCCGGCGCGATGTACTTGCCGTTCTCCAGCTTGTACTGCTCCTTGATGCGGCCCGTGACGAAGAGGTAGCCGTCGTCGTCGAGGTAGCCCAGATCGCCTGTGCGGAAGCCGCCGTCCTCCGTGAAGACGGCCTTGTTCTCCTCGTCACGCTTGTAATAGCCCACCATGACGTTCGGGCCGTAGACCACGATCTCTCCCTGCTTCGGGTCGTGCGTCTCCGACCTGTCGATGACGACCTTCACGCCCGGGATCGGCTTGCCCACGCTGCCGAGGCGGCGGGCTCCCGGGTAGTTCACGGCGACGACGGGCGATGTCTCCGTGAGGCCGTACCCCTCGAAGACGGTGATGCCGAGCGCGTCGACGAACTCGGCCACCTCATAGGCGAGCGCCGCCCCGCCGCTGATGGCGTATTTCAGCTTGCCGCCGACATTGGCGCGTATCGTCGAGAAGATGACGCGGTCGGCCACGGCCAGCGCGAGCCGCTCGACGAGGCCGAGGGGCTCGCCCTTCCGCTGCTTCGTCGCGGCGCGCATCCCGGCGCGGAACAGGGCCTGGATGACCGCGGGCTTCCCCGCCATCTTCTTCTTCACGCCCTCGTAGATGCGGTTGAAGATCCGCGGGACGCTCATCAGCACGGTGGGGTGCACCTCGCCGAGGTTCGCGAGGATCTTGTCGACCGACTCGCTGAGCGCCATCGACGCGCCCACCGTGATCATCACGTGGAGCTCGCCGGTGTGGCCGAACGAGTGGGCCCACGGGAGGAACGAAAGGCTCCGATCGTCGCCGCCGAAGGGGATGAGATCCAGCACCGCGCAGACGTTGGAGGCGATGTTGCCGTGCGACAGGATCACCCCCTTGGGGTTGCCGGTCGTGCCCGACGTGTAGATGAGGCACGCCGTGTCCTTCGATGTCGGCTGGATGGCCGGGGCCGGGCTCCCCTCGCCCGCGGCGAGGAGCTCCTTGTACGAGCTGATCTTCGCCCCGGGAACGCCGTCTCTCGCCCCGTCGGGGTCGAACAGACAGACGACGTGCTTCAGCGAGGGCGCCTTCTCGGGGAGGTCCTTGCATTTCCCGTAGATCTGCGGCGTGGCGACGATCGCGGCCACGGCCTCGCAATCGTTGATGATGAACGCCCACTCGCTCGGGAGCTGCGCCTCGTACATCGGCACGACGGCGACTCCCATGCTGAAGCAGGCGTAAGCCGAGACCGCCCACTCGACGCGGTTGTTGGAGATGAGGGCCACCCGATCTCCCCGCTGGACCCCGAGCGACGCCAGCCCACCGCGGAACCTGGCGACGAGCTGCCCGAACTCTGCGTACGTGATCCAGTCCCAGCGGCCATCGGTCTTCGTGCCGAACACCGGCCGGTGGCCATGACGCTTCAGCGCGCGATCGAGCAGGTCTACCAGATTCTCCAGTTTCGCCATCGGTCTCCTCCCGAGCTGATTGTTAACATGGTATTGCGCCGCGTCCGTGTCCTTTTGGCGGCGCGCGACGCCGGCTGTCGTCGTGCCGCCGCTGAGGCTGCCTCGCGCGGGGTTGGCGATGGGGGGAGCGCTCGCGCGGCGCTGGAGACGGAGGGCGGCCGCGGGGCTGCTGGAGACGGAGGGGGCTGCGCGGAGGCTGGAGACGGAGGGCGACCGTGGGGCGGGTGCGGCGGCTGGAGAGGGCGAGGGGAGCGGCGCGCGGCGCGCGGCGTCGACGCCGCGGCTCCTGGCGCGCGAGGTGGCGGCCTCGGGCCCCTTCTGTTAGAGCGTGCATCGCTTCGATGCCCCGGTATTCGATCACGACGTTCGGCTGCCAGATGAACGTGCACGACTCCGAGCGGATGCACGACGTGCTCCGCTGCGCCGGCTACACGGAGGCCGGCAGCGCCGACGAGGCGGACGTGCTCGTGCTCAACACGTGCAGCGTGCGCGAGAAGGCCGAGCAGAAGCTGCGGAGCGAGGTGGGTCGGCTCGCGCGCTGGAAGCGGGAGCGCGCGGACCGGGTGCTCGTCGTGGCGGGCTGCGTGGCGCAGCAGGAGGGGGAGCGCCTCCTCAAGCAGATGCGCGCGATCGACGTCGTGGTGGGGCCCGACAACATCCCGGAGCTGCCCGGCCTGCTCGGCGACCTCGCGATCGGCGGGCTGCCGATCGCGCGCACGGTGTTCGACCTCGACGCGCCCCGGTTCCTCGTCGCGTCGCCGCCGTCGCCCGCGTCCTCCTCCTCGCCGCGCGCCGCGCCGACGGCGTTCGTGACCATCATGAAGGGCTGCGACGAGCGCTGCTCGTTCTGCATCGTCCCCTACACCCGCGGGCCGGAGCGGTACCGGCCGAGCGACGAGATCGTCGCCGAGATCGCGGCGCTCGTGGCGGCGGGGACGCGCGAGGTCACGCTGCTCGGCCAGACGGTCAACAGCTACAGCGACCCGCTCGGCGCGCTGCCGCGGGCCCCGGGCGCGAGCGCGGACGACCCGGACGAGAGCGAGTTCGCGGCGCTGCTCCGGCGCGTCGCGGCCGACGTCCCCGGCCTCGCGCGCCTGCGCTACACGAGCCCGCACCCGCGGCACCTCACGCCCTCGCTCGTCCTCGCCCACGCCGAGCTCCCGGCGCTGCCGCGCCACGTGCACATGCCGGTGCAGTCGGGCAGCGATCGGGTCCTCCGGCGGATGATCCGCCGCTACACGCGCGCCGAGTACGTCGCGAGGACGCGGGCGCTCGTCGAGGCGGTCCCGGGGCTGACGCTCTCGACCGACATCATCGTCGGCTTCCCGGGTGAGACGGAGGACGACTTCGCGGCGACGCTGTCGCTCGTGCGCGAGGTGGGGTTCAAGGGGCTGTTCGGCTTCAAGTACTCGCGCCGGCCGCACACGCCCGCGCTGAAGCTGCCGGACGACGTGCCCGAGGGCGTGAAGGGCGAGCGGCTCGCGCGCCTGTTCGAGGAGAGCGAGGCGCTGCTCGCCGCCCACCTGTCGGCCCTCGTGGGGACGACGCAGGAGGTGCTCGTCGAGGGGCGCGACAAGGAGCGGGGGCACGGCGGAGCCGGCGGCGCGCTCTGGTCCGGCCGGACGGGGCGCCACGAGATCGCGCACATCGACGGCGCCGGGGAGCTCGATCTGCTCGGCGAGGTCGTCGAGGTCTCGATCGCGCGGGCGAACAAGCACTCGCTGCAGGCCGAGCTCACCGAGGCGGCGCGCGCCGCGGCCCGGCCACGGCAGCGGGGCGGCCTGGAGGCGCGGCCCGCCCGGCGCTCGCTGCCGGTGGTCGCGGCCGAGGGCGGCTGACGTGGCGCTCGTCCTGGACCTCGGCGGGGTGTCCCCGCGGCTCGGGCGCGACGTGTTCCTCGCGCCGAACGCGACGGTGATCGGCGACGTCGAGCTCGGCGACGAGGCGAGCGTGTGGTTCGGCGCGGTGCTGCGCGGGGACATCGGCGCGATCCGCGTCGGCGCGCGGACCAACGTGCAGGATCTCGCGTGCCTGCACCTGACGGGCGGCGTCTCGCAGACGATCGTCGGCGCCGACGTGACGATCGGCCACAGCGCGATCCTGCACGGCTGCCTCGTCGGGGACGGGTGCCTGATCGGGATGGGCAGCATCGTGCTCGACAACGTCGAGATCGGCGAATGCTCGGTGATCGCGGCGGGCGCGGTGGTGCCGCCGGGGCGGGTGATCCCGCCGCGCTCGATGGTGCGCGGCAACCCGGCCCGGGTGGTGGGCGAGGTGCGACCGGACCAGGCCGAGCTCGGGAAGCTGGGCGCCGCGGGTTACGTGGAGAACGCGCGGCGCTTCCGGGCGGCGCTTGCCGGCGAGGCCGTCGAGCCGCCGGAGGTCGCGGCGCGCCTGGTGATGCGAGAGGTGAGGAAGCCATGAACATCACGGTGAACGGGGAAGCGCGCGACGTGCCGGCGGCGCTCACGGTGCGGAGGCTCGTCGAGCTGCTCGGGCTGACCGAGGGGCCGGTGGCGGTGGAGCGCAACGGCGAGGTGGTGCCGCGCGCCGAGCACACGGCCGCCGAGATCGCCGAGGGGGACGTGATCGAGATCGTCCATTTCGTCGGCGGCGGCTGAGGCCGCGCTCGTGGGCGCCCGCTCAGGAGCTCGACGCGCGCCCTCTCTGGAGGGAGGGATTGAGCCGCCAAGGCGCCAAGGCGCCAAGAGAAAGAAGAAAAAAAGAAATTCTGGCGCCTTGGCGTCCTTGCGTTTTTTCTTCTCTCTCATGGCGCCCTTGGCGTCATGGCGGTTTTTTCTCTTCTCGACGGTTTAGCGATCTTCCAGATCGTCAGCGATCCGGCTACCATGGCGAGCTGCCGTGGATACGAGGGCCCTCGTTCTGGTCTTGGCGCTCGGCGGGTCGGCCGGCGTGGGCGCCGCCGTGGGGGTGCACCATGCGCTGCCGGCCTCCCCGGTGGTCCGCGGCCTCTCGGTCGGCGAGCGCTTCCTGCCGGACGGCGCCGCGCCGGCGGCCTGGCTCGCGGCGCGGCGTGACGCGCTTCGCGAGCGCGTTGTCCGGCTGCGCCACGACGACGTGGAGCTCACCGCGACGCTCGGCGAGGCGGGCGTCGAGGTCGACGTCGACGAGACGCTCGCGGCGGCGCTGCGCGTAGGCCACGAGGGGCCCTGGGCGCGGCGGCTCCGGGAGGCCCGGCAGGCGCGGCGCGGCGAGATCGACGTGCCGCTCGCCTGGGCCGTCGACGAGCAGCGGGCGCGGGCTTTCCTCGAGCGGCTCGCCCCGCAGATCTACCGGGCGCCCGTGGACGCGCGGCTCGACCTCGCGAACCGGCGCAAGATCCCGGAGCAGGCCGGCCGGGCGCTCGACGTCGAGGCCTCCCTCGCGGCGCTGCGGGCCGGGGAGCACGGCGACGAGGAGCTCATCGAGCTCGCCGTCCGGCAGGTCTTGCCGCAGGTCGAGGTCGCCGACCTGGTGAGCGTCGACGTCACGAGGGTCGTCGCGGCCTACGAGACGAAGTTCAAGCAGCTCGGCAAGGAGGCGGGGCGCGCCCGCAACATCAGGAACGCCGCGTCCAAGATCGACGGCACCATCCTGGCCCCGGGCGATACCTTCTCGTTCAACGCCCACGTCGGCCCCCGGACGGCCAAGAACGGGTTCACGATCGCCCCGGAGATCCTGGGGGACGAGACCGTCCCCGGCTACGGCGGGGGGACGTGTCAGGTCTCGAGCACGCTCTACGCCGCGTCGCTCTTCGGCGCGCTCGACACGCCGGATCGCCAGAGCCACTCCCGCCCGAGCGCCTACATCCCCATGGGGCTCGACGCGATGGTGACCTACCCGGAGTCGGACCTGAAGATCAGGAACACGCTCCCGTTCCCGATCATGATCCACGCGTATCTCCCCGAGCCGACGGTGCTCCGCGTCGAGATCCTGGGCGGAGATCCCGTGGCGGAGGTCGAACACCACGTCTCGGCCGAGCACACCGACGATTTCATCCGGCGCATCTACGTGAAGTCCGAGCTCTCCGAGGGCAAGGTGAAGCGCCACCAGAAGGGCTCGTGCGGATACGACGTGAGGTCCTTTGTCTCGATCCGTTACAAGGACGGCAGGGCGTCGGAGCGCAGCTATTCGAGCGAGTACAAGCCCGCGCCGGAGGTCTTCTGGGTCGCGCCCGACTACGACCCGCAGGCGCTGCCGGCGCTCCCCGAGCACGCGAAGGCGGTGGAAGAGCTCCGCGAGGGCGAGGCCGCCGCCGAGGCCCCCGCTGCGGGGGGCCAGGGCGGCGCCTACTCGATGTGAGGCCGGTCGAGGGCGCCGGACCCCTCGGCGAGCGGCTCAGTGCCCCGCGGACGCGGGGCCGCCCCGGCCCTTCCCCAGCAGGAGCACCAGGGGGAGCGTGGCGAGGACGAGCACCGCCGTGACCCAGAACGTGTCGTTGAACGACATGACGGCGGCCTGCATGTTCACGATCCCGTCGAGGACGTGGAGCGCCTTGTCGCGCGCGTCCGCCGGATCGAACCCCTTCGCGGCGAAGCCCGCGGTGTACGCGGCGACGCGCTCCAGCGTCTTCGGGTCGCTCGCCCCCATGTCGGTCACCAGGACCGCCCGGTGGAACGCTTGCCGGTCGGCGAGCACGGTGGTGAGCAAGGCGACCCCGACGCTGCCCCCGAGCTGCCGCGTCAGGCTGTAGAGGCCGGTCGCGGCCGCGATGTCCTTCTTGGGGAGCGGCCCCAGCGTGGCCATGCTCAGCGGCAGGAACATCAGCGTCGTGCCGAACGACCGGATGATCAGCGGCCAGAACAGGTCGCCCGAGCCCGTCATCGGGGTGAGCGTCTGGAGCTGGAAGAGCGCCGCGAGCAGGATGAGCCCCCCGACCACGAGGAGCACGCGCGGGTCGAACCGGTTCAGCAGCCGCGCCACGAGCGGCATCGAGAAGGCGGAGGCCAGCGCGCCGGGGAGCAGGAGCAGGCCGGTCTGCTGCGACGTGAAGCCGAGGATCGACTGGGCGAAGATGGGCACCGCGAAGAGCGCGCCGTAGAGGCCCATGCCGATGACGGCGGACAGGAGGCTGCCCGCCCAGAGCGAGCGGTACCGGAGCACGCGCAGGTCGACGATCGGGCTCTTCGACGTGAGCTCGCGGTGGATGAACAGGGCGAGGCTCACGGCCGCCACTGCGGAGAACGCGAGGATGAACGGCGAGTCGAACCACGCCTCGGAGTGCCCCTCCTCGAGCACCGTCTGCAGCGAGCCGACGCCGGCCGCGAGCAGGGCGATCGCGAGCCAGTCGACGCCGCCGCGCTCCCGCTCGCCCGCGGCGTCCGGCGGCAGGAAGGCCAGGCACATGAGCACGGCCGCGATGCCGAGCGGGACGTTGATGAAGAAGATCCAGCGCCAGTCGATGTTCGTGACGATGTAGCCGCCGAGCGTCGGCCCGATCGTGGGGCCGGCGATGACGATGGCGGAGAAGAAGCCCTGCGCCATCGCCTGCTCGTGCTTCGGGAACGTCTCGAACAGGATCGACTGCGCCTTCGCGAGCAGGCCGCCGCCGCCGAGCCCCTGGAGCACGCGGGCGACGATGAGCATCGGGAGGCTGTGGGCGACGCCGCAGAGCACCGACGCCGCGGTGAAGGCGACGAGCGAGAAGACGAAATAGCGCTTCTTGCCGAAGCGGTGCCCGAGCCACGCGGTGAGCGGCAGGATGATGACGTTCGCGATGGCGTAGCTCGAGACGACCCAGCTCACCTGCGTGAGCGTGGCGCCGAGCGAGTTCTGCATCTCGGTGAGCGCCACGTTGACGATGCTCGTATCGACGATCTCGAGGAGCGCGCCGAGGGCCACCGCCACGGCCACGAGCCACCTGTTCGCGTTGGCGGGCGCGTCGGCGTACGCCGGCGGGGCCGCGATAGCCACCTCTGCCATGGCTCCCTCCTCATTTGCTCGTGTCGACCACCAGCTCGACGCTCATCCCCGGGCGCAGCACGACGTCGGGCGGCGCGTCGTGGACGTGGATCCGCACCGGCACCCGCTGGACGACCTTCGTGAAGTTGCCGGTCGCGTTGTCCGGCGGCAGCAGGCTGAAGCGCGCGCCCGTGGCGGCGGAGAAGCTCTCGATCTCGCCGTGCACCGTCACGCCGGGGTAGGCGTCGATCGACACGCGCGCCGGCTGCCCGACGTGCATGTGCGCGAGCTGCGTCTCCTTGAAGTTGCCGGTTACCCAGACCTGCCGCGCCGGGACCAGCACGCCCACGGCCTGGCCCGCCGAGACCATCTGCCCGACCGAGAGGGTCTTCTTCGACACGGTGCCCTCCTGGGGCGCGACGATGCGCGTGTACGAGAGCTCGAGCGCGGCCAGGTCCCGCGCGGCCTGCGCGGTCTCCACCTGGGCGTGGGCCACGCGGGCGCGGGCGCGCGCCTGCGCGATGAACGCGTCGACGTTGCTGGCCTGCTGGACCTTCGCGTTCGCCTCCTCGACCCGGCTCCACGCCTGCGTTGTTGTCGCCCGGAGCGCCGCGAGGCGCGCCTTCGCCTGCTCGAGCGACGCGCGGGCGACGTCGACGGACGCCTGCAGCTGGTCGAGCTGGGCCTGCGCGAGCGCCCCGGTCTCCACGAGCTTGCTCGCGCGGTCCCGCTCGAGCGTGGCCTGCTCCAGGGTCGCCGTCGTCGAGGCGACCTGCGCCTCGCCCTCGGCGATCTGCTGCTTCGACGCGGTCGCGCTGCTCGCCGCGCCGTGCAGCGAGGCCTCGGCCACCGACTTGTTGCTGCGCGCGTTGGTCTCGGCGATGCGCTCGTCGGCGTCCGCCGCGTCGGCGCTCGCCCTGGCCGCCGAGAGGCTCGCCTCCGCCTGCGCGAGCCGCGCGCGCGCGGGGTCGGCGTCGAGCTCGGCGAGCACGTCGCCCGCCTTCACCGCTTGATTTTCCGCGAAGAGGACCTTCACGACCACGCCGGCCGCGCGCGCGGGCACCGACACCACCTCCGCGTCGATCTGCGCGTCGTCCGTCGCCTCGACCCCGCGGTGGGCGACGTACCAGCCCGCGCCCGCCGCGACGGCGAGCGCGGCGACCGCCGCCATGATGCCGGCCGCCTTGCTCGGCTTCCCGGCCTTGACCGCCCCGGAGATCGCCTCCGGGGCCGCCCCCGGCTCTCGAGGGAGAGCGCTCGTCGTCGTGGACATGGTCGCCGCTTGCTCCTCGTCGCCCCGACCGCGGCGCATCGAACGGCCGCATCTCTAAGGCAACCTATGGTTGCGATAGTGGTACCACGGGGGCTACCAAAGACAACTGTTTGTTGCCATAGTCGGACCGAGGCCTCCGGCGCCCACCGACTTGTGCGGTCGTGGTTCCATGGAGCGCCCTCGAGATGCGGAGCGCCATGTCGCCCACCCTGAGAGAGCCGCCCTCGGCTGAGCCCGCCCCCGCGGTGGGGCGCCGTCGGACCGGCGTGCACGGCGCGCGGCACGGGGGCCGCAGCGAGCGCGTGGTGCGGGCGGTGATGCACGCGGCCGCCGCGGAGATCGCGCGCGCGGGCTACGCGGCGCTCCGGGTGGAGGACGTCGCGGCGCGGGCAGGCGTGAACAAGACGACGATCTACCGCCGCTGGCCGACCAAGGCCGAGCTCGTCAAGGCGACGCTTCGCTCGTTCTCCGACGGCCGCCAGGCGCCGCCGGACACCGGCGCGCTGCGGCTCGATTTGCTCGAGCTCGTGCGGCGCTTCGTCGCCGTGGCCTCGACGCCCGAGGGGCAGGGCATCTACCGCATGCTCCTGGCCGAGCTGCACGTGCCGGAGGTCGAGGCGCTCGCCCGCGCGCTCCGCGAGGAGCGCCTCGCCCCGTGGCGGGAGGTGCTCGAGCGCGGCGTCGCGCGCGGCGAGCTGCCGCCGGGCACCGATCTCGACCTCCTGGTGGAGATGATCCGAGGCGTCGTGACGAACCGCCTGTTCCGCCTGCGCGGGCCCGTCGACGCCGGCGCCCTGGAGTCCATCGTCGATGTCGTGGTGCTCGGCGCGAAGGCCGGCGGCGCGCTCCGCCGCGGCCCCGCCGCGCCGGGGGCGCCATAGGCGCAACAGGAGGCCGCCCGGCAGCCATCATGTCCTGCTGGCAGCCTTCCTGTCTTCGGCGATGAACCGGGATGAAATCTGCCCTCGAAAAACAGAAGATAAGAGCAACCAGGGATGATCGCGTGGTCTCCGCTGCTCTCCGGGAATAATCCGCTGGACGGCGGATGACGTCGGTGCAAATCGCCGCGGCAGCCGGGGGACCCGGGGTTGAGCCACGGCTCGGCCCGGTCGCGCGCGACAGGCCGGAAGCGAGCCCTCTGCGGGGATCGCAGGAACAGAGGGCAAATGCAGAGGGCGCGAGCACCGGAGACGCGAGGAGGGCCTGGGCGGCCGCCGGGCCGTCGCGAGCTCCTCGCGGGCGCGGGGGCGGCAGCGGGGCTGTTGCTGCTCGGCTGTCGCGGCGAGCCGGTCGACGTGCGCGATCAGGCCGCGATCGCCGCCGGCGGCAGCCGGGGATACGGGGGCCCGGCCGTCGAACTCGCGTTCTGGACGGGCTTCACCGGGGGCGACCGGCTGCCGATGGAGCGGCTCATCGAGCGGTTCAACCGCGAGCACGACAACATCACCGTGCGGATGAGCGTGACCCGGTGGGGCGACTTCTATCAAAAGATGCCGGCCGCGGTCGAGAGCGGCCATGGCCCCGACGTGGCCGTCATGCACGCCGATCAGCTGGCCACGGCGGCGGTCCACCGCACCATCCTTCCGCTCGACGAGGTGACCGAGGCGCTCGGCCTCGGCGCCGGCGATTTCTCCGACACGCTCTGGAGCGCGGGCGTCTTCCGGGGCCGCCGTTACGGCGTTCCCCTCGATGTCCACCCCCTCGGCCTCTACTACAACCGCGCTGTGCTGGCCGGCGCCGGCCTCGGCGACGCCGCGCTGCCGCGCTCGCGGCGCGACTACCTGGCGATCCTCGAGCAGCTGAAGCAAAGGGGGGTCCAGGGATCGTGGGTGTCGCCAGCCCTGTTCACCGGAGGGCTGATGTTCCAATCGCTCCTGTGGCAGGAGGGCGGACAGCTGTTCTCGGAGGACGGCGTCCGGGCCACGTTCGACGCCGAGGCAGGCGTCGAGGCGCTGGGCTTCATGCTCGAGCTGATCCAGCGGGGCTACAGCCCGCGCGACGTCGGCCAGGACGCCGACAGCATCGCCTTCACCAACGACCGGAACGCCTTCATCTGGAACGGCATCTGGATGATCAACATCTACAGGGCGACCCCCGGGCTCAAGTGGGCTGTCGCGCCGGTGCCCACCATCGGCGCGCAGCGGGCGGTCTGGGCCAACGCGCATCACCTCGTGCTCGCGCGCCAGCCCTCGGCTGGCGAGCGCCGGCTGCAGGCCTCGGTGGTCTTCCTCGACTGGCTCAGCAGGCACTCCCTCGAGTGGGCGGAGGCCGGCATGGTGCCCGCCCGGCGCGAGGCGCGGGAGAGCGCCGCGTTCCAGCGCATGACCGAGCAGGCGATCTTCGCCGAGCAGCTCCCGGTGGTCCGCTTTCCGCCGGCGATCGCCGGGATCGACGCGGTGCGGGCGTCCACGCTCGATCTCGCGGTGAACGAGGCCGTGCTGCTGCGGGCCACGCCGAGGGCGGCCCTGCGCCGCGCGGCCCGCGAGGCCGACGCGCTGCTCGCGGCCAACCTGAGGAAGTTCGCGAGGGCCCTGTGAGCGCGGTCGACGTACCCCTCGTGGAGCCCGGCCAGGCGGAGGTGGACGGCGGCGCGCAGAGCGCACCCGGCGTCGGGCAGCTCCGGGGTCGCGGCCCCGCGCGCTCGCGCTGGTGGGCGCCGTACCTGTTCCTCACGCCGTACCTCGCGCTGTTCGGCCTCTTCGTGCTGGCGCCGATCGCCCTCGGGGTGTGGATAAGCCTTCACGACTGGGACCCGTTCCTGCCGTCGAGTCCGTGGGTCGGGCTCGACAACTATGCTGACCTGTTCCGGTCCGGCTCGCCGAGCCGCGGCAACTTCTGGCGTGCGCTGCGGGCCACAGCCCTCTTCACGGCGCTGAGCGTGCCTGTCCTTGTGACGCTCCCGCTGCTCCTCGCCCTCGCGCTCGACCGGAGCTTTCCAGGGAGATCGCTCTTCCGGGCCCTGTTCTTCGCGCCTTACGTGCTCGGCGTGGCGGTCGTGGCCCTCGTGTGGCGCCTGTTGCTCGACCCCCACGTCGGCGTCATCAACCACCTGCTGGGGAAGGTGGGATTGCCCGCCGGCACGGGATGGACCACGGCGGTCCCCTGGGTGTGGGTCTCGCTGGTGGGCATGACGGTCTGGTGGACCCTAGGATACAACACCGTGATCTACCTGGCCGGGCTGCAGAACATCCACCGGGAGATCTACGACGCTGCCCGCATCGACGGCGCGACCCGCTGGCAGCTGTTCCGCCACGTCACCCTGCCCGGGCTCAGGCCGGTGGTCATGTTCGTCGTGATGATGACCGTGCTCGGGTCGGCCAACATGTTCGGACAGGCCTACCTGGTCACCGGGGGCGGACCTGGGAGCGAGACCCGCACTGTCATCATGTACATCGCCGAGGAGGGGTTCCGGAGCTTCCGGCTCGGCGCCGCGGCGGCCATGAGCTACGTCCATGCCTTGCTCCTCGCGCTCGTGAACCTCGGCATGGTCCTCCTGTTCTTCGGCCGGGGCGGCGACGAGGAGGCTCGATGAGGCTCCCGCGGGTCCAGGGGAGCTGCCCTGTCCGCCGCCTGCAGGTCTGGAGAGCGCTCTCGTATGCTGCGCTGATCCTCCTCGCCGTGATCTACCTCGCCCCGGTGATCTGGATGGCGCTCACGTCGCTCAAGTCGCCGTACGAGGCGACGGCGATGCCGCCCACGCTCCTGCCCGCGCGGGTGACCGTCGAGAGCTACGAGGCGCTCGCGCGCTCGGGCTCCCAGGCGCCGGTGCTCCGCTGGCTCCTGAACAGCGTCCTTTCCGCCGTGGCGCACGCGCTGCTCGTGCTGGCCACGGCGGCCCCGGCGGCGTACGCGCTCGCGCGGATGGAGTTCCGCGGCAAGCGGCTCGTGCTCGCCGCGGTCCTCGCCACGCTGTTCGTCCCGCCGATCCTGTTCCTGCCTGCGAATTATCTCATCGTCAGGTCCCTCGGCTGGCTCGACAGCCTCCCGGCGCTCGTCGTGCCGCCGGCCGCTTCGGCGTTCGGCGTCCTCTTCCTGCGCCAGTTCTTCCTCGGTTTCCCGCGAGAGCTCGAGGAGGCGGCGGCGCTCGACGGCGCCACCCGGCTCCAAGTGCTCTGGAAAATTGTTTTGCCTCTGTCGAAGCCGGCCCTGGCCACGCTGGCCGTGCTCAGCGTGCTGAGCAACTGGAACGACTTCCTCTGGCCCATCTACGTGCTGTTCAACCCCGAGAAGCTCACGCTGTCGCCCGGCCTCGCGCTGCTGCAGGCGGCTCACTCCACCGATTACGCCCTCGTTGCGGCGGGCGCGGTGGTCGCGAGCGTCCCGATCCTCGCCGTGTTCATCGCGGCCCAGCGGTACGTGATCGAGGGTGTCGCTCGCACCGGCCTGAAAGGGTGATCGGCGCCCCGACAGGGGGCGAGATGCACATGCGATGGCAAGGACATTGGCTGTCCCAGCGAGCCCGTGACCTCGCTTGACCGGGAATCGTCCTCAGGGGAAACTCTGTGTCCATGGCGGCGGGCGGCGCCCCTCTGTGCGCGGCCGAGGCGCCGAGGATCGCCTGCTGCCAGGGACGACGACGGGCGTGATCTTCGCTTAGCTTAACTTCGCTGCTCGCGACGACAGACTCATGATGATCGCGATCTTCTCCTGGATCGCTCAACGCGGCCGACGCGCGAGCTCGGCCATGAGGCCGAAGAGCGCGATAGGGCCCGGCAAGGGGAGCTTCCCGCCGCTGAACTCGCTGTAGAGCGTGTGCACGTTGACGACGATGCGCTCGGCGTCGCCCCAGCTCGCGTAGTCGGCGAGCGCGATGTCGCGGGCGGCGTCCGCCGGGGGCATGCCGGCGTCGTAGCGGCGCCGGGCCTCGTCGCGGATGTACACGAGATAGTCGCGGACCGCGCGCACGCCCGTGCGATCCGTGATGGGGCCGTGTCCCGGCACGATGACGTCGACGTCGGCCGCGAGCAGGATGTCGCAGGCCTTGAGCCAGTTGCCGACGGGCCCTGCCCACAGGATCGGCGTCACGTCGATGAAGAGGACGTCTCCCGTGTAGATCACCCGGTCCGACGGCACGTGCACGAGCAGATCGCCCTTCGTGTGCGAGGGGCCCACCTCGATGAGGCGGACCTCCTTGCCCCCGATCGCGACGGTCAGCTCCCCGTCGAACACCCGGGTCGGCGGCGTCGGGGCGATCCCGTCGAAGTCGAAGGCGCCGAAGCAATGGACGAGGTACTCGCCCAGCGCGCCGGCGCCGCCGCTGCGCGCCTGTCGCATCAGCGTGGCCAGCATCGGCGCGGGGATCTCGTCCATCTCGGCGGCGCCGGCGCGCGTGGCGATGATGGTCGCGCCCTCGACGAGCGCGTTGCCGTAGCAATGGTCGCCGTTCGCGTGGGTGTTCACGACGGTGCCGATCCGCGCCGCGGCGGGGGCCGCCGCGCGCATGGCGTCGAGCATCTCGCGCGTGCGCTTCAGGTCGAAGAGCGTGTCGACGAGCAGGGCCTCGCCGTCCGACGTGACGAGCCCCGCGTTGCTGAGGCCCCAGGTCCCGGCCGGCTGGAGATAGGCAAAGCAACCATTGCCGATGTCCTGCAGCCCTCGCTCATACCGCCATCGGCCCATATCCGTCCCCTTGTGCGCGAGCGTCTCTTGACGCGTCTCCAGATCTCTGAGCGTAGGCCCCCCGCGCGACGCCATGGAATCGAAATCGACCCGTCCCGCGGCGCGATTCATGAGGATGGCGCAGGCGTGGCGCCCGGGTGCAGGCGAGCGCCGCGCAGTGTGGCGCGGGCGGCGAGCGCCGCGCAGTGTGGCGCGGGCGGCGAGCGCCGCGCAGCGTGGCGCGGGCGGCGCTACCAGGCGTAGGCCTCCGGCGCCTCGCCGCCGGGGCCGGGGAACATCGCGTCGAGCCGCCCGAGGTGCTCCGGCGTCAGCGTGATCTCGAGGGCGCGCAGGCTCCCGTCGAGCTGCTCGACGGTGCGCGGGCCGAGGATGGGCGACGTCACGACGGGGTTCCGGAGCAGCCAGGCCACGGCCACGTCGGCGGGCCTCTCTCCGATCTCGGCGCAGAACGCCTCGTACGCCTCCAGCTTGGCGCGGTTCTTCTCGATGCGCGCCAGCGCGTCGGCGGAGGAGCGCCGGCCCTCGCGCGCCTTCTGGAGGGCGCCGCCGAGCAGCCCGCCGGCGAGCGGGCTCCAGGGCAGCACGGCGAGGCCGAGCGCGCGGCACGCGGGCAGGACCTCCAGCTCGACGGTGCGCGCGTCGAGGTTGTACAGGCTCTGCTCCGAGACGAGGCCGAGGAAGTGCCGCTGCGCGGCGAGGCCGTTCGCGTGCGCGATCTGCCATCCGGCGAAGTTGCTGCTGCCGACATAGAGGACCTTCCCCTCGCGGACGAGCTGCTCCATCGCCTGCCAGATCTCGTCCCAGGGCGTCTCGCGGTCGATGTGGTGCATCTGGTAGAGGTCGATATGGTCTGTCTGCAGGCGGCGCAGGCTCGCCTCGCAGGCGCGCCGGACGTGATAGGCCGAGAGCCTCCTGTCGTTGGGCCCTTCACCCATGAGGCCGTAGACCTTCGTGGCGAGCACGATGCGGTCCCGGCGCCCATCACCCTGGGCGAGCCAGCGCCCGACGATCTGCTCGGTGATCCCCTCTCCGCGCTTCCGGCCGTAGACGTTGGCTGTGTCGAAGAAGTTGATCCCGTGCCCGAGCGCCCGGTCCATGATGGCGAAGCTGTCGGGCTCGCTGGTCTCCGGGCCGAAGTTCATCGTGCCGAGGCACAGGGGGCTGACCTTCAGGCCAGTGCGTCCGAGATTGCGGTAGTTCATGGCGACGGGGAGGGTAGCAACGCGCTCCGTGAGCCGTCCACGCCCCAGGGCTGAACGCGTCGTAGGGTTCTGCCTGAGTCGCGCCGTCATGAGCCGGCGCGGCGGCGGCGCCGCCGAGCGCGCGACAGGCGTTGCGCGCCGCGCCGGAGGCCTCGTCGTGATGTGGCGGCGGCGCGGATTCAGCGTGAAGGGCCGCTTCCTTGATGCGCAACGGAGCTTCACTTATGCTCGCTCGGCGGGGCGAGGAGACGACCATGTGGCAGCAAGAAGACACGGAGATCGCGCACGCCGAGAGCGTCCACGACGAGGCGCGAGGCATGCGCGGGGTCCGGTTCGTCATCGATATCGGGAACATCGACCCGCTCGACGCCGCCGCCGTGTGGTGGGATCAGCATGGCTGCGCGCGGGAGCTCTTCCCCGGGACCGCGTGCGAGGTGCAGTCGGGATCGTACCGTGAGCCGCGCTTCGTCGTCCGGATGAGCGTGCCTCTCCCGGGCGTCGGTCACTTCACGCAGACGTCGCGCTTCTCTGCAGAGCGCGTCTCGCCCGAGGTCTTCGTCATCGTCGTCGATGCGTTCGAGGAGAACGTGCTGTGGACGAGGGGGCTCGGGACTTACCGCTTCTCGCCGGGCTCGGACGGCACGACGCTGATCGAGGTGACGAGCCTGTATGCGCCCAAGGTGCCGATAACGGTCCTGAATCAGGCGTCGCTGGCGGCGGCCCGCGCGCACCAGCGGCGCTACCTCTCGGGCCGGCGCCCGACGGACGAGGAGAGAGAGCAGTTCCTGTCGGCGATCGACGCGGGGCCTCAGGCCGACGCCTGAGGCGCGCCGCTCGTCCCGGCAGCGGCCCCGCCTCGCGCGCCGCGGGGCGGCTCCTCAGGCGCGCCGCTTGCCGCGAGGCGATTGCGGCGGTGAAGACGGCTCCGCGCGCGGCGTCGACGCGGCCAGCACCGCGGCCTCGTGCGCGGCGAAGCGCCGCTGGAGGAAGTCGACGAACAGCCGAGCCCTCGCGGGCAGGAAGCGCCGGCTCGGGTAGATGACGTTCACGGCCGAGCCCGGCGCGGGCAGGTCGGTGAGCAGCGGGACGAGGCGCCCGGCGTCGATGTCGGCGGCGACGTCCCAGATCGACTTGAAGGCGAGGCCATGGCCGGCCACGGCCCAGTCGCGCACCAGGTCGCCGCTGTCGGCCACGAGCCGCCCCGAGGGCCGGACGGTGTGGAGCCCCTGCTCGGTGCGGAAGGTCCACGAGAGGGCGCGCATGCCCGGGCGCTGCAGCACGATGCACTCGTGCTCGGCCAGATCTGCGATCGTGCGCGGCCGCCCGCGCCGCGAGAGGTAGGCCGGCGCGCCGCAGACCACGCGGCGGCTCCGGGCCAGCCGGCGCGAGACGAGGCGGGAGTCGGCCAGCGCGCCGATGCGCACGGCCACGTCGACGCCGGCCTCGAACAGGTCCACCACGCGGTCCGACAGGCTGACGCGCACGCTGAGCCGCGGGTGCGCCGCCGCGAAGTCGGCCGCGGCCGGCCCCACCCACTGGCGGCCGAGATCCACCGGCGCCGCCACGCGCAGGAGGCCGCGCGCCTCGGCCTTTCCGGCGGTCACCGCGAGCTCGGCCTCGCTCACGTCGGCGAGGATGGCCATGCAGCGCTCGTGGTAGGTCGCGCCCTCGCCCGTGAGCGTGAGCCGCCGCGAGCTGCGCTGTAACAGGCGCACGCCGAGCGCCGCCTCCAGCCGCGTCATGCGCTTGCTCGCCACCGCCGGTGAGAACCCGAGCTCGCGCCCCGCCGCCGACAGGCTGCCGCTCGAGACGGCGCACACGAACAGCTGCATGTCCTCGAGCTCGACCATCGCGCGCACCTCGGCGAACCCCGGAAGGGTAGGCGCGCCGGCGAGCATCTTCAACTTTATCGAAAAGCTGGTTCGGTCGATGCGGTCGTTCTCCTTCGCAGGGGAAAGGATCAAGGTGTCCCTGTCGCCGCGCCGGGGCGGGCCTGGGGCCCGCCGCGCTCGGCGCTGCGCCCCGCCGTGCTGGCGGCGCCACCGGTCGGCTCGTGCGCGCCGACCGGCCGCCCGAGATCGCCGTTCGAAGGAGACACGTCATGAGAAAGCCCTTGTCGATAAGCGCCCTCTCCCTCTCGCTCTTCGCCGCCGCGAGCGCCTGCTACGTGCAGGGCGCCGGCGCGGAGGACCTGCCCGCGCCGCGGTCGATGGTCATCGACGCGAGCCTGCCCAGGGCCCAGGCGGACGCGGAGATCCTCGCGGCGCGCCGCTTTTACGCGTTCTGGAGCACCGGCGAGCCGCGCTACCTCGACGCGGCGATCGCGCCGACGTTCACCGACCGCACCTTGCCCAAGGGGCGCCCGCAGGGCCCCGAGGGCCCGGCGTTCGCGTCGACGAGCTTCCGCGCCGCGGTGCCGGACCTGAGCTGCGAGGTGGAGCAGCTGATCGTCGCCGGCGATCGCGTGGTGGCGCACCTGCGCTTCCGGGGCCGCTTCACCGGCGCCTTCGGCGACAGGAAGGGCGCCGGGCAGGCCGTGGACTTCATCGCCACAGACATCCTGCGCGTGCAGGACGGTCGCATCACCGACAACTGGCACATCGAGGACAACCTGACGCTGTTCCAGCAGCTCGGCGTCGTGGCGCAGTGACCGCCGAGGGGGGCGGAGCGGGTCTCGGCGATCGAGGGGCTTCCTCGCGCTGACGAGCGAGCACCCGGCGTACGCCGTCCGGGGGGTCACCGGGCCGAGCTGCTCTGTGGCTGCTCGGCGGCTCGCCACCCCATCGCCTCGTTCGGCACGGTGGGCGCCACGGCGTGGGGCGGAGCGCCCTCGGGCTCGCCGCGCGCCTCCGCCAGCGGAGGCGGCGGCCGCCAGGAACCCTTGGCGATCGCCACGAACGCCCGGGCCAGCTCATCGGCCGTCTGAAATCTCGGCGCGGGATCCACCTTCAGCGCGCGCTCGAAGAAGCCATCCAGGTCGGCGGGGAGGTGCGGCGCGATCTCGGCGATGCGGGGCGCCTTGCCCTCGAAGAGCACCATCAGGTGCTCTCCCACGGTCTTCCCCTGGAAGGGGAGCCGCCCCGTGAGCGCTCGGTAGATCACGAGGCCGAGCGACCAGAGATCGGTGCGGTGATCCAGCGGCTTGCCGTCGAGCTGCTCCGGGCTCATGTACCAGAGCGTGCCGAGGATCTTGCCGGACGTGGAGATCGCCCCCGGCCCGAGCTCCTTCACGATGCCGAGATCCAGGAGCTTGATCCTCTCCTCCTCATCCTGGGAGGAGATGAAGATGTTCGCCGGCTTGATGTCCCGGTGCACGAGCCTGATCGCGTGCGCCTTCCGCAGCGCACAGGCGATCTGAGGAAGGAACGCGGCGACCTCCTGAACGGACAGCGTTCCGCGCCGCACGAGCCGCGCTTCGAGATCTTCCCCGTTCAGCAGCTCCATCACGATGTACGGCGTCGCGGCGTCGACGCCGAAATCCAGGATCCGTACGACATAGTCCGTCTCCGTGCCGAGCCGAGCCGCCGCCCTCGCCTCGCGCGCGAAGCGCTCGCGCGCGCCTGCGTCCGAGGCATAGGTGTCCAGCATCAACTTCAGGGCTACCGGGCGCTCCAGGGCGAGATCCTGAGCATGCCAGATCGTCCCCATGCCGCCTGCCGAGATCCGTCGCTCCATCCTGTAGCGGCCGGCGACGAGCTCTGGAATCACGCTGTTACGGGTCATGGTGCCTCTCTCGCTCTGGCGAACGACGCGAGCCAGATGCATGTGAACCAGCGCCACGCGCGCCTGCGCGCGGCAGGCGCAAGGAAAGCAAGGCCGCCCCATCGAAGGGTGTGCGTTCCGTTCTCGATCGTGATGACTCGATGCGCCTCGGCGCGCTCCACGCCGTTCGAGGGGCGATATCGCCACCTCTGCCGTGGAGAGCGCGCTGGGCCGGGGGTGATCGGCGGGGGATGGAGAGCTGGTGATTCCGTCGCGTCGACCGGCGCGAGCGCTTCGGAGCGAGCCGAATCGGTGGTCGCGGTCGTTATTCGTTATTGGTAATTGAACTTAGCAAGGAGTGTGCCCCGACGCGCGCGGCGGCCGAGGGCATGGTTCTGCGTACGTGGGATCCTTAGGCCGTTGAGGAGCTTCGCGTGGCGCGCGTCGGCGAGAGGATGGTGCGCGGCGCGGCTACGGGGTATTTCGTCACATCGTGGTAAAACCATCGTAGCAAATTCGCCGGGAGCGCGATCGGGGCGCAGCTCACTTGGCCAGCTTGATCACCGACGCCGGCTGCTCCTCGGTGGCCCAGGTCGTCCAGTAGAGGGCGCCGCAGTCCTGGGCGAGATCCCGGATGTCCGCGCTGTCGGCGAGCGGCTCTGGCGCGCCGCCCGAGGTGCGCACCCGCTGGAGCTGCCCCTCGCGGCTGTACCAGTAGACAAAGGTGGAGTCCGCCAGCAGGCGCGTGGGGAAGTCCGTCGCCACGAGCGTCCCTGCGTCGGTGCCGTCCTTGTTCGCGGCGTGGATGGCGTAGCCGCTGATCCAGAAGATCCGGTCGCCGACCGCGATGTCTCCGGGGAGATCGCCGTCGTGGATGGGGATCGACGCGACGATCTCGGTCTGGCCGGGCTCCCCGAGCGCCATCCGCCGAACGGTGCTGTGCGTCCCGCCGGGCTCCAGCTCGGTCCAGTAGAGATGGGTGGCGTCCAGCGCGAGGCCTCCGACGTACGTGTCCCGGTCGAAGACGGCGAGGCCTGTCTGAGCGGTCGCGTCGGCCCGCGCCGCCCAGATCCGCTTCGGGACCTCGCGCGCGTCGGGATCCTGCTCGGGGTCCTCGATCATTCCGGTGATCCAGTAGACCCAGCCGCCGCCGGCCACGGGCCGCCGGTAGCCCGCCGCTCCCTGGGCGCTGGCGGCCGTCGAGACGGTGACGTTCCCCGTGAGCGGCATCCGGTACACGTCCGGCTCGGTCTCGTCGGTGATGAGCAGCGAGCCCTCCGTGCGCGCGAGCAGGGTCGCGAGCGAGTCGAGCACCACCAGCGGCTCGGTCGAGCCGGAAGCCGCCTTCTCGGTCGCGAAGATCGTGTTCCCATAGCCGCTCGCCCAGAGCACGCGCCCATCGTCCCCGTCCCCTTCCACCACGAGGCCGATCGTTTCGTGCTCCTCGTCGTTGGTCGTGGTGAGGACGACCGGCAGACACCTGCCCTGCTTGCAGGCGCCGCCGAGGCAGCTCCTGCCGGGAACACAGCAATTCTCCCGATCGGAGAGGTAATCGTGGTCGCCGTCGGCGGCCTGGCACGCGCCCGGCGCGCGCCCTGTGAACGGCTCGCTCGGGCACTCCGCAAGGGGCCCGCCGGCCGCGCCGCCCCCGCCGGCCCCGGCGCCCGCGGTGGCCCCTGCGCCCCCTGAGCTCCCTGCGCTGCTGGCCGCGGGATCGCCGCTGGCTTCCCCGTCGGGGATCCCCCAGATCGCGTTGCAGCCAAGCGCCGTGCTCAGGGCGGCGCACGCCGCCAGGCCGGTCCAATAGGTTTGTCGCATCTCGGTACTCTACCGCCGCGTGCTTGCGGTGGAGAAGCCGGACGCGCGCGCAATGTCATTTCCTGATCGACACGCGTCGACTCCCGTCGGCAGGAAGAAGGTCAACGCGCCGGCCCCGCTGCCACGGTTGGAATTTGGCGACCCCCTCGTCCACCATCGCGCGATTGCGTCGCGTGCGTCCGCATGCTTTCTAGTCTCTTCGTGAATCGCTCGCGCGGCGAACGCCGCGTGACCAACACCATGATGAAGAGGTACCTTGTATTATCACAACAATTCGCTTCGATTGGTCGTTTGCCTGGCTCTCGGGATCTCGGCGGTGGCTTGCTCCGATGACGATTCCACGGGCACCGGCGGCGGTGCCGCCTCCAGCACGACCAACAGCGGCAGCAGCTCGAGCCAGGCCAGCAGCGGCAGCGGCTCCAACCAGGGCGGCGGCGGCGCTGGCGAGGGCGGCGGCGGCGCGGCGGCCGGCACCGGGGGCGAGGGCGGCGGCGGCGCGGCGGCCGGCACCGGGGGCGAGGGCGGCGGCGGCGCGGCGGCCGGCACCGGGGGCGAGGGCGGCGGCGCGCCTCCGAGCGATCCCGCCTGCGGCGCCGACACGGCGGCGTTCGCTGACGTGGCGCCGATCCTGGCGAGGAGCTGCGCGAACCAGTACTGCCATGGCAACGCCGGCGCACCGTCCGGCGGGCTCGACCTCCGCGCGAGCGCGGCCGTGGGCAAGCTCGTCGATCAGGACAGCGCGTCTTGCTCCCGCGAGCAGGCGCTCGTCGTGCCATTCAAGCCGAGCAGCAGCTATCTCATGAACAAGCTGAAGGAGGTCGGCCTGTGCGACCCTGACGAGAGCAGGATGCCGCCGACCGCACCCTTGCCCGCGGCCGATATCAAGACGATCAACGACTGGATCTGCGCGGGCGCTCCCGCCCGCTGAGCGCTGCCCCCGCACAGCGCCGGCGCGCGCCCGCGATCGCCGCGCGCTGCTCGACGGTCAGAGCTGCGTGGAAGAATTGATTCTGGAGCCGGCGCTGCGAACTGTGTATCGTACGTGGCCATGAGATTACAGCGCGTCCTCGAGCCCGAGGTGATGGATTCGGAACAAGAAGCGGGCGACTACGACGCTATCGACAACCGCGAGGTGAACGAGCAGTTCTGCGCTGATGTGCTCGCGGTCGCCCCTGCTCCGCGGAGAGCCCTCGACGTGGGGACGGGCACCGCGCTCATCCCGATCGCGCTCTGCCGTCGCGCGGCGGGCGTGCACGTCGTGGCCATCGACATGGCGGATTCGATGCTCGCCCTGGCGCGACGCAACGTCGAGCGGGCGGGGCTGGCATCCCGCATCGAGCTCGCCCGGCGCGACGCCAAGGACACCGGCTACCCGCGCGGGTTTGATCTCGCGCTGTCCAACAGCATCGTCCACCACATCCCGGAGCCCCTCGAGACGCTGCGCGAGATGGTCCGCGTCGTCGAGAGCGGGGGTGTCGTGTTCGTGCGCGATCTGGCGCGCCCACCGTCGGATGCGGACGTGCTCCGCCTGGTCGAGATGCACGCCGAGGTCCCGGATGGCGTTCCTGCCCCGGAGCGTAACGTGTATCTCCGCCAGCGCGCCCTCTTCGAAGCCTCGCTCCGCGCCGCGCTCACGGTCGAAGAGGTGAACGAGCTGATTCGCGAGCTGCCGTTCTCGTCGGTGGATCTCCGCATGACGAGCGATCGTCATTGGACCCTGGTCGGGCGGGTCCGCTGAGCCGACCGCGGCGCGGCGGCCGTCACGCTGTCACGACGTCACATCACCCCAGCGACAGCTGACCCGGCCCGCAGGCGCATCTTCGCCTGGTACTCGTCGAGCACGAAATCGAGCTGCTCGTACGACTCGAAGAGATAGTACTGCGCCTGATGATCCGAGAAGTGGATGTCCTTCTCGATGACCGCTATCGAGAACGGGCGGATGTCGGCCCCTGGCTCGTACAGGGCGGCGCACTCCGAGAGGGAGGAGAGCAGCCCCGCTCCGAGGACCCGGTACGAATCGCGCGTCCCGATGAGCCCGAACTCGATGCTCCACAGGAAGACGCGCGCGAGCTGCGTGAGCTCCGAGGGGTTCGCGAGCAGGTGGCGCTGCACGCGGTCGACCTCCGCCTCGGCGGCGGCGACGAGGTCGCGCGGGGCATCGGGGTCGCTCTTCAGCGCGCCCATCCGGCGGTTCGCCAGGTAGAGCGCGTGGTCCCAGGGGGACGCCTCGGCGCGAGCCGTCATGGCGGCCAGGCGCTGGAGGTACCGCTGGTAGGGGGCATGAAAGAGCAGCGGGAGGTGACCAAAGATGTCATGCACGAGATCCGGCGTAGGAGAGAAATCGATGTGCGCCATGTGCCGAACGTTGCGCGACATGGGGAATATCCGGTTCGCGATGAGCTCCGCGTAGACGGGGGCGGGGATGTAGCCCTCGACGCACACGGCCATCCATCCTGTCGGCGCGAGCTTCGCATTGATGGCCTCGAGCGTGGGGATCCGCTCCTGGTCGAGCCCGAGGTCCTTGAGACCCGCGATGTACGGCTGGTAGAGCCGCTCTGCGTACTGCTCCACGGCCTGCAGGTTCCTGCGCACGAGCGTGCGCCAGACGAGGTGCTCTGTCTCGGTATATTGTTCGTGCCGCTGCGGCATCACGAAGTCGCGCGCGCTCGCTGGTACGCGGCGCGTGGCGAGCCAAGCGGGCGCCCCCGCCGACCGCCGGAGGCGCTCGCCCCCCTGGAGGGGCGCGTCGCTCGCCAGCGAAGAGGCGGCGCGGCTCGCCCCCGCGTCGTACCGCGACAGCGCGGCCGACCCGACGATGCGTCGGGCGAGCTCGCCGCAGGAGCCGTGCGTACGAGCGGTGAGTCGACGTTCGGTCGTGCCGGTCCGGGTCAGGCCGATAGAATGGTTGACGGATGCCGACCTCACAGCGAGACAGCGAGCCTCACTCTGGGTTACATGAGCGGTGGTGTGCGTGCCGATCCGTGATTTCGTTGTCATCGACCTATGCTCTCTTTCGGTCCAGTGGGGCACCCCGCGCAGACACACGACCGCGTCGATCTCACCAGCAGAGACGCGCCCGTGAGGCGCCCGCTAGATCGACTCGGTCGCGCAGCTGGGGACTCGCTGAAGCAAGTTGATGGGTGGCCGCTGGCGCGTGCATGATTGTTGTGCACGCCCCATGCCAGGAGAGCGCCGGCGGGTACGCCCGCCGCGGCGGTCGAGGTCCACGGAGGAACCCAGGTGACGTGCGCTCCGGCGCGCTGGAGTCCGCGTGAAACGCGCGCTGGCCGCCGCATGCGACACCGACTGGCCGGCCAGTGGCCGGTCGTCCTGTGTGCCGGCGCAGCTGGCACGACGCAGGGCGTTGGCGTCACATCCTCGGCCTCGATTCCGCAGGAATCAGCCGACGCCGCCGTTCGTGCCGGCGCGTGCCGCGGTCAGCCGTGGGCCTGGAGAAACGAGAGGAGGCGCGCGTCGTTGTCCGGCCGACCCATGGAAATCTTCAGGGTTCCCGGGACATGCGCGTGCGCATTCGCAGCGAAGACGTCCGGCTCCCGCTCCAGCGCGGCGTACACCGCATCAGGGCGGCGGAGCCGGACGAGGACGAAGTTGGTGGATGTGGGATACACATACTCGACAGCCGGCGAGCGCGTGAGTGCGGCCACGAGAGCGGCTCGCTCGGCCCGTAGCCGGGCCAGCACGGCGCGGAGCTCGCCGACGCGATGGAGCTCCCGGGCCAGCGCGGCCTGGACGGGGGCCGTGCAGGCGAACGGGTCCTGGACGATGCGCAGCGTGTGGACCACGTCTGGGGCGGCGATCACCACGCCCGCCCGCAGGCCCGCGAGCCCCCACGCCTTCGAGAACGTCCTCAGCACGACGAGGTTCGGGTACCGGGAGACGAGCCGCGCGAACGAGCCGACATCCGCGAGCTCCACGTACGCTTCATCGACCACGACGAGCCCGCGCGAGCGCTGGACGAGCTCGAGCACCTGCTCGGCCGCGACCGTCGTCCCGACGGGGTTGTTGGGCGTGCACACGAACGTGAGCTTCGCGCCGAGCGCCGACATCGCCTCTGTCCTGAGCACGTTGAAATCGCGCCCCTCGAGCGGGACATCCACGACCTCGACGCCGTGGAACCTGGCGTACTGGGCGAACGCGGGGAACGTCGGCGTCGAGATGCACACGCGGTCCTCGCCGGGCTCGCAGAAGCAGCGGACGAGCAGGTCGATCCCGGCGATGGAGCCCGCCGTGAACAAGACCCCCTCCGGGTCGATGGAGGCTCGGCCCTCCACCATGGAGGGGCCAGCCTCCATGGAGGGGCCAGCCTCCATGGAGGGGCGAGCCTCCATGGAGGGGCGAGCCTCCTCCAGAAGGTCGACGACCACGGCGTACCTCCGCGCGAGCTCGACCGGGACCGGGCACGGATAGGGTGCCCATTGCCCTCCATGTGGGTTGGTGAAGAGCCGCTCCGTGATGCCAGGCCGGTAGCCTGTAATGATGGGCGCCAGGCCGGCGTCCGCGAGCGTCCTCCGCGCGAGCGGTGAGCCGCGCTGGCTCAACCGGCCGCCTCGGCGAGCTCGGCCATCCGCGCGGTGAGCGCGTTCAGCATGTCCCACCCTTCCTTCTGGATGCGCAGGCACCGCGCGTAGGCAGCCGGCGAGAGCCCTTTCAACACCTCCAGCCCCATCTCGAGGTGGCCGTCGTCCGCGAGGTCATGTACGGCGAAGTGGTCTGTCTCGTTGAACTTCGCCATGATGGGGTGGGCAACCCGGTGAAAGACCGTCGCGGCGCCCTCGAGGACGAGGTGCACGAGCACGGTCTTCTCCGCGTCGTCGATCGACAACATCTTGGAGGCGAACCACGCCGAGCAAGCCTCGAGCAGCGGATCCCACACCGGCGTCCCCTTGCCATGCCGGCTCGCGGCGAGGTTCTCGTCGTGGCCGTACTCGCCCGCGAAATGCTGGCGCGCCAGGGCCAGATAACGCTCGTCGCGGCCGAACACCATGCGGCTCATGATGACCTTCTGGAAGTAGCCGGACCACACCTGGATGGTGTCGATCAGCCGCCCGCGTTGCGCGGCGTCGTTGACGCGCTCGCTCTCGACGAAGCGGAAGATCGCGTTGGACTTGTGCTCTTCCATGTACTGGTCGTTGCGGCGCAAGAGCTCCTCGTACTGAGATGCGCTCTCGTCCTTGAACGAGACGAGCGCGTCGTCGGGGCGCTCGTAGAGCCCGCGCGCCTCGAACTGGATGGACAGCGCCCAGTAGCCGTGCGTGCCCGCACCCACGAAGCCGTGAGCGCAGCCCCGCGGGATGGCGACGACATCGCCCTCGAGGAGCTCGGTCGTGACGTCCCCGAACATGCGACCCTGACCGGCACACATGACGATCATCGTCTCGATGGGGTGCTCATGGGCGTCGAGCGTCTCGCCGGGCTCGAGGTGGACCCACGCCATCGAGAGGCGTGTGCTGTCAGGGATGAACTGGGAGAGGACCGGATCCCGGCGGAAGTCCTTGTGGAGGCCGAGCCCGTGCTCCTTTCCATCGACGATGACAGAGCGGAGCGTCGGGATGGCCTCGCGCCGGATCACGGTGACCTTGTTCAACGTTCTCTTGCTCATGTGTTCTTCTCTCTCGCGACGCCCTCGACAAGCTGCCCTGATGGCTCCTCGATCGCGGGCGTGCACAGGCGGTCGCGGATGTCCTGCTGATTGAAAACGTGCTCGACCTCCCCCCGATGCCCCGCTACCTTCGCGAGGCCAGCGCCGCGCGGGGCGACGCGTTGACCGCGGCTCAAGCGCGCAGACCCTCGATGATGTCGAAGCCGGACGCGAGCGCCACGCAGCGGGTCAGCTCGAGGCCGGAGGCCTCGTAGAGGCGAGCGTATTCGGCCCGCGTGCGCTCGCGTCCCCCCGTCATCACGAGCATGTTCACGTCGACGAGCTTGCTCCAGTGGTACCCGTCATGATCCGGGATGACGCGCTCGAGGACGAGGAGCTTGCCGCCTCGAGGCAGCGCCGCGGCGCACCGCGAGAGGATCCGGACGCACTGCTCGTCGGTGCACATGTGGAGCACGCTCTTCATCGTGCACAGCTCCATGGCGGGAACGGACTCCTCCGCGTTGCCATGAACGATGCTCACCCGGTCCGCCACGCCCAGGCTCCGGAAGTTGTCCGGCGCGCCGCGGACCGAGATGGGCAGGTCGAAGAGGACGCCGCGCAGCCCGGGGAGCTTGGCAAGGATGGTCGCGAGGAAGATGCCATACCCGCCGCCCACGTCCGTGATCGTCGAGACGCCGGTGAAATCGTACGCCTCCGCCGTCTCACGCGCTGCGCGGGTCGTGATCTCATGCCAGCCTTGGTGGAAGAGCTCTGCCGTGACGGGCTGCTCCGGAAGCCACTCGAAGAGCGGCTTGCCGCGTCGCCGATCGAAGGCGCAGCGCCCGGTCCGGACGGACTCGAGGAGGTCCCCCCACGTCTGGTAGACCTCGCCGCCGGAGAACATCCGAATCTCCTTCGCCATGGACTGCTCGTGATCGGAGCGCAGGTAGGCTCCGACGGGCGTCAGGGAGACTCGGCCTTCCGCGTCGCGCGCGAAGAGATCGACGGACACGAGCAGCCGAAGGAGGCGCTCGGTCGCGTCGGCGTCGGTGCCGAGCTGCTGGGCGAGCTCCGCCGCCGTCCGCGGGTCTCCGGCCAGCGCGTCCGCGATGCCCAGGTTGACGGCAGCATAGAGCGCACACGAGAAATAATAGCCATGGGCAGCGAGACGGAGCGCGTCTCTGTCGGGTAGCTTGGGGAGCATGGGCTTTGGCTTTCTTCAGGGCGCCGCTGCGTTCTGGGTGCGCGTTGGCTCGCAACCCTTGCCGCGCGTCCGCTTCCCCGCTTATGTTATCGCGGCAGAAGAGCGCTAGGAAGGGATCAAGTGACCGATGAACTCACGACCGGCGACGACCGACACCACGGCGGACTCGCGCGATACGAGCGGCAAGATCCAGCGGGCGCTCGCGCAGCCAGCGCTGTTTGACGGTGGGCCCCGGCGTGTTCCCCTCCAGCAGGCGGTCGCGCCGCTTCGCGACGAGGCCGCGAAATACCTCGTGGAGCGGGGATTCACGAGCCGACCCCTTCCCCTGGAGGAACTGCACCACCACGTCTCGGCGGAGGACCAGGCCTGGACGACGGAGAGGCTGAGTCGCGCTTCCTGCGAGCTCGCCAGCGCCTCGCCCGGCCTGCTCGCCGCATACCACGATCTCGTGCGGCTCGTCGCGCGGGAGGTGCTCGGCTTCGACGTCGTCTTCGAGCGCGATCCGCCGCTCCGCTTTCACTTCCCCGTGCCGGCTCCCCAGCGCTTCCGCGCGCCGGACGGCAGCCTGCTCACCCACCACTCGGACATCCTGCTGGGGGACTACTTCGAGCAAATCAACATGTGGCTCCCGTTGACGGACGCCGCGGGCTCGGCCTCCCTCCTGGCGACGCCGTTCGAGACCAGCATCGAGGTGCTGCGCGCCTTCGCGGCGAGCGTCGGTTACGATTTCGGGCGCTTCCGCACGGGGCGCACCGCGTTCTATGAGCTGCTCGTCTCGGACGACGCGCTCCGCGGCAAGCTCTCCGCTGCGTGCCTTCCGGTGCCCGTGCGGTGGGGCGATCTGCTGATGTTCGATCCCCGCGTGGTGCACGGGACGGCGGAGAACCGCGAGGGCACGACCCGCGTGAGCATCGACTTTCGCGTGGTCCCCCTGGACGCGTACGAGCGCCTCGTCGCCGAGGACGCGGGAAAGCACACGATCGAAGGGCACGTCGCGGTGCGAGGGGGCTTCTACGACGAGCGCTCCGCCTTCCAGCTATGACCGCTGCCGCGGAAGACGCCCGGCGCTCCCCGGCGCCCTCGCGCCTGCCCCCCGACGCGCGCTCCCCGATCGCGTCTCGCCTCGTGTTCGCGTGGGTCGGGCCGCTCCTCGACCGCGCGGCGTCGAGGACGCTCGCCGCTGAAGATCTCTTCGATCTTCACGAGAAGGAGGCGCCGCGCCGGTCGACGGCCGCCCTCGAGGAGGCGCTCCGCCGGCACGGCGGGCGCCTCGGGCGAGCGCTCCTCTCGACGGCGGGGCCGACCATCGCGCTGGCGCTCGGCCTCGGGCTCGCCCACGCGGCGTCGAGCGTGTCGCTCCCGGGCGTGCTCGAGCGCTTCCTCCAGTGGCTGGAGACGCCCGACGCGCCGGTCCGCGAGGGCCTTCTGCTGACCGCCGCCCTGTTCCTCGGGAGCGTCTGCGCCTGGGGGCTGCTCCACCACTGCTTCTTCGTCCTCGGCAAGATGACGTTCCGCGTGCGCGCGGCGCTCACGGGCATCACGTTCCGCAAGCTCCTCCGGGCGGCCCCGCGCGCCCGTCACGGCGGCTCTCTGGGCACGGTCGTCAACCTGGTATCGAACGACGTCATCCGGGCCAGCACGGCGATCGAGGACGCCGCCCTCATCGTCATCTCGCTGAGCATCATCGTGCTCGCGGCGCTCCTGCTCTACTCGCTCGTCGGCGCCGCGAGCGTGGCGGGCATCCTCGCCCTCGCGGCGATGACGCCCATCACGAACCGCCTCGCGCGCGCCCTCGAGCGCGTGTCGAGCGAGCTCGCGCAGAAGACGGATCATCGGCTGGGGCTCCTCTCGGACGCGCTCCGCGGGATCCGCGCGCTGAAGCTGAACGGCTGGGAGGACGTGCTGCTCGCCCGCGTGGAGGAGGCGCGGCGCGGGGAGCTCCGGCTCCTCGATCGCAAGGCGTTCGGCCTCGCGGCGCTCAACGTCGTCTTCCAGACCGGGCCGATCCTGGTCGCCCTCGTCACGTTCGCCGTCCACGCCGCGCTCGGCGGCGCCCTGGACGTGCCGATCGTGATGTCGACGATCGCCGTCCTCGGCGTCCTCCGGCCGCCGCTCCTCTTCCTGCCGCGTCTCCTCATGTCGGTCATCGAAGGCCGCGTCGCGCTCCAGCGGATCGAGGCGTTCTTCGCCATCGAGGAGCTCGCGCCCGCGGCGCCCGCGGTGGCCCCCCCGGGGACCGTGCGGCTCGAGCGCGCGGACGTGTCGTGGGCAGGCGCGCCGGTCCTGCGGCAGATCGACCTCCGCCTCGCGCCGGGAGAGCTCGTCGCCGTCGTCGGGGCGGCCGGCAGCGGCAAGACGACGCTGCTCACGGCCATCGCGGGCGAGGCCACCTTGCTCGCCGGCCAGCGGGAGGTCTCGGGGCGCATCGCCTTCGCGCCGCAGGAGCCGTGGGTGCTCGGCGAGTCCATCCGCGACAACGTCCTCTGCGGAGCGCCCCTGGACGACGGGCGGTACAGGCGCGTCCTCGCCGCCGCTGGGCTCGACGTCGACGTACGAGATCGCCCCGGGGGCGACACCACGGCCGTGGCGGACGCCGGAGCGAGCCTGTCGGGCGGGCAGCGCCAGCGCGTCAGCTTCGCCCGCGCGGCGTACGCGGACGCGGAGGTCGTCCTCCTCGACGACCCGCTGAGCGCGCTCGACGAGCGGCTCGCCGATCAGGTCTTCGAGCGCGCTGTGCTGGGCGAGATGGCAGGCCGGACGCGCGTCCTCGCGACGACCCGCCTGCACTACGCCCGGCGCGCGGACCGCGTGGTGGTGCTCGACGGGGGGGCGATCGTGGAGCAAGGCCGCCCGGACGATCTCCTGCGCGCCGGGGGAGCGTTCGCCCGCCTCGATGAGATCGCGCGGGCCACCGCGTCCGCCGGGCCCGCGGAGGAGGTCCGCGCCGCGAGGGGCGGCGTCGTGTCCCAGGACGGCGCGCCGCCGGCCAGCGGGGACGACGGGCGCGCCGCGCCGCCGCCGTCGGGTGAGGACGAGGAGGCCGCGGGCGACGAGGAGCGGGCGGCGGGCGCCGTGCCGTTCGACGTCTACCGCGACTACCTGCGCTCCATGGGACCCCTGGGCTTCGCGGCCGCGGTGGCCGTGCTCTTTATCCTGCGCGAGCTGCTCGCCGTCGGCGGCGACGCCTGGCTGGCGCTCCGCTCCGGCGCCCCCGGCACGCCCGCGCGCGCCGTCGTCGAGGGATATGCCCTGTTCGGGGCGCTGGCGGCGATCGCCACGTTCGCGCGCTCGCTGATCGTCGCGCGCGGAGGCGTCGAGGCGGCCAGGAGATGGCACGACAGGCTGCTGAGCGGCGTCGCGCACGCGCCCTTCGCGTTCTTCGACGCGACGCCCATCGGCCGGGTGTTGAACCGCTTCACCCGCGATCAGCGCGCCGTGGACACGGCCGTGGTCCCTGCCGCCCTCGACACGCTCAACGTCCTCTTCGCGCTCGCCTCCGCGCTGGCCGTCGTGGTCGTGAGCTCGCCTTATGCGCTGCTCGTGCTCGCGCCGCTCCTCGCCGTGTACCTGCGCGTGCAGCGGCGCTTCCGCCTGGCGTCGCGCGAGGTCGCGCGCCTCGACGCGGTGGCTCAGGCGCCCCTCCTGTCGAGCATCGAGCAGGTGTGGGTGGGCCTCCCGTGCGTCCGGACCCTCCGTCGCGAGGGCCATTTCGACGCGCGCTTCTTCGCGCGCGTCGAAATGGCCCAGCGCACCGCGTACGCGCAGCTCGGGCTGGAGCGCTGGCTCTCCTTCAACCTGGACGCCCTCGGGGCCGTGCTCCTGGGGACCACGGCGCTGCTCACCATCGCCCTGCGTGGGTGGGGGTCGCTGGCGCTGGGGAGCCTGGCCGTGACGTACGTGCTCACCATCACGAGCAGCCTCCAGCGCGCGGTGCATGCCAGCGCGGAGCTGGAGATCAGCATGACGGCGCTCGAGCGCGTGCGGGAGTTCTCGCGGCTCGCCCCCGAGGCTCGCGGGGCATCCGCCGCGGAGACGACCTGGCCGATGGAGGGGAGCGTCGAGTTCGATCGTGTCGAGCTCGCCTATCGAGATGGCCTCGTCCCCGCGCTGCGCGGCGTCTCGTTCACCGCGCGTCCCGGGGAGAAGATCGGCGTCGTGGGGCGGTCGGGCTCGGGGAAGAGCAGCCTCGTGGCGGCGCTGCTGCGGACCGCGCCCATCCAGGCCGGCCGGATCCTGGTGGAAGGAGTCGATATCATGAGCGTGCCGGTCGGCGCGTTGCGCTCGCGTCTCACCGTCGTGCCGCAGGACCCGGTTCTGTTCGGCGGGACCTTGCGTACGAACCTCGATCCGCGGGGCCAGCACGATGACGAGGCCCTCTGGCGCGCCCTCTCCAGCGCCGGCGTGCGGGACGCGCTCTCGGCGCAGGGGATCGGGCTCGACAGCGACATGGGCGGGCATGCGGCCCGGCTCGGCGCCGGCCATCGCCAGCTCGTGTGCCTGGCGCGGGCGCTCCTCCGCGGCTCGCGCGTCGTGGTGCTCGACGAGGCGACCGCCAGCGTCGACGTCGAGAGCGAGGGGCGCCTCCTCGACGCGCTCGATACCGCGCTGTCCGACACCACCGTGATCATCATCGCGCATCGCCTCGAGGCGCTCCGCGGCGTCGACCGGGTCCTCATCATGGATCGCGGCGAGGTCGTGAAGGTCGTCAACGCCGCGGGCGCGGCGCAAGCCGTGCTGCCGGCGCTCGCGCCCTTCGTCGAAGGTGACGCGTGACCGGCCAGCCCGGAGCGGCGACGCTGCTGGAGTCCGAGCTAGCGCTCGGGGTCTTCGAGGCGCTGTTCGTGCGCCTCTACGAGCTCTCCGGGCCGGCGCTGCCGCTCCAGCAGATCATGCACTGGGTCCGTCGGTTCCAGGTCGATTGCCCTGCCGTGGACCACGAGCGGACGCTGGTCTTCGGCGGTTATTTCTACAACTTCTCGAGCGTGGCGCCGTCGGCGGACGCCATCGCCGAGGCGCGCGCGCGGGCGCGCGCGCTGGGGGCCGCGCAGCTGCTCGTGCCCACCGTGCGCCGCACCTCGGACAGGGCGGCGCTCCGCGACGCCGGGTTCCTCGCGCTCCCGTGGTTCATCGAGGCGATCGTCGATCTGCGCGATGGGGTGGACGCCGCGCTCGCCGAGCGCCTCTCCTTGCACCAGCGCAAGGAGCTCGCGCGCCTCGTGCGGCGCGCCGAGGAGACCTATGATCTCGTGTTTCTGGAGGGCGAGGAGGCGCTGCGCGACCCGGCAGCCATGCGCGAGGTGGCGCGGCTGCACGGCATGAACATCGAGAAGTACGGGCACGCGCGGAACTTCTACGACGAAGGTACGCTCGCGGCGATCGCGGCGTCCGCGCTCGGCCCGCACCTGCTGCTCTGCCTGCGTCGCGAGCGCGCGACCGGCGAGGCGGTGCAGGCGTCCGTGAACTTCATCGACAGGACGAGGGGCCAGCTCTTCCAGATGGTGCAGGGGATCGATCGCGCGAGGGTGCCGGGCGGCCAGAACCTCTACATCGCCGAGACGCTCCAGATGTACCGGCTGGCGGAGCGGGCGGGCCTGCGGGAGGTCCACCTCGGGCGAGGTGGCCACCCGGCCAAGCGCAAGCTCGGCGCGAACCGTTTCCGCCTCCTGGAGAACTGGGTATACGCGCCCGCCGCCGCGCGCGCGGAGCTCACGACCCTGCGCGCGGCGGCCGTCCAGGCGCTCGGCCTGGACGACGACGAGGCGCGCGCGGCCGGCGATTTCACGCTCGAGTGAAGAGCCCCGCGCCGCGGGGAGAAGGTCACAATGGCACACGTGCTTCTGGTGGGTGGACACGAGGATACCGTCGGGCGGATCACCTCGACCGGCGTCAAGCTGACCGTGTTCCAGAGTCGCGCCATGGCGACACCGCAACAGGTGGAGTCGGCGACTCGGCTCTTTGTTTTCAACTATGAAGATCTGAACGAGACGCTGCAGCTCGCCCGCGCCGTCCACGCCGTCGAGCCCGTGTCGGCGGCCCTCTCCTTCACGGAGTACGGTCTCGAGCCGGCTGCCGCGGTCTGCGAGGCCCTCGGCGTCCCGGGCAACCCGCCGGGCGCCGTCCGCGCGACCCGCGACAAGGTCGAGATGCGTCGCCTCCTCGCCGGCGGCGACGTCGGCACGACGCGCTTCTCCGAGTGTCCATCGTTCGAGCACCTCGAGCGCTTCCACGCCGAGATCTCGGGCCCCCTCATCCTCAAGCCCGCGCGCGGCTCGGGGAGCGAGGGCGTCTCGATGGTGAGGGACGGGCAGGGCCTGCGCGCCGCGTGGGACCGGAGCTCGGCCGCGGGGGTGCTCCCCCTGATGGCGGAGGAGTTCATCGACGGCGAGGAGATCAGCGTCGAGACGCAGAGCGTGGACGGGCGGCACGAGGTCGTCGCCATTACCGAGAAGCTGACCACGGGCGAGCCGGGCTTCGTCGAGGTGGGGCACCAGATGCCGGCGCGCTTCGACCCTTCGGAGGCGGAGCGCATCTCTGCGTGCGTGCTCCGCTTCCTCGACCGGATCGGGCACCGGCACGGTCCGGCTCACACGGAGCTCCGCCTGTCCTCCAGGGGGCCCAGGATCATCGAGTCGAACACGCGCCCTGGCGGCGACTTCATCTGGGAGCTCGCGCTCCTCACGCGCGGGGTCGATTTCGTGAAAGAGACCGTGCGGGCGCTCGTCGGCCTGCCGCAGGAGCCCCGCCGTCCCGTCGCCGAGGCGGCGGCGGTCCGGTTCTTCGCGGTCGACGGGGGCGCGCTTCAGGCCATCGAGGGCCTCGACGAGGCGCGCGCCATGCCCGGCGTGGTCCGGGTCTCCTGCTCGGCGAAGCCGGGCGACGCGCTCGGTCCGATCCTCTCCAGCGACTCGCGTCAGGGGTACGTGATCGCCACGGGCGCCTCGCGCGAAGAGGCCATCTCCCGCGCCTCCGCAGCGCACGCGAGGGTTCGCTTCGTCCGCGCGTGACCCGTCAGAGCGGGAGGAAATAGGAGAGCTTGACGAGCCCTACGTCCACCGCCGGGGCCGCGCCGAGCAGCGAGGGGCGGAGCGTCGCGATCGCCCCCTCGGCGAGCTCGACGAGGGGCGCCTGCGCCCGCGTGTACACGACATAGAGCGTCGATCCCAGGGCGTACTCCCACCGGAACACCACGCTCACGTTGAGCGCCACCTCCTCGACATCGGGGTTCGTCGCGGGGGGCGCGGCGGGCTGCAGGGACTCGAGCGTGACGACGCGCGGCGCCCCGTCGCCGCGCGTCGCCGAGGACGCGGAGAAGTCCGAGAAATGCGCCGACGCGAGGAACAGCTGCCCGTAGGCCTGCAGCGTGATCCGTGGCGTGAAGGTGAACGTCGAGCGCACGGTCCCGCTGACGCTGCGCGCCGAGAGGCGGCCGAACAGCAGATCGTCCGGGCCGGGGCCCGATCCGGCGTACCGTGGCTCCCCGTCGGTCAGGAACACGCTCGAGAGGAGATCGAGCTCGAGCTGAGAGACGGGGCGCAGGTTCAGCTCGCCGTCAAACCCCACGTTCCTCCCGTTCCCGCGGAACTGCAGCGTGGAGGTGAGCTTCCCGGCGACCGGGGCGCGCGGGTCGGTCGAGATGGTCTGCACCGTCTCGATGGCCGGCGCGCGCTCGAGCGCGGTGCCGTCGCCCACCTCCCGATCATCGAAGTACGCGCCCATCAGCGCGACGTTGGCGAGGACGCTCCAGTAGCCGCGGAGCTTCCACGATGTCTCGACCTGGACCGTGCGCGCGAGCGCCAGTCCGTCGAAGTTGTTCTTGTAGCTGCCGAAGAGGGACGTGTGCGTCTCGAGTGTCGCCCACCACGGCTTCAGCGTGCGGTATTCGATGTTGATGCCCAGGCGCTGGAGGTTCTGCCGCTGGAGGTACCCGAGATCGTTGAGCGCCACCTTGGGCGCGTAGATGTCGCCGTAGAGCTCGCCGACCCAGTGCTCACCGCCATCCTTGATAAGATCGAGGAGCGCGCCGGGCGCGACGTCTCCCGACGCGATGACGGTGCCGTCTCGGAGGCGCTGCTCCGGTCCTGCGGTCACCGCGGTGGCGATGGCCTGGCCCTTGATGGTGTAATCTCCTCCGCGGGAGCGCCAGCGCCCGTCCACCCCGCCGACGAAGGCATTGCGAAAGCACCGGGCTCCCACCTCGGTGACAGACCCGTCGGGGCACAGCTGGCTGGGCGGCGCGCCGGCCTCCCCGGGCACGCTGGGATAGGCGGCCGAGCCCGAAAGGAACTCGGGGACGTGCCCCGGCTCGCCGCGCAGGGCGGCTGTGCCGAGGAGCGCGACATGCGCGTTGTCTCCGAGCTCGCGCTTCACGCGGAGGAAGCCGTAGAGGGCCGATGGCTCCGTGAGGCGCAGCTCCCTGGGGCCCGTCGCGGGGGCGATCTCGACCGAGTTGGGCGCTGTCATCGCGGTGAGCGCGCTCATGGACCAGTAGGGCCCGAGCGTGCCGGCGAGCTTGGCGGCGAACGGGATGGTCGTCGGGCCGGGCACGTCGGCAAGGCGCTCCCCGTAGGGCGCGTCGGTGCGCACGGCGGGCCACGGCGGCGCGAGCCCGATGCGGCGCGTGTAGAGCACCTGGATGGGCGTCGAGTACGCGTCGATCCCCGAGAGGAAGAAGGGGCGCAGCTCGGGGAACAGGACCTCGTAGTTCGTCAGGTTCAGGACGCGCTGGTCCGCCTCGACCTGGGCGAAGTCGGGGTTGAGGGTGGCGTCGAGCGTGAGGTCCTCGGTGATGTTCCATGCGAGGTCGAGCCCCGCCGACGCGGATCCATCCACGCCGCTGTCAGCGATGGCGGGGTCGATATCACGCTTGCGGATCTGCGCCAGCGCGAACGGGCGCAGCGCGAGCTCGACGCGCGAGGGCACGTCGCGCAGGCCGGTGAGGCGACCATAATGGGAGACCTCGCCGCCGACGGCTCGTGGGATGAAGGCCCATTCGTCCGTCTCCTGGCGCGCGGACACGTAGCGCCGGACCTGAAACCCCCATGCCATGTCGGGCGCCGCGTCGAACCGGAGGATGCGGTAGGGAATGCGCATCTCGGCCGTCCATCCCCGAGCCGTGCGGGCGGTCCGAGCCTCCCACGCCTCGTCCCAGTCCGCGGAGATCTCGGTGTCGTTGTAGCGAAGGCTGTCGTAGAGGACTCCGGCCGCGTTGACGCCGAACTCGAAGGCGCTCGTCCCCGTCGAGCGGCTGTCGATGGCGACACGCACGTAGTCTGACTCGATCTCCCGATCGCGGCGGGTCAGCCGGGCGCGGAGCGGGGCAGAGCGCTGCTCACATTCCACGGCGACGTAGAGCGCGTCGTCCCCGTACAGGACGCGCACGAGGGTCCGCTCGACGGGCGAGCGCCCCTCGTCGGGGAACTTCTGGACGAAGGCGTCGCTCGGCGTCGCGCTGGCCCATACAGCGTCGTTGAGGGCGCCATCGACGGCGGGGGGCGTACGGGCCCGCGCGGCGGCGATGCGGGGGCGCCCGACCGAGGTCGGCAGGGGCGCCGGGGCTGCGGGGCTAGGGCTGGGCGGCGAGGAGCGCTCCGGCGCCGAGTTGGTCAGGGGTCGCTCGGAGGAAGGGTCCGTCGTGGTCATGCCTGACGGCGTTGGCGGCGGCGCGGGCGCCGAGTCGGTCTGGGCCGCCGCTGGGCGCGGGCCCCACGAGGCGGCGACGGCGAGCAGGATTGTGGCGGCGGCGCCCGTCGGGCGGCGGCGAAGCCGCGTCTCCAGGATCACGCGCCGAGGATAGTCGAGCGCGGCGGGGAGGAGGAAGCGCAAACGCCGTCGGCAGGAGCGGCAGGCTGCGGGTCGAGTCGCCCCCTGCCGAGGTGCATGCGAGTCGGCCGATCCGCGCCTGCCGAGCCGCACCGATCACTGGCAAACCGGGAATTGCGATGAGGTGGATTGCTCGGCGGTGGTGGTATTGATCGAGGTCTCGATCGTCTTGCCGAGGACGTCGGTCACACGGACACGCCATGGCGCCTGCCCCATGTCGCCGCTGCCGACGCGCCAGTAGTTGTACGGCTGCCGCGTGGCCTCCGTCCAGCGCCCGCCGACGTACACCTCGAGCTTGCGCACCGGGGTGCGATGGCCCTGCACGCGGAGCTCGTTCCACCACGCGTTGCCCGGCTCCTTCAACACGATGGATACGTTCTCCTCGACGGGGCACGGGACGTACTTCCACGAGATCTTGCCCTTGACGCCGCCGTTGCCGGTCCCCAGATACCCCTCGTCGAGCGAGCCGATCTGCGCAAAGGCGTCCTTGCTCAGATCGATGTGCCCGGCCTTGCATTTGGGGTTGCTCGCCGTCGGGCATTGATCGACCACCGTCGCCACGACCTTGCGCCCATCGTCGCGGCTCACCTCGACGCAGGCGCCGCACGCGGCCGCGGTGTTGTAGTCCGCGGTGTTCAGGGCGGCGAAATACCGCCCTCCGCCGGTCGCGACGTGGCCGATCTTGTCTGGATTGCGCTGCTGGATGGGCAAGCTGCAGTTCACCTGCGCGCTGCCCTGGTCGAGGGAGTACCAGGTCGTCGAGCCGTTGCCGCTCGTGTAGCTCGGCAGCGGCATTGAGCAGACAGCGCTGCTTCCGCCGGCGCCCGTGGATCCTCCGCTGCCGCCGCTTCCACCGGCCCCGGTGCCGCCGCTGCCGGTCGATCCTCCGGCGCCTGCCCCGCCAGCGCCGCCGGCGCTGCTCGAGCTACTCGAACTGCTCGAGCTACTTGAACTGCTCGATCCCCCTCCTGTCTTGGTCACCGACACCAGCGTTGGCCGGTAGTTGCTTCCGGTCGCGTTCGCGCAGAATCCGAAGCTGACAGAGCCTCCCACCGGGATCGAGGGGCTGCCGGAGCGCGGGCTCACCGTCAGGGTCGAGCCGCTCTGGCTCGACGCCGCGTTCCACAGACTGCTCACGGCGGCCTGATTGAGGTTGATCACGACGGTCCACGACGTCACCGGGGCGGCCCCATCGTTGGCGACGATCACGTCGGCGCAGTAGCCGCTCCCCCAGTCCGACGGCAGCGCCAGCGCTGCGGGCGTGAGCCCGTCGGTCGTCACCACAGCCCCGTACAGCGCGTCCGCCTCCTCTTCCTCGCCCCCTGTCGCGACGGTGCACGCGGCGGCGACCAGACCGAAGAAAGATATCGCAACAGCGGAACGACAAGCTCCCAAACGCATCCTGACTCTCCAAGTCATCGGGGCGCCGAGGCGGCGCACCTGGCGATGTAATAGACACGGATTGATCATCTGGCCATCGCCTGATGGTCAATCAGATCGTTTTGGGAGACAATCACTCTGAAATGTTCGTCTGCGGCCGGAGAGCACCCGCAGATCCGTCGAACATTTCACCTCAAGCACAACAACCTGCGATGGGGCCAGTTGTCCACATCAGGCGCCATGTGCTCCCACGGTGCAGCCAGTACGCCACATATCCCTGCATCCATGGGGCCGCGTTCGCTCCACGGCAAACGGGGCTCCGATCGAGGATCACCTGGCATTCCGGTCTTCTCCGCTCCGTGCAATCGGTGACCGATCCTCTCGCCGGTTCGCCCTCGGGGGACCCTGTGCTACGGCCCCGGCCGCGGATCCTTGCAGCAGCGAAACCCGATCTCGTAGAACCGGAACATCGGTCCATGCGAGTCGTTGGTCCCCCGGCACCCGGCCCACGGCTTGGACCAGTAGCCGCCCTTCAGCGACGAGCGGTGTGGCCACTCGGGGCGCGAGGTCGACACCCACTCTTCGACGTTGCCGACCATGTCGACGACGCCGTACGGGCTCACGCACGCCGGATACGAGCCCGTCGGCTCTCCCTGCCAGAGCCGCTGTGTCTCGGCGGCCCGCACCGCCGGGTCGTCGGACGCGAGCCGCCGCTCGCTGATCCCTCGGTACGGCTTGCTCACGTTGCAGGCGGCCGGATCGTGCGCGTGGCCGTAGGGGAAGGGGAGCGCGGACGGCCCCTCGCACGCGAGCTCCCACTCGAACTCGGTGCAGAGGCGCTTGCCGACGGCGGCGCACTCCCGCTCGGCCTCGATGAAGCGGAGCATCACGACCGGCAGCGCGCCGGCCCGGTTCGGCCACTCGTGGCGGTCCATGCACGTGCGCACCGGCGTGAAGCGCGGCTCGGCGGCGAACAGGCCGGGGAAGAAGTCGAAGCAGTGGCCGCCGCGGTAGCTCGTGCAGATCCGCTGCACGTTCTCGGCGTGGGTGCCCTCGACGAGCACCATGTCGGACGGGCAGGACGCGGCGGGTCCGGGCCGGGGCGGCGCGTCAGCCTGGGCGAGCAGCGGGGCGAGCAGGAGGTCGAGGAGCACGCGGCGGGTCTCTATCGCAAAGCGGCGCGGCGGACGAGAGGCCGCGCGGCGGCTCGCCTCGATCCGCCCGTCGCGCCTGTGCCGCGCTCGCGCTCGGGCGCGCACCTGGGCTATTCTCGCGGCCCATGGGAATGCCGCTGCTCAGGATGCGCGCCGCTGCGCTCGCCGCCCTGGCCTGGGGAAGCGCTTGCGGTGGAAACGTGGTGGTCGACGGGATGCCCGACGGATCGGGAGGCGCCGGGGCGACGAGCTCCAGCGCGGTCAGCACGGGCGCGCTCGCGGTCAGCGTCGGCGTGGGCGGCTCCACCGCGGTCGGCGCCGGCGTTGGCGGCTCCAGCGCGGTCAGCACCAGCGCGACCGCCACGTCAGGGACAGGGAGCGCCTCCACCGGGGCGGGCGGCGGCGATTCCTGGGCGATGTGCATGAAGTTCTGCGAGACCTATACGGATACCTGCGAGCAGGTGGAGCCGGGTCAGTGCGAGGGGTTCTGTAAGCAGTATCTGGGCGAGGCGCCCCAGTGCAACTACCTGCTTTCCCAGTTCTTCGACTGCGCGACGAACGGCGGCGTCGACTGCGACTTCGCCCTGGAGCGCTGCCAGCCGTTCCTGGCCAAGTACGATGAGTGCCGGGGCAACGGCCGCTGCTCGCCGCTCGAGTGCTTCACCGATTTCAACCGGGCCTGCTTCTGCAATGGCTCGTGCCCGAACGCGTCGTTGAGGGTCGAGTGCCACCCCGACATGCGCGACGGGTTCGTCTGCTCCTGCTTCGTCAACGGCAAGGAGCTGGCCACGTGCCAGGATGTCGGCCCGGCGTGCGAGCTCGCCCATGGCTGTTGCGAGCCGTTCTTCGACGAGTTTCGCTGAGGGACGCCCGCGCGGCGTTCGCCATGGGGGACCAGCCGGGGAGCGCGGCGCAGGGCGGAGCGCTCGCCGAGACGATCGCGCGCTGCGGGGGGCGCGGATCGACGCGGCGCTCGCGCCCGGGCGCGCACCTGGGGTATTCTCGCTGTCCATGGGAATGACGATGCTCAGGATGCGTACCGCTGCGCTTACCGCCCTGGCGTGGGGGAGCGCGTGCGGTGGCAACGTCGTCGTCGATGGGATGCCCGACGGGTCGGGAGGCGCCGGGGCGACGAGCTCCAGCGCCATCAGCACGGGCGCGTTCGGCTCCAGCGCGGTCAGCACGGGTGCGGTCTCGGTGAGCGCCGGCGTAGGCGGCTCCGGCGTGGGCGGTTCCACCGGGGTGACCGTCGGCGTGGGCGGTTCCACCGGGGTGGGCACCGGTGGGGGCGGCATCGGCGGGAGCGGCTCCAGCGCGGTCAGCACCAGCGCGACCTGGATGGCCACGTCGGGGACAGGGAGCGCCTCCAGCGGGGCGGGCGGCGGCGAGGCCTGGTCGGCGTGCGTGCGCTTCTGCGAGCGTTACGCGGAGACGTGTGGAGCGTCGGAGCCGGGCGGCTGCGGGACGATGTGTGACACGGAGCTGGCCCAGGCGCCCCAGTGCAACGATCTGCTCATCCCGTTCTTCGACTGCCTGACGAACGGCAGGTTCGACTGCGACGTCGTCGGGCCCCGGTGCCAGCGGTTCCTGGACGAGTACGACGTGTGCGCGAACGGCGACGGCTGCCCGGGGATCGAGTGCGCCGGCGATCGCGACAGGGCCTGCAGTTGCAAGGGAGCGTGCCAGGGCTTCGTCGTCGCGGCCGAGTGCCGCGCCCAGGGTGCCGGCAGGACCGTCTGCTCCTGCTTCGTCAACGGTGAAGAGGTGGCCTCGTGCGAGGACCGCGGCGCGGCGTGCGAGCTCGGGCTGCGCTGCTGCGGGCCGTACTTCGAAGCGTTGCGCTGAACGAGCCGCGTTCGCCATGGAGGACCACCCGGGGAGCGCGGCGCAGGGCGGGGCGCTCGCCGAGGCGCTCGCGCGATGCGTGGGGGCGCGGATCGACGCGGCGCACGCGAACCCGGCGACGGGGCTCGTCGCGCTCGCCGTCTACGACGGGACGCGGCGCGTGCTCGGCGCCGGCATCGGACCACGCGTGGCGGGGGCAGGGATCCTGCCGAGGCTGCCCCGGCTCCGCGCCGGCGCGTCGCACCCGCTCGTCGCCGCCATGAGGGCGCACCTGGTCGGCCGCCGCGTGCTGGCGATCGAGGTGCGGAGCGACGGGATCGTGGTCGTCGCGGGGGGTGGCGATGCGGTCATGGTGGAAAATGACCGAGGGAGTGCGGAGGCCGCACCCAGGTTGGAGGTGGCCGCACCCGAACCCGGGTTGGGGTTGGCCGCGGCCGAACCCGGGTTGGTGCCGGCGGCAGTTCCCGAACCCGGGTTGGGGTTGGCCGCGGCCGAACCCGGGTTGGGGCCGGTGGTACCCCCACCCAGGTTGGGATCGTCCCCGGGGGCGCGGCTGGAACTCGCCCCAGGACGCCGCGGCGAGGCGCGCCTGCTCGACGCCGCCGGCCACCTGATCCTCCGCTGGCCGCCTCAGGGGGGCGCCCCGCCGGCGGCGATCGCCTACCCGGCGGATCCCCTGGCCGCCGGCGCGGCGCTGGTCGAGGCGAGCGACGATGCGGCCGCCGGGCAGGAGAAGGCGGCGCTCGCGCGCGCCGTGAAGGCGCGGCGCGCGGCGCTCGAGCGCAGGGCCGAGGCGGTGCGCGGCGATCTCGGGCGGCTGGGCAGCGTCGCGCGCCTGCAGAAGACGGGGCAGCTCCTGCTCGCGCAGGCCGCCCGCGTGCCGCGGGGCGCCGCGAAGGCGCTCCTCGACGACTGGGAGACCGGCGGCAAGATCGAGGTCGCGCTCGACCCGTCGCGCCCCGCCAAGGCGCAGGCCGAGGTCTTCTTCGCCAAGGCGCGGCGCTACCAGCGCGGCGAGGCGGTGATGCGCGCGCGCCTCGCCGAGACCGAGCGCGCCCTCTCGGCGATCGCCGCGCTCGAGGCGGACGTCGCCGCGGCGGAGGCGCGGCCCGAGTCGCTCGATCCGCTCGCGCAGCGCGCCCGCTCCCTCGGCGTCTCGCGCGCGGAGCTCGCGGGCGCCGGCGAGCCCGGGACGTCCGGCGCCCGCGCCCCCGGGGCGGGGCGGCCCGCGCCGAGGCGGCCGTTCCACGCCTACCGCAGCGCGTCCGGCGCCGCGATCCTCGTCGGCCGAGGCGCCGAGGACAACGACGCGCTGACGACGAAGCACGCGCGCCCGCACGACCTCTGGCTTCATGCGAAGGGCGTCACGGGCTCGCACGTCGTCGTGCCGCTCGCGAAGGGGGCGAGCTGCCCGGCGGACGTGCTCGTGGACGCCGCGACCCTCGCGGCGCACTTCAGCGACGCGCGCGGCGAGGCGGTATGCGAGGTGAGCTACGTCCAGCGCCGCTACGTGCGCAAGCCGCGCGGCGCGGCCCCGGGCGCGGTGGTCTTCGACCGGGAGAAGGTCATCGCCGTCCGCATCGAGGGCGATCGCCTCTCGCGGCTGCTCGCGACCAAGGAAGAGGGCTGACGCCGCGCACGGTCTTCCAAGGCCTTTTTCCCTCGGCGGATGCCGCCGTCAGGCGGCGAACGCCGCCCGGACCTGCTCGTTCAGCTGATCGAGCCGGCGCGCGGGGAGCTCGGCCGCGCGGGCGAGCAGCTCGATGACCGCGCGCTCCGCGTCGGAGATCCCCTCGCTCGCGTGGGCGACCGCCAGCGCGATGAGGATGCCCTCCTCCACCGCGTCGCAGTCCATGAGGATCTCCGCGAGCAGGCGCACCCGGGGCTCGACGCCCGCCGCCGCGATCACCTTCAGGCTCGCCTCGATGAGGTAGCGGACGAGCTCGGCGTTGAGCTGGGCGCCCAGCATCGGCTCGATCAGCTGCCGCAGGGCGTCGATCTCCTCGGCGTCGACGGTGCCGTCGGCGTTCGCCACGAGCGCGCCGAGGTCGACGATCGGGGTCGGGTTGTACTCGTTGAGATCGAAGCGGGCTCGGAGCAAGCCGGCCGCCTGCTGGATCAGCTCGGGAGGCTTCATGTCGCCTCCGCCTCGGCGATTCGCCTCATGACTCACCACCTTTCGGAGCGCGGCGCCGCACCGTCTCGGACTCGCTGAGGCCGAGGCAGAGCTGCGCCCGCAGCGCGCGCAGCCCCGCGAGCACTTCGGCCGAGGCCGACTCGGCCTCGGCCCGCTGGATGGCCGCGTCGAGCGAGGCGAGCCTGCCTGTCTGGAGCGCCTTGAGCGAGTAGGTCATCTGCACGAACGTGTCGAACAGGTCTCCGAGCTCATCGCCCTTCCGCAGCCCCTCTCCGATGGTGAGCCGCGTCGTGCCGACCTGGCGGCACAGGCGCTTCATCTGGTGAACCGGCCCCACGATGCGCTGGGTGATGAAGATCCCGAGCACGCCGAGGACGGCGAGCAGGAACGCGCCGCCGCCGACGAGGATGCCGAGGAGGCGACCTTGCAGCGCCTCGACGTCGGCGCGCCGCCTCGCGACCTCTGCCAGGTTGCGCTCGTACTCGCGGTTCGTCTTCTCGAGCTCCTCGTCGAGGGTGCTGCCGAGCTCGGCGCCGTCGCCGCCCATGGCGGCGGTGCTCATCTTGAGGATCTTGGCGCTGTTCGCCGCCTCCTTGAGCGCGAGCTCCGCCTGGGTCGCCGCGTAACGCGCCTGTTCGTTCGCGACGCTCGCGGTCTGCCAGATGACGAGTCCGAGCGCCACCATCACGGCGAGCACCACCGAGACCAGGAGCCCTGTGTATTTGAGCTGGAATCGCGGGTTCAGGAGCAGCTTGCGGCGGGATGCCGGGCGGGCTGTGGCGCGATCCTGGGCAGGTGAGGTCATGAGGGCTCGTCAGCGGGCGTGCGGTATCGTCGCGTCCCCGGGATAGACCAGGAGCGGGCCGCGCCGGTGCGACCCCCCACGAAAACGCACTGCGGTCTCCGTGGTACAGCATTCCGTGCGCCGGTCGCAAGGGCCAATCCGCGGGCGGGGGCTCCGACGCGGTTCGCGGCTTGTAAGGGCCATGAGACGGCGGTCCTGGTTATCCGGGGCCGGCGCGGCACCGACACAGAGGCGCGACGTGATGGCGGCGCATCCGACCGGGGCACCGTGTGCGCTCCTGTCGGGCCCAGTCGGGGCACAGGAGGTCGTCGGAGTCGCGGGAGGCGTCGTTCGGCCCGGCCCAGCTCAGGAAGAGCAGCGGCACGGGCGCCCCGGTCACTCCCCATCTCATCGTCACGAGCGACGGGCTCCAGAGCGGGCTCGGGGGGCGTTCTTTCCGGCGCCCGAGGCGCTGCCGCTCTACCACCACAAGGTCTTCAGTCACCTGAGGCAACCGCAGGCGAGCGAGCCTTCGCGCACCGAAAAGCCGTCGGCGTCGGCGTCGTCGGTCCAGAAGAACGGTTTGACGCCGCCGCTGCACTCCGCGTCCGGCGCGAGCGCGATGCCTTCGTTGTTGGAGTCCGGCAGCCCGCTCGGATGCGTGAAACGCCGCTCCAGCACGAAGCGCCCGAGCGCGTCGTCGATACCGAACACGGCGGCTTGGTTGTCGCACGTGTCGTCGCAGTGAGCCCACAAGCTCCCAGTATCTCGGTCGAGCTCGAGCCCCATCACGCCCGCGAGCGGCGTCGAGATGCTGGCCACCAGGGTGGCCGCGCCGCTCTCGTGATTCAGCGCGAAAGCGTACACCTTGCCGGTCTCTTCCACGCCCACCAGAAACAGGCCGGCGCCATGCTCGCCGTAGTCGCTCGGGACGTAAGCTCGAGCCTTGCTCTCGTCGAAGAAGTGGTGCGCCGTGAGCAAGCTGTCGGCCGCCCAGGTGACAGCTTCCAGACCCGCGTTCGCGTCGACCTCGGGCAAGAGCGCGGTGAGGTTCCACTCGTGAGTCGCGGTCAGCGTCGCTCCGGCGGCCCTCACATCGTAGCGCAGCACGGACAGCCGGCTCACGGACGGATTGTCCGTGTCGCGCTCGGCGCACACGTAGACGCCCGCGGCGCTCGTGGCGGCGAGCGTCACTCCCTCCGCGTCGGGCGTGCCCTGGCCGTTCGGGTAACGCAGCCGTTTGCCGGAGGCCCAGCCATTGGACGTGTCCGGCGCGTAGCGCCCTCCGCTCTTCAGCAACCGAAACAGCTTGGAGGAGAGGTTGTTGGTCGCCCACAGCACTCCGGGCGCCTCGTAGGTCAGCCCGCTCAGATCGCTCTCGAACGCGTCCTCGCTGTCGAGCGTGCGAACCTCGGCCTTACCGGGCCATGGCGACAGCTGCGTCGAGCCCGCCGGGCATGCGCCGGCGCCGCCCGCCCCCGCGCTCGCCCCACCGGCTCCGGCGCCGTCGGCGCCGCCGGCGTCCGGGGTTCCGGCCACGCCGGTCGAGCCCGCGACAGGCACAGCGCCGCCGCTCGCCCCCGCACCGCCTGCTTGTGCTGCGCTCCCGCCCGAGCCTCCTGCATTGGACGAGGCGCCGGCCGCCGACGTACCGCCTGATCCGCCCGATGGCTCTGGCAGAGGCGGCTCGCTCGATCCGCTGCCGCACGCGGCCAGCCATGCCATCGCGACGACGGTCGCGTAAGACCGGAGGTTCATCGCGCTCGCGGCGCTTTCTTCCATCATCAGCGGCATGCGGTCACGAACCTCCGCGGATTGGGCGTTCGGCGCGGCCGTCACGATCGCGCACGAGTCGACGACTTCACCGTCCGGCGACCTCCAGCGCGACCACAAGCCGGCAAACGCGAACAACTGCCGTGACAGCCGAAATTGATACGGTTGCTTCTTCTTACCCTCGGCCTTGAACTGTCGCCAACCGGTCGCCGGCACAAACCAACGATAGCGCTCGAGCGCGCCACGCCACAACGACTTGTGGTCGAGATCCTCCGCGCGAGCGTCAGGGTGGCGTAGACGAGGGATGTGCCTGCGGCGCGTCACGTTGTGACGGTGCGTTCACTGCTGGCTGCGGCCGGCGGCATTTCCGCGGCTGCGTAGGACGAGCACGCCCTTTGCTAGGCGGCGTCGGCATGGCATCGATGAGGTTCGTGTGGTTCGGGGCGGCGTTGCTCTGGGGATGTGGCGACAGCCCGCATGGCGCGCACGAGCAGGTGGGGAGCGCGGGCGGCGAAGCGGGCCTGAGCGGGGAAGGGGGCGCGGCGGGCGGTCGGCAAGTCGTGCTCGCGCCGGCGGATGATGTGCTCCCCGTCTGCGACGCTCCGCTGCTCGAGGTGTCGGGAGCCGACGACGGCACCGAGAATTGGCAGTCACCTTCACCGGCTTCCGCCGCGCCGACCCCTGCCGCGCCGACGACCCCGACACCTTCGCCCGCGCCTGCGTCCCGCAGTTCGAGGCCGGAAACGACTGGTAGCGCTCGAAGCCCGCGGCCTTTGAGCGCGACGTGGAGCAGAAGAAGACGGCAAACGCGCTGTGGAGGGCTCGTGGAGGGCGCGGCGCCGTAAAAGGCAGGGGTCTTACGCGCTCAGCGAGGGCGGCGCTTCGGGCGACCGAGCAGCAATCCCAGGGCCGCGAGGAGGAACCCCGCCTGGGCGCCGGAGTCTCTCGCGTCGTTGCCCAGGGCGCAGCTGCAACCGGAGCTCGAGCTGTCTCCTCCCGTCGCGTCGCCAGCTCCCGAGCTGGCGTCCTGTCCATTCGCCCCCGCGGACCCCGAGTCAATCGCGCCGCCGCTGCCTACGCTGCCGCCTGAGCCACTTTCCATGGCCCCGCCCTCGCCACCGGTTCCTGCCGTGCCACCAGCACCGCCGGTTCCTGCCGCGTTAGCCGCACCACCGGTTCCTGCCGCGCTACCCGCACCACCGGTTCCCGCCGCGCCACCCGCGCCACCCGCGCCATCGGTGCCGTCGCCACCGGGAACAGCGCCGGGACACGCTGCCGTCTCTGGATCCTGACCGCCGGCCTTGTCGAGGCCGAAATAGGCGGCGACGGCGGGGCCGTCGAACGGCACAGCGTGCCCGACGCCGTCCATCGCGAACGTCTCGTAGACCGTGTAGCCGCAAGAGCTCTTCCAGAACTGGCGCGTGGTTCCACGCTTTGGCGTGTCGGTCCCATCCGCGGTCTCGCTCAAGCCCAGAAGGTTCGTCCACTCTTTGACGTCCTCAGCCATGTTCTTGTAGTTGAGGACGGTGTCGGCGGTGCCATGCCAATGCTGCAGGCGCGGGCGATGGCCGGTGTAACCGGGATAGTAGGAACGAACGAGATCTCCCCACTGCTGCCCGGTCTTCGTGACGTTGCCGCCCCCGCAGGGGCCGCTCCACTGGGCCGAGTTCCCCGTCCCGGTGACGTCGTTGTAGCCCTCGGCCCAGCAGCCACACGGAACGCCCATGAGCGACACGCCGGCCATGAACACGTCGGGGTACACACCGAGCAGCGCCTCGGTCATGATGCCGCCCGATGACCCGCCGACCGAGTACACGCGGCCCCCATCGCCGTTGTACTTCGCGAGCGTGTATTTCACCATCTGGACGATGGCCCCCGTATCGCCACCACCGCCGTGGTGGAGCGATCTCGTCGATCCCGCGTCCCAGCAGTTCTGCCCGGTGGCCTCCGGGAAGATCATGATGAAGCCGCTGGTGTTCGCTATGGAAACCAGGCTCGACATCTCGCTGAACGTCCCCTGGCCATTGCCCTGGCAATGATGGGGAGCGACGACGATGGGAGGCTTGGTCGCCAGCTTGTCAGGCACGTAAATGTACATGTTGACGTAGCTGGGCAGGCCGTCCGTCCCCCATTCGCTCTGATTGACTTTTTGTAGCGACGCCCCGCGCGCAGGCAGCGCGAAGAGCAGCGCCAACGAGAGCGATGCGAATCCGAGAGCGTGATTTTGAGATTGGTTCATCGGACGGAGATTCTATATCAACGCCAACCTGGCACGCAAGTCAGCGCCGCTTTGCTTCGCGCGCTATAAATCTAGAATTGCCGCAGCAAGTTCCAGACTTCCTGCGGCATCCACGACATGTGCTGCCCGGCGTCGTTCGGTGACGGGGTATGACCGCCGTCGTAATCACACCAGCGGGTGGGATGCGCCTCCGAGCAGCCCTCGTGGTCTGAGCAGGCCTGGCCGCCGGAGCCAACACGAGACGGCATCGGTTGGCATCCATCCCAAGGGGGGTGCGAGCCAGGCGCGCCGCGGACGGGCGTCTTCCGGAGTGCGCCCTGATGTCATCCCAGCCGAGCCCACCTGCAACGCCTCCTTTCCCCCTGCGTGCGCCTCGTCTGGAGCCATGGCGCGACCGTCGACGTGAGCGCGCAGGAGGAGTCAGGGCCCGGTGCGCAGGACGGCCTATCCAGGGCAAGGCAGAAGAAGCTCCGGAGCACCGAATGTGAACGCTCACATGTTCGGCGTCAACCACAAACTGGCGCGCGGTGATCGTCGGCGAGCGCGGGGTCCGCGTCTGGCGGGGAACAGAGCTGGTGGCGCAGCGTGACCGCGCCTTCGAGGTGCCTCAGGCTCGCGTCATCGGCCTCAGCCGCGCTGTTCGATGAAGGGCTCGAGGAGCGAGAGCAGCGTCTCCGGCTGGTCCTCCGGGAGGATGTGCGCGGCGTTGTCGATCGTGGCGGTCGCCAGGTGGGGGGCGACGCCTTGGAGCTGCCCGGCCAGCGCCCCGTCGATGACCCCTCCCGCGATCGCGAGCGTCGGGATGTCGAGGCGCCGCGCGCTCGTGATGCTCGCGATCTGTCGCGCGCTCTCCGGCATCGCGCGGTAGTGCTCGCACATGCAACGAATGGATTCGCGACCGGAGTAGGCTCGAACGAAGGCCTCGCGCGCCTCCGGCGCGACACCGCGACGCTCGTAGGTCCCGATCGCGAGGAAGTAGTCGACGTAGGCGGCCTCGTGGCCTGCGATGAGCGTCTCCGGAAGCTCGGGGACGCCGTGGAACCCGAACCACCATGGAGCGCCACGCGAGAGGAAGCTCTCGGCGCCGGGCAGCGTGCCCACGAGCCCCTCCATCAGGGCCACGCAGCGAACCCGGCCCGGTGACGTCATGGCAAGCATGAACGCGGTCTGGACGCCGAGATCGATCCCCACCGCGGCCACGCTCGCGACGCCGAGCACGTCGAGCAGCCCCGCGAGGTCTCCTGCGACGGTGGTGACGTCGAAGCCCATTCGAGCGCGCTCGGTGCCACCGAGCCCGCGCAGATCCGGCGCGATGACGAAATAACGATCCGCCAGCGCGGCGATGACACGACGCCATAGGAACCACGTGTGTGGAATCCCATGGACCAGGAGCACAGCGGGCCCCGCACCCGCGATCGCGACCTCCATGCGCATGCCGCGTACATCGACGTTTCGGACATCGAAGCTGTCTCGTCGCATTGTCGCCTCCGTCCTCCGTTACCGGTCGATGCCCTGGCGCAAGAACGCGCCGGCGAGGTCGAGCGCGTCGCGCGCGGCCTCGAACGTCGCGACGCTCCTCGGGAACACGTGGGGCATACCCTCCCAGACATGGACCTCAGCGCCGGCGAGCGCATCGAGGCGAACGGAGTCGTCGAGCAGGATCTCGGCCGTGCCCACGTGAACCTGAACGGGCGGAAGGTGCTCCATCGCGCCATACAGCGCGGAGGCGCGCGGATCGCGAGGGTCGTGCCCGCACAGGTAGTGACGCGCGCCGGCCTCGAGCGCCCCGCGGGAGAGCACAGGATCTTCAAGGGCCTTGGCTTCGATGCTCGCGCCAGTCAGGGACAGATCGGTCCATGGCGAGAGGAGCACGCCGCACGGCGCCTTGCGCTGAGCGACCAGCAGGGCGAGCGCGAGCCCGCCGCCCGCCGAGTCTCCGGCGATGGCGACCCGCTCCACACCGAGCTCGCTGGCGAGGCCGAGGTGCGCATCCCTTGCATCCTCCCACGCGGCGGGGAAAGGGTGCTCCGGCGCCAAGCGGTAGTCGGCGACGAACACGGAGATGCCTGCGCGGACCGCGAGCTGGCCGGCGAAGTGGCGGAACGCGCGAGCGCTGCCGAGGATGAACGCACCGCCGTGCAAGTAGAGGATCGCTCGACCGGGCCGCGGCGACGGCGGGATGCACCATGTGCCCGGCACCCCGCCGACGCGAGCCTCGCGGTGCGAGGCGCCCGCGCCGGGCGGCGTGAGCTCGATGAGCTGGTCGAACGACGCTCGCGTCGGAGCGGCGCGGCTCTTCGCGAGCTGGGAGCGCAGCGCGATCATCGCGTCACGGTCGGCGGAAGAGAGCGGGTGATGGATTTGCGGCATAGGCGACCTCGGCAAAGGGGTGACGTCGTGAACGAATACGACCTCCCACGTGGCTTGAGAACGGCGTCGCGGAGGGTAAGATCCATTCCTCGTCGGAATAACCGGAGCAGCGCATGGATAGACTGGAAGCGTTCAAGATCCTCCTTCGAGTCGTCGAGACGAGGAGCTTCTCGGTGCCGGCGCGCGAGCTCGGCGTGGGTCAGCCCGCCGTGAGCAAGACGATCGCGCGTCTGGAAGAGGAACTCGGGCTCCGGTTGGTCGGGCGCACGACGCGACATGTGAGCGCGACCCCGGCCGGGCAGCGCCTCGTCGACGAGATCGGGCCGCTCGTCCGAGCGCTCGACGAGCGCGTCGCGCGGCTCGCGCGCGGCGATCGCGCGCCGAGCGGCACCGTGCGTATCGCGGTCGCCCCAGGCTTCGGCCGCGCCTGCGTCGTGCCGGTCCTGCGGGCGCTCCGCGCCGAGCACCCGGGCATCTCCGTGGAGCTCGCCGTCTCCGATCGGCTCGCGGACCTCGTGGCCGACAACATCGACCTCGCCGTTCGAGCTGGGGCGCTCGGTGACTCGGGCCACGTCGCGAGGCGCGTGGGGGAGACGCCGCTGCTCACCGTGGGCTCGGCGGCGTACCTGGCGCGCCACGGCGAGCCGCGTGAGCTGCCCGATCTCCAGGAGCACGAGTGCGTCGTGTTCTTCACTCGAGGCGCGCGGCGCGCATGGCGATTCGGACGGCCGGCGGCGACGAGCCACCACCCTTCACGTGTGACCTTCCTCTCGAGCAACGCGGACGACATCCGCGCGGCGGTGCTCGCCGACGTCGGCCTCGCCCAGGTGCCGGGGTGGCTCGTCGCGCAGGATCTCTCGACCGGCGCCGTGAGGGCCGTCTTGCGGCGACACGAGCCCGAGCCCATTCCTCTCTTCTTCGTGCGGCCGGCTCAGAAGCGACCGCCGGACCGCGTGCGCGTGGTAGAGCAGTTCCTCCTTCGTGAGCTCGCGCGCGAGCCGCTGCTGAACGTGGGGCGCTGAGCCGGCCGCCGTGGCGTGACGCGGTCACACCTGCGCGGAGCCTCCATCGACGAAGATCTCGGTGCCCGCGATGAAGCTCGCGTCGCACGATGCGAGGAATGCCACCACGTTCGCGACCTCGCCTGGCTCTCCCATCCGGCCAAGCGGAATGGTGGAAAATCGCCTGCGCCTTCATCGCGCTCCGCGTCTGCTCGTCCGGGGTGAGGCCATCCCAGCCCGGCGTCTGTATCGGACCGGGGCTGACGACGTTCACCCGGATGCCGCGCCCCTTGAGGTCCGCGGTCCAGGTACGCGCGAACGAGCGGAGCGCGGCCTTCGTCGCGCTGTAGACGCTCGTGCCTGCGAAGCCCTTCGAACCGACGACCGACCCGTTCAGGATCACTGCTCCTCTGTCGCGCAACAGTGGAAGCGCCTTCTGCACCAGGAAGAAGACGCCCTTGACATTGACGTCGAAGTGACGATCGAAGGTGACCTCGGGGAATGGGGTAGCTTCGACGGTGCCCGCATTCGCGAACAGGATGTCGAGATGGCCCTTCTCCGCCTTGATCTGGGCGAAGAGGCGATCGAGCTCATCGAGCTTTCCCGCGTCTCCCTGGACCGCAGTCACGTTCCTGCCTATGCTCGTAACCGCTGCCTCGAGCGCGTCGCGGCGCCGCCCTGTGATGAAGACGTGCCCGCCGCGGGCGACGAGCTCCTTCGCCGAAGCGAGACCGATGCCGCTGTTACCGCCAGTAACGAGGGCGACCTTCCCTTCAAGCTCATTCATAGATATCCTTCTGTGTCTTTGGGGATCGACCCCTCGGCGCGAACCAGGGCCGAGTCGTCTCCCCAGATCAGGCAATCAACGTTGCGACCGTACTGCGTGGCCCGTCAGCGCGGCGATGCCTCGATGGCGGGTTCGTTCCGACGTTCCAAAGCACGACGGAGGGCCTCATGTGCGTTACGCGCAAACGCTGCCTCCACACGCGTCCCAGGAATCAAGTCGGCTCCGTGGAACGTTCCTGGATACACGTGCAGCTCCGTCGGCACTCCTGCGCGCACGAGGCGTGTCGCGAAGGCGAGGTTCTCCGCTCCGGGATCGACTCTGCGACGGCCAACGCGAGGTGAACGGCCTGGACCGCAGGGGCACCCTCTGCCGCCGGGTGTCGAAGGAACCCGCGCCGGCGCGACGCCTTCGCGTCGAGCGCCAGCCGACCAGGGCTCCTCACGTGATCGGGGCCGTGGGGCATGTGGGTCTTCAACGCGCCGCCTTGCAAAGTCGAGCTCCCGTCAACGAGTGAAGTGCTTCGCCATCCAGTCGATGAACACGCGCAGCTTCGGCGACACGTGCTTGCCTGGCGCCCACATCAGATGCGCCGGCGTCGAGTGTCCGATCTGCTCCTCGAGAACCGTGACGAGCGCTCCTCGAGCGCGCTCATCTCTTATCAAGACGTCGGCGACGTAGGCGAGACCGCGGCCGCGAACGGCGAAATCCACGAGCGCCTCGACCCTGTTGGCGACGACCGGCGTGCGCGCGCACTCCACCTTCTCCCGGTGTGCGCCGAGATAGCCCAGAGGTTTTCGTTGCCCGTTGTTCGATAGGCGTAGCTGGAGAAGGTCGTGCTCACGGAGATCGCGGAGGCGGCGCGGCGTCCCGCGTTGGGCGAGGTAAGCGGGCGAGCCGACGAGAACGCACCGGTAGGAGCCGAGCGATCGCGCCTTGAGCATCGAGTCGTGGAGGGGACCCCACCGGATCGCCGCGTCGAAACCCTCACGTACGAGGTCGACGCTCCGGTTGGTGTAATCCAGCTCGAGATCGATGGCTGGATGCGCTTCGTGGAAGTCGGCGACCGCCGAGTGGAAGGGACCGCCCACGAGTGGAAGGCTTACCCGCAGCAGTCCCGTGGGAGCCGTCGTGGCCGCCGCGAACTCCGCTTCGGCCGCCTGAATCTCGGCGAGGATACGCCGTCAACGCGCAGCGAAGCGCGCTCCCTCCGGCGTGAGTCGCAGGCTGCGGCTGGTTCGATGAAACAGCCGGAAGCTCGCGCGCTCCTCGAGGCGCGTAATGCTCTTCCCGACAGCGGACGCAGAAATGCCGAGGACGCGAGCGGCTGCGACGAAGCTTCCGCTGTCGACAACCTGAACGAAGACGTTGAGGGAACTGACGCTGTCCATCGCGAACACAACGTAATCCGGACCCCGGCCGCGTACCAGGACGGGGAGCCGGGGCTGAGCAGCGCCAGGAAGATGGCGGCTCCCGGGCGCCGTCCTGGGGGAGTTTCTTTCTCCCCGGGTGGTGAGCGCCAGCTGCACGCCTCAACAGCGCAGGGTGCCGAGCGTGCGGCATCTGCCTTGACACCGGCGACGCGTCGAACCTGCTGCGGAATCCCGTGATGCAAATCCCGCACGCTGGTACCCCGCCACACCTGCATCGGCCTGCTCTTCTTCTGTCACCTATTCATCTGGCACTTCGGGGAAAGGGCATGTCTTGCAGCAGATCGTCGATGCAGGACTTCCAGGTGGAGGGCTCGAGGAGCTGCGAGAGCTCGTCGGATGAGCCTGTCGCGACCCACCCAGGTTTGCGCACCGCCGCTGGGCCAGTAGCGGCGGCCGAGGCCGCTCGTCAGTCATCCAGGGTGCTCTCGCGCTGCACCGCTGCGGACAGGCACGCTCGGCCCCGCTCGCCCGCTACCAGCGCAGGGGTTAGATCCATCGGAGCCAGGCGCGCAGCACGGACTCCAGCGCCGCCCGCTTCGCCTGGACGTCCTCTCCGTCGCTGAACGTCACGAGGCAGCGATCCTTGGCAAGCCACTCCAGCAAGCCAGCCGGGTCCGCGATCTCGAGCCCTTTCGCCGCTGTGTCCTTCACCTTGGCTCCGAGGTGAAGGATGAGCCGGACGCGGTCCTTTGCGCGCAAGTTGAACGTGGCAAAATGCTCCGTTGTCCGGAAGCTCGGCGCGTTCCACTTGATCTCCTCGCGGATCGCCGGGCTGACGCCGAGGATGATCTGCCGGAGGGCCATGATCGCCTCCTTCAGCGGATGATCCAGCTCGCGCAGGAACGCGACGACGGCCGGGCTCTCCTGCGCGTCGGCGGGCTCGGTGGGCGTGGCGCGCGCGGCGGGCGCTCCGGGGGCCTCCCGAGGCTCGCGCCTTTCGGGCGACGCCTTCTGCGCCTTCGCGCGCGGCTTGCTCGGCTTCTCGGTTGTGCGCTTCATGATGTGTTGTACGCCTGACTCGATGGCCCGAGCTCCAGCGCCCTTTCACGGGATCTCGCGTGACCCGACAGCCATGATCGGACGCGCTCAGCGTTAGAAAAGACGAACCGACTCGAGGATGTCAAGGCGAAACCGCCGCACCCGCTCATCAGCCGATGACGGCACGGCCTACATAATCTCGGCCGCGCGCGAGAACTCCGATCTGCACATCTAACGCCTGACGTCCGATTACCTGAACGTGACCAGCCTGGTCCAGATCCTCTGGGCCGGCTCGTGGCGTGAGGCGCCGGCCATGTTCAAGCGCAACGGCGTGTACTAACGTCTGCTTCGCACGATCCTGCGGTCTGGCACCATGATCACGGTGTTGTGGTCCTCGCCTCCCGGCATCGAGCGCCACCCTCGAAGGTCGAACAGCGTTCCCTGTCGGCTCGGCCGCCGGAAAGTCGAGCGCTCTTCCGCCTCGTCGGCCGCGTCGCCCACGCGCGCCCGGTTCAGCCCGAGCCGCTGGCATTGGACCTCGAACAGCCGCTGGATCGCCGCCCAGCGCGGGCCCGCTCCCTGGAAGCGCGCACCGAAGGCGGCCTCGTTCATCTTGCCGCCGGTCGGCCCCGCCCTCGTTTGCGACGACCACGGTCACCGAGCCGTAGACCTCGCCGAGGGGACCGTCGGCATCGACAGGCTGCCGATGCTGCCGAGCCCCGCCGAACCCCTCGATCACGGCGTGTGCGCGCCCTTCTCTTTCGCGGGACTAGCGCGTCACCGCCGCGACGGCGCGGCGCGACGTCGCCGACCACGATCAGATCGTCCGCCCCGTCTACGAGCCAGGCGACGCAGATCTCGCTCACGCCGCGCGACGCGGAGGACAGCCGCGACGCATAAAATGGAGGACCGCCCCAGGCGAAGCTTCCACGAGCCACGATCGGCTGTATGCTCTCGGGCATGAAGGACCCGAAGCACCTGCCCCGACCCGAGGGCCAGGCTCATGGCTGCTGAATCCTGCGGCATCTGTGGCGGCGACGGCCGCATCGCCAACTCGTTCTCCGGCACCACCGCCAGCTGCCCGGGCTGCCACGGCACCGGCCGGCGCTCGGACGACACCGGCTTCCGCGACGTCACCAAGACAAAGCCTTCGCACTACCGGCAGCCGAACAAGGCAGCGGCCGTCGAGAAGCAGCAGGGACCTGCGTCGCTGGAAGGCATCCAGCTCGCCAGGGAGGTGAACGCGGCTGCACATCTCTCCAGCGGGACGAAGACCAAGCTCACGCTCGAGATCGTGGAGCATGAGGCCACCCACGGAAAGTGCACCCAGACATTCATCAAGAAGGTCCGCAAGCAGCTCCGTCCGCCCGGATCGTGATCGGCGAAGGGCTGCCGCGAGCACCCGTCCTCGGGTGGTGGCTACGTCACGACAAGTCAAGGCGCCGGCGACAGAGAGGATTCCGGCCCTGCCGCCTTGAGATACCCTCAGACAATGCACGTTTCCGGCTGGCCGGTTTGGATAGCGCTCCTTGGCCTGCCGACCGGCGGTGACTTCCGCCGCTCGCCTTCGGGCACCGATGGCCTCGCAGGCGCCGACGAGCACTGTCGTTCGCTGTCCGCCGCCGCGGTGCCCGCCTCGGGCGCGTGGCCGTGGCGCGCATACCTCGGCGCCGGCACTGCCAACCGCCAATGCCCGTCGGCAAGCACCGCGCCGCTCGTGCCGCGCTCAGAGGTCGAACAACGTCCCCTGTCGGCTCGGCCGCCGGAACGTCGAGCGCTCTTCCGCCTCGTCGGCCGCGTCGCCCACGCGCGCCCGGTTCAGCCCGAGCCGCTGGCAGTGGACCTCGAAGAGCCGCTGGATCGCCGCCCAGCGCGGGCCCGCTCCCTGGAAGCGCGCGCCGAAGGCGGCCTCGTTCATCTTGCCGCCGCGCATCTCCTGGATGCCGCGGCGGACCTTGGCGGCGCGGTCCGGGAAGGCCTCCTCGAGGCGCTCGTCGAAGACCGGGAGCACCTCGCGCGGCAGGCGCAGCGGCATCATGAACGCGCTCTCCGCGCCAGCGTCCCGCGCGCGCTCCAGGAGCTCCGGGACGTCGCTGTCGTTCAGGCCGGGGATCATCGGCGACAGCGAGATCCCCGTCGGCACCCCCGCGTCGGAGAGCGCCCGCATCGCCGCGAAGCGCAGCGACGAGCGGCTCGCATACGGCTCCATCTTGCGCGCCACGGCGTCGTCGGCGAACGGGATGCTGAAGTGGACCCGAGCGCGGGCCCGGCGCGCCAGCTCGCCGAGCAACGCGGCGTCGCGCCGCACGAGCGCGCCCTTCGTGATGAGCCCGACCGGGTTCCTGAACGTGAGGCACACCTCGAGGCAGCGGCGGGTGAGCTCGTAGCTCGCCTCGAGCGGCTGGTAGCAATCGACGTTGCCCGAGAACACGATCGTGTCTCCCTGCCAGCTCGGCTTGTTGAGCTCCTTCTCGAGCAGCTCGGGCGCATTCGACTTGACCACGATCTTGCGGTCGAAATCCGTGCCGGCGCCCCACCCGAGGTACTGGTGCGACGGCCGGGCATAGCAGTAGGCGCACGCGTGGAGGCAGCCCCGGTACGGGTTGACGCTGTACCGGAAAGGAAGATCGGGGCTGTCGTTCGCGGCCACGATGGAGCGGGCCTGCTCCTCGAAGATCTGCAGCGTCGCCGGGGGCGCCTCTTCGAGGTACTCGACCTGCGTGGACGACCACGGGTTCGGAGGGTTGTTCACGGGGCGCGGCATGGTGCGGAGTGCTCCGGGCGACGAGGCGAGCGCTGCGAGCGCAGTGTAGCGCGTCCCGGTCAGGATGGGAGCGTTTGTTCAGTAGAGCCCGGCGGGCCCCGCCGGGGCGCCTGGGACGCACCGGCTGCGCCGGGCGTGCGTCCGGGGGGGGGGGCGACGGTGGGACGCTGGGAAGAGCGGATTGACGCGGTCGGGGAGCCCTGCTGGCATGGACGCCCTCAGTCGAGACGGGGGAGGGAAATATGGCCGAGCCGAGACAGCCTGGGTTCGATCTCCGCAGCACCTACCTGCACCTCGCGGAGGGCGGGGACGCGCTGCAGATCGATGTGAAGCCGACGTTCTGGCAAGAGCTCATGTCCGACGAGCCGACGGGCGCCGACATCCGGCGGGTCAAGCGCGTGGATGGCTGGCTCGTGACGAGGTTTCACATGGCCGAGGACACGGCCCGGTGGGAGATGCACCCGGCCGGGGACGAGATCCTGTACCTCCTCTCGGGCTCGATCGACGTGGTGCTGCAGGACCAGGGCGGCGAGCGGGTCGTCGCGCTGCGCGCAGGGACCGCGTGCACGGTGCCGCAAGGGGTGTGGCACCGGATGATCGTCCACGAACCGGGGGATTTCGTGGCGATCACGTACGGCAAGGGGACGCAGCACCGAGCGGTGTAGTCGCCCCGCGGCGAGCCCGAGTTCGACGTTCCGGGGCCGCGCCTTGCCGGGCTGCCGCAGAAACATTCCGGGGCCGAGCCTCACCGGGCTGCCGCAGAACGACGTGGATGGGAGTCGCGGAGGAGGTCGATGTCCTCGACGACGTTCTTCGCCTCAGCTCCGCCCTGCGTGGCGGCGGTGCTCCACCATCAGGCAGCGGTCCTGCACGACCAGGATGCCTGCCTCGACCAGCCGCTCGGCCACCTTGTCGTTCCGGATGCCGCTCTGCAGCCAGACGGCGCGCGGCCGGGCGGCGAGCAGGTCGTCGAGGTGCCCGGTGACGTCCTGACCCCGCCGGAAGACATCGACGATGTCGATGGGGCCCGGCACGTCGGCCACCCGGCGATAGACCTGCTGGCCGAGGATGGTCTTCACGTCAGGGTAATAGACAGGGACCGGGATCACCTCCACGCCCGCGCCCTGCAGATAGCTGGGCACGTAGAAGGCAGGCTGATCCGACTGCGCCTCGGTCTTGATGCCGAGCACGGCGACGCGCCGCGCCGAGCGCACCAGCTCCGCCACCCGGGCCTCGTCGTGGCTGATATCGCGAATGTCGTCCATGGAGGGAGTCTACGCCCCAGGGCGCCGCTCGGCGACAGATCCCCGCGCGCGGGTCGCGGCAGAGTTGTGGCAGACTCGGCCGCGTGAACCTCGACCGGCTCCCCGCGCTCTGGGCCGACCTCATCCGCTCTCCCGCCTCGCTGCCCGTCGCGCTGGCGCTCTCGGCCTCCGTCCTCGCGCTCGGCTTCTTCGCCTACCGCCTGGTCTTCGCCTCGCTCTCCCGCCTCGCGGGCGCCACGCAGACGTCGCTGGACGACCTCCTGGTCCGCCGCATGCGGCTGCCGGCGCGCATGCTCGTCGCGCTGCTCGCGATGCACGCGTTCATCTCCCTTCGCGGGGGAGAGCTGCCCACGCTCCACAAGGGCGTGCTCCTCCTGGAGCTCACCCTCGCCGCGTACCTCGCCATCGAGATCGCCGAGACGCTGATCATCGACTACTGGCTCGCCGAGCGCCGGAAGGTGCTGCTCCCGGCGCTGGTGCGGCACCTCCTGCTCACGATCCTCTACCTGGTCGCCGGCCTCTCGATCGTCGGCGCGGTCACCGGGGTCGACCTCGTGCCGCTGCTCGCGACCTCGACCGTCATCACGGTGGTCCTCGGCCTCGCGCTGCAGGACACCCTGGGCAACCTCTTCGCCGGGCTCGCCCTGCACTCCGAGCGCTCGTTCGGCGTCGGGGACTGGATCCTCGTCGACGGGGTCGAGGGCCAGGTGATCTACGTGGGATGGCGCTCCACGCGCCTGAGGACGTTCTCCGGAGACGTCGTGATCCTGCCGAACTCGATCATCGCCAAGGCGCGCGTGCAGAACTTCTGCGCGCCGGACCGGAACTGCGCGCGCAACATCGAGATGCTCGTCGCGCTCGGCGCCTCCCCCGAGGCCGTGGAGCGCGCCGCCCAGCGCGCCTGCGGCGAGGTGCCCGAGGTGCTCCGCGAGCCCGCGCCCAGGCTCTGGCTCGCCTCCGTCACGCCGCTCTTCCAGCGGTACGTCATCAAGTTCTGGATCGCCGACTTCGAGCGCCACGATCTCCTGGAGTCCGAGGTCATGAAGGCGTTCTTCCGGGCGTGCCGCGACGAGGGCGTGGCGCTCAGCCCCGCCGCGGCGCAGCCGGCCCTCGCCGTCGAGATACGGCCCCCGGCAGGCGCCCCAGGGCCCGCCGAGGGCGCCGCAGGGGCCGCCGCGGGCGCCGTTGGGCCCGCGGCCGACCCGAGGGCGGCGCCGGCGGTCCTGGCGGCGATCGTCGTGGCGCCGGCCGCCCCGCCGCCGGACGCTCACCTCTGAGCCCGCGCGGGCTCAGGTCGTGGCGCGGGCCGCCCCGCCGTCGGGCGATCACCGCCGCGTCCGCGCGGGCTCAGCGGCCTGATTTGCCTTGGTGCAGCCGCCTCGCCGTCGGGCGATCACCGCCGCGTCCGCGCGGGCTCAGCGGCCTGATTTGCCTTGGTGCAGCCGCCTCGCCGCGGTACCCCGGCGGCATGCCTGATCACCAGTCCGTCTCTCCCAGCAAGGTCGCGATCGTGGGTGCTGGCAGCGTCGGGGCGACGATCGCCTATGCGTGCCTGATCCGCGGCGTGGCAAAGCAGGTCGCCCTGTTCGACACGAACCGGGCCAAGGTCGACGCCGAGGTGCTCGACCTCAACCATGGGCTGCAGTTCGTCCCGGTGGCCACGCTCGATGGCAGCGACGATGTCGAGGTCTGCCGCGGGGCGCACGTCGTCGTGATCACCGCCGGCGCGAAGCAGAAGCCCGGGCAGAGCAGGATGGACCTCGCCACCGCGAACGTCGCGATATGCCGCGAGCTCCTGCCGAGGCTCCAGGCCGTCGCGCCGGACGCGCTCTACCTGCTCGTCACGAACCCGGTCGACGTGATCACGTATGTCACGCTCAAGCTGACAGGCCTCCCGCCCGCCCGTGTGATCGGCAGCGGCACGGTGCTCGACAGCAGCCGTTTCAGGTTCCTCATCGCGAGGAAGCTCGACGTGGCCGTGCAGAACGTCCACGCGTACATCGCGGGAGAGCACGGGGACAGCGAGGTGCCGCTGTGGAGCAGCGCGAACGTGGCGAACATCCCGCTCGACGCGTGGTCCGTGCCCGGCCACGGCCACCTCGGCGCGACCGAGCGGGCGGAGATCTTCTCCAACGTGAAGAACGCCGCCGCCCAGGTGATCTCCGGCAAGGGCGCGACGAACTACGCTATCGGCCTCGCGACCGCCAAGATCCTGGAGGCCCTGCTCCGCGACGAGCACCGCGTGCTGCCCGTCAGCGGCCTGCTGAGCGGCTATCGTGGGATCGACGATGTCTGCCTGAGCGTGCCGTGCATCGTGAACCGGTCCGGCGTCGAGTCGCTGCTGCCCATACCGATGAACCCCGAGGAGGAGGCCGGCCTCCGAGCCAGCGCGGACACGATCCGCAAGGCGATCCGATCGCTAGGATTCTGAGGCGACCCCGGGTGTGCCGCGACTGCCATCGCGCCCCGTGATTCCCGTCGGGCCCAATCGCCCGTGCCCCTCGAAGGCGTCTATCGTCCGTCTGTCGACCAACCCCTCTCGTCTGCTCATCCGTGGCAAACCAGCGCGTTCGCCCTCATGGGCAAGGCCGTAGGCCCGAGGAGAGGCAGCTCGTCGCGCGGAGTGGGGGACGGGCCGATGTTCGAGCCCAATAGCCATCTTTCATCCGGCGAAGCCGGATGAGAGATGGCTCAGGCGAGTTCGGCGGGGCCCCCACTCCGCGCGACGAGCTGCCTCTCCTCGGGCCGGTCAGCTCAGCAAAGCCCCCGCCCCGCCCAACGATCCGCCCCGCCTCTTCCCAAGCTCACCCGCCAGCAGCCCCCTGGTCCGCTTCCCCCCACGCCACCATGACAGCGCTCGTGTTGTAGAACCCCTCGACGCTCCCCCCGAACTTCGCGATCTGCCCGTAGCACGCCATCCCGAACATCGGGTTCGACGCCGCGTTCGGCGAGAGGAACGCCCGCACCTCCTCGCGGTACCGCTCACCCAGCATCCGGAACCGCGCCGCGCAGTCGAACACCAGCGAGCCGGCCACCCCGGGCAGCGGCCCCAGCACCTTCGTCGACAGGCTCTTCGCCGCCTGGAGCACCGCGTCGGTCGCCGCGTTCACGACGCGCACCACCTGCCCGCGCGCCAGCCCCCCGGTCAGCACCACCGCGCCGTCCCCGCGGATCGCGATCGGCGACCTGATCTTCAGCGCCTCGCCGAACGGCGTCTTCGCCCCGAGCGCGTGCTTCGCCATCGTCTGGAGCAGCCCCTCGCCGCTCGAACGGAAGCCGAGCCGCGAGAGCTCCTCCTCGTACACACGCGCCGCCGGCTGTCCGTCCAGCGTCCTGAGCACGTTCCGCTCGATGTCCGTGATCGTGAAATCCCGCCCGCCCTCGGCCGCGCGGAACCCGTGCACCACGTCGATGTTCACCCGCTGCCGGTGCGTCAGGCGCACGAGGACCGCCGCGTCCGTCAGCACCTTGCGGCCCAGGAACACCCGCGCCCCCTCGAACGTCCACCCGTCGCCCGCCGTCCCGCCGAAGACGCGCGTGTGCGGCGGCACGCCCTGGCGGAGCGCGGCCACCAGATCGTCGCCGTCGCACGCGAACGCGTCCGCCAGCACCAGGATCGAGCTCGTCGCCCCGCTCCGCCCGCTGCCGCTCGAGACGGCCTCGTCCATGTCGCTCAGCGCCGCCCTGATGCTCTTGGCGTGATCCGAGCGCAGCTCGCGCGCCGCCGTGCAGGCCACGTCGATGTTCGCTCCGCCGAGGAACGCGCACGTCACCCCGCTCCTGCTGAAGCCGCGCTCCGTGAACGACGCGCCGCCGGTGGTGGCTCCGACCACCGGAACGCCCGTCGCGTCCTCGACCGCGGCGAGGTAGTCCTCGTGCTTCGCCCCGCTCGGCATGGCCACGATCGCGAGCCGCGCGGGCTCCTTCCACTCCGCGACCGTCCGCTCGATCTTCCGGCCGAGCAGCCACGCGTTCCCGTCAAAGGGTCCGAGGGTCATCATCTTCATGCGCTGAAGCTCCTGCGTGCCCGGCGCCGGAGCGCGGGCTTCGGATCCAGGCCATCACCGACGAACCGCGACCGGACGGTGATATCACGCACGAGGGAGGCCTCTCCACTCCTCATGGATGGGCGCCCGCCGCGCGCGGCCGCTCGTTCGAGGGACGAGCATCGGCTCAGCTCGGATGCTGTGTTCGGGCCGCATACCTCCGCGCCGGCGCACGGCGCCCTGCTCCGCCCTGCGCGCGCGAGCGCGGCGTCGGCATCACCAGGCGAGCGCTCGAGCGCCGTCTCTGCGAGCGCGCTCACATGCCGAGCAGCATCGGCTCCCGCTGCCGCACGAACCCCTCCACGAGCTCCCGCTGCTCGCCCGAGAGCCGCACGAAGCGCGCCCCGAACCCAGGCGGACCCTCTTCCTCTGCCTCGCGCGTCCATTCGACCACCCCCACCGCGTCGATCTCGCCGCCCTCCGCGAACGGGATCTTGAGCGCCACCGTCGTCCCGCGCGCCGGCGGCGGCCGGAAGGTCGGCACGAAGATGCCGCCGTGGTCGACGACGTCGGCCGCGGGCGCCGTCCGGTAGAAGTTCGCCGGCGACGCCGCCCCGACCCGCGCCTCGAAGCGCGGCGGCGGCGGCTGGCTCTGCGGGCGCGGCGCGCGGACCTTCTCCTCGAGCGACCGGAGCGCCTGCGCGAGCTCCGAGACCTGCGCCTCGATCGCCCGGATGCCGAACGCGCTCTGCGTCGTCGCCTTCGCGAGCGGCGCGACGAGCCGCTCCACCAGCGACAGGTGGTGCCCCACGAACTCCGACACCGAGCGATCCGTCTCGACCTTCACGTCGACCCGCGGCTGCGCCGCCCCCTTGAGCGCCGCGGAGAGCCGCTCCATCTCGGGCGCGAGCCACTGCTTCATCTCCCGCGCCCGCGCGTCCCCCGCCTGCGCCACCGCGGCCGCCTTCCCGATCGCCCCGCGGATGCCCTCCAGCTGCTCGCCCAGCATCGACAGCGTGCCGGTCACGCGCACGACCGGGTCGTCCTCCTTGCCGCCCATGCGCTTGATCCGCACGAAGCCCTTCTTGATCTCGTCCCACCGCGCGGCCTGCTCCGGCGTCATCCGGCCGCGCAGCTCGGCGAGCTTGAGGAGGTTCTGCTCGGCGCCCGTCGTCAGCGTCTGCGACTCGCTCACGTAGTGATCGTCGATGAGCCGGTCGACCTCCTCGTGCGTGTGCGCCGCCACGACCTTCTCGGCCAGCTTGTTCATGTTCCGGTAGCTGCCCTGCAGCTTGAACGGCGGCTCCGTCCGGAAGGCGTCGTCCTGCGACGCGCTCCGGATGTACTCGAGGTTCACGGACAGCAGCACCTTCTGCACCCGGAAGAGCCGCTCGAACACGGCGACCATCTCCGAGACCTCCGCCGCGGAGTAGGCGTGCTCGAGCTCCGTCGCGGCGATGGCCTCGCCCTGCGCCATCCGGATGAGCTTGTGCGTGTCGCCAGGCGCCCGCCCGGAGAGCGGCGCGAGCGTCGGGTTCGACGTGAGCGCGTTCTCCAGGTAGCTCAGCGCGAACAGCGCCTCCTTGCCGTCGAGGACGTCGCCGAGGTTGTACGTGTCGGCCCGGTTCGACAGCATGTCCGGGATCTGGAACCGCGCGCCCGACTCCGTGTACGGGTTGCCCGCCATCACGACGCAGAACTTCTTGCCGCGCAGGTCGTACGTCCGCGTCCGGCCCCGCCACACGCCCTCGATCCGGCGCTGCCCGTCGCAGAGCGAGATGAACTTCTGGAGCAGCTCCGTGTTCGTGTGCTGGATGTCGTCCAGGTACAGCATCACGTTGTTGCCCATCTCGAACGCGAGGTTGATCTTCTCGACCTCCTGGCGCGCCGTCGCGTTCGGGGCCTCGGCCGGGTCGAGCGACGTCACCTCGTGGCCGAGCGACGGCCCGTTCACCTTCATGAACACGAGGCCGAGCTTGCTCGCGACGTACTCCATCAGCGTCGTCTTGCCGTAGCCCGGCGGCGAGATGAGCAGCAGCATGCCCATCAGGTCGGTGCGCTTCACGTCGCCCGCGGCGCCGAGCTGCTTCGCCAGGTTCGCGCCGACGAGGGGCAGGTAGACCTCGTCGATGAGCCGGTTGCGCACGAACGACGTGAGCACCCGCGGCGCGAACTCCTCGAGGCGCAGCCGCTTCCGCTCCCGCTCCGCGATCTCGCTCCGCACCTTCCTGTAGGCGCGGTAGCGCGGCGCCCTCTCGTGCAGGAAGTCCTCGATCCTGCTCAGGAATTCGTCGAGCCGGAGCGCGATCGCGCGCTCCTTGATGCGCGGGTGCTGCCCGAGCAGCCCCTCGACGCGGGCCTCGGTGACGGCCGCGCTCGGCTCCCGCTCGATGTGCCGCTCCGTCACGACGACGACCGCCGCCTCGAGCGCGAGGTGGGCAAGCGCGGCCGGGGGTTTGGGGGCAGAGCCCGGCTTGCCGGGCGAGCCCCCATCGTTGGCCAAGGGTTTGGGGGCAGAGCCCGGCTTGCCGGGCGAGCCCCCATCGTTGGCCAAGGGTTTGGGGGCAGAGCCCGGCTTGCCGGGCGAGCCCCCATCGTTGACCGCGGCGAACCCGCGCAGCCACGCGAGCGCGAGCTCCAGGCGCTCGGCCGGGTGCTTCTCGAGCTGCCGCAGGTCCTCCTCGAACGCCGCGCGGCCCCCCGCGAGGTCGAGGCGCGCGAGCAGCGCATCCCGCAGCGAGAGCGCCGCGTCGCTCGTCACGAACCGGGGGCGCTCCGCCGCGAGCTCCTCCACGAGGTACCGCGCCGCCACGCGCACGTCCGCCGCGCTCGCCTCGATCCGGTGGGCCGCCGCAGCCGCGGCCACGCCCTGCGCGAGCTCGGCCGCGAGCGCCGCCCGCGCCTCGCTCTCGCCGAGCTGCGCCGCGAGCCGGCCGAGGCTCCGCGCCCGCCGGTGCGCGAGGTCCCGGGCGCGCGCGTCGAGCCCCGCCCAGGTCAGGCAGGCGAGGGCCCGCGGCGCGCTGCCGAAGCGCAGGAGCCCCGCCGTGGACCGCAGCGCGAGCAGCTTCTCGAGGATCAGCGCTGCGTCCGCGTCGTGGACGCCGCGCTCGTAGCCCTCGTCGTGCCGGCCCTCCGCGTACGCGCGCACCGCGCCGAGCAGGCCGCCAGGGCCGAGCGACGCCTCGCGCAGCCGCTCGATCGAGAGCCCGCCTCGCCCCGCCTCCGCGTCCGCGAGCATCGAGCCCGCGAGGAGCTCGCCGCGGTAGACCTCGGGGGTCTCGCTCGCGAGCTCCTGTCCCCAGAGATCGCGCGCGCCCTCGAGCGCCGGGTCCTCGATCGGCTCGAAGAAGTCGGTCCCGGTGAGGTGCAGCGCGAGCCCGTCGCCGCGCGGGACCAGCGTGAGCTCCAGGGCCTGCGTGCTCACGTTGAAGCGGTGGCGGCCCAGCTTGATGACGTCGCCGCCGCCCTCGAACAGGTCCTCGCGGTCGCGCAGCGCCCGGAGCGCGTCCTGCCGCGCCGACTTGAGCCGCGCCTCGACCTCGTCCCCCTTCACGCTGTCGCCGAGCGCGTGGAGATCGGCCGCGAGATCGCGGAGCTTCGCGACCATGGCGTCGGACGCGAAGTACGTGTTGAGCTCGTCCACGCCCGCGAAGGTGCGCGCCCGCCGCGCCACCCCCTGGACGATCCGGTCCGCCGCGGCGACGAGGTTCGAGACGCGCCGCTGCCGCTCGTCGAGCAGCGCCTGTCTGCGCGCCGCGATCGCGTCGTTCACCTCCTCGCGCTTGGCCGCGAGCTCGCCGAGGAACTCGTCGAACTCGCCGAACTTCCCCTCGAGCTCCTCGAGCTGGACGAGCAGCTTCGACAGCTCGGCGTCGCAGCGCTCGGGCGTGTCGCACACCGCGATCGCGCTGGAGACGCTCTGGCCGAACACCTTGAACTGCGCGCCGAACTCGGCGCGCCCCTCCGCGCCCCGCAGGTCCCTGCCGCGGGCGCTCAGCGTCGCGCGCGCGCGGTTCAGCTGCGCGTAGACCTCGCTGATCCCCTCCAGGATCCGGGTCCGCGCCGTGGGGTCGTCGACCTTGAGGCTCGCCACGATCTCGGCGAGCACCGAGAGCCCCTCGTTCACGGCGTCGAGATCCGCGGCGAACGGCGCGAGCTCGGGCGACTTCGCGACCGCCTCGATCTTCGCGATGAGGCCCGCGAGCCGGTCGGCCAGCGGGCGGAACGCCTGCTCGCCGAGGAGGAACGTCACGCACGCCTGGCTCACCTCGTCGGCGCGCGCGACGATCTCGGCCTCGAGCGCGTCGACGCGGCCGAGGTCCATGTACTTGAGCTCGCGGAGCGTGATGAGGTGCCCCCGCTGCCGCCGCAGCGCGGTCAGGGCCTGCAGGAACGCGTCGACGCTCGCCGCGTCCTCGGGCCGCACCCCGGAGAGCAGCTGCCGCTGCGCCGCCTCGGTCTCGGCGAGCGCGGCCGCGGCGCGCGCCTTGATGCCCTCGACCTTCTCGAACTCGTCGACGATGCTCTCGGAGACGCCCCGGAGCTCGCCCACGACCGACAGGAGATCGCCCGCCTCGGCGTGGCCGAGCCAGTAGTAGGCGTCGGTCATCCGCTCGGCGGTCTTGATGAGATCCTCGTACGTCTGCCGGGTCGGCGACCCGTCCAGCGCCGCGCGCCGCATGCTGAGCGCGTCGGAGATCCCCCGCACGAGGTCGGCGTTGCCCACCTTCGCGAGGTACGAGCCGTCGGTCGGCGCCGACGCCGCGAACTCCGCGGTCATGAACGGCGTCTGCCAGATCTGCATCGGGTGGACGCGGGTCGCCTCGTCGCCCGACGCCCGGAAGATCACCATCTTGCCGTCGTCGAAGAGGCTGTAGCCGTGGCACTGGATCGGCGTCGCGATCTCCTTGCGGATCAGGTTGTACGGGAAGAGCACGTAGCGCCCCTCGACGACCTGGTGGAACACGTAGAGCACGTCTTCCCCGTTCGGCGAGCGGATGACTCGCTCGAAGACGAGGCTCTCGGTGCTGCCCTCGAAGCGCTTCGTCTCGCCGGTGATGAGGTAGTAGCCGTTCGGGAAGACGATCCCCTGGTCCTCGGGGAGGCTCAGGCAGGCGAGGCCGATCGCGTCGATGCGCGTCACCTTCCGGGTGCGGCCGTTGTAGACGAGGTAGCGGTACGAGGGCTCGCGGAACGGCTTGATCTTGAGCAGGATGAGCGGCCCGAGCCGGGCGTACTGGATGTCGGCGTCGTCGAGCGCCTGGCCCGCGTCGTCGACCGGCTCGCGGTAGATGCCGAGCCCCGTGGTCGTGTTGTTCTCGATCTTGACCGTGAGATCGCCGCCGACCGTCTCGACGAAGATCTCGCCGAGGACGGCGACGTGCGGGTGCTTGCCCTGCACGTGGTCGTCGCGCGTGGCCTGGGTCCAGGCGAAGTCGTGGGCGCGCGGCCGGACGTTGTCCTCGTCGCCGCGCGCGTCGAGGTACCGGACGCGCCCGGTCGCGTCGATGCTCCAGCGGAACACCTTGGTGTCGCGCTCGGTCGCGCCGACCTGGAAGATGGCGAGCAGCCGCGTGTCGCTGCGCCGCAGCTGGAGCAGCCGGGGCTCCTTGACGTAGCGGTGGAGGTCCTTGAATTCCTTGACGAAGTTGGGGTCGCCGAGGAGCGCGTCGCCCTCCTCGATCGGCGCGGGGGACAGGTCGAAGGCGCCGCCGTCCTTCGCGAAGCGGTGGAGGCTGAAGACGTCGCCGACGTTGACCTCCTTCAGCCCCATGAACACGAGGTAGCCGACGAGCAGCTTGCCCCGGATGCTCACGATGTCGCGCGGCACGCAGTTGTTCTCGGTCCTGACGCGGGCGTTCTCGAGGAGCGCGAGGTCCGTGCCGCCGAACACCTCTTTTCGCCGCGCGTTGAGCGCCTCGGCGCGGCGGGCGAGCTCCTCGGCGCGCTCGACGAGCCTCCGCCGGATGACCTCGTAATTGCCCCCATCCAGCGGCTCCGCCGCCTGCGGCGGGGACGCCCCCGCCGCCCGGGCCGCGCCGTCCAAGGCCCCTGTCGACACCATGCATGCTCCGTGTGGTCAGCCGAAAGGCCCGCCCCCGCGTCGAATCCGCGCGGGCCTCGGCCTGCCCGCGGCCAGGTTACAGCCGTTCGCCGCGCCCGGGGGGCGAGATGGCGACCGTGCGGCGGGGCCGCCGCGAGGCGGCGTTCTCGGCGTTGGCGGCGGGACGTCTTCCGAGGATGTCAAGCGCGAGCGACGCCGCCGTCGTTTCCGCGCCGCCGCGCCGCCGTGCCGCCATGCCGCCGTGCCGCCGTGCCGCCGCGCCGCCGTGCCGCCGTGCCGCCGCGCCGCCGCGCCGCCGCGCCGCCCGCCGATTCCGTCGCGCCTCGGCGGGCGGCGCGTCGGGAACCGGCCATGCCGTGAAATCCGCTTGCTCCACGGGGGTGGTTGCGTTGCGATGAGCGGGAACGAGGACAACCCACATGTCGATGCGAGCGCGCGCCTGTGCGACGCGCGCTTACGCCGTCTCCAGCGCACCTCGTCGGTCGAGGCGCCTCGCGGCGTGGCTTGGACAGCGTGGCGACCTTCTGCAGCAAGTTGGGATGGTGGCGTCGATGGGCTTGGGAAAGAGACTTACTTCCGTGCTCCTCGTCGTGCTCGCCGGTCCGCTCGTCGCCTGTGGCGGCGACGACGGGGGCGGCGGCGAGGGCGGCGCGGGCGGCGGCGTGGGCGGTGCGGGCGGCGGCGGGGCCGCGGGCACCGGCGGCGAGGATACGAGCGGGGGATTCGGCGGGTTCATGACGGTCGGATCGGGCGGGAGCGGCGGCGGGGGCGATCCCTGCGAGTCGCCGGATCCTCCGCCGGAGTGCGACGCGGTGGAGCCGGCGTGCGGCGACGGCGAGATCAACCAGGCGAGCGAGGCGTGCGACGACGGGAACAGCCTTCCCGGGGACTGCTGCTCTGGCGCCTGCAAGGTGGAGCCGTACTGCGTTTGCGAGCCCGGGGAGCTCTGTCACACGACGATCGCCTGCGGCAACGGGGCGGTGGAGCCCGGCGAGAGCTGCGAGGACGGGAACACCGCCTCGGGCGACGGCTGCGACGATCGCTGCCAGAGGGAGCCGGGCGACTGGGTCTGCCGGACCCCGGGGGAGCCGTGTTACCGGCTCCACTCGTGCGGCGACGGGCGCGTCTCGGGCGGGGAGAGCTGCGACGACGGGAACGCGGTGTCCGGAGACGGGTGCTCCGAGGTCTGCGCGCTGGAGGACCCTGGCAGCGTCACGTGCCCTGTCCCCGGGCAGCCGTGCAAGCCGGTGGAGCGCTGCGGCGACGGCCGCCTGCGGCCGACCGAGCGGTGCGACGACGGGAACACGGAGCCGGGTGACGGCTGCTCGCCGAGCTGCCTGGTGGAGGCCGGCTGGAAATGCCCGGACGGCGTGCACTGCACGTTCACGGTCGTGTGCGGCGACGGCCAGATCGGCGTGGGCGAGGCGTGCGACGACCGCAACACGGTCTCGGGCGACGGCTGCTCGTCGACCTGCGCGCTCGAGGCCGGGTTCGACTGCGCGCGCGCGGGGAGCCGCTGCACGGCGGTCTGCGGCGACGGGCGCGTCGTCGCGGGCGAGGACTGCGACGACGGCGACACGAGGAACGGCGACGGGTGCGACGCCAGCTGCAAGTGGGAGCCTGGCCTCGTGTGCCAGCCCGCGCCCGGCGGCTACACCTGCCGCGCTACCGTCTGCAACGACGGGAAGAGGGAGGGCTCGGAGCCGTGTGATGACGGCAATGCCAACCTCGGCGACGGCTGCACGCCGTTCTGCCAGGTCGAGCCGGATTGCGGCGACAGCGGGTGCACGTCGGCCTGCGGCGACGGCCTGCGCCTCGGCGACGAGGCGTGCGACGACGGCAACACGAGGAGCGGCGACGGCTGCTCGGCCGCGTGCACGGTCGAGCCGGGGTACAGCTGCAGGAACGACTCGGTCCTCGGCGACGAGCTCCGCGTGCCGATCGTGTACCGCGACTTCAAGCACGACGCGCCGAACTTCGAGCCTGACTCCAACCCGCCGGACGCGATCGTCACGGGCATCGTGCAGCCCCTCCTGGGCGCCGACAACAAGCCCCAGTTCGCCGCGGCGCGACCGAACGCCTTCCTCACGAACGCCACGGATTTCAACCGCTGGTACTACGACTCGTCCCTCTCGAAGACGGTCGTGGACTGGCTCCCGCTCGCGCGCGTCGGGACGTCGGACGTGTTCCTCTTCGAGGATCACCTGTTCTTCCCGCTCGACGGCAAGGGCTGGCAGGACCCGTTGGTGCCGACGGCGCAGCGGGAGGCGAGCCGCGAGGCCCGCGACCCGTTCAACGACTGGGCCGTGGCGGGCAATCACAACTTCTACTTCACGAGCGAGGTCCGCTATTGGTTCGAGTACCGCGGCGGGGAGCGGCTCGATTTCTACGGGGACGACGACGTCTGGGTGTTCATCAACAACCGGCTCCGCATCGACCTGGGCGGCATCCACACCCCGATGGGGACCGGCGAGGTCGCCGGCGTCGAGGACGATCGCGGGACGGTGCTCATGGATGATCTCGGCCTCACGGTGGGGCGCGTCTACGAGGTCGTCGTGTTCCAGGCGGAGCGCCACACCACGGCGTCGAGCTACAAGCTGACGCTCGGCGGCTTCAACGCGGCCTCGTCCGTCTGCGAGCCCGTGTGCGGCGACGGCATCGTCACGCCCGACGAGCAGTGCGACGACGAGGACGAGAACGGCCCGGGGTACGGGAAGTGCTCCACGAGCTGCACGCTGGGGCTCTACTGCGGCGACGGGGTGACGACCTCGCCGTACGAGATCTGCGACGACGGCACGAACCTGGGGGGCTATGGCTCCGAGGCGTGCGCGCCGGGCTGCGTGGCGGCCCCCCGCTGCGGGGACGAGGAGATCGACAGCCAGTTCGGCGAGGAGTGCGACGACGGCGTGAACGACGGCCGCTACGGCGGGTGCACGGCGGAGTGCCTGATCGGGCCGCGGTGCGGTGATGCGGTCGTCCAAAAGCCCAACGAGACGTGCGACGACGGCGTGAACGACGGCCGCTACGGCGGGTGCACAGCGGAGTGCGGCGACGCGGCGAAGTGCGGCGACGGGGTCACCCAGGACGCGTGGGGCGAGGAGTGCGACGACGGGGTGAACGACGGCAGCATGGGCTGCCTCGGCTGCCGGATCGGCGCCGTCTGCGGCGACGGGAGCGTGCAGCGGGAGCTCGGCGAGGAGTGCGACGACGGAGCGAACGACGGCGGCTACGGCGAGTGCGCGCCGGGCTGCGTGTACGGCCCGCGCTGCGGCGACGGCGTGACCCAGGCGCCGCCCGAGCAGTGCGACGACGGAGCGAACGACGGCGGCTACGGCGAGTGCGCGCCGGGCTGCGTGTTCGGCCCGCACTGCGGCGACGGCGTGCGGCAGGCGGCGTTCGAGGAGTGCGACGACGGCAACACCGCGAGCGGCGACGGCTGCAGCGCCACGTGCCACAACGAGGTCCACTGATCCAGGGCGAGCCCTGACGGCGACGGGAGCGCGGCGGCTCGCCTGGGCCGCCGCGCTCGCGTGGAGGACCGCCTGGGCCGCCGTGCTCGCGTGGGGGCCCGCCTGGGCCGCCGCGCTGCCGTCCCGACAGCTCAGAACACGTGGCCCGAGGCGCCCGCCGAGGCGGCGTCGCCCAGGGCGGCGCCGACCGTGCCAGCCGCGCGCGACGACGTTGCCCGTGAGCGACACCGACGTGCCGATCCTCCGCCTCCGGACACCTGTGCTGGAGAGGGAGCCGTGTTACTGTATCTGTGTGCTCATGCTGTCAGCGTCTGGCGAGCCGTGTTGCGGCGGGACATTCGTGCTCTCGGCGCCGCGTCGGCGCGACGGGGACTATTGAACACGCGGGCTATCGAAGAGGGGTACCATGCAGAATTCGACATCTGGCGTGCTCACGTTGCTTGCGGTCCTTCCGGGGTTCCTTCTCGGGTGCTCCGGCGAGGATGCGCCCGGCTCCACGGCGGCATCTCCGACGTTCCATCGAGACGTCGAGCCGCTGCTGCAGAAGCGCTGCATGAGCTGCCATTCTCCCGGCAACATCGCCCCGTTCAGCCTGACGGAGTACGGTTCCGCGCACAGCGTGGCCAGCTTGCTCGCGCGCTCGGCGCGAGAGCGCACGATGCCGCCGTGGGGTGCGATGGAGACGGACGAGTGCCAGCCTCCTCACGGCTGGAAGGACGATCTCCGGTTGACGGAGGAGGAGATAGCGCTCCTCGAGGCGTGGGCCGCCTCGGGCGCTCCCGAGGGGGATCCGGCGGACGCGCCGCCCCCGTTCGTGGCCGAGGCGGCGGGGCTGCCCGGCGTCGAGCTGGAGGTCGCGCCGAAGGAGCCGTTCGTCGCGAGCGGCGACGCCGATCAGCTCCGGTGTTTCGTGATGGATCCTGGGCTCACGGAGGCGCGGTACATCAACGGCGTGCACCTCATGCCGGGCAACAGCAAGGTGGTGCACCACGCGCTGGTGTTCCTCGACAGGGACGGCGCATCGGATGCGCTCGTGGATGAGCACGGCGGATACGACTGCTTTGGCGGCCCCGGGTTCTCGGGCGAGCTCGTCGCCGCGTGGGCGCCGGGGGGGGTCCCCTTGGCGCTCGAGCCGAACATCGGCGCTGAGCTCCCCGCGGGGGCGCGGCTGGTGATTCAGGTCCACTATCACCCGGCCGGGACGACCGCCGAGCCCGACGCGACGCGCCTCCAGCTGCGCTTCACCCAGGGCGTGCCGGAGTGGCTCATGGGCATCGCGCTGATCGGCAACTTCGAGTCTCCCTTCGCGCAGGGGCGCGGCCTCCTCCCCGGGCCGGACGACGCGGATGGCGTCGAGTTCCGGATCCCCGCCGGCGCGAAGGACCATGTCGAGACGATGCAGTTCAAGCTGCCCGCGGCGGTGTCTGCCAAGGAGGTGTACCTCTACGGCGCGGGCACGCACATGCACTATGTCGGCACGGACATGAAGGTCACCCTCGGGCGCGAGGAGGGCGCCGCCGGCGCGCCTGAGGAGCAGTGCCTGGTGCAGACGCCGAGGTGGGACTTCTCGTGGCAGCGCGGGTTCTACTACGACGCTCCCGTCGAGCAGCTCCCGCGGCTCCGCGGCGGCGATCTGCTGACGATGCGCTGCACTTACGACAACTCGAACAGCAATCCATTCCTCGTGAAGGCGCTCAAGGAGCAGCACCTCCCCGCCCCGGTGGACGTGCACCTCGGCGAGAGCACCCTCGACGAGATGTGCCTCGCCGCCGTGATCCACGTGACGAGGAACCAGTAGCGGTCATGGCACGATGACATCGGGAGATCGGTAGCGGTCGACGACTACCATCCTATCTCCCACGTCACCGTCTCCGAGCGGTGCTCTCCCGCACAGGAGACAGCCCAGATTGGCGTTTTCGGCGCCAAGCGCACCGCGGGGGCCGCCGGCCGTGGTGTCGGGGGCCCTTTGGGGGCGGCCTGGGTAGTGCTGTCATTTGAACATGAAGGCGGTAAGGCGGTAAGGCGGGAAGAAAATCTCAATGATCTTCCCGCCTTACCGCCTTCATGTGAACCCTCTCTGGGCAAATGACAGCACCACCGCTGCCTGGGAAGCTGGCGCGCGCGGGAAGACGCGCGCCGGCGTGCAGCGTCGCGTGGGGGGACTGCCGCCGCCGCGTCAGGGGCGGTCGAGCACCGTGGAGGAGCTGCGGGCGGGTTGCCGTCCGCACTTCTCTCGCGGAGCATGCCCGCATGGCGCGAACGGCCCCGTTTCCGAATGCGGCGGTGATCCCCGGCATGAACCCCGGCGTCTTCATCCTTGGCGGCGGCGGGGGCGGCGGAGGGGGCAATGGCCGCAACGGAAATGGCCGCGGCGACGGTCAAGGCGGCGATGGGAAGAACGGCGGCAACGGCGCGCGCGGCGGTGGCAAGGACGCGGGGAGCTGCGGGCCCGGCAGCGGCGGCGGTTGTCCCAACCCCACGCACGGCGGTGGCGGCGGCACGCATGCGGGCGATCCGGTCGATCCGATCACCGGGCGCGTGTACACCGTGGCGGTCGTCGACCTCGCGCTGCCCGGCGTGGTCCCGCTCGTGATCAAGCGCAGCTACAGCTCGGCGCTCATTGAGGAGGATTGCGGCCTCGGCTTCGGCTGGACGCACTCGCTCGCGTGGCAGATCGAGGAGCGGCGCCGCGGCCTGCGGGTGCTGGAGCCGCACGCGGCGGCGACGGAGCTGTCGCGGAAGCTCGATGATGGTGAGTCGGCGCGGCTGCCGTGCGGGGTGCTGACGCGGTATCCCTGGGGCTACGCGCTCGCGGCCGAGGGGCTGGCGTACCTGTTTGCGGAGCCGCGGGGCAGCCGCTGGCTGCTCAGCCGGATCGTCGACATCCACGACAACGCCATCGCGCTCGCCTACGACGGCGGCCGCCTGGCGCAGGTCATCGACAGCGTGGGCCGCGTGGTGCGCGTGCGGCGGCACGGCGACGGGCGCATCGCCGCGTTCGAGGTCAAGAACGCGTTCGCGCACGGTCGATGGGAGACACGGCGGCGGTATGCATTCGACGCGCGCGGCGACCTCGTCGCGGCCGAGGACGCCGCGGGGCACGCGCACCGCTTCGCCTACGACGAGGACCATCGCCTGGTGCGGCGGGAGGAGCCCGGCGGGCTCGTGGCGGAGCTTCGCTACAAGGGCGGGCGCTGCAGCGAGGCGTGGTGCCATCGCGAGGGCAACGACGCGCTCGACGACGGCTTGCCGACGGCCTTGAGCGACGGCTCGCGGGCGAAGGGATTCCTGCACGTCAAGGTCGACCACCACGACGGCGCGCTCACGGAGGTGATCACCTCGCGCGCCATCCGGAGGGTCGACGGCAACGCCTTTGGCAAGCTCGACAGGATGGTCTGGGGGGCCGGCGGCGGCGTACACATGTTCGGCTACGACGACGCCGGCGCGCTGTGCGCGTACCAGGACGCGCTCGGGCAGGTCTTCCGCTGGGAGCGCGACGCCGAGGGGCGGGTTCTGGCCGAGGTCGATCCGGCGGCGAACAGGACCGCGTACGAACACGACGCGCGCGGGCTCGTCTCGGCCATGACCGACGCGCTCGGTGGCGGCGCGCGCTACGAGCGGGACGCGCGCGGCGATGTGGTGGCCGTCTACGACGACATGGGGTTCGTCGTCGGATTCGCCTACGACATGCGTGGCCTGCTGGTCGGCGCGACCCTGCCGAACGGCGGCGAGACGCGCATGGAGTACGACGCGCTCGCGAACCGCATCCGAGTCATCGAACCCGACGGCGCCGAGCGGCGCATCCGCTACGACTTCCTCGGCCGGGTGATGGGGTTCATCGACGAGCGCGGGCACGAGACCCGCTTCGCTTACGACGCCTGCGGCAGGCTCGCGGCCGTGTTCGGGCCGAGCGGTGCGGTGACGCGCTACGACTTCGACGTCGACGGCAACCTGGGCAGGATCAGCGATGCCGACGGGCGCACGACCACGCTGCGCTGGGGCGGCTTCCATGTCGTCACCGAGCTCGAGCGGCCGGACGGGAGCAAGGTGCGGTACCGCTACGATCGCGAGCAGGACCTGGTGCGCATCGTCAACGAGGCCGGCGAGGAGCACCGGATCGAGCGCGACGCCGAGGGGCGCATCACCGGCGAGCGGACCTTCGATGGGCGGGCGATCCGGTACAGGCTCGATCTGCTGGGCAGGATCGTCCGGAGGCAGTCTGGCTCCGAGAGCGTCGATCTCGAGTACGATCCGCTCGGGAGGCTCGTGAGGCGGAGCACAGCCGACGGGCGGGAGGATGTGTTCGAGTACGATCCGCTCGGCCGGATCGAGCGCGCGGTCAGCGGTGACATCGAGTGCGAGTACACCTACGACCGGCGGGGGCGGGTGACGGCCGAGGTGACGCGGCGAGGCGCCCAGGTGCTCGCGGCGTTCGCGTGGACCTACGATGCCATGGGCAAGGCCACCTCCGTCCGCGGACCGGGCGGCGAGATGAGCGTGCAGCGCGACGTCAGGGGGCGACCTGTGGCCGTGCAGATCGGCGGTGAGAGCGCGCCGCTGCGCCTCGCCTACGATGCGCGCGGCTTCGAGGTCGAGCGGCTCTTGCCGGGCGGCGGCGCCATCGCGACCGAGGTCAACGCGGAGGGGTGGATGGAGCGGCAGCGCGTGCTCGGCATGCCGACGGCGCCGCGTGTCGGTCCGGGAGAGCCCGCCTGGGTCGGGCCGCTGCCGTCACGCGAGACGTGGCGCAGGACGTATGCTTGGTCGCCTGCGGGGCTGCTACGCACCGACGAGGACCTCGGCGGCAAGGTAGGAGAGCTGCTTCGCGATGCGAACGGCCGCGTCGTCGAGCGGCGCAAGGCGGGCAGCGTCGCGGAGCGGTTCCGCTTCACCGCTGCGGGAGAGATGGAGCGAGCTGGCGAGCGACGTACGTACGCGCCTGGGGGGCGGTTGACGGCACGCACCGCGGGACAAGAGACCGTGCACTACGAGTACAGTGAGCGCGGCGATGTGGTGCGGAAGCGCGTGAGCGAGCTGGACGGCCAGGGGGAGGTACGGCGTGAGCTCGCATGGACATACGACTGGAGCGGCGACGGACGGCTCATGGCAGCGCGGACCCCGGAGGGATTGACGATCTCGTTCGCTTATGACGCCTTCGGCCGCAGGATCGAGAAGCGCGTGGCGCGGGTAGGGCAGGTCGAGAGCGTGACCCGGTATGCCTGGCGCGGCGATGTCATGGTGCACGAGCGCAGCGAGCGAGCGCGGGATGGGGAGGCGCCCGTGGTGGAAGAGCGGAGCTACGTCACGCTGCCGGAGAGCGTGCTGCCGCTCGCCCAGCGGGACGGTGCCGCGGGGGCGCCCAGGTACTTCGTCCATGGCGTGAACGGTTCTCCGGAGGCGCTGTTCGAAGGCGACGGGAGCGTCGCGACGGAGCTCGATGCGGGGCTCTACGGCGACCTGCCGGCCGAACAGGCCAGGATCACGCCGCTCAGGCTTCCAGGGCAGTACGCCGACGAGGAGACCGGGCTCCACTACAATGGGCACAGGTACTACGACCCGGAGACCGGGGAGTACCTCAGCCCGGAGCCGATCGGGATCGAGGGGAGCCTCAAGGCATATACGTACGCTGATGGACGGCCGAGCGACCTCATCGACCTGGATGGCTTGCGCCCTTGCGTAACGACGATCATGCGACGAGACCGAACCGTCGTGACTGGGATGAGCGGTAACGCGAATGCTCTTCATCCTGCTGTTCTCGCGGCTCTGCCGCCTTCCAATGCTCGGGGTACGGGCTCTAGGGTGAATCCTGAGCACTGCGCTGAACCAGCCGCACTTTCTGCTCACTTGAGCGATTGGGAGCAACGAAACCAGCCGCGAACGTGCAGGCCGGGTGACCCGAAGTGGCGACAAAACCTACGCGCGGCAATGAACGAGATCGAACGCGAAGGGGGCATTTCTTCACATCAAGGCGATGTTCCTCGAGCGTCGTGTCCAAACTGTTCTCAGGCGATACCGCGACTCTACGCACTCGCCGGAATGATGCCACCCACAGGGGTCATCGCGCCGGGATTCGATAATTCGCAAGGCAAAGGACCAACATCACCTACGACCATCCCGTCCGCCGAGTTCAACATGAGAGCCAACCAACGCCCCAGGGGCGACGTCCCTGGGGTTGACAATCTAGGCACGTGGCGCCTCGATCCTCAGCGAGGATGGCAGCGCCGTGCGCGGACATGACACACACCATGTCACGACCTTCGTCAGATCTCTTCAGCGACCGCCTATCGTTGCGTGCACGCACCTTTCTCGAAAACGAGGGGGTGTTCCGAGACGTGTCCCGCTCGTGTAACTGGGAGACGCTCGCCGCAGAGCTAGAGCGCCTAAGCGTCCCATGGTACGACGCCGTGTTCGAGGTCGAAGAAGACTTTGGCGGTATGGTAAAGCGTGCAAGCAAGCCTTACAGGCAGCCTGACTTTGCCATAGGCTTGTATCAGATGATCTTGCTGACGCCTCCCGAGGAGCAAATCACGGAACTTCCGGGGTATCCGTCGGCATGTCTTACTTCACGGCCATGGCCTCGCGTCATGCATGCGCAGCTCGGGTGCGAGCTGATACTGATCGGTCTGTATGCAGACGAAAGTCATCTATACATTGATGGCGTCGGGAGAGTCTGGCTACACATTGGAATGATTGACAAGATAGAGGTCGAGGCTGGTTCGGTGCGCGTCTTCCTGGAAAATGTCGCGCTTGAGTCCGAAATGATGTCGCAAATTCCGGATCATGCAGCCATCTCGATCGATGCCGACGTGGGTGGGGCTCTGGTAAGCCCTTTCCAGCTGCAGAGGGTCGAGGAGGCATCGGATTCTGTTGTCACGAATTGGCGCAGCTCCTCCACATGGGTCCGGGTCGTCGGGTCACCAGAGAGTGGAAAGAAAAAGACGCTCGTCGTTGCGAGCTCCCCTGCGGAGGTGGTTGATCTTGTTCAGCGTGTCGTGCAGCGCTACCCCGGTGCTGCCGTCGCAGTAGACACATATCGCCCTGGTGGTCCGGCCAGACTGGCGGCTCTTCGCAAAGCAGGGATCAAGGCAACGGAATGACGATAAGTGCATGAGCCTCAGCCACAGCGGCCAGGCGGCATCCACGATGTTGGCATGTGGAAGATCACGGACAACCAGTTTCAGCGCGTGGGGAGATGATGAGCGGCAACCGGGAGCTCTCCGATGGCCTCTCGCAGCTCGGCGCAGCCGCGGTCATCAGCCGACCGCACGACCGGCGCGCGCTCGCTAAGCTGGCGCCTCCTGGTTGTACTCCGCGGTGGGTCGAGGCTGCGGCGCTGCTCTTGCAGCTCACGAGTGGTCGCGGGCTGCCCGTTCTCGGCGACGATGATTTCGGCGTGCTTGCCGACTTCGACTGTTCTCCTCGACAGCGGCGCTCGGATCTTCCTGGTCTCGTGATCGCACGACACGCGTCCGGCCGGCCTGTCGTGCTTGCCAGCAGGGATGGCGCGGTCTACGTCGGAAGATTCGAGCAGCGACTGGGAGCGAGCCTGCGCATTTTTCTTGAGAGACTCGCGGCGGAGCTCATCCCGGTACCGGCTGCCTACGGCTTCCGAATCCACGATCGCTCTCGCGACGATGCCAGAAAGCTGGCCAACAAGATCCGTATCGTCGAAAACTTCGCCGCGTCTTCTGCGCACGACCATTGCTGGTCGGACGATCAGTGGTTTGTCGTGCAAGACCGCATCGCCGCTCGGTCCTTCGACGATCTGCCGACATTGCTCGCTGCGGCGGAGGCCACGGGTGTCGAGATCGGCCTGCACGATGGCCGCGCGGACGCGCTTCTCGTCGAAGTGTACCAGCCGGTGCCTGAAGAACCTCAGTATCATATGAAGACCGGCATCGGTGAATTATCGATATGTGCCACCGCAGACCGGCGCATCGAGCAGGCCCTCCACTACGGCGACATCGGGACGGAGTGGGCCGAGTGGAGTGAGGGCGAGCTCCTCGTACAGCGGAAGCGCCCGATCGTGGAGCTCTTCAAGCCGATCCCCGATCTGCAGGAATACCTTGAAGCGCGGCGAATTCAGAGGGTGGACTGCTTCCGGCGGACCGAGGAGCACCTTCGAAAGCTCTACGGCGCGGACCTCTGGCCTGTACTCGCTGCGCTGGAGCGCGACTATGGTGGCCTTATCGCAGAGGACGATCTGACCTACTGGGCTCTCTTCCATATCAAGCCTCTGGTGGCGCCGGGCTTCATCGCCGAAACGGCTCCCGAACGCGAACGTGTCGGGTCAATCAAAGGGGAGCAGGTGCATCGGGTGGGTACGGTGAGGTTGGACCATCAGCTCTGCGTTGACGCCAGAGGCCGATTCTACATCACAGATCACATGTGCTACGACATCGAGGCGGGCGGCGAGGATCTCGAGTCGACCTTGCTGCGCCTCGCGCTCGACTGGAAGTACGAGCGCTGGCGCACGGACGCGTGCCTCGGTGGGTTCCTCGATCCGCAGGACGCCGCGCGACTGATCGAGGAGCTTCGCGGGGTGATCGAGCGGAAGCTCGACACGTTCGGCCACGCCTATTACCAAGGTCCGGGATTCGTGCTGCGGCACCCCAAGGCAGTCCTCGGGCAAAAGTCCTTCTTTCACCTCGTCGCCAGTTCTGCGAAGCGATTTTCTGACGTCTTGCGATCGCTCACGGCCAACGGGCAACCAATCAAGGTCGAGCAGGACAACCTCTCGTTCCCGACGGATGAAGAGCTCGCTCTCTGCGCGCGCTCGGGCGTCCTGCTCGCCGAGTAGGAGACATCGGGAGCCCTTCCCTGAGCGCGTGAAGCGCGCGATTGGGGAGCAACTGTTCTTCGGTGGGGCGTGGATGAGAGCGACGGCGCGCTTCAGGCGCCGAGCATGGAAGACGTCGAGGTGGGCTCGTCTCCGAAGCGGGAGAGCGCCGCTCAGGCGCGCGGGCCGCGCGCCTTGACGAGCTCGTCGATGCCGAGCTCACGCGCCTTCTGGGCCAGCGCCTCGATCTTCTTCTTCCCGTCGGCGTCGGCGCTCGGCAGGAGCGACGTCAGCATCCCCGACAGCGTGCCGTCCGAGGGCTTTCCCCCGGGCGCGACGAGCTGCTTCAGGTCCTCCGTGACGCTCGCGTTGCCGTTCAGGTAGTCGCTGGCCAGGGCGCGCACCGTGGCGCTCTGGTCGACCAGCCCGTCGACCGACTGGCCCAGGGTGACCGCCTTGACGAAGCGATCGAAGAACGCCCCGTCGCCGCCGACGATGTTGATCTTCGCGTGCTCGAACGCCCCGTGCAGGATCTCGGCCTGCGCCTTGGCGATCTCGGCCCGGATGCGCAGCGACTCGAGCTCCACCGCCCGCTCCTTCTCGAGCCGGAGGCGGAACTCCTCGTGCTCGCGCCCGACGCCGTCGAGCGCCTTCATCGCCGCCGCCTTCTCCGCGGTGCCCGCCGCCTCGGCCAGGAGCCGCTGCTTGATCGCGGTCGCCTCGGCGAGGCCCGTCTTCTCCAGGGCGAGCGCCTCGGCCTCGCGCGTCCGCGCGGCCGCGAGCCCCTTCTGCTCGATGCCCGCCGCCTCGGCGAGGAGCCGCTCCTTGGCGACGAGCGCCTCGGCGCGCCCCTGCTTCTCGATCGCCATCGCCTCGGCCTCCTTGACCATCACCCGCGCGAGGCCCTGCTTCTCCTCGCCGGCGGCGGCGGCGTTCATCTTCTCGAGCGTGACGCGGGCCTCGGCGAACCCCTGCTTCTCGATCGCCTGCGCGTCGGCCTCCTTCACCCGGATGCGCGCCAGCCCCTCGGCCGCGGACTCAGCCTGCAGGCCCTCGGCCAGGCGGATCTTCGCGCGCGCGGCCTTGTCGCTCGCCTCGAGCTCGGCGTCGGCCGTGATGAGCCTCTCGCGCGCCCGGAACTTCGCCGCCTCCTCGCTCGCCTCGGCGCCCTTGAGCTGCTTGACGAGCTGCTCCTGCGCCTCGGCCTCCGCGTTGATGCGCGTCACGTCCTTGAGGCGCGTCGCCTCGGCCACCGCGCGCACGTCCTTGATGCGCTCCTCCTCCTCGGCCACCGTCTTGTCGACCACGATCCTCGCCCGGACCACGTCGGCGATGTCCTTCTTCTGGAGCTCGATCTCCTTCTCGCGCGCGATCTGCTGGAGCATCACGTCGCGCTCGCGGCTCACGATCTCGAGCTGACGCGCCTTCTCGACGCGCTCGGTCTCGACCGCGACCTCCCGCTCCTTGTTCTTCTGGGCGACCGAGACGCCGCGCTCCTTCGCCTCGCGGGCGACGAAGGCCTCCTCGTCGTTCTTCTCCTGGAGGAGCACCGTCTTCTTCCGCTCCTCGCTCGTGATGCGGGCGGCCTCGTTCTGCTCGCGCGCCTGCGCCACCGAGATCTCCTTGTTCTTCTTCGCCTCGGCCTCGGCCCGGCGCTGATCGAAGCGGAAGATGGCCTCGTCGGAGTTCAGGTTCTGGCTGCCGATCTCCATCCGCTCCTTCTGGCGGAGCTCGTTCGTCAGCACGTTCTGCGCGACCGTGAGCTCGGTGATCTTCCGGATGCCCTCGGCATCCATGATGTTGTCCTTGTCGAGCAGGTCGATGGGCGTCTGCTCCAGGTAGTCGATCGCCGCGTCGGCCAGCACGAACCCGCTCAGGTCCTTGCCGATGACGTCGATGATGTCGTCCTTGAACTTCTGCCGCTCCTTGTAGAGGTCCTCGAAGTTCAAGCGCTTGCCGACCGTCTTGAGCGCCTCGGAGAACTTCGCGGCGAAGAGCTGCTCGAGCGTCTCCGGGTTCGACGCGCGGACGCAGCCGATGGTCCGCCCGACCGTGCGCACGTCGTCCTGCGTCTTGTTCACCTGCACGAAGAAGGTGACCTTGATGTCCGCGCGGATGTTGTCCTTGCAGATGAGGCCTTCCTTGCCGCGCCGGTCGATCTCGATCGTCTTGACCGAGATATCCATGTACTCGGCGCGGTGGATGATGGGCAGCACCAGCGTCCCCGTGAAGGTGACGATGGGGTCCTGGCCTCTCGTGTTGATGATCAGCGCCTTGCCCTGATCCACCTGGCGGTAGAACTTGGCGTACATCACCAGCATCCCGAGGGCGACGAAGGCGAGGACGCCGACGAGGACGATGATTAAGGGGACGGTCACAGTGGGCACGCGGAGCTCCTTCGCGTTTCGGTGGAGGGGAGGGCGCCGGCCCCCGCGTTCACGTCGGTGAGGGTCGGTCGTCCAGGCCCGCTCAGAGCCGGGTCGGGGGCCGAATGACGCCCCCTCGGGGACGAGCGTACACGAAACCGCCTGCCCGACAGCGGCGTTCAGCCGCGGCGCTCACGCCGGCGTTCAGCCGCGGCGCCCACGCCGGCGTTTCAGCCGCGGCGCCCACGCCGGCGTTCAGCCGCGGCGCTGCCGCTCGTCCGCTGCGCGCGCCGCGGGCGCGTCGTCCTCCTCGACGCCGGCCGGGCGCGCTTCCACGCCGGACGCACCCCGCTCGGCCAGGGGAGGGGGAGGGCCCAGGAGGGCGTCGAGCGGCTCGACGCCGAAGACCTCTCGGTCCGGGTCCCAGCTCACGAGCAGCGCGCGGTCGCCCCGGCGGAGCGCGCCGGGCGTGTCGCACCGGACGTCGAGGATGTGGCTCGCCCCGCCCTCGTCGATCGTGGCCTGACCGAAGCGCTCGTCGACGCGCCCGGTGGAGATGACGCACACGCGGCCCACGAGATCCTTCTTCGACTGGGCGTGCCGGGTCACGAACAGCGGGCCGAGCGGCCGCACCGCGAGCGAGGTCAAGAGCACGGCCGCGACGAGCGAGCCCGCGAGCACCGCGAGGCCGAGCGTCCAGCCAGGCAACCCCCAGCCGAGCCAGAGCGGCCCGACGAGCACCGTCGACAGGGCGCTCGTGAACCAGCCGAACGTCGCGATCAGCGAGAGCGTCACGGTCGCCGGCACGCGGTGAAGCTCCAGGGCCGCGAGCAGCGAGCCGACGCCGTGCGCGCCGTCGGCTCCGTCGGCCGCGTCGGCCAGACCCTCCGCGGCGCCCTTGGCGGCGCCCTCGAGCGCGCCCTTGGCGGCGCCTTCGAGCGCGCCCTTGGCGGCGCCTTCGAGCCCGCCCAGGTCGGGCGCGGCGTCGCCGTGGGCGCCGCCGAGCAGGTCGAGGTCGAGCGCGCCCAGGAGGACGAACAGCCAGTAGATGAGCGCGAGCGCGAGCAAGACCGTGAAGATCACGGCAGGGAACGCGAGCGACGCGGCGAGCACCTCGGCCATAGGTAGACGCGGGCTGGGCGCAGGATGCGGCGCCTGCGACCGGCCTCTCCGATAGGATCACAAGGAGCGAAGAGATGGGGCCAAATTCGGCCGCCCAGCGTGCCGCCGAAAAGACTTGACTTGCCTGGGTGGGCGCTCGATCGCAGATCGCGCGGAGCGCAGCGTGGGGGCGCTGCGCTCCGCGCCGACGCTCGGAGACGCGGCCAAGCCACCCTGTCAGGGAGCCGCTTGATCCAAGGGGGCGATTTGCGATCCGAGGCGTGCGCGGTGATCCACCCCGGTATCCTTGAATCGCTCTGGTCTCTCTTTCCTCCATATCTTGCGAGGGCGCTCGATCTTCTGGCCTGGGTAATCACGCATTCTCGTCGGAAGTCCTGGCAGGCTCTTCGCAGGCCTCCGCCGCGCTCGGGTGGTTGCAGAGGGGGGAGGCGGTGGTAGTTTGAGGTGTGGGGTCGACCCGCTCCGGTGTTGGTGGGCGCGGGGCGCGTCGTCGGCGCGAAGACTACGTTGCGCGTCGAGCCAGCTCACGATGAGCGCTGGTGATAAAAGTGCGGCTCACGCCGACCGGACTCCGAGCGACGGCACGCGCGTCCCGGCCGGAGGCGCGTGCTCGCCGCAGCTTCCATAGCGAACGCCGGCCGAATGGCGATGAGGAGCGAGGGGAGCCATGGCAGACAAGGATTTGTGGCCAGATCAGGACATATCGAGCAGCGCCGACGACATCCGGATCGCCGAGACACTTCAGCGTGCAATCGCTCTCTTTCCGGAGCAGTGGGCGGCTGCCGCGGCACGCTTGAGGGCCGGTGACCTCGTCGATGACCTCGTGAACGTGAGTCCAGGCGCATACGACCACACCGCTTCATCTCTCCTCGCTTCCGCGTCGGCATGGGCATACTCGGACAACGAGGAAGTCATCAGAATGTTGGAGCGTCGCGGATTCTCGAATGTCTGTGTCACGGTCACGTTCAATAATCAGGGTTTTCTCATGGATTCGCTCGTGCACTTCGTCCTGAGCAGGGATGGGCGGGTGGGAATCCTCGTCTTTCGTGGATCGCAGCTGCAGCCTCTGACCAATTGGTTGGCCAATATCAATATGAAGACGGAGGCGTTTTATGCCGCTGGACGTGTGCACGGAGGCTTTTATCACGGCATCCTGTCGGTATGGTCACGCGTGAGAAATTACCTTGTCGCCGCCCAGAACGGTGAGTCGATCTGTGGAGCATCGCTGCGCGATGCGATAAGCAAGCGCTGCGCTCAGGAGCCCTCGATGGAGGATGTCCGTGTGTCCTGTGACGAGGTGTCGGGTTTGTTGAGGCAAGGTGACGAATCTCGCAAAAAGGAGAGACTGCGGTCCATGGTCGGGGCGCTCGAGGACGCGCTCCGGTTCAAGATGGAGGCGCTCTACATCACCGGCCACAGCCTGGGCGGCGCGCTCGCCGTCCTCGCGGCGGCGCTGATCTACTCGGACGAGAAGCTCCGTGAGCTGCGGCCGCTGTTGCGCGGAATCTACACATTCGGCCAACCGATGGTCGGCGACCAGGCTTTTGCCACGAAGTTTCAGGGAGAGTTCGGGAACAAGCTCTTCCGGCACGTCTATTCCCGAGACATCATACCGCACTTGCCACCGCGCTCGGCAGGGATCTTCGAGCACTTCGGTCAGGAGTACATCTCTTCGATAGAAGGCTGGATCAGCAACAGGGGGCCGACCGCAGGCCAGGTGCGCATCGGGGGGGTCGCCATGCTCGGCAGCGCTCTTTCGTGGCTCAGTGAGCAGTTCTCCCCTCGCGGCCTGCTCCCCGACCTCGGACCCGTGGGATGGCTCGCGAAGAAGCTCGTTCCTCCCTTCCTGCGTGAACCGCTCCTGCTTCGCTATTCGCTGGGCGATCATATGCCAATCAATTACCTCCGCGTCTCCCGTGGACCCGTCCCTGGCAGCGAGTTCTTGTGAGCGAGCGCCTTCGTCAGGGCTCTCTCTGATCGTGGCCGAGCGGGCCCTGGCCTGCCTTGCACGCCAGATCCGGACGCGGCTGGACCTCGCCGGCGTGGATCTGTCCCCTCAGGGACGGACCGCGCTCGGACGGACCACCGCGATCATCTCGGGGGGCAGCGACTCGATGACGCGCTGGCGGATATGGCGAATGAGCTTCTGCAGGTCCTCGCAGTATACGGAGGGGTTGTCGAACCGTCGCTCCCGGCTGAAGCGATGCGGCATGTAGCCCCCTCCGCACACATCCCGCAGATCGCAGGCGTGGCACGTCGCGCAGAGCGCCGTGACGCCGCCCTGCATCGCGCGGACGATCGACGATCGACGCGCGTCGTCGAGCTCGTTGCGCAGCACGTTGATGCCCAGCTTCGTGAGCCCGTGCTCGCAGCACTTGAACGCGTCGGTCGGCTCGATGCCGCCGTCCGTCTCGACGATGATCGCCCCTGCAGGTCTTCCGCCGATGTTGTCGGTGCTCATCGGATGCCCGAACAAGAGGCGCAGGATGTTCTCGAAATACCGCACGTGTCGATCGGGCCGATTCTGCTCGAACCATAGGTCGAAGAGCTCGATCATCCAGTCCCCGTACGGCATCGCCCCCGTCGGCGGCCGATTTTCATGGTTCGCGTGCGGAAGGTTGATCTCCATGCCCGGCACGTCGAGGAACTGCCACAGCTCGAACATCTCCCGAGGTGGGATGTCCGTGTTGATCACCGCGAGCACGTTCGCGAAGATCCTGGGCCCCCTCGGGTGCGCCTGGAGGCGCCGGATGGCCGCCACGACGTCGTCGAACGACCCGGCGCCCTGGTGGTCCACTCGGTGGCGGTCATGAAAGCGCTTCGGGCCGTCGATGCTGAGGCCCACGTTGATGGAGAGATCCGCGAGGAGATCGATCCACTCGTCATCGATCAGCACACCGTTGGTCTGGACGCTGAAGTGCGAGCGAACGTGGGCCTCCTCCAGCGCGCCCCTGACCTGCTCGACCCACCCGCGGAGGCGGCGTCTGCCGAGCAAGAGCGGCTCCCCGCCGTGCAGGATGACGTGAACGGTCGGAATGTCGTGCCGGGCCACGTGCGATACGATGCGCTTCGACAGCGCCGTCGTGACGTCCTCGCGCATCACCGCGGGCTGGGACACGTAGGTCCGATCCGCCAGGTTGTACATGTAGCAATAGCTGCAGTTGAGGTTGCAGCGGCTCACCACCTTCACCACATAGGTCGATATGGGCACGGCGTGAGATCGGTCGGTTGCGATAGGCAGTCTCACGACGGGGGCCATCCGGGCGCTCTCCATGACGAGTGGGGTTGCGAGGAAGGGGGCGCCGGACAGCGGCGCGCGCCGATCCCAGCCTCAGAGAGGGCATGTCTCCTCGGAGCGACGCCCTCGCTAGCCCTCCGGCAGCACGCCGGGCCTCGGCGCGGAGCCGAAGTCAGTCCACTCGCTGAGGGTGAGCGAGTCGTGGCGCCTCCGCCCCTCGCGCAGGTCTGCGACCGACAGCATCGCGGACTTTACCGCCTCTTTCCCGATCTTCCGGATGTGCTCCGGATCAGGGTTCAGAGCAGCAAGGTTGATCTCCTTGGATTCGTCGCCAGACGGCTCTGCCGCGACGTGCAAAGATTCATTCATGTCCTTATTCATCGTCAACTCCAGATCTCTTGCACCCGGCACGCCCATCGGGCGCGGGCGCGCCTCATGGTAAGCTTGTGCTACTCGCAGGCGCTCGCAATGGGGTGCAGCGGGGAGCCGGTCTGGATTCCGAGGTGTAACGGTTCCTCCCGGCGACGCTGGCGGGAGGCTCCGGCAAGCCCAGCCCCGCGCGCGAGCGCGTGGCTCTTCGTGCGACCCGCCGAGCGGGTGCGCTATTTGCGGCGGCCGCCCCGGAGGGGTACGTCAGGGGTAGACATACGGCGCGTCAAGCCCGAGCGGGAGGCCGAGCTGCCAGTAGGCGAGGAGGAACAGCGTCCACGCCACGAGGAAGGTCACCGAGTAGGGGACCATCAGCGCGACGAGCGTGCCGATCCCCGTGCCCTTCACGTACTTCTGGCAGAAGACCACCACGAGCGGGAAATACACCATCAGCGGCGAGACGATGTTCGTCGTCGAGTCCCCGATCCGGTACGCCGCCTGCGTGAGCTCCGGCGAGATGCCGATCGACATGAGCATGGGCACGAGGATCGGGGCGAGCAGCGCCCATTTCGCCGACGCGGACCCGATGAGGACGTCGGTGATCGCCGTGAGCAGGATGACGCCGACGATGGTCACCGCGCTCGGGAGCGCCATCGCCTGCAGCGCCGCGGCGCCCTTCAGCGCGAGGAGCGCGCCGAGGTTCGAGCGGTTGAAGAGGTAGATGAACTGCGCGGCGAAGAAGGCCATGACCAGGTAATACGCCATCGTGCTCATCGTCTTGCTCATGCCGTCCATCACGTCGCGGTGGCTCGTGAACGTGCCGGCCGCGTAGCCGTAGACGAGCCCTGGGATGAGGAAGAAGAGGAAGATGAGCGGCACGATCGCGCTCATCAGCGGCGCGCCGCTGACCGTGAGCTGCCCGCTCGCCGCGCGCAGCGGCGAGGAGGCCGGCGCGCTCGCCGCGACGAGCAACGCGACGCCGGCCGCCATCGACGCGAGGGCCAGCCAGAGCGCGCGCGCCTCGCGCGGCGCGAGCGCCGCCGTCATGAGCTGCTCCGCCTCGGGCGCGGCGTCCACGGGCGTCCGGGCGACGCGCGGCTCGATCACGCGGTCGGTGATGTACCAGCCGACCGCGATGATCACGAGGCAGGAGGCGCTGCAGAAGAACCAGTTGCAGAGCGGGTTCACGGTGCGCTTCGGGTCGAGGATGCTCGCGCCGGCCTGCGTGAGGCCCTGCAGCAGCGGGTCGAGGCTCGACGGGATGAAGTTCGCGCTGAAGCCGCCCGACACGCCCGCGAACGCCGCGGAGATGCCCGCGAGCGGGTGCCGGCCGGCGGCCTGGAAGATGACGCCGCCGAGCGGGATGACGAGCACGTACCCCGCGTCCGCTGCGGTGTGGCTCGCGATGGCCACGAGGATCAGCATCGGCGTGAGCAGCACCCTCGGCGTGATCGCGAGGACCTTCTTCAGGCCGGCGTTGATGAACCCCGAGCGCTCGGCGATGCCGACCCCGAGCAGGGCCACGAGCACCACGCCGAGCGGCGGGAAGCTCGTGAAGGTCTGCACCATGGTCGAGAGGAACTCGGCGATCGCCTTGCCCGAGAGCTGGCTGTGGACCACGAGCGGCTGCTTCGTGCGCGGGTCGATCTCGCTGAACTGGAGCGTGGCGAGCCCCGCGGAGAGGACCACGACCACCGCTGCCAGCAGGATGAAGAGCACGGCCGGATCAGGCAGCTTGTTGCCCGCGCGCTCCAGCGCGTCGAGGATGCGGCTCGCCCCGCGGCTCTCGGCGCGGGGCAGGGGGAGGGTTTGCTCGGGTTGCTCGCTGGACATCCGCTTATCTTAAAGCGATCACCCCGGGCGGCGTGAAGCGCTGAACATGTGCTGGCGGCTTTGGGCGGACACCGGTTGTGCTCGTGCAGAAGCAGCGGATCACCACCGGCTGCTGCTGGGGCAGCAATGCGCGCCGGGGCGTCGTCGCTGCATTGCCGCGCTGGCGAGGCTCGACGAGCGCGCGCCGCCGGACGCCATGACGTTTCGGCGGCGGCCCGGTGGCTCAGCGGGCTTCTTGGCTTTCGAGGCTCGAGAGCACGCTGATTTGTACACGTGCTCTCGAGAGCTCAGGCGGTGCGTCGGGGCCTTACGAGGCGCCGACGCAGCCGCGTGGCGGCGAGCGCCGCGAGGGCGAGCAACCAGGACGGTGCCTCCCGAGGACCATTGGCCATGCTGCAGCCGCCGCCCCCTCCTGCGCTCGGGAGATCGCCGCCGCCGCTGCTCTGCGTGCCTTGCGCGCTGGCGCCGGTGGTGGTGGTGTCATCGCTGCCAGCGCCGGTCGTGGTGGATGTGGCGCCCCCTTGATGGCTGGTGTCACCGCCCTGGCCGCCGATGGCCGTGCCGCCAGCGCCCCCGTCGCCGCCAGCGCCCCCGTCGCCCCCGCCGCTGGTTCCGCCGCCGGGATTGCCACCGGTGCCACTGCTGGCATCGCCGCCGCCGGCGCTTGGATTGCCACCGATGCCACTGCTGGCATCGCCACCGTCCGGATTGCCACCGACACCGCCGCTGGCGCCGCCGCCGTCCGGATTGCCACCAACACCGCCGCTGTCGCCGCCGCCGTCCGGATTGCCACCAACACCGCCGCTGGCGCCGCCGCCGTCCGGATTGCCACCAACACCGCCGCTGGCGTCGCCGCCGCTGCCGCTGGCGTCGCTGCCGCTGCCGCTGCCGCCGCCGCTGTCGCCGCCGCCGATACCACCGCTGGCATCGCCGCCGCCGCCGTGCCCGCCCGCGGCCGTGCCGCCTGCACCGCCGCTGCCGCTCACGGCCCCGCCGCCTTCGCCCGTGGTGCTGCCGCCGGCGCCGTCGCTGCCGCCCCCCGCGCCAGCGCTCTCGCCCCCGCCTTCGCCCGGCACGCAGGCGCCGCTCTGGCACATCCCGGGCGACGCAGGCTGCGCTGCGACATAGAGCCACGCATTGTCGAGACGTTGATACCCGGAACTGCCGCCGGCGATCAGGATGCGGCCGTCGTGGAGCCGCTCCATCACGGCGCTCTGAGCCCTCACGTCCAGCGCCGGCGCGAGCGTCCAGGTGTCGCTCGCCGGATCGTAGATCTCGGCCGTGAAGGCACCGTCATTGGCTCTGGATGGGGACGGGAGGCCCATCACCAGGACCCTGCCGTCGGGGAGGAGCGCTGCGCGGGGGGAGTCCCGTGGCTCGACCATCTCTCCGGTCGAGGTCCACGTGTCGCTCGCCGGATCGTAGATCTCGGCCGTCTTCATGTTGACGCCGGTGACTCCTACTCGTCCCCCGACGACGAGCACCCGGCCGTCCAGAAGCAGCGTTGCCGCGTGACGGCGCCGCATCCATTGCATCGAGGCGACGCGTGTCCACGTGTCGGTCGCCGCGTCGTAGATCTCCGCGCTCACCTCCTGGGATTGCCTGTCTCCGCCCGTGACGAGGACCCTGCCGTCCTGCAGCAACGTCGCCGTGGCGAGGCTTCGCGGAACGTTCATGGGCGCTGCCAGGGTCCACGTGTTGGTGACGGAGTCGTAGATCTCGGCCTTTTCTCCGCCGCCGTCGACGTTGCCGTCGCCGCTGGCGACGAGCACCCGGCCGTCTGCGAGCGGCGTGACCGTCGCGTCGGCCATATAGCGCGACACGAGGGTGGGCGCGGCCGGCGACCAGACGCCCGTCGCAGGGTCGAATCGCACCGTCTGCGAGGGGCGCCGGAGCGGGCCATCGGCGATCCCCAGGGCCCTCCCGTCCGGAAGCGATGCGAGCCTCATCGGGCGCCTCGCCGCGTTCAACTTCTCGGGGGGCTGCCACGAGCCCGTGCTCGGGTCGTAGCGGAGCCAGACATCGCCCGCCCGCGGCGGATTCCCTGTCTCGCCGAAGCCGATCACGAGGAGCGTCCCATCCTGGAGCAGCGTGGCCGCAGGCAGGTTGAGGAGGACGCCCATCCGCCCCGTCACCTCCCAACCCTCTGCGGACCCGGCGAAGTCGCAGGGCGTACCGTCCGGCTTCGCGGACGCGGGCGCCGCGCACCCCGCCGCGGGGTCGCACACAGGCGCTTCATGACAGTCATCGACGGGCAGGCACACCGCGAGGGTCGACCCCACGCAGGCCCCGCCCTCGCAAGCGCTCGTCGCGGAGCACACGTCGCCGTCGCTGCACGGCGTCCCGTCCGGCGCGGGCGCGCCGCCGACGCATGCGCCCGCCTCGCAGAGACCCCCGGCGACGCACGCGTCCGCGTCGTCGCAGGCGACGCCCGTGAGAGGGGTGCAGACGCCGTCCTGCGACGCGCCCGAGGCGGCCGCGCAGGCGTCGCAGGGGCCGGCGCAGGCCGCGTCGCAGCAGACCGAGTCCGCGCAGAAGCCGCTCCCGCAGTCGCTGTCGGTGTCGCAGGCCCCGCCGAGCGCCGAGCGCTCGCGGAAGAGCACGGCAGACGCCGTGGCGGTCGCGGCGTCGACGTAGCCGCCGGCGATCAGGACGCTGCCGTCGTTGAGCCGCGTCGAGGAATGGTAGGCCCGCGCCATGGTCACGGGCGGCGCCAGGTCGAGGTTCGACCAGGAGCCGGTCGCCTCATCGAAGAGCGCCTGGGTCGCATAGAAGGGGACCAGGTTCGCTGTCGAACCCACGGCTCTGCATGGCTCCACGCCTCCGGTCAACAGCACCTTCCCGCTCGGGAGCAGCGAGGTGCGCATCCCCTGGATACTCGAGGTGTCCCACCCGCACGGGCTCGATGCCGGAGCATACGGCCCGGGGGTCGACTCCCAGCGGTCGTCCTGCGGCAGGTAGAGCTGCGAGAAGGCGTGACTCTCCGGGTCCAGGCTGGCGGGGAAGGTGCCTCCGACGACCAGGACCCCGCCGCCCGGCAGCGTCGTCGCGCCGGGATACCCATACTCGGTCGTCGGCTTCACGGCGCCCTGCTCCCAGGTCCAGAGCCGGGTCTCCAGGTCATAGACGCTGCAGCCACCTCCGGCCACCATCACGCGGCCGTCGTTGAGCAGGGTCGCGCTCACAGGCTGGGGCCTGTAAGGCAGCCTCATCCACCGGTCCACGGCATTGCAGTGCGGAAGGTCCGTCCAGCCGCGCGACGCCGGGTCGTAGATGGCTGCGTTCTGGTAATAGTGCAGCACGAACTGGCCATCGAACTCGTCGTAGACGTCTTGCCAGGCCAGCCCGACGAGCACCGGCCTGCCGCCGGCGAGCATCATCGAGGGCGCGGGGTGGGCTATCGACAACGACCCCGCGGGCGTCCAGGTGTCGGTCAACGGGTCGTAGATCTCGGTCGAAGACAGGGATGTGCCCTGCGCCTGTGCGTTCCTCGCCCTGCCGCCGGCCACGAGGACATGGCCGTCTGGCAGCAGGACGGCCGCGTGTCCGCTGCGGGCCTGGAGGAGCGGCGCCGCGGGCGACCATGACCCGGTCGCCGGGTCATAGATCTCGACCGCCTGGAGGCTCATCGCCCCGCTCGTCGTGTACGGCGGTTCGTCCACCTCCGGGTATCCACCCGCGACGAGCACCCTGCCGTCCTGGAGCACCGTGGCCGTGTGCTCGCCCCGCGGGGTGATCATCGGCGGCACGCTCTCCCAGGACGGCGCGCTGGCTGCCGACGCGACGCCCGCGCACAGCATGACGAACCCGCAGGCAGCGGCGCTCCCTAGCCTTCCGATCGATCGCATTTCCTGATGGCCTCCGTCGCCGTCCGTTGCTCGCGGTGGCGCGGGCATTCAGAGTCCTGCGCGCCGAGGGCCGGCGCACGGGGCACCTCGTTACGGGGCGCGGCGTCGAGGACGCGTTCTCCACGTCTGCGTGGTCGGATGCGCGGCGTCGATGTACAGAGTGTGCCATGGCCATGGGCCGCCGACGGCGCAGTGTGCGGCTCACCGTGGCGCATTCCATCGTTTCACGCTCAGAAAACCGCTATTTGCGCTGGCACATCGGTTGCTGAGGGAGCGGCATGAAGACCTTTATCCGGTGGCTCATTCCCGTCACGCTCCTTCCTGTGTTCGCTTGCTCCGACGCGGTCGAGCAGCCTTCCGGCGCCGGTTCGGGGGGCGGCACGCCCGACGAGCCCCTGTCCTCCAGCGTATCGAGCGGCACCGGCGGCGCGCCCGAGGAGACCACGTCGTCCAGCGCATCGACCGGTGGCGACACCCCCGTCGCGTGTGATTTCTCAGGAGGGGGCGCTCCGCCGGGAGCGCGCTGCGCAAAGGAGGGCGAGCTTTGCGACTACGCCTGCTCCCCCTGCAGCGTCACCTGCGCCGACGGCGTATGGGTCGAGCACTGCACCGCATGTCCCTCGATAGAGCCTGAGAACGGAACTGACTGCAGTGCCTATTACAGCGTGGGGCCGTGCAGGTATAAGCGCGAGTGTGGCACGGTGAGCGCCACTTGCGACGGACCGACCGGGTTGTGGGCGATCAGCTGCGGTGACGAGGGAGACGGGAGCGGGGGCAACGAAGGCGGCGGGGGCGCCGGCGGCGGCGAGGACACCGAAGGCGGCTGCGGCTAGAACAACGATCACGTTGTTCTAGCGAGAGATGAACCGCCAAGACGCCATAAGACGCCAAGGCGCCGAAAAATAAAACAAATATCTTGGCGTCTTATGGCGTCTTGGTGGTTCGAAATTCTGCGCAATTCGGGCGGTTTCAACCCGTTTGTCGCCCTGGGCGTGGCCGCGGCGGCTCCTGCCGCCACGTCTGCCACGCGCTCGGCCTGCGATCGACCGCTGCGCGGCGGCCCGCCGGCCTCTGCCATTCACGCCAGAGCTCAGGAGGCGTTCCGGCGCGACTCGTTGTTCTTCGTCTCCGGGGGTGACGTCGCGCCCATGGACGTCGCGGAGCTCGCCGTGGCGCCGGTCGTGCTCGTGGCGGCGCGCTCGCTCGACGACAGCCCCGCGCTCATCCTCGCCTCGCCCTGCTGCTCGCGGTGGAGCCGGATCTCGTTCCGCACGTCGATCACGCCCGAGATCCGCTCGGCGAGCGCCTCCAGCTGGTGCTTGAAGCGCCGCTCGCGGACGGTCCCGGAGAGGATGACCTCGCCGTTCTGCACCTTCACCTCGACGTCGCTCGCGTCGAGGTCCGGCTGATCGGCGATCTGATCGCAGATATCCTCACGGATCCGCTCGTCCGAGCGCTTGTACCCCTTGGGCGGGCGGCCGCGCGAGCCGCTGAGCCCGCCGCCCTGTCGAGCGGTCTGGAGGAAGCTGCGGCCGCCTGAGGTCTGTCCGCCGAACCCCTGTCCGCCGTAGGGCTGAGGATAAACGCCTTGATCGCCGCCGGAGGACGACTCGTTGCCCTCGTATCCGCGTTGCTGTCCTGGCCGCTCGTTCCAGCGGCGCTCGTCGTCGGCCCACTGCCGGAGGCCGCCGCGGGCTCCGTATCCTTCGTGGTGGCCACCGCCCAGGCCTCCCTGGCGACCGAAGCCGCCCTGGCCGCCACCAGATCCACCCTGGCCACCGAATCCACCCTGGCCTCCGAAGCCGCCTTGACCGCCCTGGCCGCCGCCGAATCCACCCTGGCCGCCGAAGCTGCCCTGGCCAGCCTGGCCGCCGAATCCACCCTGGCCGCCGAAGCTGCTCTGACCGGCGCCATGACCGCCCTGTCCGCCGCCGTAGCCGCCCTGTCCGCCGAAGCCGCCCTGTCCGCCGAAGTGGCCCTGTCCGCCCTCATCGGCATAGCCGCCCTGCCCACCGCTGAACCCGCCGTGGCTGGCGCCGAATCCCTGGCCGCCGTAGCCGCCGAGTCCACCCTGTCCACCGAAGCTGCCCTGGCTGCCACCGAAGCTGCCCTGGCTGCCGCCGAGTCCGCCCTGGCCGCCGCCGTGACCGCCTTGGCCGCCGCCGAAGCCGCCTTGGCCGCCGTAGCCGCCCTGGCCGCCGCCGAAGTGACCTTGGCCGCCGTAACCGCCCTGGCCGCCACCGAAGCCGCCCTGGCGGCCGCCGAAGCCGCCCTCGCCGCCGCCGTAGCCGCGCCTGGAGCCAAGATCGTCTCGACCTCCTCGCTGGAAGTCATCACGCTGGCCGCCCCACGCCTGGCGCTGGACGTCCTCGCGCTGGCCCCAGCCACGATCCTGCCTGCCCTCCCATCCGCGCTCGCCGCCGTGGCCGCGCCAGCTCGGGTCGCCCTCGTAGCCGCGGCCGCCGGATTCTCGCTGATCGGATACGGCGCGGAAATCATCGTGACCTCCTCGGGAATGGCTTCGATCGTCGCGCTGGAGGACTTGCTCGTAATTGCCACGATGCCCGTAACTAGCATCCCCGGTCGCTCCGCGCTCGCCGCGATACGCCTCGTCTCCTCGCGGTCCCTGGTGTCGCCCGCCCCTGTCCTCGTCGTGACCTCGCCCGTCGTTATGTTCCTCGTCGATCCAACCATGGCGATTCGGCATGGCTTCTCCGCCTTTCTTGCAGCACGAGCGCCACCGCAGCGAGCCCGTGTCGCGACGCTTTGTGATCCAGTCGACGCTCAGTCGACGCTCAGTCGACGCTGAGGGGCACGTCGGACAGCCGTCATCGGGCCGCCTTTTATGCGGGCCTGTCCGGCTCCGCGTGACCTGGAGATCCGAGGCCTCGATGCCCCGGCGCGGCCCGACGTCGCAAGAGGTATTCCAGAGCCGGCGGAGCGATGTTTCGCTGCTTTTTCAGGAAGATTACGGCCCCGCCGCGCGCGCGCGGAGGTGCAAAGCGCCCCACGTCAGAGCGACAAAGCGTCCCATCGAGACGTCATGCCACAGTGATGACGTGTGAATCAGGGATCCCCCTGAGCATGCTTAGGGAACCGACGGACCGATCTCCGGCGCAATCGAGGGTGCTCTACAGGGCTCATGGGAAGGTCTGCGGCAAAACACCTTGGGTCAGGTGCCCCGGACGTCGACAGCACGGTTGTGCTCGACGGCGTCGTCGGCTCGGCCCGCGGCCGCTCACCGCGGCGCGCGCAGCGCCTCGAGGATCCCGTCCAGTCGCTCGATGATCGCCCGGCTCTCGGCCTCCGCTCCCTGCGGCGTGCTGAGCGCGGAGGCCGCGAGCGTCGGTCCGCACGTCATCACGAAGGACGCGATCGCCTTGCCCGCAGCGGTGCGCGCGAAGATGTCGGCGTAGCCGACGGACAGGCAGGTCGAGATGAACAGAAGGGCGTCCATGAAGCTCTCGCACCGCGGGTTCTCGCCGTGCTCGGCGAGGTAGAAGAGGTACGAGCAGCCGAGGATCATCACCGCGAGCGAGTCGAGGGGATCGCGCGTCATCGCGCTCCGGAAGCGCTGCTTCAGCTGGTCGTACGAGAGCTCGCCCGCTCCCCCGACGGCGAGGCCCATCGCGACCAGGGCGGCTGCGCCGCGCAGCCTTTCATCCCGCCCGAACGCCGGGGCCGCCCGCCCGGCCGAAGGGGCGGCGGCCACGACATCTTCCAGGATCTTCCTTGCGGCGAGCGATGACGGGTCTGCCAAGGCGTGCCCTCCCTGACCAGGCCGCAGGCCGCGGCGCGGGATCCATGTCTCGCACGGACGCAGGCGGAAGGGAACCGGCCGCGCTCCTCACTGAAAATCCATGCGCGCGCTGCGCGGCCGCGACTACCCTCGCGCCTTCCTCGGAGCTCCCATGCCGGCCCAGCGAAGCGTGACGAAATGGCTCGAGCGAGCCCCCGCGCCGGTGTTCACGGCCTTCGCCGTGATCGCCGCGTTCGCGACCTACTTCTGCATGTACGCCTTCCGCAAGCCGTTCGCGGTCGGCTCCTACAAGGGGATGGTCGCGCTGCCGCTGCTCCCCGCGCTCGACCTGAAGAGCCTCTACATCATCGCCCAGGTGCTCGGGTACTGCGCCTCCAAGTTCCTTGGCATCAAGATCGTCTCCGAGATGCCGCCCGAGCGGCGCGCGCTCGCCATCCTCGCGTGCATCGGGGTGAGCGAGGTCGCGCTCGTCCTGTTCGGGCTCGCGCCGGCCCCGTACGCCGCCGTCTTCCTGGTGCTGAACGGCCTGCCCCTCGGCATGGTCTGGGGGCTCGTCTTCGGCTTCCTCGAGGGGCGCCGCGTGAGCGATCTGCTCGGCGCCGGGCTCTGCGCCAGCTTCATCGTCGCGAGCGGCTTCGTAAAGACCGTTGGCAAAATCACGCTCGGCTGGGGGGTCCCGGAGGTCTGGATGCCGGCGGTGACGGGGGCCCTCTTCTTCCCGCCGCTGCTCCTCTCGGTGTGGATGCTCGCGCAGATCCCTCCGCCGTCGGTGGACGATGAGGCGCTCCGGACCCGGCGCGCGCCGATGGACAGCGCCGCGCGGCGCGCGTTCGTCCTCGCGAACGCGGGCGGGCTCGCGACCCTCGTCCTCGGCTACGTCGTCCTCACCGCCTACCGCGATTTCCGGGACAACTTCGCCCGCGAGATCTGGGACGCCCTCGGCTACACCGACCAGCCGGCCATCCTGACGACGGCCGAGATCCCCGTGGCGATCGGCGCGCTCCTCTCGGTCGCGGCGATGATCGGCATCCGCAACAACCGCACGGCGCTCGCCGCGATCCACGGCGTCATGGTCGCCGGGGCGGCGCTCGCGGGGCTGAGCACCGCGCTCTACCAGGCGGGGGTCATCGGCCCTGTCGCCTGGATGATCAGCGTCGGGCTCGGGCTCTACGTGGGGTACGTCCCGTACAACTGCGTCCTCTTCGACCGGCTCATCGCGGCCGTGGGCTCGGTGGCGACGGCGGGCTTCCTGATCACCGCGGCCGACGCCTTCGGCTACCTCGGGAGCGTGGCGCTCCTGCTCTACAAGAGCTTTGGCCAGGCGAAGCGCTCGTGGATCGAGTTCTTCCTCGGCTTCAGCTACGCGACCGCGCTCGTCTGCGGGGCCCTCTTCGCCGCCTCTGCGGTGTACTTCTGGCTGCGCACCCGCGGCCCGGCCGCCGCCGCGCGGCCCGCGGCGCTCGACGCCTGAGCGCGCCGCCCGCTGCCGGCCGCGCGGGCGAGCAACGGGGGGCGCGTGGCGCCGCTGTGCGTGGGGGAGGGGCTCAGTTGACCGGAGGGATCTCGGTCTTGCAGCCGACCTGGAGCTGGACCTGCCCGCCCGCCTGGAAGCGGGTGCAGGTCGCGGGGCACATCACGATCTTCGTCGGCGTGCCGCCGGTCGTGGGGTCGATGTCGTAGTACCAGCCGCCGGCGGTCGCGTCGCAGCGCGCCTCGCTGGCCACGTAGAAGATGGTCGACGGGTCGGCGCCCTCTGGCGGCGTGTGCTGGACGTTGAGCGTCCCGTAATCGAGCGTCTGCCCGGCGGACGGCGCCGGGACCTGGTACTCGCACGCGAGGCTCGTCCCGCGGATCGCGCTGAGCGCGTCGAGGAACGCCTGCGTCACGTCGGAGCTCGTGTCGATGAAGTAGGCGGACGTCGTCCCGCCGCCCTCGGCGATGCGGTTCATCGTGTCCTGGGCGCCGTCGTCGTCCCTGCCGAAGACGCCGATGACGAAGGTCGAGATGCTCGGCGAGCCGCTCAGCCCCCCGGCCGCGATCTCCGCGATACCGTCGGCGGACGTGGGATTGCACTCGGTGGGCATCCCGTCGGTGGCGAGCACGGTGACGACCCTGTGGGTCGGGTTCGCCTCGGCGTGGGCCCGGGCCTGGGCGATCGCGCCGGAAAGGGCGCCGGCGGTGGGCGTGCCCCCGTCGGGGAATGTCCGGCTGATCGACCCGATGAGCTCGTCGGCCCAGGCGGCGTCGAGCGGCGCGATCGCGACGTCGGGCGTCGCGTAGTCCTCGGTGACGCACGAGTACGGGTGCGCGCAGGTGCTCCGGGACAGCTTGTTGCACGTGCCCGCGCGGCCGGGACAGCGCTCGCCGATCTCACCGCAGATGGTGTTGGTGTTCTGGGAGCACACGCCGAGGTCGACGCACGTGTCGCCGTCCGGGCAGTCCGAGTCGGCGACGCAGACCTGGATGCCCGCGCGGGACTCGAACGAGCTGCGACAGCCCCGGAGCGCGCACGGCCCGCTGACGCCGCACTCCTCGTTGCTCCTGCAGCTCGTGGGCAGGTCGGCGTTGAGCAGAGGGAAGTACTGGAGCCCGACGCCGAGCCCCTCGGACTTGGGGTCGGTGAAGAAGGCCTCGAGCGCGTCGGTCACGGCGTCCCACTTGGAGCCGCCGGTCGCGAGCCGATCTCTCATCGACCCCGACGAGTCGAGCATGATGTAGAGGTCGAGCGGCACGAGCTCCGCCGTCTTCGTCTCCCCGGCGCACGACGCCCCGCCGCCGGCGCCCTCGCCGGCGCCGCTGCTGGGCCCGGTGGTGATCTCTCCAGGCCCGTCGGTGCCAAATCCGGTGCTCGTGTCTCCGCCTGTTCCCGAGCCGCTCCCCGAACCATTCCCCGAGCCATTCCCCGAGCTCGCGTTGGCGCCGGCGCCCGCTCCCCCGGCGCCCGCTCCGCCGGAGACCGAGCTGTCGGACCCCCCGCACGCCGCGAAGATCACGCTGATCCCCGTCGCGGCGAGCGCCACCCTCGTTGACCGGTTCCTCATGAGAAGAATCGAAACACCCTGGAAGCGCTTTGTCGAGCGTGTTGACTCGAACCCTCTTTCCGGACCCTGGCTCGATGTGGGACGGGGTGAGACGCTTCGAGGTCAGGCGACAGCTGAGCTCCCCATGTGCTTGCGGGTACAGGATTGCTCCGAAGCACAGGATTGCTCCGGACCGCAAGGTGCTTTGGAGCACAGGGCTGCTCCGGGGCATAGGGCTCCGCCGGAGCGCAGGGGGCTTTGGCGTACAGGGCGGGCTCCGGCGCGTGGCGCTTTGCCGGAATGCAGGGGGCGGGAGCGCCCGGGGGCTCCGGGGCCGGCGCGTCGCCGAGCTCAGGGGTGCTTCTTCGGACCCACGAGGCTGCGGAGGACGGCGCGGGCGACCTCGGTCCCCGTCGCGTCGCGCAGGCTCACCGGGATATCGTACTCCCTGCGCTCGCTGGTCTCCGGGAGAGGGCACTCGCAGACGGCGCGGATCGTCCCGCGGGCCTTCTTCAGGTACTCGATCGAGAGGCCCGCGACGATGAACCGGGCGTCGTCGGGCAGCGCGTAGGACAGCGCCGTGTTGCCGGTGAGCTCGGCGAGGTTGACGAGCGCGACGGCGTGCACCGAGCGGAGGTGGTTGCGCAGCCCCGGCCGGTCGCGCATCGACACCTCCGCGCGGCCGCGCTCGAGGACCTCGACCTCGGCGCGGATCGTCCCCGTGTACGGGGCCATCGCGCCGATGAGCCTGCTGAACAGGCGCTTGCCCCCTGGCAAGGGGCTCAGCTTGTCCCAGACGTCGCGGATGGTGTTGCGGCGCGAGGTCGCCGCGAGCGATGCGAGAGAGAAGTCGGTGAGCTTCATGCGCTGGAGCCGCGGGGCGGGGGCGGCAGCCTGCCTCGAATCGCGCGCGGGCGCACCCGGAATCCCAGGCCAGCCGGCGCGTCCCGGCGCCGCCTCGAGCCGCAACCCGGGTGCGGAACGATACATTCTCCGTATGAATTGTATTTCATTATGCCATTCGAAATTCGGATGGGTCCGGAGCGCCCCGGCGCCCCGTTCTCGCGAGGATTTTGCGGCATTTCCGGCCTCCGGACGCCCGCGAGCAGCCGTACGGCCCCCCGTCCGTCGCCCGTGGCCTGCCTCGGGCGGCAATCTCCCTTCCGTGCCCGGAACTGGACTTGTGTATGACAAGACCTCGACGCCCGGGCCAAGGCGGTCCACCCGAGAAAGAGCGCGCTTTCGAGCTTCTCTTTCGTGAGCAAACATCCGCGCTCGTAGGGCGCTGGCTGACGGGCCTGGGGGTCCCGTTGCGCGATCGCAAGGACCTCGCGCAGGAGGTCCTGTTCGCGGCGTTCCTCAGCTTCAACAAATACAACCCCGAGATCTCCCGGCCCGAGCGCTGGCTGAACAGGATCACGGTCCACACGGCCTCGCACTACCTGCAGCGGGCCCAGCACCGCTACGAAGAGCTCCTGCCCGACGACGAGATCCCCCCCCTCGTCGACCCCGCCAAGACCTCGGAAGAGCTGCTGATCTCGGATCAGGAGCGGCTCGTCGTGCTGGAGCTCATGCAACAGCTCGACGCCGATGCGCACTGGATCCTGGTCGGGCACGATCTCCACAGCATCCCGATGGCGGATCTCGCGCAGCAGCGCGGCATTCCGCTGTCCACGGCGTACAAGTGGCGCGCGCGCGCCATCCGCCTGTTCCACGACATCGTCGTGAAGCGCCGGCGCGAGGACCGGAAGCGGGAGGGCTGGCGCCTCGTGCTGCCCCTGGATCTGGCGGCGCTCCTCGCCACCGCGCGGATCTCGCCGCGCGTGCCCGACGACGTGCGGGTCTCGATCCTCCGCGGCGTGCAGGAGTCGGTGGGGGCGCTCAAGGCGGGCAGCGCCGGGAACGCCGCCGGGGGCGTCGGCCAGGCGCTGAGCGACGCCGCGACGTGGCTCAAGGGCCTCGCGAAGCTCGTCCAGCTGCCCGCCCTGGGCGCCGCGCGCCTCGTCGTCGCGGCCACGGCGGCGGCGGCCACGGGGGCGGCCTGGCTCGCGCTCAAGGCACCGGCGCCGCCTCCGCCGGAGGTGCAGCACGTCGTGCCCGCGCTCGTCGCCGCCATGCCGCCGCGCCGGCCCGCCGAGCCGCCGGCGCCGCTCGCCGAGCCGCCGGCGCCGCTCGTCGAGCTTCCGGCGGCCCCGGCGCCCGTCGAGGCGCCGCGGCGGAGCCCCGCGGCCCGGCAGCGAGCGCGCGTGCCGGCGCCCGACCGGGGGGAGCGCGCGCCGGCGCCGGCCGCCGCCGAGACGATCGAGAAGCTCAAGATCGAGATCGACGGGCCTGGCAGCAATCACGACATCGCCCTGTTCGACGCGGTCACCGAGGCGCTGCAGGCGCGCGATCCGGGCCGGTCGATCGCGGCGCTCCAGCGCTACGAGCGCGAGATGCCGAACACCCTCTTCGCGTCGGAGCGCAAGGTGCTCTGGATCCGGGCGTTCGTGATCGCGGGGCGCTTCCCCGAGGCGCGCGCCCTGCTCGAGGAGGTGCGGCTCGATACCGCGATCCAGCGGCGGACGATCGAGGAGCTGGACACGATCCTGAACCGCCGGTGAGCGGGCGACCGGGCCGCCGCGGGCTCTGCGCCGCGGCGGCTCAGTCGCCGGCGTAGGTGCCGAAGCTCGCCCGGCCGCTCGTGGAGACCTGCGGGGCGGCCTGGCCGACCTGCACGACCGCGGACACGAACGCGGCGGGCTTGAGGCCCTCGTCGGGCCCGGCGTCGTTGGTGATGTACTCCAGCCCGAGCCCGGCCAGGAAGCCGAACGACGTGGTGTTGCCGCCCGAGCCGAGGATGGGGATCGTCGGCGCGACGCCGACGTAGCCGAGGAGGCCGACCCGCCCCTCGCCGAGCGTCTGCACGAAGCCGCCGAGCTGCGCCGCGATCGGGAAGGCCCGGCGCTCCACGGGGTCGTAGCGGTCGATCGCGAGCGCGACGCCGACGGCGCTGAGCACGCTCCGCGTGACGAGGGGCTTCTCCACCCACGGCGCGCGGGTGACCTGCAGCGTCGCCAGCATCGCCGGGACGGTGAGGTACGCGCGGAAGCAGGTCCCCGCGGCCTCGAGCGTCTGGAAGTTGTCCTCGCCGCACAGCGGGACCGAGTGGATCGCCACCGATCCCACGAGGCGCCGGGCGCGCTCCGGCTCGCCGGGCTCGTTCGAGCGCAGCGAGCTCGCGACGCGGCCCGCGTCGGAGACGAGCACCACCTTGCCCTGCGGGCTCAGCGGATCGCTGTAGACGGCCAGCCGGAGCCGCGCGTCCCCGTCGAAGTCCTCGGCGAGCGGCGGGAGCGGGAACTCCGCGCTGCTCGGCGTGACGATCCACGTGCCGTTCTGGAGGAGCTCGATCGGCGTGCCGCCCCGCATCTGATCGGTGCGCGTCAGCGAGACGTAGAGCGCGAGCGGCGCCACGAGCCGGTGCTTGGCCTGGCCCGTCAGCCGGATGCGGCAGTTGCCCAGCCGGAGCGGCGCCGGCGAGATGACGACAGCGCCGTGCGCGAGCGGCTGCGGCCCGGGGCGCGATGGATCCACGTCGGGCGCCCGGCGAGGAGGCGGCAGCCCGGCCGGCGGCGCGGGCGCTTGCGGGGCCTGCTCCGCTGCGCCGGGCTGCGCCGTCGGACCGGTCTGCGCCGCCGTCGGAGGCCGCCGGCCGGCGCCTGCGCCGCCCTGGACCTGTCCGGCCGCGCGAGGAGGGCTCCGGATGCCTGGCGGGGCAGGGGACGGCGCCCGCGGCCCGGGCGGGCGTGCGCTCCCGGGCGGCGGGGTGCTCCCGGCGTCGGTGCGGGGCGCGATCGGCGTGGGGCCGCAGTCGACCTTCAGGTCGTCGGCGAGCGGATCGGGGAAGAGGAGCCGCGCGGGGTTCGACTCGACGAGGTTCTCGAGCGGCGGGATGGTGACCCGGTACGTCGCGTTGACGACGTTGCCCGCCGCGGGCGCGTGGAGGTTGAAGGCGGTGACCCGGAGCCAGCCGCCGCCCGGGAAGACGCGGAGGATCTTGCCATCGGGGCGCCCGCAGCCGCCCGAGGCGACCTCGAGGACCGGCACGGTGAACGTGCGCTGGAACGGCTGCACGCGGGCGTTGCCGCAGCTGTCGACGATGGCGAGGTAGTGGAAATCGGCCATCTCCGATTGCTTCGGCCACTGCATGCCCAGCGTGAGCTCGCCGGCGTCGGCCGGCGGCGGCTCGGGCCGGCCGTCGCGGCAGACGTCCACTCGCTCAGGCGACAGCGGTGACGGCGCGCCCGGCGCGGCGGGGGCGCCCACGGGAGACCGCGGGGCGTCGGCGACCGGGCGGTAGGCGCAGACGTGCCGGTACGAGCGGCGGCCGAGCAGCACCGGGTCGAAGTCGAGCAGGCGCTGGCCGTCCTCGGTGAGCCGCCCCCACACCGTGAGCGGCAGGGGCAGCGTCGGGGTCTGGAGCTTGATCGAGCGCAGCATCTGGTCGCCGATGGCGCTCTGCCCGGGATCCCCGGTCTGCGCCGCGCAGCCGCCGCCGCTGCACAGCCAGCGGCCGCCGCGGCGCGCGGCCTCGATCGGGACCGGATCGGTGTCGCGGACGCTCATCCAGACGCGGCGCGCGTCCGGGAAGATCTCCGGCCCGCCGGCCGACGACGCGGCGGCGCTGGCGGTGCCCGGCGGCGCGCGCACGACCTGCAGGCTGCCGCCGAAGTCGGCGGGGACGGCCATCGGCGCCGCGTCGGTCGAGCGCTTCAGGGTGGCCGGCGTGGCCGCCTCCGGCGTCGCCTCTTCTTCGGTCTCCCCTGTGTCCGCCTCGGGATCGTCCTGCGCCGGCGCGGTGGCGGGCGCGGCGAGCGCGATCGCGAGCGCCGCGGCCGACAGGAACATGGCGGATCTGCGTGCGCTCACGGCGAGCCTCCCCCTCCGGCGCCCGGCTCGGGCTCCGGCTCAGTCTCCGTTTCGGTGTCCGCTTCCGGCTCCGGCTTCCGCGTGACGGTGATGGGCTCGGAGGAGCACTCCGGGCTCGCGAGCAGGCGGGGCGTCACGCGGAGCGTCGTCGTCCCCGGCGCGACCGCGACGCCCTGGATGATCGTCGCCTCGCTGTCCTCGCCGCGCAGGGTCACGGACGCCTCGCCGAGCGCGATCACCTGGTCGTCGCCGACGGTCAGGTCGACGGGGACGGCGATGCGCACGCGCTCGGCGTTGTAGGCGCTCACCTCGAAGAGATCGCCGGGCGTCCCCGCGGCGACGACGCTCCGGAGGGCGCGCACGCGGAGCAGGCGCGGCTCGGGGTCGACCGTGAGCGAGGGGATCGGGTCGAGCGCCTTCTGCCCCGAGCTCACGGCGATCTTCACCTCGCCGCCGAGGTCGCTGAAGCACAGGATGAAGGGCGGGCTCTCCCCGGTCGCGCCGAGCAGCACGCGCAGGCGTGAGGTCCGCTCGCGGCAATCGGGGGTGAGCGAGAGGGCGGCCTCGCTGTGCAGCGACTCGATGATCACGGGCGCGTGCTCCACGACGCCCGGCGCGTTCAGGGGAGGCGACGCGCGGACGCGCGCCTCGCGCGCCCGGATCGCGCCCGGCCGCCAGGTGGCGCCGAGATCGTCCGGCAGGGGGCCGATCGTGCACCTGAGGGGGACGTAGGTCGCGAGCACCCGGTCGCTGTCGCCGATGCCCCCCGCGATGAGCGCGAAGTTGGTGGCGTCCTCCGGCAAGCCCGCGGGGAGGACGGTGATCGGGAGCTCCTCGGTGCGGTCGGCCCACGAGACGACGAGCCGCGCCTCGCCGGACCAGTCGCCCTCCGAGGCGGCGGTGAAGCGGGCGTAGCCCTGGGTTCCGGCGGTGCAGCGGAACGCGCCGTCCTTCGTGCCGCACGAGGCCCCAACTTCCTGGTCGTCGCCCGCGGGGTGCAGCGCGAGCGCCTCGCTCGGGACGGCGCGGACCTCGACGTAGCCGCCGTACGCCGGCTCGTTCGCCTCGGTGAGCTTGAGCGAGACAGCGGTCGACCAGGGGCTCTGGCGGGGCAGCACCGGCTTGCCCGCCTCGTCGAGCGTGTCGGCGGCGAACAGCGGCCCGGCGACGTCGGCGCGGAGCTCGACCTGCCCGCTCCCGGCGAGGGGGTAGCCGCGCTCGATGCAAGCCGAGGCGAGCGAGGCGAGGAGGATCGCGCCGGCGGCCGCCGCGAGGAGCGGCGCGCTCGGTAGGCGTGGGCGGCGCGGGCGGCGCGGGTCGTGCGGGCGGCGCGGGCGAGCTTTCGCGTGGAGCGCGCGTGGGCAGGAGCGGGGCACGACCGGCCGGGGCGCGCTCACTTCTGGTAGATCTCGGTGTACTCGGTCCCGAGCGGGTGGCGGTGCCAGGCGTAGGCGCTCTGCGGGAACCCGCTCTCGTCGGTGTAGTCGCAAGGGCCGAGCTCCCACTCGGTGTGCCAGACGCTCGCGCCCGTCGCGGGGTCGACGGACATCCCGTGGGCGGTCACGTCGCTCTCCGGCTCGGCAGGGTCGTGCACGACGTGCGTGGCCTCGTCGAGGTAGCGCTCGAGGACCGCGATGGGGATGCGCGCCACGCGCTTGCCGGGCATCGGGATGAGGAACACGTCGCTCTTGTCAACGGTGCTGGTCATGGAGCTCTCTCCGGGCGAGCAGCGGGGGGGCGGCGTCCCGGGCCGCGGAGCGCAGGCTCCGTGGCCGCGGGTCGCGCCGGAGCGCGGGCTCTCACCGGTGCTCGGCGCCGTCCCTCCAACGCGGCGCCGAGCATACCCGCTTCCCGCAACGCGAGGGAGCGCTTCGCGCGGCGCGGGCATGCGGGTGGACATCGCGTGTCCGGTGGCGCCGACCACCGGCGCGATCGCGTCGTTCGATGTCATGGACATGCCCTCTCCCTCGCGCGGATCCGCCCCGCGGGCGCGTCGCGCGGGAGCGCTGCGCGGGAGCATCGCGCCGGGAGATCGACGCGGAACGGAAGCCGCCGGCGGGCGGGGCGCCGGCGCCCCCTGTGGTAAGCTGCCTCCGCCGTGGCCCCTCCCGAGCTCGTCCCGGTCGCGGCCGCCTCATGCTCTCTCCGGATTGCCCGCTCGTCCTTGGTGGCCGCTACCGTCTCCTGAGCGAGATCGGCCGCGGCGGCGCGGGCGTCGTGTACATGGCCGACGACCTCGACGGAGGCGGTCGGGTCGCGGTGAAGGTCCTGCTCCGGACGCACGCGGCCGGCACGGCGGCGGCCTCCCGGTTCGAGCGCGAGATCCGGGCCATGCGGCTCCTCGACGCGCCCGGGTTCGTGCGCATGCTCGACGCCGGCTCCGCCCGCGAGCTCGACGATGCCCCCTTCCTGGTGATGGAGCTGCTCCGGGGCCACGACCTGGAGCAGCTCGTCACCACCCAGGGCAGGCGCTCGCCCGGCGAGGTGCAGCGCTGGCTCGGCGAGGTCGCCGAGACCCTGGAGCTCGCCCACGCGCGGGGCCTCTCCCACCGCGATCTCAAGCCCGCGAACCTCTTCCTCGCGCTCGGCGACGACGGGCGGGAGCGCGTGAAGATCCTCGACCTCGGCCTGGTCAAGGCGGTCGACCCGGGCGCGCTCGGCGCGTCGGGCGGCATCACCGCGACGGGCACGGCGATCGGCACGCCCATCTACATGGCCCCCGAGCAGGCGCGCGGGCGCTCGGACCAGATCGGCCCGGCGGCGGACGTGTGGGCGATCGGCCTCATCGCCGTCCGCCTGCTGACCGGCGACATCTACTGGACCGCGAACAGCATGGCCGAGCTGATGGCGGCGCTCCTCGTGATGCGGCTCTACCCGCCGTCGACGCGCTGGCGGTGGCTTCCGCCCGCGTTCGACGCGTGGTTCCTGCGGTCGTGCGACCGCGACCCGGCCGGGCGCTTCCCTTCGGTCCGCCAGCAGAGCCTCGCGCTGCGCGCCGCGCTCGAGGGCTCCTCGGCGGCCGCCGAGCCGCCCGGCGCCGGCGGGCCGGCGTCGCGGGGGGGCGGCGTGTCCGCGGACATGCTCAGCACCGACACCATCGAGCTCGCAGGTACGGTCGAGGCCCCGCCCCAGGCGCTCGCCGGCGGCGCGCACCGCGACTCGGACCGCTTCCTGCCGCCTCGCCTCGATGGCACCTCGCCGCCCGGCCTCCACGGCGCTCCGCCGCCCGGCCCCCACGGCACGTCGCCCCACGGCCTCTCCGGCGCTCCGCCGCGCGGCACCACGCCGCCGCCCGGCTCCTACAGCACGCCGCCGCTCGGCCTGTTCGGCTCGCCGGAGGCCGAGCGGCCGCGCCACAACCTGCCGGTCCAGCGCACGCCGTTCGTGGGCCGCGCCCGCGAGCGCGCCGAGATCGCCGCGCTCCTGCTCGACCCGAGGGCCGGGCTGCTCACGCTCACCGGCGTCGGCGGCACCGGCAAGACCCGGCTCGCGCTCCAGGTCGCCGAGGAGCTCGTCCCCGCGTTCCCCGGCGGCGTCTGCTTCGTGCCCCTCGCGTCGCTGTGCGAGGCGGCGCTGGTGCCCTCGGCGATCGCGCAGGCGCTCTGCCTCGGCGAGGGCGGCGCGCGGCCGGACCTCGAGCGCGTCGTCCAGTTCCTCCGCGACCGCCGCCTGCTGCTCCTGCTCGACAACCTCGAGCACCTGACGGCCGCGGCGCCGGCGATCGCGCACCTCGCCGCGAGCTGCCCGCACCTCTCGCTCCTCGTGACGAGCCGCGCCGCGCTGAACCTCTCGGGCGAGCGGCGCTACGTCGTGCCGCCGCTGGAGGTGCCGGAGCCGCGCGACGTCACGGTCGACGCCGCGCTGGCGAGCTCGGCGGTGAGCCTGTTCTGCCGCCGGGCCGCCGCGATCAAGCCCGGCTTCCAGCTCGGCCCCGACAACGCCGCGGAGATCGTGGAGATCTGCGCGCGCCTCGACGGCCTGCCGCTCGCGATCGAGCTCGCCGCGTCGCGCCTGCGGGTCCTCACCCCCGCGGCGCTGCTCTCGCGCTTCGGCGACCGCGGGGCCGCCGGGCGCGCCTCCGCGCCCGCGGGCTCGTTCCGCCTGCTCACGGGCGGCGCGCGCGATCTGCCCGAGCGCCAGCAGACCATGCGCGCCGCCATCGACTGGAGCTACGGCCTCCTCGATCCGGAGGAGCAGCTGGCCTTCCGCACGCTCGCCGTGTTCGCGGGCGGCTTCTCGCTCGCCATGGCGGACCAGATGTGCGCCTTCCGCGATCCGGCGCTCGACGCGCTCGGGATCCTCGAGTCGCTGATCGACAAGAGCCTCGTGCTCCAGGTCGCGGGCGAGGAGCCGCGGTTCCAGATGCTCACGATCCTCCGCGAGTACGGCCTCGATCGGCTCGCGGAGGAGGGCGCCGCGGCGGCGTGCAACCGGCGCTTCGTCGAGCTGTCGCTGGAGCTCGCCGACAGGGCGGCCGAGGCGCTCGGCGGGACCGAGCAGGCCGCGTGGCTCGCGGCGCTCGATCTCGAGCACGACAACCTCCGCCTCGCCCTGGAGCTCGCGCTCGCGGGCGCCGACGCGGGCGCCGCGGTGCGCCTCGCCGCCGCGCTCTCGCGGTTCTGGTACATCCACGGGCATTACCAGGAGGGCCGCGCGTGGCTCGGCCGGGCGCTCGCGGGCGCCGCGGGCGTCGCGCCCGAGCACGTGGCCTCGGCGCTCCGGGGCGCGGGGCGGCTCGCGCTCCTCCAGTGCGACTACCGCGAGGCGCGCGCGCTGCTCGAGCGGGGCGCGACGCTCTACCGCGAGCTCGGGGACGAGGGCGGGCTCGCCTCGGTGATCCAGATCCTCGGGAGCGTCGCCCGGGAGCAGGGCGACTACGAGCGCGCGCTCGCGCTGCACGGCGAGAGCCTCGCGCTGGCCACGCGCCGCGGCGACACGCTCGAGGCGGCGCGCGCGCTCGGGTACTCGGGCTTCGCGGCGTGGCTCTCGGGCGACACCGCGCGCGCGGAGGGCGCGTGCCGCCTCGCCCTGCCGGAGCTCCGCCGCGCGGGCGATCGCGAGGGGACCGCGACGGCGCTGCTCTACCTCGGCTGCGCGGCGCTCTACCGCGGGGAGCTCGGCGAGGCGGCCCGCCTCTGCGAGGAGAGCGAGGGCCTGTCGCGGCAGGTGAAATTCAAGGAGGGGATCGCCTGGACGAGCAACATCCTGGGCCTCATCGCCATCGAGCGCGGCGATCTCGCCCTCGCGGAGCGGCGCCTGCGGGCGAGCCTGCGGCTGCACCGGGAGCTCGGCGATCTCTGGCGCTCCGCGAGCGTCCTGGAGGCGCTGGCGCGCGCGGCGGTCCGGGCGGGGAAGGCGGAGCGCGGCGCGCGCCTGCTCGGCGGCGCCGCGGCGCTTCGCGAGGACATCGGCACGCCGGTGCCGCCCATCGAGCGGCCGGCGCTCACCGAGTGCGCCGCGGCCGCGCGGGCGGCGCTGGGGGGAGCGGTCCACGAGGCCTGCCTCCTCGAGGGCCGGGGCGCTGGGCTCGACGCGACGATCGCGGCGGCGCTCTCGGAGTGAGCCCTTTCGCGTCGCGTGAGGGAACAGGTCTTCAACGCGAGTGAACGGGGCGGTTCGAGCAGGATTTTGCGCCCTGGAAACAGTGCGGTCCGCTTCCGTCGTCGAGCGCGCCGTGCTCGATGGTGGACATGAAGAGCGCACGATGGTTGTTCGCAGGGTTGATCGGGATGATGTTGGCCTTGCCCGCATGCTCCGATGACACGCAGGAAGGCTCGGGCGGCGGCACGGGAGAGGGCGGCGGCGGCACGGGAGAGGGTGGCGGCGGCAGCACGGGAGAGGGTGGCGGCGGCGGCACGGGAGAGGGTGGCGGCGGCGGCACGGGAGAGGGCGGCGGCGGGACAGGCGGATTCACGGTCACCGGACCGATCTCCGGAGAGACGGCTCCAGAGGACGCCGTGGTGGCCGTCGTCTGGGTGGTGAGCTCGTCCAGCCCCGACTACGGCTTCCGCTTCGGCGAAGGGACGGTCTCCGGCGCGACGTTCACCGTCGGCTTCGGGTCGGCGCCGCCGCGCGAGGCGATCAACAGCAACGGTGTCGGCATGGGCTTCGTCATGCTCCTCGCGCCGGGCACCCAGGTGCCCGAGGGCGAGATCGACTCCGATGTGCTCGATGCAGCGCTCCTCGGGGCGAGCTCGCGACACGTCATCGTCTGGCACGAAATCGCCGGCCAGGGATTCGGCTGGTCCGAGAGCTTCCCGGCCGGGTTCGGCTGCGGCAAGTGCGTCGCGGCGCCGCAGGGCGAGGGGTTCGACTCCTACGAGCCGGTCGATTGCTCTGAAGTGGAAGTCCAGGCCACCTCGGACCCGGATTCGCTCGAGTTCTGCAACTGGACCTGACGTCGCGACCCGCTCACCGCGCGCCCGAGCCTTCTCCCGCCGCCCCGCTCCGCCCCGCGGCCCGGCCGAGGCGCTCGGCCAGGCGGCGGAGCTGGTCGATGAGCTCCTCGGGCTCGTGCACCTCGAACTCGAACCCCATGAACCCGAGGTGGAACGCGAGCGCGTCGAGGCTCCCGCCGCCGGTGTGGACCACGCAGCGGTCCGGGGCCAGGTCCTCGATGCGCCCCGCCACGCCCGAGAGCCGCTCCGAGACGGCCTGCGCGGGCGCGTGCACGGTCACGCGCGCGCGGATCGGGTAGGCGTCCGTGGAGACCGACTTCGACACGTAGGCGGCCACGTCCTCCGCGGGCAGCGGGCGCGGCTTGAAGCGGCCCGCGGTCTTCGGCCTTCCCTGGATGCGATCGACGCGGAACGTCCGCCATGCGCCGCGATCGAGATCGTACGCGAGCAGATACCAGCGGCGGCTCGTGTGCACGAGCCGGTACGGCTCGACGGCGCGCGTGCTCGCGGCGCCGCTGGCGCTGCTGTAGTCGAAGCGCAGGGCCTCGGCGTCGCGGCACGCGTTCGCCATGACGGCGAGCGCGTCCGCGTCGACGGTGGGGCCGCCGTCGCCCAGCCGCACGCTCACGGCGCCCAGCGCGGTCACCTTGCGCCGGAGACGCTTGGGGAGCACCTGCTCCAGCTTCCCGAGCGCGCGGACCGACGCCTCCTCCAGCCCCCTCACGGGCCCCGTCGCCGCCGCGCGCAGCCCCACCGCGACGGCGACGGCCTCGTCGTCCTCGAGCGGCAGCGGCGGCAGCTCCTTCCCGGCGCCGAGCTGGTATCCGCCGCCGATGCCGGTGGCCGCGTGGACCGGGTACCCGAGGCTCCGGAGCCGGTCCACGTCGCGCCGGACGCTGCGCTCGGTGATCGCGAGCTCGCGGGCCAGCTCGCCGCCCGTCCAGAAGCGCCGGGATTGGAGCAGCGACAGGAGCTTCAGCAGCCGCGCGGAGGTCTGGACCATGTGCCGCCTCTCTCCTTGCGGACCGAATCTGTCCGCAACCCAGTCTAGCTTCCTCTCATCCCGCAGGCGAGGCGCCCGAAGGCGCCCCGCCCGCCCAATCCCTGGAGCTACCGCCCATGAGCAACGCCGCTTCCGAGCACACGACGACGACCCCCGGCCTCCGGACCTACAAGGGCAGCTGCGTCTGCCGCGCCGTCCGCTTCGAGGCCGACTTCGACCCGAGCGCCGGGACGACGCAGTGCAATTGCACGATCTGCACGAAGACGAGGGCGTGGGGCATCATCGTGAAGCCGAGCGCCTTCCGCCTGATCGCCGGCGAGGAGGTCCTCGGCGACTACTCGCGGTACGAGGCCGGACATGCCCGGTTCTGCAAGACCTGCGGCATCCGCGTCTTCGGGCACGGGAACATCCCGGAGCTCGGCGGCGAGTTCTGCTCCGTGAACCTGAACTGCCTCGACGACGCGGACCTCACCGGTGTCCCGGTGGTGTACCTCGACGGGCTCCACGATACGTGGGCGCCGATCGGCTCCACGACGTACGTGAGTCCGTTCTCCGCCGCAAAGGTGGCTTGAGTTGGAGCGAGTTGGAGCGCGCCGCGGCTCGGCCTCGCCGCTGCGATGACGACGGCGCTCTCGGCGCGAGCGGCGCTCAGCGCCCGCCGGCGTCGTCGGGGAGCCCGTCGGCGGCCTTCGGTCTGCCCTGGGTGCGATCGACGCGGAACGTCCGCAATGCGCCCCGATCGAGATCGTACGCGAGCAGGTACCAGCGGCGGCAGGCGCGCGGAGGTCTGGACCATGTGCCGCCTCTCTCCTTGCGGACCGAATCTGTCCGCAACCCAGTCTAGCTTCCTCTCATCCCGTCATCCCGCGGGCGAGGCGGCCGATGGCCCCCCGCCCAATCCCTGGAGCTACCGCCCATGAGCAACGCCGCTTCCGAGCACACGACGACGACCCCCGGCCTCCGGACCTACAAGGGCAGCTGCGCCTGCCGCGCCGTCCGCTTCGAGGCCGACTTCGACCCGAGCGCCGGGACGGGGCAGTGCAACTGCACGATCTGCGCGAAGACAAGGTGGTGGGGCATCATCGTGAAGCCGAGCGCCTTCCGTCTGCTCGCCGGCGAGGAGGTCCTCGGCGACCACTCGCGATCGGAGGCCGGCCATGCCCGGTTCTGCAAGACCTGCGGCATCCGCGTGTTCGGGCACGGGCACCTCCCGATGCTCGGCGGCGATTACTGCACCGTGAACCTGAACTGCCTCGACGACGCGGACCTCACCGGCGTTCCGGTGGTGTACGTCGACGGGCTCCACAACACGTGGGCGCCGATCGGCTCCACGACGTACGTCGATCCGTTCGCCGCCGCGAAGGTGGCTTGAGCCGGAGCGCGCCACGGCTCGGCCTCGCCGCTACGATGAACGACGGCGCTCTCGGCCTGAGCGGCGCTCAGCGCCCGCCGGCGTCGTCGGGGAGCCCGTCGAGCAGCGGAACGAGCACCCTGGCGTCGATCGGCTTGACGAGGTGCAGCCGGAAGCCCGCTGCGTCGCTGCTGCGCTTGTCGCTGTCCTGGCCGTAACCGCTGAGGGCGATCAGGATCGGCGGGGCGTCCTGGAGGCGCGTGTGGAGCTCGCGCCCGAGCGTGTAGCCGTCCATCACGGGCAAGCCGATGTCGAGGATGGCAATCTGGGGCCGGAAAGCGTCCACGAGCGACAGCGCGCGTGACGCGTCGTGAGCGATGCGCACCTCGTGGCCGCTCTTGCTCAGCATCTCCGCGATCAGCTCGGCGCCGTCTCGGTTGTCGTCCACGACGAGGACGCGCCGGCGCCGCGCCTGCGGCGGCCTCGATTGCGGCGGGCGGGCCTCGGGCGCCGCCGAGGGCGGGGCCGCCGCCGCCGGAAGGCGCACCGTGAACTCGCTCCCTCGACCGACGCCGGCGCTCTTCGCGCTCACGGCGCCCCCGTGCATCATCGTCAGCGTTCGCACGAGGGACAGCCCGAGGCCGAGCCCGCCCAGGGCCCGGTCCGAGCCACGTTCGCCTTGCACGAACATCTCGAACACGTGGGGCAGCAGGCTCGAATCGATGCCCTCGCCGTCGTCCCGGACGCGCAGCACGACGTCGCCGCCCTCGCGGCGGGCGGTCACCTCGATGTGGCCTCCGGGCGGGGTGTAGCGCGCGGCGTTCGTGAGGAGGTTGTTGACCACCTGGGTGAGGCGCACCTCGTCGCCCTCGATCGCGAGGCCCTCGGCGGGCACCGACACGGTGAGCTCGTGCCTTCGCTGCGAAACGAGCGGCTCGGTCGCCTCGACCGCCTGCTCCACGACCCTCGCCAGCTCGAGCCACTTCTTCGACAGCGTGACCTTGCCGCGCGCCACCCGCGCGACGTCGAGCAGGTCGTCGACGAGCCGTATCAGGTGCTGCGCCTGGCGCGCGATCACCTCGCGTTCGCGCGGCGTCGCGACGTTGCCGCGCAGCTCCATCAGCTGGACCGCCGTGAGGATGGGGGCGAGGGGATTGCGGAGCTCGTGCGACAGGAGCGCCAGGAACTCGTCCTTCTGGCGCGCCACCTCGTGGAGCCGAGCCTCTGTCTCCTTGAGCCGCGTCACGTCGATGAGCGCGCCGATGGCGCCGCGCGGCTCGCCGCTCGGCTCGCGCAGCGTCACCGCCCCGCCGTACAGGTGGATCGCGCGCCCGCCCGGGAACTCGAGCACGATCTCGTGGGGCCTCACCTCGTCGCCGCGCGCCGCCCGCTGGAGCGGAAGCTCCCCCGGGGGCACGTCCACGCCGTCGACCAGCACCTTGAACCCGCGGTCGTCTCCCGCGCCGAGGGCCGTCCGTGCCAGGTTCTGCCCAGGATCGCTCCCGAGGAGCGCGTGCAAGGCGCGGTTGCCGTGCAGCTCCTGGCAGCCAGGGTCGCGGGCGACGAGCACCGCGGCCGGGACGGCATCCATCAGCACCGCGAGCTCATCTGCGCGCGCTCGCGCGAGCGCCTCGCTCTCTCGCAGGGCGGCCTCGGCGGCCAGCCGCTCGGTCGCGTCGGTCGACACGGTGACGAGGCACGGCTCGCCGCCGACGTCGATCGGCGCGCTGGACAGCACGAGGGTGAGCACGCGCCCGTCCTTGCGGACGCAGGCGACCTCGACCTCCGCGCCCGAGCTCAGGAGCGCCAGGGTCGATGCGTGCTGCGGCGCCGTCCAGATGCCGAGGAGCACGGGGTTCTTGCCGAGGACCTCGTCGCGCGAGAAGCCGGTCATCCTGAGGAAAGCGTCGTTGACGCTCAGGAGCATCCCGTCCGACACGCGCGTGATGACCGTCGGCTGGGGATTGAGGCTGAAGACCGCCTCGAACCTTCGCTCGGACGCGCGGAGCGCTTGCTCCGCCTCCTTTCGATCGTGCATGTCGAACACGGCGGCCACCCACCGCGTGACCTTGCCGTCGTCGCCCCGGATCGGCGCCACCCGGCCGAGGTGGAAGCGATAGACACCCGCCCGGGTGCGGAGCCGGTACTCCATCTCGCAGGTGCTGGAGGTGGAGAGGGCCGCGGCGAAGCACCGCTGCACGTGCTCCCGATCGTCGGGGTGCACGGCCGCGAGCGCGCCCTTGTCCCGGAGCGACTCCTCGCGGCTGAGGCCGGTGAGCTCCGTCCATTGATCGTTGACCCAATCCAGGCGCCCCTCGGCGTCGCACGTCCAGATGATCTGAGGCAGCGCGTTGGCGAGCTTCCTGTAGTCCCCCTGATCGCCGTCGTCAGAGCTCATATCCCCTCGACGCGTGATACCGGCCTTTCACGCCCAGATCACATCCGACCAGGACAATCTCGTTCGTCTCGGGCGGCTTGATCGGCGCACGGACGGGCATGATAAGGCCACTTATCATGTGTGGCGCCCACAGACAATCATTGCATCTCGGGCGCTCGCCCCGGCGAAGGCACGGGCGCGCGGGGGCTCGAAGGCGAGCGCGCTGTGCGCGGCGTTACGGAGAGGTCGCTTTGACGACGCCGTTGATGATCGCGTCCAGGTCGACGGCGTTCGCCATCGCCTGGTACCCGGCGTCGTTCGGGTGCAGCTTGTCAGCGTCGTAGGCCGGGAGCAGGCGGCTCGGCTCGGCCGGGTCGCGCAGGGCCTTGTCGAAGTCGATCACCCCGTCGAAGGCGCCGCTCGTGCGGATCCAGGCGTTCAGCTTCTGCCGCTCCTGCTCGCCCTTGGCGGTTCCATAATCGCCCTTGTAGGTGCCGGTCGAGCCGGCGAACGGCACCAGGGTGCCGCCGTAGATCTTGAGCCCGGCGGCGCGGGCAGACTGGATGATCTGCTGGATCGTCGGGATCAGATCCGCGGCCTTGGCGGAGCGATCGCCGATGTCGTTGATGCCTGCCAGCAGGATGATCGCGCGCGCTCCGGGCTGGGTCAGCGCGTCGCGCGCGAGGCGGGCAGGGACGGGGTACCCGAACTGGAGCTGGGGACGGACGGTGAGCAGCTCGTTCCCGATGATCCCGGCGTTCACCACGGCGAGGGTCGGCCCCTTCCGGCTGGCGAGGCGCTGCGCGAGGTAATCGGGGTAGCGATGGTTGTCGTTCTTGGTCGACAGATATCCATCCGTGATCGAATCGCCGAGCGTGATCAGCGTGCCGACGACGTCCGGCGAGGCCTTGACGTCGACGCCCGATACGGCCATCCAGCACGAGATCTTCCGCGTGAACTGCTTGTCGGCGCCGTTCCCTGTCTGGTTGCCCGAAGCGAGGAAGTTGTCCTGTGCCGCAAAGTAATGTTGCGTGATCGGCCCTGTCTTGACCGGAAGGTGGACGTTCACCGCCAGCGTCTGCAGCGGCTGGACCTTCAGCGCCACGGGGTCGCTCACCGCCTCGCCGCCCGCGGCGATGAGGATCGATGTCTGGCCTCCGAAGCGCAGCGGTTGTGAGGTCCCCGCGACCGTGGCCGCGCCGCCCGCCGAGAGCGCGACCGACGCAGAGCCCACCTTGAGCGGCTCGCTGCCGCCCGCGTTGGAGATGCGCACGCGCACGGAGCTCCCGCCGGCGCTCACGCGGACGATGTTCCGGACCGTCTGGTCGGCGAGGCCGACATCCGAGGGACAATCCTGCGAGTTGAACGTGCCGCCGGGCGTCGGGCTGCTGTGCCAGGCGGAGACCCATCGCCCCTCTGGCGCCTTGTCCGCGGCCAGCGCGGGGCGCCCCGGCGCGGCGGTCATCAGCGCGGTCGCCGCGGCGATGAGGGGACCTCGCGGCGAGGGGCGGCGCTTCGGTCCGGGCAGATCGAGCGAGGAGCGGCGAGCGTCGCGGCGCGCCGAGGTGACTCCGTGGTGTCTCTGTTTATGTCCCATCGGTTCTATCTCGTTGGTTCGCGTGGAGCGCGGAGAGCTCCCCTGGCTCCTCGGGGGCCGCGCGCTCGCTTCGCCCGGCGTGATCCTCGAAGCTGCGGCAGATGGGCCGAAGCTCGGGGCCGTGGCGCGGCCAGGAGGCAGGCTGCCAGCGCGGGGAGGCGGGGAGAAGGAAATGCAAACACTTCGGGGGCGTCAAGCCCGATCTGCCCGGGAGGACAGCGCGCTTTTCTGCGAGCCGATTCGCCCTGGAAAAATGACGTGGTATCGAAACTCGCCCACGCACAGAAGAGGCCGCCGTCGGCTCTCGCGGGCCTCGGTGCTCGGCAGCGGAGTAGCAAGTCGCGAGCCCCGGGTTCGCCGCTCGATGGTGGGAGCGCCGCCTGCTGCGCGCGCCGAGCGTGCGTTGATGAGAGATGAGAGCGGCCGGGGCGAGCCGCTCAGAGCGCCGCGCTGAGCTCCTGTCGCTGGCGAGCGTGAACAGATCGGCATTCGGGGAGGGCATTCCCCATCGGCCTGTCCACGTTGGCGCTGCAGGCAGCGCGGCTCTCGTGCAACAATCGGCCGATCAGGGTGAGGGTCACGGTGTCGCCAGAAGAGATGGAGATCGAGGCGCCGAGCGGCCGCGACGAGGAGATCGGCTGCGTGGCCTCCCCCTACCAGGGCGGGTGCCGCGAGCCCCACCCTGCGCCGGGCGAGCTCGTGGAGCGCGCTGCGCTCCGCATGGCGCGCGCGGCCGATCTCGACGAGCTTTCGGGGCTCCTGCTCGACCAGGCGATGGAGCTCGGCGCGCGCGCCGCCTACCTGCTCCTGACCTCCGAGGACACCGGCGAGCTCGGGCTCCATTCCGATCGCCACCTGCCCGCCGAGTTCCGTCGATGCCTCGCGCGGGTTGCGCGGGGCGCGCCGCTGCTCGATGCATGGGCGGCGAGCTCGGGTCGGATTCAGGTGATGAGCGATGTGCGCTCGCTCGATCGGGGGCCATCCATGACGCGTGATCTCTGCGCGCGGACCGACGCGCAGAGCGCTGTCTCGATGCCCCTCTGCGTCCGCGATCGCTGCCTTGGCGTCCTCTCGTTTTGCCTGCCCTGCCCTCATCCCCACGCCGGCGTCGAGCTCGGCGCGCGCGCCGCGCTCTTCGCGATCGGCCTGGACAGCGCCCTCGCGCGCGAGGGGCGGGCGCGCGCCGAGGCCCAGGGCGAGGCGGTCCGGCGGTCGATGGCCCAGGAGCTCCGACGCACGAGTCACCTGGAGGGGGCGCTCCGGGAGAGAGAGCAGCGCTTTCGGGCGATCTTCGACGAGGCCCTCCAGTTCATCGGCCTGCTCTCGCCGGAGGGCATCGTCCTCGAGAACAACCGCACCGCTCTCGAGTTCTGCAGGGCCACGGAGGCAGAGACGATAGGCCGTCCGTTCTGGGAGCTGACGGGGTGGAGCCCCGAGCACAGGGAGCGCGTCCGCGCTGCCGTCGCCGAGGCCGCGGCGGGCCGGCTCGTGCGGGACGAGATCGAGGCGATCGACGCGAGCGGGCGGCGCTGCATCGACTTCTCCATCAAGCCCATCACCGACGACCGTGGCAGGGTCGTGATGCTCATCCCCGAGGGGCGCGACATCACCGAGCGCAAGCAGATCGAGCAGGCGCTCCGCGAGAGCGAGGAGCGCTTCCGGCTCACCTTCGAGAACGCGCCCATCGGCATGGCCATCGTCGGGCTCGATGGGGGGTTCCTCCTCGTCAACCACGTCTACTGCGAGATCGTGGGCTATGGGGCCGACGAGCTCTCGAAGCACCGCTTCCAGGACATCACCCACCCCGACGACGTGGACACCGACGTGGGCCTGGTCGAGCGGCTGCGCCGCGGTGAGATCCCGCGCTATCAGCTCGCCAAGCGGTATATCCACAAGAACGGCACGATCATCCACGTCGTCCTGCACACCTCCGTGGTGCGCGACCAGAAGGGCGAGCCGGTTCACTACATCGCGCAGGTGGAGGACGTGACGGCCCGCAAGCAGGCCGAGGAAGAGCGGGAGCGCCTGCTCGCGCAGCTGGACGCCGAGCGGAGGACGCTTCAAACGGTCTTCGACAGCGCGCCCATTCCGCTCCTGCTCATCGATCGAAGCGGCGCAGAGCGCCTGCTCGCCAACCCGCACGGGCGAGATCTCACCGGGGGCGCGGAGGATCGGGCGCAGTGCGTCGGTCGCGTGCGGCGCCCGGACGGCGCCGCCCTCGAGCTGGACGAGCTGCCGTCGAGCCGGGCGATGCGCGGCGAGACGATCCCCGGCGAAGAGCTCCTCGTCGCCAGGTCGGACGGCTCGGTCGGGACCTTCCTTATCGCCGCCGCGCCGCTCCGCGACAGCGCGGGGAAGATCGTGGGCGCCATCGTCGCTGGCGAGGACATCAGCGCGTTGAAGGAGCTCTCGCGCATGCGCGAGGAGTGGACGAGCATCATCGCTCATGATCTGCGTCAGCCGATCACCACGATCGTCCTCAAGGCCTCTCTGCTCGCGGCGGAGCCGCAGTGCAGCGACAGGGCGCGGCACATCCTGGCCAGCGCGATGCAGCTCAACCGGATGATCGACGATCTGCTCGACGTCTCCCGCCTCGAGTCGCATCGGCTGGATCTCAGGCGCGTCGAGGTCGATCTGCCAGCGCTCATCCGGGCGACGGTGGAGCGGACGGCCGACGCGACGAGGGGACATCGGGTCGACGTCGAGGTGCTGGACGGGGGGCCGCCGCTTTGGGCCGATCCCGGGCGCCTGGAGCAGGTGCTCACCAACTTGCTGTCCAACGCGGCCAAGTACGGCGCGCCCGGGACGCCGATCAGGATCGCGGTGGAGCGGCGGAGCGGCGAGGTGTTCGTGGCGGTCGAGAACGAGGGGAAGGGTATCGCTCCGGACGAGCTGCCGAGGCTCTTCACCCGCTATTACCGGACGCGCGAGGCGAAGGCGGGAGGCGCCGCCGGGCTGGGCATCGGGCTCTACATCGTGCGAGGGCTCGTCGAGGCCCACGGGGGGCGGATCTGGGCGGAGAGCGCGCCCGGGAAGACGACTTTCCAGTTCACGCTGCCCTGTCCCGGCTAGGCCTGGGCCGCGCGGCGCGAGGGGCTCCGAGCGCCGCGGCGCTCCGCCGGTCCCCGTGCTTCGGAGGCTCGATGATTGTGGGGCGCGGCGTGCGCGCCGCGGATCCGCGGGCGTGAGATGGGAAGATGGATGATGTCCGGCGCCTCGCCCGCTCAAAGCGATGGCGATGCGCGCCGATCATGGCAGCATGCTTCGCTGTACCCGTTGTGGGGCTCCTGTGGATACCACCATTCCCGTTTGCGCCGATCCCGGTGCGTCGTCCCGTTACGCCATCATCGAGGTCCTCTGCGAGGGGTCAGACACCCTTCTTTACCGAGGTGTACGCGAGGGCGACGGCCGTCACGTGGTGCTCAAGGTCCTCCGGCGCGATCACGCGAGCCCCTATGCCCGTGAGCGGCTGCGTCACGAATACGAGATCGCCCGGGCGCTCGAGGCCACGGCCATCGTCAAGCCCTATGCGCTCGAGGTGCTCGGCGATCAACCGGCGCTGGTCCTGGAGGATTTCGGCGGCGTGTCGCTCGATCGGCTCCTCGATGGGCCGATATCGCTCGATCGCTTCTTCCCCCTCGCCGTCCGCCTGGTCGAGGCGCTCGCCGCGTTGCATCGACACGGCGTCGTCCACAAGGACATCAAGCCTCAAAACCTGCTCCTCCACCCCGCCACCGGCGAGGTGAAGATCACCGACCTGGGGATTGCGTCCCGGATACCCCGCGAACTCCAGCACATCGAGCACGCCGGTCTCATCGAGGGGACCCTGGCGTACATGGCGCCGGAGCAGACGGGCCGGATGAACCGCTGGATCGACGAGCGGACCGATCTTTACTCCCTCGGCGTCGTCTTCTACGAGATGCTGACGGGCACCCTGCCGTTCCAGGCCAGCGATCCTGTTGAGTGGCTCTATTGCCATATCGCGCAGAAGCCGGTCCCGCCGCACGCGCTCGTCCCTTCGATTCCCCCGCTCCTGTCAGAGGCCGTGCTCAAGCTGCTCTCCAAGGACGCCGAGGAGCGTTACCAGAGCGCGGCCGGCCTGCGGCACGACCTGGACGAGGGCTTCGTGAGCTGGCGGACGAGCGGCGCCATTCCGCCCTTCGCGCTCGGTGCGCGCGACCTCTCGGACCGATTCCAGGTCCCGCAGCGGCTGTACGGGCGCGAGCGCGAGGTCGAGGCGTTGCTCGCCGTGTTCGAGCGGGTGGTGGCGGAGGGCCGGCCAGAGCTCGCGCTCGTATCGGGGTACTCGGGCATCGGCAAGTCGTCCCTGGTCGCCGAGCTGCACCGGCCGATCGTGAGGGAGCGGGGGTTCTTTCTCTCAGGCAAGTTCGAGCAAACGGCGAGGGACGTCCCCTACCGCGCTTTCCTTCAAGCGTTCCGGGCGCTCTTGCAGGAGATCCTCGGCGCGAGCGAGGAGCAGGTCGAGCGCTGGAGACAGCGTTTCCGGGAGGCCCTCGGCCCGAGCGGGGGGCTGCTCGCCGACATGCTTCCCGAGCTCGGGCTGCTCCTCGGCCCGCAGCCGCCCGTGCCCGAGCTGCCGCCCGCCGAGGCCCAGGGCCGGCTGCTCGCGACGCTCCAGCGCTTCGTCGCGACGTGCGCCCGGAAGGAGCACCCCGTGGCGCTCTTCCTCGACGATCTGCAGTGGGCCGACGCGGCCAGCCTCCTCCTGCTCGAACAGCTCGCGACCTACGCCGGGCCCGAGCACCTCCTGCTGATCGGCGCCTACCGCGACAACGAGGTCGGCCCCGCGCACCCGCTGCGGCTCACGCTGTCCGAGGCCCGAAAGCGCGGCGCCGCCGTCTCCGAGCTCGTGCTCGAGCCGCTCTCGGCCGCCCACGTCGGGGCGCTCGTCGCCGAGGCCGTCCACGCGCCCGAAGGACAGGTCGAGCCGCTCTCGTACCTGGTTTACGAGATGACCGGCGGCAACCCGTTCTTCGTGCTCCAGCTCCTGATCGTGCTGCACCAGGAGGGGCTCATCGCCTTTGACGCGGACGAGGGGGCATGGCGGTGGGACATCGCCGCGATCCGCGTCAAGGGGTTCACCGACAACGTCGTCGAGCTGATGGCGGCCAAGCTGAAGCGGCTCTCGGTCGCGACGCGGGACACGCTCACGCTCGCCGCGTGCCTCGGCAGCAGTCTGAGCCTCGACGTCCTCGCGATCGTCGCGAGCCGTCCGGCGGCGGAGCTCCGCGACGCGCTCGAGGAGGCTGTCCGGGAGGGGCTGCTCTTCTGCCGGGACTCTGGTTATCGCTTCCTCCATGACCGGGTGCAGCAAGCCGCTTACTCGCTGATTCCGGCAGAACAGCTCGCCGAGATGCACCTCGGGATCGGGCGGCTGCTCCTCAGGGCGCAGCGCGCGGAGGAGCGCGACGAGGTGCTCTTCGACGTCGTAGGCCACCTCAACCGCGGCGCCGCGCTCATCCGCTCCCAGGCGGAGCGGGACGAGGTCGCGGCGCTGAACCTCCGCGCCGGCAGGAGGGCCAAGGCCGCCGCGGCCTTCCAGTCCGCCGCCGCGCTCTTCGCCGCGGGCCTTTCGCTGCTCGCGCCGGACTCCTGGGAGACGCAGCGCGAGCTGACCTACGGTCTGACGCTCGAGCGCGCGCACGCCGCGTACGTCACCGGCGACTTCGACGAGGCCGAGCGGCTCCTGCAAGAGCTCATGGAGCGCGCGAGGACCCGGAGCGAGACGGCCGCCGCCGTCGAGCTCGCCCTTGCCTTCTACCAGACCCGCGGGAAATGCAGCCGCGCGCTGGAGATCGGGCTCGCGTGGCTCCGCGGCTGCGACATCGATTTGCCGCTCCAGCCCACCGACGCACAGATCGACGAGGAGACCGAGGGCGTCTGGCAGGCCCTGGGCGATCGGGCGATCGAGGACCTCATCCACCTGCCCCCCATGACGCACCCGGAGATGAAGCTCACGATGGGCGTGCTGCAGGGGCTGTCCCTCCCCGCGCTCTTCGTGAACCCGAACCTGCACTTTCTCATCGTCCTGCGCATGGTCCAGCTCAGCCTGCGCCACGGCAACGCCGAGAGCTCCGCGTACGCGCTCGCCGCCTTCGCGAGGGTGATCGGCCCGAGGTTCGGGCGATACCAGGAGGCCTATCGGTTCGGCAAGCTCGGCTGCGACCTGGCAGACAGGAGCAGCCTCCTCACCACGAAATCGGTGGTGTTCACGGCCTTCGGACAGCATGTCGTGTTCTGGACACGCCACTACAGAGAGGCGTGTCCGTACGCGCGCGCCGGCTTCAGCGCCGCGGTCGAGTCCGGTAATCTGAACATGGCGTGCTTCAACGGCCTCTGGTCCGCGCTGTTCCAGCTGCTCTCTGGCGAGCCGCTGGAGGACGTGCTCCACGAGGTCGAAGAGCGCCTCGGCGTCGTGCGCAGGGTCGGTCACGCGTTGGTGCACAGCGCCCTCCTCGGCGGCCACGCCATGATCCAGACGCTGCGAGGGAGGCCGGTCCGCTTCTCGATGCTGGACGGGTCCGAGCTGGATCCGCCAGCCTTCGAGGCGCGGCTGGTGGAGGGGGATCTGCAGCGCATTCGCAGCATCTATTACGGCTTGAAGGCCCAGGTGCTCTTCGTGCTCGGCTCTCCCAGGGAGGCGTCCGCGGCGGCGACCTGCGTGATGGCCGAGCACCCCTTCAGGAGCGAGCCATACGCGCTCATCGCCGAGAACTTCTACTACCTCGCGCTCTCGCTCGCGGCCCTCTCCGACGCCGACGAGGCGCACGAGGCGGGGCCCTCCCCGCTGCGTGCGCTCCCCGAGCGGCTCCTCGAGTGCGAGCGGCAGCTCGGCGTGTGGGCCAGGAACGGCCGCGATAACTTCCTCCACAAACACGCCTTGGTCCGCGCCGAGATCGCCCGGCTCCGCGGGCAGGACCTGGAGGCCATCCGGCTCTACGAGCAGGCCATCGCGTCGGCGCGGGAGGGCGGCTTCGTCCAGCACGAGGCCATCGCCTGCGAGCTCGCCGCGGCGTTCTACCGCACGCGCGACCTCTCCACGTCCGAACGCGCCCACCTGCGAGAGGCCCGCGCCGCCTACTTCACGTGGGGCGCCCACGCCAAGGTGGAGCAGCTCGATCAGCGCTATCCCTACCTTTCCCCGCGCAAGCCGATCGCCTCCACCGTCACCTTCGCCGTACGGGCCGAGCAGTTCGACGTCCTGTCGTTGGTCAAGGCCTCGCAGAGCATCTCCGGCGAGCTCGAGCTCCCGCGGCTGCTCGAGACGCTGCTTCGCCTCGTGGTCGAGCACGCGGGCGCCGAGGAGGGATGCGTCCTGCTCGTCCGGGAAGATCGCCCGTGGACCGCGGCGATCGAGGCGCCGGGGGGCGCGGTGCGGCTGCTCGGCGCGGGCGAGGCGTCTTCCGCCGCGCTGCCGCAATCCGTCCTCAACTACGTTCGCCGGAGCCACGAGCGCGTGCTGCTCGACGACGCCGCCGCCCGGCACCGCTTCATGGAGGACGAGTATTTCGGCCACAAGCGCCCGAAATCGGTGCTGTGCGTCCCGATCATGCGCGAGGCCCGGCTCATCGGCCTGCTCTACCTGGAGAACAACCTCGTTACCGGCGCCTTCACTCCCGGGCGGCTCAGCGTCATCGAGCTGCTCGCCTCGCAGTCGGCGATCTCGCTGGAAAACGCCATGCTCTATTCCGAGCTGGAGCAGGAGAACGCCGAGCGGCGGCGAGCGGAACAGGCGCTCAAGGCCGCCGAGCAGGCCGAGCGCTTCCTGGCCGAGGCGAGCCGCAAGCTGATGGCCCTCGGCTACAGCGCGACCCTCGAGAGCGTGGCGCAGCTCGCGGTGCCCGAGCTGGCCGACCAATGCGTCATCGACGTGGACCTCGCCCGCGGCGCCCCGGGACACTCGGTCTCCGCGGGCGTGCCCGCCGGGCTGGCCGACGCCGTGATGGACGCGCTGCGGCCCCTGGCATCGCCGGACCGGCCTGGGATGGGCGACCTCCGCGCCGCGCCCCTCCTGGAGCAGGCCGGCATTCACGCCTTCCTCCGGGTTCCGCTCCTCGCGCGCAACCGGTGCTTCGGGGTCATGAGCCTGCTGGCGGCCGCGCCCCGGCGCCCGTACGGCCCTGCCGACCTGCGGCTGGCCGAGGAGCTCGGGTACCGTGCGGCGCTCGCCCTCGACAACGCCCGTCTGTTCGCCGAGGCCCAGGAGGCCATCGCGCGGAGGGATGAGTTCCTCGTCGTCGCCTCCCACGAGCTCAAGACTCCGCTGACCTCGCTGCAGCTGCAGGCGCAGCGCGTCGAGCTGCTCTTGCGTCGCTACCAGCGCGCGGAGCTCGCCTCCGAGCGGATCCATGCCGCGCTCCAGGTCCTCAATCGCCAGATCGTGCGGCTCGGGCGCCTGGTCAACGAGCTGCTCGATGTCACGCGGCTGAACGCGGGGCGGCTGACGCTCGCGCGCGCGCCTGTCGATCTGGCGGCCCTGGCGCGTGAGGTCGTCGACCGAATGAGCCAGCAGCTCGCCGACGCCCGCTGCAGCGTCCAGCTCGAGCTGGACGAGCCTGTGATCGGGTCCTGGGATCCGCTTCGCATGGAGCAGGTCCTCATCAACCTCTTGTCGAACGCGATGAAGTACGGCGCAGGCAGGCCTGTTCTCGTCGGCGTGCGGAGGCAGGCCGATCGCGCGCTGCTGGTCGTCCGGGATCAGGGGATCGGGATCGCGGAGGCCGATCAGGGCAGGATCTTCGAGCTCTTCGAGCGCGCGGTGTCGGTGCGCAACTTCGGCGGCCTCGGCCTCGGGCTCTTCATTGCTCGCTCGATCGTGGCGTCGCACGGCGGATCCATCCGGGTGGAGAGCGAACCGGGCGCGGGCGCGACGTTCATGGTGGAGCTCCCGCTCAGCCCGTTGGAGGCGGAGGAGCGCGGCGCCGCGCCGGCCTAGCGCCGAGGGTGTCACATGAGCCGAACGTGGCCGCGCGTGGGCGAGCGCCGTGTCCGCGCTGGCCGCCTCCCGGCCCTCCGGCGGATCATGCCGTGCGAACGTCGGCGGGCGGGCGAAGCTGGCGAGGGCGGCGGCGCGCGGCGGCGCTCGAGGAATGCTCCGCGGCGCATTTGCGTTGAATTTGCCGTGGCGCGGTGCGGTAATCGCACGAGGAGCCCGCCGGGTGCTCGGGCGGCGCGGCGCGCGGGATCACCATGGACAGGGACGCGTGACGGGCGGACGAGACAGCGGCGGGGACCTTCCGGCGGGCGAGAGCGTCCCGCCCGCGCCCGTCGAGGCGAGCGGCCCCGAGGGCACGCCAGGGGCCGAGCTGCGGTCGGTCGCGGCGGGCGGCGCCACGCTCTGGCTCACGCAGGCGCCCGGGTTCTCGCTGTGGCGCGGCGAGGTGGCCGCGCCGGATCGGCTGCGGATCGAGGGGCGCGACGGCTACCTCCACGAGCTCCGGCTCGAGCCCGTCGGCGATCTGCGGCTCGGCCGCGTGGAGCGCGTGGGCGACGAGCGCAACGAGCTCGTCTACCCCGACGTGGCGTCGCGGCTCGCGGCCTCGCTGCGCCACGACGGCGTGCGCTGGTGGCTGCGCCGCCGCGACGAGTGCAGCGTGCCCGTGCAGGTCGGCGCGCGGCACCTCGCGCGCGGGGAGGAGTCGCCGCTCGTGCACGGCACCTTCGTCTGCGTCGGCGGCATGCGCGCGACGTTCTTCGATCGCCGCTACGCCGCGCTGTCGGTCCCCGCCGGGGCGGTGGACCCGGCGACGGGCCTGCTCGCGCGCGCCGGGCTGGAGCAGGAGTGCGCGTCGCTTCTCGCGCGGAAGGGCCAGGGCGCGCTCGTCCTGCTGCGGCCGATCGAGGCGGGCGCGCCCTCGCGCGCGGCGGCCGCGCTGGTCGCGGTGCACCGGCTGTGGCCGGATCGGCCGGTCGGCGACGCGGACGGCACGGCGGTGGTGCTCGTGCGGGGCGGCGCCGCGGAGGCGGCCGCCGCGGCCCGGCAGGCCCTGGAGGCCGCCGAGGCCGCGGGGCTCGGGGCGTTCGCGTGCGGCTACTTCACGGTCGCCGGCGAGGCGGACGTCGCCGGCCGCGAGGTCGAGCTCGGCCTGCACGCGATCGCATCGCTCGCGGCGGAGCGCGAGCGGGGCGCGTCGCCCGTGGCGGAGCGTGAGCGCGGCGCGGCGGGCGTGGACGGCGCGTCCACCCCCGTGGTGGAGCTCCGCGACGGCGCGGCCAGCGCGCGCTTCGCCGCGCCGTTCGAGGTGATCGAGGCGTCGCGGAGCGGGCGCCGGGCGACGGTCCTGTTCGGCATCGAGGAGCAGAGCGCGCTCGGCGGCGTCGGGCCGCACGTGATCGGGGCGCTCGCGCAGGAGCTCGCGGCGGTCGTCGCGACCCACGCGGGCGCCGGCGCGCTGATCGCGCCGCTCGCGCCCGGCGTGGTCGCCGCGTGTGTGCCCCGCAAGGCGGATCCGGCGGTGATGGCGAGCGCGGTGCAGTGCGACTGGCACGGCCGGCCGCCCATCCTGGACGGGAGGGTCGAGCACGCGCGGACCCTGTCGTGGGAGCTCCTGCACGACGCCGACGCGGGCGCGCGGGCGGCGGAGATCTCGCGCGAGTGCGGCGATCCGCACGGGGTGCTCTCGGCGCTGAGCGGCGGCCTGCCCTATCCCATCGCGGGGCGGGTGCGGGCGGCGATCGGGGCGTCGAGCGCGATCGAGCGGGTGAAGATGCTGTTCGACGTGCTCGAGGGCACGTGGCGCTTCATCGCGACGGTGCTCGTCTCGGCCTTCTTCAGCGGCGGCAGCGCGCCCCCGACCTCGGCGCGCAGCGGCGCCGCGAGCGGTCCGGGCGCGAGCGGGGCGGGCGCGGGCGGGGCGCCTCCCGGGTGGGGCGCGCTCCTCGATTTCCACGGCCGCACGCGCACGCGCGACGGCCTGGCGCTCGGCGCGTGGCGCGAGCTCGCGCGCACGGCCGCGCGGGCGTTCGGCGATCGCGACGATCCGATCGGCTCGATGGCGAGGGAGGTGCTCGACGTCAAGCTGTCGCACAACCAGACGTTCGAGACGCTCTCGAACCTGATGCAGGCCGAGCGCAACCAGTTCGCGCACGGCCACTACACCGAGGCGCGGGCGGCCGCGGATCTGCCCGACTTCGAGCAGATGACGCGCGCGCTCCTGCGGGCGCAGCGGCCGCTCTGCGCGTGGACGCTGGTGACGGTCGAGAAGACGGAGCCGGACCTCTACGGCGATCTCCAGACGGTCGAGTTCATCGATCACACAGGCCCGTACGCGTCCGGGACGCGGCGGCGCATCGGGCTGAACTCCCCTGTTCGCCTGTCGAACGTGGTCTATCTGGCCCGCTTCCGCGAGGGGCTGATGCTGCCGCTCGAGCCGATGGTGCGGCGGCTCGCGCCGGACGACCGGTTCGATCTCTACTGGATGGACCACCTGCCGCGGCCGGGCACGTGCCATATGAGCGCGGTCGTCGCGGGCCGGGCGGTGAAGGCGCCCTGCGATCCGCGGCGCACGCCGCCGCTCCTGCGGGCGATGCTGGACGCCGCGGGCGGCTGAGGGGCACGGTCGCGCGGCGGGCTCGCTTCGTCCCGTCGCCTGTCTCCCGTCCGCGACATGGACGGAGCATGCCATTGCCCCTGGCCTGGAGCGAGAGTCCGAGATCCGCGCAGCTCTGCAAGAGGCAGACCTGGATGTACATGGTGTAGGGCGCAGCAGGCCCGAGCATGCGGTCAACCGGCGCATCGACCGGTTCGGGCTGGGCTCCCGCGACGAGTGAGCCCGGCGGTCACTGGAGGTTCGGCGGCGTCCACGTCATCCACCGGCCGAGGTCGGCCTTCGCCCCGTCGCTCTCGAGCAGGTTGGTGTCGTCGGTGCCGCCCCCGACGAGGAACTTCTTCACGTACGCCTCCAGGATCGCCCGCTGCTGCGCGGGGAACTGGCAGTGCTCATGGCCGCCGAGCTGCGAGTAGGCCATCCGGTCGGGCACGCCGAGCCCCTCCCAGATCGCGTGGGCGATGGACCCGGCCGTGAAGGTGCTGTCGATGCCGAGCCAATCGATCTTGTTGTCGACGACGAGCAGCGCGCGCGGAGCGACGAGGCCCATGACCATGTGATGATCGAACGGGAGGGTCGTCACCTTGTTGCCGAAGTTCGAGCCGAAGCTCTCGCGGAACCACGGCTGCTCACCCGCCGCGCTGGACAGGGTCTGCACGTTCTCCCCACCGTCCTTCCCTGCCTGTGAGACGCGCCAGCTCGCCGAGCCTCCGGCGCCCGACTCCTGGGGGATCGTCAGCACGATGCGCTCGTCGAACGCTCCCGCCGTGAGAGCGCCCTTTCCATCGCGCGAGCAACCCGTCACGGCGATGCGCTTCGGATCGATGTTGGCCGCCGGGGTCTTCTCCAGCGCGTCGATGATCCGGCTGATACCCCAGGCCCACGCGATCATCGAGCTGGCCGGGTGGTCCTTGCCGTAGAGGTCGTAGAAGATCCCCGTCCCACGCGTGCCGCCGCCGCCCTGGGCGCCCATGTCGTTGTTGTTGAAGATGGCCGTCGCGACGCCGTTCTGGCTGAACACGCTCGCGTCCAGGGTCACGCTGCCAAAGCCGTAGAGGCTGATGAGCAGTGGAATCGGCCCGGAAGGCGCCCCGGCAGGCCGGTTGACGTCGACGGAGAAGGAGACGCTCTTCGAGCCCTCGTTGACGCCGACCGTCAGTTTGTTCCCCGAGAACTCCCCCGTCACGTCATCCTTGGACACCGCGGGCTTCGGTCCGGACTCGTACTCCTCGACCTGCGCCTTGATCTCCGCGCGTCGACATGCCCATTCCGACTTCTTCGTGATGCGCGATCCATCCAGCATCGTGAACGGATCGTGATGAGCTTCGTAGACGGGGAGAGATGCCGCGGCAGGCAACGTCGGCTCGGGGCAGCTCGCGCCGCTGTCTTCGACGCCGCCTGGGCCGCCCGTGCCGGTGGATCCACTCCCACCCCCTCCTGAGACCGATGAGCTGCCTGAGGAGCCTGCTCCTCCGCTGTTGTCCCCGCCGCTCGACGTCGTGGTGCTCGACGTCGTGGTGTCGGCGGGGTCATCACCGCAGCCGGGGATCGACAGGAACAGCAGAGTCAGAAGAATTTTTCTCATGGTCCTCCATGCCCGAAAGCTGGTTTGGTCGGCGACCGCTCGAATCGCTCAGCGGAGCAGCGCCGAGAGCGTGTCCGGCCGCTCCTGCGCAGGCTTGGTCCGGTTCGCGCGAAGAGCGCATTGGGTCGCGTGGCGCCGTCCGCTGTACGTCGAATCCATGTGAACGTTCACTAATGCCATGCCACTCTCACGCAACAATTGCTGTATCACAAGAGAAGTCGAAATTCTACTCACGCGCCTCGCCCAGGCGCCTTGCAAACCAGGGGATTTGCCGGGCGAAAGCAAACTTGCGCCAAGACGAAAATACGAGAAAACTCGTGATCTGCGACCCACGACAAGGCATCCTGATGTCTGGGCGATGCTCGATGTGAGAGCTCCTCGGACGAGGTGAGTCCTATGAACACGTGGGCGAGACGGTTCATCGTTCCTGTGCTGCTCACGGCGAGTTACGCAGCCATGGGCGGTTGCACCGCGATGATCGGCGGCGGCGATGACCCGGAGGCGAGCAGCGGGGCTGGCGACGGGCCTGGGAGCGGATCTGGCAACGGGTCTGGTAACGGCTCTGGCAACGGGTCTGGAACCGGAGACGGCGTCGGAGGGGACGGCTCGGCGGGGGGCGGCCCCGGCGTCGAGCCGACGGTGTGTGTGCCGGGCATCCCGCGGACGTCGGCGCTGCCGCGCCTCACGAGGGCGCAGTACGACAACACGATTCGCGATCTGGTCGGCATCGACAACCAGCCGTCGTCGATGCTCGCACCCGACGGCGTCGGGAGCGTCGATCAGCGCGCGTGGGACGGGTACAAGACCGCTGCAGCGACGGTGGCGGCGGCGGTGATGGCAGACCCCAGGGCGCGCGCCAAGACCATCCCGTGCACGCCGTCGGGCGACGGCGCCGCGTGCGCGCACCAGCTCATCGATACGCTGGGACGGCGCGCCTTCCGGCGACCGCTCACCGAGGAGGAGAGAGGGCTCTTCCAGGCCCTCTACGCTCGCCGCCAGGCGCTCACGCCGACCGGCTCGTTCGACGACGGCGCCCAGCTGATCATCGAGGGGTTCTTGCTCTCTCCCTCCTTCCTGATGCGCGCAGAGATCAGCGAGAAGCCCGAGGGCGAGTACTTCGTCCTGAACAGCCACGAAGTGGCGTCGCGCCTCTCGTACCTGATCTGGGGAACCATGCCGGACGACGCGCTGTTCGCAGCGGCGGACGCCGATGCGCTGCAGACGCCGGAGCAGATCCTCGCGCAGGCGCAGCGAATGCTGGCGGATCCCAAGAGCCGCGGGATGGTCAAGGCCTTCCACGAGCTCTACCTCCACATGGGCCCCGGCACGCGCTGGTCGGACATCCAGCGTGATCCGGCCGCCTTCCCGGACTTCAAAGCGTCGATGGGCCCGCTCCTGTCGGAGGAGACCGAGCGCTTCATCGAGCACGTCGTCTTCGACCAGGCCGGAACGTTCCAGGATCTGGTCACCACGCCGGTGGGGTTCGTCAACGCCTCGCTGGCGCCGCTCTACGACCTCGATCCTGCGGAGTTCAACGGCGCGGAGCTCGTGCCGGTCGAGCTCGACCCGACGAAGCGCTCTGGCCTCTTCACCCGCCTGGGCTTCCTGGTGTCGCACTCGGGGTACGACCGGACGTCGCCCATCCTGCGCGGGGCGTTCTTGCAGAAGCAGGTCCTCTGCGCGGACATCCCGCCGCCGCCGCCGATGGTGGAGGGCACGCCGCTGCCCACGGACGAGAGCCTGACGACCAACCGTGCTCGGGTCGACGCGCAGACGGCGGGAGACTCCTGCAAGTTCTGCCATCACACGTACATCAACCCGGCGGGCTTCGCCCTCGAGGCGTACGACGCCGTGGGCGCCTACCAGCAGACAGAATCGTTCTCGGGCGCGCCCATCGACACACGGGTGGACGTCGGCGTGGGCGACGACACCGTGGCGGTCGACGGCCCGGTGGCGCTCTCCGAGGCCATCGCGAGCTCCCCGGCAGCGCACAAGTGCTACGTGCGAAAGTGGGTCTCGTTCGCCTACCAGCGCGAGCTGAACAACGAGGACTCCTGCACCGTGGACGAGCTGACCGCCAAGCTCACCCAGGGCGGCTACACGGTGCTCGACCTCATCGCAGACCTCACACAGAGTCAATCGTTCCGAGTTCGTGCCCTGCAGGCGGAGGTGGAGCCGTGAACCGAAGACTGTTCCTGCGTGGACTTGGCGGCGCGGCCCTCGCCGTCCCCTTCTTGAATACGCTCGACCGCTCCGCGCGAGCGCAGGAAGCGCCGTCGCCGCGCCGCCTGGTGATCTTCTACACCAACAACGGTTGCCTGACGAACCGCTGGTTCCCGACGATCGAGAGCGGGGTCGGGAGCGTCACCGCGGCGTCCCTGGAGACGTCGCAGGCGGACGGGAAGCCGCGGACCCTCGCCCCGCTCGCGCCCTTCGCGTCGAAGCTGCTCTTCCCGCGCGGGCTCGCGATGCCGTTGAACGGCTTCAACAACAAGGTGGACGGCACGGCGTATTTCGATCCCCACGATCAGGGCATGGGCAGCAAGCTGACCTGCGCGCCCCTCGATCCCGCCGGAGAGCACTGGGCGCTGTCGCACTCGCTCGATCACGAGATCGCGCAGCGCTTCAACCAGGGCACCAACAAGGTCCCGCTCGTGCTCTCCGTCGGCAATGCGTTCACGAACGTCAAGGGTATCGTATCGTACTCGGCGCCGAAGACGCCGTACGCGCCCGTGACCAACGCGCGGACGGTGTACAGCAGCCTGACAGGGCTCTTCACGAGCGGCACCGCGACCGAAGCGGATTATCGCGTGGCTCGCGGCGAGAGCATCATCGATCTGGTGAGCCATGATCTGAACGCCTACAAGGCCCGCAAGATGAGCGGCGGCGATCGGAAGAAGATCGACGACTGGCTCTCCCTGCTCCGCGAGACCGAGCAGCGGGTCGTCCCCTCTGCGTGCACGGCGGAGTCGGCGACCGCCCTCGGCATCACGGACGCCGCCCTCACGCAGGCGGGCTACCCCGCTCGCGGCGGCGGCTTCCCCAGCAGCGAGACGGTGTACACGCTCGGCAGCGAGATGATGATCCGGCTCATCGCGCTCACGATGATGTGCGACAACAACCGCTCTATCGTGCTCCAGTGGCCGGGCTTCGTGACGTTCAAGTGGGACGGCATCGCGCACACCCATGATCATCACGGGCTCTCGCACCGGAACGGGAGCGCCGCCGTCGGCGGCCAGTGCGTGAGCGGCGTCATCGAGCAGATCCACGAGATCGACCGCTGGTATGCGGGTCGGTACGCCAAGCTGGTCAAGACCATCGACAGCGTCGAGGAGGGCGGAGGCACCATGCTCGACAACTCCGCGGTCATGTGGCTGCCGGAGCTCGCCGACGGCAACGCGCACAACAACAACAACTTGCCCATCGTGATCGCCGGCAGCGCCGGCGGTTACCTCAAGCAGGGCGTCTCGGTGAACGTCGGGAGCGGGAAGCTCGAGGCAGGCAACAGCGAAGCCTCCTGCTCGAGCGGCGCGGAGGGCGAGAGCAACAGCGGCAACACCGGCTCGTCGGGCGGAACCGTCCCGCTGAACAAGCTCTACACGACGTTGATCAACGCGCTCGGCGCCGGGACGCCCAACTGGGTTCCGGTCGATCGCTTCGGCGTCTCCGATGCGGTCGCGGCCGGCTTCGGCGGCAGCGGGCCGGCGTTCACCACCGACGGCGCAGGCAACGTCACCGACGGGCCTGGCATCAGCAATCCGGGGGAGCTCGACGCCATCAAGGCGTGAGGCGGCCGAACGTACGCCGCAGGCCCGGACTGGAGCGACAAACGGGTTGAAACCCCAGAAAAGAACAGGAATTTGAACCGCCAAGCGCGCCAAGGACGCCAAGATTGTGTCTTGTTCTTGGCGTCCTTGGCGCCTTGGCGGCTCATTTCTCGCTCGATCAACGTGATCGTCGGTGTCCTAGCACGTGCATGAGAGCGCCGTCGGCGCTCTCTGACTTTCACGATCGGTTCGAGCGTGACCGCCCGATCCTCACCTCGCCGGCGGGCGCGCGCGGGCTGGCCCAGAGGACAGCGGCGCGCCGATCCCGGTCGACTGCCCGGCGCGGCGGAGCGCATAGGCGATGCCGCTCTGAAGGGTGCCCATGGTGACGATGGACTTCAGCTCGATGTCCAGGCCCACCATCGCCTGGGCGACCTCGGCGCGTGTGCCGGTGAGCACGGCCTCCGTGCCGAGCAGCCGCAGCGCAGTGGCTGTCCCCACGAGGGTCTGCGCAATCTGGGTATCGATGTGCTTCATCCCCGTGATGTCCAGGATCACGACGCGCGCCTGGTGGCGCTGGGCGCCGTCGAGCGCGACCTCCAGCACCTGGGCCGCCCGCGCGGCATCCATCGTCCCGATGAGCGGCATCACCATGATCCGATCGGTGATCGGGATGAGCGGCGTCGAGAGCTCCGCCAGCCTCGACTGCTGCGCCTCGAACATCTGCCGCTGCAGCGCGGCCCGCTCCCGCTCCGCCTGCTCGCGCTGCGCGAGCTCGATCTTCAGCCGCTCGTTGCTCGCGCTGAGCTGCGTGTTGGAGCGCTGGAGCTCCTCGGTGCGCTGCGCGACCTCGGCCTCGAGCCGCCGGTTGGCGTGCAGGACTTGCTCCTTCACGACCCGCATGCCCGAGAGGAGCAGCGCGTTCTCGATGGATATCGCGGCCTGGGACGACAGGAGGCCGAGCAGCTCCACGCGGCTCGCGTTGAACGCCCTGCTCGCTGCGTTGTTCTCCAGGTAAAGGACGCCGCTCATGCGGCCCTGGTGGATCAGCGGCAGGCACAGGACGGATCGCGTGCCCTGCCGGAGGATGCACGGATCGTCGGAGAACCGGGCATCGGCGCGGGCGTCGTCGAGGACCAGCGGCTCGCGGGTGCGGGCGACGAACAGCGCGACCTTGTGCGGAAGATCGGGGCGCACATCGAGCGGCTCGCTCGGCCCGAGCGCGAGCGTCCCGGGCTCGACCCCGAAGGTCGCCTCGACGAAGAGCCGCCCGTCCCGCTCCAGGACCAGCGCCCCCCGCTGCGCGCCGGAGTTCCCGAGCACGAGCGTCACCAGGCGCTCGATCACCCGCTCGATCTCCGTCTCGCCGGCGATGCCCTGCACGGCGCGCACGATCAGCGCGGCGTCCCGCAGGTTGCCGACCGTCGTCCGGCCGAGGATGGTCCCCGCGTGCGCCGGGCCCGACGTCGCCGAGGGGATGGACGAGATCTGCTCGCTGCCGATCGAAGAGGGCAGCAGGGCGGCGTGATCGCGCGCGAGCGCATCCGCCTTGGCCGTCGCTCCCCAGTGCCGGTAGCCGAGGTGCGCGTCGATCATGTAGGCGCGCGCCACCTTCGTCCTGCCCTCGCGGAGGTGCAGCATCGCGCACAGCTCGTTCGCGAGCGCCTCGTCGTGAGGAAACTCGTTCTCCCGGGCCAGGGAGATCGCCCTGTCGTAAAGGCCCATGGCCTCGAGCTGATCGCCGGCGACGCGCGCCTCCTCGGCCTGGATGAGCAGCAGCAGGTGCTGGAAGTTCATGGGAGCGCTCGCGGCGAGGCCCGCGATCCGCTCCTTGTGGCGGGCGATGGTCCGCGCGCGGCGCTCCGCCTCGTCGGGCGAGGCCGCGGCGGGCAGCGCGAGGAGCGCCATGCAGGTATAGAAATGCAGCTTTGTCGGCTGATACATGCCGAACATGGCCGCGCTCCTGGCCTCGGCGTCCTCGCCGCTCGCCGCGGCCCCCTCGCGATCGCCGCAGAGATAACGAAGCTGCAGCTTGAGCATCGCGTGAACGAAGAATGCCGGAAAATGGTCCCTCTCGTTGAGCTTCGCGAGGAACTCGCTCTCGTCGAAATGGTCGTCGTTCAGGCTGTCGCGGCCCCGCGTCTTTCCTTGCAGGCTCGTGATCGCCTGTCTCACGAGCGTCAGCACGGCAGTGGTGAGCACGTCGCTCGTTCGCCGCGACATGACGAGGCCTCGCCCCACCTCCTCGCGCAGCTCCTCGAGCGGATAGCCCGCGGTGAACATGTTGCAGACCGAGGACATCCATGCGCTGCCGAGATAGGCCAAGTCGCCTGACTCCAGCATTCCTTGGCGCGCCTTCAGGAAATAAGTTATCCCGTCACGCACGGATTCGAACAGGTGGGAGCACGCGGCGTAGACGTTGTTCACCCTGGCGGCCAGGCTGGCGTTTCGGAGCTTGTCGCTCAAGGCGAGGCCGAGCCGGCCGAACGCACGGCCCTCCGCGGGCCGCCCGTGCAGGGCAGCGAGCAGGAACCCGTAGGCAGCATAGCCGAAGGCGGACACGTCCGAGTTCCCGTACCTCAGGGAGGTGTTGACCTGCTTGAGGACGAACAGCGGGTAGATCTCCGGGCTCATCGTGAAGATCGCCCCGCTCATATCGCTGAGGAGCTGCAGCAACGCTGTTTGCTCCGGGTTGTCCATCCTCGGCGCATCGATGAGGTCTTCGATGCGCCGTCCCGTCAGGTTCGCCTGGAGCTCCGCGAGCTCGGCCTCGAAGCACGCCTGCCGCTCCGCCTCGGTGCGCGGCGGCGTGAAGCCGAGCAGGCTGAGGCCCTCGCCGCCCACGCGCACCGCGTCCACGAAGCTCCCCAGCGTCGTGTAGAGCAGCACGCGGAGGGTGTAGACCTGCGCCAGCTCCACGTTCGACCTCGCTCGGGGCAAGAGGGACGTGAAGAGCGCCTCGGCCCGCTCGGGCGCGCCGCTCAGGTACACGCACTCCGCGTTCTCGCGGCTGAGCGTGAAGCAGAGATCCTCGTGGCGCCCCCAGCCCGCGTCCCCGAGCAGCTCGATCCCCGCGCTGAAGTAACCTGCGGCCACCTGATAGGCTGTCCTGGTCTTGGCCGCCCTGCCGGCTCGCAGGTTGAGCCGGGCGAGGGCGACCCGCTCGGCTTCGTCGGCGATGCCCCGCGCGCCCAGGTTCAGGTGGCGAACGACGTCGAGCAAATCCTCGTCCGGCGGCGTCTCGCCGGCCCGCGCCCGGAGCAGCCGGCCGATCGCCAGGTGCAGCGCTTCCTTGTGCGAAGGCTCGACGAGCGAGTAGGCCGCATGGCGCACCCGGTCGTGCAGGAACCGATACGATACCTTGACCTCGGAGGGGGCCGAGGGCTCCGTGCCCGCGCTCTCGTCGAAGAAGCGATAATCGCTGTCGAGCGGCACGATCACGCCTCCGCGCAGCGCGTCCCACAGATCGGCGGCCGTCGCGGCGGGCGATTTCTCGTGGACGGCCGCCAGCGTGGTGAGATCGAACGCGTGGCCCAGGCACGCGGCGAGCTTCAGCGCGCGCTGCGTCGCCGGCGGGAGCCGGTGCAGCTTGTCGAGCATGAGGTCGACCACGTTGTCGGCGGCGACCGCCTCCCGGACGCGCGCCGCGTCCCATGCCCAGGCCTCCGAGGGCGCATCGAACCACAGCGCCCCCGCGTCGTGGAGCGCGCCGAGGAGCTGGCCCAGGAAGAACGGGTTGCCCTCGGTCTTCTCGAAGACCAGCGCCGCGAGCGGCGCGCTCGCATGCGGCTGCGCGCTCAGCGTGTCGGCGACGATCTGCGCGACCGTGGGCATGTCGAGGGGCTTGAGCGTGAGCTCGGCGATCGCCGCGCCCGCCTTGCGAAGCTCGCCCAGCGTCGCGTGCAGCGGGTGGGCGGCGTCCACCTCGTTGTCCCGATAGGCGCCGACGATCAGGAGGTGGTTGCCCTCCGCGTCCGTGAGGAGGCGCTGGAGGATCCTGAGCGACGCCGGATCGGCCCACTGCAGATCATCGAGGAAGAGGGTCAGCGGGTGCGTCGAGGCAGCGAAGACCTGCACGAAGCGCTGCACCAGCAGATCGAAGCGGTTCCTGGCCTCGGTCGGCCCGAGCGCCGGTACGTCCGGCTGAGGCCCGAGGATCAGCTCGAGCTCCGGGATCAGCTCCAGGAGGAGCTGCCCGTTCGCGCCGACCGCAGCGAGCAGCTTGCGTTTCCACCCCTCGACGGCCGCCGCCGACTCCGTCAGGATCTGCCGGATGAGCTCACGGAAGGCCTGCGCCACCGACGCGAGCGGGACATCCCTGTTGATCGGATCGAACTTGCCTTTCGCAAAATACCCACCATGACGGGCGATGGGCTTGTGGATCTCGTTCACCAGCGTGGTCTTGCCGACGCCGGAGTAACCCGAGATGAGCACCAGCCCGGCCGCGCCCCGGCGAGCCCGATGGAAGGCGGACAGGAGCACATTCACTTCGTGATCCCGGCCATAGAGCCGCTGCGGAACGCGCAAATCCAGGGGCCGGTCGTGCTGGCCCAGGGGGAACGGATCGGCGCGGCCCGCCGCCTCCCACCGCCGGAGGCACTCCTCGAGGTCGAGCTTGACCCCGCGGGCGCTCTGGTATCGGTCCTCCGGCATCTTGGCCAGGAGCTTCATGATCACCTCCGAGAGCGCGTGGGGCACCCCCGGCGCGCGCTCGTGCGGCGGCGTCGGCATCCGCGCCATGTGGCTGTGAATGAGCGCGGTGGGATCGCCCTCCTGGAACGGGAGGGCCCCTGTCAGCATCTCGTAGAGCGTGACGCCGAACGAGTAGAGATCGGCGCGCAGATCGACGCTCCGGTTCATGCGGCCAGTCTGCTCCGGGGCGATGTGCGACAAGGTGCCTTCGAGCGCGTCCGGGGGGGCCGTCTCCGGTGTCTCCCTCGAGATGCGCGCCGCGATGCCGAAGTCGACGAGCCGCGGGCTGTGCGTCTTCTCGTCGATCAGGATATTGAGCGGCTTGATGTCCTTGTGAATGATCCGGAGTCCGTGGAGCGCGTCGAGGGTGCCCGAGAGCGCGATGCCGATACGGAGCGCCGTGCCCACGTCGAGCCTGCGCGCCTTCAGCACGGCGTGCAGCGAGGAGGGGCCGAGGTCCTCCATGATGAGCGCGAGGCCCCTGCCGCACTTCTCGATGGCGTGCGCCTTGACGACGCCGGCCACCTCGCCCGCGTCCCGCAGGATCGCGAACTCGCGCCGCAGCCGCGCGAGATCCCTGGCGGTCGGGAACTCGGACCGAGGCATCTTGACCGCGACCGGCGCGCCGTCCTCGTTCCGGCGGCCGCGGTACAGCACGCTCTCGGAGCCTTCGTATACCCTCTCGAACAGCGTGTGACCCGATAGATCGATCATGGCACCAAGGTCCCGTATTCCGCGTCTGCCGCCCAAAGAAGCGTGACGCCCCCCACACACCATCTCGAGCCTCCGCCGTCCCCGGGTCGGACAGAGGCTCGCCCGCCGGCAGAATACGCGGCAAGGTATGGAAGTCCAGCCTGGCGGCGCTCAGCGCTCCTCGCGACCTCGGGCGACATCCTCGGGGCGCCTCCCCGGGCATTCCGTGCGGGAATGGAGCGAAGTGGCGAACCTGGCGCCATGACAGTCTTCGTCCTGAACCGGGACGACTCCCCGCTACAGCGCTGGTGGACCGGTTCGATGCGGTGTCGCTGAAACCACAGATTCAGAGGTTGGTGGCTGCGAGCACGAAGCGCTCGCCGCCGGCGTGCTCGTGCCTCGCCTCCGATGCGCGCTCGAGATCGAGGTGTTCTTCCGGCGAGAGCTCCCGTCGCGGCGCCGCTTCTCCCCTGTGCGGCAGTGTCGCGCGCCGGGCTCTCGATGGCCACGCAGCCGGGCGGACCGCCGCGGCGTCGGGGGCTGCGGTGAGCGGGACCGTCCACCTCTCGCTGCGCCGGTGATACCGTCGTCCCGCGATGGACCGCACGCTCGTCGACGAGGGGAGCTCCTCCCGCGATCCGGGCCCGGTGCCCATGCCCGCGGGCGGGCTCGCGCGCGCCCCCGGCGACGTGCTCGACCGCCGCTACCGGCTCCGCGTCCGCCTCGGCCGGGGCGGCTTCGGCGACGTGTGGCGCGCCGAGGAGCTCCTGCCCGACGGCGCGCCGTTCCGCGATGTCGCCCTCAAGCTCCTCGTCTCGGACTTCGCCGACGCGGCCGACTGGGCCGACGAGGCCAAGCTCCTCGCCTCGTTCCGCCACCCGTCGCTCGTCACCATCTACGCCGCCGGCATCCTCCACGGCGCGCCGAAGACCCCGTTCGTCTCGATGGAGCTGCTCGAGGGCCGGAACCTCGCCGACCTGATCCGCTTCCGCCGCCGCATCCCCTGGCGCCGCGTCGTCGCCTGGGCCCGCGACGTCGCCGGCGCGCTCGACGTCATCCACGCGCGCGGCGTCGTCCACCTCGACCTCAAGCCCGCCAACCTGTTCCTCACGCAGGACGGCGCCCTCAAGGTCCTCGACTTCGGCATCTCGCGGCGCGCAGGCGCCCCCGTCTCCCGCGCCCCCGGCGCGCCCCCCGCCGTCGCCGTCGGCGGCGGCCACGACAGCGGCGGGAGCGACCTCGGCACGGCGGCGTTCCTCGCCGAGCGCGACGTCTACGCCTCCACGCGCCGCGCCTTCGCCGGCGCGGACAGCCCCGGCGCCGCGCGCAACGTCATCGGAACACCGGGCTTCATGGCGCCGGAGGTGCTCGAGATGGCCGAGCCGACCGCCGCCACCGACGCCTACGCGCTCGCCGTCTGCATCGCGCAGCTCGCCACCGGGCGCCTCCCGCACGCCGTGCCCGACGAGCCGGACGACTGCTCCGACCCCGCGAGCGTCTCCGCCTGGTGGACCGAGCTCCGCGCCGCGACGTTGCGCGGCACCATGCGCGACCTCGAGCGCGACCCCGCGCGGCTGCCGCGCGGCCTCGTCGCGCTCCTCCAGCGGCTCCTGTCCGTCGACCCCGCGCACCGGCGCGTCACGCCGGGGAAGCTGACGCAGCTGCTCGACGAGGTCTGGGAGCGGCCCCACGGCGTCCCCGACCGGCCGTACAGGGGCCTCGCGCCGCTCTCGTCCACCGACGAGGGGCTCCTGTTCGGGCGCGACGACGACACAGCGCGCCTCGGGCGCGAGCTCGAGTTCGAGCCGTGCGTCGTGCTCCAGGGGCCGCGAGGATCGGGCAAGACCTCGCTCGCCTCCGCGGGGCTCGTGCCCCACCTCGCGCGCCGCCACGTCGACCAGAAGGACGACTGGATCGAGGCGCGCCTCACCCCCGGCGACGACCCCGACGGCGCCCTCGCGCGCGCGCTCGCCGCCGTCTCGCCGGAGCTCGAGTCCGCGGACCTCGACGCCCTCACCAGGTTCTGCATGGCGTCCGCCGTCGGCGTCGCGCTGATCGTCGACCCCATCGCGCCCCTCGGCGACGGGCGCCTCGCCGCCCTCGTGGGCGCGCTCGCGACCGGCGAGCCGCGGCGAGGCCTCCGGCTCATCGGCGTGCTCGACGAGGCCGACGACCGCACCGCGGCCCTCCTCGCCACCCCGGCCGGCGAGGGTCTCCGGGCCGCGCTGCGCTACGTGGGGCTGCCCGCCGCCGCCGCCGTGAAGGACCTCGTCGCAGGCCCGGCGAAGCTCGCCGGCGCCGAGGTGCGCGGGCTCGCCCAGGTCGCGGCCGAGGCGCAGCGCGAGCTCCGGAGCGGCGGGGCGGCGCTCTCGTTCATCGCGCTCGCCCTCGCCGAATGGTGGGAGCGCGCGCGCGCCACGCGCGGCGCGCTGAGCGGCGAGACATGGCAGGAGCTCGGCGGCGTGCGCGGCGCCCTCGCGCGGCACGCCGACGCCGCTGTCAAAGCCCTCGCCCCGGAGGACCGCGCGATCGCCGACGAGGCGCTGCTCCGGCTCGGCGCGATGGACGGGTCGCGCGTCCGCTGGGCCGAGGCCGAGCTCGTCGAGGCCGTCGCCGCCCCGCCCGCCGACGTCGACCGCGTCCTCGGCGCCCTCGAGCGCGCGCGCCTCCTCGTCCGCCGCGACAGGTCCGTGGAGCTCGCCCACGAGTCGCTCGTCTCGAGCTGGCCGCACGCCGCCGCCACCCGCGCGCTGCACATGGAGCGGCTCATCCTGCTCGAGCGGCTCCGCGAGGCCGCCGACGTGTGGGATCGCTCCGGCGAGAGCCGCGATCTCCTCCTGCGCCGCGACCTGCTCGATCAGGTCAGCAAGAGCGCGGCCTTCGCCTCGCGGCTGCCGCGGCGCGAGCAGGCGCTCGTGCGCGAGAGCCTCCGGCGCGCCCGCGCCCAGCGCGCCAAGAAGATCGGCGCGGCCGTGGCGCTCGGGCTCACCGTCGCCTCGGCGTTCGTCGCCGAGCGGTGGGTCGCGGCGCGCCAGGCGCAGACCGAGGCCAAGGCGCGCGAGGCCGAGGAGCGCGCCGAGCTTGCCGAGCTCATCGGCAAGGCGCGCCGCACGGAGGACCCGTACCACCGCGCCGCGTGGATCGCCGCGGCCCTCGCGCGGCGCGCGGACGACGCGGCGCTGCCGCTCGATCTCGCGTCCGCCGCGGTGGGCCTGCCGCGCGCGCGCTTCCTGACCGTCGACGGCGTGGTGGGGCCGGCGCTGCCGTGGGACGATCGGTGGGTCATCGCCGGCGGCCCCGGGGGCTCGCTGCTCGTCGCCGACCTGCGCCCGCCCGACCCGGAGGTCATCGACGACGTGGCGCTCGACGCCGATCCGGAGAGCGCCCCGCGCGCCAAATCGCCGCGCGTCCTCGCGCTGCGGCCGCACGACGCCCCGCACGTGGAGCGCGTGCCGTTCGCGTTCGACACGGCGCTCGCGACGCGCTCGGTCACCGGCGAGGTCCGCGTCTTCCGGCTGCGGGAGGGCGGGACGGTCGCGCTGGCCGCGGTCGCGCCGGTGCGCTGCAGCAGCGCCGTCCACGCGGCCGAGGCGGCGCCCGTCCTCGCCTGCTCGACCGACGGCGGGATCGCGCGCTGGGACATGCGGCGCGGCGGCGGCGCCGAGGCGGTCGATCGGCACCCGTTCCGCGGCAACGTGCTCGGCGTCTCGCCCGACGGCGCGCACGTGGCGGCGGTGCTCGGGCGCAGGGCGCTGCTCTGGGGGCCCGGCGCCGGCGCGGGCGCCGAGATCACCCTGGGCGCGCCCGCCGTGCTCGGCCGGTTCAGCCCGCGCGATCCCGTGATCGCGCTCGTGCAGCAGAGCAGGACGGCGATCTACGCCCTCGACCGGCCCGAGGCGCCGCTCTTCGAGCTCGACACCGATCCGGCGCCCGCGTCGGCGCGCTGGGACGCCGGCGGGCTCGATCTGGGCGTGTGCGGCAGCGGCGGCAGCGTCTGGCACTACCTCCGGAAGGGCGGTCGGGCCGCCGGCGATCCGCCGCCCGAGGGCTCGCCGTGCGAGGCGTCCCCGGGCAAGGGAGCGCCGCGGCCGCTGCGCACGCGCGGCGAGATCGCCGACCTCGCCGAGCGCGACGTCGGCCCGCACGCGCTCGTCGGCGGGTGGCGGCTGCCGGACCGGCGCGTGCTCACGCGCGACCTCGTCCTGTTCAGCCCGGGCGCGCCCGCCGCGGAGCGCCTCCTCGGGTTCGAGGGGCTCGACCCGGAGGGGAGCCCCGAGGTGCGCGACGCGGCCGCCTCGGCCGCCGCCGCGCTGCGGCGGGGGGGCGTCGTGGCCTTCGACATCGGCGGCGAGGTGCGCCTGTACGACGAGGGCTCGCGGCGCCGCACGGCCGCGCGGCGGGGCCACCTGCTGCGCGCCTGTGACGACGGCCGGCTCATGGCGTACCGCCGGGACGAGGGGGTGTGGACGCTGTTCGACGCGGTGACCGGCGCGACCGTGGAGGTGGTGCCGAGGGCGCCGGCGCTCGTGCTCGGCGTCGACGCCGCCTGCCGGACGCTGTTCACGCAGGAGCTCGACGGGAACCTCGTCGCGACGTCGCTCCGCGACCTGTCGTCCCGCACGATCGCGGTGACCGACGGCTACGTCTACGAGGCGCGCCCGAGCGCCGCGCGCGGCGACGTCGGCCCCGGCCTGTGGCTCGCGTTCAGCTCCGGCGCCCTGGCGCGCATCGACGAGGCGCGGGGCGAGGTGCGGGTCCTCGGGTACGCCACGCCGCGCGCGACCGCGATCGCGGACGGCCCCCTGCCGGGCGACGCGGCCTTCGCGGACGCGACGGGCGTCGTCGTGATCCGCCGCGCCGGCCTCACCGAGCGGGTGCTCGAGGGCGTGAGCGGGGCGGAGTGGGAGGACATCGCCGCCGCGCCCGACGGCAAGACGCTGCTGCTCTCGTCGGCGGACCGGATCGCGGCGCTCGACCTGGAGCGGCACGAGCTCGTCGGCGCCATGCCGTCCGACGGCCGCGAGCGGCTCGCCCCGTGGGACGCCGACGGCTCGGTGCTCTCATGGTCGTTCGGCCGCGTTGGCGGGGCGACCGGCCACGTGGTGCCCCGGGGGCTGCCGCTCGCCCAGCGCGTGGGAGAGGCGGTGTCGAACCTGAGGGCCCAGGGCAAGCGGCTCGTCCCGCGGCCGTGAGGCCGCGGCCGACGCGGCCGACGCGGCAGGTCAAAGCCAAGGCCCGCCGTCGCGCCGTATTGTAGGGCCTGCCCTCACCCGCGCGCGCGACCGCGACCGCGACCGCGCTCGCGCGAGAGCAGAAGGCGTTGGCTCCGCTGCGGGAACGACGTAGGCTGTGGCAATCGTGCCCGCGTCCGAACCGAACCTGAATGCATCGCTGTTCCTGTGCATCACGTTCTTCCCGAGCGACCGCCTGGCGACCGCGGTGCTGAGGCTCGTGTCCAGCTTTTGCGGGATGATCCTGGACGACGCGAATGTGAGCTCGCGGTTCTACATGGCCGCGCACGAGCTCGCCGAGAACATCACCAAGTATTCGACGGGCCCCAAGGTCAGCCTGGAGCTCGCGCTGGAGGAGGCCGAGAGCTCCTGTATCCTGAAGATCCGCGCGCGGAACGAGGCCTCTCCCGACCGCCTACGCGAGGTGGAGAGGCGCCTGCTCGAGCTGAAGACGACGAGCGATCCTGTGAAGCACTACGACGAGCTTATCCATGAGACGGCGATGGTAGAAGGGGTGTCGGGGCTCGGCCTCGCGCGGGTGCGCGCGGAGGGCGGGCTCGACGTGGACTACAAGATCGAGGGGAACGAGCTGACGATCATCGCGCACGCGCCGGTTGGGAGATGGAGGGGAGATGAGCAGCTTAAAGGTTGAGTCCGTCGTCACGGACAGCTTCGGGATCGAGCCGGCCCTGAGGGAGGACACCCTCAGCATCAAGCTCACCGGCACGGGCGACATGGCGGCGGCCGCGCCGCTCGGCTCCTACTGCAAGGCCCTCCAGGCGGAGGTGGCGCGCCTCTCCGTGAGCGCCGTGGAGTTCGACGTAAGGTCTCTTTACTTTCTGAACTCGAGCTGCCTGAAGGCGTTCATCAGCTTCATCTGCGGGCTCGCGGGCCAGGGGCTGAAGTGCAGGGTGCAATTCCTCACGGACGCGAGGCTGGGGTGGCAGCGGCGGAGCCTGACGGCGCTCGAGCGCATGTCCCCCGAGCTGGTCTCCATCGCGGACGCCTGAAGCGCATCGCGGACGCCTGAAGCGAGGACTGCGGGACACGATGAAGAAGCGCCGGACGATCGCCCTCCTGATGGACTACGTACGAGGAGAGTACCAGTCCGAGGTGCGTTTCGGGGTCGAGCGCGCCGCCGAGGCGCACGACGTCAATCTCGTCATCGCCTTCGGCGAGACGCTCGCCCTCCCCGGGGCGGCCAGCACGGCCCAGAACAGCATCTATCACCTCATCGGCGCGGAGACGGTCGACGGCATCATCGTCGCCTCGACGACGCTCTGCCACCACGTCGGCATCGAGGGGATGAAGCGGTTCTGCCGGTCCTACGCGCCGCTGCCGATCTGCAGCCTCGGGATGGCGATCGACGGCATCCCGAGCCTCGTCGTCGACAACGGCCTCGGGCTCGATCTCTCGGTCGGGCACATCGTCGACGACCACGGGCGCCAGCGCGTCGCGTACATCGGCGGCCCGCCGAGCAACGAGGAGGCGGAGGTCCGCGCCGACGCCTACAGGCGCGCGCTCGCGGACCGCTCGCTCCGCGTCGACGAGCGCCTCGTCGCGTTCGGCGGCTTCACGATCGACACCGGGCGCGCCGCGATGCGGGAGATCATCGGGCGCGGGGCCGCGTTCGACGCCGTGGTCGCCGCGAACGACAACATGGCGCTCGGGGCCATCGAGGAGCTCAAGGCGCACGGCCTGAGCGTCCCGAAGGACCTCCCCGTGTGCGGCTTCGACGACGCCGTCATCGCGCGCTTCGCGAAGCCGTCGCTGACCACCATCCGCCAGCCCATCAAGCGCATCGGCGCGCGCGCCGTGGACATGATCGTGCGCATGATCGAGGGCGAGCCGGTCCCCGAGTACAACCTGTTCCCGGTCGAGCTCACGCTGCGCGAGTCCTGCGGCTGCGGCTACCAGGTGGAGCCCGTGGGCGCGCCCTCGAGCAAGGCGTGGAGCGCGTCGCTCCCTTCCGCTGGCCAGCGGGACGACGTGGAGCGCCTGATCGAGAAGAGCGTCGCGATCCCCGCCGGCTCGCTCGACGGCTGGGCCGGCCTGCTCCTGTCGGCGCTGGAAGAGGAGCTCGAGGGGAGCGAGGGCCGCTTCCTGCGCGCGATCGAGTCGCTCCTCGACGCGGCGGGGCGCGAGGGCGCGATCCTCGAGCACTTCCAGAGCATGATCACGCTGCTCCGGGAGCAGTACCGCCGGGGCCACGGGGCCTTCCGGGACGCGGTCCTCGACGAGGCGCTCGAGCGGATCTGGCACGCCTCGCGCATCGTCATCGGCAGCGCGTCGGTGCGCGCCGAGGGGCAGCAGCGGCTCAACGTGGAGCTCGCGTCGCTCTACCTGAGCTGGAGCGCGCGGAGCTTCTCGACCTGTTTGAGCCTTCCCATCCTGCGGCGCATGATGGCGTCGGAGCTGCCGCGGATGCAGTTCTCGCGGGTCGCGGTGTCGCTCTATGACACCGCGCACGACCCGCAGCGCACCACCATGAAGGCGCTCTTCCTGATGGAGGACGGCCGCGAGCTGGAGCCGCCGGCGGAGAGCTTCCCGGCGCGCCGCCTCGCGCCCGAAGGGTTCCTGGGCGGCGGAGAGCGCAGGAGCGTGATCGCGCTCCCGGTCGCGTTCGGCGACGAGGAGAAGTTCGGTGTCGCGGTGCTCAACAGCGGCGCCAACGAGATGGTCTATGACGCCCTCCGCCTCCAGATCGGCTCGGCGGTCAAGGCCGCGGCGCTGCACTGGGAGGTCGTGCGGCAGGTGGAGCTGCGCGAGCGGCTGGAGCAGGAGAAGGTCCGCCAGGAGAGCGTCGTCGCGGCGCGCATCCAGACGACGCTGGTGCCGGCGCAGCTCTCGGTCGATGGCCTCGAGCTCTCCGCGGTCATGAAGCCGGCCGCCGAGGTCGGCGGCGATTACTACGACGTGCTCGCGACGGACGAGGGCGGGTGGCTCGGGATCGGCGACGTCGCGGGGCACGGGCTCGCTGCAGGGCTCGTGATGCTGATGATCCAGAGCATGATCTCGGCCCTGACGCGCAACGACCCGCGCGCCAGCCCCGGGGACATCCTCTCTGCGGTGAACGGGGCGGTGTACGAGAACGTCCGCAGTCGGCTGAAGCGGGACGAGCACGCGACGCTGCTCCTGCTGCGGTACGAGCGGAGCGGGCGGGTGACGTTCGCCGGGGCGCACGACGACATCATCGTGTGCCGCGCGAAGACGCGCCGCTGCGTGTGCATCCCGAGCTCTGGCGTCTGGATCGGCGCGCTGCCCGCCATTGACGCGATGACGCGAGACGCCGAGTTCGTCCTGGAGGACGGGGATGTCCTCGTGCTCTACAGCGACGGCGTGACGGAGGCGCGCAACGCGCACCATGAGCAGTTCGGCCTCGAGCGGCTCTGCACCACCATCGAGTCCTCCCAGGGCGCGCCCGCCGAGGCGATCCGGGACCGCATCCTCGGCGAGGTCGAGGGCTGGTGCCCGAGCCCCGATGACGACATCACGGTCGTCGTGGCGAGGTACAGCGCGCCTCGATAACTGTAACTGTGGCAACTGTGGCCCGAGGCCGCCCGCTTTCCTACATGAGCGCTATCGTCGGTGTCAGCAGAAGGGATTGGATCCGGGTTGAGAACCACGTACGCTCCGCCAATCGTGTCAGTGTCCGAACCGAGTCAGAACGGGTCACTGTTTCTTTGCATTTCGTTCCACCCGAGCGAGCGTATGGCCAACAGCGTGCTTCGGCTGGTGTCCAGCTTCTGCAGCATGGTGCTGGACGACGCGAACGTGAGCTCGCGGTTCTACATGGCCGCGCACGAGCTCGCCGAGAACATCATCAAGTACTCCTCGGGCCCCAAGGTCAGCCTGGAGCTCGCGCTGGAGGAGCGCGAGAGTTCCTGCGTCATGAAGATCTGCGCGCGGAACGAGGCGTCGCCGGAGCGGCTGCGCGAGGTGGAGAGACGGCTCTTCGAGCTGAAGGCGGCGAGCGATCCTGTGAAGCACTATGACGAGCTCATCTGTGAGACGGCGATGATAGAAGGGGTGTCGGGGCTCGGCCTCGCGCGGGTGCGCGCGGAGGGCGGGCTCGACGTGGACTACAAGATCGAGGGCAACGAGCTGACGATCATCGCGCACGCGCCGGTGGGGAGGTGGAGGGTCGATGAGCAGCTTAAGGGTTGAGCCCGTCGTCACGGACGGCTTCGGGATCGAGCCTGCCCTGAGGGAGGACACCGTCGTCGTCAAGCTCACCGGCACGGGCGACATGGCGGCGGTCGCGCCGCTCGGTCTGCTCCTCAAGGACCTCCACGCCGAGGCGGCGCGCCTCCGCGTGAGCGCCATCGAGTTCGACGTGAGGGCCCTTTACTTCCTGAACTCGAGCTGCCTGAAGGCGTTCATCAGCTTCATCGCCGGCCTCGCGAGCCAGGGGCCGAAGTGCAAGGTGGAGTTCCTCACCGACGCGAGGCTGGGCTGGCAACGGCGGAGCTTGACGGCCATCGAGCGCATGTCTCCGGAGCTCGTCTCCATCGCCGACGCCTGACGCGAGAGCCGCGGTAGATGAGCGAGAAGCGCCGGACGATCGCCTTCCTGATGGATTACGTCGGGGGAGACTACCAGTCCGAGGTGCGCTTCGGCATCGAGCGCGCCGCGGAGGCCCACGACGTCAATCTCGTGATCGCCTTCGGAGAGACGCTCGCGCTGCCCGGCGAGGGGGGGGCGGCCCAGAACAGCGTTTATCAGCTCATCGGCCCGGAGACGGTCGACGGCATCATCGTCGCGTCGGCGACCCTCTGCCACCACATCGGGATCGAGGGGATGCGGGCGTTCTTCCGGGCGTACGCGCCGCTGCCCGTCTTCAGCATCGGGATGGCGATCGACGGTATCCCGAGCCTCATCGTGAACAACGGCCTCGGGATCGAGCTGTCGGTCGGGCACATGATCGACGTCCACGGGCGCCGGAACATCGCGTATGTCGGCGGACCGGCCAACAACGAGGAGGCCAGGGCGCGCGCCGACGCCTACTGGGGAGCGCTCGCGGCGCGCGGCCTCCCGCTCGACGAGCGCCTCTTCGCGGTGGGCGCGTTCACGATCGACAGCGGCCGTGTCGCGATACGCGACATCCTGGACCGAGGTGTCGAGGTCGACGCCGTGGTCGCCGCCAACGACAAGATGGCCCTCGGGGTGATCGAGCTGCTCGCGGAGCGGGGGCTCCGCGTCCCGCAGGACATCCTCGTATCCGGCTTCGACGACGCCTTCATCGCGCGCTTCTCCAAGCCGTCGCTGACCACCGTTCGCCAGCCCATGAAGCGGCTCGGGGCCCAGGCGATGGACACGATGATGCGCATGCTCGACGGCGAGGTCGTCCAGGACATGGCGCTCCTCGACGTCGAGCTCACGTGCCGTGAGTCGTGCGGCTGCCGGGTTCAGGCGAGCGCCTCGCTCTCGCCGTCGGCCTCGGCGGCGCGCGACGGGGCGTCCCTGGTCGCGGCGCGGCGGGAGTCGCTGGAGACCGCGCTCAGGAGGAGCGTGGCCATCCCGACTGGCTCGCTCGACGGCTGGCCTGGCGAGCTCCTGTCGGCGCTGGAGGACGAGCTCGCGGGGCGGGAGGGCCGCTTCCGGCACGCGCTCGAGGCGCTCCTCGACGCGGCGGGGCGCGGGGGCGCGATCCTCGATCACTTCCAGGGCGTGATCGATGTGCTCCGGGAGCGGCTCGGCCGGCCGCCGTCGGGCGGCGGGGGCGTCGCTCTCTACGATGCCCTCGAGCGGCTCTGGCACGTGTCGCGCATCGTCATTTCGAGCGCGTCGATGCGGATCGAGGGGGAGCGGCGGCTGAGCGTGGAGCTCGCGGCGACCTACCTCAGCTGGAGCGCGCGGAGCTTCTCGACGTGCCTGAGCCTGCCCAGCCTGAAGCGCGTGCTCGCGTCGGAGCTGCCTGTCCTCGGGATATCGCGGGCCGCGGTGTCCCTGTATGACGACGCTCCCGAGGCGCAGCGAGGTGTCATGAGGTCGCTCTTCCTGATGGAGGACGGCCGCGAGGTGGAGCCGCCGGCGGCGAGCTTCCCGGCGCGGCGCCTCGCGCCCGACGGGTTCCTGGGGGGCCGGGAGCGCACGACCATGATCGCGCTCCCCGTCGCGTTCGGCGACGAGGAGAAGTTCGGTGTCGCGGTGTTCAACAGCGGCGCGCACGAGCTGATCTACGACGCGCTCCGCCTCCAGATCGGCTCCGCGGTCAAGGCCGCGGCGCTGCACCGGGAGATGGTCCGCCAGGTGGAGGCGCGCGAGCGGCTGGAGCAGGAGAGGGTCCGCCAGGAGAGCGTCGTCGCGGCGCGCATCCAGACGACGCTGGTCCCGGAACGGCTGTCGGTCGCGGGGCTCTCGCTCTGCGCCGTCATGAAGCCGGCCGCCGAGGTGGGCGGCGACTACTACGACGTGCTCGCGACCGCCGACGGCGGTTGGCTCGGGATCGGCGACGTCGCGGGGCACGGGCTCGCTGCGGGGCTCGTGATGCTGATGATCCAGAGCATGGTCTCGGCGCTGACGCGCAGGGATCCGAGGGCGAGCCCCGCCAGGGTGATCTCGGCGATCAACGCGGCGCTGTACGAGAACGTCCGCAGTCGGCTGAAGCGGGACGAGCACGCGACGCTGCTCCTGCTGCGGTACGAGCGGAGCGGGCGGGTGACGTTCGCGGGGGCGCACGACGACATCCTCGTGTGCCGCGCGAAGACGCGCCGCTGCGTGTGCATCCCGAGCACGGGGGTCTGGATCGGCACGCTGCCATCCATCCACGAGATGACGCGAGACGCCGAGTTCGTCCTGGAGGACGGCGACGTCCTCGTGCTCTACAGCGATGGAGTGACCGAGGCGCGCGACGCCCACCATGAGCAGTTCGGCCTCGAGCGGCTCTGCACCACCATCGAGGCCGTCCAGACCGAATCCGTCGTGGTCATTCGTGACCGGATCCTGAAGGAGGTCGAGGGGTGGTGCCCGAGCCCTGACGACGACATCACGATCGTCGTGGCGAGGTACCGCGCCCCCCGGCAGCCCTGACGCATCGGTCGAGCCGCGGCCGACGCGCGCGGCGGAGCGGCGGAGCGGCGAACGCTGGGGTCGTGACGGACGACGTGAACGGCGCGCCGGGCGCTCGCGATCGTTCGCTCGCCTACATGAGCACACGGCCGACCAAGGGGGATTGGATCCGGTGCAAGAATTACGTACGCTGCGTGAACCGTGTTAGCTTCCGGACTGGGCCAGGACGCTTCACCGTTCTTGTGCATCACGTTTTTCCCGAGTGAACGGATGGCTAGCGCGGTGTTGCGGCTGGTGTCCAGCTTCTGTGGGATGGTGCTGGACGATGAGAGTGCGAGCTCGCGGTTCTACATGGCCGCGCACGAGCTCGCCGAGAACCTCGTCAAGTACTCGTCCGGCCGGGAGGTCAGCCTCGAGCTCGCGCTGGAGGGGGGCGAGGGCGCGCGGGTCCTCGTGATTCGCGCGCGGAACGAGGCGTCGCCGGAGCGGCTGCGCGAGGTGGAGCGGCGGCTCTCCGCGCTGAGGTCGGCGAGCGATCCTGTGAAGCACTATGACGAACTCATCCGTGAGACGGCGATGGTAGAAGGGGTATCCGGGCTCGGCCTCGCGCGGGTGCGCGCGGAGGGCGGGCTCGACGTGGACTACACGATCGAGGGGAGCAGGCTGACGATCATCGCGCAGGCGCCCGTTGCGGGATGGAGGGGAGATGAGCGGTTTACGGGTTGAGCCTGTCGTCACGGAGAGCTTCGGGATCGAGCCGACGCTGAGGGACGACACCCTCGGCGTCAAGCTCACCGGCACGGGCGACATGGCGGCGGCGCCGCCGCTCGGCCTTTGCCTCAGGGCCCTCCAGGCGGAGGTCATGCGCCTCTCCATCAGCGTGGTGCAGTTCGATATAAGGGCTCTTTACTTTCTCAACTCGAGCTGCCTGAAAGCGTTCATCAGCTTCACCTGCGGGCTCGCGGGCCAGGGGCTGAAGTGCAAGGTGCAGTTCCGCACGGACGCGCGGCTTGGATGGCAAAGACGGAGCCTGGCGGCGCTCGAGCGCATGTCTCCGGAGCTGGTCTCGATCGAGGACACCTGACGGAGAGCCGCAGGACAAGATGAAGAAGCGCCGGACGATCGCCCTCGTGATGGATTATGTGCGCGGCGAGTACCAATCCGCGCTGCGGATCGGGGTCGAGCGCGCCGCCGAGGCGCACGACGTCAACCTCGTGATCGCCGTCGGGGAGACGCTCTCCGCCCATGGTCCCTCCGAGGCCGCCCAGAACAGCATCTACCGCCTCGTCAGCGCGGAGGCGGTCGACGGCATCGTGGTCGCGTCGGCGACGCTGTGCAATTTCGTCGGCGCCGAGGGGGTGCAGCGCTTCTGCGAGGACTACGCGCCGATGCCCCTCTGCAGCATCGGGATCCCGCTGGAGGGCATCCCGAGCATCGTCGTGGACAACGGCCTCGGGATCGAGATGGCGGCCGGCCACCTGCTCGACGAGCACGCGTGCCGGCGCGTCGCGTACATCGGCGGGCCGGTCAACAACGAGGAGGCGAAGATCCGCGCCGACGCGTTCCGTAAGGCGCTCGCCGCGCGCGCGATCCCGTACGACGAGCGCCTCGTCGCGAGCGGCCAGTTCACGATCGACACGGGCCGCGCCGCGATGGCCGAGATCCTGGACCGCGGGGTCGAGCTCGACGCCGTCGTCGCGGCGAACGACAACATGGCCCTCGGCGCGATCGAGCTCTTGAAGGCGCGTGGCCTCCACGTGCCGAGGGACATCCTGGTGTGCGGCTTCGACGACGTGGGCGTGGCGCGCTACGCGAAGCCGTCCTTGACGACGGTGCGTCAGCCGATCAAGCGGCTCGGGGAGATCGCGCTCGAGACGGTCGTGCGCATGCTCGACGGCGAGGCCGTCCCCGATCGGAACATGCAGCAGATCGAGCTCACGCGGCGCGAGTCCTGCGGCTGCGCGTACCAGGCGGTCGCGATGCGGCCGCTCACGAGCCCGCCGCGCCTCGGGGCGGTGTCGCTCGGCGGCCGGCGTCACGAGCTGGAGCGCGCGCTCGAGCAGGCCGTGGGGATCCCGGCCGCGTCGCTCGACGGCTGGGCCGGCGGGCTCCTGTCGGCGCTGGAAGAGGAGCTCGAGGGCCACGAGGGGTGCTTCCTGCACGTGCTGGAGCGCGTCCTCGACACGGCCGGGCGCGAGGGGGTGTTCCTCGATCTGTTCCAGGGCGTGGTGACGCTCCTGCGCGCGCGGCTCCGGCGGCCGGTCGAGGACGGGGGCGACGCCGCCGTGAACGAGGCCCTGGAGCAGCTGTGGCATGCGTGCCGCGTCCTCATCGGGAGCGCGTCCGTGCGCGTCGAGGGGCGGCAGCGCCTCGACGTCGAGGTCGCCTCGATCGACCTGAGCTGGAGCGGGCGGTGGTTCTCGACGTGCCTGAGCTTGCCGCTCTTCCAGCGCATGCTGGCCTCGGAGATGCCGAGGCTGCACTTCACGCGCGCCGCCGTCTCGCTCTACGACGACGCCCAGCGAGCCACCCTGAAGACGCTCTTCCTGATGGAGGACGGCCGCGCAGTGGCGCCGCCGACCGAGATCTTCCCGTCGCGCTCCCTGGCCCCTCCGGGGTTCCTGAGCTCGAGCGAGCGCAGGAGCGTCGTCGTGATGCCGCTCACCTTCGGTGACACGGAGTATTTCGGGGTGATGGCGCTGAACAGCGGCATGAACGAGATGGTCTACGACGCGCTGCGGCTCCAGATCGGCTCGGCGGTGAAGACCGTGGCGCTGCACCGGGAGATGGTGCGGCAGGTGGAGCTGCGCGAGCGGCTGGAGCAGGAGAGCGAGCGGCAGGAGACGGTGCTCGCGGCGCGCCTCCAGACGACGCTGGTGCCGGAGCACCTGCACATCGAGGGGCTGGAGCTCTCCGCGGCCATGACGCCGGCGGCCGAGGTGGGCGGTGACTACTACGATGTCATCGCGACGCCCGAGGGGGGCTGGCTCGGGATCGGCGACGTCGCGGGGCACGGGCTCGCTGCGGGGCTCGTGATGCTGATGATCCAGAGCATGGTGTCGGCGCTGACGAGCAGGGACCCGGGCGCGAGCCCGAGCGAGCTGCTCGCGGCGCTCAACAAGGCGCTCTACAAGAACGTGCGCGGCCGCCTGAAGCGGGACGAGCACGCGACGCTGCTCCTGCTCCGGTACGAGCGGGGCGGGCGGGTGACGTTCGCGGGGGCGCACGACGACATCATCGTGTGCTCGGCGCGCACGCGGCGGTGCGTGTGCATCCCGAGCTCGGGCGTCTGGATCGGCGTGTTGCCCGTCATCGACGAGGTGACGCGGGACGCCCAGTTCGTCCTGGAGGACGGGGACGTCCTCGTGCTCTACAGCGACGGCGTGACGGAGTCGCGCAACGCGCACCGCGAGCAGTTCGGGCTGGAGCGGCTCTGCACCGCCATCGAGGCCGTGCAGAGCGCGCCGGCCGAGGCGATCCGAGACAGGATCCTGAGGGAGGTCGAGGGGTGGTGCCCGAGCCCGGACGACGACATCACGGTCGTCGTGGCGCGGTACCGGGCGCCGGCGTAGCGCCGGGGGCTACGCGACGCTTACCGGCGCGTCGTCCGACGCATGGCAGCGCTCGATGACGCTGCTGTGGAGGAATGGAGACGTTCCGTCCTCGCCCGCGCTCTTCCGGCGTCGGGCGCTGGACTGGTCTTGCGCGCGATGCTGGACTCATCGTCGCGGCGCGCGGCGCGCGCCGCGCGTCGCGCTGCAGCGGACGTGAGGGTCCGCGCGCCGGAGCCCGGAGATCGCGCCATGGTTTATCCCGACTTGCAGGTTGTCGAGCGCGCCCTCGCCGCCGTCGAGGCGCTGCGTGCCAGCGCCATCGAGCACGAGCAGCGCAACCGGCACCTGATCGACGCGGTGCACCCGAAGCACCGAGCGGGAGCGACGAACCTGCTGCATTACCTCGCGGTCCGGCAGCAGGACATCCGCGAACTGCAACGGCAGCTCGCGTCGCTCGGGCTGAGCTCGCTGGGGCGCCTGGAGCGCTGCGCGCTGGCCTCCCTCGACGCCGTGCGCGGCGCGCTCGACGCGCTCGCGCGGCGCCCCGTGGTGCGGCCCCCCGGCGAGTCGCCGACCACGTTCGCGTCGGGGGGCGCGCTGCTCGAGGAGCACGCGCGGGCGCTGCTCGGGGAGGGGCGCCAGGGGCGAACGACGCGCGTGATGGTGACGCTGCCCGGGGACGCGCGGAAGGGCGAGCTGAAGCGGCTGCTCGAGGGCGGGATGGACGTCGCGCGGATCAACTGCGCGAAGGAGGACGCGGGCGCGTGGGCTGGGCTCATCGAGCGGCTCCGGGAGGCAGGACGGGAGACCGGGGTCCGGTGCAAGGTCCTCTGCGACATCGCCGGGCCCAACCCGCGGGTGAGCAAGATCGACGGGGATCCGGCGCGCATCACGCTGTCCGAGCCGGGGGAGCGGCCCTGGCTCTGGCTCTGCAAGGACGTGAAGCGGGCGCGCCCCTCGGCGGGCAGCACCGGCGCAGGGGAGGTGCTCGCGCTCGGTTGCACCATCCCGGAGGTCGTCGACGACCTCCGGCCCGGGCACCGGGTGTTCTACGACGACGGGCGGCTCGGCGGCACGGTCAAGCTCGTGACCGAGGGGGCCGCGCTCGTGGAGGTGGATTTCGCCCGCCAGGGCTCCGTGAAGCTGAAGCCAGGAAAGGGCCTGAACTTTCCGGACACCGAGCTCGGGATCCCGTCGCTCACGCCGAAGGATCTGGAGGATCTCGGCTTCATCGCGCGCCACGCGGACATGGTGGGGCTCTCGTTCGTTCGGTCTCCTTCCGATGTGGAGCGCATTCAGGCGGAGCTCGGCGCGCGCGAGGCCGCTCACCTGGGGATCGTCCTCAAGATCGAGACGACGCCTGGGTTCGCGCGGTTTCCGAGGCTGCTGCTCACGGCGATGCGCAGCGAGAACGTGGGGGTGATGCTGGCGCGCGGCGATATGGCCGTCGAGATGGGGTTCATGCGGCTGGCGGAGGTCCAGGAGGAGCTCCTGTGGCTCTGCGAGGCCGCGCTGGTCCCCGCGATCTGGGCGACGCAGGTGCTCGAGAGCCTGAACAAGACCGGCGTGCCGACCCGCGGGGAGGTGACGGACGCGGCGATGAGCTCGCGCGCGGAGTGCGTGATGCTCAACCAGGGTGAGAACATCGTCGCGACGGTCACCTTCGTGGTCGACGTCCTGCGCCGGATGCACGAGCACCAGGACAAGAAGCGGGCGCTCATGCGGTCGCTCGGGGTCTCACGCCTCGACTGAGGCGTCGAGCCGACCCGGGTTGGGGGTCTGGGTCAACCCAACCTGGGTGGGCAGCCCGAGCCCGGGGTGCGTAGCCAGGATGACCCAACCTGGGTGGGCAGCCGGGGGTGGGCCGGTGGACCCGACCTGGGTTGGGGCGTCGAGCCGACCCGGGTTGGGCGACCCGGTGGACCCGACCCGGGTTGGGGCGTCGGATGACCCAACCTGGGTGGGCAGCCGGCGAGCCGACCCGGGTTGGGCGACCCGGTGGACCCGACCCGGGTTGGGGCGTGGCCGGTGGACCCGACCCGGGTTGGGGCGTCGGATGACCCAACCTGGGTGGGCAGCCGGGTGGGCAGCCGGGGGTGGGCAGCCCGGTGGGGTGGGTAGCCCGCGGCAGGCGGCCAGCACGCCCCCCGGAGGCGCTCCGGCTCAGTCAACTGAAGGCACGGTGGCGTCGACCCGGGTTGGGAGCCCGCGCGCGCCCGCCGGCGCGCGGAACGCTGCGCCCGACAGCTCCCGCCGCATGCAGGTGGCCGCCTCGTCGTACCGGGGGTCGGACGCGCTCCCGATGATCGTCGGCACCACGATATAGCCCTCGGCGTCGACGTTGAACTCCACCCGGATGGCGTCAGGCGGCAGCAGGCTCCCGCCCGGGCCGCGGCAGCGCTGCACGAGGTCCCAGTAGAGCTGCGCCCGCGCCGCCTTCTCGATCGCCGGGCTCGACATGTTGGCCTGCACCATGGGCGCGCCGATCTCGACGCGCGACCGGGGGGCAGGGGCGGGGGCGGGCGCCGGCTCCGGCGGGAGCGCGGAGGGCGCTGGAAGGCCTGTGCTGGTGCCGATCTTCTCGACGCTCACGCCATCGGCCGGCCTGGGGGCGGCCTCCCGCGCTGCGGCGAGGATCTCCTCGAGCGCGTCTGGCTCGACGGAGCCCACCGCCGGCGCGCTGTCCGTCCGGAGGCGGGCGCCGCGGTCGTCCAGCGACGCAGCGACGCCGCGCGTCCAGGGGGTGAGCGCCCCCGCGTCGGTCCCCGCCGGCGGCGCGGGCGGCGGGCGCTCGCAGGCCGCGAGCAGCGGAAGCAGGACCACGACCGCGGTACGCACGAGGAGAGGGTCGATCGAATGCGCGTCGCGCGCAACGGCATCGGCAGTGTACCGTGGCATCGCACGTCGATGCGCGCGCTCCTCGCGATCCTGCGGATCGGTCTTCGCTCGCTGCGCGAGGGGGGCGCACCGCCCATGTCGTCGTCATCGGGAGGCCTGCGCGGTGCCTCGTCCAGCGCCGCCGCGCGCCTCGCCCTCGTCGTGGCGTGGTCGTCGCTCGCGGGCGCGCTGTCCGGCCTGCTCCCGGCGATCGCCGGCGTGGCCCTCGGCGCCGTCGCCGGGCGCGAGGCGCCGCCCTCGGGCGGCATCGGCGGCGCCCTCGCCCGGCTGCTCGCCGGCGCACCGCCGGCGGCCGCGGTCCTCGCCGCGCTCGGCGCCACGCTCGTGTCCGCCTCCCTGGCGGTGCTCTCGGGCCGGAAGAGCTCGGAGCTCGGCGGCGACCTCACCGCCGCGCTCCGCGTCGCGCTCTTCCGGGCAGCGTTGTTCGCTTCGCCCCGCGACGTGGACGCCGCCGGGCGCGCGCTCATCGCGGCGCAGGCGGCGGGGCCCGCGCCGCGGCCGCCGAGCGCCGGGCCCGCGCCGCCCGTCCGGGGCGCGGAGGTCGTGCGGCTCGCGATCGCGCGGGACGCCGGCCTCGTCGCCGATTTCGCGATCGCCGTCGCGACCGGCTTGCCCCAGGCGCTCGCGACGCTCGCGGTCCTCGCCGGGTCGCTGGTCTCGAGCGGCATGGCGCTCGTCCTCGCGGGCGGCGCCGCGCTGTTCGCGGCCTCGCGCCTCGCGGCGGACCGGGCCTCGGGCCGCGTGGCGCGGGCGATGCGGGAGATGCAGCACGCCGACACGGCCGTCTTCGGCGCGGTAGGCGAGGCGCTGGCGGGAGCGGAGGACCTTCGCCTGCTCGGCGCGCGCGCCCAGGCCGAGGGAGAGCTCGCCGTGGCCGCGCGCCGGGTCGCGGACGCGCGCCGCCGCTTCGGCCAGGCGCTCGCCGTCTCCGGCCAGATCAAGGGCACGCTCGCGGCGCTCTCGCCGCTCGTCATCGTCGCTGCGCTCGCGGCCTCCCGCGGGGGCGCCGGCGCGGGGGAGGTCGGAGAGCTCCTGCTCGTGGTGCCGCTGTTGATGGCGCGCCTAGAGGCGCTCGACGCCCTCCGCGCCGGCTTCATCGAGCGCGCCCCCCTGCTGCGCGCGACGCTCGCGCTGCTGCGCCTGCCCGAGCACCCGCCCCGTCCCTCCGGCGGCCTCGCGATGCACCTCGACGGCGAGGCGAGGCGCCCCCTGTCGATCGCCTTCGAGGGGGTCACGTTCACGCCGCCGGGCGCGAGCCGCCCCGTCCTCGACGGCGTGTCGCTCTCGATCCCCGCCGGAGCGGTGGTCGGCGTCTGCGGTCGCTCCGGCAGCGGCAAGTCGATGCTCCTGCGCCTGCTCCTGCGCCTCGACGATCCGTCGTCGGGCGCGATCGCCGTGGGCGGCGTGGATCTGCGGCAGATCCCGCCCGAGGAGCTCCCGCGGCTGTTCGGCGTGGTGGGGCAATCGACGCGGCTGTTCGAGCGGAGCATCGCGGACAACCTGGCGCTCGGCCTCGATCCCGCGCCCACGGAGGAGCGCATGCGCGAGGCGCTCCGCCGCGTGGAGCTCGACGAGCTCGCAGGCGCGCCGCCGGCGGAGGGCGAGGCGCGGCTCGCGCGCGGCCTCGCGACGGAGGTGCGCGCCTCACCGCCGAGCCTGTCGGGCGGTGAGGCGCGGCGGCTGCTGCTCGCGCGGGTGCTGCTGCGCGAGCCGCGGGTCTTCGTGCTGGACGAGCCGGAGGCGGGCCTGCCGGGCGCCACCGCCGAGGCGGTCCTCCGCACGGCGTGCGAGGTCGCCGCCGGGCGCACGGCCATCGTCGTGACCCACGCGCCGCACCTCCTCAGGTCGACGTTCAACGTGTTGCTCGACGGCGGTCGGGTCGCGGCGGTGGGCACGCACGAATCCCTCCGCGAGAGCTCGCCGCTCTATCGGTCGCTTCTGGCCGAGGCGCTGCAGCGGTCCGCGAGCCCGGCGGCAGGCTGATGAAGGCGCGCGCGGTCACCCCGCTCGCGCGCGGAGGTCACGGATCGCAGGGGCCGCCTGCCCGCGCGGCCTGGCGGGCGAGATGCTCGGCGTCGATGGCAGCGCGGCGCGGCTCCTCGGGCACGTCCGCCGAGATTCCCAGCGGGCGGCCCGCGAGCCCTCGCGCGAGGCAAACGAGGATGGATACGGCCCCCCAGGCGAGCGCGAAGGCGACGCCTGCGTCGACGATCGCGCGGTAGGGCGGGGGCATCTGCCGCACGAGCAGGATGAGCGCCACGATGCCTGCGACGAGCGCCCACGTCGCGATCAGCCGGCGGCGCGTCGCGTGGAGGAGCGCCATGCAGTAGAGCGGCGCAAGCGCCACGTGGAGGGGCCGCCCGTGCTCGGCGAGGTGGAGCGCGCGCGCGACGACCCGCGGCGAGAAGCGCTGCTGAAAGCCGCGGTACCCCTCGAAGTAGGCGATCGTGACCGTCCAGGCCGCGAGCAGGACGAGCTGTCCCGTCGTGAGCGCATGCACCGTCAGGATGCGCGCCGCCGTCGCGCCGAGACGACAGAGGGCCTCGACCAGCACGGCCACGACACCGAGGACACCCCACAGGATGACGGCGAGGCGACGCCGCCCCTCGCGGACGGGCGGGCTCATCGCGACCGCGCCGGATCGAGGGGCCTCGCGGCCGTGGATCGCGCTCGAACGGCCGTGCGCGCGGACGGACGCTTCGGACGGTGCGCCGGACAGCCGAATCGCCGCATGTCACTGCATGCTAGGAGAGGAGCTGGGTACGTCAACCGGATCTCACGGATGTCATGGCGGTTCGCTCCGGCGCGGTCCGGCGGTAGCATCGGCGGCCCATGCCGCTCGCCGACCGCTCCGCGCCGGGTGTCTCGCCCGCCCCGGCGCGGGCCCTCCCGCCCCACCCGCACGCGCTGCGCTCGCCGCTCGCGCCCTTCACGGCGCGCCTCCGCGACCTGCTCTCGACCGTCGAGTCGGCGGCGCTCCTCGGCGCGGTGGAGGCGCGGGTGCGCGGGCTCGGGGAGCACCTGCGCTTCGCGTGCCTCGCGATGCCGTGCTCGGAGGCGCTCGTCGCGCTCGAGATGGAAACGCTCGGGCGGCTCACGGTCCCTGTCGTCGCCGACGCGGTCGGCTTCCGCGCCCCGGGCGCGGAGCTGCCGCCGAGCGGCACCCCGTTCGCATACCTGCTCGGTGGCGGCGGCGGGCACGCGGTGGAGCTGTCCGACGGCGATCCGATGATCGCGCCGCTCCGGCCGCTCCTAGGCGCCGCGCCGACGTCCGCGATCTTCGTGCCGATCCGCGTCGGCGACGCGATCGTTGGCGGCGCCGCGCTGCTCTCGCACGGGGCGCCCCTCGGAGGGCGGGAGCTCGACATGGCCGAGCGGCTCGCCGAGGTCCTCGCGCTCACCGTGGAGTCGTTCCGCACCGAGCGCGTCGTCTTCGAGCTCTTCGCGCGCGCGATGCCCGACCTGCTCGCGCAGGCGCCAGGCCAGCCGGCGGCGGGGCCGGGCCGGCGAGAAGCGTCGGGCGCGGAGCCTCCCATCCCGGAAGGAGCGGCACCGCCGCCGACCTCGCTCCGCGCGGCGCTGGAGCGGCACATCCACGCGCTGCGCCTCACGCCCGAGTACCGCCGCCGCCTGGAGCTCGCTGCGGTGGTGGGGAGGCTCGCCGAGCGCGGCGAGGCGGAGGCCCGCCTGGCCCTCGACCTCCTCGCGCGGATCGACGCCTACGCGAGCGGCGCCGGCGATGCAGGGCCGCCGGCCTCCGCAGGGGAGGGGAGCTCCGCGTGACCACGGCTTCTCCGGCAGGACCGGGCGGCGAACTCCACGGTGCGCCACGCCCGAGCTCGCGAAGCGGCGCCGGCGTGCGCGTCGCGCTGATCGACTCCGGCGTCGATGCCTCGCACCCCGCGCTGCGCGCAGCGGCGCTGCGGCACGTCGCCCTGGTCCAGCGCGGCGCTGGCGGCGGCGCGTACGGGGTCGCGCCGTGCGCTCCGGGAGATCTCAGCGGGCACGGGACGGCGTGCGCGGGCATCGTCCACCGCATGGCGCCCGCGGCCGAGATCACGAGCGTCCGCGCGCTCGGCGACGACGGGCGGTGCTCGCGTGACGGGCTCGTCGCCGCGCTGCGCTTCTGCGTCGGCGAGCGATTTTCTGTGGTCAACCTGAGCCTCGGCATCGACATCCCGAAGAACGCGCCGCTCCGCCCGGGCGACTACCGCTCGCTGGTCGAGCTCTACGAGGTCGCGGACGCCGCCTACACCGCGGAGGTCGTGCTCGTGGCCGCCGGCCCGAACGCGGCGGCGTTCCGCACCTATCCAGGGCGCTTCAAGTCGTTGATCGGCGTCGGTAGAGGGGCCTTCCAGGACCCGGAGGCGCTCCGGAGCGAGCTCACGCTCGACCACGAGATCCTCGCGCCCGGCGACGACGTGCTCGCGCCCGCGCCCGGCGGCGGCGAGCGGCGCTGGACCGGCACGTCGTTCGCTGCGCCCCACGTGACCGCGCACGTCGCGCGCATCCGCGCCGCCTGGCCGGAGCTCTCGATCGAGGCGGTGAAGGCGGCGCTGCACGGGCTCGCGCGCGGGGCGCGCGGCGAGGGGGTGGAGGAGCGCGGTGCTCCCGCTTGATCCGCTCGAAAGCGTGTCGCCGCTGTCGCGGCTGCTGCGGAGCGCGCCGGGCGCAGAGGTCCGCGCCGAGCTCGACCGCGTCGAGGCGCTCCTCGGTGCCGGCCGCGATCCTGCGGCGGCGGCGCCTCATGGCGGCCCGCTCGTCGCGGCGGCGCTCGGCTTTGGGCGCGGCGCGCTCGCGTTGCGTGAGGGGGCGCTGGACGCCGCCGTCCTGCACCTCGACGGCGCTGTCGCCGCGTTCGACCGAGAAGGGGCCACCGAGGCCCGTGACCTCGCGCGGTGCGAGGCGGCGCTCGCGCGCTTGCGCCGCGACGTACGATCGGCCTGTGCGTCCGCCATCGCGGAGCTCGACGCCGTCGCGGCCGCAGGCGATCCCGGCCGCCGCGCCGCCGTCGTCGCCGCCCACTACCGCGGTACGGCCGAGCGGCTCCTCGGCGACGCGGCGGCTGCGCAGCGCACGCTGCTGTCGGCGCTGCGCCGCTCGGAGCCGTTCCTCGGCGAGCGCGCGCAGATCCTGAACTCGCTCGGCACGCTCTACGTGACCCTCGGCGCGCACGGCGCGGCCGAGGCGCTGCTCGAGCACGCGGCCGAGCTCCACCGCCGCCGCGGCGATTCCGTGGGCGAGGCGATCGCCTGCGGCCAGCTCGGCGCGGCGGCGCTCGGCCTCGGCGCCCTGGAGCGCGCCCGGGCCCCGCTCCAGCGACAGGAGTGGCTGTGCGCGCGCCTCGGCGACGCGTTCGGCCGCGCGCGCGCCCTCACGTTCCTCTCGGAGCTTGCGCTCGAGCTCGGCCGCGCCGACGACGCCCTCGCGCTGGCGACCTCCGCCCGCGACATTGCCGAGCGCGCCGCGCCGCCGCTCCGAACCTGGGTCGCTTACGCTTCGAGGGCGATCGGGCGCGCGCGGCGGGATCTCGGCGATCCGGGCGCGGCGGCGGCGCTCGACGAGGCGGGCGCGCTCTTCCGCGCGCTCGGCCTTCCGCTCGGAGAGGCGCTCGCCGCCTGGGATCGCGCGTCGGCCGAGGCGCTCGCGCCCGCGGAGCCGGCGGACTGGTTCTCCGCCGCCTGGTCGCTCGGCTCCCTGGGTCTGTCCTCGCGGGTGGCGCAGCTGCTCCGGGAGCGTCTGGAAATCGAGGAAATGGACCCACCCCCGGCGATGGGAAGGCCGGCGCCGGATGGCGATGCCCGCGAGCGGGCGCTCGCCGCGGCGGCGCAGACATCGCCTCACGTGGCAATGCAGCGCGAGGTCGAGCTCGTTTACGATCGTCCTGACCACCTTGCCGCGATCGCCGCTCGCCGGACGGCGGCTCAGCGCAACCTCGGTCGGCTCGCAGCATTGACGCTCGCCCGGCCGGGGCTCATCGTCGCGGCGATCGCGGCATCGCCCCTCGGCACCCGTGGCCGCGCGCTCCCCCCCGAGCGCGCGATGGCGGTCTGCGTGGCCGACCTGCCCGGCTTCACGGTTTGGATCTGGCCGGCGGTCGCCACGCCAGCCGCCGTCGGCAACGATCTAGCCGTGCTGCGCGCGACGCTGGGCGAGCCGCTGCGCGCAGCGCTGGCGCTCGCGCCGGCAGGGCGCGTACTGTGTCCGCCGTTCGCGGGCGACACCGGCGCGGAGCTCGATGCGGTCGAGCTCGTTGGTCTGATGGCGCTGCCCGCCGTGCTCGCGCCGGGCGAGCTTCGCCTGGATCCGCAGCTCGGCTGGGACGGCGACGCCCGCGCCAGCGTGGAGGCGCTGGGGTTTGTCGTCACGAACAACCCGAGCCACCCAGGTTGACCCGCGAGCCGCGCGCTACCTCACCCAGGTTGTCGCTACCCTTCCACCCTCGAAGCACCTACACCGTGAGCACGACATCGGCCGTGTTGGCGCCGTGAAACGTGCACATCCACCACGTTCCTGCCGGGAATACCACGCTGCGCACTCCGGCACGCCACCGATCGAGCGCCGCGCGGTACAAGGCGCGAAACCCGCGCACAGCGGCACGAGCCACGCGCCATGCGTCGCCCTGTTTGCGGCCGACTGCAAACGTTGGATTGCCAGAGCGCGGCGCCTCGAGGCTCGTGACGCGCTCATGAGGTGAGACCTTGCCGGCTTGCTCCGCGCCAAGGAAGCGGCGCCCTTGCTGCTTCACCTCCGCTTGCGCCTGCAATTCCTGCCTCTCGAGCTCGGCGGCGATGGCATGGCGAAAGTCTTCCGCGCGGTCATGGTCGATGGTCGGCGGCAGCGCGAGTGACAGTGTAGCTTCCTCCGGCCACTGTGGATTTTTCGGGTCGAAGTATGCGGCGGGACGCGCTGCGCACAACACGCCCAGGCCGATCTCGCCCACCTTCACCTTGGCGCCCGGCCACTCATGCGCATGCGGGACGAGTCCAGCGGCCACAGGGTTTGCGAGGACATAGGCGATCTTCTCCACGACCGCCGCGCGTGTCAGTAGCCGCACCACGCTCGTGGCTTCGTGGTCCCACACCGGCCCTTCCCACGCGCGAAGCACCTTCGTGCCCAGCGCGACGATGCGATGGAAGAACTGCAGGAAGCGCGGCAGAACGCCGTTCGCATCGGTCACGACGAGGTGCAGGTGCGTCGACATCGCGCAAAGCGCGTGGACGCTGATGCCGTAGCGACGGGTCGAGACCGCGAGGGCGTAGACCAAGAGCTGAGTGATGGCTGCATCGGGGCGAAAGAGGAGATGCCGGCGCAGGACGCGACGGGTGATCAGGTAGGTTGCGCCGGGCGCGATCTGGCGGGGCTGGCTCATGGTCGTGCAGAACTCCAAGAGCCGTGCCGGCGATTGCGGTGAACGATCTCAAGTACTTGCCCGTGCCGTCTGGTGGCGGCGCCATGTCGGACTGTGCTCAGCCACCCCTGCGGTCGGGTCAACCTGCTGGGTCGGGTTTCCCCTTCCGGTCAACCTGGGTCGCCCTTCCGGTCAACCTGGGTCGGGTCAACCTGGTTGGGTCGGGCCCTCGGGGTCGGGCCCTCGCACCCGCGCGGATCGCCTTGCTGAGCCAGGAGCGCAGCCAGCGATGGCCTGGATCGTCGTGCACGCGCTCGTGCCAGACAGCCGAAGATCGGTCCACGCCGAGCTCGACCGGAGGCCGGACCGCGCGTAGGCCGAAGGGCGTCGACAATGCCGCGACGGTCGCTGGACACGTCACCACGAGGTCCGAGGCCGCGATCAGGAAAGGCACCGTCACGAAGTGCTGGACCTGCGCGACGATCCTCCGGCGCCGCCCACGAGCTTCCAGCGCGCGATCGACCAGGCTGCCCGGCATGCCGTGCGGAGCGATCAGCACGTGCCCGAGCTCCAGATAGCGCTCCAGGGTCAGCCGCTGTGTCGCTGCAGGATGGTCGCTGCGCATCAGCGTCACGAATCGCTCCTCCGGCAAGCGCAGCTGTCGTGACGACGGGGGCACGAGGAACTCCGGGACGAACGCCAGATCCGCCGTTCCCCGCTCGAGCCGCCTCACGAAGTCCGCTTCGGCGCGGTCGACCTGCACCGTGATGTACGGCGCCTCGCGCGCCAGCATGGGCAAGAGCCGCGGCAGCGCAACCGCCTCCAGCAGGTCGTTGCCGAGCAGCACGAAGCGGCGCTCCGACGTCGCTGGGTCGAACGGCGCACCGGCCTGGACCGCCGCTCGCAGGTTCGCGAGCGCCTGAGCCAGCGGATCGGCGAGCGCCTCGGCGCGCGGCGTGAGGGCGAGCAGCGGCCGCCCCGGAGCGAGCAGCGCATCACCGAAGAACTCGCGCAGCCGTCCGAGCCGCTGGCTCGCAGCCGACTGCGTGATGCCGAGCCGCTTCGCAGCGCGCGTCACGTGCCGCTCGCGCAGCAGCACGTCAAGCGCGAGCAGGAGATTCAGGTCGTCGGGGAGCGCCTCGAGCATTAGGTATACTAATATATCATAGTAGAGCGATATCTTGTACTAATCATTAGAACCGCCTCAATCTATGCGCATGGCCGTCGCTCGCGGAGCCCGGCCAGACGTCCTCTGGAGGATGGAGCGCATCATGGAGAGGAAACTCAAGGTCTCGCGGCGGCGCCTGCTGGAGGGCGTCGCGACGCTCGCCGTGGCCGCGGGAGCGGGCTGGTATGCGGCCGGTCGGGGTGTGTTCGACGCTCGGACGGGCGAGCCGTTCGCGCCTTGGACCGCGTTCCGCGGGCAGCGCGGCGGCGAGCTCGCCGAGCTCGTGCGCGCGGCGGTGCTCGCCGCGAGCCCGCACAACACGCAACCCTGGCTGTTCGAGGTCCACCCGGATCGCATCGACGTGTTCTCGGACAGGTCTCGATCGCTCGGCACCATGGATCCGTTCCTGCGCGAGATGCACATTGGGCTCGGTTGCGCGATCGAGAACCTGGCGCTCGCGGCGGGTTCAATGGGATGGGCGCCCCATGTCGAGCTCGAAGCCGGTCATCTCCGGGGCTCCGACCCGGAGGGATCGCGCGCCCTCGAGCGCGCGGCGCCGCGGGCGATCCGGGTGGCGAGCGTCCGGATCGAGCCAGGCGCAGCGGAGTCCCCGCTCGCGGAGGTCATCGCACGGCGACACACGAACCGCGGCCCGTACCAGGCGCAGCGCGTGCCGGTATCGGCGCTCCAGGAGCTCTCGCGCCTGAGCGAAGCGGGCTCGGACGGTGAGATCGTCTGGCTGGAGCGCCCCGAGCAGCGCGAGAGCTTCGCCGCTCATACGCTGCGCGCCACCGAGACCATCGTCCGCGACGCGGCGATGGTGCGGGACAGCGACGCGTGGTTCAGGCTGGCGCCGGAGGCGGTACCGAGCCATCGGGACGGGCTGACCCTCGATGTGATGGGGCTGGGGCCGCTGCTCACCGCGGCGGTCAAGCTGCTGCCGCGTCCGTCGGCGGAGCAGATGCACGACGACTGGCTCCGCGTCACCCGCGAGGTCCATCTCGCCGGCGATCCCGCCATCGGCGTCATCGCGGTCCGCGACCGCTACGACCTGGGCGCGACGCTCCGCGCCGGGCGCCTGTGGCAACGCATGCATCTCTGGGCGACCGCGCGCGGCATCGCGATGCACCCGCTGAACCAGGTGCCGGAGATCATCGACCGGGAGCGTATGCTCGGACGAGCACCGGCAATGGAGCGCTCGTTCACCGAGGCGCTTGGCCTGGGCGACCGGCAGCTCACCTTCGCGTTCCGGCTGGGCTTCCCGGAGCGAGAGGGCGTGTGCGGCCCGCGCCGCGCCGCGGAGGAGGTGATCCGCGCCGCGTGAGCGCCGCGCCCCGGCTGGCGTGCTGGCCGAGGGCGGCAAACCCTGGACGCCGAGGAACGACCGTCACCGAACGGCGATGCCCTGGGCGCCGCCGCCGGGCGTCAATCCACCCGCCTCACCTCGCGGGACCAGGCCGCCGTCGCGGCTCACCTGGAACGCCGCGATCGTCCCGGCGCCGGCGTTGAGGGTGTACAGAAAGCGGCCGTCGCGCGTCATCGTGAGGTCGATCGGCGCCGTTCCGGTGGGGAACGAGGCGGACACGCCGTCGTCGAGCAGCGTCAGCGCGCCACGCGCGTCGACCTGGAGCCCGGAGAGCGTGTTGCTGCTGGCGTTGGCCGTGAAGACATAGCGGCTCCCAGGGGCGCCGGCGATCCAGCTGGTCGCCCGCTGGAAGGTGTCGACCGTATCGCTGATGACAGCGCAGCCCCAACCTGGGTCGGGTCGCCGGGTCGCCGCACCGCAGCCCCAACCTGGGTCGGGTCGCCGGGTCGCCGCACCGCAGCCCCAACCTGGGTCGGGTCGCCGGGTCGCCGCGGCGCCGTCCTGGATGCCCTCGCTGCGCAGGATGTCGGCGAAGGTGGCGCTCGCCGCCTCGTTCTTGCGGAGGAGCGGCACGACCCACGCCGAGCTCGTCCAAGCCTATCGGCGCGCTCGGGTCGCTCGAGCGATCGATTCTCCGGCCGCAGCCGGTCGCATGCCGTCGAAGAGGATGGTCAGCGCGCGCTGCCGGAACGGTTCGCTCCACTCGTCGGTCATCGCCTCCTGGCAGATCGCCGCGAGCAGGGCGACCAGCTCGGTGGGGAGCAAGTCGTCGCGGACGGTGCCCGCCTCCTTGGCGCGTTCGAGCAGCAGATCGACGGCGGGCCGGAGGCGTGTCAGGGCGTCGCCGACACGGACCTGGACCCCGGTCTCGGCGAGTCGGGCGAACACGGCCCTGTTCTGGGCGCCGATCTCCATGACGCGGGCGCAGAACTCGAACAGGGCGGCGACAGCGTCAGGGTCGCCGACCATGGCGTCGGCTTCAGCGATGAGCCGGTCCAGCAGGTTCATCACCACGGCTTTGAGCAGCTCGGGTTTGGTCGGGAAGTGCCTGAACACGGTGCCGATCGCGACGCCGGCGCGCGCGGCCACGGCCTCCGTCGAGGCCGTGGCACCCTGCTCGGCGAACACCGCCTCGGCCGCCTCCAGAATGCGCGCGCGATTGCGGCGGGCGTCGGCGCGAACCGGTCGTTCACCGGCACCGCCGCCGGCGGGCGGCACACCGTCTCGATCCATCGGCACTCCGTTCTTGACAAAGTGAGTCGCACTCACCATGGTGATGATGAGTCAAACTCATCTTACTGTCAAGGAGCCTCCACCATGCCCCAGTCGACGACCGGCGCCGCGGGTCCTCTCACGATCTACCGGCGCATGCAGGAAGCACTCTTCGGGGACAGCCCCACTCTCCTCCCGGCCGAACTGCTGGCCGAGGACATCGTGGTCGAAACCCCGTTCTCCCCTCCTGGCATGCGACGTCACGAAGGCCGCGAGGCGTGGCTGGCGTTCTACGAGGCCAGGAGCGCGGTCTTGCCGGTGTGCTTCGACAGGTTCCGCGAGCTGGCCACCCATCAGACCGACGACCCCGAGGTCATCGTCGTCGAATACGAGCTCGGCGGGACGGTTACCACCACCGGCCTGCGCGCCTCGACGACCCTCATCGGCGTGCTGCGGGTCCGCGACGGCCTGATCAAGAGCTGGCGCGAGTACCAGGACGTCCTGGCGATCACGGAGGCGCTGAAACTGACGCCCGAGGACCTCGGCGGAACCGGCACGTCCGCCCCATAACGCTCAGGTCTCCTTGGCCGCCTTGCGGCCGGTCTCCTCGGCCTGGTGCCTGCTGCGCCAGTGCGGCGCGGCTGCTTCTCCTCCGCCGGCTGCCTGAAGACGAGGGCGACGCGCACGCCACCGAGACGGCTGTGTCCGACGTCGAGGCTCCCGCCGGTGGTGGCGGCGACGCGGCGGACGATGTCGAGACCCAGACCGGTCGACCCGGCACCCGACGACCCCCTGGTCAGGGCTGCCCGGGATCCTCAATGCCGGGGCCACCGTCCTCGACGGCCAGGATCCGCCGCCGGTTCACCCAACCTGGGTGGGTTGTCCAACCTGGGTCGGGTCGCCTCACCTCACAGCGATCCCCTGCGCGCCGCCTCCAGGCGTCAATCCACCCGCCTCGCCTCGCGGGACCAGGCCGCCGTCGCGGCTCACCTGGAATGCCGCGATCGTCCCGGCGCCGGCGTTGAGGGTGTACAGAAAGCGGCCGTCGCGCGTCATCGTGAGGTCGATCGGCGCCGTTCCGGTGGGGAACGAGGCGGACACGCCGTCGTCGAGCAGCGTCAGCGCGCCACGCGCGTCGACCTGGAGCCCGGAGAGCGTGTTGCTGCCCGTGTTGGCCGTGAAGACATAGCGGCTCCCAGGGGCGCCGGCGATCCAGCAGGTCGCCCGCTGGAAGGTGTCGACCGTATCGCTGATGACAGCGAGGCTCCCGTCGGACCCGATTTTGTACGAGGACACCACGCTCGTGTCGCCGGTCGCGGGCATGCCGTCGCCTCCGACCTCCGCCACGATGAGATGGCCGCGACGATCGAAGGTGAAATCGAACGGGACTAGGCCCCTGGAGATCGTCGTGACCGGCGCGTCGCTGGGCAGCCCGCGGCCGCTCATGGGGAACACCTGGAGCTGATTGGACCCCTTGCCCGCCACGACCAGCACCTCGCCGTCGGGAGAGAAGCCGATCTGACTCGGCGTCGCGCCGAGCGACGGCGGTGTCGTGCCGCCGAGGCCGAGATCCCGGCTCGACCCGTCGAGCGGGACGAGCTCGCCGCACGGGTTCACTTCAAAGCCGGCGATGTTGCCTTCGCCACCCACGTTGAGGACATAGAGCAGGTCGCCGTGCGAGGCGACGCTCACCGGGAAGTCGCCGCCCGAGTCGACCACGTCGAGCAGCGTCAGGCCGTGCGGGCCGACGCGGAACATCGACACCTCGCTGCTGCCCGCGTTCACGGCGAACAGGAGCGTCCCGTCGTCGCTGAGGACGAGCGAGCCCTGGGATCCGAGCGCGTTGATCGGCCGGGTCGGCGCGCCGAGCCCTCCGGTCGCGTACGTGCCGGCATACGAGAGCGAGCCGTCCGCCGCCCGGTCATATTCCATCACGGAATTGCCGTCTCCGGCGTTGGTCATGACGAAGATCTGGCCGTGCCGGTGGACGCCGCTGCCGTGCGCCATGGCGTCGCCGGGCGCGCCCGCTGCGAAGAGACCGAAGCTCAGGGCCGTGATGCTCATCGTGCTGCGAAACATGAGAAAGCTCCTGGGGAATGGCGCCGCGAACCCAGCGGCGCGGGCTTGTCGGTGCGTCGATCGTCAAGGCGCATCTCCGTCGTGACGACGGGCACGGAGCGCCCCGAGCTCGCGGGCGCGCGGCTCTGCGCGCTCCATCGGGCGGGTTCATCGGCTGCTACGCGGCAGCTCCTCCGCGGTTTCGCTGTCGTCGACCGGTCGGCTCCGGCGCGCCTCAGCCGTTCACCTGTGCGTCGAGCCGCCTGCGGCAGCCTGGTCGGCGCGCGTGCGTGACCCTGCCTCGCGTGACGAGGGAGCGACGACGCCTCCGCTGGCGTTGACCGCTCCGCCGGCGGTTGGGGCAGCAGGTCGCCGCGCCGCCGCCCCAACCCGCCGCCGCCCAAACCTGGGTCGGACCGGGCCGGGCCGGGCCGCCCCAACCCGGGTCGCCGCCCGCCGCCCGCGCCCCAACCTGGGTCGCTGCCCGCCGCCCCAACCTGAGTTGCCGCCCGCCGCCCCAACCTGGGTCGCCGCCCGCCGCCCCAACCTGGGTTGCCGCCCCAACCTGGGCCGCCGCCCAACCTGGGTCGGGTCGCCCCAACCTGGGCCGCCGCCCCAACCTGGGCCGCCGCCCCAACCTGGGCCGCCGCCCCAACCTGGGTCGGGTCGCCCTAACCTGGTCGCCCCAACCTGGGTCGCGTCGCTCCATCCCGGACGGACGAGCCTGGCATTGCCGCTCGCGGGCACCGGCTCTGCTTCTTGCGTACCTGAGCAACCGTTCGCCGGGCGCCACGACACACGGGCGCTCGGCAGCCCGGAGCCCGCGCGAGATGCGGCGGAAACCGTGCTTCTCCGAGGGCGATGACGCATGGCATCGCCGATGCTTCGGACGCGATCGCGAAAGTCGATCCACTCTTCAACGGGAGTTGAACCATGCCCGTCTCGAACGCCCCTCTCACTGGAACCCCCGAAGCTCGCCGGCCCGCCCGCGCCTGCGAGCCCGACGCGGGCGCCAGTGTTCGGGACGAGTTCCTCACGCTCGCGTCACACGAGCTCCTGACGCCGCTGACCTCGCTCAACCTGCAGGTGCAGCGGATGAAGCGGCTGAGCGAGCAGCGTGCGGACGACGGGTCAACGTGGGTCGCCTCGCTCGAGGTCGTCGGCCGGCAGGTCAACCGGCTCACCCGGCTCTGCGATGACATGCTCCAGGCGATCAGGCTCCGAGCGGGCCCGCTCGATCCCGAGCGCGAGACCGTCGATCTCGGGGCGCTCGTCCGGGAGGCCATCGCGGGGCTCCCGGTGGAGCTCCGCTCCCCGTCCTCCACGATCTCCGTCGACGCGCCGGAGGGCATCGTCGGCCGCTGGGACCGCGAGCAGATGGAACGCCTCGTGTTCCACCTCGTCAAGAACGCCATCCAGTTCGGCGCGGGCCGGCCGATATCCATCGAGGTGAAGGCCTGTCCCGGCGGGGCGGAGCTCCTCGTCCGCGATCAAGGCGCGGGCATCGCGGAGGAGGACCAGGCCCGCATCTTCCGGTGCTTCGAGCGCGTGGGCGGCGTCGTGCACTTCGGCGGCCTCGGGCTCGGCCTCTACATCGCGCGCGAGATCGTGCGCGCTCACGGCGGAACCATCGGCGTGGAGAGCTCGCCAGGCTGTGGCTCGACGTTCATGGTCGAGCTCCCCCTCGAGCCCGAGCCCGCCAGTCGGGCCACCCTCGCGCTCGCTCCCTGACATCGTTGCTCCTTCAGAAGCCTCGCGGAGGACGACCAGGCCAGCATGCGCCACGGCGCCACGCCGGGAGCCGCCTTCCTCTACGAACAGCGGGTTCTGGAGCGCGCTGAGCGACGTCCTCAGCCATGAGGCCGTGCTCGCAACCCTGGATCACGGCGCGTTCTTCCACCTGATCCGGAGAACCCCAACGCCATGCACTGGATCGTCTCCTGGCTTCGCGCGCTGTCCAGCGAGGGAGGGGGACGCCTCGCTCGTCAGCAATCGAAGGCGGCTCCCGGGAAGGGAAGGGCGGAGCGGCCAGCCACCGCGGCTGACCGCTCCCCGACCGCGCGCTACGGCTCCCGGGGGGGCGCGTACCCGAGCCGCTTGATGCCGAGCGCCTTGAGCTTGTACACGAGCGTGCGCAGCGGCATGCCGAGCGCGCGCGCCGCCTCCGTCTGGTTCCCGCTCGCCTTGCGGAGCGCCTCGACGATCAGCTCGGCCTCGCAGCGCTGCAGCCGCGTCTTCAGGTAGTCCCCGCCCGGGGGCGCGGCCGTGAGCTCTCCGACCTGGTACGGCGGCTCCCCTTCCGCCGCCGGCTCCGAGGTGGGCGTCGCCCGGGCGCGCTCTGGCAGATCCTGCTCGGCGATCCACTCGCCCTCGGCGATGACCACGGCCCGCTCGATCGCGTTCCGCAGCTCCCGCGCGTTCCCCGGCCAGGAGTACGCCCGGAGCCGCGCGAGCGATCCGGCGTCGAAGCCGCGGACCGACCGGCCGTTCGCCTGGTTCGCCTGGTCGAGGAAGCGCAGCGCGAGCGGCTCGATGTCCTCCGGGCGCGCCCGGAGCGGCGGGATCGTCATCGTCATCGTGTTCAGGCGGTAGAGCAGATCGCTGCGGAACGCCCCGGACCCGCACATCGCCTCGACGTCGCGGTGGGTCGCCGCCACGACGCGCGCGTCGACGTCGATCGGCTTGTTCGAGCCGACGCGGGTCACCTGCCGCGTCTCGAGGACGCGCAGGAGCGCGGCCTGCACCACGGCCGGCAGCTCGCCGATCTCGTCGAGGAAGACCGTCCCGCCGTCGGCCGCTTCGAACACCCCTCGCTGCTGCTGCCACGCGCCGGTGAACGCGCCGCGCTCGTGGCCGAAGAGCGTGCTCTCGACGAGCTGCTGCGGGATCGCCCCGCAGTTGACGCACACCATCGGCTTGCCGCTCCGCGGGCCGCTGTCGTGGATCGCCCGCGCCACGACCTCCTTGCCCGTCCCCGTCTCGCCCAGCAGGAGGACCGGGATCGACGAGCGCGCGACCCGCTTGACGATCTCGAAGACGCGGCGCATCGCGGGGCTCACGACGACCGGCTCGGCGTGGCCGGGGCCCGGGCTGCTCTTCCAGGTCCCGCCCGGCGCCGAGCGCACCGGCTGCTCCACCGTCGCGCTGCGCACGGCGCTCCAGCACCGATCGAGCAGCTCCTCCGCCACGGTCCCCGCGTCGGGGAACGTCGCGAAGCCCGCGAGCACGACGGGCGACCCGCCCCCGGGCGGCGCGGCGAGCGCGCGCGCCACGTCGAGCGCCACCTCGGCCCCGGCCTCGAGCAGCAGCGCCGCAACCACGTCCGAGCTGTAGAGCGCGATCCGGTCCACGGGGCGCAGCAGCGCCCGCACGCGCGGGAACAGGTGGCTCACGTGGGCGCCGGGCTGGCGGGCGACCCGGGCCATCACGACGGCGAAGCTCCGCCCGAAGTACCGCGCGCGCTTCACCTCCTCCTCGAGGGCGACGCGGAGCTGCTCGTGGCTCATCAGCCCTGGCAGCTCGTCCTCGGCCGCCGTGATCGAGCGGACGGCGACCACCACCTTGCCGAGGATCACCTCCTCGCCCGGCTTCACCTCGCCTCGCGTGATGCGCTCGCCGCCGAGCCATGTGCCGTTGGTCGAGCGCAGGTCCTCGATGACGACCCTGTCGCAGGACTGGGTGAAGCGGGCGTGCTCGCGCGAGAGGCTGACGTCGCCGATCTGGACCTGCGACGGCGGCGCGCGGCCGATCACGACTGGCACGCCCGGGCTCAGCACGGCGCGCTCAGCGCCGTCGCGGTGGTAGACGAGCAGGGCGACGCGTCGATCGTCCTGCCTGACCCCCTGGATCGCATCGATGAAGCTGCTGGACAGCGGCGTTGTCTCCGGGCCGATGTCCGTCTCGCGAATGACTGCCACGCTGTTCACCCCCTTCTCACACGACCTCGCCTCCGGGCTCGCGGGCGGCGCGTCGCGCCCGTCCGCGCGCTCCCGCGGCGTGCGCCGGCGAGCCCGCCCGCCCGCGCCCCGGGCAGGCGCCCGTTGACGCTGAATTGCGCACCAGCACGGGCGCCTCCGGCGGGCGTGACGCACCAGCTTTGTCCATCAGGGTCCGGTGTTCATGAAGCGCATCCCACGCACCCCGCGCCTCCAACGCGTCCAATGCACCCGGAGCACCTTGCAATTCGAGCACCACCTGGGTGTCGAGCTCGGTGGTAACAAGGAGACGGTATTCCTGATCGGCGAGCGTGAGCGCGCCATGCTCCGCCTCCTGAGGCCGCTCCTCGACGGCCGGCGGACGGCGGACGAGCTCGTCGCCGCGCTCGACGGCCAGGTCTTCGAGCCCGGCGGGGTCGAGCCGTGGCTCGGTCCGGTCTTCCAGCCGGGCGCGCGGCCGCGCTGGGCCGGCGTGGGACGCCCCTGCGTTCGGCGATTTCTACCGGGCGAGCGGCGGCAAGGGCCGCCCCCCGCCCAGGCCAGGGCGAGCGCGCTGTGCGAGGCGATCGAGCGCCACAGCGCGACCTACCAGGGCGACGAGCCCCTGCGCCGCGCGCGCCTGGCCGAGCGAAGCCTACCTGTTCCCCGAGCCGCTTGCAGTCGTCGTTGTCGGTTCCGGGGCGCTGGCTTGGGCGATGATAGGCACGGTAAACGAGAAGGTAGACCCATGGCCCACCCTGCTGTCGGCCTCTATGGTGCCATGGTGCGCCTCCACGATCGATTTGGAGATGAAGAGCCCTAGTCCGATTCCCCCGCCGCGCGTGCGCTTCTCGCCGAAGTAACGCTGGAATATTCGGGGCAGCTCGTCGCCGTCGATCCCGACTCCCGTATCCGTCACGCTGAATCGCACGAAGCGGCCCGAGACGCCGGCACGCAGGGCCACCTTCCCTCCGGTCGACGTGAACTTCATCGCATTGACCACGAGGTTGGTGAGCACTTGGTGGATTCGAGCACGGTCACAGAGTATGTGCGGGATCCCTGCCGGAACATCGTGCTGGAGCTCGATGTTTCTCACCTTTGCGTGGTCGACGTGGGCCTCGACCACTTCGGCGAGCAAAGGCTCCACGGATTCGGTCGCCATGTCGAGGGCGAACCCTCCAGCGTCGATCCGCGCGACGTCGAGCAGGTTGCGGATGATGGCCTCCATCCGCTGTGCCGTCCGGTGAACGAGCGCCGCGCGCCGCGAGATCTCCGCGTTCCCCTCTGCCGTCGAAGCCCTCGAGATCAGCGCGGCGTTCAGATCGATGACGCCGAGCGGATCGCGCAGGTCATGGGCGACCATCGAGAGCATGTCCTCCCTGGCCTGCGCAGCGGAGCGCTCTGCCTCGGCGACCTTCTCGGCCAGCTCGCGCGAGGTGCGCTCGTACCGGACCGCCTTGCGTGCGTTCTCGCCGAGAGCGCTGAGCGCCGCCCCGAACAGGAATAACAGGACGAGCGCGACAACGTCGACTGAATGGTGGATCTGGAGCAAGAGCCCGCGCGGCTCGAGCCAGTAACTGGCTCCAACAGTGCAAAACACCGTGGCGACGAGCCCCGGCCAGAATCCGCCAAGCCATGCGCTGGCAATGATGAGCATCGCGTAAAGCTGGATGAGCGGGAGCTTCAGCGGAAGTTCTGAAGGAACGCTGATGGCGAGTGTCAATGCGATTGCGCCGGCAATGAGGGGTACGCCATAGCGCACGACGGGTGAGCTTGAGCAGCGCGCTTGCAGGGAGATTGTCACTTTGGACGAATATGGGCCCGCCTGGTGGGCTACGCAAGCAACCGGGCTCGCATCGCATTGTCACTGAGAGAGGGTGTGGGTGGAATGATCCGCCCGAGAGCATTGGCGCATTGGACCTCGACCGCGCGCTCGAACCGCCCCGCAGCGGCGCACGGGCCTCCGCAAACGCGGCGGCGAACTCGGGACCGATGAAGGCGGGGCCGATGAAGGCGCTGGGTCGAGGCCTTCACAGCCCCCATTGGGGCCCCTCGGCAGGGCTTTTCGGAAAGCCAACCCCGCGATGCGACAGGGTATTCCCTCCACGCAGATCTCCAGGCAATTCGTGCAGAATTACCGGCGGCGCAGAATTGCCGTGCGATGACGCGTCCCTCGCCCGTGCGCTGCACGGCCAAGCACCCGGCGCGCTCTATCCGTCAGTCTATCCGCAGCGAGCGACGCGACGGCTGCAGGCGGCGCGTCGGGCCACGCCGGAGACTGGCTCGGCCGCAAACCATATGGAACTATTAGAAATTATTGAAATTTCATCCGGATTCGCGGCGTCGTCACAGAAATCTTGGCAGGATTTCTGACCGCGGCGCCAGGCCAGGCCCGGTGGGATTCGGCAGCAGCAGAAGAGGAGATGTCCCGTGCGCGACGGCTATCGCATCCTCGACGCAGATCGTCACGTGATCGAGCCGCTCGATCTGTGGAAGGACCACCTCGATCCGGAGCTCCGCGCTCACGCGCCTTACCTCGCGTACCCTGGCGAGGGCGAGCCCCTGGCCGACCGCGTGGCGCACCTCGGGCCGGAGGGTCTGCTCCGGCTCCCACCGCAGCCGATGGTGGATGGCCGGCCGGTCCATCACCGGATGAGCGCGCGGACAAGGCGCGTGATCGCCGCCGCCGGCCGCCGGCGGCTCGGGGCGCTCGCGTCGCTCGGGCCGCTCGAGCAGCCGCGGGCGCAGCTCGACGACATGGATCGCGAGGGCATCGACGTGGCGTTCCTTTATCCGACGCTCGCGCTGGCGCTCCTCGGCATGACGCCGCTGGAGCCCGCGCTGGGGAGCGCGTTCGCCAGGGCGTACAATACGTGGTTACGGGGCTTCTGCGATCACGACCCCTCGCGCCTCCGGGGCGTGGCCCTGATGAGCCCGCACGATCCGGCGCAGATGGTGCCCGAGCTCTCGCGCGCGGCCGCGCTCGGCTTCCGCGCCGTCGTGCTCCGGCCGAACCCCGTCGCGGGGCGGACGCTGGGCGACCCTGCGTATGAAGCGTTCTGGGCCGAGTGCGAGCGGCGCTCGATCGCTGTCGCCATCCACGAGGGCACGCACGCCTCCTTGCCGGCGGCCGGCGCCGATCGCTTCCGCACCCGCTTCGCCCTGCACGCCTGCTCGCACCCGATGGAGCAGATGATGGCCTTGCTCGCGCTGATCGAGGGGGGCGTGCTCGAGCGCCACCCCGGCCTGCGGGTGGCCTTCCTCGAGGCCGGCTGCGGGTGGCTGCCCTACTGGCTCTGGCGCCTCGACGAGATCGAGTACCGGGGCCTCGCCGAGGAGGTCGCGCCGCACGTCCGCCGCGACCCGTCCGCGTATTTCCGCCGCCAGTGCTTCGTCGAGATCGAGCCGGACGAGCCGTGCCTGGAGCAGGCCATCCCGTGGCTCGGCGAGGACAGGGCGATCTTCGGGACGGACTTCCCCCACATCGATCACGACGCCGGCATGGTGGAGCGGGCGCTCGCGCTCCGCCGCAGGCTCCCCAGCGAGGGCCTCCGCAAGATCCTCTGGGACAACGCCGCCAGCTTCTACGGTATCGACGGATGACTCAGCAGATGACGCTGACCGACCCGGGGTCGCTCGCGAGCTCGGCCAGCGCGACGGGCTGATCGTCCAGCTCCGGCGGCGGTGGGACATAGAGGGTGATGGCGCGCGGCGACGGGTCCCAGCCCTTGCGCTGCTCGCAGAAGCGCAGCGCGTCGCCGCCCGGCGAGCCTGGCTCCCGCGCCTCGCGGATGGTGAGGTCGATCCCCGGCGGCAGCCGATAGCCGCAGCACGCCATCAAGAAGCCCCGTGGGTCGCTCTTCAGCCGATCGAGCTGCGTCGGGTCTTCCCAGCAGATCGCGACGGCGCGCAGCCACGCTCCCTCCAGCTCCAGGAGACCCTCCTCCATCGCGCCTCGCTCGCCCGGGGGGCGCGCCTCCTCGTCGAGATGCGCGGGATCGCCGTCGGTGTTCGGCATCCTGGACGTGTACTTGGATGACTGATGGGAAAACATGGCACCCTCCACTTGCCGGCGCCGCAGGTCCTTGCGTGGGATATGAGGCTCATGGAACCGGCGCCGCGCGCCGTCGAGCCCTGCGCGCATCCAATGCAGATAAATGCACATGCGATGAGAGCGACCGAGGCGGCGCCGGGGCAGATCAATCGGTCATCTCCTGGAGCAGCGCTCGCGCCTCGGCAAAATCGGGAAGATCGGCGCACTCCGCGGGCCAATCGGTGATCTCCCCGAGCAGGCGGCGCGCCTCGTCGCGCTGGCCCTGCTGCGCGAGCGTCCGGCAGAGCGCCAGCGTCGAGCGCAGCTCGAACGTTCGCGCGCCTTGCTCGCGCGCGACAGCGATCGATCGCCGCAAGCACCGCTCGCTCTCCTGCTCGGCGTCGGCGCCGGAGGCGCGGAGAGACAGCGCCCTCAGGCGGCAGAGCTCCGGGAGGTAGTACACGTCCCCCGACTCCTCGGCGAGCAGGAGGCAGCTCGCCAGCTGCTCGATCGCGGCCTCGTGCTGCCCGCGCTCGGCCTCGAGCTCCGCCACCAGCGAGAGCCAGTACGGCAGTCCTGTCTTCTGGCCGGCGTCCCGGATCACCTCGACGTGCTGCCTCAGCTGCTCGAGATCGCGCTGCGCCCAGCAGCGCAGGGCCCAGCAGTGCACCTTGAACCAGAGCGGATGATGCTCCGTCAGCTGCAGCACGGAGTCGGTCACCGCGGCGACCTGCGCCCGCTCGTGGCCATAGTGGTAGACGCCGGCCAGGTGGAGCAGCGCCATCCCGACGCTGTTCAGGTGATCGAGCTCACGCGCCCACGCCACCGCGGCCTGCCCCTGGGCGAGCGCCTGGGCTGGAAAGCCCATCAGGTAGAGCACCACAGCGAGCGTGTACTGGCCCCAGACCTTGACATCGACGCCGTAGAGGAATGCGTGCTCCCGATGTGCCCGAGGGTCGTAGAGCGCGATGCCGCCATCGAGCTGCTGGCGGGCCTCTGCGAGCTTTCCTTCGAAGAACGAGCACTGTCCCAGCAGCACCATCGACGAGACCAGCTGCCCGGTGTCCTGCGACCGCCTCGCCAGGTCGAGCCACCGCTCGGCGATCGCCCGCGCCTCGGGGCGATGGTTCCGCATGTGGTGGTACCAGAACATCGCCCACAGCGTCGGCGGGGTCATCGAGCTCTCCCCGAGCTCGTCGCTCAGCTCCTCACAGCGGTGGACCGCCGCCTCGAGCTCCTTCGGCATGTACCCGCGCCGGCCGATGAGCGCGAGGATCAGCAGGCTGTTCAGGCGCAGCTCCGCCAGCGCGCGCTCCCGCGCGTCCGCGATGGCCGACAGCCAGCCGAGCGCCTGCGTCACGTGGACGATCGCCTCGGTGTCGTCGGCGTTCGCGGGCCGCTTCAGCGCGCGCTCGGCCGCGATCTCCGCGTACGCGATCGCCCGCTCCAGCTGCTCGGCGGCCGCGTGGTGGTGCGCGAGCAGGTTGGGCCGCGCCGCGACGATCTCGGGGAAGCGCGCCTCGAGCGTCCGGGCGATGGTGGCGTGCACCTTCCGCCGGCTCCGCTTCGAGAGCGACTCGTAGGCCGCGTCCCGGATGAGCACGTGCTTGAACTGGTACGTCGGGTTGTTCAGCCGCCGCTTCCTGTGGATGAGATCCGCGGCCATCAGCCGCTCGAGGTCCTCCTGGACATGCTCCCCGTCGAGCGTGGACACGGCGCAGAGCACGTCCTGGGAGAACTCCCGGCCGAGCGCCGCGGCGATGCGGGCCGTCTCCTTGGCCCTGCCGAGCCGGTCGAGGCGCGCCACCAGGAGGCCCCGCAGCGTCGTGGGGATCGCGAGCGCCGAGAGCGGCTCGGCGAGGCGGTAGTGGTCCCCCTCCTCCACGAGCGCCCCGGACTCGAGCATCATCCGCGTCAGCTCCTCGACGTAGAGCGGGACGCCGTCGGTCCGGTCGACCACCTGCGCCAGCACCGGCTCAGGCAGGGCGCGGCCGCCGGCGAGGCGCGCCACGAGGTGCTCGACGTCCGACCGATCCAGGCGGCTCAGCTGGATCTGGAGCATGCCCGACATCGACCACGGCGGCGAGAACTCGGGCCGCGCGGTGAAGGCCGCCATCAGCGGCGCCGACGGCACGTCGGCGATCATCACGCCGAGCCACTCGAGGGTCGTCGGATCGGCCCACTGCAGGTCCTCGACCACGAACAGGACGGGCTGCTCATCGGCCATGTCGAAGAGCATCGTCGCGAGCGCGTTGAGCGTCCGCTCCTTCTGCCGCGGCGGCGGATCCAGCGGGGCGGCGTAGCGCCCCTCCAGGGGGATCGACAGCAGCGCCGCCAGCAGCGGCACCATCTCCGAGAGATCGAAGCCGCGGCGCGAGAGGAGCGCCTCGAGCCGGGCGAGCCGGCGTCCCGTCGCGTCGTCCCGGCCGGTGTCGATCAGCCGCTCCAGGAGCTCGATCAACGGGTAGAGGGCGCTGCTCCGCTGATCGGGCACGCAGCGGCACTCGAGGCAGCTGTGCCGCTCGCCGCGGAGCCGGCGGGCGAGCTCCCCGGTGAGCCGCGACTTGCCGATCCCGGGGCCGCCGGTGATGAGGATGCTCTGCCCGATGCCCTGCCGGACCTGGCCCCAGCGCTGGAGCAGGAGATCGAGCTCCTGGCTCCGGCCGATCAGCGGCTCGGTGTCGCGGCCCGCGATGTCCTGGTCCTGGGCCGGGGGAGGGATCTCCTGCCCCATGCGGTAGACAGCGAGCGGGCGCGCGACGGACGAGAGATCGGGCGGCGTCATCGGATCGAGCGCGAACCGGCTCCGGAGGAGCCTGAAGGTCTCGCCGCTGACCACGACCGTGCCCGGCGCCGCGATCGCGCTCAGCCGGGCCGCGATCTGCGGTGTCGTCCCGAGGTGGTGCGTGTGCCGCTGGAGCTGGCCTGCGACCACGAGGCCGGTGTGGAGCCCGATGCGGACCTCGAGCGCCACGCCCCGCGCCGCCGTGAGCCGCGCGCTGCGCGCCTTCACGTCCGCCACGATCTCCAGCGCCGCGCGGGCGGCGCGCCGGGCGTCGTCTTCCTGCGCGGAGGGATAGCCGAAGTGCAGCAGGACCTGATCCCCCAGCGCGCCGGCGAAGCGCCCTCGGTGGCGGCGGGCGAGCTCGGCGCAGACGTCCTGTTGCTCGTCGAGCAGATCGTCGATCTCCTCGACGTCGGTGGTCTTCAGCCCCGGGCCCGAGGCGGTGAAGGTGCAGCAGACGACGGTGAGGGGCCGCCGTTCGCCGTCGGGTCGCTCCAGCTCCGCTCCCTCGGGCCCCGGCGTGGCCGGCGCCTCCACGCGCCGGGGCGTGGCCGGAGACGGCATCGTCTCGGCCGCCGCGTGGTCGCCGGGCAGCGCCCGGGGCTCCCGCGGGGGCGCGTCGAGCGGCGCCGTCTCGCTCGCGACGCGGCGCCACGGGCTCGCGTCCACCGCGCTTCGGATCGGGGCTGACGGCGAGCTCCGCGCTCGCGCGGGCTCGGCGAGGTCCTCGCGGCTCAGCGCATCCACGTCGCAGGCCTCGAGCTCGCGCAGCAGGCCCGAGGCCGTGACGACGCGCGCGGACATGTCCTTGAGGGTCGCGCGCCGGAGGAGGGCGCCGAGCGGGTGCCCGAGGAGCGCCGGGGGGATCGGGATCGGCTCGGGGCTGGCCTGCCGGAAGAGCACCTCTTGCACCGATCTGCCGGTGATCGACGGCCTGCCGGTGAGGCACTCGAGGAAGACGAGCCCCCAGGCGTACAGGTCCGAACGCACGCTCACCGGCTGTCCGAGGAGCTGCTCCGGCGCCGCGTACGCGGGCGTGCAGAGGATCTCGTTGCTCGGGGTGAGCTTGGGATCGACGCCCTCCATGGCCCCGGCGATGACCGCGCCGATGCCGAAGTCGAGCACCAGCGCGTTCCGCCGCGCGCCGGTCGAGACGATCATGATGTTGCTCGGCTTGAGGTCGCGGTGGACGACGTTCTGCGCGTGGGCGCAGCCGAGGGCGTCGAGGACCTGGAGCATCAGGTACCGCGCCTCGCGCGGATCGAGGGCGATCTCTTCGGCCAGCACCTCCGCCAGGTTCTGGCCGGGCACGAACTCGAAGATGGTATAAAGGGTGCCGTCGTCCGCCTGTCCGGCGTCGATGAGCCGGACGATGTTGGGGTGGTGGAGCTGCGCGCAGAACCGCGCCTCCTGGTGGAAGCGGGCGCAGCGCCGCGCGACGTCGGCGGGCTTGCAGCCCCGGATCGGGTGCATGACCTTGATGGCCACCGTCTGTCCGGTGGCGAGCTGACGCCCCTTGTAGACGTCGGCGAAGCCGCTCTCGCGCAGCGCGGAGACGATCTCGTAGCGCTCCTGGAACACGGCGCCCGACGCGATGGCGCTGTGGCTCATCCCATCTCCCTCCATCGGGCGGCCCGGCGCGGCCGGGGGAGCGGGCGTGATCCGGGGAGGGCGGCGCGCTGCGCCGGCCGGCCCGCCTCATCGATGAAGCGTCTGGACAGAGCGGCTGTCGATCTCGTCAGCACAGCTCGTCCGCGGCCGACCTCGCTGCTCACGTTGGTTCATATAGGGTGGTACTCCGTCGACGTCCGTCGATGCTGACCGGGTTCCGGTGCCTTCGGCGAAGAAACCCCGGAAGGCGCTCGCGTCCGGTCGGCTCCGTCGGGCTTGGCTTCGTGGAGGCGGGCCGGCGTGCGCAAGCGCGCCCCTCGCGGGGCGGCGGCTGAGCTCCTCTTGTTGAGTTCGACTCGGCTACAAACTTCTATCGTGGCTGCTGCCGCGGCGACCGGGCAAGTCGCGGGGAACATCGGCGAATTGACCTCTGGCACGGCCGGTGAGAGGGCAGATCGCGGACTTCGTCGGCGCTCGACGCGCGAGGGGAGCCGCGAGCTTTCCTCGGACGGTGAGCGACGATTCAATGCTTTTCAATCCTTTGTGGAAGGAGCACGAAACATGCTGAGGCAACTGGCGACCCACATCGTTTTGCTCGCGCTGGCGGCGGCTGGTCCGGTCGCGTGCGCGGGCTCGGATGACAGCCCCGCGGACGCCGGCAGCGTCGCCAGCGGGAGCGGCGGCGCGGCCGCTTCCGGCGGACAGACCTCGGGAGGCGGCGCGACAGGAGGAGACGGCGGAGCGGGCGGCAGCGCCGCGGGGAGCGGCGGCGCGGGGGCGGGCGAAGCGGGCACGGGCGGCGCAGGCACCGGCGGTGCGGGAGGCGCCGGCGCCGGCGGCACGGGCGGCGCGGGCGAAGCGGGCACGGGCGGCGCGGGTGACGGCGGCGCGGACACCGGCTGCCCGGGGACGGGGGGAATCACCTACACGCTCGCGAAGGTCGCCTCGCCGACGGCGGAGGAGCAGTCTGCCTACGACAAGATCACGAGCGCGATGGATGAGGCGCTGTCGTACTACAACTGTCACACGAGCATCGAGAAGCGCCTGTCGGTGTCCTACGTGCCGTCGGTCGCGACGGCCGACGGCAACGTCAATGGATCGATCCGGTTCGGCGCGACGAGCTCCATGAACTACATCACCGCCATGCACGAGATCGGTCACACCGTGGGGGTCGGCAGCCGCGAGTTCGGCGCGCTGGTGGTGGACGGCGTCTTCAGGGGTGAGGCGGCGACGCGCCAGCTCAGGGCCATCACGGGCAACGAGAGCGACGTCGTGCACGCGGACACGCAGCACTTCTGGCCGTACGGCCTCAACTACACGACCGAGGTCAAGACGACGGACGATCTCGTGAACCACTGCAAGATCGTTGTCGCCATCCGCGAGGACATCGGGTTCTGACGGAACGATTCCGCGGGGGCGAACCGTTGCGATCCGTCGGATCGCAAGGACTCTCGTACCTGACGCATGAACGTCCCGGGGTCATCGGACAGAGCCTGGCAGCGCAAGCCCTGCAACGCCGATGGCGCCCAGAGGACGCGCCTCCGGCGCAAGCGCGGGCGGGTCAGTACGTGAGCGAGGGTGTCGCGCAGCCCAGGCCGAAGGCGCCGATGGCTCCGCCCTCGACGACGGTCTGAACGAGGTTCGCGACCTGGTCTGCACCGCAGAAGGTGTCCGGGAACTCGCTGCCGCCGTCGCCGCCCACGCCGTCCGGCCACGTGACGGGGCCGAGCGCGACGCGGAGATCGCCGGGAGGTCCCGTCACGAGGAGCGGCGCACAAGCGATGAAGAGGAGATCGAGGTACCTGCCAGACCAGCCGCTGAAGCCCACAACCACCTCGTTCTCGGGGCACATCATCTCCCACGACTCGGTGCCTTCGCTGCCCCGGAAAGGGGTCACGTCGCCGGGCATCCTGGTGATGGTGTACGGGCCGTCTCCCGTGAGCTCCAGGTGGCCGCACTGCGCCTGGATCTTGGCATGGATGAGCGACTCCCCCAGCGGCCCCAGGGACCCTCGAAACCCGAGGAGCACCTGGCTCTCGGGGCACCGGTCCATGGCAGGGGTGGCCGTACCGGGGCTGCCGCGCAGCTCGGTGTAGGTCTGCTCCACGACGTCGATGCCTGTCGGCGTCGGGCACGGCTCCCCCTCGCACTCGCCGCCGCCGCCCGCGCCGCCCGCCTCACCGCCGCCGCCCGCCTCACCGCCGCCGCCCGCCTCACCGCCGCCGCCTGCCTCACCGCCGCCGCCCGCCTCACCGCCGTCGCCGCCCGACCCGCCACCCCCATCGCCAGGCAGGGCGCCGCCTCCTCCGCTCGCGCCCACGCCGTCGAAGGTCAGGCTGTCGATACCCGAGATCGCATTGCATCCGGCGAGGACGAGGCTGGAGATCAGCGCGGAGAGGCCGAGCAGATGGCGCGTCACCGAGACCAAGTACCCGATCCGCGGCCGGACCGGTAGCTGGTCGCCCGAATGCCGCTTCGTCCTCGATCACGGTGGGCTCGGCGGCGACATCAACGTCGGTCAGGCCCCGATGGTTACCCCATGTGCGCGCCGGCTCGCACGTCCGAAGACGACGGCCGATGGAGCGCTGAAAGACAACGGATCCGAATAAGATTCGGTTCGATGATCCGACAGGTCTTCGGCGCGACCCGCTTCAACGCGCCCGGCAGCTTCACTGGTCTCGATTTTTCTCCGGACTCCAAGACGCTCGTGGCTCTCGTGACCGGCGAGAAGCGCACGAAGGTGCATCGCTTCGCCGTCGACGACGGTCGTGCCCTCGACGAGCAGACGGTGATCGGTTGCTTCACTGGCGTCTTCGCGTTGCCTGACAGCGACCTTCTCCTGTGGGCGCGCGGATCCATCGCGCGCCTCGACCAGGACGGCGAGCTCTCGTGGAAGCTCGGAGAGAAGGCGACGAAGAAGTTCGCCTTCGCGACCGTGAGCGCCGACGGCGCGATCGTCGCGACCTACGGCGGAGACTCCGTCGCCAGCGTCTTCGACGCGCGTACCGGCAAACGACTTCACGACCTGCGCGAGCCCGCAGGCGAGATCTTCGCGTTCGCCTTCTCACCCGACGGAGCGACGTTCGCGACCGGCGGACAGAAGGGCATCGTCCGCGTCTTCGATCGCGAGTCGAAGGAGGAGCTCGCCCAGCGAAAGAGCTCCAAGATCCTCGTACTCGCGTTCTCACCCGACGGCAGCGTGCTCGCCGGCGGCCACGGACAAGGCGACGTCCACCTCTGGGACGGCGCGTCGCTCGAGCCCGTCCGCCTCCTGGGCTCGCATCGCTTCCAGGAAGATTACGGCTCGGGCGAGCAGGACGCGGGGCCGGCCGGTTGTCGCTGGCTCGCGTTCCTGGCCGACGGCAAGACGGTGGTCTCGCAAGGCAACGATCGCTACTTTCGCTGGTGGAAGCGCAGCGGCGCCGAGATCCGTCGCGTCCGAACGCCTCGCCACCACGCGTACGGCCAGGGCCCCGCGATGGCGCTCTCGCGCGACGGGAAGTGGCTCGCCGCAGGCTCGACGGCGTCTGGAATCGGCATCTGGACCTCGGACGGTGAGCCGGCTTCGAGCGAGCTCGGGATCGACGCGCCGCACGCGATCGCGCTGAGCCGCGAGCGCGTCGTCGTCGCCGGCTCGTCGGGGATCTGGTCCTGGCGAAGGACCGACGGCACGGTCAGCGAGCGGCGCGCGAGGGGCCCCGCTGCGCTCGCGAACCTCCCGCAGGGAGAGCTGCTCATTGTCGAGCCCCAAAACGCCCTCGTGGTGCGCGAGATCACCGACAAGGGCGAGGCGATCTTCGCGAACGACGCGATCTCTCCCCAGCGCGTGGCGGCGGTCTCGCGCGACGGAAAGACGGTGATGCTCCCCGTCGCGTCGAACGTCGAGCTCTGGGACCGCGCGCGCGGCGTCCGCGCCGCGGCGCTCTCGCACGACGCCAAGGTGTCGGCGTGCACGTTCGGGTCCGACGACACCTGGGCCGTCTCGGTGTCCGACGCGGTCCGGATCTGGCGGCTCGACGATCCGGAGACACCCGTCCATACGATCGAGCTGGAGAGCGGTGCGCCCGAGTACTGCGGCGGCGTCGCCGTCTCGCGCGTCGGATGGATCGCTGTCAGCATCGATCGTGACATCAGCAATCATTCGTCGGACAGCGCGCTCGTCTTCATCGATCCGCGTTCGGGTGAGGTGACAGCCACCCTCTCCCATCCAGACAAGCGCCTCGGGCAGGTCGCGTTCATCGACGATGCCCGCGCGGTCGTCGTCGACTCCGCGGGCCGTACGAGGACGGCCGACGCCGAGACGGGCAAATGGCTCGACGAGCCCGAGGCTCCGGAAGACGTTGAGTTCCACGGCTTCGAGATCCTCCCGCTCACCGCCTCCGAAGACGGAACCGAGATCGCGCACATCGACGGGCACGGCAACCTCGCCATCCGCCCGATCGAAGGCGCGAAGGAGCGTGTCGCTCCCTTCGATCTCGGCTTCACCCCGCTGGCAGAGAAGAAGCCGCAGGGCATGTTCGAGGAGCGCCTCGTCGGGATATGCATTCTCTATGCAGGCAGATTCCAGAGCTCGGCGATGGATGTGCGCACGTCGCGCGAGTTCCGCGAAGACATGCTGATCGAGCTCGGCGGCGCGGTCGCGAAGAAGGCGAAGGACGCGACGCACTTCGTCGGCGCGCGTATTCCGTACGCGAAGCACGTCCCGTCGAAGGCGGAGACCGAGATCGACGCGCGCATCGCCAAGGGCGACAAAGTCATCAAGCTGAGCGAGAAGAAGCTCATCGAGATGCTGCTCCCTACGTTCGAAGAGTCGCGCGCGATGCTGCGAGGCGAGGTCAAAGACGGCATCGAGCGCTGGAACCGCTGGCGGTCGCGCTGGCGCACGTTGAGCGGCGGGTTCGTGCAGCTCTCGGGCATCGATCTCACGGGAGCCGACTTGCGAAAGGCAGACCTCATGGTGATCCCGTTCGAAGAGGCGAAGCTCTCGGACGCGCGCCTCGAGGGGGTCGATCTCTACGACTGCGTCTTCCGCCGCGCCGACCTCCGCGGGGCGGCTCTCGAAGGCGCTCGCTGCGGCCGCGTCGTCTTCTCGAACGCCGACCTCCGCGAAGCGAAGCTGGCCGGCGCCGAGTTCACCGGCGCCGAGTTCGACGGCGCCGACCTCCGCGGCGCCGACTTCCGCGACGCGGACCTGCGGTACGCGAAGCTCACTGGCGCCAAGCTCGACGGCGCCAAGTTCGACGGCGCCAAGCTGCCGCAGTAGAGCTACCCGGGCGCCGAGCTGACGGTCGCCGCCGGCGACAGCGAGGTCAGCCTGCCGCGGGCGCGCAGAGAAGCGCTCGAGCTGCACAGGAGCCGTGCGATCGTACGACAGGGCGCCAAAGTGGGTGCGCAGGAGGGCTGCCGAGGGGGCCCGCGCCGCGAGGGCGGCGCGGCCTTGGCCGGCGCGCGCCGGCGGGGATCACTCGAGGTACGCAGCCAGGCCGAGCTTCTGATCGCGGACGGCTCCGGCCATGAGCTTCGCGATCTGCACCGCGCCGGAGCGCGAGAAGTGCGTGTGATCATCGCAGAAGAACTCGCCGACGGGGCCGCTGGTCGTCGCGCTCACGTCGCCCCCGGGGACAGGGCAGAAGCCCAGGGTGTTGTAGAGCGCAATGCTGAGCTCGTGCAGGTCGATCACCGGCACGCCGTACTCCTTGCCCGCCTCGTGGGTCGCGGTCACGTAGCCGCCGCGCGTCCCCCGGGCCGTGCTCCCGTTGCAGGAGATCGCGCTCACGGGGGTCACGAACACGGGCTGGGCGCCTCGCTCCTCTGCGGCTCGGGCCATCATCCCGTAGCTCGACTTGAAGGCGTTGAGCCCCACGTGCCGATCGCACGTGCTCGAGCCGTCGTTGATGCCGAACTGGATGAACAGGGTATCGCCCCGCTTCATGCCGTCGAGCATCTGGACCCACCTGCTCTGCAGTACGGGCTCGCCGCTCGAGTCACGCTCGAGCTCGCACTCCCCCGCGCTATCCATGGTGGTCTTCACGTTGTAGAGCCACGTGCGCACGCTGCGGCCCCCGACGGCGCTGTTCACCACGGTGACCCGCTCGTCGAAGAGCGCCGCGAACTGGCCACCCCAGCCGGTCGGGCAGGGGGTCTGCCCGCTGGCGACCGTCGAGTCCCCCGCGATCCAGATCGTGATGTCCTGCAGCGGCCCCGCGCCGCCCGCGCCGCCGCTGCCCGCGCCGCCGCTACCGCTCGGCCCACCTGAAGATCCCGCCGAGCCTCCCGAGCCGGCGGGCGCGTCGCCCCCGGCCCCCGCGCCGCCCGTGGAGCCGGCCGAGATCGCGGTGCTGCCCGCGCTCGCGCTCGAGCTGCTCGCTTCTGGTTGCGAGCTCCCGCCCGCGCCGCCCGTCCCTCCGCCTCCGCCGGCGCCGCCCGCTGCCGTCTCCGGATCGGCGGAACAGGCGGCGGTGAGCAGCGCGAGACAGGACACCCGGGCAACCATCCGGCGCGCGGCCGATCGAACGTTCCAGTCCATGAACATGCCTTCCTCCAGTCACGACATGAGCATCAGCTCCATCCACGCCGGATGGCGCTGGCCCTTCGCCTCCCGGTCCCGCAGGCCGTCACGGCACGTTCGGTCGAGGTGCCAGGCCAGCGGCGCGACGAGCGCGCGCAGCTGCGGGCGCAGAGCGCGCCGCGAGCGGCAAGGCAACGCCGACGAGGCGAGCGGCGGGGGCGACGGGGAGCGAGCACGGCTCGCGTCACTGTGTCTTGAACGGCTCCGAACCAATCACGGAGAGGCGTTTTTTTTTCGGATCCGCGTGCCAGGGTGCGCTCCGGAGCACACTCATCGCAAATCTGAAGCGGTGGCAGAATCGAGGCCGACGCGAGCGCCGGCGCGAGCGGCTGTCGCCTGGACGCGTGGCGCTCGGCGCCCGCTCCTGGAGGCGTCACCCCGGGACGCGCCGAGGGTCGTGAGTCGGTCCGCACACGGCACGTCTGCCAGCTGTCGGCCCTCGGAGCCTGGGATGCGCGGTCGAGCGTCTCCGCCTGTCCACCCGCCGCAGCGACGCCACGCATGTGGAGAGGAGAGCCGCGGCGGTTCGTTCACGACACACGGCGATGTCCAGCGACGTATTGGCCAGCTGGCTGGGCAACCACGGCAATCACCGTGATCCGTGATGCAGGGCAAGGGGTACGAGGGCGGAAGGTGGACGGAAATCCGTTGAATGGAGATGTGCTGTGGAGGGCATTATTATGCCGTTGACTGACACAAACTTTGTCACGTATGTTTATCAAGGGTGACGCTGGTTGAGGGGTGGCGTCGCACCAGTCGTACAGGCGTTCAGACGTGCAGACGTGGCCGATGGCACGGATCAGGCAGGCGTGCTCTCGTGCGCCCGCGACGCAGCGGCGCGAGGCTCGGGCGCGCGATGGCCCCAGGGAGACGACGTTTGTGTCAGTGTCTTTAAGAACTCATCCCGAGCTCTCACACGGTCGAGGCGACGGCGGCGTCGGCGCGATGGTGCAGAGAAGGGTTCGAGTGTTCCTCGTCGGCGGCGACACGCGGGCCGCGCCGCTCGCGAGGGCCGAGGAGCGAGGAACGGCATGAACAGCTGGGATCCCCTGGGTGCAGCGGAGCAGGCTGCGGTCGCGGACGAGATCCTGTCCGTGCTGCGTCACGACCTGCGCAACCGCTTTGCGATCGTCCGGAATGCGTCGTTCTATATCAGGCGGAAGGTCGCGCGGGACGCGGCCTACACGGCGGACCCGAGGATCGAGGAGTTCTTCGGGATCATCGACGAGGAGGTGGTCGCGGCGAGCGCGCGGCTCGAGGAGTCGGTCGACGCCGCGAGGGTCTTCAACCGCAGGAGCGTGTGCGTGAGCGCGGCGGGCTGCGTGCGCCGCGCGGCGGCGTGCGCGCGCATCGGCACGTCCGGGGCCCGCATCGTCCTCTCGGCTCAGGACGGCGACGTCGAGGCCGATCCGATCGAGCTCGCCGTCGCGGTGCGGTGCCTGATCGAGAGCGCCGTGGAGTCGACGCCGGGGGACGGCGTGGTCACGGTCCGGGGCACCGCGAGCGGCGCGCGGTACTGCATCGAGGTCACGGACACGGCGCCCGCCGCCTGCGAGGCCGACAGCGAGGCGATCCTGCGGCCGTTCTACACGACCAAGCCGGGTCACTCCGGCCTGGGGCTGAACATCGCCAGGCGGGTCACCCGCCGCTACGGCGGGACGCTCGCCGTCGAGCAGCGGGCGCCCGGCACGTCGGTCGTCATCGCGCTGCCGCTCGCCGCCACGCCGGTGCTCGGCGACGTCGGATCGGAGCCGGCGCCGTGAGCGTGGGCGGTCAGCCCGCAGGGCGCGCGCTGCGCCCGCCGGCGGCCCGGGAGCCAGCGGCCAGGACCTCCGCGCGGCGCGCGCGCCCCCGGGCCTCGCTGGTCTCGCTCCTCGTCGCGTCGACGGCGGCCGCGCCCGCGGAGCCGGAGCGGACCGAGGCAGAGGACGAGCCGGCGCGGCCGCCGATCGAGGAGCTGTTCCTCGGCGAGACGGCCTTTCCGCAGGAGGCGCTCGAGCTGCAGATCACGAGCGCGCCGAGGTGGGAACGCGACGGGCGCCAGGTCGGCTTCCGCATCCCGCTGCTGCTGGAGCTCGGTATCACCGATCGTCTGCAGCTCGGGGGAGAGCTTCCCCTGGAGCTCGCGCGCGAGGAAAGCGGCGTCGTGGCCGGGCTCGGCTCCGTCGAGCTGGAGGCCCTGTACAACCTCGTCAACGAGCGGGGGCTCGGGCTCGCGCTGTCCGCAGGGCTCGGGGCCGGGCTCCCCGCCGGCGCGCGCGGGCTCGGCGCGCCGGGGTACACGCTGGAGCCGTTCGTGAGCCTCGACAAGGCGATCGGGGGCGTCCACGTGGGCATCTCCGCGTCGGCCGAGATCCGGCTCCCGGCGGCGGGGCGCGACGCGCGCGAGGACACCGAGCTCAGCCCCGGCGCCTCGGTGGGCGTGATCCTGCCGCTCGGCGACGTGGTGCCGACCCTCGAGCTCGCCGCCGAGCTCGAGGACACCACGTCGCTGCTCGTCGCGCCCGGCGTGCTCTGGCACCCCGCGCGCGGCCTGGAGCTCGGCGCCGCGCTCGAGCTCGGCCTCGCGGGGGAGACGCCCGACGCCGGGCTCATGCTCCTCTTCACGAGGGAGATCGAGCTCGCGGGCGACGGCGACGACCACGTGAAGCACGCAAGCAGGAGCCGCTCCCCATGAGCATTCGAGCCACACTGGCCTCCATCTTCGGCGTCGCGCTGGCGGCGGTCCTCGTCGCCGGCGGCGCCTTCTACTTCGCCATCGCGGAGATGCTCGTCTTCCAGCGGCGCGCCGAGGCGTCTTACGACGACCTGAGGTTGCACGTCACCCTCGCCAGCAACGCCAGCCGCTACATGAACGAGGCGGTCAAGTCGGTGCTCCACGGCAGCATCAGCGCGGAGCTCACGAGCGCGGCCGAGGCCACGGCGCGCGATCTCGACGCCATCGAGGCGCGCAAGAGGGCGATGAGCGCCGACGAGGAGATCAGGGAGACCGACGAGGAATCGTCGGAGGAGATCGAGCACATCCACTTCATGCGGGAGAGCTTCGAGCGCATCGCCGAAGGCGTGGCGGCCACGATCCATGTCGAGCGCGAGCGCACGAACGAGCGACACGAGATGTTCGTGAAGCTCTCCGACCGCGAGTACAAGGCGGGGTTCCTCCCGCACATCAGCGCGGCCGTGTACGACGCGGAGCGCGACGTGGCCAGGATCCTCGACGACGAGCGTCACCTCCGGGCGCGAATCGCGTTGCTCGGCGCGGCCGCGACCGGCGGCGCGCTGATCGTCCTCGTCGTGCTGCTCGGGCGGCTCCTCCGCTCGGTGGACCGCGGCTTCAACACGCTGATCGACGGCTCCCGGCGGATCGCCCAGGGGGATCTCGAGCTGCGCCTCCCCGAGCTCGATGAGCACGAGTTCGGCCGGATGAGCGCGGCGTTCAACCACATGGCGTCCAGCCTCCGCGCCGCCCAGGAGGCGAGGATGCGCATGGAGAAGCTCGCGGCGGTCGGGCAGCTCGCGGCGAGCGTCGGGCACGACCTGAGGAACCCGCTCGGCGCCGTCCGGAACGCGAACCATTACCTCAAGAAGCGCCTCGCCGGGACCGAGCTCGGCGCGGAGCCCCGCGTGACGCAGTTCCTCTCGATCATCGAGAAAGAGCTCGCGGCGTGCACCAAGATCATCGGCAACCTGCTCGACTTCGCGCGCGAGCGGCGGCCGCGCTTCGCGGCGTGCGCGCTGAGGCCCCTCGTGGACGACGCCATCTCGGTCGTCGAGATCCCGCCGCGCGTGCGCATCGACAACGACGTGCCGGACACGCTCCCCGTCGTGGAGATCGACAAGGACCAGTTCCGGCAGGTGCTCGTGAACCTGATCCAGAACGCGGCCGAGGCGATCCCGGCCGAGCGCGAGGGGCGCGTGCGCATCGCCGCGGAGCGGACGGGCGACGGGGTGACGCTCTCGGTCGTCGACGATGGGACGGGCATCTCGGAGGAGACGCTCGCGCGGATCTTCGAGCCGCTGTTCAGCACCAAGCTGAAGGGGACGGGCCTCGGCCTGGCGATCAGCGCCGGGATCGTGGAGCGGCACGGCGGCACGATCGCGGCGACGAGCGCGCTCGGCAACGGCACGACCTTCGTCGTGCGGCTGCCGGTGCGCGAGGAGCCGGAGGCCGCGGAGCCATCCCTTTCGCCGACCGGAACTCAGGGCGCATGACGGGGGGGCAAGCCATGCAGGTGCAGGAGGCCGCGCAGCGGGGCAAGCGGGTGCTCGTGATCGACGACGAGGAGGGCATGCGCGTCACGCTCGCCGCCAGCCTCGAGCTCGAGGGCTACGAGGTGGTGGAGGCGAGGGACGGCATCCACGCGCTCGAGCTCGTCCGGCAGCAGGCGTTCACGCTGGTCATCAGCGACATCCGCATGCCCGGGCTCAACGGCGTCGAGACGTTCCGGGAGCTCAAGAGGATCCAGCCGGAGCTCACCGTCGTGCTGATGACCGCGTTCGCGCTCGAGAAGCTCATCGAGGAGGCGATCGCCGAGGGGGTGTACACGGTGATCCACAAGCCGTTCTCGATGGACCACCTCGCGCGCATCGTCGCTCGCGCGGTGGACTCGCCGGCCGTCCTCGTGGTGGACGACGTCCCGAAGGTCGCCGACTCGATCGTGGCCGTCCTCCGGGCCGCGGGGCTGTCGGCCCTCGCCGTCCACGATGGGCGGGCCGCCGTCCAGTACGTCAGCGAGCGGGGCATCGATGTCTGCGTGCTCGATCTCGTCATGCCCCATCAGGACGGCGTCACGACGTGCGCGCAGATGCGGGGGCTGAAGAAGCGCGTCACGGTGATCGCCATGACCGGCCACGCGGTCCCGGAGATGGTCAGCGCGATCATGAGCAAGGGCGGGTACGCGTGCCTGCACAAGCCGTTCGACGCGCATGAGCTCATCCACACGATCGCCCGCGCGCGCGGGGACGCGGCGCAGGGATGAGCGCGCGCGCCCACCTCATGCGGGCGCGCGCGTGGCTGGCGAGGGGACCTCGCCGAGCCACGCGCGGGCGAGCGCGAGCGTGCGGGCGTTGGCGGAGACGTCCTCCAGGAAGCCTCTCCTGAACGCGGGGTCGCCGATCCGGTCGGCGCGCGCGAGCAGATCGTCGCGCGCCGCGCGGAGGATCTCGCGGGCCTCCTCGACGTCGCCCTTCGCGCGGAGCGCCTGGGCGTAGAGCGCCGGGAGCGCCTCCTGACGAGGCGTGAAGACCGCGCCCGCGCGCCGCTCCGCCGCGAGCGCGTCGCGGGCGAGCGCGGCCGCTTCCTCCGCGCGCCCCTGCCGGAGCCGGATCTCGGCCATCAAGGACAGGTGCGTCGCCTGGAGCGGCGGCATCAGCGCGGACGGGTCCCCCACCGCGCGGAGCTCTTCCTCCGCCTCGACCAGCTCGCCAAGGAGGCAGCGCGCCTCGACGCGGAGCAGGCGCGTCGTCGCGCTGCGGCTCCTGGCGATGGGCGTCGTGGCTTCCCGCTGGAGCGCGGCGCCGGTTTGCTCGAGCGCCTCCGCGAGATTTCGCCGCTCGAGGAGCGTGACGATCCGGAACGTCAGCGCGCGGCTGGAGACGAAGCCGGGCGCGCCCTCGGCGGCGAGCACGCGATCGAGGTGCTGCTCGGCGGCGTCGAAGGCGCCGAGCCACACGCAGTCCATGGCCGCGAGCACCGACGCCACGAGCCCGTAGAGCTGATGGCCGAGCGACTCGAAGTGCCGCACCACGGCGAGGTGCGCGTCGAGCGCCCCCCACGGGTCGCGCGCCGTCTGGCACAGCCAGGCGCCCCGCGCGATCTGGGCGCAGATCTCGGCCTGCGGATTGCCCGCGAGCTCCCTGGCGACGTCGCTCTCGAGTCGGCTCAGGTACCGCTCGGCCAGCGCGGGCATCCCTTCCCACAGCAGGCAGAGGACGATCCGGCAAGCGAGCTCCGCTCCCTGGAGATCGGCGGGGAGATCCGCTGGATCGAGCCGCGGGAGCAGCGCGTCGAGCGCCCCTCGGTCGTCGAAGCTCACGATGTAGCTCAGCGCGCCGATCAGGGCGCGCCGGTAGGTGTGGCTGCCGGGAGCGGAGGCCTCGAGCGCCCGGAGCGCGGCCCTGTAGGCCTCGTCGTGGGCGTCGCTCCAGAGCAGGCCGTCCATCTGGCGGACGTGGAGGGCGGCCAGCGTCTCCCCCGTGGCCCCGCAGTCGAGCCCCTTCTGGACGCGCGTGAGCATCGCGGGCACGTCGGCGCCGCGCAGGGCCAGCTCGGCCGCGCGCAGGTACTGCTCCGCGGCGCGCGACGGGTCGTCGCCCCGCGCGAAGTGCTCGGCCAGCACCATCGGATCCTGCTCGCCGGCCTCGATCAGCCACTCGCCGGCGAGCCGGTGGCCGAGCGCCCGGTCGCGATCCGTCAGCATCGCGTAGGCCCCCTCCCGCAAGAGCGGGTGGCAGAAGGCGATCTCCTCCTCGCCCGCGAACCGGGAGCTCGGCCGGCGCTCGATGATCTCGCGCTCGACCAGCTCGGCCCACGCGTCGCGCTCGCTCGTCCCCGGCGTCCCGGCGCCGAGCAGCGCGCGCACGCCGCCCACCCAGGCGACCTCCCCGAAGACGCTCGCCGCCCGCAGCTGCCGCCGCGCCTCGAGCCCGAGCGCCGCGAGGCGCGCCTCCGCCATGCCCAGCACCGTCTCCGGCAGCGCGCCGCCGCGACCTTCCGCCAGGGCCCGGATGAGCTCCTCGAGATAGAAGGCGTTGCCCCCGGCCCGCTGGATGAGGGCGGCGATCTCCCCGGGCGCGCGCTGCCCGCCCGCGCCGCCGAGCGCGCTCCGCACGAGCTGCTCGGCCGCGCGGGCGGGCAGCTCGCGCAACCGGAGCTCCGAGAGGCCCCGCTCGGCCCAGAGCCTCGGGAACACCGCGTGAACCTCGGGCCGGGCGAAGGCGAGCACCGCGTAGGGCCGGTCGCCGAGCTCCCGCAGCGCCCGGTCGAAGATCCCCATCGAGGGCGCGTCTCCCCAGTGGAGATCCTCGAGCACGACGAGCACGGGGCGCGCGCCCGTCACGGCCCGCGCGTAGTCGAGGTACGCTCGCTGGATCCCCTCGGCCATCATCGCCGGGTTGTGCCGAGCGGCCCGCAGCGCCGGCAGATCCTCGTCGGGGAGGGGGGCGACGCCGAGCAGCTCGCCGAGGAACCCGGCCACCCGTAGCCCTTCCTCGCCCGAGAACAGCGGCGCGAGGGCCTGCGCGAGCTTCCGTCGCCGCACGTCGACGGCCTCGCCCGCGGCGATCCCGAGCGCGCCCCGCAGCGATCCGGCGAGCATCGCGAACGCGGCGCCCGTGCCGATGGAGTCGCCGCGGACGACGCTCAGGCTCACGTCGGGGTGGCGCTGGCGCAGCACCTCGACGGCCTCGTGGCGCAGGCGCGATTTGCCCATGCCCGCCGCGGCGGTCACCAGCGCCACCGCAGCGCGCCGCTCGGCGAAGCTCTCGTCGACGAGGTCGAGCAGGTGGCGCAGCTCCCGCTCGCGTCCGACGTGGGGGCTCGGCTTGCCCAGGAGCTTGCGCGGCCCCTCGCCGATCTCGCGCTCCGCCCTGAGCCAGGAGATCCCGCCCCGCTCCACGACCTCGAAGCGCACGTCGAGCAGGGCGCGCGTCACCGCGTCGACCTGGACGCCCTCGCGCCGGCTCTCCGCGCGGCCGGGCGCGGCGGCCTCGTCGAGCAGGGCGGCCGCCCTGTCCAGCACCTCGCTGAGCGGCGATCGACCCGCCGGCTCGCCCCACCCCGTCACCAGCACGACCGCCGCGCTGGGGAGCTGCGCGCAGATCTGCAGCGCGCAGCGCGCCACGAGCGCCGCCTGGTCGGTCGCGCTGCCCGCGCTCACCACGAGCGTCACCACCATCCCGTCGCCGAGCTCTTCCACCTGCGCGCTCAGCGGCGTGGCCGCGCGGCGCACCACGGCGAGCGCGTTCGGCGGTGACGCGTGCAGATCCAGCGACTCTGTCGACTCGAAGAACGAGGCTTGCGCCGGCCGGACCGCAACGATCGAGACCAGGCGCTTCTCGCCCGTGGTGATGACCGCGCTGGGAAGGGGAGCCGAGGACACCTTGCTCGTCTTCCAGGCGCCGAGCGTGTCCAGGGTGCGCGCCACGGCCGCGCCGTCCTCGGGCCGCGCCGAGGGATCCTTGGCGAGCATCTGCGCGACGAGCTCGTCGAGCGCGTGGGGCACCTCGGGCCGCAGCTCCCTCGTCCTCGGCGGCTCCTCCAGGAGCAGCTTCCACACGAGCGCCATCGGGTGTTGCTTGCGGAACGCCGGCTTCCCGGTCAGGCACTCGTACAGCACGCAGCCGAGCGAGAAGATGTCCGCGCGCGCGTCGAGGGTGTCCCGCTCGCCCCGCGCCTGCTCCGGCGCCATGTAGCCCAGCGTGCCCAGCACCGCCTCCGTCCGCGTCAGCCGCTTCGAGGCGTCCGCCAGCTGCGCGATGCCGAAGTCGAGGAGCTTGACCCGATCGAGCGCGCCTTCGACCAGGAAGAGGTTGCTGGGCTTGATGTCGCGGTGCACGATCCCGCGCGCGTGCGCCGCGCCGAGCGCGTCTGCCACCGTCCTCACCAGGGCGATGGACTCGTCGATGCGCAGCTCCTGCCGCGCCAGCCGATCCGAGAGGCTCTCGCCGGAGAGCCACTCCATCGCGAGGTACAGCTCCCCCGTCGGCGCCATGCCGTGCGTCGCGTAGCGCACGATGTGGGGGTGCTCCAGCCGGGAGAGCGTCTCTGCCTCGCGGAGAAAGCGCGCCTGCGCGCGCGCGTCCGCCGCCTTGCGCAGCAGCTTGACGGCGACCACCGTCCCGCTCGAGCGATCGAGGGCCCGGTAAACGGTGCCCATGCCGCCGGATCCGGCGATCTCCGCCAGCTCGAAGCGGCCGTCCAGCAGCCTGCCAGGCAGCATGCGCGTGAAGGATGCACCTTCACTGGAGCGCGAGGCAAGGCGGACGGACGGCGCGACCGTGCCGTGGGGCCCGCGCGATGTGCGAAGGCGAGCTCGGCCGGCGCGGATGCGCGTCGTCCGATTCCGAGCTCCGCGAGGACCCTGGCCCGATCACGCTCCCTCGTTCACGCCGCAACCCGCCTGTCGGGAGGCTGAGCCGCCTCGATGCATCATGATTCCGGGTCGGCGCCCGACCCGCGCCGGAGCTGCTCCAGCAAGAGCGGCATCGCGCCGGTGCCGGCCGCGAGCAGGCGCTCGTCGATCGTGGCCAGGCCGCAGCGGAACTCGTAGACCCTGAGGTGCGCCTCGTTGTGAAAATACCTGAGGTTCAGGCTGGTCCCCGTGGCGGCGTCGATATCCATGGCGACGATGCGGAACCCTGCTTTCAGCTTGGCGATGAGCACCGCGTTGTTGCCGGGGGCGTGCTCGCTGACCACGTAATCGAAGCCGAGCTCTCGCGTGTACGCGAGGACCCGGCGGACGAACTCCCGGTACAGGCCGCGCCGGCGGTAGTCGGGGTGAACGGCCGAGTGCCACATGCGGTAGGTCTCCGCGTCCTTCTGGTGGCCCGAGAACATGGCCACGATCGCCTCGCCGTCGCGCGCCGCCCAGAAGTCTGCGAGGCGGTGGGCTCCCTCCGACGCCGTGAGGCGGGCGCGGGCGCGCTCCCCCTCCTCGCCGGACAGCGCCCGGAGATTGAAGAAGACCTCGGGCGGGAAATGGCGGAGCAGCTCGGCTTTGTGCAGCGCCCAGTAGGCGTCGCCGTCGGCGAGGCGCTCGAGCGGGTAGAGGCCTGCGAGCGGCTCGCCGAAGTGCTTCTGTCGAATCGGAACGACCCAGTCCCACGCGGTGCTCATGGATCGAGCCCTATCATGCGGCTCGATCCACCCCAAGAAGGCTGTCCGCGGACCCGCTCGATCCGTTCAACGGGCCGATCGCGGCGTGGACCGAGTTGGACAGGAATCGTTACGAAGCGCTGTCACCGCGATGGAGGTCGAGCCGCATGGCGCAGCGCTGCGCCGGGTCGAGGCCCATGCGCGCCTCGTTCCCGAGGATCTCCGCGAGCCGCGGGGGCGTCTCGGCCGGCGACAGCTCGCGGAAGCCCATGGAGGCGTAGAACGGCCCGTTCCAGGGCACGGTCCGGAAGGTGGTCAGGGTAAGCGCCTCCAGCCTCGCGGCCCGCGCCCACGCGATGACGTGGGCGAGCAGGCGTCGCCCCAGCCCTTGCCCCTGGCGGTCGAGGACGACGTCGAGCTCGCGGATGTGGAGCTCCTCGCCGGCCGCCTCGGCGCCCAGGAACGCGATAGGCGTGCCGGCGCCGTCGTCCATCACCCAGAGCGTCCCGGCCCGGAGCGCGCCGCGCCAGCCCTCCGCCGGCGTCGCGTTCGCCAGGGCCTCGACGTCGAGGTCCGTCCCCCGGAATGCGCGGCTCGCCGAGCGCTCGATCTCGGGTAGGTGAGGCAGGTCGGACTCGACGGCAGGTCGAATGAACGTCGATGTCATCGGGGCTGCGCAGGCTAGGCAGCCACGGGCCCACCCGCAACATCGGGGTGCGACGGCGCTCCGGGGGAGGGCGACCCCTGGGGGGTCGTCGATGCCGCACGCCGCACGCCGCATGCCGCGGCTCCTCGGGCCGCCCCGGACGAAAGAGCGGCGTCGATTGAACGTTCCGGGACCGTCCGGGAACGGAGGTCCATCCGGTCACGCAGCGGCGCCCCCACGGAGGGAGGCCTGACGCGTGATCGCAAGGAGCCACAGATGACGCTCGTCTCCTCGGCCCTCGCCGCGCGGAGCTCCGCGCCGCGATCCGCCCGGCGCCGGCTCGTGAAGCCGCTCCTCGGCCTCGCGGTCTTCGCGGCGCTCTTCGTCGTGCTCGCGTGGCGACTCGACAGGCCCTCTGTGGCCGCCGGGCCGCTCGACGCGGCGGCCGGCAACCCGCTCGGCCAGCTCTCCCGCGCCGCCGCCGACCGCGCGCCCATCGCCGGCCTCGTCGAGGAGCGGCTCCCGGCCGGCCCGTATACCTATGTCGCCGTGCGCAGCGGCGAGAGCCTCACATGGGCTGTCACCGTCGGCGACGCGCCGCCTCCCGGCACACCGGTGCAGGTGCGGAGCATGGGTCGCAAGGCGAACTTCCACTCACGCCGCCTCGCGCGGACGTTCCCGGAGCTCGTCTTCGGGATCGTCTCGCGCGCTGACTGAGCCCCCGATAACGGACAGAGCCTCCGGCGACGGACAGAGCAGAGAGGACCATGACCATGACGACACGTGGATTCGACAAGATGCTGAGCGCGACGCTCGATCGCTCCTCGGGCGCGCTCGCCGCCGCCGTCATCGCGGCGCTCGGCGCGATCCTGTCGGGGTGCAGCTCCGATTCCGACGGGAAGACGACCGACGTTCCCCTCGCCGAGTGCACGGGGGGCGTGCTCGAAGCCGATCTGGAGGCGGACGCGCTGAGCGGGCCCGGCGTCGATCCGGAGACCGGGAAGCTCCGGCCGCCTCCGGAGGGGTCGTCGTACACGGTCAGCACGACGTACGGGGTTCCACGGCGGGGCGAGGCCGTGATGCAGCGATACGGGCAGATCTTCGGGGCGATCCAGGCGGACCTCGCGTCACAGCCCGGCCTCCTGGCCATCCAGCTGGGCCAGTCGCCCTCCTGCGGCTCCGGGCGCACGCTGGCCGTGTGGGCCTCGACCGACGCGATGTACGAGTTCGTCATGGGCCCGGCCCACCTCGCGGCGATCGACGCCGCGGACGAGCTGCTCGAACCCACCTATGTGGTCACCCACTGGGAAACGGCCGAGACCGATGGCATCTCGATGGCCGAGTCGGCCCGTCGCATCCGGGCGCTCGACGCCCGTGCGCCCTGAGCCGACGCGGCGGCGGCCGCGCCCTGCGCGCGCCGGCGTCGCCTGCGCCGGCGGGGCGAGCCCCCGGGCTCAGCGGGCGGCCGCGCGCTGCCCGCTGAGGCGGCTCATCGCGTAGGCGAGCCCGCTCTGGAGCGTGCCTTGCGTGGTGATCCGGCCGAAGTCGATGCCCAGGCCGACCAGCGTCCTGGCGATCTCCGGGCCGATGCCCACCATCACGCTCCGGCAGCCGAGCAGCTCTGCCGCCTGCACGGCGCGCACCAGGTGGCGCGCCACGGCGGAGTCGATCACCGGCACGCCGGTGATGTCGAGGATCACGAACTCCGCGCGCCGCTGCCCGATGGCCGCGAGCAGGCTCTCCAGCGCCTGGGACGCGCGCCGATCGCTCATCTCGCCGACCAGCGGGATGAGCAGGATCCCCTCCCAGACCTGGATGACCGGCATGGCCACGCGATCGAGCAGCTCCGCCTGCATCTGGATGATCGCGCGCTGCTCCCGGTTTTCGGCCGCGATCCGCTCGGCCTCCATGTGCCGCTGCTTCAGGTCGGTGATGTCCGTGATGAGCCCGCAGAGGCCGACCACCTGCCCTTGCTCGTTCTTCATGGGGAACTTGCGGGTCCAGATCGTGCGCGCCACCCCGTCCGAGCCCGTGGCGCTCTCCTCGTTCTCGCTCGGCTCACCCGAGTTGAAGACGACGTCGTCGTAGCTCCAGAAGACCTCGGCCTGCGCCTTCGGCCAGTAGTCCGGGTCGCTGCGGCCGATCAGATCCTCGTAGCGCTGCCCGATCAACCCGCAGAAGCCCGGGTTGCAGGCGATCCAGCGATGTTGCCGATCTTTGACGAAGATGGGATCCGGGATGGTGTCGATCACGAGCTGGAGCAGCCCGAAGGTCTTCCAGTCCGAGACGTCGATGCAGCGGAGCGTGAACGCCATTCAGCCAAGCCCATCTCCCCCGACCCCGATCCGCCTCTCTTTATCAGCCATCGTGGATGGCCATGCAAGGGCAGAAATGCGGCGGATCACGGCGGAGACCCGCAGACGTGTTGGCGCGCGCGCGCCGCTGAGCGTCCACCAAACGTCCACCGAGCGCGCGCGTGTGCCTCGCCTTGCTAACTGCCGCTACATCACGACGCAGGGGGCACCTGGACAGCGAGCGGCGGTGAACCCCCCGCCCCGGCGCGGCTCCGGCGTGACGGTGCCGCGCCGCAGCGACCTCGGCCGCCCCCCGGAGCCCCCTCTCGCGGCGTCGTCGGCGCGGCGATGGCCTCCGTCCAGATTCGACCGCGAGGTGTGATCACTCTGTCGCGGTCCGGGAATTCATCCGGGCCGTTCGGCAAATCTCCTTCCAAACGAGGCCGCTGCATATATAACTCGCTACCTCGCTCATCGGTTCCCTGCGCTCTGCAGACGATCGCGCGATGGCCCGCCGAGGCAGGTGTCCCTGCCCGTCGGGATGCCTCTTGTCGAGGCACGTCGGACCGCTGGGGGCCCCAGGAATCCCGTCCTGCATGAAAATCGTCGATATCCGCGCCACCACCGTCACCGTGCCGCTGGAGGCGCCCCTGCGCCACGCCAACGGCTGTCACTGGGGCCGCTTCGTGCGCACGATCGTCGAGATCGAGGCGGACAACGGGCTGATCGGGCTCGGCGAGATGGGCGGCGGCGGCGAGTCGGCCGAGGCCGTGTTCCGCGCGATGAAGGGCTACCTGGTCGGCCACGACCCCGCCCGCCTCGAGGAGATGCGGTTCAAGATCGCGAACCCGACGGCCTCTCTTTATAACAACCGCACCCAGGTCCTCGCCGCGCTGGAGTTCGCGTGCCTCGACCTGCTCGGACAGGCCTTCGGCGTGCCGGTCCACGATCTCCTCGGCGGCAAGCTGCAGGACGAGGTGCCGTTCGCGTCCTACCTCTTCTTCCGCTACCCGAACGCCGACGGATCAGGCGAGGTGCGGACGCCGGAGCAGCTCGTCGAGCAGGCGAAGGAGCTGAAGAAGAGCCACGGGTTCACCTCGCACAAGCTCAAGGGCGGCGTGTTCCACCCGGACTACGAGCTCGAGTGTTACCGCGCGGTCGCCGACGCCGTGGGCCGGGATCGCGTCCGCTTCGATCCGAACGCGGTCTGGTCGACGGAGCAGGGCATCCGCTTCGGGCAGGCGATCGAGGATCTCAACAACGACTACCTCGAGGACCCCGTCTTCGGCCTCCACGCGATGCGGCGCACCCGCGAGAAGGTGCGGATGCCGCTCGCGACCAACACCGTGGTCGTGGGCTTCGAGCAGCTCGCCGCGAACGTCCTCGACACGGCGGTAGACGTCATCCTGCTCGACACGACGTTCTGGGGCGGCATCCGGCCGTGCGTGAAGGCGGCGGGGATCTGCGAGACGTTCGGCCTCGGCGTCGCCGTCCACTCCTCGGGCGAGCTCGGCGTGCAGCTCGCGACGATGCTGCACCTCGGCGCCGTCATCCCGAACCTCTCGTTCGCCGCCGACGCGCACTATCACCACCTGCGCGACGACGTGATCCAGGGAGGCCCGCTCCCGTACCGGAACGGCCGCATCCGCGTCCCCGCCGGCCCCGGCCTCGGCGTCCGCCTCGATCGCGAGAAGCTCGCTCACTACGCCGAGGAGTACCGCCGGCTGGGCTCCTATCCCTACGACAAGGACCCGCTGCGGCCGGCCTGGTGCGCGACCGTGCCGAACGACCGCTGGGCCGATCCGAAGGACGACCGAATCCCCGAGGTGCCGAGATGACCCTCGCCGAGCGCGTGGCCACGGCCGTCGACGCCGCGCCCATCATCGATCTTCACACCCACCTCTTCGCGCCCCAGTTCCCCGCGCTGAACCTCTGGGGCGTCGACGAGCTCCTCACGTACCATTACCTCGTCGCCGAGGCGCTGCGCGCCGAGCCGAAGGTCACGCCCGAGGCGTTCTTCGCGCTCGACAAGAAGGCGCAGGCCGATCTCGTGTGGGCGTCGCTCTTCGTCCGCCGATCGCCGCTGTCCGAGGCCACCGCGGGCGTCGCGACGGTGCTCGCCGCGTTCGGGCTCGACCCCGCCGCGCCGGATCTGCGCGAGGCCCGCGCCTTCTTCGCCGAGCGCCGGGTCGAGGATCACGTGGAGGACGTGCTGCGGCTCTCGGGCGTGAGCGCGCTCGCGATGACGAACGATCCGACCGACCCGGCGGAGCGCGCGATCTGGGAGTCGGGCGCCACGCCCGATCCGCGGTTTTACACGGCGCTGCGCCTCGATCGGCTCATCCACGCGAGCGATCTCGCGTCCGAGCTCGAGCGGTGGATCGCCCGCATGAGGCCGCGCTACCTGGCGATCTCGGTCAACGAGGTCTCGGCGCCGCCCCGGGCCGTGCTGGACGCGTGCCGCGAGCACGGGCTGCCGTTCGCCATGATGATCGGCGTCCGGCGCGCGGTGAACCCCCGCCTCGGCGTGGCCGGCGACGGCGTGAGCACGGTCGACCTGATCCCGCTCGAGCGGCTCGCCGCGGAGAACCCCGACGTGCGCTTCCTCGTCACGACGCTCGCGCGCGAGAACACGCACCCCCTCTGCGTCGTGGCGCGCAAGTTCGCCAACGTCCTGCCGTTCGGCTGCTGGTGGTTCATGAACAACCCGAGCCTCATCGAGGAGACGACGATGATGCGCCTGGAGATGCTCGGGCCGACCTTCGTGCCGCAGCACTCCGACGCGCGCGTCCTCGATCAGCTCATCTACAAGTGGCGCCACTCGCGGCGGTCGATCGCTTCAGCGCTGACCCGGCGCTACGGGGCCATGCCCGTCCCGCCGACCGACGCGCAGATCGAGCGCGACGCGCGGGCGCTCCTCGGGGGCATCGCGAAGGACTGGCTGGGAGCATGACGAACCTCTTCGACATCTCGGGCCGCACGGCCGTCGTGGTCGGTGGCACCTCCGGCATCGGGCGCGCGATCGCCCTCGGCCTCGCCGAGGCGGGCGCCCACACCGTCGCCACGGGCACCCGCGCGGACCGCGTGCAGGCCGTCGCCGCCGAGATCCGCGAGCGGGGCGTCCGCTCGATCGAGGCGGCGTGCGACGTCAGCGATCGCGCGACGCTCGACGCCCTGCGCGACCGCGTGCTCGAGGCGTTCGGCCGCGTCGACATCCTCGTCAACTGCGCCGGTCGGACCTTCCGGAAGCCCACCGCCGATGTTGGAGAGGCCGAGTGGGCCAGCCTGCTCGACACCAACGTCACCGGCATGCTGCGCGCCTGCCAGGCCTTCCATGGCCCTTTGAAGGACAGCGGCCGGGGCCGCATCGTCAACATCGCCTCGCTGTCGAGCTTCGTCGCGTTCCACGAGGTCGCGGCCTACGGAGCGTCGAAGGCGGCGGTGCTGGCGCTCACCCGGAGCCTCGGCGCCGAGTGGGCGAAGCACGGTATCCGGACGAACGCGCTCGTGCCGGGCGTGTTCGTGACGGACCTCAACCGCGCCCTCCTCAACGGCACACCGCGCGGGCAGGAGCTGCTCGCTCGCACGCCCCTCGGCCGCTTCGGCGACACGCAGGAGCTGGTCGGCGCGGCCCTCTTTCTGTGCTCTGACGCGGTGAGCTTCATCACCGGCACGAGCATCACAGTCGACGGTGGATTCCTCGCCTCCGGGGTGAACCAATGACCGCAGCGTCTCCCGTGGCCCCGGCGACCGCCGGCGTCATGACCCGCACGCGCTGGACCATCTGCGCGCTCCTCTTCTTCGCGACGACGATCAACTACCTCGATCGGCAGCTGTTCTCCCTGCTGATCCCGTTCTTCGAGAACGAGCTGCGCCTCGGGCCGACGGATCTCGCGCTCATCAACGTGAGCTTCCTGCTCGCCTACGGCTTCGGCATGGTGTTCGTCGGTCGCTGGATCGACCGCGTCGGCCCGCACAAGGGGCTCAGCGCGACGTTCCTGCTTTGGAACATCGCCTCGGCCGGCCACGCCATCGTCGCCAGCTTCGCCGGCTTCGCCGGGATCCGCTTCCTGCTCGGGGTGGGCGAGGCCGGTAACTTCCCGGCCGCCGTCCGCACCGTGGCCGAGTGGTTCCCCAAGAAGGAGAGGGCGCTCGCGACCGGGCTGTTCAACTGCGGATCGAACGTAGGCGCCATCCTGGCCCCGCTCCTCGCGGTGCGCATCGCGGAGTCGTACGGCTGGCGGACCTGCTTCCTCCTCCTGGGCGGCGTCGGCGTCGTGTGGATCTTCTTCTGGGCGCGCCTCTACCGGCGGCCCGAGGAGCACCCGAAGGTATCGCCCGAGGAGCTCGCGCACATCCGCTCGGACGCGAAGGAGGCGACAGGGTCCCTCGGCGTCGGCGAGGTGTTCGGGATGCGGCCTGTCTACGCGGTCGCGGCGGCGAAGTTCTTCACCGACGCCCCGTGGTGGTTCTACCTCACGTGGCTGCCGAAGTTCCTTGTCAGCGAGTTCAACCTGAAGCCGACCTTCATGGCTTACGCGATCCCCGTCGTGTTCCTGGTGGCCGACGGCGGCGCGATCGGCGGGGGCTGGCTGTCGTCGAAGCTCATCGCGGGCGGCCGATCGGTCGGCACGGCGCGGAAGCTCGCGATGCTCGCGTGTGCGCTCTCCGCGGTGCCCGTCATGTCCGTCGGGCTGCTCGTCGATGTCCCGAGCGTCGCGGGCATCCCTACGATCTACGTCGCGGTCGCGATCCTGTCGCTCGCCGCGGCCGCGCACCAGGGCTGGAGCAGCAACCTCTACACGCTCGTCTCGGACGCCCTCCCGCGCCCCGCGATGGCCACGGTGGTCGGCGTGATGACCGCGTTCGGCGTCGTCGGCGGAGCGCTCTTCCAGATCTTCGTCGGCTGGGCGCTCACGGCCACGGGCTCGTACGCCCTGCCGTTCCTGCTCGCGGGGACGCTGTACCTCGTCGGCCTGCTCGCGCTGCACCTCATCCTGCCGCGCGTCGAGCCGGTCGCGCCGAAGCGGCGCGTGCCGAGCGTGGCGGTCGTCGCCGGCGGCCTGGCGATGCTCGCCAGCATCGCGGGGCTGCAGTTCGCCCTCAACCGTCCTGCGTACACCTCTCTCGACCAGTACCGCGCGGCGCGGCAGGCCCAGCTGAAAGCGACGGGCGCGCCGGTCGAGGGCCCCGCCGCCCACGTGGGCTGGATGGACGCGCGCTGGTACCTCTGGCCGACGGCCGCGGGGACCAAGGCGGAGCTCGTCAAGCTCGACCGCGATGGGCGGCCCATCGTCGAGGGGAAGGGCGCTGCCGCCAAGGGCTACACGGGCCCGTCCGCCGCAGAGGTCGAGTCGTCTCGCGCGCCAGGAGGCGATCGGTGATCACCGGCATCGACGCGCCTCATCGCATCTCCGCGATGGCGGCGGCCCCTTGAACCCTGCTTGTCCACCAGCTCTCCGGCCACGCGGCCCGCACCCCTGCAAGTGATCCATGTCCTTCACGCTCCGTGATCCTTCCACCTGCCGCTGGGATCTCGTCTCCCTCGGCGAGGTCATGCTGCGCCTCGATCCCGGCGACGGGCGGATCTCCACCGCCCGCAGCTTCCACGCCTGGGAGGGAGGCGGCGAGTACAACGTCGCCCGCGGCCTGCGCCGCTGTTTCAAGCTCAGGTCGGCCATCGTGACCGCCCTCGCGGACAACCCCGTGGGCCGCCTGCTCGAAGATCTCATGCTGCAGGGCGGCGTGGATCTCACGCACGTCCGCTGGGCGACGCACGACGGCGTGGGGCGCCTCGTGCGCAACGGCCTGAACTTCACCGAGCGCGGCTTCGGCATCCGCGGGGCGGTCGGCCTCTCGGACCGTGGCCACACGGCCGCGTCTCAGCTGAAGCCCGGCGAGATCGACTGGGATACGATCTTCGGCGCCCAGGGCGCGCGGTGGTTCCATACCGGCGGCATCTTCGCCGCGCTCTCCGAGACCACGCCTTCCGTGGCGAAGGAGGCGATGGAGGCGGCCAGGCGGCACGGCGTCGTCGTCTCCTACGATCTCAACTACCGTCCTTCGCTCTGGAAGTCGATCGGCGGTCAGGCCCGCGCGCAGGAGGTCAATCGAGCGCTCGCGCCGTACGTCGATGTGATGCTGGGCAATGAGGAGGACTTCACGGCTGCCCTGGGCTTCGAGGTCGAGGGCGTCGACGAGGGGCACGCCACCCTGCGCGTCGGCGCGTTCGAGAGCATGATCGAGCGCGTCATCGGGGTATTTCCGAACATCCAGGCGGTGGCGACGACCCTCCGTGTCGCGACCTCGGCGACGCGCAACGACTGGAGCGCGGTGCTGTACCAGGGCGGCCGGCTCTACAAGGCGCCGGAGCGCAAGGACCTGGAGATCTTCGATCGCGTGGGTGGCGGCGACTCGTTCGCCTCGGGGCTCATCTACGGCTTCCTGATGGGCAAGGGGCCGCAGTGGGCGGTCGATTGCGGCGCGGCGCACGGGGCGCTCGCGATGACGACGCCCGGCGACACGACGATGGCGACCCTCGACGAGGTGCTCAAGGCGATGAAGATGGGCACGGCCCGGGTGGACCGATGAACAAGCGCTCTGTGCTCGAGTGGATCGCGCGTGGCCGCATCGTCCCTGTGGTGCGCGCCGGCTCGGCCGACGAGGCGCTGCAGGCGGTCGAGGCCCTCCTCGAGGGGGGGATCGACGTGCTCGAGATCACGATGACCGTGCCCGGCGCGGTGGAGGTCGTGCGCGAGGTCGCCGCGCGCCACGGCGAGCGGGCGCTGGTCGGCGCGGGGACGGTCCTCGATGCGCGCACCGCCGAGGCGTGCGTCGAGGCCGGGGCGCGCTTCGTCGTCAGCCCTGCGCTCGACGAGGCGACGGTGAGGGCGTGCGTCGCGATGAACGTCGTCCACGCCCCCGGCGCGCTCACGCCCACCGAGGTCGTGGCGGCGCACCGGGCGGGCGGAGATGTCGTGAAGGTGTTCCCCTGCGACGCCCTCGGCGGCGCCTCCTACCTCAAGGCGCTCAAGGCGCCTTTGCCCCATATCCCGCTCATGCCCACGGGCGGCGTGACGCTGCAGAACGTGGGCACCTTCTTCGCGGCGGGCGCGGTGGCGGTCGGCGTCGGCGGCAACCTCGTGGATCTCAAGCTCCTGCGCGACGGGCGGCGCGACGAGCTCGTCGCCCGCGCCCGCGCGTTCTGCGACGCGGGCCGCGCATCTTGAGGCAGCGCGCAGCAGGCGCGCCCGCCGTTCACCCTATCGATTCCAGCGGCTCCCCGGGTGGAGACGGGCGTGGTGCGCGCGCTGCGCGGTGCGACGTAAAACGTAGTTAAAACCAATAGTTGCGGCGTTTGCAGGGGATTCCCGGCGCCATGGATAACCCAGGGGCTTCGAACATGAATCAATCGAAGGTTGCGAACCTAGTCGGTGCGTCGATTTTCTTCGTGGCGGCGGTCGCGCACGCCCAGACTCCCCCGCCGGCGCCGGACGCCGCCGCTCCGCAGGCCGCTGCGCCGGCCCAGCCGACGGACGCGCAGGCGCCGGCCACGCCGCCTGCGGGCGTGGCCGCTCCGACGGCGCCGCCGGCGGAGGCCGTCAAGCCGGCCTCCAAGGATCCCGTTCCGGTGACCTCCAAGTGGAAGGCCACGATCTACGGGATGGCGGAGTTCGACATCATGCACGACTCCACCCAGAGCTTTGGGGAGTCGGTGGGTGCCACGGTGATCCAGCGCGAGGACACCTACGCCGGCTCGCACGGCCGCACGCACTTCACGGCGCGGAACTCCAGGTTCGGCGTCAAGGTGAGCGCGCCCGAGGTGTCCGGTATCAAGGCCACGGCCATGCTGGAGCTCGACTTCTTCGGCAACCAGCCGCCCACCGTCTCCGAGGCCTCGCTGGTGAGCAGCGGCACCTTCCGTCTGCGTCAGGCCAACATCAAGGTCGAGTCGGACTACGTCGATCTGTTGATTGGACAGGGCTATCACCTGTTCGGGTGGCAGCCGTACTTCTTCCCGGCCACGACGTCCTTCTTCCCGGTGATGAACCAGGTGTTCGGGCGGATGCCGCAGCTGCGCGTCGGCCACAACTTCAAGGGGGACGCCGCCAACGTGGAGCTCGCCGCCGCCGTCCTCAAGCCGCCGCAGCGCGACTCCGAGGTGCCGGACATGCAGGCGGGGTTGAAGGTCGGCTTCAACGGCTGGAAGGGGATCCACACGCTCGGCGCCGGCGGGATGCTGCACGACCCGCTGACGCTCGGCGTCTCGGGCATCTTCCGCAAGTTCAGGGTCAACGAGCACGCGGCGGCCCCTGTCGAGTCGAGCTCGGCCAACGGCTACGGGATCTCCGTCGATGCGCTGCTCCCGATCATCCCGGCCAAGTCGCTTGAAGAGTCCGGCAACGCGCTGACGTTGACCGGCTCGTTCTTCACGGGCACGGGCATCTCGGACGTTGTCGGCGTCGCGAGCAACGTGCCGCACCCGGCGCTCCCGGAGGAGGGAGCGACCTATACGCCGAACATCGACAACGGCCTCGCTGTGTACGACGCGAACAACAAGCTGAAGACGATCGGCTGGACGGGGTTCATGGTCGGGCTCCAGTACTATCTGCCGCCCTCGGGGCGCTTCTCCATCTCCGGCAACTACACCCAGGGCTCGAACGACCGGGTGACGGAGGAGAACGGCTACGGCGCGCTCCGCACGGCCTTCCACGAGTCGCGCTACATCGACGGGAACCTGTTCGCCGACATCACGCCGGCGATCCGCGCGGGCCTCTCGTTCCAGTACTCGGAGCAGACGTTCGCGGACGACGTGACCGCGACCAACGAGCGTATCAAGCTGTCCCTCTACAGCTTCTTCTGAGCGACGACGGCGGGCGGGGAGCGTACTATCGCTCCCGACCGACCATGGATGCCGTCACGACCTACGAGGTCTTCTCCGCCGCGCAGTGGGCCGGCCTGCGCGCGGCCACGCCGCTCCCCCTCACCGAGGCCGACCTCGTGGTCCTCCGGAGCCTCAACGATCGGCTCTCGCTCGACGAGGTCGCGACGATCTACTTGCCGCTCTCCCGGCTGCTCAACCTGCACGTCGGCGCGGCGCAGCAGCTCCGCCGCGTGAAGGACACATTCCTCGGCCGCCCCGTCGGGCGGCGGCCTTTCGTGATCGGCATCGCGGGTTCGGTCGCGGTGGGCAAGAGCACGACCGCGCGCGTGCTGCAGGCGCTGCTCGCGCGGTGGCCCGACCACCCGCGGGTGGATCTGGTGACCACCGACGGCTTCCTGTACCCCAACGCGGTGCTCGCCTCGCGCGCCGGCCTGCACCGCAAGGGTTTTCCAGAGAGCTACGATCTGCGGCGGCTCGTGCAGTTCCTCGCCGACCTGGAGGCCGGCGTCGAGGCGATCGACGTGCCCGTGTACTCGCACGCCACCTACGACGTGGTCGTCGGGAAGGCGCAGACCGTGAGGCAGCCCGACATCGTGGTCCTCGAGGGGCTGAACGTCCTGCAGGGCCCTGACCGCACCGCGGCGATCGCCGTCAGCGACTTCTTCGACCTCGGGATCTACGTCCACGCGGACGAGGCCGACCTCGAACGATGGTACATCGAGCGCTTCCTCGCGCTGCGGGCCACGGCGTTCCGCGACCCGACCTCCTATTTCCACCGCTATGCCGCGATGGACGACGACGAGGCGCGCGCGTTCGCGTTGCAGATCTGGCGCACGATCAACGGCCCCAACCTCACCGAGAACATCCTGCCGACGCGCGCGCGCGCCGACGTCGTGCTCGAGAAGGGGCCTGACCACGCGGTGCGCGCCGTGCAGCTCCGCCGGCTCTGATCCAAGAGGAGGATTGTCGCCATGGACTGGAAAGAGAGTTGTCGCTCCCGCCTCCGCCAGCACCTCGACGCGCACGGCGACATCGCTCCGCCGTGGGAGCGCTTCCCCGACTACGAGCGCTACACGATCGGCTGGCGGATGGGCTCCGGTGAAGACTGGATGGGGATGTGGGGCGTCTTTCTCGAGCAGCTCGCGCCGGACCGCGAGACACGCATCGCCTACCTGCGACGCCACCCTCCCGCGCCGATCACCTGGGCAGAGGCCGTTCACAAGGTGTTGCACCCGACGGATGATCGGGCAGAGGACGAGGAGGAGGACGGCGACGGGGAGGACCCTATCGCGGCGGCCTCGCGTCGCTCGGCGCTCCTGGAGCAGGGGCTCATCGCGAGCGACGTCTCCTTCACCATATGGGTCGGCCAGCAGGACGGCGTGCGTTGGCCCTGGGAATCGTACGAGACGCCCGAGAAGGCGGCCCGCTACAACACCCGCGAGCTCTGGTTCTGGTCGCGCCAGGTCGCCGAGCTGCGGAGAGGCGACGGATGGACGCCTCCCGCCGTGCCGGAGGGGTGGCGAGCGTGCGCGACAGCGCTCGCGAGCGGCGACGCAGATCCGATCGAGCCTCGCAATGGGCTCCTTTCGCTGGCTCGACTGCTCTGCGCCGGCTACGTCAAGGCGCCTTGGCAGCTCGGCCTGGAGCCCGCCGACTTCGCCGATTCTTTTGAGGACGACATGGGTTATGTCGACGCGTTCCGCTTGTGGGGAATGTCTGCCTTCGATGACGCCCACCAGCTGGGTCGTTACCTCGAGGCCACCCGAGTCGCGCCGGGCTGGGAGGCCTGGATAGCGGAACATTTCCCCGTGGATTGAACGGCGGACCCGGTCTGACCCACTCGCCCTGGGTCAGCTGACGCAAGCTGGGTCAGGTCACCACACAGGCCGACGCAACCGGGGTCAGGTCGCCTCCTGGGCCGGGGGGCGCCCAACCTGGGTCGGGTCGGTGGCGCCGGAGGCGTGGCCGAGCGGGCCAACAACTTGGCCGTACGGGCAAAGGCCGGCTCCAGCCGCGGGGCGTAGCTTCCCGGCATGCTGCTCGCCGCTCACCGCACCTCCCGCTTCCCTCGGACCCGCGCCCTCGTGGCCGCTGCCCTGCTGGTCGGGCCCGTGGCCGCCGGCAGCTGGCTCGGCTTCCACTCCGCCGCGCATCCTGGGACGCACGCTGACCTGAACGCCGCGGGAGACGCGCCGCCCGGCAGCCCGCTCGGCGATCTATCGAGATCCCTCGGCGACCTCGCGCCCGTTGTCGGCGTCGTCGAGGAGCGGCTCGCAGCGGGGAGCTATACCTACCTCGCCGTGCGGCCGGACGGCGGCAGCCCGATGTGGGCCGTGACCCTCGGCAGCGGACAGCCGGTGGGCGCGCGCGTCTCGGTCAGGAGCTTCGGCCGGCGCACGGAGTTCACGTCTCGCCGCCTGCAGCGGACCTTCCCCGTGCTCGTCTTCGGCGTGGTCTCGCCCGTGCGCGTCGACGATCGCTGATTTGCACCCGACAACATCACTCACTTCCCTGTCATGAGGTTCATCATGTCTCGAATCGATTTGATGGGGCCCATCCTCGCCCAGCTGCCCGCGCAGGAAGGGCTGATCGGCTTCACGCTCGGAACGTCGGCGAAGTGCGGCTATGCAAGGACCATCACGGTGTGGAAGGACGAAGAGGCGATGGGGAAGTTCGTGATGTCGGACGCCCACCTCTCGGCGATGAGCGCGGCGAGCGCGGTCAGCGTCCACGGCGTCGTGACCCAGTGGACCGTCGGCGCGGGGGATCTCCCGCTGTCGTGGGAAGCGGCGAGAGAGAAGGTCGCCGCCGCCGAGATATCGTACTGAGGCCGGGCGCGCTCGACGGCCGCGGCCCGAGGCCCCGCGCCAGGCGGGCCCATCGCCCCAGCGGTCAGCCGCCGTCCGCCGCGCGGTCCACGCCTGCGGCGGCGCGGCGCCCCCGGCCGCCGCGCGTGTCCTCACGGAACCGGCCGGGCGTCCTCCCGGACCAGCGCTTGAAGGCCCGCGCGAAGGCCGTCACCTCCGAGAACCCCAGCACAAAGGCGATCTCCGACATCGATGTGTCGCTCTCGCGGAGCAGCTCCTCGGCGGTCTGACGGCGCACCTCGCCAACGAGCTGCCGCAACGTCGTCCCCTCGTCCTCGAGGTGCCGCCGCAGCGTGCGCTCGCTCGTCCCGAGCCGCCGCGCTACGGCGGTCGCCGACGGCTCGCCCGAGGCGAGGAGGTGCGCGATGACGTCACGCGCCCGAGCGGACATGGGCGACGCGTCAACGACGCGACGGCGGCGGAGCTCCTCCGCGTGCTGGTGGAAGAACGCGCTCAGGGCCGGGTTCGCGTCGCGAGGCACGAGGTCCAGCAACGACGGTGGGAAGGCAAAGCCATCGCGGGGCGCGTCGAACTCGACAGGGCAGCGGAAGAAGTCCCGGTGCGCGGCGAGATCGCGCGGCGCGGCGTGGCGGAAGCAGACCCGGAGCGGCGAGAACTCGACGCCAGCGCACTGGCGGAAGCAACGGATGTACACCGCCAGGCTGCACTCTGTCGCGACGCGCGCGCCCAGCGTGAAGCGGGGCGCGCGGTGCATCTCCGCGAACGGAGCGTCCCGGTCCGTCGTGGTATCGGTCACCCAGCGCGGTGTATCCTGCAGGAGCACCATGTAGCGGTCGACACGGTCGAGCGCCTCACGGGCGCTCGCGCTCGTCATGACCGCGAAGCCCATGACGTGCATCTCCTCCATGCGCGTCCGCGCGGCGAGGCGGATGGGCGCCCCGGGATCGTCGAGCGCGCGTACCAGGTGCGCCCACAGGGCGCCGAACGACGTCACCGGTATGCGGCTGTCCGCGTCGGTCAGCGACTCGGCGGAGACGCCGGCGACCTCGAGAAGATCGCCGTGGCGGAGCCCGCGAGAGGCGGCATACGAGATCACCCGGCCGACGATGGCCATGGACACCGTGGGCCGCGACGGGGAAGACGGCATGGACGAGCGAGTCTATCTCATCGCGTCGCTCAGCCGGGCCGCCTGCGTCGCCAGGTAGTTCTGCTCCGGGACGCTCGTCGTGCGGCTGGCCGCGCGCCTGTAGTGCGCGATCGCCGCCTCGCGATCGCCGGCCCGCTCCAGGAGGTGCGCGCGGGCGGCGTCGAGGCGGTGATGACCCGAGAGGCGCGCGTCGGCGTCGAGCGCCTTCAGTAGATCGAGCCCCGCCCGAGGGCCGTGCACCATCGCGGTCGCGATCGCGTGGCTGAGCGCCACCATGGGATTGTCGGACATCCGCATCAGCACGCCGTACAGCGCCAGGATCTGCGGCCAGTCCGTGTCCTCGGCCCGCGCCGCCTCGTCGTGCACCGCCGCGATCGCGGCTTGCACCTGGTACGCGCCGATCGAGCCCCTCGACAGCGCCGCCGTGACGAGCGCGACGCCCTCGGCGATCGCGCGCTGATCCCACAGGCCTCGATCCTGCTCCGCGAGCGGGATCAGCTCGCCCAGAGGCCCGGTCCGCGCCGCGCGCCGCGCGTCGGTCAGGAGCATGAGCGCGAGGAGGCCCGCGACCTCGCCGTCGTCCGGGAGGAGCGCGTGCACGGCGCGCGTCAGGCGGATCGCCTCGCCCGACAGATCGTCGCGGTGCAGCGCGGGGCCGGAGCTCGAGGTGTAACCCTCGTTGAAGATCAGGTAGAGCACGTGCAGGACGGCGCCGAGGCGCTCCGCGCGCGCCTCGGGCGTCGGCCGCTCGAACGGTACGCCGGACGCCTTGATGGTCTGCTTGGCCCGGCTGATCCGCTGCGCCATGGTCGCCTCCGGGACCAGGAACGCCCTTGCGATCTCGGGGGTCGTCAGGCCGCCGACGGCGCGCAGGGTCAGCGCGATCGCGGACGGCGTGGACAGCGCGGGGTGGCAGCACATGAACAGCAAGGTGAGGGTGTCGTCCTCGAGCGGCGCCTCGTCGCTGTCGGCGGCGAGGGCGATCTGCAGCTCGGGCGGCACGAGGCTGACCACGATCGCCTCGCGGCGGCGGCGCGCCGCCTCGCTCCGGACGTGATCGGCGATGCGCCGCGACGCCACGTGGATCAGCCAGGCGCGCGGCTCGTCGGGCACGCCCTCGCGCGGCCACTGCGTGGCCGCCGCGATCAGCGCCTCCTGGACCGCGTCCTCCGCGGCGCCGAAATCTCGGAATCGCCGCATGACGGCGCCGAGCACCTGCGGCGCGAGATCGCGCAGCAGGCGCTCGGCCGTGGGGCCCTGGGACGGAGAGGCCACTAGAGATCGACGGGCGGCGCGCTCATCACCTCTCGCACCTCGATTCCCATGTTGAGCGGCGCGCCGCCGGGGCCGGGCGCGGCGGACGCCTGCGCGGCGATCTCGTATGCCCGCTCGGGGCTCTCGACGTCCACGATCCAGTACCCGGCGAGGAACTCCTTGGTCTCCGGGAACACCCCGTCGGTGATCGGCGCGCCGTCCTTGCCTGCGCGCACGAGCTTGGCCTGGTCGGGCCCCGCCAGGCCCTCGGCCGCCACGAGCTCGCCCGACTCGCTGAGCTTCCTGTGGAAGCTCTTCATGAACGCGATGTGCGCCTGGAAGTCCTTCTGCTGCCAGTTGGCGACCTGGTACGGCCCCCCGCACGGGGTGTTCATCATCAGGATGTACTTCATGATCGGCTCCTTTTCTTCGCTGCCGCCCCGGGATCGGGCGCGCCTTCGTGGGGATGTCGGAGCCGAGGGCGGGTCCTCGACATCCCGGGCGACGATAGCGAAGAAATCTGGAAGCCGACACAAAGGACGGCCGTGTGTGAATGTGGGTGCGTTGAAGGCGCCAGCGGGGGTGTGCAGGTCTGTCGTCGCGAGCGTCTGTCCTCCACGGCGCGATGTGCTCCACGGTCGCAGGTAGTCGGTAGAGGAGGGGCGATGTGCTCTGTCTTCGCAGGGCGCCGCCCGCGAGGCGGCCCATCACGGGCGGATTCCGCGGGTGACGTCCGGCGCGCCTCCAAGCGACCACTCTGCTGACGAGGCGCTCGGGCGTGGTGATTCCGCGCGTCACCGGCCGTCGTGATCGGTGAGGCGCGCGCCGGCTGACCGCCCTGCGAGTCGACTCCTTGGCTCGGGCGCAGGACATGCACCCTCACGCTCCGATTCTCACGGATGCATCAACCTGGAGGAGCGTCGATGGAGAAGCGTGTTCCGCAAGGGAAACTTGGACGCCGGCGATTCGCCGGCGGCGCGATGGCCACCGCGGGTGCCTCGCTGCTCGCCACACCGAGCCTCGCGCTCCCCGACAAGAGCTACGCGGTCTGCGAGTCGATCGCGCCTCTCGCCCTCCCGGAAGGGGTCGCCTATACGCCCGGCATCTCCGTCGACCGGCGCTCGAGGAAGCCGGTCTTCCTGCCCGCCCCGGGCGCCGGCTATGCAGCGCACGCCGTCTCGGAGGTCCTCTTCTGGACGGACCAGATGATGGAACATGCGTTCTTCATCGCGCTGCTCATGCCCGGCGACCACCTCCGCGGGCCCCGGGACGAGGCGCGGCAGTACCAGAACCTCTTCGCCAGGCACTTCCTCGCGGCGCGCGACCGGGGCTATGGTGATTACGGGATCTCCTCGCTCCTCGCCTCGATGCGGCCGAGCGTCCAGCGGTTCATCGAGTACAAGCGCCGCATGCAGCGCGCGCAGGAGAGCGGCTCGCTCCGGAGCCTCGTCTGGCCGCTCTTCTTCGACCACATCGCGCGGGAGGCCGAGCGCTTCGTCGCCCGGCTCGATCGGCTCGCGTACGGCAACACCGCGCTCGAGAGCGACGAAATCGGGGCGTTCTGGACGACGATCATGGCGGAGCACCTCGAGTTCATCGCGCACCTGCTCGACCCGCAGGAGCGCGCGCTCATCGACCAGGCGACCGCGCGCGCCGGGCAGCTGTACCAGGCGCACGAGTTCCGGGTCGAGAGCGGGCAGCTCGCGACGATGGCCGACGAGGTCATCGACTTCAAGACGGCCGCGGAACAGGGCATCGAGACGGGGCAGATCAAGAGCATCATCGAGCCGACGCTCGCCGATCACGTGCTCCGCGAGGCGGTGAGGTTCTCCGACGAGGTCAGGCGCGCCCAGTGACGCCCGGGGCGCCGCGCGGCAGGGGCGAGCACGGCCGTCGTCCGGGCCGCCGCGCGCTGCCGCCTGTACAGCGGCCGCTCGGTGGGATTACCCTGGTCGCGGGCCGAGCGGAGCTCTCCGCCGAGCCCGCGGCGCAGAGGCGGTGTCGGAGGGGTGCCATGGATCTGGCGGTGGTCGACGAGGGCGGTGTGCAGTTCGTGGAGGGGTCGCCGGACCACGGGCTCATGGCGAGCGTCCGCGACGTCGACCGCGTGATCGAGGCCTGTTTTTCGGGCGGCGTGCGGTGTGCGCTCCTCCACCCGGCGAACCTGACGGCGGCCTTCTTCGACCTCAGCTCAGGGGAGGCTGGGGAGATCCTGCAGAAGCTGAGAAACTACTGGATCCGGCTCGCGGTGGTGTGCCCTCCGGGGGCCGTTGATTTCAGCAGCCGGTTCGGGGAGATGGTGGCCGAGGAGCGCCGCGGTCAGCATTTCGGCGTGTTCGAGGCGCGTCACGCCGCGATCGCGTGGCTCGGCCGGACGTAGCCCTGGCGGCCCGGCCGACAGCGCCTCTTCCGCCATCGCCGCCTCCGGCGCAGCCAGACCTCGATCTCGAGCGCTCACCACGCAGGCGGGATCACTGGCCGCGACCGAGGAAGTCCATGAGCCAGGCCATGGCCGGCCGCATCGTGCCGTCCGGGTGCATGAGGCCCGTGCTGTCCCGCCAGGTGGAGCCGACGATGTAACCGTACAGGGTGATGCCTTTGACGGCGCTGTGGTTGTAGAGCATCGTGAACTGCTCCTCCATCACCCTGCGCTGCTCGTCGTCGTCCGCGATGTCGATGTCGAGCTCGGTGATGTACACGGGCAGGCCCATGGCGGCGAACCTGTCGAGGAAGCCCTTCACGGTGCCGGCGTCCTTCTTGTACACGTCGTGGGCCTCCGCGCCGACGGCGTCGATCGGGGCGCCCGCCTCCAGCGCCGCGCTCAGCATCGCGACGAAGCGGTCGTGGTCGCTCTGGTACTCGATGATGTTGTAGTCGTTGAGGATCAGGGTCGCGTCCGGGCAGAACTCGCGAGCCCACTTGAAGGAGTTGACGATCCAGTCGACTCCGCTCTCGCCGTCGCCGCCGATGGCGCTCTTGAAGGAAGGCGTGGTGTGGGGCGGCGGCTCGTTCACGACGACGATGTACTTCGTCTCGGGGTATCGCTGACAGAACGCCTGCATCCAGTCCATCACGGCCTGCCGCTGCTCCTCCGCGGAGAGGCGCCCGAGCCAGCCCTGGCTCGTGGCTCCCCACACGAAGGATTGCTGCATGAAGGGGATGTCGTTGTCCTGCGCGTACTTGTAGATCGCGTCGAGCCTGCTCCAGTCTCGCTCGCCGCGGGACGGCTCGACGGCGCTCCACTTGCCCTCGACCTCGGGCGTGATCTGGTCCCAGTACCGGACGAAGCCGTCGCGCACGGCGCGGTCCGTCGTGATGTTGCCGACGAACTTGCCGGCGCCCGTGCTGCTCGAGCCGCCCGACCCGTCGCTGGAGCCGCCGACCCCGGAGCTGGTGGTTCCAGAACCTCCGGAGCCGCCGTCACCCGAGCCGCCCGCGCTCGACGAGCCGCCCGCACCAGAGCCAGCAGCGCTCGTGCTGCCCGTGTCAGCTCCGCCGGCGCCCGTCGTGCCGGCGTTGCCGCCATGGCCGCCCGCGCTCGACGAGCCGCCCGGCGCATCGTCGCCCCGGTCCACCCGGCCAGAGCAGCCGGAGAGGGCCACGATTCCGAGCGCGATGCTGGCTGTGCCGTACAACCATCGAGAAGAACGGTTCTTGTTCATGCCGATCTGAAGATCCCCCCCGAATTTTCGGGAAAATTCACAGGGAGACGGGGAGAAAATCCAACGGATCCCCCGTCTCCCTGTTCAATTCCTCTCGCAAGCTGAACGACTGGGGCCGGCGATAGCCATCGAGCCGGCCGCCGTTCACCGGCGCTTCCCTCAGCGAGGAGGCGGTGTGCAGGTGAAGCACCCGCCGCACTCGTAGTGCTGCGTCGTGGTGCCCCACGCGATCCGGTTGTTGCAGCAGTCGCGGCCGTACTGGCCGACGACCGTGTCGTGGCTCTCGTCGCTGTAAAAGGTGCAATTCCCCCCGGGCGCCGCCGCGCTCGAGGGGACCAGCAGGGCAGTGGTGCCCAACATCGCTGCGCCTGCCGTCAGGGCAGCGAAGAAGTACCGAATGCGGGCAGCAGGGCTGAGACGACGCATGGACGCTCCTCTTGCAATGGGAGGCCATTTCGGCCTCCGAAGTTATGCGAGAGAGCTTAGACCGATTGTTCGGATCGAGCAAGCGCTCCGCGCCGGAGTGGTCTTTGCGGAGCTCTGTAAATATTCATTCGGCGGCAGGAGGGCCGCGCGTCCGCGCGTGATTTCAGGAGATGATGAGAGCGCGCGCGAGCCTCTGCGAGGGCGCCACGGAGGTGTCCCGCAGATGGTGGAGTGATTGAGGTGTCAAGGAAATTCAGTCGCCCCGATGGGGCTGGGCCGGCGTATCTGCGCGGTACCCATCGAGGTGGTCGTCGATCCGAGCGGGCGACCGGACCCAACGTGACGGCGCCGAAGATGGCTGGACTCGGCTGTGGTAAGAAAGCAGGTGTCCGCCATGACGAGACGGCGCACCGGCCAGCGCGACCGCGTCGAGGAGCGGACCGGCGTGGGGCGCGTCGGGGAAGCGGGCGCCGGGGCTGGGCCGGATCCGGCCGGCGGCGCGCTCGCTGGCGGCGGGGAGATGGGGGCGCTGATACGCTCGATCGACTGGTCGCAGACGGCGCTGGGCCCGGTCGAGGCATGGCCCCAGTCGCTGCGGACAGCGCTGTCCATCCTGCTCTCGTCCGAACACCCCATGTTCCTCTGGTGGGGTCGGGAGCTCATCCAGTTTTACAACGACGGCTACCGCCCGATCCTCGGGTCCACGAAGCACCCGGCCGCCATGGGTCAGGCGGGCCGCGAGTGCTGGAAGGAGATCTGGGAGATCATCGAGCCGATGATCGAGAAGGTCTTCGCGGGAGGGGCCACCTACGTCCGCGATGGCCTGCTCGTCCTCGATCGGCACGGCTTCATGGAGGAGTGCTACTTCAGCTACGGTCAGAGCCCCATCCGGGACGAGAGTGGCGCTGTCGCGGGCATCCTCGTCGCTTGCTCCGAGAGCACAGGGTACATCCTCGGACAGCGACGGCTGCAGATCCTCGGGGCCCTGGCGGCGAGGGCGGCTGACGCCAGGAGCGTTCAGGACGTCTGTCGGGTGATGATGGAGACCCTGGCTGAGGCCGGGCGCGACGTGCCCTTCGCCCTGCTCTATCTCGTGGACGACGACGCCGCGCCCGCCCGGCTCGCAGGGACCGCCGGGCTCGACCCGGGCCACGCGGCGGCGCCGGCGGCGGTGGAGCTCGGCGCGGCGGCCGGCGCGGTGTGGCCGCTTCACCGCGTGTTGCGCGAGGACGTGGAGGTGGATCTGTCGGAGCTGCCCGCAGGCGTCGGCTCCCTTCCGGGAGGGCCGTGGCCGGAGGCCGCCCGCCAGGCGGTGGTGCTGCCGCTCCCCCGCGCCGGCAACGGAGGTCGCCCGGCCGGCTTCCTCGTCGCGGGCGCCAGCCCCCGGCTGGTGCTGGACGACGACTACCGCCGCTTCCTGCGGCTCCTGGCCGGCCACGGCGCCGCGGCCCTCCAGAACGCCCGGGCCAGCGAGGAGGAGCGGCGCAGGCTGGACGCGCTCGCCGAGCTCGACCGCGCCAAGACGGTGTTCTTCAGCAACATCAGCCACGAGTTCCGCACGCCGCTCACGCTGATCCTGGGGCCCGTCGAGGACGGCCTCTCGGACGCCGAGCACCCCTTGCCCGCGCCTCAGCGCGACCGCCTCGCGATCATTTACCGCAACAGCCTCCGGCTCCTCCGGCTCGTCAACACGCTGCTCGATTTCTCACGCATCGAGGCGGGCCGCATCCAGGCCAGCTACCAGCCTACCGATCTCGGCTCCTTCACCGCGGAGCTCGCGAGCTCGTTCCGCTCGCTCATGGATCGGGCCGGCCTCGCCCTCACGGTGGAGTGCCCGCCCCTCTCCGAGCCGGCCTACGTCGACCGCGAGCTCTGGGAGAAGATCGTGCTCAACCTCATCTCGAACGCCTTCAAGTTCACGTTTTCGGGGGGCGTCCGGGTGACGCTGGAGGAGGCCGGGGGGCGGATCGTCCTGTCGGTCGAGGACACGGGCACCGGCATTCCGGAGGAGGAGCTGCCGCGCGTGTTCGATCGGTTCTACCGCGTCGAGGGGGCCAGGGGCCGCAGCTACGAGGGCAGCGGCATCGGCCTCGCGCTGGTGCGAGAGCTCGCGAAGCTCCACGGCGGCAGCGTGGCCGTGGAGAGCCGCCTCGGCGCGGGCAGCCGCTTCTCGGTCGCGATCCCGGCCGGGAAGGCGCACCTGCCCGCGGATCGCATCGACCTCGCCCCCGCGCCGGCCGCGGCGGAGGCGCGCGGCGCGGCGCCCTTCCTCGACGAGGCCGCGCAGTGGGGGCGCGACGAGCGGGCGCCGGATGCCCTGCCGGCGGAGGAGCGCCCGGCCCCGAAGCGGCCGGGGCACATCCTCGTCGCGGACGACAACGCGGACATGCGCGATTACGTGCAGCGGCTGCTCCTCGCCGAGCGGTGGACGGTGGAGGCCGTGGCCGACGGCCAGGCCGCGCTGGAGAGCGCCCGCGCCCACGTCCCGGACCTCGTGCTCACCGACGTGATGATGCCGCGGCTCGACGGCTTCGGCCTGCTCAAGGCGCTGCGCGCCGACGAGCGCACCCGCGGCGTCGCCGTGATGATGCTCTCCGCGCGCGCGGGCGAGGAGGTGCGCGTCGACAGCCTCGGGGCCGGCGCCGACGACTTCCTCGTGAAGCCGTTCTCCGCGAGGGAGCTCCTTGCGCGCGTGCGCATCCACGTGGAGCTCGCGCGCCGACGGAGGGAAGCCGAGGGGCAGCGCCAGTACCTGAACGACCTCTTCATGCAGGCCCCGGGGCCCATCGCGATCCTCCGCGGGCCGGAGCACGTCTTCGAGGTGGTCAATCCGCTCTACCAGCAACTGGTCGGCGGACGAGCGCAGGTGGGCAAGCCCATCCTGGCCGCCCTGCCCGAGCTCCAGGGGCAATCCATCCCGGATCTCCTCTACACCGTGACCCGCACCGGTGAGCCCTTCGTGGGAAGGGAGCTCGCGGTGCGGCTCGATCGCAAGGGCAAGGGCACGACGGAGGAGGGCTTCTTCAACTTCGTCTTCCAGCCGATGCGCGACCGCGACGGGGCGGTCGAGGGCATCTTCGTGTTCGCCTTCGAGGTGACCGACCAGGTGAACGCCCGCCGGCGCGTGGAGGCGCTCGTCGAGGCGCTGAAGCTCGCGGATCAGCGCAAGGACGAGTTCCTCGCGACGCTCGCGCACGAGCTCCGCAACCCGCTCGCCGCTATCAGCCTGTCGCTCACGCTGCTCGGCGATCTGGCGGGCGAGGCGCCCAGGTCGGCGCGCTACCGCGAGATCGCCCGGCGGCAGGTGGGCAACCTCGTGCGCCTGGTGGACGATCTCCTCGACGTGTCGCGCATCACGCGCGGCACGGTGGAGCTGCGCCTCGAGGACGTCGATCTCGCGGCGGCGGTGAGGAACGCCGCCGCCGCGGTGAGCCCGGCCGTAGAGGCGCGGCGCCACGCGCTCTCGGTCGAGGTCGGGCCGGGGGACTTCGGGATGCGGGCCGACGCCACGCGGATCGAGCAGGTGGTCACGAACCTCCTGACGAACGCCGCGAAGTACACGCCGCCGGAGGGAGCCATCTCGGTGCGCCTGACCCGGGAGGCGGCGGGCGGCGCGCTCGAGGCCGTGCTGCGGGTGCGCGACACGGGCCGCGGCATCCCGGCGGCGATGCTCGAGCGGGTGTTCGACCTCTTCACGCAGGTCGATCAGACGATCGACCGCAGCACGGGCGGGCTGGGCCTCGGGCTCACGCTGGTGCGGCGGCTGGTGGAGATGCACGGCGGCAGCGTCGTCGCGGAGAGCGCCGGAACGGGCCAGGGCAGCGAGTTCATCGTGCGCCTTCCGCTCGGCCGGGGCGCGGCGCTGCCGCTCGCGGCGGGCGCCGAGCCGCCCGCCGCCCCGCCGCTGGCGGAGGCCGCCGAGCGGCGCCGGGTGCTCGTCGTGGAGGACGTGGAGGACGTGCGCCGGGTGATGAGCGAGTTCATCGAGGCGCTGGGGCACGAGGTGACGGTCGCGGTGGACGGGCTGGACGGCGTGACGAAGCTCCTGGACCTGCGCCCCGAGGTGGCCTTCATCGACATCGGCTTGCCGGGCATCGATGGCCACGAGGTCGCCCGCCGCGCGCGGGCCGCGCCCGGGGGCGACGCGCTCTACCTGGTGGCGTTCTCGGGCTACGGTGGACCCGAGGACCAGGCCACGTCGAGGCAGGCCGGCTTCGACCTGCACCTCACGAAGCCCGTGGGCGGCGCGACGCTGCGGCAGGTGCTCGCCGAGCGGCGCGGGTGAGCGAGCGCGGGCGCGCAGGCCGACGGCGCCGCGCCCGCTCACCGCCGGCCGGTCGGCTCATCGCTGCTGCAGCTGCGCGACCAGATCTTCGAGGCGGTCGTAGCTGATGCCCGCGCCCTTGGGCATCCCGGACGCGAGGACGATGTCGCGCACTTCCGTCGACGGATAACGCACCGTGGCCGTGAGCCGCGTCTTTTCGCCCTCGTCGGTGAAGACCGCCGTCACCACCGTGACGGTGTCCGGAAACTGCTCGAAGATCTCGGTGAACACGAGCCGGCTCGTCGGCGTGATCTCCTGGTTCTCGCCGTGGAAGGCGGCCTCGCCCCCGGGGTGGCGGTTCACGAAGCGCCACTTGCCGCCCGGCCGCAGGTCCATCTCGCAGACGGGCACCGAGTAGCCCTCGCCCAGACAGCCCCACCACCGCCTGATGTGCTCGGGCCTCGTCATCGCCTCGAACACGAGGCGCCTCGGCGCGTCGAACAGGCGCGTCATGCGGACCTCGTCCGCCGACGGCGTCGTGACCTGGAAGCTATCGCTGTTCGCTGTTTGGCTCTCGACCATGGCTCTCCTCCTTCTCTCCTTCGTCGAGGCGCCGGCTACGACTGGATCGCCTCGGGGGCCATCCAGACGACCTCCCAGTGGTGACCATCGATGTCGTAGAAGCTCCAGCCGTACATGAAGCCGTGATCCTGCGGATCCATGGCGTGCGACCCGCCCGCCGCGATCGCCTTCTTCACGATCTCGTCGACCTCGGCCCGGCTGCTGCACGAGAGCGCGAACATCCCCTCCGTGTGCGTGCGCGTGTCGCAGATCTCCCGCTTCGTGAAGCCCTTGAAGAACGGCTCCGCGAGGAGCATCACGAAGGCTTCCTGGCTGACGATCATGCAGGCGGCGTTGCTGTCCGTGAACTGCGGGTTGAACTCGAACCCGAGCTTCGCGAAGAACTCCATCGACCGCTTCAGGTCGCGGACGGCCAGGTTGACGAAGATCTTGCGAGCGCTGTTCGTTGTCATGGTCCTCTTCTCCTGTTCGAGCATGGACGCCGGGTGATGCCGGCCACGAGCGCGGCCAAGGGGGCCGTCGTGCCGGAGTTCACCCCCACAGACCCCCGCCTGCGCCGGGACTCATCGGTCGACAGGAAAAAAAGATCGCCGCCCCGATCCGGCCGGGCGCGGGGGCTACGCGGGGAGCTCGAGCGGCAGGCCGAACCGCGGGAAGAGCGTCTCGGTGTCGAGGAAGGACGTCATGCTGGCGATGCGGTCCCCCGCGAGCTCGAGCACGATGAGCGCCCAGGCCCGGTGGCCGCCCTCCGGCGCGGGGCGGTACTGGCCGAACGCCGGCGAGCCGCAGGCGGCCGTCGGCACGAGCCGCGAGCCGCGGCAGCCCGCGCCCCGGCCCAGCAGCCACGCGCGGATGGCGTCGGGGCCGCGGAGCCAGAGGGTGTAAGGCGGCATCGACAGGGTCGCGTCCTCGTGCAGCAGCGCCGCGAGCCTGTCCACGTCGTACTGCTCGAAGGCGGTGACGTAGCGGTCGACCAGAGCCGCCTCTGGCTCCGGCAGCGTGGCGCGCACGTCGCCGAGATCGCGGCTCGCGAGCGTCGCCCGCGCGCGCTGGAGCGCGCTGTTGATCGCGGCGACCGAGGTGCTGAGGCTGTCGGCGACCTCGGCGGCGGACCACCCGAGCACCTCCGTGAGCAGCAGCGCGGCGCGCTGCTTCGGCGGAAGGTGCTGGAGCGCCGCGACGAACGCGAGGCGGATGCTCTGGCGGAGCACCACCCGCTCCGCGGCGTCGATGTCCGCCGGGAGGGCGTGCGCGTCGGGGACGGGCTCCAGCCAGTGCGTGCGCGGGCGCGTCTGGAGCTCGTCGTCCACGGTGCCGACAGGGCCTTCCTCGAGCGGGCGCGCCCGGCGCGCGCGATCGGCCCGCGCGTCGAGGCAGACGTTCGTCGCGATGCGGTACAGCCAGGTGCGCAGCGACGATCGCCCGTCGAACTTGTCGAGGCTCCGCCAGGCGCGCACCATGGTCTCCTGCACGGCGTCGTCGGCGTCGACCACGGAGCCGAGCATCCGGTAGCAGTGCCCTGTGAGCGCCGCGCGGTGTTCCTCGAGCTGGTCCACGCTCCCTGACATCGCGCCGACGGTACCATCGGTTTTCGGGCGGATCCACGGTCACGCTCCCTCCGCGCGACATGCGCGCCGAGGGCAGGGCGCTGGTCTCGACTCGGGCGCTTTTTGTCGGCCTAGCCGGCCTGCGGCTGCGCTCGGTCGTCGACACACCCGGGACGGCATGCCGAGTGTCGCGCGGTCACGACGATGTCGCGCGATCACGACGCCACGGCCAATCGGCTAGGATGGGCGACGGTCAGGGCGGTGCTGGGGCGCCGCGAGGACTCCGTTCGGCAAATTAGCAACCCTGAACCCGGATATGGACGACCAGGAACTGCAGCGCAGAGTTGGCACAGTGTTGTGCGGGAAGTGGACGATCGAGCGGTTGTTGGGCTCGGGCGGCATGGCCGCTGTCTACGTCGGCGCGCACAGGATCGGGCGGCGAGATGCCATCAAGATCCTCCACCCCGAGATCGCGCGCATGCCCGAGCTGCGTGCGCGGTTCGATCAGGAAGCGCAAGCCGTCAATCGATTCGTCCATCCCGGCGCGGTGGAGATACGCGATATCGACACGACGGCGGACGGCTGCCCGTTCCTCGTCATGGAGCTGCTCGATGGTGAGTCGCTCGCCGGGTACGGAAGGCGCCTGGGCAGGATGGACATGGCCGAGCTGCTGGCCATGGTGGACGGGCTGCTGGACGTGCTGGCAGCGGCCCATGCGCACGGCATCATCCACCGCGACATCAAGCCAGACAACCTGTTCCGCCTCCGCGACGGGCGCCTGAAAGTGCTCGACTTCGGCGTCGCCCGCGTCAGGCAGGCCGCGGCCGACTACGTTCGGACGCGCACGGGAACGACGCTCGGCACGGTCGCCTACATGCCACCGGAGCAAGTCAGAGGCGACGAGATCGACGCGCGTGCCGACCTGTTCGCGGTCGGAGCGACGATGTTTCGTCTGATCACGAAGCGGCGCATCCACGACGCGAGCTCTGACACCGATCTGGTCGTCAAGATGGCCACGCTGCCTGCGCCGCCGCTAGCGAGCGTCGCTCCGGAGACCCCGCAGTGGGTGTGTGCCGTCGTCGATCGCGCGCTCGCGTTCGACCGAGGCGAGCGCTACCCGAGCGCGACGGTCATGCAGCAGGACGTGCGCGCGGTCCTCGCCGGTCAACCGCCCGCTTTTGCCCTGCGGTTCGGCGCGGCCGGGGCCCCCGCGGCGGATCCGCTCAGCACCGCCACGACGGTGTGGATGCCGCAGGGGCTCGCCCCTTCCTCGGCCGTCTCGGTGCGCGCCTCGGGCGCCGGTGGCCTGCATCCCGCCTCGCCGCCGGCAGGTGACATGGGGAGCGTCATCCGCGATGTCTCCATCGCCAGCGCCCCGAATAGGTCGAGCGCGCAGGGCGTCCCGGGCGGCGGATCGGCCGTCGCTCCGGCTCGTGCCCCCTCACCGGCGGCGTCGGGGTTCACCCAGGCGACGCCGTGGACCGCGACCACGGTACGTGGACGGAGGCTGCGATGGGCCGTGCTGGCGTTCCCGCTGCTCGCCGCGGGCGTGCTCGCCGCCGTGGTTCTCCGTGCGGTGAACGTCGAGCCCGACGCGAGATCGCCGGGGGCGACCGGCGCGCAGCGACCGGCGGCCTCACCGCCCGCCAAGGTCCCCGGTGGCCCGGCGGCGGAGCGCCTCCTGGCAAAGGCTCCGGATCCCGGCCCCGAGAAGAAGGGCGACACGAGAGCTCGCCTCCCTGGCCCATCGAGCCGCGGCCCCGAGGAAGGGCGCGGCGCGTCGCAGCGGACCAGCTGTATGCTGACAAACGACTGCGATCACGTGTGCGATGAACCGTGCCAGATTGCTTGTCAGGACGGGACCGTCTGCGACATCGGGGCGCGCCGAGACGCGCTGGTGAACTGCATGGGATCGGGGATGCACAAGATCTGGTGCGAAGGTGATTGCTCGGTCAATTGCATGACGAGCGCGCCATGTTTGGTGTACTGCACGCCTGGCTCCGATTGCGTCATCGGCACGTGTCTCGGGCAGATAGAAGCCTGTCCTGGCAACGTCATGGCCTGCGGGGCCCCATGCCCCGACTGATCGTCGCGTCGCGCTCATGCGCTGCTGTCATGGCGTCCGCGAGGAGGGCGCCGCGGCACGCGCGCTCGACCGCGCCGTGGCGGTCCGCCGGGCGCGGGATCAAGGGCATCCGCGCCCGCGAAAAGTCCAGCGGAAACGACGCTTGCGGCGATGGGCGTGGCGCATCGTGATGGCCGCTTCGACGCTGCTGGGCCTTTCGCGATCGCTCCTGGTGAACGGGATGGTACCATCCGCCCGCTCGATGGACGACGAGGAGCTCGCGGCGCGGCGCATCGGCACCCAGATCGGGACCTGGACGGTGGAGCGCGTGCTCGGTGGCGGCGGGATGGCGAGCGTCTTCCTCGGCCGGCGCGCTGACGGCTGCGCCGCGGCGGTGAAGGTTCTGCACCCGTCGCTGAGCCAGATCGAGGAGCTCCGGAAGCGCTTCCTGCGCGAGGGCCCGATCGGCAGCGCCCTGGCGGCTGTCGGCCCGCTCTGCGAGGGGCTGCCGCTCGTGCTGGAGTCGGGCGTCGCGGACGACGGCGCCGCTTACCTTGCGATGGAGGTGCTCGAGGGCGAGACGGTCTTCGACCGCATGGCCCGGGTGGGGACGCTCGCGGTGGGCGAGGTGCTGGCGCTCGCCGAGCGGGTCCTCGATGTGCTGGTCGTGGCGCACGCGTACGGCGTCGTTCATCGGGACCTCAAGCCCGAGAACCTGCATATCGGGAGCGATGGGCGGGTGAAGGTGCTCGATTTCGGGATCGCCCGCGTGCTCGATCCGCTTCCTTTCGGGATGGGGGAGCTGCCGGAGAAGACGGCCACGAAGACGGGCGTGGCGCTCGGCACGTGCGAGTACATGGCGCCAGAGCAGGCGAGGGGGATGGTCCGCGAGATCGACGGCCGGACCGACGTCTTCGGCCTGGGCGCCACGATGTTTCGGCTGCTCTCCGGTCGCGCGATCCACGGCCACGTGGTCGAGGCGCGCCTGCTCATCGCCGCGGCGACGGCGCGGGCGCCGTCGCTCGCGCAGTGCGCGCCGGACGTGCCCTCGGAGGTGTGCGACGTCGTGGATCGTGCCCTCGCGTTCGACAAGGTCGAGCGTTACCCGGACGCGGCGACGATGCGCGCCGACGTCCGCGCGGTGCGGTCGGGCCGCCTGCCGCCCTACGTCGTGGCCGTCGAGGAAGGGCGGATCCCGGCGGGGGCCCCGCTTCCGCGTCGCTGAGGGAGCTCACCTCGCGAAGGGCGCCCTGCGCGGCCGTGGCGCGGCGTCAGCGGCGGGGGACCGAACCGACGGGGCTCATGGAGCTGCCGTCGAGCGACGAGCCTGCTCTCTCGATGTGGCCATTGGGCGTCTCTGTCAGCTGAGCAGGATGGCGATCAAGAGCGCGACGCTGAGCAAGAGCGATACGACGATGGACGCAATGAGCCACGGCCGCATCGCCGGCGAGCTCCACCTGGACGCGAGCGATGTCGCGCTCGTCTGGTGCCCCGGAGCGCCGGGCTGCATCGTAACTGTCGGCTCGAGCTGCCTCGGCGCGCCTTCCATCGCCGCAATGGCCCCGTCGATGGCCGCGATCACATTCGTGGCCGTCGGATAGCGCTGGATTGGGTCTCGCTGGACGAGCCGCATCACGAGCGCCTCCACTTCGGGGCGGATGCCTGATCCCGGAGCACGCTGGCGGAGCGGGGGCGCATCCTCGAGGAGCCGCTTCCGGAAGGAAGATTGGCCGTCGCTCGCGTCGAACGGGCTTCTCCCGGACAGCATTTCGTACAAAATGATTCCGAGCGCATAAAGATCTGCGCGAGCATCGACGGCATCCATGCCGCGCACGGCCTCCGGCGCGAGATAACTGAGCGTGCCGAGGACCTGGTCGGCAGCGGTGAGGTCCTGGCCTTTGCGCGCAGCCTCGCGGCTCTCCGTGGACAGGAGCTCTACGTTCACCTTGGCGAGGCCGAAATCGATGAGCTTCACCTGATCACGGGCGCCGAGAAGGATGTTCTGCGGCTTCACATCGCGGTGCACGATCCCCTTCGCGTGCACCGCCTCCAGAGCAGACGCGATCTGCCGCGCGATGTGGAGCGCGCGCCGCGCGGGGAGCGGTGCCGAGGCGATCACGTCCTGGAGCGGGGTGCCCTCGACATACTCGAGGACGAGAAAATGCGACCGATCCGCGAGCTGACCGAAGTCGCTTGCGGAGACCACGTTCGGATGCTGGATATGCGCCCCCGCGATCGCCTCGCGCTCGAACCGCGCCACGATCTGGGGGAGGTTCCGGGCGCTCGGCTGGAGGACTTTGATCGCGACCTGCTTGCGGAGGTGCACCTGCTCGCCGCGGTACACGGCTCCCATGCCGCCCTCCCCGATGAGCTCGTGGACGCGGTACCGCTCCGAGATCAAGCTCCCGATCAGCGCTGGCGCTCTGTTGTCTGAGCGCACCAACGTGGGTGCGTCGTCCGACCACGGCCGCGCCGCAGTCTCGATTTCTTCCACCAGCGCCGAGCTTGTGAGCTCAATGACGGATGCCTCGCCTTGTGTCCCGAGCATCGGCACCGTGACGTCGTCGGTGCTTGAGGGCCCCTTGGGTGGGAGTGTCCCTGGCATGCCGAGGACTGTACACGCACAAAGGCGCTGAGAGCGGAGGAACCGCACCGCCGTCCGAGTGGACATCCTGCTCAATCCACCCTCCGTACGGAAAACCTGTGCAGTTCCGCGATGTTCGTGGATCTGGTTCCGTACGCCGACATCAGCCTACAAGGATGTCCACAGTGCATCGAACCGTAGCTCGCTGGTCGCCGCCCGCATCGCCGGAACCTCCCGCCCCGAAGGCATGATGAAGACATCGGGGGACAGCGACCGAAGAGTTGGGCGGCTGGGTGCTCTTCGGCACGCCGCCACGGTGCAAGACGAGGCCGCCGCACCTCACAAAGCTATTCCCATTGAAGCTCGGAGGGGTGGTAGGCTTTGAGGCCCTCAATCGGAATGGGGCCATCGGGGGTGCCGCTGCACACTTTGACGCCCTCGTCATTCGTGCGTACTGGATAGGCGTGTTTCAGTTTTGACGTGACGCAAAATGGATATTTGCCATCTTTGACGAGGAGGCGATACTTGCTATTGGGCGCGGGCCGGCGCGTCGATGGGGGCGCAGCGATCGAGGACGGCGTGGATGGCGTGCTGGTAGTGGAAGACGTGGCCATCGTGCCAGAGCTACCGCTCGTCTTGTCCTCTTGCGATGTCTCGTCGTCCGCGCTCTCACGAGTGCCTTCGTCGGAGCCTCGCGAACGAACAACGAAGAAGACAGCGGCGAGGCAAACGGCGATAGCAAACGAGGCAATCACTGCAATCATCAAGAGTGGCGAACTCGTGCTCGTTCGTGGGCTGGTTGCAGCAGATTGAGGCAGCACGGGGACGACCATCGGTGCCTGCATCGCTTGGCCGGGAGCAGGAGCGGCCATCGTCGGGCCATCGACGCTGATGGGAGACGACACGTCGGCTCGGATCGACACCGGGGCTGGCGCGTGAGGGGTAGCATTGGCGCCCAAGACCCGCTCGATGTCTTCGCGCATGGCGCGGGCCGTCGGATAGCGGCGCGATGGATCGAAGGCGAGCGCGCGATCGACGATGGCGCAAACCTCTGGGCTGACAGAGGGGGCAACGGTGCGCAGGGCCGGCGCAGGCTGCGTCGCCATTTTGATGAGGAGCTCGCTTTCCATGGAGCCCTCGTGCACACGGCGTTTTGCTAGGATTCGAAACATCGTCGCGCCAACGGCGAAGACGTCGGCCCGCCCATCGATCTGGCCACCCGTGAGCTGTTCGGGCGACATGTAAGGTATAGTCCCGAGCATCGCGCCGGTGCGTGTATGAACGTTGGAGCCGCCCTGTTGCATTCGAGCGATCCCGAAGTCGAGGACCTTGACGCCGCCTGAAGAGGTCAAAAACAGATTGTCAGGCTTGATGTCTCGATGGACGATGCCGAGCCCGTGCGCGACTTCGAGCACCTCGAGCACGGTCGAGACAACGCGGAGCAGCTCGCGCTCCTCGATGCCGCCGGAGCCGTGGGCGCGCTTGCCGAGCGATTCACCGTCGAGCAACTCCATCACCAGGAACGGCGAGCCATCTTCGCTCGTATCGATGTCGAGGACATTGACGGCTGCGGGGTGACCGAGCTGGTTTACCGCGAGCGCCTCTTGCTCGAACCTGGCTCGAAGCTCCTTCGAGACCGCGATTTCTGGATGGAGGATTTTGATCGCGCAGCGCCGGCCGATCCTGTGTGTCGCCTCGTAAACCGCAGCCATCCCGCCGACGCCGATGAGCGAATCGATGCGCCATTTGCCCCGGAGGACCGTTCCGATTCGTGCTGTACAGTGTGCCAGCTGGGGATCATCATTCATCGAGGTTCAGGCTCCAATGTATCCCGGATGCGAGGAGCTGAACAACATGCTCGGCGCGGCCACGGGGAGCGCCGGCGCGCGCCCTCGCGGATCCGCGCCGGAGCCGCAAGCGCCCGCGCCGGCGGCTTTCCGCGCCCCGCGGTTCGCGCGAGCATGGGGCCATGAGCATCGACCGCGCCGTGCTGGAGCAGCTCGATCGGGTCGGCGCCCGCCTCTCCGAGGGCAAGGCGCTCCGGCTGCTGGAGGACATCGCCTGGCCTCGCGAGGTCGAGGAGCGCTTCTTCGCCGCCGGCGAGGACCGCCTCCCCGAGATCGAGCACCGCGTGGATCGCGACGGACTCGCGCGGCGCATCGCCGAGCTGCGCGAGCTGCTCGGATCGATCGACGGCGATGCGCCCGCGCTCGGCTGGCTGCGGGACAACGTCCGCGCGCAGATCCAGGCCGCGGAGCTGCTCGAGGCGGCGGGGACCCGCGAGTTCGCCGAGCGGTCGCGGGCGCTCTATGGCGGCGCGCGCTCGCGGTTCTTCGGCGGCGAGGTCCGCAACATCGACCTCGCCGAGCACCTCACGGCGCGCCTGCGCGTCCACGGCTGGGACGAGGCCAGCGATCCCGAGGAGGAGCCGCTCGACGCCGGCGCGCTCCGGGATCTGCTCGCCGCCCGCGTCGCCGCGCGGACGCCGCCGCTCGACCTCGAGATCGTGCTCGACCCGCGGATCACGGCCAAGGTGGTGGCCGGCATGAGCCGCGTCCGCATCCGCCCGGAGGCCACGTTCGCGTCCTGGGAGGCCGAGGGGCTGTGGCACCACGAGGTGGAGACGCACGCGCTCACCGCGCACAACGGCGCGGCGCAGCCGCGGTGCGCGTTCCTGCGGTCGGGCGGCCCGCGCACCACGCGCACGCAGGAGGGGCTCGCCATCTTCGCCGAGCTGTACAGCCGCTCGCTCTCCATCGGCCGCCTCACCCGGCTCGCCGAGCGGGTGCGGCTCGTGGACATGGCCGAGCAGGGCGCGAGCTTCCTCGATCTCTACAGGTACCTGCGCGAGCGCGGCGCCGGCCGCCGCGACGCCTATTTCGACGCCCAGCGCGTCTGCCGCGGCGGGCTCGTCGAGGGCGGCGCGCCCTTCACGAAGGACGCCTGCTACCTGGCCGGCCTGCTCGAGGTCTATGCCTTCCTGGCCGCGGTCCTGCGCGGCGGCCTGCGCGACGAGGTGGAGCTGCTCGTCTGCGGCCGGATCGCGCTCGACGACATCGCGGTGCTGGCGGACCTGCGCGCGGCCGGCGTGCTGGAGCGGCCGCGCTACCTGCCGGGCTGGCTTCGCGCCTGGCAGACGCTGCTGCCCTATTTCGCGTTCACCTCGTTCATGGATGGCATCGACCTCGGCCCGGTGGAGGGGCACTTCCAGGAGCTGCTCCGCGTGGCCGCCGAGGCGCGGCCGGTCGGGGACGGGGAGGGGAGCAAGCGCCGCGGCCGGCCGCGGGCGGGGTGAGCGCGCCGCGATCGCGGGCGTAAGCCGGCGAGCGGGACGCGACGGATGTCCCTGCGCCACGGTTGAGGTATGCCGCTCGTCGATGGGACGAGTCCATTCCCGTTTCGCGCATCCCTCCGCGCCCCCGGCGCGCGTGTCTTCCACTTCCGTGGCGGCGGTGCGCCGCCGCCTCGTCGCGTGGGCGCTCGCTCTTGCCGGCGCGGTGCTCGCGTCGAGCGCAGCCGCGCAGACGCCGGCGGAGGGCGCGGACCGCACGCCGCCCCCGCAGCTCGCGCCCTCCGCGCCCCCTGCCGCGCCGGCCGTGGAGGGGCTCCCGCCGCAGGCCATGTGGGAGGCGACGGTCGCTGCGTACGAGGCAAGGATCAAGGCGCTCAAGCACGAGGCGGACGCCGTCCACGATTTTGTTGAAGACGAGGACATGCGAGACGCCCACGGGCGCCAGATCGAGCTGGAGATCGAGGCGACGAAGAGAGAGCTCCGCGACTTCGTGGAGCGGACGACCGAGCGGAACAGCACGGTCATGATGGTCTCGGGGATCGTCCTCGCGAGCCTCGGAGCAGCCGCCCTCGTCACCGGCGCCGTGCTGATCACCGCGAACCACGACGAGGCCGCCACGGAGCACCGCGACACGTACACGGTGGCCCTGGCGACGGCGGCCGGGGGCGTGGCCGCGGTTGGCGTCGGCCTGCCGCTCTACGTGATCGGCAAGAAGCGGGTGCTGCGGAGAGGACTCGAGGGGCGCGGGCCGGCCGCCGCGCGCCTCCTCGTCGGTCCGGGCGCCGTCGGCGCGTCGCCTGGAGCGGTCCCCCTCGGCGTGGGGCTGCGCTTGACGTTCTGATCGGTGGCTCGGGGCGCCCGTGCGAGCTCCTGCCGCTCGTGGAGCGGGGGGAGAAGCAGAAGTGTAATAATGAGGAGAGGAGCGCTCCGCGAGGACAGCGCTCCTCCGAAGACACAGAAAATGGGGTGGGGGAATTCCTCCCCCCTGCCGGAATGATGGAACCGCCAAGACGCCACAAGACGCCAAGATTTTGTGGTTTTTTGGCGTCTTGTGGCGTCTTGGCGGTTCAAAAGACCCCACTTTCGGCCGAAGCACCCCACCACCAGAAAGTGCTGGGCGATCTCTGGCTCCGGTGCTAGCGTTGCTGTCGACGCGTCGCCCGCGTCAATCATGCACACTTTCCTCTGATACCACCGCTCCGTCACGCGGCCCCGAAGGGGAAGCGCCTGTTGCCCAGGTAGACACGGCGCCCTTCTGCTGCCGCACGTGAGCAGCCACGACGGCCGCCCGCAGCCTTCCCGCGCGGGCGTGGGTCGTGTGCTCGTGGGACGGAGCGTGGCCGAAATGCGAACGAGTCCGATGCGCTGAAGGTCGCTGACCTCGCGGTCGCACGCCCTCGCTCGCTGGCCGCTCGCGCGAAGCACCGAGCCGGATGGTTCGTGGCGCGGCGGTCCGACTCGCCATCTCCCCTGACGGCGAGGCGCTGAGGCGCCTTGCGAGGGGGCGTGTGGTGATGCGGACCGCCCTGCCCCGGCGATGCGTGGAGGTGCGTCCATCGCGCGAGAGCGCCAGTCGAGCGGCCTTTGGGCGGCGTCCATGGCCAGCGTCCGTCGCGGCATCGGTGTGCCTGCAATCCGGGGTCGTACGATGAATGGAGGGTATATGAGAGCCGGTTCTTCGAAGGGTTCGTTCAGCCTTGGTGCTCTTTCTGCTGTGGTGATGAGTGATCGAATGGAGGATTCCATGACGGAGCGACCCGCGCATCTCCCCGAACGCACACTGGAGCTCGGCTCGGCCAAGACGCCCGACCGGCGCCCGCCGCAGACGGGGCCTGTCCCCGCGCCGAAGCCCGCGCACAGGGAGCCCCGCCCGCCGAGCAAGCTCCCCCACCAGGACCGCTCCCGGCCGGCGCTGAACATCCCGCAGCGCCGGCGCATGGGCGTGCAGCGGTAGATCCGCTGCGCTCCGGCGCCGGAGCGCCGCGAACGGGCGGCGGCCCGGCCGTGCGCGCCGGCGGCGTGGAGCCGGAAGGCCTAGACTTCCGCGACTCCACGCCGTCCGGCGGCGCCATGACGGCTCCGATCGTGATTGGGCCAGGGCGAGGGCTGCGGTAAGACCTCGCCACCCGCGCGGCCCGGCAGCCTGTGGCCCCGCAGAGGCCCCATCATGATCCAAGCCGAACCGTTCGAAGCCCGCCTCGTCGCCGTCCGGCCTCTCAGCCCTTTCGTGCGAGAGCTCTCGTTCGAGCGCAGCGACGGCAGGGCGTTCCTGTTCGAGGCCGGGCAATGGGTCAACCTCGTCCTCCCGCTCCCGGGCGGTGAGGTGAAGCGCGCCTACTCGATCGCCTCTGCGCCCGACGGCTCGCCTCGCTTCGATCTGGCGGTCACCCGCGTAGAGGGCGGGGCCGGCTCGGAGTACCTGCACCGGCTGGAGCCCGGCGCGACGCTCCGCGCCGTCGGCCCGCACGGGCTCTTCACGCGCGATCCCGAGAGCCCAGCGCCCTCGCTGTTCGTCGCCACCGGCACCGGCGTCACGCCGCTCCGGAGCATGCTTCACGCGTCGCTGCGCGCCGGGGCGGCCGCGCACCTGTGGGTCCTGTTCGGCGCGCGCTTCGAGGAGGACGTCATCTACCGCGACGAGCTCGAGGCGCTCGCGCGCGGCTCGGACCGGATCCGCTACGAGATCACGCTCTCGCGCGGCGGCCCGTCCTGGCCGGGCCGCCGCGGCTACGTGCAGGCGCACGTGCCCGAGCTCTACCGGGAGCTCGCCGGGGTGAGCGGGGATCCGGCCCCGCACGTCTTCATCTGCGGCCTCGATCGGATGGTCTCGCTCGTGCGCGAGCTTGCCCGCGGCGAGCTCGGCGTCCCCCGCAAGCACGTCCACGTCGAGCGCTACGACTGAGCCGCCGCCTCGGCGGGCGCGTCGAGCGCGTCGAGGTCGAGCGCCGCGGCGGAGCCACCGGGCTCTCCAGGACGGAGCCGCCGATCCCGGGCGGACGCGAGCGTGGATCGCCCTCCGGTGACGCGGCGCGCCTTGAGCGTTACCCTGGGTACGACGTAGGATGCGCGCCCCCGCGGGCGGTACCTGCGGGGTCAGTTTTGCAGGTGATCACGTGACGACCAAGAAGACGTTCCGCACCATCGATCCAGCGACGCTCCCGAAGCATTTCGACTCGCCCGTCGCCGAGCAGCGCCTGGCCGACGCGTGGGAGGCCGACGGGACGTACCGTTATGACCCCTCGCGCCCCCGCGAGGAGACCTTCGTGGTCGACACGCCTCCGCCGACCGCCTCGGGCTCGCTGCACATCGGCCACGTCTTCAGCTACACGCACACCGACGTCATCGTCCGGCAGCGCCGGATGCTCGGGTTCAACATCTTCTATCCCATGGGCTGGGACGACAACGGCCTGCCCACCGAGCGGCGCGTGCAGAACTATTTCCACGTCCGCACGGACGTGCGCACGCCCTACGAGCGCGGCCTCTCGCTGCCGCAGGCGGCGCCGGAGGCGCTCAAGAAGGAGCCGCCGCGCATCGTGTCGCGGCCGAACTTCATCGAGCTCTGCCACAAGGTCACGCGCGAGGACGAGCAGGTCTTCAAGGCGCTCTTCCGCCGGGTGGGCCTCTCGGTCGACTGGCAGTACGAGTATGCCACTATCGATGATCACTGCCGCAGGACGGCGCAGCTGTCGTTCCTGGATCTGCACGAGAAGGGCCACCTCTACTCGGTCTTCGCGCCCACGATGTGGGACGTCGATTTCCAGACCGCGGTCGCGCAGGCGGAGGTCGAGGATCGCCCGCAGTCCGGCGCGTTCCACGACATCGCGTTCGCGGTGGAGGGCACGGGCGAGCAGCTCGTCATCGCGACGACGCGCCCGGAGCTGCTCGCGGCCTGCGTCGGCGTGACGGCCCACCCCGAGGATCCGCGGTATCAGCACCTCTTCGGCAAGACGGCGCTCACGCCGATCTTCCGCGCGCCGGTGCCGATCTTCCCGAGCACGCTCGTGGATCGCGAGAAGGGCACGGGCATCCTGATGGTCTGCACCTTCGGCGACGCGACGGACGTGATCTGGTGGCGGGAGCAGAAGCTCCCTCTCCGCCAGATGCTCGGCAAGAACGGCCGTGTCCTCCCGGTGACGTTCGGGGAGGGCGACTGGCAGAGCCGCGATCCGGCCGCCGCGAACGCGGCGTATGCCCCGCTCCAGGGCAAGGGGGTGAAGCAGGCGCGCGCGGCCGTGGTCGAGCTCCTCCGCCGCGACGAGCACGCGGCGGTGGCGGGCACGGGCCCGGCGCTGCGGGGCGAGCCGAAGCCGATCGAGCGGGCGGTGAAGTTCTTCGAGAAGGGCGATCAGCCGCTCGAGTTCGTGCCCACGCGGCAGTGGTTCGTCCGGCTCGCGGACAAGAAGGAAAAGCTCCTCGAGTTCGGCGACAAGATCGAGTGGCACCCGGATTTCATGCGCCTCAGGTACCGCAACTGGACCGAGGGGCTCCAGGGCGACTGGTGCATCAGCCGCCAGCGGTATTTCGGCGTGCAGTTCCCGGTCTGGTATCCGCTCGACGCCGAGGGCAACCCGGATCACGGTAGGCCGCTGCTCGCGACGCGCGAGATGCTCCCGGTCGACCCGACGGTCGACGTGCCGCCCGGATACGATGCGTCTCAGCGGGACAAGCCAGGCGGCTTCACGGCGGAGTCCGACGTGTTCGACACGTGGTTCACGAGCTCGCTCACGCCGCAGATCAGCTCGCACTGGGGGCTCGACGAGGGGCGCCACGCGCGGCTGTTCCCGGCCGATCTGCGCCCGCAGGCGCACGACATCATCCGGACGTGGGCGTTCTACACGATCGCGAAGGCGATGCTGCACGAGGCGTCGGTGCCGTGGCGTCATATCGCGATCTCGGGGTGGATCCTGGACCCCGATCGCAAGAAGATGTCGAAGAGCAAGGGCAATGTCGTGACGCCGATGCACCTGCTCGACAACTACTCGTCGGATGCGGTCCGCTACTGGTCGGCGAGCGCGCGGCTCGGCACGGACACGGCGTTCGACGAGAAGGTGCTGAAGATCGGCAAGCGCCTCGTGACGAAGATCTGGAATGCGGGCAAGTACGTGCTCAGCCAGTCTGCGGAGGTCCATCCGGTCTCCGAGGAGCTGGACCGGGCGTTCTTGCACAAGCTGTCGGCGGTGGTGGCGGACGCGACGCGCTCGTTCGAGGCACAGGAGTTCGCGGCGGCGCTCGAGCGGACGGAGGATTTCTTCTGGCGCTGGTTCACCGACGCGTACCTGGAGCTGGCCAAGGCGCGTGCGCGCGGCGAGGGCGGCGCTGGCGACGCGGCGCGGGGCTCGGCGGTGGCTGCGCTGCGGCTCGGGCTCTCGGTGCTGCTGCGGCTGTTCGCGCCGGTGCTTCCGTACATCACCGACGAGGTCTGGGCCTGGGTGTACGCGGAGGAGACGGGACAGCGGTCGATCCACCGGGCGAAGTGGCCGGCGGCGGGGGATTTCGCGGAGGTCGCGGCGCCGGCGGACGCGGGGCTCCTGGAGCTGGCGGCTGCGGCGATGGCGGCGGTCAACAAGCGGAAGAGCGAGCTCGGCGCGAGCGTGGGGCGCGTGGTGACGCATCTGGCGCTGGGGGCGAACGCGGCGACGCTGGCGCGGCTCGGGCCGGCGCTGGGGGACGTGCTCGCGGCGGTGCGGGCGGGGAAGCACGAGCTCGTGGAGCGGGCGGAGCTCGCGGACGGCGAGGTCCAGGTGGTGCGCTGCGAGCTGGAGGTGGCGGCGGCGCCGGCGGCGGCCGGGGCAGGGGAGGCGGCGGCCACGGAGTAGACGCGGGTTCTGATTCGCCCGGCCCTCGCGGAGGGAGCACGCCGCGCGGCGCGCGCACGGGCTGAACTCGCCTGAGACGTCCTGTGCCCGTCGCGCGGAGCGCGCCGGACACAGGACGTCAATTGGGCTCAGACAACAGCCCGTGCGCGCGCCGCGCGGCGTGCTCCCTCCGCGAGGGCCTATGGCTTTGCTGTAGGGACGAAAGAGCGCGGCGGCATTTCAGGGCACGTGGACCCCGGGACGTCGAGGGGAACCAACGTTTGGATGATGGAAATCAACCTGCGTTTGTGGTGAGCTGTGCTGGTCGTGCGCGAGAGGTCGGCATTCGGGGGGCTCGCGCGAAGCACCTAAAGAAGGGCGATGCGCGCTTCGGACGTCGTCGGGGATCGGTTCGAGATCGAACGGCTCGCCGGATCCGGCGGGATGGGGGACGTGTACCGTGCGCGGGATCGGCGGTCGGGGGAGGTGGTCGCGCTGAAGGTGCTGCAGAGCGCGAACATACGCGACCTGAGCCGGCTCTCGCGCGAGGCTGAAGCGCTCATCACACTCCGGCTGCCAGGGGTCGTGCAGTATGTGGCGCACGGAATGACCGCCACGGGGCGGCCCTACCTGGCCATGGAGTGGCTCGATGGCATCACCCTGGACGCGAGGCTCGCTCAAGGACCGCTCTCGATTGCCGAAAGCGTGATCCTGGCAGCACGGGTGGCGGCGACGCTCGGCGCAGTCCACAAGCTCGGGATCGTCCACCGCGATCTGAAGCCGAGCAACCTGATGCTGGTGGACGGCGCGGTCGAACGCGCCACGCTGCTCGACTTCGGCATCGCTCGGGATATCCGGCTTGCGCGGAGCCTGACGGCGCCAGGCGCGATCCTCGGCACACCGGGGTACATGGCCCCCGAGCAGGCGCGCGGCGAGCCGTCCGTCGATGCCCGCGCGGATGTATTCGCGCTCGGCTGTATGCTGTTCGAGTGCCTCGCGGGGCGCCCACCGTTCCTTGGCGATAACGCGCTCTCGCTCCTCATGAAGGTCGTCCTGGAAGAGCCGCCGCGGCTCGGGGAGCTCCGCGACGGCGTCCCCGAGCCGCTCGAGCGCCTCGTGGCCCGGATGCTGGCGAAAGAGGCGGCGCAGCGGCCGCGCGACGGCGCCGCCGTCGCTGAGGAGCTCGCAACCCCAGCGCAATCAGGGCTCCGCGTCGGAGCGAGCGGGATGGCGGAGCCGCCCGCTCCGCTCGTGGAGATCACGACGGCAGAGCGCCGGGTCATGTGCGTCATCCTGGCGGCCGACGGCAGCCCGGAGACGGACGCCACGCTCTCGGAGGCCGAGGGCGCGGCGCGGTTGGAGGCGCTGCGCGATATCGCGGTGCGGCACGGCGGGCGCCTCGAGCTCCTCCAGTCGCAGTGGCTGCTCATCGCGCTGTCCGGCGCCGAGGCCCCGACGGATCTCGCCGCGCGCGCGGCTCATTGCGTGCTCGCGCTGCGGGCGGAGCTCGGCGGCTTGCCTATGGCCATCGCCACAGGGCTGGCAGAGGTCGCCGGCCGGCTGCCGGTCGGTGTGCTGATCGATCGCGTCGTTCAGCTTTTCTCGCGGTATGCCCGAGCGGCGGGGTCGGGCATCCGGCTCGACAGCGCGACGGCGGGCTTGCTCGCCAGCCGCTTCGATATAACGCATGAGGCCGAAGGATCCTGGCTGCGGGGCCCGAAGGAGGAGCCGGAGACGATCCCCACGCTCCTCGGTAAGCCAACGCCGTGCGTCGGGCGAGAGCGCGAGCTCGCGCAGCTCTCGACCGAGTGGCGCCATTGTGTGGACGAGCCCACCGCGAGCGCCGTGGTCGTCGTGGGCGCTCCGGGCCTCGGCAAGTCGCGCCTCGCCTGGGAATTCCTCCGCGCCCTCAAGGAGGCCGGCGGCGCGGTCGAGGTCTTGATCGGCAGGGCCGATCCCATGGCTGCCGGCTCCGCGTTCGGCCTCCTCGCTCAGGCGCTCCGCCGCGCCATGGGCATCCTCGATGGCGAGCCGCTCGAGGTGCGGCGGAGCAAGGTGCTCGCCCGGGTCGAGCAGCTCGACAGCCTCGGGGGCAAGGGCGCCCACGTTGCGGCGTTCCTCGGCGAGCTTGTCGGGGCGCCGTTCCCCGACGAGCGCGATGTGCAGCTCCACGCGGCGCGACGGAATTCACTGTTGATGGGCGACCGCCTCCGCGAGGCATTCGAGGATTTCGTGAAGGCCGAGTGCCAGCGGCGGCCGGTGCTGCTCGTGTTGGAGGATCTGCACTGGGGCGACCTGCCCACGGTGACCCTGGTCGACGCCGCGCTCCAGCACGCTGCGGATCTGCCCTTTTTCGTGCTGGCGCTCGCCCGCCCGGAGGTCCACGAGCTGTTCCCGGTGCTCTGGAGCGAGCGCAAGGGCCTTCGGCTCCGCCTCGCGCCGCTGCCTCGGCGCGCGAGCGAGCGGCTCGTGCGCGAGGTGCTCGGCGACGGCGTGGGCGAGGGTCAAGTGGACGAGCTGCTGGCGCGCGCCGAGGGCAACGCGTTCGTGTTGGAGGAGCAGATCCGCGCGGTCGCTGAGGGCCGGGGCGAGGGCATGCCCGAGACGGCGCTTGCGATGGTGCAGGCGCGGCTCGAGGCGCTGGGCATCGAGGAGCGCCGCGTGCTGCGCGCGGCGAGCGTCTTCGGGGAGACGTTCTGGGACGGCGGGGTTGCAGCCCTCGTGGGCGGCGTGCCCGTTGCGCGGCGGCTTGCCGAGCTCGCGCGGCGGGAGCTCATCGTGCGACGGTACGACGCGCGAATCGCGGGCGAGGTGGAGTATGGGTTCCGGCACGCGCTGGTGCGGGAAGCCGCATATGGCACGCTCACCGAGCGCGACCGCCGCGTCGGCCACGGCCTCGCAGGCGACTGGCTAAACCGCGCCGGCGGCGCGGACGCGATGTCGCTGGCCGAGCATTTCGAGATCGGTGGCGCGCAGGCGCGGGCGGCGGAGGCGTACCTTCGCGCGGCCGAGGAGGCGCTCCGGGGCGGCGATCTCGGTGCGGCGATCGTGCGGGCCGACCGGGGTATCGGCTGCGGCGCTGCAGGGGACACCGCCGGCAGGCTCCGGCGTGTCCAGGCGGAGGCACATGTCTGGCGCGGGGAGCTCATGCTCGCCGTGGAGCGGGGGAGTGAGGCGTTAGCCCAGGTGGAGCGCGGCTCGGCCGCATGGTTCTCGGCCATTACCCCCATGGTATGGGCCGCATTCAAACTGGGTCGACTGGACGATGTCGACCGCTGGATGACCGAAGCGGCGAACGTGGTTGCTCGCGACGACGTGCAGGGCGCAAAGCTCCGCTGCCTGTCTGCCGGCGCGGCCAATCTGACGCTGGCCGGACGGTACGCCGAAGGCGCCGCGCTGCTCGATCTCGTAGAGCGCGCTCTCGCGAATGTGGAAGCGCGAGATCTCGAGGTGGTCGCGCACCTCAACGACGCGCGCTCGGCCTACGCGGTCTGCACTGGTAATCTGGGCGCCGGCGCTGCCAGTCTGGAGGCCGCGTTGCTCGCCTTCGAGCAAGCCGGCGACCACCGCAATGCATGCAGTGCTCGCACAAACTTGGGTTCCATCTACGCGGAGATCGGTGATTTCGAGAGGGCGGAGCCCTTGATACGCATAGGATTGGCGGAGGCTGACCGGATGCACCTGCACGAGCTGAAGCTCGGCATCGAGAACATCCTCGCGCAGGTGCTCGCGGCTCGTGGTCAGCTCGCCGACGGGCGGGGGCTCGCCGAGTCTGTGGTCACGTCGAGCCGGCGAGCGGGCATGGTGCGACAGGAGCTATGTGCGCACTGTTACCTCGCGAAGATCGCCTTCGCCATGGGCGATTTCGAGGCCGCCGAGCGCGCCGGGCGCGCCGCGGTGGTGCTCACGCAGAGCGCACCGACGCTCGCCGTACAGGCCACTGCTGTACTTGCGCGCGCGTTGCTCGGGCTCGGGCGAATCGACGAAGCGATGCAGGCTGCCGCCGGGGCGAGCTCGCGGCTGGCAGAGTTCGGCACCGTGGAAGAAGGCGAGTCGCTCGTCCGCCTGACCTACGCCGAGGCGCTCGCCGCGAGCGGCAGACACGCCGAGGCCGCCGCCGCGATCGCGTCAGCCAGGGCCGCGCTGCTCGCGCGCGCCGAGAAGCTCAGCGATCCGACCTGGCGCGAGCGCTTCCTCCGCGACGTGCCGGACAACGCCCGCACGCTCGAGCTCGCGCGGCGGTGGCTCGGCGGGTGAGCGATCGGGGCTGACCGAGACGGATGCGCCCTGCTCACAGGCCATGTCCCGGTGCACCACGAACGTCATCGGAGCGCCAGCGGTTGACGTTGAGGCCAAGCGAGGTGCGCACCGCGGGGCCCGGGTGCTGACCACGCGGCCATCAGGACATGCGCGGTGACCGTCTGGATGACTCCGGGGGCCATCAGGACATCCTCGGGGCCATCAGGACATCTTCGGGGCCATCAGGACATGCCAGCCTCCCATCAGGACATGCGCGGCCGCCATCAGGACACGCCGGTGCCCATCAGGACATGCCAGCCTCCCATCAGGACACTTTGCGCGTGCCTTTGCGCGTGATTCCGTGCCGCACGGCGCATGCCGCGCGCGTCATCTGGTCCCGCGCGGCCGGCGTCGGGTGGCGCGCGTTCGCCGGCGGGAACGCCGGTGTCGTGGTGTGGAATGGGCGACAGGCCGTGACAGCCAGGTACGACGCCGCGAGCGCGGTGGCGTTGCCTGGCGGCCTCCTCGCGCTCGGCGGCGAGGGCGAGGTGACGCTGCTCCAGCCCGGCGGCGCGCTCGAACGCCTCGGCGCGCTGGAGCGCTGGGTGTACGGGCTCGCGCTGAGCCCGCGGCGCGATCTGCTGCTCGCCGGAGACGCCGCCGGCAGCGCCCGCGTCTTCCGCCTCGCCGACAGGTCGCTGCGGTGTGAGCTGAAGCGATCGGCGGGCATCTCCGCCGCTGCGTTCGATCCCACCGGGACCTGGTTCGCGGTGGCCGGCGACGATGGCTCGATCGCGCTGGCCAGGGTCGCGGACTGCACGGGCGTGGATCGCCAGCTCGCCGTGCGGCAGCTCGGGATCCCGCAGCGGCGGATGCGCAGCGTCGCGGCGGGGCAAGCCGTGCTCGTCGGAGACGGCGCCGGCAACGTCAGCGCGTGGTCGACGGCCACATGGTCGCTCGCGGGCCGGTGGTCCGCCCACGCGGGCGAGGTGACCGCGCTGGCCGCGCTTCCCGATGGTGGCTGGGTCTCCGGGGGTCTCGATCATGCCGTCGTCGCGATGTCGGGCGTCTCCAGCGCTCCCCCTCGTCGGATTGGCCAGCTGCGCAACTTCCCCTGGGCGCTTCGCCCCAGCCCTGACGGCATGTCCGTCCTGTCGGCCGATGCCGCAGGGGATCTGACGCTCCTGCCGCTCGGCGAGGGCGGGGCGCCGGCCACGCTGCTCTCCGAGCGGCGGCCGCTCTATGCCCTCGCCGTGGCCCCCGGCCGTCCTGAAGTGGTCGTCGCCGGGATGACGGGACGAGTGCTCCGGGTGAGCCTCGTCCAGGCGGAAGACCGGAACGCATCCTGGCCACGGGCCACCATGCTCCGAGAGAGCGTGATGGCGCTGGCCTACAGCCCCGACGGCCGCTGGCTCGCCGAGGCCGGCACCGACGGCACCGTGGCGCTCCGCGACGCCGAGCCCGGCGACGCCCCGCCCCGCCGCTTCGAGGGGCTCGAACGTCAGGTCCACGCCCTGGTCCTCACGCCCGAGCACCTCTGGGCCGGCGGTGACGATGAAGCGCTCGTCCGCTGGCCGATTCACGCCGGCGCCGCCGCAGCGCCGCTCCGCATCGAGGAGCACGCGCCCATCCACTCCATCGCCGCCACCCCCGACGCGCGAATGTCTCCGGACGCCCGGGCACCAGAACGCGTCGTGGTCGTTCTGCGATCCAGGTGTCGAGATAGACCACACATCGGAATGATCGTATTGTAGATCACATATGGCTCCTGGCGGGGCGCCGTGATCCTGCGGGGGAGGGCCGCCGCCAGAGGCCCGTGTGAACGACATCGCAGACGCAATGCGCGATTTGGACGTGGTCGAGGAAAGGTTCGAGATCGAGCGGTTCGCCGGAAGCGGCGGGATGGGGGACGTCTATCGCGCGCGTGACCGGCGGTCGGGGGAGGCGGTCGCGCTGAAGGTGCTGCAAGGCGCGAGCGCGAGCGATCTGCGCCGGTTCGCGCGGGAGGCGGAGGTGCTCGTCGCGCTCCGGCTGCCAGGGGTCGTGCGGTACGTGGCGCACGGGACGACCGCCGCAGGACAGCCGTACCTGGCGATGGAATGGCTCGACGGCGTCACCCTGGAGCAGCGGCTCGCCCAAGGACCGCTTTCGATCGCCGAGGGCGTGACGCTGGCGGCGCAGGTGGCGGCGACGCTCGGCGCGATCCACCAGCAGGGCATCGTCCACCGCGACCTGAAGCCGAGCAACCTGATGCTGGTGGGCGGTGCTGTGGAGCGAGCCACGCTGCTCGACTTCGGCATCGCGCGCGAGCTCTGGCTCACGCGGAGCCTGACGGCGCCCGGAGCGATCCTCGGGACGCCCGGGTACATGGCCCCCGAGCAGGTGAGCGGCGAGGCGCCGGTGGACGCCCGCGCGGATGTGTTCGCGCTCGGGTGCATCCTGTTCGAGTGCCTCACGGGGCGCCGGCCGTTCCTGGGCGACAACCTGCTGTCGCTCCTCGTGAAGGTCGTGCTGGAAGAGCCGCCGCGGCTCGGGGAGCTGCGCGACGGCATCCCCGAGCCGCTCGAGCGCCTCGTGGCCCGGATGCTGGCGAAGTCGGCGGCGCACCGGCCGAGCGACGGCGCCGCCGTCGCGGCGGAGCTCGCCGCCTTCGCCGGCGAGGGGCTCGCCGCAGGAGGGGGCGCGATCGCGGCGCCGCGCGCGCCTGGCGAGGAGATCACGACGTCGGAGCGGCGGGTCATGTGCGTCATCCTGGCCGCCCATGGCAGCGAGGAGACCGACGCCACGCTGGCGGAGGCCGATGGGATCGCGCAGGCCCAGGCGCTGCGGGACCTCGCGGCGCGCCACGGGGGGAGCCTCGATTTCCTGCAGTCGAAGTGGCTGCTCATCGCGCTGTCGGGCGCCGAGTCTCCGACGGACCTCGCGGTGCGAGCGGCCCATTGCGCGCTCGCGCTCCGGACGGTGGTCGGCGGCGCACCCGTGGCGGTGGCGACGGGGCTGGCGGAGATCGAGGGGAGGCTGCCTGTCGGCGAGCTCGTCGATCGCGTGGCCCAGCTGATCGTCGGGCGCGACGGCCCGCCGTCCGGGGGAATCCGGCTCGACAGCGCGACGGCGAGCCTGCTCGCGAGCCGCTTCGAGACCGTCCAGGGCCCGGAGGGGTGCTGGCTGCGGGGCCGGAAGGAGGAGCCGGACACGGTGCCGAGGCTGCTCGGGAAGCCGACGCCGTGCGTGGGGCGCGAGCGCGAGCTCTCGCAGCTCGCGGCCGAGTGGCGCCATTGCGTGGACGAGCCGACCGCGAGCGCGGTGGTCGTCGTTGGCGCGGCGGGCATGGGCAAGTCGCGCCTCGCCTGGGAGTTCCTCCGCGCCGTCGAGGAGCAGCGCGAGGCCGCCGAGGTCTGGATCGGCAGGGCCGATCCCATGGCGGCCGGCTCGGCGTTCGGCTTGCTCGCCCAGGCGCTCCGCCGCGCCATGGGGCTGCTCGACGGCGAGTCGCTGGAGGTGCGGCGGAGCAAGGTGCTGGCCCGGGTCGAACGGCTCGACGGGCTCGGGAGCACGGGGCCGCACGTCGCGGCGTTCCTCGGCGAGCTGGTGGGGGCGCCCTTTCCTGACGAGGGCGATGTGCAGCTGCAGGCGGCGCGCCAGAGCCCGGTGCTGATGGGCGACCGGATCCGCCAGGCGTTCGAGGACTTCGTTCGGGCCGAGTGCCAGCGGCAGCCGGTGCTGCTGGTGCTGGAGGATCTGCACTGGGGCGACCTGCCGACGGTGCGGCTGATCGACGCGGCGCTCCAGCACGCGAGGGACCTCCCGCTGCTGGTGCTGGCGCTCGCGCGCCCCGAGGTGGACGAGCTGTTTCCAGAGCTGTGGCGCCAGCGGGTCGGGCTCCGGCTGCGGCTCGCGCCGCTGCCCCGGCGCGCGAGCGAGCGGCTGGTGCGGCAGGTGCTCGGCGACGGCGTGAGCGCTGCGCAGGTGGACGAACTGCTTGCGCGCGCCGAGGGCAACGCGTTCGTGCTGGAGGAGCACATCCGCGCGGTGGCCGAGGGCCGCGGCGAGGGGATGCCGGAGACGGCGCTGGCGATGGTGCAGGCGCGGCTGGAGGCGCTGGGCGTGGAGGAGCGGCGGGTGCTGCGCGCGGCGAGCGTGTTCGGCGAGACGTCGTGGGAAGGCGCGGTGGCGGCCCTGGTGGGCGGCGCGCCGGTGGCGCAGCCGCTCGCGGAGCTCGGGCGGCGCGAGCTCCTGGTGCGGCGGCGCGAGGCGCGCATCGCGGGCGAGGTGGAGTACGAGTTCCGGCACGCGCTGGTGCGGGAGGCCGCCTACGGCATGCTGACCGAGCGCGATCGCCGCGTCGGGCACGGCCTTGCGGGCGACTGGCTGGCGCGGGCCGGCGGGGCGGACGCCATGGCGTTGGCGGAGCACTTCGAGCTCGGCGGCGCGCCGGCGCGGGCGGCGGAGGCGTACCTGCGCGCGGCGGAGGAGGCGCTCCGGGGTGGCGATCTCGACGCGGCGATCGCGCGGGCCGAGCGGGGTATCGGCTGCGGCGCGGCCGGGGACGCCGCGGGCAGGCTCCGCCACATCCAGGCGGAAGCCCATGTGTGGCGCGGCGATCTCGCGCTCTCCGCGGAGCGGGGGAGCGAGGCGCTGGGCCTGGTGGAGCGCGGCTCGGCCGCATGGTTCTCGGCCATCATCCCCCTCGTATGGGCCACGTCGAAGCTGGGTCGACTGGACGTCGTCGCTCGCGTGACGACCGAGGCGGTGGACGTGGCCGCCTCCGGGGACGCGCAGGACGCGAAGCTCCGCTGCCTGTCCGCAGGCGCGAGCGCGCTGGCGCTGGGCGGGCGGTACGCCGAGGGCGCCGCGTTGCTCGATGTGGTCCAGCGCGCCCTCGCGAGCGCGGAGACGAGGGATCTCGAGGTGGTCGCGCACCTCCACGACGCGCGCGCGGCCTATGAGATGTGCAGAGGCGACCTGGGCTCCTGTGCAGGCAGCCAGGAAGCCGCGTTGCTCGCCTTCGAGCAGGCCGGCGATCATCGCAACGCGCTCAGCGCCCGGGCGAGCCTGGGCGCCGTGTGCATGGAGCTCGGCGACTTCGAGACGGCCCAGTCGATGCTGCGGGCAGCCCTGGAGGCCGCCGACCGGATGCACCTGGACGAGCTGAAGGTCTCTGGGCAGGCCAACCTCGCGCAGGTCCTCGGGTACCGTGGTCAGCTCGCCGAAGGGCGGGCGCTCGCCGAGGAGGCGGTCGCGTCGAGCCAGGGGGCGGGCATGGTGCGCACGGAGCTCTTCGCTCGCTGCTACCTGGCGAAGATCGCCCTGGCCATGGGCGATTCCGAGGCCGCCGAGCGCGAGGCGCGCGCCGCCATCGCGCTCTTCGAGAGCGCGCCGACCCTGGGCGTGCAGGCATTTTCCATCCTCGCTCGCGTGCTGCTCGGGCTCGGGCGCACCGACGAGGCGATGCGGGCTGCCGCCGAGGCGAGCGCGCGGTTGGCAGAGTTTGGCACGCTGGAAGAGGGGGAGTCGCTCGTCCGCTTGACCTACGCCGAGGCGCTCGCCGCGAGCGGGCGGCGCGCCGAGGCCGAGGTCGCGATCGCGTCGGCCAGGACGGCGCTGCTCGCGCGCGCCGAGCAGCTCAGCGATCCGACCTGGCGCGAGCGCTTCCTCCGCGACGTGCCGGACAACGCCTGCACGCTCGAGCTCGCGCGGCAGTGGCTTGGCGGCTGAGCCACTGCCGCGAGCGCGCCGAACGACGCGGGTGAGCCCGTGGCGCACGAAGCGGCACGCCGCTGCCGGCGTCACGGGCCCGTCTTTTGCGGGCGCTTACTTCGTGGCGAGCTTCGTCAGGTCGAGCATTTCGTCGACGTCCGGGAGCACGATCAGGTCGCACCGGCGGTTCTTCTGCTTGCCGGCCGGCGTGTTGTTGCTCGCGATGGGGTCCGTGTCCGCGAACCCTGCCGCGCTCCAGTGCCTCGTCGGCAGCTGGCCCTCCTTGCCGATCAAGAACAGCAGCACGGCCCGGGCGCGCATCAGCGACAGCCCCCAGTTGTCCTGGAACGGGCCGCTCTTGTACGGCTGGCTGTCGGTGTGCCCGGCGACCTGGTAGTCGCGGTCCACGAGCGACTTGTCGCCCCGGATGACGTCCGAGATCTTCTTCAGGATCTGCTGGCCGTCCTTGCTCAGCGTGTCCTTGCCCGAGTCGAACAGGACGTCTCCGGGCAGCGAGATGACCATCCGGTTCCTGCGGACCTGGACCTCCAGGCCGAGCTTGACGAGCTCCTCGAGCTTCTTCCGGAGCAGGTCGAACCGCGCCTGGATCGCCTCGAGCTGCTTCGCGCGCGCCTTGTACTCGGCCAGCGCCTTCTCGCGGTCCTCCAGCGTCGAGCTCATCTTCGAGATGTCGGCGCCCTGGTCCGCGAGCTTCTTCTCGAGCTCCTCGACGCGCTGCTTCGCGTCGGCGAGCTCCTTCTCGAGCTCGGCCTCCCTCTTCTGGCTCCGGTTCTGGAGCTGGTTGTACTTGTCGAGCTGCGACTTCCACTCCTGCTCGGAGTGGCCGCAGCCCGCGGCGAGCAGCGACGACAGCGCGAGGGGTAGTGCAATGAGTGTCCGGTTCATGAGCGCTTTCTCCATGGCTCCGTCGGCGGGAGCGGGATGCTGCGGGCGAGAGCGTCGCTCAGCTCGGGCGAGAGATCCAGAGGGGAGGACGGCGAGATCCGCCCGTCCGCGTGGCCGTGCGCTGCGGGTGGGGAGGGATCGGGGCTTCGGCGGCGCAGGCGAGAGCGGCGGCGCTGCCGGAGGCGATGGCGCGGTGGCCGCGGGCGTTGCTGGCGTCCGTTGCGGCTCCTTCGGCGAGTGCACGAGGATGAACTCGACGCGCCGGTGCTTCTGGCGTCCCAGGGCGCTCTTGTTGTTGCCGACCCCGACCGAGGTTGAGGCGGCCCCGGCCCCGCCACCCCGACCGAGGTTGAGGTGGCCGACCCCGACCGAGGTTGAGGCGGCCCCGGCCCCGCCACCCCGACCGAGGTTGAGGTAGCCGACCCCGACCGAGGTTGAGGCGGCCCCGGCCCCGCCACCCCGACCGAGGTTGAGGTGGCCGACCCCGACCGAGGTTGAGGCGGCCGCCACCCCGACCGAGGTTGAGGTGGCCGAGGTTGAGGCGGCCTCGCCACCCCGACCGAGGTTGAGGTGGCCGCCACCCCCGACCGAGGTTGAGGCGGCCCCGCCAGCCGACCGAGGTTGAGGTGGCCGCCACCCCGACCGAGGTTGAGGCGGCCCCGCCAGCCGACCGAGGTTGAGGTGGCCGGTGGCCCCTGCTTCGGTGCGTCCCGGGTGTGTATCCGTGACCGGCTTCCAGGGCTCGGGGCCGAGCGGTGCCTTGACCACACAGGCCGGGCGTGAGACATCGGCCCCCGGCCTCCGGGCCACCGAGAGCTCGGATCTTCAACCTCTTCCTGCGCGCGGGGCGAAAACGCGCGAACGAAACCAAGCAGATGCCCATCTCGTCGCGGTCTCCGGGTACGTCGTGCCGCCCTGGCACCCCTCGCCGTCGCCTCCGGTCGGGCCTCGCGCTCGCGCTCGTGCTGGGCGCGTCTTCCGCGTCCGCCCAGCCGGCACGCCGGCCGGCCCAGCCGCCGGCGGCCCCAGCGCAGCCGCCCGCCGGGCAGGCGGGCGCCCCCGCTGCGCAGCCCGCCGCTCCGGCCCAGCCCGGTGCAGCGCCCGCCGCGCCGGCCCAGCCCGCCGCGCCGGTCCAGCCCGGCGCCGCGCCGGCCGGCGCCGAGACGCCCGAACCCCCGGCGGCGCGCGAGCCGCTCCTGCCGCCGGCCGACACGGCCGCTCCCTCCGCGCCGCAGCCGGTCGCGCCGGCCGCCTCGGAGGGGCCCGCAGCCGCTGCGGCGGCCGAGCAGCCCGAGCGGCAGGCGATCCAGGCCGAGATCGGCGCCCGGCCCAGCGAGGTCTACGCCGAGGACTGGTGGTCCCACGCGCGACCGACGTTCGAGTTCCACGGCTACTACCGGCTCCGTTGGGAGCTCTTCAACAGCTTCGCCCTCGGCCGCATCGACCCGCGCAATCGCGCGCTCTGGCCGCAGCCGGCCGACAACTCCTACAAGGGGAGCGTGCTCTCGCTCTGCAACCCGAGCGAGACCACGAGCGGCGGCACCCGCTCGTTCGACGCATGCAAGAACGATACCCAGGCCGGCGCGAACATGCGTTTCCGGCTCAACCCCGAGCTGCACATCAGCGACAACCTGCGCATCCTCACGCAGGTCGATCTCCTCGACAACGTGGTGCTCGGCTCGACCCCGGAGGGCTACGCGAACCAGCCGGCGGCGGGCGGCGGCTACCAGGTCGCCCGCCGGGGCGGCTACTCGCCGCTCGGGGCCTTCTCCAGCACCCAGTGGGCGCCCAGCGCCGGCGTCAACTCGACGAAAGACTCGATCTCCGTCAAGCGGATCTGGGGAGAGTACATGACCCCCGTCGGTCTCCTCCGCTTCGGCCGCATGCCGAACCACTGGGGCCTCGGTATGGTGGCGAACAGCGGTGATGGGTACGACTCCGACTACCAGTCGACCGTCGACCGGCTGATGTTCGTCACGGGCATCAAGAAATACGACATCTACTTCGCCGGCGCGTGGGACTGGGCCAACGAGGGCGCGACGAGCGCCTCGCTCCAGGACCTCGAGGGCCAGCCGTACGACCTCGCCCAGTCCGATGACGTCAATCAGTACGTGTTCGTCGCCGTCCGCCGCAAGAATCCCGAGCTCCAGAAGCTCGAGCTCGCCCGCGGCAACATGGTCATGAACGGCGGCGTCTACTTCGCTTACCGGCAGCAGACGCTGGCGAACGACGTCACCGCCGGCGACACGAACGCCGAGCTGTCCGCGTCGCTCGGCCAGAGCGCCGACAACGTCGCGGCGGGGTACGTGCATCGGGGTGCGGAGATGGTCATCCCCGACGTGTGGCTCCAGCTCCTTTACAAGAAGTTCCGCTTCGAGCTCGAGGCGGCGATGATCTATGGATCCCTCGACCTGCGCGGGCAGGACGAGAGCGATTATGCGAACGTCCTCTCGCCGAAGGACACAGGCTGGGGCATCCGGCAGTTCGGGCTCGCCACGCAGGCCGAGCTCACCGAGATGGAGGGCCGGCTGCGCGTCCACTTCGGCTTCGGGTACGCGAGCGGCGACGACGACGCGCCCGCCCTCAAGCCGCAGGGGACGCAGCTCGGGGCCATGGATCCCCAGAACTCGACCGATCGTACCTACTCGACATTCCGCTTCCACCCCGATTACCGGGTCGACCAGATCCTCTTCAGGAACATCCTCTCTCGGGTCCAGGGGGCGTATTATTTCCGCCCTGGCGTCGACTGGGACTTCGCCCGCGACAAGAACGGCCAGCGCGCCGGCCTCGGCGCCGCGGCCATCTGGAGCCGCGCCTCCGAGTTCCTCCAGGCTCCCGGCAACTCCCGGGATCTCGGCATCGAGCTGAACGCGCAGCTGTACTTCCAGTCCAAGGACGGGACGCTCAACGACGACCCCGACAAGATGGGCGGCTTCTACACGGCGGTGCAGTACGGCGTGCTGTTTCCTCTCGGCGGGCTCGGCCAGCTCAGGGGTGAAGACACGGTCCAGAAGATCGATCTCGAGACCGCACAGACGGTGCGCTGGTATCTCGGTATCCTCTTCTGAGCCGGACCCGCCGGCGCTCAGCCAGCCTCGCGCGTCGCCGCGTGTCTGGAAATGAACGCTCGGGGCGGCGAATCGGTGCGAGACGGCGCGAAACCGTGCGAAACGGCGCGAGACGGCGCGAAACGGCGACGTCGTCGCTCTCGTCATGAGTCCTGCATGAGCCATCCGGGGCCAAACAGCCCTTGATCTCGCGACCGTCCTGGCCAAGGATAGGATTGTCTGGACGCCAGCGCGTCGCGATACTTCCGTGGTTCACCGAGGAGAACGGGTGGCGCGAGCCGCCGTTCTCCGGAGGGACGTGATGGTTCGTCGTCTCTTCATTGCGATGTTCTTGGCGGCGTCGATGGTGCTCGGGTCGACCGCCCTGTCCGTCGCCCAGGACGCAGACACGTCCGCTTTCCGCGACATCGCGGTCGGCAAGGACTACCGGCTCCGTGTCGCGGCGGCGCTGTCGCTCAGCAGGTCGAAGAGCCCCGGCGCGCGGCCTGCCCTCGAGAAGGCGCTCAGGGACCCGCACCCGGCGGTGCGCGCGTCGGCCGCGGCGGCGCTCGGCGCGATGGGCAACCCCGCGGCGGTCCCGGCGCTCAAGGCGGCGCTCAACCTCGAGCCTGCCCCGAACCTCAAGCGCCCGATCGAGGCCGCCATCGAGAAGCTGTCGCGCTCGTCGTCCAAGGCGCGCTTCCTTGTCAGCCTCGGCAAGTTCGAGAACCGCTCCGGCGTGAAGGACGCGAAGCTCGGATCGCAGCTGAGGCAGCAGACGCGCAACCGCGTGGCGCAGTTCGCCGACATCGAGATCGTGGCCGACGGCACGGACGTGGCCGCTGAAGGCAAGAGCCGCAAGCTGCCGGCCTTCACGCTGGACGGCTCGGTCATCCACCTGAGCAAGCGCCATGGGGCGGAGGGGGTCGGCTTCGCCGCGAAGGTCGAGTACGTGATCCGCGAGATGCCGAGCCAGACGCTGAAGGGCTCGATGACCGGCTCGGCCCAGGCGCTCGCCGAGGCGAAGCGCGCCCAGGGCCTGAGGGAGCTCGCCCAGCTGCAGAGCGACGCCGTCGCCGGCGCGATCGAGAGCGCGCTCCAGAGGGCTCCGCTCGCCCTCGAGGCCGCCTCGGGCAGCAGCGTCGTCGCCTCCGGCCGCTGACCCGGCGGGTCCGGCCTCGCCGGCGTGAGCCAGCGCGCCACCGTGCCCGGCGCGAGCCGGCTCGCAACCCGACCCGGCGCACACCGGCCCGGCGCGCGCGTCTTCCGCGGCGGGCGTCGCGGGCGCGCGTCGAGCAGGCGGAAGCCGCTCTCCGGTCGTGCTAGACCGCGCGTCCTCCTATGTCCATCGCAACGCCTGCCAGCTCCGACCTGCTCCGCCGCACATTCCTCGAGTTCTTCGCCCAGCGCGGGCACGAGATCGTCCCGAGCGCGCCGCTCGTGCCCCAGAACGATCCGACGCTGATGTTCGTGAACGCGGGCATGGTGCAGTTCAAGGACGTCTTCACGGGCAAGGACAGGCGCCCGTACCAGCGCGCCACCTCGAGCCAGAAGTGCATCCGGATCAGCGGCAAGCACAACGATCTCGAGAACGTCGGCGTCACCGCGCGCCACCAGACGTTCTTCGAGATGCTCGGCAACTTCAGCTTTGGCGACTACTTCAAGGAAGACGCGATCGCCTTCGCCTGGGAGCTCCTGACGAAGGTCTACGATATCTCGCCGTCGCGGCTCGTGGTCACCATCTACAACGGCGAGGGGGGCTTCCCGGCCGACGATGAAGCCGCGGCGATCTGGCGCAAGGTCACGGGCTTCGGCGACGACCGGATCCTCCGGCTCGGCCTGGCCGACAACTTCTGGACGATGGGCGACGTCGGCCCGTGCGGCCCCTGCTCGGAGATCCACTTCTTCCACGGGAAGGAGCCCGACGTCGCGCGCTTCGGCGAGGAGCCGCGCATCGACGGCACGGGCTGGACCGAGATCTGGAACAACGTGTTCATGCAGTACGAGCGCGTCGAGAAGGACGGCCCGCTCGTGCCGCTGCCGGCGCCGAGCATCGACACGGGCATGGGCCTGGAGCGGCTCGCGAGCGTGCTCCAGGGCGTGACCTCGAACTACGACACGGACCTGCTCCGCGGGCTCGTCGACAAGGCGGCCGAGCTCAGCGGCAAGCCGTACACGGGGGGCAGCGCCGACGACGACGTGTCGATGCGGGTCATCGCGGATCACGCACGGACAGCCGCGTTCCTGATCGCCGAGGGGGTGATGCCCGAGCGGCAGCGGCGCGAGTACGTGCTCCGCCGGGTGATGCGCCGCGCGATCCGCCACGGGCACCGGCTCGGGATCGATCGGCCGTTCCTGCACGAGGTCGCGCTCGAGGTGGTCCGGCGGATGGGCGAGACGTACCCCGAGCTCCGCGACCGGCGAGAGCTCATCGCCCGCGTCACCGAGGACGAGGAGGTCCGCTTCCGCTCCACGCTGAAGCGCGGGATGAAGATCCTCGATGAGCGCTTCGACGAGATGCGCTCGTCCGGCGAGCGGACGCTCCCGTCCGCCGCCGCGGCCGATCTCTACACCACCTATGGCTTCCCGCTCGATCTGACCCAGGTCATCTGCGCCGAGTCGAACTTCGGCGTCGACGTCCAGGGGGCCGAGGCGATCATCAAGGGCGCCGGCGAGGCGGACGGCCCGATCGATCCGACCGCCGCGGTGGACCCGGCGCACCGCGAGGCCCGCGCCAAGCTCGCGCAGCCGGTGGTGTTCACGGGCTACGAGCACGAGGAGGGCGACAGCGAGATCGTCGCGATCGTCCGGGTTGAGGTCCAGGGCGAAGGCGACCGGGCGCGCAAGGTCCGCGCGCTCGTCGAGCGCGCGGAGGCCGGGGCGACGGTCGAGATCGTCGTGCGCGAGACGCCGTTCTACGCCGAGTCGGGCGGCCAGGTGGGCGACGTCGGCGAGGTGACGGCGGACGGGGCGCGCGTCGAGGTGAAGGACACGCAGAAGCCGCTCGCCGGGCTGGTCGTTCACGAGGGCGTGGTCAGCGAGGGGGCGATCGCCGTGGGGCAGCGCGTCCACCTGGCGGTGGACCACGCGGCGCGGTCGGCGACGCGGCGCAACCACTCGGCCACGCACGTCCTGCACTGGGCGCTGCGCAAGGTGCTCGGCGAGCACGCGCAGCAGAAGGGCTCGCGGGTCGGCCCGGACGTCCTCCGCTTCGACTTCACGCAGAACCGGCCCCTCACCCGCGAGGAGATCTCGCGGATCGAGGATCTGGTGAACGAGAAGGTCCTGACGAACGCGAAGGTGACGACCGAGATCCTGCCGATGGACGAGGCGCGGCGGCGGGGCGCGATGGCGATCTTCGAGGAGAAGTACGGCGACACGGTGCGGATGCTCACGATGACGCCCGAGGTGGTGGAGCTCTGCGGCGGCACGCACGCGTGCGCGCTGGGGGACATCGGGCTGTTCAAGATCACGAGCGAGGGCGGCGTGGCCGCGGGCGTGCGGCGGATCCTCGCGTCGACGGGGCTGAACGCGCTCGCGTACACGCGGGGCGTCGAGGCCGAGCTCGCCCGGGCGCGCCAGGTCGCGAAGGCGCAGGGCGGCGATCTCGCCGAGAAGATCGGGAAGATCGTGGCGCACGAGCGGGAGCTCGAGAAGAAGGTCACCGAGCTCGAGCGGCGGATCCTGGAGGGGGCGGGCCCCGCGCAGGGCGGCGGCGGCGGCATCGACGCGATGCTGGACGGCGCCCGGGAGATCGGCGGGATCAAGGTGCTCGCGCGCCGGGTGCCGGACGGCACCAACCCCGGCGCGCTGCGCGATCTCGCGGAGAAGCTGCGCGACAAGCTCGGCGATCGCTCGGCGGTGCTGCTCGGCGCGGTCGTGGGCGACAAGGCGCAGCTCGCCGTGATGCTCTCGAAGTCGGCGACCGAGCGGCTCAAGGCCGGCGAGCTCATCAAGCCGATCGCCCGCATCGTGGGCGGCTCCGGCGGCGGCCGCCCGGACATGGCGCAGGCCGGCGGGACCGACGTGGCGCAGCTCGACGCGGCGATCGCGGCGCTCTACGCCGAGGTCGAGCGGACTCTCGCCTCGTAGCGCGCGCTGCCCGCGCCCCGCCGGGACAGTCGTTCAGGCGTCACGCCACTTGGTGCGGGCGAGCGGGAGCAGCTTCGGGGCCTTCCCGCCCCGCGCGGGGCGCGCCGGCAGCCGCGCTGGCTCGCCCGGCGCGGCCGCCCGGGGCCGCGCGCCGCGGGCGTGAGCGCCGATGGTCGCGCGCACGATCGGCGGCAGGAACACGGACTCCAGGTCGACGCGCGCGAGCGCGCCCGCGACCGTCGCGATGCGATCCGGCAGCGACGCGTTGGCGTCGACCAGGATGATCCGCCGGCCGAGCACCGTGCAGAGCCCGCCCCGCGGATTGCGCGCGTCCGACAGGTGCGGATCGAACGCTTCCATCCTGACGGCGATGCCGACCTTGTCCGCCGCCAGGGTGAGCTCGTCGAGCAGCCGCGAAAGCTCCACCCACCTAGCGTAGCCCTCCTGTCCGGCAGATGGCAAAGCGCAAAAGCGCTGTTGCCCGCGCCGCGCCGCGCCACCCGTGGCCGGGCGAGCCGCGGCCGTGACGACCGCGTGACGACCGCGGCGCGCCGTCCTGGAGCGCCTTTCCACGCCCGGTTACACGCGGTTACACGCGGTTACACGCGGTTACGCGTGGGTGCGCGCGGTTACGCATGATCACGCATGATCACGCATGATTACGGGTGGTGAACTGCGGTGATGCCCGGTCGGTCCGGCGCGCAGCGGCCAATCGCATCCTCCGTCATCGCATAGCGCTCCTCGGTCGCGCGGTGGTGGCGCGGTCGTGCGGCGACGCGGTGAGTTGAGCGAGAGACTTCGACTCCTGGACTCCAGGATATATCGACGCACTCCACGCCTCGACAGAGCAACGCATCAACTCATCTTCTTCCTTTGCCTTCTCCCGTGCTCCGGACTGGCCGACATCCACTCACGAGCCATATCGATGCTCATCCAGGAGCCCACGCGCCGTGGCCGCGCGTTCATTCAGGCTGCCGTCGCCGGCCGCCGCGCGCTCCCCTCGGCGCGGCGCGCGGTCGATCCGGGCCTCGCGCCGCCCGCCCCCCGGTTCCGCGCCCTAGAGGTCGGTCAGCGGCTTCTCCTGAGCCGGATCGCGCGGCCCGTTGACCGCCGTTTCCGAGCATGCTACGAGCACGCCGTTCCGCGCGTCGTGGCCGAGTGGGAGCGAATGTGCGTTTCCCGGCTGCGGTGGGGTATCCCGCGCGCTTCGTCAGCCACTTTGGACGGGGCGGCCGCGATGGGGACGACGAGGGCGCCCGCCGGGCGGCGCGCCCGAAGGGCGAACAAAGATGACGTTCACGGATGCAGCCGCCGAGGTGCTTCGCCTCATCGGTAGACCGCTTCACTATAAAGAGATCACCGATATCGCGATCGAGAAGAACCTCCTTAGCCACGTTGGAAAGAGCCCAGAGGTGACGATGGGCGCCCGCCTGGCGGCGACGTTGAAGAAGGACACGGCGGACAACCCCCTGGTGCGCGTGAAGCCGGGCGTGTTCGCGCTGCGCGAGTGGGACGAGAAGACCATCAAGTCCGGGCTCGACGGCAAGAAGGCGAAGCGCGGCGGCAAGCCCGAGGCGGCCAAGGCGCGCAAGGACGAGGAGCAGCCGACCCTGTTCGATGCGGGCGCCGACGACGCGGCGGAAGAGAGCGAACTTGGCGCTCCCGCGGAGCTCGAGGCGGAGAGCGGAGCGGTCGAGGTCGAGGGCGGAGCCGCAAGCGAGGCGGCGCAGGCCGCGCCTGCGATCGACGATGAGGACGAGGACGACGAGGACGTCGTGGCCGGCGCGACGAGCGCGGCCGGGCTGAACGGCGTGGACATCGCGGCAGCGCGCGAGCCCGTGCCGTCGCCGACGCCGTCGTCCCCGCGCGCCGCGAGCGCCTACGTCGACGAGGAAGAGGGCGAGCTCGACGACGCGGAGCCGCCGGGCCCGGACGAGGCGATGCGGGCCGAGGCCGTGGCCGGCGCCGCGGAGCTCTTCGACGAAGAGGACGACGACGATCAGCCGATCCTCGGCGGCGAGGACCGCGCGGCGCCCGGCTCGTCGGGCGAGCAGGGCGAGGGCCGCCGCCGCCGCCGCCGGCGCCGCCGCGGCCGCGGGACCGCGGAGGCCAACCCGAGCACCGGCGGGCTGCCTTCCTACGTCGCGACGCCGGTGTTCGAGGCGCGGCGCGAGAACGGCCGCGAGCCGCCGCGCTCCGACCGGACCGAGCGCTTCGATCGCCCCGAGCGAGGCGAGCGCACCGATCGGGCCGAGCGCACCGACCGGACCGAGCGCACCGATCGGGTCGAGCGCACCGATCGGGCCGAGCGCATCGACCGAGCGGACCGCCCCGACAGCTTCGGCGCCGAGCCCGTCTACCGCGGCCCGCAGGTCATCGAGCTCACCGGCGGCGAAGGGCACGCGCTCGACGACCTGGCCGGCCGTGATCTCGCCGATGCGGTCGCCGGCATCCTCTCGACCTTCGATCGAAACGCGGGCGCGGTCTCGCTCCGGCAGATCGCGGAGACGGCGCAGCGCCGCGGCCGCCTCGCCGGCGACGTGCAGCTCGTGCAGTCCCAGGTCGCGGCCGCCGTGCGCGCCGACAACGCGCGCCGCACCGCCGCCGGGCAGCGGCCTCGCTTCCGCTTCGCCGGCGGCAGGATCGCGCTGACGGACTGGCTGCTGCCGGGCGACCTCGCGCGGCTGGAGCAGGAGGCGCTCGCCGCGGTGGAGCGTTACCGCGATGCCGCGCGGCGCGCCTTCGTGCGCAAGCTCTCCGAGCTCCCGGGCCATGCCTTCGTCGAGATCTGTGTCCTCGCCCTCGAGCGCATCGGCATCGGCCAGCTGCGCGCGGTGCGCCGCGCCGGGGCGCCGGGCGGCGAGAGCCACTTCTCCGGCGCGCTCCGCACGGCGGGTGACGAGATCAAGCTCGCGCTGGTCATCCGGCGGGACGGCCGCGAGGTCGGCCGCGAGCGGGTCACCGAGCTGCGCGGCTCGCTCCACCACTACGGCCCCGCCACCGCCGGCTGGATCCTGACCGCCGGTCAGATGCTCTCCGGTGCGCGCGAGGAGGCCGCGATCGTGGGGACCGCGCCCATCTCCCTCTTCGACGGGCTCGCGGTGGCTCGCCTCTGCGAGGACAACGACGTCGCCGTGCTCCGCGCCCGCCTCCCGGTCGCGATCCCCGACGTCGATCTGCTCGAGGCGCTCCGGGCGTCCTGATCCTGCTCGCGCGCGTCCGGCCGGGGGCTCGCTCCGGGCCGGACGCGCGGCCCTTCCGTCGTCGTCTCCTGGGCCCTCGGCCCCCCGTCGACACCCCTCCTCCCCGGCCACGCCCCTCGCGCCGCTCCGGCGGTGGATGGGCTCGGCGCCGCTTCCGCGGTTGACGGGCTCGGCGCCGCTTCCGCGGTTGACGGGCTCGGCGATCCTTGCCAGCGTCCGCGCCCATGCGCCATCGCGCGATCGTGTGGGCCGCGCCCCTCGCCGTGCTCGTGACCGGCTGTGCCTCCGTGGATCCGCCCGCGTCCCGGTTCCCGAGCGCCGACGCGGCGCTCGACCGGATGAAGGCCTCCTATGCCTGCGTGAACGGCGTCCAGGGCACCGCCAAGGTCGACCATTTCTCGCGCCAGGGGCGGCTCCGCGGGGACATGTACATCCTCGCGGTCAATCCGGATCGGGTGCGCTTCGACGTGGTGAGCCCGTTCGGCGCGACGCTCTTCACGCTCACGTCGAATGGCACCCAGTTCCAGATGCTGGATGTCCGGGAGAAGCAGTTCCTGCATGGGCCCGCGAGCACGTGCAACCTGGCGCGGCTCACCCAGGTGCCCATCCCCGGGCACGCCCTCGTCTCGCTGCTCCGCGGCGAGGCGCCGGTGCTCGCTCACGAGCCGCACGGCGCCTCGATCGCCTGGGACGGCGACGGGTTCTACCGTGTGCTGATCCAGGGCTCCCGCGACGCGGTGGAGGAGATCCACCTCGAGCCGCACCCCCGCGACTTTCTCGCGCCGTGGAGCCAGCAGCGCCTGCGCGTCCGCGAGGTCCGGGTCGCGCAGCGCGGGACAGACCTCTATCAGGTGGAGCTGAGCCATCACGAGGCCATCCGCACCGCGCCGCCGCGCGTCGATCCGGAGGGGATCGACGATCCTATCCCGCCGAGCGGCGGCGCCTGCCTGGCCGAGATCCCCCGATCGATCCGCATGCGGGTGCCCAACACCGAGGACGACGTGATCTTTCAGTACAAGGAGGCGAAGTGGAATCCGCCCATCATCTCGGGGGCGTTCACGCAGCCGGTCCCGGGCGGCGTCGTCCGCCGTCATGTCGACTGCCAGGACTAAGGTGCTCTGAGCAGGCGCGCTCAGGCGGCTCCTGAAAGGACAAAGGCCATCTGGGGTGGCGCCGCTGGCGTACGGCAGCGCTCGCCTGATGGCGTGGACGCCGCTCGCCCGAACGTCTAGACAGACGCCATCTACCTCGCCGTGGCGGGAGGAGTCGGCGATGGACGTCGAGCCGGGAACGATCGTCGGCGATAAATACCGCCTGGAGGGGCCGCTCTCGCGGGGCGGGATGGGCTCGGTGTGGCTGGCCCGGCACCTCCAGCTGGGGGCGCCGGCGGCGATCAAGTTCATGGATCCGGAGCACGCGGCCTCGCCGGAGTTCCGCGCGCGCTTCTACCGCGAGGCGCGGACCGCGGCGAACCTCGACAGCCCGCACGTGGTGAGCGTGCAGGACTACGGGATCTGGGGGACCGTCCCGTACCTCGTCATGGAGCTGCTCCGGGGCGAGGATCTCAGCCGTCGCCTCAGGCGGGTCCGCCGCGTCTCCCTCGCCGAGGCGGCGCGCATCGCGATCCAGACCGGCAAGGCGCTGCGCCGCGCGCACGAGTCCGGTCTCGTCCACCGCGATCTCAAGCCCGGCAACCTGTTCCTCTCGCGCGTCGACGAGGACGAGGAGATCGTCAAGGTCCTCGACTTCGGCATCGCCAAGCAGCTCACCGGCAAGCTCCTCACCGACGAGACGACGAGGACCGGCGAGCTCCTGGGCTCGCCGTTCTACATGAGCCCGGAGCAGGCGCGCGGCGACAGGAACCTCGACGCGCGCAGCGACCTGTGGTCGCTCGGGGTCATCCTCTTCCGCGCGGTCACGGGCAAGCTCCCGTTCGAGGGCGACGTGCTCGGCGCGGTGCTGTCGCGGATCCTCGTCGAGCCGATCCCGCTCGCGACGCACCTCGCGCCCGACGTGCCGGCCGATCTCGACGGCTTCTTCGTTCGCGCGCTCTCGCGCGACAGGGCCCAGCGGTTCCAGTCGGCGCAGGAGATGGTGCACGCCTTCGTCGCCGCAGCGGGCGATCCGAGCATCCCGCTGCCCGTGCCCTCGGCGCCGCAGCCGGCGCCCGTGACGTCGCGCACGGGGACGCTGCTCGGGCTGTCACCGGGCGGCACCGGCGAGCTGGAGGCCCCAGGGGAGCTCGCCCCCCTCTCCCGGTCCGGGGACCAGGGCCCGCGGCAGGACGCGCTCGTCCCGCTGGCCGAGCCGTCCCAGCACGGCACGCTGACGGCGGCATCGGCCGGTGAGGTGCGCGCGGATCGCAGGCCTCACGCGAGCGCGACGCTCCGCTGGCTCGTGGCGTGCGGCGCGCTGTCCGCGATCAGCGGGACGGTCGCGGTGACGGCGCTGCGGCCCGTCGGCGAGGAGGACGCCGCGCCCTACCACGTGATCGCGCCGATCGAGCCCGAGAGCGTGAGCGCAGCTGCGCCTGCGCCGGCTCTGGAGGTGGTCCGCGCATCGACCGCGGTGGTGGTGCGCCTGCCCGCGGCCGAGGTCGCGCCAGCCGCGGACGCCGCGCTGCCCGCGGCCACGGCGGAGCCGGCTGCGTCCGCCGAGCGAAAGGCCCCGCGGGCTCCGTCGGCCCCGCGCCGGAGCCCGCGCCGGTCGCGCGAGATCATCGACCCCTGGCAGCGAAGGTAGCGCCCGGCCGCGCCGGACGACGCTGGCTACTCGAGCGCGTCGCGGATGCGGCGTGGCGTGTCGGTGATGAGCCCGTCGACGCCGAGCGCCGCGAGGTCCTGCGCTTCCCGCGGGTCGTTCACGGTCCACACGTTGATCACGCGGCCCTGCCGCTTCAGGAGCGCGATGCGCTCGGGCGACGCGATCGTCCGCTCGATGTGCGCGGCGAGCGCCCCGAGCGCCGGCGCGAGGCGCACGGCCGCGTCGTGGTAGCGGCTCCGGTGCACGAGGAGCGCGCGCGGGACGGCCGGCACCAGGGCGCCGAAGGAGGCGATCATGACCGGATCGAACGAGGAGACGAGCAAGGCGTGGCGGGGATCCCAGGCGCGCACGAGCCGCGCGGTCGCGAGCACGACGGCGGTGCGATCGGGCACGTCCCGCTTCATCTCGATGTTCACGGCGAGCCGAAGGCCGCGCGCGAACGCGAGCACCTCGGACAGGAGCGGCACCCGCTCGCCGCGGAGGTCGACCCGCCGGAGCTCGTCCCAGGGGAGCGCCGCCGCGGCGCGCGGGTCCGCGCCCTCGGTCACCCGCGCGAGGTCCGGGTCGTGCAGCGCCACGAGCTCGCCCGAGCGGCACACCCGCACGTCGAGCTCGATCCCGTCGGCCCCCTGCGCCGCGGCTTCCTCGAAGGCGGCGAGGGTGTTCTCCGCGGGGGCGCCCTCGCCGCGCACGCCCCGGTGCCCGAAGAGGAGCGGCGCACGCGTGGCCGCCGCCCCGGCCTGCGCGCGTGATGACGCTGCCCGCCCCGTCTCGCGCGCGCTCCTGCGGAAGCGCTGCTCGGCCCAGGTCACCGCTCGGGCTCCTTGTCGAGCTCCTCGGCGACGGCGCGGGCCGCCTCGCGCGCGCGCTCGAGCGCGGAGAGCGGGAAGGACGCCGCGCCGACCGCCGGGTGCCCGCCCCCGTCGTAGCGGCGGCAGATCGGGGCGATGTCGCGATCGCGGGGGACGCCGCACCAGGGGTTATAGCCGACCGAGAGCTTGTAGTGCTGCTTCTGCCGGGAGAGCGTGACCGAGTACACGCAGTCCGGGTACATCGCGTACGTCATGAACTTGCCGACCGCCTCGAGCGGCGCGTCGGAGAGATCGACGAGCACCACGCGGCCGAGCTTCCGCGCGCCGCGCTCGATGCGCGTGACGAACGTCTGCCGCGAGACGGAGAGGGGACGCCAGAGCTCCTGGATGTCCGCCTCGCGCGCCACCTCGCTCACGGGCCGCTCGACGAGCCGGGGCACCACGGCGGCGAGGAACGGCCCGTCCCCGTGGTGCTCCACCACGGAGGCGAGCTGCATGATCGGCTCCTCCCGGCTCACGGCGGCCTCGGCCGAGGGGAAGCGCGCGGTGTCGATGAGGTCGGCCCACCGGATGAGCTCATCGGCGCCGGACATCTCGACGCCGAAGTGATCGCGGGCGACGTCCGCGATGAGCTTCGTGCACGAGCCGTAGGCGGCGTCGTAGAAGACCTGGGGCGCGTCGCCCGCGACCTTCGAGCGCGACGCGCCGGCGAGCGCCGCGTCGCGCTCCTCGTCCGAGCCGAACCCGGTGACGTGGTGGTCGAAGTACCACGTCAGCTTCTTCGTCGGCGTGTAGCGGAAGTCGAGGATCGCGTTCTCGTCGCCGTCGAGCCACGAAGGCGGGATCATCGTCATGCCCGGACCGTACCCGCAGGAGCGGTACCGCAGCGCGAGCGGCTCGCCAGGGCGGAGCGCCTGCATCAGGCGGGTGAACAGCGCCGCGCTCGCCATGCCGTCGAAGCAGTGACCATGCGTCGCGACGACGATGTCCCTGGGTTTCATCGGGCGAGTGGGTAGCACGACCCACGGCCGGCCGCTCGCAGACCGAGCGCGGCGCGGCGGTTCTGGTAGGCTCCGCGCGGTGCGGCGCGCCCTCGCTCTCATCGAACTGCATCCGTTCGGGCCGGCGCGCCGCCTGCTCGCTGCGTCGCTCGCGCTCGCCGTGTCGGCTTGCGGCGGAGGCCGCACCGAGGTCTTGCACCCTAGCCCGCCGCCTCCGCCGGCCTCCTCGCCCGCGCCCGACGCGCAGCGGAACCCGCCGCCTCCGCGCGATGCGCCCGAGCCGGACCCGGAGGCGTCGCGCCTGTTCCTGAGCCGCGCGGCGCAGCAGCGGCCCGCGGCGAGCGCGCCGGTGCCGCGCGTGACGGCGCTCGCGCTCGCCAACACCGCGCGCGGGGAGGCGGGGGGCATGGCGCCCCTCGGCGACGTCGTGTCGCTCGCGATCGCGGAAGGGGAGAGCGGCGCGATCCCCGCGCGCATCCCGGCGGGGGAGTGCGCGGTGTTCATCGCGCAGGGCGGGCTCGGCGTGATCGAGGTCGATCTCTTCGTCACGAAGGGCGCGCCGCCCGCGCTCGAGATCGTCGCCCAGGACGCGGACCGCGGCCCGGTCGCGGTGATCGGCGGCCGGGGAGCGTGCCTCTCCGCGCCCGCCGCCGCGCCGCTCGTCGTCGAGCTCCACGCGCAGGTGCGGCGCGGCGCGGGCGTCGTGCTCGTCCAGGGCTTCCGGGGCGCGCGTCCAGCCGCGCCGCCCGGCGCCGCGCCGTCCGGCGCGACCCCGCCCAACACGGCGCCGCCGAGCGCGCCGCCCCGCGTGCCGCCCCGGTAGCGCGGCGATCTCGCCGGGAGCGGGCGGCCGCGCGCTCTTCATTTCGCGCAACTCGCCCCGGGCGTCGGTCGACACGCCGCGTATGGCGTCGATCGAGATCCAGCCCGCAGATCCATCCTACCCCGCGCAGCTCTGGGCCCTCGTGACGGAGACCGAGGCCGCGCCGCCGACGCTCTACCTGCGCGGCGCGCTCCCGGCGTGCCCGGGCGTCGCGATCGTCGGGACGCGCGCCGCGAGCGACGAGGCGCTCCGGTTCACCCGCGCGCTCGCCGCGGCGCTCGGCGAGGCGGGCTTCTCGATCTGGTCGGGCGGCGCGCGCGGCGTCGACGCGGCCGCGCACGAGGGCGCGCTCGACGCGCGCGCGCCGACGGTCGTCGTCAGCGGCGGCGGCCACGCGCGCCCGTACCCGCGGGAGCACGCGGCGCTGTTCGAGCGCGTCCTCGCCGCGGGCGGCGCGCTGCTCGCGCGCGTCCCCGACGACACGCCGCCGCTGCCGGCGCTGTTCCTCCAGCGCAACGCGGTCCTCGCTGCGCTCACGCTCGCGACCGTCGTCGTCGAGGCGGGCGTCGAGAGCGGCGCCCGCTCCGCCGCCGCGGCGGCCCGCCGCCTCGGCCGCCACCTCTGCGTCGTCCCCCACGCCCCGTGGAGCCCGCGCGGCGTGGGCTGCGCGCTGGAGCTCGTCTCCGGCGCGCGCCCCGTCACGCGCGCGGCCGACGTCATCGACGTCCTCGGCGGGCAGGCGCCGCCTCCCCGCCGGCGAGCGCGGCGCTCGGCGCGCAGCAGGTCGCCCGGCGGCGGCACGCTGCCGCTCCCGGAGGCCGCCTTCGGGGCGCCGGCGAGCGCTTTGTCCGGGGAAAGCGGGCCATTTCCGTCGATGAGCGCGGCCGAACGCGCGGTCCTCGACGCCCTGGACGCCCGGCCGGCGCACGTGGATGAGGTCTGCGAGAGGACGGGGCTTCCGCCCAGACGCGCCGTGGAGGCACTCTTGACGTTGACGCTCCAGGCCGTAGTAGTAGAGGGGCCCGCCGGGTTGTTTCGGCGGGCTCTTCGTTGAAGGGGCGCGCCGGCTCACCCTGCCCAGTGCGGTTTCGGGTGGCCGCCTCCTCGCGGGGGGGCCTCCCTCGCACCGAAGGGCGCCCCTCAATCCTCACAAGCCCGATCTCGTTGCTCAGAAGGTGGTGATGGCCAAGACGCTCGTCATCGTGGAGTCGCCGGCGAAGGCGAAGACCATCAAGAAATATCTCGGCAACGGGTACGAGGTGTTCGCCTCGAAGGGGCACGTCAAGGACCTGCCCAAGAAGCAGAACGCCGTCGACGTGCAGAACGATTTTGCCGAGACCTACGAGGTCATCGAGGGCAAGGAGAAGGTCCTGGAGGAGCTGAAGTCCGCCGCGAAGAGGGCGGACGAGGTGCTCCTGGCGACCGACCCCGATCGCGAAGGGGAGGCGATCGCGTTCCACATCTCGGAGGAGATCAAGAACCCGAAGCTGAAGGTGGCGCGGGTCGAGTTCCACGAGATCACGAAGAAGGGGGTCGACCACGGCGTCCACAACCCCCGCAAGCTCGACGAGAACCTGTACGACGCGCAGCGGGCGCGGCGCGTGCTCGACCGCATCGTCGGCTACGACGTCTCGGCGCTCGTCTGGTCGAAGCTCGCGTTCGGCCTGTCGGCGGGGCGGGTGCAGTCGGTCGCGCTGCGGCTCATCGTGGACCGCGAGCGCGAGGTCGAGGCGTTCGTCCCGGAGGAGTACTGGAACATCGCGGTCGGCCTCGGCGCGGCGAGCCCGCCGCAGCGCGCCCCGTTCGTCGCGAAGCTCGCCTCCGCCGACGGCAAGAAGCTCGAGGTGACGAACGGCGAGGTCGCCGGGAAGGTGCGCGCCGATCTCGAGACCGCCCGCTACCGGGTGGCGAAGGTCGTGCGGCGCGAGCAGAAGCGCAACCCGCCCGCCCCGTACACCACCTCGAAGCTCCAGCAGGACGCGACGAACTACCTGCACTTCGGCGCCAAGCGGACGATGCAGATCGCGCAGGCGCTCTACGAGGGCATCGACCTCAAGCGCGACGGCGGCCCGGTCGGCCTCATCACGTACATGCGTACCGACTCGACGCGCGTCAGCGACGACGCGATCGCCGAGGTGCGCGGCGTGGTCGCGAAGCGGTACGGCAAGGAGTTCGTCCCCGAGCGCCCGAACGTCTACAAGTCGAAGAAGAACGCGCAGGACGCGCACGAGGCGATCCGGCCGACGAGCGTCGAGATCCACCCGGACTCGATCAAGAAGCACCTCAAGGACGAGCAGTACAAGCTGTACAAGCTCATCTGGAACCGCTTCGTCGCCTCGCAGATGACCCCGGCGGTGTACGACCGCACGACGGTCGAGATCGACGTCGCGCCGACGGTCGCGGCGCCCGCGTACCGGAGCTACCTCGCCCGGGCCACCGGGCGGATCCTCAAGTTCGCCGGCTGGCTGCAGGTGACCGAGGGCCAGCAGGAGTTCGCCGGCGAGGAGGAGAGCGCAGGCGCAGCCCCGGACGGCGGCGCCGCCGCGCCGGCGCCCGAGGCGACCGCCGTCGAGGCGGAGCGCGCGGCGCCGGGGCCCTCGGCCGAGGAGGACTCGGAGGCGCTCCTGCCCGACATGAAGGAGGGCGAGGCGCTCTCCGTGTCGCCCCCGGGGGTCATCACCGACCAGAAGTTCACGCAGCCGCCGCCCCGCTACAACGAGGGCTCGCTCGTGCGCGAGCTGGAGAAGCGCGGCATCGGCCGCCCGTCGACGTACGCCGAGATCATCAGCAAGGTGCAGCAGCGCGCGTACGTCGAGAAGCGGGACGGCGGCGCGTTCCAGCCGACGCTCCTCGGGAAGTTCGTGGTCGACGGCCTCGTCCGGTCGAACCTCGACATCATGGATCCGAACTTCACGGCGCAGATGGAGGAGGAGCTCGACGCCGTCGGCGCCGGCAGCCTGAAGCGCGAGCAGCTGCTCAAGACCTTCTACAAGAAGTTCAGGGAGCAGCTCGACAAGTCGAAGAAGCTCGCGCCGTGGAAGCCCGAGGCAGAGAAGACCGACATCGTCTGCGACGAGTGCGGGTCGATGATGCTCAAGAAGTGGGGCAAGAACGGCTGGTTCTTGAGCTGCGAGCGCTACCCGAAGTGCAAGGCGACGCGCGACCTGTCCGACGCGCGGGGGACCGCCGCCGTCCGCGAGACCGACATCTCGTGCGACAAGTGCGGGAAGCCGATGATCATCAAGACGGGCCGCTTCGGCGACTTCCTGTCGTGCACCGGGTACCCGGCCTGCAAGAACACGCGCCCGGTGCCGCTCGGCGTCGCGTGCCCGAGCTGCGGCGGCGATCTCATCGAGATCCGGCCGCGCAAGAAGGGCGGGCGCACCTTCTACGGCTGCTCCAACTGGAACGCCGAGCAGAAGTGCGAGTTCAAGCTCTGGCAGAAGCCGGTGCCGGTCCCGTGTCCGCAGTGCGGCGCGAAGTTCGTCACCCGCACCGGCGGCAAGAAGGCGATGCTCGTCTGCGCGACGAAGGACTGCGGCTTCAAGCAGGAGATCGTCGAAGGGGAAGGGGAGGACGGGGCCGCGGACGGCGCCGCCCCCCCGGACGCCGCGGCGGTCGTCGCGAGCGCCGCCCCGGCGCCGGCCGCCCGGCCCGCGCCGGCAGAGCCCACGCCGGCCGGCCGGCCCGAGGCGGCGCCGCAGGGCGCTGGCGCGGCCCAGGGAGCCGCCGAAAAGCGGGCCGTGCGCGCCCGCCGCACGGCGAGCTAAGAAGCCCGCGACACCCCCCCACCTGGTGAGCTGTATGAACGGAGCGGAGAGCCAGCACGACGTCGTCGTCGTCGGAGGCGGCCTGGCCGGTTGCGAGACGGCGTACCAGCTCGCGCAGCGCGGGCTGCGCGTGCGCCTCGTCGAGATGAAGCCTCACAAGCGCACGCCTGCGCAGACGAGCGATCGGATGGCCGAGCTCGTGTGCTCGAACTCGCTGCGCGGCGCCGCGCTGAGCAACGCGGTGGGGCTCCTCAAAGAGGAGCTCCGGCGCGTGGGCTCGCTCGCCCTGCGGTGCGCCGACGAGACCTCGGTGCCGGCCGGCGGCGCGCTGGCGGTCGACCGCGAGCGGTTCGCCGAGGCGATGACGCGTGAGATCGAGGCCCACCCACGGATCACCGTCGAGCACCGGGAGGTGACCGAGATCCCCGCCGAGCGGCCCGTGATCCTCGCGACGGGGCCGCTCACCTCCGACGCCCTCGCGGCGAGCCTCGCCGCGGCCGTCGGCGCCGAGCACCTCGCCTACTACGACGCGATCGCGCCGATCGTCAGCGCCGACTCGATCGACTGGTCGCGCGTGTGGAAGCAGTCGCGCTACGGCAAGGGGGGCGCCGTCCGCGGCGACCGGGCCGCGCAGCGGGAGCAAACCGCGCAGCCGGATCGGGCCGCGCAGCCGGAGGACGCGGCCGAGCGCCGCGACGACGCCGAGGCCGGCGACGAGGCGTACGTGAACTGCCCCTTCGACGAGGCGCAGTACAAGGCGTTCGTCCAGGCCCTCGTCGCGTCGGACAAGGTGGAGGCCCGCGCCTTCGAGGAGGTGCGCTACTTCGAGGGGTGCCTGCCCTGCGAGGTGATGGCGGCGCGCGGCGAGCAGACGCTCGCGTTCGGGCCGATGAAGCCGGTGGGGCTCACCGATCCGCGCACCGGCCGGCGCCCCTACGCGGTGCTCCAGCTGCGCCCGGAGGACGAGGCGGCGACGGCGTACAACCTGGTCGGCTTCCAGACGCGCATGAAGTACGCCGAGCAGCTGCGGGTGTTCCGGATGGTGCCCGGCCTCGAGGAGGCCGAGTTCCTCCGCATGGGCTCCGTGCACCGGAACACCTTCGTCGACGCTCCCGCGCTCCTCGGCCCCGCGATGGAGCTCCGCGCGATGCCGGGCGTGCACCTGGCCGGCCAGATCTCGGGCGTCGAGGGCTACGTGGAGAGCGCCGCGGCCGGGTTCGTGTGCGCGATCCTCCTCGCGCAGCAGCTGCGGAACGAGCCGCTCCGGCCGCCGCCGCCCACGACGGCGCTCGGCGGCATCCTCACGCACCTCGGCCGGAAGCAGCCCACGTATCAGCCGTCCAACATCACCTGGGCGCACATCGCGCCGCTCGATCCAGCGCACGGCAAGCTGCGCAAGCGCGCCCGCTACGAGGTGATGGCCGAGCGTGCCCTCCGCGATCTCGACGCGTGGTGGGCCGCGGGCTGACCGCGGCTCGCCGGGCGGCAGGCGGCGCGCCGATCGCGCGCGGGCCGACGGCGGCTCGCCGGGCGGCAGGCGGCGCGCTGATCGTGCGCGGGCCGACGGCGGCTCGCCGGGCAGCAGGCGGCGCGCCAATCGTGCGCGGGCTGCCCGCCGCGCGCGGGCTTGGATAGCCTGACGGCGGTGCGCCGCGCGCCGCCCGCGCGCTCCCGAGAGCCCGCCCGCGCTGACCTGCGCCCCTGGAGGTAGCCGATGAAACTTCGCTTGTTCGCGCTCCTTGCGCTCGCCGTTCCTTCCGCGACGCTCCTGTCGCCGCGCGAGGCGCTCGCCTGCGGCGGGTGCTTCGCTCCGCCGACCGAGACGACGGTCGTCAACGCGCACCGGATGGTGCTCTCCGTGTCGCCCGTCCAGTCGGTGCTCTGGGATCAGATCCAGTACTCCGGCGATCCGAGTGCGTTCGGGTGGGTGCTCCCGGTGAAGCGCGGGGCGATCCTCGAGGAAGGCTCGGACGCCTGGTTCGAGACGCTCGACGCGGCCACGTCGGTGCGCATCACCGCGCCGAGCTCCACCTGCGCCCGGAGCGGCGGCGGCTGCGGCTCGACCCTCGGCTCCGCGGAGGCGGCGGGCGACTCGCTCGGCGTCGGCGATCAGGTCACCGTGCTCCACCGCGGCACCGTCGGTCCGTACGAGACCGTGACGCTCGCGACGGACACGCCCGGCGCGTTGAACACGTGGCTCGAGACGAACGGCTTCAACGTCGACGAGTCCACGCAGCCGATCATCGATGCCTATGTCGAGGAGGGCTTCGACTTCATCGCCATCAGGCTTCAGCCCGGCAAGGACGTGAAGGAGATGACGCCGGTGCGGGTCGTCACGCCGGGGGCGAACCCCGCGCTCCCGCTCCGGATGGTCGCCGCCGGGACGGGCGCGAACGTCGCGATCACCCTCTTCACCATCAGCGAGGCGCGGCTCGCCCCCGAGGGGTTCGCGGCCGCGGCCGTCCCCATCGACCTCCTCGCGTGGGACTTCGCCTCGCAGGAGTCGAACTACGGCGTGCTCCGCGAGAAGGCGATCGCGGCGGCCGACGGCGGCCGCGCGTTCCTCACCCCCTACGCGCAGCAGGGCTCGCTGTTCTCGCCCGTGTCGAGCCCCGCGGCGCCGTTCGGCGTGCGCTACACAACGAGCGGCTCGACCACCCCGGTCGACACGATCGCCGCCGCGTTCGCCCAGCAGGGGCTCGCCAACGGCGAGACCGGCGAGGTCCAGGACGCCGCGTGCGCCGTGCGCTTCGCCGAGATCGCGACCGAGAGCCGCGCCGTGGCGAACCCGTGCCCGGCCGGCGTCCCGCTGTCCGATCCGAGCTGCGGGGAGGTCGCCTCCGGCCAGATCGACGCGCGCGAGCTCGCGTGCGGGGCGCTCGACGACCTCGCGATCGCGATGGTCGGCCTGCACCCGAAGGACGTCTGGCTGACCCGCCTGGAGGCGAACCTGCCGCGCGCCGCGCTCGACACGGACCTCGTCCTGAGCCCCGCGCCGCAGGAGCGGGTCGACAACTGGCTGCGCGCCCGCGTCAGCGTCCACGCCGATGTGCTCTGCGGCGCGGCGACCCCGGTCCTCGACGGCGACCGCCCCTCGCGGACCCGCGGGCAGGGCACGCTCGTGGGCACGGCGCTCGGCGCCCTCGCCCTCGCGGCGGCGATCGCCCGCCGCGGCGCGCGCCGCCTCGCCTCCCGCCCGGCCTGACCGGCGCTCACACGCCTTCGTCCCGCGTCCTGGCCGGGGAGACGGGCAGGCCGTGGCCCTGCTCCGGGACGATGGTGAGGGCGCCGTCCGCCTCCAGGATGGCCCATCGCACCTGGGAGAGGCGCTCCAGCCCGCTCTTGTGCATCTCGGACAGGATCTCCTCCGGCTGGATCCGCTCGCGATTGCACGCCGCTTCCAGGATACGGCCCTTCGCGACCAGCACCGTGGGCGAGCCGTCGATGACCTCGGACGCCTTCGGGAAGAGGTGCGTCAGGACGGACGTCAGGAACACGAGCACGAGGACGGTGGACACGCCCGCGAGCGCGTTCGCGAGCGACGCCTCGCGGACGAGGGCCTGAGAGACGATCTCGGGGATCAGCATGAGCGTGACGAGCTCGAAGGGCGACATCGAGCTGAGCTCGCGCTTGCCGAGCACGCGGAACGCGGCGGCGAGGAACACATAGACGAAGGCGACGCGCGCGACGGTCTCCATGGTGATCTCAGGGGAAGATGAACGTGCGGAGCGGCACGTTGACGCCGCGCTCCCCGCCGCACGACAGGGTCGCGTTGCCCGAGGCGAGCCAGCTGCGCTCGCCGCGGAGCTCGATGTCGATCCGGCGTCGCTCGCCGGGCGCGAGGTCGCCCAGCTCGAAGCGCCCGAACGCCGCCTCTGCGGGCGTGGCGTGGTGCTCCTCGAAGCTGTCCAGGTACGCCTCGTCGAGCGTGAGCGCGGCCGCCCGGCAGGGCTCGCCCGCCGTGTTCTGCACGTCGAGCGTGACCCGCTCCATGTCGCGGAAGCGCATCCTCTCGGGATGAGCGACGCGCAGGGTGAGCCCCTGCGCCGTCGCCTCGCGCGTCCCCCGCGCGTGCATGAACAAGGCGCTTGCGGCCACGCAGGCGAGCGCGAACGCGCCGATCGCGTGCAGGGGATCCAGGGCGAGCCGGCGCCGCAGCGGCGGCGCGGGCGGCGGTCTGGGTTGGGGCTCGGAGGGCGCTCGGCGCGACCTGGCGCGCGTCCGGGCGGGTCGAGGAGCGGCGAACTCGCGGGCGGCGGGCATCATCGCGCCCACGCCGTTCAAGACTGGTGCCGCGGCCCGCTCGCGCACGCGTGGCCCGCCTGCGAAGCCCGCGAGGACAGCCGATGCGCCGGAGAGACGGTCGCCTCACCGACGCCACGCGCGTGGCACTTTGCCACGTGGTGAGCCTTCTCCTGCTGACATCCCTGCGCGCTCGCGCCTTGGCGACGTGGCACACCGGCTGCTTGAGCCACGGTGGTGAGGACGCGCGGGCCGCTGTGGCAATCGAGCTGCAACCGCCCGGCGTTCGGGACTCGACATGACCTGCTCGGCGCCGACATTTCCAGGCTCCAGGGCGGACTCCAGCACCGGTCGCGCTGCGGCAGGGGGCGCTCTCCACACGACGCGCCTCCTCCCGGGGATGAAATGGGTGCTCGAGTCGCTCCTCGATGACATTGCGCGTGCCCGGGAGCGGATCTGGATCTCCACGTACATCTACCGCAACGATCTCATGGGTCATCGCTTCGCCGACGCCTTCGCGAACGCCGCGCGGCGCGGCGTGGATGTCCGGCTCCTGTACGACGCGCTCGGCAGCCACACGACGCCGGCGGCGTTCTTCGAGGACATGAGGGCCCGCGGCATCCGCGCCCGCGCCTACAGGCCGCTGGGCGCCGTCCTCCGCGGGGGCGCCCTGTTCCCGCGGGAGCACGCGCGCATCGTGGTGATCGACGGCGCCGGGTACGTCGGCGGCGCTGCGTGGGCCGACGAGTGGCTGCCGCGCGACGAGGGCGGCGACGGCTGGCACGAGGTCTGTAGCCGGGTGATGGGGCCCTGCGTGACCGACATGGCGCGGGCGTTCGAGTGCCGCTGGATGCTCGCCGACGAGGCCGCGGGGCGGTCCTTCGATTACTGGACGGACGGCGTCTACGACGACGTGGAGTTCATCACCGACGCGCCCACGCCGCCCGCGGTCATCTACGAGCGCCACCTCGCGCGGGTGCGCGCGGCGCGGCGGCGGGTGTGGATCGAGAACGCGTATTTCTGCCCTCCCCGCGGGCTCGAGCGCGAGCTCATCGACGCCGCCCGCCGCGGGATCGACGTGAAGATCATCGTGCCGCGCGACTCCGACCTCCCGGCCATCCGCCACGCGAGCCTCGCGCGGTACACGTCATGGCTGGAGAACGGGCTCCAGATCCACGAGTTCCTCCCGTCGATGCTCCACGCGAAGCTCGCGGTGATCGACGACGACTGGGCGACGGTGGGGACCTTCAACGTGAACCCGACGAGCCTGAGGTGGGTGAGCGAGGCGAACCTCATCGTGAAGCAACCCGCCTTCGTGAGGGACACGGCCCGCCTGTTCGAGCAGGACCTCGGGCGGAGCGAGGCCGTGCGCCTCGACAACCTGCCCAGGCAGGGCCTCTTCGCGCAGGCGCGCAACGCGCTGTGGAGCTTCGGCCTCGACCTGCTGGAGCCTCGCCATGCGGGCGTGCGCCGGGGAGGCGCGCTCCCCGATGCCGAGTGCGACGGCGGGTTCCTGCGGGCGCTCGGCGTCTAGCTCCAGCCCCGCCCGCCGGGGCGGCATCGGGCCGCTACGGCGCCGCTGGAGCGCTCGAAGAGCCCTCCGCTGCGCCGGCATCCGCGGACGGCGGCGCCTCCTCGGTGGGCGCCGCACGGTGAACGGCGGGCTCCTTCTCGGCCGCCCCGGCGTCATCGTAGACCTCCGCGGCGCTCGCCGACGCCTCGGCGGCCGGCGGGCAGGCCGCTTCCCCGCCTTCCCGGCCACCGCCAGCCGGACAGGCGGCGCTCCCCGGCACCGGCGCCGAGCCGGCGGACACCGGCTGTGCAGGCGGGGCAGGCGCCTCCGCGCCTGTGTTGGGCCCGGATGACCCGGGCGGCGCGCCCACCGCTGCCGCCGGCGGCTTCCCGGTCGCGGCTGGCGCGCTCGCCGCCGGCGCGGCGGTCGCAGTCCGCGCTGCCGCGGCCGGCGTCGCAGGCGCGGGGACCGTAGCCTTCAGAGCGCGCGCCGGGCGCTGTACCGGGGGCCCGGCCGGCGGCGCCACGCTCCCGGGCGCCACGCCGGCCGAACGGGAGATCGCCTCTAGCGCTGGCTGCGCCGGAGACGGCGCAGCGGCGATCACCGCCACGGGCTCGACCGGCGGCGCCAGCGTCGACTCGACCGCGCTACCCGTCGTGCCCAGCGCGACGCTCCACACCCCCGCTCCCGCCAGGGCCACGAGCCCGGCCGCCGCGACGGCGCGGAGCGGAAAGCGCTCCCGCCACGAGGATCGCGGCGACGGAGGCGCCGCCCCTGGCAGATTCACCATCGCTGTCGCCTCGGACCACGCGCGCTCTCCGCTCTCCTCGATCCCCTTGCGCTCCGCCGCCCCCGGCGCCCTAGGCGCGGCCGTCAGGGGCAGCTGCAGCTCCAGGGAGTCCTCCGCGCGGCGCGAGTGCAGCGTCGGCGCCGAGCTCACCGCCATCTGTCGCGGCGACGGCGACGGGATCTGGCTGGCCCGCTCCTCCAGCCATTGCGCGCGCAGCGACGCGCCGCTCACGTCCTCCGAGACACCCCTCGATACGAGCCACGTCGCGAGCGCGCCGCCGAGCTCGCGCATGCTCCCCCAGCGATCCGCCGGATCCTTGCGCAGCCCGCGCTCGATGATCGACCACAGCGCCGGGTCCGAGCCGCACCGCTCGACGAGCGAGCGCACCGGATCCTGGATGATCGCGCGCAGCGTCCCGAACCCGTGCTCCCCCGCATACGGCGTCTCGCCCGCGATCACCTCGTACAGCATCGTGCAGAGCGCCCAGACGTCCGCGCGATGATCGATGTGGCCCTGCCCCAGCGCCTGCTCCGGCGGCATGTACTGCGGAGTCCCGATCACGGCCGCGCCCGTCGATCCGGACTCGGGCTCGGTCCACGTCACCTTCGCGATCCCGAAATCGACGACCTTGGGCCTTATCCGCCCGTCGCCCTGATTCGCGAGCATGACGTTGTCCGGCTTGAGATCCCGGTGAACGATGCCCCGCTCGTGGGCCGCGTGCATCGCGCTCGCGACCGGCAGCAGGATGGAGACCGCCACCTCGGGAGCGAGCCGGTGCTCGCGGCAGAGCACGTCCCGGAGGGCCTCGCCCTCCAGGAGCTCCATCACGATGTACGGGGTGCCGCCCGCGGTCTTGCCGAGATCGAAGACACGCACGATCCCGGGGTGGCTGAGCTTCGCCGCGGCCCGCGCCTCACGCAGCAGGCGCTCGGCGATCGCGGGAGAGCGCATCTCCGGCCGCAGCACCTTGATGGCCACATTGGCCTCGAGCGCCGTGTTCGTGGCGACCCAGACAGACCCCATCGCGCCCTCTCCCGCTTTGCGGAGGAGCTGATACTTGTCGCCCACCACCGTGCCGACCTCGAAGCATTCCCCTGAGGTGTGATCGAACGCCTGGGTCATGTTGCTCGACATGCGGTCTCCTGCCGTGTGCTCCGGCCATCCGCCGCTCGCCACGCGACGGCACGCGCCGAGTCTGGAGCATCGCCTGTGCCAGGCGATCCGCTCGGGGAGCTCCTGAACCCCTGCACGGGCGCGTCAGCGGCAGCGCGCCTCAGCGAGGCAAGTTGCCACGTGCCTTTCGCTTTCCAGCGAGCGCTCAGATGAAGCTGTCGTAAGGACGCCGCTGCGAGCTCTCGCTCCGGACGTCCTCGGCGCCGGCATACTCGAGGATCAATTCCAAGATCTCTACATCTCGCTCGGAGGAAGCCATTACGCCCACGAGGATCGCGCCTTGTCGCAGGCCGCTGTCGTAGATGCTCGCCCGGTGCTCGGGGATGCCGGCGTCGACGAGCGCATCGACGAGCCCGCCGGCCGCGCCGCCCGCGCCGGCGCCGGCGCCGGCGAGCGCAGCCTCGATGGGCCCCGCCGCCACGAGCCCCAGGTCAGGGAACGCCACACTCGTGCCGAGCACCGCGAGCGCGGCCGAGGCCGATCCCGCCGCCCCGCCGACGTCCGCCGCCGCGCCGGCGTTTCCGCCCACGGCGCGTTGGTCGCGTTCCCCATCGCTCATGACAAGGCTGATGGCGTCACGCGTGTATCCGCAGCTCATCACGCGCTCGACCGACCTCTCGGCGTCCGACCAGGTCCTGACGAGACCGGTCACCAGCTTTGCCCTCACCTACAGCTCCTTTCCCGACGAACGTCCTCTCGCGCGCCTTGCCTGTATTCTGGAATCCCACATCGCTGCGTTGCTACAGCAGGCGGTATGCCAAAAGAAAATGCGGAAAATGCTCGGTATTTTGCGCTGTCGACGGCCCGTGTGCCGCGCAAGATCTTGCGCAGGTGCGCCACACTGAGGCGTCGTTGCAGCGCAGACGAAACCGACGGACGTGCTCGGGAGTGATCTCGGGGCGTTGTGTGGGAGCGGCGGTGACGCGAGGTGAAGCGAGCTCAGCGATGCAGCCAGATGCGGAGCTGCGCCAGCAGCTGCTCCGTGTCGACCGGCTTCGAGGTGTAGTCGGTCGCGCCCGCCTCCAGGCACTTCTCCCGGTCGCCTTTCATCGCCCTCGCCGTGACGGCGATGATCGGTAGCGTCTGGAATGCCGGCTGTTTGCGGATCGCGCGGATCGTGTCGTATCCGTCCATCTCCGGCATCATGATGTCCATGAGCACGACGTCGATCCCGCTCGTGCTCCCCAGGCGCTCGATGGCGGCCCTCCCCGTGTCGGCGGTGAGGGTGGTCATCCCGTAGCTCTCGAGGACGGTCTTCAGCGCGTAGATGTTGCGGAAATCGTCGTCGACGATCAGCGCACATTTGCCGGAGAGCGTGGTTGCCGATTCGTGGAGCTGCTCCACGATGAGCCGCGTCTGCTCCGGCAGGTCCGAGAGCCGGCGGTGCAGCGCGAGCGTAAGCTCGTCGAGCAGGCGCTCTCTCGACTGGACAGGCTTCACGGGCAGCGTCTGCGCCAGCCGGGAGAGGCGCGCCTCGTCGTCCCCGACGACGCCCGCCGGCGCGTACACGATGGCCGTGAGATCGGCGAAGCGCCCCGCGCGATCGAGGCGCTCGATGAGCTCGAGGCCGGACATGTCCGGAAGGTGCAGATCGATCACGATCGCGTCGAACGCCTCGCGATCGAGCGCGTCGAGCGCCTCCTGGGCCGTCGTCGCGCCGGCGACCGTGACCTCCTCGTCCCCGAGCAGCTCGGTCAGCCGGGCGAAGGAGGCCTCGTCCGGGGCCGCGACGAGCAGCCGGCGCCGCGGCGAGGCGATCAGCCCGGCGAGCCGCGCGAACGCCTCGTCGAGCGCCGTCCTGCTGCTGAGCGGCTTGTTGAGCAGGCCCACCGCGCCCATCCGCCGCGCGCGGCTCCGCTCCTCCTCCGTCTCTGTCGTGATCACCTGGACCGGGATGTGCCGCGCCGAGAGGTCGCGCTTCAGGCCGTCGAGCACGCGCCACCCATCGACGTCGGGCATGTTGATGTCCAGCGTGATCGCCGCGGGCTCGAGCTCTCGCACCAGCGAGAGCGCGGTCGCGCTGCGGAGCGCGACGACCGCCTTGAAGCCGTGCTCCCGCGCGACATCCACGAGGAAGCGGGCGAACACCGTGTCGTTCTCGACGATCAGGATCGCGCGGTCGCCAGGGCGGACGCTCTCGCTGTCGTCGATGATCTGGACGTCCGCGCTCGCGGACGTGCGATCCGACGGCCGGCTGCTGTGGACGGCATCATCGACGGACGGCGGCGCGTCGAGGACGTGTGTCGGCTGCCGCCGCGCCGCCCGCACGGGCCGGAAGGTGCGCGGCAGGTAGAGCGTGAACGTGCTGCCGCGCCCCGGCGCGCTGACCAGGGTGAGCTCGCCGCCCAGCATCCCCGCGATCTCCCGGCTGATCGCGAGCCCGAGCCCGGTGCCGCCGTACTTGCGGCTCGTGCTGCCGTCCGCCTGCTGGAACGCCTCGAAGACGATCTGCTGTTTGTCCGGCGCGATCCCGATCCCTGTGTCGTGGACGGAGAGGGCGATCACAGCGTCGGACCGGTTGAGCACATCGTTCTCACGGCTCCAGCCGCTGCGGGCCACTGTCACCTCCAGGACCACCTTGCCGCGCTCGGTGAACTTGAAGGCGTTGGAGAGCAGGTTCTTGATCACCTGCTGCAGCCGCTTCGCGTCGGTGGACATCGACGTCGGCAGCGTCGACGAGAAGGAGAGCTCGAAATCGAGCTTCTTGGCCTCGGCGACGTGCCGGAACGTGCGGCGCACGTAGTCCGAGAGGTCCGTGAAGCTGATCTCCCCGACGTCGACGACGACGGTGCCCGACTCGATCTTCGTGAGATCCAGGATGTCGTTGATGAGCCCCAGGAGATCGGTGCCTGAAGCGTGGATCGTCTTCGCGTACTCGACCTGCCTCGCGGTGAGGTTCTGGTCGTTGTTCCTGGAGAGCTGGTCCGACAGGATGAGGAGGCTGTTCAGCGGGGTCCTGAGCTCATGGGACATGTTGGCCATGAACTCCGACTTGTACTTGGACGTGAGGGCGAGCTGACGCGCCTTCTCCTCGAGGGCCTGGCGGGCCTGCTCGACCTCGTGGTTCTTCCGCTCGACCTCCACGTTCTGCTCCGCCAGGAGCCGCGCCTTCTCGCCGAGCGCGGCGTTGGTCTCCTGGAGCTCCTCCTGCTGGCTCTGGAGCTCGCGGGCCAGCGACTGGGACTGCTTGAGCAGGTCCTCGGTGCGCATGTTGGCCTCGATCGTGTTGAGCACGATGCCGATCGACTCGGTGAGCTGGTCGAGGAACGCCTGGTGGGTGGGGCTGAAGCGCTCGAGCGACGCGAGCTCGATGACGGCCTTCACCTGCCCCTCGAAGAGCACGGGCATCACGATGATGTTGACCGGGGGCGCGTCGCCGAGGCCGCTCGTGATCGTGATGTAATCGGGGGGCGCGTTGACGAGGAGGATCTTCTCCTTCTCGAGCGCGCACTGCCCGACGAGCCCCTCGCCCAGCTTGAACTGGTTGTCGACGTGCTTGCGCTCCTTGAACGCGTAGCTCGCGAGCAGCTTCAGGACGGGCTCCTCGCGGGCGGCATCCATGATGTAAAAGACGCCCTGCTGCGCCGTGACGACGGTGGCGAGCTCGGACAGGATCCTCCGGCCGACGGTGAGCAGATCCTTCTGCCCCTGGAGCATGCGCGAGAACTTGGCGAGGTTGCTCTTGAGCCAGTCCGTCTCGCTGTTCTTCAGCGTCGTGTCCTTGAGGTTCCGGATCATTTCATTGATGTTGTCCTTCAGCGCGGCGACCTCCCCCTGCGCCTCGACCTTGATGGACCGGGTGAGATCGCCCTTGGTCACGGCGGTGGCGACCTCGGCGATCGCGCGCACCTGCGTGGTGAGGTTGGCCGCGAGCTGGTTCACGTTGTCGGTGAGGTCCTTCCACGTGCCGGCCGCGCCGGGCACGCTCGCCTGCCCGCCGAGCTTGCCCTCGACGCCGACCTCGCGCGCCACCGTCGTCACCTGATCCGCGAACGTCGCGAGCGTCTCGATCATGCCGTTGATCGTGTCCGCGAGCGCGGCGATCTCCCCCTTGGCGTCGACGACCAGCTTGCGCTTGAGATCGCCGTTGGCGACCGCGGTCACGACCTTGGCGATGCCGCGCACCTGGTTCGTCAGGTTGCCGGCCATCGAGTTCACGTTGTCGGTGAGATCCTTCCAGGTGCCGGCGACGCCGCGGACGTCGGCCTGCCCGCCGAGCTTGCCCTCGGTGCCGACCTCTCGGGCGACGCGGGTGACCTCGGAGGCGAAGGAGCGGAGCTGATCGACCATCGTGTTGATGGTGTTCTTGAGCTCCAGGATCTCGCCCTTCACGTCGACGGTGATCTTCTCGGAGAGATCGCCGTTGGCGACGGCGGTGGTGACGGCGGCGATGTTGCGCACCTGGGAGGTGAGGTTGCCGGCCATCGAGTTAACGGAGTCGGTGAGGTCCTTCCAGGTGCCGGCGACGCCGCGGACGTCGGCCTGCCCGCCGAGCTTGCCCTCGGTGCCGACCTCGCGGGCGACGCGGGTGACCTCGGAGGCGAAGGAGTTGAGCTGGTCGACCATCGTGTTGATGGTGTTCTTGAGCTCGAGGATCTCGCCCTTCACGTCGACGGTGATCTTCTTCGAGAGATCGCCCTTGGCGACGGCGGTGGTGACGGTCGCGATGTTGCGGACCTGGGCCGTGAGGTTCGACGCCATCGAGTTGACGGAGTCGGTGAGGTCCTTCCAGGTGCCGGCGACGCCGCGGACGTCGGCCTGCCCGCCGAGCTTGCCCTCGGTGCCGACCTCGCGGGCGACGCGGGTGACCTCGGAGGCGAAGGAGTTGAGCTGGTCGACCATCGTGTTGATGGTGTTCTTGAGCTCGAGGATCTCGCCCTTTACATCGACGGTGATCTTCTTCGAGAGATCGCCGTTGGCGACGGCGGTGGTGACGGCGGCGATGTTGCGCACCTGGGAGGTGAGGTTGCCGGCCATCGAGTTGACGGAGTCGGTGAGGTCCTTCCAGGTGCCGGCGACGCCGCGGACGTCGGCCTGCCCGCCGAGCTTGCCCTCGGTGCCGACCTCTCGGGCGACGCGGGTGACCTCGGAGGCGAAGGAGCGGAGCTGATCGACCATCGTGTTGATGGTGTCCTTGAGCTCCAGGATCTCGCCCTTCACGTCGACGGTGATCTTCTTCGAGAGATCGCCCGTGGCGACGGCGGTGGTGACGGCGGCGATGTTGCGCACCTGGGAGGTGAGGTTGCCGGCCATCGAGTTGACGGAGTCGGTGAGGTCCTTCCAGCTGCCGGCGACGCCGCGGACGTCGGCCTGCCCGCCGAGCTTGCCCTCGGTGCCGACCTCGCGGGCGACGCGGATGACCTCGGAGGCGAAGGAGCCGAGCTGCTCGACCATCGTGTTGACCGTCTTGGCGGTCCGCAGGAACTCGCCGTCGAGCGGCCTGCCGTCCACCTCGAGGGCCATCGTCTGCGAGAGATCGCCCTTGGCCACGGCGCCGATGACGCGCGCCGTCTCGGCGGTGGGGTGGACGAGATCGCCGATCAGCGCGTTGATGCACTCGATCTCGTCGGCCCATGCGCCGCTCACCTCGCCGATGAAGGCGCGCTGCGAGAGCTTGCCCTCCTTGCCCACCGCGCGGCTCAGGCGGTCGAGCTCCTTGGCGAGCTTCTCGTTTCGCTCGACGACATCGTTGAACGTGTCGGCGATCTTCCCGTCGAGCCCGAGCCAGTGGACGGGCAGCCGCACCGAGAAATCGCCCTTCTTCAGGCCGGTCAGCGCCATCAGCAGCGTCCGCCGATCGAGCCTGTCGCTCTCGAGCGGCGCGGCGGCGCGGAGGCGCTCGGCCGGGCGGGCCTTCGCCGCGCGCGCGGCGCCGTCCAGCCCGTCCCCGGACGCGGCCTTCTTGCTCTTGCCATTGCCGGCTCTCGCCTTGCGGGCCGCCTTGTCGAGGTCGCTTCGCTGCTCCATGCCGCTGTTCTCCTGGTCCCGCCTGCGGACAGGACCGATCGGTCAAAAAGGGAAATGAGCGCGCGTCCCGGGCGCGGAGGGGCTCCGGAGCGCTGGAGGCCGTCGAACCAGGCGCCCCGGCGTGATCCCAGGGCGCCGCGCGAGGGGACCACAGGAGGACAGGCCCTCTCGCCTGGACGGCGGTCTCATCGATGGACGCTGCGCTCGGGCGCCGCGCGACGCTTCCCGCCGCCGAGGAACGGGGCCCTCGCTGCCCGACCACGAGCGGGCCGTCGGGATCCCCTCGGGTTCAGGCTTCATGGCACGTCGGCCATGCGCTTCTGCTCCCACCGCAGCAGCATGTGTTCGTATTACACCGCAGGCGCTCAGCCGCGCAAGCTTCGCGCCACGCGCAGCGCAGGGCGTGCGTGTGCAGGCCACGCGTGCGGCACGCAAGGCGCGCGTGTTCGCCGCGTTCTATCGGGCCGAGCGCGCGCGTGAAGCCGCGGCGGCACACCGGGGCAAGGGCCCCCCGCGCCGGCGCGGCTACCCTCCGAGTCGGCGCCTCAGGCCACGTCGGACTTGGGCGAGCGGCGCCTCGTCGGGAGATCGCTCGGCTTGTTGCGCGGCGTGATGATGCTGTAACGCCCTGCCTCTCCCACCCTCTCATGGACGCCCGATTCCATGGCGTCTCTCCCGGTCCTGAGCGGCGGCAGCCACCGCGACACGTTCGCGAGGCACGAGGTGCGCTCGGGAAAGGGAGAGTGACGGGGGGGCGGCCTCTCCGTCGCTCCGCGGGGCGGCCGCTCCGATGCCGCGTCGTGCGTCCGCTCCTGGGCGGCCTCATACGACCGCTCCGGCAGCCCGTCATACGGCCGCTCTTGGGCGGCGTCATAAGGCCGCTCCGCGGCGGCGTCGCACGGCCGCTCCGGGGTCGCGTTGTGCGTCCGCTCCAAGGGGGACCCGTGCGGCGGCGTGAACGGGGCGGCGCTCTGCGCAGGGAGCGTACCGGAGGACGCGCGGCGCTTCGCGGTCGTCGCGGCGATCCGGTGCCGGAGGTCCTCGACGTGCTTCGCGAGCCGCTCCGTCTCCTCGGTGAGCCGCGTGAAATCCTCCTCGGTGAGCCGAGTGAAATCATCGACCTGGCTTCTGCGCTCTGACATAAACGAGTCCTTTTGCCGCGTTTCTTCAGCCGATCTCGACGCCCCGTCGGCTCCGCTGCAGATCCAGCGTGCACACAGCATGCCGCGCCGCTCGGGTCGGTCGCACGCACCGAGCGGGGTCGAGCGGCGCTGGTGCGGATCGCCGCAGCGGGGCGCGCGCGCCTCCATCCGTCCTCGCGAGCTCTGCTCGGCGAGCGACGGAGATCCGGCTGGACACGCGGGGGAGGGTCCGGCGGCACGCCCTGTGCCGTGGGGACGCCGCACACACGATGGATGAGCCCGCCGCGCCTCGCTCGGTCACAGCCCTCCCCGCCGCTCTCCAGAGCGCGGCGGGGAGGCCCGTGTCCCCGGGGCTCCAGATCACGGAGGCGCGCGCGGCGCTGGTGCGCTGGTGAAGGAGTGGACGCATGCAGAACTCGAACTTTGAATCGCTCGGCGCCCGGCTGGGGATCCCGGGTGATGGAGTGTGGCCGTGGGTGATCGTCGCGGCGAGCGTTCCGGTCGGCTTCGGGCTCGCTCGGATCGCCGCGGGCGTCTTCCGACGCGGCGGTTCGGTCGTCGCGCGACGGACCGCGACGCCGTGGGACGAAAAGACACTCGACGCGGCAATCGGCCCCGTGACCCTTTGTCTCGGGGTCGTCCTGACAGCCGGCCTCGCCAAGCTCACGCGGATCGGCCAGGGCCTCGTGACCGATCTGCGGTCGCTCCTCTCGGCGCTGTTCATCGGCGGGGTGGCGTGGCTCCTGATGCGCATCGTGGGGATCCTTACGGAGGTGCTGGACGCGCGCGCCGTGCGTCATCTCAAGGAAGGGAGCGAGTCGTCCCGCGGGCTGCGCACCCAGGCTCGCGTGCTCGAGCGGGTCGCGCGGGTGCTCATCGTGATCGTGGCGGGCGCGCTCGTGCTCATGAACTTCGAGGCGGTGAGGAACGTCGGCGTCTCGCTGCTGGCGTCGGCCGGCATCGCCGGCGTCGTGCTCGGCCTCGCGGCGCAGAAGCCGGTCGGCGCGATCCTGTCGGGCCTCCACATCCTGTTCACCCGCCCCATCGACCTCGGCGACAAGGTCGTGGTGGACGGCGAGTTCGGGACGATCGAGGAGATCCGGCTGACCCACGTGGTCGTGAAGATCTGGGACGAGCGGCGGCTCATCGTCCCGACGGCGAGGCTCCTGGACCAGTCGTTTCAGAACTGGACGAAGCACGGGTCGGAGAAGCTGGGCACCGTCGAGCTCTACGTGGATTACCGGACCCCGGTGGACGCCCTGCGGCGGCACTTCGAGTCGATCCTCCCGAGCAGCGAGCTCTGGGACAAGCGCGTGAAGGCGGTTCAAGTCACGAATGTGACAGAGCGCACGATCGAGGTGCGTTTGCTCGTCTCGGCGCGCGATCCTGGGCAGCTGTTCGATCTGCGGTGCTGGCTTCGCGAGGAGATGCTCCGCTGGGTCCAGGAGCTCGAGAGTGGTGCGTACCTGCCGCAGGAGCGTTTGACCCGGACCTCCTCTGTCATGGAAGCGGCGGAGGGTCGTGCTCCGGCCTCGGGCCGCACACGTCGGGCTGGAGCGGGCGACAGGCTGCCCGATGCGGCGCCGTGACGGTATGCGCCCACCATGTCGCGGAACGCCACACCGCGGCGTTCAGGCGAGGTGCGATGAGCCCGGTGCATCTGCTGCGCCCTCGGGTGCGCCGCAGGCCCGTCCAGGCTCTGCCGCAGGCGCTCCGCCTCGGTGGGCGCGATGACGACGCGATGATGACCACCAACGCCGCGGAATAGCCCTTCAGGCCAGTCGCGCCCGCTCTGACCGCCAGGAGTGGCTCCGCGCGCCGCTCCCTTGCAAGCGAGGCGCAGGAAACCGGCATGTGATTTGCAGTAAAATCAGAAAGATCTGGGACAAGTGCCCGTCAGCCGAGCCGTCGATCGCGCGACGAGGTGTTCGCCACGCCCCGGGGGAGGAGGCAGTGGCACGTCGGAACTGCGCCTCCCGCCATGTGCAGGTGCCTGCGCGGGAACCCCAGGAGCAAGACACCATGAAGTCGGTCATCAGGATCACGCGGCTCGGCGGTGTTGATGTGTTTGCGCACGCGGCGTTCGGCCTGCTGCTCCCGATCGGGGCGCTCCAGTGGGGGGCGCGGCACGGGTGGAGCGGCGCGCTCCTCGGCTGCGCGCTGGGCTCGGCGCTGCTCGGGTGCGCGGCGCTGCAAGCGCTCGTGCATGGGATCGTGGCGAGGCTGCTCGGGCTGAGGCTGCGGGAGGTCCAGCTCTCGCCGCTCGGCCCGATCGCCCTCCGGTCGCGTCCTTCTGGGGGGCGGGCGCAGGGCCGCGCGCTCGGCCTCGCGGCGAACGTGGCCCTCGCGGCGCTCTTCGCGCTGGCCGTCGAGGCCCAGCGCGGGGTGGGCGAGCTCGGGTGGATCTCGGCTCTTCAGGCCGCCGAAGCTCCGTCGCGCGAGGCCGCGATCGTGTGGGTGGCCAGCGCGAACCTGGGGATTGCGCTGCTCGGCCTGCTGCCGGCGCTGCCGCTCGAGGGGGGGCGCGCGCTGCGCGAGGCGCTCTCGCCGCTCACCGGCGCCTGGCTCGCGACGTCGATGACGGCGGCGCTCGGGCAAGCGGCAGCGGCGGTGCTGTTCTTCATGGGCCTGTTCGGCGGTCAGCTCATCGTGGCCGCGGTGTCGGCGCTCCTCTTCGTGGAGGCGCGGCGGGAGTGGAGCGCGGCGCAGGCGGTGATGGCGCCCGCGGCGCCGCCCGAAGAACATCCGAGCGAGGGCAGGGCGGTTCAGCTGTGGCCTGGCGAGCTCGTGGGCGACGCCGCGCGGCGGATCCTCGCGAGCCAGGAGCCGGACTTCCCGGTCGTCTACGAGGACCGCGTGATCGGGATCGTGACGCGCACGGATGTCATGCGCGCGCTGGCCGCCGGCCAGGAAGGGTCGTTCATCGCGTGGATCATGCGCTGCGACCTGCCCCGGGTGGCGGCGGACGTGCCGCTCAACGAGGTGGGGCGGCAGATGATCGAGAAGAACACGCCGGTGGTCGCCGTCTTCGACGGAGAGAGCTACCTCGGGCTCGTGAAGCACTCGGACATCGCGGGCGCGCTCACGCGCGGGCGGGGGGGGCGGCTCGGGAGGATTCACCTGGCTCCTCAGGTCGGCTCGGCATAAGCGTTAACCAAGCCTCGCGCCGCGTCCTCCTACATCCGAACGTTTACGTCGTCGTGAACGTGGTCGTGGTCGTTTACGTGGTCGTGGTCGTGGTCGTGGTCGTTCACGGCCTATCGTTGACGACCACGACCACGACCACGACCACGTTCACGACCACGTAAACGTTCACGACCACGACCACGCAAACGTTCACGACCACGTAAACGTTCACGTTGGCGACCGATGGTGGGGGGCTCGGCGGGATGCCCGGCCCCCTCCGGGCTCGGGAGGTAAGGGGCGAGCGTGTTTCCGGACACAAGGACGCTCGAGCAACGCGCCCCGCCAACCCGAGAGGGGGGCGGGGCGCTCGTCGGGAATCGAGAGGCGGAGCTCAAGAGCTCAATCGCCTCGAACGAAATTGAGCTTGAAGGAGACCACGAGCACGAGCGCGTCCTGACTGATGCGGCGCTTGCCCCAGGCGACCCCGATGTGCAGCCCCTCGATGGGATCGAGGTTGGAGGGGAGACCTACGGTGTGCGTGAGCGTCTTCGTGAAGTTCCACTCAGGCCGCTTGTTCGCGAGCGCCGCGTTGACCGCCTTCATGACGGTGTGATCGAGGATCGAAGGGATGCCGCGGATGTCCGCCTCCTCGAGCTCTACGTTGAACGCAAGGACGTTCCCCTTGTTCCTCTCGATGATCTCGGGGCAAATCAGCACCCTGAGCTCGTCGAGCCGGATGGTGGGGTTGACGCCCGCGATGGACCACTGGAGCTCCGCAGGGCAGGTGACCCGTAAGCCCAGGTCATCGGCCAGGGCAATCTGGGTCGCCTTGCCCAGGTACAGCCAGCGATCGGTCGTCTCATCGTCGTCCAGGTGGATCTTCACAGGGAGGAACTCGCCCAGGAGCTGGGCGAGATCCTCCCGCGTGATGATGGCTTCGAGCCACACGGCAAGCGCCTCAGCTCAGGTGATGGCCGCTCTCGCCGCCGTGGGACAGCCCAGCTCCCTCGATGCCGTAATGCGAGTTCGCAGAGCTCGTCTCGGACGGCGTGACCGCGCCCTTCACCGCGTCGACCGCATTGCCGACCTTGTCCTGGACCTTGCGCTCGGCCTGCTCGACCCCGCGGGTCGCCTGGCGCTTCAGGCCGTCGAGGCGGGTCAGGAGCTCGCGGCGCAGCGCCTCGCCCGACGTCGGCGAGAGCATCAGGGCCACGCCCGCGCCCACCGCGAGGCCGGCGCCGAAGAGGCCGAGTGCCGTGAGCGGGCTCCGCTTGCGCGCGAGCCCGACCCAGCCGAGCACGTCGTCGAAGCCGAGCGCCCCGACCGTGGCGGCGACGCCGGCGATCGCCTTCGCGACGTCGAACGCCGTCGTCCTGGCCGTCGTCGCGGCGACGCCCGCGCCGGAAGCCGCCGACTCGACCACACCCTTCGCAGTCCCCACCGCGTTGCTCATTCGGTTCGTCATGGCTCTTGTCTCCTCGTGACGGACACGACATCCGCCGGTTCGTGTCAGGAAACCATTGCAGGGCCCGGACCAACCGAGAGCTCGCGTCCAGAGCGCCTATCTCCGAGGCCGCGCATCCTCGCCGTGGCGCGAGCGTGACGAAACGCCACAGCTGTCGTGACGCGCCTCGGGCGCAACGCATGCCATGAGACGAGCGCCCGTGAACCAAGGGCCGTGGCGCGCGGCGCCGTCGCCAACGGAAGAAATGGGATGAGGGGAGGAGAGGGGAGAGCAGGCCCGCGGAGAGCGGGAGATCCAGCGGCTGCGCCGCTGCGGCAGGGGCTTCGAGCCGCGTCCGCCGAGCGGGCGAGCGCGCGCGTCACCGGGGGGCGTGGGCGACGCCGATCAGCGCGACGTCGACCCTGCGATCATAGCCATAGGAGTACATCGGTTGAGCTCCGACGGCCTGGGCGTCGCCCGTCGCGCGCGTCGTGATGCGATCCGCAGGGATGCCCTCCTTCACGAGGATCTCCTTCACCCGCGCGGCGCGGCGGAGCGAGAGATCCTGGTTGTACGCCTGGGTGCCGCGCGGATCGGCGCGGCCGACGAGCTCTATCCTCGCGCCCTGGAGGCCCGAGGAGAGCAGGCAGTCGACGAGCGCCCGGAGCTCCACGTGCTCCTGCGGCAGCGGCTCGGCGGAGTCGAAGGCGAAGCTCGTCTTGGGCAGGCGGCAGACGTCGGCGATGTCGGCCCCGAGGGTGAGGCCGATGAACCGATCCTCGCCCTCCCTGAGATCGGGCCATTCGACCTTGTAGACTCCATCCGGGCCGGGGTTGGGCAACCTCGGCTCGGGGTGAGCCTGCTCCGGGGGTGGGGCCGCGGCGCACGCGGTGAACAGCGAGAGCGCAAGCGCGCCAAGGCAGAGCCTGGGCAGGTTGGACATCGACAGCATGAGAACCCTCCTTTCGAGGTCGGCCGTGATGAGCCGCCTTGTGTTCCGAGGAGGTTGTTCAAGCTCCGTGCCTGTCCAGCGCTCGAGGCGGGGTCATCAGGGGGATGAAGGCTCTCTGGCCTCGATCTTGGGCCAGGTGAACCGGAAGGTGGCGCCGGCGCCGACGGCGGACTCGACCCAGGCGCGCCCGCCCTTGCTCAGGACGATCTTCTGCACGACCGACAGGCCGATGCCGGTGCCCTCGACCTTGTCGCGCGCCTTCAGCGTCTGAAAGATGCCCCAGATGCGGTCGTGGTACTCGGGGGCGATGCCCGCCCCGTTGTCGGAGACCGAGAACTCCCAGAACGGGCCGGCGTCGCGCGCGCTGATCTGGACCTCCGGATCGGTGCCCCCGGCGTGCTTCAGCGCGTTGCCGATCAGGTTCAGGAACGTCTGCTGGAGCGGAGCGCGCTCCGTGACGAGGACGGGCATGTCGGGGACAATCTCGACACGCGTCTCCGGCGGGGGCGCGAGCAGCTCGATGATCTCCCGGAGGAGCTTGCCGACGTCGATCGCCTCGGGCTTCTCGCGGGCGCGGCCCGCCCGCGAGTAGCTCAGGATCCCGTCGATGAGGTTCTCGAGCCGGTGGACGCGTCCGCGCAGCAGATCGAGCTGCTTGCGGCTCTCCGCCGTCATCTTGTCGTTGAGGTCCTCCTCGATCCACTGCGAGAGGTTGGCGATGCCCCTGAGCGGCGCCTTGAGGTCGTGGCTCGTGACGTACGCGAACTGATCGAGCTCCTTGTTGCTGCGCTCCAGCGCCTGGACGAGCCGCTGCCGCTCCTCCTCGGCGCGCTTCTGATCGTCGATGTCCGTGTACGTGCCGAACCAGCGGACGATGCGGCCCGACCCGTCGCGCGCGGCGACCGCCCGGCCGATGAACCAGCGGTACACGCCGTCCGCGCGCCGGAGCCGGCACTGGCTCTCGTACGGCTCGCCCGTGCGGAGCGCCTCCCGGAAGGCCTCGATCGCCCGCTCGTGCTCCTCGGGGTGGATCATCCGGCTCCAGCCCTCGCCGCCGGTGTCCTCCGCGGTGAGCCCCGTGTAGTCGTACCAGCGCCGGTTGAAGTACTCGTGGTGGCCGTCCGGGCGGTTCGTCCACACGAGCTGCGGCATGGTCTCGGCGAGCAGCCGGAACTGCGCCTCGCTGTGCTTCAGCTCCTCCGCGAGCGTCTCGACCTCCTTGCGCACGGTGACCTCGCGCTCGAAGAGGAGGGCGTTGTCGACGCTGAGGGCGGCGCGCCGGGCGAGCTCCTCGGCGAACTGCACGTCGGCCTTGGTGTAATTCCGGCCCGACTCGGCGTGCGCGAGCGTGATCGCGCCGAGGACGCGGCCGCGCGCCGCCAGCGGCACCACCAGGTACGACCGGAGGCCGAGCTCGCGCGCCATCCGGAGGTGCTCCTCGTCCCGCGCGTTCTCGACGAGCAGGAAGTCCGGGATCTCGGAGGCCCACTCGGCCTCGCCGGTCCGGAGCACCTTCGGCACACCGCGGCTCGCCGCGGGATCGACAGGATAGATCTGCTCGATCTGGCGGACGAGCTCCACCTTCTGAGGGTCGGTGTGCTGGACGGCGACGCGCTGGATCGCGCCGTCCTGGCCCTGGATGTCCACGGCGCACCAGTCGGCGAGGAGCGGGACGACGAGCCGGGCGAGCTGCCCGAGCGTCTCGCGGAAGTCGAGCGAGGACGAGAGGATCTCGCCCGCGCCGGCGAGGAGGCTGACGTTGGCCTCGGCGCGCTTGCGCTCGCTGATGTCGAGCACGTAGGTGAGGTTGCGCCGCTGCGTCTCGATGCGGGCGGACCCGACGAGGACCGCGACGCGCTTGCCGTCCTTGCGGATGTACTCCTTCTCGAACTGCTTCGTGACGCCGTGGAGGCTCAGCTCGTTGACCGCGTCGTGGTGGACGTGCTCGTACTCCGGCGGGGAGAGCTCCTGCCAGCTGAGCAGCCCCGCCTTGAGGTCCTCGCGGGTGTAGCCGATCATCGACAGGAAGCAGTCGTTCGCCTCGATGACGCGCCCCTCGTAGTCGCTGAAGAGCAGGCCCATCATGCTGGTGTCCATGATGCGCCGGAACACCTCGTCGCTCGCCTGGCGCTCCAGCTGGCGGAGCGCGGCCTCCTGCCGCTTGATCTGCTCGGCCCTCCGGTGCAGCTCGACGAAGACCGCCACCTTGGCGCGGAGGATGTCGGGATTGAACGGCTTGACGACATAATCGACCGCGCCCTCGCGATAGCCGCGATACCGTCGGTCCTCGTCCTCCGGCAGCCCCGAGATGAAGATAATCGGCGTGTGCCTCGCCCGATCGAGCCCCCTCACGCGGGCGGCCGTCTCGAAGCCGTCGATACCGCGCATCTTCACGTCCATGAGGATCAACGCGAACTCCTCGCGGTTGAGGTGCTCGAGCGCCTCCTCGCCGGATTGCGCGGTGACGAGCCGCTGGCGCAGCGGATCGAGCACGGCCTCGAGGGCGAGGAGGTTGGCGCGGTGATCGTCGACGAGCAGAATGCTCGCCACGGGCTCGGAAGGAGCGGACGGGAGGGGAGCGCCCGGCGGGACCGAGGACTTCACCTGAAGCGGGCTCAGCCCTGGCTTTCGGTCGGGCATGACGAAGACGGTTAACGGCGCCCGGACCTTCTGGCAAGCGAAAGCGGCGCTCGGCCGGCGAGGGCCATTCTCCTGCTCGACGCGCTCGAAGCAGTCCTCTCCGGCTCGCCGCGGCGTCTCCAGCGCGCGGCGACAAGGCCGCGCGGGATCGGGCCTCCGCACGCCACGCTGTGGCGATCCGTCACGCGCGGCGAGCGGAGCGGACCGTCCTGGATGGGGCGCCGCGACGGGGCGGGCGGCCGCGCGTGGCTGGCATGGGGCCTGCTGGACGTGCCGCAGAGGGAGCACGTATGCGATTCGGACTCAAGCTGGCTTCGTTCGTGGGGGCGCTCGTGGGCGCGCTGCCGACTTCGCCAGCGGCGGCGGCCGACGGAGCGGGGCTCTTCGCGCTCCCGCCAGGCCGGCTCGACGCGGCGGACCGCGCGGGGACGCCGACCTCCGAGCCGCCTGCGATGTCTGGAGCGACGTTCGTCGAGCTGATGGAGCGCACGATCATGGCCGTGCTGTCGCCGCCTCCGGCGGAGCTCCGCGTGGCGCCCCTCGTGAGCCGAGGTGGCGGCGGAGGGCTCCGCCTCGTCCTGCCCGTGTGCGAGGACGGCTGTGCGCGTTACGCGTCCCGCGCCGTCCTCCTCGTCGCGCAGAGCGCGCCGGACTCGCCGTTCGCGTGGCTCGCCGCGGTGAGCAACCGCGGCGGGCGATCGTCCGAGGGGCCGCCCGGCCTCGCCGCCGTCCGGGAAGAGGCCCGCAGGGCGCGCGCGAAGGTGCCTCAGGAGGAGGCGAGCGCGCTGCCCGAGTAGGCGCGCCGGCGAGCGACGCCGCGAGCGCGCTGCCCGCGTAGGCGCGCCGGCGAGCGACGCCGTGAGCGCGCGCCGGGAGACCGCCTGTCTGTCGGCCATCGCGGCCGCTGAGCTGGCCTGAAGCGGAGGAGCCGAGTCGGGGCACGACGCACGTCGCGTGGGGCGGCGACGGTACGCTGGACCCTGCCTTTCAGGGGATCGGCGTCGGCGCGCGTTCGCCGCTCACGGCGAGGCCCCGGTCGACGTGACCGCCTCGTGGAGGGCGCGGAACATCGCCGCGAGCCTGTCCGGCTGATAGCTTGCGTTGAGCCCGCTGGGGTTCGGCAGCACCCAGAGCCGCGTTGCGCCGAGCGTCTCTGTCTGGGGGCCGGGCACGGCGCGAGGCCTGCCGAACGCGCCTCGGTAGGCGCCGATCCCGAGCACGGCCAGGAAGCGAGGGCGGTAGCGTCGCACCGTGGCCTCGAGCCGCCGCCCGCCCGCGGCGAGCTCCTCGGCGGACAGCTCGTCCGCCGACGCGGTCGCGCGCTCGATCACGTTGGTGATCCCAACGCCGAGCTTCAGCAACTCGCGCTCCTCGAACGGGGAGAGCACGCGATCGGTGAACCCGCCGGCGTGCAGCGCCGGCCAGAACCGGTTGCCGGGGCGGGCGAAGTTGTGCCCGACGGCGGCGGTGTAGAGGCCCGGGTTGATGCCGCAGAAGAGGACATCGAGGTCCGGGGCGATGACGTCCGGCACCGTCTTGCCGGCGGCGGCGAGGAGCTCGTCGCGGGTGGGTCGTCGAGGTCGGGGAGGGGAGTGCACAGGCTTTCCGGGCGGGCGCAGGGCGCCGCGGCTGCAGCTTACGACGGGCGCTGCCTGAAGGAGCGCGGGAGCCGGGGACGATGGGCGCGGCCGCCGGGGGCGAGGACGTGGATCGACCCTGGACGGGGGCGCGACAACGGATACCGTCGTGCTTTCCCCGGATGCTGGTGCGCTCCCTCGGTCTGATCTCGGCTCTCCTCGCGGCCGCCTGCGCGCGTGCGCCCGAGCCGAGCCCGGCGAGCGGCGCGGGGGCTGCTCGGGCCGCGCGTGCGCCGGGCGCGACCGGCGCCGCCAGCGCTGCCCCGGCGGGGGCGCGCTATTTCCAGGCGCTCTCCGAGGGCGTGTTCCGGGCGACGCACGACGGACCGGCCGCGGCCGTCGCGGCTCGCGTCGTCACGGAGGGCGCGCGGATCGAGCTCGGCGGAGACGGGCGCATCGCCGCGGCGGCGTGGGAGGCCGAGCTGTGGGCGTCCGGCGACCCCGTCGTCGGATCGCTCGCGATCGCGCCCCACCTCGGCGGGGGCTTCCTGCACTGGACCCGGCGCAGGGCGTTCCGCTCGCGCGGCTTCACGGGGCCGCTCGCGGAGGTGGCGCTCGGCGGCGGCGGCGCGGTGCGGGGCGCCCACAACGGCCTGCGAGGCGTCGTGGTCTTCCTGGAGCAGGGGCCGCGGGAGCTCCTGCCGGGCGAGGATCGGGGCCGGGCGCTCGACATGCCGGCCATCCACGATCTGGCCGCGCTGGACGCCTCGCGCGCGGCGCGCCTCGACGTCTTCGGCCGCGCCGCGACGACGGCGGACGGCGGCAGGACGTGGATCGATGCCGGCCAGCGGCTCGGGCTCGCCGTGCGCGCCCTGAGCGTCGCCCCGGATGCGCTCGCGCTCGACACGGCGCTCGGGCGCGTGGCCGTCCTCCCGGACGGCTCGCTCGGTCGGCCCGACGGCGACCTCCGCTCGAGCTGGCCGAGCGGGTCGTTCCAGCTGAACTTCGCGGGCGCCCAGGCCGCCTCGCGCGACGCCCCCGTCCTCGACGATCTCGCGCCGCTCGCGGCGGCCGTCTCCGCGGGCGCGCTCTTGCCCGACGGGACCGCGCTCGGGGTGTTCGAGGGCGGCGCCGCGCGGATCGACGTGAGCACGGGCGCGGTGCGCGAGCGGTTCTCCGGCTGGCTCCCGGAGGGGCTGGGCTGCGCGCCGGTGCCCGCGGAGGACGGGCCGCTCTTCCTCTGCGTGTGGGACGATTACGACGGCTACGGCAGCTACGTCCTGCGCTCCGAGCGCGGCGAGGCGCCGCGGATGGAGCGCTCCTTCAGCGACGAAGGGTTCTTCGTGGCCGACGACGGCGGCGCGCTCGGCTACGTCGGCGGCTGCGCGGCGTCGCCGCGGGTCGCCAGCGACGAGGAGCGAGATCGCCGCTACGGCGAGGTCGTGATCCACCCGAGGATCTGCGTGCGGCGCGGCCCGGGCGACTGGGTCGAGCACGCGGTCGAGCTCGGCGAGTCACAGACGCTGGTCGGCTGGGCGCCGCGCCGGGACGGGAGCGCGATCGCGCTGCTGAGGGGCGAGCGAGACGCGCGGCTGCCAGCGCCGGCCGGGGCGCCGCGGGGCCGCGACGAGGGGGGCGCGCGGGTCGTGGAGCTCCGCGGGCACCTCCCCGGCTGGTACTGGACGCCGCCCCTGCGCGACGGGACACGGGCGCTCGTCGACAGGCGCTTCCGCGCGCGCGAGGACGGCGGGGTCGACGGGTGGCTGTCGTCGGTCGAGTGGCCCGATCCCGTCGGGCAGGCGAGCCTGGGCGTCACGATCGCGGAGGACGGGACGGTCTCGCCGCACGCCCTGCCGCCGGATCCAGCGGGGATGGTGGTGACCGGCGACCGCGGCGTGCTCGTCACGGCCGGCGCGGAGCTCTACGAGACGCTCGATCACGGCCGGACGTGGCGCGCCGCGGGGCGCTCGCCGGTGCCGCCGCCGTCGTTCCAGGGCGGGTGCTCCGCGCTCGGGTGTGCGCTGAGCGGCGTGGTGCGGCTCGGCTGGGGCGCGGGCGAGCTGTCGCCGGCCATCGCCGCCGCGCCGGGCCTCGGCTGCGGGGCGGCGCAGGCGAGCCGCGCGGGCGATGCCGGGGCGGACGCGGCGGCTTGCGTGGGCGGCGCCGGCCGGATCGAGGAGCCGCCGGCAGCGCTGCCGTCGCTTTCCTGCGCGCCGATCGAGCTGCCGGCGCTGCGCCCGGGCGCAGCGCCCGAGGCTGGCTCGGAGCAATGGACCGTGCCGACGTCGTATGGCGAGACGCTCGAGCTCGTCGCCGACGCGCCGGCGCCTGGGCGCGCCGCGCGGCCAGCCGAGGAGGCGCCGCCCGCCGAGGAGGCCGCGCCCGAGGAGGCGCCGCCCAACGGCGCGGCGTCGGGCAAGGGCGCCGCGGCGCCGGGAAAGGGGGGCCCGAAGGTCGCGGCGGTCCGGACGCACAGCGTGCTCTACCTCCCGCCGTTCGATCTGCGCGGCGAGGCGCTGCGGCTGAACGCGACCGAGCTCGCGCTGAGCGGCGGGCAACGCGGGAAGCGCAGCGCGTCGATGCCGCTGCTCGCCGCGAGCGGCGAGGTCGGGCTGCTCGTCCTCACCGAGGCGGGCGAGCTGCTGCTCGGCCCGCAGGGCGCGCAGGCGCTCCCGGCGTTCGAGCCGCGCCGAGGTTATGCGGACACCGCGCCGGGGCGGGCCCCGGGTCTCCTGCTCGGTCCGGGCCGCGCGCTCGTGCTCGGCGAGCTCCGGCGCCGCGTGGCCATCGAGGAGCACACGCCGGAGCCCCGGCGGCCTGCACGCCTCGTGGCGCTCGACCGCGAGGAGCTCCGGGGCCGGCCGATGACCCTCGCGTGGCGCGACGACGGCGAGGCCGGCGTGCTGGTGCTCGACGGCTCGGCCCTCGAGATCGCGGGCGCGGCGGTGCTGGACCGCATGGGAGGGACCGTGGGCGAGGTGGTCGCGCTCGCGCCCTGGGCGACGCTGACCGCGGCCAGCGACGCGCGCTGCCGCGCCCTGAAAGGCGCGTGGCGCGCGCTCGTTGCGCTCGATCCGGAGCGCTCCCTGCGCCTCGATGGGAGGGCGCTGCCCGCGCTCGCGCTCGGGAACCAGGGCCTCGCGCAAGTGCGTTGGGGGCGCGAGCGCGTCTGCCTCGAAGCGCTGCACCTCGCGGCCTCCGACTCGAGGCGGCGCGGTGAGCGCGCGGAGGGCGCGGCGCTGGTCGCGCGGTGGGCGGCCCCGCGCGGGCAGGAGAGGCGCGGCGCCGGCGCCGGACAAGGCGTGCTGCGAGCGCAGGCAACGACCCAGCGCCTCGCGTGCTCCGTGGGCGCGCGGCCCGAGGACGGCTGAGGCGCGGCGTGGATGTGGGTCAGCTCGTCCGAAGACCCCTCCGCGAGCACGATCGGATCGGACGAATGATGCGCCCTGCGGACGGATAGGTTGGTACCATCACCATTTGCAATGCACGGCGACGGGACACAGCGGTCGAAGGACGTCGATAGTACAGCGACAATGCAAATTCGTGCTCCGTTCTCTCGGCAGGACAGCGCCGGGGCGGGGCTCGTGTTGCTCTACGCCGACAATTACGAGCAATTCCGGCCGGCGTATCCCGTGCTCGAGCAAGGCTCGGTCCTCGGCCGCGATCCGACCGCGGATGTGTCCGTACCGACGCGGAGCGCTTCGCGCCATCATGCCCGGATCGAGCGGCGGGGCGGCGTCTGGGTGCTGACCGACCTCGGCGGCCGCAACGGCACGCTCTGCAACGGCGAGTTCGTCACGGAGGTGCCCATCGCGCACCTCGACCAGGTCCGGGTCGGCGACGCCATCTTCAAGTTCGTCGAGCGCGACGTCGAGAGCTACGCCCGCTACCGCATCGACGGCGCGACCCTCGAGGCGCAGGAGCTGCCGGAGGGGCCGCCGCGCTTCTCGATGGGGCGGATCGTGGGCGGGTACCAGACCCGGAGCCTCGCTCGCAGCCTGTACGAGATCGCGCGCAGCGAGCTCTCGGTGCTGATTCGCGGTGAGAGCGGGACTGGAAAGGAGATCTTCGCCCAGCAGCTCCATGACTGGAGCGGCCGGCGCGGCCCGTTCCTGGCCGTCAACTGCGCCGCCATCCCCGCCGCCCTCGTCGAGGGGGAGCTCTTCGGGCACCGGCGCGGCGCGTTCTCGGGCGCCGACCGCGACAGGGCCGGCATCCTCCGCGCGGCCCACGAGGGCACGCTCTTCCTCGACGAGATCGGGGACATGCCGGCGGAGGCCCAGGCGAAGCTCCTCCGGGTGATCCAGTCGAAGGAGTTCACGCCGCTCGGCGGGACGCAGTCCGAGCGGATCGACGTGCGGATCGTCGCCGCCACGCACCGCGATCTCGACAAGCTCCAGCAGACGGGCGCCTTCCGCGCCGATCTGTTCGGTCGTCTGAACGAGCACAGCGTGACCCTGCCCCCCCTCCGCGAACGCAAGGAAGACATGTTCTTGCTCTGCACCGCGCTCGCGGCGCGCCACGGTCGGTCCGAGATCCGGCCCAGCATGGTCGCCATGACGGCCCTGCTCCACCACGATTTCCCCTACAATGTGCGGGAGCTCGAGGCGCTCCTGAAGCGCTGGGCCGCCGCGGATCGCGGCGCCGAGTTCGGCGTCCAGGATCTCAGCGACATCATCCGCGATCGGATGAAGACGTACGGGGCCCGGGGCGCTGCCCTCGCGAGCCAGCTCGGGGAGGATTCCCGCGCCACCGTCTACCCGCAGTACGACGAGGAGCCCGCGGAGGACGGGGCGTCCGCGCCGGGCGGGCCGCTGCCGCCGAGGACCACGCCGGAGGAGAGCGTGCTTCGGGATCTGCTCGCGCGGCACCAGGGGAACGTCGCCGCCGTGGCGCGCGTGCTGGGAAGAGATCGAGTGCAGGTGCACCGCTGGATGAGGCGGTACAACCTCAAGGCCGACGCGTTTCGCGGGTAGCATCGCGCTCGGCGCCGCGCAGAGCGGCTGCGCTCGCGCCCGCCGAGGCCGCCCCCGCTCCCCGCATGACCACCGAAAGCCCGCTCACCCGCCAGCTCCAGCTCATGCCCGCTCACCGCCTCTTGCTGCGCAGGCGCTGAGCGGCCTGCCCTCGATCGCGCCGAGCACCGCACGGGATGGATCCTGCCCGCCTGAGACTGGACGTCGTGGCCCCTCTCCTCGCCGCGCTCGCGCTCGCGGCGTGCGGCGCGGCCGAGCCGGCGGCCGCGCCGCACGCCGCGCTCGAACCGCCTCCCCGCGCCCCCGCGACCGTCGCGCTCGGCCCGGCCCGGTACGTCGCGCAGCCCTACCTCGGCCTGGTCGAACGCGTGGTCATCGACGGCCGGCAGGTCGACAGGGCGATCGTCAACGGCCAGCGCGCCGAGCTTCACGGCCTCGATCGGCTCGAGCCGCTGGGCGCGGACCGCGTGGTGCTCGCCGGCGGCGCGGCGTTCCCCGCGTGGGCCCGGCCCGGCGCGCGCGCCGTCGGCGCCGCGCGCTACGTGTTCTGGAGCGGCGGCGACATCTACGCCGCCGAGAGCTTCGGCGGGGAGCTCCGCAAGCTCGCGACCCTGCCGGGCGACGTCGCCAGCGCGTTCCCATGGCTGGACGGCATCGGGCTGCTCACCGCGGCCGGGAGCTTCGTCGTCCAGGGCGCGAGCGGCGCGCTGCGGCCGCTCGGCTCGCCGTCCCTCGTCGCGGCCGCGGCGGCCAGCGAGCGCCGCGCGCTCGTCCTGACCGTCTTCGGGCGCGCGCTCCTCACGCTGGACGCGGGCGCGTCGTACCGCGACGTCACGTCGGAGCTCGGCGATGCGATCGCGCTCGACGTCCGCGGCGAGGAGATCGTCGCCTCGCTGGCCTTCGGCCTCGAGCGCGCCGTCGAGCCGAGCGGTCGCCTCGGCGAGCCCCGCGCGCGGCGCGCGCCGCCGGCGGCCGGCGTCGATCCCGGGTGGCTCGGCCGCGGGCCGTTCGAGCAGCTCGCGGACGCCGTCGCCTCGGGCCTGCCGCTCGCCGACGGCGGGGCCGCGCTCGCCGTGGATGGCCTCATCGGCCGCGTCGACCTCGCCACCGGCCGCGCCTCGTCCGTCGCGCCGCTCCCGCCGGGCAGCGGCGAGTGCGCGCCGTTCCGCGCGAGCGACGCGCTGCTCGCTGTCTGCGCCGGCCCGGAGCGCGCGAGCGTCGTCGACCTCTCCAGCGACGCGCGCGCGCTCCGCGTCGAGCGCTCGTTCGAGCTCCTGCCCGAGCCGGCGCGGGAGACCGATCGCTTCGTCGGCGTCGACGGCGAGGCGCTCGGTTACGTGGGGCCCTGCGAGGGGACGCCGAGGCCGCGGATCGATCTCCGCGCGCTCTCTCAAGGGGCGCTCGGCGGCGACGCGACGCAACAGAGCGCGGTGTTCTGCGTGCGGCGCGGGCCGGGGGACTGGGTCGAGCACCGCCTCGACGCGGCGGACGCGAGCGACGTCCTCGCCTGGATCCCGCGCCGCAGCGGGGGCGCGGTCGCCCTCATCGCGCGCCCCGGCACGTTCCTGCCGGACGGCGAGCGCGTCGAGGTGCGCGGCGCGCTGCGCGTCGTGCGGCTCGCGCGGGGCGAGCCGCCGCTCCTCTGGCCCCCGTACGGCGACGAGCGGGCGGAGCTGCTCTCGCGCGCGCTCGCCGCGCGCGCGGACGGCGCCATCGAGGGCTGGCTCCCCGTGCACGGCTACGCGGCCGATCCCGCGCCGATCACGATCGACCCCGCCGGTCGGCTGCGCCGCCACGCCGTGCCGGCGCGCGCGCGCTCGATCGCGGCGTCGGGCCCCTTCGCGCTCGCCGAGACCGAGGACGGCGGGCTCTTCGAGACGATCGATCGAGGGCAGCGGTGGGCGCCCGTCGCGCCGCCGCCGGGCGGCGGGGCCGCGCGCCTCAACGCCTGCTCGGCGGTGGGCTGCAGCCTCGGCACGCTCCTCCGGCTCGGGTGGGCGTCGGCCCCGCGCTCCCGCGGCGGCGGAGGCCGCGCCGCGTCGCCGCCCGGCGCGGCCCTGGCGGAGTCGCTCCCTGCTGCGCGGCCCCCGCCCGATCGCGACAGGGCGGCGCGGCCTCCGGCGCCGCTGCCCCTCGCGCGGCTCGCCTGCACCTTCGCGGGGCCGCTCGACGCCGCGCGCGTGCCGGAGTCGTCCGGGTTCGGCGCCGTCGCCGCGCCGCCGTCGCGCATGGCGGGCACGCTGCGGCTCGGCACCCTCGGGATGCTGAGGCTGCCGTCGTTCAACGTTGGCCTGTCGGGCAGCGTTGGCCTGTCGGGCAGTGGCGGCCTGCCGGGCCCCTCCTTTGCCGACGCGGAGCTCGCGTGGATCGCGCCGCTCGACGTGCGCGCCGAGATCCACCGCGCCACCGTGCCCCTCGCGGGCGCCGGGCTGCTCCAGCTCGCGTACCGGCCGTACGAGGCGCAGGTCGGGCTCGTCATCGATCGCGACGGTCGCGTGGCCCCGGTCGCGGCCGGCCCGGCGGAGGCGTGCCTCGCCGGCCTGCTGGACGCCGCGCGCGTCACGCGGCCGGTCGGCGGCTGCGCCCCCCAGCCTGCGATCGGCGTCGATCTCGGCGAGCGCGCGGTGTTCCTGAGCCCTCGGCACGACGGCCTCGCGGTGAGCTCGGTCGACTTCCGCGGCGCGCGCGGCGGGGCTCCTCTCTCGCGGCCTGGGGGCGGCGGGCCGCCTCCGGCGATCCGGGAGCTCCACGTGCAGCGCACCGCGCGCGCGACGGCGGCGCAGCAGGCGCGCTTCGCCTTCGGCGCAGGCGCGCGCGCGGGCGCGCCCGTCTTCGTGGCGGTGGCGGGAGACGGCGGCGCGGTGCTCTCGCCGGTCGACCCCGTGCTCGGCACCCTGGGCCCCGAGGAAGCCCTCGCCCCGCTCGGCGCGCTCGGCGCGGGCAGCGACCCCGCCTGCGCGCCGCGCGCCGGAGAGGTGCGCGTGGTCCTGCCGTTCGACACGGAGATCGGCCTCGTGCCCGGCTCGCTGCCGGGGATCACCGCGGCCGGGACAGCCGGCGTCGCGGTGATCCGGTGGTCGCGCGAACGCGCGTGCCTCGACGCCGTGGAGCTCGTCGTGCGCGACGAGCGCTACGAGGGCGGCCTCGGATTCTACGAGCCGCCCGGCGTCGTGAAGAAGCTCATCGCGCGCTTCGCGGGGCCATCACCCGCGGCACCGCTCGGCGCGCACGGCGGGCTCGTCGATCGGCGCGGGCGCGGCGGGCCGAGCCCCGCGGCGGCGCGGCGGAGCGAGCCGGCGCAGGGCGCCGGCGGCGGCACGCTCGCGCTCGTCCTGTACGGCCAGGAGAGCCGGCAGCCGGTGCAGTGCAAGGCGGTCGTGAGCGCGCGCTGAGCTGAGCGCGCGCTCTCGGTCCTCTCGGCCGCGGCGCACGGCCCCGGACCGCGCGGGGCGCCGCGGAGGGCGCAGCGTTCGCGGCGCACCGTCTGCGCGTCCAGGAGCACCCTGCAGTGGATTTCCAGATGGTCTAGAATGCGTCGCGTGAGCGCCGCCGCGATGCCCTCCCGCGCAGGCGTGCTCCTCGCGCTCTCCCTCGCCGTCGCGTGCAGCGCCGCTCCGGAGCGCCCCCCGCGGCCCGCGCAGCCTCGGGCCGCCGCGCTCACCGACCCGCTGCCGCTCTCTCCCGCGCGCTACGTCCTCACCGAGGACATCGGCGTCCTCCTCGACGCCGCCGGGGCCGACGAACGGGTGCCCGCGCCCCGCCCGGAGCCCGCGCTCTTCGAAGGGCGCCGCGTGCGCCTTGAGGGAGGCGTCGTGCTCGCCGACGCCCCCGCGGCCGAGCTGCTCCGCGGGTTCCGGTCGATCCCGGCGCGCCTCGGGGGCGGGTTCCTCCTGTGGTCCGAGGACCGCGTCTACCGCGCCGCCGACTTCCTCGGCGAGCTCGCGCCCATCGCCGACGTCGGCGCTCCCGGCGGCGCGCGGCCGTACCTCGACACGATCCTCCTGCGCAGCGATCGGGGGCTCCTCGAGATCGATCCCTCCACGCTCGCCGTTCGCCGCTTCGGCGCCGCGGGCGTCGTCGACGCGGTGGCCGTCGACGCGCGCCGCGCGGCGCGCCTCGACCTGGTCGGCCGCGCCTCGGTCACCCTCGACGGGGGCGCCACCTGGATCGACGTGCTCGAGACGCGCGGGCTCGCCACGTCGCTCCTCGAGGAGCAGGACGGCGGCAGATCGGTCGCGCTCCTCGGGCCGTCGGGCGGCGCCACGCTCCACGTGAGCGCCGCCGGCCTCGTACCCGCGGTGCCCGCTCCGCCGCGGTCCGGGCCGAGCGCCTCGCTCTCTCTCCCGCCTGCGCGGGACCTGCCGCTCGGCACCACCTCGGCCCGCGCGCTCGCTCCGTCGGGGGTCGCGCTGGCCGCGGCCGCCGGCGCTCTCCTCCCTGGCGGCAGGCTGCTCGTCGCTCGCGACGGCGGCCTCGCGGTGCTCGCGGCGGCGACCGCCCAGCCCCTCGCGCAGGCGGAGATCGAGAGCCTCGACCCGAGTTATGCGCGCTGCCAGCCGTTCCGGTCGGGCGACGACGTCTTGCTCGCGTGCGCGCACGAGGCCGCCCAGGTGCTCAGGCTCGAGACGACGCTCTCCGCGCCACGGCTGGAGGCCACGTTCCCGCCCCGCAGCCGAGGCCCCGATCCGATCGCGAGCTCTCCGGGCGCGTTCGTCGGCGACGACCGCGGTCGCCTCGCCTTCATCGGCCGGTGCGGCAGCGTTCCCCCTGGGCTCCACGACTTTCCGGAGAGCCCGGGAGACGTCGTCCCGACGGACGACGAGACGCCATGGCCCCGGCGCTCCGCGCGGCCGGCGCCGGACGAGCCGCAAGAGGACGCCGCGAGCCGCGAGCCCGCAGAGCAAGGCGTTGCACGCGTGTGCGTTCGCGTCGGCGGCGGCCGCTGGGTCGAGCGCCGGATCGAGGGCGAGGACGCCGACCGCCTCTACCGCTGGATCGTCGGCGAGCGCGGGACCGTCACCGCGCTCGTGCTGGAGGCGCCGAGGGGGCCGCGGCCCTCCGAGGAGGACGAAGAGGAAGGGCGCCGGACCTCCGAGATCGAGGAGGAGGACGGCGCGCCGCGGAGGTCGCCCCCCGGCCCTCCCGTGAGCGGGCGCGAACGTCGTCCTGTGGGTCCACCCGAAGGCGTCCGCGTGGTCCGCGTGCGCGATCGCGACCCGGCGCTCGCGGGCGGCGCCTTGCCGGCGCTCGTGGGCGGCGCCTTCCCGGGGTCCGGCGATGCCGCATCGCCGCGCCTCATCGACACCGATTTCTGGGAGGACGACGACGGCGCCGTGCGCGGCTGGCTGCACCTGCCCGAGGAGGTCGACGGCGTCTCGCCCGCCCGCGATGCGCTGCCGGAGGCGGGCTCTCCCGCGCGCGCCCGTCGAGCGGAGCCGCTGCTCTCGCGCCGCCGCGGCGGCCGCATCGCCGGCCTGCGCATCGACGCGCGCGGCGGCGTCACCGTCTTTCCCCTCCCGGCCGGCGTCCAGAACGTCGTCGTCGGCGGGCGGTTCGCGCTCGCCGCCACCGGCGACGACCCGCCGGCCTTCTTCGAGTCGACCGACGGCGGCCGCTCGTGGCGCCCGGCCGAGGGCCCGCCCGCACGCCAGATCGAGCCTCCCTTCGACGAGGGCGCCCCCTTCGCGTGCTCCCCGATCGGCTGCGCGATGGGTGAGCACGGCCTCGTCCGCCTCGGCTGGGGCGGCCCTCCGCCCTCGCCGCGCAGCGCGCCGCCCTTCGCTCCTGCGGCGAACCCAGCGCTCCGCGCCTCCCCTCCGCCGCTCGTTTCCTGCCGCCTCGACGACGACCCGTCCTCCTTCCCATCGCCGCCGGCCGCCCCGGCGCCGCGCCCCTCGGGTCGCCTCCCCGATCGCCGCGCTCCCCGGGGCATGCCCGCGGCAGGCGGCGAGCCCGCGACGGCCCGTCTGACCGGCGGCGAGCTCCCGGTCGTCTCGCTGTCGACCGCCCCGTCCTCTCCCCTGGGCGCGCTCCGCGACGGCACCTTCACCGCGAGCGTGCTCCTTCCGTTCGCGCGCGCCGAAGCGCCGCGCCGCCTGTCGCTCCGCGACGGCTCGCTCGGCGTGGTGTCCGGCGATGCTGTCCCCGTGCTGCTCGCGCCCGGCGCCAGGGCGCCTGCGGATCTCCTGCTGCTGTTCGACGCGAGCGGGCCGCAGGGGCGGCGCGGCCTCCGCGTCCGCGCGGGCGCCGAGCCGCCTGCGCTCCTGCCGTTCGACCACGCCGGCACGATCGCCGCCGCGGTCGAGCTGCCGGGCGGCGAGCTGCTCGCCCTCGACGCCGGAAGGCGCAGCTTCGTCGTCGCGGTGCGGCAGGGCACCTTCCCGGCCTTCGGGCTCGCGCGTGTCCCGGAGCTTGCGGGCGCCCGCCTCACCCTGGGACGCCGGCTCGACGTTCCTGGCGTGGCCCTCATCGGCTACTCCGTCGCTTCGGGGGAGGTCGTCGCAGGGCCGATCGACGTCGCCCGTGGCGAGGTCGGCCCGCTCGAGCCGCTCGGGACCCTCGCGTCGCTCGCGGAGATGGGCGCCGGCGGCTGCGGCGGCGCGCGACCGTCGCACCGGTTCATCGCCGAGCTGCCCGCCGCGCTGCGGGTGGCCTCGAGGAGCGGGGCGCCGCTGTTCGACGGGGATGCCCCCGGCGCCGCGCTGCTCGCCGGCGGCCCCGGCGCCCTGTGCGTCGAGGCGATCGAGATCCGCGCCGCGGCCCGGGGTGGGCTGGACCTCGGTGTGGTCTTCGGCCCCGGCGCCGCCGCCGCCGCCGCCCTCCGCGGCGGCGGGGGCGCGAGGCTCCGCTGCGAGCTTCTGCCAAACCGGCCATGACGGGCGGTGGGTATCCGGAGATTCCGCGTCGGCGGGGCTCTCGTGCTAGGGTCCGCCCATGCCCGCCCTTCGATCCTTGGCCCTGCCGATCGCGGTGGCTGCGTCGATGCTCGAGCTGAACGCTTGCTCTGAGCGGCCCACCAGCTTCCCCGATCGCGACGGTGTCATCGCAGCCCAGGCCGAGTGGTGCGCCGCGCTCGCCAAGCTCCAGCGCGCCGGCGCATCCTGGGAGCACCTCAACGCGTGCAAGGCCGCCTACCCGACCGCGTCGCCCACGTACCTCCGCGCGATGACGAGCTGCTTCTCGCGCCGCATGGAGGCCGCCACCGAGAGCTCGCCGGACCGGAGCCAGATCATCCTGGAGTGCAACGACGAGGTGGCCGTCAAGCTCAACCCGGACGAGCCCACGGCGGCGCAGGTCATCGAGTCCCGCTGCGCGCGCATGGCCCGCTGCGAGAGGGTGCCCGTCCCCGCGTGCAAGAGCGCGTTCAGCAAGCTCGAGGGGGCCCAGCGCGCGATGTTCACCACCATCTACAACGCCACCGGCCGTTACGAGATCATCGACTGCCTCGAGAACGCGAGCTGCACCGACAACGAGGAGGCGGGCCGCCAGGCCTGTTACAAGCCCACCTCCGACGCGCTGCTCTGGTTCCCGGACTGAGCCCCGCGCGCTGGCGGTCGCCGTCTCGTCCACGCTGGCGGTGATCTTCTCGTCCGCGCCGCCGGCCCTCTTCATCCGCGCCGCCGGCCCTCTTCGTCCGCGTCTCGTTGCCGCGAAATCCCTGGTAGCGTGCCGCGTATGCGAACCGCCCGATCTCGAACCGGTCCCCTGTCTCAGCTCGGCGCGCGGCGTCCGCGCGCCGAGCGTCCTCACGCCCGCCCCGCCGCGACCCAGCCCGGCGCGGCGCGCCGCCTCTTCCTCGCCGCGCGCGTGGTCGCCGCCGCGCTCGCGCTGATCGGGGCGTGGCTGCCCGCGAGCGCGGCGCATGCGGCGGGCACCGTCACCATCGTCGACCGCTCGCCCAAGGAGGACGACGGCCGATGGAAGCTCAAGATGACGATGAACTACGGAGCGATGCCGCACCTCGGGCACATCCCGATGCTGTTCTCGTTCACGCCGATGGTGCACTACGAGCGAGCGCTCACCGACAAGTCGCCCGAGACGCCGATCCTCGTCCGCATCCCGCTCCAGAACCAGCAGTCGATCAACGAGAGCATGGACGTCGGCTTCTCCGACGGCAGCGGCAAGATCTTCGCGATCACCAAGTTCGACTTCGTCCTCCGGCGCGATCGGGGCTTCGAGGCCGGCGAGTACGAGCTCGTGATCAAGCGCGCGAGCGACGGCGTGCAGATGGGGCAGAAGCAGAAGATCACCCTCCAGGGCGACAACCCCGTCATCGATCGCCGCGCGATCGTCTTCAGCGGCGAGAAGAAAAAGAAGGACGACAAGGCGGGCAAGGCCGAGGCCGAGAAGAGCGACGAGCCCGCCAAGGAAGAGGCGTCCGAGGGCGCGCCCGCGGAAGGCGCCGCCGAGGCGGAGGCGCCCATCGACGACGCGCCGCCCACCGAGGCGCCGCCGCCGGTGGAGCCCAAGCAGGGCGGCTGCGGCTGCCGGCTCTCGCCCGACGAGGCCGCGACGCCCCTCGCCCTGCCGCTCGTCGCCCTCGGCGCGGCCGCCGCGCTCGCGCGAAGGCGCGGCGAGCGCCGCGCGCGCCGCGCCTGACAGCGCCCGCGCCGCGAGCGCCCGGGATCGAGCGAGGCAGCCTCTGTGCTGGACGTTTCGCGCGCGGCCTCGGCCGGCCGCGCCTGCAGCACATCGTGATCGCCCTTGCAGGGACCACCCGAGCCCGCAGACAATCCTCCGCCGACGTCCGCTGTCCGCGACTCCCTCGCGGGCCCGCCGTCGCCAATCCAATCGATGAGCTCCCTAGTCCCTGCCCACCAGCACCCCCTGCTGTACGCGATCTTCGTGCGCGTCTGGCTCCACGAGCTCTCGCGCGCCGCCAAGGCCAGGGTGACGCTCGCCAGCGTGCCCGACGCGGCGCTCGACCGGCTCGCCGCGCTCGGGGTCGACTACGTGCACCTGATGGGCGTGTGGACGCTCGGCGAGGAGGGCCCGCGCCGCTCGCTCACGGATCCCGATCTGCGCGCCGAGTACGACCGCGTGCTGCCGGACTGGACCGAGGCCGACGTGGCGGGCTCCCCGTTCGCGGTCGCGCGCTACGAGGTGAGCCCCGCGTTCGGCGGCGACGCCGGCCTCGCGGATCTGCGCCGGCGCCTCGCGGCGCGCGGCATCGGGGTCATCCTCGACTTCGTCCCCAACCACGTCGCGCGCGATCACCACTGGGTGGCGGAGAAGCCCGAGCTCTTCATCGCCGGCGACGACGGCGCCCCGCTCAGCGGGCGCGATCCCTACATCCCGCCGTGGCCCGACACGGCCCAGCTCGACTACCGCCTCGCGGCGACGCGCGCCGCGTCCGTCGAGGCGCTCCGCGGCGTCGCGTCGCGCTGCGACGGTGTCCGCTGCGACATGGCGATGCTGGTGCTCGACGACGTCTTCCGGCGCACGTGGTCCAAGCGCCCGCCGGCGGAGCGAAAGGCCGAGGCCACCGGCGAGTTCTGGGCCGAGGCCATCGACGCCGTCCGCCGTGACCACCCGAGCTTCGTCTTCATCGCCGAGGCCTTCTGGGACCTCGAGTGGCGCCTGCAGATGCTCGGGTTCGACTACACCTTCGACAAGAGCCTTTACGATCGGCTGAGCCACGCCTCCGCGTCGTCGGTCCGCGGCCACCTCGCGGCGACGCCCGACTACCAGCGGCGGAGCGTCCGCTTCATCGAGCACCACGACGAGCCGCGCATCGCGGCCGTGCTCCCCCCGGATCGGCGCCGGGCCGCCGAGTTCATCGCGGCGACGGTGCCCGGGATGCGGTTCATCCACCACGGCCAGCTCGAGGGGCGGACGGTGCGCGCCTCGCTGCACCTCGCCCGCGCCCCTGAGGAGCCGGTCGATCAGGCCTGCCTCGCCTTCCACGAGCGGCTGCTCGCGGCCGTGCGCCGCCCCATCCTGCGCACCGGGAGCTTCGCCACGCTCACCGCGCGCGGTCCGGGCGCCGACGCGTTCGTCGCGTACCGGTGGGAGCCGCTCCCGGCCACCGGCGCGCCGCGGAGCGCGGCGCCCCTCGTGGCGGTGATCAACTTCGCCCCGTCGCGCAGCGGGTGCCGCATCCCGCTCGACATCGCCGGCATCGCCGGCCGCAAGGTCCTGCTCGCCGACCTCATGACCGGCAACGAGCACCCGCGCGACGGCGACGAGCTCGTCGATCTGTCGCGCGGCCTCGGCGTCGAGCTCCCCGCGTACGGCATCCACCTCTTCGAGATCCGGCGCTGAGGCGCGTCGCGCCCGGTCGTTCCCATGGCGGGGTGCAGATTCGTGTGATGCGGGCTCAACCGCTAGGCAGGCGAGTGAGGCGTACGAAAGTACGCCGCAGCGAGCCGAACGACGCGGCTTAGCCCGCAGCGCACGAAGATGCGCCCCGCGGTAGCCCTTGGAGATCTGATGTCTGATCCTGGCGCGGGCGCGCCCCTCCGCCTCATCACCATTCCCTGGAGCCACTTCTGCGAGAAGGCGCGGTGGGCGCTCGATCGCGCCGGCGCGCCGTACAGGGAGGACGCCTACCTCCCGCTCGCCCACGCGCTCCCGGCGCTGCGGGCCGGCGGGCGCCGCTCCGTCCCGGTGCTCGTCTCGCCGGCGGGCGTGCTCCACGACTCGACCGACATCCTGCGCTACGCCGACACGCTCGTGCCGCCGGAGCGCGCGCTCTTCTTCCAGGGTTCCCGCGAGCCCGACGCGGGCCGCGCCGAGGTCGAGGCGCTCGAGGAGCGCTTCGACGTCGACCTCGGCCCCGCGACCCGCCGCGTCGCGTACTTTCACCTCCTGCCCGACGCGGACGGCGCGTTCGCCTTGATGGGCGGGTCGTTCCGCTCGCTCGAGGGCGCCGGCGCGGCGCTGCCCTGGTGGTTCGGGCGCGGCACCTTCCGCGCCTACTACCCGGTCGCGCGGGCGGTCATGAAGCGCGCCATGCGCATCGACGCCGCCGCCGCCGAGCGCTCGCGCGGCAAGGTCCGCGCGGTCTTCGACGCGGTGAACGAGCGCCTGCGCGATGGGCGCCCGTTCCTCGTCGGCGACCGTTTTTCGGCCGCCGATCTCACGTTCGCCGCGCTCGCCGCGCCGCTGCTCGCGCCCGAGCACCACCCGTCGCCGCTCCCGCCGCCCTCCGAGCTGCCGTCCGATCTCCGCGCGCTGGTCGAAGGGCTCCGCGGCGAGCCGGCCGGCGCGTTCGCCCTGCGCATGTACCGCGAGCACCGGCGCGCGAGGCCCGGACCAAGCGCCGGCGGGTGACGCTCGAAGCCGCCCGGCCGCGGGACGGCGCCGATGCCGGCCCGCGCGCTCACGCGAGCGGCGCGCTCACGCGAGCGGCGCGCTCACGCGAGCGCCGGCACGCCCGCGATGAGATCCCGCGCCGCCGGCCCTGCCTTCAGCGGGTCGCGGTGCGCGCCGAAGTGCCGCGCGTGATCCCGGACCGCGCCGATCGCCGCCTCGGGGGAGAGGCCGTGCCGGGCGCGCAGCCACGCTGCGAGCACGACGCCCGCGCGGCCCGCGCCGGACGCGCAGTGCACGACGGCGGGCGCGCCGCTGGACTCGGCGCGCCTGAGCGCGTCGAGCGCGCGCTCCAGCGCGTCGGGCGAGGGGAGCGCGCCCCCCTCGAGCGGCACGTGCGTCACCCGGAGGAACTCGCGCTGGTAGCGGCCGAGGAGCGGGATCCGGTGGAGCGCCAGCTCTCCCTCGTCGAGCAGGCAGAGCACCTCGCGCATACCGTGCCGCGCCATGAAGGCGAGCCACGCCTCGACGGGCGCGTCGCTCGGATCCGGCTGTGAGGTCGAGCTCGGCGGCGCGACCACCGAAGAGCGGATCCCGGAAGCCGACCAGAGCGCCATCCCGAAGCCGGGCCGCTCCGCGCCGTGGACGATCCTGTCGAGCGGCGACGCGGGCGCGAAGTTGAAGGGGGCCGGCGTCATCTGCTCGTGCGCGCTCCGGTAGAACAGCTCGAACTCCGCGACCGACGCCTCGAGCTCGGGGTCGTCGATGGAGCCCGGCCGCACGCGCCGCACCTCGGCGATGGCCTCGGCCGCCGACCTGCCCAGCGACACGAGGCGGCACGCCAGCACGACGCCGGTGCGCCCGACGCCGCCCTCCCCGTGAACGGCGATCGGCCGCGGCGCCCGGCCGAGGAACGCCACGGCGCGGAGGAGATCCACGCTCGGGATGCGCGTGAAGTCGGCGAGCGGGCAATGCAGGTGGATGAGCGGGCCCACCGCCGCGGGCGGCGGCGCCCGGCGCGAGAGCGACACCAGGCTGCGGAAGCCGAGCTCCGCGAGCTCCTCGACCGCCTGGGGCGCGTGGGGGTAGGCCATGCCGGCGAGCTCGCCGGGGATCACGAACGAGAAATTTTCGAGCTCACTCATGGCCGTCGCTCGGTGCGCAAAAGGTCGTGGCTTGCGCCTCGGGGTGGGGCATCGGCCTGCACCTCGCGTCGAGGTCGCAGCTCGTCGCAGCGCTTCGCCGCCTCGCGCTGCGAGGCAACCGGGAGCAGCTGCATCGGGCCGTCGGGCGGCGGCCGCTCGCCCGTCCTGCGGGCGAGCGGGGCGCCGGGCGGGCGGTGGCGGCGAGGCCGAGGACCGCCGAGATCGTGGGCCTGGGCGCGAGGGCTTTCCTCATGGTGGGTGCGCATTGTAACGGCAGTTCCCCGCCGCATGGCAGCCGTCACCGCGGGGTGGTTCGTCCTGGTCGCGCCGAGCCGTGCGACGGGCGGGTGGTGCGGGTGAATCGCGGACGGTGCGGGTGAATCCCGGGGGGCGGGTGGATCCCGAGGGGCGGCGCGGCGGGGCCGCGCCCCGACGATCGCACGTCGCTCCTGGTTCCCTCGGCACGGTCCGGCGTGTATGAAGGGCCCGTGGTCCGCTTTGCCCTCGCCCGGACGGCCATCGCGCGTCCGCTGATGCTCGTCGCGCTCGGGCTGGGCGCGGCGTGCAGCGGCGCCGCTTCGCTGACGACGGCGCCAGCGCCGCCGCGCCAAGGTGAGGAGGCGCCCGCGACCCCGGCGCCCGTGGGGGCCCGGCCGGAGGCCGCCCCCCAGCGGGCGGCGCCGCCCGGCCCGGCCGAGGCGCAGGCCTTCGTGGCCGCCGTCGACCGGGAGCTGCGCAGGCTGCGGATCCAGTCCGCGCGCGCGTCCTGGGTCAACCAGACCTACCTCACGGACGACACCGACGCGCTCGCCGCCTCTGCCGAGGAGGCGAGCATGGAGTACCTGAGCCGCACGATCAAGGCGGCGGCGCGCTTCGACGGGCTCGCGTTGCCCGCGGATGTCTCCCGCCAGCTGGCGCTCCTCAAGATATCGACCTCCCTTCCGGCTCCGAGCGATCCGGCGGCGCGCGCCGAGCTCGCCGCGCTCTCGGTCGAGATGACGAGCCTGTACGGCAAGGGCAAGCACTGCCCGAAGGCCAGGCCAGGGCGGGCGGCGACCGCAGCCCGCGGGGCGGCGCCCGCGGGCGCCGGGGCCGAGCCGAAGTGCCTCGCGCTCGACGAGCTCTCCAGCATCCTGAAGACCAGCCGTGACTGGGACGAGCTGCTCGACGCGTGGGCAGGCTGGCACGCGATCGCCCCGCCGCTCCGGCCGAAGTTCGAGCGCTACGTCGCCCTCGGCAACAAGGGGGCCGCGGAGCTCGGCCTCCCGGACGTCGGCGCGCTCTGGCGAGCCGGCTACGACATGCCCCCCGACGCGTTCGAGGCCGAGACCGAGCGGCTCTGGGGCAAGGTGAAGCCGCTCTACGACGAGCTGCACTGCTACGTGCGCGCCAGGCTGCGCGCGATCTACGGCAAGGACAGGATCGGCGAGAAGGCCCCGATCCCGGCCCACCTCCTCGGCAACATGTGGGCGCAGGAGTGGTCGAACGTCTACGCGCTCATGGAGCCGTACAAGGGCCAGCCCTCGCTCGACGTGACGCGCAAGATCAAGGCGAAGAAGCTCGACGAGAAGAAGATGGTCTCGCTCGGCGAGCGGTTCTTCACCTCGCTCGGGTTCGACCCGCTGCCGGCGACCTTCTGGGAGCGATCGCTGCTCAGGAAGCCGGCCGACCGCGAGGTCGTCTGCCACGCGAACGCCTGGGACGTGGGCGACCGGGACGATCTCCGCCTCAAGATGTGCATCGAGCCGAGCGAGGAGGATCTCATCACGATCCACCACGAGCTCGGGCACGTCTATTACTTCCACCAGTACTACAAGCTCCCGATCCTCTTTCAGTCGGGCGCCAACGAAGGCTTCCACGAGGGGATCGGGGACACGCTGGCCCTCTCCGTGACGCCGAGCTACCTGAGGTCGCTGGGGCTGCTCGACAGGGTGTCCCAGGACGAGAAGGGGATCATCAACTTCCTCTTCAAGAAGGCGCTCGACAAGATCGCGTTCCTCCCGTTCGGCAAGCTCATCGACCAGTGGCGGTGGGATGTCTTCTCGGGCAGGACGAAGCCGGCCGACTACAACGCGGCGTGGTGGGCGCTGCGGCTGAAGTACCAGGGCGTCGCGCCGCCGGTGCAGCGCAGCGAGGCCGATTTCGACCCGGGGGCGAAGTTCCACGTCGCGGCCGGCGTCTCGTACATGCGCTACTTCCTCGCGCACATCTACCAGTTCCAGTTCCACCGCGCGCTGTGCAAAGCGGCCGGGCACACGGGGCCGCTGCACACGTGCTCGATCTACGGCAGCGCGGCGGCGGGCGAGAAGCTGCGCGCCATGCTCTCGCTCGGCGCGAGCCGCCCGTGGCAGGAGGCGATGCAGGCGGTGACGGGGGAGACCGCCGCCGATCCGGGCGCGATGCTGGAGTACTTCGAGCCCCTCCGGAGGTGGCTCAAGGAGCAGAACAAGGGTGAAGTCTGTGGGTGGTAATTGAGCGTGGGTGAGCGTAGGTGAGCTGTGCGCGTCTTCGTCGCCGTTGATCCGGGAGCCGAGCTCCTCGCCAAGGTCGGAGATCTCCTGCGGGAGATCTCGCCACGGGCTCCGTCCGCCAAGTGGGTGGAGCCTGCTGGGCTGCATATCACGCTCGCCTTCATGGGCGAGATCGGAGAGGAGCGCCTGCCGCTCGTCATCGCTGCTGCCGGGAGCGTCGCCGCATTCCACAGGCCGCTCACGTTGCGCATCGAGAAGGGCGGCGCGTTCGGAACGCGGCGCCGCCCCCGCGTGCTTTGGCTCGGCGTGGGCGGCGCGGTCGGCGCCCTCACCGCGATCCACCGCGACCTGGAGCAGACGCTCTCGATGTCGACGGGCTACGTGCCGGAGGACCGGCCGTTCGAGCCGCACCTCACCCTCGCCCGCTCGCGCGATCCGCGCGGCGATCCGGCGCTCGACGCCTGCGCTCAGGCGGTCGGCAGCGTCGACTTCGGCGAGACGCGGATCGAGGAGATCATCGTCTACCAGAGCGAGCTGACCCCGAAGGGGGCGCGCTACACCGCGCTCGCGCGCGTGCCGCTCGAGGGGATCGGCACCCCCGAGCCGGCGCGCTGAGCGTCGTCCTCCGTGGAGGTGCTGCGCTCCGCCCTTCGAGAGGACGGCGTCTCGCTCGGGCTCCTCAGCGCTTGCGCGGCCCGGCCGGAGGGATGAGCCCGAGGCGCACCGCCTCCTTGTAGGCGAACGATCGGCTCAGCCCGAGCAGCCGCCCGGCCGTCGCCGCGTTGCCGCCTGCTGCCCGGAACGCTCGGGCGAACGCCTCGCGGCGGGCCCTCTCGAGCGCCTCTGCCAGCGGCTCCACGGGCTGCCCCTGTAGCGCGTCCGTGAGCCGCAGCCGCTCTCCGGGGAGCTCGATCCGCGGGGCGGGCGAGCGCTCCGGCGCGTCGCCATCGATCGCGTCGACATCCTCGCGCCGCACGACGATCGCCCTGCCGGCTGCGCTCTTGCCCTCCGTGATCGTCCGGCGAAGCACGGCGCGCTCCACGGCGTTCTTCAGCTCCCGGACGTTGCCCGGCCACGCTCCCTGCGCGAGCGCGCTCAGCGCCGGCTCGGTGAAGTCCACCCGCCCCGCGCCGAGCTCGGCCGCGAGCTCGGCGGCGAAGCGCTCGCAGAGGGCGGGGATGTCCTCGCGCCGCTCGCGCAGGGGCGGCACGCAGATCGGGTAGACCCAGAGGCGATGGAACAGATCGGCGCGAAAGCGCCCCTCGGCGACCTCCCGCCGGAGATCGCGGTTCGTCGCCGCGACGACCCGCGCGTCGACGCGGCGCGCCCGGTCCTCGCCCACGGGCTGGATCTCCCCCTCCTGGAGCGCGCGCAGGAGCTGCGCCTGCGCCGAGAGCGGGAGCTCGCCGATCTCGTCGAGGAAGATCGTCCCGCCGTGCGCCGCCTCGAACCTGCCGGCGCGCGCGGCCGTGGCGCCGGTGAACGCGCCTCTCCTGTGGCCGAAGAGCTCCGATTCGACCAGCTGCGCGGGGATCGCCGCGCAGTTGACGATCACGAGCGCCCGGCTCGCCCGGGGCGATCGCTCGTGCAGCGCGCGGGCGACGAGCTCCTTCCCCACGCCCGTCTCGCCCGTGACGAGCACCGGCACCGACAGCGCGGCGAGCACCGCGATCTCGCGCTCGATCCGCTGCATCCCGGCCGATCGGCTCGCCGGCGCCGGGCCCCTTGAATCCGGGCCGAGCGCGCGGCGCGCCTCCGGGCGGGCGTCGAGCAGCCCGGCGCCGGCGTCGAGCCGCAGCGCGCCGGCGCAGAGCCCCGCGAACACGCGCGCGTCCTCGTCGTGCAGGCCGCGGAGGCCGTGGGGATCGCAGGCGTCCAGCGTCAGCAGCCCGGCGAGGCGGCCCTGCACGTGCAGCGGCACGGCCATGCAGGCGTGGATCGGATGGATCTCCCCGTGACTGCCGAGCAGCCAGCCGCTGTAGGGATCAGGCTCGCTCGGGTCGAGGAACCGGATCGGCCCGGCCGCCTGCGTCGCCCTGCGGAGCCGCGGGTGCTCCGCGGGCCGGAAGCTCATCCCCAGGGCGGCCGGCGACAGCCCGATCTGGGCGGCGACGCCGACCGAGCCGTCCTCCGCCGCCGTGAGCACCGAGAGCGCGTCCGCCGCCGTCACGCGCGCGAGCGCGCGCAGGATCCGCTGCAGCGCCTCGTCGCGGGCGGGCGCTTCCGACAGGCTGAGCACGGCGTCGAGCAGGGTCACGCGGGTTCCTCGAGGAGACGGGTGCGGCGGAGGTTTCCTGTCGGAGACTCCGGCAGGAAACACCGTGAGGTGCAGCGGAGCAAGGCGCGCGGCGGGCCGGCGCGCGGGTGGGCGCCGCCGGAGCGGCCGCCCTCGGCAGGCGGCCGGGTTTCCCATGGGAAACCGCGCCGTCTGCCGAGGTCGCGCCGATCCGGCGAGGATCGACGCGATCCGCGGAGAAACGCCCCTGGCACGGCCCGTGCGAGCGCATTCCGCCTGCGCGCGCCGACGGGCGAATCGACCGGCGACGACGGCTAGCACGGGCGCAGCGCCCGGCCTGGAGGTTTGTCATGGGATTGAACGTTGGCTTGCTGCGGGAGAGCTTCGAGCTCGTGATCGAGAGGGAGCCCAACCTCACGCACCGTTTCTACGGGATCCTGTTCTCTCGGTATCCGCAGGTGAAGCCGCTCTTCGGGCGCAATAGCCAGGAGCAGCAGGAGAAGATGCTCACGGAGGCGCTCGCCGCGGTCATCGACCGGCTCGAGGACGCGTCGTGGCTCGAGGAGAAGCTCATGGCGATGGGGGCGAAGCACGTCGACTACGGCGTCACGGACGCGATGTACCCCTGGGTCGCCGACGCGTTGATCTCCGCGATGGCCGAGGTCGCGGCCGCGGACTGGTCCCCGGCGCACCAGAAGGCCTGGACCGACGCGCTCGGCGCGATCGCCTCGCTCATGCAGCGCGGCGCGAGGGAGTACGGCGCCGCGAGGCCCCACGCGCCGCCGCCCGCCGCGCATGCGGGCGGCTAGGCTGCGCACGCTGGCGGCCAGGGGAGGCGAGCCCCCTCGACGTTGTCGCCCGCGGAGCCCGCGCGTCGGCCGGCGGCGTCACTCCCCCATCGCCTTCACGACGACGCGCTTGCGCCGGCCGCCGTCGAACTCCGCGTAGAAGATCTGCTGCCAGGGCCCGAGATCGAGCTTCCCCGCGGTGATGGGCACGATCACCTGGTGGTGCACGAGGATCGATTTGAGGTGGGCGTCGCCGTTGTCCTCGCCGGTCCTGTGGTGCTTGTAGTCGGGCCCCTCGGGGGCGAGCTGCTGGAGCCACGCCCAGATGTCCTCCCAGAGGCCTGGCTCGTGGTCGTTCACGAACACGCCGGCGGTGATGTGCATGGCGCTCACGAGGACCATGCCTTCAAGGATGCCGCTGGCGGCGACGACGGCCGCGACGCGCTCGGTGACGTTGATGAGCTCGCGCCTGGCCTTCGTCTCGAAGTAGAAATAATCGGTCTTCGACTTCATGGCTTCTCCCCCGCGCGGGTCACGGAGCGTGACGGAGCGCGCGTGATCGACGATCGCGCCCCGGCCGCCTGCCGCCGCGGGCGCGCGCCGGCTCCCGGGCTCCATAGCCCACCTCCAGGCCTTTCGCGAACCGCGTGCGGGCGCCGCGCCGTGGGACTACGATCGAGCGCCGTGAAGGCGGCGCGGCGGCGGCTCATCCTCGATATCGTGGCGACCGACGCGACGTTCGAGCGCACAGAGATCCGGGGTCAGGCGGCGTGGGCGGGCAAGTGCATCCATTGCCTGTCGCACGTGGTCGTCGGCCTCGACGGCGAGCCGATCCAGCGCGCGACGATCGAGCACATCGTCCCGCGCGCGCACGGCGGGACGGACGCGCTCGACAACCTGGCGCTCGCGTGCGGCCGGTGCAACGCGCTGAAGGGCATGCGGCTCGACGTCCGGCGCCGCGACGACCCGAGGCTCGTCGCGGTGATCGAGCGGCTCAAGGAGCGCAAGGCGAGCCGCCTCCGCGGCGCCGGGACATAGCGTCGCTCCGCCGTGGCGGTGCAGGCATGGCCCCCGCGCAGGAGGCCCCGTCGGGATCCGGACGCGCGGCCGCGAGGGCTCCCTCCTCGCGGCGCCGCGCTCAGGGGAAGAGCCGCTCGACGCGCCAGCCGTCGCCGTGGCGGACGTAGACCACGCGATCGTGCAGGCGGTTCTCCTGGCCGTACCAGAACTCGACGCGCTCCGGCACCACCCGGTAGCCGCCCCAGAACTCCGGCCGAGGCACCGGCCGGCCCTCGAAGCGGAGCTCGATCTCGCGCACCCGATCGAGGAGCGCCTCGCGCGAGGGCAGCGGCGCGCTCTGCCGGGACGCCCACGCGCCGATCTGGCTGCCCCGCGCGCGGGTCTCGAAGTAGGCGTCCGACTCCGCGTCGCTGACCCGCTCGATGCGCCCCTCGACGCGGATCTGCTCGGCGGCCTTCGCCCAGTGGATGCACAGCGCGGCGAACGGGTTCGCCGCGAGATCCATCGACTTGCGGCTCTCGTAGTTGGTGAAGAACACGAACCCGCGATCGTCGATGCCTTTCAGCAGCACCATCCGCGCCGAGGGGCGCCCGGACGCGTCCGCCGTGGCCAGCGTCATGGCGGTCGCGTCGGTCGGTTCGGTGGTTTGCCGCTGCTCGAGGAGCTCGCGCGCGAGGACGAACGGATCGGTCGGCTCGGTGATCATGGTGAACCGGTGCTCATGGTGAAATTGCGTCATGCATATACAAGCAGAGCGCGCCGCTGGCGAACCCGCGATGCGCGCGCGACACGCGCGACCTCGGGTGGATAATGGCGGCGCGGCGGCTTCCCTTGCTCCTCGCCGATTTCCGGGAAAGCTCGCGTTGTCGCGCACGCGCTGGTTTGATACTAGCGGAGGGGCAGAGCGAGGGCGTGCATGGTCGTACCGGTGAGCGTGGGGGACGTCCTCGCGGAGAAATACGAGGTCGAGCGCGTCCTCGGTGAAGGCGGGATGGGCGTTGTCGTCGCCGCCCGCCATCTCCTGCTCGGCGAGCGGGTGGCCATCAAGTTCCTGCGGCCCGAGGCCCGCGAGCGCGCGGACCTCGTCGCCCGCTTCCTGCGCGAGGGGCAGGTCGCGGCGCGCATCCGCAGCGAGCACGTGACGCGCGTGTACGACGTCGGCACGCTCGCGCGCGGCGAGCCTTACCTCGTCATGGAGTACCTCGAGGGGACCGATCTGAAGGCCGTCCTGCGCGACCGCGGGCCGCTCCCGGTCGCGCTCGCCTGCGACTACCTGCTCCAAGCGTGCGACGCGCTCGCGGAGGCGCACGCGCTCGGCATCATCCATCGGGACCTGAAGCCGGCCAACCTGTTCCTGACCCAGCGGGCCGACGGCAGCCCGCTCATCAAGGTCATCGACTTCGGCATCTCCAAGATGGCCCTCGCGGCGGAGGCGGCCGCGCCCAAGGCGCACGACATGACCGAGAGCTCGGCGATGCTGGGCTCGCCGTTCTACATGGCGCCCGAGCAGATGGTCTCCTCGAAGAGCGTCGACGTGCGGGCCGACGTCTGGTCGATGGGCGCCATGCTCTATCAGCTGCTCACGGGCGCCGTCCCCTTCCGGGGCGACTCCGCGATGGCCATCTACGACTGCATCCTGGAGGGACCGCCGCGGCTCGACGCGCAGCGGTCCGACGTGCCCGAGCGCCTCGGCTGGGTGGTCCAGCGCTGCCTCCAGAAGAGCCCTGCCGATCGCTTCGGCAACATCGCCGAGCTGGCTGCCGAGCTCGCCCGGTTCGCGCCGCCGCACGCGCAGCACCTGGCTGACCGCGCCGCGCGCGTGCTGCAGATCCGCCTCGACGCGAGCGCCGAGGCGGGCCGCGCGCCCGGGCCGCCCCGGCGCTCGACCTCCACGTCGCCCGGGCCCGCGACGCCGTCGTCCAGCGACTCGGATGGGAAGGGCGTGGCGGCCGGCTCCGCGTGGGATGGCGCGCCCACGGCGCTCCTCTCGGACGGCGCGGCCACGGATCGCTCCTGGGGCGGCACGCGCGCCTCGTCGCGCCAGGGCGGCGGGGCGCGCGCCCTCGGGATCGCGGCGGCCCTCGCGGCGGCGCTCGTGGGCGCCGCGGGGCTCGCGTGGCTCGTGTGGTTCGCGCTCCGCGCCCCCGCGTCGGGTGGGGCGCCGCATGCCGCGTCGGCGTCCTCGCTGGCGCCGGAGGCGCCCCTGGCGCCGGAGGCGCCCCTGGCGCCGGAGGCACCCTCGCGCGACGCGGCGGTGCCCGCGGCAGATCTCGCTGCGGGCAAGGCGGCCGAGCTCCTCGACGGCGGCCCTGCGCCGCCGCCTGAAGCGCCCGTGTCCGATCTCGCGACCGCGCGGCCGACCGAGAGCGGGTCTGCGGCGCCGCGACCGGTGGCATCGTCGAAGGGCGCGCGGCCGTCGGGGCGGACGCCGCCGCCGACCCGCCCCACGTCGACTGCGCCGCAAGACCTCTTTTCCGATCCGCGATGACATCCCGTGAGCCCAGGAGAGGTGCCGTCTTGCTTTGCCATCGTCGTCTCTCGAGCCTCTGTCCGGAGTCCGGCCGACCTGCGGTGCTCTCCCGCGCGCCGCTGGCCGGGGCCGGTCGCCGTCGAGCGGCAGCGCTCCTGTCGGCGCTCGCTGCGCTCGCCTCGCTCGCGCCGGCCGCGCGCGCCGCCGAGCCGACCCGGGAGGAGCGCGCCGCCGCGGTCGCGCTGTTCGACGAGGGCCGCGCGCTGATGGCCGCGGGGAAGCTCGCCGAGGCCTGTCCGAAGTTCGCCGAGAGCCATGCGATCGACCCGGGCATCGGCACCCTCTTCAACCTCTCCGACTGCTACGAGCGCACCGGCAAGATCGCGACGGCGTGGATCGGCTTCCGCGACGTCGCGGCCGCCTCGCTCTCGGCCGGGCAGACGGAGCGCGAGCGGGTGGCGCGCGCCCGGGCCGCCGCGCTCGAGCCGCGGCTCTCCCGCCTGCAGATCGTGGTCCCGCCGGCGGCGGCGATCGCGGGGCTGAGCCTCACGCGGGACGGGGTCGCCGTCGGCAGGGCGCTCTGGGGGACGGCGGTGCCGCTCGACCCGGGTGAGCATCGGATCGCCGCGGCCGCGCCTGGGCATGAGCCCTGGGAGGCGAAGGTCACGATCGACAAGCCGGGCGTGGTGAGCGTCACGGTGCCGGCGCTCGAGCGCGCCACGGAGCCGGCCTACGCCTCGGGAGCGAGCGGCGCGCCGACGCCGGCGGTCGCGTCGCCGCCCCCGGTCCATCCGCCGGCGAGCGACCCGCCCTCGGCGGAGGGGGGGAGCGTCCGCAAGCCGCTCGGCATCGTGGGGGTCGGGCTCGGCGTGGTCGGGCTCGGCGTCGGCACGGCGCTCGGCTTCATGGCGAAATCGACGTTCGACAAGGCCACCGACGGCGGCCATTGCGACGAGGCGGGCCGCTGCGTCGATCAGACGGGCCTCGATCTGCGCGACGACGCGGTCGCGAAGGGCAACATCGGGACGGCGGTGTTCATCGCAGGGGCGGCCCTCGCCGTGGGCGGGGCGATCCTCTGGATCAGCGCGCCGTCTGCGCCTGATGCCGCGGCGGCGTCCGTGCGCGGCCGCGGGCCGACGCCCGACGCCCCCTGGAGCGCGCGCGTCGGTCTGGGCCTCGGGAGCGTCTGGATCGCGGGCACGCTCTGAGCGGAGCGCCCTGGGAGCAGGAGGGGGCGTCGTCGCAGCGGCGGCGCTCGCGGGATGCCCCACGCCGTCCGGCATCGAGCCGGGTGAGCCGATTGGCACCGATGACAGCGGAGAGCCGGAGTGAGCGACGGCGCCCGGAGATACCGGCGTTCGACGCGGCGCCTCGATTGACACGGATCGCCTCTCCGACGTGGCGCCGTGCGGCGAGCTCGATCGATGATGCCGAGTCGGCCGGCATCGTTTGCGGCGCGCGCGTGAAACAGAGCACGTCTCTCCGCCGGGGCTCGTCCGGCGCGCCGAGCCAGGCGCCGTAGCGCTATGGCGCGGCGCGGCTGGCTTGCTGGTGACGCTGCGCGCCGGCCAGCGAGCTCCGGTGGCGAGGGTGTGGCGAGCGATGATCCGTCGCAGGCGATGATCAGAAGGGTCCTGGACGGGAATATAGCCCCGGCCCCGAGCGGACCTCGGGGACTCGCACGTACCGCTCTGTTTCAAATATTCACCTCAGCGAGTGAGCAGCGCATCAAAGGCGTGCGCCAGGTGCATTTCATCTGAACGGCTGATCAAAATGTGGGCAATGCTGCTCGACGCCGGTCGAGTGGCGCTGTTCTCCCATTGCCCCATTGCGGTGGCGACCGGGCGAGCAGGCCTGTCGAAGGCCCTTGAGCCCACAGGCCATGGAGAGAGGAGCCCGGCCGGCGTCGCCGAGCTCGCATCGAGCAAACGCACGCCGTCGGCCGGCCAGGCGAGCGGGTGTTGACGTTCTGCAGGCATGATCCGTCACCTGCTCACCCGGGCTCCGATGTCCTGTTCTTTCGTCCGGCAGTAGTTCATGAGTGCGCCACGGCGCTTGTCATGTATAGAATGCGTCCCATGACGAAACAGCGTTCAACCTTGGCTTTGTGGATGACCTTCGCGCTGGGTGGCGGCGCGTGTCTCGCGCTGGGCGCCGGTGCGTGCAGCGACGACGGGGCGACCAGCTCTGGCGACTCCGCGACGAGCGGAGGGAACCAGGGCTCCTCCGGTACGCAGACGGGGACGGGGGCCGGCGCTGGCTCCGCCTCCAGCTCCGGCGCAGGCGCCGGCTCCAGCTCTGGTTCCGACGCCGCCTCCGGCTCTGGTTCCGGCTCCGGCTCCGGCGGTGGCAGCAGCACCACGTCGTCGTCCGGGACCACCGCCGGACAGGGCGGCTCCGGCGCCGGCGGCGGCGACCCGGTGGAGTGCGATGCCAGCGCGGCGCCCGACGTCGGGAAGCTGGCGCTCGCTCCCGTCGTCACCGGCGTGGACAAGCTGGTTTACGCCGCTCAGCCGAAGGGGTCGAGCGACTGGTATCTCGTGCTGCAGACCGGGCAGATCCGCGTGTTCTCCGGCGGTCAGCTGCGCAGCGGGGTCTTCCTCGACGTGAGCAGTCAGATCCAGCTCAGCTCCGGCACCTTCGACGACGAGCGCGGGGTCATCAGCATGGCGTTCCCGCCCGACTACGCGACGAGCGGCAAGTTCTACATCATGATGACGGCGACCACGGGCACGAACATGAACCGTGACATGGTGGTCGAGTACAAGCGGTCCAGCGATCCTTACGTGGCGGACGCGAACTCGGCGAAGACGATCTTGCGGCTCGACGCGTCCGCGGTGAATCACAACGGCGGCCATATCGTGTTCGGGCCCGACGGCATGCTCTACGTCGGCACGGGCGACGGGGGCGGGTCCTGCAACAGCGACAAGCCTGGCGGGTCGCAGGATCCGGCCTCGCTGTTCGGCAAGATCCTGCGCCTCGATCCGAATGCTGCGGAGCCGTACGCCGCGGCCGGCAATCCCCTCGACGGCACGGCCTCGCGGGTCTGGCACTATGGTCTGCGCAACCCGTATACCTTCACCTTCGACCGGGGGACGGGCGACCTCTTCATCGGCGATGTCGGCCAGGATAGCTACGAGGAGGTCGACTACGTTCCTGCCGGCACCTCGGGGCTGAACTTTGGCTGGCCGAAGTGGGAAGGCACCCACGCGGATACCTGCCAGGGGCGCACCATGCGCGCGGGCGATACGCACACCCCGCCCATCGCCGACATGGATCGGCGGCAGAGCGCGACAGGGCCGTACCGCGACTACAAGTCGGTCGTCAGCGGATTCGTGTACCGGGGCAGCCAGGTGCCGCAGCTCCGGGGCGTCTACCTGTTCGGCGACTACACCGGAGGGAAAATGGGCGCGCTCATGCAGTGCGGGGCGCAGACGTCGCCCATCACGGTCATCAACAAGAACCCCGATCCGAACGCGCCGAACGCTCCGGCATTCACGCGTCAGGGCAACCTGCCGACCTTCAACGCGCTCACCGCGGTCGTCGAGGACAACGACGGCGAGCAATACTTCGTCGCGAATCGCAACAGCCTGGTGAAGATCGTTCCCGGGACCTGAGCAGGCCGCCCAGGGCGCGGGCGCCGGATCTCGCGCCCGGCCCTGGATCCAGCGCGCGAGCTCCCGCACGCTCCTGCACGTTCTTGCACGCGGGCGGCCAAGCTCGCCCGCTCCGCCTCCGCCGACGCAGCCAACCCCGCGCAGCCGCCGTCGCGCCGCCTCCGATGGCAGCGGACGGCGCGCCCCCCTTCCGAGCGCCCAGCGGATGTGCTTCGCTTGCCCCGCTCGTTCAGGAGGAGTCCCATGAAGAATGTCTTGACAGTGCTTGTGGCGCTCGGCGCCATGTGTCTCTTCGGCTGCGAGGGCAAGCCCCAGGCGACGCCCGAGGCGAAGCCCGCGGCCACGACCGAGGCGGCGAAGCCCGCGCCCAAGGCCGAGCCGGACAAGGCGGCGCCGGCCGAGACCGCGAAGCCGGCGAGCACCGGCGGCTGGTGATCGGCGCGGCGGCTCGGCCCGCTGCCCCGCGGCGCAGGCGCATGGCCGCGGTCCGCCTCGCGCTCACGCTCTCGCTCGGCCTGACCGCCCTGGCGTGCGACGGCCGCCCTGCGCCGCCGGTCCACGGCGGTGGCCCCGATCCGGACCCACTCGAGCCGCTGCGGCGCTTCGAGGCGGCGCGCCGAGCAGAGGCCGATTTCTCCCGCGCACCCAGCTCCGACCGGCTGTTCGGGTCCGACCCGATCGCGCTCCGCGCCGTGGATCCGCTGGGCCGCCCCGCCGCGCCGGGCGCGCCCGCGCTGCTCTCCCCGCTCCGTGGCCGCGACGCGCTCGTCCTGCTCGACGCGTCGCTTCGCGAGCTCTCCCGCGCCCCCGCGCCGGCCTCGCCGACAGGGGTCGCGGTCGTGCCCACCGGCGAGGTCTTCGCGAGCGGCGAGGCGTCGCCCTCGCTCTTCCGCTACGCCGTCCGCGGCGCCTCGCTCGAGCCCGCGGGGCGCATCGAGCTCGCGGGCCTCCACGGCGTCCGGGACCTCGCGGCCGGCCCCGAGGGCCTCCTTTACGCGCTCGACGAGCGCGCCGGCACGCTCGTCACGCTGCGCCCTGGTCACGCCGGCGCGGATGGACGCATCGCGATCGAGCGCTGGGACGAGCCGATCGGCGCTGGCCCGTTCCGCGTCGTGCGCCTCGCGCATCACCTGATCGTCGATTGCCTCCTCGACCACACGCTCGTCGTGCTCCCGGTCGGCGCCGATGGCCGCCCGCTCCCGGGCGGCGCGGCGCGCGTCCGCCACGACGGCCCGATCTGGAGCTTCGACGCCCTCGAGACGGGCGGCGCCGGGGGCGGGCTCCTGCTCGCGGCTGGCGGGGTCGAAGATCACCCGCTCGACCGGACCGGCGGCTCGTTCGGATACATCGACTCGTTCGTCTTCCTCTACCGCGTCGTCGCCGGCGTCCGGCCCGAGGTGACGCGGCTCTCGGCCGTGAACGTCTCGGAGCTCGGCGTGCTCACCCCGAAGGCGATCGCGCTCTCGGCGATCCCCGGATCGAGCGGCGTGCGCGTGATCGCGACCGGCTATGGCGGCGATCGCAGGGCCGAGCTCCTGTTTCGCGCCACGGAGGCCGGCCTCGGGAGCGCGCCGGAGGTCTCCACCCGCCCGCTCGCCCCCGGCGTGGCCGCCATGGCCGCGCTCGGCGGGGGCGCCTTCGCCTACGCGAACCCGTTGCTCGACGCCTGGCTGCTCGACGCAGGCGACGGCGCGGTCGTGAAGCAGCCGGTCCGGGACGGCGAGGACGCCCGCTCCGACGAGATCCGTATCGGCGAGGCGCTCTTCTTCACCTCGCTGATGGCCCCGTGGAACAAGGCCGACGGCCCGCTCAGCCGGTTCACGTGCGAGACGTGCCACTTCGAGGGCTACGTCGACGGCCGCACGCACCACACGGGCCGCGGCGACGTGCGCGCCACGACCAAGCCGCTGCTCGGTCTGTTCAACAACCGCCCCCACTTCTCCCGCGCCCTCGATCCGGATCTCACCGCGGTGGCGGACAACGAGTTCCGCGTCGCCGGCGCGCTGAGCGGCCACGACCCCTGGTTCTCCATCTCGAGCGAAGGTGCGCCGTGGCTCGCCGATCTCGGGCTCGTCGACGGCGGGCGCGATGCGCGGTCGCCCGAGGCGCTCCGCCGCGCGCTGATGGGCTTCCTCATGGCGTTCTCGCACCGCGCGAACCCCGCCGCCCTCGGCCGAACGAGCTTCACCCCGCTCGAGCGCGACGGCGCCCGGGTGTTCCGGGACCGCTGCGCTCGCTGCCACGCGCCGGTGCTCCGCAGCGACGATCCCGGCTCCGCGGCGCCGTTCGAGCGCTGGGAGGCGCTCGTGTTCGCGCCCGAGGGCGCGATCGTGTGGGGGAGGGCCGGATACGAGAAGACCGGCGTCGTGCCGTATGTGCACGAGGAAGGCGCGCGGGTGCCGTCGCTCCGGCGGCTCTACAAGAAGCGGCCCTACTTCACGAACGGCTCCGCGAAGACGCTGCGCGAGGTGCTCGAGCGGGCGCGCTTCGAGGACACGGGCGGCCGCGCGGCCGGCGACCAGCGCGGCGCGGCCGCCGCCGCTGCGCCGGGCGCCTTCTCCCACGACGGCGCGCCCGCGGGCGAGGGCCTCGTCGCGCTGGACGCCGGCGCGATCGAGGCGCTCCTCGCCTTCCTCGATCTGCTCTGATCGCGCGGCGCGTCCGCGCGCCCGCTGGCAGGCAGACCGAGGGCACGCCGCGCGGAGCGCGCGTGTCCGCGAACCAGATCCCGGCGGCGGCCAGCCCTGAGGCCGCCCGCGCGGATCCGCCCAGCATCGCCGCGCGATCCGCGGTAAATGGGGGAGATGCGACAGCACCCCACGTTCCCCCGCCCGTCGGCGTCGGCCATCGACAAGGCGCGCCGGCTCCTCGAGCGCGCGCTCGGCCCCTCGAAGGTCATCACGTCGGCCGACGGGTGCGCGGCCTACGCGGGCGACGAGTCGGATCAGCCGCCGGTGAGCCCGGATGCGGTCGTGCTCGCGTCCTCGGCGGCCGACATCGAGAAGGCGGTGCGGGCGGCGAGCGAGGCGGAGGTGCCGGTCGTGCCGCGCGCCGCTGGCAGCGGCAAGTCGGGCGGCGCGGTGCCGGTGGGGGGCGGGATCGTCATCGCCACGATCGGCATGAACTCCATCAAGGAGATCAGCCGCGAGGAGCAGATCGCGGTCGTGGAGCCGGGCGTCATCCTCGCCGACCTGCACGCGGCCGTCGAGGCCGAGGGGCTCTTCTACCCGCCCGATCCGAACTCGCTCAAGATGTGCGCGCTCGGCGGCAACATCGCCGAGAACGCGGCCGGCCCGCGCGCCTTCAAGTACGGCGTCACGCGCGAGTATGTGCTCGGGCTCGACGCGATCCTCATCGATGGCACGCGCCTCCGCACCGGCCGGCGCACGGTGAAGGGCGTGACGGGGTACGACGTCACGGCGCTGCTCGTCGGCAGCGAGGGCACGCTGGCGATCACGACGGAGGCGACGCTCCGGCTCATCGCGAAGCCCCCGTCGGTCATGACGCTGCTCTGCCTGTTCCCGGACGTGCGCGCCAGCGGGCGCGCGGTGAGCGCCCTGGTCGCCGCCGGCGTCGTCCCGCGCTGCCTCGAGCTGCTCGATCGCCCCACGCTCGACGCGGTCCGCGCGCGCGGCGTCGGGGTCGACGAGCGCGCGGGCGCGATGCTGATCATCGAGGTCGACGGCGAGCCCGCGGACTGCGAGGTCCAGGCCGAGCGCGTGGGGGAGGTCTGCATGGATGCCGGGGCGCTCGACGTCCTCGTCGCGCAGGACGAGGCGCAGCGCGAGCGGCTCTGGGAGGCGCGCCGCCAGCTCTCGCCCACGACGCGCGCCATGGCGCGCTACAAGATCTCGGAGGACGTCGTGGTCCCGCGCGACAAGATCCCGGCGCTGCTCGACGAGGTCGCGGAGATCTCGGCGGCGACCGGCGTCCGCATGCTGACGTACGGCCACGCCGGCGACGGCAACCTCCACGTCAACCTGCTCTGGAACGACCCGGACCTCGTCCCCCAGGTGGACACGGCGCTGTCGCGCCTGTTCCGCGCGGTGATCGGCATGCGCGGCACGCTGAGCGGCGAGCACGGCATCGGGACGTCGAAGGCGGACTTCCTCGCGCTCGAGCAGTCGCCGGAGCTCATCGCGATCGAGCGCAAGATCAAGGCGCTGTTCGACCCGAAGGGCCTGCTCAACCCGCACAAGATCTTCCCGCGGCGGACGCTCGAGGCGGCCGAGCGGGGCGAGCGCGACGGGGGGGCCGAGCGCGCGCCGGGCTTCCCGACCCACGTCGTGGCGCCCTCCCACGGGGCCTGCTGATGCGGGTCCTCGGCATCGATCCCGGCTCGCGCCACCTCGGCTGGGGCCTGCTCGTGCGGCAGGGCACGCGCATCGAGCACGTCGCGCACGGCGTCATCGACATCGACACGAGCGGGACGTTCGCCGGCCGGCTCGTGGAGATCGACGACGAGCTCGGCAAGGTGATCGCGTCGCTCGCGCCCGACGCGGCCGCGGTGGAGAGCCTGTTCTTCGCCAAGGACGCGCAGAGCGCCGCGAAGCTCGGCCACGCGCGCGGGGTCGTGCTGCTGCGGCTGGCGCGCGCGGGCGTGCCGATCTCGGAGTATCCGCCGGCGCTGGTGAAGCGGACGATCGTCGGCCGGGGCGCGGCCGAGAAGGCGCAGGTCGCGCAGGTGATGACCGCGGTCCTGCGCCTCGCCGCGCCCCCGCGGCCGGACGCGGCCGACGCGCTGGCCATCGCGATGACCCACCTCAGCGCCGCGGGCTTCGCGGCCGCGCTGGCGGCGTCGGGCGCGCCCGTCCCGCGCCGCGCCCGGCCGCGACGGGCGCGCCTCGGTTGAGCGGGCCGACGCGGCTCCCTGGTCGCACATGGGGACGCCAGGCGCGGCGCCTCGGTTGACTGCGTGGCTGGGGGCCGGCGGGCGCGGCCGGGGCGGTCCGGGCGCACATCCCGTGTGCTATGGAGCCTGCATCGGACGCTCCCGCGCCGCGTCCAACATGAAAATCGTGCGGCGCGCCCCGGCTTCAGCGAGGGTGCGGCGCCAGGGCACGGAACCGGCGGTGCATCGCCGGCGCCCCCGTCGCCGACGAGCGGGGGCGACACGCCTCTGGACATCAAAGGAGATCGGGAAGGATGACGCGAACCTCACTCAACCGCCTCGCCGCCGCGTGCCTCATCGGGCTGACGGCGCCCCTCACGGTCGTGCTCGCGACGCTCGCGACCGTCGGCGAGTCCCAGGCCGCGGGTCCCACCGCCGAAGAGCTCGGCAGGCGCGTCCAGCAGTTCTACGACTCCACGAAGACCTTCAAGGCGAGCTTCACCCAGACCTACACGATCAAGGTCCAGGACGTGAAGAAGGTCTCCACCGGCAAGGTGACCTTCGAGAAGCCGGGCAAGATGAGCTGGATCTACGACGCGCCGAACGGAAACCGGGTCGTCTCCGACGGCGTCACGATCAAGGTCTACGAGAAGGACAACGAGCAGATGTTCGAGACCCCGGTGAAGGGCTCTCAGTATCCGGCGGCGCTCGCGTTCTTGATGGGCAAGGGGCAGCTCACGAAGGATTTCTCGCTGCGCCTGCTCGATCCTGCGCAGATGAAGTTCGAGGGCGGCTATGTCCTCGAGGGCACGCCGAAGGAGGCGACCCCTGCGTATCAGAAGATGCTCCTCTACGTGGACGGGCAGACCAACCAGGTCCGCCGCGTGCTGATCCTCGACGCGCAGGGCAACCGGAACCGGTTCGATTTCTCGTCGCCGGTCGTGAATCAGCCGGTCGGGAAGACCGAGTTCGATTTCACGCCTCCTCCGGGCACGCGCGTCGTCCGCCCCTGACGTCCTCCCGCCACGTTCCCGGCGCGGAGAGGCTGCTGCCGCGTTACCCGGCCGACCCCGACAGCGCGTGAAACTCGTGGAAGCGGAGCGTCACAGCCTCCGCGCTCCTCGCCGGCAGCGCGCCGTGGCGAAGCTGCTGGGATATATGCCCGGCGCGTCCCTGCCGTGGTAGAAATATTGCGTGATACTTCGATCCCACGGGCGTGAGCGACAGCTCCGAGGCTGGCGTCGCCCACCGCGGATCGTCACCGCTGCTTTCGGCTCCACGCGCGCGGCGGGGATTCGCCTCGGCTGAACGGTCACCCGCTGTCACGAGGCTTTCGCGAGAGCGCTCGATCCATGAACAATCCCCCCGGACATCGTCCCGATTCCCCCGGCGTGCCGCAACAACCCCGGCCGGCGGAGCGCTTGAGCGAGCGCGCGCAGCCTGGAGGTGGGCAGCTCCCGTCGGGGTATCCGGCGCAAGGCGCGGGGCAGAGCGCCACGGGGCAACCGCCCTACGGGCCGCAGGGGCAAGCGTACGCGCAGGGGCCGCAGGGGCAAGCGTACGCGCAGGGGCCGCAGGGGCACGCGTACGCGCAGGGGCACGCGTATCCACAGGGCCCGCCAGGACACGCGCACGCGCAGGGACCGCACGGTTATGCGCAAGGGCCGCAGGGGCAAGCGTACGCGCAGGGGCCGCAGGGCTATACGCACGGGCAAGCGTACGCGCAGGGGCCGCAGGGTTATACGCAGGGGCACGCGTACGCGCATGGGCCGCAGGGTTATGCGCAGGGGCAGCAGGGTCATGCGCACGGGCCGGAGGGGCACGCGTACCCGCAGGCACCCCAGGGCTATGCGCAGCGGCAGCAGGGGCACGCGTACGCGCATCACCACGCAGGCTACCCGGCGGCCGTTCGGAGGTTCGACCCGGACCGGCGGCTGCGCATCGCCGGGCTGTGGCTTTGGGCCATCGGCCTCGTCGCGGGCGCGGTCCTCAACGTGCTCTTCACGCTCCTCGGCGTCATCGAGTCCGGGGGGAGCATGCTGAGCGCGATGCTCGTCGGGGCGCTCTTCGCGTTCCCGCCGCTCGTCCTCTACCTGTTCGTCCCGATGATCATCGATCGGTACGATCCCGAGCCCTGGTGGTGCCTGGTGATGGCGTTCCTGTGGGGCGCGCTCGCGGCGACCGGCTTCTCGATCCTGATCAACACCGGCGTCCATATCGGCGTCTCAAGCAACTTCGGCGAGTCGGCCGGCGAGCTCGTCAGCGCATCGGTCAGCGCGCCGTTCGCAGAGGAGCTCTTCAAGGGGCTCGGCGTGTTCGGCTTCTTCTACTTCCTGCGCCGGGAGTTCGATGGGATCGTCGACGGCATCATCTACGCGACGTTCTGCGCGCTCGGCTTCGCCGCGGTGGAGAACGTGCTCTATTACGCGCGCGCCTCGATGCAGGGCAGCGACGTGCTCGCCGGCACGTTCGTCCTGCGGGGCGTCTTCACGCCCTGGCTCCACCCGCTGTTCACGTCGATGACCGGCATCGGCTTCGGGCTCGCCCGGGAGTCGTCGAGGACGTGGGTGCGCGCGACGGCCCCGATCGGCGGCTACCTGCTCGGCGTCGCGCTGCACGCGGTGTGGAACTTCCTCCCGACCGCGCTGGGGCGCGCGATGGGCGACATCTTCATGCCGTGGCTCCTGCTCTGGCTGTGCTTCGTCGCGTCGTTCTTCGGGATCATCGTGGCGCTCGTGATCCGCAAGGGCTGGGTGATCCGGGATCATCTGCGCGATGAGGTCGCGCTCGGCATGCTCACCCAGGACGAGCTCGAGCTCGTCTGCTCGCCGATCGGCCGGCTCCGGTGCACCCTGGGCTGGCGCGGCGCCACGGGGCGGAGCTTCATCCGCGCCGGCGCGCGGCTCGCGCTCAGCAAGTGGCACACGGCGCGCGCGCTGCAGGCGCGGAACCGCACCCTGAGCGCCGATTTCATCGGCCCGCTCCGGCAGGAGATCGCGCAGCTCAGGCAAGAGCTTCTCGCCCGGACGCCTCGATAGGGCGGGGGTCAGCTCTGCGAGGTGTTCGTCCCGTCCGCGGCTGGGCGCGCGGCGGGCTGGGCGGCTCGGTCCTCGCGCCGCTGCACGGGCTTCGCGGGGATGCCCACGACCGTGGTGTTCGGCGCGACATCGTGCACGACCACGGCGTTGGCGCCGATCCTGGCGCCGTCGCCGACCGTGACCCCGCCGACGATCTTCGCCCCCGCGCCGATGAAGAGGTCGCTCCCGAGCACCGGTGTCTGTCGCCGATCGGCGCCGATGGTCACCTGGTGCTCGATGAGCACGTTCGAGCCGCCGCGGACGTTGCCGTTGATGACGACGCCGTTCGAGTGGATGAGCACGAAGCCGGGCCCGAAGTCCGCGCCGCGCCCGATCACGCAGCCGCCGGCCAGGTTGGTCGCCTTGTTGAGCACCATCTCGAGCACCGGCATCCGGTGGGCTCGCGCGGCCTGCGTGAACCTGTAGAGGACCATCGCCGCCGTGCCGTCGGTCGCCAGCGTCTTCAGGATGGTCGGCAGTGGATCGCTGCCGTAGCACCATGTGGCCTTCTGGCGCACGTCGGCCGCGATGAGTCGCAAAGTCCGCAGCATCGGACGAGGCTAGCGCATCTCGCCTCGCCCGTGCGACCTTTCGCCGCGCGCCCGCGGGGCACGTCGTCGCGAGCGCCCGCGTGACATTTCGCCGCGCCTCTGCGCCTGCGCGCCCCTGCTACATCTCGTCGTGCGTCGTCGTGCGTCGTCGTGAGTCCGTTGCGCCTGCGTGCCCGCGCGGTCTTTTCGCCGCCGCACCGCCCTGTTGCCATCCGGTCATCGGTCCGTCACATCGCTCGGGTACACGCGCTCTTCACCATGGCGCGGATTTTAGTCATCGAGGACGAGCCGGCGCTCCAGAAGGTGCTCGATTACAACCTCAGGCAAGCCGGGCATGAGGTGCTCCTCGCGGGGCAGGGCGGCGAGGGGGTCCGGCTGGCCATGGACCAGCGGCCCGATCTCGTCCTGCTCGACCTCATGCTGCCGGACATCCCAGGGACCGAGGTGTGCCGTGCTCTACAGCAGAGCGATGGCACCCAGCGGATCCCCGTGATGATCGTGTCGGCCCGCGGGGACGAGGTCGACCGCATCGTCGGCTTCGAGCTCGGCGCCGTCGACTACGTGGTCAAACCGTTCAGCGTGCGGGAGCTCGTGCTGCGCGTGCAAGCCGTGCTCCGCCGCGCGAAATCCTCCGGGGACGGGGAGCGGAGCATCGAGTTCGGGTGCCTGCGGATCGACGAGGGCGCTCACCGCGTGTGGGTCGAGCGCGAGGAGGTCGAGCTGACGCTCCTCGAGTTCAAGCTCCTCGTCGCGCTGTACGAGGCGCGCGAGCGCGTGCAGACGCGCACCGCGCTCCTCGACGGCGTCTGGGGCATCGACGTGAGCATCACGACGAGGACCGTGGACACCCACGTCAAGCGGCTTCGCGACAAGCTGCGCCGCGCTGGCGATTACATACAGACCGTCCGCGGTATCGGCTATCGATTCGCCGCTTCGCCCGATCTCCCCGAGAGCCGCAGCGCCTGAGCGCCCTTCCGGGCGAGCACGACAATCGTTGCCCCACCGTCACCGGGCCGCAACGACAGCCGGTGTACCGTGCAGACGGTGATTCACATGCTGAGCGACATCGTTGAAGACTGCCGGTCCCTCTCATGAGGTCCGGCGGAGCTCCGGTGTCGTCGCCAGCGTGTGTCGGGAGCCTCGATGCATCTTGAGACGTGGAATGCAGGGGAGGCCGATCCTGAGCGGGCGAAGCGGCTCGCGATCGGGGTTGCGGCTGGGCTCCTGCTGTTCGCGGCCGTCGCGCTCGCCGCCGCCCGCCTGAGCGGCGCGATCGCGCCTCCTCCGCCCGAGGAGGAGGTCGTCGAGGTCAAGCTCGCCACCCAGCTCCCCGAGGCGCCCCCCGTGGCCCCTGCGCCCGCGCCCCCGCCGCCGGCGGCGGCGGCGGAGGCTCCGGCGCCTCGCCCGGCGGCGCCCCGGCGCCCGGCGCTCGTCGCGCCGACCGTGGTGCCCAGCGAGGCGCCGGTGGAGGCGGACCCGAGCCAGGCCAAGGCGAGCAACGACGACACCTACGGTGAGCCGGGAGGCGTACCGGGCGGCGTGCCCGGAGGGGTCCCCGGCGGCACGGGGACGGCCGCCGTGGCTGCGCCCGCGCCGCCGCCGCCACCGCCCCCTCCTCCGCCGGCGAAAGGGCCGATTCACCTCCCCGAGAACGCCACGCCGCCTGTCGCGCTCTCCAACTCGCTCCCTCCCATCCCCGAGGCGGCGCGGAGCGCGGGGATAGAGGCCACCGTGGTCGTCCGGTTCGTGGTGACCGAGACCGGCGAGGTCACGAACGTCACCATCGTCCGTGGCCATCCGCTGTTCAACGACGTGGTGCTCGCGACCGTGAGGACATGGCGCTACCGGCCGGCGATCCACGAGGGCAGGCCGGTGTCGACCTTCAAGACGGTCAGGATCCCGTTCAAGGCGAAGAGATGACGTCGAGCGCGCGGCCGCGGACGCGGCCTCTCGCGCGAGGAACGAAGGAGGTTAGCCATGATGCAGTTTGATCTCGGGCACATCTGGGCGACCATGGGGCTTTTGAGCAAGCTCGTCGCGTTCGCCCTCGTGCTCATGGCGCTGGCGAGCGTCGCCGTCGTGGTGGAGCGGCTCATCGCGCTCGCGCGTCAGGCGTCGGAGACCCGGCGCTTCGCGAGGGAGGCGCGCCCCGTGATGGAGGCCTGGGACACCGCGCGGCTCGTCTCGATCGCCGACGGCTACGGAAGCTCCGCGCTCGCCCGGCTCGTCGGCGCGGCCGTGCGCCGCTTCCAGCGCGCCGTCGAGGCCGGCGAGGGCGGCGTGCCGCCGGTGGAGCTCGCGCGCCGCGAGGTATCGCGCCGCCGGGAGGCGATCTCCGCCGACCTGCGCCGCGGCCTCTCGGTGCTCGCGACGGTCGGCTCGGTGGCCCCGTTCGTCGGGCTGCTCGGCACCGTCATCGGCATCATCACGGCCTTCCAGACCATCGCCTCGACCGGCTCGGGCGGCCTCGGCGCCGTGAGCGCCGGCATCTCCGAGGCGCTCATCGTCACCGCGCTCGGGCTCGCGGTCGCCATCCCGGCGGTGCTTTGCTTCAACTACCTCACCACCCGTATCGCCGCGGTGGAGCTCGCGCTCGAGCGCAGCGCGGGTGAGCTCATCGACGAGATGGAGAACGAACATGGGCGTTCGAGCGGAGAGCAGTCGCTCGGGTCGGCAGCCGCCGCCTGAGCCGGAGATCAACGTCACGCCGCTCGTCGACGTGGTGCTCGTGCTCCTCATCATCTTCATGGTGATCGCGCCCCAGATGGAGCACGGCGAGCGGGTCGAGCTGCCGGCGGTGTTTCAGCCGGATCCGAAGTCGAAATCGAAGCTCGACCCGATCTACGTGACGATCACCGGCGCAGGCACCGTGTTCCTCGAGAAGGAGGCCGTCGCCGACCTCGGCGCGCTCGGCGAGCGGCTGCGGGCCATCCGCGCTGCCGAGCCGGAGCGCCGGGTGGTCATCAAGGGCGACTCCTCGGTGAGGTACGGCCGCGTGCGGGAGGCCTTCGCGCTGTGCCAGGAGGTCGGGTTCGCCGGGATCTCGCTGCAGGTGAGCCAGCGGGGCGGCGGGGCGTCCGCGGAGCCGGAGGAGGGATAGCGCCATGGGGATGAGCGTTCCGCAGGGTGGGGGCAAGAAGGGCGGTGTCGCGCCGAGCATGAACGTGACGCCGCTCGTCGACGTGGTGCTCGTGCTCCTCATCATCTTCATGGTCGTGACGCCGCTGCTCGCCAAGCAGTTCTGGCTGAATCTGCCCAAGAAGGACGACACAGCGAAGCTCGCGCCGCCTCCCGTCGACGCCGACAAGCCCGTGGTGCTCACGGTGGATCAGCGCGGCGTCCTCCGCATCAACCAGGCCGAGGTGCAGCGCGGCGAGCTGAAGGAGCGGCTCGCGCGCATCTTCGCGGCGCGCTCGGACAACGTTCTTTACTTCGACGCGGAGGACGAGGCCGTCTACGCGGTCGCCGTCGAGGCCATGGACGCCGCGCGCATGGGCGGGGCCAAGACGATCGCCGTCCTGACGGAGAAGCCCGCGCGCTGAGCCAGGGCACAGGCCCGATGAGGTGAAGTCGAGGCGCGCGGGAGCCGCCGCCGCGTCGCTCGAGCGCGCGAGCGCGGCGGGGTGCACGGGAGAGGGCGCGAGTCGGCCCTGCGCTCTCCTCATCAGACGGGCGCGCGTGCGCCCGGCCATCGAATCGAGAGTCGCGCCCGGGCTCGGAGCGCGCGAAGGGACAGGTGCATGAGTCGCAGAAGGATCTCGGGGGTAGTCGCAGCGCTGGTGACACCGCTTTGCTGGGGGGCCACGGCCTTCGCGCAGGGCGACCCCGGAGCCGCTGCGCCGCAGCCGGACGGCGCGGCGCATCAGGCCGGCGGCCCTGCGGCGGAGGACGTCGCGGGGCTCGATGAGCCGAGCCCGTCGCGCCCGCCGCCCGCGGGGAAAGGCGTGGTGTGGGGCGTCGTCACCGACACCGCCACGAGAGAGCCCTTGCTCGACGCCCAGGTGTCCGTCGTGGGGACGAAGCTCAAGGCGATCGCGGACCTCGACGGGCGGTATCGCCTGGAGCTCCCGCCGGGCACCCATCAGCTGCGGGTCTGGTACGAGGCGCACAAGCCGCAGCGCGTGCAGGACGTACGGGTGACCGCCGGGCAGGTGGTCCAGGTCGATGTCGGCCTCGATCCCGATCAGCAGACAGAGGAGGTCATCGAGGTCGAGTTCGAGCCGGAGCGGGCGAGCGTCGCGGCGCAGCTGCTCATCCGGAAGAACGCGGCCCACGTGGGCGACGCCATCGGCGCGAAGGAGATCGCGAAGACGCCCGATCGCAACGCCGCCGAGGCCGCGAAGCGCATCGTCGGCGCGACCGTGGTCGACAACAGGTACGTCTACGTCCGTGGCCTGGGCGAGCGCTACACGAACGCGCTCCTGAACGGCGCCCCCCTGCCGAGCCCCGAGCCCGACCGGCAGGCCGTCCCGCTGGATCTCTTTCCGTCGCTGGTCCTCAGCGACATCACCGTCGTCAAGACGTTCACGCCCGATCTCCCCGGCGACTTCGCGGGCGGCTCGGTCCAGATCAACACACGCGAGCTCCCGACGAAGTTCCTCTTCCAGGCATCGCTGTCGCTCGGGCTGAACAGCCAGGCGACGTTCCGTGATCGGCTGACCTACGCCGGATCGGGCACCGACTGGCTCGGGATCGACGGCGGCGCGCGCGCGCTTCCCAGCGAGATCCCCGACTACAAGGTGTTGCGACTCGGCCGCAAGCCGGGCGGCGGCACCATCACGAGGGACGAGATGACGGCCTACGGGCGGGCGATCAACTCGTCGATGGTGACGACACGGTCATTCACCCCGCCGAACGGGAGCGGCAGCGTGGTCGTTGGCGACACCCTGAAGCTCGGCGGCGAGCAGCGCCTCGGTTACATCGCCACCCTGAGCTATGGCCGGAAGTTCGCTCCGCGCGCTGAAGAGCGCACGAGGAAATTCGACCCCGATCCTCTGGGCGGCGAGCCCATACCCAACGCCGACACCAGCACCGGAAGCATCCGTGATCAGGTGTCCTGGGGCGCCTTCGCCAGCGCCACCTACAACCCCGATCAGAACCACAAGGTGACGATCACCGGGCTCCACAGCCGCTCGTCGGAGGACCTGGCCAGCGAGGTCAGCGGGAACCCTCTGGACGGCAGCAGCGCGTTTCGCGATACACAGCAGCGGTTCATCTCCCGCGCCCTCACCTTGGGTCAGCTCCAGGGAGAGCACCGCTTCGGAGCGCTGGACGGCGGCACCCTCGACTGGAAGGCGTCCATCTCCGGCGCGTCCTCGGACGAGCCCGATACGAGAGAGACCGTCTACATCAGGGACGATACGAGCGGAGCCTTCTCGTGGGACGAGGGCACGCTGAGCGGCGCCCACTTCTTCAGCGACATGACCGACGTGAACTACGGCGGGCAGCTCTCCTATACCCAGCCTCTCGTCCGTGGGGACACTCCGACCCGGCTGAAGCTGGGCGGTCTGTTCAACCTCCGAGAGCGCGAGTTCAACGCGCGTCGGTTCCGGTTCAAGCAGCGCCCGGGCTCGGATCCGACGATCCTCCGCCAGGAGCCGGGTCAGCTGTTCTCGGACGAGAACATCGGTACGGCGCTCGAGCTGGAGGAGATCACGCGAGAGACCGACTCCTACACGGCGAACAGCGATCTCTACGCCGGTTACGTGATGACGGACGCGTCGATCACACGATGGCTCCGCGCGGTGCTCGGCGCCCGGATCGAGGCCTCCACGCTGTCGCTGAGGGCGTTCGACAGGTACTCCCCGGCGAGCCCCGAGAGGAGGGCCGAGAGCGATAACGTCGATCTCTTGCCTGCGGCCAACGTCATCGTCAAGGCGAGCTCGATCTCGAATGTCAGGCTCGGCGTGTCCAGGACGCTGGCCCGACCCCAGCTCCGCGAGCTCAGCCCGACCTTGTATCAGGAGGGATACAGCGGGATGGAGGCGGAAGGCAATCCGGAACTCGGGCGGACGAGCGTCGTGAACGCCGATCTCCGCTTCGAGATCTTCCCGACGGCCGGCGAGGTGGCCGCGGTCAGCGTCTTTTACAAGCACTTCCAGGATCCGATCGAGGAGATCATCTTCCCGAACGGCGGCAGGGGCAGGCTCAGCTACGTGAACGGCGAAGCCGGTTATGTCGCCGGGGTCGAGCTCGAGCTCAGGAAGGGCCTGGGCTTCATCACCCCGCTCCTGAAGGAGGTCACGGCGCTCGGAAACCTCACGTTCGTGCAGTCGGAAGTGACGATCGATCCCGACGACAACGAGGGAGGGGTCACCATCGAGAGCACCCCGACGCACCCGCTCCAGGGGCAATCCCCCTTCGTGGTGAACCTGGGGCTCGATTATGCCAGCGAGTCGACCGGCACGAGCGCCCGGCTCCTCTACAACGTGTTCGGCGCCCGGCTCAAGCGGGTGGGTCGCAAGGGGCTGGAGGACGAGTACGAGCAGCCGCGGCACCAGATCGACTTGACCCTGGCCCAGCGCCTCGGCGAGCACATCGAGCTGAAGCTGGCCGGCGAGAACCTCATCAATGCGCCCATCCGCGTCACCAAGGGGAGCGACGGCGATGAGGACAAGATCGCCAGCCAGTACAGCGTTGGGACGACTGTGACGTTGAGCGCTGCGTTCACCTACTGAGCACCTGCCATTGAATCGTCACGCGGCGCTCGTCACGAGTTTTCCTACATGCGCCATGTTGGGGCAGGAGGTAGAATAAATTGCGTACATTCAAATTGGGCTTGGTTTGCGCCTCGGCGCTGTCCGTCGCGGCGTTCGCCGCGTGCGGCGATGACGACTCGATCTCCCCGTCCTCGACCGGCACCTCGTCCGCGAGCAGCTCCGCTAGCGGCGGTGACGGTGGCGGTGGCGGCGGTGGCGGCGGTGGCGACGGAGGTGGTGGTGGCGACGTCAGCGCCGATTGCTCCTCCCCGGTGGAGGTCAGCGAGGCGATCACCGCCAGCACGAAGTGGACCGCCGACAAGTGCTACCTCATGAAGGGGATCATCTTCGTCGAGCGCGGCGCGACCCTGACCATCGAGCCCGGCACGACGATCATGGGCGAGAAGGTGAGCCTCGCCACGCTCGTCGTGAAGCCCGGCGCCAAGATCAACGCCAAGGGCACGGCGAGCAAGCCCATCGTGTTCACGAGCCAGGGCGAGGCGGGCGATCGCGCCGCCGGCGACTGGGGCGGCGTCATCCTGCTCGGCGAGGCGCCCGTCAACGTGGAAGGCGGCAAGGCCAACGTCGAGGGCATCACCGGCGAAGGCACGGAGTACGGCGGCGACAAGCCCGCGGACAACAGCGGTGTCCTCGAGTACGTGCGCATCGAGTACAGCGGGATCCTCCTCTCTCAGGACAACGAGGTCAACGGCCTCACCTTCGCCGGCGTCGGCTCCGGGACGACCGTCGATCACGTGATGGTGCACCACACGCTCGACGATTGCTTCGAGTTCTTCGGCGGCACCGTCAACGCGAAGCACCTCATCTGCGCGCAGAACGGCGACGACGGCTTCGACTGGGATCTCGGCTACACCGGCAAGCTCCAGTTCCTCGCGCTCCAGCAGGACCCGTCCGTCGCCGACGAGACGAACGGCTTCGAGGGCGACAACGACGCCGATTCGTCGGCCAACACGCCCCTCAGCGAGCCGACGATCTACAACGCGACCCTGTGCGGCAAGAACAAGGAGGTCGACAAGCAGCAGTACGGCATGCTGCTCCGCCGCTCGACGAAGGCCCACATCTTCAACACCATCGTGACCGGCTTCGAGGCGGGGGTGGATCTGCGTAACGAGCTCACCGAGGTCGAGCTCGCGAGCTCGATCTTCTTCGGCAACATCGAGGAGAACATCGCCTACGAAGAGACGGATACCGAGGCGGCGACCGAGTCGAAGCTCGACGACGACGACGACGCTGGCGCGGACGAGGTCGCGTGGTTCGGGGACGAGGCGACCAACAGCACCGATGATCCTGGGCTCGCCGACTGCTTCGCCGCCACGCCCGACTTCCGGCCCGAGGCCACGCTCACCGAGAACGCGGCGACCCCGCCGGATGACGGCTTCTTCGACCCGGAGGCGAAGTACATCGGCGCCTTCAAGGCCGATGACACCTGGGCGACGGGCGCCTGGGTCTCGTTCGACGCGAACTGACGCCGCGCCGTCCGCGCCGGCCCTCCGCGACGCGGTGGGCGGACCGGATCCGTGGCGAGAGAAATGACGAAGGCCGGCTCTTCAGCCGGCCTTTATCGTCACGAGCATCACGGCTCCGCCGCAGGCGCTCAGCGCACCCGCGGCGTAAACCCGGACACACTGCTCCGATGCTCGCTGCATACGCCTCGCGCGTCCGCGGTCTCCTTGAATGACACCCTTCCGCACACCTCGCAGATGCACAGGTGTGCGCGATAGAACTCCCGGTCGAGCAGGATGTCGGCGGCGAGCAAGCTGAGCACAATGTCACCGAGGAAGTCGATCTCGCGCGGCGAGGCGACCCAGACGGGACGGCCGCCGACCGCCGCCCGGCGGACCCTGCCCCCGTAGATCGCCGCGTTCAGGAATCGATCGTCGGCGACGGGCGCGATCAGCCCCCGCAGGGCCGTGATGACGCGCCCGCGGGCCTTGTGGATGAGCTCCTCGAGGTTGCTGCTGCCGTCGGCCCGGGGATCGAGCATGACGGGCGTCGCGCCGGGCTCGCGCACGATCTGGGGGCGCTTCATCAGGCCCGGGGTCACCAGGTGGTCCACGAACCAGTCCTGGAGGTCCTTGGGCGTCCACTCGGACGCCGGCCACTCGAGGAACTCGAGCGCGCCGCGGAGGCCGCTGATGCTCTGGAGACCGGGGTGGGAGGGGAGGCTCGGCAGGGTGCGGGATGTGTGCAGACGCCGGGACGAGCGGCGGCTCGCCTCCTCGATGTTGCGGCCGGATCCCATGTTCACCTCGAGGGCGGACCCCCGGTCCCGATGGATGCGAGCTCTTGCAGAGGCCACCATGCCGAGGGAACAAGCACAACTTGTGCCGAACCTGGCGAACGGGGCGACATGGATTTGCTGGGAGTTCTGCCCAGAGAGCGTTCGCGGGCCGTTGGGATGGCCGGCCACTGGCCGGCCAGGTTCTTCAACGGGTAAGATTGTGCCCGATGGACCACTCCACCGTCCGCGTCTCGGTTTCACCGGAGCCCTCGGTCGCCGAGCCCGTTCCCGGCATCGTCCTGATCTTCTCGGGGGATCAGCCGCGCTGCGCTCCGATCCCGCTGGATCGTGGCTCCGTGGTGGTGGGTCGCGGAGGCGTCGGCGGCGTGCCCCTCATGGACGACTCGCTCATGTCGCGACGACACGCCCGCATCGCGTACGACGGCGGCGCTTGGACCGTGGAGGACCTCGGCAGCACCAACGGGACGTCGGTCAACGGCGAGCCGATCCGCGGCGAGGTGCGGAGGGACGCGATCCAGGTCGTCGGCGCGGGGACGTCGGTGTTCCTTGCGCTCAGCGACATCCGGAGCTTCGCGCGCGGGGGCGTGCGCGTCGAGAAAGAGAGCGTCCTCGGGCCGAGGCTGCAGCTGATTTACGACACGATCATCCGCGCCGCGGCCGCGGGAGACAGCCTCCTCGTGACGGGCGAGAGCGGCACGGGCAAGGAGCTCGCGGCGCGCGCCTACCACGAGGCGGGGCCGCAGGCGCGCGGCCCGTTCGTCGCCGTCAACTGCGCGGCCATCCCGGAGGGCCTGGCGGAGCGGCTCCTCTTCGGCGCCAGGCGCGGCGCTTACTCCGGCGCGACGCACGACACCGACGGCTATGTGCAGGCCGCCCACGGAGGCACGCTCTTCCTCGACGAGGTGGCGGAGCTCGACGCGGCGGTCCAGGCGAAGCTGCTGCGGACGATCGACACCCGGCAGGTCCTTGAGCTCGGCGCGGTCGCGCCTCGCCCGGTGCAAATCCGGATCTGCGCGGCGACACACGACCTCCGCGCCCGCGTCGCCCAGGGCCGCTTCCGGGATGATCTCTACTACCGTATCGGCCGGCCCGAGGTCCGGCTCCCGCCCCTCCGCGAGCGGACCGAGGAGATCCCGTGGCTGCTCGCGCAATGCGCAAAGGCGGTCGGCGCGGCCGCTCAGAGTGGGTCGCCGACGATTCACCATTCAATGATCATCGCGTGTGCGATGCGCCGCTGGCCGGGGAATCTGCGCGAGTTCGTCGGCGAGGCGCGGCGCGCCGTGACGCGCGCGCTCGACGAGGGGCGGCGCACGGTCGAGGCCAAGGATCTGGACCCGCTCGCCGGCGTCGGGCTGAGCCCGGAGGCGCTCGAGCCGCACGCCCGGCCGACGGCGAGCGATGTTCGACCGGCGCGCGCAGGACAGGCGCCGCCCGAAGATGAGATCGCCGAGGCGCTTCGCCTCGAGCGAGGCAATGTGTCTCGCGCCGCCATCAGGCTCGGAGTGCACAGGAATCGAATTCGACGCTGGCTCGAGAAGAATGGCGTCGATCGCTCCCACTTCGCCGAGGGAAGCGACCTGTCCGATAACGACTGAACCGCTGGCGCCCGCCGTCGCATGCACAGGTGCAGGAGTGCGTCAATGGTGCCGCCGCGTCGCTGGAGAGCGCTCGTCACCCGGCTGCGTTGCGATGACGAAGTCACTCCCGGCGTAGGCTGCTGAGCCCGAGGGGGCGGTCGTTCCGTACATCACCTCCAGCAAACGCTCTGCTCCTTACGAAGGCCTGAAGGCCCTCGCGGCGCTGTTTCTCGGGCGAAGGAGCGCCCGATCGTCGCAGGGTTGCCTCCATCTGGCGACGCAACGTGGGATCGATCGACCGAGCGCCCATGTATAGGGACTTTACAGAGCTGATTATGCGGGTTGTAATGTGGTGTGTAAGCCCCGTCCCCAGCGAGGTGCTGTCACGACCACGGTCCACTCGACGAGTCCGGCGCGTGCTCGCCAGGTCGGAGCCCACGATGCGCCCTGAAGAGACCACCAGTGAAGTGTCCCGCGGGCCCGTGCGTCGCGCGCGGCCTGCGTCATCGAGGCCGCGCTCCGCGCGATCCGCGCGCGCCGGGGCCGGCCGGGCTTCCGCCTGCGGCGCGATCACGCTCGCCTCGCGGGACGCCTACGAATGCCTACGTCTGTCGCCAGAAGACAGGCTCGGACGGCGCGCGGAACACGAGGACGGGCGCGCGACGCACAATGACGATCTTGGACTTGACCGGGCGGGCGGCTTCATCGATGTACAGAGAGTTGCCTCTCGGGTCTCCGTGCGAGCTCAGGCCCCGTCGCGTCACGGGCGGGCGCTGCGCTTCGCGGCCTTGCCGCGGGCGCGCGGCCGCCGAGCGCCTGCTCCCTGCTCGCCGTCGGGCTCTCCCTCAGCGACATCTGCAAACATTGAAACCCCTGGCTCCTGCGAGGTGGTCGACGTCATGCGTTCGCGCCTGAAATCGGCCGCCTGCGGAGAGCCCAGCCAGGACGGCGGGCTGCCTGGTTGAACAGCCCTGGACACCATGAACGCGATCCGTAGACACGTAGTATCGGCCGAAGAGGCGCCTCTTAGCCTACGAGCGCACATCGAGGGGCCCACCAGCTCGACCGCGTCCAGCCCAGGGCAGCAGCCGAGCTCGGGAACCCGCCAAACCCACTCGCGTCGCCGCCCGTTCCTGAGCCGCCTCCTCGCGGCGGGCGAGGCGATCGACGCGGGGGATGGCGAGCGCGCGAGGGCCCTCATCGAGGGCATCCTGCGGGCCGAACCCGATACGGGGGACGCGTCCGAGCGCATTTCTGGCGTGTTTGGCAGGGCGCTGCTCGCCCGCCTGGACGGAGATCGCTCCGGCGATGGGAATCTGTACCTGCGCAGCGCCGGGCCGCGGGACATGCTCGCGGCGTTTCAGCTGCTCGTGCACGCGACGCCGCTCATCCGGTTCGGCTACCTCAGCGCGAACGCGGCCATCGTCGAGGCGTTCCAGGACGAGGGGGAGATCCATGTCATCGACATCGGCGTTGGCGGCGGTACGCAGTGGCCATTCCTGCTACACCGGCTGGCGACGCGGCCCGGCGGCCCGCCGCGGGTCCGGCTGACCGGTATCGATCTGCCGTGCCGGGGCCCCGATCCCGAGCAGCGGCTGCGCTGGGCGGGCGCCTTCATCGGGGGGTGGGCGGAGCGGCTGAAGGTCCCCTTCGAGTTCCACGGCGTCGCGTCCTCGGTGGAGCGCGTCGACTGGAGCCGTATCGCGTCCCGCTCCACGGCGCCCATTGCGGTCAATGCGGCGTTCGCATTGCACCATGTGCCGGATGCCTCGGTGCACGCCACCGCGAACCGCGACACCATCCTCACGAGGATCCGCGCGCTGTCGCCGCGCGTGCTGACGCTCGTCGAGCCGGATGTGGAGCACAACGCGCACCAGTTCCTCCCGCGGCTGTCGGAGGCGATCGGCCACTACTATGCGGTATTCCAGGCGCTCGAAGCGCTGCTCCCGCCGCACATCGCCGCGCGGGAGACCATCGAGCAGGTCTTCTTCGGGCAGGAGGTGATGAATGTGGTGGTGGGCGAGGGGGCCGCGCGCGTCGAGCGGCACGAGCGCCGGGGCGCCTGGCAGCGCCGCCTCCGCATGAACGGCTTCGAGCCGCTCCGCGTCTCGCCGCACGAGTCGCTGGTCCGCGGAGCGCTCCGCCTGAACCAGGGGTTCGACGTCCGGAGCGACGAGCCCGCGATCCTGCTCATGCGCAACGGCGTGTCCCTCGTCGCCGCGTCGGCGTGGCGTCCACGGCAGCTCCCGCCGCCATCGCGGTTCATGTCCGGGCTGTTCCGCCGCTAGGAGCGCCGAACAGCGCAGGTGAGCCCCTAACGCACGAATCTGCGCCCCTCGATCAACAACCGCTCCCCTGTCCGGATCCCATCCGGACGCGAGCGGCTCCTCGCTCTCAGCGCCTCAGGAGGACGAGTGCCACCCAGAGCACCAGCGCGCCGATCGCGAGGCCTGCGAGGGAGATCCACAGGGCGCGGCGCCTGTGCATTGCGATCTCCCAGAGGTCGCGCCGGTACCCCGCCGTGTGACCGCCCTCGGCCGCGGACCCGGGGTCGTGGAGCGGAAGAGGGCTCAGCCCTTCGCGCCTGACGAGCTCGAACAGCACCGAGCCGCGCGCCTGGGCCCGTGCGAGCTGCGCCAGCATCTCACGGCGACAATGAAGGCAAAACGTCGACGCATCCTCTTCGATGCCGACGAGGCCGAGCTCCCGTAGCTGTTGCTGCTCCCAGCTCTCCCTGGCTCGCCGGGCCTCATCGTGCGCGTCCTCTCGGCGGTCGTCGTGGTGTGGGCTGTCCTTCGCGGTCATCGCAGCTCCTGATCGGGGCCGCGACCTGCGGCTCCCTAGGAGGATCTATTCCGGCCAGCCGCGAGAAATTCTCACGCAATCCGCTCGGCGGACATGCCGCGATGGCCGCAGGCCACCCGGACGAGCCGCTGACAGCCAGCGAGCGGCGAGCTCGCCGAGCTCAGCAGGTGACGAGCACCTTGAGGGCGCCAGGCGCCGCCGCGGCCGCCAGCGCCTCCGCGGCGCGCTCCAGCGGGAGTCGCGCCGACACGAGGGGGCGGACGTCGACGGTCCGGGCCTCGAGGGCGCGCAGCGCTGGCCCGAACAGCCCGCAGCGCGACCCGACGACGGTGATCTCGTTGATGACGAGCTCCGCGAGGTGGACGCTGGAGAGCCCGGCCACCGTGCTCTTGAGCACGAGCGTGCCCCTGGGCCGGGTCGCGCGGACCGCCCTCACGAACCCCTCGGCGGTGCCGGTGGCCTCGACCACCAGCTCGGCCGGATCTCCGGCCCAGGCGCCCTGAGGCGGGGAGGCGCCGGCGCCGGCCGGGCCCGAGGGCTCCGGGCGAGCGAGCTGGGTCGCGATGCCCTGCGCGCGCAGCAGGGCGAGCTTCTCCTCGTGCTTGCCGACAGCGAGGACGCGGGCGCCAGCCTGGTGGAGCACCTGCGCAATGAGCAGGCCGAGCTTCCCGTCGCCGAACACGAGCGCCGACGTGCCCGGCGACACACGCACCTGCTCCAAGATCGCGAACGCCGCCGCGAGCGGCTCCGCGAAGACCGCCTCCTCGTCGTCGACCCCGTCGGCCACGGCGTGGAGGTTCGCCACGGGCACCGCGACGCGCTCCGCCAGCGCCCCGTCGGCGCCGACGATGCCCATGACGGTGCGCGTCGGGCAGTGCCTGCCCAGCCCGCGCGCGCAGAGCTCGCAGCGGCCGCACGCGAAGTTGATCTCGCCCACCACGCGGCGGCCGAGCCAGGCGGCCGGGCCCTCCACGACGTCGCCGACGAACTCGTGCCCCAGCGTGCCGCGGAAGCCCATGTAACCGTTGATAATTTCGAGATCCGTGTTGCAGATCCCGGCGCACCGCACCTCGACCACGGCCATGCCGGCCGTGGTCGAGGGGGGCTCGCGGTCGATGACGCGCGCGGCCGTTCCGTCCCAGACCAGCGCTCGCACGATCGCGCTCTAGCCCGCCGCGAGCGCCAGCCGGCGCTTCGCCGGCTGCATCAGGTAGGCGTCGACCGCGTCCGCGGCCTTGCGCCCCTCGGCGATGGCCCAGACGACGAGGCTCTGGCCGCGCGACATGTCGCCGGCGGCGAAGACGCCCTCCACGCTGGTGCGCCCGCCGTGGGCCTTCACGTTGCCGCGCTGGTCCATCTCGACGCCGAGCTGCTCGATCAGCCCCTCGCGCTCCGAGCCGACGAAGCCCATCGCGAGCAGGACGAGCTCGCACGGGATCTCGAACTCGCTGCCCGGGACCGGCACGAACTTCCCGCCTTCCAGCTTCACCCGCGTCGCCTGGAGCGCGCGGACGTGCCCGTGCTCGTCCCCGAGGAACGCGGTGGTCGACACCGACCAGTCGCGCTCGCCGCCCTCCTCGTGGGAGGACGAGGTGCGGAGGATGAGCGGCCACGCGGGCCACGGGTTCGTCAGCGAGCGCTGCTCGGGGGGGCGGGGGAGGAGCTCGAGCTGCGTCACGTGCGCCGCGCGGTGGCGGTGGCTCGTGCCGACGCAGTCGGAGCCGGTGTCGCCGCCGCCGATGACGACCACCCGCTTGTCCGTCGCGAAGATCGCCTCGCTGTCGGGGATCACGTCGCCGGCGACCCGCTTGTTCTGCTGGGTCAGGAAATCCATCGCGAAATGGACGCCCTTCAGGTCCCGGCCGGGCACCGGCAGGTCGCGCGGCCGGCGCGCCCCGCCGCACAGCACGACCGCGTCGTACTGCTCGCGCAGGGCGTCGCCGGTGATGTCGACGCCGACGTGGACGCCCGTGCGGAAGGTCACCCCCTCGGCCTGCATCTGCTCCATGCGCCGATCGATGAGGTGCTTCTCCATCTTGAAGTCGGGGATGCCGTACCGGAGCAGGCCGCCGATGCGATCGTCGCGCTCGAAGAGCGTCACGTCGTGGCCCTTGCGCGCGAGCTGCTGGGCAGCGGCGAGCCCGGCGGGCCCCGAGCCGACCACCGCGACCTTCTTGCCCGTGCGCTGCTTCGCGATGACCGGCGCCACCAGGTTCCGGTCGAACGCGCGATCCGCGATGGCGCGCTCGACGTTCTTGATGGTGACCGGCTTGCCCTCGATGTTCAGCACGCACCCCGCCTCGCAAGGGGCGGGGCACACGCGCCCGGTGAACTCGGGGAAGTTGTTCGTCGCGTCGAGCGACGCGATCGCCTCGGGGAGGCGCTCGCGGAACATGTGATCGTTCCAGTCGGGGATCAGGTTCCCGAGCGGACATCCGTCGTGACAGAACGGGATGCCGCAGTCCATGCACCGCGCTGCCTGATCGCGCAGCTCGGCGTCGGGGACCGGGAGCTCGAACTCCTGCCAGTCGTTCAAACGCTCGGAGACGGGCCGCTTCTTGATGTCGACCCGCTGGATCTCGAGGAAGCCTCGTACCTTACCCATGGGCGGCCGACCTCTCTCCCGTGCTCAGGGGACCCGCGTTGGCGGGGATGTAACGTCCAGTGGAAACATAGGGGGTGGAAGGAGATAGGAGAGACACGAGCCTGTCCGACCCGTCCGCCCCGTTCGTCGCGGGCGACGCCGCGGCCTCCAGGGCGCGGCGGTACTCGCTCGGGACGACCTTCACGAACTTCGACAGGACGGCCTGCCAGGAATCGAGCAGCTCGATCGCCTTCCGGCTGCCCGTGCGCCGCACGTGCTCCTCGAGCAGCGCCCGCACCGACTCGGCGTCGGCCGCGGTCATCGTCTCGAGCTGCACCATCTCCTTGTTGCAGCGCGCCTCGAAGAGCGCGTCCTCGTCGAAGACGTAGGCGAGCCCGCCGCTCATGCCGGCCCCGAAGTTGCGGCCGGTGGTGCCGAGGATGATCACGGTGCCGCCCGTCATGTACTCGCAGCCGTGGTCGCCCACGCCCTCGACGACGGTGGTGGCCCCGCTGTTCCTGACCGCGAAGCGCTCGCCCGCGCGGCCGTTGAAGAACGCGCGGCCGTTCGTCGCGCCGTACAGCACGACGTTGCCCACGATGACCTGGTCGTCCGGCCGGAACGGCGCCTCGCGCGGCGGTCGCACCGCGACGACGCCGCCCGAGAGGCCCTTGCCGACGTAGTCGTTCGCGTCGCCTTCGAGCTCGAGCGTCATGCCCCGGGAGGCGAAGGCGCCGAAGCTCTGGCCGGCGCTGCCGGCGCACTTGACCACGATGCTGTCCTCGGGGAGCCCGACGCTGCCGTGGCGGCGCGCGATCTCGCCGCTCAGCATCGCGCCGAGCGTCCGATCCGAGTTCTTCACGCGGGTCTCGATGACGACGGGCGGCCCGCCGTCGATCGTCGCGCGCGCCTTCTCGATCAGCTTGAGGTCGAGCACCCGGTCGAGCTTGTGGTCCTGCAGCTCCACGCAGTGGGTCGGGCTCGTGAGCGCCTCCTTCGGGCGGTACAGCACCTCGGAGCAGTCGATCTTCCTCGCCTTCGGGTGGAGCCCGGCGCTCCGCTGCACGATGCAGTCGGAGCGCCCGACCATCTCGGTCAGCGTGCGGAAGCCCAGGCGCGCCATGATCTGCCGGAGCTCCTCGGCCACGTAGAAGAAGAAGTTGATGACGTGCTCCGGCGCGCCCGTGAACTTCTTGCGGAGCTCGGGGTCCTGCGTGGCGATGCCGACCGGGCAGGTGTTGAGGTGGCACTTGCGCATCATGATGCAGCCGGTCGCCACGAGCGGCGCCGTCGAGAAGCCGAACTCCTCGGCGCCGAGCAGCGCGGCGAACGCGACGTCGCGGCCCGTCATCAGCTTGCCGTCGGTCTGCACGATGGCGCGGCCGCGGAGCCCGTTCATCACGAGCACCTGGTGCGCCTCGGCGAGGCCGAGCTCCCACGCGACGCCCGCGTGGTGGATCGACGTGAGCGGGGAGGCGCCGGTGCCGCCCGAGTCGCCGCTGATCAGCACCACGTCGGCGTGCGCCTTCACGACGCCCGCGGCGATGGTGCCGACGCCCGCCTCGGCGACGAGCTTCACGCTGATGCGCGCCTTCGAGTTGATGTTCTTCAGGTCGAAGATGAGCTGCGCGAGATCCTCGATCGAGTAGATGTCGTGGTGCGGCGGCGGCGAGATCAGCGTCACGCCGGGCGTCGAGTGGCGCACCTTCGCGATCACCGCGTCGACCTTGTGGCCCGGGAGCTGGCCGCCCTCGCCGGGCTTGGCCCCCTGCGCCATCTTGATCTGCAGCTCGTCGGCGTTCACGAGGTACTCGGCCGTGACGCCGAACCGCGCCGACGCGACCTGCTTCACAGCGCTCCGCTTCGAGTCGCCGTTCGGCAGCCGCAGGAAGCGCACCGGGTCCTCGCCGCCCTCGCCGGTGTTCGACCGCGCGCCGATGCGGTTCATCGCGATCGCGAGGGTCTCGTGCGCCTCCTTCGAGATGCTCCCGAAGGACATGGCGCCCGTGGCGAAGCGCTTCACGATCGACGCGGCGGGCTCGACCTCCTCGATCGGCACCGGCGGGCCCGCGGGCCTGAAGTCCCACAGCCCGCGGAGCGACATCGGGTGCTCCTGCTGCTCGTTGATGACGGAGGCGTACTCGGCGTAGCTCTTCGCGTCGTCGAGGCGGACCGCCCGCTGGAGCGAGGCGATCGACTGCGGCGTCCAGAGGTGCCGCTCGCCGGACACGCGGAAGTGGTGGTGGCCGCCGACGTCGAGGTGCGCGCGCGACCGCTCGCCGTACGCCGCGTGGTGGCGCGCGAGCGCCTCCTCCGCGATCTCGCGCAGCCCGACGCCGCGGACGCGCGACGCCGTGCCGGTGAAGTACGCGTCGATGACGAGCTGATCGATGCCGATCGCCTCGAAGATCTGCGCGCCCTGGTAGCTGGAGAGCGCGCTGATCCCCATCTTCGACATGATCTTCAGGATGCCCTTCTTGAGCCCCTTCACGTACCGCGAGCCCGCCGCGGTCGGCGAGAGATCGGCGCCGAGGGTCTTGTCGCGGCACATCGCCGCGATCGACTCGAACGCGAGGTACGGGTTCACCGCGCCGGCGCCGTAGCCGATGAGCAGCGCCATGTGGCCGACCTCGCGCGCCTCGCCGGTCTCGACGATGATGCCCGCGCGCGTGCGCGCCCCCTCGTTGATGAGGTGGTGGTGCACGGCGCCCACCGCGAGCAGGCTCGGGATGGGGGCGAGCGTCTCGTCGATGCCGCGGTCGCTGAGGATGAGGATGCTCGCGCCGTCGGCGATCGCGCGGCTCGCGTCCTTGCAGAGCTTCGCGAGCGCGGCGCGCAGGTTGTCCTCCGGGTCGCCGTCGACCGGGAAGTACATGGGGAGCGTGGCCGCGCGGAAGTCGGGGAAGACGTTCTTCCGCAGCTTCGACAGGTCGTCCTGCGTGAGGATCGGGTGCGGCAGCTCGAGCATCCGGCACTGGCGGGGCGTCTCCTCGAGGAGGTTGCCCTCGCCGCCGACGCAGCTCACGAGCGACATCACGATCTCCTCTCGGAGCGGGTCGATCGGCGGGTTCGTGACCTGCGCGAACAGCTGCTTGAAGTAGCGGAAGAGCAGCTGGGGCTTCTCGGAGAGGACGGCGAGCGGGATGTCGATGCCCATCGAGCCCACCGGCTCCTCGCCGAGGGTGGCCATCGGCCCGAGGATCATCCGCAGGTCCTCCTCGGTGTAGCCGAACGCCTGCTGCAGGCCCCGGAGGTCCGCGTGCGGGATGGTGTAGAGGCTCGGCACGTCCTCGAGGGCGCGCAGATCGATCTTGTTCTCGGCGACCCACGCCGCGTACGGCTTCTGCGTCGCGACGCGGCGCTTGATCTCGTCGTCGCTGACGACGCGGCCCTCGGTCGTGTCGACGAGGAACATCTTGCCCGGCTGGAGGCGTCCCTTCTGGATGACGCGCGCCGGCTCGATGTCGAGCACGCCGAACTCGCTCGCGAGCACGACGAGCCCGTCGCTCGTCACGACGTACTTCGCGGGGCGCAGCCCGTTCCGGTCGAGCGTCGCGCCGATCAGCCGTCCGTCCGTGAAGCACAGCGCCGCGGGGCCGTCCCACGGCTCGATCAGACAGCCGTGGTACTCGTAGAACGCCTTCTTCTCGGCCGACATGTCCGGGTCGAGCGCCCAGGCCTCGGGCACGAGCATCATCATCACGTGGGGCAGCGAGCGGCCGCTCGCGAGCAGGAAGTCGACCACGTTGTCGAGCGCCGACGAGTCGGAGCCGCCCGGGCGGATGATCGGCTTGAAGTCCTCGATCGCGTTCGCGAAGACATCGCTCTTCAGCAGCGCCTCGCGCGCCGACATCCACGCGGTGTTGCCGCGCACGGTGTTGATCTCGCCGTTGTGCGCGATGACCCGGTACGGGTGCGCGCGCTCCCACGTGGGGAAGGTGTTCGTGGAGAAGCGCGAGTGCACCATCGCGAGCCGCGACACGGTGCGCTTGTCGGACAGATCGGGGTAGAACGCCGCGACCTGCTCCGCGAGCATCAGGCCCTTGTAGACGACCGTCCGCGACGAGCAGGACGTGATGTAGAAGTCGTCGGCGTTGGCGGCGCGGCCGGCGCGCTTGCGGATCGCGTAGAGGACCTGCTCGAAGGACTGGCGAGGCGCGACCCTGCCGATGAAGAGCTGGCGGATCGCGGGGCGCGAGTCGCGCGCGATCGGGCCGAGCGCCGCGTCGTCGATGGGGACGTCGCGCCAGCCGAGGACGCGCTGTCCGTGGTGCACGACCGCGGCCTCGAGGATCGCCTCGCACTGGCGGCGCCGCGACGGGAGCTGGGAGAAGAACGCCGTCGCGACGGCGTAGTCGCCGGGAGCAGGCAGCGCGATGCCAAGCGCGGCCAGGGACGTGGCGTACAGCTCGTGCGGGATCTGGAGGAGGACGCCCGCGCCATCGCCGGTGCAGGGGTCGCAGCCAGCGGCGCCGCGGTGGGTTAGATTTTCGAGGATCTCGAGCGCTTGGCAAACGACCTCGTGCGTCGCTTCACGGCGGAGCGTGGCGACGAATCCGAGACCGCATGCGTCGTGTTCGAAAGCCGGATCGTAAAGACCTTGTCGTTGGGGCAGAGGCATGGTGCTGACTTCACACGCGCGTAGCACATGTGGCACAAGGATTGGAGCCCTAGTTTAATGCGGCGCGCCAGGAGCCGCGGAACCGGGCGCAAAATGGGGGGAGAAGTGTCGCATCGCCTGACCATGGGCCGCCGCGCCCGGCGGCGGCGCTCGGCAGTGGACGCCCGTCGTCGGCCGTGGTGTGGGTGGTTGCGGCCGGCGTGCCGGCCCGGCCTCCGGCGGCGCGGTATTCGGATGAAGCTCTTCGCACTCAGCGATCTCCACGTCGGGTATGCGGAGAACCGGTCGGCCATCGAGCGCATCACGCCGCGGCCGAGCGACTGGCTCATCCTCGCCGGTGATCTCGGGGAGACGGAGCAGCACCTCATCTACGTCCTCGAGACCCTGGGCCCGCGGTTCAAGCGGCTCGTGTGGACGCCGGGCAACCACGAGCTCTATACGATGCCGAGTGAGCGCGGCGGTCCGCGCGGCCAGGCACGGTACGAGCGGCTGGTCGAGCTGTGTCGGAGCCGCGGCGTGCTCACGCCGGAAGACCCCTACGTGCTCTGGGACGGCGAGGGCGGACCTCACGTGCTGGCGCCGATGTTCCTGCTCTACGACTACAGCTTCCGGCCGGACGGCGTTCCCGAGCGCGACGCGGTGGCGTGGGCCATGGAGAGCGGCGTCCTCTGCAGCGATGAGGAGCTGCTCGACCCAGCCCCCTACGCGAGCCGACCCGACTGGTGCCGGGCCCGCCTCGCCGCGACGGAGGCCCGCCTCGCCGCGATCGGGGGGCGCCCCACGGTGCTCATCAACCACTTCCCGCTGCGCGAAGAGCTCGTGCGGTTGCGGCTCATCCCGCGCTTCTCGATCTGGTGCGGGACGCGTCGCACCCACGACTGGCACACGCGGTTCCGCGCGCGGGTGGTCGTGTCAGGGCACCTCCACATCCCCCGCACCGACTGGATCGACGGTGTTCGTTTCGAGGAGGTGTCGTTCGGATACCCGCGCCAGCGGCCCATCGAGCGCAGCGCCGACAGCTGTCTGCGGGAGATCCTCCCGGGCCCTGCAGGGGCGGCTCCGCCGAGGATGTAGATGCTCACGATCGGTCCCGGCGCCGCGCACCTCTGGTACGTCTTCTGCGACGCAGCTCGCGACGAGGCGTTGCTCGCGGCGTACCACCGGCTGATGGCGCCTGACGAGGCGGCGCAGCAGGCGCGCTTCCTGTTCGCCGAGAACCGGCACGAGTACCTGCTCACCCGCGCCCTCGTGCGCACGGTCCTCTCGAAGTACGCGAACGTGGCGCCCGAGGCGTGGTCGTTCGTCCGGAACGAATTTGGCCGCCCGCAGATCGCCGGACCTCCGGGGGTGCCGCCGATCCGGTTCAACCTGTCGAACACGCGGGGGCTGATCGCCTGCCTGGTCGCGCTGGATCGCGACGTGGGCGTCGACGTCGAGGACACCGAGCGCGCGAGCAGCGCGGTGGACATCGCCGACCGCTTCTTCTCGCCAGGCGAGGTGAGCGCGCTGCGCGCGCTGCCGCAGGAGAGGCAACGCGCGCGCTTCTTCGAGTACTGGACGCTCAAGGAGTCGTACATCAAGGCGCGCGGGATGGGGCTCGCGATCCCGCTCGATCAGTTCTCGTTCCACCTGGACGACGGGCCGGCGATCGGCATCTCGTTCGATCCGCGGCTCGGCGATGATCGCTCGGCCTGGCAGTTCGCGCTCTACCAGCCCTCGGCGCGGCACACGATGGCCGCCGCGATCCGCAGCGGGGGCGGACCCCCGCTGTCGATCGAGCTGAGGGAGACGGTGCCGCTGCGCGACGGCGGATGAGCGGCGGCTGAGGTCGCCGGCGCGAGGCCGCCGCGCGGCGGCGCCGTCGCGCATCCCTCCCTGGCGGGCCTCCGGCTGGCTGGGCCGGCGCGCCCGCGGCCCCGGCGCGCGGCGCGCGAGGTCAGTCGGGCCGCGCGATCCAGAGCTCGACGTTGCGCCACGAGGGCTCTCCGCGGCCGTCGTCGCCGAAGCCGGAGGTGACGTCCACGACGGCCCGGCGGCGCCCTTCGGCGGCGATCGGGTCGTCGTCGACGGCGTAGTCGAGGGCGGCGCCCCGGATGGCGACGAAGCCGTCGTCCTCGTCCCAGATCTCGATGACGCGGACCTGATGGGGGTAGTCGGCGAGCGCGGAGGTCTCGAGCTCCCAGTACGCGTGCCCGCCGGCTGGAGAGACCCGGGTCACCCGGTGCACGTGGGTGTGTCCGGCGAGGTGGAGCAGGACGTTGTCGTAGCCGCCGACGAGCGACTGCCACGCCTCGACGTCGATCGCGCCGGGCACGGCGGGGGTGCCCGTCGCGGCGAAGGAGCCGTCCCCGAGCGAGCGCGAGGCGTGGTGGGACGTGAGGATGACCCACCTGCGCTCGCGCTTCGCGCGGTCGAGCGCGGGCCGGATGAACCGATCGACGTCGTCCTGGAGGATCACGCCGTTCGGCCCGCCCGTCTCGGCGGCCGTATCGAGCACGATGACGCGAAGGGGGGTGTCCTGGATGTCGAACTCGTAGAACGCTTTCCCGTAAGCGCGCTCGTCGGGCCCGATCCCGTGCCCGTCGCCGGTCGCCGCGACCCGATCGAGCAGATCGGGGCGGCTCAGGAGCGCTCTCCTCGGGTCGGGGACGACGTTGCCCGTGATCACCGGAGCGCCGGGGAGAGACCAGTCGCGCGTCCCGCCGTCCGACCAGCTCCCCGTCGCGAGCTCGGCGCGCGTGTGCACCGGGAAGTTCCCCTGGTGCAGGACATCGTGGTTGCCGGTCACCCACCGCCAGGGCATGAGCAGCCCCTCGGCGAAGAACGGATCCTTGGGATCGTTGTCGGGGCCTGGCACGGGGTCGTCGTCAGCGCCCGAGTCGCACTCGACGCGCTCGGCGCCGTCGAGGATGGCCGAGAACCACGCGATCTCGTTCGTCTGCGCGCTGTCGGCGTTGTCGCCGCCGAGCAGGACGAAGTCGATCGGCGTGCTCCGATGGAGCGCGTTGATCGTGCGGACGGCGGCGTTGAGGATCCGGCACTCGTGCCCTTCCTGCGGGCGGAACGCCGACGCGAACACGCCGGGCGAGTCGAAGAGCGCCAGCCGGGCGGGCGACTCGTCGTCTGCGAGCTGGGTGTCGGCGAGGTGGACGAACCTCGTCAGGAGCCTCGACCGCTCGCCGCGCGGTGGTGGAGGGGTGTCGTCGAGCGTCGCGGGGGCGAGCGGCTGCCCCGGCCCGCTCTCGAGCTCGCCGTAGCCCTCCGCGAGCATCTGCTCGATCGCCGCCGGGACAGCGGGGTTCCTGTCCGGTGGATCGGCCACCGCGGCGCGCGGCGCCCAGGTGCGCGCGGTCGTCAGCGGCGGCGCGCCGCGGAGCGCTGGCAGCGGTACCGGCGCAGGGAGCGGCGCCGGAGCGATGGATTCCTCCCCCGCGCACGCCGCGAGCGCAAGAGACGCAAGGGACGCAAGAGACGTAAGAAAGAAGCGCGCCGCGGGGCGACCTGGGCGCGCTCGCGCGATCCGCCGCCGACCGGGCCCTAGTGTTGTGACGCCCACCGCTCGTGTCTGGCTCATCGCTTCCTTACATGACAACACGACAGCGCCTGATCAAGAAATGTTCACCCACGCGGTAGCGTTGCCGTTGAGGGCCGGTGCCGACCGAGGAAGAGAGGGTTCGGAACGAGCGTAGTACCTCCCACGTCGCTCAGCGTGGCGCCGCGGAGCGTCACGTCGAGGCGCACGAGCGAGCCGAGCCATGGTAGGGCGGAGCCGCGGCCGGCGCGCCGGCGGCTGCTAGGATGCGGCGCGTCCGAGCCGGAGGCGCTCGTCTCGAGGTCATCTATGGTCATTTCGCGATTCCTGGGTTGCGCGCTCGCGGCGGCGATGCTGGTGAGCTGCAGCGATCCCGAGCCCATCATCGAATACCGCTACAGCGCCTACGAGGGCGACGCCTATCCGGACCGACTCCCTGAGATCACGATTCCGGAGGGCGGAATGGGCGTGGTGAGCGATAGCCTCTCCGATACGATCTCTCTTATCTCGCTGGCGACCGGGGAGCGGTTCGGCGTCCACCCCGTGGGCCGCGATCCCGTGACGATCGACGGGCCTCACCACGTGGCCGTGGACGCCGAGGGCGGCGCGCTCTACGTCGCGCTGTCGTACCCTGACGTCGCCGGCGCGATCGGCCCCCACGCGGTGCACGGCGGGAGCGCGGTGGCGGGCTACGTCCAGAAGCTCGCGCTCGACGATCTGCGCATCCTCGGGCAGGTGCGCGTCGAGGCCAACCCGGGCGACATCGTGATCTCGGAGGACGGCCGGCGCGTGGTCGTCTCTCATTTCGATCTGAAACGCGTGCTCGACAACCCCGGCGACGTCGAGGCGGCGCGCTCGTCCCTCGCGGTGATCGATCCCGAGAAGGTCGGGCTCTCGGGATCGTCCGATCCGGTGTTCATTCCGGTCTGCATGGCCGCCCACGGAGTCGCCCTCTCGCGCCCGGACGGCGCCCGCGCCTACGTCGCTTGCTATGGCGAGGACGTGCTCGCGATCGTCGATCTGACCGATCCTTCCGCCGAGGTGAAGCGCGTGCCCGTGGGGTCTACCTCCAACCCCTCGCCCCATGCCAGCAACTACGGACCCTACGCGGCCGTCATGTCGCCCGACGGGAAGACCATCGCCGTGAGCAGCACGGAGAGCAGGGACGTGCGCTTCTTCGATGTCGCGTCGGAGACGTTCGACGATTCCCGGAAGATCCTCACGATCGGCGCGCCCTACTTCGCCGCGTGGACCCCCGACGGGAGCGCCATCTACGTGCCGACCCAGGTGCCCGACACCATCGTTCGGATCGGCGTCACCCCGGACGACAATGAGGTCGTCACCCGGAACATCGCCGAGGAATGCATGCGGCCGCACCTCGCGCAGCTCGACGAGGAGCACGGGCTCTTCCTCGTCTGCGAGGGCGATCGGAGCACGACGCCCGGCAAGGTGCTCCGGCTGGACCCCGAGACGCTGGAGACGCTCAGCGACACGGAGGTGGGCCTCTATCCCGACGGGCTCGTGCGCGTCGCGCCGGAGGCGCCGTGAGGGCGCTCCTTGGCCTTGCCGCCGCGCTCGCGTGCGCGGCGCTCCTCTGCGGCTGTCCGGGCGATCCCGAGACGAAGGTCGTCGACGCGACGGCCGTCGACCACGGCGCGGCGCTCTTCTGGGACCCATCGATCGCGGAGACGCGCTTCAATCACTATGCCTGCTCGACGTGCCATGAAGCTGCCGCCGGGGACGCGGGCGACGCCATGCTCCCGGGCGCCCCGCTGGCCGGCGCCGTCGAGCGCCCGCATTACTGGGGCGGGCAGGAGGTCGAGCTCCTCGGTGCGATCAACCATTGCCTGTATTACTTCATGACGAAGGATCTGCCCTGGACCGCGGACGACGACGCCGCGCAGGCCATCTATGCGTACCTGGAATCGCTGCCCAGCGATGGAGGCGCAGCCGAGGCCGTCCCCTTCACGCCGGTCTACGAGCTGAGCCAGATCCCGGCCGGCGACGCGGCAGCCGGCGAACGCATCCACGAGCGCGCCTGTGCCTCGTGTCACGGGCGCGCCCATTCGGGGGAAGGCCGGCTCGTGCCGCGGGCGCCGGCGCTGCCCGAGCAGACGCTCAAGGAGCACCCGCTCGGCGAGTACACGGAGGCCGACCGGCGGCTGGTCTTCATCGAGAAGGTCCGGCACGGCGGGTTCGTCGGCTACGGCGGGCAGATGCCGCCTTTCTCCCGCGAGGTCCTCTCCGATGAGGAGCTCGGCGATCTGCTCTCGTTCTACGGGCTGCCCTGGCCCCCGTGAAGCGCGCCGAGAAAGCCGCGAGGATCGTTGAGATCCTCGACCGATTGTACCCGACCCCGCCCATTCCGCTGGCTCACGACGATCCATATTCGCTGCTCGTCGCGGTGATGCTCAGCGCCCAGACGACGGACAAGATGGTCAACGCGGTGATGCCGGCGCTCCTCGCGCGCGCCCGGACGCCCGCGGCCATGGCGGCGGTGCCCACCGAGGAGATCGCCCAGCTCATCCGGAGGATCGGGTTCGCGCCCACCAAGGCGCGGCGTCTGAAGGAGCTGAGCGAGCGGATCGCGACCGAGCACGGCGGCGTCGTCCCCGCCTCGTTCGAGGCCCTGGAGGCCCTGCCGGGGGTCGGTCACAAGACGGCCTCGGTGGTCATGGCGCAGGCCTTCGGCCACCCCGCCTTCCCGGTCGATACCCACATTCACCGGCTCGCGTTCCGCTGGGGGCTGTCGTCCGGAAGGAACGTCGTCGAGACCGAGAGCGACCTGAAGCGCACGTTCCCGCCCGAGCAGTGGAACAAGCTGCACCTGCAGCTCATCTACTTCGGCCGCGAGCACTGCCCGGCGCTGCGCCACGACATGACCGGCTGCCCCATCTGCAGCTGGGCCGCACGCCGACGATGATCGCGGCCCCGCGGCCGCCGGCGACGGTGTCCGGGCACAACGCCCCCCGCACAGCGGGCAGGCTATCGAGGCGGCCGACCTACGTCAAGCACGGTGCAACGTCCCGGCGATCTCATGAGGACGAGCGTCCGCCCGCGTGCTGCGGCGCGAGGCGGCCGGGCGCGGTCGTGTGCGGGGGTGCGGTTCCGGGTCGCCGCCCGCGTGCGGTTCGAGTAAGGCACCTCTGTGACAAAGATTGGATTTGAGATCATCGGGACGGGCCACTACGTGCCCGGAGAACCTGTCACCAACGACGACCTCGCGCGGGTGATCACGACCTCCGACGAGTGGATCTACCAGCGCTCCGGTATCCGCCAGCGGCATTACGCGCCGGATGGCGTGGGGGTGAGCGATCTCGCGTGCGAAGCGGCGAAGCGCGCGATCGAGTCGGCGCGCATCGCCCCGTCGGAGATCGATTACATCCTCTTTGCCACGATGACGCCGGACTATATTTTCCCTGGCTCTGGGGCGCTGCTCGGCGCGAAGCTGGGCATTCCGGGCGTCCCCGCGCTCGACATCCGGCAGCAGTGTGCCGCGATGCTGTTCGGCCTCCAGACGATCGACGGGCTGATCCAGACCGGGGCCGCCAAGACCATCCTGTTCGTGGGCGCAGAGGCGCACGCCGGCTTCATGCCCTGGGAGGACTGGGGGGCGCTCGACCCGAAGAATGGCCGCTCCGCGACGCCGGAGGCGCGGGCGCACGCGGACCGCCACCGGAACCTCGCCGTCCTGTTCGGGGACGGGTCGGGCGCGCTCGTCCTCCGCGCGACCGATCGCGACGCCGGCCTGCGCGGCAACAAGATCTGCTCCGATGGACGCTTCGCCGAGCTCCTCTTCGTGCCGGGCGGCGGCTTCCGCTCGCGCCCGTACTGGAAGCCGACGTCGTTCGACGAGGACCTGCATATCCCCCGCATGGATGGCCGCGAGCTCTTCAAGTTCGCGGTGACCAAGCTCCCGGCGACCGCGCGGGAGCTCTGCGCCTCTCAGGGCATCGCGATCGAGCAGATCGACGTGTTCCTGGCGCACCAGGCGAACGGGCGGATCAACGAGCACATCCGCAAGGACCTCGGCGTGCCCGTCGAGAAGCTCCCGAGCAACATCGATCGATTCGGCAACACGAGCGGCGCCACCGTGCCCATCCTCGTCGACGAGGAGATGCGCGCCGGAAGGCTGAAGAAAGGGCAACTGGCCATGGTGCTCGCGCTCGGGACCGGCGTCCACTGGGGCTGCGCGCTCTGGAAGCTCTGAGCAGCTGAGCGGCGGCGCCTCGCTCGCAGGCCGTCATCGTCCTCATCGTCGTCGAGCCGCAGCGGTAGCGCGTGGCGTATTGCGTCCGGCGCGGACGCTGCAGAAATTTCGTGCGATCGTGTCGCGACGGATTGCACGTGGCGTATCGCTTGTTACGTTTGTATCAACGCCCGCAGCGGACCCCGTGTTTCCAATGCGATCGACCTGGCGCGGGCGCCACCGGGAAGGGAGCCACCCCAGGGCTCGACTGCACGGCCCCTCCCCGGCCAGCGGCGAATTGCGCACGCAGCACGTAAAGCGCAGCGGGTAGCGCGCAGCAGCTAAAGCGCAGCGCGTGACCTACGTGCGCTACGTGCGGGGGTGTGGTGCGCGTGGGTGTGCGTGAGTGCGTAAGTACTTGAGCGCGTGTGTTTGAATGTCGTTTTCTGCCGCTCTCGCTCCTACGGTTGTGGGCCATTCACTTCATTGGAGCATGTTTTCACTTGATGGCGAGGACGCAAACTCTTCGCATTGACTCGGACGCGCAATTGTTGAATTTTGCACACTGAGGTGAGTGTGATCGGAGAACACGGAGCGTCGATCTTGAGAGACACGCCGACCCAGCTTGGGCTCGGCCGGTATCGTCCCATCGCGAAGCTCGGCCGCGGCGGGATGGCAGACGTCTTCCTCGCGATGGCTCACGGGCCCGCCTCGGTGAACAAGCTGGTCGTCGTCAAGCGTCTCCGCAGCTCCGGGGACGAGGAGGATCGCCAGGTCCTCATGTTCATGGACGAGGCCAAGCTCTCGGCCCGCATGAACCACCCGAATGTCGTCCAGACCTACGAGGTCGGCAGCGACCGGGACGGCTACTTCATTGTGATGGAGTACCTGGAGGGCCAGACGCTGAAGCGCGTCATGAAGGCGGCTGTCGAGCGGGAGTCCGGTACGGGTGGGCTCGTCCGCGGCACGTGGATCCGGATCGTCGCCGAGGTGCTGCGCGGGCTCCATTACGCGCATGAGCTCTGCGATTTCGATGGTCGTCCTCTCGGCATCGTGCATCGCGACGTCTCGCCGCACAACATCTTCGTTACCTACGACGGCGCGGTGAAGCTCGTGGATTTCGGCGTGGCCAAGGCCGTCGTCAACGCCTCCAGCACCGAGAGCGGGACCTTCAAGGGCAAGCTGACGTATATGGCGCCCGAGCAGGTCACGGCGGGCAAGACGGTGGACCGCCGCGCGGACATCTTCGCGGTCGGCGTCGTGCTCTGGGAGCTCCTCGCCGGGCGGCGGCTGTTCGAGGGCGATCAGATCACCGTGATGCACCAGCTCCTGCTGGGGAAGCTCCCGCGGCTCTCCACCATCGTGCCGGGGATCCCCATCGCGCTCGATCAGATCGCCGCAAAGGCCCTCGAGCGCGAGCCATCGAAGCGCTTCGCGACGGCGCAGGAGATGTGCGATGTGCTCGAGAACTACCTTCAGTGGTCGGGCGAGGACGTCCGCAGCGAGTTCCTCGGCGCCTGCATGCGCGGGATCTTCGCCGAGAGCCGGGCCTCCATACGCCAGCAGATCAAGGCGCAGATCGAGCGGGTGGCCAGCGCGTCGCTGCTGGGCGACGCCTCCAGCCAGGTGACGATGAGCGGCATCGGCCTCGCGATGGCCCCCTCGAGCTCCGGCTCGGGCAGCAGGCTCCCCTATGTCGGTGAGTCCAGCCGGTCGGGCGTCGAGCGCATGTCGGGCGTCGAGCGGCCGTCGGGCGTCGAGCGGCCCAGGACGCCCGTGAGCGATTCGGTGAGCCTGCGAGCGACCACGTCGGGGCCCGTGTCGGCCTCGAAGCGCGGTTACTTCATCGGCGCGTCCGCCCTGACCGCGCTGGTCGCGCTGGTCGGCGGCGCGGTTCACGTCGCGAACAAGGTCGCGCCCGCCCTCGACGCTCCTGCGGCCGCGGTCGCCTCGCACGGCGCCGAGGCCGAGGAGGCCGTCGAGAAGAAGATCGAGGAGGGCCCCAAGGCGAGCGTGGTGATCTCGAGCGATCCGCCCGACGCGATCGTGAGCTGGAAGGGAAAGACGCTCGGCAAGACGCCGCTCAAGACCGAGCTGCCCGTGGGCACGCAGGTCGTGGTCGTGTCGAGGTCCGACTGCTTCGATGAGACGCTCATGCTGGCGCTCTCACCCGCGGAGGCCGTGGAGCGCTCCGTCAAGCTGCGCCCCAAGGACTTTGCGCATTGATGATCCGGGCGGTGCATCCGCCGTCTGCGACCGGATGCAGCTTGAGACCGCGGCTAGGTTGACGACCTCACGGGGGTCATGAGCCGTGATGGATGAAGGCGATCACCTTGGTGACGCCGTCGGCGTCCATGGCCTCCTTCACCGCCTCGGTCGCCTCCTTCACGCTGGCGACGTTGCCTTGCAGCGTGACCACGCCGTCGCGCACCGTGACGTGCAACTTCTTCACCGCGTCGTGATCGCTGTCCGCGAGCTTGCCGCCGACCGCGTTGCGGAGCGTCTCGTCAGACGGGCGCGCGCCGGTCCGCTTCGCTTCCTTCGTGGCGATGACCGAGCCGTCGCGGCCGAAGGTGACCTGATAGTCGTTGTCCTTCGCCGCCTTCGTCCACTCGTCACGCTCCATCGCGGCGGCATTCGCGTCCTGCTTCTTGGCTCCCTCAGCCTGGCCTTGTTGTGGCGACTGCGGTGCGGCCTTGTCCTTGGGAGCGGCGGGCGGCGCCGACTGCGGGCGCGCGCCCTGGTTGTCCTTGAGCGCACCGGTCTGCGCGCCGACCCTGTTCATCTGGTCGTTGATGTCGCGGCCCGCCTGGTGCCCTCGCTCGGCGAGCTGGTTCGCCTTTTCGCCCACGCGCTCGGCCTTCTCGCGCGTCTCCTGGCCGAGCTGCTGACCCTCCCGGGCGAGCTGCTCTGCCTTGTCGCCCGCGCGCCCGGCCTGCTCTTTCGCCTCCTTGCCGAGCTCCTTGCCCTCCTGGGCGAGCTGCTCCGCCTTTTCGCCCACGCGCCCCGCCTGCTCGCGCAGGTCTTTGCTGGGCGCCTGGTTCGGGCCCGGAGGCGGTTCGCCTCTCCTGGCCGTCTGGTTCGCGGGCTCGCGGACCGCTCCTTCAGCTCTCTCGCTCTCGCTCCTGCAGGCCGTGCCGGCGAGCGCGAGCGCGAGGACGGTTGGGCCGGAGAACCCGCGTATTCTGCTCATCGTGCAGCGATAGCTCATGGTGCATCTCCAGGTACACACCGAGGCAGACGTCGTGCCAGGGACTCGGTCGTTCCCGGCCGCCCGGGAACAACGGCGCGCCGCGCGTGTCGACGGGGGCATGCCGAGACCCTCCCTGGCCACCGCGCGGCGGCGGCACCGGACACCGGACGAGCGCTCCGGCCCCACGCATCGTAGTAGGCTCGAGGTCGTGAGCGCGGCGCCGCCGGAACCCGCCCTGCCTGACGCCCCGCCCGGACAGCGCTCCGCGCCCGATCTCCTCTCGCACCGGCCGGCGCTCCGGGTCGACGCGCGGGCGGTCAAGGAGTCGCTGGCGTTCGCGTTCGCGGGCGGCGCGCCCGCGGGGGCGTTCGATCGGCACGTCGAGTCGGCGTCGCTGCCCGCGTCGACGTGGGATCCAGCCCGCTTCGCGCAGCACGTCTTCCTGCGCGAGCTCATCGTGGGCTGCCTCCATTTCACGAGCGATGGCCGCTCGTACATCCCGAGCCCGGCGCTGCTGGGCCGCGCCCTCTCCCAGCCGCCGAGCGATCGCGACACGGTCGAGCTCCGGCGCGCGATCTTCCGGGAGCTCACCGGGTCGGAGGCGCAGCGCCGCGATCTCGAGCGCGCCTACGCGGCGCTGCGCCGCTGGGTGGCCCAGCTCGAGACGATCCCCATCTCTCGCGGCGAAGGCAGCCGGCGCCGGCTGGACATCCTCGCCGCCGCCAAGGACGCGTTCGACGCGCTCGCGGGTGGGTTCGCGGGCGCTCGCTCGGGCCTGTCGCGGCTCTCGGCGTTCGGCGCGGCCGTGCGCGAGACCGAGGCGTACCGCCGCCTCGCGGATCTGCTCGCGTACGACGAGGAGATCGCGACGCTGGATGTCCGGATCCGCGTCGGCTCCGACGGCCATGTCCGCGACCTGCGCGCCCTGTCGATCCGCGAGAACAGCGAGAACCGCTTCTACCAGTCGCCGCTCGGGCGCTTCGTCACGAAGCTCGTGATGCTGTGGAGGGGGTACCGGTTCAGCGACGACGAGCTGCTCACCCGCCACGTCAACAGCGTCTTCGACGGCATCGAGGACGATCTCGTCGCGCTCGTCCAGCTGCTCGGAGATCTCGAGTTCTACCTCGCCGGCCTTGCGCTGCGCGCCCGCGCCCGCGCGGCAGGGCTCGCCGTATGCCTGCCCGAGTTCGCCTCGCCGGGCTTCTCCGATGGCGCGCACGGCGCGCACGGCGAGGGCCCAGGGCGTGAGCTCAAGGGGCTGTTCAACCCGCTCCTCTTGGCGAGCTCGGCGAGCACGGTCCCGTGCGACATCGCGACGGATCACCACGACGCGACCGTCATCGTGACCGGGCCGAACTCGGGGGGGAAGACCCGGCTGCTCGAGGCGCTCTCGCTGGCCCAGATGATGGGGCAGGCGGGCTTCTTCGTGCCCGCCGCGGAGGCGCGCCTCTCGCCGTGCCACGGGCTCTTCGTGTCGCTGATCGAGCAGGCGCAGGCCGATCAGAGCGAGGGCCGCCTCGGGATGGAGCTGCTCCGCATCAGGTCGCTGTTCGAGGCGATGCAGGTCGGCGACATGGTGGTGCTCGACGAGCTCTGCTCCGGCACGAACCCGTCGGAAGGCGAGGAGATCTTCCAGCTCGTGATCTCGCTCCTCTCGGAGCTCCGCCCTCAGGCCTTCATCACGACGCACTTCCTCGAGCTCGCGGCGCGGCTCGAGCGGGAGCGGCCGGTCGATCGGCTGGTGTTCCTGCAGGTCGAGCTCGACGCGCAGCAGTGGCCGACGTACCAGTTCGTCGATGGGGTCGCCCGGACCTCGCTCGCGCACCGGACGGCGGCGCGGCTCGGGGTCACGCGCGAGGAGCTCGTCGCCCTCGTCGAGCGCAGCAAGCGCGCGCACCGCCGCCGCGGGGTCGAGCCCGCCTGAGCGCGGTCACGCTCGCGGTGGCGGGGGAAATCTGGTTGTATGCGCCGCCATGGAGTATCGACCTCTTGGCAGGACGGGTTTCCGCGTCTCCTCGGTGAGCTTCGGGGCCTGGGCGATCGGGGGTACCTGGGGCGACGTCGACGACAAGGAGTCGCTCGCGGCGTTGCACCGGGCCGCCGATCGTGGCGTGAATTTCTTCGACACAGCGGACGTGTACGGGGACGGCCGGAGCGAGCGGCTGCTCGCGCGCCTCAGGCGCGAGCGGCGCGAGGAGATCGTCGTCGCGACGAAGGCGGGCCGGCGGCTGAGCCCGCACACGGCGGCAAGCTACGACGAGGGGAACTTCACGGCCTTCATCGATCGCAGCCTGAAGAACCTCGAGACGGACGCGCTCGACCTCGTCCAGCTGCACTGCCCGCCGACGGACGTCTACTATCGACCCGAGGTGTTTGACGTCCTCGATCGGCTCGTGAAGGCGGGCAAGATCCGGTTTTACGGCGTCAGCGTCGAGCGGGTGGAAGAGGCGCTCAAGGCCATCGAGTACCCCGGCGTGCAGTCGGTGCAGATCATCTACAACGTCCTCCGGCAGCGCCCGGCCGAGCTCTTCTTCCCCGAGGCGAAGCGCCGGCAGGTCGGGATCCTGGCGCGACTGCCGCTCTCCTCGGGGCTGCTCACCGGCAAGATGAGCGCAGCGACCCGGTTCGCGGCCGACGATCACCGCAACTTCAACCGTGAGGGCGCCGCGTTCGACAAGGGCGAGACGTTCTCGGGCGTCGACTACAACCTGGGCCTCGAGGTCGTCGAGGAGCTCCGCCCGCTCGTGCCCGCCGGCGTGAGCATGGGCGCGTGGACGATGCGCTGGATCCTGATGCAGGACGCGGTGACGTGCGTGATCCCCGGCGCGAAGCGGCCCGATCAGGTGGATGAGAACGCGGGCGCGGCGGACCTGCCGCCGGTGCCGCAGGAGACCATGGCGAAGATCCGCGAGATCTACGACCGGCGGCTCCGGCCTCACGTTCACCAGCTCTGGTAGACGCCGCCCGGGCGAACGCTCACAGGAGGCGCGGCAACAGCCATCCAGCGAACGAGATGAGGGCCGCTGTGCCGAAGAGCGGCCCTAGCCCCCGGATCTCGAAATCGTCGATCAGCTTGTCGGTGGCGTAGAGCAGCACCGAGTTCACGACCAGGCCGAAGAGGAGATACGCGAGGCCCAGCGTGAGGATGGCGGCGGGCAGGAGCGCCACCGCGACCAGGAACTTCACGAGCCAGCCGAGCAGGAGGTTGAGGAGCGTGAACACGGCGGCGACGACGAGCGCCGTCTGGGTCGTGCGGATCCGCACGCCGGGCAGGATCTTCGTTCCGACGAGGACCGCGAGGCCCGCGGCGAGTGCCTGGATGATGAGCGCCTTCATGACCACCTCCCTGGGCCGGCACCGCTCCGGGCGGGCCGGCGTTCACACCTTCCTCGTGACCCAGGCAGGTGCCGGGCGCAACCTCGTCCGGCGTGTCGCGGGCGGAGCCGGCGCGCGGCCTCCGCTCAGCCTCAGCGGCGCCGCCCCGGCTCATTCCTTCGGCTTGTCGCCGCCGAGCAGCTCGCCGATGGCGGGGGCGCCGCCCGGGCCGAGGGCCTGCGTGCTCTCGATGAGGTGGATCAGGAACTGGCGGTTGTCCGTCACCGACAGGTTCTGAAGCTCGAGCGCGCCGATGCGGTCCTCGGGGGTGAAATAGGCCTCCTCGACCTTCTCCATCGAGAGCTTGTGCGGCGCATAGGCCATGTAGTCGGCGCGCGTGCTCAGGATGTTGTAATCGTCGCCGCGGCGCAGCTCGAGCGTCACCTCGCCGGTCACGCCGGGGGCGATCCAGCGCGAGAGCGCGTCCTTCAGCATCATGGCCTCGGGGTCGTACCACTTGCCCTCGTAGAGCAGACGCCCGAGGCGCCGTCCCTGGGTGAAGTACACGTCGAGGGTGTTCTCGTTGTGAATGGCGGACAGGAGCCGCTCGTAGACGGCGTGGAGCAGGGCCATGCCCGGCGCCTCGTAGATGCCGCGGCTCTTCGCGTCGATCACCCGGTTCTCGATCTGGTCGCTCATGCCGAGGCCGTGGCGCCCGCCGATCCGGTTGCACTCGACGAACAGCTCGAACAGGGAGCCGAAGCGCTTGCCGTTGATCGTCGTCGGGACGCCGCGCTCGAACCCGAGCGTCACCGTCTCGGCCTCGATGGCGACCTCCGGCCGGAAGGAGGCGACGCCCATGATGGGCTGGACGATCTTGATCCCGGTGTTCAGGTGCTCGAGGTCCTTCGCCTCGTGCGTCGCGCCGAGCACGTTGGCGTCGGTGCTGTACGCCTTCTCCGTCCCCATGCGGTAGGGCAGCCCGTGGAGCTCGAGGTACTCGCTCATCTCCTTGCGCCCGCCGAGCTCTCCCACGAACCTCGGGTCGAGCCAGGGCTTGTAGATCTTGAGAGAGGGGTCGACGAAGATGCCATAGCGGTAGAACCGCTGGATGTCGTTGCCCTTGTGCGTGCTTCCGTCGCCGAAGACGTGGACGTCGTCGTCGCGCATCGCGCGGACGATCGCGGTCGTTGTCACCGCGCGGCCGAGCGGCGTGGTGTTGAAGTACTTCTTGCCGCCCGTCGAGAGGTGGAAGGCGCCGCACTGGATGGCGAGGATGCCCTCGCGGACGAGCGCCTCGCGACAGTCCACCAGCTTGGCGGAGACCGCGCCGTGCTGCAGGGCGATCGGCGGGATGTCGCCGGGGGAGTCCTCGTCCGGCTGCGCCAGATCGGCGGTGTACGCGTGCACCTTGAGCCCGTTGCGCGAGAGCCACGCCACCGCGCAGCGCGTGTCGAGACCGCCCGAGAACGCGATGCCGAGGTGGGTGCCCGGCGGGGGGAGTGAACGGAAGATCCTGCTCATGGCGGCGCAGCATAATCGCAACGCCCGCGAGCACGCGAGCGGAGATCGCGGGGCGGCGGAGGCGCGTGACGGTGCGTGCACGCGCGCGCCGTCAGGCATCTCCGCCATCTCCGCCCGCCCGCTCCGCCGGGACGGCGCGGCCGCGCGATGCGCGATGTCGGCTCGTCCGCCTGCCCCGCGCGCGCCGGCTGGCGGACGGCGCCTCCGCCGGAAACGCGCTGGCCTGCACGAAACGGCGCAGACCGGGCCTCATCCGACTAGGATGGAGGACACCGTGCCACGCGAGCCCTGCTCGCCAACGAGGTGCAAGTCCATGCCGAAGCTGTCGTACGCCGAGATCGCCCGGATCGAGGAGCGCCGGCTGGCGGTCGGCACCGCCGCCGTTGTCGCTTGCGCGGAGCCCATCGCGGGCGGGTGGATGGCCTTCGATGGAGAGGGCTCCTGGGGCAACTTCGCTGTCGGGCTCGGGCTCGACGGGCCCGTCTCCGGCGAGGATCTCGATCGCCTCGTGCGGTTCTACGCGGCGCGCGGCGCGGAGCCGCAGATACAGGTCTGCCCCTTCGCGCACGGGTCGCTCGTGCGCGGCCTCGCCGATCGAGGGTTCGTGCTGCGCGAGTTCGAGAACGTGCTGGCGCGCGAGCTCGCGCCGGACGACGACCTCCGCGCGCTGGCGCCGCGTGGTGGCCCCGAGGGGCTGGAGATCGTGCGCATCGATCCGGGCGACGAGGCGCAGGTCCGGGTGTTCATCGAGATCGCGACGAGCGGCTTCCGGCCTGACGACGCGCCGCTGTCGCCGGCGCTCTTCGAGATCACGCGCCGCCTGGTCGCGCACCCCGGATGCGACTCGTACCTGGCGCTCGTGAACGGCGAGCCCGCCGGCGGCGGCAGCGTGGAGATCCACGGCGAGGGCGCCGCGCTCTTCGGCGCCTCGGTGCTCCCCCGGTTCCGCGAGCGCGGCATCCAGCAGGCGCTCATCACCCGCCGCCTGGAGCGGGTGCGCGAGCAGGGTTGCCAGCTGGCGTGCATCAGCGCGAGCCCCGGTATCCCCACGGAGCGCAACGCGATGCGGCTCGGCTTCTTCATGGCGTACAGCAAGGGGATCTTCACGCGGCGGAGCGAGAGCCCGGAGTCGCCTGCCTGAGCCCTTCCCGGGCGCCCCGGCCTCTCCGGCGGCGCACCTTTCAGGCGTGCAGCGCTGATCGTGCAGAACCGAAATGATCGCCCGGGACATCCATCCGAAATGCCCGACCATGACGGAAGTCCGCCATGGCACGCCTCATGCTGATACTCCGGTTCAGCGTCGCTGGCGTGGCCTCTCCCCCCCCGAGGCCCCGGCGGCGCTTTTTCATTTTGTGGCCTGCCGCGAATCGATCGGGCCCTCATCGCCTTTCGGAAGATCAGTAATCCTCCAGCCGGGAAGAGCGGACTCCCCTCAACGCCCGCTCCGAGCGAGGGAGTGCTCCCCGCCGCGCCGGTGGGGGTGGAGGGTCCGTTGGTTCATGAAGCAGACGTGAGGCCCTGAGCGAGGGAGCGCGCCGTTCCGCGCTTACGCGGTGCGGCCCATTCCCTCACCCGGGGCGGGGCGGCCTGGATTTCGCCCCGGCGCCCCGCTTTACCTTTACCGCTCGACCGTCACCGCCCGCCGCTCCGCTGCAGCTCGGTCACCGCGTTCCTCACGAGCCGGAGCCCCACGTTGTCGTCCTGCGACAGGATCGACTCCGGATGGAACTGAACCGCCGCGAGCGGCAGCTCCGTGTGCTCGATCGCCATCACGACCCCATCCTCGGTCTCGGCCGTGACCTTCAGCGACGCAGGGAGCGCGTCGCGCAACGCGTAGAGCGAGTGGTAGCGCCCCGCGCGGAACTCGCGCGGCAGCCCCTCGAAGAGGCGTCCGCCGAGCACCCGCACGTTCGAGGCCTTGCCGTGCATCGGGTAGTCGAGGACGCCGAGCTTGCCGCCGAAGTGCTCGACCATGCCCTGCAGGCCGAGGCAGACGCCGAAGACGGGCAGCCGCCGCTCTAGCAGCGCCGCGAGCGTGCCCGAGAGATCGAAATCGCCCGGAGTGCCAGGACCGGGCGAGAGCACCACGAGATCGGGAGCGTAGGCGTCGAGCTCCTCGAGAGGGAAGCCGGCGCGGAGCGTCACCACCTCGGCGCCCGTCTGCCGGAGGTAGTTGGCCAGCGTGTGCACGAACGAGTCCTGGTGATCCACGAGGAGGACCTTGCGCGTGCCGCCAGGCACCGGGTGGATGGCCGCCGGAGGCGGCGTGGGGATGCCGCGCGGCCTCCGGATCGCGTCGAGGAGCGCCGACGCCTTCACCTGGGTCTCGCGCTCCTCCTCGTCGGGATCGGAGTCGAAGAGCAGCGTCGCGCCGACCCGGACCTGGGCCACGCCGTCCTTGACCCGGATCGTGCGCAGCGTGAGCCCCGTGTTCATGCTGCCGTCGAAGCCGACGATCCCGACCGCCGCCCCGTACCACGCGCGCGGCGAGCGCTCGTGATCCTCGATGAACTGCATGGCCCAGGCCTTCGGCGCCCCCGTGACCGTGACCGCCCACGTGTGCGCGAGGAACGCGTCGAGCGCGTCGTAGCCGTCGCGCAGGCGGCCCTCGATGTGATCGACCGTGTGGATCAGCCGCGAGTACATCTCGATCTGCCGGCGCCCGATCACCCGCACGCTCCCCGGCACGCAGATGCGGGACTTGTCGTTGCGATCGACGTCGGTGCACATGGTGAGCTCCGACTCGTCCTTCGTGGACGCGAGCAGGCGCGCGATCTGCGCGGCGTCGGCGAGCGGGTCGCTGCCGCGCGGGATCGTGCCCGAGATGGGGCAGGTCTCGACGCGATTGCCCTCGACGCGGACGTACATCTCCGGCGAGGCGCCGATGAGATACTCGGCGTTGCCGAGGTTCATCAAAAAGCCGTAGGGCGCCGGGTTGCGCTCGCGCAGGCGGTAAAACAGCTCCGTGGGCGCGACCGGGCACGGCTCGTAGAGCGTCTGTCCCGGCACGACCTCGAAGAGATCGCCCCGCTTGAAGGACTCGCGCGCCACCCGGACGAGCTCGGCGTACTCGCCCGGCGCGTACTCGTTCTGGGGCGCGCGGTCGGCGCCGACATAGGCGCGCGTCGCGCCCTCTCGCGGCAGCCCGTCGGTCGAGCGATCTCCGAATTTCAGCTCGTAGCGCGTGCGCGTCGCGCGCTCGCGGCGGTGGTCGACGGCGACGATCTCGTCGGGGAGGTAGAGGACGAGATCCCGCTGATCCGCCGGGCGCTCCAGGCGGAGCCGGATGGGCTCGAACTGGAAGGCGAGATCGTACGCGAACGCGCCGTAGAGCCCGAAGAGCGGGTCGCCCGGGACCCCGAAGAGCTCGATGAGCCGGCGCAGCACCGAGAAGATGGACGGCTGCCGGCTGCGCAGCTCCTCCGGCACCCGCTCGCCCGGCGGACGGACCGCGCCGACCACCTCGTCGCTGCGCCGCTCGAGGGCCGCGACAGCGTCGAGATCCCGGAGGGCCTCGTCGATGGCCGGCAGCAGAACGCGCCCGCGCTCGTTCAGCGCGGTGAACCGGAAGTCGCGGCCCCGGGAGACGAGCACGAGCGGCGGATCGATGAAGCCGATATCCCAGCGCGTGTACCGGCCCGGGACCTCGTAGCTGGACGCCAGGACCACGCCCAGGTGGCTGTCGAGCGCCTCGACGATGGGCTGGATGGCGCCGTCGACGGCGAGGTCCTCGACCGTCCGCCGCACCGCGACGCCTCTCCGCGTAATGTTGCTGTCTCGTTTCACGACCGCGTCTCCTTATGCGATGAGTATACGCGGTGCGGCATGCGCGCCGTACCAGCATCTTTGCCGCGTGCACGTCTCCGTCGGGCGCGTTATCCGCGGTGCGCACTCGTCGCGCGCACTTCTTGCGCGGACGCCCGGCCCCCGTCCGCGGCGCGCTCCGCGAGGTAGATGGCGCGGAGCAGGGGGAAGCTCTTGACGAGGACCTCCTCGTACTCGGCCTCCGCGCTGGACTCCGCGACCACCGCGCCGCCGCTGCCGAAGCTGAGCCCCCGGCCGTCGGCGACGAGGGTCCGTATGGCGATGTTCATGTCCATGGGGCCCTCGTAGGCGAGGTACCCGATCGAGCCCGTGTACACGCCCCGCGTGCGCCGCTCCAGGGCGTCGATGATCGAGATCGTCCGGTGCTTCGGCGCGCCGGTGATGGATCCGCCGGGGAAACACGCCTCGATCGCGTCGAGCGCGCCCTTCCCCTCGCGCAGCGCGCCCGTGACCACCGACGAGAGCTGGAGCAGGGTCGCGTGCTCGGTGATCCGCTGGAGCGCCTCGACGTCGATCGAGCCCATGGCGCAGACGCGGCTGAGGTCGTTGCGGACGAGGTCGGTGATCATGAGGAGCTCGGAGCGGTCCTTATCGCTGCTCGCGAGATCGCGGCGCAGGGCGAGGGTCTCTTCCTCGGTGGCGCCCTTCGGCCGCGTCCCCTTGATGGGCTCGCTGCGCACCCGCCGCTCCCGGTCGACCGACAGGAATCGCTCCGGCGAGGACGACAGCACCGCGCCCTCCGGCAGCTTGAGGAAGGCCGAGAACTGCGCGGGGTTCGTGCGGCGCAGGACGCGGTAGAGGGCGAACGGATCCAGCGAGGTCGGCACGAGGAACTCGTTCGTGAGGCACACCTCGTACGTCTCGCCCTCGCGGATCTCGCGGAGGATGGCCTCGATGGCCTCGAGGTGCTCTCGGCGCGAGAGGCGCGGTGCGTGCGTGAGCCGGTCGGCGAAGCCCTCCGGGACAGGCGGCAGGAGCGGCTCCGAGAGCGCCGGGAGATCGTGCAGACGCGCCGCGATCTCGTCCAGCCACGGTGCGGACGAGGGCGGCGCAGGCCTCGCAGGCTCGTCGCCGTCGATCGCGTCGATCGCATCGACTGCATCGATCGCGCACGCGTATACCGCGCGCTCGACGTGGTCGAAGGCCAGGATCCGCCGCGCGATCATCATCGCGCTGTCCGGGAGCGCGCGGCGCGGGTGGGCGGACGCGCCGAAGCCGAGGTGCTCCTTGAGCTCGTAGCCGAGGTAGCCCACGAGGCCCCCCGTGAAGTGGAAGGGCAGGCCGCTGGGATCGAGCGACACCGACGCCAGCTCCCGCCGGAGCGCGGCGAACGGGCTCCCCTCGGACGTGGTCGAGGTAAGGGCGTCTCCGGGGCCGCCGGCGCTCCACCGCGTCACGGCGGCGCCGCGGCTCTCGATGGCCTCGGTCGCGCTCCCCATGAACGAGAAGCGCCCGTCACGGCCTGTCGCGCTCGAGTCGAGCCAGAACGCGTAAGGGGCCGCGGCGAAGAGCCCGGCGAAGGCCCGCTCGGGATCGACCCACGGGAGCCGGAGGTGACGCACGCGCCCGCGTCGCCGCGCGCCCGCCGGCGCGCCTGGCGCGCAGCCGCCCAGCGCGCCTGCGGAGAGGCCCGGCGCGCGTGCGCTCCGGTGGAGCGCCGCGCGCCTCCGGTCGCGCGGCGTGTTCAGGGCGATATCTCTGAAATTGCGGATGATCCTCCTGCCGTGCTCGGTGCCGATCGACTCGGGGTGAAACTGCACGCCGTAGAACGGCCGGTCCTTGATCTTGAGGGCCATGATGAGCCGGTCGCCGCGCGTCCGCGCCGTCACCTGGATCTCCGCCGGCAGCCCGCCGTCACCGACGATGAGCGAGTGGTAGCGCACCGCCTGGAACGGGCTGGGCACGCCCTCGAAGAGCCCGGCGCCGTCGTGCTCGATCTCGACGATCTTGCCGTGCATGACCCGCGGGGCGTGCTGGACGCGCCCGCCGAAGCGCGCGGCGAGCCCCTGATGGCCAAGGCAGACGCCGAGGATCGGCGTCCCGGCGAGCGCCTCGATCACCTCGGCGCAGACGCCGAAATCGGCCCGGCGCTCCGGGCGGCCGGGGCCGGGCGAGATGACGATGCCGTCGAGCTCCAGGCCCTCGATCTCGGCGAGCGAGAGGCTGTCGTTCCTGACGATGATCGGCTCCTCGCCGCTCGCCTCCCAGAGGTACTGCCCGAGGATGTGGGTGTACGAGTCGTAGTTGTCGATGAGGAGTGTCTTCACGGCGAAGCTCGCCTCGGGGCCCGCATCGAGGCCGTCAATGCGGGCGAGCCGGCGCGGATCCCGGCTCGGGTGAGGCGCGCCGGCGGCGGGCGCGGCATCAGGGGCGGATGATGGCCGCGAGCATGGCCTGGAGCTTGAGCTGCGTCTCGACCAGCTCGGCGTCCGGGCTCGAGCCCGCGACGACCCCGACGCCCGCGACCATCCGCGCGCGCGCGCCGTCGACGGTGGCGCTGCGGATGCCGATGAACCAGTCGCCGTCGCCGCGGGCGTCGACCCAGCCCACGAGCCCCGCGTAGAGCCCGCGCCGGATGCCCTCGTGCGCGCCCAGCCAGGCCTCCGCCGCCTCGCGCGGCGTGCCGCACACGGCGGGCGTCGGGTGCAGCCGCGCGGCGAGCGTGAGGGCGTCCGGCGCCGCCTCCGCGAGCTGGCCGTGGATCGGGGTGCCGAGGTGCATCACGTTGCGGAGGCTCAGGATCGACGGCTCGCTGGGGACCTCGAGCGACGCGCACTCCGGCGCGAGCGCGGCGGCCACGGCGTCGACAACGAAGCGGTGCTCGCGCTGGTCCTTGGCCGAGCGCCGCAGGACCTCGGCGAACCGGCGGTCGGCGTCGACGTCGGCGGAGACCGCGTAGGTGCCGGCGAGGGGGTGCGAGGAGACGGCGCGCCCGCGCCGCGAGAGCAGGAGCTCGGGGCTCGCGCCGAGGAAGCCGTCGACGTGGAAGATCGCGCACGAGGGGTAGAGCGCGGTCAGGCGGCGCAGGACCTCCTCGACGACGATGGGGCGGTTCGCCTCGACGTCGACAGCGCGCGCCAGCACGACCTTGGAGAGGGCCCCCTGCTGGATGTCGGCCACCGCGCGCGCGACGCGCCCGCACCACTCCTCGTGGGGGAGCGCCGAGCGGAGCGTGAAGCTGTCGGGCGAGCGCCGGTGGCCCTCGGCTCGCTCCAGGTGCGGCGCGGGGGCGGCGCCCTCGCCGATCGTGGTGACCCACGCGGTCCCGTCGGAAGCCGCGCCGACGATCTGGGCCGGCACGACGAGCGCGGCCGGCTCCGTCCGGTCGAACGGCAGGGCGCCGAGCGCCACCGGGCCGCAACCCGGGCGGCCAACGGCGTCGGCGGCCTCGATCGAGGCGAGCGCCTCCTTGATCCACGCCACGCCGCCCTCGATGCCCTGCGGCAGCTCGAGGCGGGCGGCGACCCCGTGCGCGACCAGCTGGGTGCCGGGGTGCAGCCAGACGCGCGCGCCGTCTCCCATGAGCGACGAGACGCCGCCGGGCAGCTTGGCGAGCGTGTCGGCGTCGAGCCGGAAGGTGCGGGCGACGAGCCGCGCCGCCTGGCGGGGGGCGTCGGCCGAGGAGGAGAACGTCAGGGGAGTCATGCACCGCCGTGCGCAGGCCGGTTCGGGCTCGTCCTGCTCGGCAGGACCAGCCTGGAGCCAGCAGGCCACGAGCCCGCGGCACCGTGCCGGATCGCGAGCGCCGGCCACGCAGCATCGGCTCTACCGCCTCCGGAAAGGCTCCGCAAGCGCAAAGCAGCCCACGTTCTGGGCGCGGGCGACGCGCGTTCTGCCGCTGAAATTGCGCTTCGAGGCGAGGTGGCGGCGTCGGCGCGCGGGCGCGCACGCATTGCGCGCGTTGTCTCCGCGCGACGCAGGCGCATCGCGTTTCCGCGCGCTGCAGGCGTATCGCGTTTCCTCACCTCATCTCGCCGCCAGCGCGCGTCGTGTCCCCGCGCGGCGCATCTCCCTTCGCGCCACGCGCCTTCTCCACGCGTCGTGTGCGGCGCGCGGCGCACCGTCTGCTGTGCTGCGCTCGCTGCCCGCGATCGGCGAGCAGAGCAGTGCCGAGCAGCGCGCGCTCCGTCCCGTCTGTGATCGACGGCTCTTTCCTGGGTTTTTTACCCATGGAGAGGCGGCGCGAACCCTTGCCCCCGAGCGCGCATCTGGTCGATGCTGCCGCGGGCACTCGCCCTTCGCGGCGCGCGCGTGAGCGGCACGTCTCGATAGCTCTGCCGGCGACCGGGAATGTGGAAATTCTCCAGAACAGAGCTCAGAAAGGATCCTGCGATGGACCCCACTCGGCAGCATGATCGCCGCGCATGGCGAACCGCAGCGCTGTTCCTCTTCGTCGTCGGGCTGTGCGCCTGCCGTGGAGACAAGAGCCCGCCTGCCCGCGAGAACCGCCCTGGCGCCGCTGCCACGACGGCGGCCGCGGTGTCGGAGGCGCCGGGCGAGAAGGCGATTAAGGCGCAGCCCCCCGCCGTACCGAACGCCGCCGAGGCGAAGCGATACGCCGGCAGCAAGCTCAAGTATTACAGCGAGCCGGTGGGCGTGGGCGCCGAGCTCGACAGGGTGATGATCCAGCAGTTCCAGAAGGACACCGGCATCGAGGTGACGATCATCCCCCGTCCCAAGGACGCGACCGAGACCTACTCCGTCTACCAGCGCCTCTTCCAGGCGCAGTCCGGGGACATCGACGTCATGATGCTGGACGTCATCTGGCCCGGCGCCTTCGCGCCGAACCTCGTCGATCTGAGCGAGAAGCTCGGCGAGGCGGCAAAGCAGCACATCGAGAGCATCGTCCAGAACAACACGGTCGACGGCAAGCTCGTGGCGATGCCGTGGTTCACCGACTTCGGGCTGCTCTACTACCGCACCGATCTCCTGGAGAAGTACGGGTATCAGAAGCCGCCGGAGACGTGGGACGAGCTGGAGCAGATGGCGAAGAAGATCCAGGACGGCGAGCGGGCGGCGAGCCCGAACTTCCTCGGCTTCGTCTGGCAGGGCAAGGCCTACGAGGGGCTGACCTGCAACGCGCTGGAGTGGATCGCGTCCCACGGCGGCGGCGCGATCATCCAGGAGGGCAAGATCACCGTGAACAACCCGGAAGCCCAGAAGGCGCTCGCGCGCGCCAGGGGCTGGGTGGGCTCGATCTCCTCCGCCGGCGTGACGAGCTACGAGGAGGAGGACGCGCGCAACGCGTTCCAGGGCGGCAACGCCGCCTTCATGCGCAACTGGCCTTATGCCTACGCGGCGGGTAACGCCGAGCGGTCGCCGATCAAGGGCAAGTTCGCGGCGGGCCCGCTGCCGCACGAGCCCGGACAGAAGAGCGCGGGCACCATCGGCGGATGGCAGCTCGCGGTGTCGAAGTTCTCGCCGAACAAGGACGCGGCGATCGAGCTCGTCCGCTACATGACGAGCCCCGAGGCGCAGCGGTTCCGCGCGACCTCGGGCTCCTTCCTCCCGACGATCCGATCGGTGCAGCAGGACCCCGAGGTGGTGAAGTCGCTGCCCTTCCTGGCGAGCGCGAAGGACATCGCGCTCGTGCCGCGCCCCTCGAACAGCACCGGCGCCCGGTACAACGAGGCGTCGATCGCCTTCTTCCAGGGGGTGAGCCAGGTCCTGCAGGGCAAGGATCCGAAGGAGGCGCTCGGGCAGGTGGAGCAGCGGCTCACGCGCGCGCTTCGCTGACGCCGCGCGCCGCGCGCCGCACGCCGCCCTCGCGCGCCTCGCCCAGCGTTGGCGAGGCGCGCTGCGCGCAGCGCCCGGCGTGGCCCACGAGATCTCCCGGCCAGACCACCTCGCGAGAACGGACATCCCATGAGCATGCCGGCGAACCCAGCGGCCACGAGCGCGGCGGCCCCTCCAGACCACCCATCGCTCGACGCGCGGCGACAGCGGCGCGCCTGGCTGTTCCTCCTGCCGACGCTCGCGGTCGTCGCGTTCATCGCCCTCTACCCGCTCGCCCAGACGTTCTACCTGAGCTTCACGAACGCGCGCCTCGGCACCGGGGAGCCGGCGAGCATCATCGGCGCGCAGAACTACGTCGATCTCGTGCAGGACAGCTACTTCCTCGACGCGGTCCTGCTCACGGTCCTCTTCACGGTCGTCACCGTGCTCGGCGAGCTCGCCCTCGGGCTCGGCGTCGCGCTCGTCGTCAACTCCCGCTTCAAGGGCCGCTCGGCGGTGCGCGCGGCCATGCTCATCCCCTGGGCCATACCGACCGTCATCTCGGCCCAGATGTGGAAGTGGATGTACAACGACGTCTACGGCGTCTTCAACGACCTGCTCGTCAACCAGCTCGGCGTGCTGGACCGCAACGTCGCCTTCGTCGCCGATCCTGCGGTGTCGTTCTGGGCCGTGGCGCTCATCGACGTCTGGAAGACGACGCCGTTCATGGCGCTCCTCCTCCTCGCCGGGCTGCAGCTCATCCCGCACGATCTCTACGAGGCCGCGCGGGTCGACGGCGCGACGGCGCTCCAGCAGTTCACCCGGATCACGCTGCCGCTCCTCAGGCCCTCGATGCTGGTCGCGCTCATCTTCCGCACGCTCGACGCGCTCCGGGTGTTCGACGTCTTCTTCGTCATGTTCGGCAACCGGCCGGACATGCAGACCATGGCCACCTACGCCCAGCAGACCCTCGTCAGCGTCTCGAACATCGGCTACGGCTCGGCGATCTCCGTCGCGCTCTTCCTCATCATCGCGGTGTTCATCATGATCTATCTCGCGGTGTTCCGCGCCGAGGAGGCATGAGATGAGCGGCGCTCCGCGAAGGGCAGCGCGGCGGCGCTCGCCGGGACAGGGCGCCTTGCGGGCCCTGTTCTACGTGCTCGTCGCCGCGGTCCTCGTGTTCACCGTCTTCCCGTTCGTCTGGGCGTTCGTCTCCTCCATCAAGCCCGACGACGAGCTCTTCACGACCCCGGTCCGCTACTGGCCCGGCCGCGCGACGCTCGACAACTACCGCCTCGTGCTGGCGAACGGCGAGTTCCAGACGGCGCTCCTGAACAGCGTGATCGTCGCCGTCTCGGTCACCGCGGTGTCGCTCGCCGTGGGCTCGCTGGCCGCCTACGCGCTGGGGAGGTTCCGCTTCCGCGGGCGCAGCCTCGTGCTGTACGTGGTCCTGGGGATGACCATCTTTCCGCAGATCGCCGTCCTCGGCGCGCTGTTCGAGATGATCAACTTCTTCAAGCTGTACAACCAGCTCACCGCGCTGATCCTGACATACCTGATCTTTACGCTCCCCTTCACGGTGTGGGTGCTCACCGGCTTCATGAAGGCGATCCCGCGCGAGATCGAGGAGGCGGCCTATGTCGACGGCGCGACGCACTGGCAGGTGTTCACCCGGGTCATGCTGCCGCTCGCGGTCCCCGGGATGGCGACGACGGGCATCCTCGCCTTCATCGCCGCATGGAACGAGTTCCTGTTCGCGCTCTCCTTCACCCAGACGCCGGACAAGCGCACCGTGACCTACGCGATCCAGGCGTTCTCGACGACGAGCAGCGGGCTCTACGAGATCCCCTGGGGGCAGACCATGGCGGCCTCCATCGTCGTGACCGTGCCGCTCGTGGTGCTGACGCTGGTCTTCCAGCGGCGCATCCTCGCGGGGCTCACGGCGGGCGCGGTGAAGGGCTGAAGGCGCGCCGGCGCGGTCGGCGGCTCAGGCGCGCCCCCAGGGGAAGCGGAGCCAGCGAGGCCCGTAGGCGGCGCCGAGGTCGCGCAGCCCCGAGAGCAGCACGCCGGCGGCCATGAGCGGCAGGATCACGCGGAGCGAGAGCGGCGCGTCCCAGCGGGAAAAGCCCGTGGGGGCATGCGCCCAGCGCCAGATCTCGGGGACGAGGTGGGCGAGCGCGCCGCCGTAAATGATGCCCATCACGGCGTGCATCACCCGCTCTCCCGGGTACACGCCGCCGAGCGGCCTCCGGACCGTGTCCTCGACGACGAAATCGCGGAGCGTGATCGCGATCTCCGCGAGGAGCAGCGCCGCGAGCGCCCACGCGGCGAGCCCCTCCCAGCGCACGAACGGCAAGGAGGCGAAGAGCGCCGCGTACAGGAGATCGCGCGCGCCGTGAAGGACGAGCTCGGGCGCGGTGCCCGGCACGCCGCCGGGCAGGCGCGCCCGCCACTCGTGGTAATAGAGCGTGTCGAAGGCGCCGAGCGCGCCCTGCACGGCGAGGAGCACGAGCGCCGTGATCATGCGCGGGGCTCCGGCGCGCGGGGCTCCGGCGCTGACAGCGCGGTCGACGCCGGCGTGGATCCGCCGGCGCGAGCAGGGGGCGCCTCGGCGCCCGCCTCGTAGGCCACGCGCCCCTCGTACGCGACGAGCAGCCCGGCGACCGGCGCGAAGATCCGCACGTCGACGTGGACCTCGTCTCGGAGGGGCCCGGCCCGCCCCTCGACCCGCGGGGCGAGCCACCGGGGCAGCGGGAGCCCGAGGCGGCGGAGCCCGAGCGTCGACCGCACCTGCTCGAACACGAGCGCGCCGCCCTCGGCGCGGAGCCGGAACCAGCACTGGACGAGGCCGAGCCCCTCCACCAGCAGATCACCCGAGCGCCACTGCGAGGAGAAGAGCGGGCGAGCACCGAAGGTGCGGAGCCACCGCTCCCCGTCGCCCGCCGGCTCGACGGCGAGCGTCACGGCCACGTCCTCGGCCGCCTCCGGCATGCGCAGGAGGCCGGCGACCAGGCGCGCCGCGAGCCCCCGGCCGCGCCGCACGCGGAAGCGGCCGCGAGCGCGCGCGCCGCCCGCGTGGAGACGCTGGACCGGCGGCGCGAGCGCAGCCCACGCGGCGCCGAGGAGGGCAGGGTAGAGAGCCGGCGCCGGAGCACCCCGCGCCGCGCCAGCGCAGGGCGCGCGAGCTCCCGTGGGTCGACTGTCCGGCTCCCCGGCGGAGCCGGGCATCAGGCGTCCTCTGGCAGCATCTCTCGCGGCATCGCAGGGCTCCTCGGGGCGACGGCCGCGTCGGCGAGATCGCGGATCTTGACGATGATCGCGTCGTCGGCGTCGCTCCGCGCCTCCTCGCAGTACGACCGGATCTGCCACAGCAGCTTGCGGGTGCGCCGCAGCTCGAAGACGAGCCATCGGGTCTCCGGCTTCACCTCGTGGGGGTGGCGCTCCAGCTCGACCTCGATCTCGCGGATGCGCTCCTCGATCTGCTCTCCGGTCGGGAGGATGCGGCCGTTCCCTTGGCAGTCCTTGCACAGATAGGGGCCGGAGTCCGTGTTGATCTCGCCTTCGCCATAACAGCTCGCACACGTCACCAGCTCGTAGGAGTTCATGCGGCGCACTCTATCCGATCCTGCGCCGTGCTCGCGACCGGCGTCGCCGTCGTCGCGTCGGTCGCGCGTCGCGCCACAGGCGGCGTCGTGCTCTCCGGCATGGCAGGCGGTGACGCCTCCGGCATGGAACGCGCGCCGTCGCGACCGGCGTCGCCCGAAGGCGCAGGGGGCGCGGTCGTCCGGCGCTCTCACCCTCTCGCAGCGATTTCGCCCAAGCCCACGGAGCTCTGCGCGTCCTAATTCCGCTTGCGCCGTTCCTTGCGTTAATGGGAGGCATCCTGTGACCTGCCCTCATCCCTCGCGTCGGGGCGCGCTTTGCGTCCTGGCCGTGTGCGCCTTTTCCCTTGTTTGGCCGAGCGTCGTCGTGGCCGCCCCGCTCCCGCGGCTCGCGGTCCAGCGGGCGCCCTCTGCGGCCGACTGCCCGGATGCGCCCTCGCTCGCCATCGCGGTCGAACGCGTGATGGAGAGGCGGGCTCTCGACCCCGTGAGCACCTCCGGCGCTCCCGCTGGCGTCGGCGTTCCTCCCGGCGATACGCCGGCGCACGCGGGAGGCGTTCCTCCCGGCGATACGCCGGCGCACGCGGGCGGCGTTCCTCCCGGCGATACGCCGGCGCACGCGGGCGGCGTTCCTCCCGGTGACGCACCGGCAAATGCGGGCGGCGCCCTCGCGAGCGCGGACGGGGCGGCCGAGCTCGAGGTCCGCTTTCTCCGCGATGGCGCCACCTACACCGCCGTCCTTCAGGCAGGTGGTCGCACCCGGCAGCTCTCGTCCGAGGTAGGGGCGTCCTGCGGCGAGCTCGTCGAGGCGGTGGCGCTGACCATCGCCATCCTGCTCGACAGCGATCCGCCCGCGCCGGCTCCTGTCGCGCCTGCGCCGGCCCCGGCCCCTGTCGCGCCCGCGGCGGCTCCTGCTCCTGTCGTGCCCGCGCCGCCGCGTCCTCCGCCACGGGCGGCGCGCGGGGACGTCTCGATGGAGCTCGGCGCCGCGCAGACCGTGGGCATGCTGGATCCCTTCCGGGCGGCCGCGATGGCCGAGGTCTCCCTGCGGCGCCGCGCGTGGTCCGCAGGCGTCGGCGCTGTGTGGCTGCCTCCCCAGGACACCGAGCTCGCGCCGGGCGTCGTCTCCCTCGGGCTCGTCGCCGCCACGGCGCGCGGCTGCGCGACGATCGCCGGCGGCCTCGACGGCCTCCGGCTCTCGGCCTGCGCGGCGGCGGTGCTGGGCGCCGTCTACGGCTCAGGCAAGGGGTTCGCCCCGGATCGCGAGGCCTCCGCGCCCTGGTTCGCCCTCGGCGGCTCGGCCGTCGCAGAAGGAACCCTCCTCGGCTCCAGCGCGCTGGGCTGGTCCGCGCGCGCGACGCTCCTCGCGCCGGTCGCGCGGGCGCGCTTCACGGTCGAGCGCCGCGCGGGCGGCGAGGCCGGCGCGCCTCTGGCGCAGGACGTGGCGCTCGACCCCTCCCCGGTGGGGCTGCTCGTCGGCCTGAGCGCCCGCGTGTCGATTTTCTGATGGCGAACCACGGGACCCACCACGGAGGCGATGGGCATGGCGAGAAGCGGCAGGACAGGATGACCTTCGGAGAGGTCTATGCGCAGCACTTCCGGTTCGTGTGGCGCTCGCTGCGACGCCTCGGCGTGCCCGAGAGCGACGTCGCCGACGCGGTCCAGGACGTGTTCTTGGTCGTCCATCGGCGGTTGTCCGAATTCGAGGGTCGGTCGAAGATTACGACCTGGCTCTACAGCATCTGCTTTCACGCCGCCCGTGACCGGCGCAAGCTCGCGCATATGAGGCGGCGCGCTCACGACGACGAGCCGCTGCTCGACTGCGCCGATGACCGGGCCGACGTCGGCGCGGAGGCGGAGCGGCGGCAGGCGATCACGCTGCTCGAGGCGATCCTCGACGAGCTGCCGCTCGAGCAGCGCGCCGTGTTCACGCTCTTCGAGCTCGACGGCATGGGCGGCGAGGAGGTCGCCGAGCTGCTCGACGTCCCGCTGGGGACCGTCTACTCGCGCCTCCGCCTCGCCCGCGATGCGTTTCGCCGCGCCGTCGCGCGCCTGAAGGCGCGCGACGAGTTCCACGTGGGCGGGGCCCGGGTCACCACGCGATCGCAGCCCGTATTGAAGGCGGCGGCCGCCGAGCGCGCGCCGGCGCCCGAGGGGCATCCCTCGGTCGTCCTTCCGCTGCCGGAGGTGGAGCGGCAACCCGTCTGGAAGCGCGCGGGAGGGGAGCGATGAGCGATCCGGTGCGCTGGCTCGACGCCGAGGCGAACGCGCTCGAGATGGAGCGCGAGCTCCTGCGCGCAGCTCCCTCGGCGGACCCGCCCGACGGGGCGCAGGAGCGGGTGTGGGCCGCGATGGCCGCGCAGATCGGCCTCGCCGGAGCCGCCGTGATCGGAGGGGCTCAAGGCGCCGCGGGAGGGGCGCTCCCGGCGAGCGCGGGGGGCGCGGCGAGCGCGGGCGGTGCGGCGAGCGCGGCCGCGGGCGCTGGCGAGATCGCCGCGGCGGTGTCCGCGGGCAAGGTGGTGTCCGCTGCGGCGGGCGCCGGCGCTTCCGGCGCTGCGGCCACCGGCGGCGTGGCCGCAGCGGCGGGCGCTGCGGGTATCGTGAAGGCGATGCTGTTCGGCGCCGCCTGCGGGGGCCTGATTGTCGCCGGCTATGTCGTCGTGGCCCCGTCGAGCGAGGCGCCGCCGGCTCGGATCGTCGAGGCCGCAGAGGTCGTCGCGGCGCCGGCATCCGGGCCAGTTTCTCTGCTGGAGAGGCGTGGGCCTGCCGCGCAGGCCGAGCCGCCGCCTGTCGAGCCGCCGCGGCCTGTCGAGCTGGCGCCGCCTGCCGAGCCGCCGCCGCATGTCGAGGCGCCGCTGCGATCGAGGCCGCTTCCGCCGGCCGAGGCACCACTGCCGGACAGGTCACCCGCGCGGACCGGCCTCCGCGCGGCCGCGACGCCCGCGAGCCCGGGCGCGTCGCTATCGGAGCGCGCCGCGAGCGCGTCGCCCGCGGCCGGGGCGGACGTCCTCGAAGCGGCGCCCGTGCCGGAGGCGACGGGCGCTGCGGTCGGCGCGGAGAGCGCGTCCAGCCCGGCGCTGCGGGAGAGCCGGCTGCGCGAGGAGCTGACGCTCCTCGGCGACGCGCGCGCGGCGCTCCGGCGCGGCGATGCCGCCGGCGCGCTGAGGATCGCAGAGCAGGCGCGGCTCCGCTTCCCCGGCGGCGCGCTGGCGCAGGAGCGCGAGGCGCTCACCATCGAGGCGCTCTGGCAGAGCGGCGATCGCGCGTCGGCCGCGCAGCGCGCGTCGGCGTTCCTCCTCGCCTATCCGTCGAGCCCGCACGTCCCCCGTCTCCGCTCCTTCACCCCCTAGCGCGGGGCAGGGTGAGGGATAGGCGTTAACCAAGCGTCGCATTCTCCTACATTCGAACGTTTACGTGGTCGTGGTCGTGGTCGTGGTCGTAAACGTGGTCGTGGTCGTGGTCGTGGTCGTGGTCGTAAACGATAGGCCGTGAACGACCACGACCACGACCACGACCACGACCACGTAAACGTTCACGTAAACGTTCACGTAAACGTTCACGTTCACGTTCACGTAAACGTTCACGTTGGTGGCCGAGGGGGGAGCGGGCAGGCTTCGTGCCGTGAGCGTGACCGAACGAGCTTGGTTAACGCCCATGGGCGGTGGGAAGGGGGCTGTCCGCGTCGTTTTGGGGCCAGGTGGTTTTTTTGAAATGGGAAGCGGGGCGGGCGTCCCTTCACGTTCGGTCACTGCCGGTGTTGGACGGCGCGTCACGGCACCGCGCAAGGAGGAATTATGTCTTCGAGGCTATCAAGAGCACTGTCTCCCTTTTTCGTCCTGAGCGCCGTCTCGCTCGTCGCATGTAAAGTCGATGTCTCCCTCGGCGGACCCGGCTCCAGCTCCACCACCAGCACGGGGATCGGCGGCAGCGACGGTACCGGCGGCAGCGATGGTACCGGGGTGGGCGGGGGCGACTCCAGCACGGGCACAGGCGGCTGGGTTCCGCCGCAGTTCACGCCGGACAAGGTCGATCTCCTCTTCGTGGTCGACAACTCCGGCTCGATGTCGGACAAGCAGCAACTGATGCGCCTGGTGCTCGCCGACTTCGTCGACGGCATGACCAACCCATTCTGCGTCGATCCGACGGGCGCTGCTCCCCCCTTCCAGCCCCCGAGCGGGTTGAGCGCATGCCCCGCTGGCACATTGCGCGTGCGCACCCCAGTGCAGGACATGCACATCGGTGTTATCAGCAGCAGCCTCGGCGGCCACGGGTCGGCCGCCTGTCAGGGGACGACCTCCGCTTCGAACGTCGACATGGCCCACCTCCTCGCGCGCTCCAATGAGGCGTCGACCGAGAACGACCTGCCGACCTACCAGGACAAGGGCTTCCTCGTGTGGGACCCGACCGGAAGCCGCGTCCCCGCGGGAGACTCCGATCCGGTGGCGCTCGCCGAGAAGCTCAGCGACATCGTGCAAGGGGTCGGGCAATCCGGGTGCGGCTTCGAGGCGCCGCTGGAGAGCTTCTATCGCTTCCTCGTCGATCCCGAGCCGTATGCGACGATCGGCGTGTCGTCGCCGAGCGAGGACATTGCAGTGGCCGGGCTCGACACGACGCTCTTGGCGCAGCGGAAGGCGTTCCTCCGGCCGGACTCGCTCTTGCTCATCGTGATGCTCTCCGACGAGAACGACTGCTCGATCAAGGAGGAAGGCAAGAACTACCTCGTCGCCGAGACGGGACCGGGCTTCAGGTTGTGGCGGCCGCGGAGCGAGTGCGCCACCGACCCGAACCATCCGTGCTGCACGTCCTGCGCACAGCAGCAGGACGGTTGCCCCGCGGATCCGGCCTGCACCGGCCCCGATGGCAACCCCGCCAGGCTCACCGCGGCGGAAGACCCGGTGAACCTCCGGTGCTGGGACCAGAAGCGCCGCTTCGGGATCGACTTCCTCTACCCGATCGAGCGGTACACCCGGGCGCTCACGGAGCGCATGGTGGTATCGAGGAGCGGAGAGCTCGTGCCGAACCCGATCTTCTCGGATCTGGACCCGAGCGATGACAACACCCGGACCCGAGGGCCGCAGCACGTCGTGTTCACCGGCATCGTCGGCGTGCCTTGGCAGGACCTCGCGCGCCAGAATGCGCTCGGCGAGCCCGATCTCCGGGGCGGCCTGAACCAGCTCGGCCAGGCGGTCGGCGGGCTCAAGAGCGCCGCCGAGCTCCTCGACCCGCCGTACGCCACGACGTTCAGCAGCACGTGGGATGTCTTCCTCGGCGATCCAGCGAACCACGTCGCGGCCGGGGATCCGTTCATGATCGAGTCGACGGCGCCCCGCTCGGGCGCGAACCCGATCACCGGTGACGCGACCATCCACCCGAGCTCCGCGGGCTGGAACGCGATCAACGGCCGCGAATATACGATCCCAGCGGGCAGCACTGGAGATCTCCAGTACGCCTGCATCTTCCCCCTCGCCGATGAGCGCATCTGCGAAGGTACGGCCCAGTCGTGTGATTGCAGGCCGATCGCCGGCGCGCCCAGCGACAGCCCGCTGTGCAAGCCCGAAGGCACGAACGACCTGGCGGATCCCGGGGCGCGGTCCACGACGCAGGACCACGCCAAGGCCTACCCCGGCCTCCGCGAGCTGCAGCTGATCCGGAGCCTCGGGGAGCGCGGGGTCGCAGGCTCGATCTGCCCGGCGCAGCTGGCCGACACCTCAGCGCCCGACTACGGCTATCGGCCGGTCATGAACGCCGTGCTCGACCGGCTCTCCACCGCCCTCTGACGCCCTCTGACGCGTCGACGCCCCCATCGACGCGGCCCGCCCAGGGGCGGCGCGCGGAATGCATAGAATGCATACGAATGCATACGAATGCATACGCCGCCCCTGGGCTCGCGGAGGAGACGACCTCCACCCGCGCCCGCAGATCCTCCCGTCAAGCCGTTGGCACAACCGCGACACAGCAAGACACCGCGATCGCGGTGCCCGCGACGAGGATCGCGCGCTCCGCCCGAATTGCGTCCGCCCCCCGTGGCACCGAAGGTGCTTCAATGCGGCGTTCGGACAAACGCAACGCGGAGGTTCTGATGCGCCACAAAGGGCTGGCTCTCTTGCTGATCGTGATCGGGCTCGTGGGCTGCGACAGGAACGACGGCGGCGACACCGGTGAATCGGTGGATCCGTCCGAATCAGAAACGTGCGGCGGCTTCCTCGGGACCAGCTGTCCCGACGGGCTCACCTGCGTCGACGACCCGAGCGACGACTGCGACCCCGAGCACGGCGGGGCGGACTGCCCCGGCGTCTGCGTCGAGGAGCCGCCGACGACGATGTGCGGGGGATTCGCGGGTTTCCCGTGCCCCGACGGGCTCGAGTGCGTCGATGATCCGAGCGACGACTGCGACCCGAAGCATGGCGGGGCGGACTGCGGCGGCATCTGCGTGGAACCGACGCCCAAGCCGCCGTTTTGCGGGGGGTTCGCTGGGTTCGCGTGCCCCGAGGGGCTCGAGTGCATCGACGATCCGAGCGACGACTGCGACCCGAATCGCGGCGGGGCGGACTGCGGCGGCATCTGCGTGGTGCCCGAGCCCCGGCCTCCCGCGTGCGGCGGCATCACGGCGCGCCAGTGCCCCAAGGGGCTCACCTGCATCGACGATCCGGGCGACGACTGCAGCCCGCCGATCGGCGCAGACTGCGGCGGCATCTGCGTCGCGCGCTGAGCCGGCGCGCAGCCGCTGCCGAAGGGGATGCGCCGCCCTGACGAACGAGCGCGCCCGCAGCGCGACGGCGCTCAGTAACGGTGCTTCCAGAGCAGGTCGAGGCTCGTCGCCGGGTTCGCGCCGGTGGCCATCGCCGCCCGCACGGACCAGTCCCGGCGGAAGCGCCACTCGAGGCTCACCTCGGTGCGCGCCTGCGCGCCGGTGTTGCCGCCCCCGGACCCTGGCCCCTGTCCTTGCCCCGTCGGCCCCGCCTCGTAGCTCGCGCTCGCCGTCACCTGCTGCCCGAGCTGGTAGCCAACGGTCGTCTTCAGCGCGCCTTCTTCGGTCGTGCCCAGCTTCGTCTCGAAGTTCCGGAGCGGACCGATGCTCTGGAGGATCATGTTGAGCTGCGCGGACGCGAGCCCCGTCCCTACGCTGGCCGCGACCCCGCCGGCGGCGCTGCCGCTGCCCGACGCGGGCTGCCCGGCGGACGTGCCGCCCGCCAGCGTCCCCTCCGCGAACTCCCTGCCGAGCAGGAGCTCGGCGATCACCTCGTTCTCCGGGCGCGGCGGCTCCGAACGGAAGGTGATCTTGTCCTCGGTGATGGGGTTGAGCTGCCCCACATAGTCGATGAAGATGCGCGTCCCCTCCGGCGTGTCGTGGTACGCCCTCACGTTCAGGAACGGATTCGACGGATCCCCCTGCAGGGCGACCACGCCAGGCTCGATCTCGAACTCCTTGCCGAGCACCTCGAGCCTGCCCGACACGATGTTCACGTTGCCCCGGATCTCGGTCTCTCCCGCGATCTTGATGCGGAGCGGGTGCGCCCGATCCCCCGACAGCGAGGCCTGCACCATGTCGCCCTCGACGCCGATCCTGCCCAGGTGGACCTCCATGGCGATCGGCGTGCCGCCCGCGCTCTCCTTCGCCTGCTCCGGCGGCTCGGCCGGCGCTCGCCGCGCCTCGTAGTCCTTCTGGCTGAGCGGCGCCGACGTCGTGATGTCCGGGTTCTCGCCGAGCGGCTGCACGCTCCGCCCGATCGTGGGCGGCAGCGTCAGATCGAGCGAGGGCACGTCGACGCGGACGGCGATCTCCTCGGCCCGCTTCTCCGCCGCGAGCTCCACCCGGCCGCGCACCTCGCCCATCGGGACGCCCTCCAGCGCGATCGGGAGGGCCCGGCCCCTCGGGATGGAGAGCTCGGCGCGGGCGTGCCGGAACGCGAACCCTTCCATCTGGAGGGTCGCGTTCCCGCGGACCTGGCCGTTGCCTGCGTCGGCGCGGAGGTCGTCGATGCGGAGCTCGCCGGAGGGGCTCGCGGCGACGCGGAACGAGGCGTTCTCGAACGGCTGGCCGATCGTGGCCACCTGGACGACGCCGCCCTCGAGGCGCATCTCGCCGGAGAAGCCCGCCTGCGCGCCGAGCCCGAGCCGCACCTCGCCGTCGAGCGTGCCGTCGAGCCGGTTCACCGAGCCCTGCACGAACGGCTCCAGCGCCCTCAGGCGGAAGCGATCGACCGCGAGCGACACCGAGGCGTTCCGATCGTCGGTGAGCGTCGGGATCGCGTTCGCATCCCACACCATGGGCGCCTGGGCCTTGGCCTCGAGCCGGCCGCCGTCGCGCCCCGCGAGCCGCACGCTGGCCACGGCCGCGGTGCGCCCTGCGCCGCCCGGCGGCGCGATGTCGAGCGACGCCTCGGCGGTCTCGTACCGCGCGTCGGGGCCGAGCGTGAGGCCCGGGAACTGAAGGTGCGCCCTGACCTCGGGCGCGGCCTCGAACAGCCCGCGCACGGAGATCTCGCCGCGCGCCTCGCCGCCGATCTGCATGTCGGCGAGGACGGGGACCTCCGCGAGCGGCAGATCGGCGATCTTCGCCTCGAGGCTGCCGTTGCTGAAGCGCCGAGCAGAAGGGGCCCCGCCGAGGAAGGCGGCGGCGTCCGCGCCCAGCTTCGCCTTCGCCCTCAGGTAGGTGATCGGCCCGCGGAACGCGTAGGCGTCGAGCGCGGCGTCGCGCCCGTCATAGACCAGCAGCGTGTCGACCCAGAGCTTGCCGAGCAGCGAGGGGCCGGTCGTGCCGCTCACGTTCGCGGCCGTCGCGCGGGCCACGACCCGGGGCTCGGCGAGCTTCCCCGCGAAGTACACGTCGAGCCCCGCGGAGCCGGAGAGCACCGGCGTCCGCTTCCCGAAGGCGGCCAGCTCGGTGAGATCGTTGAGCCGGCGGCGCGGCACGCGCAGGTGCGCCGCGATCGCTGTCCGCGGGAGCGCCGCCGCCGGATCGGCGAGGAGCGCCGGCAGATCCGCGTCGAGCGCGGCCGAGAGCTCCGCCACGAGCTGACGATCGAACACCGACAGCGTGACGTGGGCGTCGCCGGTCTTCGCGTCGAGATCCCCCGCGAGCCGCGCGTCGAGCTTCCTCGACACCCACGCCGGCGCGCCCGTCTGCTCGTCGATCGGCCCCGCCGCGCGCAGGCCCTCCGTGCGGACAAGGAGGTCCCGCACCGACGGGAGCCGCTCTCCCGCCTCGCGCGCGACCGCGAGGCGCGCGGTGAGCCGGCCCGCGAGCTCGCTCAGCGCGAGCGGGACCGGCGACGCCTGCGCCAGGCACCCGAGCTGCCACGCGTCGGCGTCCATGCGGGCCGAGCCGGTGACGGTCTGCCAGGTGCGCGCCGAGAGCAGCGGCCCGCGCAGCCTCGCCGCGTTCCCGTCGACCAGCACGCGCGCGATGGCGCCGTGGCACACCGGCGGGGGCGGCGGCTTCTGCTGCGGCGCCGTGTCGAAGGCCGTGGTCCACGCCTCGTCGGGCGTCGCGCCCGGGCGCTGGGCCTCCCGCGCCTGCGCCGGCGGCGGCTCGGGCGGCGCGAGCAGCCGGACCAGGCCGTCCGCCTTCAGCGCCTCCCCGTCGAGGCGCGCCGTCACGTTCATCGAGAGCCGCGCGCCACGCCCGGGACCGAGCCGTCCTCGAGCTCGATCTGGACGCGCCCCGCGCGGCGCGCCCCCCGGCCGTGCACCGACACGTCGAGGTTGGCGAGGCCTCCTATGCCGAGCGGCGCCCCGGTGATGTCGGCGATGCGCGCGAGGTCGAGCGCGGTGCCGCGGAGGTCGCCCTCGATCTCGTCCCCGGCGAGCGAGAGGCTCCCCTCGAGCTCCCCCACGCCGTCGCCGCGCAGCGCGAGCCCGCGGAGGGCGATCCCGCGGTCCCACGCGACGCGGGCGGCCTGCGCGGTCACCTCGTCCTCCCCGCGCGCCACCTCCACGCGGAGCTGCCGCGCCTCGCTCCGCGGCAGATCGAGGTGGGCCGAGGCCATGATCCGGCGCTCCGCGCTGGCCAGCGACACGCGGACGTGCGGCGCCGTGACGGGCCCCGCGGCGCTCGCCGCCACGCTGCGGAACGCGTACTGCTGGGCGCGGAGGTCCGCTCCGCGGAACGCGCCGCCGATCGTGAGCTTGTCGAGGGGCCCCGTGGCCTTGGCCCGGACCTCGCCGCGCCCGAGCTGCAGATCGGACCCGACGCGGAGCCCGGCGACGCGCACGGTCGCCTTGGCGTCGAGCGCGTCGTCCCTGAGCGCGCCCTCGACGTGGAGCGCGGCGCTGCCGTGGATGCCGCGCGGGACGCGCTGCACCGCGCTGAGCGACGGGATCTCGCTCTGCGCCTCGAACTGGAGCACCCCCTCCTTCGAGCGGGCGACGCTCGCCTCGATGGGCGCGCCGGGCTCGTGGATCGTCGCCGCGGCCCGCAGCGCGCCGCGCTCGAGGGTCGCGCGCGCTTCTGTCGCCGGCACGCGCTGCCCCGCGACGAGGAACGGCTCCGTCCTGGCCTCGGCGATGACGCGCGGCCCGCCCTCCTCGTCGAGGTGGATCTCCCCTCGGGCCTCCGCGCTCACCCGCGCGGCGGGCGCCGTTCCGACGAAGGCGCGCGGGTCGAGCTCGGCGATCCGCACCTCGGCCGTGATGCGCTTCGGATCCAGCGCGTCCAGCCGGGCGTGGGCGGTGACCTCACCGGTCACGGCGTCGCCTGCGACGAGCGGATCGAGGACGGCGACGTGCGCCGTGACGGCCAGGTCCGAGAGCGCTCCGTCGGCCGTCACCAGCACCGAGAGCGGCCGGGCGAGCGGCGCGCTCGGATCGATCGCGAGGGCTGCCTCGGGCGTCACGCGCGCGGACGAGACCCGCGCCGTGAGGCGCTCGTCCTTCAGGGTCCCCTCGGCCGTGAGCGGGATCGCCCCGACGCTCCCTTCGAGCTTCGCGGTGAGCTCCATCGGCGCGTCCGCCGGCACGCTGACGCTCCCGGAGATGCTCGTCGCCTCGACCGGGACCGGCAACAGGCGCCGCTCGGTGATGCGCACGCGCTCGAGCGCGTACCGGCTCCGGTCCGCGACGACGACGCCGCCGGCGAGGTCCTCGATCGTCGCGTCGATGGGGCTCCCTGGCGCGACGGTGCCGTGGACCGCCGCGCGATCGAGCACGACGCGCGACAGCTCGAGGCGGAGCGGCCGCGCAGGCTCGGCGGGCGGCTCCTCCGGCGGCTCCGACGGCGTCGGCGTGAACGCCTCGGCCAGGGTGAGCGCGCCTTGCTCGTCCTGCTCGAGCAGCACGTCCGCGTCCGCCACCCGGACGAGCGGGATCGTGACGGCGAGGTCGCCGTCGCCGAGGAGGAGCTCCGTCGCGATCGACAGCGCGTTGAAGTCCGCGTGGACGCCGCTGACGCGCAGGAGCTCGGTTCCGTTCGGGTGGCTCACCGTCACCCTGGAGACGTCGGCGGTGAAGAGGCCGAGGCGGTCGATGTGCTCGATCTCGATCCGTCCCTCGAGGCTGGATCGCAGGGTGTCGTTGATGAGCTGCCTTGTCAGGTTGCGGGTCGACGAGGCGTTCAGGTGAACGACCGCGCCGACCGCCACCGCCGTGACAAAGACGGCGCCCAGGCCGATCACGCTGGCTGACACCGCGGCCGCGCGGGCCAGCGCCCGGCGGAAGCGGCCTTGACGGCGCGGGGCGCCGGCGCCGGGCGCGGGAGGGAGGGCGGGAGTCTCTGGCATATCGCCTATGGACCGCTCCGAGCGCGCGGGAAATCGTGGCCGGGGACCTCGTGAGGCGGCGGCGCCGGGATCTCCTGCGTGTGCGCGGGCGCTGGCACCTCGGGCTGGTGCCTCGTCCCCGGCTCCCCTCCGGGCTGCGCCGTCCCCGGGAGCTGGATCTCGCGGTCCGGCGACGCGCGGCCGGGCGAGCCTGGCGAATCGGGGGTCGCCGGCGATTCGCCGGGGGGGCTCGCCGCCGGCGGCGGCACGCCGGGCTTCCAGGGTTCACCGTTCGGCGCGATGTTCGGCGCGCCGTTCAACGTGCTGTCCAACGCGCTGTCCAACGTACCGTTCCTCTCACCATTCCGCGGTTGCGAAGCGTTCTTCATGGCCTCCACCCTGTCTCCGGATCATGCCGGCATGCGGCGCCCGAGCGCGAGCGAGATCACCGCGAGCACCAAGAACGCGACGAACAGGATCTTCGCGATCGACGCGGCGCTGGCGGCGATCCCGCCGAAGCCGAAGATTGCAGCGATGATCGCGATGATGAAGAAGGTGACAGTCCAGCCGAGCATGATGTCCTCCAAAGGGGTTTCAGGGGTCGATCCGTTGTCTTCGTGGAGACGACCTCAACGTGGTTCCTGATGGCGGCTGTTCGCCGCGGTTCCTTGCTGTTCCCTGGTGTTGGAGCATTGCAGCCCCCGTGCCGACCGGCGGCAGAGGCTGTCGGCCGGCGCGTTCTCGGCGACGCGAGGCGGGTAGCGTCGAGATCGGCCCCAGCCGCTTCCGTCCGGGCGCGTGTGCGGCGCCTCGCGCCTGGGGCAAGATGCCACGATCGTGACAGGGTGGATCTGCGCGTACGCTCTGCGCGTACGCTCTGCGCGTACGCTCTGCACGTACGCTCTCCGCGTACGCGGAGCGCGGAACGCGGGCGTCGGGCGAGCGCGCGCCCGCGCCGCGCTCCGTGCCGACCGCGCCTGCACGGAGCCTCCACGCGGACGCCCTGCAACTTCCCGGAACGGGCGACTCCGGACGGGCTATAAGGGCCCAGCCATGCCGAAATCGAAGGTCGCTGTGATCCGCACGTCGCCTGCGACGGTGCTCTCGGACTACCACCGGCTGATGAACCTGGCCGGTTACCAGGATGTGGTCGCCAAGGACGCCGACACGGCGCTCAAGGTGAACATCTCCTGGCACTTCTTCTACCCGAGCTCATCCACGACGCCCTGGCAGCTCGAGGGGGTCATCCGGGCGATGACGCAGGACGGGTACTCGAAGGACCTGATCCACGCCTGCCACAACCGCACGGTCGTCATCGACGCCCACCTCGGCGAGCGCGAGAACAAGCAGATCGACGTCGTGCAGGCGCACGGCCTGCGCAACGTCCACCTCTACGAAGGGGAGGAGTGGATCCCGATCGGGGACGCGGTCGGCGATCTGCGGAAGAAGTTCCTCTGTCTGAACGAGGTGTACCCGAAGGGGTTCTCGATCCCGAAGCGCTTCATCGGGGAGAACATCATCCACCTGCCGACGGTGAAGACCCACATCTTCACGACGACGACGGGCGCGATGAAGAACGCGTTCGGCGGCCTCCTGAACGAGCACCGGCACTGGACGCACCCGGTGATCCACGAGACGCTCGTGGATCTCCTGATGATCCAGAAGAAGATCCACCGCGGGGTCTTCGCGGTGATGGACGGGACGTTCGCGGGCGACGGCCCTGGGCCGCGCTGCATGGTGCCGCACGTGAAGAACGTGCTGCTCGCATCCTCGGACCAGGTGGCGATCGACGCCGTGGCGGCGAAGCTGATGGGGTTCGATCCGCTGCGCGATCTCAAGTTCGTGCGGCTGGCGCACGATCTCGGCCTCGGGACGGGCGACGTGCGCGACATCGAGCTCGTGGGCGACGTGGACGCGGCGAACGAGCAGTGGAACTTCGATGGACCGTTCAAGGAGATGACGTTCGCCTCGCGCAACCAGCACCGCATCTACTGGGGTCCCCTGAAGAAGCCGATCGAGTGGTCGCTCAAGACGTGGCTCGCCCCCTGGGCTTACGTGGCGTCGGTCACGTATCACGACATGTTCTGGTATCCGCGCTACGCGAAGGAGAAGATGGCCCCCGTGCTGGAGAGCCCGTGGGGACGCCTGTTCGCGAACTGGGGCAAGGTGCAGCCCGACGCGGAGGGGCGGGGCTACCCGGAGGTCGGCGAGGCGAGCCACGAGCTCGTCCGGAGCGGGGTGAAGCACTTCCTGGAGGGCATGCGCCTCGTGGGGATGGCGGTCGCGGAGTCCCCGGAGATCATGGTCCGCAAGCGGGCGCGCGCGCAGGCGGCCAGCGGGGGCGGGGCGGCGGCGGTGTAGGAGGCGGGGAGGCCCCTCCGCCGGGAGCGGTCGCGGGCGCGGTGATGGGCGTCTGCGAGCCGGCCCAGGCGGGAGCCTGCCTGCGCGCGGAGAGGGGAACCCCGTGCGCCCTCGGACGGGGTACGCTTGGCTATGGTTCGCGCGAACAGGAGGTCCGCCCGGTGACCAGCGTCGAACAAATTTTCCAGGCCATCCAGGGCCTGCCGGTCCAGGAGCGGCTCCGGCTCATCGAGCGTGTGGTCCATGAGCTCGCGGATGGATCCGCGAGCGAGGGCTTGCCGCGTGAAGCCGAGGCAGCACCCTCCCTGATCGGGCTCTTCGCCGATGACCCCGAGGCCGTCGATGCCATGATGGAGGTCGTCCAGGAGAATCGTCGCTCTTCCAGGCTGCGTGACGTGGAGGAAGAGGATGAGCAGGGCCCTCCTTGACACGGACATTCTGTCCGAGATCACCAAGGCCAGGAGCCCGGCTGTCGTGGAGCGCGCGCGCTCGTACATCGCCGCCTACGGCCGCTTCACGTTCTCCGTCGTCTCGGTCATGGAGGTCGTCGCTGGCTACTCGCAGCAGCGGGCCGACCAGAAGGCGCGGCGGTTCCTGGAAATGGCACACCGGAGCGAGGTCTTGCTCTTCGATGCGACCGCGGCCGAGCTCGCTGGTCGCATCCTGGCCGATCTACGGATGGCCGGCACGCCGATCGGTGTACCGGATACGATGATCGCCGCGACGGCAATTCATCATGGGTTGCCCCTCGTGACAGGCAACACGTCCGATTACAGCCGTGTTCAATCAGCCGGCTACCCGCTGGTTCTGGAGAACTGGAGAGAGCCGGTATGACTTTATCGTCGGGGATCATGGGCTCGGCCGTTCTGGCACCCCAGCAGCGCCCGGACGTACCCGCGCATACGATGGCCCGCACCCGTCGGGCTGAGCATCGAGCGGAGCCGCTCAATCGCCCGTGGGCCGAGCGAAGACCTTGAGGTAGAGCTCGTCCACTGCCAGGTCGCAGCCGATCGACGCGATCTGGAGTCGCTCGCCCGGGCCGAGCACACGGAGCAGCCAGGTTCCATCCGGCTGGCGGCGGAAGTGCTCGACCTCCACCTGCTTCTGGGACAGCAGGACGTAATCGGCGATCGATGGAATCCCCCGATACAGGGCGAATTTGCCGCCGCGGTCGTAGCTCTCCGAGGAGTCGGAGAGCACCTCGAAGACGGCTGTGGGGTTGAGCAGGGTGTCGCGGTGTTCGTCCTCGAACAGGGGCTGGCCGCAGACGACCGAGGCGTCCGGGTAGACGTAGCGGCCGATCGTCACGTTCTTGATCCGCAGGTCGGACGCGTGCGCCTCACAGGGACGCGCTCTCAGCGAACTGCGAAGCTCACCCACCACATTGGCAGCGATGAGGCTGTGCTCGCGCGTGCCGCCCGACATCGCGAACACCTCACCGCCAGCGTACTCGTGCTTCACCTCGGAGGAGCGCTCGAGCGCGAGGTACTCCTCCTGGGACAGCTTCGCCTGGGGCGCCTTCTGGGCCATTGGCCCGATCCTACCATGCCCTTCCGAGAGCAGGCCGCCGGCGGGAGCGGGGCGGCGGCGGTAGGGCGCGGGGTGGGCGGCCCCAGGAGCGCTGCCTGCGACCCGCCGCGCCGGTCAGCCGATGCCGCCGCCCCAGCCCGAGCCGTCCGCTCGATAACATGCGTAGTAGTAGCCGATCTGTCCGGGTGCCCCCTGCTCCCTGTAGTTCGTCGTCAGGTAGTACGTCATCGCCCAGCCCCATCGGCCGAGCGAGTACGAGTAGCCGTAGGACCAGCTGCCGCTGGTCGACTGCACGTAGAACTTCGAGACGCCGTTGTACGGACCGGTGTACATCGTGCCGAGCGTCGCCCCGCCGGGCTGGTCGCGGAGCGTGAGGGACTCGGCGCAGGCGGCGTTCACCGCGCCGTTCGTCACCGCCTGCTCGGCGACGGAGGTCTGCTCGTCGACCTCCGCGTCGTCTCCCAGCTCCGACGAGGAGTCTGCATCGACGACGCACCCCGTCAGCGCGAACACCGAACCCAGGATTGCGAATGCATTGAAACTTTTCATTCTATGATGCCTTTGAATTCCACCGCGTGACGACCCGCACGCGGCTTCCCCAAGCAAGCGCGCCGAAGGCGCATGTCCTATCGACTCCCGGAGCCCCTCCTGTGCTTCGCTGACTCAGGGGCTCGAGGGCGACGGACCTCCAACAGTGGAACTTAACCGATCGTGAAGGCTCGTGGGAAGCCTATTCGATTCATCGCTGATTCGTCGATTCGACGATTCGTCGATTCGACGATTCGTCGATTCGTCGCATGTGCGACGATAGGTCGCATTACCTCACGTCGGGCGACAGCGCCGCCGCGGCGCGCGGCCAGGCAATGGGCCCGTGCGCTGTCAGCGGATTCATGCCTCGATGCGCAACGGCGTGCCATCGCGTGATGCGTCGATCGCCGCTCCTGTTCGGGCCGAGGCTCAGCGTGCCGCGCTGGTCGCGTGCGACGGCCGTCGCCCCGACGTCACGGCCGGCGCGGCGCCCGCGACGAACCTGACGCGCACGGGCTTCGGCCGGAGCGGCGGCAACGACCGGGCGAGCCGCTCGTAGGCGTCGCGCCCCACGCGCCGCTCCTCGTGGACGAGCGTCGCCCAGATCTCCGCCTCGCGCGCCTCCGCGTGCTCGGCGGCGCGCGGATCGAAGCGCAGCCCGCGCTCGATGGCGCTGGCTCCGGGGATGCTCTCGTCGGGGCGGCGCGCCGCGCGATCGCGGAAGACGCCGGGGCCGAAGCGGTCGTACTGGAGGATCGTGTGCGCGGTCGACACGGCGCCGGCCCAGGGATAGCTGCGCAGTGTCCAGCCGCGCGACAGGTCGGAGAGCCGCGCGTCGACGTCGGCGCGCTCGGCGTCGGTCTTCCACGGCTCCCGCGGGACGAAGAACAGGCCGAGCCCGAGCTCGTCGCCCTCGAGCGCGAACACCTCGTCGATCCCGAAGCGCTCCGGGGTCTGCGCGACGAGCGCGCCGTGCGTCAGCCCGAACTCGCCGACGATGTAGACCGCGAGCGCCTCCCGCCGCGCGCGCAGGAAGTCGAGCGTCTCGACGGCCTCGGCGTGCGTCTCGGTGGGGAAGTCCGTGAAGCACATCGCCTCGGCGGCCACGCCCGCGGACGCGAGGTGGTCGATGACGTCGGAGACGACCTCGACGGGCGCGCCCTTGTCGATGAGGCCGAGGACGCGCGGCGACGCCGACTCGACGCCGAGCGCGCACGCGACGGCGCCCGCGCGGCGCAGCACGTCCGCGCGCTCCCTGGTGAGGTACTTCTCCGGCTTGAGGTCGGTGGCCCACCGCACGTCGAGGCCCGCGTCGAGGATCGCCTGCGCCATCTTCACGAGCGTCTTCGGCGCGACCGAGTCCTGCGACAGGTAGAAGTGGCGTGTGCCGTGCCGCGCGGCGAGGGCCCCGAGGTGCGCCACGATCGTCTCGACGGCGCGCTCGCGGTACGCCGCCGTGCCGACCTCCGCGAGCCCGTAATGGCAGAAGGTGCATTTGCCCCAGTAGCAGCCCCGCGTCGGGTCGTACGGGAGCACGAGCGCCGGCGCGAGGTACGCCTCCAGGGGGAGCCCATCGAAGTCGGGCGGGGGGAGCGCTTTCAGGTCCTCCATGCCGTGGCCGGACGTCCAGCGCGCGCCCATCAGGCGATCGCGCACGACGACGTTGGGCACGTCCCGGAGCGGCCGGCCCTCGTCGAGCGCGCGCGCGAGCGCGAGGAGGGTGTGCTCGCCCTCGAACAGGCACGCCGAGTCGAACGGGCCGAGCGCGCGCGCGAGCCGCTCGCCCGACAGCCGGAGGAGCAGCTGCGTGACGCCGGGGCCGCCGCACGTGACGTGCGCGCCGGGCAGCGCCTCCTTGATCTTGCGCGCGAACGCGTACGCGGGCTGGAGCTGACCCGGGAAGCACACGGAGAGACCCACGATGTCGGCGCGCGCGTCGCGGAGCCGGGGCACGAGCGTCTGCTGCACCCAGGCGTCGAAGGGGTCGTGCTCCGGCCGGCTCGACCGGGCGATCTCGTCCATCGACGTGAGGCCGAACGGCGTGCGGTATGCCGTGAAGTCGAGCTTGAGCGGGTGGTGCGTGGCGGACACGACGCCGAGCGCCGCCTCGATCGTCGCGACCGCGCGGGCGTAGGCGTCCGGATCGTAGAAGGCGTCAGGGGAGCGGAGCGTGGCCTTGGCGAGGTCCACCGCATCCGGGACGGCGTGCGCGTCGCCGCGCGCGCGGGCGAGGGCGACGTACTCGAGCTGGTCTGTGTGCGGGAGCGCGGGGCGACGGTCGAGCTCGCCGAGGCGCGCCTCGAGGCGGTCGCGGAGGTCGGCCATGCGCTGCGGCGTGAGGAGCGCGTCGAAGGCCTCGATGTTCGCGTCGACGGGCAGGACCTCCACGCCGTTCGCGCGGAGGAAGCCTGTCAGCATCGGCACCGCGAGGTACGGGGCCGTGGGATCGCAGGTCGGCGGATAAACGAGCGCGATGCGCATTCGGGCGCCGCTCTAGCACAGGGCGGGAGGGGTGTCCGGCCCGTGCGGCCGGCCCCGCGGCGCGGCGCAGGGCACGGGCGCGCCCGACGGCGCAACTCCGAGCTTCCGACGTAGTATCGTCTCCGACATGACACGCGCTTCGATGTCTGCGCCCAGCCCGCGAGTCGCTGTCACCCCCCTCGGCCCTTCCGCCGCCGCGACGGTCTGCTTCCGCCTTCGCGGCCGGCTCCATGTCACCGTCGTCGTGAAGGCGACGTTCGCGCTCGTCCCCGAGGGGCGCATGTCGCTCGTCGCCCCGGATCCGATCGCGGCGGAGGAGCAGCCGGATCCTTCTGGCCAGCGCCTCCAGGTCGCGAGCGACCTCGCGCCGTACCTCGATCCGTGCGGCGTCGTGGTGACCGGCCACGCAGAGCTGCCTCCGGGCTTCTCGTCGCCGCACGCCATGGTCCGGCTGACGGTCGTGCAGGACGGCCAGCTCCGCATCGACAAGCAAGCTCAGCTCGACGGCTCCGCGCGCGTCGGCCCAGCCCGCTCCCACGTCCGTATCGACGGCCTGGGGCCGCTTCCCCGCACCTCGCCGCTGCGCAGCCGGCTGCTCGGCGCGGTCGACGCGCGCCGCGTTCACGGCGCGCTGCTCGACATCCCCGAGGGGCTCGACTGGAGCTACTTCCAGGCGGCGCCCATGGATCAGCGCATCCCGGCGCTGCGCGGCGACGAGTGGATCGTGCTCGGAGGCATGATGGCGCAGCGGCCGAAGCTCCGGACGCAGCTGCCCGAGGCGCGCGGCGTCGCGCGGCTGTACCGACAGAAGCTTGCCTCGCCGCGCGCCGGGGAGCCGATCTCGCTCCGCGCCGACACGGCGCACATCGACGTGGATCGGCGGCGCTGCTCGGTGGTGTGGCGCGGCCATGCGCCCGTCGAGGAGGCGGAGATCGAGTCGCTGCGCGTTCTCGCGGGCGTGGAGCTCCCGGGGCAGCCGATCGCATGGGCCGATCCGTTCGCCGCCGGCGGCGCTTCCGCTGCGCCCTCGGGATCGGCCTCGCAGCAAAACCCCAAGGCCATCACGCTGGACGGCACCAGCCAGCTCAGCCCCGAGGACGCTGCCAGGTTGGTTGCGGCGGTGGCGACCCCGTTCAGTGCGACGCGAGGGCTTTCGGAGCCTGCGCGCTCGGTGACGCCGGCGGCATCGCAGCCGACCGTCGCCCCGCGCGCTGCTGCGGCCCCTCCCGCGCGGCCCGGTGGCGTCCGCGACCTGCTCGGGGAGACGGACGCGCTCGATCCCGAGGACGCGGCCAGGGTGGTGGCCGCCGGGGCGATGCCGTTCAGCACGACGGGACTGCCTTCGGAGCCTATGCGCTCGGCGACGCTTTCGACGTCGCAGCCGGCTGTCGCCCCGCGCGCTGCAGCCATCGCGCCAGCGCGGCCCGGCGGCGTCCGCGATCTGCTCGAGGAGACGACCTCGCTCGATCCCGAGGATGCAGCCAGGGCCGTTACTTCCGTGGCGATGCCGTTCGACGCGCGCCGTACACCGTCGGAGCCTGCGGGCTCGGCAGCGCCGACGGCGCCGCTGGCCGCCGCCCCGCGAGCTGCTGCGGCCCCGACCGTGAGGCGCGGCGGCGTCCGTGATCTGCTCGAGGAGACGACCTCGCTCGATCCCGAGGACGCGGCGAGGGCGATAGCCTCCGCCACGACGCCGTTCGACGCGCGCCGAGCTCCGGTCGCCGCGCCTTCCGAGCCTCCGCGCCAGGCAGCGTCATCGAGCGCGCCTCCTGCGCCCCCTTCGCTTCTCTCGCCAGCGCCTCTCGTCACCGCGCAGGTCCATGTGGCGCCGCCCATCGTGCGTCCGCCGGGCCCCGGCGATGCCCGCGCTTTGCCGGAAGGGCTCGGTGCTCAGTTCCTTGCCGCGATGGCAGACGCAGGGCTGCTTCACGGCTAACACCCCCAGGAACTGCCGAGGCAGCGCCGCACCGCTCGGCGGCCCCGATGCCGCGTCGGCTCTCCCGATCAGCTTCGCTGGCATCGAGCTCAGCTGTCCATTGCGGTCGAGCGGTCGCAGCATGTAGGATGGCTCGGGCTGAATGCTGCCCGCGGTCTGTCCGCGCACGCGCTCTGAACAGGGGAGAGGCCATGCACTCGTTTCAGGTCGACGGACTGGAGCACGAGCTCCGTGTGACGCGGTTCGAGGGGCGCGAGGGCATCTCCGAGCTCTTCCATTTCGACGTGCTCGTCGCTTGTGCGGACAGGGACATCGCGTTCGCCGATGTCGTGGGAAAGACGGCGCTGCTCACCTGGCAGGTCGGCGAGCTGCCTCGGCACCTCCACGGTGTCGTCTCGAGCTTCGAGCAAGGTGAGGAGGGCAAGCGGGTCACGGCCTATCACGCCACGGTCGTACCCGACGTCTCCCGCCTCAAGCACCGCAGGAACAGCCGAATCTTCCAGGCGCTCTCCACCCCGGAGATCATCGAGAAGGTCCTGCGCGCGGCCGGGATCTCGAGCAAGGGTTATCGCTTCGTGCTGAGCGGCGCTTATCGCCCGCGGGAGTACTGCGTGCAGTACCGGGAGAGCGACTTCGCCTTCGTGTCGCGCCTGCTCGAGGAGGAGGGCATCTGTTATTTCTTCGAGCACGACGAGGGCGGCCACGTGCTCGTGTTCTCTGACGGTGCGTCGGGGCACGGGCCGATCGCGGGGGAGAGCACCGTCGTGTTCCGGCCGCCGCTCGGCGCGCTCCACCAGAGCGAGCACGTCTCCCGTTTCCGTTATGTCGAGCGGGTACGCTCCGGGAAGGTGACGCTGCGCGACTATAACTTCAAGAAGCCCAGCCTGTCGCTCGAGAGCAACGCCCAGGCCGAGGCGGACGACGACCTCGAGGTCTACGACTATCCCGGTGACTACGACGCACCCGGCGCGGGATCGAGCATCGCCAAGATCCGGCTCGAGCAGATCCAGAGCTCGCGCAAGACCGGCAGCGGCGAGGGCGTCTGCCCGCGCTTCGTCCCTGGCCAGACCTTCACGCTCGCGGAGCACGCGCGCGACGATTTCAACCGGGAGTATCTGCTGGTGTCCGTGCGCCATGAGGGCCACGAGCCCGCGGTGGACGCTGTCCCCGAGGGCGACGCCGCGGCCTACCGGAACCAGTTCCAAGTCGTGCCGTCCGACGTCCCCTTCCGTCCGCAGTCGGTGACGCCATGGCCGACGATCAAGGGGATCCAGACCGCGATCGTGGTCGGTCCTTCTGGCGAGGAGGTTTATACGGACGAGCACGGCCGCATCAAGGTCCAGTTCCACTGGGATCGGGAGGGCAAGAAGGACGCGCAGAGCTCGTGCTGGATCCGCGTGAGCCAGATCTGGGCGGGCTCTGCGTGGGGCGCGGTGTTCCTTCCGCGGATCGGCCACGAGGTGGTCGTCGACTTCCTGGAGGGCGATCCGGACCGGCCGCTCGTGGTGGGGAGCGTCTACCATGGCACCAACGTGCCGCCGTACTCGCTCCCTGCGGAGAAGACGAAGAGCACCATCAAGTCGAACAGCTCGAAGGGCGGCGGGGGGTCCAACGAGCTCCGGTTCGAGGACAAGAAGGGCTCGGAGGAGATCTTCCTGCACAGTCAGAAGGACTGGAACATCGCGATCGAGCACGACAAGAAGCAGTGGATCGGGAACGACGAGGCGCTTGAGGTGGACCACGACCGGAGCAAGGTGGTGGGGAACGACCAGAGCGAGTCGATCGGCGGCAACAAGAGCATCGACGTCGCGAAGAGCCACACCGAGAGCATCGGCCAGGACGAGACCCTCTCGGTCGGGGGCAACCGCTCGGTCAGCGTGGAGGGGGATCACACCGAGTCGGTCGGGGGGAGCCAGTCGATCGACGTGGGAAAGAGCCAGAGCGCGTCGATCGGCAAGAACAAGAGCGAGACGGTTGGCGGATCGAGCTCGGAGAGCGTCTCCAAGGGCAAGTCGACGAGCGTGGACGAGGGCTACACCGTGACGGTGGGCAAGGACATGACGGTGACGATCGGGCAGAGCGCGAAGGAGGAGGTGAAGGAGAAGAAGACGATGATCATCGGGGAGAAGCTCTCGATCCAGTGCGGGGACGCCACGATCACGGTCGAGAAGAACGGGAACGTGACGGTGCAGGGGAAGAAGATCACGGTGAAGGGCGAGGGGCCGATCCGGGTCGAGGGGAAGAAGCTCGATGTGAAGAGCGAGGGGGCGGTGAACCTCGAGGCTTCTGGGAACGTGAAGATCAAGGGGAGCAACGTGGGGGTGAACTGAGGTCGACGGGGGGATCGCGGGCGCTTCGGGATGAGGGGGAGCGGAGGAGCTGGGTGATGAGAGACGACGGGCGGGCACCGGCGGCGGAGCCGAGCGGCGAGGCGATCCTGATCGAGGAGGGGGAAGGGGAGGCCGCTGCCGCCAGCGGGGAAGTGGCGGACGAGGGCGGGGGAGAAGCGGGAGCGATCGAGGGCGCGGAGGGGCTGCTCGAGCTGGTGGTCGCGGCGCACGAGGAGCGCGTCCGGGCCGAGGCAGAGAACGCCGGGCCGATCGAGGGCGTCGTGGTGGGGCGGATCGTCGGATTCGCGCAGAACGGCGATCCGCTCGTCGAGGCGGCTGTCCTGGGAGAGAGCGCGCGTGGAGGAATTCCGGCGCGGGCGATGACGGCGCTCGGGCCCGAGGACGAGGGGCGGGAGGTGGCGCTTCTGTTCGAGGGCGGGCGGCGCGACAGGCCGGTGGTGATGGGGCGGATGCACGTGGCGGGGGAGAGCGCCGGTGCGGCGGTGCAGGCTGGGGCGACGGCGACCGCCGATGGTGAGCGGCTGGTGTTCACCGCGGAGAAGGAGATCGTGCTCCAGTGCGGAAAGGCCAGCATCACGCTGACGCGCGCTGGGAAGATCTTGATTCGTGGGGCTTATCTGCTGACCCGGTCGTCCGGCGTGAACCGGATCCAGGGTGGATCGGTGCAGATCAATTGATCTCGACGATCGAGGCCGAGATCTTCGAGCAGCACGCCGTGGAGGCTGCGTTCCTGTGGTCCTACCGGGATGCTGCGGCCGTGGATCCGCTCTACGATTTGCAGAGCCTCGGTGAGCTGGACGAGCGGCTCGAGGCGCATGTCGACGGCCTGCGGCTGGCGGGTGATGCGGGGTGGGAGATCTGCAAGGGCGCCATCGACGAGGAGGAGCCGGGGAGCTTGTTTGCGCCCATGGTGCTCGCGGTGGAGCGGCGGGATCTGAAGGGCATCGCCGGGGTGCTCGACGTGGGCGGGGGCGTGCCGGCGCTGGCGCGGGCGATCGTGTCGGCGCTGGGGTGGGTGAGCTTTGACAAGGTGCGGGGGATCCTGCCGGGGCTGCTCTCGCACCGGGTTGGGCCGGAGCTGCACCGCATCGGGATCGCGGGGTGCGCGGTCCACCGACAGGACCCGGGGGCGGCCTTGGGATACGCGATTATGTCGAGCGACCTGCGCCTGAAGGCGCGGGCGCTGCGCGCCGTGGGGGAGCTCGGGCGGGGGGATCTGCTGGGTGAGGTGCGCGGAGCGCTGGGCAGCGAGGACGACGCGTGCCGGTTTGCGGCGGCATGGTCGGCGGCGCTGCTCGGCGATGTGGCGGCGCTGAGGGTGCTCGGGACCATCGCGGATCGTGGAGGGCCGTTCGCGGAGCGGGCTTGCGCGATGGCGATGCGGAAGACGGATCTGGGGATGGCGTCCACATGGCTGCACGCGATAGCCGGGACGATACGAGGGGCGCGCGTGGCGCTCGCGGGGGCGGCGGCGCTCGGGGATCCTGCGCTGATGCCGTGGATCATCGAGTGCATGGGGGCGCCGGAGCTCGCGCGGGTAGCGGGCGGGGCGTTCACGATGATTTCGGGGGTGGATCTGGCAGAGGCAAAGCTACAGGGGGCGCCGCCGCAGGGGGTTCGGAGCGGGCCGAGCGATGATCCGGAGGACGAGGACGTGGCGATGGATCCGGACGAGAGCTTGCCGTGGCCGGACAGGCAGAAGATCGCGCTGTGGTGGGGGAGTCGGGGGAAGGAGCTGAAGCGGGGGACGCGGTGTCTGCTGGGAAGGCCGATGGAGGTGGCGTGGATCGAGGAGGTGCTCCAGCGGGGGAGCCAGGCGGCGCGGGGGGCGGCGGCGGTGGAGCTGGGCATGCGCAGCGCGGGGCCGGGCATGGTCGAGGTGCGTGCGCCGGCGCATGCCGTCGGCGGGCGCAGTAGCCAGCGAGGCTCTCGATGACCCGTGTTGACGCTCTCCGGTCGATACCCTCGGATGAGCGAGGAGTCGCTCACCCATGACGCACGCAAGCGGCGCCATCGGCTTCGGGATCACGGCACTGGGAATGGTCAGCGCGCTAGGCCGTGATGTGGAGACCTCATGCGCCGCCGCCCGGGCCGGGCTCAGCGCTGCTTCCGAGCTGACGGTCATGGACTTCCGGACCCAGGCGCTCTTCGGTTCGGAGACCCTCGACGGGCCGCCGAGCGTGTTCGGCCACGTCGTCAGGGAGGTGGCCGAGGGGTTTGCTGGGCCTGGCAAGGCCCTTGTCCTTGGTGCGGCGGCGCTCCAGAATCTGATGCGGCGCAGGGGCCTGTCGCATCGCGAGCTTCGCCACACCGGGCTGGTGGTCAACCTATCCGACGCGGCGGTGCAGGACGCCGACGCGCGCGGCAGCTCTTCCGACGTCCACGGGGTCTCGCCCTCCGCCGCATGGCGAGCCCGCACGGCGTCCTTGGCGCAGCGGCTCGCGGACATGGCCGAGATGCCCATTCCAGGCCAGCTTCAGGCCGTGCGCCACGCCGGCAACGCAGGCATGTCGCTCGCGGTAGCGGACGCGATGACCATGATCCGGGATGGAAGAGCCGAGCGCTGCCTCGTCGGAGGCGTCGACTCGCGCGTGGAGCCTGGGTTCCTCAAGGCGGCTGCCCGCCTGAGGTTGCTCCGAACCAACGAGAACCCGGTTGGCCTGGTCCCTGGCGAGGGAGCGGCGTTCTTCCTCATCGAGCCGATCGACTCACGCCGAGCTCCCGCCGCTCTCACAGGCGCTCCGCTCGCCTTCATCGAGTCCGCGGTGTCCGCCAGCGATCCGGTCGGCCTGCTGTCCGAGGCTACCCCGAACGGGATCGCGCTCGCCCGGGTCGTGCTCGGGTCGCTCTCACCGAGCCACGGCGTCGAGCGGCCGATCTCGGCATGGCTCATCGGAGACCTGAACGGCACCGAACGGCGAGCCATGGAGTGGGGCGGCGCCCTGATGCGGGTGCGCGAAAAGATCGACATCGGCGACCTGTCCTGCTGGTTCCCAGCGACGTCGTTTGGAGATACGGGGGCGGCGAGCGCAGCGATGGCTCTATGCATGGCAGTGCGGGCGTTCGAGCGGGGCTATGCGCCTGCGCGAAGATGCGTGATCTGGATGTCCTCGGAAGGCGGCGCCAAGGGCGCTGTCGTGCTGCACGGCGGCTCGGGCTGACTGCGCGAAAGAGGTGGAGCGTGAGCAACAAGCATATGGAGGAGGCCAACGGCTGGAAGTTCAAGCGCAACCGCGACGGCGACAAGCATGAGAAAAACTGCTCCGACGGGTACTACCGCACCCTGACCATCCGCGACGGGACGGAGAAAACCAGGGGGGAACGGCGGGTCACCGAGATCCACCACGTGCTCTGCGTGCATGCCTGCTCGGACGAGACATTCCCGCCCACCTTCACCCAGGAGAGGATCGGCTTCATCCATAAATTGCTTGCGATCACCGACTGGGACATCAACGGATCCGGCAACAATATCGGTCTTCCGAAGAAGTGGGCCTATGTTCTCGATCCTGGCAACACGACACAGTGGGGCGGGTTGCCGTGCCACCAGGTAGATCACGACATCTATCTTGATGCGCTCGAGCTGTGGATGGCCGAGAACGTATGGGACAAGATCGAGGAGAATAAGCAGCAAAAAAAATGTGAGAAAATGGCCCCCGAGTCTGTCAAGGAGTTGTTCGAGTGCGGGAGCAGCGAATGGAAAAAGTTCTTGAAGAAGAGAGGCACGGATCACGGCGGCACCAAGGCCTGCCTCGATTACTGCCTCACCGGGTCGAACGACCCAGCCAAGGAGAGCGTATGGCACATACCGTTCTCTATGGCATGTCCGGAGAGTGACGTACGACGCCGCGTCAAGCCGCCGGCGGGGGCCTCGGTGGCAAGGAAGCACCTCCTGGCTGCTGCGGTTAAGTAGATTCGAATAGCTGCCCGGATGTCGCAAAGAAAGGAGTGGATGAACGTATGAGCTTCTTGCTGTGGAGGCCGGGGCGAAACATCGACGGTATCTGCAAGATCCTGGACGTGGAGGGGGTGGAGGACGCCTTCGAGCTAGCGCAGGGGGTGTCTCGGGCCACCGGCTGGCCCAAGGACGCGCGCTGCCGGATGGACCCTCGCAAGCCGAAGGACATCGCACTGGCGGATAGCCTGCTCGGAGCGAAGCGCCTGGTCGTCTCCGGGCGGGTGAAGAAGGCGCTCGAAGACGCCGAGGTCAGCAACGTCGAGCTCTTGCCGATCGCGATCATCAACCACAAGGGCCACACCGCATCGGCTGACTATTTCATCGTCAACCCGCAGGACGTCTGCGACTGTATCGATGTGGCGCAGTCGGGCGTCAAGTGGAACGCGCTCGATCCCGATTCGATCTGCGCCTGCGACTCGCTCGTGCTCAGGCAAGACGTGGTGCCCGCTTCGTACAAGGTGTTCCGCCTCCACAAGTGGCGGAACCTGGTCGTGATTCGCCGGGAGCTGGCTGATTCCATGCTGGCGCAGGGGCTTTCCGGGCTGAGCTTCATCGAGCCCTCCAAGTACACAGGGCTCGGCTGAGATGGATATTGCCGACGTTCATGCGGAGCTGGTCTCCGAGATTCATTACAACATGCTCTGCGTCGGCAAGGCGCCCATTGCAGAACTCGGCGATATCTTTGATGAGCTCGCCGCCCAGTTCGGAGCTCTCGGGATCTGTCACCTGCTCGAGTTCGCGGATGTCGGCGAGTTTCGTACGAACCTGATCCGCAGCGGGCATTCACGGCGGTACTTCTTGCGGCGCTCGCGCGCGGAGGGCAACGTGCGCGACAGGCACCTGGCGCTCAACCGGACGAACTCCGTCCTCGACGCCGTCGTCGCCGGCGACCTTGCGCTAGCGCGCCAGATCGCGGACGAGTCGACCGAAGTGTGGAATCCCGATTGGGAATACGAGGATGACCATTGCTTCTTCCTGCTGCTTCACAGGATGCTGCAGAACCCGGGTACATCCCCACCGCCCGACGCACCGGTGCTCCTGACGCGCTTCGAGCGCTCCCTGGAAAATCGGCGATCGCCGCGGTATGAAGTATGTCGAGCGCTGGTGGCAAGGGACTCGGAGGGGTTCGACGTGTCGGTATCGGCGCTGCTGGGCGAGGAGGCGGCGAGGAACGACGAAGCTCGTGATTCAGCGGCTGTGCGTGAGGGTGACGTCGTGTACTGGCCGCGCAGTTATCTCTCCCTCGAGGGCCTGGCGCTCATCAAAATCGCCGAGCTTCTGGGCATGAAGGTGAGCGGCGAGCTGGCCCGCTGCCCCAGGATCGCGCGTCTGCCCTGGGCCAGTCACTCCGTCGAGGATCTCTTCGCGGCGATCGAGGGCCTGGCCTGACGTCCGTGCGGCCCAATCGGCCGCCGTGCACGTGCACAGCGGGCTCGGCCGCTGTTTCAGAATTCCTTTTCGCACGCGGCGCACACCCGCTTCGGCGCCGGCCCTGCTGGCAGGATCACCACCACCGGCCCCTGCATCACCGGGAACGGCGGCGTGTTCTTGTCGTTGTGCAGCATCAGATCGAACGCCCGCGCCACGTTCTTCCCCTCGAACTTCACGTCGAACGAGAAGTTAACGAACTCCGCCTTCCCCTTGGTCTTGCTCGACACGATCCCGCCGAGCGAGCCGGCCTCGTCCCCGGTGCTCGTGCTGAAGTTCGAGTCCTTGACGCAGACCGACTCCCCGTCGCACTTCACCTTCTTCGTGCCTTTGGCCGTGTCGCCGCTCTTGGCGATGTTCGGGTAGGGGATCGGCAGGGGCGGCGCGGGGGGCGCCGGGGTCTTGCAGACGTCCGGGAATGCGATGGTGATCCCGTTGCTCTTCGCGTGGACCACCGACATCATGTTCACGCCTACCGTCACGCCCATCGCCGTCTCCTCGAGATGCCAGCGTTCACTACGGTCGAGCTCCCTCCCGGGACCAGCCCGAGGGGACCTGTCTCCTGACAGCGCCCAGATCTTCCTCGATCGCGATCGTGCGCACGTCGTGCGGCCCATCCCGCAGCGCGACGTACCCGCGGAACAGCGTCATCACGCGATCGGCGTCGGTGTCCACGATCACCGTATCCAACCGCAGCTCCACCTGCGCGTCTTCCTGCCGCACGAGCTCTACCCGGCACCTCGGGGCGCTGAGCCCGGGCAGCCGGAACGAGAGCCTCCCGAACGGCGACGCGTTCTCCACGAGCACCGGCTCGTCGCCCCTCAGGTATCCCGGTGCGACGAGCCCCTTGGAGGCCGCGTTGAAGAACCGCCGATCGAAATCCTTCGGCAGGAGCGGCATCCGTTCCTTGGTCCAGGCCTCATCGTAGGTCCCGGCGAGCGTGGCCCGGGGCTGCCAGTCCGGCGAGACGAACCCGAGTCCCGCTGGTGCGACAACCTGCCCGTAATGCTGCAGCGGATCGTTCGGATCCTCGATGTTCGGCAAGCGCAGACCCTCCTCGACGGCCGCGTTCGGCGCGCGGAAGCCGATTCCCACGGGGTTCCTCGGCTCGAGCGCATGCTTTGCCGGATCAGGGTGGGTACGGTCCCAGCCACCGAAGGCGTGCTCGTAGTTGAGCGGGACTCGATCGAACGGCCGCGGTCGCGATGGGACGAGGCCTCCCGCGTTACGGACCCACGCCCGATCGCCGAGGACCCGCACGGCCTTCCCGACCGGACCGACGCGGAACACGACCTGGAGCTCCGGGACGGAATGGCGCGGCGCCTGCGCATGGCCGATCAAGACAACGTCCGTCGCGGGCTTGAAGAAGGCGAACGTCGGCTCGATCTTGTAGCTCGACGTGGCGGCGTCGGCCCCCCACAACTCCCCGGCGAGGCTCGGTGGCGGCTGCTGCTCGGCGCGCTCGACGCCGCGTACCGGGTGCAGGTCGAAGGTCGCCTGCACCAGCGCGACGAGGAGCGGGCGCCCCTCCTCGTCGGTCACGAAGAGAGGCTCCAGGGCAAACGGCGTCTTGTTGTCGACCGCGGGATGCCCCATGCATCGAGAGGATCTCCGATCCGCCAGATCGGCGCAACAGGTGCAGCGCGGCTCTCTTTTTCCCCCGGCTCAGCGCACTACGCGCGGCTCGCCGCCGCGGCTGGTGCGCAACCCGTGAGCGCAGGAGCGGGCCGCTTTGCCGCGCTCTCCCGCCCCGATCGGTGTACAACCGCGGTCGCCGTCTCCGAGGTGTCCGACCCGTGGTGAGGCCACGTCAACCGAGCAGGTGCCCATGCGGAAGATCGTCGTCCACGAGCCTGGCAGCCACGACAAGCTCCGCGTCGAGGAGCACCCCGACCCGACCGCGGCGCGCGGCGAGGTGCTCGTCGACGTGCGGGCGGCTGGCGTCAACTACGCCGACTGCGTCGTCCGCATGGGCCTTTACGAGTCGGCGAAGAAGTACGTCGGCTGGCCGATCACACCCGGCTTCGAGTTTGCCGGCACCGTCGCCGCGCTTGGCGAGGGCATCTCCGATCTTGCGCCCGGGGCGCCCGTCTTCGGCGTGACGCGCTTCGGCGGCTACGCCTCGCGCGTCGCGGTCCCGCGCCACCAGGTCTTCCCGCTGCCGGCGCGGCTCACACCGGAGGAGGCGGCCGGCTTCCCGGCGGTGTTCATGACGGCGTACTATGCGCTCTTCGAGCTCGTGCGGCTGCGGCCGGGCATGTCCTTGCTCGTGCACTCGGCCGCCGGCGGCGTCGGCAGCGCGCTCGTGCAGCTCGGCAAGATCGCCGGCTGCCGGGTGGTCGGCGTGGTGGGCGCGGCGCACAAGGTCGAGGCGGCGAGGCGCCTCGGGGCCGACGCGGTGATCGACAAGAGCAGCGAGCCGCTCTGGGCGGCGGCGGAGCGGCTCGCGCCCGAGGGATACGACGTGATCCTCGACGCGAACGGGGTCGAGACGCTGCGGCAGAGCTACCGGCACGTGGCCTCGGCCGGCAAGCTCGTCGTGTACGGCTTCCACACGATGCTTCCGCGGCAGGGCGGCCGCCCGAGCTATCCGAAGCTCGCTGTCGACTTCCTCCGGATGCCGCGCTTCAACCCGCTCGATCTCTGCAACGACAACAAGAGCGTGCTGGCCTTCAACCTCTCGTACCTGTTCAATAAGACGGAGATCCTGCGCGAGGCGATGGAGCGGCTCGTGGGCTGGCTGGACGAGGGGCGCCTCTCGGCGCCGCCGGTGAAGACGTTCCCGCTGGAGAGAGCGGGCGAGGCGCACCGGGCGATCGAGTCGGGCAGCACCGTGGGCAAGCTGGTGCTGACGATGTAGCGGTGGCTGCTGGAAGGAGGCCAAGGCTCGTTCGCATCGCGCGCATCGCGCCTTCGGTCTCTCTCGCTGCTGGTCGGAGCGCCGCCATGCAGTCGCCGCATGGGCCGGCAAGCGGTAGGATCTGCTGATGAACGCTGACGCCGAGCTCCGCGTGCTTACCGTGGCCCGGCACGCCGACCTGTTCGCCCAGACCGCGCTCGCCACCGGGCGGATCTGATCGACCCGGAGGCTGTCGAGAGGCTCCCGGGAGAGATGAAACTCTGGGCGGAGGCTGTCGAGAGCCGCCGGCAGAGTTGAAACTCTGGGCGGAGGCTGTCGAGAGGTGATGTCCGGAACCACATCGTCGCCATCCGCATTCCGGACACTCGCGCGGCGCATCCCGGACACCCCGTTCCACTGAAGCGAATCTGAGGCGATGCCCAGTCGGCAGACGCCCCCGCCGAGCACGGTCCGTCCCGCCGACGGCGCCGTCCTGCGTTTGTTCTTGACAAATCTCTGAATCTGTCGGGTGAAGGAGCCAGTGTCGTCGTCCTTCTCGTGAAGCGCGGTCGATCGATCGGCCAGCGCCCGCGTGCTGCTCGCTCAAATCCAGCCGTTTTGTCGCCGATTTTGACGCGCCATCCCGCATCGGGGGCGATCGGGCTAGTGACACCGTAGGCGACGTGTTGCCGGAGATCGCGATCGGCGCGACGACGGACAACGGCGGGCGCAGCGGAGGTTCGGGTATGGGTGGATCGAGCGAGTTGGTTCTGCGTGAGGTGAACGGGTGGACGGTGGGGTTCCGCGACGGCGAGGATGAGCCGCTGGTGAGGGACGTCGACCTCGCTGATCGGCTCGAGTACGAGCGGCCGAGAAAGATACGGGAGTTGATCGAGCGGCACCGCGAAGCCGGAAACCTCAATGATTCCGAGGTTCGCCCCACGGTGGGGCGAACCTCCCCGCAGGGTGGTCGGCCAGGTACCGAGTACTGGCTCACCGAGGCCGCTGCGCTCTTCATCGTCACGAAGAGCGAGACGCCAACAGCCATCGCCATCACCAGGGAGCTGATCGCGGTCTATATGGCCGCACGGCGCAGCGAGTTGTCGGCGGTTCGGCAGCCGGCCAACGACACGCGAGACGCTGAACTCGAACGCGCGAGGGTCATCACCCGCATCGTCGAACTCATGTCGCCCGCGGTCTCCCAAGAGTCGAAGGACGCCGCCCTCGCCCATGGGCTGCGCCTCCTGACGGGCCAGCGCGCGGCCGACGTGCTGCCCGCACTGCCCGGAGGGCAGTGGCACCGCCCCGACGACATCGCGAGGTTGGCCGGAGTGAGCCGGCAGATGGTCGGCATCCGGATCACGAAGCTCGGGATCAGGGGCAAGGAGCCGCACTGCAAGACCATCATGGACAAGAAACCAGGGTCCGATGTAGCCGATGTGCCGTGCTACCTGTACGACGATCACTACAAGGACCTCATCCTCAAGGACCTGGCCGAGGACCCGCCCAAGCTGGCCAAGAAGAAGGTCCAGAGCGCGGCATGACGGAGGCCGCGCGCGGAGCGAGCCGCCGCTCCAAGAAGTGCCGTCAAACAGGCTGTAATCGCGCATGAGAGCTAGGACAACCCGTGTCCTAGCTACTCAGAAACGCCGGGAAACATAGGCGTTTCGTGTTATTTTAAGGGCCACTCAGCAAAGCGCCCCGCTCTCGGCTGCAACCGGGAGCGGGGCTGCAACACACCCTGTGGTGGCCCACAGAGCGCGCGTCGCAGCCGCATGATGGGCCGGCCCAGGGAGAGAGGCAAGGCCCGTCGTGCCCGCACCGCTCCCGCTGGAGACGCGTGTCCGCATCGCGTCCGCTCTCGTGGAAGGCAACTCGATCCGCTCCGTCGCGCGCATGGTCGACGTCGACAAGGGGACCGTGATGGCCCTGGCGCTCCGCCTCGGAGAGGGCTGCATCCGGCTCCACAGCCGCAAGGTGCGCAACCTAGCGGCGCACGTGATCCAGATGGACGAGATGTGGAGCTTCGTCCAGAAGAAGCAGGCCCGCGTGACCGAGAAGGACGCCGCCGAGCACGGCGACGCGTACCTCTACGTCGCACTGGACGCGAACACGAAGCTCGCCATCTCCTTCCACGTCGGCAAGCGCGACGGCGAGAACACGGAGACGTTCATCAAGGACCTACGTTCGCGGCTCACGGTCGTGCCGCACATCACGAGCGACGGCTGGCAGCCGTACATCGAGGCGATGGCCGCCAGCTTCCGCGGCTCGGCCGACTACGCCCAGTGCGTCAAGAACTATCGCGGCGGGCCGCAGCGCTCGCCCGATCATCGCTACGAGCCGCCTCGGAACCCGTTCGTCACCAAGACGCCGATCTTCGGCGCGCCCAAGGACGAGCTCATGTCGACGTCCTACGTCGAGCGCTTCAACCTCCAGACACGTCACACGGTCGGCAGGACGCGCCGCCTCTGCCTGGCCTTCAGCAAGACGTTGCGCGGGCACCGTGCCGCGGTCGGCCTCGGCATCGCCGTCTACAACTGGGTGCGCGTCCACGGCACGCTCGGCGCCACGCCGGCCGTAGCGGCTGGTCTCGCAGAGCGACCGTGGACGCTCGCCGAGCTCGTCACCGCGGCCATGGCCGAGGAGGAGGAGGCGCCGCCGCCCGTGCCGCAGCCGCTCAAGTTGCAGCCTCGCCCCGGCGAGACGCCTGCGCCCGCTCGCGAGTTGCCCAACGGGCGCGGGTTCCTGCGGCTGGTCGGAAGCGCGCCTGCTGCGCCTGTGGCTCCCCGCGGGCCGACGCCACCGCAAGACCCGCCGCAAGCGCCTGAGCCGCGGCGGATGACGCAACTCAACCTGTTTGGAGATGGCGAGTAATATCCGCTTGTTTGTGAAGCGCCAACGGGCCATACTACTCGATGTTTCACGAGATGGTGGTGCCGGCAATTGCAACAACCGAGGCACTTTGCGCCGGGGGTGCCCGATGAGCCGTGCGCTGGAAGATGCCTGGCGATCAGTGGCAAACGCTTCGCCGCACATCAGCGGATCGCAGAAAGAGCAGCTTTGCCTACACTCAAAATCTGGAGCAGTGCTGGCCACGATCGAACTGGACTCGACGGAGTCCATGAGGCCCATCGTGCGGCACGGCCTGACGGTAGGATGCTACCGGGAGACTGCGACTGGCGCAGAATTGCCGCTGTTCGACGACGCCTGGCGCATCTACGCGTATATGCCAGTAACAGATCCGCGCGACTGGGTTATGATTGTTTGCGATGGCGAGTTCATTTCGTACTCACGTTCTCAAGAGCCGACTGCATAATTTTTCTGGTGATCTGCTCGCAGATGTCCGCCAGGGACTCGGGCGAATCCTTGGATGTGAACTCTCGCAGAATTCCAGACGGCGTCAGCCTCGGGATATGCCACCCGAGCGTGTTAAAGTTCGGCGTGAGCTGGAGAGGAACAGCGATTGTTGTTGATAGCACAGTCACTTCAATGACAAACGCGTACTTGCCTTGGTTCTTTGTCACGAAGTCGCTGACGTACTCGTCTCCGGTGTCTGCACGGAGAGAGATTTGCTTGAGTCTGCACACACCCTCGACTTCGCACTGAAGCGCCATGGCTGTGCCCGCAACTAGGTTATCCACGATGCGCAAAGCCTTCATGTTTAGGCTCTCGTCTTTGTTGGTGCGCGACGAGATCGCTTTCTCTATTTCTTTGAGCGTGGGCACGGTTCCTCCGATGCGATGTCGCAGAGACATATCGCGGTCGACGAAACCGGGTAACTAACCACCTGTGCAGCGGCAGGCGTTCAGGGTGTGGTGGGAGGAGGGGTACGGGCGCGATGACGGCGGGGAGCGGCGGACTACCGCCGCCGTCGGAGCTTCCGAGCGAGGCGAGCCCGCGCGAGCCGCAGCCGGCTGCCCGCGGTGCCGAGCGGGATGCGCAGGATGCCGGCGATCTCGGTGCCGCCGTGCCCGAGCGCCGCCAAGACGAGCACCTCTCGGGCCCAGAGCGGCATCGCAGCGATCGCCATGAGCGCCTTCGCCGCGTCGATGCGCTCACCGACGTGCCAAGGGTCGGCGCGCTCCTCACCCGTGGTCGCCCACGGGTCGTCGACCGGCACCTCTCGCCGACGGAACGCGCGTTTGTGGTAGTGCGTGCAGTGGAACCGGCACACGCCGAAGAGCCAGCGCCTCAGCGCGTCCAGCGGCTCGCGCGCAGGGTCGGGTCTGTATCGACCGGCCTGCGAGCTGATCCATGCCCCGAGCACGACGTCCTGGAGCACGTCGTCGATGTCGACGGCGGGCACGCCGAGGCCGCGCAGCGCGGAGCGGATGTGCGGCTCCTGCGCGCCGATCTCGGCGATGGTCAGGACGCGAGCGGGGCCGTCGTACGGGCCCCACGGGTTCATGGGGCACCCCGGCCGCAGTGCGGGCAGCGGTCAGCCGCGACGGGGCGGCCCAGGATGCGATCTAGCGTGGTCCCGGCGGCCTTCGCAGCGCGCAGGGCCATCGCATGCGAGCCGCCGTTGCCGCTGGCGAGCTGCTGGAGCGACCCGGCGCTGACGCCCATCACCTCGGCCAAGCAGGCCCAGGTGCCGTACAAGGCGCGCAGGTTGCGGACGGCGGCGCGGAGCCGCATGCGCTCCACGTCGGTCAGGAGGAGCGCGGGGGAACGGGGGCGACGGCGCCGTGCGGGCGCACCTTCGCCTTGGCCGCCGGTGGGCGGCTGGACTACCGTGAGCATGTCGGACCTCGTTGACGCGGGGTTCGGCCACGCGGGACGGACGCTGCCAGGCGTCGCGTCCCGCACTTCTTCCGGCGGAAGCCTACGGACCGATCACGAGGTCACAACAGATATCAGCATTCCGGACACTGCATTTTCAGGTTCCGGACACTCGGGTTGGGAGAGCGGCTATTCCGGACACCACCTGTCGAGAGCCGCCGGCAGAGTTGAAACTCTGGGCGGAGGCTGTCGAGAGCCGTTTAGGTATCATCTTTCTCGTGTTGACGGACCTCTGCGCAGGCAGGGCCCGTGCCCGACGGAGCCGCAAAGAAATCGACCGACCCTGGTCGATTTTCGTGACCCGATCGGGGTCGCGCTCCCGATTGATCTCCTCGACGGGACGGAAGGACGCCGGGCGATGGATCCCCTTCGCGCGACGCGCTCGGTCCCGGTGGCCCTGGTCCATCGTTCGCTCGCGCGGTCTGCGCGGCGCGGCGACCGCTCGGGTCGAACGCAACCAACAGACTCCCTTTCCGAGGAGATTTCAGGAGGAGAGATATGCCTGCTGTGACGAAGTCGAAGAAGCGCTCCGCGACCGCTGCTGCCGCCTCTGGAGAGCCATCCTACACTCCGCCCATTTACGATCCCGCGGCTGGCAAGAAGGCGCTAGAGGCGCTCGCTCCGGAGCTCGACCGCCTCGCCGAGGCCGAGCTCATCACCGTGAGGATCGATGTCGAGGCGGCCACGTATGCGGCGCTCGGCGTCGTCGGGTTCGTGTCCTCTCCCGACGTGCGCGCGCGCTTCGCACGGCTTCCGAAGGAGGAGTTCGACGTCACGCACGTCGACGAGCTGGAGCTCGCGTGTTTCGCCGCGCTGCACGCGCTCGCGGAGGCCCGGGCCGCCGGCGCGCTCGAGACGGAGGCGCGGCTGCCGGTCGCGCTGGTCATCGAGGGGCTGGAGGTCGAGGCGCGCATGCAGGCGCTGTGCGAGTACCAGCTCGCGGACGACCCTGCGATCAAGCCGGAGCTCGACCGGCTGCGGCCGGGCACCGGGCACCGCGACCTCGCGAACGATCTGCTCGGCTACGCGCGGCTCTACGAGCTGCGCGCCGACGTCGTGAAGACGGACCCGAAGCACTACCGGGCCGACGACGCGGCGCGCGCGCGGGAGCTGGCCGGGGCGATGATCCAGAAGCTCTCGACGGCGATGACGCCGAGGGCCCGGCAGGCCTTCGACCGGTACGTGCGGGTCTGGACGCTGCTCTGCCTGCGCTACGAGGAGGTGCGGGCGGCAGCGCTGTGGCTATGGCGGAAGAGCTCGCGCACCCAGGAGCGGTTCCCGTCCCTGTTCGCGGTGGGCAGGCCCAACTCGGCCCGGTCGTCGAGGAAGGAGGCGCCGAAGGGAGGCGAGGGGGACGGGCGCGGTGATGGCGGAGGCGGTGGTGGGAGTGGCAGCGGGGAGGAGCCGGGGGCGACGCCTGTCGTCCCGGAGTTCGTGACGGAGGGCCCTGGCTGAGCTGGTGCCGAGGCGCTGCGCTGCGCGCTCCCGGTTAGCGTGCAGCGCGGCGGCGAAGCGAAGCGCTTCCAGGCTCCCCGCCCGCGACACATCGTTCTGCTGACGGCGCCGCCTGACCGACGCTACGAGCGGACGATGCGAGGAACGGCACTCAGCTCGCTTCCATCAAGCTCGGCAGGAACGATGTCTGCTCCAGGGAGCGGCTGGCGAAGAGCAGGCAGGCCTGGATATCCTCGCGGCTCAGGCCTTCGTACTCCTCGAGGATCTCGTCCACAGTGGCGCCGTGGGCGAGCAGGCCCAGGAGGAACGGCACCGTGAGCCGAGTACCGCGCACGACCGGCTTCCCATCCATGATGTCGCTTTGCGCGGTGATGCGCTCGAGCAGGCTCTGGTCTGTCATGGTCCCTCCGACGACTCCAGCCTAGCTGGAGCGGGCACGATCGAGCCGCTGCTCGCGAGGCCGCCATCGGCGGGCTGCGTCACGGACTCGTCCTCGGGAGCTCCTGGGCTCACCCGGACGTCGCGCCAGCCAGCCCCACCCGATCCGGCGCTGCGGCGCCGCCCTGCGCGCGCTCCCGATCCGCTCGCAGCGCGGCGGCGAACCGCCTCTGGGCCTCCGCGCTGCGCCGCTTCGCGGTCCGCTCCGAGCAGCCGAGCGCCGCGCCGATCGCCTGCCAGGTCCGCTCCTCGACGTGGCGGAGCACGAGGACGCGCCGCTCCTCGTCCGGGAGCCGCGACAGGGCAGCCTCCACCGCGCGGATGGCGCGGTCGTACGTGGCGCGGAGCCGCTCGCCCTCCTCGCCCTGCGCTGTCAGCGCGCGGCCGACGAGGCCGAGCACCGCGGCGGCCGCGACCTGGTCGGCCATCCCGTCGGCCTGCGCGATCGTCTCGGCGTCGCCGTCGGCGAGCACGTCGCTCGTGTCCTGCGCCGCCTCGGCGGCGTCGTAGCCGTCCTCGCGGGCGGCGCGCCAGTGCTTCGACTCCTGCCGCAGGGCGTCCGACAGCGCGCCGTCGACGCGCCGCCACGCGTAGACCTGGAAGGGGACGCCGCGGGCGGGATCGAAGCCGAGCGCGGCCTCGTGGAGCGCCTGGACCGCGGCGGAGCGGAGATCGTCGGCCACGTAGTGCGCGCGCGTCCGCCGGAGGAAGTGGCCGCAGAGCCTCTCGACGAGCGGCACGGCCTCCGCGACGAGCGCCTGCTGGTCAGGGCTCAGGGGCCTCCGCGGCCGGTCGCCGTGGCTCATCGAGCGCCGCCTTGCCCTCGCCCCTTGGCGCCCGCCTTCGCCGCGAGCCGCTGCGCCGCCTCGGCCAGCGCCGCGGGCTCGCGCCGGTCGACCTCGCCGCTCGCGGCGGGGGGCGTGCGCGGGCGGAGCCGGTCGACGAGCAGGGCGGCGACGGGGTGCGTCGCGAGGAAGCGCGCGGTCAGCGCGCGCAGCGCCTCGAGATCCTCGGCGGGCAGGAGATCGGCGTACGGCGCGACGGCGTGGGCGACGCGGGCCTCGAGGGTCGGATCGCCGTCATCGGGGTCGGGGCGGGGGCTCGACATCGGGCTCCGGGGGCGCGCTGCCCGCTGGCGCTGCATGCGCTCGGCGCGCTTCGCGCGATGGACACCCGACGCTACCTTTCCCAGGGAGGGTCAACAAGGGCCGAGAAGCGAGGAGGGCGGGGGCGCTCTTTCGCCATCGTCGGCTGCTGCGAGGTAGGGTGTCGCGAGGTGACGAGCGTCGATGAGCCGCTGAGCCCCGGAGCGCTGTTCCAGGGGCGCTTCCTGATCGATCGCCTCCTCGGACGCGGCGGGATGGGCGAGGTCTGGGCCGCCGTCGACACGGCGCTGGAGCGGCCGGTGGCGATCAAGATCATCCACCGCTCCCTCGCGGGGGAGGCGCGTTACGCCGAGCGTTTCCTCCGGGAGACGAAGCTCGCCGCGCGGGTCGCGCACCCGAACATCGTGCGGCTGTACGACGCCGGCAGGGCCGCGGACGGGCGGCTCTTCATGGTGATGGAGCGCGCCTCGGGCGTGCCGCTGCGGGAGATCATCGCGGGCGGCGCGCGGCTCGATGCGGTGCGCGCGCTCCACTACGCGATCCAGATCGCGGACGCGCTCTCGACGGCGCACGAGGCCGACCTCGTGCACCGCGACGTGAAGCCCGAGAACATCCTGGTGAGCGACGGCGTGCGCGCGCGGCTCGTCGACTTCGGCGTGGCGAAGGACGCGCGGGGCGTGGGCCTCGGGCTCACAGGGCAAGGGAGGGCGGTCGGGACGTCGCGCTACATGGCCCCGGAGCAGGTCGCCGGGGGCGCCGTGGACGCGCGCGCGGATCTGTATGCGCTGGGCGTGGTCCTGTACGAGATGCTGGCCGGGGCGCACCCGTACGCGGTGCTCGACGAGGCGTCGGGCATCGGGGAGACGGAGATCCAGGCGGCGCACGTGCACCTGCAAGCGACGCCCCTGCCGGAGGTGCTCCCGGGCTGTCCGGAGGCGCTCTGGACCGCGGTGGCCAGGTGCCTTGCCAAGCGGCCCGAAGGGCGGTTTGCGCGGGCGGCGGAGCTCGCGGCGGCGCTGCGCGAGGTGGCGCGGAACGCGGTGACGGCAGAGAGGGCCGCGGACGACGCGGGCGCGCGGCAGCTCCTGAGCGAGGCGGCGGACGCGGCAAGGGAGCGGGCGATCCGGGAGCGCGCGGGGACACCTCGGGAGGAGAGGGCAGCGAGCACGGTCCAGCTGGCGGCGGCGCTGCCGGGGCAGGGCGTGATGCCGGGGCAGGGCGTGATGCCGGGGAGCGCGGCGCCGGGCGCGGATGCGCGGAGCAGGCTGGCGATGGCGCAGCGGTTCAGGGTCGAGCCGGCGTGGGGGCTCGGTGCGGCGCGCGCGGGGAACGCGCTTGGGACCGGGAGCGAAGCTGGCGCGGAGACGGCACCTTCACCGACGCTGCCGGGGGAGGGCGGGGCAGCGGGGACCGAGGTCGAGGCGCAGATTGCGCCGGGAGCGGCGGCGCGCGCGATGTGGACGGGCGCGCTCGTGAGCACGGAGAAGCAGAACGGAGCGGCCGCGGTCGGGCCGGGGGCGGGCTCGCCGATGAGCACGGAGACGTGGGAAGGGGTGGCCGCCCTCATGGCGGGTGTCACGGCGGGAGAGCGGTTGGCGAGGACGGAACCCTGGGAGCAGGCGAAGGCTGGCGCCGGCCTGAGGGCGACGCGGGGGGCGCTTTCTCGGACGAGAGGGGGGCTGGTCGTGGCGCTGCTGCTCGGTCTCGTGGCGCTCCTTGCCGTTCTCGTGGTTACGCTCGTGGAGGTATAAGGCCGTACCCTATGCCAGCGATCCGCCGATCCACGATGGCAAAGATCAGCGACAGCGGTCCCGTGGCTCTCGCTGGTGCGCTATTTACCGCGCCGGAGGGGGAGGAGCGCAGGCCGGCGGAGGGGGCTGTCATGATCGTGGCGTGGGGCGAGCTGCAGGCAATGCAGCCAGCGCGCGGGTAAGGGGGCAGGATGCGGCTCCGCGCAGGCGATCGGGTCGATCACTACACGCTGGTGAAGCCTCTCGGCGAGGGCGGGCAGGGCGCGGTGTGGAAGGTTATCGATCCGCGGGAAGGCGGCGTGGTCCGGGCCCTGAAGCTCGTCCGCCTCGAGGAGGCCGGGCGGCAGAGCTTCGACCGCGCCCGGCGCGAGGCCAAGATCCTCGCGTCGGCGAAGCACCCGGCGCTTGTCGCCTGCCACGGCTTCTTCGAGGATATGCACGCTGGGCTCGTGGGCCTGGTGATGGACTTCGTGCGGGGCCGGTCGCTGGCCGTGGCGGCGAGCGACGGTCAGCTGGACGGCCAGCGCGCGCTGGCCGCGCTCGAGCAGGTCGCCTCGGCGCTCGCGTACGTGCACGGCGCGGGGCTCGTGCACCGCGATCTGAAGCCGGACAACGTGCTGCTCGCGGACGGCTTCTGGTCCGACCCGCGGCGACCTGGCGCGGTCAAGCTGCTCGACTTCGGCATCGCGGCGTCGGCGGGCAATCCGCGGCCGTTGACGTCGTTGGGGGCGGTGGTGGGCACGATCCCGTACATGGCGCCGGAGCTCGTCGATCCGGCGACGTGGGGCCGAGCCGAGGGACCCTCGCGCGATCTGTTCGCGTTCGGCATCATGGCGTGGGAGGTCCTGTTCCACAATCACCCCACCGGCCTTGCGTCGAGCGCGACGCTTGTCGATTACGCACGCGCTTACAAAGCCGCGCAGGCGGGGCGCATCGTGTGGCCGCCGCGGGGGCTCGCCGGGCCGTGGGGCGCGGCGGTGGAGGCCAGTCTCGCGCTGTCGCCGCTCCAGCGGCCGGCGAACGGGGCGGCGCTGCTGGAGATCCTGCGGACGAGCGCTGCGCACGCCAATCCGGAGGCAGCCGGCGTACCCGCGGCAGCAGGGCCACTGTCACCGCTGCTGTCCGCGCCGACGTTGCCGCACCAGGTGGCGACGACACCGATGACGTCGCCGCCGGTCCCGGCCGTGGCCATCGCGCAACCGGCGAAGATGACGCCGCCGCGGGGCGCGCCCGTGCCCGCGACGCAACCGGCGAAGATGGCGCCGCCGCCGATTGCGAGCGTGATCATCACGCCGCCGCAGGACCTCTCCCCGCCGCCTGCCCCGCCTGCGCATGGCTTATCGCCGGCCGGAAGGCGAAACGGGTGGCGGCTCGCGACGCTCGCTCTCGTGATCTCGGTGATCGGCGCCGCGACGGCATGGATCGCGGGCGGCGGGACCGAGCTCCTCGTCTCCCTCGTCGCCTCGCGAGAGGAGCCGATGGCAGGGAGCATCCCGCCGCTCTCGCCCCCGTCCGCCGCGTCGGTGACGCTCCCGTCGACGGTGCCGGAGCCACCCCAGGTGCCAGCCGCGAGCACCCCGGAGATCGAGGCGTGTTGCCCCTCGCACTTGGTATGCAAGGGGCCGACGAAGCTCCGCTGCCCCCGGTGCACCGGCGCGGCTCCGTCGCTGCCCAGAGCCGCGCTGTGGTGGTTGCGCTTGTCGAGCGTGTTCGGTCCCGACGCACAGGACATGACCAGGTCCCGCCCTTACTCCAAAGTGTGCATGCGCATCGGCGATCCGCCCGTGTGTGCGCCGTTCTTCAAGATCGGGTCGCGGAATGGCGACGAGGTCAATCGCCTCGCAGTGACCACCGAGGACGTCGAGGACATGAGGATCCAGTTCTCCATCGATGGCAGCGCGTACCTGCCGGGGCGCGTGAAGAGCCCGCCTGTGCTCGTCTCGGCGCTGTGCGGAGGGCTCTACGTGTACATCGACGACCCCGAGAGGGACGATATCAAGCTCGCCGTTTACCTCGACCCCAGGACGAGCGAGGGGCCCTGATCCATGCGCGCCGACAGCCGTTCCCAGCCCACGACCGAGGAGCACCGGCCCCCGTCGGCGGGCGACGGGGAGCGCGGTCACCCCGTCCTCCTCGCGGCCTTCCCCGGGGTCGTGGCCCTGTCCATCCCCGCGTCCGGCGAGGTCGTCGGCCGCGCCTGGCTCGTGTCGGCAGGCCTCCCTGACGCCGAGGTGTCGGGCCGGCACCTCAGCTTCTCCCGGACGGGAGGTCGCCTTCAGGTCGAGGACGTCGGCTCGCGCAACGGCACGTACCTCAACGGCGTTCCGCTCCGCGCGAAGCAGCGGACGGGCCTCGATGACGGCGACGTCGTGCGCCTCGGCAAAACGCTTCTGGTCTACCGCGAGGCCTTCACCGGCGCCCTGTCGCCGGCGCCGCCGCTCGGTCGCCTCGTGGGCCCATGGGGTCTCACCGCGGTGCGCGCGGAGCTCCTCGCGCTGGCCGCGCGCCGCGAGGTCAATGTGCTCCTCCAGGGCGAGACCGGCACGGGCAAAGAGCTCCTCGCCGAGGCCGTCGTCGAGGCCCTCGGGCGCCGGGGCAAGCCGTTCGCGGCCGTCAACGTCGCGGGGATCCCCGCGAGCGTCTTCGAAGGCCAGCTCTTCGGCTGGAAGAGGGGCGCCTACTCCGGTGCTGTGGGCGATAGCCGCGGCGTGCTCCGGGCGCACCAGGGGGGCGCCGTGTTCCTCGACGAGATCGGCGAGCTGCCGCTCGAGGTGCAGCCGAAGATCCTGCGCCTGCTCGAGAACCGCGAGATCCTCCCGGTGGGCGAGGACCGTCCGGTCCGGGTCGAGGTGGCGCTCATCGCCGCCACGAACCGGGCTCTCGAGGCCATGGTGGAGCGGGGCGCGTTCCGTCGCGACCTCCTGGCGCGGTTCCTCGTTCGGATCGATCTCCTGCCGCTGCGGGAGCGGCCGGAGGACGTCTTTGCCGTGCTCCAGGCGTTGCGCGAGCGGCGGGGCACGCCCTTCGATGCGCGGGAGACCGAGGTGGAGGCGGTCGAGCGGCTCATGCTGGAGAGGTGGCCGGCGAACGTGCGCGACGTGGAGCGCCTCGCGGCGATGATCGGCCCCTCGGCGCCGCTCACGCAGCACGCGGTCGAGCGGGCGCTCGGCCCGCCCGCCGCCCGGGTGGCGCTGACCCGGGAGGCGGCGGAGCAGGTGCTCGCGGAGTGCAGGGACAATCAGTCGGAGGCGGCGCGCCGGCTCGGCGTATCGCGAGGCAAGCTGCGCAGGCTGCTGGGGCTGGCCTGAACCTACGCCGAGCGCGCGGCGAGGGCGCTGGCGCTCGCGAAGTCGCTCGAGAGCTGCCGGGAGACCCGCTCGAAGCGGAGCTGCCCTTTCGTGTCCCGGTCGGTCCAGTAGCAGCCGCTGAGCTCCGTGGGGTCGGGCCCGTGGACCCAGAGGCACACGGCCCCGCGGTGAATACGGCTGCGATCGTGGAGGAGCAGGTCAGGATCGTTGCGGTAGATGGCCGCGAGCAGGAACTCGCCGTCCACCTTGTCGAGACGCGCGGCGATGCTCGCGGAGCGGGACTCGGCGGTGAAGGTCCGGGTCTCGATCCTGGAGAACGCCTGGTCGAGGACGAGGAAGATGGTGCGCGCCTCGCCCTTGGCGGGCGTGAGCTCGCCTCGCCAGGTGCCCCGCAGAACAGGCCTGCTCACGGGCCAGGGATGCAGCAGGCCGAGCCGCCACAGCCACACGTCCCAGAGCAGAATCACGACGGACACCGCCGACACCACGGCCGACAGGGGGGTGAAGAACGACAGCGGCAGGACCCAGCCATGCCCGCTCAGGGTGAGCGCCCAGATGGCGGCGCCGAGGAGCACGAGGATCGTGAGCGACGCGCGGTTCATCGGGGGAGCAGCTCCGCGCCGCGAACCCGCCGCCATGCCGCCTTCAGGAACGCATAGGCCTGCTCTGGCGTCCGCCGCGCCGGCCCGTGGAAGAGCGGCTGCATCCCGCTCACCTCCGTCAGCGCAGAGCTGTCGGCGCCGGGCTGGGTGGCGCGCAGCAGCCAGCTCAGGACAGCCTTCGTGTCCTTCATATAGCCGCCATCTTCCAGGTTGAAGCACGTGTCCGGCACATTGTGGACGAGGCACTCGAGGACGAACGAGCTCACCTGTCCGGCGGCGCTCTTTTGCTCGAGATCACCCTGCGCGGCCATGTCGGCGCGCAGGTGCTTGAAGATGCGGACCACGCGCTTGAACCGCCTGTTGGTCGCCTCGTTCTTCGCGACGCCGCGCTTGTAGTGCTGGTCCGGCCAGTTGATGACGCGCAGCGCGGGCGCGTTGCGCGGGCGCAGCTCGACGCCATCGAAGTATTCCCATTCTCCGGCTGCAGTTTTCTTGCCGGTATAGCGGCGGTGTTTCAGGAACACCGCCACGTCGGCGTCGAGCCGAGCGCCGGAAGCGCGGACGTCGAGAGCCTTGTTTCCGGCGGCGACGTTGCTGGCGCCGAAATGGGCCCGGAGCGCCGCCTCGACGTCGTTGCGGAAGGAGTCGAAGGCGTAGCTCGAACCCTGGAGCCCGAGCATCTCCTGCGTCACCGAACCGTCGGCAGGAAATGCGTAGAAGGCGACGTCGTGCAGCACGACGGCCACGTCGATGTCGCTGTCGGCACGCGTGTTGGTGTTGTTCCGGTAGGAGCCGGTGACGGCTACATCGATCTTCTTGTGCTTCAGGTTCGACGCGCTGCGAATCGCCTCCTTGATGGCCTCGCGGGCGCGGCTGCCGCGCTCCTCGTCGGTGGCGTCGATCGTCTCGGCCCAGTCCTTGAGCGTCTGATCCCAGTTCCTTGACATGGTTCATCCCGTCGCGGGTGCGCGCCGGGCCTGCCGTGAATGCAGAGCGACCATCGCTTCGGCACAGGCACGCGCCTGTCGCACCCAGCCGGGCTCTTCAGCACCCGTCGTGCCGGCCCGATCGGGGGCGAAATGCACGGAGATGCTCGCCTGGGAGCAGGCGAAGGGCGGATCGCGATCAGACGGCGAGCTGTCCGCGATCAGCGCAGGCCCGAAAGCAAGAGGGCAAACCGTCGAGGCGATAGACCTGCGGCGCCTCGAAAGGGACGCGATGGCGGTCGCAAAGTTCCAGCCTCGTGGCTCGCAGCCATGCGCGCGGCCAGCGGTCTCCCGGCAAGCCTCGTCATGAGCTCCGTCTGCGTTGCGCCCTGACTGGGCTCGCGGTCGCTCTCTGGACGAGCTGGTGGGAGCCTCCGCCTCGGGAGCGGTGGCGAAGTTCTCCACCCCGGGGATGCGACGTCCGCAGGGGGCGCTCGACGTCGAGCGACAAGAAGCGACTGCAGCAGCGCGCCCAGCAGAGGCGCACTATCTGGAACGCCGGCCGGTAGAACGACGGCTTCGTGAACCGTAGATCTCGGGTTCACGAGCTCCCCAGCTACAGAGCTCGTCGCGTTGCTCAGACCATCCAGGGCCAGCGGCCTTCCGCTCACCCACCGGCGAGCGAACACGCTGGCATTCTCTTTGAGCCACCTTCGAGATTTGAACTCGAGACCTACGGTTTACGAAACCGTTGCTCTACCACTGAGCTAAGGTGGCACGCCTCTCGTCGAGGAGGCGCGCAGATTACCCACTCGCCCTGCCGAGTCAAGCTCTTTTATTTCCGTCCTCGAGCGACCCGGTTCCGCTCGCTGCTTCGGCTCCTTCCGTGATTCCCTGCCCCACGGCGCCCGCCGCACCCCCGGCGTCTCCTCCGGCGGCGAAGAACTCGCCCAGCCGCTCCGCCAGCTCCGCCGCCGCCGACCAGTGCATCATGTGCCCGGCGTCCGGCAGCTCGACGTGCTCCGCGCGCTTGAGCCTCGCCACCCGCTCGGCTTCGTCCTCCGGGTGCCACCCCGTCGGCCCGCCGCTCACGAGCAGCGTCGGGCACGCGATGCGGTCCAGGAACGTCATGAACGCCTCCACCTGGAACAGCAGCGGCGACGTCGTCCGGTGCATCGGATCGTACGCCCACGCGAGCCCGCCGTCCGGCTCCTCCCGCGTGAGCAGCGGCGCGCGCGTCGCCAGCACGTCGCGCGGCACGCGCGGGTGGTTCGCCACGAGCCGCGCGATCGCGTCCTTCATCGACGAGAGCCGCCGCGGCGCGCGATCGAGCCCCGCCATCTGGCGCAGCCACGCCTCGACGCGCGCGACGGCGACCTCGGGGCCGCTCGCCGGCGGCCCCACGCCTTCGAGCAGCGCCAGGCGCTCGACGCGGCCAGGGAACGCGCCCGCGTAGTACACGGCGACCGCGCCGCCCATCGAGTGGCCGACCACGCCGAGGCGCGCCGGCGCGAGCGCGTCGACGAGCGCCGCGACGTCGGCGATGTAGTCGGGGAAGTAGTAGTAGCTGCCCGCGCCGACGCGGGCGCTCCGACCGAACCCGCGCTGGTCCGGCGCGACGACGTCGTGCCCCGCCCGCGCGAGCGGCTCGGCCACGAGGTCCCACGTGCTCCCGGCGTCGAGGAAGCCGTGGAGCAGCAGCAGCGTGAGGCCCGTCGGCTGCGCGCCGTCGTCGCGGAAGCGGTGGACGCAGAGATCCAACCCGTTGGTGTTCCAAATTTCCGACGACCTACGCACCACGCGCGCGCTCCCGTGTGCAGATGCTCCCGTCAGCCCTCCGCGCGGCCCGCGCGGTCCGCGCGCGAGCCGCCGGCGCTCCTGCGCCGCGTGCGCGCGCGGGCGTCACCGCTTCGCCGGCGAACCTTTCGCCGGGGGCGCCGCGGGGGCCGCCGGGGGCAGAATCGTCCCCGTCGCCACAGGAGCGGCCGTGGCCGGATCCGCCGCTCCCGCAGGCGTCGCCGCGGGCGCCGCCCCGGTCGCGGCTGGCGCCGCGGTGTCCGCCCCGGCCGGCGCTGCGCTGCCCGCCGGCGCTGGCGCCACAGGGAGCGCGGCGCCCGTGAGCTGCGCGGCGTCCTTCAGCACCTCGTCCGCGTGCACCCCGGGATCCACGTCCGGATAGACCTTCGCGATCTTGCCGTCGGGATCGACGAGGAACGTCACGCGCGCCGTCGTCCCGAGCTTCATCGGCACGCCGAACGCGGTGGCCCAGGTGTGATCGGTGTCGACGAGGATCGGGAACGGCAGCTTGTGCTCGATCGAGAACGCCTCGTGCGACTCGCGGGTGTCGGAAGACACGCCGAAGACCTGCACGTTGGCCTGCGTGAAGCGATCCCACGCGTCGCGGAACGCGCACGCCTCCTCGGTGCAGCCCGGCGTCCCGTCCTTCGGATAGAAGTACACGACCACGGCCCGACCCCGCTGGTCGGACAGCCGCTGGATCGCGCCGTGCTGATCCGCAGCGAACACGTCGGGCGCCGTCGCGCCGACCGGGATCAGCCCTTGTCCACCATCGGGTCGCTCGGCCGCGCCACACCCGAGCAGCGAGGCAAAGGCAAAGACGACAGCAAGTACGACAAAAACGACGGCAATCGGGAAGCGTCTCTTCATCTCAGAGCGGCACGTTAGCATGCACTCGGTGGGATCGATCCGAAGCTTCTGATACGTTCCGCCGCCAGGAGACGAGGCCGATGGCGATCTTCGGAAACGACAGCGGCGCCGCGCCCGGCGTGGTGCGCCAGGGCAGGGAGGTCACCTACCCCGATTTCTCTTCGCCCACCGTGGATAAGGTCATGGTCGAAGAGCGCGCAGCCGGGCTCGGCAAAAGGAGCATCAAGGGCCCCGCCAAGGTCGCCGGCCTCAAGCTCGCCATCTCGATGATGGACCTCACCACCCTCGAGGGGAAAGACTCCCCGGGAAAAGTTGAGCAGCTCTGTCAGAAGGCGCTCCGGCCCCACGAGCGCGCGGACATCCCTTCCTGTGCGGCGGTGTGCGTCTATCCCAAGCTCGTCGCCGTGGCGAAGCGAGCGGTCTCGGGCTCGACCGTCAAGGTGGCCAGTGTGGCGACCGCCTTCCCGAGCGGCCTGTCCACGCTTGCCGTCAAGCTCGCCGACGTCCGCCAGGCGGTCGAGCTCGGCGCCGACGAGATCGACATGGTGATCGACCGCGGCGCGATGCTCTCCGGCGAGTACGGCGCGGTGTACGACGAGATCGCCGCGACCAAGCAGGCGTGCGGGCGCGCGCACCTCAAGGTGATCCTGGAGACGGGCGAGCTCGGGACCTACGACCGCGTCCGCAAGGCGAGCCGCATCGCGATGCTCGCGGGCGCCGACTTCATCAAGACCTCGACCGGGAAGATCACGCCGGCGGCGACGCCCCCGGTGACGCTGGTGATGCTGGAGGCGATCCGCGATCACGCGCAGGCGACCGGCCGGCGCGTCGGGATGAAGCCGGCCGGCGGGATCCGCACCGCGAAGCAGGCGCTCCACTACCTCGTGCTGGTCAAGGAGACCCTCGGCGACGCCTGGCTCACGAGCGACCTGTTCCGCTTCGGCGCGTCGACGCTCCTCAACGACGTGCTCATGCAGCTCGAGAAGGAGCGGACGGGCGCCTACCAGAGCGGGGACCATTTCAGCAAGGACTGACCGCGCCGCGGGGCGGGGCCGCGTCGGTGTTCAACGCGCGGCGGCGGGCGTAGAGTGCGCGGCATGAGCGACAACAGCACCGCCGCGGCAGGCGGCGACGGGGGCACACCCCGGGACGCGAGCGCCGCGCGGGACGCGACCGCGGCGCGCGACGCGGCCGTCGTGTTCGGCGACGCCTGGCGCTACGCGCCGGCGCCCGAGGGGCGCGATCACGTGAAGATCGCGCCGCGGTACGACCTCTTCATCGGCGGCGCGTGGCGCGCCCCGGCCTCGGGCCGCTACCTCGACAGCATCAGCCCGTCGACCGAGGAGAAGCTCTGCGAGTTCGCCGAGGCCTCCGAGCAGGACGTCGATCTCGCCGTGCAGGCGGCGCGGGCCGCGTACGAGAAGCACTGGTCGCGCATGCGCCCGCTCGATCGCGGCAAGTACATCTACCGCATCGCCCGGGCCCTCCAGGAGAAGGCGCGCGAGCTCGCCGTCGTCGAATCGCTCGACGGGGGCAAGCCCATCAAGGAGTCCCGCGACGTCGATCTCCCGCTCGCGGCCGCGCACTTCTTCTACCACGCGGGCTGGGCGGACAAGCTCGAGCACGCCTTCCCGGGGCGCGACCCTCGGCCGCTCGGCGTCGCGGGCCAGGTGATCCCGTGGAACTTCCCGCTGCTCATGGCGGCGTGGAAGCTCGCCCCGGCGCTCGCGGCGGGCAACACGTGCGTCCTCAAGCCCGCAGAGACGACGCCGCTCACCGCGCTGCTCCTCGCGAAGATCATCGAGGAGGCGGACCTCCCGCCCGGCGTCGTCAACGTGGTCACGGGCGCCGGCGCGACGGGCGCCGCGGTCGTCGGCCACCCCGGCGTCGACAAGGTCGCGTTCACGGGGTCGACCGAGGTCGGCAAGCGCATCCAGCGCGCGCTCGCCGGCACCGGGAAGCGGCTCACCCTCGAGCTCGGCGGCAAGGCCGCGAACATCGTGTTCGAGGACGCGCCGCTCGATCAGGCCGTCGAGGGGATCATCGGCGGCATCTTCTTCAACCAGGGCCACGTCTGCTGCGCGGGCTCGCGCCTCCTCGTCGAGGAGAGCGTGCATGACGCGCTCCTCTTCAAGCTGCGCGAGCGCATGGCGACCCTGCGCGTCGGCGACCCGCTCGACAAGAACACGGACGTGGGCGCCATCAACTCGAGGGCGCAGCTCGCGAAGATCGAGGAGCTCGTGGCCGCGGGGGAGCGCGAGGGGGCCGCGCGCTTCTCGGTGAGCTGCGCGCTCCCGCAGCGGGGCTACTGGTTCGCGCCGACGCTCTTCACGGGCGTCGCGCAGTCGCACCGGATCGCGCGCGAGGAGATCTTCGGCCCGGTGCTCTCGATCTTGACCTTCCGCACGCCCGACGAGGCGATCGAGAAGGCGAACAACACGATGTACGGGCTGTCGGCGGGCGTCTGGACCGGCAAGGGATCGAAGAGCTTCTGGGTCGCGCAGCGCCTCCGCGCCGGCGTCGTCTGGGCGAACACCTTCAACAAGTTCGATCCCAGCGCGCCGTTCGGCGGCTACAAGGAGAGCGGCTTCGGCCGCGAGGGCGGACGCCAGGGGCTGCTCGCCTACCTCGAGGTGGACTGATGGCGCTCGGCAACCAGGACAGCGGCGGCGACGAGGGGTGCACGTCGATCGGCGATTGCGCCGGCGCGGCCGCGCTCGACGCTCCTTCGGGCGAGGCGCGCGCGCGGGTCGGCGTGCGCAAGGCGTACAAGATGTTCGTGGGCGGCGCGTTCGTGCGCTCGGAGTCCGGGAGGTACACGCAGGTGCGCGATCACGGAGGCGCGGGCGCGGTCGAGAACATCCCGCGCGCGTCGCGGAAGGACGGGCGCGACGCGGTGCTCGCGGCGGCCGGCGCGCTCGGCGGCTGGTCGGCGCGCGCCGCGTACAACCGCGGGCAGATCCTCTACCGCCTCGCCGAGATGCTCGAGGCGCGGCGCGCGGAGCTCGCGGCCTCGCTCGAGCGCGGCGGGCTCGAGGCCGGCGCCGCCGAGCGCGAGGTCCTTTCGGCGATCGATCGCGCGGTCGCCTACGCGGGCTGGGCCGACAAGTACCAGAGCCTCTTCGCGAGCCTGAACCCCGTGTCCGGCCCGCACTTCACCTTCACGGTGCCCGAGCCGATGGGGGTCGTCGTCATCGCGGCGCCGCCGCGGCCGGCGCTCCTCGGCCTCGCGGGCGCGCTCCTGCCGGTGATCACCGCCGGCAACACGTGCGTCGTGCTCGCGAGCGAGGTGGATCCGCGCACGGCGCTCGTCTTCGGCGAGGCGCTCGCCACGAGCGATCTCCCGGGCGGCGTCGTCAACGTCCTCACCGGCCAGCTCGCGGAGGTGCTGCCGCACCTCGCCGCGCACATGGACGTCGCCGCGCTCGATCTGCACGGCGTGGACGCGGCGCTGGCGAAGCGCCTCGAGGAGGCGGCCGCGGCCAGCGTCAAGCGGGTGCGCGCCCGCTCGCTCGGCGAGGCCGAGTGGTTCGACGACAGGGCCGCGACGTCCCCCCGCTGGATCGAGCGGTTCGTCGAGATGAAGACGATCTGGCACCCGGCCGGGCCGTGACGCGGGCGGCGCTCATCGACGAGGCGCCGTGACGCGGGCGGCGCTCGTCGACGGGGCGCCGTGAACGGCGCCCGGGGCGCTCATCGACCGAGCACCATCCCCGTCTGGAGCGTCCGCCCGGCGACGAGGTCCGCCGCCGCGAGCGGCTTTCGTCCCTCGGCCTGGGCCCGCAGGATCTGGATCGCGCCCGCGCCGCACGCGACGATCACGACGCTGCGGCCCGCCATCACCACGGTCCCCGGCGGCGCTCCGGCCTGGTCGGCCTCGCTCTCGACGCGCGCGGCCAGGACCTTGAGCGCCTTGCCGTCGATCGTCGTGAAGGCGCCCGGCCACGAGGTCATCCCCCGGATGTGGTCGTGGATCTGCCGGGCGCTCCGCTCCCACCGGATGCGCCCGTCTTCCTTCTTCAGGAGCGCCGCGTGCGTCGCCGCCTCGTGGTCCTGCGGCGCCAGCGCGAGCGCGCCGTCCACCGCGCGGCGGAGGTCCTCGCGCACGACGCGCGCGGCGAGCGCACCGAGATCGATCGCGAGCTCGTCGGCGGTCGTGTCCGGGCCGATCGGCGCCCGGTGCACCGCGTAGACGGGCCCGGTGTCCATGCCCTCGTCCATCTGCATCAGCGAGATGCCCGTCTCGGCCTCGCCCCCGACGATAGCCCACGTGATCGGCGCGGCGCCGCGGTAGCGCGGCAGGATCGACGCGTGGAGGTTCATGCAGCCGCGCCGCGGCGCCTCGAGCACCGCCTTCGGCAGGATGCGCCCGTAGGCGATCACCAGCGCGACGTCCGCTCGCGCGTCCGCGACCCACGCGGCGAACTCGGGCGTGCGGACCTTCTCGGGCTGCACGACGGGCAGGCCGAGCTCCAGCGCCTTCACCTTCACCGGCGGCGCCTTCAGCTCGAGCCCGCGGCCGGCCGGCCGATCCGGCTGACAGACGACGCCGACGACGTCCGCGATCGACGCGAGCGCCTCGAGCGACGGCACGGCGATGGCGGGGGTACCGAAGAACAGGGCGCGCACGCCCTGGCTTCTAGCAGGACCTGCGTCCCTCGTGCCGCCTTCTTCGCTCGCGGCGAGCGCCGCCGCGGCGGGCCGACCTCAGGGCCCGGACGCTGGCCGCCCGCCGCGCTCCTCGTTCTCCTCGCGCGCCGCCGCGCCGCGCGAAGGGAGAGCCGAGCGCGGATCGGCGCAGCAGCGGAAGCCGGTCTCGTAGAACACGAACTTCGGCTCGTGCGCGTCGTTCGTCCCGCGGCAGCCCGTCCACGGCTTGGCCCAGAAGCCGCCCATGAGCGCGCCTGGCCACCGGCGGCCGCCGCGCGAGGCGACCCACTCCTCGACGTTGCCCATCATGTCGAAGACGCCGAAGGTCGAGGCGCACCCAGGGTGGGAGCCGCTCGGCGCGCCCTGCCAGAGCCGCTCGACCTCGCGCTGCGCCACCTCGCCAGAGGCGCCGAGCTTCCGCTCGTCGACCGGCCGCCAGGCCTTGCCGCTGTTGCAGACCGCCTTGTCGACGCGCCAGCCGTAGGCGAGGGGACGCCGCTCGGGGCCCTCGCACGCGAGCTCCCACTCCTGCTCGGCGCACACCCGCTTGCCGCGCGCGGCGCACCACGCGGTCGCCGTCTCGAACGACTGCATGACGAGCGGCTTCGCCCCGCGCTGGTTCGGCGCCTCGAACTGGTCCATGCACACGGAGATCTCGGTCGCCGGCCCCTCCTCGGCCGTGATGTCCTCCCAGTACGCGAAGCAGTGGGTCGCCTTGCCGCTCTTGACCGGCTCCACGCAGACGTGCTGCACCTCGTCGCGGTGCGTGCCGGTGACGAGCCGCATGTCCGCCGGACACGCCGGGCTGGGCCCTGGATCGAGCGACGGCGCCGCCGGCAGGCCGAGCATCGCGATCGCGAGCGCGCCGAGGCCGAGCAGGGGATCGATCATCGTTCAGCGAGGGCCAGGGTGTCGCTCCGTGCCGGGCGCAGCCTCGGCCGCGCCGCGCCGCGCGGCAAGCGACGGCGCGGAGGATCCTGCGCCGCGTCGCGCGCGCCAGGTGGTGGTGATGACGAGCGAGCGCTGCAGGTCGGAGCTGACCCGCAGCGTATCCTCATTCAAAAAAATGGCCAGGGCTGTGGCATGCGGCATGCGCCGTGTCTATGGTGAGTTCCCGTAGCCTCGCGGGCTGTCTTCCACCAAGAGCTGCCAGCAGGGCTCCGCGTTGCACCATCCGCATCCGTCTGGATGCAAGCCAAGATGACCGGGGCGCGCGGTGGCCGCGCGGCCCGGCTGCGTGTTGATGAAGGGGTTTACCTCCCCCGGTCGGGTGCCTAGAGGAGATCGCCATGTCCGAGAAAAAGAACCCGCCGATGCCGCCGCGCTCCGAGGAAGAGGTCGTCTTCGGCGACGAGCTGCCGGTTCTGCCGATCCGCAATGCGGTGCTGTTCCCGGGCGCCGTCGCGCCTTTCGATGTCGGCCGCGAGAAGTCGGTCGCGCTGGTGGAGGATGTCGACAACCTCCCTGGCCCGGTCATCGCGATCTTCGCCCAGCGCGATCCGTCGACCGACGATCCCGGGGCGGAGGACCTGTACCCGATGGGCTGCGCCGCGCGCGTGCTGAAGGCGCTGAAGCACAGCTCGGGCAACTACTCGTTGATCTTGCAGGGCCTCACGCGGATCCGGCTCGACACCGTCACGGCCCACACGCCGTACCTGCGCGCCAAGATCCGCCGCATGGACGAGCCGGCGACGGAGGACGTCGAGGCGGAGGCGCTGGCGATGAGCCTGCGCGACATCGCGAAGCAGGTCATCCAGCTGATGCCGGAGCTCCCGCGCGAGGCGGGCTCGCTCATCGACTCTATCCAGGCGCCCGGCGCGCTCGCCGATCTCGTCGCTGCGAATCTCGACGCGCCGGTCGAGGAGAAGGCGCAGCTCATCGAGACGATCGACGTCAAGGAGCGCATCCGCAAGGTGCTCCGGCTGCTCACGCGGCAGCTCGAGATCCTGAAGATGCGCGAGCGCATCAACTCCCAGATCAAGGAGGAGATGGGCAAGAACCAGCGCGAGTACGTGCTGCGCCAGCAGCTCAAGGCGATCAAGGAGGAGCTGGGCGAGGACGACGGCGATCAGGGCGATCTCGACGGGCTCGAGGATCGCATCGCGAAGGCGAACCTGCCGACCGAGGCGGAGACCGTCGCGAAGAAGCAGCTGAAGCGGCTGCGCACGATGCAGGTCGGGTCGGCCGAGTACACCGTGGTGCGGACGTACCTCGACTGGATCCTCGACGTGCCCTGGACGCAGTCGACGCAGGACAACCTCGACATCGGCAGCGTCCGCAAGGTGCTCGACGAGGACCACTACGGCCTGGAGAAGGTCAAGAAGCGCATCCTCGAGTACCTGGCGGTCCGCAAGCTGAAGCAGGACAAGAAGGGGCCGATCCTCTGCCTGCTCGGGCCTCCCGGCGTCGGCAAGACGTCGCTCGGCCGGAGCATCGCGCGCGCCCTCGGCCGCAAGTTCCACCGGGTCTCGCTCGGCGGCGTGCACGACGAGGCGGCGATCCGCGGCCACCGGCGCACCTACGTCGGCGCGCTCCCTGGCCAGATCATCCAGGGCATGAAGAAGTCGGGGACGATCAACCCGGTCTTCATGATGGATGAGGTCGACAAGATCGGGCACGACTTCCGCGGCGACCCGTCGGCGGCGCTGCTCGAGGTGCTCGATCCGGAGCAGAACAACACGTTCGCGGATCACTACCTGGAGATCCCGTACGACCTGTCGCACGTGATGTTCGTCGCGACCGCGAACGTGGCGGATCCGATCCCGCCGCCCCTCCGCGACCGCATGGAGATCCTCGAGATCCCCGGCTACACGCGGAAGGAGAAGCTCGCGATCGCGCGGCAGCACCTGCTCCCGAAGCAGCTGTCGGAGCACGGGCTCACGACCGAGCAGCTGGAGGTCACGGACAAGGCGCTGGAGGAGATCATCGATCACTACACGCGCGAGGCCGGCGTCCGGTCGCTCGAGCGGCAGATCGCGGGCGTCATCCGCGGCGTGGCGGTGAAGGTCGCCGAGGGCGACACGCAGAAGCGGCGCGTCGACAACGAGGACGACCTGCACGAGTTCCTCGGCCCGGCGAAGTACACGAGCGAGGTCGCGGAGCGCACCGCCGAGAGCGGCGTCGCGACGGGCCTCGCGTGGACGAGCGTCGGCGGCGAGATCCTCTTCATCGAGGCGACGCGGATGTACGGCACGGGCAAGCTCCAGCTGACCGGCCAGCTCGGCGACGTGATGAAGGAGTCGGCGCAGGCGGCGCTCTCGTTCGTGCGCAGCAACGCGTCGAGGTACAGCATCGCGAAGGACTTCCTCGAGAAGAGCGATCTGCACATCCACATCCCCGCCGGCGCGATGCCCAAGGACGGGCCGAGCGCGGGCGTGACGATGTTCACGGCGCTCGTCTCGCTCCTCACCGGGATCAAGGTCCGCCACGACGTCGCGATGACGGGCGAGATCACGCTCCGCGGTCGCGTGCTCCCGATCGGCGGCCTGAAGGAGAAGGTGCTGGCGGCGCACCGCGCCGGCATCAAGCGCATCATCGTCCCCGAGCGCAACCGGGCGGATCTCGAGGAGGTGCCGAAGGAGGTCGTGGACGAGCTGCAGTTCTTCTTCGTCAGCCGGATGGAGCAGGTCCTGGAGGCCGCGCTCGAGCGGCTGCCCGAGCCCGCGCCCGCGACCGAGGAGTCGAAGGACGGCGAGAAGAAGGAGATCGAGAAGTCGGAGAAGAGCTCGATCGCCAGCAACTGACGAGCGTCGCCAGCGATCGCTGAGCGACCTGTCTCCGAGGCGCCGCGCGGCTTGAACGCGCGGCGCCTTTTTTCGTGCCTCTCTTCGTCAAGACGCCCCGCGCGGCGGCGACGGACGCCTCTGCCTCTCGGCGAGCTTGGCGCGTTCGCTTGGCGCGCGGCAGCGACATCGCGTCGCCTGCGCAGCGCAGGCCGACCTGCGCGGCGGTGCTCGCGCCTGCGGGCGGCTTTCGCCTCGACGGATGTCAAGCGAATCGGTAGCCTCGAGAGCGCATGAGGCCGTGTCCGAACTGCGCGTGGATGCTCAAGGAGACCGACGCTGCCTGCTCGATGTGCGGTACGAGCGTGGCGGGCGCAGCGCCTGGAGCCTCCGTTCCGGTCGCGCCTCCGCCGGTGCAGGCGGGGGCTGGCGCCTATGCCCCGCCTGGCCCGCCGGGCTATCCAGGGCAGCCAGCCGCCTCGGGTTATGGCGGCGCGGCAGCCCCAGGCTACGCGGCAGGGGGCGCGCAGGGCGCCTATCCGCCTCCTCCCCAGGCGTACGGGGTGGGCGGGGGCGGGCTCTCGGTGCCGGCGTCGCCGGGCGGAGGCGTCGCCTTCTCGACGGGCGCGGAAGCGCCTTTCCCGGTCTCGCCCTGGGCCCGAGCGGCTCCTTCCGCGGGGCTCACGTCGCAGCCGGCGTCTCCGATGAACGCGCCGGGCGTCCCGCCGGCCCAGCCGGCGCTCGGGGCGCCGGGCCCGGGCATGGTGCCCGGCGCGTCCCTGGGTGGCGCGATGGGGCAGCAGCCCGTGGCGCCGGCGCCGGTCTTCGGCGTGCCCCCGCAGATGGTTGCGCCCCCGCCGATGGTGATACCGACGGGGGCGCCAGGGCTTGTCGCGCCGCCGATGGTGCAGGGGGGGGCGGTCGCGCCGCCGCCGATGGTGCAAGGGGGCGTGGTTGCGCCGCCGCCGATGGTGCAGGGGGGCGCGGTCGCGCCGCCGCCGATGGTGCAGGGCGGGGTGCCGGCGGTCGCTCAGGCCAGGGCGCCTGCGATCGTCGCGCCTCCGATCGTCCAGGGCGCGGTCTCGGGCGCGGTGCCGCAGGTGTCGGCGCAGCCGGCGCGCGTCCTCGTCGGCTTCATCGTGACGTTCCAGAACGATCCCGGAGGCAGCTTCTGGCCGATGTACAGCGGCCGGACGCAGGTGGGGCGCGCCGGGGCGGACGCTACGACGGAGATCGGGCTCGCGGATGCGAGCGCCTCTTCACGGCACGCGTCGATCCACGCGGACCCGACGACGGGCCAGGTCTTCATCGAGGACGACGGCTCGCGCAACGGCACCTTCGTCAACGAGCAGCGCCTCGGACAGGGCGAGCGCCGGCAGCTGCGCGACAACGACCGGCTGCGCCTCGGGAGCACGACGTTCGTGGTGAAGGTGCTGGTCGCCTGAGCGGAGAGCGAGGTTACTGACCGCCGGCGCCGCCCGAGCCGCCAGTCCCATCTGCGCCGCCAGCGCCGGCTGCGCCGCCACCGCCGGCTCCGCCCGTGGACGCTGCGCATTTCGAGAAGCCATCCACGATGACGCACTCGAACCCATCCGCGCAATCATTGCCGCCCTTGATGCAGGACTGACCATCGCCGCACCGCGCTGTGCAGAGCGTGCCGCCACAGTCGACGTCGGTCTCCGTGCCGTCCTTCACGCCATTGAAGCAGAGGGGGAGGGGCGCCGGGATCTCGCAGTTGAAATACTCCACCACCTCAGCCGAGGGGGCCGCGTCGGAGCCCGCTCCACCATCGCCCCCGCCGCCAGTACCCCCACCCTCCCCAGAACCAACGATAGGTGGGTAGTGGATGCTGAAGGAGATGAAACCATTGTATCCATCGAGATCGTTGGGGTCTGCCTCCGGGGGGGGCTGTTTCCCCAGGCTCGTTTTGAGTATGGCCCTCGGAAGGAGCGTGTCGTGGCCGCCGCACTTCGCTTCGGCTTCGAGCCGGTTGAAGTGGTATTGCGTGCCTTCCGAGCAGCTCACGTCGAGCGTTGCACGGTCTTCCGGTGTGATGACGGTCACTGTACCGCCGTCCACGTCGGCAGACTCGTTGCCGCCCCCGCCAGTAGCGCTACCACCGCCGGCATTTGCGTCCTCGCATTGTGCGATGGCGGTGGCGCCACCGGCGCCGCCACCACCACCACCACCGGCACCGGTGTCATTTCCGGGCTGGATGCATGGATTGATGGTCACCGAGTAGCTGAACTCCCCCGAGTACGTGAAGGAGCCGCATTCCTCTGCCCGGGCGTCGAGGCGCTTGAACGCGATGCTCTTCGGAGGGAATGATGCGACGTCGAGCGGCGGGTCGAAGACGACCTGACCTCCCTCCGTGAGGAAACAGATGTCGAGGGTCTCGCGGCCAGCGAACTTGCCTTTGGGCCCGTTCCCCGCACCAGGCGCACCGCACCGATTCACGACATCGGCATGAAAATCTGCGTAACAGTTGCTCGTGTCTTCGAGGAACGCGCAGACGTCATCGAATTCCTCTGCGCAGCCGGGCACGGAGACGGCTGCGGTCACGGCGAGGATCGGGGCAACGGCGGCGGCGAGCAAGACGTAACGGCGCATGGGCGCAGTCTACGCGTTCTCCCCGAGTGGGGGCCAGCTTCGCAGAGGTCTGCCGACGGCGCGCCGGCAGCGTGCGCCTCCGCCCCGCGCGCCGCCTGCTCCCCTCACAGCTCTGCGTAGGGCCCGGGGACGACGTACGCGTCGTCGTTGGCCGCGTACGTGAAGACCCCCCAGCACACGAGCTTGTACTTGATGGCGAACGCCATCGCTTCCCTCAGGTTCGCCTTCGGCGCGAGCACGGCGAGGTTCGAGCGGCGGACGCCCCACCAGCCCGGCCCGTGCTGCAGCACCGCGTCGTGGAGATCCTGCGTCGCGTGCTTGGAGTCCTCGAGCACCGCAAGGCGCAGCCGGACGAACGACTTGTCGCGCGCGGGGAAGTCGAACCAATACAGGTTCGACCTCGCCAGCTTCGGGGTGATGCTCCCGGCGCCCTGCGCCGCGAGGAAGCGGCTGAGATCCTCGGGCGAGAGCTTCTGGGTGACCGGGTGCGTGTCGACGCCGCTGCACGTCTCGGGGCCGATCTTGAACTCACCCAGCGCGAGCGGCGCCTCGGGTCCGTTCTCGGGAGTCAAGAGGTACCGATCGATCGCGGGCAGGTCGCCCGGGTACTCCACGCCGGCGTCGATGCCGCTGCACGCCGGGGCCCCCAGCGCAAGCGCGAAGGCCGCCGCGAGCGCGGGGCGCCGGGGCGCGCGCTGGCTCGGCGCCGGACGCTCGTGGCCCTGGCGCGTGCTGGTGGAGGGGGGGCTCGGCGCGCTCGCCGGCTGTGCTCCGGCGGGCTCGCCCTTGCGACTCGGTATGCTTTCGTTGGACATGGCTCTCTCGCGGCACGGGGGTACCGCCTCGATCGGCGGGCGCAGCGCTGCCCGGGCCGGGCAATCATTCAATGCCGGGCACCCCGAGGGCAAACTCCTCGGCGAACATTTGGCTGGCGTGCCCTCGCTGGCCTAGAGTTCCCCCGATGAGGCACCTCGGAATGCCGATGCTCGCGCACGTCCCCGCCTTCCGCGCCCGCCGTCCGCTCGCCGCCGGAGCGGGGCGCGCGGGCGTGGCCTGCGTCGCCGTGGCTGCGATCGCGCTGCTCGCCGGCTGCGGCGGCTCGCCCACCGCCCCCAGGCAGGACGACGTCTTCTACCTCCACGGCGCGGCCGGCACCCTGAGCAAGGACTCGAGCTTCGAGGTGTACTTCCCGCCGCTCGACGCGCCGGCGACGGACCGGGTGCCGCGCCGGATCGGCGTGGGCCTCATGAACGGCGACGTCCGCATGAGCCGCCCGATGGACTGGAACGTCGGCGGCGCCGACTACACGCCCGAGCGCCGCTTCATCACGTACCAGTCCCCGCGGCAGTTCCTGTTCTCGATCTACGAGCGCATCGACAGCCCCGACGAGCCGTGGCCCGACGTGCTCAAGCGCTACGAGGCGGACCTCGAGGAGCAGGGCGCGGAGATCCTCTCCGGCCGCGCGCCCGTGGCCACGGCGAACACGCAGGGGCGCAGCTACCTCGTCAAGGCGAAGATCCCGTCGAAGCCCGTCTCGGATGCCTTCGCCCACGAGATCCTGCTCCGGAGCCCCCGCCGCATCCTGCTCGTGCAGATCGTGCACCACGAGAACGTCGACGCGAACGCCGACGAGATCACCGCCGCGCTGCAGAGCCTCACCGTTTACTGAGCGCAGGGCGGGTCAAGACGGCGCCACGGCGCGAGCGCCGCCGCGCCTCCCGGCGGCCCGCGGCGGCGGCGCTCGGCCTCGCTCACATCGGCGGGGGCTCGCCCCGATCGTCGTCGTCCTCGTCGTCGCCGCCCGCGAGGTGCTTGTCGTCGAGGGGGATCGTGATCACGAGCCGCTCCGCCGCAGATCCGCCGATCCACGCGGTGCGCTTGAGCGTCGCGGCGCGCGGCGAGCCGAGCTGGAACCGAGGCGCCTCCTCCGTGTCCACGTGGATCTCGAGCATCACGTCGTGGATGCCCGGCGTGAACGTCTCGATGACGCCGCGGACCAGATCCTGCCGCCGGCCCCCGGGCAAGAAGGAGAGGTACTCGTCGTAGCCCACCGGGCCGAGCACGACCTTGTAGCGGCCGGAGCCGTCGAACACATAGCGCCCCAGCGTCAGGCTCTCGCCCAGCTGATGGTTCATCACGCCGAGCTTGTTTCTGAACGGCTTCTCGATCTTCGTCCAGTGACCGACGAACTGCTCGATCTTCACCCCGATGTTGCCGAGCATCTCGGACAGGACCGTCTCCAGGTTCCTCGCCGAGCGCGATTTCGAGGCGAGGACCGACGCGTAGCGGAGGAAGAAGAAGCGATCGAGCGGCGTCTCGTAGCCGCGGAAGCCGTCGACGCCGACCGCGCAGAGCATCCGACGCGAGAAGGGATCGGCGCCCTGCTTGCGGTACGTGACGGGCAGGCGGTACTTGGTCCACGCGCGGTAGAGCAGCGACAGGAGCCGGTGGTGGAAGACGTCGAGGAGCTCTCGGATCGGCTGCGGGCCGCCCTGGTAGTCGGCCTGCGCGATCTGCTCGATGAAGTACGCCGGCATCGGCGACACCGAGCCGTACAGGCTGAGGAACGTGGTCGAGACGCGGGCGCGCTCGACGCCGTCAGCCGACTTGACCGGCGCGAGCTCGCTCACGTCGCTCGAGGCGAAGATGAGCGACGGGTCGCCGCGCAGCCGGATGCGCTCGTCCTGCGCCGGCCCGAGCTGGCCCACCGGCGGCGCGGCAGGGAAGAGCCGCTCGAGCAGGTAGATGAGGCGGTAGTACGAGAAGCGCGGCGCGGTATCCGCGAAGCGCCGGAGCGTCTCCAGCGCGACGGGGTCGGCGCTCGCGGCGCCCCTCGGCGCAGCCGGCCTCAGATCAGCGTCAGGCTGCCGCTCTTCGGGTCCCATTTGTGCACCACGCGTGTATTCGTGCCGGTGACCGTCAGCTGCGTGAACGAGTTCAGCGAGACGTAGGACCCGAGCATCTCGTTCAGGATGCTCGCGAACAGGTACATCTCTCCCTCGCCGACGAACCCGCCCTCGTCGAGCTCGATGTCGACCGCGACGCCGCGCACCGGCGCCCCCCGGTACAGCCGATCCGTCGGCCGCACCCGGATCGACTTGATCGCGGCCAGGCGGAGCTGGTTCGCGCGCGCCGCCTGACGATCGACGATCGCCTGGAAATTGTAGAGATCGACCGTCGCCCGGAGCACCTCGAGCTCGGTGATCGAGCGGTAGCTCATCGCCATGTGCGCCAGCACGCGCCACTGCAGCTCGCGCCCGAGCGGCGGCGGGAGCGGCGCGGTGACGCCGGTGAGGTTGGTGAAGCTCGCCACGGCGGGCGAGGTCGCCGTCGGCACCCTGAGATCGCCGAGCTTCAGCTGCGCCGGCAGGCGGCGGTTCGTGCTCGTCGCCTCGATGCTGATCACGTCGAACTCGGGGAGGGCCCCGGCGTCCTGCGGGGAGCCGAACGAGAGGTACATGTCGATGCCGTCGCCGATGGCGGCCGGGCGGAGGTGCGCCTGGTAGAAGATCGTCCGCGCGGCGGCCTCGGGATCGAGCTCGTGCTGGAAGCTGAAGAACGAGGGGATCTCGACGCGCTGGCTCGTGCGCCGGGCGATGCCGACGACCTTGTCGATGCTGTGGATCTCGAACGCCGCGGGCGCCGCGCCCGCCGGGCGGCAGAGGTACTCGTGCTTCGTGGCCTCGGGCTTGATCGGATCGCTCGTGTGCTCGAACAGGTTCACGACGGGCGAGCAGAACAGCCGGAGGTTCTCCCTGCTGATCCTCGTCCCCGGCGGGAGCCCGTCCCTGAACTGCAGCAGGATCGCGAACCGGTCCGAGATCCGCTCCGCCGAGAGCGCCTGCAGGCCGGTCACCTCGAAGAACGCGAACTTCTGCGGGAGCGTGAAGAACTCCTGCAGGAGCCGGAACCCCGGGTAGACCGTCTTCGGGTACGGGATCAGCGACTCTTCATCGGAGAAGCCGGTGAGCCGCACGGCGCGCGCCGGGAGCGACGCGATCGTCGTGTCGCGCCCCGCGGCGTCCACCGCGGCCAGCGCGACGGTGTCGACGTGCGCCCCGACCCAGAGGCGGAGGTCGTCCTGCAGCCTGCGCTCACCGTGGATGTAGAAGCGCAGCGAGGAGAGCGACAGGCCCGACAGCGCGGCTCCGCCGGTCAGACGGAGCTCGATGCGGAGCGTCTGCGCGAGCTGCGCGCCCGTGTCGACGCGCACGTCCTCCACCGCGAGCGGGACGAGCTCGACGTCCTGGGTCGTGCGGAACCGGCACGAGACGCCGTCGACCGGCACCGATCCGACCTCCGCGTGCCGAGCGACGACGAGCTTCTCGCGCACCACGTTCGGGAGCGGCGTGAACTCGATGATCGATGTCGCCGGGATCTGGCGGAGGTAGTGCGGAAAGAGCAGCGATGCGACCGAGTGGATCACCTCGGGGAGCTCGTCGTCGAGCTTCTGGCGGATCTTGCCGGTCAGGAACGCGACGCCCTCGAGCAGGCGCTCGACGTCGGGGTCCCCGCCTTTCTCCGCGAGCATGGGCGCGATCCCGGGGTAGGCGGCGGCGAACTCGCGCCCCAGATCCCGCAGGTAGGTGAGCTCGTCCTGGTAGTACTTGTTGAACATCCTCTCGCCACCGCCAGTCGACCGCCGGGGCCGAAGGCTGTCAACCGCCGTGAGCCGGGCCGCCGGGCGGGGGCTACGTCATCCGGACATTGCCGCTCTGGTCCACTGCAGCGCCGAGCCGGAGCGCCTGCCGCCGGCCATCGGGAAAGTGAATCTGCGCGGTGATCTCGAACTCGAGGACCATCGACTGGATCGCGTCCGTGCGCAGGTGCCGGACCTGCACGTTCTTCAGCCGCGGCTCGTAGGTCTGGATGCAGTTCTTGAGCGAGCGCTGCACCAGGCCGATCGCCTCGGGGAACTCATGCAGCACCTCCGAGACCTCCATCAGGCCGTAGTCCGGGCAGGTCAGCGAGCTCCCCTGGCGGGTGTTCAGCATGTGCCCGAGGTGCGTCAGGATGGCCGACTCGAGGTCGTGATCCCGGTAGGTGTGCCGCTCCGTCGAGTGCGGGTCGGCCGCGTGCGCGATTCGGGTGAGGAGGGAGGCACCGGCCACGGCGGGATCGTAGATCAGCTCGCGCCTCGAGCGGAAGCCCGCCCGCTCAGCGCGGCGTGAGCCAGTCGTCTTCCGCGGAGACGCCCCCGTCGTTCCAGATCCAGACGACCTTCTGGTACGTGAACGCGACCTCCTCCTGCTCGGGCGCGCGCGCTTGCACCGGGTTCCTCACGTTGAGCATGTGGAACTGGATGCTCGAGATGTTCGCGTTCGTGAGCTGGACCGTGAAGACTGGCTTCTCGATACCGATCGCGATCGACCTGTAAAACTGGAGCTCCCAGCGGGGGATGCTCTCGTTGTGGCTGAGGACGTTGAGGAGGAGCGGGGTGGACCGATCGAGGTCCTTCGTGACGATGAAGGGCTTGTGCATCCGCTTGCCCGTCGGGCGTCCGGTGACCGGGTCGCGCGGCCCCACCAGCGAGTGGAATACCTCGGTGACGAGGATGCTACCTTCTCGCCCCTTCTGGGTGACGGAGCCCCTGATTTCCCCTTGTCTTTCGCCGGTGAGTCTGAGGTAGGCGCTGAGGGGCATGCCAACATTCTGAGCTTGCTGCGGGTGATGGCCATGCCTGATTTTGAGGAACCCTCTGGAGCGGGGCGCATCTTCGTGCGCTACGGGTTCATCCGCCTCGTTCGGCTCGCTGCGGCGTACTTTCGTACGCCTCACTCGCCTGCCTAGCGGCCGAGCCCGTAGCGCACGAAGATGCGCCCCGCTCTGATGCCCCAACGTCAGGACGACAAACGCAACCGGGCGACCCGAAGGCCGCCCGGTGCGACGAGACATCTACCGCTAGACGCTACTGGTTCGGCGTCTCCCAGTCGTCGTCCGCCTGGCGCGCGCCGTCGCCGTCATCGTACGACCACTCGATCTTCTGGTACGTGAACGAGATCCGCTCGTACTCCGGCCGGTCCTTGCTGCCGTCCGTGAGGCGGGTGTTGTCCATGTGGAAGTCGATGCTCGCGACCGTCGCGTTCGTGAGCGTGACCGTGTAGTGGTTCTGCTCCTTGCCGACGTTCTTCGAGGCCGCGGTGCCCGGCGTGTAGAACTTGAGCTTCCACTCCGAGATGCTCTCGTTGGTGACCAGGGCGTTGTAAAGAAGGGGGGTCGACTTGTCGAGCTCCTTCGTGATCACGAAGGGCTTGTGCTGGCGCTTCCCGCTGGGCATGCCGGTCGCCGGATCACGCGGGCTCACGACCTGATGCTGCACCGAGATGACAGCGATGGTCTTCTCGCGACCCTTCTGGGTGACCGAACCATCGATGGGGCCCTGGGTAACGCCCTTCAACTGGAGATGAGCTTGCAACGCCATGATCAGATGCCTCTTCCTTCAAGAACTCGCCGCCTGGGCTCAGTCTACGCCCCATTGCGCGCTGGCAGACGGTCCGCCCCGTCGGGACTAGGAGTTAAGAGACATAGAGATAAGACTCTCATCGTATCTCTACCCCTGTTCGTCTCAGGGAGTCCAGAAGGTAACTCCCTCCTTGGGAGCGTCAAGACTTTTGTGTCCCGGGGCAGCGCGGGTTTCTTGGCATTCGGTTCGCTTTTGGTTGGGGTTTGGTTCGCGTTTGGTTCCTGAGAGCGCGCAATATTCCGTCGCGAAGCCATCGCTTCCATAAGAGGACGCGGGCGTGTCCATCGCGTTGCGGGCGTGTGGGGAACGTGACGACGCGGGGGACGGCAGCGTGATCTGGCATGCGTGCGACCGCCGACACCGAGAACGAGGCGGGCTGGCCGGCCAGAACCGTTGGCCGGCCAGAGCCGTTGGCCGGCCAGGGCGTTGGGTCGCGAACTCGCCTTGGCGACGCCTTGCATGATACGAAGAGCGCGTGAGCATCGTTCGCTTCGGCTCCGTCGTCGGCCTGGGGCTCGCCGCCGCCCTCGCGGGCTGCGGATCGTACCCAGAGCAGCCACACGGCGAGCTCCAGACACGCAAGCAGAATCCGATCCCGGTGTGCACGACCCAGCTGCCGCCTGCGAAGCGCGGGGCAGGCGGCAAGGCGGCCGTCCGCACCCTCGACCCAGACCAGTGGCTGAGCGTCGTCATTCCCGGCTACAGCGAGGAACGCGGGATCGGACCGACCGACGTCGACTGTACCGGCCACTACGTGTTCGCCAACGAGACCCTGCGCGGCGGCATCTCCAAGTCCGGCTGGCCGCGCAAGATCGATCCCGACGAGGTCGAGATCCGCTCCGGGCCGGAGGGGCTTCGCGCCGTATGGGTGCGCGTCCTCAAGTTCGAGAACGGCGACGAGGGCGGCCTCGTGGCGCTCGTGCGAGCGGCCGGCGATCGCGCGGACGTCTACGGGGTCGGCAGCTTCCGCGCGCCCGCCAAGGGGACCAAGCTGTCCCCGGTGCGCCTCGGCAACGACAACCTCGTCGTGGCCGAGACGAAGAGCTGCCCTGATCCCGACGACTGCCGACAACGAGCCCACTTCTACCTCGCGCGAAGGGGACGGCTGATCGAGGCGGCGTCCGTCGACCTGGAGCGGACGGCGGTGGTGCCCTCCGTCACCGAGCGCGGGCTCTACGCTCGCTACGTGCTGCGCACCGACGTCTCCTACAAGCCGAACGGCATTCAGCTGCTCGAGCAGGTGCGGGTGAAGATCGTGAAGCACGACGACGGCAACCGCGACAGCGACCGCGAGCTCCGCCGCGTCGAGTTCCAGCGATTCCTCCGGGTGGAGCGAGATACGCTCTTCTCGTCGAACGATCCGCTCTGGGAGCGCGTCGTCGGACAGGACTAGAGCGACGGTCGCCCGCTTCGGATACGGGCCCACCTCGACGTTTTCGGTGCTCAGCGCACGGGAGTGCGCTTGCGCGCCGAAAACGCCGATCTGGGCCCGTCTCCTGTGCGGGAGACCGCCGCTCTGCTCGGCATGGGGCAGAGGGGGGCGGAAACCGCTGTAGGGGGTCGTAGAGGGAGCGCGGGGGGGCCCGCCGGACGCGCGCCTTGCCCGCGCATGGCGCGGACGCGGCGCGCGTGATCTGCTCGAACCTCGGCCTGCCCCCCGCGCTCCCCCACGACCCCTGGCCGCTCCAGCGAGCGGGGGGAGGCTTGCTAGCGAGGGGAGGAGGGAGGCCTGGCGGAGAGAGGGGAGTGGGCCTGCCGGAGAGGCGGCTACCAGCAGAACAGCGCGTTGCCGTAGCCGCAGTTCGGGCGCTGGAGCATCGCGTAGGCGGTGCCGACGGCGAGGCCGCTCAGGAAGCCGGTGACGCCGCCGATCGCGATCTGACCGGCGTTCTCGTGCGGCCGCGTGTCGCCGGGGGCGACGCTCCGGGCGATGGTGGTGACGACCGAGGCGGTGAGAGGGAAGGCCACATTGCCGATGAAGCCGCCGGCGTTGAAGCGGCCAGACGAGTAGCGGAACGTGTCGACCACGAAGATGCCCGTCCCCGCGCCCGTCGCGCCCCAGGAGGCGAACGCGTGCGTCGACGGGCCGCCGAACGACTCGCAGCCCGAGTCGGACACAGCCGCCTTCGTCTCGTCGATCGAGCAGCCAGGGCGCGTCGACTCGAGCGCGTTCTTGATCGGCAGGTCCACGAGCAGCGTCAGCGCGGTCATCGTCATGGCGGGCGCCATGACCGAGAAATGCCAGCGCCCCTTCCAGCCGACGGTGGCCTCCGGATCGCTGTAATAGACACGCGGCATCAGGAAAACGACGGAGCTTCCCAGCACGAGGCTCACGTCCGAGACCGTGGCCCAGTTCTTATCGCGTTGGACCGTCGTCTGCGCGGCCGCCTCGATCGGGGCGAGGAGGCACGCGGCCACGGCCAGACATCCTGCTGCTACGACTTTCTCCCTGATTCGCATGAACGGCGCCTCGCGTTCGGCCGCGCCTCCGGCGAAGATCGGCGAGCCCAAGACGCGGCTCGCCGCGCGAAGCCCCGCCGTGTTGGGGCGCTAGCGTTTGTTCGGATTCCCAGAGCCGGGGAAGCGGACGATGCTCCGGCCTCCCGACTCGCCGGACGACCCATAGTCCTCTGCGGCGGTCGCAGCGTACGCCCGAGAGAACTGCTCGCCAAATATTTCCCGAAAAGTCTCCTTGTCCTCCCCCGAATAGTCGCCGTGGCGGCGCTCGTAGAGCTTCCAGAGCTCCTCGTACCTGTTCGAGAACAGCCCGCCTTTCTTGCCCGCGCGCTCGAGCTTCTCCTCGAGCGTCTTCGGGGAGAGCTTGACGAGCAGCGACCTCACGCCCCCCATCACGCCGTTCAAGAGCGCGATCTGGTGGCTCATGACATCCACGAAGATCTCGTGGAGGTGCCGCGCGGCGTCCGGGCCCCCGACCGGCGTGAGCAGGACCGTGCCGAGCTCCTTCGCGTCCTGCGCGTTCGCGACCTTGTCCGTCTCCGCGGAGCGATCGCGCGCCAGCACCTCGGCCTCGAACTCCTGATAGCCGTCGCGCAAGCTCACGAAGCACTTCAGGAAGACCTCCATCGTGTCGCGGAGCCGCCGCGCGAAGTTGACGATGCCCGCGACGTCGTCGGGCGGCTTCGTGCCGGGCGCGAGGGCGCCCGCCAGCTCGGAGAGCGCTGCGAACGCCGCGTTCGCCGGGGCCAGCTCGCCGAGCGTGCGGTAGTCGACGCCGTAGTACTGAGAGATCTTCTGGAAATCCCGCTCCGCGAGCACGCTCGGGTGCTCCTCGCCGAGCCGGCGCAGGTAGCTCTGGCGCGCGTCGGGCGGGAGGCGCGCGAGGTGATCCCAGATCATCCGGTAGACCGCGGCCCACGCGGTCCGGTACGCCTCCAGGTACGGGACGACCTGCCGCAGGTACGGGTCTTCACCGCCGGGGGCGGCGCGCTTCTGCGGGCTGATCAGCGCGGAGAGGTTGTCTCCGCCCGTGCCGAGCAGCGTGCCGTCGTTCGGGCTCTCGGACTTCAGCGGCGCCTCGATGATCGCGAGCCGGATCTGGATCGGGCCGATCGTGATCTCCGGCTGGCCGCTCACGTCCACCGAGGTGTCGCGCGCCAGCCGGTGCCCCGCGAACATCGTCCCGTTGGTGGAGCCGAGGTCGCGCACGAGGATCCGGCGATCGCGGACGTCCACCGCCGCATGGAACTGGGAGATGTAGGGCCGGTCGATGTGAAGGTCGTTCAGCTGATTCCTGCCGATCCGGACAGGGAAGCGCTCGAACGAAGCGTCGAAGCTTTGGTTGGCCTGGGTGTCGGACACGCGGGCCGAGAGCGCCGCCGGCATGGGTGCAGACTAGCAGACCCGCTCCGCCGGACGGGAGTGCCTGACGTCCATCCGCACCATGCGGCCCGCCAGTCCGCGTGCGGCCCACCCAGAGGCCACGCCGAGGCCGGCCCGCCCAGAGGGCGCCGAGGCCGGCCCGCCCAGCCCCCGCCCACCCGGGCCGGCCGGTTTGTTGACCGGTTTGCCTACATGGTGCGACGTTGAACCACACGCAAATGAGCCTCGTCCACAAGATCCCTCCCCTGGTCTCGGCCCTGGCGTTTGGCTACGGGGTCGGGATGGCGGCGCCCCAGTCGGCGATCACGTCGGTCCAGTCGGCGGTGTCGACCTACCAGCTCGGGGCACCGCGGGCGACGGCGCCGGTCGGGGCGCTCGCCGCGGCGCCGCCGCCGACCGCGGCGCCTGCGCGCGGGCTCGACGGCCCGGCAGCGCCGCCGGGGGGCGAGTCGCGGGAGCTGTGGCGGCTGCGCGAGGCCGCGGGGCGCGACGCGCGGGAGGGCGCCGCGTGCGAGGTCGACCGGCCGAGCTTCTCGCGGCCGCCGCGCGCGTTCTCGGCGGAAGGCAGCTACGCCGACGACGTGGACGATCTCGACGCGGCCGGCGCCGAGGCGCTCTCGAAGCTGCAGCTGCCGGACCTCCGGCTCGCCGTGTCGCGCCGCACCCTCAAGTACGTCCGCTTCTTCACGCGCACCGACCGCGGGCGGCAGATGTTCGAGACGTGGCTGAAGCGGAGCGGGCGGTACCAGGAGATGATCCAGGGCGAGCTCAGGGAACGACGGCTTCCGGAGGATCTCCTCTGGGTGGCCATGATCGAGAGCGGCTTCGACCCGCGGGCGAAATCGCCGGTCGGCGCCGTCGGGCTCTGGCAGTTCATGCCCGCCACCGGCGCGGTCTACGGGCTCCAGCAGACGCGGCACCTCGACCAGCGGAAGAACCCGCGCCTCGCCACGCAGGCGGCGGCTCACCACCTGCGCGATCTCTACCTGCGCTTCGGCAGCTGGGATCTCGCGCTCGCGGCCTACAACATGGGCTACGAGCAGCTGCTCGACCGCATCGATCGCTACGGGACGTCCGACTTCAACGAGCTGGCGCGCCAGGAGGCGATCCCCTCGGAGACGGCCGCGTACGTGCCGAAGATCGGGGCGGCGGCGATCGTCGCGAACAACCTGGAGCGGTTCGGGTTCGATGAGGTCGCGGTGAGCCGGCCGATCGACGCCGCCGAGATCGCGGTGTCCCCGGGGACGCCGCTCAAGACGCTGGCGAAGGCCGCCGGCGTCGGGACCTCGACGCTGCGGAAGCTGAACCCCGACATCCTGGGGGACCGCGTGCCGCCCGGACGGGGGGACTTCCTCGTGATGCTCCCGTCGGACACGCTGGCGCGAGCGCAGGCCGCCCTGCCCGCGATGCTCTCCACGGACGTGCTCTCCACGGACGACGCGTCGATCCTCGATCCGGTCGACCTGCTCGGCGGGCGCGACTTCGCGCCGCGGAGGGGGAGCCGGGACGACGAGAGCCTGCTCTCGCTCCTCCCGAAGCCCGCGCGGAAGCGGGCGGCCGAGACGGCGGAGACGGACGTGGACGACGACGGCCGGCCTGCGCTCGGCAAGCGACGCTCGATGCGCGATCCCGTGGCGATGTCGTCGCTCGACGACGGCCCGGAGGGCTCGTCCGACGACGACGCGGCCAGCGCCCCGCCGCGGACGCGCGCCGCGCGCGCGCAGTCGCGGTCCGCGCGCGAGGTGATGCTCTACCGCGTCGCGCCCGGCGATACGCTGATCGGCGTGGCGCGGCAGTTCGTCATAGACGTCGAGGACGTCGCGCGCGATAACCGTATTGAGCCGGACCAAAAGCTCCGCGTCGGCGCCCTGCTCAAGCTGCGGATACGGCCCGACATGGTGGACCGCGTCGCGGCCGGCGAATCGCTCGCCGCGCAGGAGAAGGACGACGGCGCCCGCGACGCGGCGCCGCGCGGCGACGCGACCCGCGGGGGGGCCAAGGCGCCCGCGCGGGAGCGCGGAGACGCGAGCGGGGCCGAGGGCCGCGCCCCGGAGGCCGCGGAGAAGAAGCGCAAGGGGCGAGGCTGACGAGGCGCTTTCGGACGAGGGCGCGCCTCGGTTAGCATGCCGCGCATGCAGCTCGTCGACACCAAAGCCATCGTCAAGCGACTCACAAAGAACTGCACCTCTGCCCTCGAGGCGGCGATTGGCCAGTGTGTCAACGCGCGCCACTACGAGGTCACGCTCGAGCACCTGCTCCTCGCGCTGCTCGACGACGCGAACTCCGACATCGCGTTTCTCGTATCCCACTATGATCTCGACCCGTCGCACCTCCGCGCCGCGCTCCAGCGCAGCCTGGAAGAGCTGAGGAAAGGCAACGCCGGGAGGCCCGTGCTCTCGCCGACGATGCTCGAGTGGATGCAGGACGCCTATCTCGTCGGATCCATGGAGTACGGCTACCACCGGGTCCGGAGCGGCGTGCTCTTCCAGCGCCTCGTCCAGCAGCCGACCCGGTACTCGGTGAGCAGCATCGGCGCGTACCTCGAGGGCATCTCGAAAGACGATCTCAAGAACAACCTCTCCAAGATCGTCTCCGGCTCCAAGGAGGAGGCCGAGGCCGCGGCGGCCTCGGCGGGCGCGGGCGCGCCCGGGGCCGGGAAGCTGCCGGCCGGGATGGCGAGCGCCGGGCCCGATTCGGCGCTGGCGAAGTTCTGCGTCGACTACACGGGGAAGGCGCGCGCGGGGCAGATCGATCCGATCTTCGGCCGCGAGCGGGAGATCCGGCAGGTGATCGATATCCTCGCGCGGCGGCGCAAGAACAACCCGATCATCGTCGGCGACGCGGGCGTCGGGAAGACGGCGCTCGTCGAGGGGCTCGCGCTGCTCATCGTCGAGAGCACGCCGGAGAACCCGAAGGTGCCGCCGCTCCTGCAGGGCGTCGACATCCTCGGGCTCGACATGGGGCTGCTCCAGGCAGGGGCCGGCGTGAAGGGCGAGTTCGAGAACCGGATGAAGCAGGTGATCGCCGAGGTGAAGGGGTCGTCGAAGCCGATCATCCTCTTCATCGACGAGGCGCACACGCTCATCGGCGCGGGCGGCCAGCAAGGCGGCGGCGACGCGGCCAACCTGCTCAAGCCGGCGCTCGCCCGCGGCGAGCTCCGGACGATCGCGGCCACGACGTGGAGCGAGTACAAGAAATATTTCGAGAAGGACGCCGCCCTCGAGCGGCGCTTCCAGCCGGTGAAGGTCGACGAGCCGAGCGAGCCGGCGGCCGTCGTCATGCTCCGGGGGCTCCGGCCGAAGTTCGAAGCGGCCCACAACGTCATCATCCAGGATGAGGCGGTGACCGCGGCCGTGCGGCTGTCGGCGCGCTACCTGACCGGGAGGCAGCTGCCGGACAAGGCGGTCGACCTGCTCGACACCTGTGCGGCCCGGGTGAAGGTCGCGCTGCAGCAGCGCCCCGCCGCGGTCGAGGACGCCGAGATCCTCATCGTGAACGCCGAGACCGAGCTCAAGGCGCTCGAGCGGGATCGGGACAAGGGCGTCCACATCGATCAAGAGCGGGTCGCGGAGCTCAAGGACAAGCTCGCCAAGGCGAAGGCCGAGCTCGAGTCGGTGCGCGCCGACTACGCGAAGGAGACGGCGGGCACGCAGCGGGTCATCGACGCCCGCAAGAAGATGGACGAGGCCAAGACGAACGAGGAGCGGGACGCCGCGCGCCGTGACGTCGTGAAGGCCCTCGACGAGCTCAAGCAGAGCCAGGGCGAGGTGCCGCTGATCCGGCCGGACGTCGACGAGGCCATGGTCGCGAGCGTGGTCGCGGCGTGGACGGGCATCCCCGTCGGCAAGATGGTCCAGGACGACGTGAAGGCGCTCCTCGAGATGGAGGACCGGCTGACCCGGCGGATCAAGGGGCAGACGCACGGCATCGTGAGCATCTCGAAGGAGCTCCGGAGCGCGCGCGCGGGCCTGAAGCCGCTGAGCACGCCGCAGGGCGTGTTCCTGCTCGTGGGGCCCAGCGGCGTCGGCAAGACGGAGACCGCGCTCGGGATCGCCGACCTCATGTTCGGCGGCGAGCGGATGATGACGGTCATCAACATGTCCGAGTTCCAGGAGAAGCACACGGTCTCCCGGCTCATCGGCTCGCCCCCGGGCTACGTCGGCTACGGCGAGGGCGGCATGCTCACCGAGGCCGTGCGCCAGCGGCCCTACACGGTGGTGCTCCTCGACGAGGTCGAGAAGGCCGACCCCGACGTGATGAACCTGTTCTACCAGGTGTTCGACAAGGGCATGCTGAGCGACGGCGAGGGGCGGCTCGTCGACTTCAAGAACACGGTCATCATCCTGACGAGCAACCTCGCGACCGACAAGATCACGAACATGACGGTCGCCGCGCGGGAAGAAGACCCGTCGCGCCGCCTCGACGCGGACGGCGAGTTCATCAAGGAGATCGTCGAGTCGATCAAGCCGACGCTCTCCGCGCACTTCAAGCCGGCGCTGCTCGCGCGCATGACGACGGTGCCGTACCTGCCGATCTCGCCCGACGCGCTCGGCGAGATTACGCGGCTCAAGCTCGACGCGCTCGTCGACCGCCTGCGCAAGAGCCAGCGGATCGAGGCGTCGTACTCGGACGCGCTCGTCGAGACGATCGCGGCGCGCTGCACCGAGGTCGACACGGGGGCGCGCAACATCGACCATATCCTCCGGGCGTCGCTCCTCCCGCTGCTCTCGGTCGCCGTCCTCGAGAAGATGGCGGAGGGGCCGCTCCCCAAGCGGCTCCAGATCGGGGTCGACGCCGAAAAGAACTTCACGATCTCGTTCTCGGACTGAAACGGACTGAATCGGACTGAAACGAACCGATCGACGCCGCTCGCACACCGAAAGTTGTACTGGCCGCGAGACTCCGCATAAATTGGGCGGAGCATGGTCCCGTTCGCCAAGCTCCTACAGCGTTCGATGTGGATCGGGGAGCCGCGTTCGCCCTCCCCCGCAGGGGAGGGCTCGGCGCGCCGGCCGGGGCCTCGACGTCGGCCGGCGTCGCTCCTCCGCGGGGCGGCCCCGGCGAAGGTCGCGGCAACCATCGCGGCGGCGACCTTCGCGGTCGGCCTCGGCGCCGCGCTGCCCGCCGCGGTCTCGGGCTGCACGTCCGCCGCGCCGCCGCCCGCGGCCCCCGAGCCGTGCGACGTCCAGATCGTGACGCTCTCGATCTACGCGTCCGACAACATCAACCCCAACGAGAACGGGAACCCCCGGCCCGTGGTCGTGCGGCTCTACCAGCTGAAGAGCAGCGCGCGCATGGAGAACGCGACGTACGACCAGATCCTCCTCAAGGACAAGGAGACGCTCGAGGACGACCTCGCCAAGGTCGACGAGGTCGAGGTCTTCCCGAACGACCTCGTCGAGGTGAAGTTCGAGCGCCTGCCCGACGCGAGCCACCTCGTCGGCGCCGCCCTGTTCCACAGCCCGAAGGGCAACAGCTGGAAGACCTTCTACGAATTCCCGCTCCCGCCCGGAGAGGCCCAGTGCGGCGGCCGCGAGTCCGACGCTGGTCCGCCCGTGGCCGATCCGCGGGTCGCGTTCTTCATCGACTCGACAAAGATCGACAACGGGGTCGAGTTCGACGAGTCGATGTTCCCCAACGCGAGCGCCGTTCGCCGGCTCAGCCTGCCGAAGAAGGTGGCCGCGCCGGAGGCGCCCGCTCGCCCGGGGAAGTGATGGCCGTGGCGCGCGCAGGTCGTCCTCCCAGCTGCAGTCCACGCGACGTGCGCGACGTGACCGCGCGGTCCCCGTCGACGACGAGCGGTCCGATGCGCGCAGCGCAGCGTCGTCGCTCCCCGCGCCCGACCCGCTTTCGCGACGCCGCGCACGGCACATCTGATAAGACTGGACGGGCGACATGATTCACCCGCGCAAGCCGGTCTGGACCGAGGGGCTCTTCATGACCCCTCAGCACCTGCAGCAAACGGACGCCTACCACGAGACGCTGCTCCACGCGCGCCTCCACGCCGTCGTTGGCTATGACTGGGGCATCACGTCCGCCCAGTTCGATGAGCGAGCGCTCTCCGCTGGGCAGTTCAAGGTGGTCAAATGCCACGGCGTCTTCCCCGACGGCACGCCGTTCTTCATCGGCGATCGCGGCGAAGACCAGGTCGAGGCGCGGCCGCTCGAGGGCGCCTTCCCGGCCGCCTTGAAGACGCTCGACGTCTTCCTCGGCATCCCGAACCTGCGCGAGACCGCGGCGAACATCAGCCTGGACCCTGCGAAGGTAGGCCCCGCCCAGCGGTTCGTGGCCGCCCAGACGACGGTCCCGGACGTGAACTCCGGGCGCAACGAGCAGTCGGTCACCTGGGCCCGCACCAACCTGCGGCTCCTCTTCGGCACCGAGCCGCGCGACGCCTACCAGACCGTGCGCATCGCGCAGCTCGTCCGCGACAGCTCCGGCGCGATCGCCCTGCGGAAGAGCTTCATCCCGTCGGTCCTCCGCATCAACACGTCGGATCACATCATGTCCGGCCTCCGCCGCGTGCTCTCGGCGCTCGTCGGCAAGCAGAAGTCGCTCGTCGAGGGGCGGCGGATGCGGAGCGCGGCGTCGGTCGACTTCCAGGCCTCCGACCTCACCAAGTTCTGGCTGCTCCATACCCTGAACTCGTACATCCCGATCGTGTCGCACCTCGTCGACCACGGCGGCGCGCACCCGGAGCAGTGTTATGTCGTCCTCGGCTCGCTCATCGGAGAGCTCTGCACCTTTGCAGCGACCGACAGCGATCCGACGACGATCCCCAAGTTCAACTACCTCGAGCTCGATGGCGTCCTCGAGCCGATGTTCGACCGGGCCTGGAGGCTCATCAACGAGGTTGTCACGGAGCAGTTCGTCATCGTGCCGCTCGAGAAGCGCGAGGACGGCATGTACCTCGGCAGGTTCGAGGACCCGAAGCTGCCCCGCAGCCACGAGATGTTCCTCGAGGCGAAGGGCACGGACGAGGCCACGCTGCGCGAGCGGCTCCCGCGCCTGCTCAAGATCGGCTCGTGGACGCAGATCGGGCACATCCTGCACTCCGCGACGCCCGGCGTGAACGTCGCCATCGAGTACCGGCCGCCGGGCGCCATCCCGATCAAGCCGGGCCTCGTCTACCTCCGCGTCAACCAGAATGGCGATTACTGGAACGATATCCTCGGCTCTGGCACGATCGCTATCTACCAGCCGATCGAACCGCAAAAGGTCGATCTCCGGCTGATCGCCGTCCCGGCAGGAAAGTGAACGTGTCAGGCCGCCCCCTCCGGGTGAGGAGCCCATGAGCCTCTCGCAGACGATGTACTTTGTGTGCTCCGACGTGCTCTCGCTGATCCTGCAGCTCAGGAACTCGCGCGACCTCCCGGCGCCCGACATCCTCCAGCGGCGCGTCCTCGGCCTGTTCGACACGATGATGCAGAACGGGCGGGAAGCGCGCATCCCCGAGCAGGACATGATCGACGCGAAGTTCGCGCTCGCGGCCTTCGCCGACGAGGTGATCTTCAACTCGAACTGGCCGGGGAGGACGCAGTGGCTCCAGAACCCGCTGCAGTTCCAGTTCTTCCAGCTGAACACGGCCGGCGACGGGTTCTTCACGAACCTCGACAACCTCTACGGCCAGCGCGGCAGGAACCACGTCGCGCAAATCTACTTCCTCTGCTTGGCCCTCGGCTTCCAGGGGAAATATCGTCTGCGCCAGCAGGAGGGCCTCGGCGCCGTGATCGAGGGCGTGGGCAACCACGTCGCTGTCTCCGAGGGCGGCGGTGAGGTCCTCGCGCCGAACGCGGAGCGCAAGGACGGCGGGGCGAACGCGGTGCGCCGCGAGCTGCCCTACCTGGCCATCGCGCTCGGGCTGCTCGTGCTGGCCGTCCTCGTGGTCATCGTGCTCCGGCTCGTCGTGGCCTCGGACGCGGAGGGCGTGGCCGACCAGATCAAGAAGCTGATCAGCACGGGGACCTAGGCGACTCCGCCGTTCTCTGCTGTTCCCGAGGGAGACTTCCGATGTGGCTGTGGATCCTGAGCGCCCTGTTCCTCACCGCCGTGTGGGGAGTGTGGTTCATGCTGCGCCCGGCGGCAGGGGAGGGGGCCGAGGCGTTCCCGATCGAGATCCCGCTCGTGGCGACGGCGGTCGTCCTCGCGGTGCTCGTCGGGCTGGCGATCTATAGGCGCATCCGCGCGGCGCGCGCCGCGCGGGCGCTCGAGAAGGCGATCGCGCAGCAGGCGCAGGAGCAGGTGATCAACGCGAAGCCGGAGCGGCGCGCGGAGATCCAGGAGCTCAACCGGCAGATGCAGGAGGGCATCGCCGCGCTCAAGGCCTCGAAGCTCGGCGGGGGCAAGCGGGGCGCCGACGCGCTCTACGTCCTCCCCTGGTACGTGATGGTCGGCCCGCCCGGGGCAGGCAAGACCACTGCCCTCCGGCACTCCGGGCTCGTGTTCCCGTACGTCGACCCCGAGCGCACCGGCGTGCGCGGCGTCGGCGGCACGAGGAACTGCGAGTGGTGGTTCACGAACGAGGCGATCCTCCTCGACACGGCCGGCCGGTACACGACCGAGAGCGACGACCACGACGAGTGGATGGCGTTCCTCGAGACCCTGCTGCAGCACCGCGAGCACAAGCCGCTGAACGGCGTCATCGTCGCGGTGAGCCTGAGCGAGCTGCTCGACGCGAGCGACGAGCAGATCGATCAGACCGGCAAGAAGATCCGCGCGCGCATCGACGAGATGCAGCAGACGCTGCACATGGTCCTGCCGGTCTACGTGCTCTTCACGAAGAGCGACCTGGTGGCGGGCTTCACCGAGTACTTCGGCGACCTGAAGAAGAGCGAGCGCGCCCAGGCGTGGGGCGCCACCGTGCGGCTCGACGAGAACAAGGACGAGCCCGGGAAGATCTTCGACCGCGAGTTCGACGTGCTCGTCGAGAAGCTCCACGCGCGGCTGACGAAGCGGCTCATCGGCGAGCGCAACCGCGAGGTGAAGGAGAAGAGCTACCAGTTCCCGCTCGAGTTCGCGGCGGTGAAGCGCAACCTGTCGGACTTCATCGCGGCGGCGTTCGCGCCCAAGGCGGGCGCGGCGCCCACGCCGATCCTGCGCGGGTTCTACTTCACGAGCGGCGTCCAGGAGGGGCGGCCGCTCGACCGCGTGGTCGGGGCGATGGGGCGCGCGTTCGGGCTCCGCGCGGGGCTCGGCGAGGGCGAGGAGGACGCCGCGGTCCCGAAGGAGTCGAAGAGCTTCTTCCTGCACGACGTTTTCACCAACGTTGTCTTCCCGGATCAGGACCTCGCCGCGCGCTCCGAGGCGGAGCTTCGGCGGCGGCGGATGCAGCGGATCCTGGTCGCGGCGGCCGCGGCGCTCGTGGCGCTGCTGTTCCTCCTGCCGGCGCTGATCTCGTACTTCAACAACAAGGCGCTCGTCGCCGAGACCCGGCGCATCTCGGACGAGATCGCGTTCGTGGACTGGTCCGGGCGGGCCGGCACGCCGCCGAACGTGCGCGCGAACATCGACAAGCTCGATCGGCTGCAGGAGCACGTGGGGAAGCTCGACGGTTACGTCGAGAACACGCCGATCGAGTACGGCTGGTTCATGTTCCAGGGGGACAAGCTGTTCCCGCCGACGATGGGCCAGTACATCATGAGCTTGAAGCAGGGCTTCGTCAGCCCTGCGAAGGCGCAGCTCGAGGCGAAGCTCGAGAAGGTGCGCGAAGGGGAGTTCCTGGACGGCTACAACGCCCTGCGGAGCTATCTCCTGCTCGGCAAGGAGTACCAGGGCCACATGGATGAGCAGGCGGCGCGGTGGCAGACCGGGCGGCTCGTCCAGGTCTGGGCCGACACCCTGAAGCCGTTCACCGATCTGCCCGAGAGCGAGCTCAAGGAGCGGCTCACGCCGCACGTCGCGTATTACATCGACCTCGTGCGGCGGAAGAAGCTCGAGGCCGAGGAGCTGAACGAGCCGCTCATCGCCCGGGCGCGCGCCGACCTGCTGCGGGTCGACCCGACGAAGCGCTACTACGATCAGTTTGTAACGAGCCTGATCGATCAGAAGTACGACGAGTCGGGGCCGAACACGCCGGAGAACCTGAAGTACCCGCCGGTGTCGCTCAACGAGATGTTCGCGGATCGGTCCGAGGTGCTGACCGTCATCCACAGCGCGCAGAAGAACCGGGGCGGGACGTGGTTCGAGGTGCAGGGGCCCTACACGGCCAAGGGGCACGCGCAGGTGCTCGAGTCGCTGAAGGAGGGGAGGAAGAAGCTCGAGCGCGAGCTCTGGGTGCTCCCGCTGTCGAGCGACGAGAAGCGGCAGGGCGACCAGATCCAGAAGGAGCTCGACCGCGTCCGGCAGGACTACGACAACGCGTACATCGCGCAGTGGGAGGCGTTCTTCCGCGACATCCAGGTCGACGTCCCGAAGACGAACCGGGACGCGATCCACGAGTTCAGGGTGCTCTCCACGCCCGACTGGCCCTACCGGCGGCTGCTCCAGCGGCTCTCGGACGAGACGCAGTTCGGGAAGGACGAGAAGCCGAGCCTGCTGACGGCGGACGGCGGCCTGCTCGACAGGGCCAAGGACATGATCGCGCAGAAGGTCGATCGGCGGACGGGCGTGCGGGTCGACTCGATGCTCACGGGGAACCAGCGCGAGCACTACGATCCGGTGCCCGACAAGTTCGAGTCGATGGCCAGCTTCGGGGTGCCCCAGCCGCCGGCAGGCGAAGGGCAGCCCCCGCCGCCCCCGCCCAAGCTCGGCCAGTACGTGGGCCACCTCGAGCGGCTGGCAGGGGAGATGAGCGTCGTCGAGGACGGGCCGCCGGACGCGGACACCTCGAAGGCCACGGAGGCGTTCCAGGACGCGGTGAAGGAGACCCAGGGGCTGCTGCTCTCGATGGACCAGAACGGGCAGCGGCTGATGGAGCCGCTCCTCATGAACCCCCTCCGGCAGGCGTACAAGGCCGTCGTGCGGCGCGCAGGCGGCGCGGCGAGCGGGATCTGGGAGGTCGAGGTCTGGCCGCACTACCGCGACAAGATCAAGGACCGCTACCCGTTCAACCTCGCCTCGTCGCGCGACGCGTCGCTCGAGGACGCGATGGCCTTCTTCAAGCCGAAGGACGGGGTGCTCTGGGGCTTCTACGAGACGTACCTCAAGGGCTTCCACTACCAGGTCGGGCACGAGTTCTTCCCGAAGGCCCACCTGTCGGGGCAGCCGCAGGCGGCGAAGCCGTTCACGCCGTTCAGCGCGAACCTGTACAACTGCCTCCGGCGCTCGAACGAGATCTCCGACGCGCTCTTCGGGAGCAGCGGCGGGGCGGAGCCGAAGGTCGTCTTCCACATCAACATGAAGACGGTCAGCCCGATCGTGAGCGAGGTGGTCTTCGAGGTCGACGGCCAGAAGAGGCTCTATCGCAACGAGAAGGAGTTCTGGCACACCTTCAACTGGCCGGGCGAAGGCGCGAAGGGCGCGAGGATCCAGGTGCGCGGCGCGGGCGGGCTCGACGAGGAGCTCGTGCGCGAAGGGCCGTGGGGGATCTTCCGGCTCTTCGAGGCCGGGACGACCACCGCCCAGAAGGACAACGACGAGCTGTTCACGGTGACCTGGCAGATGACCGCGCCGCCTGTGATCGTGACCATGGAGATCCGGCCGACCCGCGGGAACCACCCGTTCCCGACGAGCTTCTTCCGGGCGACCAACTGCCCTGCCAGCATCGGCGATCGCTTCGGCAAAGGGTGAGGTAGACAGCAACGGAGCCAGCGGGGGAGGGGGTGTCGTGCGGGGGGCCGGCGGGGGCCCCTCCCGCGAACTCGCGCCTTTTGGGGGGCCGTTGCCGTGAGAACGGGGGAGCCGAGACCGGGCGCGAGGCGCTCCGATGCGGGCCGGCGCTCGGGTTCGCGGGGCCCTACCCCGCCGGCCCCCCGCACGACACCCCCTCCCCCGCTGGCTCTTTGTGAAAAGGGGGGAAGAGAGGGGCAAGGATCCTGGACGGGGGGACGGGTCGCGCGGACTGGAACGGAGCGTGCGGGGAGGGGGCCGGGCGCGCGGGGGCGGCGGGGGAGGGCCCCGCGAATCCGAGCGCCGGCCCGCGCCGGAGCGGGACGCGAATGATCTCGGCTCATCCGCGCATGTGGCAATGGCCACCAAAAGGCGCGAGTTCGCGGGAGGGCCCCCCGCCGCCCCCGCGCGCCCGGCTCCCTCCCCGCACGCTCCCCCGCAACCGGGAAGGTGGTAGCGCTCGGTGAGCGGTTCGTGGTTCACTCCCAGCAGTCATGTTCTGGCGCCGCAAGAAGGGCCCTGCCGCTCCGCCGCAGATCGGCTGCTTCGGCAAGCTGCCCGCCACGGGCGATTTCATCCGGCTGAACGCAGGCGGAGAAGAGCTCGCGGCCTTCGACCGCTGGCTGGGCGCGTCCATCGATTTCGCCCGGCGCGCCATGGGCGCCCATTTCGACGCGCACTACCAGACCGCCCTGGGCCTCTTCGTCTTCCACGGCGAACCGAAGGGCGACGAGCCGCCCACCCGCGGGCTCGTGGGCGCCTGGGCCGCCAGCGGCGATAACGCCGGGCGGCTCTACCCGATGGTGGTGTTCGGGTCCTACGATTACGATCAACTCGTCTCCGCCGGGCCGTCGCTCCCCATCACCCTCTTCCCCCTCCTCGCCGCAGCCCACGACGCCGCTGCGAACGGCAGGACCCTGCCCGTCGACGCCTTCCTCCACCGCGTCTCCCAGATCGCGCCGCCGTCGCTCGACGACCCCGACGCGGCGCACGCCGCCTACCGCGCGTGGCTGAGGACCCAGCCGATGAAGGCGCTCTGGGACGCCGGCTTCGGCACCGACGCGAGCCGCTTCTGGGTGCTGCAGAACATCCTCGACTCGGTGATCCCATTCCGCGGTCAGGAGCTCCCTAGGACAGGGCTCGCCCTCAGGCTGCCGCTCGGCGCAGGAGACGCCTACGCCGCCGCCGTGTGGATGGACATGACCCGCCGCCTGTCGAAATGGGGACGCACGCTGATGAACGCGTTCTGGACACCCCAGCGCACCCTGCTCCTCCACCTCGGTCCCCCCCACGTGGGCTCGTTCCGCGAGATGATCGCGCCGACCACCCAGGCCGAACACATCGCCGATCTCTGCGGACCTCCACGGGTCGAGGAGCACGTTTCCCGACATGCGCTCGGGCCGGAGCTCGACGCGCTCGTCGCCCGGACCGACCTGTCGCTCGACAGCTTCCTGGAAGCCCTCGGCTGAGCCGATGGCCGGGCCGAAGGCACCCGCTCCACCCCGCGCGCGGCCGCTCCGGTGCGCCGTCCGGCTCACCGCCGGAGCCGCCATGCAATCGTCGTCTGATTCGCCGTCCACACCCAGGACGCCTTGATATCCTGCGCGCCCCATGGCCGCTGAAGACGCCGTCCAACAATCCAAAGAGCGGATCGAGGCGCTGTTCGCGCCCATCAACGGCGGCGTCGGCGCCGACGTCACCTACGACGAGGCGTTCGAGGGCCTCAAGAACGAGGTCGACAAGCTGCAGTCGCTCGCGGGCGGCAAGGTCGACTGGGGGCGCATCGCGAGCGTCGCCGATGAGCTCCTGAGCGAGAAGTCAAAGGACTTCCGCGTCGCTCTCTACTACGCGGCGGCGAAGTCGCAGGTCGACAAGCTGCCCGGCCTGCTCGACGGGCTCGTGCTCGTGCAAGAGCTGAGCAACGCGTTCTGGGACACCATGTATCCCGCGATCAAGCGGCCCAAGGCGCGCGGCAACCTGTGCTCCTGGTTCGGAGACCTCGCGGCAGGGACGCTCTCCGGCCTCGCCGTCTCCGCCGCGGACCGCGACGTTGTGAACGCCATCGACCAGGTGAGCCGCGCCCTGGACGTCGACCTCGCCGACAAGCTCGGCGACGCCTACGGAGGGCTCGGCCCGCTGCGGAACGCGGTCCGCAGCCTCGTCGCGAGCCTGCCCGCGGAGGCGCCGCCGCCGCCTCCTCCTCCTCCTCCTCCGCCGCCTCCTCCTCCGCGGGTCGAGCCGCCGAAGGTCGAGGCACCGCCGGCGGCCACGCCGGCGGCCGCCGCGCCGCCGCCCGCGCCCGTGGCCGTGGCCGCCGCGGGCGATCCGGCGCTCAGCCTCGAGGCGATCGTCGACGAGGACTCGGCGCTCACCGCCCTCGGCAAGTGCTCGCCCCTGATGGCGCGCGCGGGCGACGCGCTCCGGGCGGCGGATCCGAAGCGGGCGTCCGCGTACCGCATCCTGCGGGTCGGGCTCTGGGTCGACCTCCTCGACGATCCGGGCGCGTCGTCTCCGACGGGCAGCACGGCGATCCCGCCGCCGCCCGAGCACGTGCTGCAGACGCTCCCGGCGCTCACGAGCCAGGGGGCGTTCGCCGATCTGCTGCAGGTCGCCGACGAGTACGCGCAGAGCTACCCTCTCTGGCTCGATCCGCACCGGTACGTCGCGAACGCGCTCGAGCAGCTCGGCGACGACTACGCCGACGCCAAGCGGGCGGTGCTCGTCGAGGTGGGCGCCCTGCTGCTCCGCGCGCCGCTCCTGCCGACCCTCAAGTTCAGCGACGGTACGCCGTTCGCGGACGGCGAGACGCAGGCCTGGCTCTCGTCCGAGGTCGCGGCCGCGCTCGGCGGCTCGGGTGCGAGCGGCGCCGCAGCCCCGGCGAGGCCGCGGAGCTACCTCGACAAACCGCTCTCCGAGGCCCGAGGGCTCGTCGCGAACCAGCAGCCCATCGACGCGATGGCGCTCCTCGAGAAGGCCGCGGCCGCGGCTCCGTCGGCGCTGGACCGCTTCCGCGTGAGGCTCGCGATGGCCCAGATCAACATCGAGCTGTCCCAGTTCCTCGTGGCGCGGGCGCAGCTCGAGGCGCTGGAGCACCTCGTCGACCACCACCGACTGACCACCTGGCAGCCGGATCTCTGCGCGGAGCTCTACGCCGCGCTGTACACGTGCTACCGGGTCCTGAACCAGGGCTACGAGGCCACCCCCGAGGCCAAGGCGAAGGAGACGCTCTGCTTCGAGCGGGTCTGCCAGCTCGACGCGGCGCTCGCCTTGAAGCTGTCGCTGGGGGAGTGAGCGGGATGCCGAGGAACCCAGGTTGGCGACGAGGGGCACGAGGGCGGATGCGCGTCGCGCCGAGAAGCTTGCCCGAGGGGCGGGGGTTTTGTTCTATGCTCGTTCGGCCTGCGGGCGCTCCGCCCGCTGCTGACGGGGAAAGGAGCCTGCGATGAGCGGATCGAAAGAGGGATCGGTCGCGCCGAAAGAGCGCGTGAACATCACGTACAAGCCGGCCACCGGGAACGCGAAGGAGGACGTCGAGCTGCCGCTGAAGCTCCTGATGCTCGGCGACTACACGCAGCGGCCGGATCCGCGGCCCCTCGAGGACCGCAAGCCCATCAACGTGGACAAGGACAACTTCCAGAAGGTCATGAGCGAGCAGAAGCTCGCGCTCACCTTCAACGTGAAGGACGTCCTGTCCGAGCAGGAGAACAGCGAGCTCACGGTCAACCTCAAGTTCCGCCGCCTGAGCGACATGGAGCCCGAGGCGATCGCGAACCAGGTGCCGGAGCTCAAGAAGCTGCTCGACTTGCGCGCCGCGCTGACGGCCCTCAAGGGCCCGCTCGGAAACGAGAAGGCGTTCCGCAACAAGATTCAGCAGATCCTGAGCGACCCGGCTCAGCGCAACAAGATCGTGAGCGAGCTCGGGCTCGACAAGGAAGGGGAGTAAGCGATGGCGACGGAGACACAGGCCGCGGGGAGCGCGGGCGTCCAGACCCTCGAGGGCGGGTCGCTGCTCGACGAGATCCTCGCCGAGACGAAGATGACGCCCGGCGATGAGGGGTACGATATCGCCAAGCGGGGCGTGCAGGCCTTCATCTCGGAGCTCGTCGCCCCGCGGCGCGAGGGGGAGAAGGTCGACAAGGCCTTCGTCGACGCGCTGATCGCGGAGATCGACGTCAAGCTGTCGCGGCAGATCGACGAGATCCTCCACAACCCGAGCTTCCAGAAGCTCGAGTCCGCGTGGCGCGGCCTCAAGTTCGTCATCGACCGGTGTGACTTCCGCGAGAACGTCAAGGTCGAGATGCTCAACTGCTCCAAGGAGGACCTCCTCGCCGATTTCGAGGACGCCCCCGAGGTGCCGAAGAGCGGCCTTTACAAGATCGTCTACTCGGCCGAGTTCGGGCAGTTCGGCGGCAAGCCGGTCGGCGCGATCATCGCGAACTACGAGTTCGGCCCGGGCCCGCAGGACATCGCGCTCCTGCAGAAGTGCGCCGCTGTCGCGACGATGTCGCACGCGCCCTTCATCGCGGCGGCCGGACCGCAGTTCTTCGGCCTGAAGGACTTCCAGGGGCTGCCCAACCTGAAGGACCTCAAGGCGCTCTTCGAGGGGCCGCAGTACACGAAGTGGAACGCGTTCCGCGAGACCGAGGACGCGCGCTACGTCGGGCTCGTGATGCCGCGCTTCCTGCTCCGCCTGCCCTTCGGCGCCAACACCGTCCCGGTGAAGGCGTTCAACTACGAGGAGGACGTGGTCGGCAAGCACGACGCGTACTGCTGGGGCAACGCGACGTACGCCTTCGCCACCCGGCTCGCCGACAGCTTCGCCAAGTACCGCTGGTGTCCGAACATCATCGGCCCCCAGGCGGGCGGCTCCGTCGAGAACCTGCCGCTCCACCAGTACGAGGCGATGGGCGAGATCCAGACGAAGGTGCCGACCGAGATCATGCTCACCGAGCGGCGCGAGTTCGAGCTCTCCGAGGAGGGCTTCATCGGGCTCACGTTCCGCAAGGACTCGGACAACGCCGCCTTCTTCTCGGCCAACTCCGCCCAGAAGGCGAAGTTCTTCGGGCAGAGCGACGAGGGCAGGGCGGCCGAGATGAACTACCGGCTCGGCACGCAGCTGCCGTACATGTTCATCATGTGCCGCATCGCGCACTACCTGAAGGTGCTGCAGCGCGAGCAGATCGGTACGTGGAAGGAGCGCGCCGATCTCGAGAAGGAGCTCAACGACTGGATCGGCCAGTACGTCGCCGATCAGGACGTCGTCTCCGCGGCGACGCGCGGGCGCAGGCCGCTCCGCAAGGCGAAGATCATCGTGACCGAGGTGCCGGGTAACGCCGGCTGGTACAAGGTCGACATGCAGGTGCGCCCGCACTTCAAGTACATGGGCGCGTTCTTCACGCTGAGCCTCGTCGGCAAGCTCGACAAGGAGTGAGCCGCCGGCCACGGCACCGCCGCCACGCGGCGGTGCCAGGCCGCGGCGCGGGGGGGCGAGGGCGCGCCGCCGGGGGGAATGTTACCTCCCACGGCGCGCTGGCCCACCGATCCCCGCTTGGACGAGCTCGCCTGCCGGCGTAGGCTCGCGCCCATGAGAACGCTCTCCAGGATCTGCGTTTACTGCGGGTCGAACCCCGGCGTATCGCCGGCCTACCGCGAGGCGGCCGTGCGGCTCGGTGAGCTCCTGGCGGCGAGAGGGATCGGGCTCGTGTACGGGGGTGGCCGCGTCGGGCTCATGGGCGCGGTCGCCGACGCGGCGCTCGCGCGCGGCGGTGAGGTGATCGGCGTCATCCCGGGGTTCCTCAACCAGCGGGAGATCGAGCACCGCGGGCTGACCGAGCTCCGCGTGGTCGAGACGATGCACCAGCGCAAGGCGGAGATGGCCGCCCTCGCGGACGCGTTCATCGCCCTGCCGGGGGGCGTCGGGACGCTGGAAGAGCTGTTCGAGGTGTGGACTTGGACGCAGCTCGGCTCTCAGGACAAGCCGGTCGGGCTGCTCGACGTGGCGGGGTATTACCGCCCGCTCATCGCGTTTCTCGATCACGTGGTGGCCGAGCAGTTCATGAAGCCGGCTCATCGCGCCGTGCTGCAGGTCGCCGACGATGCGCCGGCCCTCCTGGAGCTGCTGGCCGCGTGGCGCCCGAGCGCCGAGGCCAAGTGGATGACGCCCGGCGAACGGTAAGCCCATCGCTCGAGGTCCGGCTGAACCCTCCTGCCCGCCCTAGCAGGCGGCGCCCTGTCGGCGAGTAAGCAGCAAGGAGCGCGCCATGACCGCCGCTGCGGCGCCCGTCGGGCCACGAGCGGCCCTGTTCCGACGGTCGCTCTCGCTGCGAGCGCACGGCGTCAGCAGGAGCGATCTCTGCCGCCGTTGGCCCGCGTGCCGGCCGCTGCGCCTCGGCAGGCGCGCAGCCTCGGCGGTTCTGCGGGGACCAGGAGCGATGTGCATTCCGTCGATTCGAGCCTTCTTCTCTCGCCTCGCGCGCTGACGCGCGGACACGGAACGCGCGGACAGCGCCCTGCCGGAGAGAGCCCCCGGCAAGCATCCTGCATCCACAACCGTTCTCGCCTCCTGAGGCGCCTATCAGGGTGCAGCCCAGTTGCGGCTTTTGCGAGGCCCCAGCAGGAAACGCCTGAACGCGGCGCGTCTTGCTCATCCGTGACAGGTTCATCCGTATCGCGCTCACCGAGCACAACGCAGGCGAGAGCACCTCGCTGTTCGGCGCGCCGCGCGGGTCATGTAGCGGATTGGCGCAGTTTTCAAGGCCGTGACCTCGCCCGGTCGCGACGTGACGCGACGTGACGGTCGATGGCTCCATCCCGTCGCCGGCGCGTAACTTGCTAAGACCTGGCGCGGTACGATCCCAATCACAGAAATCGGAGACAAGATGAAGCAGGCCGGGCCGGATCTCCTCTGTTTCTCGCACCTGCGCTGGAACTTCGTCTTCCAGCGACCCAACCACTTGATGAGTCGCTTCGCGCAGGAGAGGCGGGTCTATTTCGTCGAAGAGCCCATGTTCGAGGACGGGCCCCCGAGGCTCGACGCGAGGCACGTCGAGGCCAATCTCACCGTCATCGTCCCCCACCTCCGCCGCCGCGCCGAGCCGGAGGAGGCCCTCGCGCAGCAGCGACACCTGCTCAACTCTCTCGTGCGGGAGCAGGACATCCGGCAGCCGATCCTATGGTTGTACACGCCGATGTCGCTGCCCATCGCCGCCGACGTGGAGCCATCGCTCGTCGTTTACGACTGCATGGATGAACTTTCCGCCTTCCGGGGCGCCCCGCCGCTGCTCCGGGATCGGGAGCGCGAGCTGTTCGCGCGGGCCGATCTCGTGTTCACCGGCGGCCAGAGCCTCTACGAGGCGAAGCGCGCCCACCACCCGTCGGTGTACGCCTTCCCGAGCAGCGTCGACGCGGCCCACTTCGCGAAGGCGCGCGGGCAGACCTCGGAGCCGGACGACCAGCGCGGCGTCCCGAGGCCGCGCCTCGGGTTCTTCGGCGTCATCGACGAGCGGCTCGACATCGATCTCGTCGCCCGTGTGGCCAAGGAGCGGCCCGACTTCCAGCTCGTGATGCTCGGGCCGGTCGTGAAGATCGACCCCGCCACGCTGCCCCGGCGGCCGAACATCCACTGGCTCGGCCAGAGACCGTATCAGGATCTCCCGGCCTATCTCCGCGGCTGGGACGTCGCCATCATGCCGTTCGCGCTCAACGAGGCGACCCGGTTCATCAGCCCGACGAAGACGCTCGAGTACCTCGCCGCGGGGAAGCCGGTCGTCTCCACCGCCATCCGTGACGTTGTCACGCCGTACGGCGACAAGAAGGCGGTCCACATCGCCGACGCCTCGACCTTCACGGCCGCGGTCGATGCGGCGCTCTCTGGGCCGCGGGAGGAGCACGTCGCGATCGCGGACGAGATGGTGAGCGCGACGTCATGGGACAGGACATGGCGATCGATGTCGACGCTCATCGCCGACACACTCCAATCCAAGCGTCCATCGGCCGCCCGGACGGGAGGGGACGTACCGTGTTCGACTACCTGATCGTCGGCGCCGGGTTCGCTGGCAGCGTGCTCGCGGAGCGCCTCGCCTCGCAGATGAACCGGTCGGTCCTCCTGTGCGACAAGAGGCCTCACATCGGCGGCAACGCGTACGACTGCTACGACGACGCCGGGATCCTCATCCACAAGTACGGTCCCCACATCTTCCACACGGCGTCGCCGCGCATCTTCCGCTACCTGTCGCAGTTCACCGGCTGGCGCCCGTACGAGCACCACGTGCTCGCGCACGTCGACGGCAAGCTCGTCCCGTTCCCGATCAACGTGGATACGGTCAACGCCCTCTACGGAACCAGCTACTCGCCCGCCGAGGTCGAGGCGTTCTTCGCGCGCGTCGCCGAGCCGATCAAGCACTGCCGCACCTCCGAGGACGCGGTCGTCAGCAAGGTGGGCCGGGAGCTCTATGAGAAGTTCTTTCGCAACTACACGCGGAAGCAGTGGGGCCTCGACCCGTCGGAGCTCGACGCCGCGGTCGCCTCGCGCGTGCCGGCGCGCACGAACCACGATTCCCGGTACTTCACGGACGAGTTCCAGGCGATGCCGCTGCGCGGCTACACGCGGATGTTCGAGAACATGCTCGACCACAAGAATATCCGTGTGCTCCTGAACACCGACTATCGCGAGTTCATGAACGAGGTGAGCTTCAGGGAGATGATCTATACCGGGCCTGTGGACGCGTTCTTCGACTTCCGCTACGGGAAGCTTCCCTACCGATCAATCGAATTCAAGTTCGATACGCACGACAGGGAGGTCTTCCAGCCGAACGCGGTCATCAACTACCCGAATGAGCACGACTACACCCGCATCACGGAGTTCAAGTACCTCACGGGGCAAGAGCACCCGAAGACGAGCGTCGTGTACGAGTTCCCGAGAGACGAGGGCGACCCCTATTACCCGGTGCCGCGGCCCGAGAACGGGGAGCTGTACCGGAAGTACAAGGCCCTCGCCGAGGCCACGCCGAACGTCCGCTTCGTCGGGAGGCTCGCGACCTACCGGTACTACAACATGGACCAGGTCGTCGGTCAGGCCCTCGCCACCTTCGACCAGATCCGCGAAGCCACGCTCGACGGCGCGGCGGTGACCGTCGCTGCCTGAACAGACCCATGTCTCGACAGCACCTCGCACAGATCGGTATTCCAGGTTCGGTGCCGCCGACGGCCGACAGCGGCGGCCAAGGTTACCCGCGCCCTCTGCTCCGGCGAGAAGGCTGGACCTCGCTGAACGGGCCCTGGGAGTTCGCGCTCGACCCCCGGGCGGAGTGGTCCTCCCCGGCCGACGCGCGCTTCGACCGGACGATCGAGGTGCCGTTCGCCCCGGAGACGCCGCGGAGCGGGATCGGCAACACCGGCTTCTTCAAGGCCTGCTGGTATCGACGGCGGGTCCAGGTGCCGGAGCTGGACGCGTCCGAGCGGCTCATCCTGCACTTCGGCGCCGTGGACTACCTGGCCAGGGTGTGGATCGACGGCAGCTTCGCCGGTGATCACGAGGGCGGTTACACGCCGTTCGAGATCGACATCACGGCGCACGCCAAGGGGCGCGAGGGCGTCACGATCGTGGTGCAGGCGTACGACGATCCGAACGAGCTCGCGAAGCCTCGCGGCAAGCAGGACTGGAAGCTCGAGCCTCACTCCATCTGGTACCCGCGGACGACGGGGATCTGGCAGACGGTGTGGCTCGAGCGCGTGCCGCGCATGCACGTCGATTACCTCAGGTGGACCCCGAACCTCGAGCGCTGGGAGATCGCGGTCGAGGTCCACGTGGCCAACGCGCCGGTGGAGGGCGCGCGCGTCGGGGTGCGGCTGCGGATCGGCGACATGACGATCGCGAACGATCAGTACACGGTCGTGGCCGGGGAGGTTCACCGGCGCATCACGCTCTCCGATCCGGGCATCGACGACTTCCGCAACGAGCTCCTGTGGTGCCCCGAGCGCCCGACGCTGATCGACGCCGACATCGTCCTCTACGATCAGGCCGGCATGGTGATCGACCGCGTGAAGAGCTACACGGCGCTGCGCTCGGTGGCCGTCCGCGGCGACCGCTTCCTCCTGAACGGGCGGGCGTACCTGCTCCGGATGGTGCTCGACCAGGGCTACTGGGACGGGACGGGGATGACCGCCCCCGACGACGAGGCGCTGCGCCGCGACGTCGAGCTCACGAAGCAGATGGGCTTCAACGGCGCGAGGAAGCACCAGAAGATCGAGGATCCGCGGTACCTGTACTGGGCCGACAAGCTCGGCCTGCTCGTCTGGGAGGAGATGCCGAGCGCCTACCGCCACACGCGCAGGTCGATCGAGCGGCTCGCGCGGCAGTGGCTGGAGGCGATCCGGCGGGATCTCAGCCACCCGTGCATCGTCGCGTGGGTGCCGATCAACGAGTCGTGGGGCGTCCCGAACCTGCCCGACAACGCGAACGAGAGGCACTACGTGCAGGCGCTCTATCACCTGACGAGATCGATGGACTACACGAGGCCGGTCATCGGCAACGACGGGTGGGAGAGCGTGGCGACCGACATCATCGGGATCCACGACTACGATCCGTCGCCCGAGCGCATCGCTGGCCGCTACTTTGCGCACGACGTGGTGCCCAAGCTGCTGAAGCGGGAGAGGCCCGGGGGCCGCGCCCTCGTGCTCGATCCGTCCGTCAGCCACGAGACCGCGATCGTGCTGTCGGAGTTCGGCGGGATCGCGGTCGCGCCCGTGAGCGGCGAGAGCGGCACGTGGGGGTACTCGGCGTGCAGGACCCCGGAGGAGCTCGCCGAGCGCTACACGGCGCTCATGAAGGTGATCAACTCCCTCGAGCTCCTGGCCGGCTTCTGTTACACGCAGTTCGCCGACACGTACCAGGAGGCGAACGGCCTCCTGTACGCCGACCGCACGCCGAAGTTCCCGCTGCACAGCATCGCGGCGGCGACGCAGGGGATCTCGCTGCTCGGCCCGAACGAGGCGCCCTCGGCGTCGATCGACGGGGGGATGGCGGACATGCCGGCGCTGGCGGACATGCCCGGGTTCGCGGACATGGGCGCGCCGCGATGACGGCGCGCGGGCAGGGTGGGGCGGGCCGTCGTGGAGGCCTACGGGCGCGCGCCGGACCGACGGGCGACGGTGCTGGCGGGGGGCTCGCCTCATGAGAGACGGCGCAGGGATCGCGCTCTGGGGCGGCGTCGAGTGCACGATCAACCGCGTCGGCGACCGGTACTTCGACCAGCTGGAGCGCACGGGCCACCACGAGCGCATCGCCGACCTCGACCTGCTCGCGGGGCTCGGCATGAGGGCCGTCCGGTATCCCGTCCTCTGGGAGCGCACGGCGCCGAGCGGCCTGCGGAGCGCCGATTTTTCCTGGGCAGACCAGCGGCTCCACCGGCTGAGAGAGCTCGGCGTCGACGTGATCGTCGGGCTCGTGCACCACGGCAGCGGGCCGCCGTGGACGAGCCTGATGGAGGACAGCTTCGCGAGCGGCCTCGCGGAGTTCGCCGGCGCGGTGGCGGAGCGCTACCCGTGGGTGCGCGATTTCACGCCGGTCAACGAGCCGCTCACGACCGCGCGCTTCAGCGCGCTCTACGGACACTGGTACCCGCACCGCCGGGACTCGGCCTCGTTCCTGCGCGCGCTGCTCGTGGAGACGCGCGCCACTGCGGCCGCGATGCACGCGATCCGGCGCGCGCGCCCGGACGCGCGGCTCGTGCAGACGGAGGATTTCGGCGCGACCGCCAGCACGCCCAGGCTCGCGTACCAGGCCGCGTTCGAGAACCACCGGCGTTGGCTGAGCCTCGATCTCCTGTGCGGGCGCGTGGGCGCCGCGCACCCCCTCCACCGGCACCTCCTCGACTGCGGCGCGACCGAGGAGGAGCTCGCGCAGCTCGCGGCGGAGCCGTGCCCGCCGGACGTGATCGGCGTGAACTATTACCTGACGAGCGAACGGTTCCTCGATCACCGCCTCGAGCTTTACCCCTCCTGGACGCACGGCGGGAACGGGCGCGATGCGTACGCCGACGTGGAGGCGGTGCGCGTGCGGGAGGAGGGGATCCTCGGACACCGCGACGCGCTGCGCGAGGTGTGGCAGCGGTACATGACGCCCATCGCGATCACCGAGGTCCACCTCGGGTGCACGCCGGAGGAGCAGATCCGCTGGCTGGTCGAGGCCTGGGAGGGCGCGCAAGCGGCCCGCGCGGAGGGCGCCGACGTGCGGGCGGTGACGCTGTGGTCGGCCTTCGGCGCGTACGACTGGGACAGCCTGGTCACCCAGGCGCGCGGCCATTACGAGCCGGGGGCCTTCGATGTGCGGGGGCCCGCGCCGCGCCCCACGGCGCTCGCGGTGGTCGCGAAGGAGCTCGCGTCCACCGGCCGGAGCGAGCACCCGCTCGCCGGGGCTCCGGGCTGGTGGGGCCGCGACGAGCGGCTGCTCTACGGGGCGCCGCGCTCCGCCGCGCGGGGCATCTACAGGCCGCGCGAGCGCCCGATCCTGATCACGGGCGCGGGCGGGGCGCGCGGCGCGGCGCTGACGCGCGCGTGCGAGGAGCGCGGCCTCCATGTCCGGGCCATGGCGCGCAGCGACCTCGACATCGCCGACGCGTCGGCCGTGGATCGCGCGCTCGTGGAGGTCGGCCCGTGGCTCGTGATCAACGCGGCGGGCTACACGCGCGTGCACGAGGCCGAGGACGAGATCGAGGCGTGCCGCCGCGCCAACGTGGTCGGGCCGACCCTGCTGGCGGAGGCGTGCCGGCGCCGCGGCGCGCGGCTGGTGATGTTCTCGTCGGCCTTCGTGTTCGACGGGAGCAAGCCCGAGCCGTACATCGAGGATGACCCGGTCGCGCCCATCAACGCGTGCGGCGAGGCGCAGGCGCTGGGGGAGAGGGGCGCGCTCGACGCGCTGCCGGGCGCGCTGGTCGTCCGCACGGGCAGCCTGTTCGGGCCGCTCGAGGCGCGCAGCTTCGCCGCGCTCGCGCTGTCGATCGTGCAGCGCGGGGAGCCCTTCCGCGCCGCGGACGATCTCTTCGTGTCGCCCACCTACCTGCCGCACCTGGCGCACGCGTGCCTGGATCTCGCGATCGATCAGGCCGAGGGCGTATGGCACGTTGCGAACGACGGGGTCCTGAGCTTCGCCTCCTGGGCGAGGATGATGTGCGACGCGCTCGGCCTGCCGTCGCGCGCGGTGCACGCCTGCCCCGCGCGCACCCTCGGGCTCCGGGCCAACCTGCCTCGCCAGGGAGGGCTCCACAGCCGCCGCCGCGCCGCATTGCCGTCCGTGCCCGAGGCCATCGAGCACTATGCCCGGCACCGGGCGGAACCGATGCTGGCGGCCGGATAGCGCTGGCCCGCGAGGCGCAATCGGAGGGGCGGCGGAGGGGCGGCGGAGGGGCGGTGTACGCGCTGCTCGCGTGCGCGGCGCTCTCCAGGCGAAGAAGCGCCGACGTCGAGCGCTCTCGTCAGACCACGCGCGCGAGGACCACGACCGAGTAGCCGACCGCCGGCTGCTTGCCGGGGTTGTTGTACGAGTGGCGCTGATCGCCGCGGAACACCGCGACGTCGCCCGCGCCGAGCGTGAACCGCTCGCCCCCGACCACGAGCAGCAGCCCCCCCGACTCGCACGTCAGGTACTCGCGGGTGCCCGGGGTGTGCGGGACGCCCGTCATCCGCCCGCCCGGGGGGATCTCGATGCGATCCATCTCCATGCCCGGGATCGGGTCCGGCAGGAGCTTGCGGACGAACGCCTGCCCGGGAGAGCGCGTGGGGAGCGTGTCGCGCGCGTAGAGCTGGCACGTGGCGCGGGGCGCGGAGAGCATCTCCTCGATGGAGACCTGGAGCGCGGCGGCGGCCCGGTGCAGCACGCCGAGCGTCGGGTTCGCCGCGCCGGACTCGAGGTGCGCCCAGGTCGCCCGGGGCACGCCGGCGAGCTTGGCCAGCTGCTGCTGCGTCAGCCCGCGCGCCTCGCGCAGCTGCTTGATGTTCTTCGCGAGCCGCCCCGAGAGCTCCGTGTCCTGGTCCATGACCGGAGATTAGCACTCTTCCAAGAGATTGGAGAGCGCTCCAACAAGAGGACCGGCGCGGATTAGGCTGGTGTCGAGGAGGAAGGCACCATGAACGACGAATCGACCGGAAGCGAGGCGCTGATCCAGGCCGGAGCGAGCTCCCGTCCGTCGCTCCCCCGCGCCGCGCGGGGCGAGCGGTTCGCGCCGCGGGCGGCGCTGGTCACCGGGGCGAGCCGCGGGCTCGGCGCCGCGCTCGCCCGGGAGCTCGCCCGGCAGGGCGCGAAGGTGGTCCTGGTGGCGCGCGAGCGCGTGGCGCTCGAGGCCGTCGCGGCCGAGATCGCCGCGCAGGGCGGGGAGGCGCACGCGCTCGCGGCGGACATCGGGGACAAGGGCCAGACGCACGCGATCGCCGGCGCGGCGGCGGCGCTGGTCGGGCCGATCGACCTGCTCATCCACAACGCGAGCACGCTCGGCAAGACGCCGCTGCCGATCCTGCTCGACACCGAGTGCGAGGATCTCGGGCGGGTGCTCGAGGTCAACGTGGTCGGCCCGTTCCGCCTGACGAAGGTGATCGCCGGCGCGATGGCGCTGCGGCGGCGCGGGGTCGTCGTCCACATCAGCTCGGACGCGTCGGTGAACGCCTATCCGCGGTGGGGCGCCTACGGCGCGTCGAAGGCGGCGCTCGATCACCTGAGCCGCACCTGGGCCGCCGAGCTCGAGGGCACGGGCGTCTCGTTCTACGCGGTGGACCCGGGCGAGATGAACACGCGGATGCACGCCGAGGCCATCCCCGACGCCGACCCGAGCACGCTGGCCGATCCTGCGGACGTGGCGAGGCGCGTCGTCGGGCTCGTCGGCCGCGCCGGCGAGGTGCCGAGCGGCGCGCGCGTAGAGGCCGCGCGGCTCCCGGAGGCGCCATGAGCCCCGCCACGTGGCCCCGCGAGAGCCCGCTGGAGGAGCGGCTCCTCCACGTGGACCCGCGAGAGGGGCGCCTGCGCGACGCGCGCATCGCCGATCTGCCCGCGCTCCTCGAGCCGGGTGATCTCCTGGTCGTCAACGACGGCGCCACGCTGCCGGCCTCGCTCCACGGCGCGACCGAGCGCGGTGAGGAGGTGGAGGTCCGCCTCATCGGCGAGCTGTCCGAGGGGCGCTATTCGGCCCTGCTGTTCGGCGCCGGCGACTGGCACACGCGCACCGAGGAGCGCCCGGCGCCGCCCGCCCTGGGCCCGGGGGACGCGGTGACGTTCGGAGACGATCTGTCGGCCGTGATCGAGCGGAGGACCGCGGCGCGCCTCGTGGAGATCGCCTTTCGGGAGCGGGGCGCCGCGCTCTGGTCGGCGCTCTACCGGAGGGGGCGCCCGATCCAGTATGCGTACGTCGCGGGCCCGCTCGAGATCTGGCATGCGCAGACGCGTTATGCGAGCCGGCCTCTCTGCGCCGAGCTCCCGTCGGCCGGGCGGCCGCTCGTCTGGGGGCTCTTGCTCGAGCTGATCCGCCGCGGCGTCCGGATCGCCTCGCTCACCCACGCCGCGGGGATCTCGTCGACCGGCGATCCGGCGCTCGACGCCTTGCTCCCGCTGCCGGAGCGCTTCGACATCCCGGAAGAGACGGTGGCTGCGGTGCGTGAGGCCAAGGCGAGCGGGCGCCGCGTCATCGCGGTCGGCACGACGGTGACGCGCGCCCTCGAGGGCTGCGCCGCCCAGCACGGGGGTGAGCTGCGGGCCGGGCCGGGGATCACCGATCTGATCCTTCACCACGGCTTCCGGCCGAGGGTGGTCGACGGGCTCCTGACCGGCGTGCACGATCCGACCGAGAGCCACTTCCGGCTCCTCGAGGCTTTCGCGCCGGCCTCGCTGCTCCACCGCGCGAACGCCCACGCGGAGCAGGCAGGGTATCTCTGTCACGAGTTCGGCGACTCCTATCTTGTCCTGAGCTGACCCGGGCGACGGAAAATCATCGCGCGGAAACGACGGCGAAACCCGTGTCCGCGCACTGTCATCGCGGTGCGCGCCGGCCTCGACCCGCGCGGTGGGCCTGACCGCAGCTGCCTTCCCGGCGCGCTCTCGTGCCGAGAGGGCGTGTGGTCGGGCCGCCCCGCCGTCGGCGGCAATGGCGTTCGTCCGGCATTGCCGTCGTCTCGGAGCGAGCCATGGAAGGAAGTCCTGTTCGGGTGAGTTTCGTCGCGGGTTCCGCCGGGGAGTGGCGGGTCGAGCGGATGATCACGGTGCGAGGCGAGGGGTTACCCGCGGCGCCGCGGCTGCAGCGCATCGAGGGGAGCACCTTCGTCGCGCCGCCGGAGGCGGCCTGGGTGCTGAGCGGCGTGAGGAGCAACGAGCGTTATGTCGAGCTCGAGGAGAGAAGGCGCCTCATCGCCGTTCAGGAAGACCTCGGCCGGGCGTCGAGCGCGCAGGCGGCGCTGATCCCGCTCAGAAAATCGAAGGCGTGGTGGGCGCTCGCGCAGGACGAGCGGCGGGCCATCTTCGAGGCGCGGTCGCGCCATATCAAGATTGGCCTCGACTACCTGCCGGCCGTCGCAAGGCGGCTCTACCACAGCCGGGACCTCGGCGGCCCGTTCGACTTCCTGACCTGGTTCGAGTTCGCCGAGGGCGACGCCGGCGCCTTCGACGAGCTCGTGGGCAGGCTGCGCGAGACGGAGGAGTGGGCCTACGTGGAGCGGGAGGTCGAGGTGCGCCTGTCGCGCGCATAGTACGGAGTCGGCTCGCGACGGCCGACCGGTCTTTGCGATCGTTCTCGCCTCGAGGTCTGCTGCACCCCGAGCGCGCCGACAAAACGAAGAAGGCGCCCAGGTCGCCCCGGGCGCCCTCCACGCTGTCGCGATCACTCGCAGGCGTTCGTCGTCGTGTTGCACGTGGCGGGCGAGGTGCAGCTCGAGTCGTCGTTGCACTCGACGCACGTGCCTGCCGCGAGCCCGCCGCCGCACACCGTCCTGCCGGGCAGGCCGTCGGGGGTGCAGTCGGTGCCCGCCGGCGCCATCGTGAAGCTCGGCGTGGCCGGCGTGCCCGTGCACGCGGCGTCCATCAAGCAGACGGTCGCTGACACCGGGACATCGTTGACGTCTTCGTCCGGCGTGATGCCGCCGGCGCCGTTGCACACGAGCTGCTGGCAATCGCCCGGTGTCTGCACGGACGGCACCACCGTGCCCGCTGCGTAGCGCTGGCAGGCGCCTGTACCGTCGCAGAACCCGTTGGTTCCGCACGACGCCGCGCCCGCGTCCGGGCACTCGTCGTCCGGATCGCCGCCGGCCGCGATGTAGCCGCAGGCGCCGTCGACGCCGCTGAGCTTCTTGGCCGCGGAGCACGCCTGGCAGGCGCCGGTGCACGCCGTGTCGCAGCAGACGGAGTCAACGCAGCGCGCGCTGGAGCACTCGGCGTTGGTCACGCAGGGCGCGCCGTCCGGCCTGGCCGCGCAGGTGCCGCCGCTGCAGATGCCCGTTGTGCAGTCGTCCGCGACGCCGCACGTCTTCCCGACACCGCACTTGTCGCAGGCCGGAGCGCCCTGGAAGGAGGCGCCGCCGCAGTCGACGTCGGTCTCGTTGCCGTTCTGGTCGGTGTCCATGCAGCCGGGCGTCGCGCACCTGCCGGCCGTGTTGCAGTAGCCGCTCGCGCAGTCCGAACCGAGCGCGCACTCCAGGTCGTCGGCGCAGGGCGCGCAGCCGGAGCCGTCGTCGATGCCGCCGCAGTCGACGTCGGTCTCGCCGCCGTTCTGCAGGCCGTCGGTGCACGACACGTTGACGCACGCGTGCGTGCCCCCCGGATCGCAGATCTGGGGCGCGGTGCAGTCGGTGCCCGAGAGGCAGCCGACGCAGGCGCCGCTACCGTCGCAGACCTTGCCGCCGGTGGTGCACCTCGTGCCAGCGGTCTTCGGTGAGCTGCCCGGAGCGCCGCCCGGGCACGTGCCGACGTTGCATTCGTCGTCGGCCGGCTTGTCGGTGTCGTCGCGGATCGACGTCGTGCCGCCTCTGCCGTCGCAGACCTGCTGCTTGCAGTCCCCCGCCGCCTGGCCCGCCGTCGTGACGGTGCCGTCGGGCACGTTGGTCGTGCCGCAGCACCGCGCTTCGCACGTGGCCTTCACGCACTCCGTGGCCGGGGCCGGGCAATCGCCGATCGTGTCGCACGGTGTCGCGCCGCCGGGGCATGCCATTGCGCCACCAGTGCCGTCCGAGCCGCCGGTGCCTTCCGAGCCGCCGGTGCCGCCCGAGCCGCCGTTGCCATCCAAGCCGCCGGTGCCTTCCGAGCCGCCGTTGCCGCCCGAGCCGCCGTTGCCATCCGAGCCGCCGTTGCCGCCCGAGCCGCCGGTGCCTGACGACGAGCTGGCGCTGCTGCTCGTCGTCGTGCCGCCTCCGGAGCCACCGGTCCCGCCGGCGCCGCCAGCGCCGCCCGTGTCGGAGATCCGGCTGCGATCGACGGCGACGATGAGCTCGCAGCCTGTCAGGTTCACCGTGAGCGTGCCCGCAGCGAGCACCAACGCAGGGAGGAATGTCGTTTTCTGGTTCATGCCAACAAGCACATTGGCCAGGGGCCAGACCTGACCTGGGGCCGAGCCTACAGCAAGAGGCCCAAGGAATCGCCGGTTTTCTCTGACGAGTCGAATCGGTGAAGTCTGGCGCCGCTCGATCGCGCGTTGTCCGCGGGGCCGAGCTCCGCGTCCGGTGCGCCGTGCTGGAGGCGGCCGGTTGAGCCCACATCGGGCCACAGCGGAAGAGGACCCAGCCGCCCGGGAGGCATGGACCCAACGCGGGCCCGACCGCCGAGGCCGAGATGGAAGAGCTCGCGCCGGGCGCCTCGTCCCCTCGAGAGGGGACGCGGCCGGATCGCGCCCTTGACCGCCGCCCGTTCATGAGTAAATAAACATTTACCTGATGCCGGCAGACGAGAAAAAGGAGACGCGGCGGGCGCTCCTCGACGCCGCCGCCGAGGAGTTCGCGCGGCATGGGCCCGAGGGGGCCCGCGTGCACGCCATCGTGCGACGCGCCCGGGTCAACGAGCGCATGATCTACCATCACTTCGGGAGCAAAGATGGCCTCTACCGCGCGGTCCTCGAGGACCAGTGGTCCGGCCTCATCGAGGGGTGGCGGCCGGCGCTCGAGGCGTCGGCGGCGCTCGAGCCGCGCGAGGGGCTCTGGCGCGCGTTCACGATGTTCTTCCGGCTGCTCCTCTCGCGCCCGCTGTGCATGCCGCTCGCGATGCACGAGGCGATGAGCGGCTGGCAGGCCGCGCCGCCCGCGACGCTCGCGATGCTGCCATCGCAGCTGCGCGATCTCTACGAGCGAGGTCAAGCCAGCGGGGTGTTCCGGCAAGACTGCGATTTCGAGCTCCTTTATTGCACCGTCGTCGGGGCGCTGGCCGGGATCGGCATCTTCGGGCCGCGCTTCTCGGACCTTCGGGCGCGCCTCTCGTGCGATCTCGAGCTCGCCGCGCGCCTCGGCGAGCAGACCGTGAGCCTCGTGCTGGATGGCGTGACCACGCCTGGGTGGGGCGGCCGCGCGGGCGCCGGAGAGACCACGTGACGTGAGCCTCGTTGATCCGCCGTCGCCCGCAGGTAGTCGCTGATCAATCGTTGTCAATCGATCGTTTCTCAACAAGGAGAGCGCGTATGAACGTCGATGTCGTCATCGTGGGCGGCGGTCCGACCGGCTTGATGCTGGCCTGCGAGCTGCGGCTGGCCGGCGTGCGCCCCGTCGTGCTGGAGCGGTTGCCCGAGCCCACGGGGCTCTCCAAGGCGCTCGGCCTCGGCGGGCGCGCCGTGGAGATCCTCGACCACAGGGGCCTTCTCGATCGCTTTCGCGCGGAGCAGAGCGCCGCAGAAATGACGCGCTTCGTGCACTTCGGCGGGATCCCGCTGGCCCTCGGCGGCGACGACGCGCGCGTCTCCAGGCGCTTCCTGAGCATCCATCAGGCGCGCATAGAGGCGCTGCTGGAGGAGCGGGCGCGCGAGCTGACGACGGAGATCCGTCGAGGTCACGAGCTCATCGGGCTGGATCAGGACGGGGAGGGCGCGACCGTCGCCGTCCGAGGCCCGGACGGCGGCTACCCGCTTCGAGCGCGCTTCGTGGTGGGGTGTGACGGCGGCCGCAGCGCGGTGCGCAAGCTGTCCGGGATCGGCTTCCCTGGTCTCCCGCCCTCTCGGCTCCTGCGCCTCGCCGACGTCACGCTGGCCGAGGGCGCGACGGAGGACGGGCACCTCGTCCTCTCCGGTGGTCGCCGCGTTCGCTTCGGGCTCGGCGGGATCGCCCTGGTTCCCCTGGGAGCGGGCGTGTTTCGCGTGGTCACCTCGGAGCCGTATCCGCAGGACTTCGATCGCGACGCGCCGATGACGCTCGACGAGCTGCAGGCCAGCGTTCGCGCGGCGCTCGGCGAGGATCTGCCCGTCCGCGAGGTGCGGTGGTTGTCTCGGTTCACCGACGCCAGCCGGCAGGCGGATACGTACCGCGCGGGCCGCGTGCTGCTCGTGGGCGACGCGGCGCACATCCATCTCCCCGCCGGCGGGCCAGGCCTCACCACCGGATTGCAGGACGCGGTGAACCTCGGCTGGAAGCTGGCCGCGGAGGTCCGCGGCTGGGCGCCGTCGGGGCTCCTCGACACCTACCACGCGGAGCGGCACCCCGAGGGCAAACGCGTGATCATGCACACCCGGGCGCAGGGCGCGCTGATGATGCGGGACGAGCGCGTCGCCGCGCTGCGCGAGCTGGTCGGCGAGCTGCTCAAGCACGAGGAGAGCCTGCGGTATGTCGTCGAGATGCTGGACGCGGCCGACGTCCGTTACGAGATGCCGACCGAGCCCGGCGAGCAGCATCCGCTGCTCGGGCGATGGGCGCCGGACGTCCCGCTGACGACGCAGAAGGGGGAGACGCGGGTCGCGCAGCTCATGCACGGGGCCAGGGGCGTGCTGCTGGATCTGACCGGCGGCGCCGCGCTCGGCGGCGTGGCTGCGCCCTGGGGCGATCGCGTGGACGTCGTGAGCGCGCGCTGCGCAGCGCTGCCGCGCCCGGCGGAGGCGATGCTGATTCGCCCCGACGGCTACGTGGCCTGGGCGGCCGCGGCAGGCGAGCCCGAGGCCTCCGCCCACCGCCGGCTGCGCCGCGCGCTCACCGCGTGGTTCGGCGCGGCCTGCGGCAGCTCGGTCGCGGCTTGAGCCGGCGGCGTGCAGCGCCGGCGCAGATCCGGTAGAGGGCATCGCCCATGGCCGAGCCGTCCGAGACCCCTTTCGATCTGCTGGGCGGCGAGCCGGCGGTGCGCCGGCTCGTCGAGCGCTTCTACGACCTCATGGGCCGCGACGAGCCGGCGCTCGCGCGCCTCCACGTCTGCGACGAGGGCGGCCAGGTCGCCCGCGAGAGCCGCGATCGATTCGCGCTCTTCCTGATCGGCTGGCTGGGCGGGCCGCAGGACTACATCGCGGCGCACGGCCACCCGCGGCTGCGGATGCGCCACGCCCGCGTCCCGGTCGACGTGGCGATGCGCGACGCCTGGATGCGCTGCATGCGGGCCGCCATGGCCGAGCTCGACGTGCCCGCGCCCCTCCGCGCCTTCCTCGACCAGCGCTTCGCCGAGGTGGCGGACTTCATGCGAAACCGTCCAGGCTGACGGGAAGCGCCGCCCGGCGCGGCGCGCGGGGCCGCGCGCGTCTCGACGCCCCCATCGCTCCCCAATTTTCCGTACGATACGTCGTCCGCTCTCGTGAGGTCGCGCGAGACGCCTGCCGTCGGCGCACGGGGATCCGCTGCGCCAGGCAGGCCTGCGACGCCTGGAACCCGTGCGGGGAACGATGTCCCAACTCGACGAGCACCCGATGACCAAGCCCACTCCGCCGGACGGAGGGCGCGCGCTGCGGCAAGGGAGCGCCCGCGTCGGTGATGCGCCGGATCGGCAGGGGCCGCGAAACGGGCAGCGCAGCCCGTGGCCATGGCTAAGGCGCTTCCTTGGCGAGCTGCATCCGCGCGTTCGGCGGCTCCTGGTGCCCTATTGCCTGATCGTCGCGGCGGTGCTTTTCAGAGTGCCGCCGAAGCTCGTCACTCCGGTCATCGAGCAGCGCGGCGCGCTCGCCAGCGCCGCGGCGCACGCGGTCCCGATCACCTTGGTCTTCTTGCTGTCCATGGCGCCTCAGGCGTTTGTCCTGTGGGGCTTCTTCCGGCGCCCGCTGCAGGATCCACCCCCAGCAGCGGGCTCGAGCCGGCTCAAGCGCATGAGCCGCGGCGGGCTCTTGATCGCCGTCGGTCTGCTGGTCAGCACGTTCCTCACCGTATGGGGGGTGGCGCTGTGGTACGCGGTCCACGGGAACGAGCACACCAACCTGCTCTACAAGGCGGGTTGCTCGTTCATCGTCTTCCTCATGCTGATCCTCGGCACGCTGCTGACGATCCTGCAGTCGTGGGAGTCCTCCGAGAGGCCCTCGAGGGACGAGGCCGTGTACCCCGACATCGGTCGGCTTCGCGCGCTCGAGGCCGAGTGGATCCAGGCGCGGCGCCGCGCGGCGAACCTGAAGCACGAGGCCGCGGGCGACGGCGATCCGCGCGGCGCGCACGTCATCGGGCTATCGCTCTCCGGCGGAGGCATCCGCTCGGCGACCATCTGCCTCGGCTTCCTGAAAGGGCTGGCCACGATCCCGACGAAGAGCGGTGAGGTGATCCTGAGGTACGTCGATTACATGAGCTCCGTGTCCGGCGGCGGCTGGGCGGGGGGCGCGCTCACGGCCCGGACGTCCGGCCCTCGCCCGAAGGGGGACGCCGAGCGCGAGCGCCGCTTCGACCCGCTGGAAGCCGCCTCATGGAACCGCCTCCTCGACAGGATCCGCCTGCGAGGCGATTACCTCATCCCCGGCGGAATCGGCCTCACCGCCAACACGCTCCAGCCGCTCATCATGATCTTCGTCGGCGCGATCGCCAATGCGCTGTCGCTCCTCACCGCCGGGTTCGCGGCCCTCGTGTTCCTCCACCACTCGAGCGCGAGGTCGCCGAAGGCGTTCCTCGCGCGCGTGGTCGAGTACGGCGTGACCACGGTCGTCTGCCACCTTGACGGGGCGCGATCCCTCTTCTTCACCACGGCCTCCGTGGACCCGGGCACGTTGCCTGGCGCGATCGCGAAAGATCTCCCGGTGCTCGACCTCCTCGTGTTCGTCGTGGCGTTGGTAGGGGGTGTCCTTCTCGCCGCCCTGCTCGTCATGTATCTCGGGATCCTCTTCTCGTGGCCGTCCGTCCACGAGGCGGGGACCTGGCTCGCCGCTCGCGCGGCGCTGCTCGTGGTGCTCACGTGGGGCTCTCTGCTCGCGCTGCGGGCCGATCCCCTGCTCACCCTCCTCGCGCTGTGCGCTGCCCTGGCCGTCGCGCTCGCTGTCCTGCTGAGTCGCCTGAAACGCGAGCAGCTCCTCGCGGTCATCGGGGTCGTCGTCAGCGGACAGGTGTTCGCGCTCAGGTTCACGGATCTCTACGATGTCGTGAAGGGCGTCACGTCGGCATGGGCGAGCATGCTTCAGTGGCTGCTCTTCGCGCCGATCGAGTTCGCTCGGTCGATCGATGGGCTCGTCCATGTGCCTGTCCAGCAGGACCCGATGAAGGTCGTCGAGCTGACGTTCGGGGCGACGCTCTGCCTGGTGTTCATCGGGCTCAGCTTCCTGACGTCGAGGAACTACGCGGGCATCAACAGGTTCTGGGGCAACCAGATCCGCCGTGCATACCTGTCGCTGCCTGGCGACTCCGACCGAGCGGCCAGCGATTCGCCTTCTGCCTGGCCGCTCGCCGCGTTGAGGCCCTCAAACAAGCCGCGCGTCGAGAGGACGTACGCGGCGGACCCGGCGCCCTGGAACCTGGGCGGGCCGCACCGCGGCGCGCCGCTCCACGTCGTGACCGCCACGGTCAACACCCCCGGTTCGGACGACCCGGTCCTCTACAAACGGGGCACCGCGCGGTTCGAATTCAGCCCCTACGCCGTCGGCGGGCCCGCGACCGGGTGGGGGCCGGCCGAGGCCTATGGCGACGCGCTCACCCTGGCCCATTCGATCGCCATCAGCGCTGCAGCCGTGAACAGCCAGGGCGGCACGCTGATCCCGCGGTGGGCGCGCGTCGTCCTCACCCTGCTCAACTGCGGTCTCGGGGTCTGGGTCCGGAACCCGCGCTTTGCGAGGCGCGCCGGCAAGCAGCTCGTGCTCTTCCGGCGGTGGGCGCACTTCTGGAGCGCCTATCACGTCAAAGAGATCTTCGCGCGGAACAAGGAGAGCGACACGCTGGTCTTCGTCTCCGACGGCGGTCACCACGACAACCTGGGACTGACCACGCTCGTCGAGCGGGAGTGCGAGCTCATCCTGTGCATCGACGCCGGCGCCGATCCCGAGTGGACGTGCGACGAGCTCGCGAAGGCGGCGCGGATCCTGCGCGTGGACCGCGGGCTCGACTTCGAGCTGAAGCGCGAGGACCTGGAGCGCGTTCGCCCGAAGGATCCGCGAGGCGCCTGGGAGCAGCGCACCCCACGCACGCCGATCCTGGTGGGGAAGTTCAAGCGGGATCCGGGCGCGATGACCGAGCCGGCCAAGGAGGTCACGGTGGTCTACGTGAAGGCTGGCCTCTTGCCCGGACTGCCGCTCGACGTCCAGCGTTACGCGGAGTCTTACCCCGAGTTCCCACACCAGACGACCGCGGATCAGTTCTTCGACGAAGCCCAGTTCGAGGCGTACCGGCTGCTCGGCGAGGCGCTCGCTCGCGAGGTCGTGTGCACGCTGGACGACGTGACGACGAGCGCGGGCAAAATATGGGCGAGCACCGTGGAGGATCTTCGCCCCGAGCCCCGCGCCGTCGGACCCGGCGACGTCGCTGGCCGCGTCGCTCCGGCTTGAGCGCGGCGAGCGTTGGCCGTGGCCGGCGCGCTCGATGGCCCCTGGAGCTGCGCGGCGTGGACGCATCGCGTAGGCGTGGATGCGTCGCGCAGGCGTGGACGCGTCGCGTAGGCGTCGCTCGGTCGCTTTCTGCGCCGTCGGCGCAACGATTTCGTGAATCCTCCACCCCGCGTCGGGGCTTCTCCGGGCGAAGGATGGAGGAGCTCATGAAAAGCAATGTGGGGAAGATGGATCGGTTGCTGCGTGGTCTCGGTGCACTTGCGCTGCTGGTGTGCGCCTGGGCGGCGCCGCTGACGCTCGTGACGCGCCTCACCGTGTTCGGTCTGTCGGGCGTGTACATGATATTTACGGCGCTCTCGGGCACGTGCTTCGGGTACGCTCTGATCGGCAGATCCACATGCCCCCTCCAGCGGAGCTGAGGCGCTGAATGGAAGCATCGAGAGCACACGAGCCGGTCTTCACGGCGGCGGCGCGCGGCGATGACGGCGCGCTGGAGCTGCTCGTCCGCGCTTACCATGACCGCGTGTACCGCTTCGGGCTGCGCGCGTGCCGCGACGCCTTCGACGCCGACGATGCGGTCCAGGAGGCCTTCACGAAGCTCGCGCGCCGCCCCGAGGTGGCGCGCGATCCGGGCGTCCTCTCCTGGCTGATGACGGTGGTCCGGAACGCGTGCCTGCGCATGCTTCGCCCCTTCGCGCAAGAGCGCGCGCGGCTGGGAGATCGGGTGGACGACATCGACGCGGTGCCCTCGGGCGATCTCGACCCTCAGGCAGCATTCGAGCGCTGGCGGCTGGTCCGCGCCGTGCATGAGGCCATCGCCGTGCTGGAGCGGCCCTATCGAGAGGTGCTCGTGCTGCGCGACGTCGAGGGGCTGACGGGCGAGGAGGTGTGCCAGATGCTCGGGCTCGGCGAGGCGGCCATGAAGAGCCGTCTGCACCGGGCGCGGCAGCTGGTGCGGCGGGAGGTCCTCCGGCAGGAGGGCGCGCCTTCCGCCTCGTGGGTGCGGGGAGGGGAGGAGAGGAGAAATTAGCCATGTTCATGAGCAGGAGCCTTGTGGAGCACTTCGCGCGTGGGGCGATCTGCCTCGCGGCCCTCGTGGCCTCGGTGCTTGTCGCGCGCGCGTCCCTCTGGCTGTCGATGGCGCTGTTGCCAGTCGCGCTCGTAGCGGTGGGCGGATGCCCGATGTGCTGGACGCTGGGGTTGATCCAGATGGTCAGCGCCAGGGCGCGAGGGGAGCACCTCGAAGAGCCGTGCGACGGCGGATGCGCCTGGGCGCCGCAGAGCCGCCGGTGAGCTAGCGCGAAGCGCTGGTCCCGGGGGCGCGGTCGGCGTATGGACACGGCCACCATGCATCGGGTGTTCATCGACGGGCAGGAAGGTACGACGGGGCTCCAGATCCGCGAGCGGCTGCAGGGCCGCCGCGACCTCCAGCTGCTCGAGATCGACCCGGACCGCCGCAAGGACCCGGCGGCGCGCCGCGCGCTGATCAACGAGGCGGATGTGCTCATCACGTGCCTGCCCGACGACGCCGCCCGCGAATCCATCGGGTGGATCGAGAACCCGAGGACGCGCGTCATCGATCCGAGCACCGCGCACCGCACGGCCGACGGGTGGGTGTACGGCTTCCCGGAGCTCCGCCCCGGCCAGCGCGAGGCCGTCCGCGGCGCGCGGCGCGTCGCCGTCCCCGGGTGCCACGCGACCGGGTTCCTCGCGCTCGTGGCGCCGCTCGTCGAGCAGGGGCTCCTTCCCAGGGACGCCCGCGTGATCGCGCACTCGCTCACCGGCTACAGCGGCGGCGGGCGCAAGATGATCCAGGCCTACGAGCAGGCCGACGGGGCGCGCCGCGAGCAGCTCCGCGGCCCGCGCCCGTACGGGCTCACGATGCAGCACAAGCACCTGCCGGAGATGCAGGCGATCGCCGGCCTCGACAGGTCGCCCCTGTTCCAGCCGGTCGTGGGCGACTTCTACAAAGGCATGCTCGTCTCGGTGCCCCTGTTCGCGGACGCCCTGGCGCGGCCGGCGACGCCCGCCGCGGTCCACGAGCTCTACGCGTCCTATTACGCCGGCGAGCCGTTCATCCGGGTGATGCCGCTCGGCGGCCAGGGCGCGCTGGAGGACGGCTATCTCGGCGCGCTGGAGTGCAACGACACGAACCGACTCGACGTGTTCGTGTTCGGCAAGCCGGACCAGATCCTGGTCGTGGCGCGCCTCGACAACCTCGGCAAAGGCGCCTCCGGCGCGGCGGTGCAGAACCTGAACCTGATGCTGGGCGCGCCGGAGGCCACCGGCCTCGACTGAGCGCCACCCGGGTCACCCGGCGCGCGTGTAGAGCCGCGGCGCCGAGCTCTCGAGGGCGGCGATCAGGCGCTCCGCGGCGTCGGCGAACGCGCGCCGGAACGCGATCCGCCAGGGCCGGCGGAGCGGGCCGCTCGAGAGCCGTTTGACCACCAGGTCGCCGCTGCTGAGATAGGCTTCCGCCACCCATTCCGAGAGGGTCGCGATCCCCATCCCGGCGCGCGCCGCGTCGACAACGGCCTCCGTGAGCGGGAACCGCAGGAGCTCGATCTTGGGCCGCTGCCGTCCGAAGACGGCGCTCATGAACCAGCGCGCCTCGGCCGGCGTCGCGTTCGGCGTGATCAGCGGGCCCTCGCGGAGGTGGTCGCGCGTGAGCGAAGCCCGCCCCGCGAGCGGGTGCGAGGTCGAGAGCACGAAGATGATCTCGTCCGAGAAGAGCGGCCGCTCCACGAGCGCGCAACCCGCCTCGCGGTCGCTCGGCAGGGACGACGTGGTGAGCAGCGCGACGTCGATGTCCCCCCGGACGAGCGCGGAGACCGGATCGTGGGTGTGCTCGACCGCGAGCACGATCTCGAGGCGGGGCAGCCTGCGCCGGAGGCTCGTCATCGCGGAGGGCAGCCAGCGGTACGCCGTGTAGCACTCGCACACGAGGCGGACGCGCGTCGTCGCGGCGACCGGCGCCGCGACCTCTCGCTCGAGCTCCCGGAGCTGCGCGAGGACGAGCCCGGCCCCCGCGATGAGCCGCTCACCCGCGGCCGTCGGCGTGACCCCGCGCGCGGTGCGCTCGAAGAGGAGCGCGCCGACCCGCTCCTCCGCCTGGGCGAGCGCCCGGCTCACGGCGGACTGCGTGATGTGCATCGCCGAGGCGGCGCCGGCCGTGCTCCCGGCGGCCGCCAGCGAGAGCACGAGCTCCAGATCGCGGATCTCGAGCTGAGGCCGCGGTCCGATGGCAGGAGGCGCAGGGGGAGGCGGTATGCGTGACACGCATAGACCCTATCACGACGATGCGTTGGACGCACAGCCCCGCGAGGCGCACCTTGAGCGCCGTCAGGAGGTTTTCATGAAGCTCTATTTCGCTCCGCTCGCATGTTCTCTCGCCACGCGCATCGCCTTGTACGAGGCCGGCGCGGAGGCCTCGTATGTGGAGGTCGACCTGAAGACGAAGCGGACCGTGGGGGGCGCCGATTACCATGCGATCCACCCGCTCGGGTTCGTCCCTGCGCTCGAGATCGAAGGAGGCGAGATCCTCGCCGAGAACGCGGCGATCCTTCAGCTCGTGGCGGATCGGTTCCCGAAGGCGGAGCTCGCGCCGCGGGATCCGCTCGGCCGGGCGCGCCTCCAGCAGTGGCTCGGCTTCATCGGGAGCGAGCTCCACAAGGCGGTCTACAGCCCGCTGCTGAACAAGACGGCCGCGCCCGAGGTCAAGGCCTATGCGCTGGCCGGGGCGCCGCGCCGCCTCGGCTGGGTGGCCGAACGGCTCGAAGGGCGGGAGTTCCTGCTCGACCGCTTCTCGGTCGCCGACGCGTACCTCTTCGCGGTGCTCAACTGGTCCGTGGTCACGCCGATCGACCTGAACTCCTGGCCGGCGCTCGCCGCGTACCATGCGCGCCTCCACGGACGTCCCAGCGTGGCGCGCGCCTTCGCCGAGGAGCGGGAGGGCTACTTCCGGGAGCAAGCGCGGCACGCGAAGGCCGCCGAGGCCGTCGACGCGCCGGCGCCGAACGGTTGACCCGAGCGGATCGCGCCCGGCCCGCCCGGCGAGGGGCGCGCCGGGCGCGGCGCGATCTCGGAACGGCCCGGGCGACGATGGCGTGTGATGCGAGCCGACAGCGGGGGATGGGCTGCGAGAGGAGGCGATGGCAGGCGCGAGGCGATGCGGGCGACGAGAAGCGGCGAGGCGATGGCCGGGGGGCGCGACGGCCGCGATGAATGATGGCGGGGGATTGCGCAACTAACCATAGATGGCTGACGGCCGGAGGCTGACGGCTGACGGCCGGCGACGCACGACCTACGCCCCACGGGCAACGGGGCAACGGGGCAACGGGGCAACGGGCAACGGCCGCGCGACGTTATGGATCGCTCACGAATCTCGCTTCTCACGCGCGGCCGGCTCTGATACGAGGGTCATTATGAGACACTTGCGACAACTCTTCGTATGTTCGGTCCTGGCCATTGCTGCGATCCCGGTCGGCTGCACGGCGGCCGCGCCGGACGACGCCGAGCAGGAGTCGGATGTCGGCTCGCTCAGCCTGGCCCTCGTCGGGAGCAGCTCCTCGGGCGCGACCTACCGCCTGTCCCAGGCACGGTTCGATATCTACGGCCCGACGGTGCGGACCATCTACGGAGGGAGCGACGCGCCGGTGCTCACGGAGGTGCTGCCGGTCGGTGGCTACAACGTATTCCTCCAGCCGGGCTGGGTCCTCGAGCGATCGACGGGCGTCGGCTTCCAGCCCGTCTCGGCGTCCCTCACGTCGGCGAATCCGGTGGGGGTCTTCATCGGCGAAGGCACGACGACGACCGTGGCGTTCCAGTTCCGGGCAGACAGCGATGTCATTTCCGTCGGGCATGGAAGGATCGACATCGTCATCGGGGTCGACGACACGCCGCTGTACGAGAACACCGATGTGGCCTGCAGCAACGGCTACGATGACGACGGGGACGGTCTCGCGGATTGTTCCGATCCGGAATGCCAGGGGTATCCGTTCTGCGCGCCGGTGGGTGAGGACACCGATTGGGAGTGCAGCAACGGCTGGGACGACGATGGGGACGGCCTCCCGGATTGCTCCGATCCGGACTGCCAGGGGTATCCGTACTGCTCGCCGGTGTACGAGAACACCGATGTGGCCTGCAGCAATGGCTATGACGACGACGGGGATGGCCTCGCGGATTGTTCCGATCCGGAATGCCAGTGGCAGCCGTACTGCGTGCCGGTGGGCGAGGACACCGATTGGGAGTGCAGTAACGGCTGGGACGACGACGGGGACGGCCTCCCGGATTGCTCCGATCCGGACTGCCAGGGGTATCCATACTGCTCGCCGGTGTACGAGAACACCGATGTGGCCTGCACCAACGGCTACGACGACGACGGGGATGGCCTCGCGGATTGCTCCGATCCGGACTGTCAGTGGCAGCCCTACTGCGCACCGGTGCGCGAGGACACCGACTGGACGTGCAGCAACGGCGCCGATGACGACGGGGACGGCTTCGCGGATTGCGCTGATGCGGACTGCCAGTCGCAGCCGTACTGCGCACCGGGGCTCGAGAACACCGATTGGGCGTGCAGCAACGGCTATGACGACGACGCGGACGGTCTCGCGGATTGCTCCGATCCGGACTGCCAGGGGCTGTTCATCTGCGCGATATGAGGCCTCGTCATCGAGGATTTCGAGGACGGCGATTTCCACAGCGCCCCGCCGTACGCCAGCGGCATCCCGCCGTTCACGGGGCCCTGGGTGACGTGCAACGACGGGACCATCCTGCCGATTGACGTGCTCCCCGTCGCGGGGCCTTAGCTCGACGGCGCTCGCGGCGCCGCGCGCGGGGTCAAGCGCTGCATGCAGTGCATCAGGCCGGCCCGCAGGTTGGCCTTGGTCACGATGGCGCTGAGGTCGAGACCCAGCGTCACCATCGTCTGCGCCACGGTCGGGCGGATGCCGCAGATGATGCCCTCGGCGCCGAGCAGCTGGATGGCCCGCACGAGCTTGATCAGGTGATCGGCGACCTTCGTGTCCACCATCTGCACGCCGGTGAGGTCCAGGACCGCGAAGCGCGCCCCGCGGCTCGCGATCGCGTCGAGCAGGCTCTCCATCGCGTCGGCCGTCCTCGCGCTGTCGACGACGCCGATCATGGGCAGCGCCAGCACGCCGTCCCATACCTCGATGATCGGCGCCGCGAGCTCGCGGATGACCCGCTGCTGGGCCTCGATCACGTCGAGCTTGGTCTGGAGGGCCTGCTGCGCGCGCTGCGCCTCCGTCACGTCGAGCGAGAACCCGAGGACAGAGCTGACTTGCCCGGTCGTCTCCCCGAGGGGGAGAATCCAGCTCTCCCAGACGCAGCCATGGGCCTCGGCCAGCCCGTGCACATGGTCACCGGCCAGCGCGCGCGTGATGGCGCCCATGGCGTCGCCGTAGAGCTCGAAGATGTTCGCCCCGACGTGCTGCCCAGGCCGATGGCCGCTGGCCTCGAGCCCCTTGCCTTCATGGTAGAGGTACGTTCCGTCGGGATCGACGGCCCACACCGCTATCGGAAGAGCGTGGATCAAGGCGCGGAGCATCCTGTCCCGGGCCCTCAGCTCAGTCAGCTCGTCGAGCGCGCCATCGCCAGTCGGCGCGTCACGGAACGAGCCGTAGACCAGCCCATCCTGGCGCGCGCCGCGCACCACGCACGAGAGCGGTTTGTAGCTGCGCTCCGCGCTCATGACGCGGCCGTGGACATGGACGGGGGCGGTGCTTCCCCGCACTTGCTCCCACCTCGTGGTGAGCGCGCCGCGGTCCTCCGGGTGGAAGAGCTCGGTCAACGGGGTTCCGTGCGCGAGCGCTGGGCCGATCGTCTGCCCCAGCGCGTCGCTCCATCGCAGCAGCGCGCCGTCGCCCCCGGCGACGAACAGCATCTCCGTAGAGTGTGCGATAAAGTCATCCAGCGAGCTCAGTGCTCCGTTTGCGTCAGCCATCGTGTTCCCCTCCGCAACCGGACAGGCATACCGGGATTGCGCATCACAAGGTAGATCGATGACCGCACACGAATAGTAGGGCGCAATCCGCGACGCGCACGAAGGCATGGCCTTAATCCAATCGTCGGAACGCACGAGGGGGACATACAGCATCGGACCACGCTCGCCGCGCGATCTCCGGTGATCCGTACGACCGGTACGTACCGGTTCGTCCGCGTCGGAGCGGCTCAGCCGCCGGAGCCGGCGTCGCCGGTGGGAATGCCGAGCAGATAGAGCTTCTTCGCCCTCCCGCCGGTCACTCCCTTCTCCCATCGGTAATCTTCACTTCGGAGCCCGCTCAGCAGCTCATCCAGATCATCGAGCGTGTAGGTCCTCGCGTTCGAGACCGCGCCATCCCATGCGAAGCACAGCGGGATGATCGGCACGATATAGGTGAAGACGAGCTGCCGCAGGGTCATGGGCCTCGCAAGGGGCGTGATGAGGAGGCACATCACGAAGTTGATCGGGAGGGCGAGCCACCCGAGGAACATCGGATGACTGTTGTCGCTGATCTCGAAGATACAGATCGGCTGCCTGCTCTTCTGGGCCGACTCCAGTATCTTCCTCGCGCCGTCCGGCCTCATGTGATGAAAGCTGCTGACCATCGTCCTGAGACCCCTGAGACCCGCGAGGCCCGCGACGCCCGCGGAACCAGGCGTCTCCCCGTCGATCTTCGTGGCGTCCACCGGGCTCGTCTGGTAGGACACGTTGCTCCCTTTTTGGTTGTTGATGAGCTCCGCCGCCTCCTTGCTCGGGTACAGGTCCGTGAGTGTCAGCTGGATGTCCTCGAACCCGGGCCTCTCGCGCAGGATCCGCACGACGTCGATCATCGGCCCGCCGCTCCCGGAGCAGAGGTCGATGATGTTCGATGTGTTCGACTCCTTCAATGCTCTGGCGATCAGCTCGGACAGCGCCTCGCTCGTGCCAAGCGCCCTGTGCATGACCACGATCAGGCGAGTCATGCAGGCCCGTAGCCACCCGGGAAACCAGCTGAAATCCTCTATCTCGAACAGGTGTATGCGCTTCATTCGCTCCTCGGGGTCGTGCGGCCTGGCCGCGCGCAGCCGCGCGGGTCGAGCGCTGGCTCCGTCGTACGGCCGGTCGTCTCTCCGGCTGCCCGCTCGGATCGAGCCTAATCGATTTTGCTCTACCGCGCGATGGCATGGAGGTGCGGCGTGAAGCGCATGATCTTCGAGATGGAGACCGCGGACCCGGATGACTTCATGACGCTGCTCTGGCTCGCCGATCACCCCGACGTCGAGCTGCTCGGCGTGCTCGTCACGCCCGGCTCCGAGGATCAGTGCCGGCTCGTCCGCTGGGGTCTGGATCGCTGCGGGCGGCCGGAGGTCCCGATCGGCGCCCTGCACGGCCCCGCGTGGTGGGCGACGAGCGAGGGCAAGAAGGCGCGGGTCTCCGGCTTCCACAAGGCGTGCTACGGCCCCGGCATCCTGGAGCACCCGGTCGGCGAGGTCGCGGGCGGCCCCGCGCTGCTCGCCGAGCTGCTCCGCGATCCGGACGCCACGGTGCTCGTCGGGGCCGCGCCCAAGAACATCGGCAAGGCGTTCAAGGACGCCCCCGGGCTCCGGCTCGCTCGCTGGGTCCAGCAAGGCGGCTTCGCGGGGGACAACCTGGTCGCCGAGCCGCTCGAGAAGTTCCGCGGGCGCCTCACCTGCCCGAGCTATAACCCCGGCGGCGCGCCCCGGGAGACGCTCGCGCTGCTCGCCTCACCGCAGATCGGAGAGCGCAGGTTCGTCTCGAAGAACGTCTGTCACGGGGTCGTCTACACCGAGGCCATGCGCGAGGCGCTGGGCCGCCGGGTCTCCGGGCGATCGCCGCGGAGCGGCCTGACGGGGATGATCGACGCGCTCGGTCGGTACCTGGCAGACAAGGGCGTCGGCAAGGCGATGCACGATCTCGTGGCGGCCGCCTGCGCGCTCGACGAGCGCGTCTGCGACTTCGTCGAGGTCGAGATCTACCGCGAGAAGGGCGAATGGGGGGCGCGGGCCATGGAGGGCACGAACACGCGCATCTCGGTCGCGTTCCACGAGGAGCGCTTCCTCGACGTGCTCGCGCGCTGAGCCGCCGGCGGAGCCCGCGTCACCGGGCTGCGCAGGCCTTGCGGAGGGCGCGCGCCCTGTCGATGCACGCGGCGAGGGCGTCCTCGGGGGGCTCGTCCGGGCACGCGGCCTCGAAGGCGCGGATGGCGTCGCGGAGCCCCCCTGCGCCGCCGACGCCCAGATCGAGCTTGTGCTTGTGGTCGTCGTCGTCACCGCCGGCGAGCAGGAGCGTTCCGACGACGGCGCCCACGACGACGACGCCCGTGACGACGCCCGCCACGATCACGCCCGTCTTGCCGTCCACGTCCGGCGGCTCCGCGTCCGGGAGCGACGGCGTGCCCACCGGGGGCGGCTTGGCTTCGAGGCCCGCGGCGAGCGCGGTGGTGGCGATGCCGCCCGCGAGCCCCAGGCCGCCGATGACGAGGCTCGACAGCGTGAGCGCGCTCGGCCCCGCGTCCGCGCGCGCGCTCACGCTGGCGGAGAGGCGCACCTGCGCCGCGTTGCACGCGGCGTAGGCGTCGAGGCGGTGGATCTCGAGCGACGCGCGGGGCGCGGTCTCGGGCGGCAGCTTCGCCGCGAGGATGATGTCGTCCGCCGATCGCCGGAACGTGAGAGGTGCGAGCGGCTCGGGGGCGGCCGCGGGCGGCGTGGAGGCCTTGCCGCAGCCGGCCAGTCCACACGCGATGAGCAAGAGCGTCGTGCAGGAGAGGGCATGATCGCGCCTTTGGGTCATACAGCCACGCTACGCCGATCGAGCGCGGCTTCGTCGAGCGAAATTGGCTCGTCGCAGATCGGAACGACCGCCGGCGAACGGGCTGAGCCTGGATGACAACGTGGTGGGGTCGACGCGTCGAGGAGCGGAAGGTGCGATATGTGCAGGCCTGTTGGCCGTCTCGAACGTGAGCTCCACCGCGTGTGTTAAGATACCACCCCTGGCGGCCGGCCTCGCGTTTCGCGGGAAGATGCCCGGTCACGGCGAGGGTCTTCGCAGGATGGGATTCGAGCGGGCGTTGCGCGAGGTCAGCAGATGAGCACGGCCGATCGCCGGCGGCCGGCGGATGTCCTCGAGGCGCTCCTCCGGGAGCCGCAGCGTCGCGCGCTGTGGCACGCGTCGGTCAGAGCGCTCATGCCGTTCGGCCGCGGTCCGGTGCCCGCCGAGCTCTCGGCCGACCTTCTGGTGCGGGCTCTCGGCCTGCGACGTCCTGCCGAGGGGTACGACGAGAAGCTCTATGCACGTCTGGACGTCGCGCACCTGCGCGGCCACGTTGCGCGAACGCTCGGGAGGATGGGCCGTCGCGCCGCCGTCGCGGTGCCGGTGCTCGTCGAGACGCTGCGCGAGCCGCTCGGGGAGCGGTGCTCGCCCATGTGCTGCTCGGCCTCGTCCGTGCGTCACGAGCAGATCCTCGCCCGGGTCAGCGTGCTCGATGCGCTGCGCCGGCTGGGCCCGCAGGCGGGGAAGGGCGTGCCGGCCGACGTCGTGGCGGCGCTCCTCGCGCCGGCGTCCCGCAGGATCGCCCTGAGCGCGGCGGAGCTCCTCGCGCGACATCCGGAGAGCGCGCTTCACCACCGCGCGGCGCTGCTCGAGGCGCTCGAGCATCCGTACCCGCCCGTGGTCGAGGCGGCCGCGCGCGGGCTCTCGCGGGCCGCCCCGAGCGCCGCGCGCGAGGCGGTGCGTCCTCTGACGACGCTGCTCCGACACGAGCAGGGCGGCGTGCGGCGCGCCGCGATCCGGGCGCTCGTCGCGATGCGCGCGGGCGCGAGGGGAAGCGAGATCGCGCGGGCGGAGGAGCGTTTCGTGTGGCTCGCCGAGCGCGATCCGGACGCCGCCGTGCGGGCGGTGGCCCGCCGCGCTCTCGGGTCGCTCGAGGGCCCGTCGGGGGTCGACGGTGGCTAGGACTTCCGCTCGCGGCGCGCGCGCTCGTTCTCCATGTTGGCCTGGATACGGAGCGCCTCCGAGCCCGGCTCCCTCTGGGCCCCTCGATGGCTGGCGGGAGGTGTCGGCTCATCACGGGGTGAATGCCCGCAGCAGCCGATCGCGCTGCGCCCGCAAATAGCGGATGTCCTCTTCGTACAACGCAGGGTGCCCGGCCGCGATGTGCGCCTGAGATGCCGTGTCGCCGGCCGCGGCCCGCGCGCGCATGGAGGCGAGCAGCGCCGCCAGCCGGTCGGCCACGGTGTCGAGCAACAGGGGCCCGGGCGCGAAGCCATAAGCGCGGCAGAACCGAGCTGCGCGCCGCGCCTGGTCCTCGGGGCTGCCGGCGCTGTCCGGGTTGCTCGGCGCGTGCAGCGGCGCGAAACGATAGACAGCGTACGCCACGTCCCACACGCGCGGGCCCGGATGAGCGGTATCGAAATCGATGAAGCCGACGACCCGGCCGTCGCGGACGACACAGTTGTAGGGCGCGAGGTCGCCGTGACAGATCACCTCGGCCGGTGGGCGAGGCGGGAGCTGCCACCGGTCGTCAGGCTCCGACACGAACGTCGCGCTGGCGTCGTGGAACCGGCGCAGCAGGGTGGCGGCGGACGCGAGGAGCTCGGGAGTGCGCAGCTCGGCCGGGAGCGGGTTGTGTACATCGCCATCGAGGTACGACAGCACCTCGTTCCCCTCGTCGTCGCACCCGAGCGGCTCCGGCGCCGCGTCGAAGCCCGCCGCGCGGAGGTGCCGCAGCAGCCGGTGGATGGCAGGCGTGGCCGCCGTCGCCGGCCGGTAGACCCTGTCGCCGCGCCGGCGCACGGTGTTCACGCCGCCCTTGAATACCTGCTCGTCGACCATCCAGCCTCGGCGCGCTACGTCGGGAGGAGGAGCTCCTCGAGGACGGTGGTCAGCTCGTCGACCCTCACCGGCTTGGTCAGGTACCGGTAGAACCCGGCCTGCTCGGCGCGGCGGGTATCCCGGGCCATCGCCGCCGCGCTGAGCGCGATCACGGGGATGTCGCGCGTCTCCGGCCACTCTTCGAGCTTGCGCATGGCCTCGTAGCCGCTCATCCCGGGGAGGTTGATGTCCATGATGACGACCTCGGGTTGACGCGAGCGCGCGAGCTCGATGCCGATCTCGGCGTTCGGCGCGGTGATCAGGTGGACACGCTCGAACTCGGAGATGAGCTCCTCCATGAACGCGATGTTCGACGGGTTGTCTTCGACGTACAGGACCGAATGACGGACGCCGCCGGGCCCGGCGAGCGGCGACGCCTCCAGGCGCGCGCCCGCCTGCGCCGGGGCGGCGACCGCCGGCGGCTCCTGGTGCGCCGGGAGCTCGATCCAGAACTCGGACCCTTCGCCCGGGATGCTGGCGAAGCCGACGCCGCCGCCCATGAGCTCCGCGAGCCGCTTCGTGATGGCGAGGCCGATCCCGGTCCCCTCGATCGGGCCCGTCTCCTGACCGGCGCGCTGGAAGGGCTGGAAGATCTTCGCGTGCTGCTCCTGGGGGATGCCGATGCCGTTGTCGATCACGCAGATCTTCACGACCCCGTCCTCCGGCATCGAGACCGCGATCGTGGCGCGGCCCCCCCTGCGGCCGTACTTGATCGCGTTCGAGCCGTAGTTCATGAGGATCTGCGCGAAGCGCGTGCGATCCGCCGTGATCTTCGGGAGCTCCGCGGGGAGGGGCGCGAGCGCGATCTCGATCCCGGCGCGCTGGGCCATCGGGTCGAGCGTCGTCTTCACCTCGGCCAGCACCTCGGGGACGTTCACCGGCTCGATCGACACAGTGACGCGGCCCGCCTCGATGCGCGAGAGGTCCAGGATGTCGTCGATGAGCTTGAGCAGGTGCTCGCCGCCCTTGAGGACGTGCTCTATCCGCTCCTTCTGGCGATCGGTGAGCGGCGTCTTCCTGTCGCGGTGCAAGAGCTGGGCGAAGCCGAGGATCGCGTTGAGCGGCGTGCGGAGCTCGTGGCTCATCGAGGCGAGGAACTCGCTCTTCGCGGAGCTCGCGGCCTCGGCGATGCCCCGCGCCTTGCGGAGCTCCTCCTCGCGCTGCACGTCGCCGGTCATGTCCCAGAGGGTGCACACGGTCCCGCCCTCGGCCGTGCGGCGCTCGGTCGCGCGCAGGCTGCGCCCGTCGCTCGTGCAGAGATCCAGCGTGCCATTCGGCTCCGCGTGGTACGCGAGCATCCTCTCGCGGAGGGCGGCCGGAGGCTCGCCGCCGAGGGCGAACAGCCCCGCGGCGAGGCTCTCGCCGAGGATCTCATCATAGCTCCGCCCGACCATGGGGCCGTCCACCCGCGCGCCGAGCCAGTGCCGGTACACGCTGTTGCAGAGCGCGAGCCGATCCTGCGCGTCGAACACGGCGAACGCGCCCTGGAAGCTCTCCACCGCGCTCCGCAGGAGGTCGCTCGTGCGTTGCGCCACGGCCTCCAGGCGCTTGCGGTCGCCGATGTCGCGGATGGCGCTCGAGAAGAGGGTGCCCCCCTCGGTCGCCAGCGGGCTGAGGCTGATCTCGACCGGGAACTCGCTGCCGTCCCTCCGGCGGCCGAACAGCTCCAGCCCCGACCCCATGGGGCGCGCCCTGGGCGCGGCGATGAACGCCGAGCGGTTCGCGACGTGAGACCGCTGGAATCGCTCCGGGAGCAGGATCTCGATCGCCTGCCCGATGAGCTCGCCGCGCGTGTAGCCGAACATTCGCTCGGTCTGGACGTTGACGAACACGATACGTCCCTGTTCGTCGACGACCACCATGGCGTCGGGCGCCGCGTCGATGAGCAGGCGGAACGTGCCGTCGTCGAGCTGGCGAGCGCCAGGTGCCTGGGGCGCCGGCTCGGGTGCAGGCAGGCGCTCGGCGGAGGAGATTTCATGGGTCATCGGGGAACCTCACACAGAACACGGCGCCAGGCGCGTTGTCCTCGATCCGGATGGTCCCGCCGTGCGCCTCGACGGCCATCTTGCAGAACGCGAGCCCGAGGCCGCGGCCGGCGCGGTGGAGGGCTGGAGCGTCGCCTCCGAGCTGGACGAAGCGATCGAACACCTGCTCGCGCAGCTCGGCGGGGATGCCCGGCCCCGCGTCCGCGACGCGGATCTCCACCTCGGCGCCGCGCTTCACGGCGCTCACGGTCACCGCCGTCCCGGGCGGGGCGTGGACGATCGCGTTCTCGAGGAGGTTCTCGATCGTGCGGCGGAGCAGGTCCGGGTCGGCCCGGACGGCGGGCGCCTCGACGGTCTCGCGCAGGGAGATCGAGCGGGAGCTCGCGCGCAGGTCGAGCGCGGCGAACACCTCGAGGACGAGCGCGCGGAGATCGACGCTCGCTCGCTCGGGGGCGAGCCTCCCCTCCTCGCTCTTGCTGATGTCGAGCAGGTTGTAGATGAGCCGCAGCAGGGCGCGCGCCTGGTCGCGGATGTGCCGCGCGGAGTCGCGCGCCTCCTCCGGGAGCGCGCGGTCCCGGAGCAGGAACTGCGCGTGCAGGTCCATGCTGCTGACGGGGTTCTTCAGATCGTGCACGACGAACGCCGTGAGCCGCTCTTTCTGGAGCTGGAGGCGCATCAGCGCGTCGCGCTGCTGCCGGACGAGCTCGACGTGGTCGCGCAGCTCCGCGCCGAGCCGCCGCAGCCGCAGGGCGGCCTGCACCCGCACGAGCAGTTCCGACGGGCGGATCGGCTTCGTCAGGAAGTCGTCGCCCCCGGCGCGAAGCGCGCTATCGAACGTGTCGACGTCGCGGAGCGCCGTCAAGAACACGATCGGCGTGCTCGCGCCCTCGGGCAGGCTGCGGAGCCGGGAGCACACGGCGAACCCGTCCATCCCCGGCATCCGCACGTCGAGGAGCACGCAATCCGGCTTGTGGCGCTCGAATTGCTCGAGGGCCTCCTCTCCCGTGACGGCGAGCACGACCTCGTAGCCGTCGTCCTCGAGCGTGGCCTGGGCGAGCGCGCGGTTCTGTTCGTTGTCATCGACGACCAGCACCTTGGATCTCGGCTCGTGCTGTTCCATGCGCCCTCGGCTACGGGCGCAACGTTACATGAGCGGCAACGGCCCTACCATAGCGTTCAGGTCATGGTCGTCGCTGGACGGCGCCCCGATGCTGTCGTGACAGTGCCAAGATTGCCGTATTTGCCCGTTCTCCGCGCGAGGCGCTACGTCAGCGTCCCGTTACATCGTTTCCCTCGTGGCCTCTGGTCACGCCGGCTCCGCGAGGGAGGGAGTGCGGCGCAACGCACCGAAAGGAGGCTGTCATGAACATCATTCGTCGCCAGGAGAACAAACTGGCTCTGTCAGGAGCCTCCTTGGATTGGAGTCCCTGGAACCTCATGATGTCGGCGCGTCGTTCTCGGACAACCGCCTCACCGTGAGCGGGAAGCGCGAGGAGGAGAGACGTGAGGAGAAGGAGGCGTATTGCTCGTTCGAGCGGGCGCCGCGCGGAAGGCGCCTCACCCGTTCGGGGCCACCGGGTGGCCCTTGCGGCGACCTCCTGCGCGCGGGGCGCCTAGGTCGGGCCTCGACGCAGCGACGCGCCATGCGACGCCGGAGGGACGCTCCACGCTGCGCCCGCCCGCCGGAGGCCGGAGCACAGAGCTCTCGCCGGTTTGCGACGCTCGGGGCCCTGGGCTGCGCCGGGCTCCCCGTGTACGCTCTCCGTGGATTTCTCATGTCGACATGCCCTACGTGCCGAACCGAGCATGCGGACGGCGTCGCTGCCTGCGCGACGGACGGCGAGACGCTCGCGGCGGAGCCCGCGCCGCCTGGCGCCGATCCGGAGCTCGCGCCGGGCACGCCGGTCGGCGAGTACCGCGTCGAGGCGAAGATCGGGGCGGGGGGCTTCGGCACGGTCTACCGCGCGATCCACCCCGTCATCGGCAAGGCGGCGGCCATCAAGGTCCTGAGCCGCCAGTGCTCCGCGAACCCGCAGCTCGTCTCCCGCTTCATCGCGGAGGCGCGGGCCGTGAACCAGATCAGGCACCGCAACATCATCGACATCTTCTCGTTCGGCGCCCTCGAGGACGGCCGGCACTACTACGTGATGGAGCTGCTCGAGGGGATGACCCTCGACGCCTACCGCCGCAAGCGCGGGCGCCTCCCGCCCGCGGAGGCGCTGCCCATCCTCGTCAAGATCGCGCGCGCGCTCGACGCCGCGCACGCCGCGGGCATCGCGCACCGCGATCTCAAGCCCGAGAACGTGTTCCTGGTCTTCGACGAGGACGGCGCGATCTTCCCGAAGCTGCTCGACTTCGGCATCGCCAAGCTGCTCGGCGAGTCCTCGGGCGCGGTGCACAAGACGCGGACGGGGCACCTGATCGGGACGCCGCTCTACATGTCCCCCGAGCAGTGCCGCGGAAAGAACGTCGATCACCGGACGGACATCTACTCGTTCGGGATCCTCGCGCACGAGCTGCTCGCCGGCGCGCCGCCGTTCGACGCCGAGAACGCGTTCGACCTCCTGATCAAGCACACGTCGGAGGCGGCGCCCCCCGTGTCGACCGTGGCGACGCACCTCTCGCCGGCGCTCGACGCGCCGCTGCTGCGGATGCTCGAGAAGGACCCCGCGAGCCGCCCGGCGTCGCTGCTCGAGGCGACCGTGGCGCTCGTGGAGGCCGCGCGCGGCGCGGGGTACGAGCTGCCCGGGGGCCTGCTGCGGGCGAGCGACGCAGCCGTCGGGCGCGGCGCCGGCGAGGCCGCCGCGGGGCGCCGCGCGCGCGCCGCGGCCGCGGCGCCGCTGGACGCTGGGCTCGCACCGACGCAGCGCGGTCCCGTCGCGGAAGCGAGCTCGGGGCTGCACGGGAACGAGACGCTCCTGCAGGGATCGCTGCCGGGCAAGCTGGAGAGCACGCCGGCTGCGGCGCCGCGGCGGAGGGCGGCGCTCGCCGCGGCCGCCGTCCTCGGCGTCGCCGCGGCCGCGGCGCTCACGCTGCACTTCGGGCACATGCACCTCGGGCACGGCGAGCCGGCGGCCGATGCGCCGCGCGCGCGCGCGTCGGCCGCAGCGGAGTCGGCCGCGCTGGTCGCCCCGGTCCTGCCGGCTTCCGCCGTCGCCGCGGCCGCGCCCGAGTCGGCCGCGCCGCCTCCGTCGCTGGAGGCGACCGCCGCGACCGCGCCCGCGGCGAGCGCCGACGCGGCGCCGCCCGACGTCGAGCTGCGGATCCAGGCGACGCCGAAGGAGCTCGAGGTGTGGAGCGAGGGCAAGCTCGTCGGCAAGGCGCCGGGGCCGCTGCGCCTGGCGCGCGGTCGCGCCGTGAAGCTCACCTTCAAGGCGCCCGGGTACCAGGACCAGGCGCAGGAGGTCCCGGCCGAAGCGGACGGCGCGCTCACCGTGGCGTTGAAGAGGGCGGCGTCGACCGCGCGGGGCGCCGTCAGGAAGGGCGACCTGGAAAACCCGTTCCAGTGAGCATGCGCGCGCGGCCCAGCTTCAGGCGACGGGTGCGGGCGATCGGGGGTGCCGCGGCGCTGCTCGTCGCGGCTGCCGGCTCGACCGGATGCGAGGAGCTCGGCGAGATCTCCCCGGGCGTGTGCGGCAACGGCGTCATCGAGCCGTCGCGCAACGAGGACTGCGACTGCTTCGAGGCCAGCGAGCCCTGCGAGGTGACGACGCGGGATGCGCAGGGCGCGGCCTCGAAGACCATGTGCAACCCGGCCGGAAGCGAGAACGAGTGCCGCTTCTCGTGCGACGACGTGGACCACGAGTGCCCGAGCGGGTGGGGCTGCGGGGTCGACCGCGTGTGCCGCGTCTCCACGGGCAATTTCAAGCCGCTCGGCGCCGCGCTGCCGCTCGGCGCGCAGCGGCTGATCACGGGTGATCTCGACGGCGACGGCCGCGGCGACCTCGTGGGCGTCGGCTCGACGAGCCTCGAGGCGCTCTATTTCGATGCGAACAGCACGGTGGGGACCCAGGTGTCGATCCCCTCCGCGGGGGACACGCCCGCGCTCGCGCGCCTCACCGACGACGGGACGACGGACATCGCGCTCAGCGTGGGGCCTGGCGTGGCGATCCTGAGCGGCGAGCCCGGCCGCACGTTCGCGCCGGTCCCCGTGCTCGCGTCGGTGTTTCGCCTGGGTTCGCTGCTCGGCGCGGCGTCCGAGACGACGACGCTCCGCGGCGCGCGGCTCTTGCCCGTCGGAAGCACGCGCGAGGACGGACAGACGTGGGTCGCCCTGGTCGTCGGGACCGACATGCGTGGGGCGGCGCCGGAGGACGTCATCGCCGTCGTGCAGGGGTCGGAGAGCGGCCGGCTGTCGCTCATCGATCGGCAGCGCGGGCTGCGCGACCTCGCCGGCCCGCTCGCGAGCGCGGAGCTCGGCGGCGGCCCGCTCCACGAGGTGGTCGTCGCCCTCACGGACGACTCGGCCGTGCATATCTACTCGCCGGACGACGGCGCGCACACAGCGGTGGAGCTCCCGGCCGGCGCGCGGCTCGCGGGCGCGGCCTTCCTCCGGGACGTGACAGGCGACGGCGTCCTCGATCTGCTCGTGGGCGCCACGTGCGCGCAGCCTGACTCCCGCTTGCCCGCGGACGCGCCTTGCTACGAGCTCGACGTCGCCGAGGGCGCAGGCGGCGGCGCGTTCGGCGACATGGCGCCGTACGGCGATCTCTCGTACCCGGCGGGCGACATGAGCTCCGAGCGCTTGCCCGGCTTCGGGGCCCCCGTCGCGATCGGTGATCTCAACGGCGACGGCGTGATCGACATCGTGGACCCCGACGCCGTGAGGCTCGGAGAGGCCCGGCCGTCTCCTCCCTACCAGGTCGAGTTCGGCCGGCTCGCGCCGGCGAACGGCCGGCGCTGGACCAGCGCGGTGATCGCAGACCTGACCGGCAACGGCGCGCCCGACGTCGTCGCCGGCTCCGCGGACGCGACGGATCTGACGTTCTTCAACGGCGTCCCCGGCGCGCAGGCCTCCGACTTCAAGCTCAACGAGCTCAAGATCCCGACGCTGGGCAACGTCTCGAGCTTCGTCGTGGGCGACTTCGACGGTGACCTCCTGCCGGACCTCTCGTTCGCCGAGAGCGCCGGGAGCTCGCTGTCGAGCGCGGATCACCCGACGCTGGCCGTCTGCTTCGGCCGGTACATGAAGGCGCCGGAGCCGCCGGTGCGGCTCGGCGCCTTCGAGGGGCTCCTCGACATCGCGGCGGTGCGGCTCCCCGAGCCGGACGACGCCGTGGACGACATCAGCGTGCTCTTCTCGCACGGCGGGGACGTCGCGTTCAGCCTCATCGAGGGCAGCAGCTCGCGGTCGCTGCTGCCGCCGCTGCCGCTCGTCCGCTCGGGCGACGTGCGGCAGGCAGGCGAGCTGCGCGCCGTGAGGAGCATCGCCGGCCGCTTCGGGGGCGATCGGGCGGAGGTCGCCTCGCTGACGATCGCACCTCCGAGCCCTGGCTCCTCCCGGGGCTCGGCCGAGCTCTGGCTCCTGCCGGCGGTCGACTCGGGCGCCATCGCCATGGTCGACGAGGCCAAGCACCGCGTCTCGCTCCCCGCGGAGCTTGTTCCCTCCCGGGAGCCCGCGTGGGCGCTGGATGGGGTCGCCGTCGATCTCGACAGCGATGGAACCGATGAGCTCGTCCTCTCGCTGCCGATCGAGGTCGCGGAGGAGGACGCGGCGGCGGGGGCGGGGACGCCGGCCCTGGCCGGCGCGATCGCCCTCGTGCGCCGTAGCGCGAGCGGCGCCTTCGAGGCGCCGGAGGCGGCCTTCGCGCCCGCGCCTCACAGGCTGTACGGGGGGCTCCGCGCCGGCGACATGGACGGCGACGGGCACGCGGACGTCGTGGGCATCGCGTACGAGCTGGCGCCAGGTACCCGCAGGATCACCGCGAGCCGGCTCGCCGTCTTCTGGAACACGGGCGATGGCGCGATCGAGGCGCCGATCGAGCTCGAGGCGCCCGACCCCGGTCTCGAGGACCTGGCGAGCGAGGTCACCAGCGCCGACTTCGCCCGTGTGGACGCGGGGGCGGGGAGGTCGCTCGTCGTGCTGACGCGCAGCGCGGCCTACGCGCTCGACGTGTGCAGCGAGGGCGCGGCGGACTGCCATGACCTCGGCCAGCGCGAGCTCCGCAAGCTCGATGGCCTCCCCGGCGGCTCCGCGATCGCGACGTGCGACGTCCTCGGCGATGGGGTCGACGATCTCGCGGTGCTCAGCGACGGCGCGCTCCGCGTCCACGAAGGAGTCCCGATCCGCCGATGAAGACCTCGCTATGCGCCGTGCTCATGGCCCTCGCGGCGACCGCGCTCGCGCCGAGCGCGGCCTCGGCGGAGGAGGACATCGAGCAGGCGAAGGCGCTCTACAACGCCGGCGCCCAGGCCTACGCCGCGACACGGTACCGCGACGCGGTGCAGTCGTTCGAGGCGGCGTACAGGAAGGCGCCGCGCCCCGCCCTCCTGTTCTCGCTGGCCCAGGCCTACCGGCGCCTGTACGTGGTCGAGCAGAGCCCCGAGGCGCTGCGGGCGGCCATCGCGAACTACCGGCGCTACCTGGAGCAGGTCCCGCAGGGCGGGCGACGAGCGGACGCGACCGACGCCCTGAGCGAGCTCGGGGTGATGGCCGCGCGCCTCGAGGCGAGCGCTCCGTCGTCGCCCGCCGCGCCCGCCGCGGCGGAGGCGACGCCGGCCGACGTCAGGCCGCGGACCCGCATCAACGTCACCTCGCCGACCGCGGGGGCCCGCGTGTCCATCGACGGCGGCGCGCTGGCCGACGTGCCGCTGATGGCCGAGGTGCAGCCGGGCAAGCACCGGATCAAGATCACGGCCGACGGCCACGTCGACGAGGAGCGCGAGGTGGTCGCGATCGAGGGGGACATCCTCGGGATCGACCGGGAGCTGCGCGAGCGGCCGGCGCTCCTCCAGGTGAAGGCCCCGGTCGGCGCGCAGGTCACGCTGGACGGGCGCCTCGTCGGCACGACGCCGCTGCCGCCCCTCCAGGTCGCCCCTGGCAAGCGGTTCTTCGTCGCCACGAAGAACGGCCACACGCCGTTCTCGCGCGAGCTGACGCTCCGCCGCGGCGAGCGCCGTCTCGTCGAGGTGAGCCTCTCGAGCTCCTTCCAGCGGAAGATGTCCTATGGCCTCGTCGCCGTGGGGGTCCTGTCCGCCGGCGTCGGCGTGCTGACGCTGACCTCGAGCCTCGCTGAAGAGGAGACGGCGCGCGAGATCGCGGACAAGCGCGCGGTGCAGGGGATCTCCGAGGAGGAGCTGGGCGACTACCAGGCTCACCTCGACACGCGCGACGAGCTCGCGAACGCGACCATGGGCCTGTTCGGCACGGCCGCGGCGTTCGCCCTCGGCGGCTTCGTGTTCTACGCGTTCGACACGCCGAACCCGCCGCCGCTGCCCGCGCGCACGGACCGCGCGCCCGCGCGCACGGGCGGCCCGATGCTCGAGCTCTCGGCCGCGCCGATCCTCGGGCCGGGGCTCGGCGGGGCAGGGCTCGTCGGCCGGTTCTGGTGAAGGCACCGCAGCGCTCCGGGCCGCCGAGGGCGGCCGTCGCGGACGAGCGGCGGCGATCGATCGCGAGCTAGCGGCTGTATTGGGGAGGAGGTCGACCCGAGCGACGCGCGGCGCTGCGCGGGCGTCGCGGGCCCGCGGGGGAGGCGTCGAACGACGCCTTCGCCCCGCGCGCCCGCCTTCGCTCGATCAGTTGGGGAACCCGTCGAACTGGCAGGTCAGGCTGCAGCCGTCGCCGCCCGTGCGGTTGCCGTCGTCGCACGCCTCGTAGGCTCTCTGCACCTTGCCGTCGCCGCAGTACGGGCCGTAGACGCAGCCCGGCGCGCACTTGCCGTAGCCGCCGGTGTTCTTGCCGTCGCCGTCGTCGCACTGCTCCGGGCCGTTGCGGATGCCGTCGCCGCAGCGCGGGCCGAGCTGGCAGCGCGGGCCGCACTGGCCGTAGCCGCCGTCGTTCTTGCCGTCGTCGCACTGCTCGCCGGGCTGGACGACGCCATCGCCGCACTGCCCGCCGAGGCGGCAGTTGTTGCTGCAGCCCGTGGCCTCGTTCGGGGGATCGCACTGCTCGCCCCACTCCTCGTCGACGCGGCGGTCACCGCACTTCGCCGCCGGGCTGCAGTCGGGCATGCAGCTCCCGTAGAAGCCGTCGTTCACGCCGTCGTCGCAGGTCTCGGCGCCGTTGACGCGGCCGTCGCCGCAGTACGGCCCGTACTGGCAGAGGGCGTCGCACCCGTCGTATTCGCCGCTGTTATTGCCCTCGCCGAGATCGCAGTCCTCCTCCACGGGCTGGACGATGCCGTCTCCGCAGCGCGGCCCGAAGATGCACGAGGGACCGCACTTGCCGTACTCGCCGTCGTTGATCCCGTCGTCGCACTCCTCGCCGAACTGCGGCTGGATCACCCCGTCGCCGCAGTGCGCGCCGAGCCGGCAGCTCACGCAGTTCGGGTCGGTCGTGCTGTCGCACTCCTCGCCCCAGTCCGCGTCGACGCGGTTGTCGCCGCACCTCGGCGCCGGCGTGCAGCCCGGAGCGCAGGTGCCGTAGGTGCCGTCGTTCACGCCGTCGTCGCACGCCTCCGCGCCGTTCCTGATGCCGTCGCCGCAGTACGGCCCGTAGTCGCAGGTCGCGGTGCACCCGCCGTACCCGCCGGTGTTCTGCGCGCTGCCGAGATCGCAGTCCTCCTCGCCGGGCTGGACGATGCCGTCGCCGCAGCGCGGCCCGTTGAGGCACGCGGGGCCGCACTGGCCGTACCCGCCGTCGTTGACGCCGTCGTCGCACTCCTCGCCGAGGTTCGGCTGCGTGATCCCGTTGCCGCACTGCTTGGGGAGCCGGCAGCTCACGCAGCTCGGGTCGGCCGCGTTGTCGCACTCCTCGCCCCACTCGGTGTCGACGCGGTTGTCGCCGCACCTCGGCGCCGGCGTGCAGCTCGGGTTGCAGGTGCCGTAAGCGCCGTCGTTCTTGCCGTCGTCGCACCCCTCGGCGCCGTTCCTGATGCCGTCGCCGCAGTACGGACCGTAGTTGCAGGAGGCGGTGCACCCGCCGTACCCGCCGGTGTTCTGCGCGCTGCCGAGGTCGCACTGCTCTTCCTCGAACTGGACGATGCCGTCGCCGCAGCGCGGCCCGTAGAGGCACGAGCGCCCGCATTCGCCGTACCCGCCGTCGTTGACGCCGTCGTCGCACTCCTCGCCGAGGGCCGGCTGCGTGATCCCGTTGCCGCACTGCGGAGGGAGCTGGCAGTTCAGGCAGTTCGGGTCGGCCGCGTTGTCGCACTCCTCGCCCCACGCGGTGTCGACGCGGTTGTCGCCGCACCTCGGGGCCGCCGTGCAGTTCGCGTTGCAGGTGCCGTAAGCGCCGTCGTTCTTGCCGTCGTCGCACCCCTCGGCGCCGTTCCTGATGCCATCGCCGCAGTACGGGCCGTAGTTGCAGGTCGCGGTGCACCCGCCGTACCCGCCGGTGTTCTGGGCGCTGCCGAGGTCGCAGCGCTCTTCCTCGGACTGGACGATGCCGTCGCCGCAGCGTGGCCCGTAGAGGCACGAGCGCCCGCACTGGCCGTAGCCGCCGTCGTTGACGCCGTCGTCGCACTCCTCGCCGAGGTCCCGCTGCGTGGTCCCGTCGCCGCAGTGCTCGCCGCGCTGGCAGCTCACGCAGTTCGGGTCGGTCGCGCTGTCGCACTCCTCGCCCCAGTCGGCGTCGACGCGGTTGTCACCGCACATCGGCGCCGGCGTGCAGTTCGGGTTGCAGGTGCCGTAGAAGCCGTCGTTGACGCCGTCATCGCACCCCTCTGTGCCGTTCCTCCTGCCGTCGCCGCAGTACGGCCCGATCTGGCACTCGCGCGTGCAGCCGCCGTAGCCGCTCGTCGTGTTGCCGGAGCCGAGGTCGCACGCCTCGTACGGCGCGTTGACCGCGCCGTCGCCGCACCGGGGCGGGGCCACGCACCCCGGCGCGCAGGCGTTCGAGGCGTTGGCGTACGTGCTGTTGTTGACCCCGTTGTCGCAGGTCTCCATGCCGTTCCTGACGCCGTCGCCGCAGTACGGACCGAGCTGGCAGTTGTTGCACTGGCCGTAGCCCGTCCCGTTCTTGCTGCCGTCGTCGCACTCCTCGCCCGGCGTCACGACCGGCGGGTCGACCCCGCACTGCGGCGTGCACACCGACGTGCCGGCGCTGAAGCCCGACAGCGTGAGCTGGTAGTTCGACCCGGTGACGTGGCGCTCGGCCTGAAACACCGCGATCTCGTAGACCTTGCCCGGCTCGAGGTTCAGGTCGACGTCGTAGGGCGTGCGGGCGTCCGCAGGGCAGGTGTTCTGGGTGCAGGGGGTCACGCGGGCGTCGCCGTTGTCCAGGATGGTCACGCTCTCCTGGAGTTGCCCGTGGATGCCGCCGATGTCCGCGGTCAGCGTGTTCTTGATGAACACCCAGACGTCGTCATCGCCGAAGAAGGTGAGCACCGGATCGGCCGCGGCGCCGTTCGGCGTGAACTGGAACCAGTACCGGACCTCGCTCGTGAAGTAGTAGTTGTGCGAGGGGTTGCTCTGCTGCGCCTTCTCCAGCCTGGCGGAGACCAGGTTGTTGAGCACGGGATCGCCATTCGGCGGGGTGGGGTCCACCGGCCAGAACGGGCTCCGCTGGTACACGTACCTGCCGGCCTGCGGGGTCAGCTCGATGGAGGTGACGAGCGTCCTGTTGTACGTCGCGTTGTCCCGGTACCACCACTGGAAGTTGTTCTGCCCCGTGGTCCACCCGTTCGCGTCGCTCGGCGTGACGAAGCCGGGGCCGAACCTGCTGACGGGCTTGCCGGCGGCGTCGAGCGTCGGCTGGACCATCTTGTCGATCTGATTGCCGCTGGGATCGATCTCGAAATCGAAGTGCCCGACGAGGGTGTCGTTCAGGTTGTTGTCGCACGCGGTGTTGCTGACGGTGCGGTCGTACGAGGTCGGGCACCAGCCGATGAAGTCGCGGATGACCATCGGCAGCCGCATCTCGCTGGGCTGAACGGCGCAGGTGTAGCCCGGCTCGATCGTGCACGTGGCGGAGCAGCCGTCGCCGCTCACCGTGTTGCCGTCGTCGCACGCCTCGGTGGCGTCGCCCGGCAGGAGCATGCCGTCGCCGCACTTCGAGATGCACGCGCCGCCGCTGCAGTTCGGCTCGCCCTTGCAGTCCGGTGTGCATCCGTCGCGCCAGTTGCCGTTGCCGTCGTCGCAGGCCTCGGTCCCCTCGCGAACGCCGTTGCCGCAGACGGAGAAGCCCGTGCAATCCTGGGGCTCTCCGTTGTCGCAGACGCTCCCGGGCTCGATCCGGCAGGTCTCGTCGCAGCCGTCGTCCGAGAAGGGATTGCCGTCGTCGCACTGCTCGGCGCCGTTCTTGACGCCGTCGCCGCAGACGGTCTTGCAGGGGAACCCGACGCGCGAGCAGTCCCACCCGTCCTCGATAGTCTGGCAATCGGCGCTGCATCCGTCGCCGCTCGCCGGGGGCTTCTGCCCGTCGTCGCACACCTCGGTGCCGCTGATCTTGCCGTCGCCGCACACGGGCGGCGGCGGCGGGGTGCAGCGCCCACCGCCCGGCGGGCACGTCCAGCCGACCTCGATCTTGCACTGCGCGGTGCAGCCGTCGCCGCCGACAGGGTTTTCCCCGCCGCCGTCATCGCACTGCTCGCCGAGCTGCACCGCGCCGTCGCCGCAATAGGTCCTCACGGTGCAGGGCTGGCCGGGCTTGCAGATCCAGCCCGCTTCGAGCCGGCAATTCGCCGTGCAGCCGTCGCCCGACGCGGGCGGTTTGCCGCCGTCGTCGCACTCCTCGCCGTTGTTCACCCGCCCATCGCCGCACTGGAAGACGAGGACGCAGGCCTTGCCCGGCTCGGGGCACACGTACGCCGGATCCACCGTCTTGCAATCCGCGCTGCAGCCGTCGCCGCCCGCGGTGTTGCCGTCGTCGCAGAGCTCGCCGGGGTTCACGGTGCCATCGCCGCACCGGAACAGGAGCACGCAGGGCTGCCCCGGGGTCGGGCAGCTGTAGAAGGACTCCTGCCGGCACAGGCTCGAGCAGCCGTCGCCGCCCGCGGTGTTGCCGTCATCGCACTGCTCGCCGGTCTCCTTGAGGCCGTTGCCGCAGGCCGGCAGCCGCGTGCACGGCTGGCCCGGCAGGCTGCACTGATACCCCACCTCGCGCATGCAGTCCGCGCTGCAGCCGTCGCCGCTCCGGGTGTTGCCGTCCTCGCACTGCTCGCCGTCGTTCACGCGGCCGTCACCGCACCAGTAGAGGAGGGTGCAGGGCTGACCCGGCGTCGTGCACGTGTAGATCGGGTCCACCCCGCTGCAGTCGGCGCTGCAGCCGTCGCCGCCCACGGTGTTGCCGTCGTCGCAGACCTCGCCCGGGCTGAGCACGCCGTCGCCGCACCGGATCAAGAACTCGCAGGGCTGCCCCGGGGTCGCGCAGTTGTAGAAGGCCTCCTGCCGGCACAGGCCCGAGCAGCCGTCGCCGCTCGCGGTGTTGCCGTCATCGCACTGCTCGCCGGTCTCCTTGAGGCCGTTGCCGCAGGCCGGAAGGCGGGTGCACGGCTGACCGGGGCGGCTGCACTGATACCCCTCCTCGCGCATGCAGGTGGCGCTGCAGCCGTCGCCGCTCCGGGTGTTGCCGTCCTCGCACTGCTCGCCGTCGTTCACGCGGCCGTCGCCGCACCAGTAGAGGCGGGTGCAGGGCTGACCCGGCTTGGGGCAGGTGTAGATCGGGTCGACCGCCTTGCAATCCGCGCTGCAGCCGTCGCCGCCCACGGTGTTGCCGTCGTCGCAGACCTCGCCCGGGTTGATCGCGCCGTCGCCGCACCAGTAGAGGAGGGTGCAGGGCCGACCCGGGGTCGGGCAGGTGTAGAAGGCCTCCTGCCGGCACAGGCTCGAGCAGCCGTCGCCGCTCGCGGTGTTGCCGTCATCGCACTGCTCGCCGCTCTCCAGGGCGCCGTTGCCGCAGACCGGCAGGCGCTCGCACGGCTGCCCGGGCCGCGAGCACACGAAGCCGGGCTCGCGCATGCAGGTGGCGCTGCAGCCGTCGCCGGACGCGGGCGGGTCGTCGCCGTCCTCGCACTGCTCGCCGTTGTTCACGCGCCCGTCGCCGCAGCGATAGAGGAGGATGCAGGGCTTCCCCGGCTCGGAGCACGCGTAAAGCGGGTCCAGCGTCTTGCAGTCGGCGCTGCAGCCGTCGCCGTCCTGGGTGTTGCCGTCGTCGCAGATCTCGCCCGGATCCACCGCGCCGTCGCCGCACCGGATCAGGAGCTCGCAGGGCTGCCCCGGCGTCGTGCAGACGTAGAAGGACTCCTGTCGGCAGAGGCTCGAGCAGCCGTCGCCGCTCGCGGCGTTGCCGTCGTCGCAGAGCTCGCCGGCCTCCTTGATGCCGTTGCCGCAGACCGGCAGGCGCTCGCACGGCTCCCCGGGCTTCGGGCATACGAAGCCCGCCTCCCGCTTGCAGTCCGCGCCGCAGCCGTCGCCGGACCTCTCGTTGCGGTCGTCGCACTCCTCGGAGCCGTTCACGCGGCCATCGCCGCAGTCGTAGAGCAGCGTGCACGGCTCGCCCGGCCTCGGACAGACGTACGAGGGATCGACGAAGATGCAGTCTGCGCTGCAGCCGTCGCCGTCCGCGGTATTGCCGTCGTCGCAGAACTCGCCGGGATCGACAACGCCATCGCCGCACGCGATGGTCAGCACGCACGGCGCGCCGGGCGTCGGACACGCGCAGTAAGGCTCGATCTCGCACAGACCGGAACAGCAATCGCCGGGCAGGCTGTTGCCGTCGTCGCACGCCTCGCTGGCCTGGTTGATCTCGCCGTCGCCGCAGGCGGGCTCCTGGGGCAAGAGGCACTCGGGGGGCGGGTCGTCGACGGCGCAGGGATCGGGCCCGCCGCCGCTTCCGCCGCCGCCGGAGGCGACGCCCGAGCCGAAGTCACTGCCGCCGGCGCCGCCGTCGCCGGAGCCGCTGGAGGTCACGCTCCCCGCGCCGCCTGTGCCAGGCTCGCCCGTGGAGGGCGCGCCCCCACCACAGGCGGCGACTATTTGCAGCAATCCAACGGCCAAAGCCAGATAAGACGTTCTCAAACTCACGACACACCTCGACGAACACGAGCGGCTGCGCTCGGGCAGGACCAGGACGAACACGAGCGGCTGCGCTCGGGCAGAAAGGCCGACGACCCGTTTCCAGGGTAGCCCGGCCGCCCTTCGCACCTCTAGGCGAAAATCACCTCATCCTGCGCCACTCGGCCACTCCCGCGCGGGTTCCCGTTCGCAGCGGAGTCTGCGGAGCGCCGCTGACGAATGACGCGCGTTGCGCGACGCAGCGACGGATGGACACGGTGTTTCATTTCAGCTGCTGGTGCACGGGCGCGCGGGCCAGGCTGGCAACCCGGTTCGGTCTTGACATTCGCTCTGCGACGGGACGTCGGAGATGGTTTGCGTCCCAAGAGGGCGCGGAGATCTCCGCGCCCCGCGGATCCCGGCGACGGCGCGCTATCCGCCTGCTCGCCCGAGCACGCCGCCGAGGCCCATCCACGCGATGTACGCCCGCTGCACGTCCGCTGTCTTTCGGTTGATCTCCTCCACGGCGCCGTTGCCCAGCGGGTCGAGCACGGTGCGCAGCGGCCGCTCCCCGGCCGGCAGCGCCGTGAGCCTCAGGATCGCGTCCGCGACCTGCTGCGGGTCCGGCGGGCCTTGGCGCTTCATCGTCTCGATCACCGGCTTCCACAGCTCGGTGGCGAGCGCGAACAGGGGGCCATACTCCGCCGCTCGGGCCTCGTCGGCCTGCATCGCGTTGGCCATCACGCCGGTCGTCGGGAACGCGCCCGGCTCGACGATGGCGACGTCGATCCCGAGCGGCGCGAGCTCGTAGCTATAGCACTCGGCCATCGCCTCGAGCGCGAACTTGCTCGCGCTGTAGTGGCCGAAGAGCGGCGTCACGACCCGCCCGACGGCGCTGCTCACGTGGACGAGGAGGCCGCTCTTCTGCCGCCGCATCGCGGGCAGCACCGCGCGGTTGACGCGCACGGCGCCGAGGTAGTTCACCTGGAACGTGGCCTCGGCCTGCGCCACCGTGAACGCCTCGAGCGGCCCCTGGGACAGGACGCCCGCGTTGTTGATCACGACGTCGACGCCGCCCGCCTCGTCGAGCACGCGCGCCACGGCCGCGTCGACCGAGGCGTCGCTCGTCACGTCGAGCTCGATCACGCGCAGCGCGAGCCCCTCGCGCGCGGCGAGCTCCGCGAGCTCGGACGCCGGCCCCGCGTTCTTCGACGTGATCGCGCGCATCGCGGCGAAGACGCGGTGTCCCGCGCGGGCGAGGGTGACGGCGGTCGCGCGGCCGAAGCCGCTGCTGGAACCTGTGATGAGGGAACGGAGCTCTCGGGTCATTCTCGCGCTCGCTTTCGAAAGGGGGAGCAAGGAGCGTATCGCGCTGGATCCACCCGGCGGAACCGGCGAACGGCGATCGTCTCGCTTCTGCGCGCCGAAATAGTTCCACTGGGCCTGGAGCGATCGACTCGTTAGATGGCCGGGCGGCGCGATGCACCCGCGGATTGCCCTCCTTGACCCCTTTGGGTTGAACCGTATAGTCAGCCAGACGGTCGGGCTGCTCACAAAGCGTGTCTGCCGGACCGTCGAGCCCACGACCGCAGCCCTGCGCGGGTTGTGGACGTGTGCGCCGTGGTTGCATCGTCCACCATCACATCATCGGAGGTTCGAATGGAACACCTGATTCGCCAGATCGCCCAGGATCGTCTCTGGAAGCAGTGGATTGCGGCCAACTCGTCCGGTGGGCCGAGCCTCGACGCCGGCTGCATCTCGCGGAAGGAAGGGTGCATCTCGAAGAAGGCCGGCTGCATCTCGCGGAAGGAAGGCTGCATCTCGAAGAAGGCCGGCTGCATCTCGCGGAAGGAAGGCTGTATCTCGAAGAAGGCCGGCTGTATCAGCTGACGGGGCTCCGGGGGCGCGGGCGAGGCGGCAGGACCATGTTCTTCTTTCCGTGGTCTTCTGCCTCGCTCGCGCGCGCCCGGAAGGATGGGTGCTGCGCTTCTCGATGGCCGTTCAACCTTCTTCCTGGAGTCGACCGATGGACACCCACGGACCGACGCTCGCAGCGATGATCGATCAGGTCAGGGACATCCCTATCTACCGCCAGTCGATCGAGGAGGGCTCCTTCCCGATCCTGGAGAAGCCGGAGATCGCAAGAGGCTTTCCGGACAACTGGATGACCCCGAGGCTCGCCGAGGCGCTGAAGGTCGGCGAGGCAGAGCTCGTGCTCTCGACAGGGACCAACCACGCGCGGATGCAGATCATCCGCCCGCCGTTCTTCCTCCTGAAGTCGTACTACCGGCTGTGGAGCGAGCACCCCGACATCGCTGTCACCTGGCATGAGGGCTGCCAGCGCGCCTCGATCACCACGGTGCTGGCGACCGAGCACGTGGCGCGGCTCGCCGCGAGGCGGCGCGGCGCCGAGGTGCCGGCGCTCCCCAGCCTCGAGGATCGCCGGCTCGACGCGCGGACGCTCTATATCAACCTGCGGCTCGACCCGGCGCTCTGGGATCGCGGCGACGTCGAGCGCATGCTCGCCGAGATGACCGCCGTCCGGGAGGCGCACCCGCGACGCCTTTACCACGTCGACTGCGATGGCTATCACCTGGCTCACCTGGTGAAGAAGGCGCTCGATTTCGGAGCGTGGGAGCGCTTTCCGAGGCCGGCCAGCATCGTTCACGCCTACGAGCTCACGCCGAGGAACGTGCGGCGGTTCCTGGCGCAGCACTTCGAGTGCCCGATCGTCGATCTGTTCGGCAGCACGGAGCTCGGATATCTGTATTACAGCGATCGTCACGGCCGCTACTGGCCTCACCTCGACCAGATGCACCTCGAGCTGATCCCTGTCGAGGAGGGCAGCGCGATCTACAGCCTCATCGTCTCGAGCGTCCGCAACCCCTGCATGCCGCTCATCCGCTATCGCTCGGGCGACTGCGCCGAGACGGTCGACGGCTCCCCCGATCCGCTCCGGATCCGCCGGTTCTGCGGGCGCGAGCGGGAGCTCCTCTGGGCGCAGCCGAGGGGCCCGATCTCGCAGGCCGATCTCGACGACTGGATCGCCGTCTCCGCGCCGTCCATCTTCGTCTATCAGCTCCACGCGGAGGGACAGCGGCGGGGCCGATTGCTCTATACAACCTTCGACGGCGCCCCCGTCGCCCTGGCCGCGGCGCGCGCGCTGCGAGAGCGGATCTGGGAGGGCGCCGGCCTCGACTGCGTCCTCGATCACCGCGCCCACATCGCGATCGGCAAGTCCGGGAAGTACGCATGGCTGGTGCAGGGCGGCGAGGCCGCGGAGCGAGGTGGCTCGTGACGATGGAACGACCCAGGGCGACGGCCGCCGCGCTGAAGGCGCTGCTCGACGGCGCGTTCTTCTCCGGCGTGGTGCGCCATTTCGTGCGGACCACCGGCGAGGAGCCCGCGACCGTCGAGCGCCAGGTGCTCGAATGCCTGCGGTACCTCTACCTGATATCGCGCTACCCGGAGCCGCTGGCCGGGCTGTTCTTGCCCGTGGAGCAGGCGATCGACGAGGTCTGGCACTACCTGATCTTGCAGACGCGGGAGTACCGTGAGCTGTGCGAGGAGCGCCTCCCGGGCCGCTTCTTCATCCATCACCGCAGCCTGCCCTACGAGGACTATCAGGAGGCGCAGGCCAGCCGGGAGCAGGCGATCGAGGAGGCGCTGCGCTGGCTGCCGCTCTACCGGGACGAGTTCGGCCCCTTCGACGAGGGCGCGCTGCCTCACTGGACGATGGTGCGCTTTCTCCACCAGCGCCTGGGCCTCTCTCTCGAGGCGATCGCGGCGCTCGACGCGGGAGACGGGGCCGCCCTGCCTGGCGTGGAGCGCGTCACTTGAGCCGTCAGGCTGTTGTCGTCTCGCCCTCGCCCGCGCCCGCCACGTCCGTCAACACGCTGGTCCTGCTGCTTTGCCAGGTCCTGGGGATCGCTTCTGTGGTGTCGGTCCAGTTCGCCGGCAGCGTGGTCGGTGAGCGGCTCGCGAGGGACATGCGGCTCGCGACGCTCCCGGTCGCCGTGCTCGTGCTGTCCTCGGCCCTGGGCACCTGGCCGGCCAGCCAGCTGATGCGCCGCTTCGGGCGCAAGCCCTGCTTCATCGCCGCGGCGCTCCTGTCCGCCGGCTGCCTCGCGCTCGCGGCGCGCGCGGTGGACCGCTCCGATCTCCCGCTGTTCTGCGCGGCGGTCTCTGGCGTCGGCCTGCACGGCGCCTTCGTGCAGCAGTACCGCTTCGCGATCCTCGAAGGGCAGGAGAGCCACAGGGCGCCGCGCCTCCTGACCATGATCCAGCTCGCCAGCGCGCTCGGCATCGTCCCTGGGATCTCGCTCTTCGGCCTGCTGGAAGGGCGGACGTCCAGCGAGCTGCCCTCTGCCCTGCTCGTCCTTTCGGCGCTCCAGGTCGTCGCGGCGCTCGCGTTCGCCTCGTACCGGCCGCAGGAAGCGCGGGTCGCGGAGGCCTCCGCCGCGCCCGAGGCGGGGGCTCGCGCGCTCTACTGGCCCATGGTGGCGATGGGCGCCGGCGCTTTCCTGGTGATGAGCCTGATCATGGTGCCGACGCCGCTCCAGATGTGCGGCGTCGAGCAGAGCTCGATCCGGCAGGCGGGCTGGGTGATCGAGGTGCACCTCCTGAGCATGTACCTGCCTTCGCTCTCGGTCGGCGCCCTCCTGAAGCGGATGTCGATCGCGGCGCTCCAGGGGCTCGGGCTGCTGTTCCTGCTCGCGGGGTTCGTCATCAGCCTGGCTCCAGGGCTCGAAGGGCACCTGGTCGGGCTCTCGCTGGTCGGCGTCGGATGGTGTTATGTGTTCGTGACCGCGACGACCCTTGTCGCGCGCAGCCGCTCGGGTCCCGAGCGTTTCCGGGCGCAGGGCGTCAATGATCTGTGCGTGTTCGCCGCCAGCGGCGCGGCGTCGCTCTCGTCCGGCGCGCTGCTGGCGGCGCTGGGGTGGAGCGGCCTCGTGCACCTCGGGGTGGCGCTGGTCCTGGGCTTGATGGCGCTTGCGCTTCGTGTCCACCGCGCCTCACGCCCGGCGCCAGCGCAGGGCGGCGCGCGTCTCTGACGCGATCGCGCGGGGCCGCGATCGACGTTTCGCGCATTTTGCGCATTTTGCACCTTTCGCGCCTTTCGCGCGCCCATGTCCGGAGAGGGAGGTGAACATCATGTCTGACATGCAGTCGAATCGTTCAGGAGGCGACCCGGCGCCCGTCGGCCCGCTCGACGCCGTCGTCGTCGGCGCCGGGTTCGCGGGCCTGTACATGCTCTACCGCCTGCGCCGGCTCGGCCTCTCGGTCCGCGTCTACGAGGCGGGCGCCGGGGTGGGCGGCACCTGGTACTGGAACCGCTACCCCGGCGCGCGCTGCGACATCGCCAGCATGGACTACTCCTATTCGTTCTCTCCGGAGCTCCAGCAGGAATGGACGTGGACCGAGCGATACGCCACGCAGCCGGAGATCCTGCGTTATCTCGAGCACGTCGCGGACAGGTTCGAGCTCCGCGCGCACATCCAGCTCCGGACGCGGGTGACCGCGGCTGCCTTCGACGAGGCGACGGATCGGTGGGTGATCCGGACCGACGACGGCGCCAGCGTGTCCGCCCGGTTCTTGATCATGGCGACCGGCTGCCTGTCCGCCGCGAAGGTGCCCGATCTCAAGGGGCTCGAGGCGTTCCGGGGCGAGCGATACAACACGAGCCACTGGCCGCACGGCGGCGTCGACTTCACCGGCAAGCGCGTCGGCGTCATCGGCACGGGCTCGTCCGGCGTCCAGGTCATCCCCGCCATCGCCGAGCAGGCGGCGCGCCTCTTCGTCTTCCAGCGGACGCCGTGCTTCAGCGTGCCCGCGCGCAACGCGCCCCTGGAGGCCGCTCACGAATCGTGGATGAAGGCGAACTACGCGGAGCACCGGCAGAGGGCCCGCGAGACGCGCGCCGGGGTCATCATGGAGGTCGACCCGCGATCGGCGCTGGAGGTGTCGCCCGAGGAGCGGGAGCGCGCGTATCAGGCTCGCTGGGAGCAGGGCGGCACCGGCTTCCTCGCCACGTTCTCGGACGTGATGCGGTCCCGGGAAGCCAACGAGACCGCCGCCGAGTTTGTCCGATCCCGGATCCGCGCGACCGTCCGCGACCCGGACGTCGCCGAGGCGCTCTCGCCGAGGGGGTATCCGCTGGGGACCCGGCGGCTCTGCGTCGACACCGGCTATTACGAGACCTTCAATCGGGAGAACGTCACGCTGGTCGACGTCAGGGCGTCGCCGATCGAGGAGATCACGAAGGCGGGGATCCGGACGCGCAGCGCCGAGTACGCGCTCGACAGCCTCGTGCTCGCCACGGGCTTCGATGCCATGACGGGCGCCTTGACCCGGATCGCGCTCCGCGGGAGGGGCGGCGAGCCGCTCGAGGCGAGGTGGGCCGACGGCCCGCGTACGTACCTCGGCGTCGCCATCGCCGGCTTCCCGAACCTGTTCACGATCACCGGCCCTGGGAGCCCGTCCGTGTTCAGCAACGCGATCGTCTCCATCGAGCAGCACGTGGAATGGATCGCGGACTGCATCGCCTACCTGCGAGAGCGCGGCTTCGCGCGCATCGAGGCCACGGCCGAGGCGGAGGACGGGTGGGTCGCGCACGCAAGAGAGGTGGCCGACGGCACGCTGTATCCGCTGGCCAGCTCCTGGTACGTCGGGGCGAACATCCCTGGCAAGCCGCGCGTCCTCATGCCCTATGCCGGGGGCGTCGGCGCCTACAGAAAGCGGTGCGAGGCGGTCGCGGCTCGGGGATACGAGGGGTTTTGCCTGTCGAGAGCAGGGTAGCCGCGTCCAACCGGGGAGGGCGCTCGTGATGGGCGCGATCGGCGCGGAGGCCGAGCACGGCGGCTCTCGCTCGCCCAGCCCCACCGGCGCCGTTTGCTGGCGCGAAGGAAGACGCGCGAGGGGGGCCATCTGCAGCGCGCGGCCGTCGGCTGCCCATCGCCTGGCGATCGTGGTAGCTGACCGCGGTGCCAGCCACACACGAACCGTCGTATCTGGTCCCGGAGGCCGTCGTCGCCTTCGATGAGGGCGCGCGGCAGGCGGTCTACGACGTCATCGCCCTGCGCCGCGACGTCCGGCAGTTCGAGCCCGGGCGCGCGCTCGACCGGGCTGTCCTGCGGCGCATCCTCGAGGCCGCGCACCTGGCGCCCAGCGTGGGATTCTCCCAGCCCTGGGGCTTCGTCGTCGTGCGTGACGAGGCGCAGCGCGCGCGCATCCGCGAGAGCTTCCTTCGCTGCCGTCAGGCGGAAGCCGCCCGTTTTCCGGCGGGCCGGCGCGAGCAGTACCTCTCCTACCGTCTCGAGGGGATCCTCGAGGCGTCGCTCAACGTGTGCGTCGCGGTCGACCTGAGGCCTCGGGGGGAGGCGATCCTGGGCACCATCGTCCAGCCGGAGGCGGTGCGCGCGAGCGCGTGCTGCGCGGTGCAGAACCTCTGGCTCGCCGCGCGCGCCGAGGGCGTCGGCGTCGGCTGGGTCAGCATCGTGGAGCCCGCCGTCCTCCGCGCCGAGCTGCGCCTCCCGCCGGGCGTGGAGCCGATAGCGTATCTCTGCCTGGGCCACCCGGTCGCCTTCCGGCGGCGGCCGATGCTGGAAGAGAGCGGCTGGCGAGAGCGGCGCGCGCTCGATGAGGTCGTCCACGAACATGGCATCTGGCGAGACCGCGAGGACGCCGCCACGCCGGCGGCGGGCCGCGCGAGCGAGGCGCCGCGCTCATCGCTCCGGACGACGGCGATCCAACCGCTGGACGCCGCCGCCATGGAGGCCTCTCGTGCGCACCAGGCCACGCTCGGCCTGCCGGCGGGCAGCCTGGGGCGGATCGAGCAGCTCGCGGCGTGGTGGGCCGGCGTGCGTGGCGAGATCCCGCTCCCGTCGCCCGCGCCGGGGCTGGCCGTGTTCTGCGCGGACCACGGCGTCGTCGCCGAGGGCGTGAGCGCTCACCCCTCGTCGGCGACGACGGCGAGGCTCGCGGACGTGATGGCCGGGGGCGCGGCGGTCTCGGCGCTGGCGGCGCGCCACGGCGTGCGGCTCGTGGCGGTGGATGTCGGCCTCACGGGCGATCTCTCGGCGCTGCCGTGTGCGCCGGTCGTCCCGCTGGTACCGCGCGTGGTGCGGCGCGGCACCGGAAACCTGCGGCGCGAGCCGGCGATGACGCGCGACGAGGCGGCTCGCGCGATGGGGGCCGGCGCCGAGACCGCCCGCGCGTTCGCCGCGGAGGGCGTCACGCTGGCGGGCGTCGGCGACATCGGGATCGGCAACACGACGGCGGCGACAGCGATCCTGTGCGCCCTCACGGGCGCGCCGCCGGCGAGCCTCGCGGGACCGGGCGCCGGCCTCGACGCGGAGGGCGTCGCGCGCAAGGCCGGCGCCGTCGCCGACGCGCTCGCGCTTCACGCGCCCGATCCCGCGGACCCTCTCGACGTGCTGGCGAAGGTCGGCGGGCTGGAGATCGCCGCGATGGCCGGCTTCGCGCTGGAGGCCGCGCGGCTTCGCGTGGGCGTCGTCGTCGATGGGCTGACGGCGTGCGCCGCGGCCCTCTGCGCCGTCAGGATGGCCCCGGCGCTCCGGCCATGGCTCCTCGCGGCGCACCGCTCGGCCGAGCCCGCGGCGGCCCTCGCGCTCACCGAGCTCGGGCTCGAGCCGCTCTTCGATCAGGGACTATGGGTGGGCGAGGGGATCGGCGCCGTGCTCGGGTTGCACCTCGTCGGCGCCTGCGTCTCGACGCTGAGCGGGCTCGACCCTCGTCGCGAGCTCGCGCGCAGCTCCGGCGCTCACGGGGTCGTGGTCTCCGTCTCCGCCTCGGGCGCCGGATCCTTGTAGAACGCCACGTCGTCGATCCACACGCTGAATTGACGGCTCGCTGCGAAGCGGAACTGGACGGCCCAGATCTTCGTCAGGTCGACCGCCTCGAACGTCTGGCCCCAGCCGGACTGCTTGAGGCTGGCGAAGGGCACCTTGATTTGAGTCCAGCAATTCGTCAGCGAGATGGTCTTGGTGAAGTGATCGCTGCATCCGCCGTCAGCAGAGGTGCAGACGCCGCCATCCTGCCAGGTCTGCGTGTCGACGACGTCCACGAGGACCTTGTTGTAGGAGCCTTTGTCGGCGTAGGCAAAGAAGGTGACGCCGCTGAACTCGGAGGCGTTGTAGAGGCCCAGCTGGGACGACGAAGCGCTGTTCAGCTGGAAGCCGAAGAGGGCTCCCCAGCTCTCGAACAGGTCGTCGGCCACGACGTGCGCTGCCAGCGTGCTCTCGCCGCGCGGCGCTTCGAGGAGGCTCATCACGAACTGCTCGCCGACTCCGGGCGTCTGCGTCCCCTTGCCATCGTTCGCCACGAACCAGAGCCCTTGCCGTGGGTTCGTTTCATCTTCCACTTCGATGATGAAATGGTCGTCATCTTCCATGTCGTCGATCAACGACAGTTCCAGCGTGGGGTCGCCCAGCGGCGGCGCCGGGCATCCGCCCCCTGCTCCTCCACCTCCCGCATCCCCGCCGGCGCCGCCTTCGCCGCCAGCGCCCCCGCCTCCCGCGTCCGTGCCGCCGGCGCCGCCTTCGCCGCCAGCGCCCCCGCCTCCCGCGTCCGCACCGCCGGTGCCGCCTTCGCCTCCGGCGCCCCCGCCTCCGGCGCTGCCGTTCCTTACCTCGTATGACTTATCGAAGCCGAAGATCTGGGCACATCCAACCCCGAGCACCGCAATGAGGCACCCGCTGGTCCACCGCGCAAAAGCTAGCTTGCTGTTCATGGTCATGGAAGGGATCTCCGAGAAGCTTCGGCCAATCACGATAGGACGCTGCGTGCCAGAATGGAAGCGCGTCGGTCGCGACGCGAGCCGCCGCGGCGCGGGCGCGAGACAGCGGCTTTCGGCCCCTCGCCGGCGCAGCGCTGCTCAGCCTGTCGAATCAAGGCAGCTCGGCAGCGCGCGGCGACCGTTCCCTACATGATATATCGGCGTGAGGAAGCCTCCTCCATCGCCTGTTGGCGACTCGGCAGCTCTGGCGAGCTCCCCGGCGACAGCCCTGTGACGTCAACCGTGTCACGGCGCTGCGGGCGCGCTCTTCCTCGACCGTGCATCGCAATATCGTAGGTGCCGAGTTGCGCGGACGCACGGCGCGGCGTGTTCAAGCGAAGTCGATGAGCTGACCGCGTTACCGATCGTGGCGTGGCATCAACGGGTGTTACCGATCGTGGCGCGGCTCCCGTCAACACGCGCCCTCGGCGCGGCGTCCGCGGGCCGCGCCGGCGAGCGCGAGCCCGAGCAGCGCCGCCTGGACGAGGCATGTCTCCACCGCAGGGTAGATGCCGAGCGCGGTGAAGCGAGGGAGCGGCAGCCGGTGGACCGGCAGCAGCCCGCAGAGCTGGAAGGCGGCCACGGCGCGGCCGGCGAGCGGGACGCACAGCAGACAGGCGAGCCAGGCTGGACGGCTCCCCCAGCGGCGCGCGGCCTCCCGGCTCGCGCGGGAGACCAGCGCCGCGCCGGCGGCGAGCAGCGCGAGCGTGATCGACACGCCGGCCACGGCGGGCGGCGCGACGGGGAGCGTCACCCCGAGCGCAGCATCGAGCGCCGAGAACCCGGCGCCGAAGCCGGCCAGCAGCGCGGCCGCGAACACGGCCGCTCGGCCGCCTCGCGACAGGCCGTCATGCGACGGATCGTGCGAGCGCATCTGCCGCGCCTCGCGCCGCCGGGCGAGCGCCGCCGTACCGGCGAGCGCCGCGAGCGCGAGCGCGATCGTCGCGCCTGCCGTGAGCGTTCGCCAGAAGCCGGCCATGTGCCCGAGCGCCGCCGCGACCCAGGCGGCGAGCGCGAGCAGCAGCGCCGCGCCCGACGCGACGTGGACGACACGCCGGCTCCGCGACGAAGCGACGGCGGCGAGCGCGACCAGGAAGAGCGCCGCAGCGGCGATCTCGCGCAGCAACAAGCGGCTCGAGACCTGGGCCACGAGCCGACCTGGCGCGCCCCCGGACCGCGCGAGCGCCACCTCGGCGTACGTCGCGTCGCGCAGGAGCGTGGCCATGCCCGCGTCGAGCGCCTCCGTCGTCGCGCCTGCCGAGAGCTCCGCTCGCAGGGCAAAGGCGCCGTCGCCGAGATCGTTCGCGAGCGCCTCGTTCACGGTGCGGACGCTCGCCTCGGCCGCGTCGATGCCGTCGAGCTGGGCCGTCCTGAGCGCCGCGCGCGCATCGGCGAGCCTGCCCTCGCGCAGCGCGGCGCGCCCCCTGTCGAGCGCCGCGCGCGCGGTGGAGAGGGGATGTGACGCGGCCTCGCGGCCATACGCGACGCGCCGCCGGAGCTCCGCGAGGAGCGCCGCGTGCCGCTCGGCGGGGATCCCGCGCGCGGAGAGCTCGGCGCGCAGGTCCGCGTCGGAGCGGACCGCGAGCTCGACCATGGAGTAGTCCGGCAGATCGAGCGGCCTCGGGCTCTCGCCGGGCTGGGGGTGGTGGAGACCGGCGACGTGGAAGGCGAGGTCCCAGCGGTCGCGGGCGGAGAGGAAGGTGAACGGGATCATGGCCGTGCCGCTGACGCCGAATCGAACCGCGGACTCGATACCCACGGGCGCGAGCTGCTCGGCGATGATCGCGTCGTGGAAGTTCGCCGGGTGCGGGACCAGGGTCGCCGCGCGCCGGGTATCGGCGTATCCCGTCGGGCCGTGGCAGGTGGCGCAGTTCTCCTGGTAGAGGGCCGCGCCGCGCTCCGCGTCGGGCCGCGAGAGCGGCGCTTCCGCCAGCCGGAAGGCGGCCGCGACCCGGTCGCGCGCGCCCCTGGACGCGATGGCCACCTGATCCGGAGCGACCTTCGCCTCGACGAGCTCACGCACGCCGACGATGCCCTGCGCGAGGTCGCCCGCCTCGCTCTCGATCGCGGACGGCTGGATGCGGGTGGCGACCTGGATCGCCTCGCCAAGCAGCGCCAGCTGCTCGTCATACTCGATGACGCTGGTGACGGCGCCGTTCGCAACGCAGCCGCCATAATCCATGGCGACGTAGCCGAGCACATGGACGAGGCGGCGCGCCTCCACCTCGGCCGGCTCCCCCGGGTCCGCCAGCGCAGGGCGCTCGCCCAGGAGCAGGACGGCGGCCATGGCGGCCGCGCTGACCGTCGCCATGGGGGTGAGCCCGGCCGTCGCTGCTCGCGGGAGGCGCGCGAGGCGCGGGGTCCGCGGAAGACGTGGGAGACGCGAGGTGGAGCCGGCCCGCGTCGGCGATCCAGCGCACAGTCCCGTCGCGATCATGCGCCCAGGTCCTGCGCGGACAGTCAGAAATCGCGATGACACATATCCCTCATACAATCGAAAAAGAGTTCATGCTAGCTTCCCTCGATCGTGCGGCGACCTCGCTGCTCGACGACAATGCTTTGAGGTCCTCCTGATGATGATCATGCTACGTGGCGCCCCGGGGCGCTGCGCCAGCTGGCCAGGGAGCAGAAAGGTTTTGCAAGACTGACCCACCGCTGTCGCTCGGGGCGGCTACGGGTGAAGGCCCCGGCGTCTGTCCTCCGTACGAGCCTCGGTACGAGCCTCCGTACGAAAGCGAGCGGACGTGGCCGTGGCAGGGTGCTGGAGCCACGAGCGCCAAGCGCCAGCGCCGGGCGCCCATTCAATGAGGGGCAATGATGGTGAACGCGCGCTCGTCCGACAGTGACGACGGAATTCCATTGTGCTTTGAGCGCGCCCCGGCAATCGCTGCCCTCCGGCGTCGCTCAGAGACCGGAGGGCGCTGCGCGCTGCGCGTTGCCATCGACGCAAGGCTCTCCGATTTAAGATGATCTCTCATATCTGTTTTCGGTAAGATGGTAGCAGCGCATTCACGTCCGATGCGCTGATCGCGCAGGGTACCAGGCGCGATGCGATCGTTGGCGTGACCGCGCCGGGAAGGCGCCCTGCTCGCCGCATGGCGAGCGTTCGTTGGAGGCAAGGCGGGATGAATCAGGAAGCACGGAGGGTGAAGCAGTGAAAATGAACCCCGGACATCTGGCCGCAGCGTCGGTGGCAGTGACGATGGCGTGGGCCGGCCAGGCGGCCGCCCAGTCGGTGATGAGGCAGCCCTATCTGCAGTCGTTGACGCCCAGCTCGGTCTACGTGGTGTGGACGACCGACGTGGGCACGAACAGCCGCGTGCGCTACGGCACCGATCCAGCGAATCTGACGCAGACGGTGGATCTCGGCGCGATCGCGACCCAGCACGAGGTGCTCGTCGGCGGGCTCACGCCGAACACCCGCTACTACTACAGCGTCGGTACATCGAGCGCGGTGCTGGCCGGCGGCTCCTCCTCCTTCTACTTCGAGACGGCGCCGCCCGTGTCCACGCCGAAGAAGTTCCGGGCGTGGATCATCGGCGACACCGGCTACGGCGGCACAGCGCCCTGGGCCACGCGAGACGCGATGCTGAGCGTCGTCGGCGCGTACCGCCCCAACCTGTTCCTGCACATGGGGGACATGGCGTACAACTTCGGCACCACCGAGGAGTTCACCAACGGCTTCTTCAATCAGTACGCAGCGATCCTTCGCAACACGGTCGTGTGGCCGACGTTCGGCAACCACGAGGGTCTGAGCTCCGACTCGGCGACGCAGACCGGTCCTTATTACACCGCCTACGTGCTCCCCGCCGCCGGGGAGGCCGGAGGGGTCCCCTCCGGTACGGAGGCTTACTACTCGTACGACTATGCAAACGTCCACTTCGTCGTGCTCGACGGCTATGGCTCCTCGCGTTACTCGACCGGCGCGATGGCGGACTGGCTCGCCGCCGATCTCGCCGCGACGGAACAGGACTGGATCGTCGCGTACATGCATTTTCCAATGTACACGAAGGGCACCCACGACTCGGACGAGGACTGGCTGACCATCGAGCACCGGGAGTTCCTCGCGCCCATCCTCGACGCGGGCGGGGTCGACCTGGTGCTCTCGGGCCATTCTCACAACTACGAGCGCTCGTTCCTCGTGGACGGCGCCTACGATACGCCGACCACGGCGGCCGGGCACATCGTCGACGGGCGCGACGGCAAGCCGCTCGGCGACGGCCCCTACGTGAAGCTCCCTGGCAAGGGGAGCCACGAAGGCGCGGTCCACGTCGTCGCCGGCCACGGCACGTATGTGGGCGGCTCCGGAGGCCACCCGCTCATGTACTTCAGCGAGGCGCAGAGCGGCTCGTGCCTCCTCGACGTCGAGGACAACCGGCTCACGGTGTCCAACGTTCGTTACGATGGCGTGATCAGCGATCGCTTCGCGATGGTGAAGGGAACGGCCATCGACGTTGCGGCGCCCGACGGCGGGGAGCGCCTGCCGCCGGGCGGCATCTTCCCGATCCGCTGGGCGACCGTCGGGAACATCCCCTCCGTGCGGATCGAGTACACGACCGACGACGGCGCGACCTGGAACACGATCACGAGCAGCGCGGCCAACACGGGCCGCTACAACTGGGTGGTTCCCTCCATCGACACGACGACGGCCCTCGTGCGCGTCTCCGACGCCGAGCACCCGCTGCTCTCCGACGAGAGCAACGCCGGGTTCACGATCCAGAGCCTCCCCCGCACGCCTGTCTACTTCGGCGATTACTGGGTTTACGACGACCTGGGCGTCGACCGGGGTACGGCCTGGCGAAACCTCACGTACGACGACTCCTCGTGGAAGGGCGGCTGGGGGCAGCTCGGCTACGGCGACGGTGGGGAGGGCACGACCCTCTACCGGGCCACGCCGTCGTATCCCACGGCCTACTTCCGGAAGATCATCCCGATCGACGGGCCGGTCGCGCAGGCGACCATGAAGCTCATCCACGACGACGGCGTCGTCGTCTGGCTCAACGGCACCCAGGTGGCCTCGAAGCGCGTGACCGGCACGGACTACGGTGACTATGCGTCCGCGGAGTCGCGCGACGACGAGCTCACCACGGTGACGCTCCCCCCGAGCTCTTTCGTGGTCGGAAGCAACATCCTCGCCGTGATGGTCAAGCAAGCGGCCCCCAATTCGACCGATCTGTCCTTCGACATGGAGCTGACGCTCACCTATGCGCCACCTGGCAGCGGGAGCAGCAGCAGCAGCTCGAGCTCGTCCAGCAGCTCGAGCTCGTCCAGCTCGAGCTCGTCCAGCAGCACGAGCGTATCGAGCACGAGCAGCAGCAGCACGAGCGTATCGAGCACGAGCAGCAGCAGCTCGAGCGCATCCAGCACGAGCACGGGCAGCGCCATGATGACCAGCGCGATGAGCGTGGGCAGCAGCGGGTCGGGCGGGGCCGGCGGCGCCGGCTCCGGAGGCACGCCCGTGTGCAGGACCGTGCAGCGCGGCACCTTCGGCACGGTCTGGGACGCGACGCTCTGGTCGGCCTCGCCGACCTACAAGGAGGGGTCGTACCCGTCGATCTACACGGGCGGAGCCGGCACCGGAGGTTTCCGTGCTGCGCTCGTCTGGTTCGACCTCTCGTTCATCCCCGCGGGCGCGCCGGTCTACTCGGCCACCTTGACGATGAATCAGGTGTACAAGGCGGCGGTCACCACCGTTCGTCTCCACGAGGCCCTCGCGCCCTGGGGCGAGACGACCGTGAGCTGGAACAGCTACAACCAGAGCTGGGAGCAGCTCAGCTTCGCGTCGATCGTCACCATCAACGGCACAGGCGATCGGACCGCCGACCTCACCGACCTGGTGCAGGACTGGGTGAGCGGCGTCCTCCCGAATTACGGGTTCGTGATGGAAGAGGACGCGGCGGGGGCGACGCAGTGGCGGGCCAGCGAAGACACAACGGCGTCGCGCCGCCCGCGCCTCGAGGTCTGCTACGCACAGTGACAGCGCAGGGCGACGCCCCGGCGGGCAGCGCCGGCCGGCCTCGTCGCCCCCTGCGCGTCCAGGATCTCCGATCCATCCCTGTTGAGCGCTGAGCGCCGCGCTGGCCAGCTTGGTTGCGCGGCCCAGCCGCACTGTCTACGCTCGTCCGCCGAACAGCGAGCGATCCGCGAGCGCCGCGGCGGGCTGTCGAGGCCCGCCGCTGGCGCGCGGCAGCGCTGAGAGGGAGGGGAGCGTCCATGTGCGGCATTGCTGGATGGGTGGACTACGAGCGCGATCTGACGCTGGAGCGCGATGTCCTGCAGACGATGACAGCGACGATGAAGCTCCGCGGCCCGGACGACGAAGGAGGTTGGCTCGCTCCGCGCGCGGGCCTCGGGCACCGCCGCCTCGCCATCATCGATCTCGAGGGGGGCCGCCAGCCGATGATCGCCGACGAGGGCGGCGCGCCGGTGGCCGTGCTCATCTACACGGGCGAGGTCTACAATTTCCGCGAGCTGCGCGGCGAGCTCGAGGCCCGGGGCCACCGCTTCAAGACCCACAGCGACACCGAGGTCGTGCTCCGTGCGTATCTCGAGTGGGGCGCGGGCTTCCCCCGGCGGCTGAACGGAATGTTCGCCTTCGCCCTCTGGGACGTCCGCGCGGAGGAGCTCCTGCTCGTCCGGGATCGGCTGGGCATCAAGCCGCTGTTCTACCAGCAGATCGGCTCGGCGGTGCTCTTCGGCTCGGAGCCCAAGGCCATCCTCGCGAACCCGCTCGCGTCGCCGGTCGTGGACGTGGGCGGCCTGCGCGAGCTCCTCGCCTTCGTCAAGACGCCGGGGGCCGCCGTGTTCCGCGACATGCGAGAGGTCCGCCCAGGCCACGTCGTGCACGTGCGGAGGGATGGGATCTCCGAGCGCCGCTACTGGGCGCTCGAGGCCAGGCCGCACGAGGACGACCTGCAGGCCACGATCCGAACGGTCCGCGGGCTGCTCGAGGACACCGTGGCGCGACAGCTCATCTCCGATGTGCCCCTTTGCTCCCTCCTGTCCGGAGGGCTCGACTCGAGCGCCGTGACCGCCCTCGCGCAGAGGGCGCTCAGGGCAGAGGGCGCGGGGCCCGTGCGCTCCTTCTCGGTCGAGTTCGCGGGGCACGCCGAGCACTTCACGCCGGACGCGCTGCGCAGCACGCAGGACACGCCGTACGTCGCCGAGGTCGCGCGGCACGTCGGGTCGGATCACGCGGGGATCGTGCTCTCCGCAGCGCAGCTGGCCGACCCCGAGGTCCGCGCCGCGGTGCTCCGCGCACGGGATGTCCCGATCGCCTTCGGCGACATGGATGCTTCGCTGTATCTCCTCTTCCGCGCCATCCGGGAGCGCTCCACGGTAGCGCTGTCCGGCGAGTCGGCCGACGAGGTCTTCGGCGGATACCTCTGGTTCCACGACCCGGAGACGGTGGCGGCGGAGACGTTCCCCTGGATCGCCATGCGCAGGAAGATCCGGGGCGCCAGCGCCGCCTCTCAGCTGCTCGCCCCCGCGCTCCTCGCGCAGATCGACCTTCCGGGCTACGTCGCCGCGCGCTACCGGGAAGCCCTCGCCGAGGTCCCGCCCCTGCCTGGCGAGGACGGAGCGGAGCGGCGCATGCGGGAGATAAGTTATCTGCACCTGACGCGGTTCCTGCCGATCCTGCTCGACCGCAAGGATCGCATGAGCATGGCGACGGGCCTGGAGGTCCGGGTCCCGTTCTGCGACCACCGGCTCGTGGAGTACGTCTTCAACGCGCCCTGGTCGATGAAGACCTTCGATGGGCGCGAGAAGAGCCTGCTGCGCGCCGCGTCCGAGGATCTCCTGCCGCGCTCGGTGCTCGACCGGCGCAAGAGCCCGTATCCGTCGACGCAGGATCCTGCCTATTCGGAGCGGCTCCGAGGCCAGCTCGCTGGGCTCCTCGCCCGGAAGGACGCGCCGGTGCTGCCGCTCCTCGACATGGCCCGCGCCCGCGCCGTCGCCTCGGAGTCGGGAGGAGCGGTCGATGAGATCCTCCGGTCGAGCATGCATCAGGTCCTCCTGCTCAATGACTGGCTGACGCGTTATCGGATCGACCTCGCGCTCTGAGCCCCGCGGCCGGCGGCGAGCGCGACAGCGGCCGCGCCGGGAGGGCAGGGTCGCGCCGCCGAGCCGCCGGCGGGCTCATGTGTCAACCGCCGGTTGACGTCGTTGACGGCGGCCCATGACAGCGGCGAGCATGCCTGTTCGCCGAAGCGGGTGAAACCCTGTCCTTCAGCGGAAAAGTGCAATCATGGTGCCCTGAACGGCGGCCGCGGTCGATGGCGCGCTATGGCCCGGGCATTGCTCTCACGTCATGACAAGACATCACGAAGACATGGCGAGGACATGACGACCCGCGGGGGAGGGGTGCGGAGAGGGAGTGAAGGGTGGGGGTCGTCGGTCGCGCGCAACGTCAACGATTGAGGGATAACATCATGAGCTTGAGATTGACCTATGCTTTCGGTGCCCTGTTGTCGTTCGGTCTCGTCGGCTGCCTCGCGGCAGACGGCGCCGACCTGGATGTGGACGTGGACTCGGCGAGCGACGCGCTCAGCGCCGTCAGGATCGAGGCCGAGAACCAGAACTGGTCCATCTCGTCGGGCGACAAGATCGAAGACAACGCGGACAACGTGAAGCTCCGCGCCAACCAGAGCGGCGATACCTTCAAGTTCTCCGCGTCGGTCGCGTCCGGCACGTACAAGATCGTCCTTCGTTACGCCAAGCGGAACGTGTACGGCAAATACGAGCTCTCCATGAAGGGATCGTCGGTGAAGTCCTTCGACGCGTATGGCTCCTCCACCGGCGACAGCTGGACGACCGCGACGCTCGGGGAGAAATCGCTCTCCGGCAACGTCGAGTTCGCGCTCACGTGCAAGGGCAAGAGCTCCTCGTCGTCCGGGTACGACCTGAAGGTCGACTACATCGAGCTCGTGCCGGTGGGCGGCGGCGACTCTGGCGGGAGCTCGGGCGGCAGCAGCTCTGGCGGCACCACGACGGCAGGGAGCGGCGGCGTCGTCAGCTCGACGATCGTCGTGAAGGCGGGCGAGACGTTCGACGGCGGCGGCAAGCGGTACATCGCCGACAAGAACACGCTCGGGGACGGCAGCCAGGCCGAGGACCAGAAGCCTGTGTTCAAGCTCGAGGACGGCGCGAAGCTGAAGAACGTGGTCCTCGGCGCGCCGGCGGCCGACGGCATCCACACGTACGGCAACGTCACGCTCGAGAACATCGTCTGGGAGGACATCGGCGAAGACGCCCTGACGGTCAAGAAGTCCGGCACCGTGGTGCTGAACGGCGGCTCCGCGAAGAACGGCGACGACAAGGTGTTCCAGATCAACGCGGCCAGCACGTTCAAGGTGTCGAATTTCACGGCGCAGAACGCCGGCAAGTTCATCCGGCAGAACGGCGGGACCGACTTCAAGGTCGATGTCTTCATCGACCGGTGCGACATCTCGAAGATGAAGGAGTCCATCTTCAGGACGGACAGCAGCAGCAGCAGCGTGACGATGACGAACACCCGCTACAGCGGCATCGGCAAGGAGCTCTTCATGGGCGTGAGCTCCTCGAAGATCACGACGTCCAACAACACGCAATACTGACCCGGCCGACGTCTGGCTGTCCATGGCCAGACGTCGCGCCACGGCGAGGGGACGGTCCGCGGCGTGCTCCAGAGGGACGAGCGCTGGCCGGCCGAGCTCTCGCCGCATCACCAGGGCCGGCGCGTCCTCGCGGGCGCGCCCGAGCGCTCTGGCGCGGTGTCAAGGGTCAAGGAGACTCCGCTCCGGATCCATCGCTCCGGCGGAGTGGCGAGCCGCTCGGAGCGGTGCGTCGTCATGAGAACGTTCACATTCTGTTAGCGACTGCCTCCATCGCTCACTACTCCGGAAATATACCGCAATATTGCGGATCTTTGTCACGAGGGGAAGCGACTGCCATCGCGGTAGGAACGGCGACGTGGCATCATGCGCCAATGCGTACCATTACGGATAGGCTCACACGTAGCGCTCGATACCTGGCCTTCGTGGCCATGCCATTCGCCATCCTGAACTGCTCCAGCAGCGATCCCGATGAGTCCGGGAACGGCGGGGGCACGACGACGAGCACCAGCTCCCAGAGCGCCAGCAGCGGCAACAGCAGCAGCAGCAGCAGCGCCAGCAGCTCGAGCTCGAGCGGAGGCGAGCCCGCGACCACCACGACGTCGGGGGCCGGGGGCAGCGGAGAGGGCGGCTCGGCGGGACAGGGCGGGAGCGGAGAGGGCGGCTCGACGGGAGATGGCGGCAGCGCGCCCTCCGAGGACTTCGCGCTCGCGAGCACCAATCACGCGGAAGGCGCCAAGTTCGCCGACAAGTACACCTGCCAGACCGCCGGCTTCCAGAACAGCGTCATGCCGGAGCTCCACTGGACCCCAGGGCCTGCGGGCACGAAGAGCTACGCCATCACCTTCATCGATGTCACCCTGGCGCACGGGACACCGTCGCAGGCCAACGGCTATCACTGGGTCCTGTACAACATTCCTGCCACCACCACCTCGCTGCCCGAGGGGTTCAAGCAGGCGGACGCGGCGCAGCTCGGCGCCAAGCAGAACTCGAACTACCTCGGGCCCTGCCCCAATTTCGGCAGCACCACCGGCACGAAGACCGACACCTACGAGTTCACGATCTACGCGCTCGCCGAGGACTCGATCACGATCACGGGCACCGGCACGGCTGCAGTGAAGGACGCGGAGACCAAGCTCGAGGCGAAGCACCTGGAGAGCGCGAAGCTCACCGGCACGTCCAACGCCGCCTCGACGCGATGAATCGGTAGCGGCGTCGACGCCCGCGGGGGCCTTGCGGCCGCAGGACGGCACGAGGCACCCACGCTCGCCGCGCGATATCGCACGCTCCTTCGTTCACGGTTTGCTGCGGTTGCCCTCCGGACGCCTGGTGGCCTGTTGCGCCGAAGACAGGCTGTCTGCCAGCCTGCCGTTCTCCGTGTCGATCAGCTTCTTCTCGTACCAGGGCCGTGTGGCGTGCGCGCGAATGAGATACGCGAGCGCGATGACGCCGAGCAGCGGCAAGGCGGCGTAAGCCACGGAGTGGGCCGTCACGTCGGGGCCGATCGCGCTGGCCGCGCTCCACGAGGGGACCTGGCGCGCCTTCACCGTCTCGCCCTCGCGGAGCCGGGCGAACGCGCCCTGGGACACCTCGTCGGAGAAGGCGGCGCCGTCTTCGCCCCGCATCGTGACCTCGAAGCGGGTGTGGTCGCCGTCCTCGCTCTCCCGGAGCTGCGTCACGCGGGCATCCACCGTCTCCCCCAGCCAGCGGCGCGCGTGGAAGGCCGCGAACGCCATGTTGAACGCGAGCGACGCGACGGCCGCGGCGACGGCCCACCGCTTGTGGAACGCCGCCCTGCGCGCGAACCGCTCGCCGAGCGGCTCGGACGAGAGGAGCATGCGCCCCCCGCGCGGGGGCACGAGCAGGTATCCCTGCGCCTGGTCGCGGTACCCTTGAGCTTGAGCTTCGGGATCGGGCGCGCGCCGGAGCTCGCCGATCGCGAAGACCCTCTCGCCTGGCATGAGCTCGGCCACCCGGACGCGCCGGGTGAGATCGACCCGGATCATGCCGTCGAGCGCGTCGACGAGCTGCACGTCCTCGCCCGGCGCGACCCGGATGCGCGCGCCGGACGCGTGGCGGAGATAGAAGGGGTGGACACGGACCTTGCGGCCGCTCTCGGCCCACTGGTGGCTCCAGACCCCGGAGGTCTCGGACTCGGACCCCTCTTGCTCGACCTCGACGCGCACCGCCACGTCCGCGCCTTGCTCCCGCTCGACGGTGCCCACGACGACGGCCTCGCCGGGCGCGAGCGCGGCGCCGGGCCTGAACGAGGCCTCGGCCTGCGCGGCGGCGCGGCGCTGCCGGCGCGAGCGCCGGAGCGCGAGCGCCGCGAGGGCGAGCAAGCCGGCCGTCGCGACGCCGTCCACCAGGAGCGACGACAGCCCGGCGTCGAGGTGATATCGGCTCACGAGCAGCCAGATCCGGGGTTCCATGGCCCGCCATGAGAGCGCAAACCGGCGCGCCCGTGCGAAAAACCCGGCGCCACCTTCCGGAGGAACGATGCCCGTGCCGCCGTCTCCTTTCCGCGTTCACGAGCCCGAAACGCCGGGGCCGATCGTCGTCGAGGTCCCGCACGCGAGCCTCGCCGTGGACGAGCTCGCGGCGCGCTTCACGCGCGTGCCGGAGCGCGCCCTCGCGGCCGACGCGGACGTCGCGGCGGACGCGCTCTTCGGCGACGTCACGCTCGAGGGGGCCGCGCTCGTCGTCGCGACGGCGAGCCGCTTCGTCATCGACCTCAACACGGCCCCGCGCGTGCCCACGCCGTACGAGGACAAGCTCCCGTACGGGCTGCGGGAGGTGCGGCGGCGCTCCGCGAGCGGCGAGCAGTGGCTCGAGAGCCCGCCGCCACGCGCCGAGGTCGAGCGCCGCGTCCGCGACGTGTTCGAGCCGTACCACGCGGAGGTCGCCGCGCGCCTCGCCGACGCGCGCGCGCGCCACGGCGTCGCGATCCTCGTCTCCGGGCACGCGTACCCCGACGTGATGTTCCCGGGCGCGGCCGACGTCGTGCTCGGGACCCGGGGCGGCGAGAGCGCGGCGAGCTGGGCGCGCGACGCGGTCGCCGAGGTCGCGCGCGCGCACGGCCTCTCGCTCGCGCTCGACGATCCGTTCCCCGGTGGCCACGCGCTCGACCGGCACGCGCGCCGCGACGAGGGGGTCCACGCGCTCCAGATCGAGATCGCCCGCAGGCTCTACTGCGACGCGCGCACCCTCGCCCTCCGCCCCGACGATGTCGCGCGCGTCCGGGGCTTCACCCGCAGCGTCATCGCCGCGCTCACGAGTGCAGCAGCGCGATAACGCGGCACGCACACGGTACGGCTGCAGAGCGCACACGGTACGCGCGCAGGGCGCACACGGTGCGCGCGCAGGGCGTACAAGGACGCGGAGCGAGCGCGGTAAAGGCGCGGCGCACGAGCGCAACGAGCTCGGCAGGCGCGTGCGATCGAAGCCCGCGCAGCTCGGCGAACGTCGCACAGGTGCGCGCTCGTCCCACCACCGGATCCGCTGTTCCACAGCACTGTCGCGGCGCATCCGGACGTTGACACCGCGACGCGATGCACGGAGATTCCGCCCTCAACACCAGGCCAGGGATGGGGAGGCTCTCCATGCGCCCAGATGGTTTCTCGCTCTCGTGCTCGGCGCTCGCCAGCGTCGCTTTCATCGGCTTCCGCGGTACCGAGCACGTCTCGCAACCGTACGAGTTCGAGCTCTTCTTCTCCGTCCCGACGAGCACCGACGTGCGCAAGGCGGTGGGTGAGCGGGCGACGGTGCGCGCGAGCCGCGGCGACGGGAAGGACCCGCTCGTCGTGCACGGCGTCATCGCGAGCGTCCGCCTCTTGCACCAGAACGCGGATCGGGCGCTGTACCAGGCGCTGCTCGTGCCGAAGCTCTGGTTCCTGCGCCACTTCTGGCGCAGCCACGTCTTCACGAACCAGCCCGTCAAGGAGTTCCTCTCGGCGACGCTCCAGAACGGCGGGCTCGCGGGCAGCGACTTCCGCTTCTCGATCAACGACGGCGACTACCCGGTCGAGGAGTTCGTCGCGCAGTACCGCGAGACGCACCTGGCGTTCTTTCACCGGTGGCTCGAGCGCGAGGGCCTCTACTACTTCTTCGAGCACCCGGAGGACGGGCCCGGCGAGGTGCTCGTCATCGTCGACGACCGCGGGCTGCACGACGATTTCCCGGGCGGCGGGGCGGTGCGCTACGTCCCGCTCTTCGGCGACGACGTGACCGCGCCGCCGGGCCTGCACCAGATCGAGCAGAACGTGCAGTGGCTGCCGAAGACGGTCACCATCGCCGACTACAACTACTCGAACCCGTCCGCGTCGGTGAAGGGCGAGAGCAGCATCACCGCGAACGGGGTGGGCGCGATCCGCGAGTACGGCTTCCGCGTCTTCGTGCAGAGCGACGCCGAGCGCCTCGCGCAGGTGCGCGCGCAGTCGATCGGCTGCCGCGAGGTGACCCTGCGCGGGAGCGGCGACGCGCTCGGGCCGCGGGCCGGGTACCGGTTCTCGCTGGATGACCAGCCCGCCGACATCGTCGACCAGTGGCTCGCGCTCGAGGTGCAGCACAGCGCGTCGATCGCCGGGATCACGCCCGAGATCGCGCGGCTGACGGGGCTCTCGGGCAAGGACATCTACGCGATCAAGCTGCTCGCGATCCCGGCCGACGTGCAGTTCCGCGCGCCGCAGGCGACGCCGTGGCCGCGCATCTACGGGTTCGAGAACGCGATCGTCTGCGGCCCCGCCGACAGCCAGTACGCGCAGATCGACGCCGACGGCCGCTACCTCGTGCGCTTCGAGTTCGACACGAGCGGCCTGCCCGACGCGCGCATCTCGACGCGGGTGCGCATGATGCAGCCCCACGGCGGGACGACGGAGGGCTTCCATTTCCCGCTGCGCAAGGGCACCGAGGTGATGATCGCCTTCCTCGGCGGCGACCCGGACCGGCCCTTCATCGCCGGCGTCGTGCCCAACGCGCACCGGCCGAGCGTCGTCGCGGAGCGCAACCTCAGCCAGAACATCATCCGGACCGGGAGCGGCAACCAGCTCGTGCTCGAGGACGAGCAGGGCAAGGAGTTCATCTTCCTCCACACGCCGAACAACCGCACCGGCATCTACATGGGGACGCCGAGCGGCAACCACGGGTCGGTCTACACGGGCGACGGCGACACGAAGACCGGCACGTTCCTGTCCCCCGAGAACGCCGACCCGGCCATCGCCGGCAGCAGCCTCGTCGACATCACGTTCAGCTACCTGGAGACCACCGCGGGCGACGGCGGCTCATGGATCGGCGGCGACTCCTGGGAGAACGTCACCGGCAACAAGTTCAGCATGGTGGTCTGCAACCTCTGGGCGGGCGTCGGCGGGACGTACACGTACCAGGTCACCGGCGCGGCGACGGAGACGTACTACGCGACGCGCACGACCACGATCAAGACGGGCCGCGTGGACACGGTCGAAGCCGGCGGCATGAAGCAGACGATCACCGACGGGCTGACGCTGACCATCACGAGCGGCGGGATGAAGCACGACGTCCACGGCAAGTTCGAGCAGACGATCGAGCCGGAGGGCTCGTCGACGGTGACCGGGCCGTGGAAGCACAAGGTCACGGCCGAGAACTTCGACGACTACAAGAGCTGGAAGACGGAGGTCGCCACCACCTGGAAGGGCCACTTCGGAGGCGACGTCGACCTGAAGTCCGACACGAACTTCCTGATCAAGGCGCCCAACGCGAAGATCACGGCCACCAACCTGAAGTGGGAGGTGCTCGGGCTGACGTTCGACCTCACGCCGAACAAGCACGAGCTCTTCTTCTACAAGGGGGCGAGCGGCGTCATCAAGACGGACCACGCCGTGCTCGCCCAGCAGGCCTACTTGCTCAAGCTCGAGACGTCGTTGATCAAGCTCGACTACTACGCGTTCGATAAGAAGGCCGTCGGCGCCAAGATGGATCAGTTCGGCACCTACCTGAAGCAGCAGGCGATCGCCCTGACCCTCGCGGGGGTCATCGCGTGGAACAGCGCCTTCACGAAGATCTGAGCGCGGATGCGAGTCGTCAAACCCCTCAAGGTCCCGGCGCTCACCCGCGTCGTCGAGGTCGCGCGGCGCACCAGGTTCCACGTGGGCGCCATGCTGGCGTTCCCCCTCGACGCGCCGCGCGCGCTCGTCGACGAGATGACGTTCTGGCAGGCCGCGACCGCGCAGCTCGGGAGCCTCCCGCTCGACGACGGCATCACGAAGGCGCGCGGCGAGCTGCTCGTGGCGGGCCGGTGCTACGCGCCGGAGGGCCGCCGCGTCGGCGCGTCGTTCGTCCGCGCGCGGCTCGGCTCCGTCGACAAGCGCCTGGCCGTGCTGGGCGACCGGCACTGGAGCGGCCACGGCTTCACGGAGCCGGAGCCGTTCTCCGAGATGCCCATCGACTGGGCGCGCGCGCTCGGCGGGCCGAAGGACGCGGCGAACCCCTACGGGAAGGGGATCGAGGAGGTCGAGCGCGGCGGGCAGCGCGTCCGGCCGCTGCCGAACGTGGAGCACTACGGCGCGCTGATCCGCTCGCCCGGCGACAGGCCGGGCCCGGCGTCCTTCCTCGCGATGGACGTGACGTTCGGCCAGCGCCGCGCCCGCGCGGGGACGTACACCGCGGACTACGCCGAGAAGTGGGCGCCCGGCCTGCCGCCCGACGTCGATCCCGCCTTCTTCAACGTCGCGCCGAACGATCAGTGGGTCGCCGAGCCGCTCCGCGGCGACGAGGCGTTCCTCGTGGAGAACATGCACCCGACGCGCCCGCGCATCGAGGGCGCGCTCCCCGGCCTCGCCGCGCGCGTGCTCGTCACCCGCCGCGACGCGAGCGGGGAGGCGTTCCAGGAGCTGCCCGTCCGCTGCGACACGGTGTGGCTCTTCCCCTCGGCCAACCTCGGCGTGGTGATCTTCCACGGCTCGACGCCCGTGGCCGACGACGACGCGGGGGAGATCGTCGACCTCGTCGTCGCCTGCGAGGAGATCGGCCGCCCCCGGCCGATCGAGCATTACCGCGAGGCGCTCGCCCGGCGGATCGACAAGGACCGGGGCTCGATCGCGTCCCTCAGCGACAGCGATCTCATGCCGCCGCGCGAGTCGGGCGTCGCCGCGAACGTCGCCGGGATCGAGATGGTGCAGTGGCTCAAGAGCGAGAACCTCGCCGCGCAGAACCTGCGGCGCGGCGCGGAGCGGGAGCGCGAGCGCCGCCGCGAGGAGCTCCTCGCGGACGGCATCGACCCGGCGCGCTTCGGCCTCGACGCGCCGCTGGCGGAGGAGGAGGCGCCTCCGCCGGTCGACGATCTCGACGCGCTGGTGACGTACCTCGACGCGGCGTCGCGGAAGATGGAGGAGGAGAAGGCGAGGGCCGAGCGCCTGAAGAAGGAGGCCGAAGAGCGCATGAAGGCGCAGGCCGCCGAGATGGACGTGTCCGAGGAGGCGCTCCGGCGCGGCCAGACCGGGGAGGAGCCGCCCGGCGGCCCGCCGCGCTTCTCGGCCAAGGCGCAGCTCCAGCAGTATGCGGAGCTGGCTGAGGCGGCGCGCCTCGGCGGCGTGCCGAACCTGGAGCTGGAGGCGATGCTCGCGGATCCAGGGTTCCCCGAGCAGCTGCTGCGCCTCGAGCAGGCGGCGCGCGAGGGCTACCGCGGCTCGGCGCACCTGAGGACGGCGGCCCTGCCGATGACCGCCGAGGCCGCGGAGATGGCGCGCGTCGTCGTCGATGCGGCGCGCGAGGCGGGTGAGCCGCTCGACGAGCGCGACCTCACCGGCGCCGACTTCCGCGGGGTCGACCTGCGGGGGATGCGCTTCGCGCGCGCGTTCCTCGAGGGGGCCGACCTGCGCGGCTGCGACCTCTCGGGCGCTGTGCTCGAGGGCGCGGTGCTCGCGAAGGCCGACCTCTCGGGCGCGAACCTCACGGGCGCGCGGCTCCGGGGCGCGAACCTTGGCAAGGCGAACCTCGAGGGCGCGGTGTTCGACGACGCCGATCTGACCGAGGCCGTCCTGATGGGCGCGAAGCTCGCCGGGGCGAGCCTGAAGCGGGCGCGGCTCGAGCGCGCCGACGCCCTCCAGGTGAGCTGGGCCGGCGTGGATCTCTCGGGCGCGGATCTCTCGCTCTGCTCGTTCCTCCAGACGAGCTTCGCCGGGGCGAAGCTCGCCGGGGCGAACCTCGAGCGGGCGACGCTTCTCGAGTGCTCGCTCGACGAGACGGATTTCTCCGGCGCGCGGCTGCACAAGACGTCGCTGATGAGCTGCACGGGGGCGAAGGCGCGCTTCGCGGGGGCGCGCTTCTCCGAGGGGGTCGCCGTCCACAAGAGCGGCCTGCCGGAGGCCGACTTCCGCGACGCCGTGCTCGACAAGACCTGCTTCCGGACGACGGACCTGCGCGGCGCGCGCTTCGATCGAGCCCAGATGACGATGACCGATCTCTCCGAGGCCGACGCGACGGGCGCGAGCTTCGACCGCGCCGTCATGAAGAACGCCCTCCTGATCCGGACGAACCTCGACCGCGCTTCGCTCCGCGGGTGCAACCTGACGGAGGCGATCCTCTCGAAATCGCGCCTGGCGGGGGCCGACTTCACGGGCGCGCAGCTCTGCCGGGCCGATTTCAGCCGCGCGCGCGGGGACAGCCGGACGACGTTCGCCGAGGCGAGCGTCGAGTTCACCCGGTTCGACCGGCAGGCGGCGCCGGCTCCTGGAGGCGCGACATGAACCGCGACGAGGTGCTCGACAAGGTCCGCCACGGGGACCCGATCCAGGCTGTGGACATCTCCGGGCTCGACCTGACGGGCGCGGATCTCTCGGGCGCGGTGTTCGACCGGGTCCGGATGCCGCGCGCGATGCGGGGCGCGCTCGTCAAGGAGTCGACGTTCTCGGAGTGCGATCTGTCGGGCGTGGACGCGGCGGGCGTGGACCTGCACCTGACGACGTTCTTCCGGAGCCGCCTCGACGGGGCGACGCTCTCGGGGGCGAGGCTCGTCGGCGCGAGCTTCATCGAGTCGACGTTCGAGGGCGCGGCGCTGTCGGGCGCGGAGGCGCCCGTCGCGACCTGGACGACGTGCTCGCTCGAGCGCGCCTCGTTCGAGGGGGCGAACCTCGACCGGGCGAACCTGGTCGAGGTCAAGGCCGGCGGCGCGAACTTCTCTCGCGCGAACCTCGAGAAGGCGACGTTGTACAAGCTCGACCTGCGCACCGCGCTGCTCAACGGCGCGAACCTGACGCTCACGACGCTTGTCGAGGCGGCGCTCGGCGCGCGGGCGTTCCAGGGAACAAAGCTGTTCCGCACGCAGTTCATGCGCGGCAGCGTCGCTGGATCGAGCTTCGCGGGCTGCGACGCGACGCAATGCAACTTCACCGGGGTCGACGTGTCCGACTGCGACTTCTCCGATGCGATCCTGACGCAGGCGCTCTTCGGCGAGGCGATCGCGGCGAAGGCGCGGTTCTCGCGGGCGAAGCTGCAGAACGCCATCTTCGAGCGGGCCGTGCTCGCGGAGGCCGACTTCTCGGGGGCGGAGCTCGTCGAGGCATACCTCGCCTTCGCGTCGTGCCCGGGCGCTCGCTTCGTCGGCGCGAAGCTCTCGTACGCGGACTTCTCGCACTGCGATCTCTCGGGCGCGGACTTCTCGCAGGCAGGGATGTTCCGCGCCAAGCTGCACCGCGCTCGCCGCGACGGGGCGAAGGTGCCGGCGGGCGCAGGCTGGCTCGGCGACGACGAGAAGCTCGCCGCGATCGAGGACTGGAAGCCGCGCCGCGGCGGCGAGCGCGACGGGCAGCGCGCGTGACCGGGCATGCTGCGCGCATCGTGCGTAGTCACGAGTCTCGCGAGACTCGCGAGACTCGCGAGACTCACGAGACTCACGAGACTCACGAGACCGAGCGCGCGACCGCGACCCGTGAGACTCCGATGCGAGGCCGCGTTCCACGAACTCCGTTGATTTCTGCCTTGAAATCATTGAAACTAGCGTTGCGGCGCGCACGTCCTGACCGGGCGGATCCAGGCCGAGGAGACCCGAGATGCAGAGCATGGCGGCCCGCGAGCCCCTGACGGTGGCACACGACGACAGCGCGCAGGACGACCTCCTGGCCGCTGTGGATCTGCCGGCGATCGAGCGCTCGCCCTCGCCGCGACGCGTGCCGTCGCTGGAGACGGGCGTCGTCCGGGGCACGGCGTCGGGGCTCGTGATCGAGCTCGGCGGCGGCCCGGTCGCGGCGCGGCGCGCGAAGAGCTGCCTCGTCGCGCCGGACGCGGGGGATCGGGTGCTCTGCGCGGTGGACGGCGATCAGGTCTTCGTCCTCGCGGTGCTGGAGGGCGAGGCGGGCGCGACGACGCGGATCGTCGCCGAGGGCGACATGAAGGTGCAGGCGACGGGGCGGCTCGGGCTCGGCGCCGGCGACCAGATCGAGATCGCCGCCGCCAGGGAGGTAGGGCTGTTCGCGGGCAAGCTCCAGATCCGCGCGCAGGCGGCGGCGGCGGCGATCGAGGAGATCGGGCTCGTCGGCCGGTCCCTCGAGGCGCACATCCAGAAGGCCGTCGTCGTCGCCGAGCGCATGGAGGTGCGCGCGGACCGGCTCGTCCAGCGCGCGAAGCAGGCGTTCCGCTTCGTCGAGGCGATCGAGCAGGTGCGCGCGGGGGTCTTCGATCTCCGCGCGGAGGGCCTCGCGGCGGTCCGTGGGGAGAACACGATCGTCGCCGCGCGGACGCTCGCGAAGCTCGACGGCGAGCAGGTCAAGATCGGCTGAAGGGGCGCGCGGCGCGGGGCCGCGGGCGCCAGCAACGACGAGGGGTGAAGCGATGCTCGCGAAGACGACCGCAGGGGGGATGTGCCTGGCGTTCCCGGACGTGTGCCTGACCCCGACGCCGGCCCCGGTGCCGATCCCGTACCCGAACATCTCGCTCCATCCGATGAGCGTGCTCTTCGTGCCGAACGTGCTCGTCACGTGCGCGCCTGCGCACAACATGCTGACGGTCGCGCCGCTCACGATGGGGGACAACCCGGGCGTCGCGCTCGGCGTCGCGTCCGGGATGGTGATGGGCCCGTCGCGCAACGTGACCGCGGCGTTCACGGTGATCGTCGGCTGCGCGCCCATGACGCGCCTGACGAGCATCTCGATCCAGAACAGCACGAACGCGCCGGGCATGGCCATCGTACCGAGCGTCACAACCGTCCTCGTGCTCGCGCCGTGAGGGGCGAGAGCAAGGGATCCGCCACGGAGGCTGCGACGGCGCCGGAGAAGAGCTCGCTGAACGAGGCGCTCGCGAAGCTCGACGCCGCGATGCGCAGGCCGACGGGCAGCAGCGCCGATCCGGATCGGCGCCGCGTGGCGGCCCGGCTCGCGGATCTCGTTCGATGCGAGGACGACGAGCTCACGGCGTTCGCCAGGCGGCACCTGCCCGGCCGCGCGGCGGACGAGGCGGCGCTGCGCGCCGCGCGAGCGATGCTCCTGGCGATCGGCGGCGTCCTCGGTCCGGAGGGCGAGAGCGCCGAGGCGCTGGTCGTGCTGAAGGACACGCACGGGACGCTCGACGAGCGGCTGGCGGAGGCGAAGCGGGCCGCGGCGCAGCGCGCGGCGGACGAGGCGGCGGCGAAGCGCGCGGCGGAGGAGGCCGCCGCGACGACGGGCGCGCCGGCGCTGGTCGAGGCGCAGGGGCCGCTGTCTCGCCTGGGCGGAGGGCTGCCCTTCGTGCCGGCGGCCGCGGCGAGGCGTGAAGCGGAGGAGGCCACCGCGACGACGAGCGCGCCAGCGCTGGTCGAGGCGCAGGGGCCGCTGTCTCGCCTGGACGGCGGGTTGCCCTTCGTGCCGGCGGCGGCGCCGATGCCCGCGGCGATGGCGGTGCCGGCGGCGGCGCCGATGCCCGCGGCGATGGCGGTGCCAGCGGCGGCGCCGATGCCCGCGGCGATGGCGGTGCCAGCGGCGATGGCGGTGCTGGCGTCAACGGCGGTGCCTGGGCTGACGCCGCTCGGTGTGCCTGGGCCGGCGCCGCTCGGTGTGCCTGGGCCGGCGCCGCTCGGTGTGCCCGCGGCGGCGCCGCTCAGTGTGCCCGCGCCGGCGCCGCTCGGTGTGCCCGCGCCGATCGCAGTAGCCGCGCCGGCACCGATGGCAGTACCGGGTGCCGCGCCCGCACCGGTGGCCGAGCCTGAGCCCGCGCCGGCGTCCACACCCGCACCCCAATCCGTCACCCAGCCCGCGATCGTGCCTGTTCCCGCGCCTGCGTCGGTTCCTCGGACGGACCCGCCGGTGAGCAGCGCGGAGTCGAAGCCTCTGAGCAAGACGCTCCCAGATACGCCGCGGGTCATCGATTCCGCGTTGCCCTTCATCCCGGTGGCGTCCGAAGAGCGTCCTCGGCCGTCCGTCGCTCGTTTCGACTCGGCACTGCCATTTCAGCCCGTCGCCAGCCCCGATGGACAGCCGGTGCGCGAGCCTGGTCCGGCGCCCGCGCACCACTCCCCGGCGGTGCCGCTCCACGACGAGCGTCATTCCGTTGTGGCCACGCCGAGCGCGCAGGCCGCTGCCACGGCGAGCCCGCTGCCGGTCGCCGCGTCGAGTGCGCAGGCCGCTGCCACGGCGAGCCCGCTGCCGGTCGCCGCGTCGAGCGTGCCGCCGGTCGCCGCGTCGAGCGCGCCGCCGGTCGCCGCGCCGAGCCCGCTACCGGTCGCCGCGTCGAGCGTGCCGCCGGTCGCCGCGCCGAGCGTGCCGCCGGTCGCCACGCCGAGCGCGCTGCCGGCATCCGCGTCGGGCGCGCTGCCGGTCGCCACGCCGAGTGTCCCGCCCGCCTCCACACCGGCCCCCGTGAGCGTGGGCGACCCGCTCAGCGCGCGCCCGCCACCCTCTCTCACGCTCAACCAGTACGCTGGCCTCGTCGTCGCGTGCGAACTGTACCCCGCCTACGTGGAGAGCACGAACGCACGCTACGGGGTACCGACCCCCGCTGCGCGCGCCGCCCTCGACGCCTTCTGGGCAGGCCGCTTCGCAGCAGATCCCGGGCTTGCCCAGCGCTGGCCCGAACTCTGCGAGGCCGCGCGCAGGTACTTCCTGCAACCGCGCTGAACGCCGGCACCGCACGCGCAGCGCCTCGCACGAGCACCTCGTGGAGCAGCAAGCGCATCGGAACGCTGAAGCCGGCCGGGACTCGAGACCACAAGGCGCCGGATGCCAGGAAGAGATCCAGAGTTCGGCGTCGTCGACGCCCTGGCAGATCATTCCTTCTTTGAACGGTGTGCCGGCGCCAGCGTTCAGCCGGCGCCGCTCGAGCAGGCTCGGATGAGCTCGGCCACGAGCGGCGGCAGCCGGCCGGCGAGCGCGGCGCGCTCCGGCTGGAACAGCGTGGCGACGAAGAACGGATGTCCGTCCAGCTCCACGGCGCGCACGTCGCCGGCGTCGTCCTCCGCGCCGATGCGCAGCGGGCCCGAGACCAGCCCGGCCCGGAACTCAGGGTTCATGCCGTAGCGGCACCGATATCCTTCCGTTGCCTCAGGGCGGCCGTAGGCCCGCGCGATGCGGGTTCCGGCGCCGAAGCGGATCGCGCCGGTGGCCTCCACCAGCGAGCACGCAAGCGGCGTGATCACCGCGCGCTGCGCCGCTGGGGCGGTCTCCGCGTGCTCGGCGTCCGACCAGCCCAGCACATGGCGCGCATACTCGACGATCGCGTGCTGGAAGCCCCCGCAGGTCCCGAGGAACGGGCGCCGATGCTCGCGGGCGAAGCGGATCGCGCGCAGCGCGCCATCCATGCTCCGGTACGGGCTCGCCGGCACGCACCACAGGGCGTCATAACGAGCCACCCGCGAGGCGTCGGTCACCTCCTCGGTCGGCACCCATTCAAAGGAGAGCGGCGTGGATAGCGCCTCTCCCGCCAGCCGCAGCGCGACCGGGATGGCCCGGTGGGCCGTCACGGCGTCGTCGCGGTCACCGATGAGCCCAACATGAAGCATCGGCTGCATCCTGGCCTCAACGCCGCCAGGTGTACGGCGGTGCGACCGTCACCTCGGTGACCGTCGAGACGCCCGCCCAGTCGTCGGGGACGAACCCGTAAAACGTGCTGCTCGACTTCGACGTGCCGACGAACTCGACATCTCCGAGCAGCTGTGCTGTTCCGGAGACGGACTGGCGATCGCCGAACCAGCCGAGCGGATAGAAGGTGGTCTGCACGATCGCCGAGCCGCTCACGTTGAATCCGCGTGCCTGGATGCCCGAGCCGCGTTGCCCGACCAGGCTGAGCGCGCCGACACGGCCGCCGGAGATCACGCCGTTGACGATGGTCGCGTGATCCTCGACGCGGACGTCGCCGCTCACCTCTCCGCCGAGGATGGTCGCGTAAGGACCGACGTAGACGCTCGACGGCGTGCCTTCGGGCGCGCAGCCGCCGCCGTTCGCGTGCCTGGCCGTGCCCCGCGGACACGCGTCGAGCTGGCCGTCCTGGAACCCGGCGGGCCACGCTCCGTCGATCTCCACCATGTACGGATAGCGATAGATCGACGGGTACGCTGGGCCGTCCGAGGGGTTCGTCCAGATCAGCTTCTGGTACTCGGTCGGCGTCGCGACCACGACCAAGTAGACGTTCTCGCCGGGGCTGATGCAGAAGTCCAGCTCGCCGTCGCTCCCCCGCTGCAGCGGGCTGTAGCGCGATGTGGTCAGCTCCGGGTCCGTCGCCACGAGGCCCCAGCGCCAGCCGGAGTCGGCGCCGGCCTGGGTCACGCCCCGGAACACGACGCGCACGCTGGTCGCGTCCGATTTCGGGTGCAGGCGCACGACGTTGTAACCCCAGCGCTGCGGCGCCCAGTGATACGGCGAGACGAAGCGGCGACTCTGCGCCCAGTCCGCGTCGAGCGCCTCGAGCCGCGTGAGACGAAGTCGCCGATCCGTGCGGCCGTTCGACGTCATGTCGGCCTCGATCGAGCCGTATTTCTGTCGATACACGCTGGATGGATCGCCTCCGTCCGTGGGCGGCGGGTCCTTGTAGTCCCAGGTGACGTTGTGCATCGCCCACTCGCCGAACTCGTCGTTGAGCCGCTCGATGTCCCAGCCACGGCTCAGCATGAGCTTCTGCCATGGGTCGCCCTGGCCGCGTGGCGCCTCGTAGGCCCACATGTCGTTGACGGCGCTGTAGCAGTGTTTGTCCTTCAGGAACTCGAAGAACTGCCAGTTGCAATAGCGGTTCCGGGTGTTGCCGTAGTAGAGGTGCGGCATGTTCGGCAGCATGTCCGAGCAGTGCACGTTGTCCCGCCATATCTGATGCGGCATCCAGTTCGCGTGGCTCTCGAAGATCCAGCAGCCGGTGCCGCCGCAATCGGGGAATGCCTGCGTCATCGACTGGACGCCGTGCATGAACTCATGGGCGAGCCCCCACGGGTCGCGGGCGGCGCCGGGGCCGATCCACATCCCCATGTAGTTGACGCCGTTGCGGCTCCACCCGCCGCCCCAGAGCGGGAAGCTGTCGTCGAAGTGGACCGCGGCCTTCCACTTGTCCGCCGATTTGCAGTACGGCTCGGGGAAGAAGATCGGGCTGCCGAAGTATGCGCTCCAGATGGTCTCGAGCGTGTCCGCGGCCTCCTCCGCCTGGCTCAGGTCGATGTCCGTCCCATCGGGCCAGTAGAAGGCGAAGTGCGCCGACTCGTGGCGCAGCGGCGCGCGCGTCTCGCCGCCGTCGCGCGGCGCCTTCCAGGCGCCTGCTGCGCAGCTGGCCCCCGTGCTCTGGCAGCTCGTCGCCCACTCCGTGCTCGTCGTGCCCTGCTCGCAGGCGCCGGGGCCGCCGCCCGCGGCCCCGGTCGAGCCGCCTGTTCCGGCCGCGTCGCCGCTCGATTCACCGGTGCCGGCGGTGCTTCCGGTGGTGCCGGCGCCGGCGGTGCCTGAGGTCGCCGTCGTGCCGCCGCCGGACCCCGATGCCGGAGCAGGTTCCTCCGACGCCTGACCGCACGCAGCGAGGAGCGCGGCGACAGCGAGCGTCCTGCTGTTCGCGAGAAGCCGCTGGAACGATGTGCGGGTCGCCCGACGAACGCCCGCGGGTGTGCGGAATATGTAAGTGAAGCTCTCACGGGCTGCGCGTTTGTGTATCGCGGATGAGCCATAAGCTTGGTCGAACATGCTGTATTCTCGTTCGGAGCGCGCTCGCCATGCAAAAGAAAACAATGCTTGCCAAGGTCCCTGATGCACGGCGGAAGTGAGTGGCCCGGCGTGGCCGCGCCATCGTGACGGATGCTGGGCGCGACCCGACCCAGGTTGGACCCATCCAGACCCGACCCGGTTGAGACCCGACCCTGAGACCCGACCCGGTTGAGACCCGACCCTGAGACCCGACCCAGGTTGCGTAGACCCGCCATCCGATGTGGCGGGTGGCATGGCGGCCGCCACCTCTGCCGCTATGATCGTCACCTGTGGTGCATGATAAGTGCTTGAAATGATTGACTACAGTTTCTGGCACAGCGTTTGTTGGTGTGGACGGGCCATGAGCCACCCCCGCGAGATCTCGCCCGGCGCTACCTATATGATCACTCGTCGCGTCTTGCGTCGGCATCTGCTCCTGCGCCCTGACGCAGCCATCACCCAGCTCTTGGTTTACGCCCTCGCGGTCTCAGCCGGTCGCTTCGGGATCGAGGTTCACGCGTTTTGCGCGATGTCAACGCATCTCCACCTGGTGGTGACGGACGTGAATGGAGTCCTGCCGCGCTTCTTGCAGTTCTTTCATCGCATTGTGGCGCTCGGGACCAAGGTGCTTCGCGCGTGGGAAGGACCGGTATGGGACCACGAGGCCACGAGCGTTGTACGCCTCCTGACGCGCGCTGTCGTGGTGGAGAAGATCGCCTACGTGCTCGCGAACCCTGTGGCCGCTGGGCTTGTCCGGCATGCGCGTGAGTGGCCGGGGGCGAAAGTCGATGTGAGCGAGCTCGGCTGCGGCGTGCTGCGCGCGGCGCGTCCTGTAGCGTATCTCGACCCGGAAAATCCACAGTGGCCCGAGGAAGTGATGCTGCCTCTCGCGTTGCCACCGGCGATCGAGCAGGACAGCATCGATGACTTTCGCCACTCGGTCGCCGCCTCGCTCCGGGAACACGAGGCGCAGGCCCATGCGGCGCTGCAGCAGCAAGGGCGTCGCTTTCTTGGTGCTGAGCGAGTCAGCAAGATCTCCCCGTACGAGCGCGTCACGAGCTTCGAGGCGCTGGGCGAACGTAATCCGACCTTTGCGGTTGGTCGCGAGCAGGGTGATGCACGGCGAATCGCTGGCGCTGCGGTGCGGGCGTTTCGTGCGTCGTACCGCGCTGCGCTTGAACGGTGGCGCGCCGGGGTACGCAGTGTGGTGTTCCCGGCGGGAACTTGGTGGATGCGCACGTTCCACGGCGCCAGCGTGACGGTCTTCGAACTTCTGGTGTAGATACCGCGTAGCGCTGTTCACAATGATGTGAAAAACGCGGGATCGACTTCGATCTGGTGTTGCCGTGCTTCGGGGAACGTCCGTCTGGAGAGGTCGGAGCGGGCGCGAAGAGCGTGTGTATGGCACTACACGCACGCCTACGAGCGGGGGCCGGGTCGAGTGTGTACGCAGCGATTGGACCTGTGACTTCAGATAAACTCTGATTGACAGAATGGGACGGTTATGGACCGGTAGGAGTGCTGAATCGATTGAATCAATCCGGATCGATCCATGGATTGGGGGCGCCCAGATCCGGTGACGGTCAACCCGGGTGGAGTCTCCTCTTGCGTACGCTTTTGAGCGATCGCTCCGATCGCTCACTCCGATCGCTCAACCCGGGTCGGGTCGTGCGCAACCCGGGTCGGGTCGTGCGGGTCGTGCGCGGGTCGGGTCGTGCGATCGCTCAACCCGGGTCGGGTCGGGGCCGCACGGGTCGGGTCGGGGCCGCACCTGTACATTCGGTCGATCCGCTCTTCGGGTGCGCGCGGATCGAGCAGCAGGAGCGTCAGATAGAACGCCCACTCCAGCGGCTTCATCGCGAGATAGACGAGATCGGCAGCCCACGCGGCGCCGATGTACCGGCTCACGGGTAGCCCCATCCGGTCGTAGAGCTGCCGCGCCGCGCGGCCGAAACGCGGCCAGCGCTCGTGCAGCAGATCCTCGAAGGCGTTTGCGATGGCGAGCTGGCGATTGACGAGGATCGGCGTGCCTCCCCGCCGTCCGAGCCGGATTGGGCGCACAAGCCAGGTGTGGCCGCGTGCAGCGACGGTGCACAGGTAGTGGCAGTCGCCGGGCAGCTCCACGATCGGGAGCTGCGACAGTGTGTATCCGCACGTGCGGGTGAAGACCTGGAGGGCGGCTGCCGGATGTCCCAGCCAGGCCGCGTGGAGGACGGCGTGAACCCCGAGCAGCAGCGGGGAAGCCGCGAGGGCGAGCCACAACGTGGGTCGGTGAATCGCGGGCGGTGGCGGAAGCGGGACTTGCCTCGGCCCCGTGCGATAGGCGGGGTCGGCAGCAGCCAACGGAGCGGGCGCGCTGGCCTCGACGCCCCGTCGCACGAGGCGAGCGCGCAGCTCGGCGGAATAGAAGACGACAGTGAACACCGGCGCGACGCATGGCAGGAGCAGCGGCGGCACGAGCAGGCCGGCCCCGACCCAAGGGCCGAAGTGCACCGCCAGCAGGACGTGGAGCGCAATTCCGACGATCAGCGCTGCATGGACGACGAGCTCTGCAGCGCCAGGCAGCGCTTCTTTCCGGCGTCGTGACACGACATAGGCGAGCGCGGTGAGGGCGTGCAGCGCGATCAGGCCGTGGACTTCCGGTTCGGCGAGCGGCCGGAACGCCGTCGTGCCGGCGTCGCATGCCGGGACAGCGCACGTCCCGGGGGCATCGTGGCTGTATGCCATGCCCCAGGCGGGCAGGAGGATCAGCGTGAGCGCCTCGGCCGCCACCTGGAAGGAAGCGCGCCCCCGGCGCCGTATCGCGCGGTACGTCCATACGGTCAGGCCGATCCAACCGGCCAGCCCGAGCGCTCCGGCGACGAAGATCGCGCCATCGACTCGGACCAGCATCGCCGCGCCGAAGAGCAGCGCCGCGAGCGCCGGAACGCCGTAGCCGGTGGCGACCAAGGCGGCGAGGGCACCGTCTGTCAGCGAGAACGGCGGCTCGGGCGGCGACTGCTGCGGCTCGGGCGGCGACTGCTGCGGCTCGGGCGGTGGCTGCTGCGGCTCGGGCGGCGACTGCTGCGGCTCGATCGGCGACTGCTGCGGCTCGGGCGGTGGCTGCTGCGGCATGCGTCCACCATGCTAACGGCTCCCGTCGCAGGAGATCCATCCTGCGAGGTGGAGGGCGCGTCCTTCGCGAGCCGCGTCGCACGTCGGAGAGCGAGCCGTGCCGGCTGCTCGCGCAGAGAACCCCGCGTCGAGCGGATGCTGATAGGATCCATGGGATCTGGCATGAGCCCGGACCGAAAGCGCCCTCCGCGCCCCGCAACCTCCGCCGAAGGGCGGCCGCTCCGGCGGCGGGCGCACGCGATGGTCGAGGATCTCCTTACGTCGGCCATGAGCCACGAGGAGCAGGTGAGGCTCGCGCGCGTCGTGCTCAGGTCCGGTTCCCGCGAGGCGATCAACCGGCTCTTCGAGTACTTCCAGCGCTGCCAGGCCGAGACCCGGTGGGGAAGAGACAACCCCCTGCACGAGATCGCCGGGGCGATGCGCGTCCAGGCGATCAGGGCCCTCCGGGGCCCGCCCGGGCAACACAGCCGCAATCACAGGAGCGCGCTCCTCGTTTTGTGGGTAGCCGGTCGCCCAGGCGATGTTCCGCTCCTCGTGTCGCTCCTGGCAGCGCAGGACCCGGACGGCCTGGATCGCGACATCTTGCCGGTACTTCAGCACGTCATTTCGGGCTACGAACCCAGCGATCCCGACCTCATCGCCCCGATCGAGCGGTTCATCGAGCGGACAGCGTCGCTGCAGGACATCCACGCCGCGTCGCTCGTCCTCCGCGAGTACCGCGTTTCGGAGGCCGAGTCGGCGCTCCAGCGGGCCCTCGCCTCTCCTGATCCGTGGCGGCGCGCTCCCGTGATGGCGGCCCTGATCGTCAGGAATCCAGGACAGCACTGGCACGCCGGCGAGGCGTTGCTGGCCGCGCTGAAGCTTGAAGCGCGGACGGCGGAGGCCTGGGACAAGGATTCGGTCCAGAGGGCGCTCGCCGAGGCGCTCGACGGGGCCAAGGAAGGGTTCGAGTCCAGGGAGGAGGTCGGACTTCCCCCGGTTCCCGAGGCGTGGATCGAGGAGCTCGACCACGTGGCCGACGAGGACTGCGCCGCGTTCCTCGACAGGCTTGGACGGGAGTTCACCCTGGATCAGGCGCTCCTGCTCCCACGCCTCCAGACCGCGTCCCTGGCCCAGAAAAAGGCGCTGCTCCGCGCCCTCGGGGCCGTGGCGACCGGCGGAACCCCGTTCTTCCATGCGGTATGGCCTTTCACCTCCGATCCCGACGAGGAGATCGCGGCGCTGGCCATCGCCGCGTGCGGGACCACGCGCTCGGATCAGGCAAGGATGCGGCTGACGGCGAGGCTCAGGGGCGCGATCGCGAGGGACGACGCTGCCGCCGCAAGGCCGCTCCTGACCGGCCTGCGCGGCTGTCTCCACGACGGCGCGGTGTGGAGCGCGGCGCTGTCCTTGCGCTGCGAGATCGCCCGGAGGTTGGCGATCGAAGGGCTCGAGCACGGCGCCGTCCTGCGCGGGCCGGCGATCGAGCTGCTGAACGAGGCTGCGAGGCGGGAGAGCAACCAGGGGCTTCGCCGGCGGATGGACCGCCTTCTCCGGGAGCGCTGACCCCGGTGAGGGCGGCGGGGGCGTCTACGGCTATCGCCATCGCCCGTGACGTGGTTGGGTCCGCGACGGCCCTCGCCCGTGACGTGGTTGAGTCCCGCCAGCGGAGTCCCGCGACGGCCCATCGCCCGTGACGTGGTTGAGTCCCGCGATGCGAGGGACCGCGCGGACGCGGCGCTAGCGCCTCGCGGGGCCCAACAAGCGCCCGTCGGTCGGCGGCGTCGGCCCGGAGGGCGTCTCCAGCACGAGCTCGCCGCCGTGGGTCAGCACGTGCCAACGTGCGTCCGGCGGCGCGGGCGGCGGGGGTCCCAGCCCTCCCTGGACGTCCGGTGCGGGCTTTGGACGCACACGGAACCGCACCTGCCCGTCCCGCAGCTCCATCAGCGTCAGGTCCTGGTCGACATCCACGTCGCGCGCCAGGGTAAGCGCCGGCTGACCTGGGCGATCCAGCGTCACATCGAGGCGTCTGCCCGCCGAGGCCGTGGGCGAGCTCGCGACGAGCGCCGCGCCCCCGGGAGCGGGAAGCGCCGCGACGCCGTCCGGCGCCGTGACCCGGCGCCACGCCTGCGGTGTGCCGAGCGGCAGCGGGCTGCGCACGAGCGCCTGCAGCGGCTCGCGCTGCCGGGCGCTCGCGGGCGGCGTCGGCTCGAGCAGGAGCAGCGTGCCATCCGGCGCCGCGGTGATCCACTTGAGCGCCTCGGCCGGGGTCGCCTGGCTCCCCTCCGCATGCCATGCACCTTGCGCGCCCCGCACGAAGAGGACCGCGCCCCCGCTGCCTCCGCGGCAGACAAGCACGCCGATCCCGGCGGCATTGTGCAGCGCGACCGGCTGCGGGCACCCCTCGGGCGCCGCGACAGGCGTCACGGTGCTCGCGATGTGGTCGACGACCGCGAACGTCGGTGGCCGCGTGAGGTGCGCGGCGCAGGCGCTGCCGGGCGGTCGCGCGCTCGTCGGTTCGCAGATCCCGTCGCCGAACGTCGTGATCCGTGTGCGCGTCGGCTGTGGCCGCGGCGCGGCGCTTTCGAGCAGGCAGAGCGCGCCTCCGCACGAGACGCCAGCATCGCCGATGAGTCCGATTCCGCCCACGACGCCATCGTCGTCGTTTTTGCAAGGCGGCTCCCGCCCGACCGCGGTGTCGCCGCGCCGGGGCGGCTCGGGCGCCGGCGGGGCGACGGCCGAGCGGAACGAGCCGGCCGCGGTGGCGCGGATCGCGGGGGAGAGGTGCAGCGCGACGCCGAACGAGGGTCGGGCGTAAAGGCCAGCAGCGGCCCTGGTCCACGCCTGGCCATCGCGGCTCAGCACGGCGGGGCAGCTCGCATTGCCGTTCCAGATCCAGGATCCTTCGCGCTCGATCGATCGCGGCTGGAACGCAGATCGCTTCCAGGTCTTCCCGCGATCCAGCGAGAGGAACGTGTCGGGCTCCGCCGGCTGCTGGCCACGCGCCGGCGCCTCGACCACGGCCGCGAGCACGCCGTCGGGTCGCACGAGCACCGCGCGCACCGTCTTGCCGGGCGCGACCACGGCCGAGGTGAAGCTGCGGCCCTCGTCGGCGGAGACGCTGACGCGCTCTCCCGCCGCGGCCGCGATGAGGGCGCCGGCGGCGTCCCAGGCCGTCGCGCCAGGCACGCTGCTACGCGGCACGAAGCCGCCGTCCGGCCTCAGTGCATCGCGGACGCCGGCGGCGCGGTGGAGCACGCCATCCGGCGTGGCCCCATAGAGCGTGTCGATCTGCGGGCCGGCGACGCCAACCCAGGTGAAGCGAGCGGGCAGCTTCAGGGGGCCGACGACGCCGAGCTTCTCGTCGACCGCGAAGGCTCCGCCCGCGGGGTCGGCGCCGCCTCCCTTCGCCGCGAAAATCGCGACGTGCTCGCCGAGGGCGATCTCGGTGTGCTCGCGGAACGGGTCCCGACCGGCCCTCGCCCGCTCCTGCTCTCCGAGGGCCGGCTCGACCCAGGTTGCCGGCGGGATCGCGGCGATCGGCAACGTCAGTGGGGCCGATGGATCCACAGCCGGCGCGCCCGCGGCGCGCGCGGGCGTTTCCAGCGGGGCGGGGGGGATGGCGACCGAAGCCGGCGCGAGCGCCGCGGGGGCCGACCCGGCGGCGGGACCACACGAAGCAGCGAGAAGCGTGAAGGGAAGGAGCGCGAGCCGCGAAGCCACCATGCAGGGAGGGTCTCCTGGTGCACCCTTACCAAGCTTCCTGACGGGAATCACCAGGCGGTGCGCTCGCGGCGCGCCGCGCTGGTCATCGCCTCGGCCATCCGCTGACCTGGACCCGCGCACACCGCGCACACCGCGAACGCCGAGCCCCGCGAGCCAATGCGGCGAACGAGCCGCAGGCGGCGCCCGCGCCTAACGCTCCTCCGGCGCCTGTGGCGCCTGAGCGAGGCATCCAGTCAATGACGAGCGATCCCGAGGCCGGCGGGGGCCAAGAGGGTCGTGGGATGCCTGGCGGCGTCCTCGCGCGGGGCGCGCCGTGACAGCCCTCCTTCTTCCGGAGATCTCCTGAAGATCGCGTCGAGGAGCACGCCGGCGAGGCGGCCTACCTCCGGGAACTCCCTGGCCCGGGGGCGCGGCAGATCCACCGCGACGCTCTCCACGACGCGCCCCTCGTCGAACACCAGCACGCGATCTCCGAGCAGGACCGCCTCCTCCACGTCGTGCGTCACCAGGATGGCCGTGAAGCGGCGCTGCGCCCACAGCGACTCGACGAGGCGTTGCGCCCCGATCCGCGTCAGGGCGTCGAGCGCGCCGAACGGCTCGTCGAGCAGCAGCACCTTCGGGTCGTGCACGAGCGCGCGCGCGAGGGCGACCCGCTGCCGCTGACCTCCCGAGAGCACGCCCGGGTAGTCGTTCAGCCGATCTCCGAGCCCGCCCCGGTCGAGCACGTCGCGCGCGCGCGCGTCGCGCCCTCTCGGCCCGCCGATGCACGTGTTCTCCAGCACCGTGCGCCAGGGCAGCAGCCGGGGCTCCTGGAAGACGACGCGCACGGCCTCCCGCGCCGCGACCTCCCTCGAGGCCAGGACGCGCGCCGCGCCGCGCGTCGGCTGCTCGAGGCCGCACAGGACGCGGAGCAGCGTGCTCTTGCCCGAGCCGCTCCGCCCGACGATCGTCACGAACTCGCCAGGGCGGATGTCGAGCTCGATGCCCGAGAGCGCGAGCCGGTCACCGTACCGCTTGTCGACCTGCTCCAGCACGACGCGCGCGCCGGCGGTCTGATCGCCCGAACCGCTCATTCGCTCACCTCGCCTCGAGCCGCTGCAGCGGCGGCTGCCACGGTAGGAGTCGGCGCTCGAGCCACCGCGCCAGGGAGTCGGCCAGCTTGCCGAGCAGGGCCCAGAGCACGATCGTGAGCACCAGGAGATCCATCTGCATGAACTCGCGGGCGTTCATCGCGACATAGCCCAGGCCCTGGCTCGCGCCGAGGGTCTCCGCGACGATGAGCACGAGCCATGAGAGCCCGAGCGCGAAGCGCAGACCCACGAGGATCGAGGGGAGCGCGCCCGGGAAGATGACCTCCCGGTAGAGCGCGAACCCCCGCACGTCGTAGACCTGCGCCATCTCGATGAGCTGCGGATCCACGCTGCGCACCCCGTGGAACGTGTTCAGGTACACGGGGAACAGCACCGTGATCGCGACGATGAAGAGCTTCGCGGTCTCGCCGAGCCCGAACCACAGGATCACGAGCGGCACCAGCGCCAGCGCGGGGATCGCCCGGAGCATCTGCAGCGGCCCGTCGATGACCAGCTGGAGCGGGCGCGAGAGCCCCGTGCCGAGGCCGAGCGCGAGCCCGATGACGGCGCCGACGACGAGCCCACCGACGGCCCGCAGCGCGCTCACGCCGAGGTGCGCGGGCAGCTCGCCGCTCCTCGTGGCGTTCGAGGCGGCGACCAGCACCTCCACGGGCGACGGCAGCAGGGTCTTCGGGATGATCTGCAGCCGCGACAGCACCTCCCAGAGGATCACGAGCGCCAGCGGGGCCAGCCAGGGCGCGATGCGCACGCCGAACCCGCGCACCGCGCCGCCTCCGATCGGCGCTTCGCCGGCCGTCATCGCGCGCCTCCGCTCGCGGACGCCGGCAGGAGCGCCTCCTCGACGCGGATGTCGCGCGGGATGATCGCGAGCTTGTGGAACGTATCGGCGATGGCCTGCTGCTTCTGCACGATCTCGGGCGTGATCGGCAGTATTTGGAACGCGCGCCGGTGCTCGGATCGCAGGAATGCCTCGTACGAGATCCCCGAAGATTTCGCGAGGAGCTGTGAGGCTTCCTCTCGGTGCCCGTCCTCCCAGGCGCTCAGCGCGCGGTACTCGTCGAACACGATCTGCAAGAGCGCTGGCTGCGCTTCCGCGAACTCTCGCCGGACGACATAGAAGAGGCGGTTGTCGACGAGCCCCTCGCCGTCCTGGAGGACACGGGCCCCGGCGAGCTCGGCCGCTGCCAGGAACGGATCCCAGATCACCCAGGCATCGACATTGCCACCCTCGAACGCAGTCCGCGCGTCGGCGGGGGCGAGGAAGACGACCTGGATGTCGTCCAGCGTCAGCCCGGCGCTCTCGAGGGCTCGAACCAGCAGGTAATGGACGTTGGAGCCGCGGTTGAGGGCGACGCGCTTGCCTTTCAAGGCCGCGAGCGTGCGGATCGGAGAGTCCTTCTTGACGACGATCGCCTCGGCCTTGGGCGCCGGCGCGTCGGTGGCGGCATAGACGAAGGGCACGCCGCCCGCCTGCGCGAACACCGGCGGCGTCTCGCCGACGTGGCCGACGTCCACGGCGCCCGCGCGCATCGCCTCGAGCAGCGGAGGACCGGCTTGAAACTCGACCCACTCGGCGCGGGCGTTCCTCGCCTCGAGCGCCTTCGTCAGGGCCTCCGCGCGCTCCTTGAGGAGAAACGGCGTGCCGATCTTCTGGTACCCCAGCCGGACCACCACCGCCGCCCGCGTGTCCTCCGCCGTCTCCCTGGCGCTCACCGCCTTCTCGCCCGTGGCGCCCGCCTCGCCGCCGTCGCGGCCGCACCCGAGCAGCAACCAGCTCGAGAGAGCTGCGCAGCCCAGCAGCGCGGAGCGGACCGTCGTGAACGAGATGTACCTGCTCATGAGGGCTCTTTCGCCTCCTCTACAACCCACGTCAGCACGTAAGGATGATATTGATGATGTAAAATTGCATCTGCGACGGATTCGCGGAGTAAACCTTGGTCCAGCAGCCGCTGTGCCAGGTCCACGCGTGGCGCTCCGCCGGGGAGCACCCGTGGAGGAGCGGTCGACAGCTGATCCAGCAGCAGTCGATCAGCACTCGGTGTTGCTAGGGCAGCAGCGGCCCGCCCGGCGAGGTTCGCTGGCGCCGCGGGCCCCAGCGCGCCGCGGCGCGCGGTGCGGATCGTGCTCTCGCGCGCCTGACCCGGCGAAGCACGGGCGAGGAGCTTCTCCATCGATGAACGTCTTCTGGTTTCTCCCGACGCACGGGGACGGCCGCTACCTTGGCACCGCCGAGGGCGCGCGCCCCGTCACGCTCCCTTATCTCCGTCAGATTGCGCAGGCCGCCGACGACCTCGGCTATCACGGCGTGCTGATCCCCACCGGGCGATCGTGCGAGGACGCCTGGGCGGTCGCGTCGGCCATGATCCCGCTGACGCAGAGGCTCCGCTTCCTCGTCGCCGTGCGGCCGGGCGTCGTGTCGCCCACGTGGGCCGCCCGCATGGCGTCCACGGTCGATCGCCTGTCCGACGGCCGCCTGCTCGTCAACGTCGTGACCGGCGGCGATCCGGCGGAGTCCGAGGGGGATGGCGTCTTCCTGAAGCACGATGAGCGCTACGTCGTCACCGACGAGTTCCTCGGCATCTGGCGGCGCGTCATGGCCGGCGAGACGGTCGACTTCACGGGGCAGCACCTGCGCGTGAAGGGCGCGAAGATCCTCTTTCCACCGCTCCAGGCGCCGCACCCGCCGCTCTACTTCGGCGGGTCGTCGCCCGCGGCGCACGCGCTCGCGGCGCGCCACATCGACGTCTACCTGACCTGGGGAGAGCCTCCGGCCGCCGTGGCCGAGAAGATCGCGGACATCCGTCGCCGCGCGGCCGCGGAGCAGCGCACGGTGCGCTTCGGGATCCGCCTTCACGTCATCGTCCGCGAGACGGCCGAGGCGGCGTGGGCCGCCGCGAACGGCCTGATCCGGCACCTCGACGACAGCACCATCGCCGCGGCGCAGCAGGCCTTCGGGCGCCTCGACTCCGAGGGGCAACGGCGCATGGCGGCGCTGCACAAGGGGCGGCGCGACGCGCTCGAGGTGAGCCCGAACCTCTGGGCCGGCGTCGGGCTCGTGCGCGGCGGGGCCGGGACGGCGCTCGTGGGCGACGCGGAGACGGTCGCGCAGCGCATGCAGGAGTACGCGGAGCTCGGGATCGAGACGTTCATCCTGTCGGGGTATCCGCACCTCGAAGAGGCCTATCGGGTCGCCGAGCTGCTCTTCCCGCGGCTCCCCGTCGAGCGGAGGGCTGCAGGCCTCCGCCCGAACCTCACGGGGCCGTTCGGCGAGATCATCGCCAACGACATCGTCCCGCACCGATCGCAGAGCTGAGGCGGCCGATCCCGCCCCGAGACGATCACCTCGTCAGATAGGCCTCCCAGGTTCCAGGCTCGGGAGCGAACGGTCGATCCAGATCGAGGCCCCCCGCGCCATCGGTGTGCGCTTCGCTGCCGACGCTCTCGTCGTCCTCGCCGGAGCGTGGCTCCAGGCCAACCCATGAGGGTTTCTGGATCCTGAGCTTGAACACCGGCAGGGCGCCGATGAAGCTGCGCGTGGCCCTGCGGTAGATCGCCCGGACCACCTCGGCGGCGACCAGATCGGGCTCGTCGACCAGGATCTCGGCCGCCACGTGAGCGACGATGGGCGCGGCCATCGATGTCCCGCTCATCCTCTCCAGGAAGAACGAGTTCCCGCACCGCGCCTCCGCGGCCTCGGCCAGGGTCCTCAGCTCGTCGTCGCTGGGATCTTCCTTTCTCAGGACGTCGGTCTCCTTCACGGGGCAGATGCCGCTCGGGACCGTGGAGAGCACGTCCTCGCCCAGGGTGAACACCACGTCCAGGCCGCTCAGAGGGATGTTGCTGAACGCCGCCAGGTCATCATTCTCGCGCAGCGCGCCCACGCAGAGCACGTTGGAGGCGTCGATCCCGCAGGGGTAGTGCACGCGCGTGCTGCCGTCCAGCCAGGTCCTGGAGTTGCCGGCCGCGACGACGAAGAGCACGCGCGGGTGCCGGAGCACGGTCGTCCGGAGGCGCTTCGCCAGCGTCCTGAGCATCTCCTGTCGCTCGGGCGTGTCGTTGCCCGGAACCTCCCACGACATGTTGATCACGCGCGCCCCGTCCTCCACGGCGGCCTCGATGACGGCGGAGGTCTCCCGGGCCAGTTTGTCGACGGCATCTCCGGGCGGCTTCTCGTCCTTCGGGATCCTGTTGCTGGGCATCACCCGATAGGCCAGAAGCCCGATATCGGGCCGGTCATAGACCATCAGCCCGGCCACGTGCGTCCCGTGCTTGACGTTCCTGCTCAGCTCCTGCCCGACGTTGCGCGACGGATGGTAGAAGCGCGCCATCTCTGGAAAGGCATCGACGAGCCGTGAGGCCGTCTTCCACGCGGCCATGGACGCGGCGCGCGAGCGCTCGTCGAGCCGCTCGTCGTAGCGCGAGGTGCGCGCCACATAGGGAGCCGGCCACACGTCGTCGCCGATGAGGTCGCGCCCCAGCGCCGCCGGCGTCCCCGCGGCGTCCAGCGAGAAGTGCATGTTCTGCAGGAGCAGAGGATGGTTGTAGTCGACGCCGGCGTCCAGCACGGCGACCAGGACCTTGTGCCGCGCGTTCTGGCCGCGGAAGTCGCGCGGCGTCGGCGTCGGATCGACGACGGCGCGATCCTCGGGCGTGGCGATCCGCTGATCGTCGATCCCCGTCACGCATCCGCTCGCCGGGAGGAGCGCGTTCAGGGCTGCCAAGACGCCGATTTTTTCGGTGAATCGCGCGTGGGAGAATGCCGGTGATCCTGGGCTCTTCGCGTGGCTCATGGCAGCACCATCCTCGGCTCGCAGGGTGTACGTAATGCCCTGTCGCACGATGAACAAGGTTGTGCCGAGACGGATTGTTGTGTCGATTCTCCCGGATGCGGGGGGCCGCTCGAATCACGATCTCGGAGGGGGCGATCCAGCTGGAGACGCAGGAGACGCAGGGGGAGGGGTAGGCGGCGGAGAGCTCGCCGGGCTCCCATCCCCGCAGGCGTGCAGCGCCATGAAAATTCAATTTCACGACAATTGCGCGCCAGCGGTTCGAGCTGGGCATGCGGCGCCCCCAGCGCGGCGAGTTCGTCCTGAGGTCGGCGAGGACGTTACGATTTTCTGAAGGGCGACGGGGGCTAGCGGCATCCAGTGACCAGGAGAGGGTTCAATGAACCTGGTCCGCGGGGGTCCCGCGGCTGGGGCTTGACGTCTCCGAAGCGTCTCGACTTTCCCCGGGCTCGCTGCCTTCGAAGGCGGCCTGGCCGATCGTCACGTCGCGAGCTCCGAGCCTGCGCGTGGGCTCGAGGTCTGGAGCCCGTGACTCCACACACGCTCGCGTCCGGCACTGCCACGCGCTCTCTTCGACACCACAGAGGTACAATGCGCAACGTTCCGTTCACCCATCGCAGCGGGTTTCTTCTTCTCTGCCTCGCGGTCTCCGCCTGCGGCGCTGCGATGGAGGGTGAGGCGGACGAGGTCGAGACGATCTCCGCCGTCCAGCAGCCCGCTGTCATCGGCGATCGCAAGGTCGCGGCGATCTTCATCCGGTTCAATACAAGCCCGACTCCGACCTACACCGTCAACGACGTGCGGGACCGCCTCTTCAACAACGCGGATTCGACCAGCAAATTCTTCCATGAAGCCTCCTACGGGAAGATGAACCTGACCGGCCACGTGAACGCCGACGGGGACTATTTCGGCTGGTACACGATCAACGCGGCGCCCACGAGCTGCTCGCTGCGACCCACCTACGCGGCGATGGGCAGGGCGATCGCCGCGACGGCGGACGGCTATGTGGAGTCCAATTACCAGCACACGATGTACTTTTTCTCCGAGAGGCCGGCGGGTTGTACCGACGGAGCTGCAGCCCTGGGCTCCAGTACCTATTTTTACAGCCCCGCCGACTCTGGCACCTTCGCGCACGAGCTGGGGCACAACCTGGGGCTGGGACATTCCGACCTGCTGAATTGCGCCGACGCTTCTGGGAACTGGGCGTCGATGAGCTCGAGCTGCGCGCAACCCAACCTGCCTGCGTGCGCAAACAGCGGCCAGCTCAACCCGGGGAACACGAGCTGTGTGCAAGGGTACGGCGACTCGTTCAGCACGATGGGGGCGCAGTTCCTGCACTACAATGCTCCGGAGAAGGCGCTGCTCGGCTGGTTCGATCCGGAGAACACGGCGACCGCGAGCGCGAGCGGGACCTCCGTCGTCAGCGTCGAGCCGATCGAGGAGCCTTCGGACGGCGTGCAGCGGCTCGTCGTCCCCATCCCCGGCGGGGACGAGACGTACCAGGTGGAGTATCGCCAGCCGCTCGGCATCTTCGACTCCCAGCGGTTCACGGCGGGCTCGCCGGTCGCTCGCGGAATCCTCGTGCACCGGGGCACGCTGGAGGGGACCCCGACGCGCATCGTCAACATGACGCCCTCCGTGCCGATCGACGTCCCTCATTATCCCGCGAACGTCTCGCGCGAGGCGCTCCCCTGGGGTCATACGTTCGTCGATCGCGACGCGAACCTGGCCATCTCGTTGCTCGGGGTCTCGCCGTCCGAGGCGACGGTCAAGGTGACCCGCGGCACGGCGGCCGCGCCGATCCCCGCCTGCGCCGACGCGCCCAGCCACTGGTACCTGAAGTGCGGCGCGACCGGCGTGACCTCGATGAACGCAGCGACAGAGCTCACGGCGGTCGGCGATGCCCTCGCGCTCACGTACCAGGTCAGCCAGGCCATCGCGACCCAGAACGGTGGAGACGTCTGCATGCTCGTCCAGACGCATACCGCCGGGCAGTCGGATCCGTGCACGCAGTACTGGGTGCCGGCCGGCGGCACGCAGGCGTCGGGCGAGACGAAGACCGTCTCGCCCAACCTCGCCGGATTCCGCATCACCTACCCTGCGTCCGGGAGCTACAAGGCGTCCCTCAGCGCCGCGGGCGCGCTCAGCGTCACGCCCTCTCCCTGATCCACTCGCCGCCGGAGCAGCCCGCTTCAGGAGGTCAGCGACGCCGAGCGCTCCCCGGGCTGGCCGATGGCAACCCGCGCTCCTGCCGGCCTCTGTGTCGCGACGAACACCCCGAGCCCGATGACGAGCGTGGCGGCGACCCCGAGCACCGGGAAGTACTCCATCCACGTCGCCTCGGCGCCGTCGGGTCGCGGCCAGGCGATGTTCGCGATGAGCGCGACCCCCCAGGCCACGGCCGCGGCGTTCAGCGCGAGCCCGGCCCGGCCCAGGGAGAACACCCCGGCCGGCGCCCCCGCGAGGCCCGGCCACCGGCGCAGCCGGCGGAGGAGCATCCCCGCCGTCACGACCAGGTACGAGAGGTTCACGAGCAGCACGGCCGTCTCCGTGATGAGCACGAAGAGCTGCGCCTCGCCGTAGTTCACGACGAGCATGCCGCTCGCGAGCGCGCCGACGACGATCGCCGGGGCGACGGGCGTCTTCGTGCGCCGCGACACGCGCGACAGCGCCGGCGCGCACGGCAGCGCGCCGTCCCGCGCCATCGAGAAGGCCAGGCGCGAGGCGCCGGTCTGGATCGCCAGCGTGCAGACGCACACGGCCAGCGCCACGTCGACGAGGAAGACCTTGCCCAGCGTCGGGCCGAGCGCGCCGACGACCACGTAGGCGAGGCCCTCCGTGGCGAGGCGGCCGTCGGTCAGGCTCGGCGCCGCCATCAGGGCCGCGAGGAGGAGCAGCGCGCCGCCCACCCCGGAGGCCACGACGGCCTTCAGGATCGCCCCTGGGACGATCCGACGCGGGTTCTGGGTCTCCTCGGCCAGCGAGCCGGCCGAGTCGAAGCCGTACAGCACGTACGCTGGCATCAGCGCGGCCGCGAGCAGGCCCGCCGCCCCGGTCCCCAGCGACGACGGCGGCCCGTAGATGGGCTCCAGCACCACGCCGGGGCCGCGCACCGCGCTCAGGAACAGCGCCACGAGCAGCAGCGCGACGCCGCCGAGCTCCGCCATCACGCCGACGTCGTTGACCCAGGCCATCACCTTCACCCCGGCCATGTTGATCGCCGTCGTCAGCACGATGAGGCCCGCGCCGAGCAGCACCGCGTTCGCTGCGCCGTCGCGCGACGTGAGCGAGGGGTCGCCTCCAAGGAGCTGGAACCCGCTCCAAACGCTTGGCAAGATCGCTTGCAGCGCGATGGCCGCCGCGGCGACGCTCACGACGTCGCCGACGAGCTTCAGCCAGCCCGCGAGCCACCCCGGCGCGCCGGCCCAGACCCGGCGCCCCCACGGGTACACCGAGCCGGCCACGGGGTAGCGCGAGCCCATCTCGGCGAGGTTGAGCGCGACGGCGAGCTGGCCGAGGAAGACGACCGGCCACGTCCAGAAGAACCGGGTCCCACCGAAGGCGTACCCGATCACGAAGAGCTGGAAGACCGTCGTGAGGATCGAGACGTACGAGAAGCCCGCCGCGAAGGCGGACAGGCTGCCCAGGTCCCTCCGGAGCTCCTGGCGGTAGCCGAGGCGGGCGAGGTCCTCCGCGTCGCCGCGATCCTCCGCGACGGACGCCGATGCGGGTGCGGCGGTCGAGATCGGGTCACGCATCGGCCGACACCCCCACGAGCGGCTGGCCCGCGCTGACCATCTGGCCCGGGCGGCAGCCGATCCAGCCGACCGCTCCGGCCACGTCGGCCACCACGGGGAACTCCATCTTCATCGCCTCGAGCACGGCCACGCGCTGGCCCGCCTCGACGCGCTGCCCTTCGGCCACGTCGACCTTCCACACGCACGCGGTGAGCGGCGCCGTGACCGGCAGCACCCCGGCCGGGAGGGCGTCCTCGGCGGCGGTCGACGCGCCCTCGAGCCGGGCGCCCGCGCGGCGCACGCGGTCGAACTCGCCGTCCGCCTCCCAGCGGGCGCGCTCGGCGTCGAACGCCGCCCGCTGCCGTGTCTGCGCCGCGCGGATGGCCCCGGCGTTCTCGGCGAGGAAGCGGTGGTGCTCGCCCAGGTCGAACGTGGTCTCCTCGATGCGCACCTCGCCGCGCCCGGCCACCATGTCGGCGCGGAGGTCGAGCAGCTCCTCCGGCGACACGAGGTGGAAGCGGAGCTGGTCGAAGAAGCGCAGGAGCCAGGGCCGCTCGCGCGTGGTCTGCCGGAACGGCCGGTGGCGGCTCCAGACAGGCACCGTGCGGCCGAGGAACTGGTACCCGCCCGGCCCCTCCATGCCGTAGATGCACAGGTACGCGCCGCCGATGCCGACGGCGTTCTCGGGCGTCCACGTGCGCGCCGGGTTGTACTTGGTCGTGACCATCCGGTGGCGCGGATCGATCGGCGTCGCGACCGGCGCGCCGAGGTACACGTCGCCGAGGCCGAGCACGAGGTAGCTCGCCGCGAGGAAGATCTCCTGGACCGCCGCGATGTCCGGCAGCCCGTTGACCCGGCGGATGAACTCCAGGTTGCTCGGGCACCAGGGCGCGTCGTCGCGGACCGCGCGCTCATAGCGCGCGATCGCCTCGCGCGTCGCCGGGTCGTCCCAGCTGAGGGGCATGTGGACGACGCGGCTCGGGATGCGGACCTCGGCGTGGGCGGGCAGGTCGGCCTCGACCTCGCGGAGCAGGTCGAGGGCCTTGGCCACGGTGAGGCGCGCGCCGTCGACGTGCACCTGGAGCGAGCGGATGCCGGGCGTCAGGTCGACGACGCCGGGGATGCGCAGCTCCTCGAGCCGCGCCATGAGCAGGTGCGCGCGCACGCGCAGGTCGATGTCGAGCACCGGCGGGCCGAACTCGACGAGCACGTAGCGGTCGCCGCTCTGGCGGAAGACCACCGCGGGCCGGTCGTCGCGCGCCGGCACGCGGCCCAGCACGGGCTCGCCGCGCGGCCGCCGCGGCGCGGCCGGCGCGGGAGCCGCGAGCGGCGCGGGCGCCGACGCAGCCCTCGCCGCGACCGTGGTTGCGCCGTTCCCGACCGTGGTTGCGCCGTTCCCGACCGTGGTTGCGCCGTTCCCGACCGTGGTTGCGCCGTTCCCGACCGTGGTTGCGCCGTTCCCGACCGTGGTTGCGCCGTTCCCGACCGTGGTTGCGCCGTTCGCTCTGGCCGCGAGCGGCGCTGGCGCCTCCTTCGGGGCTCCGCCGCGCAGGGCCACGAGCGCGTCGCACCGCTGCGCCAGCGCGTCGGCCTCCGCGGGCACGATCGAGCGGAACCGCACCTTGTCTCCGGCGCTCAGCTGGCCGAGCTTCCACCGCTCGGCCGCGGCGACCGTGAGCGGACACACGAACCCGCCCAGGCTCGGGCCGTCGGGGCCGAGGAGGACGGGCATGTCGCCGGTGAGGTCGACAGCGCCGATCCCGTAGGCGTTGTCGTGGAGGTTCGAGGGGTGCAGCCCGGCCTCACCGCCGTCGGTGCGCGCCCATCTCGGCGCGGGCCCGACGAGGCGGACGCCGGTGCGGGCCGAGTGGTAGTGGACCTCCCACTCGGCCTCGTAGAGCTGCTCGATCCCGTCGCGCGTGAGGAAGTCCGGCGCGCCGTGCGGACCGTCGAGCACGGCGAGCTCCCAGGACCTGCCGATCTCCGGCCGGGCCTCGGGCGGCAGCGCGCCGGGGTCGAGGGAGGGGTCGACCTCCTCGCCGAGGCGCAGCACGTCGCCGGGGCGGAGCGGCCTGCCGGCGTGGCCCCCGAAGCCGCCGAGGGTGAACGTCGCGCGGCTGCCGAGGTGCGCCGGCACGTCGATGCCGCCGCGGACGAGCAGGTAGGCGCGCGCGCCCGGCCCCCGCACCGGCCCGCAGGCCACGGTGGCGCCCGGCGCGACCTCGACCGGCGTCCACGGCGCAACCTCGGTGCCGTCGACGAGCACGCGCATCGCGGCGCCCGCGGCGCACACGACGGCGCGGCGGTGGAACACCAGCGTGGGCCCGTGCACCTCGCACTCGAGCCCTGCGGCGCCGGCGGGGTTGCCCACGACGCGGTTGCCGAGCCGGAACGACAGATCGTCCATCGGCCCGCTCGGCGGGACGCCGACCGACCACAGGCCGAGGCGCCCGGGCCAGTCCTGCACCGTCACCGCGCCGGGCGATGCCGTCACCTCGATCGTCGGCGGGCGGAACGGCAGCGACGCGAACGTGCCCGTGTGGTGCCGGACCCCGCGGAAGTCGGGGTGATCGAGCGCGACCGCGACCCACTCCCGGTTGGTCTCGATCCCGCCGATGCGGGTCTCCTCGACGGCGCCGCGCAGCGCCGCGACGGCCGCGGCCCGGTCCGCGCGGTGCACGAGGAGCTTGGCGAGCAGCGGATCGTAGAGCGCGGAGACCTCGGTGCCGGTCTCGACCCACCCGTCGACCCGCACGCCGCCGCCCTCGGGAGTGCGCACCTCGGTGAGCAGGCCTGCGCTCGGCAGGAAGCCCCGCGCCGGGTCCTCGGCGTAGAGGCGGGCCTCGATCGCGTGGCCCCGGAGCGCCGGGTCGCCGCCCGCGAAGAACGCGGTGTCGCCCGCGGCGATGCGCAGCATCCACTCGACGAGGTCGATGCCGGTGCAGAGCTCGGTCACGCCGTGCTCGACCTGGAGGCGCGTGTTGACCTCGAGGAAGTAGTGCTCGGCGCGGGCCGGATCGACGAGGAACTCGACGGTGCCCACGTTGCGGTAGGCGACCTTCGCGGCGAGGGCGCGGGCCGACTCGGCGAGGGCGGAGCGCAGCCGCGGCGGCAGGTCGGGCGCGGGCGCCTCCTCGAGGACCTTCTGGTTGCGGCGCTGGACCGAGCAGTCGCGATCGCCGAGGACGAGCACGTTCCCGCGGCCGTCGCCGGCGATCTGGACCTCGACGTGCCGGGGCGCCGCGAGGAAGCGCTCGAGGAACACCTCGCCCGAGCCGAAGTTCGAGCGGGCGAGGCGCTGGACCCGCTCGAACGCCGCGGGGAGCTCCGCCGGCCCGTCGCAGCGGGCCATGCCGATGCCGCCGCCCCCGGCGCTCGCCTTGAGCAGCACGGGGTAGCCGATGGCCGCGGCCTCGGCGGCGGCGTGGTCCGCGTCCCGGAGGACGCCGGTCCCCGGCAGCAGCGGCACGCCCGCCTCGACGGCGATTTCCCGCGCCCGGTGCTTGCTCCCGAAGGCCTCCATCTGGCCCGGCGTCGGGCCGATGAAGACGATGCCCGCGTCCTCGACGGCGCGCGCGAAGTTCTCGGATTCGCTAAGGAATCCGTAGCCCGGGTGGATCGCGTCGGCGCCGGCGCGGCGGGCCGCGTCGAGCACGGCGTCGATGCGGAGGTAGCTCTCGGCGGGGGTCTGGCCGCCGAGGCGGACGGCGTGGTCGGCGAGCCGCACGTGGAGGGCGGCGCGGTCGGCGTCGGAGAACACGGCGACCGACGCGACGCCGAGGCGCTTCAGGGTGCGGAGGATCCGGCACGCGATCTCGCCGCGGTTGGCGACGAGGACGCGGCGGAAGGGCGGGGTCATGGCGCTCATGGCCGCACCACCACCGCGCGGATCGGGGTCGGGTTGAACGCGTTGCAGGGGTTGTTGATCTGCGGGCAGTTCGAGACGAGCAGCAGCAGGTCGAGCTCGGCCCGGAGGTCGACGTGCTTGCCGGGCGCGGAGAGGCCATCGACGATGCCGAGGGTGCCGTCGGCCTCGACGGGCACGTTCATGAACCAGTTGATGTTGCCGACGAGGTCGCGCTTGCCGAGGCCGTAGGGCGCGGCGGCGAGGAGGAAGTTCTCGACGCAGGCGTGCTGGTGCTTTGTGTGGTGGCCGTAGCGGACGGTGTTCGACTCGCACGAGCAGGCGCCGCCCGAGGTGTCGTGGCGGCCGCAGCTGTCGTCGGTGACGGTCATCATCACGCGGCCGCGGTTGGAGCGGAGCCGGGCGCCGGTGGTGAGGAAGATGTTGCGCTGGGCGACGAGGGTGTCGGCGGCGCTGTAGCGCTCGGCGGTGTCGGCGAGGACGTAGGCGAGGAAGTCGACGGCCTGGTTGCCCTCGAGGTCGATGACGCGGAGGATCTCGCCGGCGCGGACGATCTTGGCCCACGGCGCGCGTGCCGGGACGATCTCGTCGGAGACGAGGGCGCCGGACAGCCCGGCGAGGGCGGGGTCGCGCAGGGCGGCGACCGGCTTCCCGGGGGTGGCGGCGGGGCTCATCGCGCGCCTCCTGCCCGGAGGCCGAGCGCGAGCTCCTCGGCGGTGTTCTCGAAGGCGCGGCGCGCCTCGGGGGTGGCGTTGCGCAGGGGGTCGTCGTCGGCGGTGGGGCGGCCGCGCCACGCGGTCAGGCGGACCTTGCCGGCGCGGTAGGTCGGGCGCGGGTCGAGGCGGTGCGGCACGACGGCGACGCTGACGAGGACGTCCTGCTCGGCGCGGAGCAGCACGTGGGCGCCCGGCCGGGAGGAGTCGGGCAGGAAGGTGATGGCGCCGTCGGCCTCGATGCGGACGCCCTTGAAGAGGTTGATGGCCGTGGGCAGGTCCCGCTCGGCGAGGCCGTGCTTGGCGAGGGCGAGGAGGAGCCGCTCGCGGCCGGAGCGGAGGGCGCCGCCGTGGGCGTCGCTGCCGTGGCGGGACTCGATCTCGGCCGGGAGCGACGTGCCGCAGAAGGTGTCGTGGCGGCCCGCGGTGTCCTCGAGGAGGGAGGCGAGGACGCGCCCCATGTCCGAGAGGAGCAGGTAGCCGGGGCCGGGATAGGCCTGCCACTGGAGCTTCACGGTGTCGGGGAGGCAGAGCCGCTCGATGGGGCGGTCCGCGCGGTGGAGCACGAGGGCGACGCAGGTGTCGCCCTCGAGGTCGACGAGCCGGAGCCGGCTGCCGACAGGGAGCGTGCGCGCCGCGTAACCGCCGGCGCCGAGGGTCTCCTCCCAGAGGACGTCGCGCGCTTCGACGCCCGCCGGCGGATCGCCGATCGACGTGCTCGGCACGGTGGGTTGCGTCTCGACGACGCTGCCTTCCTGGGCGCGCGCGTGCTCGCGCGCGGCGTACGTTGTGGCCGTTTCAGACATCGCCCGCCTCACTTTCGATAGAGAATCGAAACTACGGGCCGACTATCCGGGGCCGGGGTTTCCAGGCTGTTTCGCTGGGGTAAAATGCAGGGCGCGCGCGCTTTTTCCCGGAAGTGGTGAATTTTCTCGGTGGCGGTGTGGGTGGTGGATTGGATGAAGAGCGGATGGCGCAGGGGGGCGAGCGCGGAGCCGATTGACGCGCGGGAGGGCGAGGCGGCATGAGGGCGCGGTGGCGATTGCGCGGCTGCGCGATGGCCACCTCCGACGATGATGACGAAGACAGAGATGGCTCCTCCTCCGAAGACCGACGCCAGGCACAGCGTCGAAGGAAGGCAGCCGGCGGAGGAGGGGCGGACCGCGGGAGGCGAGCAGAAGGCCGAGGGGAGCCCGCGCCGCATGGGCCGGCCGCGCAAGGCGCCGCAGCGGAGCGATCTCGCGCCGCGGGAGCAGATTCTGCAGGTGGCGGGCCGGCTGTTCGCCGAGCGGGGGGTCGCCGAGGTGTCGATGCTGGAGGTCGCGCAGGCGGCGGGGCTCCGGCAGTCGTCGCTGTACTACTGGTTCCGGCGCAAGGAGTTGATCGTCGCGGAGATCCTGCAGCAGGTGAACCGGCTGCCGCTGTCGTACGCGCGGAGCCTCGAGGCGGCCGGTGAGACGGCGGACGTGCAGCTATGGCGCTTCGTGCGCTTCGACGTGCAGACGGTGTGCGGCTTTCCCCTGGAGATCACGGAGATCCACCGGTTCAGCGAGCGGGATCCGACGGCTTTCGCGACGTACTGGGCCGAGCGGCGCGCGCTGACCGAGGCCGTGGCCGCGATGGTGGGGCGCGGGATCGGGGAGGGGAGGTTCCGAGAGGTGGACGCCTACCTGTGCGCGCTGACGGTGCTGGCGCAGGACGAGAGCGTGCAGAACTGGTGCCGTCCCGAGGGAGGCGGGCGCGTGCATCCGCTCGCGGCCAGCGATCCGGCGGCGGTGGGCTACGGGCCGGAGCAGATCGCGGAGCTCGTCGCGGATCAGACGGTCGGCGGGCTGCTGGTGCGGCCGTCGAGGCTCGCGGCGCTCCGGAGGAAGGCGGGGGGACCCGACCCAGGTTGAGGCGACCCGACCCAGGTTGAGGCAGGGGGAGCCGACCGAGGTTGAGGCAGGGGGAGCCGACCGAGGTTGAGGCGACCCGGAGGCAGGGAGGGGGAGCCGACCGAGGTTGAGGCGGCCGGCCCGACCCGGTTGAGGGGGAGGGGGGAGCCGACCCGGGTTGAGGCGACCAGGGGGCCCGACCGAGGTTGAGGCGGCCCGACCCGGGTTGAGGCAGACCCGACCGAGGTTGAGGCGACCCGACCCAGGTTGGGATCGGAGGCAGACCCGACCGAGGTTGAGGCGACCCGACCCAGGTTGGGATCGGAGGCGGACCCAACCGAGGTTGAGGCGACCCGACCCAGGTTGGGATCGCCAACCCAGGTTGGGATCGCCAACCCAGGTTGGGATCGCCGCCGCAGGTTGGGATCGCCGCCGCACCAGGGCGCTCAGAGCGGGTTGAAAGGCGCAAGCCCGGGGAGGTCCTTCGGCTTGCGCCCTGCGGCGCCGACCGCCGGGACCTCCTTGATCTTCTCGCGAGCACGCCCCGTGCCGTCATCCACCACGGTCCATTCATTCCAGAAGTGACCGTCGACGACGAACAGCTGCGGGTGATCGAACGGCGCCTCCTCGAACCGCACCCGCTCGTCCGTGAGCGTCGCCAGGAACGCCACGAGCGCCTTCTTCTCCTCTTCCGTCAGCCCGAGCGGCTGAATGTTCGGAGCGAGGTTCGTCCCGTTGGGCCCGAACCCGGTCGTGTCGCCGCCCTCCCGTTCGCGCCGGCCGCCGCCAGCGTTGTAAAATTCGACGACTTGCCGCAGCGTCAGCGCGCTTCCGTTGTGAAAATAGGGGCCCGTCAGCTCGACGTTCCGGAGCGTCGGGACCTTGAAGGCGCCGTCGATCGTATCGCGCTCGCCCGGCGCGATTGGCACCCCTGGATCGACCTCGAACGACGCCGGCTCGATGCGGAAACCATCCGGGGCGCCCTCGCCCTCGGCCAGCAGCTTCCCTTGCCGCGTGAACGAGAACGGATGACCGAAGGGGTCGACCCCTCCGACGCCGATGTCCTCCTCGGCCGGCCGAACGCCAATGTTGTAATAGCCCCTGTCGTAGAGCGCGGCGCCGCCGTCCCCGACCCGCATCCGCGAGATCAAACCGCCCACCTGCGCCTCGCGCTGCAGGCGGGTGCCGGCGCTGGTGAACTCGGGGCCATGGTGGCAGTTGATGCACCTGCCCTTGCCCTGGAAGATCGCGAGCCCCGCGCGCTCCTGGTCGCTCAGGGCGGCGCTGTCCCCTTCCGCAAAGCGATCGAATCGGCTGTTGTCGGACACGAGCGTGGCCTCGTAGAGCTGGATGGCGAGACCCCAGAAGAGCGAGAAGTTCGCTTCCGCGAGCGACCGATCGCCGACGCGCTGGTCCGACCGCCAGTACGCGTCCACGAAGGCCCCTTCGACGAGCTCTCCATAGGAAGGAGCGAGCCCTTTCCCGCTCGGATCGCGGAGCTCGCCGAGGATGCTGTCCGTCGAGTCGACGATCTGGTCAGCGAGCGGCCTGCGCGGCAAGAGCTTCGCGGCGACGTCGGCGTACGTCCTCCCCTCACACGACATCTCGAAGGGGTTGATCGGCGGTCCCACGGCCTGAGATGCGAGGCTCGAGTTCTCCAGGTCGACCTTCTCGGGGACCAGGATGCCGTCGCGCACGGCGTGGACGGCAGCGTCCGGATCCCGCTTGCCGAACGGGTTCACTCCGTTGAAATGGTTGCTCGCGCGTCCGTCCCAGAAGTTGCGGAAGTTGAACACCGCATTGATGACAGTGGGCGTCTGCCGCGGCTCGACGCGCCGCACGTTCACCCCTTGCACCTGGAAGATGTCCGGCAGCAGCGTGCAGTCGTCCTTCGCGCTCCCGGGTACGATGCCGTTGAATCGAGCGTGGAACACCCCCTGCGAAGAGATGACGTCGTCGGCATCTGCGGGGAAGTCGCGGCGGAAGGTCCAGTCGCTCGCCACGAGCGCGTAGTTCGGTCCGCCCTTCCCGTCCGATCGCGTGGCTTCGAACCGCGTGCGCCGCTCGGGATCCTGGTTGTTGAGCCCGGGGTTGATCTGGTTTCTCTTGCGGTGGTCGGCGCCGGCGTGGAAGTGGCATGTCGCGCACGCCACGCCGTCGCTGCCGACCTGCATGTCCCAGAACAGCGCCTTTCCGAGGGCGACGGCCATCTCCCTGCTCTTGACGTACCGGGACAGCTCGCTCGGCTCGGGGATGGGGACGCCTCGGAGCGAGCCGAGGGACGGCGGCGGAGCGGCCGGCGCGGGCGTCGCGCCGTCGTCCGGCGGATCCGACGGCGGCGAGTCACCGCTCCCTGGCGCGACCGGCGACGAAGACCCCCCGTCCCCGAGCGACGAAGACCCGCCGCCCCCGAGCGACGAGGAGCCGCCGTCCCCGAGCGACGAAGGCCCACCGCCCCCGAGCGACGAAGACGGTCCGGGTCTTCCGCATCCCGAGCACGGAAGCTCGTGTCCCTGGGGCAAGCAGCCGGCGGTTGACGATAGACCCATCAGAACGCTGACGATCCACGCCCCGATCCCGCCCGTGCGCGGGTCTTCAGAACGAGCTCTAACCATCACGAGGAAGCCTCCTTCGCTGCTGCGCGAGTGAATGACAGGCGGCGCGCACCAGCGTCCTCGCGGGACACCGCGGGTCGCCGGCATGTTCGTCCGTCCTGCGATGAGCGGATGTCGTGAGCGCCGACGCTCGACGGGGTTCCGCCCGGCATCGTTCGAGTCTCTTCAAGCCATCGATCTTCAGCAAGACAGCGCGTGTCCAGGGCGCGCATCGACGTCTCGTCCTGCCTCGCCTCGGCCGGGCGTCTCCTCGTGTCGCGAGCGCACCGGCTCGCGCGGGGGATTCGAGGGAGAAGACGGCCTCTGTCGAGGACCGGATGAAGTGGGATGAAGGGACAGGACATATCCCTTCATCGCGCCGTCACCGCGCCGAACAGGCGCGGCCGTGTGCGTCGCCGAAACCCTGACTCATCGACCGAGTTCGGGCAATGTCGTCGATGAGGAAGCGCAGGAGTGAGCCGATCGAGCCCGGATCGCCTGGTGATCGAGGCGAAGGCGAGAGGGCTAGACTCTGGTCTTCGAGGAGGCCTCGAAGGAACGGGAAGCGCGCCGCGGGAGCTTCGCTGTCCGTGCCCGAGGCGACGTGTCGCCGCGCGATCGACCCGGGCGGAGCGCCCCCGTCCTCGACGGCGCCCCTCGGCCGGCCTCCCGCGTCAAGGCGCCTGGATCTTCTGCTTCACCCACCGCCCCGACTCGGTCAGCTGGCCATCCGACCACGGGCCGCCGGCGCTCGCTCCGGGCCTGAGCGCGGCGCAGGACTCGGCCTTATCGACGACGGACCAGTTGAGCCAGCTGATGCTGTTGCTGGCCATGAAGTCGAGCCACCGCTGCGACTCGGCGAGATCCAGCGCGCCGTTGCCGCTGGAAGCGCAGGTGCCCCACTCGGTGACGAACAGCGCGAGGCCCGCGGACAGCGCGGTCCTCGCCTTGGTGCGCAGCGCATCCTTGTGCGTCGCGGCATAGAAGTGGAGCGTGTAGGCGATGTTGTCGTAGCTCGTGATCGGGTTCCTGGAGGCGACGTCCACGTCCTGCGACCAGTTCGGCGACCCGACGATCACGAGGTTGTCGGAGCCAGCGCCGCGGATCTCCCGGATCACCTCCTCGGCATACGACTTCACCTGCTCCCAGGTCTCGGTGTCGGGCTCGTTGAACACCTCGAAGATCACGGCGGGCTCATCGCCGTACTCGATCGCCATCTCCCGGAAAAAGCGCTTCGCGGCCTCCTTGTTCCGGATCGCGTCGTGATCGTGCCAGTCGATGAGCACGTAAATGCCTCTCGCGATGGCGGCGTCGACGATCGCCTTGACCTTCCGCTTCTCCGCGTCCGGGTTGTTGACGTAGCCGAGCCCCGATGTGTTGGCGGTCATCGCGGCGCGGATGACGGTCACATCCCAGTCGTTCACGAGCGTGCCGACGGCGGACGCGTTGTAGAACTTCTCGCCCTCCCACACGCTCCAGAACATGCTCATGCCCTTGAGCTGGAGCTCTTCCCCGTGCTCGTCGACGACGCGGTTGCCCATCACCTTCAGGCGGCCGTGCCGCTCCACCGGCGTCCTCGCGAGGGGGCCCGTGCCGGTCGAGGTGGTCGAGCTCGTGGCGCTCGAGGTGGTGGTCACGCTCGACGTCGAGGCATCGCCGCCACCCATGCCGCCGGCGCCGCTCGAGGAGGCCGACGAGGAGGTGACGGCCGACGTCGAGGCATCGCCGCCACCCGCGCCGCCGGCGCCGCTCGAGGAGGCCGACGAGGAGGCCACGGCCGACGTCGAGGCATCGCCGCCGCCCGCGCCGCCGGCGCTGCTCGAGGAGGCCGACGAAGAGGCCACGGCCGACGTCGAGGCATCGCCGCCGCCCGCGCCACCGGCGCTGCTCGAGGAGGCCGACGAGGACGCCACGGTCGACGTCGACGCGCCGCCGCTGCCCGAGGAGGCCGACGAGGAGGCCACAGTCGACGCATCGTCGCCGCCGTTACCGCCCGAGCCGCCGTTGCCGCCCGAGCCGCCGTTGCCGCCCGAGCCACCATTGCCGCCCGAGCCACCATTGCCGCCCGAGCCGCCGTTGCTGCCCGAGCCGCCGTTGCCGCCATTGCCGCCCGAGCCGCCATTGCCGCCTGAGCCGCCGTTGCCGTCCGAACCGCCATGGCCGCCCGAGGAGGCCGACGCCGTCGCATCGACGCCGCCACTCGAGGAGGTCGACGCCGACGCCACGGTCGATGCGTCGCCGCCCCCTGATGTCGATTCTCCTGACGGGCTTCCGCACGCGACCAGCACCATCGCGGGCAAGGCGAGCTGCAGAAGGCCGCGCGTCCACTTCGGCCCGGTGAACAGTCCAGGGGTCAAGTCATGGCTCATCGTATTCTCCAAGGAAGGCGCCTCGAACGGCGCGCCCGGCCGCTATCGCGGGCGTCAAGCAAGGACATCGGCAAAGAAGGCGACCTGCTGCATAGCAGGCCCGGCGCGACGGGTGAAGGTGAAAGTGGGAGAATCACCGAGCCATGCACGCCTGGACGCGCGATCTGCACGATGCGCGATCCGCACGCTCCCTCGCGGGATCACGCTGCACCCTTCTCGTGGGCGTCTCTCTCCGAGCCTGCCGGCGCGAGGGACCGGCGGCCCCTCTTCCGCCCCCCTTTGCACCATGCCGAGCAGAGCGGCGGTCACCCGCACAGGAGACGGGCCCAGATCGGCGTTTTCGGCGCGCAAGCGCACTCCGGTGCGCTGAGCACCGAAAACGTCGAGGTGGGCCCGTATCCGAAGCGGGTGACCGCCGCTCTACGCGCGGCGGAGGATGTCTTGCAGCGCGCCCTCCAGCCGGCGCTCGACGTCGGGGTCGTCGAGCGTCGGCGTGATCTCCTCGGGCACGACCCGCGCGCGCATGATGACCCGCGCATAGATGAACGCGTCGCGCGCGTTCGGAGGGTCCTTGTCGCCGATACAGGAGCGGAGCAGCTGGTACGCTCGGCCTTTCACCACGCCTCCGCTGTCCGCGCCCGCTCGACGGTGGTGATGATCCGGCGCACCGCGGCGGTCGCGGTCTCGTGCGCCGCGAACGCGTCCCGCACGACGTGCGCGGCCCTCGCGGCGATGCCCTCGTCGAGCGTGCCCCCGAGCACGCTCTCGGCGAGCCGGACGAGCGGGCTGATCTCGACCATGTCCCGCGTGAGGGACCGCGTCGCCTGCGCGAGCTCGGACGCGGCCTCGGCCGGAGCGGAGCGCGAGAGGGCCATGGCGTCGTCGGCCAGCTCGGCCGCGATACCGAACATGTCCCGGTAGCAGTCGACCGCCGCGCGCAGATCGTCCGGGCTCGGCGCGATATGCGGCGCCTCCGGCAGCGTCGCCGCCGCGCGCTGCGCCTCGGCGATCACGGGAGCGATGGCCATGAGCGCGCGCTCCAGCGCACGCGCGGTCTGCCCGAACCGGGCGAGGCGCTCCCTCGCGGTGCGGCTCGGCGGCGGCGTGTCGCTCTCCAGCGCCTCGATCCGCGCGCCGGCCTCGGCGGCGAGCCGTTTGAGGCCCTCGATGACGCCCGGCTCGAAGGTGCGCGGCACGAGGTCGATCACGCAGAGCGAACCGACCACATGCCGGCGCACCCGCACCGGCACACCCGCGTACGCGCGGATGCCGTAACGCTCCACCAGCTCCTTGGGCACGCGCTCGTCGTGAACGGCGTCCTCGACGACGAGCGGCTCCTCGTGGCGCACCACGAGCTGGCAGAACGAGCTGCTCCGTGAGGTCGCGCAGCTGACGCCCAGCTCGGGTGGCAGGCCGCGGTGCGCGCGGAACAGCTGGATGTGTCGGACCACCAGGCTCACGAGCGCCATCGGCGCCCGGGCGAGCTCGGCCGCCCGCTCGACGCAGGCGTCCAGGATGGTGTCCGCGTCGTCGCGCAGCAGCACGTGGTGCAGCTCGGCGAGGCGCGCGGGATCGTTCAAATCGGCCATGGGGGTGCTCTTGCCGGGGCGACATGGCGGGCTCGACCGCGAGCGTCGCCATGCCCGCGCCCGGCCCACGACCTTACCGCAACCCGGCGCCTCGAGCTGCCCCCGCGGGCGCTTCATCGGCTCGGTGCTCCAGGAGACACGACCCCACCGGCGTCCACCTGCGGGCGGCCTCGATCGTCCCCTGCCTCGTCGCGCTCCCGCGGCTCAGAGGCCGAGCTCGGATCTCGGGCCTGCGCACCTGGTGAGCAGGGCTTCGACCTCGTCGGCGGGATCGAGGGAGTACTCGTAGAATTCGCTCGGATCGAAGAAGGAATACGTGATTCCGGTCGACTCCTTGGTCCCCGTCGTGGAACGGTAGATGTTCCCCGCGGCGACCAGCGTGCCCTCGTCGTAATAATGAGGGCTCTTCACGGTGTCGAACACGCTGTTCTCGAGCACCATGTTGGTGCGGTTGCGCGCGTAGTTGCCGTAGGAGCCGATGCGCTGGAGCCAGTTGTTATAGAGATGGGCGCGGAGCACGTTGTCCGTGCTGGGATTGCGCTGGTTCAGGTCGCGGAACCAGTTGTGATGGATGGTCATCTGCGCGGTCAGGTTCTCCGTCCAGCCGATCCCGAACGCCTTGTTGTGGTCGCTCAAGATGCTCCAGGACACGGTGAGGTAGGAGGTGTCCTTGCGGCTGTCGATCATGCCGTCGCCGATGTGGTGGAGATGGCAGTGATCGATCCAGACGTGGTGGGCGGTGTCCATCTGGATCCCGTCGAAGTCCTGCGTCTTTCCTTCCCAGTCTCCTTCGACGAAGGTGTCGCCGATGGTCAGGTTCCGCAGGATGACATTGTGCACTCCGCCTCCCAGGAAGAACCCACCCTGGGAGATCTCCGCCGTCGCGCCGGCGCCCACGATGGTCTTGTTCGATGCGACCGAGATCTCCTTTCCCTTGGGGGAGATCGTGATCTTTCCCTGGACCCGGATCACATAGGGCTCGGGCGCGCCAGCGTAGTGTTCGAGATCGGCCTGGGTCGTCACGGTGACCGTCGCGCCGCCTCGTCCGCCATGGGTCCCGTCCTGACCATCACCGCTCACGCTGGCAAAGCCCTCCAGCGTCAGGGGACACCCCTCGCTATCGACCGTGCCGTCCGCTCCTCCGGTACCGCCGCCCGTGCCACCCGAACCGGCGCTCGATTCGCGGCCGCCCGAACCCCCGGAGCCGGCCGCCGATCCGCCGCCACCCGCGCCATCGGGGCCCGGGTCTCCACCCGTCGCCGAGCCGCCTCCGCTCGCTTCACCTCCCGTCGTCGCGCTCGTGATCCCGCTTGCTCCTGCGAGTGAGGCAGCGTTTCCCGAGCCGTCGAGCCCTGAAGTCCCGCAGGCAAAGGCGAAGGCGAGAGGAGAGACAGCAAGGAGGAAGGAGGCGACGCGGCTCTGCGTCATGGCGCCCTGGCCTTTCTTTGGTCGCAAGCGATGAGGGTGAGGGGTGACGAGCGGCGCTCTCAGTCCGCAAACGTGGGTTTCCAGGGCGCGAGCATGTTCTCCACCGTGTAGCGCGCGGCCTCGGCCGCGCTGAGCTGGCTGGACTCGGGGGCTCGCTGGCTCGCCTTCGCGCCGGGTCCCGTGGTCATGTGCTCGGCGAAGCGCGCCGTCGCGAGCGTGTTGTCGCCCATGCGGACCCAGCCGACGGGCGCGATGTGCGCGCCGAGCTCGGTCCCGAGATAGGTGGTCGCGCCGTAAGGGCGCCAGTTGCGACCCAGGGCGACCGAGCCGAATCTGACGGAGCTGGCCGCCGTGGCCCGTCCTCCCAGGAACACGATGCCGAAAGGAGTCGATTCGTCCGTGCTCGGCGCTGTGATCGCCGAGCCGCCCGCGGCGTTGTGCATCGTACAGTCCTCGAACACGGCGGTGGCGCCGCCGAAGATGAAGTCGACGCTGCCCTCGATGGTGCAGTCCCTGAAGTACTGGGTTCCGCCCTTCACATAGAGGGTGTCCTGGTAACCGAGGGCCCGGCAGCGGCGGAACTGCACGCGGCTGCCGGTGACGAGGAGGGCCACGGCCTGCACGCCCGGGCCCGTGCTGTTGGCGAAGGTGATGTTCTCGGCGGAGACGTCGCTCGCGGAGATATTGACGCTGAAGCTCCCCGACGTGCCCAGCGTGCCTCCTGCGCCGTTCGAGGTGTTCGCGTTGTCACCGTAGGTGAGCACCGTCGTCTCCGCCCGACCTGTCTGGCCGCAGAGCGTCACGTGGGGACGGTCGACGACGAGCTTCTCGGAGTAGGTCCCGGGGGCGATGCGAATGACGGTGGGCGTCGTGTTCGATTTAACGACGCTGTTGATCGCGGCCTGCACCGAGGTGAAATCGCCAGAACCATCGCGGTTCACCTCGATGAGGGCTCCACCCGTCACGCTGTTGCAGTCGGACGTACCGCCGCCCTCCGAGCCACCGTCCCCTGAACCACCTTCACCCGAACCGCCGCCGCCGCCTGAACCACCTTCCCCTGAACCGCCGCCGCCGTCGTCGCCGCCGGTTCCGCCGGTCCCCGCGCCGGCGGCTCCGCCGGCGCCAGCGCCTCCCGAGCCGCCGGACGACGCCGCGCTGCCGCTGCCCGTCGTGCCGTTCGGTTGCCCGCTGGAGGCGGCGGACGAGCCACCTCCGGCGGACGAGGCCGGATCATCGGCGCCCTGCTCGCTCGAACACGCGAGGGAGCAAGAGAGTGCAAGAAGGGAAGCGAGCGCCAGGTAGAAGCGGGGACGCGGCATGGGGAAGCTCTCCGAACAGAAGCAGGTGCGCATCACGTGCACCTCAGGAGAGCGAGTTGCTCGACGAAGGTCGGACCCGCCAAAAAAAGAGGGCCCTCGGTGGAGCTGCCCTCGGGGCCTCGCGCTCGAGGTGTGGAGCGGAGCGCTCTCGGCGCCGCGCGGCGGTGCCTGAGCGAGCTGCGCTTCCTGGGGCGGCCTGCTCCCGCCCCGCCTCTTTACTCGCGTGCGAGCGGCAGCGCCCAGGGCCCTCCGGCTCCGGCGCGGGAGATCACCTGGGGCAACGCGTCGCTCGCCCGCTCGGGCGCGTAGTCGTAGGGGGGCTCGAAGACGTCATCGGCTGGCTCCCCGTTCCCGCCCAGGTGAACGTCGCTCTCGTCGCGGTAGAGGTTCGAATCAGGGACGGCCAGGAGGAGTCCCCTGCCCGTCGCGTCGCTGCAGTCCGAGCGCCGCGTCGCCGCGTCGGCGTTCTCGAACACGCTCGCCTCGAGCCGCACCTGCCCCTCACAGGCGGCGCCGACCGCCCAGTCCGAGATGTTCGAGAACACATTGTTGAAGAGGTGGGCGCGCGCTCGGGATCCGGTGGCCAGCGGGGCGCGCGCCCTCACTTCATCGAAGCGACAATGGTGCATCGTCACCTCGGCGTCAGTGATCGTGCAGGCCCAGCGCTCGCGGCCGCCACACTCGGCCTCGTTTCTGCCGTCGAAGTGGCCGTAGGAGAAGGTGACCCCGCTCGTGCCCGAGTGGACGTCGGCGAAGGCGTCGCTGATCCGTTGGACGGTCGTGTGATCGATCCAGACCCTCGAGGCTTGCGTCAGCGTGAACGCATCGCCCGCTTCGTGCACGTTCGGGTTCAGATCGTAGAGGGCGAGGTTGCGGATGATCACGTTCTCGATCGCGTTGAGATCCATGTTCACGCCCGGCAGCGCCGCGCCGCGCCCGAGCCCGACGAGGGTCTTGTTGGAACCGAACTGGAGGACGCGATGGTTCCGCGTCGCCCCGACGAGCGGACGCTCGCAGGTCGCATCCCCGGTGAGGACCTCATAAAACGTCTTCTCGGGCTCCTCCGAGCAGGTGCTGGGACAGACCTCGATGTCCTGGACCTCCGAACCCTGGCGGCGGAAGTCGTAAACGCCTTCGGCGAGCAAGAGCACCGCCGGCTCGTCCGAGCGGGCGAGGCTCTCGAGCTCGGTCCAGCTTGAGACGAGCACGGGCTTCGCCCCCGCGCCCCCCGTCGTGCCCTCGCCAAAGCCGATCGGCTCGATCCGTATCACTTTTCGGAGGGCGATGGGCCCCCTCGTCCCGAGCGCGGGCCCGATCCAGCGAGCCGCCGTGCTCGATGGGAAAGCGGCCTCGGGATCGCAGCCCGGCAGATCTCCAGCGCTCCCCAGCTCGCGCGCCGCCGCCCAGCTGCTGTCGTCGTAGCCGAGCGCGGTCCAGTCCCCTTCCGGCGCGGTGCTCAGCTTCCAGTCGCTGCCGCTTCCATGGCTGCGCTCGAGCTCGTCGAGGTGGAGGAGAGCCGCCGGGGTCCCCGTTGCGGCATGAACGCTCACGGCGATCACGTTCTCTCCCGGCAGCAGGGAGAGGGGCACGAAGAGCGGAGCGCGCGCCGACTCGCTCGCGGCAATGAGAACACCGTTGACATGGACGCGGAATGTATCGCGCGCCGTGATGGAGAGACCGGGGCCCTCCTGCGCGCCGTAGATCGTGCCGACGAGCGGGGAACTCGCGAGCTCCTCTCCCTCTCCGAAGGCGGCCCCGGGGGGGAGCTCCGCTGCGGGCGGCTCGCCGTCGCAGGCGAGCTCCGAGAGGGAGGGAGAGCCGCCGCCGACACCCGCGCTCTCCGCAGGTCGGGTGGCCGTCTGGATGAGCTGGTCCTCACAGGAGAGCGCCCAGGCCAAGGCCGAGAGCGCGGCGACTCGGAGGAGCCAGGTGCGGCAGGAGAGGCGCATGGCGAACAGGGCAAAGCTTGGGGGCGATGTCCGAGAGCGCAACCCAAATGCTCCGAGTCGCCCGCGCCGATCCAGCGTCCCGGCGGCGGCTGAATTTTTCTGGAGGGTCGGGACGCCCCCAAGTAACTAGGAGAGAGTGGCTCAACCCACGCGCTCCGCCCCGCCGCCCGGACCCACCTTGGCCCGCTTCCCCGCCGACAAGCGGTCGGACGCGAGCCTGGTCGCCGGCGCCGCCGCCGGAGAGCGCGAGGCCCTCGCCGTCATCTGGGACAGGTATTCGGGTCTCGTGCGAGGTGTGCTCTACGGTGCCCTCGGCCCCGACACGAGCCTCGAAGACCTGGTCCAGGAGGTCTTCCTGGGCCTGATGCAGGGCGCTGCGCGCATCCAGGACGGGGGGGCCCTCCGCGGCTACCTCGCGTCCATGGCCACGCGGCAGGCGGCGCTCGAGATCCGGAAGCGCAAGATACGCCGCTGGGTGGGCCTTTCCCCGAGCGGAGAGCTCCCCGAGCGCGCCCTCGCGCGCGTCGACTTCGAGCATCGCGAGGTGCTCAGCGCCCTCCACCGTGTGCTCGACAAGCTCAGCACGCGCCGGCGCATGGCCTTCGTGCTGCGCCACGTGCAAGGCCTGGAAATGCTCGAAACGGCGGCGGCGCTCGGCGTGTCCGAGTCGACGGTGCGCCGTGAGCTCGAGAGCGCGCGCGCGTTCTTGCTCAAGGCGCGCGAGCCCGCCCTCCAGGAGTTCCTGTCCCGGTGTGAAGGACTTTGGCCATGAGCGAACCCGAACGACAGCTCGATCCCGTCGCGGCCCTCCTGCAGAGAGCCGCTCAGCTGAGCGAGCCGGAGCGCCGCGAGGCGCGCGCCGCTTTCCTGCGCCGCGTCGACGAGGAGCAGGCCCGCGCGAGCAAGGCGCGGGTGGTCGTCCGCTGGGTGGCTCCGCTCGCCTTCGCCGCGAGCGTGCTGATGGCCGTTTTCTTCTTCTGGCGAACGGAGCGAGGTCTCGATTACGTCGTCGAGGGCGCGGTGAACGAGAGCGGTTATGTGCGTGCGCCCGTCGATCACCCGGCCGCCATCACCTTCTCCGATCAGACGCGGATCCGGGCCGCGGCAGGGACGCGGCTTCGCATCGACGAGATCAAGAACGAGCGCGGCGCCCGCATCTCGGTCGAGCGCGGCCGGGTCGAAGCCGAGGTCACGCACACCGGGCACAGCGATTGGCGCTTCGTCGCGGGTCCCTTCGTGGTCCGCGTGGTGGGCACGCGCTTCGAGCTGCTCTGGGACGCCGATCGCGAGCGGCTCGAGGTGATCCTGCGCGAGGGCGCTGTCGAGGTGGAGGGCTACTCCGGCTCTGGGGTCGTGAGCGTGCGCGCGGGGCAGCGCTTCGTGGGGGACGCTCAGGCGAGGACCCTGCACGTCAGCGACACGACGGCGCAAGGCCCCGACACGGCGGCGCAAGGCCCCGACACGGCGGCGCAAGGTCCCGACACGGCGGCGCAAGGCTCCGAGCCCGCGCCTCCTGCAGCGCAGGGACAGCACGCCGAGGTCGCGGCGCCGCCGCCGGAGTCCGCTGCTCCCCCGGCGCCGAGCGCCGCTGAAACCCCGGCGCCCCTCGTCGCCCCGCCGAGCGCCAGACCGCCCTGGACCAAGCTCGTTTCCCAGGGCGAGTTCCGGCGCGTCGTCCAGGAGGCCGAGGCGCGGGGCACGCAGAGCTGCCTCACCTCCTGTGATGCCGCCGATCTGAACGCCCTGGCCGACGCCGCTCGCTACGTGGGGCAGAACGAGCTCGCCGAGCAGGCCCTGCTCGCCCTGCGCGCGCGCTACGCATCGACCGCGGGGAGCCGCGCAGCCTTCTTGCTCGGGCGCCTTCACGAGAGCCGCGGCGCCGCCGCGCGCGCCAGGACCTGGTACGAGACGGCGCTTCGCGAGGCGCCGGGCGGCGCCTTTGCCGCCGAAGCGCTCGCGGGAAAGATGCGCACGGTCCAGAGCCTCGAAGGACCGGCCGCCGCGCGCGCGGTGGCGCAAGAATACCTGCGCCTCTATCCGAGCGGGGTCCACGCCAAGACGGCTCGACAGCTCGCCGCTCAGCCCTGATCGATGGTCCGGCGGGCACGAACGCTCCTCGTCCTGCTCCTGCTGCTCGTCTGCCCTCGAGCGGCGTGGGCGCAGCGCGTGCTCGTCGTCCGACCGGATCCGCGCGATTCCACGCTCTTCGAGGCCTTCGGACGGCTCTCTGCCGAGCTGGAGCTGCAGTCCTTCGAGGTCATCGTGCTCGGGAGCGCTGCGCGCTCGCCCGGAGCCGAGGAGCTCGAGCAAAAGGCGCAGGAGAGCGAGGCCTTTGCGGCTGTCGCGCTTCGGCGCGACGGAAGCGGCACGGCCGCCGAGGTGTGCATCGTGGACCGCGTGACCGGCAAGACGACCACACGCAAGCTCCTCATCGATCCCTCCAGCGATGGCCCGATGCTCCTCGCCGTGCGCGCCGTCGATCTCCTGCGCGCGAGCCTCCTCGAGCTCGGCTCGGGCCAGGCGCCCGCTCGGGATGTGCTCGGCGTCGAGGCTCAGCCGCCCGCCCCCGAGGTGCTCCGCTTCTCCCGGGAGCCGCCCCGCTTTCACGTGCGCACGGGAGGGCTCGTCCTCTTCACCCCTTCGGTGGGCGGCGGCGTCGGCGCGCAGATCGGGGCGCACACCCGCCTCGACGAGCGCTTCCGTCTCGGCCTGCTCCTGGGAGGTCCCCTCTTTGGCGCCGAGTTCCGTGCAGCAGGCGGCACCGCCCGGGTGCGCCAGGAGCTCGCGCTCCTCCGGGCGAGCTGGAACCTCGGGCAAGCAGCCGGCGATCTCCACTGGGAATGGGGGCCGCTCCTCGGAGTCGGCGCCTACCACCTCCAGGCCACCGGCGATGTCGAGCCACCGCTCGTGGGGCACAGCGAGGAATTCTTCAGCTTCGCCGCGGACGCGGGGCTGAGCGTCCAGTACTTCTTTCATCCGAGCGTGAGCCTCGGCCTCGAGCTCACCTGTCTCACGCTCCTGCCGCGCCCCGTCATCGCCGTCGAGGAGGAGCGCTCCGCTCCGCTCATCGCGCAAGCCCTGGGCACGCTCAGCCTGGGCGTCTCGTTCTGAGGACGCGCGGCGAGCCGCCCTCGAGGCGTCACGGGACGAGGGAGTTGATGTACTCCTCAAGGTTCGTCCAGCCGTCGCCGTTGCGGTCGCCATTGCGATCCTCCGGGTCGCCGGGGTCGAGCGCCGCGGAGACCTCCCACGCATCCGGCATCCCGTCCTGATCCGTGTCCCTGGGCGCAGAGCCCCCCGGGATGTCTCCAACGGCGTTGGGAAGGCCGAGGCTCTTCTCGTCGCTGATCGTGGCGCCGTCGGTCCCGAGGGACGCGAGCTCTTCCATCACGAAATCGTCGACCGGGTCACGCCAGAGCGACGCCCCGGCGTGATTCATCACGTGGTCGAAGGCGTCCTCTGCGCTCATCGCGGGCACGTCGGGGACCTCCACGCTCGGAGTCGCCTCCCAGGTCACCGAGCCGAAGTCCCCTTGGCCGAGCAGGCGGCCGTTCAGGACACCGTCCTTGTTGCTGTCGTACCAGTTGTCGACGGCATAGAGGTGGTACTCGGGCGTGGGGCTGTCCAGGGTACCGCCCTTCGTCTCCGGGCCGGTGATCAGGTAGTTTCCGACCATCGCCCCGTCCGAGCGTCCGCTCGTGTCGCCCAGGATGTAGCCCGAGGCGACCCAGTTGTAGACGACGTTGTTGACGAACTGCAGCGTTCCGCGGGCCTTGGGATTGCGGGAATTGTTGTCGATGTACAAGGACCGGATGATCGACGTGGCGCTCGTGTTGACGATGCCGCCCGTGCTGTGGGTCTGGAGCCCCTGAGCGACGATCGCGTCTTGCAGCGTGATGTTGTAGAGCTCCGCCCCGCTCTCCCGGTTCAGATCGAAGGTGCCGTCGCGCCCCCAGCTCAGGGAGCAATGGTCCCAGATCACATCGTGACCGTTGGCCATGGTGACGGTGTCCTTGCCGGACTCGCCGATCTTGCCCATGCGAAACCGCACGTAGCGAACGATCGTGTTCGAGGCGCCGGAGAACGATGTGCCGTTCCCGTAAATGGTGATGCCGCCGCCAGGCGCGGTCTGCCCGGCGATCGTCTGGTTATTCTTGAACACCAGGCGGGAGTCGATCTTGATGACGCCGCCGACGTCGAAGACCACGGTGCGATGCGGCTGGCTGATGGCGTCCCGCAGGGAGCCGGGTCCCGAATCGTTCAGGTTGGTGACATGGTAGACGTCGCCGCCGCGGGCGCCTGTGGCCATCCGACCGAATCCCTGGGCACCAGGGAACGCCCCGAACTCGACGGCGCCTGACCCGCCCGTCCCAGCGCCGCCGCCCACACCGGGGCTCGGTGCGCCGCCGCCCACACCCGGGCTCGGCGCGCCGCCGGCCCCTCCGGTTCCTGTCGTCACCCCGGAGGAGGCGTCGCTGCCCGACGCCGCGCTGCCCGGCGTCGCTCCGCCCGCGCCAACAGGATCCATCGAGGGAGCTCCGCCGCTCCCGGAGCCGTCGTGCGGCGTCTCGGAACACGCCCACGCGGCTGCGCCCAGAGCAAAAAGTGCCAGCCGAGAAAGGCTCGCCCGGCCTGGCAGGCATCGTGCCCAGGTCTTCATGCTCCCGGAGTTGATCGAGCTCCCGCTCACCTTTCAGAAATCGTCACCTGCGGCGCAGGATGGCGTGCTGCGTCGCACGCGATATGGCCGAGGTCCAGGCCGTGTTGCCAGTGGGCTCAGCCGACGCGGGCGCGTCGACCTCAACGCGGCTGGCTCAACGCAAACGCGATGCCGCTCTGGAGCGAGCCCATCGTGACGATGCTGCCCAGATCGACGCCGAGCGCCACGAGGATCTGCGCGACCTCGGGGCGAATGCCGGTGAGGACCATCTGCGCGCCGAGCAGACGCACGGCCTTCGCCGTCCGGATGAGCGCGTCGGCGACGTGGGAGTCCACGTTCGATACGCCCGTGATGTCGAGGATCACCACCCTGGACTGCTCGGCGCTGACGCCTTGGAGCAGCCGCTCGAGGACCGCCGCGGCGCGGCTCGAGTCCACCGCGCCGATGAGCGGCATGATGACGGCCCGATCGCTGATGCGGAGCAGGGGGGTCGACAGCTCGCGGAGCGTGGCGGCCTGGACCCGGATCATCTCGTCCTTCAGGCGGACGCGTTCCTCCTCGGCGCGCTTGCGCTCGGTGAGGTCCGCCGTCACGGTCGCCAGCGCCATGGGCTCCCCGGTCTCCGGGTCCCTGATCAGGAAGGAGTTGTAAAGGACCGGAATCGCAGCCCCGGTCTTGAAGTGCCTGAACCTGAACTCCCCGACCCAGCGGCCGTGCTCCATCGTCGCGGGCATGATGTGCTGCTCGATGTAGGGGAGGTCGTCGGGGAAGAAGAAGCTGCCGATCGTCACCCGCGGCAGCTCGCTCGCTTCGAGGCCGACGAGCTCCCGCCCTGCCTCGTTGAGGTACTGGGCGACCCCTTCCATCGAGGCGATGCCGATGAAATCCGAGCTGTTCTCCGTCACGGCGGCGAGCCGCTTCTGCTCCGCCTCGATCTCGAGGAGCTGCGCCTCGCGCTCGTGCAGCGCCCGGATCTCCCGCCTGTGCTCGGCCAGCTCCCGCTCGCGCTGGGCCAGCTCCTGCTCCAGGCGGACGACGCGCTCCCGCAGCGCCGAGGCGTCGCTCGGATCGAGTCGGCCCTCCATGCTCATGGCGCTCCCCTCATGCCAGCTTGTTCACACACGCTCGCCCCTGCGCGGCGCCCAGCACCACACCACGTGTTCCTGCGAACCGCCGTGTGCCCGAGGCGTGATGAACTATAGGCGAGAGGAAGGCCTACGATCTACTGGAAAGCCAGGCTGGATGGATTTGATGCAGTCGTGGCTTGCTCACGTTGGGGCCCAGCCATCAACATTGCAGGTTTTCCACGCGGCGGCCGGGCGCTGCCGGCACGGTGCGCGCATGACCGTCCGCGCGGGTCACCGTGAGTCACCGCGCTACCGCAGGATCTCCTCAAGGAGCGCGTTCTTCGCGCCGCGGCGATCCTCGCCGAACGACGTGACGCCCAGGCCGTAGTACTGGTTCATGATGGTGAACCACAGATCGCGGAGCTGGCGATCGTTGCCGAGGGCGTCGTAGGCGACGTGCGCGTCGTTCAAGAAGACGCCGTCTCCGCCGAGGAGCACGATGGGCAGGTCGTACCCGTCGTGGTCGTGCGAGCGCATCTCGCTCATGTGCACCATGACGCAGTGATCGAGCACCGTGCCGTCGCCCTCGGGGATCGCGTCGAGCCGCTGCGCGAGCTGCGCGCTCTTCTGGTTGAGCCAGGTGTTGATCGCCGCGTAGTCGAGGTTGCTCTGCGTGACGATCTTGTACTGGCCGTTCTGGGTCGCGCGGTCCAGGTTGCCGGCGGCGTGCTGGGAGGAGTGGTAGTGCAGGCTGGCCTCTCTCCTGTACGCGAGTCCCACCTTGGCACGGACGTCCTCCGGGATGCACCGGTACTCGAACTCGGAGCGCATGTCGTCGTGCATGTGGGTGATCACGCGCGTCACGTCGCATTGAATGGCCATGACGATAAGATCGATCATGACCTTCGCGTGATCTTCGTGCTTGTACGGGCCGGCTCCCGTGTTGTCGTTCTCGTTGAGCCCCTCCGCCTGGCCCGGCGGCTCGGGGACCACGCCGGGCTGGCTGATCGGGCTGCAGCCAAGGCCCGTCCCGGGGTTCATCGTCGACTGGACGCGGGTCGCGTTCTTCTCGATCTCGCGCAGCGAGTCCAGGTATTGCTGGACGATCTTGCGATCGTCGGAGCCGACCCGGTTCATGAGCGAGTTCGCGTCCGCGAGCACGCCGTCGATGACGCTCTTCTCGGTCGCCGCGCGGCGCTCCGCCTCGATCCTCGCCTGCTCGTCGGTCTGCCCTGGCATGGACCCCGCCGCGCCCGCGCCGACGAGCGCGTCGAACACCGCCTTCGGGTTGACCGAGCGCTTCAGCGGCTCGCTCGGGCTCTTCCAGGAGAGAACCTGATTGTAGGCGTAGCTGCGCTGGTCGAAGAAGCCGGGCTTGACGCCGAGCCCCGTCTGCAGCGACGGGATGCGGGTCGCCTGCTCCGGGCCTGCCTTCTGGACGATGAGCTGGTCGACCGAGACGCCGTTCCCCACCCACTCGCCGAGGTCCCGGCGCGCCTCCCTCCCCAGCTGATCGGCGTCCACGCAGGTCGAGAGCGCCGCGCCGAGGCGCGAGTGCGAAGGCTCGATGTAGGGGTGCTGCTCCGTGCTCCACGTGTAGTTGCCGAGGCGGCTGATCATGAGCATCTTCGACTTCACCGGCGCGAAGTGCTCGAGCACCCTCGGCAGCTTGAAGTCGGCGCCCTTCAGCGTCTTTCCGAACGCCGGGGCCGTCTCCCACCAGTGATGGGGCGCCCCGTTCGGAAAGGTGCAGAGCACGAACCGCTTCGGGGTGCCGGGCTCACCGCCGCGCGCGCTGCGCGGCGCGAGGCTCTCGAGAAACGGCAGCGCCAGGCAGACGCCCGCGCCGCGCAACAAGTTTCTGCGTGTCATCAAGCGTTTCATGTGCGCATCGCTCCTTCGTGCCTCGTCGTGTGCAGAAACAACGCGTGCGGCCTCACCGCGCCTTGTCCTTCGCTCGAAGGCGGAACGCATCGCTGGTCACCACCTGCTTCGCCAGATCCGCGATCGTGCCGCCGGCCCAATGCCCGGCGATCTCCTTGATCCTCGTCCTGTCCCCGGCGCTCGGGCGCCGGCGCAGGGCATAGCTGAAGAGCTGCTCGGAGGGGCACGTCCCCGAGCGGGCGGCCTCCACGAGCGCCGGCACGAGACCGGAGATGTCCTCGAACGGCGCGCCCTCGTACACCCCCGTCGCGTCGATCGGGTCGCCGTTCGGGTACTGGGTCCTGTAGGCGCCGATCGGGTCGAAGTTCTCCAGGCTCAGCCCGATCGGGTCGAGCACGTCGTGGCAGCCCGCGCAGTCGGGCGACGCGCGGTGCTTCTCGAGCTCCTTGCGCACGTTGGTGACGCCGCCCGTCTCCCCGTCCGCGGCGCCGAGCTCCGGGATATCCACGTTGGCGGGCGGCGCCATGGGCGCGCAGAAGAGCTGCTCCAGGATCGTCTTCGCGCGGGACGTGGGAGAGGTCCGGTCGGCGCGGGACGACAGCGTCAGGAACGCTGGGAGCGTGAGGAACCCCTCGCGCAGGCCCTCGGGGTCGTTCGCATAGAGCGGCTCGATCAGCCGGCTCTCCGGGTGGGGCGCCGTGAGGAACTCGGACCACGGCCGCCCGCCGGTCGTGAAGCTGGCGAAGTACTCGTTGACCTGGTCGAGCATCGCGCCCTTCATCTCATCGTTCCAGCTCGGGAACTGGCTCGTGTCGGCGTTGTGGCTGGGGAGCGTGCGCGTGCCGAGCCACTGCCCGAAGAAGTTCTGGAAGAAGGCGGCGCTCTTCGGGTCGTCCAGCATGCGGTCCACCTGCTGCTCGAGCTCGCCCGCGGTGGCCAGCTCATCGCTCGCCGCCGCGTCGAAGAGCTCCTCGTCCGGGAGCGAGCTCCAGAGCAGGTACGAGAGGCGCGACGCGACCTCGTAGCCGTTGAGGGCGCCCGGCGATCTCGCCGAGTCGGGGCCCAGCTCGATCCGGAGGATGAAGTGCGGCGACGTGAGCACCGTCCGGACGACGTGCTGCACCGCCTCGACCGGGGACATCTCGAGGGTGGTCCGCGCGTCATCGTACTGCGCCGCGTAGCGGTCGACCTCCGCCGCCTCGAGCGGGCGCCGGAAGGCGCGCAGCCCGAAGCGCTCGATGATCTCGCGCGCGCACCGGTCGTCCGTGCCCTCTGCCGGGTCGCACACGAGGATCTTGGCGCGCTGCTCCTCGTGCGAGAACGCGTCCTCGGCGAGCGTCCTGGCGGCGTCGTAATACCCCTGGACCAGGACCTGCGAGAGGTTCGAGAGCGCGTTGACGTTTGCGTCGAAGCCCTTCGCGCCGAAGGCCGGGAATCCGTCCGCCGGCCGCAGGCTCGTTCCCAGGAGGTGGGCGACGGTGGAGTTGTACTCCGACGCTGTCATGTGGTGCAGAGGCATCCTGTCTACAGCGATGGCGGCACCCTGGTCCGGGGTCTGCCCCGGACTCTCCTCCGAAGAGTCATCACCCCCGAGGGTGCCAGTGCACGAGATGCTCAGGAGGCATCCCCCGGCAGCGATCCAGGGACTCGCGAACACTCGGTCCAGTCTGAATGTCATCGTCGGCTCCCGCGTGTGGAATCGGCAGTTCCGTCTTGTGACCGGAGCGCGCTGTTTTCGTGATCAAATCGACCGGGTGCGGGCATAAGCGCGAAGATCGCGGCGGGTCGTATGAATCCAGGGTCGGCGGCAAGCGGCATCGGCCAAGCGCCTGCTCGACCTGCGCGCTCGGCGCGAGCGCGCCCTCCACGGCCGCGCGCATCGACCGCCTGTCCTCGTCGGTCGGCTCGTCCGCGTCGCGAAGGGGCGCTCAAGAGCGCCCGCTCGCCGGTCCCCAGCTCATCCATGGCGGCCTCCTCGGATCTTGGCGTGGTGGCGGTGCACCGCGTCGGAAAATGCCTGTCGAGCGGCCCTCAGCCGCGCATACACGGTGTTGACGTTGACCCCGATCCCCTGCGCGATCTCCGACGCCGGAAGCTCTTCCAGCTCGGCGAGGAGGAGCACCACGCGCTTCTCCTCGTCGAGCGACGCCAGGAGGTCGTGCACCACGCGCGCGGCCTCCGCCCTCTTCATGGCCTCGTAGGGGCTGAGGTCGCTCGGCCCCGCGAGCTGCTCGGGATCCACGATCTCTCCTGTCCCGCGGTGGGCCGGGCACTGGCGGCGCTGCGCTCTCCGGTGCGCCTGTACGACGTTGACCACGATCCCGAAGACCCACGTCTTCAGCGACGAGCGGCCCCGGAACTCCGGGAGCCGCCGGTGCACGACGGCGAACACCTCCTGGCATACGTCCTCGTGCGCGGAGGCGTCCGCGACGAGGCGGCGCACGGTCCGCCAGACCAAGGGGAAGATCTCCTCGTACACCTCTGCGAAGTCGAGCGGCGCGGCCTGTACGCCGGCCGCGGAGACCGCGTCGGCGGGCGGAGGCGTCGACGGAGCGATCGCCGCGCGGGCGGTCACGGGCTGCACCTCGCCGCCGGTAGCATCGGAGCTCGCCAAGATACCCTACCACACGCGGGGGCCCGCCAGCCGCAAGCATGCCAATGCGCCGCGACGAGATCGACGCGGCAGCCGTCGCAGGTGGCGAGGGAGGCGTCGATGTACGCGAACGGATCCGTCTTTCGGCCGCCGCCGTAGAAATCCATTCTGTGCGAGCCTCCCGGATACCAGAACCTAGCCATGCACCGAAGAGTGCCGCCTTCACCTTGCGAGGCTCGCTCGTCCGAATCTACTGCTCCGAGCTCGCCCTTCGAGAGGGGTTGCAATCCGCATGGAACATCTCCCCCGTTCCTGGCTCAACCTCTCGAGAGCGCGGCATGGACGGCCCTCTCGGGCGGGCCGGGTTTCAACAGGACAGCGCCGCGCGTCAGGGGCGGGGAGAGGGAGACATTGATGATAAAGCGATGCTATTCAACAGATGAACCGCCGCTGTAATCGCTGCTGCACAAAGGATGATACTGGCCAGGACTGCGATTCCAGCCGCGGGCCATTGATTGAGCTCACCGTGACTCGCATCCGCGACGACCGAGCGAATCCATGGCGATGTCGTTCGGGACATGAAGGTCTCGGTGCGCATACCGACCCCTTCAGCGGGGAAGCAAAAGGATACCCGCTGGGGCCGATTGTGAACGCTCACATGCGCAGTGTCAACTCCTATCGGCGGGACCGCGGAGCTCCTCGATCCTGGGGAGGACACGGCTGGCGGGGCTCCTCCGGAGCGCCGTGTCAAGAGCAGCGGGCGGCGGACGTCAGGGCACAGGATAGCGTCGCTTCCCGTCGAGCAGGCTGGGCTCGGCGATCTTCTGGGCTCACACACGGGACGGGGGGCGCTGGCTGCAATACACTCGGCTCGGAAACCTCGGCTCGGAGCCATGCGCGCCCTCGTCCTGAGAGCCCCGAAGAGTCCGCTCGTGCTGGAGGATCGGCCCGCTCCGCGGCCTGGTCCCGGTGAGGTGCTGCTCCGCGTGCGCGCCTGCGCCGTGTGCCGCACCGATCTGCACGTGGTCGACGGCGAGCTGCCGGACGCCAGGCTGCCGCTCGTGCCGGGGCACCAGATCGTGGGCGAGGTCCTCGAGGAGGTGCCCGCGGCGGGCGAAGGGCCGCGGTTCGCGCTGGGCGCGCGCGTGGGTGTGCCCTGGCTCGGCTGGACCTGCGGCGTGTGCGCGCATTGCCGCGCAGGGCGGGAGAACCTCTGCGACCGGGCGCGCTTCACCGGGTACCAGATCGACGGCGGGTATGCGGAGCTCGCGGTCGCGGACGCGCGCTTCTGCTTCCCGATACCCGACGGCTTCCCCGACCTCTCGGCCGCGCCGCTGCTCTGCGCCGGGCTCATCGGGTACAGGACGCTGCGTCTGGCGGGGGACGCCGGGCGGATTGGCATCTACGGGTTTGGCGCCGCCGCGCACCTCGTGGCGCAGGTGGCCCGCTTCGAGGGTCGGCGCGTCTTCGGGTTCGTCCGGCCGGGCGACGACGCGGCGCGCGCGTTCGCGCTGTCGATGGGGGCCGAGTGGGCAGGCTCTTCCTTCGATGCGCCGCCCGAGGAGCTCGACGCGGCGCTGATCTTCGCCCCGGCCGGCGAGCTCGTGCCTGCCGCGCTGCGCGCCGTACGCAAGGGCGGCGCCGTGGTCTGCGGGGGAATCCACATGAGCGACATCCCCTCGTTCCCTTATTCGCTCCTGTGGGGCGAGCGGGTGCTGCGGTCGGTGGCGAACCTGACGCGCAGGGACGGCGAGGAGTTCCTCGCGCTCGCGCCGCGGGTGCCCGTGCGGACGGAGGTCAACGTCTACCCGCTGCTGGCGGCCAACGAGGCGCTCGACGATCTGCGGAACGGCCGCTTTTCGGGGGCAGCGGTGCTCGTGCCGCCGTGAAACCCGCTCCCCGAGCGCCGCGCCGAACAGCCGTAGGAGGTGTGCTGTCTGGGACGTGTCGGCGATGCGCTCGCGACGCGCGACTCAGGCGCAGCCTGGTATTCGTTCCAACTTTGTCCGGATACGTGGTTAGTCCAACAAGTCAATTCCACGGAGGCGCCCAAGGACCTAAGCTGGCCAGGGGGGGTGTTGCTCATGATGGTTCGAAGCGTCCTGGTTCTGTGTCCTGCCATGATGACGTCGCTGGCCGCTTGCGTGGGCGTGCAGGAGGGGGAAGAAGGGGAGGAAGACGATGTCGGCGTTGTCGAGCAGGCCGCTTTCGTCGAGAACGCGCTGACATCGAACGCGCTGACGTCGAACGCGCTGACGTCGAACGCGCTGACGTCGAACGCGCTGACATCGAACGCGCTGACGTCGAACGCGCTGACGTCGAACGCGCTGACGTCGAGCGCGCTCCGGGATCCGCTCGCGCGCCAGCTGCTCAAGTACGTCGTGAGCTGCGCCCTGCCGAGCGGTGCGCGTTTCGATATCAACATCGATGGCGTCGTCTATGGATTCGATGGTGAGCTCGGTCTCCACAAGAAATGGGGCGACAAGGACGGCTCCTGCGACAACGCGTGCAAGGCCTGGGTGTCCGCATGCGTCCTGTCCAGGATCAATCACCTCGGGATCGCGACCCCGATCTCGATGCGAGGGAACAAGTGCGAGCTGTCCTCCGACTCCACGGAGCGGACGGCGTACTCGAACCGCGAAGGGGCATACTATGGCAACATCTTCGCGAGTCCGCCGAACTACTACGCCTGCGTATCGCCCGAGAAGACCTCGATAGAGCGTGTGTGCGGGGCATCGCTGGACGACTGCGCTCTCAGGGTCGTCGGCAGTTGCCGCGACGCGTGCGACAAACCGCAAAGCGATGGAAGCTACCCGAACTGCCGCGATCGCGCCCGCGATTCGTACGGCAAGTTCCCGAGCGGCACGATCTCCTACTCCGGCTCGGTCACCATCTTCTTGAAGTAGAGGACGCGACGGCGGGCGCAGGGCGCCCCAGCGGAGCTCAACCCGTCCCCGCCCGCGCGACGAGCACCGCCTCGGGGCCGGGCGGCTCGGCGAGACCGTCATGGATCCAACGAGGAGATGTCCTCGTCGAACGCCGCCTCGGCCTCGCCGAGCGCGACATCTTCGATGTCGCTCGGGAGCAGCGCGGGTACCTGGACGTGGCGGGTAGGCACGGGCGCCGCAGGGAGGTTGAGCCTCAGCGACTGTTTCATCTCTGTGAGCGTCCTCAGGAACATCGTGAATAGCTCTTTCATGAGGACCTGGTATACCGGCGCGCGCGCCGCGCTCGTATAACCGACGGCCAGCGATGCTCCATGGTATAAAAACGGCGCAGGCGCCGTGACCTCGTAGCCCGGGCTGTCGGCGAGCACCATCCTCAGATCCTTCAGCGGGCATGATCGCACCACGAGGTTATGCCCCGGGGGGATGCGATCCTTGATGGAGGCCCATGTCGTGCACGCTTGCGTCAGCCACTGGCCTTGGTCCGAGGCCTGCCTGAGTTTGTCGCCAATATAGTTCGCGCCCGCGAGCAATCGTCCATATTCGATGCCGCCGCCGAGGTCGCCGAAGAGGTCCGCCATGGTGAGCTCGCCGTCGACGACCTCCTGGAGCTGGATCAGGGTGACGGGGATCATGGCGCGCGCGTGCCGCGGCTCCGCGACGAAGAGGATCGCGGCCATGGAACACAGGAATTCCATCATGGAGAGCTTGACGTCGATCTTCTTGGCGTGGTTCGAGAGCCACCATTTCTCGCTGAACTGCAGCGCGCTGGTGCTCTGGTCGAGCCTGACCCCGCGCAGGAACCGCGCCTTGACGTCCGTGAGCGGCACGACCTGTCGTTGCACGTCCAGGGACGGCATCTCTCCCTCCACGAGGCCGATGAGCACGCGAGCGATTATTTGCTGGTCTTGCGGAGAAAAGCGCGCGAGCCCTTGCCAGATCTCGTTGTATGACAGGTCGAGCACGCGCACCTGCCAGCGCGCATCCGTGGCGCCGACGCAGGGCGTGACGATGCGCGTGGTGCCCTTGCCCGAGGAGTCCTTCTGGTTGATGGCCAGCACGGAGCAGAACGGCCAGTTCAGGATGGTCGCGTGGTGTATCGTGCGGTCGGGGTGCTTCGCGTGCACCGCGTTCACGGCCTTTCGGACCTCGATCAGCTCCTCCGCGGCGCCGAGCAGACCGCTCTTGCCGACGTCGATGACGTGGCATCGTTTTACTTGCAACAGCGGGGTCTCTCCCCTGTGCGTGAGGCGCGTGAACTTCTTGACGAGGCGAATCTCCCAGGGCTTCGTGTCGGCCTCCTCGATCCAGGGCATCGAAAAGAGGTCCCTCTTGTGGACGTGGAGGACGTCCTTGACGTGGAGGATCTGTGAATTGAGCATCTGGCGGCAGACGAACTTCATCTGGGGCGAGCTCCGGAAGGCGTCGTAGAGTTCGTGCCAGTGCTTGGCCTCCTTCAACGCGAGGAGCATCGCGAGGAGGTCATTGGGGGACGATGCGCCCAGGGTAGAGCCGAAGAGATTGGTGACCATCTCTTGAAGCGCCGCCGGCGGCGGAGCGCCGATGATCCTCATCATGCCGTGGATGTATTCGGATCGGAGCAGGGGCTCGAAGTCCTCGTCGTCCTCGTCGGGTGGCTCGACGAGCCGGGGCAATTGGAGGTGGCCACCCGCGTACTGGAACGTCCAGATGGGGAACCGGCCGACGGCCTGCAGTTGCTCGATCACGGCGAGGTCGCATCCATGGGCGCCCAGGTGGTTCTTTTCCTTCCCGATCTTTGCGCGCTTGCAGCAGAACCACCGATTGCATTTCGCGCATTGCGCGACGGCAGGGTTCGTGCACGGCTGGCTGCTGGCGCCTAGCACGAAGGCGCATCTTCCGCAGGGGTGCGCGGCCCCGTCGCGGTGGTCGCCGCAGACGAAGGTCTTGCAGGTAGTGCATTTGAGGGGGGTGCGCTCGCGGCATGTCAAAACCGAGCATTGTCCCCTGTTGACGCAATCGTGCGATGCGGAGCTTTTATGGCGTCGACATAGGGGCTCGTGGCAGCGATCGCAGGAGAGCACCGTGAGCGCTTCGCAATGGACGCACTGCTTCACGTCGTCCGGCGCGTGCGCGTTCGCGTGGTCGCGGGCGTGGGGCGCGCAATGAATCTGGCCGCAGAGGCGGCACGAGCTCGTCGCCGTCGTGGGACAGCGCGGCTGTGCGCAGTGCGGGGAATCGATGTGATTATGATGATTGATGCAAAGGAAGTGGCTGCACTTGGGGCATGGAGCCGCGGCGGTGCCGTGGCAGACAATACAAGTCTGGCCACACGCGCCGCTGTTTTGGTGCCGGAGCAGGTGATGGTTGCAATAGCTTTCCCCGCAAGAGCAGCGGGCTCCTGGCTTTCCGCAGGCGCCGCACGAGGTGTGATTGTATTTGTTGTGCGGGATGGAGCATTCGTGGCACAGGACCATGGCGCACGCAGCGCATTTCTGCACGACCACGCTGTCCCGACTGCAGGTGCCGCAGATCTTTTTGCAATTGTGGTTGTGAAGGTGCGCCAGCGCCGTGCAAAAATGCTTCTTGCAGCCGTCGCACTTCTTGACGGTGAAGGTGGTGCCGCAGTCGGGGAATTGACATTTGGGCATGACGGCCTCGTCCTTGTGCCGCGAACAGGCTACGGCTCCGCGAGCGGGATGCCTGGCCCGACGATCGCGGCCTCGTGAAAATCCAGCTCGGTCGCCTCCGCGAGGACGTGATCGATGCGCGCTTCGGGCGGCACGCGCGGATCCGCGAGGAGCGCGCGCAGGCGCGGGTGCTCGTGAAAGCGGGGGTGGATGAGGACGCGCATGGCGGCCAGCCATACAACCGACCGGTGGTCGGAGAGGCCGAAGGCGAGGCCGATCTCCATGGACTCGCGGCAATGCTCGAACAACGCGTCGTCGCCGAGGTCCGCCACGAGGTCCCGGAGCTCGGCGCGCAGGTAGTCGCGCGCGAGGTCGCACTGCGCCCGGCGCTGCCGCTCGGCCAGCGCGCTCTTTTGCTCACGACGGATGATCATACCGTTCCGCAACGCATCATGGTCAGGAGAAGGCGTCAATCGGCGGGGTAGGGGCCATCTCGCGGCGTGCACCGCCGATGTCCTTGGGGATGGTCATGACGGGGATTGCGCGCGGCGCGCAACGGTCACCTGAAGCCCGCAGGCTGCGTGGTGAAGGCGACCCCTTCGATTCCCGCAAGACCTCACGCTCACGCGCGACCACGGGACAGGCGACAGCGCGCTGGTCGAGGTGCCGCACCACGATGGCGGCCGTCAGCGAGCCCGTGACGTAGATCGCGGCGGGGTGCTCCGGAAAGATGGTGGTGGCCGCCGCGCCCGCCGCGCAGAGCGCGACCGATAACCGGCTCACCCTCGGCAGGCTCGGCCCGGAGGTCGCGTGGACGGCCGCGAAGAGGAGCAGGTTCGTCGCGAGCGCGCGCTCCACCGGTTCGTCCGTGATCACGGCGAGCGCCCGGTGAAGGAGCGTCGCGACGCGCTGCACCGTCACCACGTGGCCGATCGGCCGGTTCACCGCGCTCCTCGAGAGCGAAGCCGCGGCCCGCCTGGAGCCCCGTGGCGAGCGCGTCCTCCCACGCGCGGGGCTGCCCGCCGCGCAGGTCGCGGAGCGTCCGGCCGTCGGCGAGCTCCATCGCCACGAACACGCCCCGCCCGTGCTCGCCGATCTCGTGGATGGGGACGACGTTCGGGGGCGAGAGCCTGGCCATCCGGCGCGACCCGATCCTGCAGCCACCGCGCCTGCCTCCGCCTGGACCCCCATCGCGGCAGCAAGATACCTGTCGCCTGACAGCGTCTCGCCCCCAGGCATAGGCGGGTATGCCTATGCCTCGATCCAGAGGGCTCGGGTACGAAGTCGTTGCAGTCACCTGCATCGTGCGATGCGAGGACGGACGGCGAACTCGGACCAGAACGCTCAATCACCGCATCTGTTCGGCTGCGGCCAGCTGCAACCATCCCGGGCAACGGGAAGGAAACGGGAGGTTTCCCCATGGGCGCATCGCCCCCTCACGCGCCGCGCGGCGCCGTCACGCTGTCGCTGTGCTTCTTGATCGCGCTGCTGGAAGGGTTCGACATCCAGGCCATCGGCGTGGCCGCCCCCCTGCTGATCCCCGCCCTGGGCCTGACGCCCGGGCAGGCGGGCGTCGTGTTCGGGGCCGGCATGGTCGGGCTGGTCTGCGGCGCGCTGGCCGGCGGCTGGATGGCGGACCGCATGGGCCGCAAGCCGCTGCTGATGATGGCCGTCGGCGTGTTCGGCCTGTTCACGCTGGCCACCGTCGTGGCGGGTGGACCGCTGTCGCTCGGCGTCTACCGGCTCCTGGCCGGGGCAGGCCTGGGGGCGGCGATGCCCACCCTGGTGGCCGTCGCCCTGGAAATCGCCCCGCCCGATCGGCGGACCCGCACCACCACCTTGATGTTCAGCGGCATGCCGGCCGGCGGCGCGCTGGCGGCGCTGTTCGCGGCCGGCTTCCTGGCACGGTTCGGCTGGCACAGCATCTTCCTGGCCGGCGGCGTGCTGCCGCTGCTGCTGCTGCCCGCCATCGCGCTCCTGATGCCCGACAGCCGCACGGCGGCGGCCGGCGGCGCCCAGCAGCAGGGCGGGGGGCAGGCGCTGTTCGGCCATGGCCGGCTGCTGGTCACGCTGCTGGCCTGGTTCACCTTCGGCCTGACGCTGCTCGTGCTGTATCTGCTGCTCAACTGGCTGCCATCGCTGGTGGCGGCCAAGGGCCTGGGCGGAAAGGGGGGTGCTGGCGCCGCCTTCGCGTTCAATGCCGGCAGCGTCGTCGGCTGCTGGGTCATCGGATTGCTGGTGGACCGGTTCGGGCCGCGCGTTCCCATCATCGCGGCCTATCCCGCCCTGGCCCTGGCGCTGTTCGGGCTGGCGGGGGCCAACAGCCTGCTTCCGGTGCTGGCGCTGGCCGGCCTGGCGGGCTTCTTCTTGCTGGGCGCGCAATATTCGCTCTATGGCGTCATCCCGCTCTATTACCCGGCGCGGGCGCGCGGGCTGGCCACCGGCGCCTCCATCGCCGCCGGCCGGCTGGGCTCCATCGGCGGGCCGCTGGTGGCGGGCCACCTGCTGGGCCAGGGCTGGGGCCCTGCCGGCGTGGCCATGGCCATGGTGCCGGTGGTGCTGTCGGCCGGGGTTGCCGCGGCGGTGATGACCATTCGCGGACGCTACGCAGGTGATTGAGGGAATGGCGGGGGCGATCGGCGCCCGGCCGCGCGCCGGGCGTCCTCCGGGCGGCGGGGCCTTCGGCCTGCGCCGTCCCGAGGGGCGCCGCCCGCTGGATCGTTCGAGAGGACTGGCTGCTGCTGGCGCTGGCGGTGCTGTTCGTCGCGCGCTTCGCCCGCGCGGAGGCAGCTTCAACGAGGGGCGGCGTCGAGCCGCATGTCTGCGGGAGGACTCATGCAGGTAATCGTCGCGGGCGCCGGGATCGGCGGCCTGGCCGCAGCTCTGGCGTTACACGCCGGGGGCCATGAGGTGACGGTGTTCGAGGCCGTGCCTACCATCCTGCCGCTCGGGGTCGGCATCAACCTCCTGCCGCACGCCGGCGAGGTGCTGGACGAGCTGGGCCTGGTCGAGGCCTTGATGGCCCACGGGGTGGCGACCCGCGAGCTTGTCTATTTCAACCGCTTCGGCCAGCGCATCTGGGGCGAGCCGCGCGGCCGCTTCGCCGGTCACGCCGCGCCGCAGATCTCCCTGCACCGCGGCGCTCTGCAGGGCGTGCTGTTCGACGCCGCCGTCGAGCGGCTGGGCCCCGACCGGGTGATCTGCGACCGGCGCCTCCTGGACCACGACGAGGGCGAGGGCCGCATCGCGGCGCGCTTCCTCAACCGCGAGGGCGTGGCCTGCAAGGTGTCCGCCGATCTCCTGATCTGCGCCGACGGCATCCATTCGGCGGCGCGCGCGGGCCTCTATCCGGACGAGGGGCCGCCGGTCTACGGCGGTCGCATCCTGTGGCGGGCGACCAGCGTGGCGGCGCCCTTCCTCACCGGCGCCAGCATGATCATGGCCGGACATCAGGACCAGAAGTTCGTCGCTTATCCCATCTCCCCACCGGGGCCGGACGGCCGCCAGACGATCAACTGGATCGCCGAGCTCACCGTCGCCGAGAGCCTGCGACGGGAGGACTGGAACCGGCGGGGCGATCCTGCCGACTTCCTGCCCAGGTTCGAGGCCTGGCGCTTCGATTGGCTGGATGTGCCCGGCCTGATCCGGGGCGCCGAGGCGATCTACGAGTTCCCGCTGGTCGACCGCGATCCGCTGCCGCGCTGGAGCCATGGGCGCATGACGCTGCTGGGGGACGCCGCTCATCCCATGTACCCGATCGGCTCGAACGGGGCGAGCCAGGCCATCCTGGACGCCCGCGCGCTGGTCCGCGCGCTCGCCGCCCACGCCGATCCGGTGGAAGCGCTGGCCGCGTACGAGGCGGAGCGCCTGCCCGCCACCGCCGCCATCGTCGCGGCCAATCGCGGCAACGGTCCGGAGCAGTGCATGCAGATGGCCCAGGACCGCGCGCCCGACGGATTCGACCGTATCGAGGACGTCTTCGCCCCCGGCGAGCTGGAGGCCATCGCCGCCCGCTACAAGGTGCTGACCGGCCTGAAGCGCGCCTCGGAGCCCCGCGCGTGAGCCCTCCCCTCGTCCCCCTGATGACGCTCGAGGTGGCGGTGGACCCGCCGGTCACCGTTAATCCGAGCTCGCCCGGCCGGCGCTTCATCCCGATCGTCGGCGGCACGGTGGCCGGCGGCCTCGAGGGGCGTGTGCTGCCGGGCGGCGACTGGCAGACGATCTGGGCCGACGGGCGGATGGACATCTCCGCCCATTACATCCTCGACATCGCCGGCCATGGGACGGTGGAGATCGTCTCCGAGGGCGTCCGCGCCGGGCCGCCGGAGGTGCTGGCGGCGCTCGGGCGCGGCGAGGCGGTGGACCCCGGGCTCTACTACTTCCGCACCGCCATCCGTATGCGCACCTCGGCGCCAGGGCTTCTGCGGCTGAACGCCGTGCTGGCCCTGTCCGTGGGCGAGCGGCTGGCCGACCGGGTGCGGCTGACGGTGTACGAGATCGGCTAGGGGGCGCGAGCGTGGCCGAGATCGTCGAGATCTCGGATGGCCTGACACGGAGAACGCATGAGCAAACAGACGAGAGCGGCGACACGCCGGGGCGATGTCGGCGCAGGGTTCTTGGCCGTCATCCTCGGCATCACTTCCTTCCATCGCTCGGCACGGGCACAACCGCCGCCCGATGCGCCGCCGGCGCCCACGGGCGAAAGTCCGACGAGCGCGGCCCCCGCGACCGAACCCGCGGGCCCTCCCGCAGACGCGAGCGCAGCGCCAGCGCCGTCTGCGGAAGCCCACACTGGCGCGCCGGCGCCGCAGAGCGCTGCCGGGTCCGGTGCAGCTTCGACGGCACCGCCGGCGGACAAGGAGCCATGGAAGAAGCCGGTCAGCGTCGCGGCCTGGGCCCGCGTCGGAGGTCGCTTACAGAACCCCGGCGCGCGCGAGAAGATGGACCGGCTGCTCGGGGACGGAGAGCTGGATCTGTCGTTTTCAGGCGAAATCAACCGATTCATCGGCCTGCAGGGCGCGATCGTCGCTCAGTTCGGGCCGACCCCGACCGGGGGCAACATCACGGGCAGCGTGACCATCCGTGACGTCATCGCCAAGTTCCAGTTCCATGATCTGCTGAACGTCTGGATCGGTCGCATGATCGTGCCGTCGGATCGCTCCGCCTTCTCCGGGCCGTGGTCGATGGGGCCGTGGAACTATCCCGGATTCTTCGAGCCCTATGCGCCGCCGATCGGGCCGAGGCAGGGGCCTTTCGGGCGCAACGATGGGGTAACCGCCTGGGGCAAGGCGGCAGGTGGCCTGTTCAAGTACTACGTGGGGGCCTTCAACCTGCATGACTCTTCGGTGAGCCCGCTCTACACGGCGAGGCTCAACTTGAGCTTGCTCGACCCGGAGCCGGCCTATTACCAGAAAGCCACGTACCTCGGCGAGAAGAGCATCCTCGCGCTGGGCGTGGCGGGTGAGGTGCAGAAGGAAGGTTCGGTCGAGCCGCTGCCGCCCCCTGCGGCGGGCGAGCCCCCAGGCACCCCGCGCAAGGACACCTATGGCGAGGTCAACGCCGACCTCCTGTTCGAGAAGAACCTCGGGACGGCGGGCACCATCACGCTCGAGGGCGCATTTTACAAGTACTTCGGCGACTTCGAGAGGTTCGACCATTCTTATTTTGCGCTCGCGAGCTACCTCACGCCGAGCAACATCGGCGTCGGGAAGCTGCAGCCTCTGGTCCGACTGCAACAAGCGAAGCCGAAGAACGCCGACTCCTATCTGCTCATCGATGCCCAGCTGGGCTACATCATCGAGGGGCACGCTGCGCGTGTCGCGCTCGGCTATCAAAGAAGCGATCTGTCGGGGGCGAAGGGGAACGCCCTGTTCCTGGGCGTCCAGCTGCAGAAGTGATCCCCGGGACGGTGGGGTTCCGCGCCCACGATCCGCGGCATAGGTGAGTATGCCTATGCCGCGAGTCAGAGGGATCGGGTAAGAGATCGTTGCAATCACCTCCATGGCGCGCTGCGCGAGATCGTGGGGCGTCGTGAAAACATCCAATCCGGTGTTCATGCGGATCCGTTCAACCGGTTACTCGGTGCACAGCGCGCAAACGAGGACGAGCCCTGGCAGGCGCGACGGGGCTCCTGCTCGTCCAGCGGAGGCGAAGAGACTGCCGGGGCGCCGAGAGGAGCTCGCTCGCGCATGAAGCTCGCCTCTCTCCGCGGCCCCGGCCGTGACGGCACGCTCGTCGTCGTCCGCCGCGACGGCCTCGCCTACGCGCCCGCCGGCGCGGCCTTCCCCACGCTCCAGGCCGCGCTGGACGACTGGGAGCGCGCCGAGCCCGCGCTCCGCCGCATCGCCGACGATATCGAGCGCGGCGGCGCGGCGGTGACCCCGCTCGCCGTGGAAGCGCTCGCCGCGCCGCTTCCGCGCGCCTACGAGTGGATCGACGGCTCGGCGTACATCCACCACATCGTGCTCGTGCGCAAGGCGCGCGGCGCCGAGCCCCCCGAGACGCTGACGACCGATCCGCTTGTGTACCAGGGCGGCTCCGGCGTCCTCCTCGGCCCGACCGACGACATCGTCCTGCGCGACGAGGCGTGGGGCCTGGATTTCGAGGCCGAGGTTTGCGTCGTCCTCGGCGACACGCCGCAGGGCACGCGCCGCGAAGAGGCCCACCGGCACGTCCGCCTGTTCCTGCTGGCCAACGACGTGACGCTGCGCAACCTCGTGCCCGCCGAGCTCGCGAAGGGGTTCGGGTTCTTCTGCTCCAAGCCCGCCACCGCGTTCTCGCCGTTCGCGATCACGCCCGACGAGCTCGACGGCGCGTTCGACGATGGGCGCGTCCACCTGCGGCTCCGCTCGACCTACAACGGCGCGCTCATCGGCGATCCCGAGGCCGGCCCGGAGATGCATTTCTCGTTCTTCGAGCTCATCGAGCATGTCACCAGGACCCGCAGCCTCACGGCGGGGACCCTCCTCGGCAGCGGCACCGTCTCGAACCGGGATCCGGCGCGCGGCGTGTCGTGCCTCGCCGAGAAGCGCATGCTCGAGATCCTGTCGGACGGGGCGGCCAGGACGCCGTTCATGAAGCCAGGAGACACGATCATGATCGAGATGCTGAATCGCGCGGGAGAGAGCCTGTTCGGGCGCATCGCGCAGCGGGTGGTATCCGGATGAGCGCCTGCGAGGTCAATCTCGCGCCGCTCTCGACCCTGCTGCGGATCGAGGCGGAGCGCACGGCGCTGCCCGCCTTCCAGGCGGCCCACGCCGACCGCCAGGTCGATCCGGTCGCCTAGCTCGCCCCTGCGTTACCCCCTCGCGACGGAGGATTCGAATGGCCAAGGTGGAGTCGATCGGCATCAAGCGGGTAGAGGCGCTGCACTACTACGTGCGCGACCTGGAGCGGAGCCGCAAGTTTTACACGGAGAAGCTCGATTTTCAGGAGATCGCCGCGAGCTCGCCGGAGCTCACGGCGGCGGCGGCGCAGCAGTCGGTCGTCTTCCAGGCCGGCGAGTGCGTCGTCGTGTGCTCGCAGCCCGCCGGCGAGGGCGGGCGGGCGTGGCGCTACCTGCGCAAGCACCCGGACGGCGTGGGCACGGTCATCTTCGAGGTCGAGGACATCGACCGCGCCTTCCGGCTGCTCGACGGCCGCGGGGGCACGCCGATCGACGAGATCCACAGAGCGACGGACGAGGGCGGCGCGTTCGCGTCGTTCTCGATCACGACGCCGTTCGGCGACACCACCTTTCGCTTCGTGGAGCGGCGCGGATATCGGGCGCTGTTCCCCGGCTGCGTGGCCTACGACGCGCCGCGCGGCGGCGAGAACCGGTTCGGGATCACCCGGTTCGATCACATCACCTCGAACTTCCAGACGATGGCGCCCGCCCTGCTCTGGATGGAGCAGGTGCTCGGGCTCGAGCCGTTCTGGAAGATCGCGTTCCACACGAACGACGTTGCGAAGGACGCGGACCACGGCTCGGGCCTGCGCTCGGCCGTGATGTGGGATCCGGCCTCGGGCGTGAAGTTCGCGAACAACGAGCCTTACCGGCCCTACTTCAAGAGCTCGCAGATCAACGTCTTCAATGAGGAGCACCGCGGCGACGGGGTGCAGCACGTGGCGCTCGCCGTGGAGGACATCCTCGCCGCCGTGCGCGCGATGCGCGGGCGGGGTGTGGAGTTCATGCCGACCCCGGCCGCCTATTACGACATGCTGCCCGAGCGCTTGCGGGAGCTCGGCATCGGGCAGATCGACGAGGACGCGGCGGCGCTGCGGGAGCTCGAGGTGCTCGTCGACGGTGACGGCGCGCGGTCGTACCTCCTCCAGATCTTTCTGAAGGAGTCGTCAGGCACGCACCGCGATCCCGACGCGGGGCCGTTCTTCTTCGAGCTCATCCAGCGCAAGGGGGACCGCGGCTTCGGCGCCGGCAATTTCCGGGCGCTGTTCGAGAGCATCGAGCGGCAGCAAAGAGCGGACGGGAGCGGCTGATGCTCGATCGCGTCGTCGCCGGGATCGTCCCGCCCAAGCACCACATTGCCCTCCGGAGCGAGGCGGGGGATCTCCGCTACGAGGAGTGCCTGACGCGGGCGGGCTTCGACGGCCCCTACACGATCGCCTACCACGATCGCCGGCCGCACGAGCACCGGGTCGCGGAGGCCGCGCACGGCTTCACGCTGCCGGTCGCCGCGGCGGCGCGCCCGCTCGCCAAGCGGCACTACCGGTCGCAGGATCTGCCGCGGCGGGGCGGGCCCGCTGTCGACTGCCGCGTGCCGCTGCTCTTCAACGACGACGCGGTGATCGGGCTCGTCCAGCCGGACGCGGCCGATCCTGTGTACTTCGCGAACGCCGACGCCGACGAGCTGTTCTTCATCTTCCACGGGGGCGGCGTCCTGCGCACGATGCTCGGCGATCTGCGCTTCGAGCAGGACGACTACGTCGTCATCCCGAAGGGGCTCTTCTACCGCTTCCTCCCGGACGCCGCGCCCCAGCGCTGGCTCTCGATCGAGGCCGAGGACATCCACCTCCCGCGCAAGTGGCGCAACGAGGTCGGCCAGCTGCGGATGGACGCGCCGTACTCGCACCGCGATTTCCGGCGGCCCACGTTCGTCGGCCCTCTCGACGAGGGCATCCGCGCGCTCGTCGTGAAGCGCGGCGGCGCCTTCCACGGCTTCACCCTCGAGCGCTCGCCGCTCGACGTCGTCGGCTGGGACGGGACGGTGTACCCGTTCGCGTTCCCGATCCTGCGCTTCCAGGCGCGCGTCGGGCTCGTGCACCTGCCTCCGGACTGGCACGGGACGTTCGCCGCGCGGGGCGCCCTGGTCTGCAGCTTCGTGCCGCGCCCTGTCGACTTCCACCCGGAGGCGATCCCGTGCCCGTACCCGCACTCGTCGGTCGATTGCGACGAGTTCCTGTTCTACTGCCGCGGCAACTTCACCTCACGCCGCGGCGTCGGCCCCGGCAGCATCTCGCACCACCCCGCCGGCGTCCCGCACGGGCCGCACCCCGGCGCGTACGAGGCGAGCCTCGGGGCCCGCGAGACGAGCGAGCTTGCGGTCATGCTCGACACGATCCGCCCGCTCTCGGCCACCGCGGCCGCGCTCGCGGTGGAGGACCCGGGCTACCAGGACAGCTTCATCGCCGGCCCATGATCGGGGTCAGGCGCTCGGCCGACGACCATCTCGTTGGGTTCCAGCGCGAGCCGGACGCCGTGAATCGACAGGGACAGGCGATGACGCGCTACTCGCGGTGCCACACCACGATGGCGAGCGTCAGCGAGCCCAGCACGCCCGTGACGTAGATCGCGGCGGCGTGCTCCGGGAAGACCGCGGCGGCCGCCGAGCACGCCGCGCAGAGGGCGGCGGCTATCCAGCTCGCCCTCGGCAGGCTCGGCGCGGCCGTCGCGTGGACGGTCGCGAAGAGGAGCAGGTTCGTCGCGAGCGCGCGCTCCACGGGCTCGTCCGTGATCACTGCGAGCGCCCGGTGAAGGAGCATCGCGACGAGCAGCACCTTCACCACGTGGCCGATCCGCCGGTTCACCGCGCTCTTCGAGAGAGGGCGGCGGAACACCCGGAGCAGCGTGAGCCCCGCGAGCGCCGTGACGCAGCCCATCGCGAACAGGTCCACGGGGCGGACCACCGGGACGACGCGGCCGATGCCCACCGTCGCCATCACGACGCCGAGGGCGCCGATCAGGAGGCCGAAGCGGATGCGCTCGCGCCTGGAGACCGTGAGATCGAACTCGGAGCTCCTCGCCAGCTCATCGGCGAGGACGCTCAGCAGATCGTCGAGCCTCGGCCACCGCTCCTCGGGCCGGGCGCGGAGCCCGCGCGCGAGCGCGCCCCGGACCCGCGCCGGTACCTTCGAGCCGGCCGGCGCCGGCCTCAGGAGATCGCGCCGCGCCCCGTCGAGCCGCGCTCGGACGTCCTCCCCCTCGAACGGCGGCTCCCCGTAGAGCGCCTCGTAGAGCGTCGCGCAGAAGCTCCATTGATCGCTCCTCGCCGTCGCCGGCCTCCGCTCGGCCTGCTCGGGGGCCATGTACGCGGGCGTCCCCATGAACGCGCTCCCGGCCGTGAGCTGCGCGCGGAGCGCGTCCTCCCCGGGGATCTCGGCGCCGGAGCCCCCGCCGGAGAGGGGCCGGTCCTCCTCGACATGGAGGCGCGCGAGCCCGAAATCGGCGATGCGCGCCCGGCCGTCCTTGCCGATCAGGATGTTGTCCGGCTTGACGTCGCGGTGGACGAGCCCCTCCTGGTGCGCCGCCGCGAGGCCGCGGCCGGCCTGGATCCCCGCGGCGAGCGCGGCCTCCCACGCGCGGGGTTGCTCGCCGCGCAGGTCGCGGAGCGTCCGGCCGTCGACGAACTCCATCGCCACGAACACGCCCCGCTCGTGCTCGCCGATCTCGTAGATGGGGACGACGTTCGGGTGCGAGAGCCTGGCCATCACCTGCGCCTCGCGCACGAGGCGGGCCCGATCCTCGGGATCGAACCCCCCCGGCGCGATGAGCTTGAGGGCGACGCGGCGGTCGAGCTCCGCGTCGTAGGCCGAATAGACGACGCCCATCCCGCCCTGTCCGGCCTTGGCGAGCACCGTGAACCGCCCGATGCGCGCGCCGGGGCTCAGCGATTCGTCGCGGTCCGGGAGGGCGATTGCGGCGCCTTTCAAGAACCCGTCCGGCTGCGCGCCGTCGCTCCGGAGCAGGCTCCACACCTCCCGGAGGAGCTCAGGGCGGCCCGCGCACCGGGCCTCCAGGAACGCCCGGCGGCGCTCGTGGCGCTCGTCGAGCGCCGCCTCGAAGAGCGCCTCTACCTCGCTCGGATCAAGGGGCGGGCTCATCGCCGCCGTGGAGCGCCCGGTAGAGCCACGCCTTCGCGAAGCGCCAGTCGCGCTCGACCGTGCGCGTCGTCACGCCCGAGAGCTCGGCGATCTCGTCCTCGGTCAGGCCCGCGAAGTAGCGCAGCATCACGATCTCGGCCTTGCGCGGGTGCTCCTGGCTCATCTTGCGCAGGGCCTCGTCGAGGGCGAGGAGGTCCTCGACGGGGAGATCGAGCGCGAGCGGCAGCTCGTGGATGTCCTCCTCGGGGGCGCGCTCCCGGTCTCCGCCCCGCTTCCGGGCGGCCTTGTGGCGCGCGTAGTCGACGAGGAGGTCGCGCATGGCCTGGGAGGCGGCGCCGAAGAAATGAGCGCGGCTCTGGAAGCGGGCCTCGCCGTCCCGGAAGAGCTTCTCGTACGCCTCGTGGACGAGCGCGGTGGGGCCGAGGGTCTGCCCGGCGCGGAGGTGGCGGACGCGGGCCAGCGCGATCGTCTTGAGCTCGGCATAGACGGCGCGGAGGAGGGCGTCTGCGGCGTCCTTCTGGCCCTCCTGGGCGGCGTGCAGGAGGCCCGTGATGGCCTCGCCGGCGCTCGGTCCGGGGGCGCGTCGATCGCTCGCGTTCATGGGGGGCGCCTCGCTCAGGCCGGAGCGTACACCATACGGCCGGGCCGACGAGCCCGACCGCGTGCCGCGCCGTGACAACAGTCCGGGGCGGGACGCCAGCGCGCCGCGCCGTCCCGCCGGCCGACCGGCGGCAGCCGTCAAGGGACCATGCTCGCCCGCCGCGGAGCCCCGCCCCAGCGGCCAAGCCGGGCGGCGCCGCGGTGGCCGCCTCGACGTCGCGGTCACCTCGACGCTGGAGGTGCTCGGCGTCGCAGCGTCGATGATCGGGGGCGACGAGATCTTCAGTCTGTTCATCCCTGCGCAGCGACCCTCCAGGAGCGTCCGCGCTTCAGCGAGTGTCCGAATCGAAGATGGATATCGCGTGTTTTGTGAGTTGCGCGACTCCGCCGTGCGGAGTAGTAAGCAGGGCTTTCCGCGAGCTCGCGATCGCTCGGCCGGGAAAGGAGCCGTCGCCGAGCGCAGATTGCCGCGGAACGCTCTATTGGCGGCAGCTCCGCGTTGCCGCTTCGACGCGGGCGATGAGCGCGAGCGCGAGCGTGTGCTCGACGGAGCGCCCAGCCCAAGGAGGTAGGATGCGTTCCTTACGAGCGAACATCGTTTATATTGCACCACTCTTCGCTGCCCTGACCGCGCTTTCGGCGTGCTCGCAAGGACCGGAGCTCGACATGGCGCCGCTCGCCGAGGGCCACGATCGCGCGCTCGGGAGCGTGGTGAAGAGCGGAGTCGCGCTGTCGACTCGCGCCGCGGGCCTCGGCGCGCCCGCGACGCTCGAAGACCGCGCGCGGGCGACGATCGCCGAGCGACCGATGGCCCTCTGGTCGGAATACGCGCCGCCGATCCGGACGATCGGAGAGAACGTTCAGGTCAACGATCCGGCGCTCGACAAGATTTATAAGTTTCGCACCAACCCGCCGACACGCCCCTTCGTCCTGGTGACCCAGAGCGAGACCTCGATCGCCGCGCATGACCACAACATCGTTGTTGCCTACAACACGTCCGCCGGCGTGACGCCTGTTCTGGTCGACAACACCATCGTGCCCAAAACTTTTTTTGGCTCCGGCTTCTCGACCTCGAACGACGGCGGCGTGACCTGGAAGAGCGGCTTCATTCCTCCGCTGCCCGGGAGCACGACCACGCTCGGTGATCCTGTCGTGCGCGAGGATCGCCGTGGGGTCTTCCATTTCGCCGGGCTCACCGCGGACGCGGAGGGCCGGCTGGGTGTGCAGGCCAACAGGTCGACCGACGGCGGCCGAACATGGAGCGAGGCGGTGCTCGTGGCCCAGGACGACGGCGCCGACAAGAGCTGGCTGGCCGTGGGCCCCGACCCGGTGCGCCGGCGCCGGGACAACCTCTACGTGACCTGGACCAGCTACCAGCCCCCGGAGGCGCCCGTCCGGACCGAGCTCCGTTTCGCGCGCTCGACCGACGGCGGTGAGACCTGGACATCCAAGGTCGTCTTCGCCCCCGAAGCGAACCCGGATCCCACGCTGCCGCAGAACGCGATCCAGTTCACGAACCCCGTCGTGGATCGCCACGACGGCACGCTCTACCTGCCATTCCTTCAGTACAGCGGTTCGGACGCCGATTTCATCCGGATGCTGGTGTCCCGTGACGCCGGCGAGACGTTCGAGTTTGTGGAGTTCAATCTCGCGGGAGCCCCGGACCCGACCCTCCTGCCCGTGGTTCAGCCCGGCGAGCTCATCGATTGCGGCAACGTCGGCGGTCCACGCCTGGCCATCACCGACGGGCCGCGCCGCAGGGGGCGATTCGGTCTGCCCACCTACGTGCACGCCTCGCGCCTCATCGTTCAGCCGACGCTCGCGGTGCGCCGCGGTATCGTTTACCTGGCCTGGTCGGCCTCCACCAGCGAGATCTTCGGCGAAGCGGGATCGGGCTCGAACGTCTTCCTCATTCGCTCGGATGACCGCGGGCGGACGTGGACGTCGCCGATCCCCGTCACCTCCGGGGCCGGGGAGAACATCCATCACGTGCTCCCGGCCGTGACCATCGGCAAGCGCCGGAGCGACGTGCACATCGTTTACTATACGCAGAACCGCGACAGGTCCGTTGACGTGGAGATGGCGAGCTCGTTCGAATACGGGGAATCCTTCGGCGAGGGCGACAGGCAACAGGTGACGGACACCTCCTTCCGCCTCTCGCCGACGAACATCCCGCTGGACGTGCCTGTCGGTGCCAACTACCCGACGACGAACTTCGATCGGGTCGTCGCGCCCTGTTACAACCTCGGCGAGTATCTCGACGTCACGTCGGAGCGGCAGAGGCTCTATTCGGCCTGGGGAGACCTGCGCAATCTCATCACGGAGCCCAGGAGCCCCGCGGACCCGATCGCGGGTCAGACGCACTCGCAGGCGGACGTCTTCTTCCAGGCCTTCAAGGCGCGCTGAGCGCGCGTCGTACGGCGCTCCATCGGCGCCTCGCCGTGCTCATCGCGCCGCCGGTGATCGTCACTTCGCCTTGCGCTTGCCCTGCCGCGACTTTTGCTCGGTCCGCTCGTGCGCCGGCGCCTTCTCGGGCCGCGTGGCCAGGGCCACGACGCGGCCGAGCTCCTCGCGGAGCGCGTCGGCCCTGCCCTCGCCGAGCTGCTCCCGGACGTGCTTCTGCGTCCGCTCCCACAGCGGGAACGCCGCCTCGATGGCGCGCTCGCCCTGGCGCGTGAGGGAGATGATGCGGACGCGCGCGTCGTCGGGCGCCCTCGCCACGCGGAGCAGGCCCGCCTTCTCGAGCGGCACGAGGTTCCTCGTGAGCGTCGTGCGATCCATGACGAGCCCGTCCGCGAGCGCGCTGAGCTGCACGCCCTCGTCGCCGCACGTCGCGACCGCGGCGAGCATCGTGAGCTGCGTCGACTGGAGCCCCACCGCGCGCAGGCTCTCGTCGTAGAGCCGCGTCAGCGCGCGCGACGCGCGGCGGACGCGCACGAGGGCGCACTGGCTCGCGATGATCTGGGCGGCGCGGGCAAAATCAGTCACCAGTGTATCTACACCGTTTCGACCGGGTCCGTCAAATCACGGCCAGGATCGCGGCTTGACATCCGTTCAGGTGTAGCTACACCTATCTCGTCCTCGACGACGTGGATCCGCCTCGTCTGCTCGACCGCCTGCTCGGCGTCGGCGGTCCTGGCGGCCCCGGCGCGCGCTGGCCGATCGCTGGAATCGATCGGTCATCAGTCGCCAGGGCCATGGCGGCGTTGAGGCGAGCATCGCGGCATCACCCGCGCGGACGGGGGCCATAGGCCTGCGGCGCGCTCTGCGCATTTACGTGTAGGTACACTTATTCGAACAGCCCGAGCGGCGCAACGGTGAGGAGCGCACGAGACATCGGCTGGCACCCGGTGCCAGCCGTGCGTCGACGCCGCGCGCGGGCGGGCTGCGTGGAGAGGATCTATGGGCGAGTTCTTCGTCGTTCCGTACTGCGTGAAGTTCGAGGACAGCATGGCCTATGGCAGCCATCACTACCTCACGAACTTCCGCTTCCAATGCATCGCGCGCGAGACGCTCTACTTCGCCGAGGCCGCGGACGGCACGCTCCCGCACGAGGAGGATCGCGCCGCGATCCGGCTGCTCACCACCGAGGGGTACAGCCGGAACCTCGCGCCGGTGCGCGTGGGCGAGCGCGTCGCGATCTTCATGACCCTCGGCGCGGTGACGCGCTCGAGCGCGTACGGATACTTCCGCACGGTCCGCTTCGACGGCGAGCCCGTGGCGTGCGGCTACCAGCGCATCGTCGCCGTCTCCTCGGCGAGCGACGAGCTCGCGCCGCTGCCCAGGTCGGTGACGGCGCACGTCGGGGCCCTCGACGAGCGCGTGCCGCACCAGCGCTTCGTCGAGCTCTGCCTGCGCGGCGGCTCCGCGCTGCGCGAGCTCTTCCCCGAGCGCGTGCTCCGGCACGCCGCCGAGGTCGCTCGGGGGCCGCTCCACGAGGCGCGCCCGCACAGGGCGCGGTGGGACGCGGAGGCCGCGGCGGCCGCGCCGGGGCGCTCCGGGGAGGCCGCGGCGGGCGTGGACGGCGCCGGCGTCGCCGGCAAGATCGCGCTGCTCCTGCCGGGCCAAGGCTCGTTCGACCTCCGGCTCCTGCGAGCGCTCCACGCGCGCTTTGATGCCGCGCGCGAGGCCGTCGCCGCGGCCGAGCCCGCGGCGCGCGAGCTGCTCGGCGCCTCGCTCGCAGCGCTCGTGACCGCCGGCGAGGCGGAGGCGCGGGCCGCCCTCGAGGCGTGCGTCGATCTCGATCAGCTCGGGATCCTCGTCCAGGACCACGTCGCCGTCGCGCTGCTCCGGTCCGCCGGGCTCGAGCCGGACATCGTGGCGGGGCACAGCCTCGGGGAGATCGCCGCGCTGGCCGCGGGCGGCGCGTTTCCCCTGGCGACGGCCGCCGAGGTCGTGTGCCGCCGGGTGCTCGCCCTCCGCGGCGCTCCGCCCGGCCGCATGCTCGCCGCCCACACCGGCGCGGAGCGCCTGCGCGACGAGGTGCATGCGCTCGGCCGGGACGACGTGTTCGTCGCGGTGGTCAACGCGGCCGATCAGGCGGTCGCGTCGGGCACGGCGGACGGCATCGCCGCGCTCGAGCGGCGGCTCACCGGCGCCGGCGTTCGCGCGACGGTGCTCGCGAGCCGCTACGCCTTCCACTCGCCGCTGCTCGCGCCGGCGGTCGGTCCGTTCGCGAGCGCCCTCGGGCGCGCCGGCGCGGCGCGGCCCGCGGTGGCCACGTACTCGCCGATCGATCGCGTCCACTACGGCGACGGCCCGCTCGCGCCCGCGCGCCTGCTCCCCATGCACCTCGTGACGCCGCTCGACTTCGAGGCGGCCGTGCAGGACCTCCACGCGGCGGGGGTCCGCACCTTCGTCGAGTGCGGCGGCGGCGGCGCCCTGACCGCGCTCGCGCGGCGGAGCGCGCCGCCCGGGCCCGATCTGCGGGTGATCTCGACGTTCCGGGCCGGAGAGGACGTCGTGGCCGAGCACCGGCGCGTGATCGACGCGCTGCGCGCCGCGGGGCGCGCGCTCACGGCGGTCGCGCCGCTCCCGGAGGAAGAGCCGGACGGCCGCCGCCCGCGCGAGGTCGCGAGCCCCGCCGCCGCGAGCTCCGCGAGCCCCGCCGCCGCCGCGAGCCCGCGCGAGGACGACGCCGCCGCTGCGGGTGCCACGGCGATCGCGATCGTGGGCATGGGCGCTGTGCTGCCGGGGGCCGGCGGCGTCGACGCCTACCTCGCGCAGCTGCTCGCGGGCACGTGCGGGATCGCCGACACCGGCGAGCGACACCCGGAGCTCGCGACCGACTTCCTGAGCCGCGGCCGCGCCGCCGACAAGACGTACAGCCTGCTGGTCGGCACGGTCGACGCCCTCGGCCCGTACGCCGAGCAGACAGGTTACGACGCGCGCACGCTCGATCGGCTGCCCAAGACGGCCCGCATGCTGGCGTGCGCGCTCGCCGAGGCCCGATCGAACGCGGCCGTGCTCCGCGACGGCGCGCCCCTGCGGATCGTGTGCCTCCTCGGGTCCACGGCCGACGGCTCGATCGAGCACGACGAGGCCACGCTGCTGCTCGGCGTCGAGCGCGCGCTCGAGCGCGCCGCCGCGGACGAGGCGGCCCGCGCCGCCGCGGCGGGCGCGCTGGCGGCCGAGCTCGGGCTCGACGCCGGGCGGCGCGCGGCGTGCCGCGGCCACCTCGAGCCGCTCGCGCGCGTCGTGCGCGACGTGGTGGGGGAGGGCGCGCGCACCGTCGTCGTCGACGCGGCCTGCGCGTCGTCGATGCACGCGGTGCACCTGGGCGCCGCGATGCTCCGCCGCGGCCTCGCCGACGTCGTGATCGCCGGCGGCGCCTACCAGCCCGGCCCGACGAACGCGTGCCAGTTCTCGCAGTTCGGCGGGCTCTCCGCGACCGGCAGCCGCCCCTTCGACGCGTCCGCGGACGGCGTCGTGTTCGGCGAGGGCGCCGCGGTCGTCGTGCTCGAGCGGCTCGACGACGCCCGATCGCGGGGCGATCGGGTCGACGCCGTGCTCCTGGGCAGCGGCCTGTCGAGCGACGGCCCGAGCCCGTCGGTCACGGTGCCACAGCGCCGCGGGCAGGCCCTGGCGATGCGGCGCGCCCACGCGCGGGCCGGCGTCGAGGCGCGGAGCGTGCAGTACGTCGAGGCGCACGCCACGGCGACCCCGGTCGGCGACGCCACCGAGTTCCAGGCGCTCGCCGAGGTGTTCGCGAGCGACGCCGGCGGCGCGGGCGCCCCGCGCATCACCCTGGGCAGCGTCAAGTCGCTGCTCGGCCACACGGGCTGGACCGCGGGCGTCGCGTCGCTCATCAAGGTCGTGCTCGCGATCCGCGAGCGCACGCTCTTCCCGCAGCACGGGTTCCAGGCGCCGAGCGCGCGCATCGATCTGGCGGGCTCGCCGTTCGCCATCCCGACGGCGGCCGCCCCCTGGATCGCCGAGGGCGGAGCCCCGCTGCGCGCCGCGCTCGACAGCTTCGGCTTCGGCGGCACCAACGCCCACCTCGTCGTCGAGGAGCACCGCCCAGACCGCCACCCCGCGCGTCCGCGCCCGCGCGGAGGATGCCGCGCGCTGTGTGTCGTCGGGCTCGGGGCCGTGTTCCCAGCCACAGGCGGCGCGACCGCGGGCGCCCCCTCGGACGTGCTCGCGTTCGACGAGGGCGCGCTCCGGCTGCCGGCCCGCGCGCCCGTCCTCCCGGACGCCCTCGAGGCGATGGACCCGACGCAGCTGCTCGCGGCGATGGCCGCGGAGGAGGCGCTCGCGGCGCTGCCCGCGCGCGAGCTCTGCGAGCGCATCGGCGTCGTCGTCGGCCACGAGGGCAAGACGCGCCGCGGCGCCCGCGCCAACGAGCGCATCTTCGCCGACCGCGTGGCGCGGGCGCTCCGCGCGCGCGGCGTCGGCCCCGCGCTGGCCTCCGCGACGGCCGACGCGCTCCGCGCGGGCTCGCCGGCGACGGGGCCGTACACGCAGCCGGGCAACATGCCCAACGTCATCTCCGGGCGCATCGCCAACGTCTTCGGCCTGCGCGGGCCGAACTTCGTCGTCGACACCTCGGCGACCTCGCTGCTCGACGCGCTCGCGGCCGCCGATCTCGTGCTCGACGAGGACTGCGACGTCGTGCTCGCGGGGGCCGTCAACGCCTTCAGCGACGACGTCGCGCGGGGCGCGTCCGCTACCCATGACCCGCGGCCGGTCGGCGAGGCGGCGCTGCTGGTCGCGCTGTGCACCGAGGACACCGCGGCGCGCCACGCCTGGCCGGTGCTCGCTCGCCTGCACCTCGTCGCCGGCGCGGCGGAGGGGTCGCGCCCCGCCGCCCGCGAGCTTACGGTCGGCGGATCGAGCGCGTGGCTGCGCGGGGCCGAAGGCGCCGTCGAGCTCCACGCGGCGATCCGCGGCGCGCGCGCGCACGGCGCTGCCCTGGTGCGCTGGCCGTCCGATCCCCGCGCCGTCCAGGTCACGCCCCCCGAGACCGCGTCCGTCGCGCCGGCGCGAGCGGCCTCGGGCTTCGCGACGGGCACGCCGATCCACGGCTTCGTCCCCGAGATCGCCCCCGCGCCGGCGGCGGGGCCGGCGGCGCGCGTCCCGTCCCGCGTCCTCTACGTCTGCACCGACGCGGCGCTCGCCGCGGAGGTGCGGCGCGCCGCTCGCTCCGACGAGGAGCGCGCGCGCATCCTCGCGCTCGCCGTCGAGGATGCGCCCGACACGGCCGAGCCCGGTAGCCCGCGCGACCTCGCGGCGCCGGGGGCCGAGGCGTCCGGCGGTGCGCCCTCGCTCGACGCCCGCGATGAAGCGCGGCTCGGCGCGTCGTTCGCGGCCCTGGCCCCCGAGGACGTCGACGCGGTCGTCGTGCTCACCCGCGCCACCGACGCGCTCGCGTTCGTCGACGGCGCGCCGGGCTCGTACAGGCCCGTGCTGCGCGCGCTGTTCGGCGCTGCGCGCCGCTACCACGGCGCCATCGCGCGCGGCGAGGTGGCCTTCGCCGCCGTCGTCGCCTCCGCCGTGGACCTCCACGGGCGGCTCGCGCCGGTGAGCGGCGCGGTCGGCGGCTTCGTGAAGTCCCTGGCGCGCGAGCTCCCGGGCGGCGACGTGCGCGTCGTCCACACCGACGCGCGCGACGTCGCGGCCGCGCTCGGCGCGCTCTCCGGGGAGTGGCGGCGCGCCCGGCCCGCCGTTCCCGAGGAGGTGGTCGATCTCGGCGGCGCGCGGCACACCGTGCAGCTCGCCCGCGCCTCCGCGAGGCCGCGCGCGCGCGCCGTGCCGCAGCTCGGCGCCGATTCGGTCGTGCTCGTGACGGGCGGTGCGCGCGGCATCACGGCGGAGCTCGTCGAGGGCCTGCTCGACCGCTTCGGCTGCCGCGCCGTGCTCCTCGGCCGCTCGCGGCTGGAGGACGCTTCGGCCCGCGCGCTCGCGATGACCGACGCGGAGTTCGACGCGTACGAGCGGGACTTCTACGCCGAGGCCCTGCGCGAGGGCCCGGGCCTGCGGATGGGCGTCCTGCGCGAGCGCTACGCGCGCCTCCGCGCGGCGCGCGAGGCGCACCGGGTCCTCGCCCAGCTGCGCGCCGTGGGCGCCGGCCGCCGCGTCGTCGACTACCACGCCGTCGACGTGACGCGCGGCGAGGACGTCGACCGCGCCGTCGCGGCGGTCGCGGCGGCGTACGGCCGGGTCGATCTGGTCGTGCACGGCGCCGGCATCCAGGTGTCGAGCCGGCTCACGTCGAAGTCGCTGGAGCTGTTCGAGCGGATCGTCGACACGAAGCTCGCCGGCCTCGCCCACCTCCGCCGCGCCCTCGCGCGCCACCTGCCCGCCGCGCGCCCGCACGTCCACCTCGTCACGTCGGCGTTCAGCGTCCTCGGCAATGACGGGCAGCCGGACTACGGCGCAGCCAACGAGGCGATGAACCGCGCCGCGGCGTACTTCGCCGCCGAGGCGGGCGCAGGCCCGTGGTCGAGCATCGCGTGGCTCGGCTGGAACGGCGTCGGCATGACCGCCGGGTCCGAGTACAGCGCGCTCGGCGCGGCGCGCGGGCTCCGGGGCGTCGAGCCGGAGGAGGGGAGGCGGATCTTCCTCGACCTCGTCGCCGAGCCGCCCGCCGGCGCGGCCCTGGTCCTGCTCAGCGACGGCGAGATCGAGCGCTTCGCCCCGCGCATCGTCGCGGCGGCTGTGGCGGACGGCGCGCCGGGGAGCGCGCCCGAGAGCGCGTGGACGCTCGATCCACGCGTCGATCCGTGGCTCTCAGACCACCGGGCGCGCTCGAGCGCCGTCGCGGCCGGGGCGTTCCTCGTCGACCTGGCCGTCCGGCACGCGCTTGCGACCTCGGGCGGCGGGGCGCTCGTCCGCGAGGTTCGCGACGTGCGCTTCCTCGAGTTCCTGCGCCTCGCCGACGACGCGCCGCGCGCCGTGCGCACGGTGACGACCCGCAGCGAGCGGCTCCCCGGCGGCCACGTCGCGTGCGCCGTCGAGGTGCGCGGCGACTTCGTCCACCGGTCGGGCGTGACCCTCCGCGCCGGCGTGGTCTTCGCGACATGCGTGGTCGAGCTCGGCCCGAGCCACGTCCGCCGCGCCGGCCTCGCCCCGCGTCACGCCGGGCGGGTCGACGGGCCCCTGGTGCGCGACCCGTACGCGGGCCCTGGCTCGCCGGTCCGGCACGCGGGCTGGTTCGATCACCTCGGCACCTTCGCGCTCGGGGCCGCGCTCAAAGAGGCCCGGTTCCGCCTCCCGACCGACGGCGCCCTCGCGCGGCAGCGCGCGGCCGCCACGCCGTTCCTCCTGCTCGACGCGCTCCTGTCGCTGGGCACGCTGCGCCGCGACGAGGCGGGCGCGTTCCCGGTGTGCGCCGCCGGCGGCGTCGACCGGATCCGCTTCGGGACGGCGGCCAACGACCTCGCGCTTCGCGACGCGGGCGTCCCCATCCGGCTCGTCGCCACGGTCCCGGCCGTGGCGGGCGACCGCGTCCTCGGCGCGTGGGCGCAGGCGCTCGACCCCTCGGGTGGCGTGCTTCTGGAGGTCGAGGGGCTCGAGGGGCGCGTCATGGGGCGCGTGGCCGCGGACGCCCGCACCGCGGCGCAGGCGACGCCGATGCTGGGGGCGCTGTGACGCCGCCGCTCGCGATCGCGGTCGCGCGCGCGGACGCCGAGGCCGCGGCGCGGCTCGAGCCCTACCTGACGGCCAGCGAGCGCCGCGCGTGCGCAGCGCAGCGCGTCCCGGCCCGGCGGGCGCAGTCCGCGTGCGCGCGCGTCGCGGCGAAGTGGCTGCGCCTCGAGCTCGCCGCCGGCCGTGGCGCGCCGCTGGTCGCGCTGGACGCGACCGCGCTCGAGGCGCACCCGCGCGCGGACTACCTCGCCTGCGCGGTGACGGGGCCGTGCGGTCGTCGCCCGTGCTTCGAGGACGGCGCGTTCGCGCTGTCGCTCTCGCACGCGGGCGAGCTCGCGGCGGCCGCGGTCACCACGGCGCGCGCGGTCGGCGTCGACGTGGAGCGGGTCGAGGCGCGCGCGGCGGCCTTCGCCGACGAGCACTTCACCCCGCGCGAGCGCGAGGCCCTCGAGCGCGGCGCCGCGACGGGCGCCCCGCGCGCCGCGCTCGAGACGCTGCTCTGGAGCGCCAAGGAGGCGCTCTACAAGACGGGGGCGCTCGCGCTGCCGGCGCGGTTCTCGTTCCGGGACATCGACGTCGCGTTCCCGCCGGGGGGCGCGCGCCTGGCGCCGCCCTCGGTCCGCTCCTTCGCGCTGGGCGCGCGGGGCGGGCAGTTCTTCGGCCGGGCCGTGCTGACCGGTGCGTTCGCGCTCGTCGCGGCCGTCCCCGTCCCGCCGGCCGCGGCTCTCGGATGAATGGAACTCACCAAACACGAGGTTTCGACGATGCAATCTCATGATCTTCTCGACCATGTCCGCTCCGTTTTCGTGCGCATGACGCGCTACCCCGACGAGGTCGTCGTCGCCAACGCCGATCTGGAGCAGGACCTCGGTATCGACTCCGTGAAGCGCGGCGAGATCCTCGCGACGCTGCGCGCGGATTTCGGTCTCCCGAACGCCCTCAAGGCGGCGCCCGACGAGCTGCGCACGGTGGCCCGCGTCAGCGAGTTCCTGTCGCGAACGATCGCGGCCAGCGCGGAGGCCGGAGAGCACGCCGATGGTCACGTGGAGACCGGAAACCACGTCAATGGCCATGCGGAGGCAGCGAAGCACGCCAATGGTCACGTGGAGACCGGAAACGACGCCAATGGCCATGCGGAGGCAGCGAAGCACGCCAATGGCCATGTGGAAGCCCGAGGGCATGCCAACGGCCATCGGGAGGCCGGAAGGTACGCCAATGGCCACGTCGAGGCCGGAAACCACGCCAATGGCCACGCCGGCGAGGCGTTCCATGTCGTGGTCCAGGCGCTGGCGGACGCGACCCGCCACCCGGTCGATCTGCTCGTCCCCGACGCGCGGCTCGAGGAGGACCTCGGGGTCGACCGCCGCCGGCGCGACGAGCTCCGCGCGCTCCTCTGGCAGCGCGGCGCCCAGCCGGCCGTGCTCGAGGCGGCGCTCGACGAGGCCCGCACGGTCGGCGATCTCGCGCGCCTCGTCGACTCCGCGCCGCCCGCGCAGGTCGCCGCGGCGCGCGCGCCCGCGGCCCGTGCGGCGCAGCGGGCGCTCCCTGCCCCCGGGGTGGCGCTCGCGGGCAAGACGGTCCTCGTGACCGGATCGAGCCGCGGGCTGGGCCGCGCCATCGCCGCGAAGCTCGGGCGCGCCGGCGCGCGGGTCGTCGTCAACAGCTTCCACTCGCGGGACGACGGCGAGGCGGTCGCCGACGAGATCCGCGGGGCCGGCGGCGACGCGGTGCACGTCTGGGGCTCGGTCGCCAACCCCGCGCACATCGACAGGCTCTTCGATTCGATCGCGCGCGAGGTCGGCGAGCTGCACCACTTCGTCAGCAACGCGTCGAACGGCCGCTTCGGCCCCCTCGAGCAGACGACCCCGGAGCACTGGGAGCTGGCCTTCCGCACGAACGTCATCGGCTACCACCTCTGCGCCATGCGCGCGGCGCGCCTGATGGAGCGCCACGGCGGCGGGCGGATCGTCGCGCTCTCGTCGAACGGCTCGTCGAGGTACCTCGAGCACTTCGGCGCCATGGGCGCCGTGAAGGCCGCGGTGGAGTCCCTGACGCGCGCGCTCGCCGTCGAGCTCGCCCCGCGCAACGTGCAGGTCAACTGCGTCTCCGCCGGGCCGATCTACGGCCACGTGACGAGCAACTACCCGGATCACGAGCGGATCCTCCCGTACTGGGAGTCGCGCACGCCGGGCGGCCGGCTCTGCACCGAGGACGATGTCGCCGAGGCCGTCCTGCTGCTGCTCTCGGACGGTGCGCGGAGGATCAACGGCGCGACCCTCACCGTCGACGGCGGAGGCTCGCTGTGCATCTGACCGCGGCGATCGGCGGCGTCGGGGCGCGCTCGGCGCAGGCCCGCGCTGACCAGCTCACGTCAGCTTCCCTGGAGCTCGCGAAGAAGGAGGAATCATGAGTGCCACGCTCGATCGGCAGCCCCCGGGCCCTGGCCCGCTCGCCAGCCTGCGGTACCTGGCGAACTTCAGGACCGGTAACATGCGTCATTACGAGGACCTCTTCGCGCGGTATGGCGACGTCGTGCGCCTGCGGGCGCCCGGGGCCGAGGACTTCGTCATGGCGTTTCACCCGAACGACATCGCGCACGTCCTTCGCACGAACGTCCGGAACTACCCCAAGGGGAAGCGCTACCACGAGCTCGCCCCCGTGCTCGGCTGGGGCCTCGTGAACAGCGAGGGCGAGCTCTGGCGGCGCCAGCGAAGGCACGTCCAGCCCCAGTTCAACCACGCCAACACGCTCAAGTTCGTCCCCATCATCGTCGAACACATGGAAGCGGTGCTGCGGCGCTGGGACGCCCAGCCGGGCGAGTTCGAGCGCGACATCAACGACGACATGATGGACGTGACGTTCGGTATCGCGGGCGAGGCGTTCTTCGGCGCGGCGCTGGAGGCCCACACGGACACCGTCCGCGAGGCGTTCAAATATGCGCTGTCGATCGCGCTCAAGCGGATGTACTCCTTGGTCAACCCGCCCCTGTCCTGGCCGCTGCCCAGCCACCTGCGCTTCCGCCGGGCCATGGACCGCGTGCACACCGTGATCGACGGCATCATCGACGGCTACCAGCGCGGCGCCGGTGGGGAGGACAACGTGCTCGTCCGCCTCATGAACTCGGTCGATCCCGAGACCGGCGCCAAGATGGACCGCGCGCAGCTGCGGGACGAGATCAAGACCATCCTGATGGTCGGCCACGAGACATCGAGCGTCACCGCCTCGTGGGCGCTGTACCAGGTCGCGCAGCACCCCGAGGTGTACGCCCGCCTCACCGACGAGATCGACCGCGTCCTCGGCGGCCGGTCTCCGACGGCGAAGGACATCGAGTCGATGCCTTACCTCACCATGGTCTTCAACGAGTGCCTCCGGCTCCTGCCGTCCGTGCCGTTCATCCTCCGCAGCCCGCTGGAGGACGACGTCATCGGCGGTTACCAGGTCGCCGCGGGGTCGACGGTGGCCATCGTCCCGTGGGTCACGCACCGGCACCCGGAGTTCTGGAGCGATCCGCTGGAGTTCAAGCCCGAGCGCTTCGCGAACCACCGGCGGAGCGCGGACGACAAGCTCGCCTTCATCCCCTTCGGCGCCGGTCAGCGGATCTGCCTTGGCGAGTTCATGGGGCAGCTGGAGGGCAAGATCATGGTCGCGATGGCGCTCCAGCGCTACCGGCTCCTGCTGGTCCCCGGCTTCGACCCGCGTTGCCGCGGCTTCATCTCGCTCCAGCCGGTGAACGGGATGCGCATGATCCTGAAGCGGCGGGAGCCGTCGAGCGTCGTACGCGCGGCGCCGGCGGGGCGGGGGGCGCCCGCTGCGGAGCCCGTGGTGACGGAGCCCGCGGCGGCCGCCATGAGAGCTCACGGCTGCCCGTACAGCGCCCGGGCCTGAGGGCCTGGGCTCGGCGCACCTGGCCGGCGGCGCGACCACCCGGCCTCTCCTCCCGGGCGGAGCCCCCGCCATCTTTTTTTCTCGGCCCATGTCAGGCCCCGGGGAGCCGCGGCGAAGTAACAGGCAGGCAGGCGGACGGCTCGGGACGAAATCCTGAGCGCTGCCTTCTTCCACGGCACTGGCACGGCCGGCGCGCTCCGCATTCCGACGAGGAGCGCGCGCGCCAGGCGAGAAAGGCATCCATTCCCATGCGGACTCCCATGCACACGGTAGCTCGAACGATCGTCCTCACCCTGGCGGCGAGCCTCGCGGGGTGCGTCGCGGCCGGCCCTGCGGATGAGCCTGGAGACGAGGCGATCGCTGAGGCCTCCAGCCCGCTCGTGGCGGACCGGGCCAGCCTGCCGACGCCGGCGGCCTACTGGAGCTTCGACACCTGCGCGGCCGGCGCGATCACGCGCGTTCGCGAGGACTCGGGCCGGGGGGCGTTCGGCGTGATGTCCGGCCGCCGCCTTTGCAGCCCCGGATGGTCCCTGTCGGCCGGCGACTTCGACGGGGCAGGGGATCGGGTCGAGATCAGCAGCGAGGGGAGGAGCTACCTCCACTTCCAGGACCGGATCACCGCGGCGGCCTGGGTCAACCCGCGGAGCGTGACGGGGAGTCGCACCATCGTCAACCAGTGGTACGCCGCGGATTCGTTCCTGCTCGGCATCGACAACGGCAAGTACTTCTTCTCCGTGGCCTTCCCCGACGGCGGCGCCGGCCGGCGCGCGATCGTCCAGGCCCCGGCCGTCGCCAACGCGTGGGCGCACGTCGCCGGCGTGTACGACGGCGCGGCGCTCAAGCTCTACGTCAACGGCGTGCTCCGCGCGTCGACGCCCGCGTCCGGCGCGCTTCAGCAATCGACGCGGCCGATCGTCATCGGCGGACACCCCAGCTGGAACGCGTACGATGGGCTGATCGACGAGGTCCGCCTCTACCAGCAGTCCCTGAGCGACGCGCAGGTGGCGCAGCTCGCGGCGGGCGAGGTCTACCCGGTGAGGGCGTATTACGTCTATCCGAGCGACCAGCCGTATCACCAGGAGTACGTCGACGCCATCAACACGTACCTCGACGAGCTGCGCGGCTGGTACCGCGAGGAGTCGGGCGGCTCGTTCCACCTGGTGGGCTTCGTCCAGCCGGTGCGCTCGTCCCAGAACTACCTGACCATGCGCTGCGGCCCGACGCCGACGAGCGCCTGCCAGAGCAACCCGCAGGAGCTCCCGAACTGGCTCAACGCGGTGTCACAGGCCGTCGGCGGCTTCCCTGCGCGGCAGTCCACGCTGGTCTTCGGGCAGGGCGGCGGCGGCTGGGCGGGCGCCAACCTCCAGGGCGACTACACCGGATACGCCCTCGTGGGCGACTGGGTGCTTGAGCCCCTCTCCGGCGTGCGGGAGCCGCTCGCGCTCCATTGCGGATACGCCACGTGGCAGTGCAGCGGCGGCGTGCCGAAGGGGACCGTCGCCCACGAGCTCGGGCACTCGTTCGGCCTGCACCACCCGGACGGCTACTCGGGCACGACGATCATGGCGTGGCACGGCGACTATCCGACGACCGACTTCCTCGATCACGAGCAGATGATCCTCCAGGAGAGCCCGATGCTCTCGTCCGGCGTCTTCGTGCGCGGCGGGCTCTGGCTCGACTTCAACAACGCCGACGTCATGCACTGGGACACGACCGTGAGCCTGACCGGCTCGGGCTTCGGGATCGGCACGCAGGTCGAGTTCGTGGACGCCACGCACACCGTCCTCGCCAGCCTGACCAGCCTCAGTCCGACGAACCTCACGGTGCGGGTCCCGCGCGGCGTCGGCCCCGGGTACATCCGCGTGCGCAACGCGAGCGGTGCGAGCAACAAGGTGCCGGTGAACTTCCATCCGTGAAGGGGACGGTTCTCGAGGTGACGCCGCGGCGCTGACAAGGCTCGTCATCGCCGCGGCCAGAGGCTCGTTGAATATGCAATCACACAGAGTACAGGAGTAACGTATGCTCTCGTATCTAGACAGACACACTCGCGTCCTCGCGACCGCGCTCACGGGCACCCTCGCGGCCGCGCTCACCGGCTGCATGGTCGACGCTGGGCAACCGACGGACCCGGCGCCGGACCCCCTCGACGAGGCGTGGGCCCAGGCGGGCGCGCTCGGTGAGCAGGCCACCGCGATGGACACGCCGGGCGAGATCTCGGGCGTGGCGGGGGAGCCGCATGGCACGGATGCACCCGCCGAACCGGAGCCGCGCGGCGTGCGACGCCGCGCTCGCTGTATGCCGGGCCGCGAATGAAGGGTACCGGGCCGCGTGCTATGAGCGCTGCGAGCAGCAGTACTGCGACCGCGCCACGGGCGTGTGTCTTGTCAGCGTTTCCCCCTGCTACATGGAGTGCGACCGCCACCGGCAGGCGCGAGACGCGACATGCCTTGCGAGCTACGTGAGGTGCCTGGCCTCGTGACGCCGCGCGGAGCCTGCCGAGTCCGCCTCGCTTGAGCGACGGCGCCCGCCAACCATGGCAGGCGCCGTCGCCGTCTCTCGTGCAGCGCCGATGCGGCGCGGGCCGTCGCTCTTCGCTCCGACAGCCCTGCGCCCGCCCTCTCTTCAGCCTCCGACCGTCATTGCTGGCCCAGGACGGCCCACCCGCTCCACGTCGTCTGCACGCCTGCGCGGAGCTCCTGCGTTGCGCCCTGGTCCATCCATCGCACGCTGGCCCATCCCACGTCTTTGGCGAGCCCCTGGTCCAGGGCGTAGATGGCCTTCGCGGAGCCGTCGGGCTTCGGAGCGACCTTGTAGGTCGCGAGCGGTACACCCCTCGTCGAGTAGAGCGTCATCGAGACGTTGGGCATCGATTCCTTCTGGGCGATGAACAGGTACAGCGTCCGAGTGCTCAGGACGTACGCCGCGCACGCGCCGCACTGAGGATCTGCCGGTTGCATGGGCTCGTCCTTGATCCGGCGTTGCGGCTGCGGCCGCGCACCGGATGACAGCGCTTGCGCCGCCTGTCCGGTGTCCGCGACCGACTCGACAGGCGTGGCGTCCATCGATGGACCGCACGCGGTGAGGACAAGGGTGCTCAGACCAAGAATCGAGGTACGCATCGTTCAGATCCTCCGTATACCGTTTCCGGGGTCGATCTTCTCTTCGCCGTCGCCCTCTGGCCTCTGACAGACACAGCTCGATCCCTCTCCCGATCGGTCAGGGGACGAGCGCCCGGAAGCTCGCCCAGTCGCTCGACGGATCCGCGCGCAGCGCCGCGAGGCTGGCCTCGCGGAGCTGCTCGCCCGGCTCTCCTCGCTCGCCGGCGTAGAGCGCGGCCATCACCCGCTCCGCCAGGGCGTCGTCGACCGGGCGCGTCGCCGCGATCACCGAGCGCGCGCCGGCGATCAGCAGCGCCTGGGCCAGGCCGAGCCCGAGCCCCCGCGCCCCGGACGCGGCCTCCGTGCGCGCCGTATCGCAGCCGGACAGGACCGCCCGCGCGGGCGCCCGGCGCAGCGCCAGGATGTCGCCCACGGCGAGCTCGCTCCCGCCGGAGAGCGCGAGGCTGCTGTCCCAGCCGTCGAGGCCCCCGAAGACGCCGTGGCCCGCGTAATGGAAGAGCGCGAGCCCGGGCTCCTCCAGCGCGTTGGCCACCGCTCGGCGCGTGGCGAGCCCGCCCGACAGCCGCTCGACGCGCAGCCCCTTCCCGGAGAGCGCCGCCGCGACAGCGTCCGCCTCGCGCCGCGCGGCCGGCAGATCGCGCCGCGGATCCGCGACGACGAGCGCGCGCTCCGGCGCTTGCCCCGCGCCGGCGCCCTCCGCGGGCCGCGCGCCGCGCCGGGGGAGATCCAGGCCATACGTCACCGGCATGCGCGCGACGAGCGGCGCGCCGTCCCAGGGCAGGGCGTGGAAGTCGACGCGAGCGAGCTCGCCATGGGCGGCGACGCGGAGGCGCGTCGCGGCGCGCAGCTGCGCATCGAACGGCGCGAGCAGCCGCGGGGCCAGCGCCGCGGCCGGCGCGGAGGCGTCGAGCGCCGGCAGCCGCTGGGCCACGACGCCGTCGCGGGTGATTGCGAAGCCGGCCCATCCTTCGCGGATCGGATGGACCACGAGCATCAGCTCGCCCTCTTCCAGCGCCGGCGCCGCCTCGACCTCCACCGCCGCGGGCTCCCCCTGTCGCACCAGGAGCAGCGCCTCCTCCAGCCGCGCGCGGATCGACCGCCCGCGCGACGCCCGGGCCACCCGGACCGCCTCGAGCTCGTCGGACGAGAGCCGCCAGTCGTCGCGCCCCTCCTCGTCGAAGGCCGCCCGCGCCTCGCGGTACGCCGCGAGGGCGCGCTCCCAGCGCGCCCGCTCCTCGCCGCCGAGCGCCTCGATCCGGTCGATCCAGCCGAGCATCGCGAGCGCCCGCGCGCGCGACCGCCGGGCGGCGCGCACGGCGCGGCGCGGATCGCGCCGGAGCAGGAGGTCGACGAGCCGCCGCGCGCTCTCCTCGAGGCGGCCGAGGTAACCGCCCCGGCCCTGCCCGAGCGGCACGAGCGCGCCGAGGTCGCCCCGCAACTCCTCCGCTTGCTCGTAGGCCTGGGCGGCCGCGTCGAGCCGCCCCATCGCCTCGAGCGCCCGCCCGCGGCCGAGCGCCGCGCGGTAGCGGCCTTCCGGCAGCTCGCTCGCGTCCGCGAGCCGCGCGAGCCGGCCGTAGATCTGGAGCGCGCTCGCGGGATCGCCGCTGCCCAGCGCGACGCGCCCCTCGATTTCGAGCCAGTACATCGCCACGCCGGCGTCGGGGCGCGCGTCCGTCCGCCGGGCCTCGTCGAGGAGGGCGCGCGCCGCGCTCGCCTGGCCCGCTTCCAGCTTGGCGAGGGCCAGGTTCGTCAGCGCGTTCGCGCGCTTCGCCGGCTTCGGGCACGCGGCCCCGTACAGCTCGAGCGCCGCCATGAGCGGCGATTCGGTGTCCGTGAGAGCTCGAGGCCGCTCGGCGCCCGCACGCGGCTCGCTGGATCCGCTGCTCGCCCACGCGACCTGCAGCGCGTTCCAGCCGAGGTCGTTCAGGAGGGAGGCTCGCTCGCACGGGGCCCTCCCGGCGGGGGAGGACGCCTGCACGTCGCGCAGCAGCGCCTGCGCCTCCAGCGGTCGCCCCAGGGTCTGGAGCACGTCGGCGCGCTCCTGGAGCACGTGCAGCCGGTGGTCGCTCAGGCCGAGGCGCTCCGCGCCCGCCGCTGACGCGTCCAGCTGCCGGAGCGCCGCGCGCAGGTCGCCGGCCTCGGACGAGAGCAGCGCCGCGTAGTACGGCTTCACCGCGCGCCCCTCGGGGTGGCTCGCCTCGAGCGGCCCGAGCGCGTCGAGTGCCGCCCGCGCCTCCGCGAACCTGCGCCCGTTGAAGAGGAGGGCGTACGACAGCGCGAAGCGGTCGAGGAACTCGTCGGAGATCCGCCCCGCCTCCCGGTGCGCCCGGATCGACGCCTCGAAGCCCGCGATCGCCTCCGGGATCCTGCCGCGCGCGAGGTCCACGCGCGCGCGCTTGCCGATCGCCAGGGCCTGGACGGCGGGGTCCGCGTCGGACGCCAGCGCGTCGAGCGCCGAGGAAGCCGCGTCGAGATCGCCGCGCCGGCGCAGCGTCTCGGCCTCCTTCAGCCCGGGTGCGTCGACGGCCGGGCGGAGCTCCAGGCGGAACGACGCGCGCCCGCCGCCCCGCTCGGCGGTCACCGAGAGGGCGCGGGCGCCTTCGGCGACGGGGACGCGCGCCAGCACGCCTCCCTGGACGCGCGCTCCATCGAGCGAGGCGAGCGGGGCGTCCGCCACGACGGCCGCGTCGACGGCGATCGCGACGCGGGCGTCCGCAGGGGCCTTCACCCAGATGCGGAGGGTCCGGTCGTCGGGCAGCGCGCAGGCGGGGCCGACGTGCACGGCGCTGCAGCCGGCGAACTCCACCTCGAGCGGCGGCGCGGGCGCCGCGGCGGTCGCCGGGGCCACGGACGCCCCGGTGGTCGCCTGGGCTGCGGTCCCCGTCGGGCGGCGCGCGTCGCATCCCGGCGCCAGCGCCGCCGCGCCGAGGATCGCTGCGCCCAGCGCGGGCCGGAGCGCTCGCCAGCGCGTCACGGGTCCTTGGAGGGCGCTGCGGGTCGGGCGGTGGGGAGGGGGAGCGGCGCTGCGCGCGGCAGGAGGAGGACTTTGAAGCGTAAAATTCGGAATGGTTTATCTTTTTTCTCAGACGGCCGTGCGTCCGCCAGTCCGGCCGCGCTGTCTGGCAGCGCCGCTGGCCGTCCGATCGCGATCGCGATCTCCCACTCGCCCTCGGGCACTCCGGAGAAGAGCTTCTCCGTGTCGCCTTCGATGCGCGCCGCGCCCTGCTCCGAGAGGTCTGCGTGCACATCCCAGGGGCGCGCCGTTTCGCCCTGGATCAGGAAGGCGCGTAGGGCGACGGGGCCGTCGACCCGGGTTGCGGGCCGCAGGGTGATCTCGAGCCTCGATCCGGGCCCGAGCCGCGCGGTCGCGTCGGCGCCGCTGGAGGCGGAGCGCTCGCTGACCTCGCCGCCGGCGAGCGTCATGGCGTAGGCGGGCACCGGGAGCATGGCCAACGCGCCCGGATCGTCGAGCAGGCCGCGCGGGTGGTGCTTGTCGCCCTCCAGCGAGAGCCGCACGATGAGGACCGCCGCGGCGGCCGCGGCCAGGGCCGTCGCTGCGGTCCGCCAGGGCGCCCTGTCCGGCTTTCGCGGGAGCGGGAGCACCTCGCCGCCGCGCGCCGCCGCCGTGTGCTGTCCCGGAGGTGGCGGGCCTACCGCCTCCGCGCCTACCGTCCCCGCGCCAGTCGCCGCGGCGGCGCCGGTCGTCTCTGCGCCAGTCGCCGCGGCGGCGCCTGCCGTCTCCGCGCCTCGCTCGCCCGCGCTCGCCTGCAGCCCGGCCAGGATGCGGTCGGCGATCCGCGCTCGCGCCTCGCCGTCCAGCGGGCGTGACGCCTCCCACGCCTCGCGGTCCTCCGGGGTGCGCTGCGCCTCCGCCTCCAGCGCATCGCGCTCGCCGGCCGCGAGCGTCCCCAGCGCCCTCGCTGACCAGCGTGGATCGCTCGCCCGGTCCTGCTCGCGCGCGACGCGCGCCAGCGCCTTCAGCAGATCGTCGTCGTTCATCGTCCCCCTCCCGGGCTCGCAGCGCTCTTCATCGTCCCCCTCCCGGGCTCGCGGCGCTCGGCGAGGCGCCGTGTCCTCTCGGCTCCGCCTCGGCCGCGAGCTCCGCGGCGATCTGCCGGACGAGCCGGGCGATGCGGCTCCGCCACGCGTACACGGCGTCCGCGGTCATGCCGGTGATGGTGCAGGCTTCCTCGGTCGATCGCTCGTCGACGAGCAGCAGATAGAAGAGCTCCACCCCGCGCTCGCTCAGGCGATCGCGGAGCTTCCTGGCGATCGCCGCGAGCAGCTCGCGCGAGATCGCCGCGGGCTCCGGCGACACGGAGGCGCCGTCCACGCGCTCGAGCGCGTCGTCCTCGGTGGGCTGCTCGGTCCAGGGGTTCCGGCGGCGGCTGCGCAGGATCGAGCACGCCTCACGCTCCGCCACGAGCCCCACGAAGCTCGCGAGCGGCAGCCCCCGGCCGGCGTCCCACTGGCGCAGCGTGCGCCCGCGGTCCGCGAAGAGCGCGAGGAACACGCTCTGGGTCAGGTCCTCGACCTCCTGCCGGACGTCGCGGTGCCCCGCGGCCCGCCGCCGGCGGAGCAGCGGCCGCATCACCCGCTCCTGGATGGTGGGCGTCAGCAGATCCACGAGCGCCCTCACCGCGGCCGGCTCCCCGGCCACGGCCCGCGCGATGAGCGCGGCCTCCGGGCCCGGGGCGGCGGCGCCCGCCGATCCCCGCCGCGCGTCCTCATCGATCGTCCGCGGCTGCGCGGGCAAGGGAGAGCTCGGGGCCATCAGCGCACGGATAAACGCGCGCCACACGCCCGTCAATCCGGCTGGCCCGCCAGCTCGTCCACGAGCGAGCCCACCGGGATCGCCCGCGATCAGCCGCCGCAGGCGAGGGGGATCGTCAATCTCCACATGTCGTTGAGCAGCACCGGCGCGAACTCCGCGGTCGCTCCCCCGAAGATGTAGAGCTCGTAGGCCGTGGCGGTCTTGCGGGAGAAGTAGAACTGGCCGAACCTCGGCGCCGGCGCCGGCCCCGTCATCGCGGTGTCCACGCGAGTCCAGGTCCCGGCGTGGAGATCGAAGTACCAGAGATCGGACAGGGTGGTACCGTCGAACTGGCTTCCCCCGAAGAGCCAGATGCGGTCGTTGTGCTCATCGGCGATCAGCTTCGCGTTGTCGCGGTGGCCCGGTCCGCCGGCCTCGTCGAAGACGAGCTGATCCCAGGTCTCCGTGCCGACGTCGAACATCCAGAGGTCGCCGAGGTAGTTCTCCGGCGTGAACAGGCCGGTCCCGTTCACGGCGTCGTTCGTGTATCCGCCGTAGACCAGCAGGGCGTTCCAGCCCTGGGCGTAGACGAGCGGGTGATGGGCTCGAGCGCGCGGGCCGGGCGAGCCGGTCGCGACCTGCTTCCAGCCGTTCTTGTAGCGGACCAGGTCGTGCTGGAGCCCGTCCGGACGGTTGATGAAGGCCGGCAGCGTCGACGACGAGCCCGAAAAGGCATACGCGACGGTCTTGTGCTTGCCCTTCTCCCGCACGGCGACCGCCTCCGTGGAGCGGTTGGCGCGCCCGATCTGGGCCGCGCTCTGCGAGATCTGCGTCCACCCATGCACCGGATCGAACCGGAACGTGTCCTGGTGCGTGAGGTCGAGCCCGCGCCGGAAAGGACCTCTCCCGCCGGAGACGATCAGCGCGTCATCCTCGGCGACGCACCACATCATCGACTCGGCCCTGGCGGACGGCCCGCCCGGGTACTGGCCGAGGTCGTACCAGGTGAGCGTGTCGACGTCGAAGGCGCTGAAATCGGCCACGGGCTCGTCATTCGGGTAGGTCCCGTTCAATCCGCCGAAGATGTAGAAGAGGCCCTGGTGATAGGCGCTCGCGCCGTCCCATATCGCGTCGGGGATGGCGCCGCCCTGCGGAATCTCGGTCCAGTAGGGCAGGCTCGACCGGGCGGCGCTCGGGCGAATCCCGGCGAACGAGAGCAAGAGAAAGAAAGAAGCGATGAGAACGATCCGAAGGTGAACCCTGCGTGTCATCCGGGCTATCTCCTTGTTCAGGCAACGGCGGGCTCGCGCCGTGGGCCTGGAGGCCACGGCGATGGTCACACACGGACCGGCGTGAGCGCAGCCCCGCGATGGCACGAGCGATGTCTGCCAAACGAGGCGAAAACCTGCTCGTCGACGGCGACACGCTACAGCACGGCAGGTTTCCCGACAACCTCAAACTGCCGCGGCTCCACGAGCGCGGCCAGGCCAAAGGACCGCTATCGGCCTTGGTTGTCTTCTCCTCTCCACGAGCATCTGTCGTGCCCCAGCGTGGGTTGACAAATACTCCTCGCCTACGCGATGCCATTCCTGGAAGCGCCTCCTGAACAGGGACCTCGAGCTCGAGACGCACCTCCGGCGGCGGGGCGAGCGCAGGGTTACGACGGGCGTTTCCCTCCCAAGCTCCGCCCTCGTCGTCGGTATCATCGCCTCATGAGGCACCGCCGGGGACGGGGCTCGAGGGGATGGCCATCACGGCGGCTCGGGCCGGCAGGACCGCTGGCCGCCGCCGTCCCGCTCCTTTGTGCCTCGTCATGGCCGGCGGTGGCCCGCGCCGACGGCTACGAGCGGTGCGTCCGCGAGGCGGCGACCCAGGCCGAGATCGACGCTTGCGCCCCCAAGGACGAGCCCATCGAGGTGAGGGTGCGGGCGAAGCCGCCGGCCCGGAGCGCCTCCGACGTCGAGGCGGACGCGCAGGTCCTCGCCGCGGCGCCGCACGGCTCGGGCGCCGACGTGCTGCGGGTCCTCCCGGGCGTCTTCGTGAGCGATCGCGGCCTGCCCGGTCGCGCGCCGCACCTGTCGCTGCGCGGCTTCGACGGCACCTCCGGTCAGGACGTCGAGATCTTCGCCGGCAACATCCCGATGAACCAGGTCTCGCACATCCGTGCTCCTGGTTATGCCGACATGCGCCTCATCATGCCGGAGGTGGTCCGGTCGATCCGGATCGCCAGCGGCCCTCACGATCCGAGGCAAGGCGACTTCGGCGTCGCCGGCTCGCTCCACATGGATCTCGGCCTGGAGGCGCCGGGCTTCTGGCTGAAGGGGGGAGTCGGCTCGTTCGGGACGAGGCGTCTCCTCATCGCGTTTGCGCCCGAGCACGACGAGATGATGGACACGTTCGCGGCCTTCGAGACCGACGCCATGGACGGGCCGGGCGGCGCGCGCGGCGGCGAGCGCAGCTCCTTCGTCGGGCAGCTCGGCGGGGGCACCAACCAGGTCCAGTTCCGCGCGACGGTGGCCATCGGATCGGCGCGCTTCGACTTTCCCGGCTACCTGCCGCAGGGCCCCGTGGAGCGGGGCGCCTACCCCTACGCGGCGCAGCGGCCGCTCGGCCGCGATCGGACATCGCAGGCGCTCGTAGGATCCGATGTCCTGTGGAGCCTCGGCGAGGGCACGATGGGCATCGGCGGCTTCGCGGGAAAGACCAAGACGACGTTTCACCAGAACCTCACCGGGTACGCGCTCGACCAGCTCGCCGGCGAGCCGATCGTCGAGAGCGACGACAGCGAGATGGTGAACGACGCCTCGACCTTCGGCCTCACGGTGCTTTACCGCCATGGCGTCGAGATCACGTCGAAGCGCGATTCCATCGAGATGGGCGCCTACGCGCGCGTGGACTCGGTCGACCAGACCGACACCCGCCTGTTCGAGGACGGCACGAAGAACGCCGCGCTCGTCGACGCGACGATCGACGCCACGAACGTGGCCGCGTATGCCGATCTCTCGCTCTACCCGATCCGGCGCGTGGTCGTCCGTGGCGGCGCGCGCCTCGACTCGCTCTCGTACAGCGTGCAGGATCGCACCAGCAACGCCGGGCTCGAGCGCACCGCGCAGGGCTTCGTCGTGTCGAGCAAGGCCATGGCCGACATCGCGGTCAGCGGCGGCGTGCACCTCGTGGCGAGCTACGGCGAGGGGTTCCGTTCCCCGCAGGCGCGCGACCTCGACGAGGGCGAGCGCGTGCCGTTCACCAAGGTGCGCAGCGTCGAGGCCGGCGTCCGGCTCAAGGAGGGCAAGACCTTCCAGGGCTCGGCGGTGGGGTTCGGCTCGTGGCTCGGCAATGACCGCGTGTTCGACGCGGCGTCGCGGCAGAACATCGAGGCCCCGCCGTCGGTGCGCGCCGGCGCGCAGGTCGTGATGAGCGCGCGCTCCGGCCCGTTCGGCGCGCACCTGAGCGGCACGTACACCCACGCTCGCTTCACCGGCTCCGACGCGCGCTTCGCGGAGGGCGACCCGGTGCCCTATGCGCCGGCGTTCGTCCTGCGCGACGACGTCTTCGCCTCGGGGGTGGTCGGCCGGCTCTCTGGCAAGGAGGTGACCGTCCGCGTGGGCGCCGGCGTCGAGGGCATGGCGGGTCGCTCCCTCCCGGGCGGGCGGGACGGCAAGGACGCGGTCAGCCTCGATGCCGTCGCCGCGGTCGGGTGGCGCGGCATGGAGCTCGCCCTGAACGGCACGAACCTCCTGGGCCTTCCGTATTACGACGCGCAGTACGTCTACGCCTCGAGCTTCGTGAAGGACAGCGCGCCCTCGCTGCCGTCGCCGCACGTGCTCGTCGCGGCGCCGATCGCGTGGATGCTGACGCTCCAGATCCACCTCCGCGGCAAGGAGCGCGAGCCGGAGCCGGCCTATTAGCCGGCTGCGGGAGCGGGGTGCAGGTTCGTGGGATACGGGATCAGCCGTCAGCCCAGCGCGAGGCTGCTGCCGTCTTCCTGTTCGGGCGTCAACCGATCTCGCGGTAGTCGAACCAGTCGAAGTCCGCGTGCAGGCGTGTGCCGGCCAGGTCCTGGCACGCCATCCCGACGAAATTGCCCGTGAACCCACAGGGCACCGCGTGTTCGTCCGACAGGATGGACGCGTCGTGCTCCCACCCCACCGCGTGGAAGGTGACGCCATCCCGGGAGTAGAAGAACGATATCCGATCGTCCTTGATCTCGAGCCGCAGGAAGATGTTCTCCGCCCCGTCCAGCACGTACTCCTTCTCGATCGGGAACGTCAGGTTCCCCCGCTCGCACTTCATGAGCGCCAGGGCCTTCTCGGCGTGGTCCGCCCGTGAGACGTAGAGGTAGTAGAACGAGTCCGTGCTGTAGAACGCGACGATGCCCGCCATCTGCTGGAAGTGCTGAGGGGCGAATTGCATGCACGTCGTCGCTTGCACATGTTTGGCCTGCTGGCGCCGCGCGACGAGGCTCTGCTCGAAGTTCGACGTGATGCTCTCGCGTCCAATCAGGCGCAGGTACCCGGGTCGGGCGGCGAGGCTGCTCACGTCTGCCGGCAGCACGCGCGGCGACTGCCACTCGATGCCCAGCGTGGGCTTATCGAAGTCGTCGCGCTCGGGCGTCTTCGGCCACTCGTGGCGAGCCAGGTTCGGCCCCTCGTAAACGTCCAGCGGAACCTGCCCGCCCGAGGTCAGCCGAGGCCACCCCTCGACCCAGGTGATGCCCTGGAGCGCCGTCTCACGCCCCAGCGTCGACCGGCCATTCTGCAACGGCCGACGGCACAGGTGCGCGAACGCCCACGAGCCGTCCTTGTTCTCCACGAAGCTACCGTGGCCGGCGCTCTGGAGCCGCACATCGGGGCGGGACGCGCTGGAGATGAGCGGATTGTTCGGCATGACCTCGTAGGGGCCGTGAATCGAGCGAGAGCGCGCGACCGTCGCGGCGTGCGTGATGAACGTGCCCCCCTCCGCGGTCAGCAGGTAGTAGTAGCCATCTCGCTTGTAGAGGTGCGGCCCCTCCACGAGCCCCAGCGCGGTGCCTCGGAAGATGTTCTCCACCGGACCCACGAGCTTCTGCTCCTTGGGGCTGTACTCCTGGAGCAAGATCCCACCGAACGCGTTGTTGCCCGGCCGGTGATCCCACACCATGTTCACGAGCCACTTGCGGCCGTCGTCGTCGTGGAACAGCGAAGGATCGAACCCCGAGCTGTTCAGGTAGATGGGCTCCGACCACGGACCGGTGATGGAAGGCGCGGTGACCAGGTAGTTGTATACGTCCTTGAACGCCCCCGCCCAGCGTCGCGAGTTGGTGTAAATGAGGTGAAACAAGCCGTCTGCGTAGGTCAGGCACGGCGCCCAGATCCCGCCGGAGTTCGGGTTGCCGCGCATGTCCAGCTGCGAGTACCGCTCCAGCGGCCGCGCGACCACCCGCCAGTTGACGAGGTCTTTCGAATGGGAGATCTGGACGCCCGGGAACCACTCGAACGTCGAGGTCGCGATGTAGTAGTCGTCCCCCACGCGCACGATCGACGGATCGGGGTTGAACCCTCTCAGTGCCGGATTTTCAACCTTGCTCATTCACTCACCTTGATTGTCTCGTTGTGTTCCAGCGCAGCCAGTCCTGCTTCCAGCGCTCGACGGATACGCTCGGCATCGTGGGGACGCACCCCGCCCATGCGCCGCCGCTCGCGCGCCGGCGTGAGGCACCGGAGGTGCGTCGCCACAGGCAGCTCGGGGTGCAGCGCGAGCTCGGGATGCGGCGTGGGGGGCGAAGGCATCATAGGGGAACGTGGCGTCTGCAACGTCGCCCCTGCTGGTTCCCGCATCTGCGGTCCGTGGCCGCGCAGCGGGACCCGCCGGAGGAGCTCCGCCGTCGGCGCGCGAGGGTAGCACCGTGCGCGCCCACGTCCAGACGCTTCGTCCTGCTGCGCGGGCGCCTCCGGTGGGGTCGAGCGCGTTGAGCGCGTCGAGCGACCGCGCGCCAGCTCACGCCGCTGCCGTCGCGAGCTGCGCCGCGTCCGCCGGCCGCGCGCGGTTCCACGCGGACGCGACGGCGGCGAGCGACGCCATGTCGGCGTCCCCGTGCGTCCCCGCCCCGAAGCTGCGCTTGCGCCCGACCGAGATGGCCACGTACGCCGCCGTCTCGTCGCCGGCGCTCCTCGGGAGCGCGTGCGCCGCGTGCTCGTCCACCGCGATCGCGATCCCCGCGTGGCGCGAGAGCGCGCTCGCGAACGCCTCGACCGGGCTGCCGCCGGCGGCGCTCAGCGCGTGGGCGACGCCCCGGATCTGCACATGGAACTCGTGTCGTTCGTCTGCGCCCTGGCCGACGCGCCTGTGCCGGGTGACGCGGAGCGGCCCCGCGCGGTTCACGTACTCCCGCTCGAAGATCGCCAGGATCTCTGCCTTCTGCACCTCGCCCTCGGTCCGCTCCGCCCTGCGCTGCACGGCCTGGCTCACCTCGACGGCGAGCCCCCTCGGCAGCGTGTAGCCGTGGTCGTGCTCGAGCACGTAGGCCACGCCGCCCTTGCCCGACTGGCTGTTCACGCGGATCACCGCCTCGTAGCTGCGCCCGACGTCCTGCGGATCGATGGGCAGGTACGGCACCTCCCAGAGCGGGCTCCCGCCCTCGCGCAGCGCCTTGAACCCCTTCTTGATCGCGTCCTGGTGCGAGCCGGAGAAGGCCGTGTACACGAGCTCGCCGACGTACGGGTGGCGCGGGTGGACCGGCAGGCGGTTGCAGTGCTCGACCGTCTCCTTGATCGACTGGACATCATGGATCTCGAGCTCGGGATCCACGCCCTGGGACATCAGGTTGAGCGCCAGCGTCACGACGTCGACGTTGCCCGTGCGCTCGCCGTTGCCGAACAGCGTGCCCTCGACGCGATCGGCGCCCGCCATCACGGCCAGCTCCGCCGCGGCCACGGCGGTGCCGCGGTCGTTGTGCGGGTGCACGCTCAGCACGATGCTGTCGCGCTGCTTCAGGTTCCTGTGCATCCACTCGATCTGATCCGCGTAGACGTTGGGCGTCGACATCTCGACGGTGGCGGGCAGGTTCAGAATGATCTTCCGTGATGGGGTGGGCTCCCAGACGTCCATCACGGCCTCGCAGATCTCCTTCGCGAAATCGAGCTCGGTGCCCGTGAAGCTCTCGGGGGAGTACTCCAGCGCGACCTCGGTCCCGGGCAACCGCGCCGCGAGCTCCTTCACCAGCCGGGCCCCCCGCACGGCGATCTCGGCGATGCCCGCGCGGTCCAGGCCGAACACCACGCGCCGCTGGAGCGTGGAGGTGGAGTTGTAGAGGTGGACGATGGCGCGGCGCGCCCCGCGGATGGCCTCGAACGTGCGCTCGATCAGCTCGGCGCGCGCCTGCGTGAGCACCTGGATCGTCACGTCGTCCGGGATGAGCCCCTGATCGATGATCCAGCGCACGAAGTCGAAATCGGGCTGCGACGCGCTGGGGAAGCCCACCTCGATCTCCTTGAACCCCATGCGCAGGAGCTCGTGCCACATACGGAGCTTGCGCTCGAGGCCCATGGGCTCGACCAGGGCCTGGTTGCCGTCGCGCAGGTCAACGCTGCACCAGCGCGGCGCTCTCTCGATCACGCGGCCGGGCCAGCGGCGATCGGGCAGATGGATGGGCTGAAAGGGCTTGTACTTGTGGACAGGCATCGTGGACATGACAGGACTCCCTGAAAGCTAGCGATGGGAGTCGTCACGACACGACGACGATGCGGGGGACCCCCATCGGGACCAAGAAAACCGACGGGGGCCGTACTGCGAGGAGCGACGTCGTCAGCAGCGCGCGCAAAGGCCCCCGGGCCGTAGGCCTAGGCAGGGGCGTAGGGAGCGCGCGCGAGGGACGGACATCGAGGTGCAGCCTAGCGAACATTCGCGCGCCTGTCCAGCGCCGCGATACGAGGCGGCCAGGCGTGTCGCGCATCGTTGTGATCTTGCAGCGGCTGCTGGCGCTCGTCCCGCGCTCGTCCGGCGCGCAACGGGCGGAGCACAGCGATGCCGGCTGGCTCGACAAAGATGTAGCGCAGTGTCGATGACGATGGCTGCGGATCGAGCGAGCAGCGATATCGACGTGCCGATCGACCCGGCGCTCCAGGACCTCCGCAAGGCCTACGAGAGCGGGCAGCTCGTCGTGTTCGCGGGGGCCGGCGTCTCTGCCGCCGCGGGGCTCCCGGGCTGGCAGAAGCTCACCGAGCAGATGGTCGCGCGCCTGCGCGTGAGCGGGGCGCGGGCGGTGCCGGCCTGCCTGCACGCGATCGCGAAGGGTGAGATCGCGCGCTCCACCGGTGCGTAGCGGCGCGACGGACATGGACGGTGCATGTGCGTGCGCGCACACTCGTGCTGCGACGCGCGGGGCGCGGGGCGCGGATGCCAGTGTGAATGTTAAGACTACGATCAAAGCCTCCTCGTGTATCCTCGTCTGTCGCTCGCTCCGGGCGCGAGGTCACGGCGCATGCGAGAGCGCGAGCGAGGGTGGATTGACATGTGGAATCGACGATCGCTTGAACGATGGTCGCTCGCTGTCGCGACCGGGGTCGTTGTCTCTGCCTCCGGCTCCGGGCAGGCGCGCGCGGACGACGGCGCACCGCCTGCTGCGCCGGCCATGCAGACACAATCCCTGCCTGCGCCGCAGGCTCCTCCGCCTCCGGGCTTCCACGGCGCCCTGCCCGCGGTGGGCCCGAAGGTGCTCCCCTGGAGGGAGGGCGAGCCGGTGCTGCCCGGCTATCATCCGGAGACGCGCGTCCGGAAGGGGCTCTTGATCAGCGGCGCGATCGTCTTCGGAACCGTCTACCTGTTCACCGCGATCGGCGGCGGCGACGCGGTGTACCGTGGATCCCCGGGGTATGCGGCGCTGTTCGTGCCGTGCGCGGGCCCCTTCATCACGCTGGCCACGACCCGGCAGGACGACCTCGAGACCATGGCGCTCGTCCTCGACGGGCTCGTCCAGATCACGGGAGCCGCCCTGCTCGTCCCGGGTCTCCTCGTGCCGCGAAGTGTGCTGGTCCGCGACGACGTCAGCCAGCCGTTCGTGCTCCCGGCGCCGGTGGCGCTCGGCCCGAGCAGCGCCGGCCTCGGCCTCGTCGGTCGGTTTTGATCGAGCGACCTTCCCTATGCCGCTCGACCGTGACGGCGGCGGATCTGTTGCCCCTTGCCGCCGTCAGGGGTGCGCGTGGCAGGCGCCCGACGCCTTCCCGAACACCGCGTTGAACCTGGAGCCGCCGCTGTACACCTGCACGCTTTGCAGCTTGTACCCGAGCGAGGCCTCCTGGGCGGCGTACACCGGGTATACCAGGGTCGACGTGTCGACGTACGCGTGCGGCGCGCAGCCCGCGGCGGGGACCGCGAGCATGCTGAACTTCGCCGGGCTCCACGTGGTGTCGGCGACCACCTGGCCGACCTGCAGGCCCGCGGGGATGCCCGCGATGTCGCTCTGGACCAGCGCCGCCGACCGGCCGTACGTCAGCCAGTTCGATGTGCTCGCGCTCGTCGTGAACAGCACCGCATAGTACTGCACGCCGGCCACGCGGTACGGGAAGAAGTCGCCGATGCCATAGCCGCCATTGACGACATAGACGTTGTACAGGCTGTCGAGCTGGGCCTGGGTGAGCTGGTGCCAGAACGCCGTCTGCTCGCCGGACTGCCTGGGCGTGGCGGTGAAGTCGTAGACGGGGCTTCCGCTGCCGTCGATCCGGATCCGGGTCTCGCGCGGCACCCACGCCTCGTTCGCGCCGTCGTTCTCGGCGATCTTGGAGCCGCCGACGCCGACCTGCAGGAAAAAGCCGGTCGTCGAGTGCTGGTAGGAGCCCGTCACCTTGAAGCCGCCCTCGTTGTAGAAGCTGAGCGTCGCCGGGGCATAGCCCATCCCGCTCAGGTAATCCGGGTAGTCGGTGAACGGCTTCCAGCCGAGGTCGTGGAAGTCGGGCAGGAACGGCGCGAACAGCCGCGAGTAGTACGTCGGCTGATCGGTCTCCGTGAGCGGATCCTCGACATAGCAGCCGTTGGCCTTCTGGTACGCGCCGAAGGCGTCCACTTCTACCGCGATCTTGTCGTTCGGCGCCGTGGTGCCCTTGGGGACGGCGATGTAGACGTGCAAGTGCATGTTGCCCCAGTCGGCCGAGGAGACGCCGTTCGCGTCCAGGGTGTCCATGACCGTCATGCTGCTCCCCGCCCGCGCGATCTTGGTCCCCCGCTTGACGAGCTGGCCGGGCTTCACGGGGATCGTGTCCGACTCCTTGCCCCACCATTTCGCCAGGGGAGACTTGTTCGCGGCCAGCTGATAGCGCTGGCACGCCACCGAGGCGCCGCAGCTGATGTTCTTCACGGCGCTTGCGTCGTTCGTCGCTCCGTTCCGCAGGTGCATGTAAAGCGAGTAGATCTTCTTCCCGTTCTCGCCCGTGTGCTCGATGATGACGGTGTTGCCGCCGCCGCCGGGAGGTCCGTCGAAGTACACGCCGATGACCCTGCCGTCCGCCACGGCCAGGACATCGAAGCTCGGATCCTCCGAGCCCGAGGCGGCGCGCCCGATGTCCAGGCCCCGGTGGCTGCCGCCGCCGCCGTAGATCCAGCCCTGCCCCAGGCTGACCTGGTTCCCTGTGCTCTGGGGGCCGTAGGGCAGGCTCATGGGCAGCGGCGCGCGCACGTTGCGCAGGAACGTCTCCCGGGCCGCGGCGTCGGGGAACGCCGTCGCCGGCCCCTGGATGTTCGTCAGCAGCCGGTTCAAGAGGTCGGTCTTGGTGGCCGAGCTCGGCATGGCCTGGAGGCTGTCCGTCCACTCCTGGAGCTCGGCGTTCGCTCCGCTCGTATTCAGGTCTTCGCCGAGGTTGGTGTTCGGCGTCCCGCAGGCCAGGGCGGCGTCGTTCACACGGTAGGCTTCACTCACGCTCTCGACGCTCTCCGTCGTGAGCTCGTCATAGGCGCAGCCCGAGAGGATCGTCGCCGCGGTGAGGATTCGATAGAAGAGGGGGCGCGTGTTCATGCCGTGGGCGCATTGCACCTCACGTGCCGCCGCCTCGCACCCACGCCTCTCCGCGCAGCGCGCGCGCCGGATGCCCCCGCAGGGCAGCCCCTGGAGGCTGCTGCCTGCAGCCCCTGGAGGCTGCGGCCTACGCCCCTGCCGGCGCGCGCCTCTGGCCGTGGAATCAGACGATCTTCGACCTGTTTGCCGTTCTACTCGAACTCGGGGATGAGCTTGCCGATCTGGCGGATGCTGCTCATGACCTGCTCGTGCGACAGGCGCCCGACCTGCTGGAAACTCAGCAGGCGATCGATGCCGAGGTCCTGGTAGAACTTAATCTTTTGCCGGCACGTCTCCGGGCTGCCGACGATGAGCGAGTTCTGCTCCTTCAGGGCGTCGAACACCTCCTCGTTCGGGACGTCTTCGTTCTGCATGATGCGGGCGAGGACGGCGTTGGCCTTGGTCTCGGCCGGCGTCTTTCCCGCGCGGTCGCGCAGGAGCTGGCCCACGAGGCCGCCGCCCGCCGGGTCCTTGGCCAGCGCCTGCTCCTCGGCGTGGGTCCGCAGGAAGTGCTCCTTCGCCTCGAAGAACGTGAAGGACCCGTTCGTGTACCACGCGGCCGCGGAGGCGGCGCCGTTCTCCATGGCTTGCTGGTCCGTCTCGGCACAGTGAGCGAACGTGAAGAACCCGACCTGGTTGTTGATGAAGGCGCCCACGGGCCGCTCGCACCGGCGGATGGCCTCGCGGTAGATGCCGATCCACTCCTTCACCTGGTCGGGCGGCGCCCACAGCGTGACGCCGAGCGCGCCGACCCCGTTGCGCCCGGCCTGCTCGAACGAGGCCAGGCTCGAGCAGGCCTGCCAGAGGGGCGGGTGGGGCTTCTGGTACGGCTTCGGGATGATGGGCACGTTGTTGATCTCGGCGTCCTCGCTCTTCCAGGAGAACCGCTCCTGCGTCCACATCTTCGGGATCATCTCGAACGCCTGCTGCATCTGATCGCGCGTCCGGTCCGGAGGGATGTTGAACGTGCGCCACTCCGGGATGGTCGAGCGGGCCAGGCCGAGCTCCAGGCGCCCGCCGCTCAGGTGATCGAGCATCGCCGCGCGCTCGGCGACGCGGATGGGGTGGTTGAACCGGAACGGCGACAGCACCGAGGCGTGCCCGAGCCGCATCGACGTCGTGTGCTGCGAGATCGCCGCGAGCATCACCTCCGGCGCCGACGAGTAGCTGAACTCCTCGGCCGTATGGTGCTCGACCTGCCACCAGCAGCCGTACCCGAGCCGATCGGCGAGCTTCGCCTGCTCGAGGGTGTTCATGATGATCCGGTGCTCGTGGTCCTCCGACCACGGACGGGGACTCTGCATCTCTGTGAACAGGTCGATCTTCATTACTTCCTCCCTCGCGAGTGCTGCGCGCCAAGCATCGATCCGTCGCGTACAAAACGGCAATGTGTGGTTTGCCGCACACCGATGTACATGTCGACGGATCGCCGGCATCGGGCGCTCAGAGGCTGTGATGTGCGTGTAGACCGTCGCGGGAGACTTCCTGTTGAGGGCTCCTCGGGGCCGGCGCTCCGGGCCACGGGGCGCTCCGGAGGCCGCGGGCGATCGCCACATCTTCGCCACAACCTCTCCGTGTTTGTTCCTCGTCGGGCGCGCGGGTGCGCCTCACCCGGGGGGTACGTCCATCGAGGTCTGCGGCGGCCGTGACCAGGCCGCGCAGCGCTCACCCCGATGGAGGTCCTCGTGCAGGCGCAAGCTACCTGTCTCCCCGTAACGTCATCGCCCGAGTCCGGCACGGACACCGGCGCAGAAGAGCCCGTGGAGCGTCGGGGCGACGCCCCCGCGGCCCCCGTGTCTAGCCCCGCTGCGGAGCCCACCGCGGGCGCGGGGCACCGCAGCTGGACGGCTGCCCTCCTCGCGGAGCGGCCTTCGGTCTCGCTCCGCGAGGAGCTGTCCCGGTTCGGCGTTGGCCTCGGCCTCGCCTCGCTGTACGGCCTCTCGCTCGGCGCGCGGCAGGGCGGCGTGTCGTTCGTCCGCCACGCGGCCGGCGTCCCTGCGGCGCTGATCGCCGTCGCCTGCGTCGGCGTTCCGGCGCTCACGATCGTGCTGACGCTCTTCGACGCGCCGCTCGACCCGCCGCGCGCGCTGTCGGCGACGGCGCGCGCCGCCGCCGCGACGGGCCTCGTGCTCGGCGGCCTCGCGCCCGCCTCGGCGCTCTTCGTCGTGACGAGCGGCGCGGACGCGACCGCGGCCCTCATGGGGCTGCTCGGCCTCGCGGTGGGCGGCGCCGTCGGCATCTGCATCCTGCTGCGCGACCTCGGCGCGGTGCTTCAGCGCAAAGACGATCTCGCCGGTGTATCGGGGACGACCGCGGCGCTCGTCTTGTTCGCGGCGTTCGCCGTGGTGCTCGCGCTGCGCGTGTGGTGGGGGATGCTCCCGATCCTGAAGGGGGGTGGCCTGTGAGCGCCTCCGTCGTGAGCCGTCTCCTCCGGGCGCCCTCCGAGGTGGCCGCGAGCTGCCGAGAAGACAGGGACATCCGCGCCATCGCGCTCGCGTCGCTCGGCGCGATTGCCCTCGGCTCGGCCGTGTTCGGCGGCGTGATCGGGAGCTTCCGCGGCAGCGAGCAGATCGTCTTTGCGGCCGTCAAGGTGCCGCTGGCGATGCTGATCACGCTCGCGCTGTCGGTCCCGGCGCTCCACGCGTTCTCGGCCGTGCTCGGGCGTCCGTGGCCCATGCGGTCCGTCATCGCGCTTGCGCTCGCGTCGGCGGGCCGCTCATCGCTGGTGCTGCTCGCGTTCGCGCCGGTGCTCTGGCTGGCCATCGACGTGGGGCTCGGCTACCACGCGTCCTCGGTCGCCGCCTGGCTCGCCTACGCCGTCGCCGGCCTCGCGGCGCTCGGCGTGCTCGTGCGGGGCATCGGCGCGGGCCGGGGCCGCTGGCTCACCGCGGTCGCTTTCATGGCGGTCTTCTTCGCCGTCGGCGGCCAGGCCGCCTGGATCCTCCGGCCCTACCTCGGGCGGCCGAGCGAGAAGGAGGTCCCGTTCCTGCGCGCCCGCGAGGGGAGCTTCTCCGACGCGCTCGTGAAGAGCTTTCGCTCCGCGCTCACCTACGACGACGATCTGCGCTCGCACGGCGGGCTGCGCCCATGGGAGGGACCCTGGCGCGATGGCGTGGCTCCGGTCGATGACCCGCCGGCGGACGGCGCGACCGTACGGGAGGTCCCGCCGGCGGACGGCGCGACCCAGCGGGAGATTTCGCCGGCGGACGGCGCGACCCGGCGGGAGATCCCGCCGGCGGACGGCGCGGGCCTGGACGGCCTCGATCGGGGCGCCGAGCGCGGCGACCGGGTGAAGGAGGCGCCATGAGCCTCCGCGATCTCTCGGTGCTGTACCTGATCGCTGGGCTCGCGTGCGCTGTGGCGGTGTACCGCGCTTCCCCCGAGGGACGCCGCCGCGCCGCCCTCTCCGCGGCGCTCTGCGTGCCGCTCTGGCCCATCTGGGCGCCCATCGCGCTCACGGCGGGCCGCGGGGAGGGGAGCGAGCGCGTGAGCGGCGCCGCGGGCGAGGCCGCCGCGCGCGTCCAGGGCGCGCTGCGCGAGGGGGTCAGCGCCTGCGCCGGCACCTCGTTCGAGGCGCTCCTCTCGCGCGAAGCGGCCTCGCGGATCGAGGCCGAGGTGGCGCGCGCCGCCTCCCGGCATGCGGAGCTCGACGCGCTGCTGCGCCAGAGCGGCTTCGACGAGGGCGCCGCCGCGGCGCGCGTCGCGGAGATCGAGCGGGGCGGCGGCGGCGCGGGCGCGCGGTCGCTGGCGACGGCGCACCTCCACCTCGAGAACATCCGGCGCCTGCGGGCCATGCGCGACCGCGACGCCCGCGCCCTCGAGGAGCTCGCGGATCTCGTCCAGGCGCTGCGCACGCAGCTCGTGCTGGCGCGCTTCGCCGGATCCTCGGTCGAGGGCGTCGGTGGTATCGTGTCCGAGGTCTGGGCGCGCGTGGAGGGCCTCGGCGCGGCGATCGACGCGCACGGCGCCGGAACAGAGGGACCGATCGCGACGTGAGCAAGCACATCCTGGTCGTCGACGATGAGGCGCGCATCCGCGAGGTGCTGCTCTACGCCCTGCAAAAGGAGGGGTACGCCGTGACGGCGGTGGCCGACGGGCGCGCCGCCGTCGAGGCGGCGGGGGCGGGCACGGTGGACCTCGTGGTGCTCGACGTGATGCTCCCCGAGCTCGACGGCCTCGAGGTGTGCCGGCGGCTGCGCGCCGGGAGCAGGACGCCGATCCTGTTCCTGTCGGCGCGCGCCGACGAGGTCGACCGGATCGTCGGCCTGGAGCTCGGCGGCGACGACTACCTCACGAAGCCGTTCTCGCCGCGCGAGCTCGTGGCGCGGGTGCGCGCGCTGCTCCGGCGGACCGAGGCGCCGCCTCCCGCGCCCGCACCGGCGGAGGCGCGCGCCGCGGTCCTCCGCCACGGCCCGATCGAGGTCGACACCGAGCGTCACGAGGCGCGCTACATGGGGCAACTGGTGTCGCTCACGGCGACGGAGCTCGGCGTGCTCGGCGCGCTGCTCGAGCGGCCCGGGGTGGTGCTCTCGCGCGGGCAGCTCATGCAGCGGGCCTACCGCTACGACAACCTGATCACGGAGCGCACCATCGACACGCACGTTCGCCGGATTCGCGCGAAGTTTCGCGTGGTTGGCGGCGATCCGATCGCGACCGTCCACGGCGTCGGCTACAAGCTGCAGGGGGCGTAGCCGGGTCTCGCCATGATCGAGCGCCTGCGCTGGGAGCTCGGCCGGATCCGCGTCCGGCTGCTGGTCGTGAACCTGGTGGTGCTGCTCGTGCCGGTGGCGGGGCTCGAGTTCGCGCGCCTCTACGAGCGGCAGCTCCTCGGCTCGCTGGAGCGCGACATGGCGAACCAGGCGGTCCTGGTCGCGGCGATGCTCGGGTCGGATCTCGACCGGGGTGTCGAGCTTGGCGCGCTCGATCACCGCTACGTCTTGACCCAGGCCGCGACGCACACGCGCACGCGCGTCCGGATCCTCGACAGGGCGGGCGCGGTCGTCGTGGACTCGCACGAGAACGGCCCGCCCGAGGGGCCCGAGCCGGCGGCCCCCGCGCTCATGCCGACGGCAGGCCGTCGCCCGAGCTCGGCGGACTTCCGGGAGCTCGCCGACAACGTGCAGCCGATCGGAAAGGGCGCGCGCGAGCGCTGGTCCGAGGTCCCGGATCGTCCGGAGGTGCGCGAGGCGCTCGCCGGGCGCCGCGCGGCGCGGACGCGTGTCCGGCAGCAGGAGCTGGCGGTGTTTCTGTTCCTGGCCGAGCCGATCCGGTGGGGCGGCCAGGTGGTCGGCGCGGTCTACGTGGTCCGCTCGACGCAGCCGGTGCTGGTCGAGCTCTACCGGATCCGCTCGGGACTCACCAAGGTCCTCGTGGTCGCGAGCCTGTTCACCGGCCTCGTCACGCTGGCGCTCGCGTGGTCGATCTCGAGGCCGCTCGGCAAGCTGTCGCGCGCGGCGAAGCGCATCGCGGCCGGCGAGCGCGACGTCGTGGTGCCCGTGTCGGGGACCGGCGAGATCCGCGAGCTTGGCGAGTCGTTCGCCGCGATGAATGAGCGGCTGGGGGCGAGGCTGCGGTACATCTCGGATTTCGCGGCCGATGTGGCGCACGAGTTCAAGTCGCCGCTGACGTCGATCCGGGGCGCCGCCGAGCTGCTCGACGAGGGGGCGGCGGACGATCTCGAGGCGCGGCGGCGCTTCCTGCGGAACATCGAGCTCGACGTGGCGCGGCTCGACCGGCTCGTGTCGAGGCTCCTGGAGCTGAGCCGGATCGAGGCCTCGAGCGAGGCGATGACGGTGCTCGATCTGGAGGCGCTCGTGGCGCGCGTGGTGGAGCGGCGCGCGAGCCCGGGGCAGCCGGTGGAGCTGCGGTACGAGATGCGGACACGGCTGCTCCGGGCGCGGCAAACGGACCTGGAGACGGCGCTCTTGAACCTCGTCGACAACGCGGTGAAGTTCTCGCCGCCGGGAGAGGCGGTGGTGGTGACCGTGGAGGGCGGGGAGCGGCGGGAAGGGGAGAGGACGGCGAGGATCTCGGTGCGTGACCGCGGGCCGGGGGTGCCGCCGCAGCACCTGCCGAGGATCTTCGACAGGTTCTTCACGACCGACGAGGGCCGCGACGGGACGGGGCTGGGGCTCGCCATCGTGAAGAGCGTCGTCGAGGCGCACGGCGGGGCGGTGACCGTGGAGAGCGCGCCGGGGGAGGGGGCGAGCTTCGTGGTGGAGCTGCCGGTGCGGCAGTGAGGAGCGCGGGGAAGGGATGCTCGCGCCGCGCCGCGCGGACGCGTGTTCGCGCGCCGGCAGGCGGTTTGACGCACGGGGCGGGCTGCCGTAATCGGTAGCACATGCGCACGGCCCCTGTCCCCAATATCCCTGCGATTCCCGGGATGAACCCCGGTGTCTTCGTCCTCGGCGGTGGTGGGGGCGGAGGGGGCAGCGGCGGCAAGGGCGGCAAGGGCAGCAGGGGCAACCAGAAGGCCAATGGCAAGAATGGCGGCAAGGGCACCGGTGGCGGTGGCAAAGGCGCTTGCGGCAACGGGACTGGTGATCCCAACGGTGGCTCGTGCCCGCGGCACCACAAAGGAAAGAAGAGCGGCAAGGCGTCGAAGGGTGACCCCGTCGATGTAGTCACGGGGAACGTCTTCACGAATCCCGCGCTCGACGTCGAGCTGCCGGGCCCGCTGCCGCTCGAAATCGCGCGCGCCGACGTACCCCTTCGCGACCACGTCATCGTGACGCCTGCCGGGCGCTTCTCCTCCGTGCTCCGGGCTGGCTCACCCCGCTGAACCACGGCTGCTGACGAAGCGGCGCGTCCGCCGCGTTTGCTAGATCAGTGCCAACCCCGCTATCCCCGCAACATCTCTCACCCTTCTCACCGATCCTTCGTCCGAGCTCGCCCCCACACAGCAGGAATTCGACACCGCACCTTCTTCTCCAAATCGCCTTCACGTCAAAATATCCCTGGACAACCATCTTCATTTCATCGATAGAGCACGATGGCCCGTCTGGCATTCCAGCGCAATCCCGCGCTTCTGCCGCGGACGAGGGTGATCTCATGAGCAAATACACCGCATCGGAAGTGATCCAGCTCCCCCGCTTCACGGCCGTGGGGGCGATGGCGCTCGGCGAGCAGCTGCTCACGGCGGCGAAGCCGGCCAAGAAGCAGCTCGCGAAGGGGGTCGCGCGGGTGCTCGCCGCGCTGGCGTCACGCCACGACGACCTCGCGTCGGCGCTGCGCGATCAGGTGTCGCTTTCCGAGGGAGGGGAGGCGAGCGAGGATGCTGTCCAGTGCGATCGCGTCCTCGACAATTGCTGGAGCGGTCTCCACGACTTCCTGACCGCGTACACCAAGCTGCCGACCGGCGCGCCCGAGGCCGCCGAGGCGAGCGCGCTGAAGGCGGCGCTCTTCACCGGAGGGCTCAAGTTCCTCCAGCTCACGTATGTTCTGGAGTGGTCCGAGAGCGAGCTCCGGATCCAGCGCATCCGCAAGAGCGGCCTCGACGCGCGCATCGAGGCGCTGGGCGGCAAGCGCTTCCTCTCCGCCCTGGAGGCCGCGCACGCGGCGTACGGCAAGGCGCTCGGCGTCACCGCGCCCGCGGCCACGGCCGCGGCGGCGCCGCCCAGCGTGCGCGACGCGCTCGCCGCCTTCACCGAGGCGCTGCGCGCCTACGTGATCAAGGTGATGGGCTCCGTCGAGCCCGACGAGCCGGAGACGCAGGAACTCTCCGACCGGCTGCTCGCGCCGCTCGCGAGCTGGAGCGTCGGGTCGAGCGGCCGCGGCGCGCCCCGGAAGAACGACAAGCCCGAGGGCGACACCGCGGCGCCCGCCCCGCTCGGTGTTCCCCTCCAACCCGGCGCGCCGACCGCCACGCCCGCCGATAGCTGATCCCGGCTGCCTGACGCGCGCCGCCGGCGCCGCAATCTCCTGCCGCCTCGTCCCCTCCTCGTGCTCCCGTCCTGGGGCCAAGCCCCCGCAGACCCTCCCGTACGCTCCGGACGGCGTGGCTCTCGCCGCCGCCGGCCGGTGCCCATCGACGTCCTCCGGCATATTCCCGGGCGACGAGCGCCTCACCCTGTGCCGCCTCGGCCTCGATCTGTGCCAGTTGAAGGGGGTCCGACACTGGCTCAACCGCAATGCATTGCGACACACCGGGGTCCGGACCCCCCTGCGGCGCTCTCCAGAGCGTCTCACCGGGGTCAAGTTGCGTCAAACATCGCTGTTCATATCGTTTTTCTGTGCCATCGACCCCCGGATGCGCAGCTCATTGTGCCAGATGGAGGGGTCCGGAACCCTCCGGACCGCAATCCAGAGCGCCAGCCGGGGTGCAGGACCCCCTCCGGACCGCAATGCAGAGCGTTCACGGGGGCGCCGGACCCCTCCGGATCGCACCGAAGAGCGACCGCTGGCCGACCTCCCATCGCCTCGGCCGTTGAGGCCCGACCCAGGTGGAGCCACCGCCGCCACCGCCGTCACTCACCGGGGTTGAGGTTCCGCCACCTCGGTCGGGTCGAGGTCCTTCGCCACGTGTCCGATGCTCCGGTCGCCCGCCTTCGCCAGCCGTACCGCCTCCGCCTTGAACTTGGACGTGAACGCCCTCCGCCTTCTCCGTCCTATCCCTACCTCCTGGTGCCGTCGGGGTGTCCGCGGAAGCGGGGGAGCACCAGACCGATCGAGCCTCAAGGCCCGCGCTTCCTCCGTGCGCGCTCCTTGAGAACCGCAGCCACGATCTCGCCCACGCGCTCGGTTTCATCATCTACGAGCTTTTCGAGTCTGCGCTGAAACCAGAGCCCAAACGGACCATCTATAGGAAGCGGCAGCCCGATGTCTCCGGGCTCCTGACCCAGCCATGTGATCGGCAGCCCGCAATTGTCTAGCGCGTGTCGCGCATGCCGCATGGCACTCTGGATTGCCTGGACGGCGTCGACCCCTTCGGCATACTGGATGTCTGGCTCCAGCCCATCAAGAAAAACAGGGCACGTCCACGAGCCGCTGGGTGAGGCCGGCTGTATTGGTTCGCCGATCTTTAGAACGATCTCCCGGCCTGATTCACCTTCGACGCTATACCGACGAACGGCTATGACCTTGTATTTTTGTCGAGCCACCCACGCAGGGTAGCTAAAATTCGTAGATGCACCAGTTGATCCACTTGATGGGCCTGTCGAAGCGATGCGACCAGCAACGTCCCCGTTGGTCACTTTCCGTGAGCGAGCGACAGAATGCCTCCTTGACCGCCACCCTGTCCGCGGCGATGGCAATGCACAGGGTAAGCTCGAACGTATCTCGCGGCTTGGCCTCGTCCGCTCCCTCGCTTGCAGTTGCACAGCTCGGCTCCTCGCTCGTCTCGTCGGCCGCGTTCTCGCTCAAATCACCTACGCAGGATGAGAGCGAGAGCAAGGCAAAACTGGCGATCAAACGCTTGCCGCTCATGGCTGCTCCCGCTTGCGACGTCTGCGCCAGCCGAGGTGTGCCGCTGATGCTCCTTGAAAACACCGCTGATGCGGAGTGCCGGCGCGTACGTTGGCAGCGGAACGCCCCTCCTGGAGGCTGTCCCTCGGCGCTGATGGCCGGAGCCCGCTCCTCGACCCAGCGAAAGGTCGCCTCCGCGACGAGCCTCGCGGGGCGGGATGCGAGGCGCCATCGATGGTCGATCGGGGTCGCCATGCCCGCCGCGCTAGCACCGCCGCTCCCCGCTCTCTGCGCCGCCCGCCCGGCAACGACCGCGCGCCGAGCCGGCTTGCCCACCCCCTCGCCTCGCCGAGCGCGCGCAGCGCCCCCCCCTCGACCGCCACGCCGGCGCGTCGACGTCTCGCGGGACGTTGCCAGGTCGCGATCGCTTCGCTATCTTCTCCCTCGCCGAAAGAGGTAGGCCGGTTCAGGCGAGCCCCGGCCACTCCCATGACGGGAGCCCATGTCCCCTCCACCACGGAGTGAGGTCCCACGGCACCTGGACGCACGTGCGTCCTCCGTGGAGGCTCCCATGCAGCTCAATCACATCGATCTCCAGGTCCCCGACGTCCTCGAAACGGCCGCGTTCTTCGAGCGGCACTTCCAGTTCGAGGTCCACGGCAACCGGCACTCGCCGGCGATCGCCATCCTGACGGGGCCCGGCGACTTCACGCTCGTCCTCCAGCGCCGGCGCGAGGCGGACGGCCCTTATCCGGAGGGCTTCCACATCGGCTTCATCGTCGGCGACGTGGCCACTGTGTACGACAAACACGCGGCGATCGTCGCGGCCGGCATCGACAGCGGCCCCGTGAGCGAGAACGGCCGCGGCGTGATGTTCTATTTCAAGGCGCCCGGCGACGTCCTCGTCGAGGTGAGCTGCCGGCGCCGCCCGCTCCCCGCGGCGCGCGCTGACAGTTGACGGCGACGCGCCGCTGGGACGCGCCGAGACCCGACCCAGGTTGAGGCACCACCGCCGCCCACCGAGGTTGAGGTTCCGAGGTTGAGGTTCCGGCTCTGCCCAGGCTGAGGCACCACCGCCGCCCACCGAGGTTGAGGTTCCGGCCCACCGAGGTTGAGGTTCCGACGACGCCCGGCCTGGACTATCGTGCTCGACCATGCGCCCGCTTGCCCTGCTCGTTGGCTCGTGCACCGTCCTGCTTCCCCTGGCTTGCGGCCCTGCCCAGCCTCAGGGGGGCCCGGCAGCACCCCCGAAACCGCCGGGTTCCTCGACGGAGGCGGGCGCAGCGACACCCCCGAGCGAGACGCCGCCGCCGCTCGCCGTGAAGCCGCGGGGCAACGTCACCGTCACGCTGCTCTACACGTCGGACGAGCACGGCTGGATCGAGAGTCTGTCCAACGACGGCGTGAGCCGCGGAGGCGCGGCCGAGCTGCTCGGGAGGCTCGTGAAGTACGAAGGGCATTGCCCAGGGCCCGTTCCCGCGGGCATCGAGGCGGCAGGAGCGCTCACGCCCGCCGCGCCCGAGGACTGCACCTCACCGCGCACGCTCCTCCTCTCGGGCGGCGACAATTTCACCGGCCCCGCCATCTCGACGTATTTCAACGGCGAGTCCATGGCGAGCGCGATGGGTCGCATGGGTTATGCCGCCTCGGCGTTCGGCAATCACGAGTTCGATTTCGGCGTGCCTCAATTCACGAAGCTCCGTGACCTCGCGCGATTGCATTACCTCGCGGCGAACGTGAAGATCGACGACGCGAAGCTCGCAGGCGAGCTCGCCATCCGGCAGTACGAGGTCTTCGAGCGCAAGGGCGTGAAGATCGGCGTCGTGGGGCTCGCCGCAGCAGATACGCTGAAGGCGGCGATGGCCGAGCGCTTCAAGGGGATCACGTTTGAGCCCACCGAGGCCTCGCTCGACAAAGCGATCCACGAAGCGCGGGAGAAGGGAGCGGCCGACGTCGTCGTCGTGACCGCGCACGAATGCCCCGACAACCTCGTGCCCATCGTGGAGAAACACCCGGAGTGGCGGCTCGCGTTCGTCGGAGGGGGCCATTGCCACAGGAGAATCGACGCGCGCGCGGGCGACACGCCCGTCATCAGCCCCGGCTGGCGCCTGCACCAGTACGCCCGCGTCGCCATCACCATCAACCCCGACAATCCCCCGCAGGCCCGCCTGGTCACCGTCAGCCATTCCATCGTCGACGTGGCGACCGATCCGCAAGTCCCAGCGGATCCTCCGCTCGCGCGGCTCGTCACGGCGTGGAAAACGATGGTCGACAGCGCGCTCGGGAAGGTCATCGGCTATTCGGAGGGGGGGATCGGGCCGGAGGAGGCCGTCGGCAAGATCGTGAGCGACGCCTGGCTCCACGAGCTGGGCGGCGACGTGGCGATCATGAACCGAGGCGGCGTGCGACAAACCATCCCGCGGGGGCCGATCACGCACGCGACGATCTGGAGCGTGCTCCCGTTCGACAACCGCCTGGTGAAGGTATCCATCGACGGCGCGTCGCTCGCGGAGGATCTCGAGGCGAAGTCGTTCATCGTGTCCGGCGCGAAGAAAGCGCCCAACGGAAGCTGGTCCGTGGGCGGCAAGCCGATGGATCCGAAGAAGCGCTACACGGTCATCATCACCGATTTCATGTACGGGGGCGGTGACGGCGCCGTCTTCGCGGCGCAGGATCCGAAGCCCGTGGGGACGGGGCTCTCGTGGCGAGACGCGGTGATCGCCTGGATCGAAAAGAAAAAGAGCGCGGAGGGGGCGCCGCTCGAGAAGAAGCTCGGCGAGAAGCCGGCGCCGGCGCGCACACAGAGATGATCGATCGGGCCCAGGGATCATGCTTCGGTTTCGAGGCGACCCTGACGAGCTGCTACCGGCCTCTCCTCGCCAGCGCCGCGCCGAGCTTGGCGAGCTTTTTCTCGTCGGCAAACCAGGAGAGGCATTCGTGGCGCGTCTTGCGTTGCGTCGAGGAAAGGCTCTTTCCATTGTCGAGCTTCCGCGCGAGCACCTCGAGCAGGAATGCCTCGGTCGAGGGGTGCCATGCGTAGAAGAGCGGCCAGAGGGACTTCGCCGGCAGGCGCGCCAGGCCGTAATGACCTGGCACGGATTGTTCGCGGCGGATGAGCTCGATCAGCGCCGGGGCGAGCTTCGCGCCGTCCGCCCGATCGAGCGGCTTGGCGAGCTTCACCCACGCCGGCCGCGGCGTGGCAAACGATCCCCAATCGTTCCGGAAGAGCTGCTGGTAGGCGGCGAGCGCCGCGCCGACCGCCTCCATCGGCGCGCCGGCGTGGACCGTCGCGTCGAAGACGTCGCGCAGCGGGTCGAGCCTGTCGAGCCTGGCCTCGAGATGCCGCCTCACGCGGCTCCACGCGTCGTCGCCGAGCGCGGAGAGGACCCGCTCCTCGTCGATCGCCTCGGCGTCGCCGAGCGCTCGCAGGAAGGCGAAGAAGCCGGCGCGCTCGGCCTTTTCATGGCGGGGCAGGACATCGAACGCGATCTCGTGCGCGTCGTCGAGGACGCTCTCCAGGCGGTCGGCGTCGCGCCGGTCGGCGAAGCGATCGAGGAGCGGTCGAGCCCGCTGCGCGAGCTCGAGCCGATCGGGCAGCTTCACGCCGTCCGCCTCGCCGAGCTTCCACAGGGCGGCCGAGTGATCGACGATGGCCTTGACCAGGGCGAACGCGATCGAAATCGACGCGCCGCGCTCGCGAGCGCCGGGGACCACCCGCCAGGGTTGCGCGCACCAGACGGCGGCCGCTCGGCTGCGTTCGCCGTCGCTGCGCTCGCTCGCGAGGAACCAATCGGGGTCGAAGCTCTCCGGGATCGCGCCGCCGTTCGCCTTGCCTGAGCGCTCGAGGCGCCGGATGTCCTCCCCGTGGAGATCGCCTTGCCAGGAGAGCCCGGCGGCGGTGGCGAGCGTCCGCGCCCGGCGATAATCGTCGAGCGCGCCGGCGGTGTCTCCCGATCCTTCGCGGACCAAGGCCCGCGCGGCGAAGATGCGCGCCTCGAAGCCGCGATCCGTGACCCCCTGGCCGGCGCGGGCGCGCGCCTCGTCGCCTCGAGCGCGCTCGTCGACGAGCGCGACCGCCTCCTCGGCGAGCACGCGCGCCGTCGCGAGGAGCGACGAACGCTCTGTCTCGGAGATGGCCTTGGCTTTTCTTGTCTTCGGGCGATCGCGGCAGGGGTCCTCCCCGCCCGCGAGCTTCCCGAGGGATCGCGCCACCCGCGCGAGCCCCATCGCCCTTCGATCTTGCCGGTCGCCACGATGAAAGAAGCCGAGCGAGAGCCCGTGCGCCGGGTCGTCGATCGGCTCGGCCGCGCGCCAGTCCTCCGCGGCGGCGCGCTCGTCCCCGCGGTAGAGCCGGCATTCCCAGCGGGCGCGGAGCAGCTCGGCGCTTGCGATCCCCGCGTCGAGCGCCGCCGACAGCCACGGCTCGGCCTCGGCGTAAGCGCCGCGCTCGAACAGCTTGTACCCGATCATCTCGGCGATCCCGACAGCCGTCTCGAAGACGGCGCCGTCCCCCTCGTTCAGCCACGCCTCGAGCGCAGGCTGGATGTTCTTCATGAACGTGAGGTGATTGTCGTTCGAGAGGTGCTTCGTGGTGCTTCGATAGTGCTTGGCCACGAAGAGGCGCTCGCGAGGATCGCTGCTGCCGGCGTGAGGCGCGAGCGCTTTCAGGTGGCCGCCGAGCGAGGAGGTCGAGCGGGTCCGCTCCTCGAGCTCGGACAGCTTCGCGAGGACCTCTTTCCGGAGCCCGTTCGGCACGGCGCGCTCGAGCTCGAGCCAATAGCCGGAGTCGACGTCAAGGACGTGCCGGAGGAGGAGGACCGCCTCTTCGTGCGCATCGTCATCGAGCGCGAGCGCGATCCGGCCCACCGCGGGCAGCGCCGCCTGCTGGAGGTTCTGCCAGTTGTTCCATTGCGTGGAGAAGCTGAGGGGGTAAGGGGTGAGCGTCGGCAGCAGGCAGCGGAGGCCGTGCCCCTCGCTCACGCGGGCCTCGGCCCAGAGCCGCCCGGCGAGGAGATAGAGGGCGGAGCCTCGCTGGCGGATGACAGTCGTCCCGCCCTCGCCTGCCTGGAGGGTCACTTCGATCGACGTCCCGACGAGCCTCGCGGTGAACGGGGGGACTTCGCTCGCTCGTTGGAGGAAACTTGATGAAAAGAGAGCGAAAAACTCCGCGAGGGCGTCGTGCAACGCTGCATTGGCATGCATCGGGAGCGACCGTAGCACGTGCTCGGAGATGTGTACTGTCGCACCGAGCCAGCCCTCGATCACGGCGTGCAGACATGGCGCGCTCCTTCCGGCGCACCAGCTCCGGGCCGCCGAGGCGGGAGAAGGTGAGCGCCTGGCTTGGTCCCCGCCGCCGCGCCGTCGACCCTCGAGGGCGGTTGCCCCCCGAGCTCGACGCCCCGGCGGAGCTTCCGACCGAGGTGGAGGTCCCCATCAACTGAATCGGTTCAGTTTTTCTGCGCCTCCGTGGTATGGCCGGTCCTGGTTTCCTCCACGCGGCCTGACGAGCGACGCTCCGGGCCGCGCAATCACCCGGTCCGCTCGTGCAGCGGCAAGGAGCCATCATGCGACAATCTTCGTTCTTGAGCCTTGGTTCGTCAGGCACTCTCGCTCTCCTCCTCGCGGCGTTCGGATGCGACTCGTCGGACGGGTCGTCCTCCGGCGCCGGCGGTCAGGGCGCCGGCGGTCAGGGCGCGACGAGCAGCGCGAGCGGCTCCGGCGGCGCCGGCGGTCAGGGCGCGACGAGCAGCGCGAGCGGCTCCGGCGGCGCGCCGGGCACCGGCGGTGCAGGCGAAGGGGGCGGGGGCGCGCCGGGCACCGGCGGTGCAGGCGAAGGGGGCGGCGGCGCGCCGCCGGCGCCGCTCTGGGACTGGACCGGCATCGTCGGTACGGGACAGAGCCTCTCGGTCGGCGCGGAGGGCACGCCCCCTCGCACCACGACGCAGCGCTTTCACAACCTGAAGCTGTCCCTCGGGGACACGAGCGTGCCCCCCTTCGACGCGGCGAAGACGTCCCTCACCCTGGTGCCGCTCGTCGAGCCGATCCGCGCGTTCGCGACGACCTACCCCAGCGCTTACCCGAAGAACATCTATGGCGAGACGCCCCACACGGCGATGGCCGACCAGATCTCGTCCCTCGCGGAGGCCGCCGCTGGCGGCGATCACATCACGGTGCACACCGTCGTCGGGGAGAGCGGGCAGCCGATGAGCGTCCTCCGGAAGGGGGCCACCCAGACGGCCTCGGGCGACACGTCGATGGGCCGCGCCTACGCGGCGACGCTGTTCGAGGCGGAGGCCATCGCGCGGCTCGCCAGGGAGGCCGGCAAGACGTACGGCGTCGGCGCCATCGTGATCACGCACGGCGAGGCCGACGCCGGCAGCGCGACCTACGGGGACGAGCTGGCAAAGCTGTGGTCCGACTACAACCAGGATGTCCTCCGGATCACCGGCCAGTCGCGGAGCATCCCCCTGCTCGTGTCCCAGCAGAACTCGGTGCACACCGACGCTGGCACGCGGTCGACGTCGACGCAGGCGCAGTGGCGCGTCGGCGTGGATCACCCTGGCGATATCGTCTGCTCGGGTCCGAAGTACCAGTACCCGTATGCGAACGATCACATCCACCTGAACGCGAACGGGTACCAGCAGCTCGGCGAGAAATTCGGCCAGATCTACTTCGAGAAGGTCGTCCTCGGGAAGGACTGGCAGCCGCTCCAGCCGACGCGCGTCGAGCGCAGCGGCAACGTCGTCACCGTGCACTTCCATGTCCCGGTGCCGCCGCTCGCCTGGGACAGCGCGCTGCCGTCTCCCCACCAGACCGCGTTCACGGAGTGGGCGCAGGGCCGCGGCTTCGAGCTCTGGAGCGGCAACACCCGGATCCAGATCAGCGGCGTGGAGATCGCCGGCGATTCGGTGCAGATCACCGCGCGGAACCTCCCCGCGTCCGGCGTGATGGTCGGTTATGCGATGACGACCGACGGGACGTCGATGACGGGCGGCACGATCCGCTGGGGTCAGCTGCGCGACTCCGATCCGTTCGTCGGATCGACGACGGGCAAGGCTCAGCCGAACTACAGCGTGGCGTTCGAGATGAGCGTCCCCTGACGGCGCGGCGCCGGTGTGAGGGGGTTGTCCGCCGCGCACCGGCGCTCGGCCGCGCCGGGTGCTCGACGCACAGGGCCAGAGCTGAGGCGCCGAGGACGCCGGAAGAAGAAACAATAGAGTCCTCCTCTTCTCTTGGTGCCTCGGTGGTTCGACCTCTCCTCGTCCGAGCGTCGCTGTCGATCGCATTCGAGCGGGGCTGCCGACGAGGCGCTCGTCGCGGTGGTCGGCCGCGCCCGTCCGGATCCGGCCTATCGCCTGAACCGCACGCTCGTGGAGACCGTGCCGCAGGGCTGGTTGGTGCCTTCCGGCGGCGCCTCGGGGCAGCACCTCGGGCGCGCGTCGCCGGCCTTCTCGGCGGACCGCGCGCCGGCAGCCCTTGACAAGACAGACCTGTCTGTCTAAAGCAGGGTCGTGCGGGATGCGCGTAGCCATATCCTCGAGGTCGCGGAGCGCCTCTTCTACGCCGAGGGGTACCGCGCCGTCGGCGTCGATCGCCTGATCGCCGAGGCGGACGTCGCCAAGGCCACGTTCTACCGGCACTTCCGGACGAAGGACGAGCTGCTTGTGGCGGTGCTCGAGGCGCGCGACGCGCGCTTTCGCGCGTGGCTGGCCGGGCGCGTCGAGGCGCTCGCGGGCGATCCGCGGGACCGGCCGCTCGCGGTCTTCGACGCGCTCGCCGAGCTGTTCGCCGCGGACGACTTTCGCGGCTGCGCGTTCCTCAACACGATGGTCGAGGTCGCGAACCGGAGCCACCCCGCGCACGAGGCCGCGCAGCGCCACAAGCTGCGGCTCATCGACTATTTCGAGCGGCTCTTGCGCGAGGCCGGCGTGCCGGCCGCCGACGCGCTTTCGCCGCAGCTCCTGTTGCTGATCGACGGCGCGATCGTGACCGCCGTCCGCGAGGGGGGACCGGGCGCCGCCGCGCGCGCGCGGTCCCTCGCCGAGAACCTCATTGCAACCGCGCGGCCAGGAAGGCGACGACGATGAACCGGATGACGGGTGTCCCGAGCAGGTGGAATGGACGTGCCGAGCAGCTCCCGCAGCCCGCCGAGGCGGAGCCCGGCGCGGGCGCGCCCTCGACGGGTCGCCCGCGCAAGCCGCTGGCGCCCGTGGGGTCGATCGTCGCCGCGCTGCTCGCGCTCTCCCTGACGGCCTGTGCTTCGCCGGACCGCGGCGGAGCCAGCGCGCCGCCGGCCGGCTCGGCGGCCGCGATCACGCCGCCGGCCCCCGCGGCCGAGGCCTCGAGCGGGCGCTTCCAGTGGCGCGGCGGCCCGACGGCGATCCTCGAGCGCGACGGCCTCCGGCTGCTCACCGATCCCGTCCTTGGCCCGCGCGGGCCAGCGGCGTTCGTGCTCCCCAAACACCCGTCGACAGGCGTCGAGAACGCGCCGATCGCCCGCTACACCGATCCTCCGGCGGAGCCGCTCGGGCACCTCGACGTCATCCTCCTCAGCCATAACCATGCTGACCATTTCGACGCCGTCGCGAAGGAGACGCTCCCGAAGGACGTCACCTTCGTCCTCCCCCCCGACGCGGTCGAGGCGGCGCGCGCCGCCGGATTCACGAAGCTGACGCCGCTCGATTGGGACCAGGAGACCGTCCTCCCGACCCGCGCCGGGCGCCTGCGGATCCTCGCCGTGCCCGCGAACCACACCCACGACGCGGCGCTCGACGCGACGCTCGGCAAGGGCAACGGGTATGTGCTCCGCTGGGAGGGCGCGACGCCCTATTCGATCTACTGGACCGGCGATTCGGTCTTCACCGACCCGATGCGCGCGGTGGCGGCTCGCTTTGCGCCCATCGATCTGTGGCTACCGCACCTCGGCGCGGTCGGCGTCGACGGCGCGCGCGGCCTCCGCACGATGGACGCGGAAGAGGCGGTCGCCGCCGCCGCGCTGCTCCGCGCCCGCCATGTGATCCCTATCCACCACACCACGTTCGCCCATTACCGCGAGCCGGTGACGGCGTTCACCCAGCGCGCCGCCGCGAAGAACCTGCCCGCGCAGATCCACGTCCCGACGGACGGCGCGTGGATGCCCCTGCCGCGCTGAGCCTGCCGCGGCGCCCCCGCCGCGCCGGCGCTGCGGCGTTCAGACCAGCCACTTCAGGAGGAAGAGGCCCACCGTGGCGGCGAAGCTGATGATCCAGACCGCGGTCCGGGCAGACGCCTTGTCGGCGAGGTACATGACGAGAACGCGCGCGGCGACGTGGGTGACGGCGAGGATGGCGCTCCAGCGAGCGTCGGCGCCCGCGAGGTGGGCCGTGAAGACGCCGGCGGCGAAGGGCGCAAACGCCTCGAAGCCGTTCTGGTGGGCGGCGAGGGCGCGGCGCCCGACGCCGGTGAGCTTGGCCTGCTGGTCGCGCGGGTTGTGGTTGTCCAGGCCCTCGGGCTGCTGTGACTGCGCCTTGGCGACGAACAGGCGGGCCACGTAGATCAAGAGAAGTGAGATGAAGACGCAAGTCATCGGAATGGTCATCGGATCCCTCTCGAGCGCACAGGCTCCTCGGAGCGTGGAGCGACTCTAACGAGCTCTCGCCGCCGGGACGAGCGCCAAGCGTCGCGGCGGCTCCGACGGCGCGTGCGCCGGAGCGGCCAGGCGGCCCCGCGGGGGCGGCGCGCTCGAGCGACGGACGCGCGCCGGTGGCAGGACGGGGGCGGCCGGTCCGCGGTACGGCCCTGAGGAGCTCCGCGTGGAAAGGGGTTGCCGGGGACGGGGGATTCGAGGAAGGTTCGTTCAGGTGCACCTTGAGCGAAGATCCTGTCGTGTCGCGCCCGCCGCTGCCGCCCTTCACCGCAGAGACCGCCGCCCGGAAAGCGCGGCTGGCGGAGGATGCCTGGAACAGTCGGGATCCCGCGCGCGTGGCTCAGGCATACACAGTCGATAGCCGCTGGCGGAACCGGGCCGAGTTCTTCCAGGGACGGGCGGCGATCGAGGCGTTTCTGCGCCGAAAATGGCAGCGGGAGCTGGACTACCGCCTGATCAAGGAGGTCTGGGCGTTCACCGGTGACCGGATCGCGGCGCGCTTCGCCTATGAATGGCGCGACGACAGCGGGAACTGGTACCGGTCCCACGGCAACGAGCAGTGGGAGTTCGATGGGCAGGGGCTGATGCGGCGGCGCGAGGCGAGCATCAATGACGTGCGGATCGCGGCAGAGGAGCGGAAGTTCCACTGGCCGCTCGGGGCGGCCCGACGAGCATCCTGGGCTGAGCGAGCTCGGCTTGTAGCGGCTGTCGCTGCGCCGGTCCGAGAGCGCCTCTGCGGTGGGTCTCGCCACTGGAATGCTCGGGTGATGTGCTGTTGACATGGCCGCCGTCCCCCCGATAGACTCCCCGGCGTCGAGGGCGTTCGGCAGACCGGGAGGCCTTCGCGATCCTGGTTGACGGCGTTTCCTTGGGCGGGTGAACGACACAGGAGTCCGAGCGAGCTCATGTCCAGCTCTCCAGACAAACCCGAGATCGCCACGGCCTACGATCGCTGGGCCGCGACGTACGATGACGATTTCAACCGGACCCGCGAGCTGGCGGCCGAGGTCCTCCGGAAGCGCGGCCTGGCGCTGGCCGGCCGGGACGTGCTCGAGATCGGCTGCGGCACCGGGCGCAACACGCAGTGGCTCGACGAGCACGCGAGGAGCGTACTCGCGCTCGATTTCTCCGAGGGGATGTTGCGTCGCGCGAGGGCCCGCGTGCATTCTCCCCGCGTCCGCTTCGTGCAGCACGACATCCGCGATTCCTGGCCCCTCGCGGAGGGCTCGTCCGACGTCGTGATTGCCATGCTCGTGCTGGAGCACATCGAGCACATCGACGCGGTCTTCGCCGAGGCCGCCCGCGTCTTGCGCGCGGGAGGCGAGCTCTACCTGTGCGAGCTGCACCCCGTGCGACAGATGCGCGGGGGGCAGGCCAATTTCGTCGACCCGGAGACGGGCCAGCCAGAGCGTGTGACAGCGTTTCTGCACGACGTCTCCGAGTACGTCAATGCGGGCCTGGGGGCCGGGTTCGCGCTCGTTCACCTGGGCGAGTGGCGCGACGCGGAGGCGCTCAGGAGCGACGCGCCGCGGCTCCTTTCCTTGCAGCTCAGGCGCACGCCTCGAGCGCCTGGCTAGCGGCTGAGTCCGTAGCACACAAATCTGCACTCCGCTGTAGAACCCATCGTTGCGTTCTGCCATGCTCCGGGCCGTCCCATCAAACCTGCGAGGGAGATTGCAATGAAGCTCTACTACAACCCCAAGAGCCGTGCAGCGATCACCAAGTGGATGCTGGATGAGTGCGGTGCCACGTACGACCTCGTCCCCATCAGCCTCGAGAAGCGGGAGCACAAGGCGCCGGAGTTCCTGAAGATCAACCCGGCTGGCAAGCTGCCCGCGCTTGTGGATGGCGACACCAGGCTCTTCGAGAACGCGGCGATCTGTCTCTATCTGGCGGACAAGTTTCCCGAAGCCAGGCTGGCGCCGCGGATCGGCGAGCCGCAGCGGGGGCGTTATCTGTCGTTGATGGTCTACTCGACGTCGCAGCTCGAGCCGTCGATGGGCGATCACCTGATGAAGCTCGAGACGGGACCCCAGCGGGGCTGGACGGATTTCGCCACGGCCATGGACGTGATCGAAGGCGAGGTCGGGGATGGGCCTTATCTGTTCGGCGACCGGTTCACCGCGGCCGATGTGATGATCGGCTCGATGTTCATGTGGGCGCGCCTGTGGGGAAACGCGACGGGGCGGCCCAGGTTGGAGGCCTACATCGATCGCTTGCAGGCGCGTCCGCATGCGATGAAGATGGGGAAATGAGCGCAGCGCCTGGCTGCGGCGCTCGAGGTTGACGAGGTTGACGGCCTCGTCGAGCTCGGCGGCGCTATGCGATGTCGCGCCGAGCGCGCCGCAGCGATCGCCGTTCGGGTGACGTCGGTTGGTCCGTGGGCCTAGGATGGTCGCCATGAAGCTCTCGCCGCGCCGGCGCCGCCGTGTGCTCGCGTCCTCGTTCGTCGTCACGGTGGCCGGCAGCGCAGCGGCTTGTGGCACGGCCCAGCCGCCGCCCGATCCGCCGGAGCTGATCGCCAACCCGCCGGAGCTGTTCTCCAACCCGCCGCGCCCGGATCGCCCGCAAACGTATTCGTCTGGCGTGGGGGATGCGGAGGCGCCCAGCGACGCCGGGACGACGGAGACGCAGGACGCGGCGGCACCGGAGACGTCGCAGGACGCCGGGACGACGTCGGCGCCGGCCGCGTCGGGTGCGTCCCACGGCGGGGGGGCGGCGGCGGCGCAGGGCGAGGAGGGACCGCTTCCGCACCCCGCGCAGGGAGCGAGGGTGGTCCGGGGCCCGGACGGCACATGCAGGCAGTTTCTCCCGAACACCTGCCCGCGGCTTCCGCCCTCTCGCGACGGAGGCCCTCCCGTGGTCATCATGTGCAACCCGCCGCCGCCCCAGAGGGTCGCGTGCCCGCCGGAAGGCAGCCAGCCCTGAGCGCGGGGCCGCCTTCTGGAGCGGATGATACGACTCCCGTAGATCCCGCCCTCCTCGATCGCGCTCTTGCGCTCCATGGGCTCGATCCGGCGACCTGCCGGCCCATCGGCGGCTTCGAGAGCCGGGTCTGCTCACTTCGGGAACGTGTTCAAGGACGGCCCGCGGGCGGTCGCGGCGCGAGCATCGGGTGCAGCTCGGCGATCCCGAGCCGCGCGCGCCCCGCGAACTCGTAGGCGTCGTCGGTCGCGGCGATGTGCTGCGTCGCCGCGTGGATGTCCCGGAAGCACCGCTGCAGCGGGCTCGCCGCGTAGAGCGCGCCCCCGCCGCCGGCCCGGTAGGCGAAGCTCGCGACCTCCGCGGCGACGTCGGTCGCATACGTCTGGACGAGCCGGATCGCCGCCCAGTCCTCGACCGAGAGCGCCTCTCCAGCGCGCGCCTGGTCCCACATCCGCCCGAGCGCGTCGAACGCATAGGCCCGCGCCGCCGCGAGCTTCGCCTCCGCGCGCCCGAGGTCCATGTGGAAGGCCGCGTGGCTGCCCAGCGCGAGCTGCGGCCAGGCCTTCACGCGGCGCGGGGCGACCGCGGCGATCTCGTCGAGCGCGCGCCGCCCGACGCCGAGCGCGAAGCCGACGTGACCGGCCGCGAGCAGGGCAATCAGCGGCAGCGAATGCAGCGCGCCGCCGCGCCGCTGCGGAGCCGCCGGGAAGGGGCACGTCCGCGCCTCGGGCACGAGCGCGCCCTCGATCCGGTAGTGGTCGCTCCCCGTGCCACGCAGGCCGGCCACGTCCCACGTGTCCTCGATCACCACCTGCTCGCGCGGAATGGCGAGGCTGATCATCTCGGGCGGCCCCGCCGGAGGGGCCCCGCCCTCCGGCGCCGCGATGGCGCAGGTGAACACCCACGACGCGTGCCGCACGCCGCTGCCGAAGGCCCAGCGGCCCTCGAGCACGTACCCCCCAGAGACGCGCCGCGCGAGGCCGGTCGGCACCTGGAGCCCTGCGAACGTCGGGAACGGCCCTGAGAACACCTGACGGGCCCCCTCGTCCGGCAGCGTGCCCCCGGCGAGCGCGGCGAGCAGCACGCTGATCATCAGCGACCACCCCGCCGAGGCGTCCGCGCGCGCCATCGCCTCGAAGACCTGGACCTGCGTCAGCGGGTCGCTCTCGACGCCGCCGAGCGCGCGCGGCGCGGCCATAGCGAGCAGGCCGCTCGACTGCAGGGCGTCGACGACCGCGGGCGCGAGCGTGCGCAGCCGCTCGGAGGCCTCGGCGTGGGCGGCGGCGACGCCGCGGACGCGCTCCACGGCGGCGAGGAGGCGTTCGCGCTCGGGGGATCGACGGGGCTCGGACATACGGGGCTCCTTTCCTGGATCGGGTGCAGCGCGCCGGCCCCACCGGGCCGCCCGCGCGCCTGATGATGACACTGACAACATGGGAAAGTTTCCGCTGCCTACATTTTCTTCGCGACCGCCTGCGGCTCGTGAGCTCGCGGCCCTGCCCCCGCTGCCCTGCGCCCCGCGGCTCGGTGCACGGCGGCTCGGTGGACCGCGGCCTTCGTGGTATCGTGCGGCTGCGCTGTGGCTTCCCCCGCAAGGCGCCGCCGTCCGCGCGCGCGCACCTCACCCGCACCCGCGTCGCGCCCTTCACCCGCGCCAGCGTCGCCCCCCGTCGACCGGCCCTACCACCACGGCGACCTGCGGCGCGCCGTGCTGGAGGAGGCGCTCTCGCTCATTGAGGAGCAAGGGAACGCGAGCTTCACGCTGCGCGAGGTCGCGCGGCGCATCGGCGTCTCGCACGCCGCGCCTTACCGCCACTTCGCGGACAAGCGCGCCCTGATGACCGAGCTCGCCGTCCAGGCGAGCGCGGCGCTCGGCGCGCGGATCTCGGCCGCCCTCGAGGGCGCCGGGGGCGACCTCCGGGCGCGTTTCCTGGCGGCCGGCTTCGCCTACGTCGCCTTCGCGCTGGAGCACCCCGCGCCCTTCCACGTGATGTACTCTGGCGAGGTGGACGTGGACGACCCGCGGGTCACGGCGGCCACCGCGCAGAACCTGGGCGTGCTCCTCGGGTTCATCGAGGAGGCGCAGCGCGCCGGCGCGTTCCCGCCCGGCGATCCGCGGGCGCTCGCGGTCCCGATCTGGGCGATGCACCACGGCCTCGCGACCCTCGCGGCGTCGGGGGCCCTGGCCAAGGCCGGGCCGGCGGCGCTCCGGGACCTGGTGGACGACGCCCACGCGCGCCTGCTCGACGGGCTGCTCCTCGCCGCGCCGGGGCCGTCGCGCGTCTGACGTCCGCGACGGATTCCCGTGCCCCTCGGCCCCGGCTACGCTCGCGCCCCTCATGCGTGCCCCCGCCGCGCTCGCTCTGCCTGCCTTCCTCGTCGCCGTCTCGTCCTCGCCGTCCGCCGCCGCCGACCCGTCTCCCGAGCTCACGTACCTGCCCGAGATCGATCTGCCGATCACCGTCGTCGGCGGCGCCTCATGGATCGCGTCCGAGCTCGCGAAGAAGGGCCTCGCCCCCGCGTCGTGCCGCTGGTGCGAGGCCAACGCGCTCGACACGTCGATCCGCGACGAGCTGGTCTGGAGAGACAACCCGAACACCGCTCATGATGTCAGCAACGTGATGGTCCTCGGCGTCGCGCCCGCCGCAGCGCTGGGCCTCACCGCGCTCGCCGCGTGGTACGACGGCCGCTCCGACAACATCGCCGCCGATCTCGTGATCGTCACAGAGGCGATGGTGGTGGCGATGGACCTGAACCAGATCACCAAATACATCGTCGGCCGCCAGCGGCCCTATTCCCATTACGACAACCTGGATGTGCTCCGCGCGGGCGAGGGGGCCTCGGGCCCCGTCCCGAACGACGACGATCTCTCGTTCTTCTCCGGCCACTCGACGGCCGTCTTCTCTCTCGCCGCCGCGAGCGGCACCGTGGCGTCGATGCGCGGCTATCGCGCGGCGCCGTGGGTATGGGCGAACGGAATGGCGCTCGCCGCGCTCTCCGGCTACCTGCGCATCGCCGGCGATCGCCATTATTTCACCGACGTGCTCACGGGCGCCGTGTTCGGCGCCGCCTCCGGCGTGCTGATCCCGGCTCTGTTTCATGCACCCCGCCCGGGCGTTGCCGGTCCTGGCACGCCGCGTTTTCGCGTCTCGCTCGCGCCGGCGGGCGGCGGCGCAGGCGTGGGCGTCGCCGGGGCCTTCTGAGCCGAGTAGGGCGAATTCGGCCATAGACAAGTGGCAGCGCTGCTTTCGGACGGCGTAAGTAAGCAGTGTTGACAAACCGATAGTTCATTTTTACACTATCCCTGTCAGCTAGGAATGCTTGCGCTCGAGCCGTCGTTGCTGGAGCGCGAGCCCACTACGTCGAATACGCCGTGCCGCTCTGGCGGCCATGGCGACGGCGAGCTGCGGTCCCGCAATGGGCACGCGCGCTTTCGCGCGCCCGTCTCGACGGGGGTCCGCCAGCTCGGCCCCATGAAGGAGTCGACGACATGCATGTCGTTCACCATTCGTCACACACCCGGTGGATCGCGGGAGGCCTGGCCGCCCCGCTCCTCGCCCTCCTCGCAGGTTGCAGCGATCAAGCGCTCGGGGCGCCCGTGCCGGCGCCCGGCGTCGAGCTGCCGCCTCGGTCCGCGCCCGGCGTGGGCCGGGAGCTGCCCCAGGCGAACGCCGGTCAGGGCGAGCCCACGCTTCGGCCCGCCGCGACGGCGGCCGCGCTGCTGGAGCGCGACGAGCTGCTCCGGGAGGCCGGGCGGCTCGCGGAGATCAGGGCGGTGTTCGCGCGATCGCCGGAGGCGCCGCTCGCCCTGCTCGACGAGCACCAGGCCGAGTTCCCCGAGGGGCGCCTCGCGGCCGATCGGGAGATCGTCGCGATCGACGCGCTGCTGCGCAGCGGGCGCGCCGACCAGGCGCGCACCCGCGCCGGGGCGTTCCTCTCGCATTTCCCGGCGAGCCCCCACGCGGACCGGGTGCGCCGCCTGACCGGCGCCGCGCCATGAGGCCATCTCGACAGCGCCGCGCGGCGCCCCCGTAGCGCCGGACGGGCATCGATCGGAGGCTCGCCGCCGCAAAGGCTGCCGAGCCTGGGCCCCCCGCGCCCGCGGGGACCTCAGCCCGCGGGCGCCGGCTCGGCCGGCTCGGATTCCGGCGGCGACATCCCGTCGACCACGACGGGATCGCTCTGCTCGACCAGGTGCGGCTTGCCCCACGTGTCGATGAAATGTCCCGAGCGCTTCGCCTTGGTCTCCAGGTAGAAGCGGTTGTGATCGTTCGGCGGTATCACGTGCGGGACGCGCCCGACCACAGAAACTCCGTATTGCGTCAGCTGCTGGACCTTGTTGGGGTTGTTCGTGATGAGCTCGATCGATCTCACGTTCAGGCTGCGCAGCATGTGCGCCGCGACGGCGTAGTCGCGCTCATCGTCCCTGAAGCCGAGCGCCAGGTTCGCCTCGACCGTGTCGAGCCCCTGGTCCTGCAGCGCGTACGCCCGGATCTTGTTGATGAGCCCGATCCCTCGTCCCTCCTGGCGCAGATAGAGCAGGATGCCCCGATCCATGCTCTTGATCTTCTTCAACCCCTCGAGGAGCTGATCGCGGCAGTCGCAGCGCAGCGAGCCCATGACGTCGCCTGTCACGCACTCGGAGTGCAGCCGCGTCGGCACGTTCGAGGCGCCGATGACGTCGCCGTGCACCATCGCGATGTGCTCCTTGGCGTCTCGGTTGTTCCAGAACGCGACGATGCGGAAGTGCCCGGCGCGCGTCGGCAGCTCGGCGACGCCGACCACCCGCACGCAGACGTTCACGTGGCCAACCCCGTCGCAGTCGTGCTCTCGATCGCGGGCGACGAGCTCCAGCAGCGGGTTCATCGAGTCGGTCATGTCCTGCCTCCGCGAGGAGCCGCCTCGCGAGCCGATCCGTCGTGGGTAAAGGCGCGCACTTCTTACCAGAACACGACGACCAGGCAACGCCCCGTCGCCGCGCCAGGCGGCCTTCCGACGGAGGAGGCCTGTCGACACGGCATCACGGCGCGTTCGTCCTGCCGACACCGGCCCTCGCGCGGTGCGAAGCCGTCGCCGACGTCGCGCGCCGGAGCGAAGCGGCGGGCTCAGCTGTTCAGGCGTCTTCGGGCCGCCGTCGGTGGGCCGCGCCGGCCGCGGCCACCTCGGGCAGCGACGCGGACCGCCCCGCGCGCAGCACGCGCAGGATCAGGCGAGGATCCAGGAGCGCCTCCGGCCCGTCGAGCATGTGCAACGCGCGCACGAAGCGCACGTAGACCTCGCGATCGACCTGCGCGGCCCGGTGCAGCATCCCGGTGTACCAGCGCATGATCGGCTGGAGGAACGGCCGCCGGCCCATGGTCTCGGGGTAGGCGAGGTCTTCCCCTGTGGACATCCGCCACGGCAGGTCGACCGCCTTCGCCGCGGCCGCGTGGTAACGGCGGCCGAGGCCCGACATCGCGCCGCGCCCCGCGCGGCGGCGCTGCTCCTTGAGCACGGCGTCGAGCGCCAGCGCCTGGAGGCAGGCCGACGTCATCCCCTGGCCGTAAACGGGGTTGAAGCTGGCGAGCGCGTCGCCAAGCACGGCGAGCCCCTCGGGCATCCGCGCCATGCGCTCGTAGTGCCGCCGGAGGTGCGCCGGGAACTTGGAGACGGCGACGTCCGTCACCGGCTCGGCCCCGAGCAGCGCCCGGTAGAGCGCGTCGTTGGGCAGGCCCCGGGCGAACTCCAGGAAGCCCTCGGGATCGGCGGGCGGGTGATCGCCGAAAAGGCCCGCCAGCACCACGATCCAGCGCCCCCCCTCGATCGGCGCAATGCAGCCGAACCGCCGGCTGTCGGACGGCGAGCCGAGGACGTACAGCGACTTCCACGGGAGCTGCGCCGGATCCCGCGGCCGGTACTGCCGGCTGGCATACCCCACCCGGACCTGGATGGTCGACTCGTCGGGCCGCCGGTAGCCGAGCGCCTCGAGCCACGCCGGCGCGCGCGAGCCGCGCCCGCTGGCGTCCACCACGAGCTCCGCCGGCAGCCGCTCGATCCGGCCGCCCTCGTCGCGTTGCCGGACCACGACGCCCGTGATCCGGGAGCGATCGGGAGACGCCGAGAGCTCCACCACCTCGCGCTGGTCGAGGCGCCGCACCCTGGGCAGCGCGAACGCGCGGCGGCGCACGTGCGCCTCCAGCAGCGGACGGGTCATGCACACGGTCCGCACCCCCGTCTCGAAGCGCGGCTTCCAGGCGCCGTGGTGGTGCCAGGCCAGGCCGAGCCCGAAGTCGTATGCGATGGCTCCGTCCTGGAGCAACTCCCCGGTGAAGCCGGGGAACAGGTCGTTCAGGATGCGCTCTCCCTGGGCGAGCAGCCCGTGGAGCTGGCGAGCCTGGGGCACGCCCTTGCGGGCCTCGCGGAGGTCATCCGGGATGGCGTCGCGCTCGACGACGGCCACCTCGCCGAAATGGTCGGCGAGCACGCGGGCTGCGACCAGGCCCCCGATGCTCCCACCGATCACCACCGCCCTGCGGCCGGCGAACGGGCGACTCGAGCGGATGTCCTCCTGGGTGCAAGGCTTCATGAAGCCGCCAGGATTGCAATCCTCGGGCCGTCCCTGGGGATTGCAAGGCCGGCGCAATGCTCGCTTCGTGATGAGGCGGTCAACGCGCGTTGCGCGCGCTGCGCACATCGCGCGCGACGCGCTGCTGCCCGACTGAGCAGCTGCGCAACTACGCAACTCGCCGCGCTCCGTCGAGGTGAAAGCGACGATCACTCCTGCGCTCTTCGTCGCCATCAAAGCAGGACCTCCGATGCGGCCGGCGCGGAGAGGCCGTATCGACGCGCCGCCCCCCGCTGGCGGGTGGCCGTTCCGCGGCGCGTGTGAGAGAGAGCACCGCTCACGCACCGGTCCTCGCGTCTTCGCGAGAGGCGCTCGACGCGCATCACAATGCCGTGCGCCCGGAGCCGCGCGACGTGGCCCGTCGTCGCCGCGATGGGCGGCGGGCTACTTCTTGCGGCAGCCGCAGTCGGACGTCGGCGCCTGCGGGGCCGCCGGCCGCTGGCACGTGGTCACGAGGGTGCTCAGGACTGCGAGGAGGATCGCAACGCGGAGCCGCATGCCGGCGATCCTCCCCCGCGCGCCGGGCGGCGTCAATCCGGCGCTGTGGGCTCAGCCGAGCGGCATCTCGAGCGACACCTCGTCGAGCCCTACGCCGAGGAAGCGGCGCGGGCGCACCGTGACCGCGATCTGCGCGCCGCCCTCGACGCGGGCGGCCTTCACGGTGAGCTCGACGCTTGCGGGCGGCGCGTTCTCGAACAGCGCCCAGAGGGCGCCCTCGACGACCGGCTGGACCTCCGCCGGGTCGCTCTCCGGGGGCAGCTTCGAGCAGAGCGCGCGCAGGAACTGGACGACGCGCGCGACGAAGAGCTGATCGACGAGCGAGACGCGCTCGAGGCGCTCCTCCGGCTCGGCCGTGGGGCTGTCGTACGTGAGCTTCTCCGGCGGGACGTAGGCCGTCGGCGCGGCGAGGACATACACCGCGTCGCTGTTCGGGGCCGACGCGAGCAGGAGCACGCCGCTCTTCGAGAGCTCGCGCTGGGTGTCCGTCGACACGAACGCCTCGGTCGGGATCGCGACGCCCTCCTCGCCCTCGTAGGCGCCCTTGACCTCGTGCACCGGCAGGTCCCCGAGCGTCCCGCCGCCCTTCGCGCCCGTCACGTGGCAGGGCCACGCGGTCTCGCGGAAGCTCCCCGCGATCAGCGCGCCGACGACGTACGCCGGCGAGATCCAGACGCGGCCGCCCTCATCGCCGGGCTGCTCGGCGATCGCCGCTTCCCGGATCCGGGAGGTCGACCGGTCGTACGGCGTCCGGCCGAGCACGCGGTTCATCGCGATCGCGACCCACCGCGCGCCATGCCGCGCTGCAGCGGAGCGCCACGGCGCGCGGTGCGGCGCCCGGAACAGCGCGGCCTTGTTGTCGAGCCGCTCGACGCCGCCGAGATCGTCGACCCCGAGCAGGCGCGCGTCGCCGTTCACCACGGCGGGGAGCGCGTGCGCCTCGGCGACGCGCGCGATCTCCTCGAGCCGCGCGAGCGACGCGGCGCTGCCGTCGATCGCGACGTCCACGATGGCGGCCGACGCCGGCGGCTCGGAGCTCGCCGTCTGCGCGAGCACCCGCGCGAGCGCGGAGGCCGCCTCGTCGGGCCGCGCGCTCACGACGTCGAACCGGACGCCCTCCGCCCCCTTCGCGCGCTCCACGAGCAGGCTCAGCCCGCGCCACGCCTCCTCGAGGCGCCGCACCTCGGGGTGCTGCAGGATCGCGCCGAGCTGCGCGCCGATCGCGCGCTCGATCTGCGCGATCGCCTCCGCGGGCCGAGCGGGCCCGCCAGCGCGCGGGCGGGCGCTCGCCGCCACGGTCGCGATGAGCTCCGAGAACCGCCCTCCCTCCGCCGGCTTCTCGTCGAGGCTGCCCGGCGTCGCCGGTGGGGGCGCCGCCTCGGCGCCCTCGCCCCCGCCGAGGTCGACCATCGAGAGCAGCGCGTCCACGTCCGAGCCGGGCGCGGGCGCCGGCGCCGCGGGCCGGTCCGCGACGGGCGACGCGGACCGGCCGGGCGACGCGTCCCGGCGCTCCGGGAGGAGGCCCAGGATGTCGCGCACCAGCGGGGAGCCGCCCCAGAGCCGATCGAGCTCGGCGCGCGCCTGGTCGAGCGTGGCCGAGCCGTCGCGCAGCCGATCCAGGACCCGGCGGCCGTCGAGCAGCGAGCGCAGCAGCGGCACCTCGGCGCACAGCGCGTCGGGCCGGAAGCTCTTCAGCCCGGCGGGCGCGAGGTCGACGCGCACCGCCCGGCCCGCCGCGAGCACGCTCGGCACCTCGATCGCGAGCCGTGGCCGGAGCATCGTGAAGAGGTTATCGAAGCGGCCCGCGTCGACGCGGATCGCGCCCGAGGGCGGGCTCGCGCCGGCGTTGTGTGGATCGCGCGGGGTGAGATCGGCGACGACGAGAACGCGCAGCGGGAGCAGCGGCCCCCGTTCCGTGGCGCCCCCGTCCTCGCCGACGTGGAACCTGAACTCGTCGCCCAGAACGCCCTTTTCCGTCATGGCCAGCGCAGCATAGGCGTCACCTCTCGGCGCGAGAAGCGCTAAGCTCCGCGCGCATGAAGACGGAAGGCGGTCCGCCCTTGAACTTGAACCCTGAACCCCACGCCGCCAGCGATCGCAGGCGCCTTCGCGGGGGCGCCCCGATCCAGATCGGGCTCCTCGGCTGCGGGACGGTCGGCGGCGGCGTCCTGCGCCTCCTGGCCGAGAACTCCGGTTACCTGGCGGAGCGCGCGGGCGTCCCCCTCGTCGTGAAGCGCGTGGTCGTGCGCGACCTCGAGAAGGAGCGCGTCGCCGCCCTGGATCGCGACCTGCTCACCACGAACCCCGAGGAGGTGGTCGACGACCCCACGATCGACGTCGTCGTCGAGGTGATGGGCGGCGAGACGCCCGCGCGCGCGCTGATCGAGCGCGCCATCGACCGCGGCAAGGGCGTGGTCACCGCGAACAAGCTGCTGCTCGCCGCCCACGGCCCCGCGCTCCTCGCGCGCGCCTCGGCGCGCCAGGTCGATCTCGCGTTCGAGGGGGCGGTCGGCGGCGGCATCCCGATCATCCGGACGCTCCGGGATGCGTTCGCGAGCGACTGGGTCGAGCGCGTCACCGCGATCCTGAACGGCACCTGTAACTACATCCTCACGCGCATGCGCGACACGGGCGCGTCGTTCGACGCCGCGCTGCGCGAGGCGCAGACGCTCGGCTACGCCGAGGCCGACCCGTCGCTCGACGTCGACGGCCACGACGCGGCGCACAAGCTGATCGTCCTGGCGATGCTCGCCTTCGGGGCGCAGGTCGACAGCGCCGACGTGCACACCTCCGGGATCCGGAGCATCGAGGAGGCCGACCACCGCTACGCCGATCGGTTCGGCTACACCATCAAGCACCTCGCGATCGGCCGCGACCTCGGCGATTCTATCGAGCTGCGCGTGCACCCCACGCTGATCCCGAAGGAGAGCGTGCTCGCCAACGTCTCCGGCGTGCTCAACGCCGTGCTGCTCGAGGGGCGCGCCGTCGGCCCGTCGCTCGTCTACGGCCGCGGCGCCGGCGACCTGCCGACCGCGGTCAGCGTCGTCTCCGACATCCTCGACGTCGCGCGCTCGATCGCGTCGGGCGTCGCGGGCATGCAGGGCCGCGGCATGTCGATCAAGCCCCGCGCGGTCCGCCCGCTCGGCGAGATCGTCTCCCGGTACTACCTGCGCTTCGCGGTCGAGGACCGGCCGGGCGTCATGGGGCGCCTCGCCGGCGCGCTGGGCGACGCGGGCGTCAGCATCGAGCAGATCGTGCAGCAGGGGCCGACGAACTCGAGCTCGGGCGCGGCGCCCGCTCCTCAGCCCGCGGTGGACGTCGTGCTCATCACGCACGACGCGCGGGAAGGGCTCGTGCGGAACGCGCTCGACGCGATCGCGCGCGAGCAGTTCCTCCGCGAGCCGGTGCACCTGTTCCGCATCGAGGAGCCGTGACGTCCCACGGCGACGCGCCGCTCGGCGTGTTCGACTCGGGCCTCGGCGGCCTCACGGTCGTGCGCGCGCTGCGCAGGCGCTGCCCGGCCGAGGACATCGTCTACCTGGGCGACACGGCGCGCGTCCCGTACGGCACGCGGTCGCCGGAGACGGTGGTCCGCTACGCGCTCGGCTGCGCGCGCGTGCTCATCGGCCGCGGCGTCAAGGCGATCGTTGTCGCGTGCAACACGGTGAGCGCCGTCGCGATCGACATGCTCCGGGTCGAGCTGGATCTGCCCGTCCTCGGGGTCATCCTGCCCGGCGCCCGCGCCGCCGTCGCCGCGTCGCGCGGCGCGACGATCGGCGTGCTCGGGACGGCCGGGACCATCGCGTCCGGCGCCTATCCCCGCGCCGTGGCGTCGCTCAGCACCCGCACCGAGGTCGCCGGCCAGGCGGCCCCGCTGCTCGTCTCGCTGGCGGAGGAGGGATGGGTCGAGGGCGAGGTCCCGCGGCTCGTCGCGCGGCGGTACCTGGAGCCGCTCATCGGCGCGGGAGCCCGCTCGATCGTGCTCGGGTGCACGCACTTCCCGCTGCTCCGCGCCGCGATCGAGGCCGAGACGGCATCGCTCGCCGGCGGCCCCCTCCCGATCGTGGACAGCGCGTCGGCGACCGCGGAGGAGGTGGCCTCGTTCCTCGCCGAGCGGGGGCTCGCGACCTCCCGGAGCACGCCGGGCGCTCTCTCGCTCCTCGTCACGGATCTACCGAAGAGCTTCGCCACCGTGGCGGCCAGGTTCCTCGGGGAGCCGGTCGTCGCGGACGGCGCCGCCAGCTCCTCGACCCAGGTTGGCGATGCTGTCCGCTCCCCGACCCAGGTTGGCGGGGACGCCGCTGGCCATTCTTCCAATTTTTCCGCCCAAAGCGTCGACGTGGAGCAGATCGACCTGTAATACGCAGCAAGCTTCGCTCGGGGCTCCGGGCGCAGAGGAGGTTTTCCACACGATGACGCAGCTCAGGTGGCTTTCGGCCGGCGAGTCGCACGGGCCGGAGCTCGTGGCGACCGTCGAGGGTATTCCGGCGGGCATGCCGCTCCTTGCCGAGGACATCGACGAGGATCTGGCGCGGCGGCAGCGCGGCTACGGGCGCGGCGGGCGGATGAAGATCGAGACCGATCGCGTCCGCCTCGTCGCCGGCGTGCGCGGCGGCGAGACGCTCGGCGGCCCCATCGCCATGGTGATCGAGAACCGCGATCACGCGAGCTGGGCCGGGCGGATGGGCCCCGAGCCGTTCCCCGAGCCGCCCGAGGCGCTGACCCGCCCGCGCCCCGGCCACGCGGATCTGGCCGGCGGCCTGAAGTACGCCCGGCGGGACCTGCGCGACGTGCTCGAGCGGGCGAGCGCGCGCGAGACCGCGGCGCGGGTCGCGGTGGGCGGCGTCTGCCGCAAGCTCCTCCGGTCCGTCGGCGTCGAGGTCTTCGCCCACGTCCTGTCGATCGGCCCGGTGTCGTCGCCGACCTCCGCCGCCTCGGGCGGGGGGGAGCTCCCGCTCGCCGAGCTCCGGGAGCGCGCCCGCGCCTCGGATCTCGCGTGCGTCGACGCCGCTGCCGCGCAGGCGATGCGCGACGCCATCCGCGAGGCGGCGCACCGGGGCGACACGCTCGGCGGCGTCTTCGAGGTGATCGCCACGGGCCTGCCGCCCGGGCTCGGGAGCCACGTGCAGTGGGACCGCAAGCTCGACGGCCGGCTCGCGCAGGCGCTGATGAGCATCCAGGCGATCAAGGGCGTCGAGATCGGCATCGGCTTCGAGGCCGCGCGCATCTCGGGCTCCGAGGTGCACGACCCCATCGCCTACGATCAGGGGGCGCACGCCTTCACCCGCCCGTCGAACCGCGCCGGCGGCCTCGAGGGCGGCATCACGAACGGCATGCCGCTCATCTGCCGCGCCGCCATGAAGCCGATCGCGACGCTCAAGCGCGCGCTCCCCTCCGTCGACGTGCGCACCAAGGAGCAGTTCGACGCCGCCTTCGAGCGCAGCGACGTCTGCGCCGTCGCGGCCGCCTCCGTCGTCGGCGAGGCGATGGTCGCGATCACGCTCGCCGCCGCCCTGCTCGAGAAATTCGGCGGCGACAGCCTCACCGAGCTGTCGCGCAACGTCGACAGCTACCTCCAGCAGGTCCGCTCTTACTGAAGGCCATGGAATTCCCTCCCGACGCACCTCCGCTCCTGCTCACCGGCTTCATGGGGGCAGGCAAGTCCACCGTGGGCCGCATCGCCGCCGCGCGCACGAGGCTCCCGTTCCTCGATCTCGACGACGCCATCGTCGAGGAGGCCGGCGAGAGCGTCCCGTCGCTCTTCGCCACGCGCGGCGAGGCTGGCTTCCGCGCGCTGGAGGCGGCGACCCTGCGCCGGCTCCTCGCGGCGCGCGGCCCGCGCATCATCGCCCTCGGCGGCGGCGCCCTCGTCGATCCCGCGCTCCGCGCCGAGGCGCTCGAGCGCGGCTGCGTCGTCGCGCTCACCGCCACCTCGCGCACGATCGCCGCGCGCACGCCGAACGGCAACCGCCCGCTCCTCGACGGCGCGCCGGATCGCGAGGCGCGCATCCGCGAGCTCCTGGCCGCGCGCGCCCCCGTCTATGCCGATGCCCACGCGCGCGTCGTGACCGACGGCGTCTCCCCCGCGGACGTCGCGGCGCGGGTCCTCCGCGCCTACGCGGATCGCCCGCTCTTCGTGCCGCTCGGCGACAAGAGCTACGCGGTGCGCATCGCCTCCGACGGGGCGGCGTCCACGGCGGACGCCATCGCCGCGCTGGCGCCGACGTCCGTCTTCGTCGTCACGGACGAGAACGTGAGCCGCCTCTGGGGCGCGCCGCTGCTCGCCGCGCTCGCGGCGCAGGGGACGCCGGCCGCGGCCGTCACGGTGCTCAAGCCCGGCGAGGAGCACAAGCGGCTCGCGGCCGTCGAGGCGGCGCTGACGGCGATGATCGACGCCGGCGCCGACCGCGGCGCGGTGGTGCTCGCGCACGGCGGGGGCGTGGTGACCGACATCGGCGGCTTCGCTGCGTCCACGCTGCTCCGGGGCGTCCGCTGGGTCGCGGCGCCGACCACGCTCCTCTCGATGGTCGACGCCTCGGTCGGCGGCAAGACCGGGGTCGACCTCGGACCCGCGAAGAACGCCGTCGGAACGTTCCACCAGCCGTCCGCGGTCGTCGCGAGCCCGGCGGCGCTCGCCACCGAGACCGACCGCGCCTACCGGAGCGGGTTCGCGGAGGTGGTGAAGTCGGCCTGCATCGGCGATCCGGAGCTGCTCACGCTGCTCGAGCGCGAGGCCGACCGCCTCCTCGCGCGCGACCTCGGCGTGCTCGCCGAGGTCATCCGCCGCTCGATCGCCGTGAAGGCGGCCATCGTTTCCCGCGACGAGCGCGAGTCGGGCGACCGCGCCCTCCTGAACCTCGGCCACACGCTCGGGCACGCCCTCGAGGCTGAGGGCGGGTTCGTCCGGCTGGCCCACGGCGAGGCGGTGGCGCTCGGCATGGTGGCCATGTTCCGCGTCGGCTGCGCGCTCGGCGTGACCGACCGCGGGGCGGCCGACCGGGCGACCCGCCTGCTCGCGCGGCTCGGCCTGCCCACCCGGATCGAGGACGAGCCGGTCTCCGCCGCGCTGCGCTTCCTGTCGCTCGACAAGAAGCGCCGGGGCTCGTCGGTCCGGACGGTGCTGATGCGGGACATCGGCAGCACGTTCGTGGAGCCGATGCCGCTCGATCGCCTCGCCTCGCTCCTCGAGCGCGCCGCCGCCGGCGCGACCTGATCCCTTCACGCCACCTCCGCCTCCCGCCTCCGGACGCGCGACCTCGTTTGGTCCCGGGCGTTCTCTCCCGAGATGCTTTCGGGGCTGCGTGCGTCGAAGGCCCTCGTCGCTGAGCGCCTCCGGCGCAGACGGCGCTTGCGCTGTCGGTGAATAAATCGATGTGTTTCCAACGTTCTTCGGAAAAAAATCCCGGCACACCGCCCGCATCGTCCGCTCCGCGCTATCTTTCCCGGCGCCGATGGTGACCGCGACGAAGAAGAGAATCCTGGTGGTGGAGGACGAGCAGGACACGGCGGCGATGATCGCCCGGTTCCTCGGCGACGAGTTCGACACCGTGGTCGCGACGAACGGGCTCGATGGGCTCGCGCTGGCCCAGCAGGAGCCGCGTCCCGATCTGGTGATCGTGGACATCATGATGCCGAAGCTCGACGGGGTGAGCATGACGAAGCGGCTCCGCGAGCACGAGCCGACGCGCCGGGTGCCGATCATCTTCCTGACCGCCAAGTCGGATCCGATGGACGTCATCGCCGGCATCCAGGCGGGCGCTCGCCATTACATCACGAAGCCCTTCGTGCTCGACGATCTCAAGAAAAAGGTCCGCAAAGCCGTCTACGGCCGCTGAGCGGGTGACCGCCGCTCTGCCCCGGGGGACTGAAGAGGCCAAGAGAAGGGGAGGAGACAGACTGGCGCTCTCGGCATTTCCGAGGTTTCTCTCCTCGCGCCAGTCGGTTTCTCGCGTGCTGCGTGGTGCGGCTGGGTAGGAATCCCGGCGGTTTTCGCCGCGGTCACGCGCCGTCGCCGTGTGGCGCTCGCCTTGGGGTCTGTGAGGTTTCTTCGGAGATCTCGTATCTCCGTCGGGGCCCGGCGCAGCGGCGGGGCGCTGGCGCGGGGGGCGCGTCAGCTGCCGCCGCGGCTCGGGACGCTGACGGCCTTGAAGGCGCGCTCGAACAGCTCGAGGGAGCGGCTGATGCTCGACTGCACCCGGCGCATCTCCTCGCCAGAGGTGGTCGCGAGCTTGACGATCTCGAGCGCCTCGCGCGGGTGCGCGTCATCGTAGTTCGCGTGCGCCGCGAGCCACGTCAGCGACTTGCTCCCCTCGCCATAGAGCTTCGTGAAGGCCGGCAGCACCACGCGAGACCACTCGCCGGTGATCCCCTCGATCGCGTAGTTCACGGCGCCGACCGCCTCCGCGAGCGAGCCGCGGTAGGAGATCGACCAGAGCCAGTCGAAGAGCGACGCCACCTCCGGGCTCGGGCGGTGGCTCGTGATCTCCGCGGTGCTGATCCCGTGCCCCGCCGCCCAGTCGAGGTACCAGCGCACGTGCAACGCCTCGACCCGGATGTTGCCGATGAGCCAGTCGCGCACCAGGAAGTCGCGCGGTGACTGGCCGTACGTCGTCTTGGCAAGGCTGAGCCCCATGTACTTCGGGAACGCCTCGACCACACAGAAGAACTCCCGGAGGAGCACGCTCCAGGTCTCGTGATCGATCGGCTCCGTCAGCGTTCGCGCGATCGGCGGCGTGTAGACCGCGGCCTTCCACTGGTCGGCCAGGGACTCGAGCATGTCGTCGATCCAGACCGGGTGCGGCGTCGCCTTGAGGCTGTCCTTGACTTCCTTGTGACGCTGCGAGCGAGGTGACAGCATGAAATTACCTGGAGGGTTTCTGGGTCAATCTCCCTCGTGGCTGCCCGCCGGTCTCTACCCCACCGAATCACCTCAAGCTGACCGGCCAGCGGCCGTCAGGAGACAATCCGCGGCGCAGGCACGATGCTGACCCCCGAGCACGAGAGAAGAGAGGGCCAGCACGACGACCTCACGATGAGAGGCTTCGTGTACATGTGTCCCGCCTGCATCCAGTCTGGATCAGGGGGAAGGAGCAAGTCAATAGACAAACGCGGGCGCCGCCGCAACGACAAGAGGGCCGATCTCGCTCAGGTCGCTCACCATACGACCTCGGAGAGGCACTCGGTCGCGCCGCGGAACCGGCACCGCTGGTGGGTTACCTTTGGGGTGGACGCGCCGCACAGGAGGAGCGCCTGCTCCACCCAGCCGCAGACACCTTCTCCGCAGTTCATCGCGGAGGGCCCCTCGTCGTCGCCGGTCGGGCCTGTGATGGTCAGCACCCATTCCCGCGGCTTCACCATGCGCGGGAAGACCTTCCCGGAGTCGAAGTAGCGCGACCAGAACATTCCAGTCCGGGCGACGATCGTGTCCGGCATCGCGATCGAGAGCGCGAACTTCAACACCGTATTGAGGTCGCGATCCGCGACGTAGCGGGCAAACCGCTTGATCTCGGCGGCCTGGTCGCTCGCAGTCCGCACGTGCGTTCGCAGGGCCCGGTTCCAGACGCCGATCGGATACCAGCTGCTCACCAGCAGCGGCTGATAGAGTACGTCCCGGTCTGACTTGGGCAGCGACGTCACCAGGCGCTCCCACGCACCGGCGTCGCGGTTCGTCGTGACGAACGACCGGAGGTTGACCAGCAACGTTCCTTTGCATCTGCCGGCGGGGATCGAGGTCTTGGTCTTCGTCTCGTGCGTCTTCATCGCGGCGAACCTGCGGCGGGAAGGCCCTGGCGAAGCTGAGCCCGATCGCGGGCGTGGCGCACGTGCCCCCGGGCGGGAAACCCTGCCCAGGAGCACATCGTCGGGGCAACTTCAGGAGTCGTGGTTGTACCTCGCAGGGGAGCGTGAGTCGGGCTCGATGGCAAGAGATGATTACGTGGGAGCAGCCGTACGACACGAGCCGACGTGGCCCTGGGCAAGATCACGCCGGTTGTCCAGCTCTCCTTTCGACCCGAGACGCCAGACCCCAGGCGACCGCCGCAGGCGTCAACACACGCAATGGTGTAATGCGCATTACGTGATTTCGTGCCGCGCTCGTCGTCGTCGTGGCGTCGTGGCCGTCGACGGGCGCTCGTGGCGGTGACGGGGGCTCGCAGCGGCGACGGGCGCTCGCGGCGGGGGCTGCGCGTCGCCTGCGGAGGTGCTGCGCCTGGCAGTTGCCGTCCTCCGCGAACCTCGGTACCCCTACGCCCATGAGCGAACCCACCACGGGCCGGCCCGCCGCCGGCCACGCGGAGCCCGAGCTGCCGCACATCGACGTCGCCGAGCGGGGGGCGCCGCGCGACGGCCGGCCGCAGGTCATCGACCGCCGGCTGTTCATGCAGCTGCTCGTGTTCCGTTGCCGCGACGACGCCGATCCGGCGGAGCTTACCCGCGCAGCCGGCCAGGCGCTCTCGTCCCAGCGCGTCGGCGCGGTCGTCTACGAGGACATCAACGATCCGCGCGGGATCGCTGTGCTCACATGGGCGGAGGACCCCGCCTTCTTCGTCCAGACCGTCCGCCCGGCGCTCAACCGCAACGAGCTCCGGGCCCTGGAGCTTCGCCCCGATTTCACGATGCTGGGGCGCACGTACTCGACCGGCTACGAGCAGGACCTCGACTTCTGGCTGCTCCGGCGCCCGGCGGAGACCGTCTCGAACCCCGCCTGGCCGTGGGCCGTGTGGTATCCGCTCCGCCGCAGCGGCGCGTTCTCCAAGCTCGAGGGGCGCGAGCAAGGGAGCATCCTGCGCGAGCACGGCACCATCGGCAGGGCCTATGGCGCCCAGGACCTCGCCCACGACATCCGCCTCGCGTGCCACGGCCTCGACGCCCGCGACAACGAGTTCGTGATCGGGCTCGTGGGCAAGGAGCTCCACCCGCTCTCCCACATCGTGCAGACGATGCGGAAGACCCGCCAGACCTCGGAGTTCATCAGCCAGATGGGCCCGTTCTTCGTCGGCCGCGCCGCCTTCCGCAGCCCGGGCGGCTGACGGGGCCGTTCCTCTCAGCCGATGCCGGCGAGGCCCGAGAACGCCCGGGCCAGGGCGTCGAGCCGCGCCGTCGCGCGGGCCTCGGCGTCGCCCAGCGGCTCGTCCGCGGCGACCTCCTCGCGCACGTCGAAGTAGAACTTGATCTTCGGCTCCGTGCCGCTCGGGCGGGCGATGAGCCGGCTCCCGCCGTCGAGCTCGTACACGAGCACGTTGCTCGGAGGCAGCACGAGCGGCTCGACAAGGCCGTCGCTCGTGGTGCGCGTGCGCGCCTCGAAATCGCGCCACGCCACCACGGGGACGCCGCCGATCGCGGCCGGCGGGCTCTTCCTCAGCGCGGCCATGATCGCGGCGATCTTCTCGAGGCCGTCGACGCCGCGCAGGGTGTACGAGCGCTGCCCGCTCATGTAGAGGCCGTACTTGCGGGTGATCGCCTGGAGCTCGTCGAGCAGCGTCCTGCCCTCGGCCTTGCGCACCGCCGCGAGCTCGGCGACCAGCGCCGCGGCGCTGATGCCATCCTTGTCGCGCACGACCGGGCCGACGGTGTAGCCGAGCGCCTCCTCGAAGCCGAACACGAAGCGGGCGCCGGTCGAGCGCTCGATGTCCATCGCCCGGTTGGCGATCCACTTGAACCCGGTCAGCGTCTCCTCGTAATGAACCCCGAGCGCCGCGGCGATCACGCCGAGCATCGGGGTCGAGACGCAGGAGGCCAGCACGAGCCGGCGCCCGTCCTCGCCCTGCGCCCGCCCCTCGGTGAGCAGGTAATGGCCGAGGAGCACGCCGACCTGGTTGCCCGTGAGCTGCTCGTACTCGCCGTCTGGGCGCCTCACCGCCACGGCGAGCCGGTCGACGTCGGGATCGTTGGCGAGGACGAGGTCGGCGCCCTCCTGCTTCGCGAGGGCGAACGCCAGGTCCATGGCGCCCTTCTCCTCGGGGTTCGGGAACGCGACCGTGGGGAACGCGCCGTCCGGCTCGGCCTGCTCGGGCACGCTCGCCACGCGCGTGAAGCCGGCCTCGCCGAGCGCCCGGTGGACGAGGCGGTCGCCGACGCCGTGAAGCGGCGTGTAGACGATGCAGAGGTCGCGATCCCCGTCGCTCCGCACCGCGAGGCCGCCGATCGCGCCGAGGTAGTCCCGTTCCAGCGCCTCGGGGAAGTCGCGCACGAGCCCGAGCCTCCTCGCCTCGTCGAGGGGCATCCGGGGGACCTGATCCGCCGGCGGTGAGGCGTCGATCGCCGTGGCGATGCTTGTGTCGTGAGGTGGGATGATCTGCGCGCCGTTGTCCCAGTACACCTTGAAGCCGTTGTACTCGGGCGGGTTGTGGCTCGCCGTCACCATCACGCCCGCGGCCGCGCCGAGGTGGCCGACAGCGAACGCGGCGATCGGCGTGGGGCAGGGGACGGGCGAGAGGTGGCTCGGGATGCCCGCGGCGGCGAGGGCGCAGGCGGTGTCCTCCGCGAACTCGCGGCTCATCCGGCGGCCGTCGTAGCCGATGACGACGCCGGCGCTCCGCGCCTTGTCGCCGATCGCTTCGAGGAGGTGACGGGCGAGGCCCGCGGTCGTGCGGAGGATGACGGCGCGGTTCATCCGGCTCTCGCCGGCCCCGAGCACGCCGCGGATGCCCGCGGTGCCGAACTCCAGAGGACCGGCGAAGCGCTCGGCGAGCTCGGCGCGGACGCCGTCCTCGCCCGCCCTGGCCGCGTCGATGAGCCGGCGCAGCTCGCTCTGGGTCTCCGGATCGGGGTCGTGGGCAAGCCAGCGTTCGGCGGGCTCTAGGACGAAGTCGTGGCTCACCCCTGGTATTTAGTTCATGCGGGCCGTGGTTTGCACCACGACCACGCGCGATTCAGCGCGGCGGCGGCGCGGGCGGCGAACGACGCGCGGTGGCCCGCCCGGACCGGCGCCGACGTAGCCGGCGGCTCCCGGCCAGCTCGGACCGCTCAGCCCGCTCAGCCTGCTCGGCCGGGCGTCATCCGGGCTTCTTGCCGGCGGCGAGCGCCTCGGCGAAGCGCGTGTCGTACTGCCCGCCGCGGAAATCGCCGTCCTGCAGGATCTGCCGGAGGAACGCGAGGTTGGTCGCGGCGGGCCCGGCCGGACCGGTGAGCTCGATCGTCGTCTCGGCGAGCGCCCGGTCGAGGCGGGCGATCGCCTCGTCGCGGGTCGGGCCGTGAGCGACGATCTTGGCGAGCAGCGGGTCGTAGAACGGCGTCACCTCGATCCCCTCGGCGACGCCGGTCTCGATCCGCAGGTCGTCGCCCGCGTCCGGCCAGCGGAGCGCCGTGACGCGGCCGGGCTGGGGGGCGAACTTCTTCGCCGGATCCTCCGCGTAGAGGCGCGCCTCGATGGCGTGGCCGCGGTAGGTGTGGCCGAGGACCTCCGGCGCGAGCGGCTCGCCCGACGCGATGCGGATCTGGTGCTCGACAAGGTCGAGCCCGGTGCACATCTCCGTGACGCAGTGCTCGACCTGGAGCCGCGCGTTGACCTCCAGGAAGAAGAGCTCGCCGCTCTCCGCCGCGACGAACTCGACGGTGCCAGCGCCGACGTAGCCGGCGGCGGTCACGACCCGGAGGGCGCTCTCGTGGAGCTCTTTCCGGCGGGCCTCGCCCGCTGCTCCCTGGAAGAACGCGGCCGGTGACGGGGTCTCCTCGACGATCTTCTGGTGCCGGCGCTGCGCGCTGCACTCGCGCTCGCCGAGCGCGACGGCGCCGCCCCGGCCGTCGCAGAGCACCTGCACCTCGATGTGGCGCGGGCGCTCGATGTACCGCTCCATGTACACGCGCGGGTCCCCGAACGCCGCGCGGCCGCGGTCGGAGCACGCGGTGAGGGCGCGCGACAGCTTGCCCGGATCGGTGACGATCTGCATGCCGATGCCGCCGCCGCCGCCCGCGGCCTTGACGAGCAGCGGGAAGCCGATGCTCTCGGCGGCGCGCTGGGCGGCCTCGACGTCGGCGGGGTCGACCGGTCCGCCCGTGCCCGGCGGCGGGAACACGCCGGCCCCGCGCGCGTGATCCCGCGCGAGGATCTTGTCGCCGAAGGCATGGAGCACCGCGGGCGGCGGCCCGATGAACGTGACGCCGGCCTCGACGACGGCCTCGGCGAACGCCTGGTTCTCGCTGAGCAGCCCGTACCCGGGATGGATGCCGTCGGCGCCCGTCGCGCGGGCCGCCTCGACGATCGCATGGATGACCAGGTAGCTGTCCCGGACCGGCGGCGGCCCGATGCGCACCGCCTCGTCGGCCATCGCGACGTGCGGCGCGCTCGCGTCCGCGTCGGAATAGACGGCGACCGTCGCGATCCCGAGCCGTTTGCAGGTCCGGAGGACGCGGCAGGCGATCTCTCCACGGTTGGCGACGAGGATCTTCTTCAACACGGCCGACAGCTACGCCCCCGCGCGGCGGCGCGTCAAGACGCCCGCTGCAGGCGGCGCTCGCTCGCGCGCTCCCGGGAGGCTGCGCGCGCGATCAGCCGAGCGCCCGCCGCACCTTCGGCTTGGCCCCGAGCAGCACGAGCTGCCCGCAAGCCGCCGAGACGTCATCGCCGCGCCGGCGGCGAACGAAGCAGGAGTATCCCGCCTGGGTGAGCACCTCCTGGAAGGCCGCCACGCGCTCCTGGGCCGGCGGACCCAGCGAGGAGGCCTCGATCGGGTTCATCGGGATGAGGTTGATCTTCACCGGGAGCCCGCGCAGCAGCTTCGCCAGCCGCCGCGCCTCGGCGGGATCGTCGTTCTGCCCGGCGACGAGCGTGTATTCGATGGTGATGCGCCGGCGCCGCGGCAGCGGGTAAGCGCGCAGCGCCGCGAGCAGCTCGTCGAGCGGGTGCTTGCGGTTGATGGGCATCAGCGCCGAGCGGGTCTCGTCGTCCGCGGCGTGCAGCGATATCGCGAGCGCGATCTGCCCGCCAAAATCCGCTCCGAGCCGCGCGATCTCGGGCACGAGGCCCGACGTGGACACCGTGACCCGCCGCGTCGAGAGGTTGATTCCTTCCGGGTGCGTCAGCAGGCGCAGCGAGCGAGCGGTCGCCTCGTAGTTGTGGAGCGGCTCGCCCATGCCCATGTACACGACGTTGCGGAGCTCCTCGCCCTCGTCGAGCATCGCCCGCCCGAGGAGCACCTGGCCCGCGATCTCCTCGGCCCCGAGGTGGCGCTTGAGCCCCGCCACGCCGCTCGCGCAGAAGCTGCACCCCATGGCGCAGCCGACCTGCGTCGAGATGCACTGGGTGACGCGGACGCGCGGCGCGGCGTCCGCCTCGGCGGCCGCATCGTCGTCCTCGTCGTCGGCAGCCGCCGCGTCGGCGTCGAGCTGCGCCTGCGAGCCGGGGCCCGACACCGACGGGAGCAGGACCGTCTCGATGGTCGCGCCGTCGCGGAGGCGCAGGAGCAGCTTGCGCGTGCCGTCCTCGGAGCGATGAACCCGCTCGGGCGTCAGCACCTCGCCCAGCCCCTCCGCGGCGAGGTGCTCGCGCAGCCGCGCCGGGAGGTTCGTCATCGCGGCCGGATCGAGGACGCCGCGGCGATGGATCCAGTGGAATACCTGCTTCGCCGCGAACGACCGCTCTCCGCGGGCAGCCAGCGAGGCCGACCACTCTTCAGGCAGCCGGGCGACGGGGTGAAGCGGTGTGGAGCGCACCTGCCTGGCCTACTGCGCGCCGCCCCCAGCGGCAAGGGGAGCAGGCGGGCGGCCAGGCCAGAGCGTCAGCCGCTCTGGCTGTCGACCTGCGCGGCGGTGAGCTGCCCGTCGCGCTCGCGGCGCGCGCGCGTCCGGCTGGCGGCCTCGAGCACCTCGCGGGTGTAGCGCTCGAACGCCTCGGCCCGGTGCATCGCTGTGTGCTCGGCGAAGACGCGCTGCCTCGCCCGCTGGCCCACCGTCAGGCGTTTGTCCTCCTTCATCTCCCTCAGCTTCCGGAGCACGTCCTCCGGCGAGCGCACGAGCAGGATCTCCTCGCCGGGCTGGAAGAACGTCTCGATACCCGGCCAGGTGTCGCTCAGGACAGGGGTCCCGCACGCGGCCGCCTCGAACAGGCGCGCGCTTGGCGACCACCCGGACTCCACCATCGCACGGCGGGTCAGGTTCAGCGTGAAGCGCTGGGAGTTGTAGAAGATGCGGTGCTCGTCCGGCGGGAGGTGCTCCGTCCGGGAGACGTTCTCCGGCCACGCGAGCGACGTCGGGTACTGCGCGCCCGCCACCCCGAAGCGCCCGCGGCGCATGCGCCGCGCCGGCTCGAGGAGGAGCCGCTCGACGGCCGCCTGCCGGTCGTCGCTGTAGGTCCCGAGGTAGCCGAGATCCCAGCGCATCGGCGCCGGCTGGGGATGGTACACGTCCGTGTCCGCCGAGCAGTAGAGCGCCCGCGCGCGCACCGCGCCGTGGCTGCGCTCCAGCCGCTCCAGCGTCGGGCCCCCCGTCGCCGACAGATAGAGATCATACCGCGGGATCAGCGCCGGCGTCAGGTACGCGTGATCCCCGTGCGCCAGCCGGCCGAGCGTGACGGGCGTGTCCAGATCGTAGAAAGCGGCCTTTCCGCGGGCCTCTTCGGTGATCCACGCCCCGACCGTCGCCCCTTCCGGTACGAAGGAGCCGACGATCACGAGATCGGCTTCGCGCACGGCGCGTGAGAATCTATCGCGGAGCTCGGTAATGCTCGAGTACTGCTCGGTCGTGCCGTAAGGCGGGTTGGGCAGGTCGCGGTGCTGATCGTAGATGGGGAGGTTCCGCTCCAGAAAGAGCACCCGGTGGCCGCGCGACGCGAGCGCACGGAGGAGCGCTCTGTACGTCGTGGCGTGGCCGTTGCCCCACGAAGACGTGATGGAGAGCCCCAGGAAGACATAGCGGTAGGTAGTTGTCGTCATAGCGTGGTCGCGGCAAGGGTTGAGAGATCCCAGACGGCGTGCCGGCCCGGAATGAGCCGGCCCCGAGGTACACCGCGGCGGCCCCGGAGAGGCGAAAGACGCCTCGCGGACACACGCGCAACATGCGCAACATGTGCAACGTGCGCAGGACGAGCGGCACGCCGATCCAGTTGCCCTGGCGCCGCGCGAGAGGGCGCGGCGACGAGCGCACCCGGGATTAACATGCGTGCTCACCCTCTGCAATGCTGTGAGATGCAGTTTCTCGATCGAAGGTGCGTATTCCTCGTCAGACGCCAGGCGGTAAGGTCCGCCCTTTTCTCGTGACGACGAAGCGCGCGGAATCGCCGCTTGCTCCGGGATAACGCGGCTCGTTCGGGTAAAGCACCCGACGGCAACCGTCCTCGCATCGCAGAGGAACCGGCCTGTGCGGTAAACGCTGTTGGGAAGCGATGATGATGAGAAAAAGAGGGACGTTGTCGCAATGGTCGGTGACGGCTGCTGGTCGAACGGAGCGTCGACGGGGGAGCCCTGCTCCGGAACGCCGGGGCAGCGCTGGCGAAGCGCCGCCCAGGCCGGCGCGCGCTGTCGGACGCGTACGCCGCGGTGAGCGGGCGCGGCTCTCGGCCGGGGATTCCGCCGTCCAGCTGAGCTCGCCGACGAACCGGCGGCCTCGGCCGGGCAGGGGCGCCTGGCGTCGCGGAGAAATCGGGCAGGGGAGCAGGAAGGCAGGAAGCGCGCGGCGCTGTCCGGGTGCCTTCCCGTCGATGCGGGGTGCTGCGGTGGAATCGGCAGGCCGGGTGTCCAGCCTTCAGCGGTGGTGCGGCCGCGCGAGGGCCGTCGAGACGTTCAGGTGGCGGGGCTCAGCGCCTGCCAGCCCTGGATCACCTCGGCGATGTTCGCGAAGCGGCGGTCCGGGCTGTGCGCCAGGCCCCTGTTCACGAACACCTCGATCTCCCGGTCGACCGGCGGAGGCATCAGGCTGCCCAGGCGGCGCGGCGGCGTCCGCGTCTTGAGATCGGCGAGCATCATCAGATTGCGCGCGGCGTAGGGGAGCTCGCCGGTGAGCGCGTGAAAGATCACCGTCATGGCCGCATAGAGATCGGCCCGGTGATCCACCGTCTTCCCCTTCGTGAGCTGCTCGGGCGGCGCGAACCTGAAATCGCCGAGACACCGGCTCGGTAACGTCGGCTCCGCGTCGGAGAGCCCGGGAGGGAGCTTGCACGAGCCGAGATCCAGGAGCGTCAGCCGCTCGCCGTCAGGACCCTGGTCGAGGAGCACGTTCGTGGAGCTGATGTCGCGGTGGATGATGCCAATCTCGTGCAGCTCGGCGATCGCCGACCAGAGCTGCTCGCCCAGCCGGTGAACGGCGCTGAACGGGAGAGGCCCCTGCCGGGCGATGCGCTCGCTGAGCGGCTCCCCCTCGCGCAGCTCGAACACGAGGAGAGGACCGTGCACCAGGTCCTTGCCGCCGTCGAGCGAGGGCAGTGTGTGTGGGCCCCGCAGCCGCTCGCACGCCGCCGCCTCGCGCCGGAAGCGCGCCTCGGCCTCCTGCTGGGGCATGCGCTCTGGCGTGTTGAGCACGCCTCCCGGCTCCTGGCGCACCGGGGGCTCACCGAGCACCTTGACCGCGACGCGCCGGCCGGTGCTCGCGTCCTCGGCGCTGAACACCTCACCGAGGCCTTCGCGGCGGAGATGACGTACCACGCGGTAGCGCTGGAGCAGAACGGTTCCGGGCACGATTGACAAGAGCGGCCTCCTTCGCTTGACAAAGGGGGTCCAGCGCGTTCCGGTCGCCTCCCCCCTCTCCCCAGACAAGCTCATTTATCACGCAGACGCGACAGAGGAAGCGCCGCGCGCAGCGTCACACGACGAACGGCTCCCACGCCTCGTTTTTGGGACCCGGGGAGCGCCGCTTCACATCGGCCGCCCGCCGCACCCGAGGTCGCCTGGACGAAAAAGCCGCGGGGCACGGGAAATCGTGCGTGGGCCACGCGTGGGCGACGCGTGGGCCACGCGCGGCCCGCGGGACAGCGGGGCGAACGCGGTCCCGGGGGAGCCGGAGCGCGGGCCGCCGGCCGAGGCGCGTCGCGGCGGCGGGAGCGGCCAGCGACCGATCCACTGGCCCACCCAGCGCCGCACCGGTCTCAGCGGGTGGGCCGCCACGGCCGCGCCGGTGTGCCGCATTGCCATCGTCGCGCGCCGCCGGAGGGCCGAGCGGGGGCCTCGTCCGACCGCGCTCCGGTGGACGGCGGCGGAGCACCGGACTGCCCAGGTGGCGCTGGACCGGAGACCGCCGGGCGCTTCGACGCTGCAGAGTTGCCCCTGGCCGCGCTCTCTGGTGACGATGCGCAGCTGAGCGCGGCAATCGGTGGTGATTGCATGACGGCGGCGGCGCCTCGCGACGCCCGCTTCCGGTGACACGCCCGTAACCCCGAACCGCTGGCCATCCAGGTGAACTTCGCGTAGCTCCCACACAGGGCGGACGATCCGGAGCGACGGCAGGCAATGCGAGCGGGAGACGTCATCGACGGCCGGTTCGAGATCATGGAGCTCGCGGGCGCCGGCGGCATGGGCCACGTCTTCCGCTCGCGCGATCTCAAGACCGGCGAGACCATCGCCCTCAAGGTCCTCCAGAACGCCGCCTCGCAGGACTCGAACCGCCTCGCGCGCGAGGCGCAGGCGCTCGCCACGCTGCGGGTGCCGGGGGTGGTGCGGTACATCTCGCACGGCCGCACGGAGCACGGCCACCCCTACCTCGCCATGGAGTGGCTCACCGGCGAGACCCTCTCCCAGCGCCTCGCCCGGCAGGCGTTCACCCTGGAGGAGAGCCTCAAGCTCGCCCGGCGCGTCGCGACCACGCTCGGCTCCGTGCACCGGCTCGGCGTCGTCCACCGCGACCTCAAGCCGAGCAACCTGCTCCTCGTCGGCGGCACCATCGACCGCATCACGCTCATCGATTTCGGCGTCGTCCGGATGTCTGGCATCGATCAGCAGCTCACCATGCCCGGCGCCATCCTCGGCACCCCCGGCTACATGGCGCCGGAGCAGGCCCGCGGCGAGGCGCACGTCGACGCGCGCGCCGACGTCTTCGCGCTCGGCTGCCTGCTCTACAAGTGCATCTCGGGGCGCGCCCCGTTCCGCGGCGCGCGCGGGCTCGCCGTGCTCGTCAAGGTGCTGATCGAGGAGCCGCCGTCGCTCCGGTGGCTCCGCGACGACGTGCCCGAGGCGCTCGACGAGCTGGTCCAGCGGATGCTGTCGAAATCGCCCGAGGGGCGGCCGAGCGACGGCAACGCGGTCGCGATCGAGCTCGCCGCGCTCATGGATCCCGCGGCGATCTCCGTCCGCCCGCCCGCGATGTCCGTCCGCCCGCCGGAGCTCACGACCGGCGAGCGCAAGGTGATGTGCCTCGTCCTCGCGCGCGACGGCCTCTCCACCGCCGATCCGTCCCTCCCCGAGGTCGACGAGCAGGCGCGCGCGCAGGCGCTCTCGACCACGGCGGCGCGCTACAAGGGCCAGCTCGAGCTCGTCGACGCGCGGCTGCCGCTCGTCGTGCTGGCCGGCGCCGGCGCGACGACCGACCTCGCGGCCCGGGCCGCCCGCTGCGCGCTCGCCGTCCAGGCGCTCCTCGGCGGCGCGCCGGTCGCGGTCGTCACGGGCAGGGCGGAGATCGCCTCGCGCATGCCGATCGGCGACCTCATCGACCGCGTGGTCCAGCTGCTCCCCGAGGGCCGCGCGGCGTCCCGCGCCCCGGCGATCCGCATCGACGAGGTGACGGCGGGCCTGCTCGGCACGCGGTTCGAGATCACGTCCGATGGGGGCGGTCCGTGGCTCCACGGCGCGCGCGAGGAGCCCGAGGCGCCGCCCCACGTGCTCGGCAAGGCGACGTCGTGCGTCGGGCGCGAGCGGGAGCTCGCGCTGATCCGGGACGAGCTCGCCCGCTGCATCGAGGAGTCGACCCCGAGCGTCGTGCTCGTCACGGGGCCGGCGGGCATCGGCAAGTCGCGGCTCCGCCACGAGCTCGTCCGCGCGATCCGGGAGGACGGCGAGCCGGTCGAGGTGTGGCTCGGCCAGGTGGATCCGATGAGCGCCGGGTCGGCCTTCGGCCTGCTCGCGCACGCGCTCCGTCGGGCGATCGGCCTCACCGAGGCCGATCCCGTCGAGGAGCGGCGGCGCAAGGTGCGGGCGCGGGTCGAGCGGCACGCGGCGCTCGACGCCGCGCGGGTCGCGCCGTTCCTCGGCGAGCTCGTCGGCGCGCCGTTCCCGGACGACGACGTGCAGCTCCGGGCGGCGCGGCGCAACCCGATGCTCATGGGCGATCAGCTGCGCCTCGCCTGGGAGGACTTCCTGCGCGCCGAGTGCGCGGTGCAGCCTGTCCTCCTCCTGCTCGAGGACCTGCACTGGGGCGACCTGCCCACGGTCACGATGGTCGACGCCGCGCTCCGGAACCTGAAGGACCGGCCGTTCATGGTCATGGCGCTCGGCCGGCCCGAGGTGCACGAGCTCTTCCCGAAGCTGTGGGACGAGCGGCGCGGGCACAAGCTCCGCCTCGCGGGGATCTCGCGCCGGTCGAGCGAGCGCCTCGTGCGCCAGGTGCTCGGCGAGCGCGAGAGCCCGGCGCTCGTGGCGACGCTCGTCGAGCGCGCGGACGGCAACGCCTTCTACCTGGAGGAGCAGATCCGCGCGGCGGCGGCGGGCAAGGGCGTGGACCTGCCGGAGACGGTGCTGGCGATGGTGCAGGCGGAGCTCGACGCGCTCGACGTGGGCGCGCGGCGGGCGCTGCGGGCCGGGGCGATCTTCGGCGAGACCTTCTCGCGGAGCGGGGTCGCCGCGCTGGTCGGCCGGGCGGAGGTCGAGCCGCTGCTCGCCGAGCTCGAGGTGCGGGAGCTCATCGTCCGGCGTTCCGTGGAAGGCGCGCCGGAGGCGGCCGAGTACCGGTTCCGGCACGCGCTCGTGCGCGAGGCGGCGTACGGGATGCTGACCGATCACGATCGCCGGCTCGGCCACCGGCTCGCCGGCGAGTGGCTCGAGCGGACGGGCGTGGCGGATCCGATGGCCCTGGCCGAGCACTTCGAGCGCGGCGGCGAGCCGGCGCGGGCCGCGGCGGCGACCCTGCGCGCGGCCGAGCAGGCGCTGCTCGGGAGCGACCTGGGCGCGGCGATCGAGCGCGTCGAGCGCGGCATCGCGCGCGGCGCCTCGAAGGCGACGGCCGGGGCGCTGCGGCTCTGCCAGGCGGAGGCGCACCTCTGGCGCGGCGAGTTCGCGCTGGCGGAGCGGCGGGGGACCGAGGCCCTCGAGCGGCTCGCGCCCGGATCGGGGCCGTGGTTTTCCGCGCTCACGCAGGTGATCCTCGCGGCCTCGAAGCGCGGCAACCACGACCAGGTCGAGGGCCTGCTGCGCCTGGCGCAGGGCACCGAGGCGCGGCGGTCCGCGCGCCCCGCGCGCAGCGTGTGCCTCTGCGCGGGCGCCGGGCGGCTCGTGTTCGGGGGGCGGTACCAGCTCGCGGACGAGCTGCTCGACGGGATCGAGCAGGACGCCGAGGAGACCGAGCAGGAGGTCGAGGTGCTGGCGCGGCTCCACGAGGCGCGCGCGTACCGGGCGATGGCGATCGGCGATCCCGGCGCGTGCCTCGCGGGCTTCGAGGCGGCGCTCGCGGCGTTCGAGCACGCGGGCGATCGGCGCAACGCCTGCTGGGCGAGGAACAACCTGGGCTCCTGCTACGCGGAGCTCGGCGATTTCGAGGGCGCCGAGGCGGCGCTGCGCGCGTCGCTCGCGGACGCGGAGCGGATGGGGCTCTCGGACGCCCGGCTGGGCGCGCTCCTCAACCTCGGTCCGGTGCTCGCGCAGCGTGGCCTCGTCGAGGAGGCGCAGCGGACGGCGGAGGAGGCGATCGCGACCTCCCAGCGCCTCGGCGACGCGCGCGGGGAGGGCGCCGGGCGGGCGTGCCTCGCGAGGATCGTGCTCCAGGCGGGCGATCTCGGGGGCGCCGAGCGCGAGGCGCGCGCCGCGGTCGCGATCCTGTACGGCGCGCCGCCGTTGCGGGCCTTCGCGTACGCGGTGCTCGGGCGGACGCTGCTCGACGCGGGGCAGGCGGTGGACGCGCTCGCGGCGACGACCGAGGCGCTCTGCCTGCTGGAGTCGATGGGGGCCGAGGTGGGCGAGTCGCTGGTGCGCCTCTCGCACGCCGAGGCGCTCTCGGCCTGCGGCCACGGGCGGGAGGCGATGATGGCCATCGCCTCGGCGCGGGAGCGCCTGATCGAGCGAGCGCGGAAGATCGTCGATCCGGTGTGGCGCGGGAAGTTCCTCGGCAATGTGCCGGACAACGTGGCCACGCTGGAGCTAGAGCGGCGCTGGCTCGATGAGGCCTAGGTCGCCGGCGCGCTCAGAGGAACTCGCAGAAGTAGCCGGTGGGCTGCGTGGCCCTGACGTCGAAGCCGCTCTTGCCCGCCACCTCGAACGACGTCCCTGCCGGATAGGCGCGCCACTCCGTGGAGCCGTCGATGCGGATCGCGAGCTCGCCGGCGACGACCGTCATCCGCTCCGGCGCCTCGGTCGAGAAGTGGAACTCGCCGGTGTCGATGACACCCACCGTCTGCCGGCGCCCGTGGCGCTCGAAGCCGACGCTCTGGACGTTGCCGTTGAAGTAGCTGTTGTGCTTGAGCATGGCGCCCTCCTACCGCGTCCCGCCGCGAGAGACCAGCCCGGACAGGCGGGCTCGCCGCAGGGCGCGACAGGCGTGCTGGGCGTCTCCTTCCATGCTTCAGCGCCTCCGTGCTTCAGCGCCTCCGTGCCCCTTTGCCCGGCGAGCGGAGCCGCGGCGGTCAGCCGCGCGCGTCGTCATGGGCCTTCGACCAGCGCTCGGCGGTGACATCGAGGCTCGCCTTGAGCCAGTCGTCGAGCGCGCGCAGGTCGAGGTCCGCGAACGAAGCGGCGTGCTGCCGGGCGAGGATGCTCACCTGCACCTCGAGCACCGCCCGGAGGTCGCGCTTGCCGAGATGTTCGAGGTCGAACGAGGCACGGCCGAGGCGATCGCGGAGCAGGTACACGGTCCGGCCCACCTGCACCTCGACGTGGTAGGGGGCCGTGAGCCCCCGCCATATCGACGCCTTGGCGTGATCGAGGCGCCCCTCTTCCTCGTGCAGGAAGTTGCTCCAGCTCGTGGCGGCGTGGGTGGTCTCCTTGAGCTCGAGCAGGCGCAGGCCCTCGCGCCGCTCCTCGCGCGCGAGGACGTAGTAACGGTCGAGGCCGCCCGAGCCGCCGCCCTCCCGCGCCCGGCGGGCGACCTCGATCATCTGGAGATGGGCGTTCGACGCGAGCCCGCCGAGGGCCTCGACGAGCTGCTGGCCGGTGTCCGCGTGCACGCGCGAGAGCTTGAGCCCGGGCTCGTCGAACCGGAACGCCTCGCCGTCCGTCCATTTCGCGAGCTCGTGCGCGTCGCTGGCCGCGATGTCGGGGATCATCGCCGCGGAGAGCTCGCGCGGCGGCTCGTTCCCCTGAACGATGTCCTCGTAGAGCTCCACGAGGCCTTCGGTGACCTTGGCGGCGTCGAGGAGGAGCCGGAGCGTCGTGAAGTACCGGAGCGCGTCCAGCGCGGCGAGGCCGGTGCCCGCGTCGTCGAGATCGTTGAAGACGTAGCGTGGACCTTCCTCGAACGTGACGAAGCCGAAGTTCTCGGGGTGCGCGTCGCCGAAGCAGAGGCAGCGGCCGCCGGGCACCTTGCTCCGCGGCACGTCGAGGAGATCGACGTGCCACGCCTGAGGAAAGCTCCGCATGAAGCGGAGGGGCGACTTCATGGCTGCCCGCCACTTCTCCTCGAACTCGTCGGCATCGAGGTGCGGGTTCACCGCCCGGAAGAACGACTTGGTGAGTGTCTTGACGGGGCGGAGATCGCCCTCCTGGATGGGTTGCATCGGTCTCCCTCCTCGCGCGGCGCGCGCCCCGAGCGAGTCTGGTGTCCACGAGAGAGGCGGAACGGTCTCCCAGTCAGATCTTCGCATGATTCCAGGCGGACCTGGGGGCTGCCGCTCGGACGGACAGGCGGCCCCGCGCGTGGGCGGAGCAGGAGCAAGAGGTCGAGTCCCGCCCCTACGACCCTCTCGTGATGGTGTGTCGATGGCGGCGCTGCCCGGCGCGGGTGTCGTCGCGCCGGGCAGCGGCAGGGCTATCCGGGCATCGCGCTCGCGTCGCCGCGCTTGCCTTCGTCCGACGCGCCGGGCGGGGCTCCGCTCGGCTCGGTTGCGGGGATGCCCGCCTCGTCCTCCTCCTGCGGAGCCTGCGCCGGCTTGCTGTTCGCGTAGCGCTTGCCCGCGCGGCTCGAGGCCCGGAGCACGGGCCCGCGGATGATCTCGATATCGCGCGCCGGAGCGCGGGAGAGCTCGAGGTTGGAGAGCACCAGCGCCACGATCTTGAACCACTGGCTGCGCGCGGCCTGGATCGTGGTCTTGCTGGCGGGGGTGGTGGTCTCGGTGGCCTCGAGCTCTGCGCGGGCGCGCTCGAGCGTCTGGAGCTCCCGGCCCTTGGCGAGCCAGCGCTTCACGACATCGAGCAGCGACGCCTTGCCGTGGGTGGGGACGGACTTGAGGAAGTTGCTGACGGCAGGGTCGTCCTCGAGGAGGCGGGCGATGCGCGTGGTGTTGCCCACCTCGGCGAGCGTCGAGGCGTTGACGATGGACAGGCCGCCCGGGAAGAGCTGTCTCTGGACGGCATCACACTGCGCGGCACGGACTGCGTCGGAGGGCTCCTCGGCGAGGCAGAGCTCGCGGTGCGCATCGATTCCGTACGATACGGCCCGCGCGAGGTGGTCGTGGCGCCTGTCGACCTCGCTTGTCTCGTCGACGATGGCGCGCAGCTTCGACGACATCCGGCCCCCGCGGCTGCTCGGCTGGACCGCGAGCACTGCGTCGTGGGCCTCCACGACCCGCGGGTGGAGCGCCGCGATCTCGGGGATCGCCAGGAACAGCCGGCGTTGCTCCCGGTCCTCGACCCACGGGGAGAGGAGCGCGACCATCTCGTCGATATTCAGATGCTTCAGCATGAGAGACACCTCCTGATGGGGTGATAAGGGCAATGCCTGAGGGCGCATTGCTGACGGACAGACAAGGGAAGTCCTGCCGTGTCGTCCGTCAAGGGCAGTGCTGCGCTGGTTTCGTGCGGCGCTCGCGCCGGAGCTGAGCTCTTGCACGCGATTTGAATCGTTCTGGATCGGGGGAGCGTAGAGGCGGTGAGCCTGGAGTGGGTGTCTCGGGCTGGAGATCGCCTTGGGACGCGGGCGGGTCGGTGCGGGACCGAGAGAGGTCGCCTCGAAAGGCGGCCGGCAGCGGTCGCGACGTGACGGTGTCGCCTCGGGATGGGGGGGGCTGGTGCAGGACCGAGAGAGGCGGCCTCGGAAGGCGGCGCGGAGAGGTCGCGACGTGGCGGGACCGGCTCGGAAGGGGGGCGGATCGGTGTGGGACCGAGGTGGGGTGGCCTAGGAAGGCGGCGCGGAGCGGTCGCGACGTGGCGAGGCTGGCTCGGGGGGGCGGCGGGTCGATCTGGGATCGAAACGAATGGCCTCGAGAGGGGGGGCCGGTCGATCCTGCCCGCCGGCCCTCTGCTCAGCCCCCCGCGCCGACCGGCAGCCGCAGCGCGACCTCGAGGCCGCCGCCGTCCGCGTTCCTCGCCTCGACCTCGCCGCCGTGGATCCGCACCGCCCGGTGCGTGATGGCCAGCCCGATCCCCGTGCCGCCCGCGCCGCGCGCCCTGTGGTCGTCGACCCGGTAGAACGGCCTCCAGATGTCCCCGAGCGCGCCCTCCGGGATGCCAGGGCCGCGATCGCGGACGCGCACCTCGGCCGTCCCGCCGGAGCACTCGAGATCGATGCGGACCGCCGTGCCCGGCTCGGTGAAGCGCACCGCGTTGCGCACGACGTTCTCGATGGCGCGCCGCAGGAGCTCCTCGTTCCCGTCCAGCGAGCACGCGTCGCGCGCCCCGAGCTCGACCGAGCAACCCCGCTGCTCGGCCTCGAACGCGGCGTCCTCGACCAGCTGCTCCAGGAGCGCCGTGAGATCGACCCGCTCGGTGCGCTCCATGCCCCGGCCCGACTCCAGGCGGCTCAGCGTGAGCAGCTCGCCGATCATCCCGTTGAGCCGCTCCGTCTCCCGCTCGATCCGGTCGAACGCCGGCGCCACGTCCGGCGGCGAGCGCCGGCGGACGAGCTCGAGCGCGATGTTGAGCCGCGCGAGCGGCGATCGGAGCTCGTGCGAGACGTCGCGCAGGAGCCGGCGCTGCGTCTCCAGGAGCTCGTCGATGCGCTCGGCCATCCGGTCCATGTCGCTCCCGAGCGCCAGCGTCTCGCCGTCCGCGCCCGCGAGCTTCTGCGAGACGCGCACCGAGAGATCGCCCGCGGCCATCCGCTGCGTGGCGCCGCGCAGGATGCGGATCGGACGGGACAGGTACCGCGCGAGGAGCACCGCGACGAGCCCGGTGACGGCGACGATCGCGAGGAGCCGCTGCGGCAGCGTCTCCGGCACGATGAAGAACATCCACGGCGACCGGACCGGACCGGCCGCGACCGCGGCGAGGGCAGGGTCGCGGCGCAGGACGACCGCGACGAGCTCCCGCTCCTCGCCGAGCTCGATGGCGATGCCGTCGCCCGAGCGCCTCGCCTTGTCCTCGACGAGCGGCGCGCCCTCGATGGGGTCGCCCATCACGAGCGCGCTGGCCCGGTACACAGCGACGCGCTGATCCCGCGGATCGAGCGGCGCGAGGCGCTGCTCGCAGCCGGGGAGCCCGTCCCGCGCGCAGGCGAGCGCGCTCTCCGCCCGGAGCTCGACGCTGCGCGTGTTGAGGCGGCGGCGCAGCCCGCTCGGCTCGGCGGAGAACGCCCAGCCGTGGATGACAGCGAGCAGGCCGACGAGCAGCGCCATGGCGAGCCACAGCGAGACGAGGAGGCGCAAAAATAGGCTCTTCACGGACGCCCTCCGGGGAGGAAGCGCTTCACGCGCGCTCCCTCGCGAGGATGTAGCCCGCGTTGCGGACCGTCTTGATGCGCTCGCCGCCGCCCGGCCCAGGCCCGAGCTTGCGGCGGAGGTTCGAGACGTGCATGTCGATGCCGCGGTCGTACGCCGCGAGCCGGCGGCCGAGGACGCGCCGCGCGAGATCTTCGCGCGAGACCACCGTCCCCGCCTGCCGCGCCAGGACCTCGAGCAGGTCGAACTCGGCCGTCGTGAGCCGGACCTCCTCGCCGCGGACACGGACGCGCCGCGCGGCGGGGAGCACCTCGAGATCGTCGACCGTCAGCGCGCCCTGCGCCTCCGCGGCGGAAGCGCCGGCGGCCGCGCCCGGCCCAGCCGCCGCGCCGGCGTGAGAGGCGCGCCGGTGGAGCGCGCGCACGCGGGCGACCAGCTCGCGCGGGTTGAACGGCTTCGGCAGGTAGTCGTCGGCGCCCATCTCGAGGCCGACGATGCGGTCGACGTCCTCGCCCCGCGCGGTGAGCATCAGGACAGGGACGCGCGAGGTCTGCCGCAGCCGCGTGAGGACCTCGAACCCGTTGAGCCCAGGCAGCATCACGTCGAGCACCACGAGCGTGAACGGCCTCTCCTTCTCCTCCTGCGCTCGCGCGAGGCCGGAGATCGCGTCGCGCGCGCTCTCCACCGCGTAACCCTCCTGACCGAGCAGCTCGGCCAGGAGCTCGCAGAGCTCGGCGTCGTCGTCGATGACCAGGATCTGGGGCGGATCCGTCATGTCGCGACTGTAGCGCGGCTGTCGCACCGCCGTGTAAGGCCTGGTCAAGAGGCGTCTTGACGAATCTTTACACGACCAGGACACCTCTTGAGACACTGCCCTCTAGGTTGCGGTGCATGACGTTGACTCGCTCCGTTCCCTTGCCGTGGCTGGCGTCTCTCGCCCTCGCCGCCACGTGCTCGCTGAGCGTCGCGGCGCGCGCCGAGACGCTCACCGCCGAGGAGGCGGTCCGCCGCGCAGCCTCCCAGAACCCGTCCCTCCGCGCGGCGCTGCTCGAGGCCACCGCGGCGCGGCAGGCCGTCGCCGCCGAGGAGGGCGCCCGTAAGCCCACGCTCTCGGCCTCGGTGACCGGACAGTACCAGGAAAGCTACGGCAGGGTCGCCGACGCCAACGGCGGCGCCCCGGGCAACGGCGCCGGCGCGCTCCGGCGCTCCGGCGGCACGTCCGTCGCGTCGAACGTGGCGCTGCGGTACACGACCGACGTCGGGACGAGCCTCGAGGTGGGCGCGTCGGGGCGCTCGCCCGCGGACGGGACCCCGGGGCCGAACTACGGCGCCCAGGCGTACGTCTCCGCGCGGCAGCCGCTCCTGCGGGGGGCCGGGACCGACGCGGTCCTCGCGCCGTACGCGCAGGCGCAGGCGTCGGCCGTCGCCGCGGAGCAGGAGCGCGAGCTCGCGGCGAGCCAGACCGCGCTCGACGTGCTCGGGGCCTACTGGGAGCTCTGGTACGCGGAGCAGGCGATCCTCGTGCAGGAGCAGGCGCTCGCGGCCGCGCAGCGGCTGCTCGCCGACGCGAAGGCGCGCGCCGAGACCCTCGGCACCGGCACGAAGGTCGACGTCCTGCGCTTCTCGACCTCGGCGGCGTCGATCGCGGACGCGCTGTCGCAGGCGCGGGCGACGCGCGCGGCGCGGGCCATCGCGCTCGGGCGCGCGCTCGGCATGGCCCCGGCGAGCGCCGCGTCGCTCGCCCCGACCGGCGCGCCGCCGTCCCTCGGGGCGCTGCCGTCGGCCGACGCGCTCGTGCGCGCGGCGAGCGAGCGGTCCCTGGAGCTCGCGGCCCTGCGCGCCGACCTCGACGCGCAGCGCGCGCGGGTGAGCGCGGCGGAGGACGCGGACCAGATCCGCCTCGACCTGTTCGCGACGGCCTCGATGGACGGGCAGTGGGTGCGCGACGGCCTGCCGGGGCTCTCGCTGCCGGGCGGCCGGCCCGCGTTCGGGGTGCTGGGCGGGATCGAGGTCGAGCTGCCGCTCGGCGGCGGGCGGGCGTCCGCGGACGCGGCCCGCGCGCGCACGCAGCTCGCGGCCGCGGAGGCGCGGTACCAGGCGCGCGCCGAGGCGATCGCGGCGGACGTCAGCTCGCTGCGCGCGAGCCTCGAGGCCGCGGCCGAGCAGGTCGCGCTGGCCACCGAGACGGCGCGCATGGCGGGCGAGCTGGCCGAGGCCGAGCGGCAGCGGCTCTCGCTCGGGACCGCGACGTCGGCGGACGTGGTGCAGGCGGAGCAGACGCGGAGGGAGGCGGAGCTCCGCAGGCTGCGGGCCGCGGTGACGGAGCTGACGTCGCGCCTCCAGCTCGATCACGAGACGGGCGCGCTGCTCGTCCGCTTCGCGTCGGTGCTCCCCAGGAGGTCGTCATGAACAGGAACAAGAAGCGCTACCTGATGTCCGGCGTGGCCGCGTTGGCCGTGGCGAGCTTCGCGATCGGCGGGTACGCCTGGTACAAGCAGCCCGAGAAGACCCCCGCCGGCCCCACCGTCGAGATCCGCCGCGGGAGCCTGACCGAGACCGCCGCCGCGTCCGGGAAGATCGAGCCCGACGTGCAGGTCGAGGTGAAGTCGCGCGCGCCGGGCCAGGTCATCGAGGTGCTCGTCAAGGAGGGCGACACGGTCGAGGCGGGGCAGCTCCTCGTGCGCCTGGACCCGACCGACGCGGAGCGCGACCTCGCCGCGGCGCGCGTGGCGCGCGACCGCGTGAAGGCCGATCTCGCCGCGGCGAACGCGTCGGTCGCGGTCGCCGAGCTCGAGCGCAAGAACAGCCAGACGAGCCAGGAGGTCGCCGAGAAGAGCGCCGAGATGGGCCTCGGGTCGACCGACGCGGCCCGCACGGCGGCGCACTCGACGAAGGTCGCGGGCGCCAACATCACGCTGCGGCGGGCGCAGCTGAGCTCGACGCAGGCGCAGCTCAAGGCGGCCGAGCTGGCGGTGCAGGACGCCGAGACGCGCCTGAAGGAGACGCAGATCTACGCGCCGATCGCCGGGACGGTGCTCGACGTGGCCGTGGAGAAGGGGACGCTCGTCTCGTCGGCGCTCACCAACGTGAGCGGCGGCAGCTCCGTGATGACGCTCGCCGATCTGTCGAACCTGCGCATCATCGGCGCGATCGACGAGGCGCAGATCGGGCGCGTCGCGCCGGGCCAGCGGGTCGACATCCGCGTCGACGCCTACGGGGACCGGGTGTTCCAGGGCGTCGTCGACCGCGTGAGCCCGCTCGGCAAGGAGGTGTCGAGCGTCGTGACCTTCGACGTCGAGATCGTCGTCAAGGACAAGGACGCGTCGCTGCTCCGGTCGGGGATGAGCGCGGACGTGGAGATCGTGACCGCGGAGCAGAAGGACGTGCTGCTCGTGCCGCTCCTGGCCGTGCAGTCGCAGGGCAAGCGGCGGTTCGTGCGGCTCGCGAGCGGCGAGGAGCGGCCGATCCAAACCGGGGCGACGGACGGCTCGCAGATGGTCGTGACCGCGGGGCTGAGCGAGGGCGACGACGTGCTCGCGAGCGCGCCCGTCTCGAGCGCGGCGGGGCCGCAGGGGCAGGGGCAGCGGCAGGGCGGCGGCCAGAACCCGATGCGGGGGATGGGCATGGGGATGGGCGCCGGCGCCAGCCGAGGAGGGCGCTGAGATGGACGTCCCGGTCCTCGTGAGCGGGCTCTCGAAGGTGTACCACGCCGATCGCGAGGACCTCGCGGTGCGGGCGGTCGACCGGATCGGCTTCGAGGTGCGCCGGGGCGAGTCGGTCGCGATCATCGGGCCCTCCGGCTGCGGGAAGTCGAGCCTGCTGAACATCCTCGGGTGCCTGGATCGGCCGACGGAGGGCACGTACCGGCTCGGGGGGCGCAACGTGGCGGAGCTCGACGACGACGAGCTCGCGGCGCTCAGGAACCGCCACATCGGGTTCGTGTTCCAGAGCTTCAACCTGCTGCCGCGGATGACGGCGGCGGAGAACGTCGAGCTGCCGCTGCTCTACGGGGCGGTGAAGAACAGCCGCGCGCTCGCGGAGGGCGCGCTCGAGCGCGTGGGGCTCGCGGCGCGCGCGCGGCACCTGCCGTCGGAGCTCTCCGGCGGGCAGCGGCAGCGCGTCGCGATCGCGCGGGCGATCGTGACGCGGCCGTCGATCCTGCTGTGCGACGAGCCGACGGGCGCGCTCGACAGCAAGACGGGGCGCGACGTGCTGGAGCTGCTCCTGTCGCTGAACGCGGACGGGACGACGCTGATCATGGTGACCCACGACCTCGGCGTGGCGCGGTCGCTCTCGCGCGCCATCCACATGAGGGACGGGCACATCGTGGCCGACGGCCCTTCGGGCGACGTGGTGTCGGCGTTCCACGCGGGCGAGATGGAGGCGGCATGCTGATCAAGGAGACGGCGAAGAGCGCGTGGCGCTCGCTCGCCTCGAACCGACTGCGCACGCTGCTGACGATGCTCGGCATGATCATCGGGACCGCGGCGGTCGTGGCGGTGCTCGGGATCGGGGAGGGCGCGCGCAGCAGCGTCGAGGGGCGGATCCGGTCGCTGGGCGCGAACCTGCTGATGGTGCGCCCGGGGTCCGCGTCGGCGAGCGGGGTGCGGTCGGGCACGGTGAAGACGCTGACCGAGGGCGACGCCGAGGCGCTCAAGGGGCTCGCCGGCGTGGCGGCGGTCGCCCCGGAGCGGAGCGGCAGCGCGCAGCTGCGGTACATGGCGAGCAACCTGAACGCGTCCGTGACGGGGATCACGCCGGCGTACCTCGAGGTCCGCTCGCTGTCGGTGGCGAGCGGCGTCTCGTTCTCCGACCTTGACGAGCAGCAGCGGGCGCGCGTGGTCGTGCTCGGGGCCAATGTCGCGCGTCAGCTCTACGCGGCTAACGTGAGCGCGTCTCCGCTCGGGACGCGGCTCCAGATCAACGGGAACGCGTTCCGGGTGGTCGGGGTGCTGACGGAGAAGGGGTCGGGCATGGGCTCGCCGGACGACGGGGTGTTCGTGCCGATGTCGACGCACCGGTCGGTGCTGTTCGGGCAAGATCACCTGTCGACGATCTCGCTGCAGCTGGCGAGCGAGGATCGGTCCGAGGTGGTGATCGCGCAGCTCGATCAGCTGCTCCGCCTGCGCCACCGGCTGCGCGCGGATCAGGCGAGCGATTTCGAGGTGCGGTCGCAGGCCGAGATGCTGGCGACGATGGGGCAGATCACGGGCACCTTCACGATGCTGCTCGGCAGCGTGGCGGCGGTGTCGCTGATCGTGGGGGGCATCGGGATCATGAACATCATGCTGGTCTCGGTGCGGGAACGGACGCGCGAGATCGGCGTGCGGATGGCCGTCGGGGCGCGGCGCGGGGACATCCTGCGGCAGTTCCTTGTCGAGGCGGTCGTGGTGTCGCTCGCGGGCGGCGTGGCCGGGGTGGGCCTCGGGTACGGGGCGGCGGTGCTGCTGTCGCGGTTCGGGGAGTGGGCCACCATCGTGCCGCCCTACGCGGTCGGGCTGGCGCTCGGGGTGTCGATCCTCATCGGGATCACGTTCGGCGTGGGGCCTGCCAGGCGCGCGTCGAGGCTCGATCCGGTGGAGGCGCTGCGGTTCGAGTGAGCGGGCGATGGGAAAGGTACGGGTTGAAGGGGGGAGTCTCGGGCGTGCTGGACGATAGAGAAGCATGACCGGGACACATGACCGCTGCTCGTCGTCCCGAGAACCAACTCCCTGGTCTGAAGGAGGCTCATTCCCGCAGCCCGCGCCCGTCGCGAGGGAACGCAGACACCGCTCGTTCTGGGCCGCTCATCGCTCCACGCACACCCGGACCCACGCCTGTGCGCGGCGGTCCGTTCCGGCCGATCACGCAGTGTTTGCCGGCGCAGCGCTGAGCTCGCCATTGCTTTTCAGTGCCGGCGCGGCGCCGGCTCGCTATCCTGTGGTGGGATGGATGTCCTGCTGCAGAACGATCATCTGACGGTCACACTCGATCAGGAGATGTCGATCGTCCGCAGCACCCGCTCCGAGCTCCCCTATCCGTCGCCCGACGATTTCATCCGGGTCCACTCCGACGCGCTCAAGGTCTACGAGTCGCTGGATCGCTGGAGCCTCGGCCACCTGATCGACCTCCGCCGGGCGCCCATGAACAACGATCCGGCGTTCGAGGCCGCGACGATGCGCACGCGCAGCATGCTCGTCAGCGAGTTCGCCTGCGTCGCCATCGTCGTGCGGACGGCGGTCGGCGCCCTCCAGGTGAACCGGCTCCTGCGTGAGGAGAGCAACGACCATGTCGTCGTGCTTCAGGACGACGACGCCGCCGTGGGAGTTCTCCTCGAGGAGCTCGGAAAGCAGGCGCGCCGGTCCAGCGCGCCGCCGCACAGCCGCCCCCGGAGCTCCCATCCCAATCCCTTCATGCGCCCCGCCAGGCAGCGCTGAGCCCGAGAGGCCCGGCGACGTGAAGGCCGCCCCGGCGCCCGGGGCGAGGGCGCCTGTCTCGGCGCTTCTCGTGAGCGCTCCGGGCGTCTAGACTCCCGGGGTGCGCGCCGATCGCAGCACGTGCCCGAGCTGCGGCCTCCTGATCAACGCGGAGGGGCTCTGTTACCCCGGGTGCCAGCGGCCGCTCGCCACCGTGCGCTGCGGCGGCTGCTACCAGCTGAACCTCCCCGACGCGGAGCGCTGCGACGGCTGCGGGCACGAGCTCGGCCTGGAGCCCATCCCCGAGCCCGACGCCCTCCTCTGCTCCGATTGCGGCGTGCCCTTCTCGGCGTTCCGCGCCGCGGCCGGCCTCCTGCGCGACTGCAGCCGGTGCGGCGGCCAGCTCGTCGACCACGCGCTCCTGCGGGACCTCCTGGAGCGCCGGGAGAGCTATGGGACGAGCGCGCCGAGGCCGCCGCCGCAGCGCCCGGAGCACGTCGACGTCCGCGTGCGCTACGTCCGGTGCCCGGCGTGCGGCCAGCGGATGAACCGCAAGAACTTCGCAGGCAAGAGCGGCATCATCGTCGACATCTGCAGGGAACACGGCACCTGGTTCGACCGGGGCGAGCTCCCGCAGCTCCTCGCCTTCGCGGCGTCGGGCGGCACCGCGAGGGCGCGGCAGCAGCAGATCGAGGAAGAAGCGAGGTCGCGCCGGGAGGCCGAGATCGCCAGGGAGACGGCGCGCCGGGCGAGCGCCGTCGTGGCGGCCTCGTCCTGGGAATCCCGCTGGGAACACCGGCGGGCCGCCGTGGCGGAGCTGCTCGAGCTCTTGTGGCGAATCACCCGCTGAGCGTCCGCGCGCGCCGGCCGCGCGGGTGAAGAGACGGCAAGGGGCGTGCAGGACGGACGGGGGCGTCGTATGACGTGCCGCCACGAGATGACGTCCCTCGACCAGCGCCTGTCGGCTCTCGATCTGTCCGTCCTGCCGACCTGGGTCTACGACCACGGTCGGCACCGCTTCCCCTGGGCGAACGCGAAGGCCATCGAGTTCTGGCGCGCGACGGATCGCGCCGAGCTGCTCTCCCGCGACCTCTCGGACCTGTCGCCGGCCGTCCGCGCGCGGCTCGATGGCTACCTCCGCGTCCTCGCGGAAGGGGGCACGGTCCTGGAGGACTGGACGCTCTACCCGCGCGGGGCGCCCGCGACGGTGACGCTCCACGGGCAGCCGATCGACCTCGATGACGGGCGGCTCGCGATCCTGTTCCAGGCGCTCCCCCAGGCCGCCAGCGTCGGCGCGTCGATGGTGCGCGGCGTGGAGGCGGTCCGCCACTCGTCGGTGCTGGTCAGCCTCGTCGACCGGGAGGGGGAGGTGCTCTTCCACAACCCCGCGGCCCTGCGCGCCTTCGGCGACGCGCCGACGATCGACGCGGCGTTCCCGGACGAGGGCGTGAGCGCGGCGGTCCATGGCGCGATCGACGCCGAGGCGCCGTGGGCAGGGGAGGTGCGGGTCGTCACGACCGACGGCGAGCGGTGGCACCAGGTGGAGGCGCGCCCGACGACCGATCCCGTGACCGGCGCGCGCGCGGTGCTCGTGCAGCAGCTCGACGTCACGGCGCAGCGGCGCGCCGAGGGGCAGGTCGAGGAGCAGGGCCGGCTCATCGACCAGCTGAACCGCTCGCTCGCCCTCGTGGAGGAGCAACGGCGGCAGATCCTCAACCTCTCCGCGCCGATCCTCGACGTCGGCCGGGGCACGCTCGCGGTGCCGCTCATCGGGCGCCTCGACGCGGAGCGCGGCAGCGAGCTGGGAGAGCGGCTCCTCCCCGCGATCGTGGCGCATCGGGCGTCGCACGTGGTCCTCGACGTCACCGGCGCGGAGGCGCTCGATCCGGACGGCGCCGCGGCCCTGGAGCGGCTGGCGCACGCGATCCAGCTGCTCGGCTCCAGGCCGATCCTCACCGGCGTCCGCCCGGAGGTCGCGCGCGCGCTCGTCGACGTCGACCTCGGCGAGGACCTGCTCGTCCTGCGCAGCCTCGGCCGCGGCCTGGAGGTCAGCCGGAAGCGCGCGCGCGGAGACGCGCGGCGGCGGGCGTAGGCGCCGGCGCGCGCGGCGCGATCGGGACGCGCGGCGGCGTCCGCCGGCGCCTGCGCCCGCCGCAGCGCTTTTCGAGCTGCCAGGCCGGACGGCCTCTGCCATAAGGGCCGTCATGACGCTTAACATTCGTGGAAAGTGGGCGCTGGTCACCGGCGCGAGCCGGGGTATCGGAAAGCGGATCGCGCGCGGCCTCGCGGACCTCGGCTGCAACGTCGTCCTGCACAGCCGCGACGGGGCGCACACGCGCGAGCTCGAAGGGGAGCTCGCTGGCAAGGGGATCCGGGTGAGCGCCGTCTCGGGCGAGCTGTCGGATCAGGCGGCGGTCGATCGCATGCTGGACGACGCCATCGCGGCGTCGGGCGGGATCGACCTCCTGTTCAACAACGCCGCCATCATGACGCCGTTCCGCGCCTCGTACCTGCAGACGCCGGCGGACGATTACCGGCTCAGCTTCGAGGTGAACGTCATCAGCCCGATACGGATCACGCACCGGTTGCTGCCGACGATGCTGGAGCGCCGCTTCGGGCGCATCGTCCAGGTGACCTCCGGGATCCAGGATCAGCCCGAGCTGATGGCCTACGCGGCGTCGAAGGCCGCGCTCGACAAGTTCGTGCGCGACATGGCGCCTTCGCTCCGTGGCACGGGCGTGCTGATGAACCTCCTCGACCCGGGGTGGCTGCGGACCGATCTCGGCGGGCCGAAGGCGCCGAACGACGTCGAGTCGGTGCTTCCTGGGGCGCTCGTCCCGGCGCTGCTCGACGGTGAGGTCCACGGGGTGCTCTTCCGCGCGCAGGATTACGCGCGTCCCGCCGCGAGCTGAAGCGCGCGGGGCGTGCCCCTGACGTCCGCGCGCCCTGCGTGAATCGCGCCGGCTCGACAACTTGTGCCGCGCCGGCGGTGCGCGTCTTGCTAGCGTCGTGGGAGATGAACGAGATCTCGGGACCTGGGGCGGACACGAGACCTCGCGCGGGCCGCAGCGCGGGGGAGGCTCCCACGGCGCTCGCGGCGGCAGCCGTCGCGCGTGAAGCGCGGTGGGGGCGCTGGGGGGCGCTCTTGCCGGTGCTTGCCTGCGCGTGCTCGCTGGAAGGGTTGTCTGCCGAGTGGGACGCGTCGTCGGCGCCCACGGGAGGGGGGGGCAGCCTGTCCAGGATCAGGATCGAGGCCGAGGACTGCGAGCTCTCCGGCCGCTTCGAGCGTGTGGACGACCCGCTGGCGAGCGGCGGGACGTACGTGGCTGTCCCCGAGGAGGCGAATTGCGAGAGCGACCGGGTCGACTGCTCGTTCGAGATCGGCGAGGCCGGCACGTACCAGATCAGGGCCAGGGTCGCCACGGGGCCCGACGAGAGCACGGACAACTCGTTCCTGGTCCGCGTGGACCATGAGCCGGAGCTCGGGACCAGGTACGACTTCAACGGGACCGAGTTCCACGAAGATTACGTTCACGACTCGAAGGACGCGACAGGCCTGCTGCTCAAGTTCGCGCTCGGGCCCGGGATGCACATCGTCTCGTTCGGGTGCCGCGAGGACGCGGCCAGGCTCGACTGGGTCGAGCTCGTTCGAATCGGCCCCTGATCCCCGGGGCCAGCCGCGGCGCCGAGCCCGGGGCCACGCCGCGGCGCTCGATATCGCGGGCCTCGGACATCGTCAGGACTGATGACGCGGTGTCGCACGTGTCCACCGTGTCAACCCGTGGTTGACAGCCTCGGTCGTGACGCCGCCCCGGAGCCTCCGGAGGAGAGGCGCGGCGCTGCAGAGATTCCTGCGGGAAATGCGGTGGAACCGTGCGATCGAGACAGGGCCGGTTCGTCCTGAACTGATGGCATGTGCGTTGCTGTGGAGCTCCAGCGAACGGCTTGTGTGCTGTCCGGCGCCTCCGCCCGCGTCGCGCGAGCTGCTTGGCCTTGGTTCATCACGGAAAGGTGACTTGCTCATGAAGTGCGAATCTCGAGTCGCTTGGGCTGCGCTGATCGCGCTCGGCGTTTCGGTGGTCGGGTGCGGCTCGGAGACGTCAGCGCCGGAAGACGATGCGGGTCAGCCGACGAGCAGCGGGAGCGCAGGCTCCACGGCGAGCGTCGGCGCCGCCGGCTCCGGCGGGACCGGCGCGGGCAGCGGCACCGGCAGCGCCAGCGGCGCGACCGGGGGCTCCGGCGGCGGTGAGGGCGGCTCCGGCAGCGGTGAGGGCGGCTCGGACGAAGGCACCGGAAGCTCCAGCAGCGGTGAGGGCGGCTCTGGCAGCGGCGCCGGCGGCGACCCCGGCGCCGTCGACTTCAGGCTCTACGGCTATGCCACGACCGGCGACGGCACCACCGGCGGCAAGGGCGGGCAGGTCGTCTCCGTGAGCTCGCTCGACGCCCTGAGGAGGGAGGCCGCGAGGGACGGCGCCTTGATCATCCAGATCACCGGCAAGATCAGCGGCAGCGGCGACGACGTGGACGTCACCTCCGACAAGACCCTCGTGGGGGTCGGGTCGAGCGGAGAGCTGGAGGGGATCGGGCTCAATCTAAGGAGGTCCTCCAACATCATCGTCCGCAACCTGAAGATCCACCACGTGCTGGCCAGCAGCGGCAACGGCGACGGCATCCACATGGACGAGAGCCACAACGTCTGGATCGACCACTGCGAGCTCTGGGCCGAGTCTCCCGCCGTGAACTCCGACAAGGACAAGTACGATGGCCTCATCGACGCGACCCACGAGTCCTCGAACATCACGATCTCGTGGAGCTACCTGCACGACCACTGGAAGGGCATGCTGGTCGGCTCGTCGGACAAGGACGACAGCGACCGCCGCATCACCTTCCATCACAACCGCTTCCGCAACGTGAACTCCCGCGTCCCGAGCTACCGCGGCGGCAACGGGCACGTCTTCAACAACTACTTCGAGGACGTCCTCGCGTCGGGGGTGAACTCGCGGGTCGGCGCCTGCCTGAGGGTGGAGGGCAATCACTTCTACAAGGTGAAGAACCCCATCACCACCCTGGACAGCCCGGCCGGCGGTACGCACCGCATCGACAACCTGTTCGAGGAGACCACCGGGACGCAGGCGTCGGGTGAAGACTGCTCCTGGACCGCGCCGTACGAGTACCCGCTCGACCGCGCGGCCTCCGTCAAGGCCCTCGTCCTGGAGCACGCGGGCGTCGGCAAGACGGATCCGCTGGCGAACCTGCCCTGAAGCCCCGCTGCCGGCGCGCCCCTCGTCCCGCGCGTCTCGGCGGCCGGCGCCGCGCGCGGAGCTGCCCGCGCGGGAGCCGAGTATGGCGAGCGCCGACGATGTAGTCAGCTCAGCGCCGTAGGTCGTCTCGACGGTGTCTCGTGGCGTCCGGTGATTCCGTCGCCTCCTGATGTATAAGGGCCTATCAGGCCCCGCCGGAGTGGGCGATCGCCGCTCGGGGAGCTCGGCTCTCTCGAACGGCCCGGAACCTGGGGGAAGATCTCGTCATGTTGACCTTCGCGGCGCTTTGTGCTCAGACCCGGGCGATCTCACGGATGGCGTTCGATCGGAAGTACCCGCACGCCTGGCTGCTCCGGGAGCTCGGCCCCGATGACCAGCCCCCTCCGTCGTTCAAGACCCTCGTCGCCGGGACCTCGCCTGGCATGAGCGGCCAGCCGACCACGTCGCGCCACCGGATCTCGTCAGGGATGATCGCCACGTCGCACGGCTGCGAGCTCCTGCCGGTGGCGAAGCGCCCCGAGAGCCCCTGGCAGGATCGCATCCTCATCGGGCGGGCGCTGAACAGCGATATCGTGCTCCGCGACGCGTCCGTCTCCAAGGTCCACGCCCACATCTCGGTGCTGGTCGCGGACACCCCGCTGCTCCACGCGAGAAAGAGCACCAACGGGACCTTCCTGAACGACCGGCTCCTGACGCCGTCCGGGGACGGCGTGCCCCTCCGCAGCGGCGACATGATCCAGCTCGGCAACGTCGTCTGCGAGTTCATCGTGAACGCCGATCTCTACCGGCTCGCCGCTCGCTGAGGACGCGGCTTCGCCGCTGCTCCGCTCGCTCGTCGGATCGCCCGAGCCTTCACTGATTCGCCGGCGCCCGCGGCCGGGATCAGCTCCGCTCCGGGTGGGGCGCGCGGAAGAGCACCTCCACCGGGCCCGCGTGCGTCTCCACGACGTAGCTCGCGTCCACCGGGGGGCCGCCGCGGAACGCCTTCGTGATCTCCTTGCGCCGCTTCATCAGCTCGACGAGGCCGAGCGCGAGCGCCTCAGAGGCCGTGAGCTCCTTCGGCGTCGGCTTGCGGCCGATGAGGTCCTCGTCGACCATCGCGAGCGTGGGGTAGGCGTCCGGGTCGGCCAGCTCCCAGCGCTGCTCGGCGACCTCGGCGCGCAGCGCGGGGTGCAGGTCGCTCGCGCGATCGAAGCTCAGCGAGAAGAAGCTCGCCGGCAGCGACGCGGGCGGCGCGTCCGGCAGCTTGGCGGTCTCGGCCAGGTAGAGCTCGAACCCGCGCGCGCTCTCGAACAGGAGGACGCCGTGGCTCTGGCCAGCCTGCCCGACGACGCACAGCGCGAGATCGCGCGCGCCGAGCGACGGGATCGACAGCGCCATGATGTCGGCGTCGCTGGGCACCGCCTTCCAGGGCGTCGCGCGGTAGAGCGCGGCCGCCGCGCGGAAGAACGAGGCCATCGCCGGCGCCTCGATGCCGCCCCCGAGGAAGCTCGGCGTCAGGCGGCCGTCCCGCGCGCCGAGGTGGGCCTCCAGGTCCTCGGCCACGACGTCGATCTCGGGCGTGGGCGCGACGCGGACCTCGACCTCCGGGCCGAGCCGCGCCCGCAGGGCCTCCGCGAGCGCCGGCGAGGCCACGCGCACGCGCTCGGGCAGGCGCGGCTTGCCCTCCAGGGGCCCGCTGGCGGCGGCCTCGAAGCTGTCGACCGCGCCCGTCACGACGTCGCCGGGGCGCAGCGCGGCGCAGCTCAGGACGAAGCCTCGCTCGGTCATCCAGACGACCGCCTCGGGGCGGTACGCGTCGTCGCCCTCGTGCACGAACGCGCGCAGGGAGAAGAAGCCGCCGATCCACTCCTCGTCCCTGCGAGGCAGCGAGCGCGCGCTCTTCTTGGACCGCTTCTTCTTGGGGGCTGGCACGGAGGGCATCAGGGCACCTGTTCGCGAGGGCGCTCCAGCCGGTACGCTCGACGACCTGGGGAGCGAGGGGCGAGACCGGAACCGAGAGAAACCGAGGGGAACCGCGAGCGGAACGCTAGCGCAAAGGCCGCGTGCGTCGAAGCGGGAACGCGGTGCAAGGCGGCGCAAGGGGCGCAAGGGGCGCGACGGGCGCAGCGGGCGGCAACATGAGCGCAAGGGCGTGGCGTCGTGGCTGGCGTGGGGGGTCTTTCGTCTGGCGCTCGTCGCGGTGCCCTGTTATCGGTCGTCGTGGTCCAGCGCGGGGACCTGAAGCAGGTGTCGCTCGCCGACCTTCCAGGGGACTCGATGCCTGAAGCGATCACCAGAGGCTCCCGGCGCTCCGCAAAGGGGGTGGGGCGCGCGAGGCGAAGGGGGCTCGGTCGCCCAGCGCTCGGGCTCCTCGTGACGCTGGCCGCCTGGGCGCAGGCGGGCGCGGCCCAGGCGGAGCCGACCGCCGCAGCGCGCGCGCAGGCCGAGGGGTCGCCCGCGAAGGGGGCCGGCGCGGCCCGCCCTGTCGAGCCGGAGAAGCACCAGGCGACGCGGCCGGGAGAGGGCGTCGAGGTCCCCGGGAGGGCGCTCGCGCCCAGCGCAGCAGCGCAGGATCCCGCACCTTCCGCCGGCGACATGGAGCCGCGCAGGCCCACGCCCTACGGCGTAAGGCCGGATCCGATTCACCGGAGCCTGATGTGGGTGACGGGCGGGCTCACGCTGGCGGGCATCGCGCTCGGAAGCAGCTTCGGTGGCCTGGCGATCGCCACGTGGGACAAGGTCGATGACGAGGCGAAGACGGCGTGCGCGAACCCGAGGCGCTACCGGGACTGCGCGCAGCCGGTGCCCGATCTGGCCAGCAAGGCGATGTCGTATGCGACCGTGTCCGATTTCTCCTTCATCGCCGCGAGCGTGGCGCTCGCCGGAACGGCCGTCCTCTGGCTGACGCTGCCCTCGGACGGGCCGCGCGCGGCCGCCAGCGTCCAGCTCGCTCCGGGCGTCGTCGGTGGCTCCGTCGTCGGGGTGTTCTGATGTCGATGAGGCTCGAACGGCGCGCCCGGCTGTGGCTGGCGAGCTCTCTCCTGGCGGCGGGCAGCGCGGGATGCGCGGAGATCGTCGGCATTCAGCTCATCGACGAGCAGGGCGTCGGGGGCGGCTCGTTCAGCGAGCCCGGCTATACGTGCCAGTGGGCGATGTCCTTCGGTGACGCCGAGACCACGCTCGGCGGGATCGCGGCCGACGAGGACGGCACCCTGTGGCTGGCGGGCGGCTTCAAGGGGGATCTCACCGTCGCCGGCGGCGCGCCGCTCACGGCGGGAGGCGTCGGCAAGGACGTCTTCGTGGCGCACCTCGCGCGGGACGGGAACCACATATGGAGCGGGCGCTTCGGGAACGCGGAGAACGACACCGCGACCCACGTCCACCAGGCGACCGCGATCACGCTGGGCGGCGGCAGCGTCTACGTGGCGGGCGGCTTCACGGGCAGCCTGTCGTTCGGCGCGGACTGCGGGCTGCCCGAGGGCGCCGGCGAGGGCGACGCGTTCGTGGCGCGGCTCGACACGAGCGATCCCGACGGGGTCGCGGTGTGCGTGACGCACGGGTCCAGCGGCCTTGACGAGGCGAAGGCGGTCGCGGCGGAGGGCGACCGCGTCTTCGTCCTGACGTCGCTCCAGGGCGGGTCGGACATCGGGTTCTCCAGCTACGATGGACAGACCCTCCTGAATCCGTGCAGCGGCGTCTTTGCGGGCCGTGAGGGAGCGCGTTACTGGCCTCGCGACCTCCGTGTGGCCTCCGGCGACGCCTTCGTGGCCTCCGATTTCGAGGGACGGGTGAACGTGGGCTTCCCTGGCTTCGAGAGCGCGCTGCCGCCCGGCGGCGCGGCCTCGGACGGGATCGACGCTTTCCTGGCGTCGTTTCCGGCGTCGTGGATCTGCGATGGATGGAGCGCCGAGGGGGCGGACGTCTGGTATCGACACTACTCCGCCCTCCGCGGCGATCAGCGCATCAGCGCCGTGGCGTTGCACGAGGCCGGCGTCGTCCTGACCGGCTCGTTCGATGGGCAGATCGATCTCACCGGAGAGATCGCCTCCACCGGAGAGGACGGCTTCGCCGCGCACCTCGACCGGAACGGCGTCGCCACGTGGGCCAAGCAGCTCGGGGGCAGCGGGGCTCAATCGGCGCAGGTCGTCGGGGTCGACGAGCTCGGAAAGCTCGTCGTGGCCGGGCAGTTCGAGCAGCAGATGAAGATCGCTGACGTCGAGATCGGCGGGGAGGCCGGCGAGGGAGACGCCTTCCTCGCGCGGCTCCGGGCCACGGACGGCGAGGTCGAGTGGCTGGGCGCGCTCGGCGGCCCTGCGCTCCAGCGGATCCTGGCGCTCGCCGTCTCCGGAACGGACGTGTTCCTCGCGGGCACGTCCAGCGCCGACTTCGCGCTCCTGAACTGCCCTGTCGAGGCCGCGGACGGTCAGCTGTTCGTCGCCAAGCTGTCGGTCTCCTCGCTCTGACGGCCGTGCGGCGGGCGCGGGCGGCTGCGCTCGATGCCGTCTCCGCCGCGCGAGAGCAGCGCCCGCGCGCAGGGCGCGATGACCTGAGCGAGCGCGCGCTCCCGGATCGCGCGCCGGTGCTGCGGGGAGAGCACGCCGAAGCCGAGCAGCGGGCCGCTGTGGCTCGCCTCGCTCGGGGCGGGGAGATCCGAGGAGGCCGTGGCGAGCTCGTCGACGACGGCGCTCGCCAGGGAGGGATCGCGGTCGAGGGCCCAGGCCGTGAACCGGAAGGCGAGCTCGGCGTGCCGCGTCTCGTCCTCGGCGATCTTCTCGAGCGCGCGCCGGACCGCGGGATCGGTCGCGTGGAGGGCGGCCTCTGCCGCCTCGATCGCGGCGACGGTCTCGCCGATGCACCCCTCGCGGAGGGTCGTCACGAGGATCTCGCGGGCGCCTTCGCCGCCGAGGGCGCCCTCGATGGCGAGGGGCCCCGGGCCGACGCCGCGGCCGGCGAACGCGCTGGCCAGCTCGAAGCACGCGCGCGCGTGGTCGGCCTCGTCGCCCATGGCCGCCTGCGCGGCGCCGACGAGCTCCGGCGGCGCGCCGAGCGACAGGAGCTGCAGCGCGAAGCGCGCGAACGCGGCGATGGACGCGTGCTCGAGGAGGGCGGCGCGGGTCCAGTGCTCGGCGAGGGCCGCCCGTTGCTCGGAGGACAGCTCCTCCAGGCGAGGCGGCGCGTCGGGAGCTGTGGTCCGCCAGTCGTCGCGCGCGGCCGGCTGCGCGGTGCGCACGACGCCATCCACGAGGAACGGCCTGCCGATCACGCAGTTCTGCTCGGTGCAGGCGTGCCGCAGGGCCTCGAGCGAGCATTGCGTGTCCCCTGAGCAGTCCTGGTCGCTGGCGCACTCGTCGGCGGGCGTCTGGCACGCGAAGGCGGTCCCGCCGCATCCGGGGTGCAGGACGTAGCTGGAGCAGAGCAACAGTCCACAGTCCTGGTCGCTGGTGCACCGCGAGAGCGCGCACCGCCCGACCGGATCGCCGCACAGGCAGATCTGCCCCTCGCCGCAATCGGCGTCGGTCGTGCATCCGTACTGGCAGAAGCACCCTGGCGCCACCTCGCCGCCGGTCATGACGTCGCAGTAGCCGTGTGGCTGCTCGGTGCAGTCGGCGTCGGATTTGCAGTTCCCCGTCGCGCCGCTCGGGTCCGCGCAGGCCTTGGCGCGCGGGAGCGGGCTCGGACAGGTGACGACCTCCGCGCGGTGGATCCAGCCGCCGGCGCAGCGCACGTACCCGGTGTTCCGGTCCGCGACGACGATGGGCTCCGGATCGTCGCAAGCGAACGGAAACCCTTCCGGTGGCAGGCCTCCTGAGCTGCTGGAGGTGCCTTCACCTGAGCTGCTGGAGGTGCCTTCGCCTGAGCTGCTGGCGGTGTCTTCGCCTGTGGCGCTGGAGGTGCCTTCACCTGAGCTGCTGGAGGTGCCTCCGCCTGTGCCTTCACCGGGCGTGACGGTTCCACCGCAACTCAGCGCAGGCGCGATCGCCAGCACCGACAGCAGCCTCGCACCCCAAGAGTCCATCGAGACGAGCAATCGCATGGTATGTCCCTCTTTCGAGGATCTTACCCGGGTTCGGCGCCGCGGTGGCGGGCGCCATGAGCGCCGTTGCCGCGTCCGGCGCGCCGTGCGAGCGTCGCGCGATGCGGGTGTTGATCGCGGGGGGCGGCATCGGCGGGCTGACGGCGGCCCTGAGCCTGCACGCGGCCGGCATCGATGCGAGCGTCGTGGAGGCCGCGCGAGAGATCAGGCCGCTCGGTGTCGGCATCAACCTCCTGCCTCACGCCGTGCGAGAGCTGACCGAGCTTGGCCTCGCTGATGCGCTGCTGGCGACAGGGATCCCGACCGCCGAGGTCGTGCACCACGATCGGTTCGGGGGCCGGATATGGGGCCAGCCGCGGGGGATCTCCGCCGGGTATCGCTGGCCACAGGTGTCGATCCACCGCGGTGAGCTCCAGTTGATGCTGCTCGCGGCGGTGCAGCGGCGCCTGGGGGCCTCCAGCGTGCGCGTCGGGTCGGCGGTGGAGGGGTTCGAGCAGACGGCATCCGAGGTGCAGGTCACGGTGCGGGATCGGCGGACCGGTGAGCGCCACGTGGCCCCTGCGGACGTGCTCGTCGGGGCCGACGGCATCCACTCCGTGGTTCGCGCGCAGCTCCACCCGGCGGAGGGGCCGCCCCGGTGGAACGGGATTCACATGTGGCGTGGCGTGACCGAGGGCGAGCCCTTCCTCTCGGGGCGCACCATGATCATGGCCGGCAGCAACGTGGCCGCCAAGTTCGTCGCTTACCCGATCTCCCGCCGCGCGGAGCTCGGCGGGCGGGCCGCGATCAACTGGGTGGCGGAGGTGCGGCTGCACGAGGGGGCGGCGGTCGCGCCGGGGAGCTGGAACCGGCGAGGACGCGTGGAGGACGTGCTGCCCCACTTCGCGGCGTGGCGCTTCTCCTGGCTCGACATTCCGGCGCTCATCGCCGCGGCGCCCGTCATCTTCGAGTATCCCATGATCGATCGCGATCCGCTGCCGTCGTGGGGCGCTGGCCGGGTCACCCTGCTCGGCGACGCGGCGCACCCCATGTACCCTGTCGGTTCCAACGGCGCCTCCCAGGCGATCCTCGATGCTCGCGTGCTGGCCTGGCACCTCGCCCAGACGAGCACCCCCGAAGAGGCGCTCGCCGGCTATGAAGCCGCGCGCCGTCCGCCGACGAGCACCCTCGTCCTCGCGAACCGTGCGATGGGCGCCGACCGGGTCCTCTCGATGGTGGAGCAGCGAGCGCCGGCGGGCTTCACCCGGATCGAGGACGTGCTGAGCGGGGAAGAGCTGGAGGAGATGGGCCGCAGCTACACGAAGATGATTGGAACCGACGTCGAGGAGCTCAACGCCCGGCCGTCGTGGAGCGCGCGCTTTCTCGAAGCAGGCGATGGAATCCATTCATCCTCTCGGTGATCGGCGCGACGATCGGCGGGCTTCGCTGCCGCCATCGGGGAACCGCGCCTCCGGTCCGCGACACTCGCCGCCTTCCTCCCGGGTCGAGCAGAGCTCCCGAGTCGAGCAGCTTTTCGACGTCGCCAGGGATTCGACGAATCACCATGGACGGATCTCGGCTCGTCCGGGGGCCTCACCCACAGGGCCCGCGCTCGAAGCCAACGTGGGAGGAGCGTCCGCAATACCGGCTCTTCCCCACCTATGTCCCAGTCGAGGTCACGGCAAAGCGGCTTGATTCGCGTTTCGATATGGAATACTAAGTTTTATGTATGCTGCCTCGTAAGAATCTATTTTCTTTCACCTCGAAAGACCCTTCGGCGTTCGCGATCCACCTCGCCGCTGCGGCGAGGGAGCACTCCGTCTATTTCGACGAGGGACTCGGCGTGCCAGTCGTGCTCCGCGGCGCCGACGTGACCGCGGTGCTGCGCGACAGCGAGACCTTCAGCACCCGGGCCTACGACAACGGGATCATGAAAGGGACGCTCGTGACGCTCGGCGGTGAGTCGCACACGCGCATGCGGCGGCTCTTCAACGCGGTCCTCTCCCCACGCGTGATCTCCCGCTACGAGGAGGCGATCGTGACCCCGGTGGCGCGCAGGGTCGTGGAGCGGCTCGCGCGGAAGGAGCAGGCGGATCTCTTTGATGATTTTGCGATGTCGATGCCCATGGGCGTGACGAGCGCCCTCTTCGGGCTCCCGGAGGAGCGGATCGCCGAGAACGACGTGCTGATCCGCAAGATGATCCGCAGCGTCGTGATGCCGCAGGATCCCGTCGTCATGGCCGAGGGGCGGAGTGCCCACGCCGCGATGGAGGCGCAGCTCCGGGAGATCGCTGAGCGCGAGGTGGCGCACCCGAGCGATACGCTGCTCGGCGAGATCGCGCGGGCGATCGTCGCGGAGGGGCTGGGCGGTGTGGAGGCGTGCGAGGGGGTCGTGCTCACGTTGATCCTCGCCAGCTACGAGACGACCAGCTGGATGCTGGCCAACCTGCTCGTGGCGCTGCTCGCCCACCCCGAGTCGATGAACCAGCTGCGGCAGCAACCTTCGCTCCTGCCGCAGGCCATCGAGGAGTCGACCCGCTGGTGCAGCAGCGTGGCGGGCATCGTGCGGTTCGTCGAGCGTGAGGCGACGATAGGCGGCGAAACGCTGGCTGCGGGGACGATCCTCTACCTGTCGCTGATGGCTCGCCATTACGACGAGGAGATCTACCCCCGCCCGGAGATCTTCGACATCCATCGACGACCCGTGGGAATGCTGAACTTCGGCGGCGGTCTGCACTACTGTGTCGGGGCGCCGCTGGCGCGGATGGAGGCGAGGATCGGCGTGTCGCTCCTGCTCGAGCGGTTTCCGGCGCTCCGGGCCGATCCGACCCTGCGGCCGACGTTCTCGACGGCGCCGCGCGGCGCGGCCGCGTTCGGGCCCGACCAGATTCCGGCGTTGCTCGTGTAATTTTCGCGACGGCGCGCGGCGCGCGGCGCGCGCGACCCGAGCTAGCCACAGCGGTGCGGATGCGATCACCCCGGGTCGCGCGTCTGACTTGTTCCGACCGTGAGCCCCGCGAAGGCCGCCGCGAAGCGGCGCCGGAGATCTGTGTCCACGACCAGCTTGTCGCGCAGCGTTCGGGACAGCTCAACATGGTAGAAGGGCGCGCCCATCTGGCGCGACCAGCGTGCTTGCACGTTCGTGGCACCGCCCAGCCTGTCGATCTCCGTGGGGTAGGCGAGGACCTTTCCCTCGTTGATGATCGGCCGTAGAGGCGTGAGCAGCCGCTCCAGCGCGGCGCCATGCCCCACCGCGCTGGCGATGACGGCGGCGTTCGGAGCCGAGCGGTCTTGAAAGCCGTGCAGCTGCACCGTGGGCGTGCCGGGGAAGGTCTGGAGCAGCGCCCTGTGCACCGAAAGGAAGAACGAGCGCTCGGCGTGGGCGACGTCTGCGAAGGCGAGCGACGCAATCAGCCGCTCTCGGGAAGCACGGTCCTCTCCACGAGCGCTGCCGCCAATGCCCTGGGAGCCGTCCTGCGTGGGTTTGCCGTCACCGCCGTCCTTGCCACCTGCGCCTTCCAAGCTCTCGTCATCCTCCGCGGTGTGACCCGGGCTGCGCCCGCCCCCGACAGCGGTACCCAGGTCTGCGCGTCCGCCGCCTGCGCCCTCATCGTCCACGCTGGCGCCGCGTGGGTTGGGTCGCCCGCCGTACCGGTGCGACGTATTCACGATCAGCGCGCGCGCCCGTTGCGCCTCGAAGATGGCCAGCGCGACGGGCAGCGTCCCCTGATCGAAGAACGTGTGCGGCGCCTCGACGAGCAGCGGCATGGCCGCTCCTACGCGCAGCACGACGGCGGCTGCCCCGCGGCGGCGCGTGCCGTCCTCGGAGAGCACCCACAGGTCGCGCCCGGGGACGGCCCGCAGCGCGAACCCCGGTGGTGCAGCCGGAGGCGGCCGCCTGTTCTGCGCGGCGAGCCCTGCCGCCGCGATCCATGCGGCGTACGTCGCCTGCTCCGCGTCGTCCGGCGGCTCCGCGACGAGGTTGCGCCCGCCCTTGCGCAGCGGGGCGATCTCCTCGTCCAGGGCCTGCTGCTCGCCGCTGTTGTCCAGGGCCGCCGTCACGGGGTCCTCGGCAGCTGCTCCCGGGCTCGGCGCCGCGCCTGGCGCGCTCCCGATGCTCCGACACACCCCCTGCGAGCAGCCGGCGATCGCGAACAGCACCACATAGCCTGCGCTCCTCATGGTCATCCTCGTCGGCGGAGCCTCGATGCCCTCCGTATTTTTCTCATGCTACGGCCTTGGAAGCCAGGATGACGCTCTGCGATAGCGCGCCCTGCATCATCTCCTCTTCCTCATGCTCATGCTTCCGGAGCGGGGGTGGTTTGCGCTAGTAGCACGGCATGCCTCGTTCCTTCGAGCCCGTGGAGGCTCCGCCGCTCCCCGAGCAGGCCGGTCGTACGTTTCCGCGCATGGTCGAGCTGATGCAGCGGCTCCTCGCGCCCGACGGATGTCCCTGGGATCGCGAGCAGAGCTTCGCGACGCTCCGGCGCTACGTGCTCGAGGAGGCGTGCGAGGTCATCGACGCCATCGACGGCGGCGACCGCAAGGAGCTGTGCGCCGAGCTCGGCGATCTCCTGCTCCAGGTCGTCTTCCAGGCCGAGCTCGCCCGGGCCGAGGGGGCGTTCGGGCCGGACGACGTGATCGCGGCGATCTGCGAGAAGCTCGTGCGGCGCCACCCGCACGTGTTCGCGGACGAGAGCGCCGAGAACGCCGACGAGGTGCTCCAGAACTGGGAGCGCATCAAGGCGGCCGAGCGGGCGAGCCAGGGCAAGGACCGCGGCGTGCTCGGCGGCGTTCCCCGCAGCCTGCCGGCGCTGACCCGGGCGCAGCGGGTAGGCGAGAAGGTCGCGCGCGTGGGCTTCGATTGGCCGGACGCGCGGGGTTCGCGCGCGAAGGTGGACGAGGAGATCGGAGAGCTCGATAGGGCCCTCGATAGCGGCGATCCCGCCGCGATCGAGGAGGAGCTCGGCGACGTGCTCTTCGCGCTCGGAAACCTGGCGCGCCACGCCGGCGTCGACGCGGAGGGGGCGCTGCGCCGGACGATCGACAAGTTCACCCGGCGCTTCGAGCATGTCGAGCGGCGGGTCGTCGAGCGGCACGGGGGCTGGCCCGTCAAGGCGTCGCGCGACACGCTCACGCTGGAGGAGCTCGACGGCTACTGGGACGAGGCCAAGCGCGGCGAGCGGCGGACCTGACCGCGGCGCGAAGCAGGGACCCCCGGATCGGACGCTCTGAGCAAGCGGTCAACCCCGGGCGAGCGGCGCGCTCCGACGGCGTCGAGCTCGGCATGACGATTCCTCCGCTGGCTGGCGTTCGGAGCGTCAAGTAGGCGCCATCGCGTCAAGTAGGCGCCATCGCGTCAAAAGGCGACCTACCCATGACGAAAGTCACGGCAGATGTCGCCGTTTCCTGCGTCAATCTGTCGTTTTGTGGCACTGCCCTCCGAGAGGGTCGTCAGCTCTCCCGTCCCACCAGGCGCGTACTCGAGGTTTTTGCGCCTTTCACGAGGCGGCCCCCGGCTTGCTACACGCCCGGGCAGCCATGGCAAACCGCCCCTCCGCCAGGTCGCTCCACGTCGCCGTCGTCGCGGACAATCCCGAGACGATCGACGCGCTTCATGCCTACTTCAGCCAGGCCGGGATTGCGTCGAACGGCACGAGGACATTGAACGACGCGGACAGGATGGTGCCCGCGACCACCGCTCTGGTCCTGTTTCCCGACGACTTCGATCCCGGCGACATCGTGACGTTCATCACGTCGCTGCGGAGCGCGCGACCGAAGCTCCTCATCCTCCTCGTGACGGGCACACCACAGTCCTTTCGCTCCGCGCTGGGGCCGGACGGCCACTCCTTGCCACCCATGGTGCTGCCGAAGCCGGCGTTCGGCTGGAACCTCCTCGACGCTCTTCGCGCCCACGCTCATCCGAGGTCCATATGATTGCTTCAACGGCTCGCCTGCATTCATCTCCTCCTGGCGCAGCGCGACGCGCCATCGGACGTCGCGGGAGGACAGCAAGGTGACGGGATCCCTGCTTCTCAGCGTGCCCGTGCTGCTCGTCGGGGCGGCGCTCTCGCTGGGCCTGCGCTCGAACGGCGCGCGAAGCGCTGCGGCGATCGCCTCGCAAGCGATCGCCGCAGCGCTCGTGCTCGCGAGGGTCGCCCCCCTCCTTCGAGGCGGCGAGGCTCTGGAGATCGTGTGGCCCTGGCCGACGCCCATCGACAGCATGGCGTTTCGCGTCGACGCGCTCGGAGCGTTCTTCCTCGCGTGGTCCCTCCCGATGACGCTGCTCGGAACGATCTACGCCGTCGGATACCTCCGCCCCTACTTCGATCGAGGGAGGAACGGCGGCTCCCACTTCGCTCTCTTGAACATGGTCGCCCTGTCCTTCGTGCTGATCTACTCGGTGCAGAACGCCCTCGTGTTCTTGCTGGGATGGGAGATCGCCGCCCTCGCAGCGTGGCTGCTCGTCATCTGGGACTACCGAAACCAGAAGATCCGCTTTGCCGGCTTCAACTATCTCATCTCAACCCATGTCGGGCTCTTCGTCCTTGTCGCGGCGTTCATGCTGCTCCACAGCAAGACCGACTCCATGGACTTCGCCGTGTTCGGCAAATTCCTGTCGAGCCAGGATCCGACGCGGGGGACGCTCTTCCTGCTCCTCGGGGCGTCGTTCGCGCTGAAATCCGCGTTTTTTCCGTTTCACACGTGGCTTCCCCGAGCCCACTCCGCGGCGCCGGCGCACATCTCGGCGCTCATGTCCGGCGTGATCCACAAGGCCGGTCTCTTTGCCTTTCTCCGCTTCACGCTGCTCATGGGACGACCCGACGAGTGGATGGGATGGAGCGTGCTCGGCTTCGGCGCGCTCTCCGCGTTCTTCGGCGTCCTCTCCACGTCCGCCGAGCGCGATCTGAAGCGCCTGCTCGGGTACTCGTCGACAGAGAACGTCGGCATCGCAGCGATGGGCTTCGGGGTGGGATACCTGGGATGGGCCTGGGGAGTCCCTGCGCTGACCGTGTGCGGCTTCGGCGGCGGCCTCCTGCACGTCCTGAATCACGCGCTGTTCAAGTGCCTTCTGTTCTACGCCGCTGGAGCGATCTACCGGGCTGCGCACACCGTCGATCTCGAGCGGCTCGGCGGGCTCGCGAGGCGTCTCCCGCGGACATCCATCCTCTTCCTCATCGGATCCCTGGCCATCTCCGCGCTCCCGCCGCTCAACGGCTTCGTCAGCGAGTTCCTGATCTACGCCGGGCTCCTCGCAGGGCGCGCGCCTTCCAGTCAAGGCAGCGTGGTGACCATCGCAGCGGCGGCGGCCCTGGCGTTCGTCGGCGCGGTGAGCGCGCTGTCGATGACAAGGGCCTTCGGGCTCACGTTCCTCGGCGTGCCTCGGGAGCCAGGGCTCCACGTCGGCGAGGACGCGCCGGGTTCGATGCTCTGGCCCATGGTGATCCACGCCGCGCTCGTGGTCGCCATCGGCGTGGCTCCAGACCTGGGCATCGCAGCGATAGGCGCCGCGCTGAGGCTCTTTCCCATCGAGTCCAGCGCGAGCACGCTGCCGGCCCTGCTCGCTCCGCTCGCGTGGGCGAGCCGCGCGCTCGCCGGCGCCTTGCTCGTCGCCGGCGTGATCGGCTGGCGTCGAGGTCGAGCGGCGCGGCGAAGCGTCACGTGGGGGTGTGGAACCACCGCCACCTCCTCTCGCATGCAGTACACGGGGAGCTCGTTCTCCGAGCAATTCACGCGGTTCTTCGCATCCTTCTTGCCGTCGCTTCGAAGGGAGCGGCTGCCCGAGGGGCCGTTCCCGCAGCAGCCCGGCCATCTGTCGACGCACCATGTCGACGCCGTCGAGCGACGCATGTTCGAGGTGCTCGGGCACGGAGAGAACTTCATCGCTCAAGCCTTTGACCGCATCCCAGAGCAGCCGCGCTTCGCGTTCGCCGCAGGGCTCGTGGCGCTCGTCATCATCGGCGCGATGGTCGTCGGAGGGGTCGGCCGATGATGCTCACCCGCCTCGCGAACGTCGCCGTGCTCGTCGTCATGCCGTTCGTCCTCACCGGCGTGATCAACCGCGTGAAGTCGCTCTGGTCCGGGCGCAAGGGACCGCCGGTCCTTCAGCTCGTCCATGACGTGAGGCGGCTCTTTCGGAAATCGTCTGTCTACAGCACGACGACGACACCGCTGTTCCGGGTCGCGCCGTACGTGTTCCTCGCGACCGCGGTGGGCTCCGCCCTCATCGCGCCTCTCCTCGGTTCGACGCCCCTCGCGTCGTTCCAGCTCGATTTCGTGTGGTTCGCGTACGTGTGGGGGCTGGGCCGCGTCGCCATCATGCTCGCCGCGCTCGATACGGGGAGCTCCTTCGAGGGGATGGGCGCAGCGCGGGAGGCTGTCTTCTCGTCGCTCCTCGAGCCGGCGCTGTTCCTCGTCACCGGCGCGCTGAGCCTCGTCGGGGGCCGACGCACCCTGCACGAGGCGCTGGCGCCGCACCTCCACGCCGGCGCACCCGCGCTCGTCTGGGGCGCCGCGGTCGTGGCGATGCTCATCGTGCTTCAGGTCGAGGCGGCGCGCATGCCCGTCGACGACCCGACGACCCACCTCGAGCTCACGATGGTGCATGAGGTCATGATCCTCGACCACAGCGGCCCGGATCTCGCGTGCATCCACCTCGGCTCCGCGATCAAGCTCTTCGTCGGCGCGTCCATCGTCGCGACGCTCCTCAATCCGTGGGCGGGCTCCGGCGGCGCGGCCTGCGCCGCCGCGAACCTCGCCTTGACCCTCGCGGCCGGCGTCGTGATTGGAACGATCGAATCCCTGGTAGCCCGGCTGAAGCTACGCTCGGTTCCCCAGTACATCGTCATCGCGCTCGCCGCTGGCTCGGTCGCGCTCCTCGCGACCGTGTGGCGGGCGGGGGGCCCCGAATGAGCCCCCTCTTGAATACGCTGCTCGGCGTGCTGCTCATCCCCCTGTTCGTCGCGACGTGGCGGACGAGCCTGCTCGGCCTGTCCTGCCAAGGGTTCTTGATGGCGTGGGTGGCGTACCGCCTGAATCCGGAGCTCGACGCCGTGAGTGACTGGGTCACCCTGGGCGATCTGGTCCTCCTGCGCGGGCTCGCCGCGCCGATCGCGCTCTACCGCGTGCTTCGGTCGCAGAACGCGCCCCGGCGCAACGACGTCATCTCGCCGAACCTCCTCTCCTGGACGATCGCCCTCGGCATCGTCCTCCTCGCCTTCAACTTCTCCGAGTCGCTCGTCCCCGAGCACGGAGAGCAGCGAACGCTCGTCGCGGTGGCTGCAGCGGGGGTGCTGCTCGGCTTCCTCGTGCTATCGACGCAATCCGGTCCGTTCAGCCAGATGGTGGGTGTTCTTCGCGTCGAGAACGCGATCGCTCTATTCGAGCTCGGCGGCGCGCACGAGCACGACATGCTCGCCGTTCAGCTCGGTCAGGTCGCCGTCGTCGCCGTGACGATCGCGCTCTATCGCTGGTATCTCAAGATGCTCGGCGCGAGCACCGCCGCGCAGCCCGAGGGCGCCGTGGAGGGGCCCACGCTATGAGCACGATCGCCCTCGTCCTGCTTCCAGCGCTCGCATCCGTGGCGCTCATCGCGCGCGCCGCCCGCGAACGAGCCACGCTGGTCCTTGTCGGCGCCTCCGCGATAACGACGGCCCTCGCGATCATGGGAGCCGCGATGCCCCCCGACGTCCCGGGCTCTCTCGGCGGATTCTTTCGCCTGGACGCGACTTCACGGCTCTTCATGACCGTCGTGGACTCGATCTTCCTCGGCATCTCCCTGTACGTGATGCATCGGGTGTACACGACCCCGGCGCTCCGCCAGGACATCGCGCGGTTCGTGTGGCTGGCGCTGTTGTTCCTGGCTGCAGCCAACACGGTGCTTATCGCGAATCACCTGGTGTTGCTCTGGATCGCGCTCGAGGCGACCACCCTCGCGGCCGCGCCCCTCATCGTGCGACCCGGCGTACCGGCGTCCCATCGAGCGTCATGGCGCTATTTGCTCTTCTCGTCCGTCGGGCTCGGCGTGCTCCTCGTCGGCTTCATCTGCCTGGGGCGCGGGCTCGAAGCCGGCGGCCAGGCTCCGACGTTCTTCCTCGATCGCCTCCTCGAGCCTTCCGCGATCCCGGTGAACCACTGGACGAAGCTCGGGGCCGCGCTGGCGCTCCTCGGGCTGGGCACCAAGCTGGGCCTCGCGCCGATGTACAGCTGGCTCCCGGAGGCCTACGACGAGGCCCCGCCGGCCGTCGCGGCGCTCCTCGGCGCCGTCCAGTTCAACTGCGTTCTCGTCGCGCTGCTCCGCGTCGTTCAGGTGGTCCGACCGACCCACGCGGCGCTCTTGGAAGGCGAGCTCCTCACGATGGGCATCGTCTCGGTGGTCGTGTCGACGGTCGGCATCATAGCGACCCGCAACCTGAAGCGCCTCATCGCTTATGCGTCGATCAACCATGCCGGAGTGATCGCGATCGGCCTCGGCGTCGGCAAGTCGGCGTCCTACGGACTTCTGCTCTATGTCCTGAGCAACGCCTTCATCAAGGCGATCCTCTTCCTCACGGCGGGCACGATCAAGGCTCATTATCGTACCAAGGACACGCGCGCGATATCGGGCCTCATCGAGGACCTCCCGTACAGCGGCGGGTTCTTGATGGTCGGCACCTTCGCGCTGCTCGGCTTTCCGCCGTTCGGCAGCTTTCTCGGAGAGCTCCTGATCCTGTCTGCCCTCGTCGGCTCGGGGCAGATGCTCGTCTTCGCCGCCTTCTGCGTGCTGATCACGATGACGTTCGTGGCGACGGGGCGAGCGGTGTTTCCGATGATCTGGGGTGAACCCACGAGGCAGCGCAGCTGGCCTCGGCAGACGCTGCCGGTCGCTCTGCCCAAGCTCGGGTTCCTCGTCGCGCTGGTGGTGCTGGGCGTCTACATCCCGCCGCCCATCAACTCGCTGCTCGCGCAGGTGGCTGGTTGCTTGGAGGGGCCGTGAAGGCATCGATGACCGCCCACCAGGTCGCCGTGGACGCGATCCCGAGGCTCGAGCCGGGGCCGTGGCGCGAAGATCTCTTGAAGCAGCTCCGCGCGGACATGCGTGTGGTCACGCTGGTCGGCAGGCGCGACCTCGACCGCGTCGCGATCACGGCGGTTCTTCAGGCGTCGGACCGTTCCCTGCGCGTCTCGAGGACCGAGGTGGCCCCGGAGCGCGGGTACCACGAGATGACGACAGAGCACGCCGCGCTTCACTGCTTCGAGCGCGAGCTCCACGAGCAGACCGGCGTGCGAATCGCCGGACATCCGTGGCTCAAGCCGATCCGCTACGAGGGGCAGGAGCAATCGGCGATGCGCTCGCACCCATTCTACAAGATTGAAGGGAAGGAGGTGCACGAGGTCGCTGTCGGCCCCATCCATGCCGGGGTGATCGAGCCCGGCTCCTTTCGTTTCATGTGCCTCGGGGAGCAGGTGCATCACCTGGAGATCCACCTCGGTTATCAGCACCGTGGCGTCGAACGTCGGCTCCTCGAGCGTGATCCGCGGAGCCTGACCCCGCTCATCGAGACCATCGCGGGAGATACCAGCGTCGCTCACGCATGGGCGTACTGCTCCGCCCTCGAGGGCCTCGCGGGATGCCAGCTGGACGGCGAAACCGAGCTCGCCCGGGCGGTCGCTCTCGAGCTCGAGCGGGTCGCGATGCACCTCTCGGGGCTCGCCGGGATGGCGGCGGATGTCGGATTTCTGCAGGGAGCGACGACCTACGGCCGGCTCCGAACCACGGCGATCAACACGATGATGCGGCTGTGTGGCAGCCGCTTCGGCAGAGGAGCGCTACGTCCCGGCGGAGTCCGGATGCGGCTGCCGCCGGAGACGCTGCGCGACATTCGCGCGAACCTCGAGCTGCTTCAAGCAGATCTGCCGATCATCAACGATTGCTTTCTCATGGCACGAACGGTTCAGCACCGGCTGCGTTCCACGGGAACGTTGACGACCGCGCAAGCGCGGGAGCTCGGGCTCGTCGGGCTGGCCGCGCGCGCCTCGGGGATCGAGCTCGACGCGCGCCACCTCATGGAGCACGGGGCGTACAGCGTGGTGCCCATCCAGCCCGCCGTCTTGCCGGACGGCGACTGCTGGGCACGCGCGCGTATCCGCATCGCGGAGATCGAAGCGTCCCTGTCGTGGATATCGACCGTCATCGCGCTCTACCCGAACTGGGAGCATCCGCCGCTATCGATCGGCGAGCTCGCGCCGAACCAGCTTGCCATTTCGCTCGTGGAGGGCTTTCGGGGAGAGGTCGTCCACTGCATCGAGACCGGCGCGCACGGCGAGGTGGTCCATTACAAAGTCCAGGACCCATCGCTCCGCAACTGGATGGGGCTCGCCCTCGCGGTGCGCGGCAACGAGATCTCGGACTTCCCGATCTGCAACAAGAGCTTCGACCTCTCCTACTGCGGGAACGATCTATGAGCATGTTTTTGTCGCTCCGTGTACGTGCCTCCCAGGGCACGCAGGCCATCGCGGATCTCCGCAAGGCAGTACCAACCGGGTTTCGTGGTCGCCCGACGATCCGCCGCGACCCCTGCGCGGCCGATTGCAGCGCGTGCCGCGACGCGTGCCCGACCCAGGCCATCCGGCTGGCTCCGGTGGCGCTCGATCTGGGCCGCTGCGTCTTCTGCAACGCTTGCGCGGAGGTCTGTCCCGAGACGAAGATCGAGTTCAGGCCGGAGCCCAGGATGGGCGGGAACGAGCCCGTTGACCTCACGGTTCGAGAGGGCGAAGAGGAGATGGTGCGGGTCCGCGCTTCCGCGGCGTTCTCGAGGTTGTTCGGGCGGTCTCTGAAGATGCGCCAGGTCTCGGCCGGCGGCTGCAACGCCTGCGAGCTCGAGCTGAACGCCGTCACCAACGTCAACTTCGATGTGCAGCGGTTCGGGATCGAGTGGGTAGCTTCTCCGCGGCACGCGGATGCGCTCGTCCTGACAGGTCCGCTCACGCGCAACATGAAGGAGGCGGTTCGGCTGGCCTGGGATGCGATGCCCGAGCCGCGGTTCGTCGTCGCCGTGGGGGCCTGCGCGATCTCCGGGGGCCTCTACGACGGCGCGGCGGGCGTCGACCGCGGCTTCCTGGAGAGCGTTGGCCCTTCACTCTACGTCCCTGGATGTCCCCCGCACCCGCTCACCTTCGTAAACGCGATACTCGATCTGCTCGGGATCGCGTGATGTGCGACGGCGCATCACGCGTCGTCGTGGTGATCAGCGCTCATCCGGCGCTAGACCCGGACCGGTCGCCACAAGGCGCGCCTTTCGCCACATCCGCAGGACGTTTGGGAGCTCCCGATCGACGCGGACTTCGTCATAGCTGTCCGGTACCCGTCCGCCGAAGCCGTTGTACGTCAGGAGATAGGTGTTGAGTGGCGCCTCGTCCAGGAGCCTTTCGGCGGCCGCAGTGTCGTGCTGGTATCGATCGACGCCCAGCTCGACGTCTTCATCGAGGTGCTCTTCTCGTCCGAAGAGATTCTCGCCGAACGGGTTGAAGAAGTAGTAGGCGTCCGCGCGAGGAACCTCCGCTCTCCCCAGGGCGGCTTCGACGAAACAAGCGCGGTCCTCGATCTCGAAGATCCGCGCGAGGCTGCGCGCCGCCATGACGAGCCGAGGTCGCTGTTCGATCCCCGTGAAGTGGCTGCGTCCCGCCAGCGCCGCCGCCACGCAGAACTTGCCGGCGCCCGACCCGACATCGACGACGGTGCGGACGTCGAACTCGTCAAGCCACTGGGCCGTGCGAACAGCGACCTCGATCGGCGTCCAGAACTGAGCGGAGACGGCGCGCAGCTTATCAGGAAGGAAGCGGTCGAAGTCGCGATTCCTGGGGCTGCGCCCTGCTCGCAGCGCTTCCGCGACGGCACCTGCCGGTGGTCCGGCAGCGCGGCCATCTGCGGAGGCCTGGTCTCTATCGCGGCAGACGTTCGCCGCCGAAGATTTGATACGGTTTTCCACGAGTTCTCCCAGCTCAGCTCAATGCAGCGAATCGTGCAGTCGCTTGACGAGCAACCGGTGCTCGGCCAGCGGCGCCGCGGGGAGTCGATCCGCGAACTTGCGGAGGAGGTCGAGGACACCATCGGCTTCGCTCAACCACGCGCCGCTGTCGACCGCGAGCCAGTGCGCAAAGTAACTGCCCATATTGTACCCGCAGAAGGCGAGCATCGCCATGGGATCGTGTCTGAGGACGCCGACAGCGCCGGTCGCCGCGGCGGTCGTCTCGCTCGCCATGGTCGCACCGATGTAGACGCCGTGACGAGAGCTCCGCGCTTCGCCGTATCCCCCGGTTTTCTTGGCGCCCTTGGCGGCTTGGCGGTTCGCTTCCTTGGCCGACTTCCCGCAGTAGAGCCAGGCTCACTCGCGTGCGGCGATCAGCACGAAGCGCTCGCGTACGCGCGCCTCGTTCGACTCGTGACGAACGTGGATCTCATAGCGGCCCGGCTGCGCGACGGCCACGCTGAGCGGCGCGTCGCCACGACGGTAGCGCGTCAGCCAGTGCGAGCAGCGCTGCTGCTGGCAGTGCTGCTCCAGCGCTCCACCGTCGCCGTCAGGTAGCCGCACGCGCACGTGCTCGGGCACCTCGAGGTGAACCACCGCCGGCTCGTCCGCGTGGCGGTCGGTCCACAGATCGAGGTGCATCCACGCGTCCCCTTCCTCAGGCAAGGCGATGGCACGCTCCTCCAAGCGCTCGATCGCCGGAGATCCCGCGCCCCTGTCGCCCGCCACGACGACGGCGGTCGCCAGCGCCGCGAGCGCTGGGGCTGCAAGCAAGGCCCTCCACCGCCAAGGGCAGCTCGCCCGCTGCGACCGCGCGCTGCCTGTCACCGCCGGGCGCTCCGACCCCTCGGGGAGCTTGCTCAGCGCGCGCTCGACGAGCGCATCGGATGGGTTCATCGAGCGCAGCGCCCGCACGCTCGCCTCGAGATCCGGGGGAATCGAAGGCAGATCGTGGTCGCGCCCGCTCACGTCGAACCCTCGCGCGCCGCGACGACGCGTGGCGCCGCCAGACGCTCGGGGGTCTGCGGATCCAGCTCGATGAACGAACCGGAGAGCGCCATGTCGCGCTCGACGGGGGTCCGCTCCTCCGCGCTGCCGTCGCACCAACGGATGCGTGCTGGCCGCGTGTGTTCGGCGATCGCCTGGACCCAGGCGCGGAGCGCGCGGTTCGTCGTGGGACCTTCGTTCACGGTATTTGCTACAGCAGAATCCGTGCCGGAACACGGCTTGGCCGTGGGCCGTGCCTGGAGCGCTCGAAGCGGCGTGCTTTCTCGGCATTTCCAAGCCAGACAGCCGACGGCTTTCGCCAGTCGAGGGGTGACGTGGATCGCTGGAGCCGCTTTCGTCGTCGGGCTTGCAGGTTGCGACCAGATCGCTCACTATTTCTCGCGTGCGAGAGCGAAAACGACGACCTGACGTCGTATTCGAGCCGATCATGCGCTCCCACGCCATGAAAAAGGCGGACCAAATCCTCCGCGCCGTCGCCGCGAAGGACGTCACCCTGACGCTGATCGGCGAGAGCGGCTGCGGCAAGGAGGTGCTGGCGAGGCGCGCGCACGAGCTTTCGGAGCGTCGGCGCGGGCCGTTCGTGCCCATCAATTGCGCGGCGATCCCCGACGCGCTCTTTGAAAGCGAGCTCTTCGGTCACGAGCGCGGCGCGTTCACCGGGGCGAGCGAGCGGGCGAAGGGCAAAGTCGAAGCGGCCGAGCGGGGCACGCTCTTGCTCGATGAGATCGGCGAGATGCCGATGCCGATGCAGGCGAAGCTCCTGCGATTCCTCGAGAACCGCCGGTACATGCGCGTGGGCGGCGCGACCAAGATCGAGGCGGATGTCCGGTTGATGTTTGCCACGCTGCGACCGCTCGATCAGGAGGTGCGCGCGGGCCGCTTTCGCGCCGACCTGTTCTATCGAATCCAGGGCATCACGCTCAATGTCCCCGCTTTGCGGGAGCGGCGCGCCGACATCGCGCCCCTGCTGAATCAGTTCACCGCGCAGCACTCGGCGCGACACGGGGTTCGCCCGCCGAGGTTCAGCCGGCAGGCCAAGGCGCTGCTACTCCGTTACGACTGGCCTGGCAACGTGCGCGAGCTCCGGAACGTCGTGGAGACGCTCTGCTTGCTCCGGGATGGGCGGCAGGTGCGCGTGGCCGATCTGCCCGAGGGCGTCCGTTCGCAGGTCATGCCCGAAGAAGCCGCCGCGGGCGTGTCGCGCGCCAGCACCTCGCTCGTGCTCGACCTCGACGACGGATTGGAGTCGCTCATCCAGCAGATCGTCGAGGCGGCGCTGGAGCGCGACGGGGGCGACAAGATCAAGGCGGCGGCGCGGCTTCGGATCAGCCTGAGGACGGTGCAACGCTACGTCGCAGCGGGGCGCGTGCGGGTGCCAAGTGTGCGTGTTCGTGGAGAGCAGAAGGCGGCGAAGAGGTGAACCGGAGCGCCTTCCGCAAGGCGCTTCCTACCAACCTGGAAGGCTCACCCGGAAGCGGTCGAGCGCCCGCGAGGAGCACCCCTCGAAGAGGAGGTCGTCTTCACGCCCCCTGGGCTCAATCGCGCGCCGCTATCAGAATGAAGCGCTCGCGCACGCGCGCCTCGTTCGACTCGTGGCGGACGTGGATCTCGTACCGGCCCGGCTGAGCGACGGCCACGCTGAGCGGCGCGTCGCCGCGGTAGCGCGTCAGCCTGTGCGAGCAGCGCTCCTGCTGGCAGTGCTGCTCCCGCGATCCTCCTTCGCCGTCAGGCAACCTCACGCGCACGTGCTCGGGCACCTCGAGATGGACCACCGCCGGCTCGTCCGCGTGGCCGTGGGTCCACAGATCGAGGTGCATCCACGCGTCCCCTTCTTCAGGCAAGGCGATCGCAAGCTCCTCGGAGCGCTCGATCGCCGGTGATATTGCGCCCATGTCGCCCACCACGAAGGCGGCGCTCGCCAGCGCCGCGAGCGCCGGGACCGCGAGGAAGGCTTTCCACCCCCAGAGGCTGCTCGCCCGCTGCGACCCTTCTGCAGCCGCCGGGCGCTTCGGCCGCTCGGGGAGCTTGCTCAGCGCGCGCTCGACGAGCGCATCGGGGGGGGTCATCGAGCGCAGGGCCCGCACGCTCGCCTCGAGATCCTGCGGAATCGGAGGCAGTTCGCGGTCGTGCCCGCTCATGTCGAACCCTCCCGCGCCGCGACGACACGCGGCGCCGCCAGACGCTCGTAGGCGTCGCGCAGCCGCGCGCGCCCGCGAGCGTGGCGGCTCTTCACCGTCCCCTTGGGGATCCCGAGGAGCTCGGCCACGTTGTCATAGCCCACTTCCTCGATGTCGCATAGCACCACCACGGTGCGAAACTCCTCCGGCAGCTCCTGGAGGCACGCAAGGAGCACTCCGGTGTCCTGGTTCAAGATCGCGGCCGCCTCCGGGCTCGAGACCTCGGCGCGAGGCAGGATGCCGAGCGCCTCGCTGCACACCTCGACGAGCCGATCGAGCAGGCCGCGGCGCCGCGCCTCGGTCCGGTAGGCCTCCAGGTACTCGTGCCGAGCGATCCCGCACAGCCAGACGCCGAGGTCCGAGCGCCCTTCGAAGGACGCCGCGTGCAGGTATGCCTTGAGCAACGCGTTCTGGAAAAGATCGTCCGCCTGGTCTCGCGCGCCGCAGAGCGAGGCGCAGAATCGATAGAGCCGGGGGAGCACCGGGCGCACCGCCGACTCGAACGCCGCACGCGATTCGCCGAGGGAGGGTCGCGATTCGGTCATGAGGGCCGTTCGAGCATCTAGAGCGTCGAAGGCCGGAACTCTAGCGTGGAATGGACGGAACGGTAGCGCCCGCCGCTCGCGCCACGGGGGGGCGAGCGACGGCGCCCCGGAGGAGGGGGAAATGTGCATCGGCCGCCCTGGGACGGAACGGAGCCGCGCCGAGGTTCCTGGGCGCCGCACGAAATTGTCACCCCGAGCGGGAACCTCGGGCTGAGTGGTCCCGTCCTGGGCCGTGTTCTGACGAACAGCGGGCCCACATGGTGCCCCAACTCCAAGGCGAGCACCGCATGTCCAATCCGAAGATTTCTAGGACGTCGACGTCCGCGGCGTCCACATGGAGGAACGACCTGGTTTCAGGGTTCCTCGTTTTCTTGATCGCCCTACCGCTCTGCCTGGGCATCGCCATGGCGAGCGGGTTCCCCCCCATCGCGGGCGTGCTCACCGCCGTCGTCGGTGGCATGGTCGCCACCTGGCTCGGCAGCGCGCCGCTGACCATCAAGGGGCCCGCCGCGGGCCTCATCGTCATTGCGCTCGGCGCCGTCCAGGAGCTCGGCGGTGGGGACAACGCCGTGGGCTACCGCCGCGCGCTCGCCTGCATCGCCATCGCCGCGGTGACACAGATCGCCTTCGCCCTGGCGCGCGCGGGCACGCTCGGCGACTTTTTCCCCTCCTCGGTGGTCCACGGCATGCTGGCGGCCATCGGGATCATCATCTGCTCGAAGCAGGTCCACACGCTCGTCGGCGTCACGCCTTCGGCGAAAGATCCGCTCCACCTGATCCTCGAGATCCCGCGCAGCCTGTCGCGCCTGAACCCCGAGATCGCCTCGATCGGCGTCCTCTCGATGATCCTCCTCTTCGGCTATCCGCTGCTCGCCAAGAGAGCGAGCTGGATGCAGAAGATCCCCGCGCCGATGCTGGTGCTCGCGCTGTCCGTGCCGCTCGCTTATGTCTTCGATCTCGAGCACGAGCACACGTACACGCTCGCGGCGACCCAGGCGACGTACGCGATCGGGCCGAGCTTCCTCGTCAACCTGCCTGGAAACCTCCTCCAGGCGATCGTCTTCCCGGACTTCAGCCACGTCGGCACGCCCGCGTCCATCAAATATATCGTCATGTTCTCGCTGGTGGGCAGCATCGAGTCGCTCCTGTCCGCGAAGGCCGTCGACTCGCTCGATCCCGCGAAGAGCCGGTCCAACCTCGACAAGGATCTGCTTGCCACGGGCGTGGGCAACCTCATCGCGGGCCTGCTCGGCGGGCTGCCGATGATCTCCGAAATCGTTCGCAGCTCCGCGAACATCGGCTACGGCGCGAAGAGCCGGTTGTCCAACTTCTTTCACGGGACCTTCCTCCTCCTCTTCGTGGCCTTCGCGCCGGGCCTCATCCACCGGATCCCCCTCGCCGCGCTCGCCGCCATGCTCACCTTCACGGGCACCCGCCTCGCGTCGCCCAAGGAGTTCGCGAAGACGCTCCGCATCGGCAGGGAGCAGCTCGTCATCTTCGCCACCACGGCTGTGATGTGCATCGTCTCCGATCTGCTCGTCGGCGTCGCGGCCGGCATCGCCGTGAAGCTGCTCATTCACCTCACGAACGGCGCGCCGCTGCGCGTCGTCTTCCGCCCCGATGTGGACGAGCGCGTCGAGGACGGGCGGGTCGTGCTGCGCGTCAAGCACGCCGCCATCTTCAGCAATTACCTCAGCATCCAGCGGAAGATCGACAACCACGCGCAGGTTGCGAACATCGAGATCAACTTCGCGGATGCCCGCCTGGTCGATCACACGGTCATGTCCAATCTGCATGAGCTCCAGGGCGTGATGGAACGAAATGGGCGGACCTTGACCCTCGCCGGCCTCGGCGATCATTTCCAGATGTCCTCCCACCCGCTCTCGGCGAGGAAGCGGCCCGTCATCAGCCCCGTCGCCGAGCGTTGAATCGAGTCGAGACGCCATGGCGCGGGAGGGGGAAGCGCGCGTGGGGCTCTCCATGAACAACCGCCACTCGGGAACCCCATGAACAGCGAGCTCTCTCAGGATCTTCGCTCGAGCGCCGCCCGGCAGAAGCACCTGTCCGACGTGGTCGAGCACGCCGGACACCTCCTGCCGGCGCAGGGGCCGATCGGCGTGTTCGTCCACCACAACACGTTGCACGCGTTCCAGCACCTGCCGTTCCACGACGCGCTCGCCGCGGCGAGCGCCGTCTTCGAGGCCGAGCCGTATCTCTCCGAGGCAGATTACCGCGCGCACATCGCGTCGGGTCGGATCGGCGACGAGGACCTCGAGGCCGCGCTCGCGGGGCGGTTCGCCGCGCGGCCGGACGAGCGCCGAGGCCCGCTGTCCCGGCACGAGATCGAGCGGCTCGCGCTGCGCCACCCGATCGACGCCGAGACCGCGGCGGGCCTCCTGTGGCGTATCTCCGAGGCGGGGGAGACGCGCAGGCTCCGGGCCGACGTCCCCGACGAGCGACGCCGGCGCATCGTCCAGAACACGGAGCGCTGGCTCGAGGCGCACCCGGAGATCGCGGCGCGCCTCCTCGACCGGGGGGGCCGCGATCCGGAGTCGCGCGCCGCCCTCGCGCTCTGGGACGCGTGCCGCGCCGTTCCGCTGCCGCCCGCCCCTCCCGTGGAGCCGCCGCTCGTCGAGCGCGTGGGCGCCGACCGGTCGCACCGCGATCTGCTGATCGAGCTCGCAGGCGAGGACCCGGCCGAGCTCGTCGATCCGCTCGTGATCCGCTTCCTTGGCGCTTACCTTGACGAGGGCATCGCGCACTGGGCGATGCCCGATCGAGCGCAGGGGCTCTGGCGCTGCTTTCGCGACATGGCGCTCGAGGGCTCCTGGCTGGCCGCTCCGGCGTTCGTCGGGCTCGACGTGGAGCTCCGCCGGCTCGACGCGGAGGCGCTGTCGCCGCCCGCCATCGCGCTGCGCGCCCTCGAGGAGCTCTCCGTCACCGAGGATCACTGGGACGTGTACGTGACGCGCGTGCTGCTCGAGCTTCCGGGCTGGGCCGGCATGATCCACCGCCTCGAGCACACCCCGAGCGACCGGCCTCCGGGATCGCCGCCCGTGTCGCTGGTCGAGTACCTCGCCGTGCGCCTGACGCTCGCCCGGTACGCGCTGCGCGACGTCGCGCGCCGGCGGCTCGGGTACCGGGGGCCCCTCGCTGGCCTCGTCGAGCATGCCCGGCGGGCCGCGCGGCCCCCTGCGCCGCCGTCGAGCTCTCCCGACCACGCCAGGCCGTTCCGCCTGTTCCAGCTCGCTCAGCTCGCCGGCCTCTCGGCCGCCGAGATCGAGCCGCTGTCCACGGCGGAGCGCGTCTGGGCGCTCGAGGCGCTCGAGGCGTTCGACGAGATCGCGCGGCGCCGCGTCCTGCACGAGGCCTACGAGCACCACCACCGGACCGAGGTGCTGCACGGGATCGCCGCGAACCTCCGGCGCCCGGAGGAGGAGCGCTCCGTGGAGGCGCCGCGCTTCCAGGTCGCGTTCTGCATCGACGACCGCTGCGAGGGCCTCCGGCGGCATTTCGAGGAGCTGTCGCCGCGGCACGAGACCTTCGGCGTGGCCGGGTTCTTCGGCGTGCCGATCCGCTACCGCGGGCTCGACGACGCCGGCCACGTGAGCCTCTGCCCGGTCGGCGTGGAGCCGGCGCACGAGATCGTCGAGCGGCCGCACGAGGAGGAGGCGGGCTGGCGCCGAAAGGCTCGCCGCAAGCGCTGGGCGCGGCTCCTGCACGCGCTGGGGCGCGGTACCCACACCATGGCGCGCGGCGTGCTGCTCACCCCGACCCTGGGCCTCCTGTCCACCGTGCCGCTCGTGGGACGCACCCTGTTTCCGCGGGCCGTGGCGAGGCTGCGCCGCGCCCTCGAGCGGCGTCTGCTCCCGCCGGTGCCGACGCGGCTCCACAGCCCGCATGACGAGGGCTCGGCCGCGGGCGGCGAGGGGCAGCCGTTCACCGCCGCGGCCAAGGCGGCCCGCGTGGCTGCCACGCTGGAGAACATGGGGCTCACGCGCGTCTTTGCGCCGATCGTGGTCGTGCTCGGCCACGGGGCGACCAGCGTGAACAACCCGCACCAGTCGGCGTACGACTGCGGCGCGTGCGGCGGCCGCCACGGCGGCCCGAACGCGCGGCTGTTCGCGGCCATGGCGAACGATCCCGAGGTCCGCGTGCTGCTCGCCGCGCGCGGCATCGACATCCCGGACGGGACCTTCTTCCTCGGCGGCATGAACAACACGACGACGGACGAGATCGTCCTCTACGACCAGAACCTCGTGCCGGCGTCCCACCGCGGCGAGCTCTCGGCGCTGGTCGGGGCGCTCGACGCTGCGCGCCAGCAGCACGCGCACGAGCGCTGCCGGAGGTTCGCGTCGGCGCCGCGCGAGGGCGACGCCGCGCGGGCGCTCGCGCACGTCGAGGCGCGCGCCGCGGATCTCAGCGAGGCGCGGCCCGAGCTGGGGCACGTCACCAACGCGGTCTGCGTCGTCGGCCGCCGCTCGCTCACCCGCGGGCTGTTCCTCGACCGCAGGGCGTTCCTCGTCTCGTACGACCCGACCCAGGACCAGGGCGGGACGATCCTCGAGCGCATCCTGCTCGCGGTCGGCCCGGTCGGGGCAGGGATCAACCTCGAGTACTACTTCTCCTGCGTCGACAACCGCCGCTATGGCGCCGGCACCAAGCTCCCGCACAACCTCGCCTCGCTGCTCGGGGTCATGGAGGGATCGCTGAGCGACCTGCGCACCGGGCTGCCGAAGCAGATGATCGAGATCCACGAGCCGGTGCGCCTGCTCGTCATCGTCGAGGCGAGCACGGAGACGGCAGGCGCGCTCTACGCGCGGCAGCCGGCCCTCCGCGAGCTCATCGGCAACGGCTGGATCCAGCTCGCCTGCGTCGATCCGGCGACGGGCCGGATCGCGTGCTTCACGGGCGACGGCTTCGCGCCGTTCTCTCCACCGCATCAACCCCTGCCTGCGGTCCAGCGCTCCGCCGACTGGTACGCCGGGAGGTCCGGCTTCGTTCCGCCTGCGCTCATCCGAGCCGCGTCAACGCGGCCACGTGAGGTCGTCGACCATGCTGTCTGATGTGCTCCTCGGCAAGCTCGCCGCGCTCGCCGTGCTCTCTCCGGCGGCGGCGTTCGCCGCGCTCGGCGCCTACCTGCTGCTCGTTCGCACGCCGAGCGAGCGCGTCGTGTCGCGCGTCGTGCTCTCCACGCTCGCGCTCTCGCTCGCGGCCTCGCTGGCGATATGGCTCTCGGCCGTCGCGGCGCCCTACGCGTTCGTCCCGGTGGCGCTCGGCCACTGGTTCGAGCTCGGCGATTATGCGTTCGAGGTCGTCCTGCTCGTTGATCGGCTGTCGGCGACGATGATGCTCCTCGTCTCGCTGATCGCGCTCCTGGTCGGCAGGTTCTCGGTGGCGTACCTGCACCGCGAGCCGGGCTTCGCGCGCTTCTTCCTGCTCCTCGCGCTGTTCTCGACCGGGATGCTGGGGCTCGTGTCGGCGGGCACCGTCGACCTCCTCTTCGCCGGCTGGGAGCTGGTCGGCGCGACGAGCGTGCTGCTCGTGGCCTTCTTCCACGAGCGCGAGGCGCCGCCGCGGGCCGCGGTGCGCGTGTACATCACCTACCGGCTCTGCGACATCGGGTTGCTCGGGGGCGCGGTGCTCATGCACGACGTCGCCCGCTCCTCGCAGTGGGGCGAGGTGTTCGGCGGCTCGCCCTGGCCCGGGACCGCCGCGTCGCTCGGGCCCGGCGCGGCCACGGCGCTCGCGCTGTGCCTGTTCCTCGCCGCGATGGGCAAGAGCGCGCAGTTTCCCGTGGGCAGCTGGCTGCCGCGGGCCATGGAGGGGCCGACGCCGTCGAGCGCGCTCTTCTACGGCGCCATCTCGGTGCACGCCGGCGTGTACCTCATGCTCCGCGCGGCCCCGCTGCTCCAGCGCTCGCTCGCCGCGAGCGTGGTGGTCGCCTGCGTCGGGGCGGCGACGGCCGTCTACGGCACGATGGTGGGGCGCGTGCAGGCGGACGTGAAGGGCGCGCTCGCGCACGCGACGATGACGCAGGTGGGGCTCATGTTCGTGGAGATCGGGCTCGGGCTCTACTGGCTCGCGCTCGTCCACCTGTTCGCCCACGCCTGCCTGCGCTGCCTCCAGCTGCTGCGCGCCCCCTCGGCGCTCCGCGACGCGCAGGACATCCGGGCCGCGCACGCCGGCGAGCCGCTGCCGCACCTCGGGCTCGCTGGCCGGCTCCTGCCGGCGGCGCTCGTGCGGCGCGCGTACTGGCTGTCCCTCGACCGCTTCCACCTCGAGGGGCTGCAGGAGCGGCTCGTCGCCGCGCCGCTGATGCGCCTCGGGCGCCTGCTCGACCAGAGCGAGCGCCGCTGGGTGGCGGCGTTGAGCGGCTGGCCTGAGCGCACCCCCGCAGAGCCCGGCGACGAGGACGCCCGCGACGCGACAGAGGGCGCGGCGGCCTTTCAGCCCCGCGCGCGCGGCACGAAGAGGGCTCGCACATGAACGCCTTTCCGCTCCTCGGGACGCTCATCCTCACGCCCGCGATCGCGGCGCTGTTCGCCGCCCGGGCGCGCAGCGACGAGCGCGCGCGCCGCGTCGCCCTCATCGGCGCGGCGCTCACCCTGCTCCTCTCGCTGCTGCCGCTCGCGCTCTCGTACGCCGGCGTCGCGCTGACCGCCGGGGGGCCCGCCCTGCCGCTCCTCGGGGCGCGCCTCCGCCTCGGCCTCGACGGCTTCACCATCACCCTGCTCCCTCTGCTCGGCTTCGTCCTGCTCGCCCTGCTCGCCGCGAGCCCGCGCGCCGCGATCGATCGGCCCGGCGCCGCCGCGCTGCTCGCCACCGGCAGCGCCATCCTCGGCGTGTTCTGCTCCGTCGATCTCGCGGTGCTCGCGGCGGCGTGGGTCGCTGCGCTCGTGCCGGTGGATCGCCTGGTCGCCAGGAAGGGCGCCCAGGACCCGCTCCTCCGGCGCACCTGCCGCATCTTCCTGCTGGGGGGCACGGCGCCGCTCGTCGTGGCGATCGGCGCCATCGCCGTGCTCGCCGCGCGCCAGGGCGCCGCCCTGCCGTTCGACGTCGAGGAGATCGCCCGCGTCGGCGTCCCCGAAGCATGGCAGTCGCCCCTGTTCGCGCTCGTCGGCATCGCGGTGCTGATGCGCATGGCCGCCGTGCCGTTCCACGGCTGGCTGCCGGTGCTGCTGGAGCGGGGGCCGCTCGGCGTGACCATCCTGCTCGCCCAGATGCAGGTCGGCGTCTGCGTGCTCGTTCGCGTGGGGGCGACGCTCCTGCCCGTTGGCTGCGCCGACGGCATGCCGATCCTCGCCGTCCTCGGCCTGATCAGCGCGCTGCACGGCGCGGTGCTCGCGCTGGTCCAGACCGATCTGCGCCGGCTGCTCGGCTACCTCGTGGCGAGCCAGAAGGGGCTCGTGCTCCTGGGGGTCGCCTCGCTGAGCCCGCAGAGCGTGAGCGGCGCGCTCCTGCAGAGCGTCGCCTTGTCGATCGCGATCACGGGGCTCACGATGGTCGTCGGCGCGATCGAGGCGCGCGCCGGTACGGCGGACACGCGCGAGCTCGGCGGCCTCGTCGCCCGGACGCCCCGCATGGCCGCCTTCTTCTTCCTGCTCGCTTGCGCCATGATCGGGATGCCGGGAGCGCTCTCGTTCGTGAGCGAGGACCTGCTCCTGCATGGAATCTTGCATGCCCATCCCGTGCTCGCGGTGCTCGCGTTGACGGCGGCGGCGCTCAACGGGATCACGCTGTTCCGGGCGTTCCAGCGGACCTTCCTGGGGCCGCTCCGGCGCCACCTGAAGGGCGCCGCGCTGGAGGCGCTCGTGCTTCGCGAGCGCGCGTTCCTGCTCGCGCTCGTCGCACTCACCGTCGTCCTGGGGGTGGCCCCGGCGCGGCTGATCGCGATCCATGAGCCGGTGGTCGAGCGGGTCCTCCACGACGTGGCGCACGGCGCGCAGGCGCGCCTCGCGGCAGCGGCGAACCGCCGCTTCACCGACGCGGACGGCCGAGCGACCCGTCGTGGCGGACGGCCGTAGCCACGAGCCGCGTCCGGCGGCTGGCGCGCGCTGCGCGCGCCGCAGCCGCCGGACGTGCCTCAGAGCAGGTAGCGTTCTCCCGAGTCGGGCAGCACGGTCACGATCGTCCCGCGCACCCTGCGCGCGATCTCCACGGCCGCGTGGACGTTGGCGCCGGAGCTCGGCCCGACGAGGAGCCCCTCCTCGCGGGCGAGCCGCCGCGCCATGCGCGAGGCGCCCGCTTCGGTCACCGTGAGGATCTCGTCGATGAGCGATCGCTCGAGGATCGCCGGGACGAAGCCGGGGCCGATGCCCTGGATGCCGTGGGGGCCGGGGCCTCGCCCGGAGAGCACGGCGCTCTTCGTCGGTTCGACGGCGCAGATGCGGACCGCGCTGCCGAGCTGATCCCGGAGCACGCGACCGCAGCCGGTCAGCGTGCCGCCCGTGCCCACGCCGGCGACGAAGGCCGCGATGTCGCCGCCGGTCTGCGCGAGGATCTCGAGGCCGGTGGCGCGCGCGTGGGCGCCGGGGTTCGCCGGGTTCTGGAACTGCTGGCTCATCCACCCGCCGGGGGTCGCCTCGCAGATCTCGATCGCGCGGGCGACCGCGCCGGCCATGCCCTGGCCCTCGGGCGTGAGGACGATCTCGGCGCCGTACGCGCGGAGGACGTGCCGGCGCTCGACGCTCATGTCCTCGGGCATGACCACCACGCAGCGGTAGCCGCGCACGGCGGCGATCATCGCGAGGCTGATCCCCGTGTTGCCGCTCGTCGCCTCGACGATGGTCGACCCTCTCCTGAGGATCCCTTCGCGCTCGGCGCAGAGCACCATGCCGAGCGCCGCCCTGTCCTTGACGCTGCCGCCCGGGTTCATCGACTCGAGCTTGCCGTAGACGACGCCTCCGCCCTCGGGCGAGATCCGGGCGAGGCGGACGAGCGGCGTGCCGCCGATGAGCGACAGGGCGTCCGGCACGACCGGACCGACGCGGACCGCGACAGCAGGCGGAGGAGCCGAGCTATCGCCGGGCGCGTCGGGCGGGCTCGGCGGTTCGCCGCCCGGCGCTCGAGGGGACGACATGCCGCCAGTGTACACGTGAACAGGGCACCCCCGGGCACGCGCCGGAGCGCGCGCCCCTCCGGGGGCGCCGGCCCGCTTTACATCGAGATCTCCGAGAGCACCCCGTAATGATCCGAAGCGGCGACGCCGTTGCGGATCTCCTCGAAGACGACCCTCGACGAGAGGGGCTTGCCTCGCCCCTGCGCGTCCGGGCCGCGGACGAAGACGTAATCGATGCGGCGCGGGTACTCGTTCGTGATGGCCGCGAACGGGTTCCGCGCGGGATCGAAGGTGAACCCGGGGCCCTTGCCCGCCTGGTCGAAGGTGTCGGCGAAGTACACGCTCTTCTGGTTCAGGGCGTGCAGCCCCTTCATGAACCGGATCTCCGTGGCCTCGGGCTGCGCGTTGAAGTCGCCGACGACGATGGGCGGCAGGCCTTCCATGGGCGCCTCGCGCATGACGATGTCGGCCACGGCCGCGACCTGCGCCTCGCGCACGGCGCCGTGGTGGAACTTCCAGTTGAGGTGGGTGACGAAGAACGGGATCGCGCCGTGGGGCGACCCGAGCTCGGCGAGCAGGATCGAGCGCTTCTCGTCGGTCTCGCCCGTGGGCAGGGGGAACGCCTGGCTCCGCGCGATCGGCCAGCGCGACAGCGCGGCGTTGCCGAAGAGCACGCCGCCGCCGAGGTCGTGCGCGGCGCCGAACGCGGCCTCGTAGCCGAGCCCGTCCGCGATGCTGTCGGCCAGCGATCGGCCCTCGTACGACAGGACCTCCTGGAGGCCGACAACGTCGGGATCGAGCTCGCGGAGCCCCTCCCGGATGAGCTCGAGGCGCGCCTCCCACGGGTCGTGGCGGTTCCAGATGTTCAGGGTGAGCACCCGGAGGGAGCTGCGAACACGGATGCCGGATCCGCCGTGCGGGGCGCCGCTGACCCCGGAGCCTTCTCGAGGACGTTCCATGTCGACGGGCTACGCCAGCTGCGCGCCCGGATCCAGCCGTGATACGAAGGGCCCGGCGCAGGCCGCTGCCCCTCCGGCGCGGAAGGGCGGCCTTGACCGGGAGAACCCTGAATGATCACGTGTGCTCGTCGACGCGGGCGGCCAGGATCGGCCTCCTTCCGACCTCGGACCTCGCTCTGCATGACCGCGAGCTTCCTCCTGCTCGCGCTGGCCGCCGGTTGCGAGAGCAAGATGGATCCCAAGGAGTGCGACAAAGTCCGCGGCGACGCCTTCGAGCTGGTGAACAAGGCGCAGCACTGCAACACGGACGCCGACTGCCGTCAGAGCGAGTGGCCGGGCTGTGCGAAGCCCATCAGCAACGCGACCTTCGACAAGATCAAGCCCATGTCGGAGAGCTACAAGACGGGCAAGTGCGAGGAGCCCAACGTGGACTGCAAGCCCCCGCCGGAGTCGTACTGCAAGCAGGGGCTCTGCGTTCACCGCGAGCTCGGCACGGCGGAGGGGGCGGGCAACACGCCCACCGACCAGATCCAGATCCAGTGATCCCCGCGACGCCGTCCGCCAGCGCGCCTCGCGGGCCGCTGCGCGGCGGCGCTGCCCGCGCGTGGCGCGCGCCGGCCCGCCCCGCGCGCGGGGCAGCGCCGCCGGGCGCAAACGGGCGCGCCGCCTCGGTACGCGCTTGACGCGCGAACCCGCAGAGGCCACGGACGCGGCCGTGAGCGAAGGCTTCTATCGCGGCAAGCGCGTCGTGGTGACCGGCGCCGGCGGGTTCATCGGCAGCCACCTCGTCGAGGCGCTGATCCGGGAGGGCGCGCGCGTGAGGGCGCTCGTCCGGTACACCTCGGGCTCGCGGCGCGGGCACCTCGACCGGCTCCCCGAGGACGTCCTCGTGGAGGTCGAGGTCGTCCCCGGCAACGTGGAGGACGCGGGCGCGGTCCGGTCGCTCGTGCGCGGCGCAGACGTCGTGTTCCACCTCGCGGCCCTGATCGGGATCCCGTACTCGTACGTGGCCCCGCAGCAGTACGTGGCGACGAACGTGCAGGGCACGCTGAACGTCCTCGAGGCGGCGCGCGAGCACGGCGCGCGCGTTGTCCACACGTCGACGAGCGAGACCTACGGCACCGCGCGCTACACGCCCATCGACGAGGCGCACCCCCTGACCGGCCAGTCCCCGTACTCGGCCACGAAGATCGGCGCCGACAAGCTCGCCGAGAGCTATCACCTCTCGTTCGGCCTCGAGGTGGCGACCATCCGGCCGTTCAACACCTACGGCCCGCGGCAGTCGTCGCGCGCGATCATCCCGAGCGTGATGCAGCAGCTCGCGGCCGGCAGCGCCGCGCTCCGCATCGGGAGCACCACGCCGGTGCGGGACCTCAACTTCGTGACCGACACCGTCGCCGGCTTCCTCCTCGTCGGATCGAGCGCGCGGGCCGTGGGGCAGACGCTCAACGTCGGGAGCGGGCGCGCCATCTCGATCGGCGATCTGATCCGGCTCATCTTCGAGGTGACGGGCAAGCGCGCGGAGCTCGTGACGGACGAGGCCCGGGTGCGCCCTGACGCGAGCGAGGTCATGGTGCTGCTCGCCGATTTCCGTCGCGCCGCGGAGCTCGTCGGCTACGCGCCCCGCGTGCCGCTCGAGGAGGGGCTCGCGCGGACGTACGCCTATGTCGAGCGTCACCTCACCGATTACCGGCCGCGCGAGTACGCGATCTGACGCGCGCCGCCGCGCGGCCGGGGGCCAGCGCCTCGCGCGCCCTCTCCGCGAGGCGCCGGCTGGATGGATGGAAGGCCATGTGGAAGATACCTCTCAGCGATCTCTCGTTCGGCCCTGAAGAAGCCGAGGCCGCGCGGCAGGTCGTCGCGTCGGGCTGGTTGACGATGGGGGAGCGGACGGCGCAGTTCGAGCGGGAGCTCGGCGAGGCGCTCGGCACCCCGAGGGTGCTCGCCGTGACGAACTGCACCGCCGCTCTGCACCTCGCGTACACCGCGCTCTCCGTGGGCCCCGGCGACGAGGTGATCTGCCCGAGCCTCACGTTCGTGGCGACCGCCAACGCCGCGCTCCTGTGCGGGGCCAACGTGGTGCTCGCCGACATCGTCGGCGACGACGACCTCGGCGTCGATCCCGCCGACATCGTCCGCAAGATCACCCCGAGGACGCGGGCGATCGCGGTCGTCCATTACGCCGGCTACCCCTGCGACATGGACGCGATCTCCGCGATCGCGGCCGAGCGGGGGCTCGCGGTGGTCGAGGACGCGGCGCACGCGCCGCTCGCGAGCTACCGGGGCAGGGCGCTCGGGACGCTGGGGGACGTCGGCTGCCTGAGCTTCTTCTCGAACAAGAACCTCGCGGTGGGCGAGGGGGGCGCCGTGATCGCGAGGGACGACGCGCTCCACGCGCGCATGCGGCTCCTCCGCGCGCACGGGATGACGACGCTCACCCTCGATCGGCACAAGGGGCACGCGTTCACCTACGACGTCGTGGAGGCGGGCATGAACTACCGCATCGACGAGATCCGCAGCGCCATCGGCCTCGTGCAGCTCGGCCGGCTCGCGGCGGGAAACGCGCGTCGGCGCGCGCTCGCGGCGCGCTACCACGAGCGCCTCGCCGGGGTGCGGGGCCTCGGGCTGCCGTACCGCGACTTCTACGCGCGCGGGCTGGGGGAGAGCGCGCACCACCTCATGCCGGTGCTCCTGCCCGAGGGCACCTCGCGTGAGGCCGTGATGGAGGCCATGAAGGCGCGCGGGATCCAGACGAGCGTGCACTACACGCCGATCCACCGCTTCTCGCACCACGGTGCCTCCGAACGGGTGCGCAAGGAGGGGCTCTCGCGGACGGACGCGATCGCGGGCCGCCAGCTCACGCTGCCGCTCCACCCGCGCATGCCCGACGCCGACGTCGACGCCGTGTGCGAGGCGCTCGCCGCGTCACTCGGGTAGGTACCGCTGCCGGTTCTTCTCGAACTCGTCCTGCGCCTCGGCGAAGTCGTCGCTCCTTCCGATGTCGAGCCAGTGGCCCCGGAAGGGGAAGGTGGCGACCGGCTCGCCGGCGCCGAGCAGCGCGTGCATCAGGTCGTCGAACCCGAACGGCCGGCCCTCGGGGATGAAGCGCAGCACGCCGCGGCTCATCGCGTAGATGCCCATGCTGACCCAGAACGTGTACGTCGGCTTCTCGCGGAAGCTGACGACGCGCCCGTCGGGGCCGAGGTCGAGCACGCCCAGGTCGATCTTCGAGGCGCGCTCGCAGACGGCGACGGTGAGGGGCGATCCGGTCGACTCGCCCGTCCGGTGGAGCGCCGTGAAGTCGAGATCGCTGAGGATGTCGCCGTTCATCACGAGGAAGCGCTCCGGCAGGTCCCGCTCGATGACCCGGAGCGGACCCACGGTCCCGAGCGGTGTGTCCTCGCGCTGGTAGGAGATGCGCAGCCCGTATCGGCTCCCCTCGCCGACGACCGCCTCGATGAGCGCGGCCTGGTGGCCGACGCACATCACGACGTCGGTGACCCCCGCCCGGGCCAGCTGCCGGAGGAGGATCTCGACGATCGTGTGATCCCCGATCGGCATCAACGGCTTCGGGATAAGCGCGGTGTAGGGGCGGAGCCGGGAGCCTTTGCCGCCGGCAAGCACGACTGCCTTCATGCGGTGACGTATACCCACGCGCTGCCCCGACGGGGGACCATTCCGCAGAATTTCACGCTCGCCCGGCCTGCAGCGTCCTCTCCGATTGACTCTCTTCGGGCTGCTCTATTACTGGTTGGAGAGCGTCCCGCGGCAGGTCAGCCCCGGCGTGGGGCGATTCACCCTTCACAGGCGACTTGGGCAGCAATCATGACGATGGTACCTCCCTCCCGTACCCCCGCCAGGAAGCGCCGGAAGCTCGGATATCGAGGCAGCGGCACCTTCGCGATGTGCAGCGCCGGCCCGCACCCGGGCGGTCCGCTCTTCCGGCAGCTGTGCACGCTCGCTGACCGCTTCAACGCCTGCGAGGACGATCCGGCCGCGGCGCAGATCGGGAGCGTGCTCTCGCTGCTCGCCCTCTACGCGACCAAGCCGAACGACCGGGATTTCCGGTTGCCGTTCGGCTCTTTCGTCATGGATCTCGCCCTGGCCGACGAGGCGCGCGCTCGGGCGCCGGGCGCCGGGCCCATCCCGTACGGGCGCCTGCTGCTCGCTCGCTGACCTGGGCTTCATGAGCACGCGAGAGCTACCGACACGCCCAGCGGGGCGCAGCAAGCGGACGGCATCGGCCTCGGTGGTGCTCATCGTGAGCGCCAGCGAGCAGCTCGCGGAGCGTTGCCGGCGGCTGGTCTTCGTCGAGGGCGCCGACCTGCTCGCGTGCGATCTCGTGTCGCTGCGCGGCAGCGCGGCATGGCTGAACCCGCTGGCCATCGTGATGACCCAGGACGTGCGGGCGTTCGACCCGGAAGGGTTCATCGAGCTGTCGCGGCGCATCGGCGCCGAGCTCGTGGTGCTCCCCTCCGAGAGCGTGCCGGATACACAGCTCGCCGCGATGATCACGGCGGCGCTGGACATCGCCCAGCGCCGCCGGACCGACTGATGGCGACGAGCCGCGGTCGAGGCCGCGTCAGTCGCGCGGCGGGAGGACGTCGCCGGATCGGCTCGCCCGCAGGCACCCCTCGTCGAGGCCGAGCTTGCACGCCTTCGTGAACAGCTCGACCGCCTTCCGGTCGTCGCGCTGCACGCCCTCACCCTCCGCGTGGAGGTGCCCGAGCTCGACGCACGCGTGGGCGTTCCCGCGCTCGCAGACGCGCTGGAACAGCGCGGCCGCGCGACCGGGATCGGCGCTCGCGCCCTGGCCGTGGAGGTAGGCCCTGCCTGCCGCGAGGCACCCGAGGTTCGCGCCCGCGTGGCACGCGCGCGCGTGCCAGTAGAGCGCCGCCTCGTCCGCCCCGCTCGCCCCGCCGGCGCCGTCCGCGCGCGCGAGCCGATCGTGGTAGGCGTCGCCGAGCCGCAAGCAGCCGCGCGCGCTCCCCTCCGCGCACGCCTTCTCGAACAGCGTCATCGCTCGCTCCACATCGATCGAGACGATCGCTCCACCCAGGTACATCGAACCCAGCGTCACGCAGTCCTCGATCTGGTGGTCGGCGCAGCCGTTCGTGCAGCCGACGAGATCGTCCGCCTCGCAGGGCAGCCGCAGCGGCGGCGGGGCCGCCTCGGCGCTCACCGCGGCCCGCGGGGTCGCCGCGCGCCCCTCGGGTGCAGGTCGACCCGGCTCGGCGGGGCGCCGCGCCGCGGTCGCGCTGCTGCAGCCGCAGAGGAAGAGCGCGCCGAGGAGCGGCGGGGCGAGTTCGCGCACGTGCATGCTCGAACTCATGACACACAGGGAGCGCTCTCCCAATGCCGCCCATCGGGCGCGTTCAGCGCCGCCGCGTTTGCCCCGGGCGCGCGCGTTTGCCCCGGGCGCGCGGGGTACGGGGACGCTCCAGGGCTGGTCCCGCGCCGGGCCTCGGTGTACACGGGGCCGATGCCCCAGATGAGCCCTCCTCCGCTGCAAACGCTTGATGAGCCGAACCTCGAGGCGCTCGTCGAGCTGATGTTCCTCGCGGCGTTCGCCGACGGCGAGTTCAGCCCGGAGGAGAAGATCCATTTCGCCCGGAGCGTAGAGTCGCTCACGGATCGACGGATCCCGCAGAGCACCATGGACACGCTCCTCCAGAGCGTGGTGGAGCAGCTCCACAGGGAGGGCCGCGCGGCCCGGCTCGCGTCGCTCAAGGAGCGGCTGGCCAGCCCGCAGGCCCGGAAGGTCGCCTTCTTCCTGGCCGCTCAGGTCGTGGTCGCCGACGGGATCGTCAGGAGCAGCGAGCGCGAGCTCTTGCTCGACGTGGCCGCGGCGCTCGAGCTCGATCAGGCCGAGGCCGCGGAGATCGTGCGGAAGCTCGCCGCTTCATGAGCGGCCGGCCGCCCTCGGCGCTCCGCGTCCGGGGCGCCATGGACGCCCCCTGCGCCGCGAAGGCGGGCTGCTGCGCGGGGCGAGCGTGGCGGGGTGAACGGGCGCCGGCGTTTTCGGTTACGATGGCCTCGCCGTGACCTGGTCCTCGACTGGCAGTTTCCTGATCCCGTTTCCGGTGCCGGGCTCAGCGCTGACGTCCACTCGGGGGACGTACGTGATCGGGGCGCTCATCGGCGACGGGCAGTATGGCTCGGTGTACGAGTGCAGCGGGCCGTTCGATCAGGTGTACGCCCTGAAGATGCTGCGGCCTGCGAACAAGCCCTACCAGGTCGTCAAGGAAGAGTGGTCGCGCGAGATGCTCCGCCTGGAGAGCTTCCGCCATCCGAACATCGTCTACATCCACGACGCGTTCGAGGTGAACTACCTGTTCTACCTGGCGCTCGAGCGGTGCGACACGAGCCTCCGGGCGCTGCTCGGCGCCCCGTTCCAGCCGCCGCTGCTCCTGGAGCTCTCGCGCCAGCTGCTGATGACGCTGCAGTACCTGCACGACAACGGCGTCGTGCACGCCGATCTGCACGCGGGCAACGTGCTCATCTCGCAGCTCGACCACAGGCCGCTCGTCAAGCTCACCGACTTCGGCGTGGCGCACCAGCTCGACGGCGTCACCCGCTGGTTCCGCCCGCAGGTCGCGAACCCGAAGATCCTCGTGCCGGAGCTCGTGACGGCGGGCTACACGACGACGCAGAGCGACCTCTACCAGCTCGGCCTGCTCATGTACCAGATGCACACAGGGCAACCGGCCATCGACGTGAACGTCGCCTACGAGGAGATCACGCGGCAGATCGCCGAGGGCACCCCCCGGCAGAAGGCCGAGGCGCTCGGCACGCCGCTCAGCCAGGTGATCGCCAAGCTGCTGCGCCGCCGCGACGCCTACCGCTACCACTCCGCGCGCGATGTCTGGGACGATCTGCGCCAGCTCCGCTGGGCGTAGCGCGATCTCCGCTGCGTCCCGCGCGCGTTCCGGGCTAGATCTCGCGGCATGATCGCCGCCGCAACGCCACGCGTCGTCTCGCTCACGCCCGCGGTCTTCCACCTGCCGGACGCGGTGAACCAGGTCTCCCGCACCTACGGGGAGAGCCCGATCGTCCCGCGTGGCCCCCGGCTCCGGCCGCTGCTCGACAGGGCCCGGCACGGCATCGTCGAGGCCCTCGGCGCGCCCGGCTACGAGGCCATCCTCCTCACGGGCTCGGGATCGACCTCCATGGCCGCCGTGCTCGGCTCCTGCTTGCGGCGCGACGAGCGGCTCCTCGTCGTCCGGAACGGCGCCTACGGCGACCGGATCTTCGAGTACGCCGCCACGCTCGGCCAGCCGGCGGTCGACATGTGCCTGCCCTACGGCGAGAGGCCGGACCTCGCGAGGATCGAGGCCATCCTGGCGGCGGACGAGGTCGACGCGGTGGCCATGGTCTACGGGGGCACGTCGACGTGCACGTTGAACCCCGTGCCCGAGGTCGGCGCGCTCGCCCGGAAGTACGGCAAGAAGCTCCTCGTCGACGGCATCAGCGCGCTCTTCGTCGAGCCGCTGGCCCTCGAGGGCTCAGGCATCGCCGCCGTCATGGGCTCGTGCAACAAGGGCCTCCACAGCCACCCCAACCTGACGGTGGCGCTGGTCCGCAAGGACCTGCTCGCCGAGATGGAGCGGATCCCCGCCCGCGTACCGAGCCTGGAGCTCCACAAGACGTGGCGCGCCCAGCAGGGCGGCGCGCACCCGTACACGATCGATCCGATGAGCCTCTGCCAGGTGATCGCAGCGCTGGATCACCTCGCCGCGACCGGCGGCGTCGCCGGGCGTCACGCCGTGTACCAGGCGCGCTGCGCGATCCTGCGCCCCGGCTACGAGCGCCTCGGGCTGACGATCGCGCGCTGGGAGAACATGCCGCTCCAGTCGATCGGGACGGCGCTGCACATCCCGGCCGGGCGGACCTATGACGAGATGGCGAGCCGGCTCGCCAGCGAGCCGGTCGATGGGCACGTGTTCGAGATCTACGCGGCCCAGGGGAAGCTCTCGGACCGGCTGTTCCGGATCTTCCACATGGGCGAGTACCCGCTCGAGGCCTACGAGATCTTCCTCAAGGCGCTCGCGCGCGTCGTCTGAGCGCGGCGCCCGCGGCTTACTTCGCGCGGCCGCCCGCGGCTCACTTCGCCTCCTTGGGCGCCTCCTTCTTCTCGGCCGGCGCCGCGGGCTTGTTGCCCTTGGCCGCCTTGTCGCCCGCGGGCTTGGCCGCCTTGTCGGCCGTGGTCTTCCCGGCCTTGTCCTCCCCGGCCGCGTCCTTCGCCGCGTCGCCGACGCCGAGCAGCTCGATGTCGAAGACCAGCGTCGCCTTGGCCGGGATCTTCGGCGGGCTGCCCGCGTCGCCGTACGCGAGGCGGGAGGGGATCGTGAGCTTGCGCTTGCCGCCCACCTTCATCCCGGCCACGCCCTGGTCCCAGCCCTTGATGACCTCCGACGCGCCGAGCGTGAACTCGAACGGCTCGCGGCCGACGGAGGAGTCGAACTCGGCGTTGTTCTTCAGCAGGCGCCCCGTGTAGTGGACGCGGACTTTGTCGCCGTCCTTCGCCTCCGGGCCGGTGCCCACGACGGTGTCTTCCTTGATGAGATCGGCGGGCTCCGGCTCGGCGGGCTTCACCGCCGGCACGGCGCTGCCCGGCGGCAGATCCGGCTCGGGGACCTTCTCCTCGCAGCCCGCGACCGGGCCGAGGAGGACAGCGCAGGAGATGGCGATGACGATCTGGAGAGGCTTCATGGCGCCACGTATTACGCACCCGGCGCGGGGCGATCAACGGTCACCCGCCGCGCCCGGGGCCTCCTGGCCGTCCGGGTTTCCGTTGCAGCGCTCCGGCCCGCGCGGTTAGGGTGCGGCCACCTTGGCTCGCGCGTTCTCCGTCGCTGCCCTGGCGATCGCCGAGGGGGGCGCCAATGCCGTTGGCGCGGTGCGCTTCACCTGCGCCGAGGCGGAGCTCGAGGTCGAGCTGGTCCGCGTCGCCGGCTACGCCGAGGGGTTCGCCCTGGGCGCCGTGGCGGCGCCGGTCCGCTTCGGGGTGCCTTACACAGCGATCCGCGGCCTCTTCCGGCGCGGCAAGGCGCTCTGCGTGGCGCTCGATCCGTCCGCGTGCTCGCCGCACAACTGCTTCGTCCTCGCGCGCTTCGAGGGCGATCTGCCCGGCGTGCCCGGCGTGACCTCGCCGGCGGCGATGGAGGCGATGGAGAGCGCCTACCGCGCGCGCCTCAACGCCCGCATGGCGAGCTGGATCGCGCCGGCGCCGCTCGGCGTGCTCGCGGCCGCTCTGTCCCCCGACTATCTCGCGAGCGGCCCGCTCGGGACCGCGTCGCTCGCGTGCCTCGTCGCGCTCGCGACCTGGCTCGCGCTGCGCTTCGTCGCGCGGCTCGCGACCTGGGGAGGGCCGCCCTCGGACCGCCTGCGCGACGCGCTCGTGGCGGAGATGTCGAGCCGCATGGGCTTCGCGTCGGAGCGGCTCGCGGCCTCGTCCCCCGGCTCGCCGGCTGCGCCCGTGTTCGCGCCCCGCCCGACGCCGCTCGGCGAGCGGCCGGGGCGCGAACAAAGGCGCGGCGTCGAGGAGGGGATCGACGCGCTCCCGCTCCGGGCCCGCGTGCTCGTGCCGGCGGCGCTCGCGGTGATCGGCATCGTGGCGACGATGGCGTTCGTGCAGCGGTTCGCGGCGCCCCGCGATCAGCCGCCGGCCGAGCGACAGGCGGCGCGCGGCGTCGTGCAGGCGACCCGCGGAGCCACCGCCGCGCTCCTCGCGAGCGAGGTCCGGGAGCGCGCCGAGCCGTCGTTCCCGCACTGCCTCTGCGATCGCGCCGACTCGCCGCTCTGGCGGGCGGGGGTGCCGATCCTCAGCCTGCTCGGATCGACAGGGCCGGACGACGGCGCCGGGGTGATCGCGCCGATCCTGCGGCAGGAACGCGCGGACGACGACGCGGAGAGCGAGGCCGGCGCGGGGCAGGGCGACGCCGCCGGGGAGCCGGGCGACGCCGGGGTGGACCCGGGCGACGCGGGCCGGGACGGCGGCGCGACGCGGCCGGCGCGCGGCCGCTACGACTTCGAGCTCGCGGTCGTGAACAACAGCGGCGCGCCCGTCAGCGACTTCCGCGTGCTGCTCACGTTCGCGCGGCGCGATCGCCGCGGCGAGCGCGCCGGCATCACCGAGCGCGGGCTGTTCTGGGAAGGCGCGCTCGGGCCGGGGCGCGCGGTGAAGTGGCACGTCGAGGCGCCCGGCACGGAGGTGAAGATCGAGCCGGGCGTGACGGGCATGCTCGACGGCGAGACCGGCGTGGCGTCGCCCGACGCCTTCTTCCAGCTCACGCGCGCGCGCTACCGCGTGGTGCGCATCCACGCGGCGATGATGCTCGCCTGGCTCCGCGACCCGCGCGCCCGCGACGCGCTCGTGTCGCTCCTGCCCGCCGCGCCCGCGGAGGAGGCGATGCTCGGCCGGATCCGGCGCGCGACGGCCGATGTCATCCCCTGCTCGGCCGCGGTCGTCGAGGGGCGGCTTCGCGCGTGCCTCTTCAACGGCGGCGTGAATCCGGTGCGCGGCGTCACGCTGCGCGAGGTCGCGGCAGGCGAGGGCAGCGCGCCGCGCTCCTGGCCCGTCGCGGCGACCTTGCCGGTGCACGAGGGGGTGGAGGTGACGCTGCCCCTCGCGGGGAGCGCGGCGCCCGAGGAGCTCGAGGTGGTCCCGCAGGACCGATGAGCCGATGATGGGGGGATGAAGAGAGGCTTCAGGGCCGCGGTCGCCCTGGGCACCCCGCTCGCCGCCGCGTTGGCGCTGCTCGCGGGGGCCCGCGAGGCCGCCGCGTGGGCGCCGCTCGATCTCGAGGTCGTCCCCCGCTGGCGCGAGCTGCCGGTCGGCTACCACATCAACGGGGGGACGATCCCGGGGCCGCTCTCCAGCTTCGCTGCCGCCAGCATCGAGGCCGGCTTCGCGGCGTGGTCGAGCCCCGGATGCACGGCGTGGGAGGCCGATCTCCTCGGCGACACGGACGACGGCTACGACTTCGACGACGGCAAGAGCGTGTTCCTCTGGATCAGCGACAGCTGGCCTGGCGAGCTCGGGCAAGCCGGCTCGGTCATCGCCGTCACGATGCCGGTCTGGGATCCCGACGGCGTCATCGGCGAGGCCGACATGATCTTCAACAACGTCGGCTTCTGCTGGGACGACACGGGCGAAGGAGACTGCATCGATGTGCGGTCGATCGCGACGCACGAAGAAGGGCACTTCCTTGGCCTCGGCCACACGAACGTGCGCGGCGCGACGATGCTGGGGTTCTACCCGGGCGGCACGTCGGCGCGCACGCTCGAGGACGACGACATCGAAGGCGTCTGCGCGCTCTACCCGATCGCCGGGACGGGCGCCGCGAGCTCGGGCGGCGGCGGCTTCGGCGCGGGCGCGGCGGCGACCTCGGGCGGCGCGGCGTCGGGGAGCGAGGACGGGCCGAAGAGCGGCAATGGGGACGAGGCCGAGGGCGACGCCGGCTGCTCCTGTTCGGGCGCTGGCCAGCCGCCGAGCGCTCGCGGCGCCCTGCCGATGACGGCGCTCGGCGCGCTGCTGGCCCTCTGGTGCAGGCGGCCGCGCCAGACCCTGCGCGAGCGGCAGCAATCGGGCCGGGCAGGAGGGCGGGCCGCCCGCGTTGTCGCGCGGACGGGTGCGCTTTACAACCCAGCGCAGCCGGGGCAAACGTGCCGCCATGCCCGAGCCGAGCACCGCAGCGTTCGAGGCGGAGGTCGCGTGTGCCCTCCGCTCCCTTGAGGCCGAAAGCACCGTTCCCTCCCTCGATCCGCTCGGCGATCCGGCCGGGGCGGCGTGCGCGCTCTCGGCGGAGGGCGCCGGCGCGCCGCTGATCCTCCGGGTGGCGCCCGAGCTTGGCGCGCTGCGGCGGGAGCAGGATACGGGCTTCGGCCCGGCGCCGCGGGACCCCGTGTGGCTCCGGATCGAGCGCGGCGCGAGCGTCGTCCGGCTCGCGCCGCTGAGGCTCGCGGGCGCCCGCCACGCGCGGCCCCAGGCAGGCGGCGTAGAGGCCAGCGCGGGCGCGGCCGGGGAGGGGACGGCCGAGCCTCGCGACGCGGTGGGCGTCCAGGTGATCTCGGAGCGGCGCCCGTGCTGCGGCGCACCCACGTGCGCGCGCGAGCGGACCTACGTCGCCGCCTGGCTCGCGCTCGCCGGGCCCGCGCGCGCCACGGAGGCGCGGCGCCTGCTCGTCGCCGAGGCGCAGGATCTCGAGGCCGAGCGCGCGGAGGCGCTCGTCGAGGCGGTGGCGGCGCCGCTCGCGACTGCGCTGGGCGTCCCGCTGGAGACGGCGCGGGGGACCGAGCCGCCCGGCGCCATCGCGCCGCGGCCCCTCCCGGAGCCCGCGCCGACGCCGCTGCCAGCGCTGCCGGCCGCCGCGCTGTCGCGGTTCGCGATCCGGAGCGAGGGCGAGCTCCTCGTCTTGCGGGACCACGCGAGTCACGGCCCGCGCGGCTCCGCGGCCCGCAACGCGCTCATCGGGGCCGCGCTGCTGCTCGCCGCGCTCGCGCTCTGGATCCAGGTCATGCGGAGCGTCTCCGCGGGGGACAGCGGCATTGCCATCGGCGTCGGCAGCGCCGCCGCGTTGCTCTCGCTCGCGGGCTACGCCTTCCTGGGCGTCGCCAGGTTCTCGTCCCGTTACGCGGCGCGCTCCGCCCCGGTCGTGTCGTTCGGCCCGGGCCGCTTCGTCGTCGCCCCCTGGGTGAGCCGCACCGGCGCGATCGACCTGCGCCCCGAGGGCCGGCTCGGGGCGGCCGTCTCCGCCGGGGAGGTCCGCGACATCCGCGTGCTCCCGCGCGGCGACCGGTTCGCGGTCGAGATCGACACCGACCACGGGCCCATCGACGCCCTCCTCACCGAGCGCGAGGACGTCGCGCGCTACTGGCGGGACGCGATGGATCGCGCCGTCGCCTCGGTGCGCCACGCCGGCGGTCCCTCCGCCAAGCAGCGCCTCCGGGCGCGCGCCCAGGCGCAGCAGGCCTCCGCGGCGGGCTGAGCCTTATCGGCGCTCGTCGCCTGCGAGGGGCGTACGCAAAAAGATGTCCGGCACGAGACCGCTCGAGTGTCGTAGGGGCGGACGCCCTCAACCTCGGACGCCCTGAACCTCGGTCGCAACCTGGGTCGGACGCCGGACGCCTCTCAACCTGGGTCGGACGCCGGGCGGACGCCCTGAACCTCAGACGCCCTGAACCGTCGTCGGACGCCGGACGCCCCCTCAACCTGGGTCGGACGCCGGACGGACGCCCTGAACCTCAGACGCCCTGAACCGTCATCGGACGCACCGGACGTACGACGACGCCCTCAACCTCGGTCGGGCACCCTCACCCCCGCCCGCCCTCAACCTGGGTCGGACGCCCACCATTGCGCGCTGGACTCATCAATTCCCCCTTGTGCGCCGCTCCTTTTCGTATAATGAACAAGTTCAGTGAACGCGTTCACTCAAAAGCCCGGCAGGCGCGACGCCCAGAAGGACGCGACGCGCGCCCGGATCCTCGAGGCCGCGCGCGACCACTTCGAGCGCCACGGTTTCGAGGCCGCCAACGTCCGCGCCATCGCCGCGGACGCCGGCGTGGCCGCTGGCACGGTCCTCCTCCACTTCGCCGACAAGCGCGACCTGCTCCACGCCGCGCTGTTCGACGACCTCGCCGCCACCGCGGCCGAGGCCGTCCTCGACGAGGAGCCCGGCCCCCTCGAGCAGCGGCTCCACCGCCTCGGGGCCGCCTTCTTCGCGTACTACGCCCGCCGGCCGGCCCTCTCGAAGACGCTGCTCCGCGACGCGCTGTTCGCCGACCCGCCCTGGCAGGCTCGCTTCACCGAGCAGGTCGCCGCCGTGCACGGCCGCGTCGTTGAGCTCTTCAACGCCGCCCGCGCGCAGGGCGAGGTCGCCGACGACGCCGACCCCGCGCTCTTCGGCGTCGCCTTCTTCTCCTTCTACTACTTCGCGCTGATCGCCTGGGCCCAGGGCGCGCACCCGTCGCCCATCGCCCTGCTCGATCGGCTCGTCGCTCAGCACCTTTGCGGCCTCCGCCCCGCAGCCAACGTCAGGAGGGCTCGATGACGTCATCCATCATGTTCCGCAGTCCAGAGGCGCGCGCGCGCATCGCGGCGTGGTTCGACAGGTTCCACGAGAAGCTCCCGGTTCCGGCCCGATCGCGCGAGGTCTCGACCCGCTTCGGCGCCACGCACGTCCTCGTCGCCGGCCCCGAGGACGCCCCGCCGCTCGTCTGCCTGCACGGCGCGCTCGCCAGCTCCGCGCACCTCATGCCCGAGCTCGGCCCGCTCCTCACGCGCTACCGCGTCCACGTCGTCGACGTCATCGGCCAGTCCGTCAAGAGCGCCGACGTCCGCCTGCCGATCGACGGGCCCGCCTACGCCGAGTGGCTCACCGACGTCCTCGACGCGCTCGGCCTCGCGCGCACCCACCTCCTCGGCGTCAGCTGGGGCGGCTTCGCGGCCCTGCGCATGGCCCAGGCCGCGCCCGCCCGCATCGACCGGCTCGTCCTGATCGTGCCGGCGGCCCTGGTGTCGGGCTCGGCGTGGCAAGGCCTCACCCGCATCGCGATCCCGATGGCCCTCTACCGCGCCTTCCCCTCGGAAGAGCGCCTCGCGCGCCTCGTCTCCGGGCTGTTCTCCACGCACGACGACATGTGGTGCTCCTACTTCGGCGACGCCGTGCGCAGCTACCGGCTCGATTTCCGCCCGCCCCCGCTCGCCACCCCTGCGTCCCTCGCCGGGTTCACGCGGCCCGCGCTCGTGTTCGGCGCCGACGACGACGTGAGCTTCCCCGGCGCGAAGCTGCTGGCGCGCGCGAAGGAGCTCCTGCCGCGCGCCGAGACCGAGCTGCTCGAGGGGTGCCGCCACTCGCCCCCCACCGACGACGCCTTCCGCGCGCGGCTCTGCGAGCGGATCGCGCGCTTCCTCGGGAGCGACGCCGCGCGTGACGCCGCCGACGTCGCGCCGCCCCCCGCGCCGCCCGGGCTCGCCGCGCCGGTCGCGTGACCCCGCGCCGCGCTCCCGCCCGCGAGCGCCCTTCAGTGCCCCGACACGTCGTCGACCTGCGCAAAGGCCCGGATGAGGCGCTCGCGCGCCCGCGCCGACAGCGGCGGCGCCTCGATCGATCGCACGTTCTCCAGGAGGTGCTCCACGCTGCTCGTCCCCGACAGGATCACGTGCGCCCCGGGCTCGTCCCGGCAGAAGCGGTACGCCGCGTCCGGGAGCGACGAGGCGCGCTCTCCTTCCAGGAGACGCTCCAGCCCCTCGTCGCCGAGCTCGGGCGACACCTTGCCCCGCGCCGCCAGGTCGGCGAGCAACTCCCGCAGCCGTTCGGGCCGGCTCAGCGCGCGCCGGACCGCGAACATGATCAGCGTCCCGATGTCCTTCGCCCGCGTCAGCGGGAACACCCGCGCTCGCGCCGACTGGTTCAAAAGGTTGAACCCGACCATCACGACGTCCCACACATCGTCGAGGAGCGCCTGCTCGAGCATCGCGTGCGTCGGATCGGCGGCGAACGCCTCCGTGATGCCGAGGAAGCGGATCTTGCCCTGCTCGCGCAGGCGCAGCAGCACGGGGACGATCCGCTCGCGCAGATCGGCGTACTGGTGCGGCAGCACCCCGTGCAGATGGTAGACGTCGACGTGATCCGTGCCGAGCCGATCGAGGCTCGCATGCAGCGACGACACCACGTCTTCCTGCCGGAGCGGCGCCTCGAGGCGCGTCGTCTTCTTCGTCGAGAGCACGACGCTGTCGCGCGGCACCTCGCGGAGCGCCTTCCCGACGAGCCCCTCGGTCCCGTACGCCTCCGCCGTGTCGATGAAGCTCACGCCGCGCTCGATGGCCGCACGGACGAGCCGGAGCGACTCGGCCTCCGCGATGCGCCCTGACCCGAGCCGGCTGTCGCCGCCCGCGCCCAGGCCGAGCACGCTGACCTCGAGGCCGGTCCGGCCCAGGGTGATTCGATTCACGGTCGTCCTCTCCCTCGATGAACGGTGATCTTCACGGAGCCCACGCCGGGCGCGGGCTCACTCCTTCGGGGCGACCTTCCACGACGTGAACCGCCGCTCGACGCGCATGAGCAGGTGATTGAACGTCAGCCCGAGCGCCGTGATCGTCAAGATGCCGACATACATGCTCGGGATCTGGAAATTGTATTGCGCGTAGATGATCAGGTATCCGAGCCCCGCCTTGGCCCCGATCATCTCCGCCGCCACGAGGACGAGCAGCGAGTACGCGCCCGCCAGGCGGATACCCACGAAGATCGTCGGGACGGCGGCCGGCAGGATGACCTTGCGGAACAGCTGGAGCGGCGACAGCCCCATCGTGCGCGCCGACTTGATGAGCAGCGGATCGACCCCGCGCACCCCGCTGATCGTGTTGAGCAGGATCGGCCAGGTGCACGAGTAGATGACGAGCGCGATCTTGGAGGCCTCCCCGATCCCGAGCAGCAGCAGGAACACGGGCAGGAGCGCGAGCGCGGCCGTGTTGCGCAGCACCTCGAGCAGCGGATTGAGCGCGTCCGCCACGCCCTTGTACCACCCGATCGCGAGCCCGAGCGGCACGCCCACCGAGATCGCCAGCGTGAAGCCGACGAGAGAGCGCGACAGGCTCGCCTTGATGTGGCTCAGGAGCTGCCCGTTCTGGAGGAGCTGCCACCCGGTCCCCAGCACCTCGGACAGCGGCGGCAGGAACGCCGCCTCCACGAGGCCCACCCGCGGCGCCGTCTCCCACAGGGCGGCGACCGCGAGGAGGATCCCCGTGCGCGCGACGGCGCGGCCGAACCACCGCGCCGCGTCGCCCACGAGCTGCCCTTGCTGCGACTCCTCGGGCAGCGGAATCGATTGCTCCAGGCTAGCCATTGACCGCCACCACGCCCGCCACGGGGCGGCTCTCCGCCGCGCGCTTCTGTCGCTTGCTCCGCTCCTGCTCCTCGGCCTTCAGCACCTCCTCGCGCAGCAGCGTCCAGATCTCGTGCCGCAGCCTGCCGAACTCGGGAGTCGACCGCGCGTCCTCATAGCCCCGGATCTCCTCCGGGATGTCGATCACCCGCTTCACGCGGCCGGGCCGGGACGTCATGATCGCCACCCGTTGCCCGAGGAACACCGCCTCGTCGATGCTGTGCGTGATGAACAGGATCGTCTTGCGCGACTTCTCCCAGATCCGGAGCAGCTCGGCCTGCAGCGACTCGCGCGTCTGCGCGTCCAGCGCCGCGAACGGCTCGTCCATCATCAGCACCTCCGGGTCGTAGGCGAGGCTCCTCGCGATGGCCACCCGCTGCTTCATGCCGCCCGACAGCTCGTGCGGATACCGATCCTCGAAGCCGGAGAGGCTGACCAGATCCAGGTAATCCTGCGCGATCTCCTTGCGCCGGCTCTCCGGGATGCCCTTGGCCTCGAGCCCGAACTCGACGTTCTCGCGCGCCGTCCGCCACGGGAACAGCGCGTACTGCTGGAACACGATCCCCCGATCGAGGGCAGGGCCCGTGATCGGCTCGCCGTCGAGCAGGAGCTTGCCGCTGGATGGCTTCGACAGGCCGCCGAGCAGATCGATGAGCGTCGACTTGCCGCACCCGCTCGGCCCGACGAGGACCATCAGCTCGCCGGCCCTCACGTCGAGGTTGAGGTCCTCGATGGCCGTGAACCGCGCGTCCTCCTTGGTCCCCGCCGGCCCCTTGACGGCGAATGTCTTGCTCACGTTGTGGAACTGGATCTTGTTGCTCATGGCTCCTCCTGCTCCCGAACCTCGACGAGGGTGGGCCCCTTCACGGACCGCCCTTCCAAAACGGGTCGAACTCGCTGTACGGCTCGTCAAATCCCGCCATCCGGTGCGCACCGTCGCACCGCCATGAGGCCCATTCAGGCGCGGTCGTGGAGCGCCATCCTCGACCGTTCCGGTGGCGTTGAGCACGCCGCGTACCAAGTGTGAGCCGGCTCCGCAGACGCAAATCCGCTATAACAGATGGCGGCCTGCTGCTGGGGCAGCAGGCGCTTGCTCGAGGAGTGTTGCTACAGCAACAGTGGATCCGTCCTTACGAATCAGGGCGGTCTGCGGACGGTCCGATGGGGACGCATGACAGTTATTTCGACGAGCGGGGAACGCCCGGGGTAAATTTCCACCCATGACCGCCGCCACCACTTCATGGGGAGAAGTCGACGCTGAGAAACTCGCGGGCAAACGCGCACGCCTCTTCGAACGGGCGCCGGTCGCGATCGTCCAGTACGGCAAGGAGCTCACGATCGAGGACTGGAACGGCGCGGCCGAGCGCCTGCTCGGCCACGCGCGGAACGAGGCGCTCGGCCAGCGCGTGGACGAGCTCCTGCCGGCGTCCGGCAGCCCCGACGTGTGGCGGCGGCTCCTCGCGGAGGACGGGGCGGCCCCCCGGGTGTGGAGCCACGTCAGGAAGGGCGGCGCCGTGGTGAGCGTCGAGTGGCACCACGAGCGCATCCTCGACGAGCACGGAGAGGTCGTCGGCGTCGGCGTGTTCGGGCAGGACGTGACGGAGCGGATCGAGCAGACCCGTCGCCACCATCAGAGAGAGGTGATCCTGCAGGCCATCACGCAGTCGCTCCCGATCATCGTCTGGGCGATCGACCGCGAGGGGAACTTCACGTGCCACGAGGGCAAGGCGCTCGAGGGCATCGGGCTCCAGCAGGGCGCGCACATCGGCAAGAACTTGTTCGACCTCTACGCGAGCAACCCGCAAGGGTGCGAGATGGTGCGGCGGGCGCTCGCGGGCGAAGCGAGCCACTCGGAGTCCCTGACGCACGGGGTGTACTGGGACAACTGGGAGATCCCCATGCGCGACGATCAGGGCGAGGTGTCCTCGGTCGTCGGCTTCACCCTCGATATCAGCAAGCCAAAGAACACCGAGCAGGAGCTCCGGGCCAGGCTGGAGCTCATCGAGCGGCAACAGCGGGTCATCCGCGAGCTGTCGACTCCCATCATCCAGGTGTGGGAGGGCGTGCTGACCCTGCCGATGATCGGCGTGCTCGACAGCGCCAGGACAGCGGAGGTGATGGATACCCTGCTCGAGGCGATCGTCCGCACGGGCTCGCGCTTCGCCATCCTCGATCTCACCGGCGTCGAGCTGGTCGACACGAAGACCGCGAGCTACCTCCTCGATCTCGTCGGCGCGATCCGGCTGCTCGGCGCCGAGGGCATCGTCACGGGCATCCGGTCGAACGTCGCCCAGACCATCGTCAGCCTCGGGCTCGATCTGGCCAACATCACCACCCTCGGGAACCTCCGGGCGGCGCTCCAGTACTGCATCCGTCAGATGAGCAAGGAGCGCGCGGCCGGCGCGGCGCACGCCTCGCACCAGGGCGCTGCTCCGCGGCCCGCGTGACAGCGCCGCGCGGACGACCGCTCCGGCGCGGCGCTCCCTCGGCCTCCCTGCGATCCCTCACGATCGCCGCGCTGGCTCAGGGCTTCGCCGTCCCCGCTGCCCCCATCGCCTTGGCCAGCGCATCGACGACGACGCGGACCGCGGCGCGCGCGGGCGCCGCATAGACCGCGAAGCTCGCGCGCTGCGAGGCGCCGTACTCCGGCAGCACGCGCCGCAGCGCGCCGCTCTCGAGCTGATCCTGGACGACGTAGTCGGGGAGGTTCGCCAGGCCGAGGCCGGCGACCGCGGCGTCGCGCAGCGTGATCGTGTCGCTGGTGCGGAACGTGCCGCTCACCGGGACGACGCGCTCGCCCTCGGGGCCCACGAGCGTCCACCGGGCGACAGGCTCGAGGTTGAGCGTGATGCAGTCGTGGGCGGCCAGGTCCTCGAGGCAGCGCGGCGCCCCGTGGCGCCGCAGGTACCGCGGGCTCGCGCAGAGCACGCGCAGGTCGTCTGCGAGCCGCCGCGCGACGAGCGAAGCAGGGGAGATCTCGGCGGCCAGGCGCACCGCCACGTCGACGCGCTCGGCCACCAGATCGACGATGCGGTCGGTGAGGTCGAGATCGATGCGGAGCTCCGGGTACCTCGCGCGACAGGCCAGCACCGCGGGCGCGACGCGGATCGAGCCGAGGACCGTGGGCGCCGAGATGCGGAGCGTCCCGCGCGGCGTCCCGTCGAGATCGGCGACCGCCCGCCGCGCCTCCTCGATGTCCGAGAGGATCCGGTCTGCGCGCTCGGCGTACAGGTTCCCCGCCTCCGTGAGGCTCACGCGGCGCGTGGTGCGCCGGAGGAGCTGCGCGCCGAGGCGCTCCTCCAGCCGCGCGACCTGCTTGCTGACCGACGACGACGTGAGCCCGAGCGCCCTCGCCGCCGCCGAGAAGCTCTGCCGCCGCGCGACCTCGAGGAACGCCCTCATCTCGTCCAGGTGACCGCCCAGCGGATCCATCCCATTCGTTCCTTCCGCGACGCAATCCTCGTCGGCCGACCAGGATTATCACGCGCCTGCTCCAGATCTAGTTTCCTGGAGGACGAGGCGATCGCCTCGCCGTGAAGGAGGATCCATGCTCACCCAGGCTCGCGGGCACACGGGCGTCGCGCTGCTGTTCTTCATCCTGGCCGCCGCGCTGGTCGGAGATCGGCTCGCGGCGACACCCCAGGCGCAGGGCGGGTCGACCCCGCCGAGCGCGCGGTACGACCTCGCGCAGATCGACCCGCAGGGCCGCGCGAACGGCGGGCCGCGCGCCGCCGGCGCCCTGGCGGCGGCTCAGGCCACCCGATCGATCGCCCCCTCCACGCCCTCCTGCTTGGAACAGTGCGCACAGCAGTAGAACGCCCCGCCGGCCTCGATGCCGTGCCCCACGATCCTGCAGGCGCAATGGGCGCACACGGGCGCGAGCTTGTGAATCGCGCACTCGAAGCAATCGAACGTGTAGCTCGTGCCGCCCACCATGATCTGGAAGGCCTTGTCGTAGCTGTTGCCGCAGCAGTCACACGTGTTCATGGAAACCTCTCGACGGTTGGGTGATGACGTCACACCGCCGGCCGAGCGCGGCCGGCTCTCGCGAACGCGCCGGGCGGCTCGGTCGGTCGGTCCGACGCCGGAGGATCCTTGATCTCCGGGAGCCGCTCTCCGGGCTCGGGAGCAGGGGGCGGGGGGTCCCGGCGCGCCGGTTCGCCCGGATCGGGATCCCCTCGGGGAGGTTCGGGCGGCGCTGGATCCCGCGCCGGCGGGCCCTGCTCGGGCTCGCCGACCGGCGCGGGGCGGGGTGTGCCCCGGGACGGGGGCGGGTTCACTGGCATCGATGTTCTCTCCCTCGCGCGTCCTCTCCTGAGCTCGTGTTGACGCGGTGCAAACAGGGCTGCACGAAGCGCGCCAGAGGCGCTCGCGAGCAGAGCGGCTCGGCAGGGCGACGCGCCGCGCCCGTTGCGGCTCGCCGAGGGGCGCGAGGGCGCGCATTCCTGTCACAGTGAGGCGTCGCTGGTTCGTCCCGCGACGGCGAGAGGCCCCGCGATCGCCGGGGCGGGCGCTCGTCGCAGGGACGCGCGTTCGCCGCGGGGCCCGTCCCGAACACGCGAGCGCGGGGCGAGCGCGTCGAGCGAGCGTGAGCAGAACCGACGGGCCCGCCCGTCGACCGTTAGCGCTTCACTTCGGGAGGAAATCGAGGATCTGCCCGAGCGCCTTGGTGAAGCTCGCCGCTTCCAGCACGTCGGGCAGCACAAGCACGCCGAGCACGCTGAGGCCGATGCCCATCAACGAGCCTCCGGCGATCACACCCGCGCAGATGGCCTCGGTGTTCTCCGCGGCGAGCGCGTACCAGGGCCGCGCGGGCGGCGCGTCCGCTCGCCCGCCGGGCGCCGTCTCGCTGAGCCGCGTCTCCTGCTCGCGCTTCTTGCGCCAGAGCGCGGCGCGCCGATCGAGCAGCCAGAAGAGGAACGAGCCGAGGAACATCGACCAGATATCGGTGAAGTTGAGGATGAACGCGAGCCCCAGCGCGACCGCGGAGAGGGGGAATCGGTTCTTCGTGACCTGCCTCGTGATCTCGACGAGGAGCCCGACGATCGCCCCGACCACCACCGCGGACTTGGCGGTCGGGTGGAGGAAATCGAGCCCCTTCATCAGCACCTCGGCGACGGCCTTCCACGTGAGCGCGCTCGGGACCGGAAGCCGCTCCGTCCCGTAGCGGCCGATGTCGCCCTGGATCAGCACGAGGTACCAGATGGGCACCGAGAGCACGAGCCCCGAGACCGTCCCGAGCACGTGCCCCATCGCCTGGTGGCGGGGCTTGCCGCCGAGCATGTAGCCCGGCTTGATATCCATCAGCAGGTTCGCGGTGTTGCTCGCGACCTCGGCGGTGACCCCGGCCGTCATCAGGTTCGTCGTGATGTTCTTCGGCGCGAGGGCGCCGTAGGTGAGCTGCGTCAGCTTGCCGAGCGCCCCGGTCGGGGTGATCGCCGTGATGGCCGTCGAGTTGACCGCGATGAGCGAGAAGATGAAGACGAGCGGGATCGCGAGCGCCCCGAGCCACCAGGAGATCCCGAACCAGAGCTGCCCGAGCACCACGATCACCGCGCCGACGACGGGTATGCCGATGATCGACAGCTTCACCGGAAGCTCGATGTCCGCGAGCACGTCGGTCGCTCCGCCCTTCTTGGTGAGGCCCTTGAACGCGTCGAGGATCACCTTCGGCTTGGAGAAGAAGGCGTAGAGAGACGACGTTGTCATGCACGCGACGCCGCCCCACAGCGCCCAGAGGGTGATCGCCCCGAACCCGAAATGCCCGTTCTTCGGCAGGATGATCCCGCGCTGGATCAGGATCGGCGCGAGGATCCAGTAGTTGAGGATCCCGCCGAGGAGGAGCGACACGCCGGTCCGGATGCCCATCAGGCCGCCCGTGGCGACGAAGATGATGCTCGTGTCGAACCGGATGGTGAGCTCGTTCAGGGGGGTGCCGCGGATGGCCGGCGAGATGCCCCAGCGCTTGAGCAGATCGGCGAAGCGCCCGCCATAGAGGAATTCGTCGTAGTAATGCGGGATGTTCCTTAGCGCGAAGAGCGCGCGCATCACCTTGTCGTCGCGGAGGAGCTCGAGCGCGGCGCTCAGGAGGCCGCCGCCGAGGAGGAGCTTCGCCTTGAAGAGGCCCTCCTTCTCGTCGCTCTCGTGCAGCGCGTCCATGACGACGCCGGCGGCCATCCCCTCGGGGAAGGGCTGCTGCTCGTCGTTGATGAAGCGCTTCTTCATCGGGAAGGCGAAGAGCACGCCGAGGATGGCGAGGACGAACATCCAGATCATCGCCCGGCCCATGGGGATGATCGTCGTCGTGACCATCGAATAGGCCGCGAGGCTCGTGAAGAGCGGCGCGTTCATGTAGCCGGCCGACGTCGCGATGGACTGCATCGCGTTGTTCTCGAGCACGGTCATGTCGCTGCCGAGGCCGAGCCTGGAGAGCACCTTGAAGAGCCCGAAGGCCAGGATCACGCTCGTGATCCCGACGCCGAGCGACCAGCCTGTGCGCGCGCCGATGTACAGGTTCGTGAGCGACAGGAACGCGCCGAGGAGCATGCCCGTGATGGCCGAGCGCCACGTGAGCTGGGGCATGTCGCCGCGGTAGACGTTCTTCAGCCACCATGCGTCCTTCTCTTCGAGCGACATGGTGTGAACCTGCTCTGGCGTGAGCTGTTTGATGGTCATTGCGCGGCGACCTCCTCGCACCTTGTACCATGGTGGGCGACGCGCCGTGCATCTCTTCCGCGAGGGCTGGCGGCGCAGATCTCGCCGATCCCCGCTCGAACCGTCACCCGCGGACCCGCGGCCGAACCCGGCGAATCCACGCTGCGACGGAATTGCTGGCCCCGTGTCACGAGGCTCTCCCTGCAAGCCGGGTGGGTGATACCGTATCAACCACCTAATCCATGCGTCGAAGAGGTCGCGCTCACCCCGCGGCCTGCGGGCCTCATGGCGACGATGACGGCGCTTCGCTGGATGGGTACGAAGAAGCCAGAGGATGCGACCGACTGCCGATCACGCCGAGCGGCGCTCTAGCGGCGCTGCCGCTGCTCGGCGATCGCCGCCGCGGCCTCCGCCTCCGCCTCCGCCTGGATGGCGACGTCGTCCGGCTGCGGCAGCGCCTGAACCGCAGGGAACCGCACGCCGAACACGCCAGCGCCCACGTCGACCGGCTCCACGCGCTCGCTCGTGGTCCGCGCGTCGAGCTCGACGATCCGGTTCACGGTGCGCTGCATGGCGATGGCGACGAACAGCCAGGTGATCGGGCCGGCCAGGAGCTGGATGTACGGGATGACGCTCGCCACACACGCCGCGATGACCAGGCCCCGCGGCACGCCGTCGGGCATGCCCCGCAGGCGGCACTGCAGGTTCACGCGATCACAGAGCCGGAGGCCGTTCCAGAAGATCCAGTAGTAGTTGAAGTACGGGGCGAAGTGCAGGCCGATGGCCTTCCCCACGGAGGGATCGTCGCGCTCGGCCTGGGGCAGCTGGGCGTGCATCGCGTTGAAGCGGACGAACGACACGATCCCGAACGTCACGACGTGCAGCAGCGCCGTGGCCCACACCGGAAACGCCTCGAGCCGATGCCGCGCGAGCGCGACCCGCTCGCCGGCGCCCAGCCCGGCCACGCCGCCGCGATACGTGTTCGAGGCAACAGGCTGTCCGCCGACGCGCTGCGCCAGCAGGGCGTGACGCATGGCCTCGTTCTGCCGGCGCAGGCGCTCGTTCTCGGCCTGCACGTCGTCGAGCTTGTCCGCGAGGGCGTCTCGATCGGAACGGAACACGCGGCAAGTATAGCGCCGCGCCCCCGCCCGGCAGGCCGAAGGTGAGGGCCGAGCGATCAGACCCCCATCGCGCGCGCGAGATCGAGAGCCGTGGCGCTCTCGGCGCAGCTCAGATGGGGTATCAGTCGCTGTCTCGGCCGCTGCCGGCGAACCCGTCTTCCCGGCGCGCGAAGAGCACGTTGAACGTCGTGAGCGTCCCGTAACAGCCCGTGATGTACGCCTGGAGCTGGACCTTCTCCGCGTCGCTCAGCCCCTCGTGCGCGTTGATCTTCTGCTCCAGCACGCGCAGCTTGTCGCGGAGCATCACGATCTTGTGGAAGAACACGTCGAGCGGGATGCGCTTCTCGGCCGTGCCCTCCTTCCCCGGCCGGAGCACGATCTCCCCGCCTTCCCAGCGGCCGCCCAGCTCCGCGCGGCCGACGCCGAGCTCCTCGGACAGCACCTCGCGCAGCACACGGCGGAACTCGTCGATATCCATGTCGATGTCGATCTCCCTTGGCAGCGGCGAACGGAAGGGCTGCGGCGCCGCGCTCTGCGGCGCTGCGCTCGGCCGACGCTCCGGCGACGGGGCGCGCTCGGGCGCCCGCGGCCTGACGCCGGTGCCGCGCGGCTGGCCCGCCGCCCGGGGTGGCGGCGGCGGCGGCGGCGCGCCCTTGGCGCGGTAGCGGGCGCACGTCGCTGTCGCCTTGATCGGCGGCGGGTACACCTCGAGGGCGCACTCGCCGACGCGGCCGCGCGCTGGATCCTCGTGCACCCTGGTAAATGCCGCGCAGCTTCCGCACCGGCCCGCGTAATCGTTCACCGCGGCCGGACTGTACCAGCTTTGCGCGCGACCGGCAGCGCAATCTGGGCGCGAGCTGGCCAGGCGGCTCGCGCGCGACGTCCGGCTCCGGCTCGCCCGCCTTCCGGCTCCGGCCGGCGAACCGGCGCTGCTCGCCCGGCGGGGGGACCTGTCGGTCGCGGCCGCGAGCCCCGTGCCGGCGAGCCTCCCGGGATCGTCCGGCCGACGTCGAGCCAGGACAAGCGATCTCTTCGCAGGTCCGCCTCCCGACCCTTGCTCACCCGTGTTGCGCAGTCGCGCAAGCGCTCGTCCGAAGCCCGCTGATGGCCTCGACCGCCGCCCGGGCCGCGCCAGCGCGATCCGGGGCCGGAGAGGGGCGATGGCCGGATGGACCGTGGGTTGCACTCGGCCGCGGCGTTCCTGTCGCCATGCAGGGCTCGATCCCATCGAAAGAATGTTCTTCAGGCGTATCAACGTCTCTTGGATCGAGCGACGAGCGGAGCCAGGCCGTCGACCGGGGCCGCCAGAAGCACCGGCGCCTCTTCGGCGCCGAGGTGAGGCCCAATCCGGATTGCTTCATCGACTGCGCCGCGGATCACGGCCTGGGCGCGGTTCATGGCGGATGTCCACATGGCTGAGGTTTCGTGTGTGCGCCGCAGACCGGCGGACACCCATCGGTACATAGAAGGAGATATCGAACGTGACGCAGACGACTCCCGTCAGTTCTCGCAATCAACGCAACGTCCTCGTGAAGGCAGCAGCGGATTTTGTCACCAAGGCCATGGTGGACGGCAGCTACCGGACGTTCCTGCCGCTCCGCCGCATCGCCGACGACTACCCGAACGCCTATTTCGACAGGCGCGGCGCGCAGCACAAGGCGAGCGTGTTCTGCAGCAACGACTACCTCGGGATGAGCAACCACGAGCGCGTGGTCGCTGCAGCCCGGAACGTGCTCGACGAGCAAGGCCTCGGCTCCGGCGGCTCGCGCAACATCTCCGGCACCTCCCACTACCACGTGGAGCTGGAAGCCGAGCTCGCAGCCTTGCACGGCAAGGAGTCCGCTCTGCTCTTCAACAGCGGCTACGTGGCGAACGAGGAGACGCTGGGCGTCATCGGCAAGCTGATGCCCGAGATCACCGTGCTCTCGGACAGCAAGAACCACCGGTCGCTCATCGAAGGCATCCGCAAGAGCGGGCTCAAGAGGGTCATCTTCGAGCACAACTCGGTCTCGGATCTCGAGGCCAAGCTCAAGGCCTTGCCGGCGGACGCGCCGAAGCTGATCGTCCTCGAGTCGATCTACTCGATGGACGGCCATTTCGGGCTGCTCGAAGAGGTGTGTCGCCTCAAGCACCGTCACAACGCCATGATCTTCCTCGACGAGACCCACGGCGTCGGGGTCTACGGTCGTACCGGGGCCGGCGTCGCGGACTCCCTGGGCCTGGCACACGAGATCGACATGTTCCAGGGCGGCTTCGGCAAGGCCCACGGGGCGACCGGCGGCTACGTGGTGGGGGACCGCTTCGTCGTCGACGCCGTCCGGCTCATGGCGCCGGGCTTCATCTTCACGACCTCGCTCCCGCCGCTCGTCCTGGCCGCCGCGCTGGCGTCGGTGCGGCACCTGAAGCAGAGCAACGTCGAGCGGGAGCGGCTCTTCGCCAACGTGAGCCTGCTCAAGGACGAGCTCCGACGCCACGGTCTCCCGGTCATGGACAGCCCGAGCCACATCGTGCCGGTGATGATCGGCGACTCCTTCAGGTGCAAGAGCATCTCGGATACCTTGCTCAGAGAGCACGGCTTCTACGTGCAACCCATCAATTTCCCGAGCGTGCCGCGCGGGCAGGAGCGGCTCCGCGTGATCGTGTCCTCGTCGCACACAGAGCGCGAGATTCGCGCTTTCGTCATCGCGCTGGCGCACATCATCGCCGCGACCAGCTGAAGCCACTGAGCAGATCCGCGGCGCATTTCGACGCGAAGGACGCGGGGAGCGCGGCATTCCCCGAGCATCTCGCGCGGGTATGTCGAGTCATTATTTTTTTTTTTTTTTGAGGGCCTGCTTGGCCATTGGAGAACTGCGTATGAGCTATGAATCGAGGCCTCTTTCAAAGTACTTCGGCGCCGAGCTGGTCGGCTTCGACGTGAGACGCAACGGGGGGGCGCTGCTCGACCTCCTGCTCCGGCACCAGCTCCTCCTGCTCCGCGATCAGGAGCTGATGCCCGCCGAGCTCGTCGCCACGGGCCGGCGCATGGGGCCGATCTTGCCGTTCCTCCTCTCGAACTACCGCCACCCGGAGTTCGACGAGATCCTCGTCACGTCGAACGAGAAGGTCGACGGGAAGCCGCTCGGCGTCGCGCGCGTGGGCAACTTCTGGCACTCGGACTCTTCGTACATCGCGAACCCCGCGAACACGACGCTCCTCTACTCCCTCAAGGTGCCGCCGGCGGGGGGGGACACGCTGTTCGCCTCCATGTACCTCGCCCTCGACGAGCTCTCGCCGGAGCTCCGCGCGACGCTGGAGGGACGCACGGCCGTCCACACGATCCGCAAGCGATACAAGGTCACGGCCCAGGACGTGGGTCAGTCGCTCCGGGAGATCGACGATCGCTTGCGGCTCACCATCCCCGATGTCACCCACCCCGTCGTCCGCAAGCACCCGCTCACCGGGCGGCCCGCGCTCTATATCAGCGACGGATACACCCTGAGCTTCGAGGGGATGGGGTGGGAGCAGAGCCAGCAGATGCTCGAGGAGCTGCACGCGCACGCGACGCGCGAGCACGCCATCTACCGCCACCAATGGCGTGTCGGCGACCTCTTGATCTGGGACAACCCGTCGCTGATCCACGCCGCGATGGCCTCCGACCCCGAGATCCCGCGCACGATGTACCGCCTGTCCATCGAGTCCGGCGTGACGCGCTGACCGCGGAGCAGGAAGCATGTTTGGCATCGTTGAACTAGGGCTCTGCGTCCCGCCGGCGCGCATGAGCGCCTCTTCGATCAGCGCGGCGTCCGGGGTGCCGATCGAGTTCTTCACGGACAAGATGCAGCTCGCCTCCAAGCCGGTGGCGCAAGGGCGGCGGTGCGTCGAGCTCGCGCTGGAGGCGATCGACGATCTGAGGGCGCGCCACCCCTTCGCATCGGACAGCATCGATCTCCTGGTCTACGCCTCGACCGGCCTCACCGACCACGCGCTCTGGTCACCGGCAGGCAAGATCCAGGCGGCCATCGGCGCGAAGGGCGCGTTCTGCTTCGAGCTGAGCAACGGCTGCAACTCGCTGAACGCGGCGCTCCACGTGATCAAGGGGCTGATGCTGGCGACCTCTTCCTACCGGCGGGCGCTCCTGATCTGCGCCGACACGCTGTCGAGCTACGTCGATCACACGGATCCCGGGTCGAAGAGCCTGTTCAACTTCGCCGACGCCGCCTCGGCGCTGCTGTGCGACCGGTACGCGCCGTCGCTCCACGTCCTGTCGAGCGCGTTCGCGACGGACGGCACGTACGTGGATCTGTACAAGCTCCCCCGGGGCGCGTCCACGATCGTCACGGAGCCGTGCACGGCGGAGGTGAGCCTTCATGATCAGTATCTGCACTACATCACCAGGCTGGTTGGGCAGGTCCTGGACGAGGCCAACCTGCGGGCGCGGGACATCGATTATCTGTTCATGAACCAGGGCGATCAGCGGGTGCTGCGCGAGGTCCTCGCGCGCTTCGGCCTCAGCGAGTCGCAGTCGTATCTTAGCTTCCGCGACTACGGTCACCTCGGCTCCACGGACACGGCCCTCGCGCTCGCCGACGGCCTCAGGACGAAGAGGCTCCGTCCCGGTCAGCGGGTCGTCGTCGTGTCGAGCGGCGTGGGCTTCTCTTGGGGAGCGAGCCTCATTCAGGTCTGAAAGGTCCCAGGTATGAAAATCCTCATCATGCACACCGTGCCTTATCGAAAAATGGAGTATCATCGCGCGCTCGATCACGGCGCGCACGACGTCACGTACGTGGGTACGGCGGCGCGCATCGCGGATCTGCCGGCCGGTCTGCGCTGCGAGAGGCTCGTGATCCCAGGCGTGGCGAAGCGTCACGTGGAGATCAACGCGATCGTCTCGGCGGCGGACGGCTACGAGATGGTCATGGCCCTGTCGGAGTTCGACCTGCACGAGGCGGGCGAGGTGCGCGAGCACCTCGGGATCCCGGGTCCTCGCTACGACGAGCTGCTGAAGTTCAAGGACAAGATCCTCATGAAGCGGCTCGTGGCGGCGGCCGGCCTGAGGAGCCCGCGCAACATCGACCTCCGGACGGTGGAGAAGGGCGCCCCGGTCGCGTCCGTGCCGTGGGAGGGGCGCACCATCCTGAAGCCGACGCTGGGCGCCAGCAGCATCGGCGTGCACGTCTTCGGCTCACCGCGCGAGGCGCTCGCCTTCGTCGTCCGGCCGGAGAACGACGAGTATTACGCGGACGGAGAGATCGAGGAGTTCGTCGAGGGGCCCATCCTCCATGTCGACGGCGTGATGGATGGGGGCGCCCCGCGCCTCATCGTGGCGAGCCGCTACGTCAACACGCCGCTCGAGTACGCGTGGGGCAGCAAGCCGCTCGGCTCGGCGCAGTTCAGGATGTCGGACCAGTACCGGGCGTTCTTCCTCGATTGCCTGCGCGCGGTCGGCATCGTCGACGGCGCCTTCCACCTCGAGGTGATCGAGGGGCCGGAGGAGCTCGTGTTCCTGGAGGTCGCCAACCGCGCGGGCGGCGCCGATGTCATCCCGGCGACGGAGGCCTCGACCGGCGTCCACATACCGACCGAGGAGATCGACGTCCTCATCCGGGCTCAGGCGCGGCGGCTCGGTCGCCCGTTGCCCGGGGGGCCCGTCCGGGAGGTCACGAAGACAGAGGGGCCGTGGTTCGGCTGGCTGGTCGTGCCGGGCCATCATTTTCCCGAGGCCTCGTGCCGTGTGACGACGCCTGACTGGCTCCCGGGCTCGGGCGCTGTCGTGAAGCTCCGTGTCGCGCAGCCCCACGACCGGCTGAAGAAATCGGTGACGCACCAGTACTGGGAAGTCCCCGCCGCGGCAATCCTGCGCGGCGGGGACAGCGCCGAGGTCGCCGAGGTCGTGCGGCGGCTCAGCGAGGAGATCCGGGTCGTCCCGCACGCGACGGAGGTGCTCAGTTGAAGCGGCGCCTCCTGACCGCGACGCTCCTCACCAACGTCGCCGATGGAATGCACACGCTGGCGCTGGGCAAGTTCCTGTTCGACCGGACAGGAGCGGTGTCGTCCTTCGCGTTCGTGCTCGGCTTCGACTACCTGATCGGCGTGCTGAGCCAGATCTACGCGGGGCCGATCATCGACAGGCTCAATCCCAAGCTCGTCGCCTCGGCCGCCGGGATCAACCGCGCGCTCATCATGGTGATGCTGGCCGCGCTGGCGCTCCATCCAGGGTACGAGGCCACGATCGCCGTCGTGGCCCTCTCGGCGCTGCTCAAGGTAGGCTCCCATTTCTACAAGACCGCCGCCTTCGCGCTGGTGCCGGGGGTGGTCGCGAAAGAGGAGCAGGTCCGCTACTCGTCGCTCGCGATGCTGCTGCTCCAGCTCGGTCAGCTGCTCGGCGTCGGGGCCGTCGGCGTGCTGCTCGCGCGCCTCAGCTACTCCGTCGTGTTCCTCATCGACGCTGGGTTGTTCCTGGCCACGAGCCTGATCCTCTGGAGGCTGGAGGTCTCCGGCGATCCGGCGCGGCGCGCCGCGCTCGTCTCGGTCTCGCAGGTGATCAAGGACTGGAAGGAGCTGGCGCAAGGGATGCGGCGCACGCCGTCGCTCTTCGTCCACGTGGCGATCTCGACAGGCGATCTCGCCGTCATGGCATGCTTGAACCTGATCCTCGTGCCGCTCGTCAACAGCCGGTTCGGCGGCGATGCGGTGTGGCTCTCGGGGCTGGACGGTGCGTTCGCGGCCGGGGCGGTCATCACGTTCCTGCTCGCGAGGAAGGGGGGGAGCCCGCGGCACCTCGTCGGGTTTCAGCTGCTCCAGGTCCTGTTCCTCACGGTCATCACGGTCGCGCGGAGCAGGGCGGCGACGACCGCGTCGTTCCTGGGCCTCGGCGCCGCGATCGGCTTCACCAACGCGCTGCTCACGTCGAAGCTCTACCAGCGGATGCCGCCGGCGCAGAAGGGCCGCATATCGAGCTTCCGCTTTCTGCTGGTGTCCATCGTCACCGTCATCGGCATCGGCGGCACGACCAAGATGCTGAGCTGGAGCGCGCCGTGGGGCGTCGGCTTCGTCGCGGGCATGGCCACCCTGTTCTGCCTCGTCACCCTAGCAGTCGGCCGTCAGGCCTTTTCGGAGGAAATGTCATGAGCATGAGATACGAGAGCGCGCCGGCGGCGCGCACGGCACGGGAGCTCCGTAGGGAGGTCGTGGGACGCCTGGACCGGGTGCTCACCGCCGCGCGCCGCGCCGAATACTACGCGGGGATCCTCCCGCGGGACGCGACCGGCTTCGACGCGCTGGCGCTGGCCCCGGTCACCACGCAGAAGGCCTACAGCGACGCGATGATGACGGCCCCCGAGCGCCTGAAGAGCGGCGAGGAGCACGGCGGCGTCGTCCTCCAGACGGGCGGGACCTCCGGAGAGCCGAAGTTCTCGATCTACTCGGGCGCCGAGATCAGGGAGATGATCCGCTCCGGCGTCAGGATGCTGAGCCTGATGGGGGTGCGCAAGGAGCACAATGTCGCCAATTGCCTCGCCATCGGCGAGCTCTATGGCGGGCTGATCACGCTGGAGCACGAGCTGCTCGAGCTCGGGGCGCGCAGCTTGCCCTTTGGCCCCCACGTCGAGCCGGCCTTCTTCCTCAACGCCGCCCGCCGGATGCGCATCGACGTGCTGTTCGCCAATCCGCTCTCCTTCATGCACAAGCTGCGCAAGATCCACGAGGTCGAGCCGTCCTTCGGCTTCGAGCTGCTCCTCTACGGCGGCGCTGGGCTGTCGCCGGTGGACGCCGACTGGCTCAGGACGCACATGGGGGTGAGGCGCATCGCCTCCGTGATCGCGTCGGTCGACGCCCTGCAGTTCGGCTTCCAGTGCTCGCATTGCACGGGGAACGAGCACCACACCCTCGACGATTTCAACCACGTCGAGATCGTCGACGACGACGGCAGGCCGGTGGAGGAGGGCGAGGAGGGGCGCATCGTCCTCACGTCGCTCTACCGGACGCTCTATCCGCTGGTCCGCTACGACATCGGCGATCGAGGCCGCTTCCTCGACGAGGCATGCGCGTGCGGGCTGCCCTATCGAAAGATCGAGTTCCTCGGCCGCGGGGGCGAGTTCCTGAAGCTCTCGAGCGACGCCACGGTCTGGGTGCACCAGCTCGTCAAGGCCTTCTCCGACGAGGGCCCCTCGGCCATGCAGATCGTGCTCGATCGCTACAAGCACAACGCCCACCTGGTGGTCCGCCTCGAGGGCGCTCACCTGGACGAGAGAGAGATACGGCGGAAGATCCTGGAACGCCTGCCGGTCCTCGGGAAGTCCGTCGAGCGGGGCTCGATCCTGGTGTCGGTCGACGTCCTCGCGGAGGGCGCGCTGCTGCGGAGCGAGCGCACGGGGAAGGTCCCGCTCGTGGTCGACCGGCGCTTCAAGACCGGGAGCGAGCCGTCGGCGCTCCGGGAGGCTGGCGCGCGGCCACATGCAGGCGAGGACGGCGCGGCAGCGCTCGAGGGCGCCAGATAGGATGGCCACGGCTCATGACGCCGACGCTCCTTGTTGGTTGAGCCGTTCGACGGCGCCTCGCGTGCGTCGCGATGATCGCGGCGCTGCTACCCGGCTGCGGGCTGGCGGCTGCGACCGTCCGGGTGAACCCCTGTCGTGGCCGCCGCGCTCGGGCTACCATGGCGGCGTGCGTCCCACGGCGTCGCTCCCCGTCCTCCTGTCCGCGACCGCGCTCTCCACGCTCGCCGCCTGTACTGCCTCGCCGCCGCCGCGCGCGCCCGCGCCGCCGGCTGCCGCGGCGCCCGCGGCCGCGGCTGCGGAGCCCGCCGGGAGGCCGGTGCCGGCCGAGAGGCCGGAGCCGACCGCGGCGAGGCCGCCGCTCGAGTTCATCCACGACGACGTGTCTCGCGCGCGCGAGAAGGCTCGGACGGAGGGCAAGGCGCTGTTCGTCGATGCGTGGGCGCCGTGGTGCCACACGTGCCTGAGCATGAAGCACTACGTGCTGACGGATCCGTCGCTGCGCCCGCTCGCCGATCGGGTGGTGTTCGCGGACGTCGACACGGATCGACCGGAGAGCGCGCCGTTCCTGGAGCGTCACGAGGTGACGGTGTGGCCGACGTTCTTCGTCCTCGAGCCGGCGGCCGGCGAGGTGATCGGGCTCTGGCGGGGCGCCGCCTCGGTCGAGGAGCTGCGCGAGCTGATCCGCGACGCGCTGCTCGCGATGGATTCCAAGGCTGCGTCGGCGCTGCCGGCGGACGATCCGAACCGCCTGCTCGTCGAGGCGAAGCGGGCCCACAGCGCCGGTGACCACGCCGCGGCGGTGTCCGCCTACCGGCGCGCCCTGGCCCGGGGCGGAGAGGCGTGGCCGCGGCGCAGCGAGGCGCTGCTCGGTCTCCTGGCGGCGCTCTACCGCAAGAAGGACGCTGCGGCGTGCGTGGAGCTCGGCAGCGCGCACGTCGGCGAGGTGAAGGGCGCGGCGCTGCCCGCCGATTTCGCGAGCGTCCTGCTCTCCTGCGCGGCCGCGCTCCCCGGCGGCAAGGCCCAGCGGGCCGCGCGCGAGGCGGCCGTCGCCCGGCTGCGGTCGATCGTCGCGAGCCCGCCCGCGGACGCGAGCGCAGACGACAGGGCCGACGCGTGGGGCCTGCTCGCCGAGGGGCTCGAGGCGCTCGGCGATGCGGGCGGGGCCCGCGCTGCGAGCGAGTCGAAGCTCGCCGTGCTGGAGCGGGCCGCGAAGGAGGCGAAGACGCCCGAGGCGGCCGCCGCGTACGACTACGGGCGCGCCATGGCCTATGTCGCGCTCGGCCGCGGCGAGGAGGCGATCGCGATGCTCTCGCAGCGCGAGGCGCAGATGCCCGCGTCGTACGAGCCGCCCGCGCGGCTCGCGCAGGTGCTCCACGCGATGGGCCGCGAGGCGGAGGCGCTCGCCGCGGTGGAGCGCGCCGTCGGGCGCGCCTATGGCCCGCGCCGGCTGCGCTACCTGAAGCTCCGCGCGGAGATCCAGCAGCGGCTCGGGCGGGGCGCGGAGCAGATCGCCACGCTGCGCGAGGAGGTGGCCGGCTACGAGGCGCTCCCGAAGGGCCACGCCAGCCAGGCGGCCCTGGACGACGCGCGGCGGCGGCTCGACGAGGCGGAGAAGGCCCAGCGCGGCGGCGGTGTGAAGAAGCGCTGACGGCGGCTTCCAGGGGCCGCTAGTTCTCCCCGGTGCCCACGACAAGGCCCGTCGCGCGGAGGCGGTCGGTCGTGGGCTCCTCCGGGAAGAACACGGTGATGTCCACGTCGATGGTGGATGGGAAGGAAGTGCTCCCCGAGGTCTGCACCGTCAGGCTCCCGGTCGCGCTGGTCGCGCTCACGGCGGCGCCAGCTGAGCCCTGGCCGTCCGGCGTGCAGCTGGCCGCCCCCTTGCTCATCAGGATGCGCGACACACTCCACACCTCCGGGACCGTGACGATGGCGAAGCCCTCGGGCGACTGCCTGCTCGGCGCCTCGGCGTAGAGCACCACGCAGAGGTCCGCCTCGGGTCGGGCCTTGTAGATGGTGAGGTGATCGTACCCGCCGGGCCAGTAAGAGACGGTGTAGCGGCCGACCTCGGGCTCGACGCAGGACGCATTCGCCGAGACGTCCACGCCGGCCTGCTGCGCAGCGCACGCATTGCAGTAGAACTGGTTGTCGCACCCGCAGACGCCCGGGCAGTCCTCCGGGCACCCCCCGGGCCGGGGGGTGCACCTGCCGATGGTGTCGAACGTTCCGCACGAGTCGTCGGGGAAGTCGCAGTACTCCTCCGCGCTGCAGATCCCACCGCTGCGCCCTCCGCAGGCGAGCGGTGTCCCGCCGCTCGAGGTCGAGCTGGCGGAGCCGCCAGCACCGCCGCCGCCGGTGTCGCCAGTGCTGGCCGTGCCGCCGCTGTCGCCGGCGCCGCCGGTGCCGGACGGCATGTCGACCGTGCCGCCGCAGAGATTGCGAAAATCATCGGCGCCACCGTCGCTCGACGGGATCTCGACCGTGCCGCTGCAGGCGGCGAGAGAAAGCCCGAAGAGAAGCGAGGATAGGCGTGCGTGGCTCATGTGCGTAGTATGCCACGCTCGGCCGCCCGCCAAGAGGGCCCCCGCCGTTCGGCGGAACGAAGCCGAGCTCGCGAAGGAAAGACACGCCCAGGTGCCAGAAGGCGTCAGACGGAAATTCCAATCTTGGTGGCTTCTGGCGTCCTCACGGTTCCTCTGCTCGCCGCCCGCTTTACAGCGTCGGCAGCACGCCGCGATCCCGCCCGAGCGGAAAGGCCGTCTCGAGGCGAGCGATGTCCTCGCTGCTGAGGCGCAGATCGCCCGCGGCCGCGTTGTCGAGCGCGTGTGCGGCGTTCGCGGCCTTGGGGATCACGAAGAGCGGCTGGCGGCGGAGCAGGAAGCGCAGCGCGACCTGCCACGGCGTCGCGCGGTGGGCGGCGGCGACGGACGCGAGCACCCTGCCCGCCGTGCTGTCCGGCGCCGGGAACCGGCCCGAGCCGAACGGGCTGTAGGCGACGACCGCGATGCCGTGCCGCTCGCAGAGCGGCAGCACCCGGTGCTCGATCGACCGCTCGAGCAGGTGATAGAGCACCTGGTTGCAGGCGATCTCGCGCGCTCCGGCGATGGCGATCGCCTTCGAGAGCTCCGCCTGGTCGAAGTTGCTGACGCCGAAATACCGGATCTTGCCCCGGTCCCTCAGGTCCTTGAAGGCGCGGAACGTCTCCTCGAGCGGGTGCGGCCCGGGCCAGTGGAGGAGGTAGAGGTCGAGCCGGTCGGTGCGGAGCTGCTCCAGGCTGCGCTCGCATGCGGCGATCGTGCCGGAGTAGCTCGCGTTGCTCGGCAGCACCTTGGAGGCGAGGAACACCTCGTCGCGGCGGCCGGCGATCGCCTTGCCGACGAGCGCCTCGACAGCACCCGAGCCGTACATCTCCGCCGTGTCGATGTGCGTCATGCCCGCGTCGATCCCCCGCCGGATGGCGTCGATGCAGGCGGCCTCATCGCCTATCTCCATCTGCCAGGTACCCTGTCCGACGACCGGGATCTTGACGCCAGTAGAACCGAGTGCGCGCTGCTCCATGATGATGAACCTCCGCTTTTGTCACCGGGGGCGGCACGCGCCGCCCCCGCCCCGCCCCCACGCGGTCCGTGCTGGCCTCCCTTCACGGAGAGCCGCATGGACACAGCGTTTCTACCTGATCGGCGTTCCAGGGGCGCCCCTCCGCCCCGGGTGGGATCGCTGAATTCGCCACGAAAGGCAAGCCCGAGCGCCTTCACCGGGCTGAGCCCGGCGGTTCGCGCCGTCGGTCGCTGGCGCCTTGTCCATAGAAAATTCCTTGCTTGAGGATGTCGCAGACAGACGATGAGCCGCTGTGTAGATTGCGCTGCCCGCGAGCTCTGAGGAGGTAGATCGATGCGTTGCATGCTGATGGGATCGTTCGTACTGGCCGCCGTGATGTCGTTCGCTGGCGTGAGCAGCGCGCACATCGACCTCACGTCCCCCGCGCCGAGGCACGCGGACGACCAGCAGAAGGTGTCGCCTTGCGGTGCTCGTGGCGATGCGCGGGGCGAGACCGTCACCGTGTTCGAGCCGGGCGAGACCATCACGGTGATGTGGAACGAGACGATCGATCACCCCGGGCATTTCCGGATCATGTTCGACGACGACGGCTTCGACGATTTCCCGGAGCCGGCGAACGAGAACGATCTCTGCGAGCCGGGGGTCGACAAGGGCTGCCTGCTCGACGGCATCGCCGACAAGAAGGGAGGGTCGTATTCGGCGGAGGTCACGCTCCCGGACGTGGAGTGTGACAACTGCACGCTTCAGCTCATCCAGGTCATGACGGACAGGAGGCCGGCCACCCTGTACTACCGCTGTGCGGATCTGGTGCTCAAGTCCTCCGACCCTGCCCCCGCAAGCTCCAGCGCCAGCGCCAGCGCCAGCGCCAGCGCCGGCGCCGGTGGCGGCGCGACGGGCGCGGGCGGGGGCGCAACGACGAGCGCGAGCAGCAGCGCCACGGTGGGCGCAGGCGGGGATGCGACGACGGGCGCGGGCGCGGGCACGGGCGGGGGCGCAACGACGGGCGCTGGCGCGGGCACGGGCGGGGGCGCAACGACGGGCGCTGGCGTTGACGAGGGATCTGGCGCAGCGGAGGACGACGGCGGGTGCAGCTTCGGCGGCGCGGCGGGCGGGGCTCCGATCTCGGCGGGGCTCGGCGCGCTCGCCGCCCTTGCGTTCGCGGCGCGCGGGCGGAGGCGAGGCCGGCTGGCGCCGCGGCGGGACGCTGCCGGGCGCCGGTCGCGGCGCTCGTGATCGCGGGGCCGGCGCGCCGTCAGGAGCGGCGCGTCGACCCTTCGGAGAACCTGGCGATCTCGATGATCTCCGCGGCGCGGTCGCTGGCCGGCGGAGCGAGCCAGGGGCCGTCGAACCGCGTGACCAGCGCGGTCACGTTGTCGCGGCCTCCGGCGGCGAGCGCGGCGTCGATCAGGGCGCTGGCGGCTGCCGCCGGCTCGGGGTGGGCGTCGAGCGTGGCGGCGATGTGCCGATCGTCGATGAGGTCGCTCAGCCCGTCGGTGCAGAGCAGCAGGGTGTCCTCGCGGCGGAGCTCGACGGCGGAGAGCGCGATCCTGAGGTGTTCGCGGAGCCCGAGCGCCTGGAGCATCACGCCCCTGTGCTCGAAGGTGGCGGCCTCTTCGGGCCGCAGCTTGCCGCTCTCGAGCAGCGACTGGAGGAGGGTCTGGTCGCGCGTGAGCTGGGTGAGGACGCCGCTGCGGAGGAGGTAGGCGCGGCTGTCGCCGACCTGCGCGAGCAGGAGGCGCTCATCGCAGAGCGCGGCCACGGTCGCCGTGGTGCCGCTGTTCCGGTGCTGTGAGCTCCGGCGGGCGTTCTCGCGGACCGCGCGTCCGGCCTCGCCGATCGCCTCGAGGAGGCTCCGCTCGAGGGCGTCGCTCGATCGGGGCGCGGAGCGGGTGAGGAGGGCGTGGACCATGCGCGCCGCGAGCCGGCTCGCAGCGTCAGGGGACGACGCGCCGCCCGAGCCGTCGTAGACGCCGAGCGACAGGGCGAGCGGCGGCTCGATGGACGCCTGGACGGCCGGGGGCCCATGGGCGAGCCCGCGCGCGAGATCGCTGATCAGGAAGGTATCCTCGTTGTGCTCGCGGCTGTGGCCCACGTCGGTCCGGGCCGCCACGGCGACCGCCGCGGCGTGTTCGACGGCGGACGTGCGGTACACGGGCATGCGCGCATCGTACCGCGGGGGCGCTGTCCGAGGGAGGGCGCTCGACGCGCCGCTCGTCGAGATCGCCACGGCGGGCGTGGAGCTGCCGCGTGCGGCGACCGCGGCGGCCACGCCCGGCGGAGCCCTCGCCGAGGCGACGTGGGCGCTCGACGCGCGGCGCGCCTCGTACCTGAAATGAAGAAGAGACCGCATGAGACTGCTCCCCAACCCCGAGCGCGCGTGGGAGCGCGCCACGCACGTCCAGACCCTCGCGCGCGCCGAGATCGAGCGGCGCGTCCTGCCGTTCTCCGGCGAAGTGGAGGTGCTCTCCGGCGGACACGCCAGGCGAGGGATGAGGTGGCTTGAAGCGTCGACCCCGGCGTGGCTCGGTAGCGCCTATTGGCGGGCGCCGCAGCTTGGAGAGTCGTTTTCGTGATGAGCACAGAGCTCCTCGCGTAAGCATGCTTGCCGCTCATATTCCGCTCTATCTTGTGGGCCGTTCTCCGTGATGCGGTTAGGGTGCGCCGCCGATGCACAACGGCGCTGACCAGTTCGCGAAGAACATTCTGCGCGAGGCGCTCAGCCGAGCCTCGTCTCCGGAGACGGAGGTGGAGGTGCTCGCGGCGACGCAGAAGATCGATGTCTACAGCGTGCCCGATCCCGCGCGGGACGCTGAGCGCGCCGGGATGGGCTTGCTGGGCGAGCTCTCCGCGGAGCCGAGCCTGTTCGAGCCGTTTCACCGCACGCCCGGCCTGCGGCAGGTCCGCTCGTGTCTCCGCAAGCAGCTCACCTGGTATCACGAGCTCGAACGCCGGGCCCGCGCGTCTGCGTCTCCCGTTGGCGCCTCGTCGAACGATGCCGAACCCGACGCATCGACCCAGCCGGCCGTGGCTTTCCCTGCGCTCGTCGTCATCAGCTCGGGCCGGCCGGAGAGCGTGCTCGCAGCGTACGAGTGCCACGAGGTGAAGCCCGGCGTGTACCACGCGGCGCCGGGGCTCGCGCTTCGCATCGTCGTGCTGTCCGAGCTGCCCCGGACACAGGAGACGCTGCTCTTGCGCCTGCTCGGATCCGGGCGCGTGCTGCGCGAGGCGCTCGCCGATCTGGCGGCGATGCGGGAGGATGCCTGGGAGAGGAGCGTCGCCACGCCTCTCCTGGTACATTTCCAGCTCGGGCTCGATGAGCAGGCGACGAGCGAGGAGGACGACGTGAGCGCAGAGATCCGGGCGTGGTTCGAGGACTACCAGCAGAAGCTGCGCAACGAAGGGCGCGACGAGGGGCTGAAGGAAGGGCGCGACGAGGGGCTGAAGGAGGGGGGGCGCAACCTCCTGCTGCGGCAGCTCCGCGCCCGCTTCGGCGAGCTGCCCGCGGCCGTCGTCGCTCGCATCGATGCAGCCGACGTGGCCGAGCTCGAGCGGTGGGGCGAGCGGGTGCTCGGCGCGCGGACGCTCGACGAGGTGCTCGGCGCCCCGAGCTGAAGGGCCGAGGAAGGCCCGCCGCGCCTGGCCGTCCGGCAGCATGGCCGCGCAGGGGCGGCAGCGATGCTCCGGCGTCTCAGGCGTCGGCGACCCCCCCGTCGCTCTCTGCGCAGAAGACGCCCGCTCAGGGCAGGCCGGCAGGCGTCAGGACGACACCTTCACCCAGGCGGGGCGCGCGCTGATCCGCTTCCACCACGCCGCGACGTTCGGCCGATCGGTGATGAGCTCCCCGACGTTCGACACCACGAGACACTGGAGGTACGGCATCCACGAGATGTCGGCCAGCGAGTAGCTCGAGCCCGCGAGGTACTCGTGGCCGGCCAGCGCCTTTTCGATCACGTCGAGCGTCCTCGAGACCTCGGCCTTGGACGCATCGACGATGGACTCGTCGCCCGGCTTGCCCTGCATCGGCAGGAAGACCCGCTGGAAGGCGATCTTGACCGCCGGGGTGGCGAAGTACGATTGCTCCACGCTGAGCCACTGATCCATGAGCGCCCTCGCCCTGAGCTCGGTCGGCGTCAGCGGAGCTCCCGGGAGCTTGTGATCGAGGTAACGCATGATCGCCCTCGACTCGTAGAGCGTGAAGTCCTCGTCCTCGAGCACCGGGATCACGCCGAACGGGTGGCGCGCGAGGTGCTCGGGCTGCTTGTGCGCGCCCTTCGTCAGGTCGACGAGCACGAACTGCGCCTCCTGGCCCTTCTCGGCGAGCACCGTCAGCACCTTGCGCGTACACGTGCTCATGGGATGTCCGTAGATCTTCATCGCGTCTCCTTGTCCTGTGTTCCGTCGCGAGGCGCCGACCGGCGGCGACCTCCGCGGCGCGCTAGCCTAAACGGATTTCTCCGACCGCGAGCGCCCAGATGACGCGGCCGATCGCGGCGCGCGCTCATCCCTCGCGCCGCCGATCCTCCTGCCACTCGGCGTCGCGGGCCGCGGCGAAGACCGGGAGGCGCGCGAGCCACCGCTCGCCGGCGTTCGGGCGCTCGAGCGCGATGCGCAGCGCGGCGATGAGCTCGAGCGGCGCGGCGTCGAGGCCCTGCTCCTTCGCAGCCCATCCGAGCCCGGCGAGGACGGCGTTGGCGACCTCGTAGCCCGGGCGGTGCATGGGCGCCGTGGGGATGGACGCGGGCGCGGCGAAGTGGCGCTCGCACGCCGCGGCGTCGAGGGAGCTCCAGCCTGCGCACACGATAGGGCGGACAGCGTGGATCGAGCAGGCGCCGCGCTCGTCGAGCAGCGGGCAGGTGACGCCGGCCTCGGCGCGCTCCAGGCGGGAGAGCCCGCGCGTCGCCGCGTCGGCCGCGCGGACGCGCTCCTCCAGCGCGGCGAGCTCCGCCTGGCTCCGCGTGGCGCGCAGGTGGGCTGCGATGCGGAGCACCTCCGGCGCCAGCACGAGCACCTTGCTGACGCAGCAGGTCGAGCAGCCTTCCCTGCAGGCGATGGGCCGCTCGGGCGGCTCGGCGCCCACCGAGGCCCGTTGCAGCGCCTCGGCCCGCGCGAGCGCCGAGGCCGCGGCCGACACCGCGCCGGCCTCGGTGCGCGCGGCGAGCGACGGCGCGAGCGCGGCGCGCTCCCCGTCGGCGATCCCCTCGAGGACGGCGGGGGTGTACCGCGTCCCCGGGGAGAGCGGCAGGGAGCGCTTCCGCGGCGTCATCGCGGCGTTACGCGGTCTCCGGGAGCCGCCAGTCGATCTCCTCGGCGCCGCGGGCGCGGAGGGCGCTGTTGATGGTCGAGAACGGCTTGCTGCCGAAGAACCCGCTCCTCGCCGACAGCGGCGAGGGGTGAGCCGCCTTGATGACCGTGTGGCGCTTCGCGTCGATGAGCTTCGCCTTCTTCTGCGCGTGGCCGCCCCAGAGCACGAACACCACCCCGTCGGGCCTGTCGTTGACCTTCTTGATGACCGCGTCGGTGAACGACTCCCAGCCCTGGTTCTTGTGGGAGTTCGGCGTGTGCGCCCGGACGGTGAGCACGGTGTTCAGCAGCAGCACCCCCTGGGTCGCCCACGTGGTGAGGCAGCCGTGGCTGGGGATCGCGAAGCCCGGCAGATCCGAGACCGCCTCCTTGTACATGTTGGCCAGCGACGGCGGTGGCGTGACGCCCGGGCGCACGGAGAAGCACAGCCCGTGGGCCTGCCCGTCGTCGTGGTACGGGTCCTGGCCGAGGAGCAGCACGCGCACGCTCTCGTACGGCGTGAGCTTGAACGCGGCGAAGACGTCCTCCTCCGCGGGAAACACCTGGTGCGCCTTCCGCTCGTCCTCGACGAAGCGCGCCAGCTTCTTGAAGTACGGCTGCTCGAGCTCTCCGGCGAGCACGCGCTCCCACGAGGCAGGTAGATCGATCTTCATCTCTCGCTCAGACCCCTTCCTTCGGACAGAACTCGCTCATCCGGCACTCCCCGCATTTCGGCTTCCTGGCGACGCAGGTGTAGCGGCCGTGCAGCACCAGCGCGGGGCCGAAGAACGTCCATTGATCCTTCGGCACGATCTTCATCAGATCCTCCTCGATCTGCTCGGGCTTCTCGCGCTTCGAGAGGCCGATGCGCCCGCTGAGGCGGGCGACGTGGGTGTCGACGATGATCCCCGAGGCGATGTCGAACGCCGTGTTGAGCACGACGTTCGCCGTCTTCCTGGCCACGCCCGGCAGCGTGGTGAGATCGGCCATGGTCGCGGGCACCTCGCCGCCGAAGCGCGCGACGAGCTCCCTGCACATGGCCTGCACCATCTTCGTCTTCTGGCGGTAGAAGCCGGTCGGCTTGAGCTCTTCCTCGAGCTCCGCCGTGGGCGCGTCGGCGTACGCCTGCGCCGTCGGGTACTTCGGGAAGAGCGTGGCGGTCACCCGGTTGACGCGCTCGTCCGTGCACTGCGCGGCCAGGATGGTCGCGACGAGCAGATCGAGCGGCGTCTTCCAGTCGAGCTCGTAACGCGCGTCGGGGTACTCCTCGCGCAGTTGAGCGAGGAGGAGGGGGATGCGGTCTCGGGCGTTCATGGGGGTCATCGCAGCGTAACCCAGCCCCGGGCCGCCCGTCAGCGGCGCTCGGCCCCTCAGCGACGCCGGGCGACGAGGCTGTGCGCGGCGAGCGCGGGGCGTCGGCGCTCGCCTTCCCGAGCGGCCAGCGCCGCTCACGCCTTCTTGCCGAGCGCCACGTCCACGAGCACGTCGCCGAGCGGCGCTTCCAAGAGCAGGTGCACGCTCTCTCCTGCCGGCCTCCAGTGTACGATGGCCCGAGGTTCCACCTGGAAGCGCGCTGACGTCGTGATCGCCCCGCCGTCGATCCGGAGGACGGCGTGCTCTCCCGGCGCGTGTTCGACGAGCACGTAGAGCCCGTCATCGCCGGCTGCGAGGTGGATGGGTCGACCTCCGAGCTTGGCGGACCCGGAGCGCGCACCCTCCCAGGCGACGAGGTTGAGCCCCGGCGCGAACCACGCGAGCGCGCGTGTCGCTACCGCGCGCGGTAATGGCGCCCCGATCGCGCCGAGCTTCGCGTACGCTTCCTCCTCCTCTTCGTCAATCTCGAGGAAGATGGGCATTGGCTCCTGCGCTTCCGCCCGCTCTGCGCAGCGTCGCCGCGCGCGCTCCCACCGCGCGCGCGCGACGCCGTAGGAAAGCGACGAGCGCGCGATGCGGGACCAGAGGCTGGGCTCGGTTGCGACGAGCGGTCCCCCTGGAGTCGATACCTCGCAGACGCGGCCGTTCAGCAGGAAGTATGCGCGCCCGTTGCGCGCGAAGAGGGGGGTGTGCACGCCGGGTAGCTCGAACAGGATTTGCCCCTCGGGCGCGCCGGCGCTGAACCGGGTGATGGAGAGCCCGTCCAGCGCAGCGACGTGATCGCCGTCTCGGCAAATCCGAGAGAGGCGACCGTGCTGCGCCGCCGCGAGGAGCCGGGTGCCCTCGGGAGCGGCCAGCGGAGCGGGAGCGAGCGCTGCCTCGAGAGCGCGGCTGCTCCCCTCGACCCCCGAAGTCCGCGCGGCCTCCCGCAGGGCGACGAGGGTTCCCGCGAGCCGCTCGCGCCGCCGCTTCTGATCCGCGCGGGTCGCGATCGTCGCTGCGACGAAGCGAGCCGCTCCGCGCCGCGCTTCGGCCGAGCTCAGCCCGGCGCGGATGGCGTCGTCCACCACGGCATCCCCGAGCACGCGGAGCAGCGCGAGCGGCACGGGATCGCTGTGTGGCGCGGCCGTCCAGGCGCCCGCGTCATGACCGAGCCATTCCAGCAGTATCGTGGCCTGATCCAGGGGCGCCGGACGCGCTTGCCCCAGCACCGACAACGCCTCGACGGCTCCTCCGAGGCGGCCCCCCGCCGGGGCTGCGAGCGCCCCGCGGAGCGGCGCGAGGTCAGGCGGAGCGCCCTCCGGCCAGCGGGGCCCTTCCGCCGCGCTCTCGGGCCCGGCGCCCGGCGTCCCCCCCGGCGGCGTGAGACACCCCCGCTCGGCCAGCCAGCGCGCGAGTTTCTCCGGGCGCGCGAGCGGGGCGGCTGCGTTCCAGCCGGGATAGCCGACCGCGAGCCCGTGATGCAGCGTCAGCGTTGCGACGCGCTCGCCTCGGCCGATCAGCTCGAGCACCGGCGCCTCATGCCATGCGCTCTCGGCCGGTGGCGCCCCGTCGCCGATCTGGAGCAGCGGCCGCAGCTCGGCGAGCGCGCTGCGGTCGACCCACGAGAGCGTCGGCGCGACGCTGCGCCCCGGCGCCGGCGGTCGCGCCAGCACGCGCCCGAAGCTGGCCCGCGAGAGCAGCGCGTCGATATCCGCCTGCCGGGGCAGCCCGCCAAAGGGGGACGGTACGCTCGCGAGACGAGGGCTCATGGCTTGAACGGGACGCCGCTGACCGATCCGGATGGCGTCACTCCGACGTAGTAGCCTTGATGCACGAAGGGGCCCTGGGGCGTGGGGCACATCTCGCCAGGACGATAGGGATACTGGGGGGGCTTCCCCCAGAATTTCCAGGAGGGTTTCTTGCCTTGGTAGTTGTGGACCTGGTTCGGATCGACCGACGGGTCGCGCATGGCGCCGTTCGCGTTGGCGCCCGTGGACGAAGCGATCCCGTGGGCGATGCTCTTCTGGCCCGCCGCGGGCGTCGCCGCGTTGCAGGCGGAGACGTCCACCACCGCGCCCGGGCCGCCCTGGAACCCGGCGTTCTTCAGCATATCACCGATCTGCTCGCCGCTCGCGCTGCCATTGCCCCACTGTGCGCTCCCGGGCGCGCCGTGCGTCGTCACGACGACATGGTTTTCATTGGGATCGATCTTGTTGTTCTTGCCCCGGAGCTTCTGCCACAAGCTCGGAGGCTTTCCCAGCTGATCCGAGGAGATCACCTTCGCGCCCGGGTACTGCTTCCTGAGGAGCTTCGCGTGGCTCTTGATCGTGGGGTCGTGCGGAGCGCCCACCACGATGGTCGTGAGCCCGAGAGGATCGACGTACAGCGTCACATTGGGCACGAAGCCCACGTCGTTCAGCGTTACGTCGATCCCCAGCGGATCTGGCGTGAGGAAGACGTGCAGCGCGGGGGCGTAGTGCCGGTGATGGTTGTAGTGCAGCCCGGTGAACGCGTCCTCGCGTTGCCCGGCGAACCGCAGACCGCCCGGCTGGCCGCTCCGGCGAGCGACCGTGCCCCACGCCGAGAGATCGATCTCGTCGCAGTCGTGGCTCGGATCCACGTACAGCCACGGCGTGCCCGCCGCGTCGGTGGCGATCATCCGGAATGCGCGTCCGTCCTCCGCCTCGAGCAGCGGCACGTACCCGTCGTCGCGGAAGACGCGGCGTACCACGCCTCCTTTCGTGCTGCGTTCCTCGACGGGGCTGTCGACGTCCCACCCGAACCAGGTGCTCTCGCCGTCGTCATACGTCTCCGCGAGGCGCCGCCCGAACGGGTCGTAGAGGTACCGCACGCTCCGGCCGTCGCCGCGCCGCGCCTCGATCAGGCGATCGTTCTCGTCATAGGTATACGCCCAGCTCCGCAGCGGATCGGGGGTATTCTGCGCGGCGAGACGTCCGAGCGCATCCCACGCGACGCGCACGTCACCGGCGCTCGTCGGGCGCCCGCCGCGGCCGATCGCCCACGGCTGTGCGCGGGGCACCGGCGTACCGTGAGGGGCGTAGTGGAAATGCTCCGCAGCTCCGAGCCCCTCCGCCGCGAGCGGTCGTCCGAGCGGATCGAGCTCGTACCGCCGCTGCCCGGCGTGGGTGTCGACGACTCGCCGCAGCGGCCCACCCACGGCCCACTCGTACCGTCGCTCGCGCAGCATTGCTTCGTCCTCGCCCAACACGGAGACGCGCGTCGGGAGCCCATACGCATCGCTCTCCGTCGCGATGGCGCCTGGGCCGATGGCGCGCCGGCGGAGCGTCTCCACCCCGCGATCGTCGTACTCGAAGCGCAGCTCTTCCGGGGTCGTCGCGACGGCACGCAGGGCGAGGGGTACGCCGTCTCCCGGGCGCCGGATGAACGAGACGCTCCAGCCGGTCGAGTACGATTTCCCGAGGACGCCCCCGTTGCTGTCGTACTCCGTGCCGATCTCGAACCGCCACCCGCCCGCCTCCTGGATCTCGCGTAGGATGCGCCCGTCCTCGTCGCGCTCGAACTGCACGCGAACGCCGTGGCTCTCGGCCGCTGTCAGCGCGCCGCCCGCGCCGTAGGTGAACCGCTCGACGAGCCCGGTCGAGTGCTCCCGTGCCACGATTCGCCCCTCCGCGTCGCGGAGCAGGTGGATCCACGCCCCGTCTGCACGGGTGACGGACACGAGCTGGCGCGAGCCGTCGTAAGCGTACTCCGTCGTCACGCCCGCGAACGATGTCTCGCGGACGATGTTCCCCGCGGCGTCATAGGCGCGCTGGTAGCGCTCGCCGGCCGGGTTTTCGATCCACACGAGGCGGTGCAGGGCATCATGACCGAACGCGTAGCGGGTTCCATCCGCGCGCACGCACTCGACAAGAGCGCCCGCGACGTGACGGTAGCGCGTCACCGCGCCAGACGGATCGCGCATCGCCTCGATCAGGCGGGTCGGGCCAATCCGGAACTCTGTCGTTTTGTCGCCCGGCTCGGCGATGAACACGAGATCGCCTCGCGAGTCGTAGCCGAGCTCGTATTCCGCTCCGTGCGGCGTCCTGATCCACACGGGGCGACCGAAGAGATCGAACGTGTACCGCGCCCGGCTGCCATCCTCGAAGGTATGCTCGCTTATGTTGCCGTGAGCATCGTACGAGCGCGTCTCCACCGTGCCGTCGGGATAGGCGATGTCGCGCAGCAACCCGTGGGCATCGTAGGCGAAGCGGGTGATGCGCCCGCGGGCGTCCTGGTGCTCCACCGTCCGCGTGCCGCACGTCGTCTCGATCTCCCGCTTGCCAGCGGCGTCGACGCTGACGACCTTGCTCTGCTCGTCGTCTCGTTTCCAGGCCCACCGCGCGCCGTCTGGCCTGGTGAGGCCGAGCATGCGGCCGTGCAGGTCGAAGCTGCGTCGCTCGAGGCGACCCCCGCCGTCGCTCGTGGAGATCAGGCGGCCCGCCTGGTCATAGCGGTAGGTCCAAGAATAGCCGCGCGGATCCACGTACTCCTCCACGAGCCCGAGAGCGTTGCCCCGGTAGCGGTGCGCCCCGCCGGCCGCGTCGATCATCCGCGTCTCGAAGGGGCCAGGCCCGTAGTCGAAACGAGCGTGAAAGAGACCTCTCGCCTGCACAGGCGAGCCCGCGGAGCGCGCGCCGAGGGAGCCCAGTATGTCGCCTCCCTGCAACTCGCCCCAGGTCTCGACACAGCGACGCTGCCCGGCGTGGTCGGCGTAGAGGAAGCGATAGACCGTCCCGTCCGGCAAGCTCTCGCTGACGAGGTAGTGATGTTCGTCGTAAGCATAGCTCGTCTCGACGCCGCCCGCGTCGATGACCCGCACGAGATCGCCCCGCGCGTCGATCTCGTACGTGACGAGGCGTCGCTCGTGCGTCTTGCCGTCCTCGCCGTCGACCGACTGGATCCAGCTCCGGTAGGAGCCGTCGCGCCGCAAAGTCGCGCGCCGTCCGGCGGAGTCGAGCAGCGCGACCAGCTCTCCGGCCTCCCAGACGCACTCGATGGCATTTCCGGTCTCGTCCCGCAGCGCCGCGAGCCGGTAGACGGGGGAGCCTGCCGCGCGGCGCAGCACGCGGAAATAGCCGTCGTTCAGCGCAACCACGATGTCGTCTCCGACGAAGCGAACCTGGACGCCGAACGCGAGCGCGACGACCTCGTCCTCGCCTCGGAGCGCGAGGGGAACCTCGCGGAAGTCGGGATCGACGAGGACGACGCGATCTCCGGCGCGCGTGGCCTGCCACGAGAATCCGTGCGACCAACCCCAGCCGAGGCCGACCTTGTGTCGCACCGCAGAGCTGCGGTATCTCCGGGTCATCTGCGCCGAGAGGAAGCCCGGCATCGAGAAATCGATCGTGGGATGGGTGAACATCGTGCCGGTCACGACATCGACCGGGTGCCCACCGCTGGCCTGCCCCTCGGCGCCCGGCGGCGCAGGCGGGCTCGGCGGCGCGGCGCCGCTGTTGCCGCCGCCGCCGCCTCCGCCGCCGTTGCCGCCGCCTTGCGGGCTGCCGCCGCCCGGGCCTCCGGCGCCGCCGCCGCCGCCCCCTCCGCCGCCGCCGCCCCCGCCTGCGCCGCTCGCGTTGGCGCCGGCGCCGACGGTGATGCTCTTGTTCATCTGGCCCATGCTGCCGGTGATGCCGGCCATGCCGAGCTCGATGATGACGTTCGGCGCGCCGAGCCAAGGGAAGCAGGGGCCGCCGGTGTTGAGGCTGACGACCTCCTTGAGCGTGCCCGGCTCATTGCCGTGGCAGGCCTTCATGCAGCCGCCGACGGTGAGGATCTTCGCGCCCTCGATCTTCGTGCGCATGCACGGGTCGATGATCCCCTCCGCGACGGTGCCCATCGTGGGGTAGGGGATGGGTAACGGGCTCGGCGCGGCCGGCGTGAGGCACACGCTCACGGCCGTCCCCGTCATCTGATGACCGGATTTCTCGGTGATCGTGTCCATGCCGAGTGCGGTAACCTTCGCCATGGCGCGTGAGCGTCACATCCTCGGGGAGGGGAGCGCAAGGCGTGATGCAGGTCGAGCAAAGGGCTGCGCCTGACGCGCGGGCGCCGTCACGGAAGCAGCTGCGCGTGTGATCGGTGAAGGCGATGCGCCACGGGCGCGTCGTGTGCGCGGCGTCGATGGCCGTCAGGGCCGTCAGCGCCGCCGCGCCACGGGCCCCGGCCGTCTCCGGCCGAAGTAGATCTCGAGCAGCTCGCGTCCCACGAGGTTCGCCTTGGTGCGCCACGCGATGTCGTTGGCCAGCATCACGGAGACCGCGATCTCGGGGCGATCCGAGGGCGCGAACGAGGCGAACCACGAGAACATCCGCGACGGGCTGCCGCCGACGAGCGTGCCGGTCTTGGCGGCGACGGGCATGGTGCCGAGGGCGCGGGTGCCGTCGGGCTTGCGGAACGCCTTGGCGCAGGTGCCCCGCCGCGTCGTGATCTCGAGCATCGATCGGAGGGTGCGCGCGACGTCGGTCCGGAGGCCGCGGCCGTCGGTGCTCCGCGGCGTGACGGCGTCCGCGTCCTCGCGGTCCTGCGCGCCCGGCGGCGCGAGCAGCGAGAGGCGGACGCGCTCGCCGTCGTTGGCGATCGTCTGCATCGCGAACAGGGCGCCGAGCGGGCTGAGCCGCCCGCTCCAGAAGCCCGCGGCGGCGCGGGCGAAACCGAGCCCGCCGGCGGGGATGTTGGCGGTGCTCGGCGCGACGGGGATGTCGATGGGGACCTCGCCGTCGAAGCCGAGGTCGCGCGCCTTGTTGCGCAGGTCGTCGGCCGTGAGGTGCCGGCCTGCGAGGCGGGCGAACACGCCGTTGATGCTGCGGCCGAGCGCCTCGCCGAAGACGGTGCAGGTGGCGCCGCGGCCTTCCAGATCGGCCGCGGTGATCGCGCTCATCCCGCCCGTGTAGCAGACGGGCGTGGCGATGTTCACCTTGCGGCCCTCGAGCAGCGCCGCCGCGGTGACGATCTTGAAGAGGCTCGCGCTGGGGGCGAGCGGGGTGGCAACGTAGTCCCGGTCTCCGCGGCTCGCCCACACGAGGATGCGGCCGGTGCGGACGTCGGAGGCGACGATGGCGCCCTCCGGGGCGCCGGAGCGGGCGAGGAGGCGCTCGGCGGCGCGCTGAAGCTCGGGATCGAGCGTGAGGCGCACCTGCTTGCCCGACGCGCCGACCGTGGCGTGGACCGCCCCGGCCTCTACGTGGAGCTTTCGGACGCCCGGCGGCGCCGGAGATGCCGTCGCCGGCGCGATCCCGACGGCGATCGCGGCGGCGAGCGCGAGGAAGAGACGCGATCGCACCGCGCGGAGATGCCAGGCGGCGCGCGGGAGGGCCAAGTTCCGCGCGCTGTTCGCGACAGGTGCCTCGTCGCCCGCGGAGGACGGGCGGGAGCGGCTCATGAGGTGCTGCGCTCGCTCCTCTGCTTTGCCCTGGAGCGGCTCAGCGTTCTTGTTCCAGGGCGATCCAATGGCCGTCGGGATCGATGACTGTCACGGGCGAGCTGCCTTCGGAGCCCACGGCGCGGACGGCGCCGACGACGGCGCCCGATGCTCTGAGCGACTCCAGGACCCGCGCGAGGTCGGAGACGACGAGCCCCAGGCGGAGACCGGAGGTCGGCCTGTCCGAGAGCGGATAGAGCTCGAGGATCATTCCTCCCACATCGCACGAGTAGTGCTTTGCTCCGCTGCCGTGCTGTTCCGGGGACAATCGCAGGCCAAGGCCCTCGTAGAACCGCCGCGAGCGCTCGAGGTCCGCGCATCGGAGGACCAGGTAGGCAACACGTTGCACGCTCATCGGAGGGGAGCCGCGCGCGCCGACCGAGGTCAGCGCCGCCCTTCCGGCACGATGGTCTCACCGCGCGCCAGCATCGCCACCAGCGTCTCGATCTTCTTCGCGCGCCCGGCGGGCGTCTTCACGTTGTTCATGCGAAACGCCAGCGCGAAGAGGTTCTGGCGTCCGAGGGTCTGGAACGTCTTGCGCGCCCGTGGGTTCGCCTCGATGGCCGCGCGCAGGTCCGCAGGAAGGGTGTCTTCGGTCGCGCTGCGGATGGGGGCATAGGCGGCCTCCCAGCGGCCATCCGCCTTTGCGGCGTCGACGTGCCGCTGGCCGTGCGGGGTCATGCGGCCGGCCGTCGTGAGCCGAGCGATGTGATCCCTGTTGATCTGGCTCCAGACGCTCCTCGCCTTACGAGGGGTGTACCGCTGCAGAAACGAGATCTCGTCGAAGGACTTCCGGATGCCGTCGATCCACCCCCAGCACAGGGCCACGTCCAGCGCCTGCGCGTAGGTCACCGTCGGCACGCCCGAGTCCTTCTTGTGAATCTTCAGCCACAGCTCGGTCTCGCGGGCGTGGTTCGCGGCCAGCCAGGCTTCGAAGGCCGCCTCGGTGGGGAAGCTCTTTATCTTGTCTGGATTGGGAATGATCGGTGCCATGAAAACGATCCCGGTTGAAGCCTATCGATCAAGGAGCCAGGGGGCCGGCGCGCCGGATCCACCGCGACGGTTCAGGCATCATCGCCTCCCCACCGCCAGCGGGGAGGTTCACCCGTGAGCCAGCAGATGGCGATGAGCGCCGCCGTGAGGACGAGTACGTGAATGAAGTAGACAACCGTCCCCCTTGTGGCGTGAACGAGAGGAATGCCACCAAGGACCAATACGAAATAGATAAGGAGGACGACCCAGCCTTGCCATGTAGAGGGCAGGCCCCACCCCCAACCGTGGTGCTTGGCGGGAAACCAATACTTGGGAGTGTCAGTAGAAGACATGTGAATCCTCCCTGCCCATGTGATGCCTAACGAAATAGCGTTTTAGCGCAATTTCGTTGGGCGGCCTCATGGCTCAATCCTCGGGCGGATGCCAACCCGCGATGACCCAGCCTCGCCGGGCTTTCACGAGCTCGGCGCGGTTCAGGCGAACCGCAGCGATCGTAGCACGGCCAGTTGGCGTCTTGCCGATGATCAGAGATCCCTCCGTGTTCCAGCCGAAATGAACCAGCCAGACCTGTTGTCGTGGGTCGAAGAGACGCACGACTTCCCGGTGTGCGGGTCGGGAGCAGCGATTCGATTGCCTTTGTGATCGTTGCACATCGAGCATGCGAGCCAGAGGTTTTCCCTGGCAGTAGGTCCGCCCAGCGACTCAGGGATAATGTGGTCGATCTCCATCGGCGTGCCGATTATACGCGCTGATGTCAGGCAATAGCCGCAGCGATGGCGCGCCTCACTGGCGACCTGCTCACGCAGCGCCCTCCCGATGTAGCTACGGCTCATGTCCTTGGTGAAGCCCCGAGACGTCATGACCTCGCTGCTTGAGCAGCGCGGCAGATCGGGAACGAACCAGCATGATCCGCGTGTACTCCTTCATGAGCGTCGCGAGCTCCTCGATGTCCGACGCGGAGAGCCCTTCGCTCTGGCGCTTGATGTGCAGATCCTCTAGTTCTGCTGCCTTCTCCGGGGCGAGGCTCTGCCTGGCGGCCCGCCAGAGATCCTCGTCGCCTAGCAGGTGCAGCGCGGCGATGGCCTCCGCCATGTCGACCGCCAGCTCGTCGGGTTCGTCAGGGAGGGAGGTTGCCACCGCATCGACGAGCTCGGCCTCGACGGTTCGTTGCGTTTTCTGCGCGCGGCGAGCCAGGCGCTCGTACAGCGGCTCGGGCAGGTTCACGGTAACGGCTTGAACGGCCATATCCTAGTTTACGATGGGCCGTCGAGGCCAGCAAGCCCGGCGGTACAAGGCGCAGCGCGAGGCGCAGCCGGCCGTTCCCCTCTGCCGTGCCATGATCGGTATCATCGTCGGCCCAACACTGAGCCCGTGATGGCGACGGAGATCCCCGCGCGGCTAGGGTTCCCGCTGGAAGCTCCGGAATGCCGGGCGCGCGAGCCCACGGAAGGGACGGCCTGGTCCGACGGATCCGCGTGCGGGAGGCTCGCCGCCGCCGCGGTCGTCGCCGCGCTCCGGGTCTGGTAGGGTGCGCACAGAGGTGCCTGTGCTCAAGCTGCCGAAAGATCTCGTCGCCGATCCGCGCCATGACGCGGTGTCCGATCTCCTCACCAAGCACGCGGGTCTCTTGTGGGAGAGCGGCCGAAACCAGGTGGCGACGCTCCCGATGACCGACGCGCTGGCCGCGGAGCTCCGCGGCGCGCTCGCGGCCGAGCACGCCTGCCACGGCCTCGAGCTCATCGCCGAGAAGCTCGCCGGCGAGCAGAAGGGGCTGGACGCCGCGGCCAGGAGGGCCCCGGAGAGCCCGCAGAACGCACGCGCGTCGCGCATCCTCTTCCTCGCGAGCGACGGCAGCACCCGCTTCTATCGCGACTGCGACGCGCTCCTCTCCCGCTACCCCCAGCGCCTCCTGGCCTGCCGGCTCGAGATCGCCGGCGAGTCGCTGGGTGAGAAGCTCACGGGGAGCGCAAGACTGATCCGGAGCGTGCTTGTCCTCGACAAGAAGGTTGCCGCCAGAGCGCTGCTCGCCCTGCTCCCGCCGGCCTGACGCCCGGCGGCGGCACGGCACGCTCCACCGCAGCGCGTCCTCCATCCACCCGGCGCTCGCGCACAGCACGCGGCGCTCGCGTGCAGGCAGCACCATCGGCGCGGCGCCCTGGAGGGGCACGCCTCCGCGCCTGAAGGTCTTGGCCTCCAGGCCACAGCCTCCATAGAGGCGCCCAGCATTTTAGCAAGACTGTCGCCGTGCTCCCGTACCGGCGCTCGCTCCACGAGCGCCCCCTCGAGATCGCCGGAAATCCGCGCCCGCCGGACCGGCACGCTGCGTGCTCAGCGTGCTCAGGAGGAAGGATCGTCAGTCGAACAATCGATCCCCGACCGGAGAGAACCCGTCATGAAATCTACCGCATTCATCCTCAGCAGCCTCGTTGTCCCCGTCGCCCTCGTCGGTTGCGTCTCGGACTCCGAACTTTACGACGAGGGGCCCATGGACGTCGAGGAGGTCGCCGCTTTCCCCGAGGCAGCCCGCGCCCCGGCGGAGGTGCAGCCGTCCGAAGGCATCGGCGCGCAGAACACCGCGCCGGCCCCGGACGCCCTCGCCCAGGAGACGATGAGCCCCGTCGGGAAGTCTGGCGCAGAGATCGCGGTCAGCTCCGGCAGCGCGCAGTCCCTCGTCCTCCTCCAGCTCCCGATCGTCAACTTGCTTTATAACCCCGGCTTCGAGAACGCGCAGGCCGGCATCCCGTCGGGCTTCATCGATCATGGTAGCGCCAATGCGTCATGGTTCGCCGGCTGGGGCACCGCGGCGGACTCCTGGCCTGCCACGAGCAATGATCTGAACTACGGCGCCATCGCGACATGGCTCAAGACCGACGTCGTGCACACGGCCAACAGGCGCAGCCTCCTCGTGTCCGCGACGACGACCAACGGCGGCATCGCCCAGCAGTACTGGACATCTGCCAGCCCGCCGCCGAACAACCCCTACCTGCGGTTCAGCGTCTGGGTCTATACAGTGACCGGGCAGGTGACAATAGGGCTCGGCAGCGGCGGGACGGGTTATAACACGAGGACCTCGACCCAGACCGGAAAGTGGGAGTACCTCCAGACCTGCGGCACGTCCTTCAACAACGAGGTCTATATCTACACGATCGGCGGGCCGGCCGTGTACTACGTGGACGACGCCAACGTGTCGGCGACGCCTTCGCCCCTCCTCGACCAGTATTGCTCGCCCGGCGGCGTCGTCTTCTGATCCACGCCGCCGCCGCCCGGCGCGCAAGTCGGGAGAACCCGCGCCGGGCGCACCGAACATGGGCTCCGCGCTGCATCGCTCAGTCGGTGCAGCACGGCGCCCCGCCGGGGGCGCCGCAGGTCGCCGGATCGTCGCTGCACGGCGGCCCCCAGGCCACGGTGGCGCCGAGGACGACCTCCACCTGCGCCGTGTGCTTCGCCGAACCGTCGTCGTTGCGCGCCTCCGCCGCGAGGAGCACGTGGGTCCCCTCCTTGAGCGCGGCGGCCGGATCCCACACTCTTCCGGGGAGGAACGCAATGAGCCCGTACGCGTGCGGGAACTCCCCGGGGACGAGCTCGATCATCCCCTCCTGCGGCACGCCCGGCGGGAACAGGTCCCCGGTCGCAGGGTCCTTGACGCTGTACCGAACACGCACCCTCTCCCCGCAGTCGGTGCAGCCGACGGCGAACCAGAGGTGATATCCCCCCTGGGGCCCGGCCGTCACCGGCAGCGTGGCGCCCCCCTCGATGCTCTCGAAGCAGGTCTCGCCGGTCCCGATCTCGAACACCGCGGGGTTGTCCGGCAGGCGGCACCCGCCGCCACCGCCCGCCCCCGTGGAGCCTCCGCCGCCACCTTCCCCCGTGGAGCTGCCGCCTTCCCCCGTGGAGCCGCCAGCGCCCGCTCCATTGGAGCTGCTGCCGCCGCCCTCGCCCGTCGAGGCGCTGCCGACGCTCCCCTCGCCGGTGGAACTACCGCTGCCGCCCTCGCCGGCGGCGCCGCCGCCCATCGAGTCCGCCTCGACGCTCGAGCTGCAGTGGAGACACAGCAGCGCGAGGGTGAACACGGGAGTTGCTTGCCAGCGGGTCAATGCGCGAAGAAAGGACCTCATTCTCATGGGGAGCACCTGGAACACGCGAGAGAGCTGTAGGGGGGAAGACCGGAGCGCTTTACCTTCAGGCGCGATGTCCCGGAGGGCCGTGGCGGACTCGACGTCAGCGTCGGCCCTGGCAGACTTGGCAGCAACCGTTCCATCGCCGCTCCGCGCGATCCGGGCGCTTTCCCGAGCGCGCCCGCTGGCGCGCTGCGCCATGTGTGCCAGGCGCAGACAGCTCTGGCACAGGGACCAGGCGCCCACGGCCCGCCGGCGCAGCGTGCGCGCTGGAGAAGAGCGGCGGCGACGCGCCCAGCCCGGCGGGCGTCTTCGAGACCCACGCCGTGCCTTGGCGCGCTATGGTGTCGTCTCCCGGCCGGGGGCCGGGGGTTCCTTGCCGCCCATGCCGACGACCCGCCTGTTGCACAGCGCCGAGATCCCCCAGGCCGACAACCTCGCGAACGTGCGGCGCGTGCTGGAGGCGCTCTCGGGCGGGGTGACCGAGAAGGAGCGGATCTCCGAGCAGACGGGCATCTCCTTGCGGCACGTCGGCTATGCGCTCGCCGCTGCCCGCGTCCTCGGCTGGCTCGGCGACGACGGCGCCTCGATCACGCCCGCGGCACGCGAGCTGCTCGCCACCTCGTCCGGCTCTGCCGACGAGCGGACGCACCTGCGGCGCGCGATCTTCGCCTGCGAGGTCGTGAAGGAGGTCGCGCCGGATCTCTTCGAGCCCTCGGCGCCAACGCGGGAGGCGCTCGCGCGGCGCATCTTCCGCTTCACCGCGGGCATTGGGAAGGAGACGGCGCGCCGGCGCGCGCAGACCCTGCTCGCCTGGCGGAGCCAGGTGCTGGAGCGGCAGCTCCCGCTCTTCCCGAAGCGTCCGAGGAAGCGCGCCGCCACGGCGGCGGCGGGCGCTGGCGAGGAGACAGCGCCCGCCGAGGAGACGGCGTCCGGCGAGGCGACGGCGCCGCGGCGCTGACCTCGCTGCTCTACCGCGCTGCCGGGGCCTTGCGGGCGCCGCGCGCCGCGCGCAGCTCATCGGGGCTCAGCTTGCCGTCGCGGTTCGCGTCCGCCGCCTTCACCCGCTCCCAGCGCTTCTCGCCCACCTCGTCCCTGGTGAGGAAGCCGTCGCCGTTCTTGTCCTTCTTGGCGAAGCGCGCCTTCTGCTTCGCCTGCCGGTCCTTCATGCGCTGCTCGGCGTGCGCCTTGAGCTCCTCGGCCGACAGGTTGCCGTCCTTGTTCGTGTCCGCCTTGCCGAGCCGCCTCTGCGCCTTCTCGGGGAGCTCCGCGACGGTCAGCTTGCCGTCGCCATTCTTATCGAAGCGCTTGATGAGGCGGGCCGGGTCCTTCGGGCCGTGCTGGCGGCGGGCATCCTTGCCCTGGCCCTGGTGCGGCGCCGGCTTGTCCCCCGTGCCGTTCGCCGCGTAGGCCGCCCCGCCGCCGGCAAGGACGGCCGTTGCAAGGAAGGTGCCGAGGACGAAGCGACGGATCGCGCTGTGGGTCTTGTTGGAGAAGAGGGCGAGGGTCATTGGGTCGTGCTCCTTGGTGCAAGGGCCAGCCTGTTCTTGCCGGCTTCTGTTCCTGGGACGCGCCCCGGGCCGCCCTCCCTACGCGCCCCTCGATCTTTTTTCAGCGGGCGCGGGCGCGACCCCCGGCGCCTCGGGGGTCACGGCGGGGTGCCCCGGTTCGAGGTCGAGGACGCCTTTGCCCGCAGGTATCCTGTGCAAATCCTGCTATTCCGCGTCGGGAAGGCGCATAACGTGGGATCCTCACCGCGCGGCGCCCGGCGAGACCGCGCCGGAACGCGCGCCGAGAAGGATGAACGCATGAACCCTTATGCACCTCCGACCGCATCCACCGAGCCTCACGCCGCGGCCGTCGAGCCGATCAGCCCGGAGCGGCGCCTCGAGATCCAGAAGAAGCTGAGTCGCTTCAGCAGATTGAGCTTCCTCTTCGGGGTGCCGGGGTTCCTCCTGCAATCGGCGGGTCGCGCGATGGACAGCGCTCCCCTCTCGCTCCTCGGCGTCGTCCTGTTCATCCTCGCCCTCGTGGTTTACGCGAAGATGCGCGGCCGGAGCGGCGCGTGGGGCATCGTGGGGCTGGCCACCTGCATCGGGCTGGCGCTCCTCTACTTCCTGCCGAAGCACTGCCTGAACTGCGAGGCGAAGCACTCGTACCGATCGAAGGATTGCAATCGCTGCGGCGCGCCGCTCGGCTCCTGAGCGGGCGGACCGCGCCTCTCCACGTCTCGCGCTCGCCTGGGATCTACCGCGCTGCCGGCGCCTTATGCGCGGGGTGCGCCGCGCGCAGCTCATCGGGGCTGAGCTTGCCGTCGCGGTTCGCGTCCGCCGCTTTCATCTGCTCCCAGCGCTTTTCCCCCACCTCGTCCCTGGTGAGGAAGCCGTCGCCGTTCTTGTCGTTCTGGGCGAAGCGCGCGCTCTGCTTCGATTGCCGCTCCTTCACCTGCTGCTCGGCGTTCGCCTTGAGCTCCTCGGCCGACAGGGTGCCGTCCTTGTTCGTGTCGGCCTGGCCGAGCTGCTTCTGCATCTTCTCGGGGAGCTCTGCGACGGTCAGCTTGCCGTCGCCGTTCTTATCGAAGCGCTTGATGAGGCGGGCTGGGTCCTTCTGGCCGTGCTCGCGGTGGGCGTTCTTGCTCTGGCTCTGGTGCGGCGCCGGCTTGCCTCCCGTGCCGCCCGCGCCGTCCGCCGCGTAGGCCGCTCCGCCGCCAGCAAGGACGGCCGCCGCGAGAAAGCTGCCGAGTGCGAAGCGACGGATCGCGCTGTGGGTCTCGTTGGAGAAGAGAGCGAGGGTCATTGGGTTGTGCTCCTTGGTGCACCGGACAGCGTCTGCGTGCCGGCTTTTGTTCCTGGGACCCTCCCCAAGCCGCCCTCCCTCCGCGCCCCTCGATCTTTTGTGAGCGGTGACGAGGCGGACCCCCGGCGCGCTCGCGGTGGGCCTCGTGCCGGCTGGGCTCGCCAAGGCGCCTGCCGCGCGGACGGAGGGCAGGGGTCGCGAAGGCTCAAGGGACGAGGCGTCCCACGAGGTAACCTACCGCGATGGATATCTCCTCGATCCCCGCAGCCAGCCCGCCTCCCAGCGAGATGGCGTTGCGTCTGGAGCAGCACCGGCAGGAGCTGACCGGACACTGTTACCGGATGCTCGGCTCCGCGTTCGACGCGGACGACGCCGTGCAGGAGACGATGGTGCGGGCGTGGCGCAGCTTCGATCAGCTCGAGGGCAGCGCGGCGATGCGATCGTGGCTGTACCGCATCGCCACCAACGTGTGCCTCGACATGCTGCGGGGCCGGTCGAGGCGGGCTCGACCGATGGATCTCGGCCCGGCGGGCTCGGCCGAGAACCCGGTCCTCGACACGCTGGTGGAGGCGACGTGGGTGCTGCCGATCCCCGACGGTCGGGTGCTGGCGGCGTCCTGCGACCCGGCGGAGCTGGTCTCGTCGCGGCAGACGATCCGGCTCGCGTTCGTGGCGGCGCTCCAGCGGCTCCCGCCCCGGCAGCGCGCGGCGCTGCTGCTGAAGGAGGTCCTGTCCTGGGAGGCCGCCGAGATCGCGGAGCTGCTCGGGATGACCGTCGCCTCGGTCAACAGCGCGCTGCAGCGCGCCCGGGCGACGATGGGCCAGGACGAGAAGACCGACCTCCATGAGCCGATGAACGAGGCGCAGCGGTCCCTGCTCGGCCGCTACGTCGCGGCCTTCGAGCGGCAGGACGTCGATGCGCTGGTCTCGCTGCTCCGGGAGGACGCGACCTGGTCGATGCCGCCCTACCGGCTGTGGCTCCGGGGGCGTCCTTCGGTGCACGCCTGGCTCCTCAAGGTGGGCGAGGGGTGCAGAGGCTCGCGGCTCCTGCCGGTGGCGGCGAACGGATCCTTCGCGCTGGGGCAGTACCGGCCGAGCGGCCCTGGCGGCGCCTTCGTCCCGTGGGCGATCCAGGTCATCGAGCTGTCCGCCGGGGAGATCGTCGGGGTGTGCTCGTTCCTCGACGCCGAGCGGCTCTTCCCGCTCTTCGGCCTGCCCCTCCGGCCCGAGGCGTAGCTCCGAAAAAAATCTTTCGGACGACCGATGAATCGGGCGCCGTCGCGCGGTCCTAGGGATCGAATCGGCCGCGCCGCGCCACCGTGACCCCGGGGTGGGCGGACCGATCTGTCCAGAACGACCCGGAGGAGACGATGGAGATGAGCGCCTTGATGTCGGAGAAGCACGTGGAGCCGGTGGTGGTGTCGAACAAGAAGGTCTGGGCCGGGCGTGTCCTTAGCGGCCTCTCGGTGGCGTTCCTGCTCTTCGACAGCATCGGGAAGCTGATGATGGTGCCCCAGGTGCTGGAGGGGTCCGAGCAGCTCGGATATCCCGTGAGCTCCGTCCGCGGCATCGGGCTCGTCCTGCTGGCGAGCGTCGTCACGTACGTGATCCCGCGCACCTCCGTGCTCGGCGCGGTCCTGCTGACGGGCTTCCTGGGCGGCGCCATCGCCACGCATGTGCGCGTCGACAACCCGCTGTTCAGCCACGTCCTGTTCCCTGTGTACGTCGCCGCGATGATCTGGGGCGGGCTGCTCCTGCGCGACGAGCGGCTGCGCGCGCTGTTTCCGCTCCGGAAGTAGCTGGGGTCGAGAAACCGCCGCGCGATCGAGGAGTCGGAGCGGCTCGCGCGGTCCGATCGAGGAACGCCCGCCGTGCCGGGCGAGCACCCAAGGAGAGACGACGATGCGATTCTTGATGCTGTATCGACCTGACAAAAGCCAGGAGCTCTGCGCACCCGATCCGGAGCACATGGCGCAGATGGGGAAGCTCGTCGAGGAGATGACGCGGGAGGGCGTGCTCCTCGGCACCGACGCGCTCCTCCCCACCGCGATGGGCGCGCGCGTCCGGAGAGCAGGCGCCGAGCTCACCGTGAGCGACGGGGCGCTCCCGGACATGAAGGATCCGATGGTCGGCTACGCGCTGATCCGGGCGGCCTCGAAGGAGGAGGCGATCGCGGGGGCGAAGCGCTTCCTCCATGTCGCGGGGGAGGGCTACTGCGAGGTGCTGCCGCTGATGGACGGGCCTCCGCCCTCCTGAGCGCGCCAGCCGTGCGCCGTTGCGCTGTCGTCTGAATTGTACAGCGTGACGGCTGTTTGAAGCCTCCGGTTTGAGTTTCATCTCTCCCGGGAGGGTGTCGACAGCCTCCGGCCAGAGCTTCATCTTTCCCGGGAAGGTGCCGACAGCTTCCGGCCAGAGTTTCGTCTTTCCCGGGAAGGTGTCGACAGCCTCCGGCCAGAGTTTCATCTCTCCTGGGAGGGTGCCAGCACCCTCCAACCGGTCGCTCGAGAGGTCGAACCGCCCTTGACTTAGTGCGTGCGCTAACTTTTACGTTGGCGTCCGCCGCCGCGGCCTCTCCGTGGCGCCAAGGAGCCCAACCATGCACACTCGCAAGCTCGGAACTCTGCAGGTCTCCGCCCTCGGCCTCGGCTGCATGGGCATGAGCGATTTCTACGGCGAGCGCGACGAGGCCGAGTCGATCGCCACGATCCACCGCGCCATCGAGCTCGGCGTCACGCTGCTCGACACCGCGGACATGTATGGTCCCTTCACGAACGAGGAGCTCGTCGGCCGGGCCATCGCGGGCCGGCGCGATCGCGTCGTCCTCGCGACCAAGTGCGGCATCGTCCGCGACCCGAACGACGTCACGGTCCGCGGCATCAACGGCGCGCCGGCGTACATCCGCTCGGCGTGCGACGCGAGCCTGCGGCGCCTGCGCGTCGATGTGATCGATCTCTACCAGCTGCACCGCGTGGATCCGAAGACGCCTATCGAGGACAGCGTCGGCGCGATGGCGGACCTCGTGAAGGCCGGCAAGGTGCGTGCAATCGGCCTCTCGGAGGCGAGCTCGTCGACGCTCCGGCGCGCCCACGCCGTGCACCCGCTCGCGTCGGTGCAGACGGAGTACTCGCTCTGGACGCGCGATCCCGAGGACGACGTGCTCGCCACGTGCCGCGAGCTAGGCATTGGCTTCCTCGCGTACAGCCCCCTCGGCCGCGGCTTCCTCACGGGGCAGATCCGGCGCTTCGAGGATCTCGCGCCGGACGACTACCGCCGCATCTCGCCGCGGTTCCAGGGCGAGAACTTCCAGCGGAACCTGGATCTCGTCGCGAAGGTCGAGGGCATCGCGCGGGAGAAGGGCGTGAAGGCGTCGCAGCTCGCGCTCGCCTGGGTGCTCGCGCAGGGGGACTTCATCGTCCCGATCCCCGGCACGAAGCGTCGCACCTACCTCGAGGAGAACGTCGCCGCGGAGGCGCTCGAGCTCACCGAGGGCGATCTGCGGCGCCTCGACGCGGTGGTGCCGAAGGGCGCGGCCGTCGGCCTCCGCTACCCGGAGCCGGGCATGCAGCTCGTGAACCAGTGAGCGACGCGGCCTGAGGACCGCGCGCACGCCGATCCGGCGCGCGGCATCATGTGTCTTCGGGCGCGGGGTCAGCCCTGTCTTTCGGGCGCGCGGCGACCCTCGCCTCTTCGGGCACCCCGGGCAGCCGGAAGACATGCAGGGGGCCCTCGGACGAGAGCAGTCCGGCGAGCGCCGGATCGGTCATCACCTCGAGGAGGTCGCGCTCCGTGTCGTCGACCGTGCACCGTCGCCGCACGAGGCGGACGACCTGCGAGTAGTCCACGTGATCCGGATCGTGCGCGAGCCCGAGGGGTTGCCACAGGGTGTGCTGGCCGTACCTGTGGGCCGCGCCCGGGTCGAACCAGCCGTAGTTGGCGGCCCGGTCGGGGCGATCCGCGAGGCGGTTGGTGAGTACCCAGTGCTTGCCCACGTTCTCGATGAGCCCGGTGCGCCCCGCGACGTGCTCCTCGACGCGGCGGTGATGCTCCAGCATGCGGGAGGTGCTGGCCATCGTGGCATCCGGGGCGCCGATGCACGGCGGGATCCGCACGCTGGCCTGCTCCCACACGAGGTCGCAGAGGTGCGTCGTCAGCAACGCGCACTCGAGCAGATCCGCGATTCGCTGGGTCGTCCGCGCGGAGGCATTCACGCGGACGGAGTCCTCCGCGTCGCCGATGCGGAGCGCGTCGGCGCTCACGAGGAACGTCGCGCGGCGATCGTCGAGCTGGCTGTACACAGGGACCCACGAGATCGGCGCCAGGTAGCCGGCCTGCACCGCTTCCAGGATGGCCTCCTCGCGCGCCGCGCACGCGTGCTCTGGAAGGCCTGCGACGAAATCGGTGCCTCTCAGGACGTCTGTCATGCTCCCCCCTCCCGCGAGCGCGACCGCGGCGCTCGAGGTGGAAGCGTGAGCGGAAGCGGGCGCGGCAGGAAGGTGTTTCGCTCTCTCGTCTACGGCCGCACGCTCCCGTGCCGCTTTGCGCTGTCCGTCCGCTCGCCCTAAGCTCCGCCCCATGTCGCCCCCGGCGAGCCGTCTCTCCCTGCGTCCGTCCCGCGCGCCCCGCGCACCCCGCTTCCTCTTCGCCGCCTGCGCCGCCGTCCTCGCCGCGCAGGCGGCAGGCTGCGGCTCGAGCGCTTCCCGGGGGCCCGACGCAGGCGCCGCGATCTCGTCGATCGACGCGCGCTTGCGCGGCAGCTTCAGGCTCGTCCGGTTCGAGCCCGAGGTCCCGCTCGAGCCGATGCTCGCGTCGATGCTCGAGTTCCAGTACGCGCACTTGGTCGTCCGCTTCGATGGGAAGCGCATCCTCGCCGACTCACCCGGCCTCCACGTGGACCGCGCCTACGAGATCCGCGACCCCGCGTGGGATCGGTTCAAGATCGTCTCCTATGACGAGGCGGGGGTCGCCTACGAGGCGCTGTGCGAGTTCTCGGGCCAGGAAGAGCTCATCGTTCACGCACAGACGCCGCCCTGGAAGGGCGTCGCCACGCTCCGGCGGGCACAGTAGCGGGCGGCCGGCCCTCTCGCGTCGACGCCCGTCAGCAGCGGAGCTGGAGCAGATCCGCGCGCGATGCGCCTGACATGCTCTCTTGATGAGACGAAGAGACGGATGCTCGTGCAGGCCTGCTCTGGTGCGCTCCGGTGCGTCGATGGAATGACAACGCATGCGCTGTGGGATGCGCTGCACGCGCCTCCGGCACGCTCGAAGTTGACCCGGCGCTATCGTCCTCTGGTAAGATAGCTAGGACGGACGTAACTGTCCACACGGCGCGCCAAGGAATCACCGGATCATGAACGACGGCGAAGCGGATGTTGTCGCTACGATGCGAGCGGAACTGGAGATGCTCCGCTGGCGCAACGCCGAGCTCGAGCGGGAGCTCGCCGAGAAGCAGCGCGTCGAGGACGCGCTGCGGGAGAGCGAGGCGCGTTACCGGGGCATCGTCGAGGACCAGACGGAGCTCATCTGCCGCTTTCGGATGGATGGCACGCTGACCTTCGTCAACGACATCTACTGCCGGTACTTCGAGAAGACGCGGGAGGAGCTGGTCGGCCACCGCTTCATGCCGATGGTCCCCGACGAGGACGGGCCGCACCTCGCTCGGCAGTTCGCGAAGCTCGGCCCCGAGAACCCGATCGTCCACACCGAGCACCGCGTCATCCTCCCGAACGGCTCGATCCGCTGGTTGCACTGGACCAACCGCGCCCCGCTCGGCGAGGGGGGGCCGCTCGCCGAGTTCCAGGCGATCGGCGTCGACGTCACCGAGCGACGGCACGCGGAGGACGAGGTGAGGCGCCTCAACGCCGAGCTCGAGGCGCGCGTGGCGGACAAGACGAAGCGGCTCGAGCAGATGGTCCGCGAGCTGTCGACCCCGCTGATGCCGGTGGCGGATCAGGTCATCGCGGTGCCGCTGATCGGCTTCCTCGACAGCGACCGCGCCGCGGCGACGCTCGAGACCGTGCTCAACGGGGTCGTCACGCACAGCGCCAGGACGGTGGTCCTCGACATCACCGGCGTGGGGGTCATCGACTCCCAGGTGGCCGACTCGCTCATCCGGCTGGCCAAGGCCGTGAACCTCCTCGGCTCCCAGGTGGTGCTCACCGGCATCCAGCCGCGGATCGCGCAGACGCTGGTCGCGCAGGGCGTCGGCGTGGGCGGCGTCGTGACGCTTCGGACCCTGAAAGAGGGTATCGCGTTCGCCCTGCGGCGCGGGCTCACCGCCTCTCGACCTCCGGCCCTCCAGGGCAGCTAGCTCCGAGCCTCGGCGTGCGCCGGAGAGGGCGCGCCTGCCCACTATCCAGTCTCACGTCCGATCGTGTAGCCTCATCGACGATGGCGCACACGCAAACGACTGATCAACCCGACGTGCATTCGGCTGCTCACGGTGCGAAAGCCGGCGAGGGCTTTCAGGGGTTAGGAGGGGACATCGACTCGCGCTACATCAACGAAGACATCGCGCCCGTGCGCTCGGACCAGCGCAAATGGGGGATGAAGGACATCGCTGCGCTCTGGGTCTCCATGTGCGCCTGCACGCCGACGTACATGCTCGCCTCGGGGCTGATCTCCGAGGGGATGAGCTGGGGGCAGGCCGTCCTCACGATCCTCCTCGGCAACGTCATCGTGCTCGTGCCCATGATCCTCAACGCGCACGCGGGCACGAAGTACGGTATCCCTTTCCCCGTCTATTGCCGGAGCGCGTTCGGCGTCCGAGGCGCGAACGTGCCCGCGGTGCTGCGCGCCCTCGTGGCCTGCGGCTGGTTCGGGATCGGGACGTGGCTCGGCGGGTGGGCCATCTACAAGATCGTGGCCGTCTTCGTCCCGTCGATAGAGCAGATGCCGCCGACGCCGCTGGGGATCAACGTCCCGCAGCTCGTCTGCTTCCTGTTCTTCTGGGGCATCAACATCTGGATCATTCGCATGGGCATCGAGTCGATCCGGATCCTGCTGAACGTCAAGGCGCCTCTCCTGATCGGCCTCGGCATGGCGCTGCTCCTCTGGGCCTATAGCCGCGCCGGCGGGTTCGGCCCGATGCTCGAGAAGCCCTCGTCCTTCGGGGTGGGGCAGCCCAAGGAAGGTCAGTTCTGGGTCTTCTTCTTCCCGGCGCTCACGGCGATGGTCGGCTTCTGGGCCACCCTGGCCCTCAACATCCCGGACTTCACTCGCTACGCGCATTCGCAGCGCGATCAGGTCATCGGGCAGGCGATCGGCCTGCCGCCCACGATGGCGTTCTTCTCGTTCATCGGCGTCGCCGTCACCTCCGCCACGGTCGTCATCTACGGCGAGACCCTCTGGGATCCGGTCGTCGTCATCACCCGCTTCGAGAACCCGGTCGTCTTGATCATCTCGCTCGCGGCCCTCTGCATCGCCAACCTGGCGACCAACATCGCCGCGAACGTGGTGAGCCCGGCCAACGATTTCTCGAACCTCTGGCCGTCGCGGATCTCCTTCCGCACCGGCGGCCTCATCACAGGCATCATCGGGATCCTGATGCAGCCGTGGCGGCTCGTCAGCGACCCGACGGGTTATATCTTCACATGGCTCGTCGGCTACTCCGCGCTGCTCGGGCCCCTCGGCGCGATCCTGATCGCGGAGTACTACGTCGTCCGCAGGACCAACCTCGATCTCGCCCAGCTCTACAAGCGGGGGGGGATCTACTGGTACGCGGGCGGGTGGAACCCCATCGCGATCGTCGCCCTCGTCCTCGGCATCCTGCCCAACTTGCCTGGCTTCTTCGGCACCATCAAGGTCGCGACGGTCTCCAGCGCATGGATGGATCTCTATAGCTACGCCTGGTTCTCGGGCTTCGCCATCTCGTTCGTCGTCTACGTCGCCCTCTCGCTGATTCGCCGCCCGGCCAAGCTCGCCGCGGCCTGATCTTCATCGCCTCGCGGCGAGGCGCGCGACCCCGCCGCCCATTCAACTCAGCATCAGCGCGGTCAGCCGCGAACGCCGCGTCTTTCCCGCGGAGCGCGCTCCCGAGGACGCCCTCTGCCTCGGGAGCGCCGCCGGCGAGGAGCCGACGGGCTGCGTTTTTTTTTGTACGCGGGCATTCATCTCGTGATCAACGACGAGACTCCCCCACGGCAACAACGTTGTTGTGGGGCGGGGCCCCACCGTGGGAGACCTGTGGTGTGTTGTGGAGCGCTCCCGCCGCCGAGGCACTCCGCAAAGTGTCTTGCCAAACAACGTGGGTTGATTCCATTCGTCTGTCCCTTGCTCCGTGGGCGCCTTTCGATGGATCATAAAATGTCGCTCATCTCCCGCCTTCGAGGTGCCCATGAAGAAGCTCGTCCTCTGGTCGCTCCCGGCTCTCGCCCTGGCCGCATGCGCTGATAACGGCACGCCTGTCGACGAAACACCGGCCGTCGCGGGCGCCCCGATCACGGTCGCCGCCGCCCGACCCTACTCCCTCTTCGAGAGCGGCCAGGTCCGCCCTCTCGCCCTCTCGCCCGACGGCTCGATGCTCTTCGCCGTCAACACGCCTGACAACCGGCTCGAGATCTTCAAGGTCCGGAGCGGCGGGCTCGAGCACCGCGGCTCCGTCGCCGTGGGCCTGGAGCCCGTCGCCGTCGCGGCCCGCAGCGATGACGAGGTCTGGGTCGTCAACCACCTCTCCGACAGTGTGAGCGTCGTCGACGTCTCGAAGCCGCGGAAGCCCCGCGTCGTGCGCACCCTGCTCGTCGGCGACGAGCCTCGGGACATCGTGTTCGCCGGCGCTGGCAAGAGCCGCGCCTTCATCACGACGGCGCACCGCGGGCAGAATAGCCCTGTGGATCCGGCGCTCACCACGCCGGGCGTTGGCCGCGCCGACGTCTGGGTCTTCTCGGCGGCGAGCCCGAGCCCCGCGCCGCTCAACATCATCACCCTCTTCAGCGACACGCCGCGCGCGCTCGCGGCCACGCCCGACGGCTCACGCGTCTATGCGGCGGCCTTCCACTCAGGAAACCGCACAACGGTGATCGAGACCAACGTGGTGAACCTGGGCCTCGGCCTGCCCCCGCCGACCACCAACGCCGCCGGGGTCGCGCAGCCCTCGGCGCCCCTCATCGTCAAATTCAACGGGACGCACTGGGTGGACGAGCTGAATCGATCCTGGGACGACAAGGTGAACTTCTCGCTGCCCGACAAGGACGTCTTCGTCATCGACGCCCTGGCCGACCCGCCCGCGCCCGTCGCGGGGGCCGGGGGCGTGTTCCGGGGAGTCGGCACGGTCCTCTACAACATGGCCGTCAACCCGGTGAGCGGGCGCGTCTACGTGGCCAACACGGAGGCGTTCAACGAGAATCGCTTCGAGGGCCCCGGCGTCTTCGCCGGCCACACCGTGCGCGGCCGGTTCAACCACAACAACATCACGGTGCTCGATCCAGCGACGGGCAGCGTCGCCCCGCGGCACCTGAACAAACACATCAATTACAGCGCGTGCTGCGCCCCGGTCCCGAACGCCGAGAACCGGAAGAGCCTCGCGCTGCCCACGGGCATGGCCGTCTCCAGCAACGGGAAGAAGCTCTACGTCGCCGCGCTCGGCTCGGACAAGATCGGCATCTTCAACACCGCGGCGCTCGAGGCCGACACCTTCGTGCCGAGGCTCGCGCGCCAGATCCCGGTCTCCGGCGGCGGGCCCACCGGCGTGGTCCTGGACGAGGCGCGCGGGCAGCTCTACGCCCTCACGCGCTTCGACAACTCCATCTCGATCATCGACGTCGATGACAAGGCCGAGGTCGCGCACGTGCCCATGTACAGCCCCGAGCCGGAGAGCGTGGTCCGCGGCCGCCGCTTCCTCTACGACGCGTCGTTCACGTCGAGCCACGGCGACTCGGCGTGCGCGAGCTGCCATGTCTTCGGCGATCTCGACAGCCTGGCGTGGGACCTCGGCGACCCCGACGCGGTGAACAGGCCGATGCCAGGCCCGTTCGTGCTCGATCCGACGATCTTCGGCGCGCCCGCCGAGTTCGCCGCGCTCAAGGGGCCGATGACGACGCAGAGCCTGCGCGGGATGGCCAACCACGGCCCGATGCACTGGCGCGGAGACCGAACTGGCGGGGAGGACGCGCCGAGCGCGCAGCCGAACAGCGGCACGTTCGACGAGGAGGCCGCGTTCAAGAAGTTCAGCGTCGCCTTCGTCGGCCTGCTCGGGCGGAACGCGCCCATCCCCGCGGCGGACATGCAGGCCTTCACCGACTTCGCTATGCAGGTGATGTATCCGCCCAACCCCATCCGCCACCTGGACAACTCGCTCACCGCCGATCAGGCGGCGGGCAAGGCCTTCTTCACCCTGCCGCCCAGCGAGGGCGGCGCGTGCGCCTCGTGCCACGTGCTCGATCCCACCGCCAACGCCGAGTACGGGGTCGAGTTCCCCGGCTTCTTCGGGACCGACGGGCGCTACACGTTCGATTTCATCTTCCAGAGCTTCAAGGTCGCCCAGCTCCGCAACGTCTATCAGAAGGTGGGGATGTTCGGCATGGTGCAGAACCCCCGCTTCAACAACCGGAATTTCGAGTTCCAGGGCGACCAGATCCGCGGGTTCGGCTTTGGCCACGACGGGACGATGGATACGGTCTTCCGCTTCCACGATCAGAACGGCTTCAACGAGGCGCCGGGGGTCGCCGGCTTCCCGCCGGGGGCGGCGGGCGAGGTGCTGCGTCATCAGGTGACCAAGTACCTTCACGCCTTCGACAGCAACCTGGCGCCCATCGTGGGCCAGCAAGCGACGCTCGCCGGCGCGGGCGACACGGCCGCCGAGCTGCGCGTGGATCTCCTGATCGCGCGCGCCGACGTGGGGGAGTGCGATCTCGTGGCGAAGGTCCGCCTCCACGGGGATGAGCAGGGCTTCCTCTATCAACAGGGCGCTGGCACGTTCCTGCCCGACAGGGCGGCGAGCCCGGCGATCAGCGCGGCGGCGCTGCGCGCGATCGCGGGGCCGAACAAGGCGCTGACCTTCACCTGCGCGCCGCCCGGCTCGGGGACGCGGATGGCGCTCGACCGCGACGGCGATGGGGCGCTCGACGGTGACGAGGAGGACGCGGGGAGCGACCCGGCGGACCCGGCGAGCACGCCCTGAGGCCCCGAGTCCGAGCCCGCGCGGCGAGCCCACGCCGCGCGGGCGCCTTCGCGCCCTCGCGCGCCGCCTTCACATCACCTTGGCCGAGGCTTCCTCGCAAGCCACGCACGCTCGCCCCACGGGCACGCGAAATCCTGCGGCTTCGTCAGGATCCAGAGCACCGGGAGCGGCGGCGGCGCCGGGGGCGTGGGCCCCGCGCCGTCCGTGAAATAGATCACGCCGGCGACCTTCCGCGCCGCCAGGAACTCCGGGGCGAACACCGGACGCAGATCGGTCCCGCCGCGGCCGCCGACCTCGTCGAGCCGCCCGTCGAACGCGTACACGCGCCCGATCTCCACGTCGCACTCGACCACGGTGATGCGCGCCGACTCGCTCATCACCTGCAGCTGCCGGGCGATCTCCGAGAGCTCCTCGCGCCGCATGCTCATCGACGTGTCGATCGCGACGAGCACCGACGGCTTCGTGATCGCGCGGGGCGCGTACGTCCTGCCGGGGACCTCGCCGACGCGGCCCGGGAAGCGCCGGTTCGGCCGCGCGTACGTGTGCACCGGCGCGCGCTCCCTCGCCACGAACATCCTGAGCGCGGTCTTCCAGTCGAGCGGGTGCGCGGGCGGGCCCAGCGCGTCCGTCAGCTCCTCGATGAGCCGCCCCGGCGTCTTGCCCGCGAGCAGCAGGCCGGGCACGTCCGCCGGATCGCCGTCCTCCGCGAGCGCGTCCGCCTCCTCGGCGGCGCGCAGCAGGAGCTGCCGCGTCTGCTCCACAGCGCCCGGCTCCCGCGAGGGGCGCCGGAGCACGCGGTGATCGTCGACGGCCTCGCCGCCGCGCTGCGGGAGCTTGCCCTCGCGCGCCGCGCTCACGAGCAGCTCGTAGCGCTCGAGCGTGCTCTGGCCGCCGCGCAGGCCGATCGAGGCGTAGGGCTGCCAGCGGATCGGGTCGGGGAGCGGCTCCTCGATGTACTCGTTGGCCGACATCTCCAGGGCGAGGTCCATGAGCTCCGGCTCGTCCGCGCCCGCGAACTTGGGGTGGCACAGGTGCCCGAGCGCGACGTGGTGCACCTCGTGGAGGAGCACGCCCCGCAGGAACACGGGCTCGTTCATGAACGACTCCACGTTGACGTGGAGGAAGAAGCGGCCATCGAACAGCGAGACGGCCATGCGCTTGACCGAGGGGTCCGCGACCGGCGCGAGCCGCGCGAGGATCGCCGCGTAGCAGGGGTACTTCTCCAGGAAGCCGGGATCGCGCACGAAGGCGTCGAGCCACGCGGCGAGCGCGTCCTCGGACACCTCGCCGCGCCCGCCGCGCCCCGCCGCCTCGCTCATTGCGGCCGGACCGGCGTGACGCCGTGCTTCTTCAGCGCGCCCGCGAGCCGGAGGGCCCAGCGCTCCGGCAGCTGCGCGAGCAGCTGGCCAAGGCACACGCGCGCGACGTTGCTCCGCCGCACGTCGACGAGCTTCGCCTGCTGCGCGAGGTGCGCCGACAGCGCGGTCACGACGAGCCCCACGCGGTGCTGCCGCAGCGGATCGGCGCGCCACGCCAGCACCTTCTGCTCGGCGGCGCTGCCCGCATAGTTCTGGAGCAGCTCCTCGGGGCGGACGTCGATGAGCTGCGTGGCCGTCGCGTTGCCGCCGAGCGCGTCCTGGAGGCGCTCGCGGTGGTCGCCGGGCAGGTCGGCGAGCAGCGCCTCGAACGCGCCCAGCGACAGCTTGCGCTGCGCCGCGAGCACGCCGACCTCGGGCCCCTCGAGCAGCGGCGCGAGCCGCGTCGTCACCTCGTCGAACCGGTCGGTCTCCCCGCGCTCGCGCGCCCCGCGCAGCACCTTGCCCGCCGGCGAGCTCGGCCCGTAATCGGCGAGCAGCGCGCGCAGATCGAACGGCAGCCGCGTCGACCAGGTGTCCTTCGACGCGAGCAGGAGCTCGACCCAGCTCGGGGGCAGGTACCCGCCCAGCGTGTCGCGCAGGAGCACGCCGTCCGCGAGCTCCTGGGGGCGGAGCGCGCTCAGCACGTGCGACGCATAGGTCCAGGTGCGCGGGGGGACGTCGTCCAGGACGCGCTCGTGCGCCTGCGCGAGGGCGATCACGCCCGGGTGGAGCCCGTTCACCTGCGCCCAGGCGAGCCAGGACGCCCGGTCGGCGCGGACGTTCAGGTGAAGGAACCGCGCGCGGAGCGCGCGATCGAGGGGGGTCACCTGGTAATCGGCCGACTCGGGGTTGACGGCGGCGAAGCACACCCACCCCGTGGGAAGCTCGTACTCGTGCAGCCGCCGGGCGCTGAGCAGCTGGAGCGCCGGCTGCTGGATGTAGCGCTCCGCGCGGTTGAGCTCTTCGAGCATCAGGATGCCGGCGCCGTCCTGGGGAAGCACCGACGGCGCCGCGTAGGTGGTCCGGCCGTCCCGGATGACCGGCAGGCCCACGAGGTCGGGCGGCTCGAGGAGGCTCAGATCGAGCACGACGGTGGCGATGCCGAGCCGCTCGGCGAGCTGACGGACGAGCTCGCTCTTGCCGATCCCCGTGGGCCCCTCGAGCAGCACCGCGCGGCGCGCGCGGTAGGCGAGCTCGAGCACGGCCTCGAGGCGCGGCCCGACCGGGATGGGCGCGGAGCGTCCCTCGAGGAGGTTCGGTGAAGTCGCCGGGGCCGGCCTGCCCGGCGCGTTGCCATCGGATCTGGGCTTCGTCACGGATGAAGAGGGGGTGCCGCGCGAGGGCGAAGAAAGGGCCGCCGAGGCCCGGGGTCCAGGAGGGTCGGCCCTTCCGTACCCGACGGGCTTCCGGCGCGCTTCGTCTTTCTTGCCGGGTCGCCCCGAGCTCTAGCAGCCGCTGCGCGGCCTGTCATTCACCACCGCCCACGCGACGGGGCGGCCCGCGGCGCGCTCAGGCGCCAAGGAGCAGCCCGAGGCTGGCTGCGAGCGCGGCGTCGCTCCACGAGGACAGCCCGCGGGGCAGGAGGACGGTCGCGTGATGCGGCCGGCCTTCGCAGCTCCGCGACCCCTCGTAGGTGCGCCCCGTCCGTGTGAGCTCGTAGCTACAGCGCCCGATCGTGCCCGTGAGCTGCCGTTCGTCCAGCCGGTAGTCGGAGAGGGCGCCGGCCAGGAGGCCCCGCGCGTGGAGCCCTGCCTCCGCCCGGGTCACCGAGAGCTCCAGCGGCATGGCGCCGACGGTGCCGGCCGCGCGCTGCCCCGTCGCGGTGACGTTCACGGCCTGGTCGAACGCCACGCCCCGGACCGTCTGCCCGTCGCGCCCCCTATCGGCGGCGTACACGCCGAGGTTCACGTCCGGGCCGACGACGCGCCCCGGCTCGATGTCGGCGCTCACGAGCTCGCCCCGGGCGGTCAGCAGGATGAACTCGTTCGGCCCCGCGGCGCGGAAGATGTCCTCGCGCGCAGGGGATTCGGCGGCCGGCGCCGTCCCGCACGCCGCGGTGAGCGACAGCGCGAGCGCGAGTAGCCAGACAGCGCGCCCGGGGAGCAGGTTCATCCGCATCGCAACACCTCGACGCCCGACCGGGTGTGCCCGATCGGCCACGCGCAACGTGATGCCGGCGATGCCGAACCGGTAGATGGCTGTCCCGCCGGGAGCGCGCTTCACGGCTCCGTTCCCGATGACATCAGGGACAACCCCAGCTCCTCCGTCCCGATGGCTCCTCCGATCGGCCCTCTTTAGCGAGGCAGATCGAGGGGGGCGCAGGTCGAGACGCCGGCGCCGACGATGCGGAAGCCGATGTCCGTCATGTAGTCCGTGTCGATCGAGCCGTCCGACGGGCGATAGCGGCTCACGTTGGTGGTTCGCGACGGGGACCCGAGCTCGCTCGGGGCGGTGTAGAAATAGAAGTCGCCGCCCCAGAACGAGAACGCCCAGGAGCTGGGGGTCTCGATGCCCGGCAGGTCCGTGGCCTCGATGATCTCGCCGGTGTCCTTGTCGATCTCGGCGAGCTGCACCGGGGTGGTCGTGAAGAAGCCGAAGAGGCGTCCATCCCCCGTGCCGGTCAGCTCCGCCGAGATGTCGCGCATCGAGCCGCTGAACTCGCCGACCGGCGTCACCGACGCGCCCTCGATCCTCCCCAGCCCGATGCCCGGCGTGCTGGTGGCGCCTGCCACGAAGAGCTCCTCGGTGTCCGGGCGCGAGAGGTCGCTCGAGAAGCCCATGCCGAGCCGGGCCCATCCGTCGGAGAGCGTGGCCCCGGAGGGCTCGCAGCTCGCGTCCTCGGTGCTGACCTTGAACAACGTCCCCTCGCTGTCGTCGGCCTCCACATAGTTGACCCACGCCACCGCGTTGCGATCGACCGCCATCGAGTTGGGATCCATGCCGGTCCGGCACCCCAGGACACCAATCTTCGTGAACTCCTTACGATCGGGCCTGAAGCTGTAGAGCTCGTTGTCCTGTGAGAGCACATACACGAGGGAGGCCCGCTCGATGCACCCGTTGTTCGGGGCCCCACTCCCGTTGTCCCCACTCCCGATGTCTCCGCTGTTCCCGCCGATCCCGGCCCCGGAGCCAAACGGATCGTCCTGGCCGCCCGCGCCGCTCGCTACGCTGCTATTTTCGGCACCCGAGGACGGGTCGGTCTCCGTCGCGGACGTGCCGCGGTTGGACGCGCTGCAGCCGGCCGCCGCGAGCGCGATCCAGAAGCACCCTCGTGCGATTCGCATATCCGCTCTCCCTTTCGCGTGATTCGCTCTTATAGCCGCGAAGCGCGCGCACGGGTACACGAACTCGCACCCTCGCTCAAAGGGGCGTCCGGGTCGAACAGCTCGAACAGCCCTTGGCGGGCGGGGTCATCAGTAGATAGGGATGACCTCGTCCGACTGGCAGCAATAGTAGGCCGGGCTCTCCGGTGTCACCTGGCCCACGGCGACTCCGCCGGTCGGGGCGCACCTGCCCGGGTCTTCCCTGATCCATCGGGCCGCCATGCTCTCGAGCCGCAGATCCGGCCCCGCGACGCACTTCGGCCCGGCCATCGTCACCATCTCTGCGCCGAGGAGCTCGCGACAGCCGCCGTCCTCGTAGACCGAGACGAGCGCGGAGCACGTGGCGTCCTCGAGCTCCTCGCACGCGCACGGCGTGCAGCTGCGCGTGTCGTCGAAGCGCTCGGCGGCGGCCAGCAGATCGGGATACTGCTCAGGGCACTCCGGCGTGCGCTGCTGGAGATAGCGGATGCACATCGTGAAGCCCCCCGACCGCCGCCTGGGGGCCGCGACACACATCCTCGAGGGATCTCTGCACTTGTCCTTGTCGGCCGTGCCCGTGCACGCGCGCACCCGGGTGCTCGCGGGGGCGGCCAGCCCGGGCGGCGCTCCTCCGGGATCGTGCGTCGGGGCGCACGCGCTCACGGTCGGCGCCGGGATGAGGAACGAGCCGATCTCGCCCGAGGTCGCCGCGTCCGGCGCCGTACACGCGCCGCTCCACCCCTCGGGGGCGGCGAACGACGTGGACGCCGTCCCGTCGCACGTCGCCGAGGCGCTCCCCACAAGGCCTGACGGCAGCTCGCAGGAGGGCTTCGTGCAAAGGCACGTCGGACACGTGTGCTCGCCGTCGAAGCCGCTGTAACCGTCGAACACGAGATCCGGCGCCTCCGCCGGGCACTCCGGTGGGGACGTCCCGCCTGTCGCGTCGCCCCTCCAGAGCAGGATGGGAGCGTCGAACCCGGGGGCCGGCGGCGGCACGCACGCGCCGTCGCACACGGGGCACGGATCATTGCACTCGTGAGCATCCAGGCTGAAGCACGGCTCGTTGCACGAATAGATCTGGACAGCGCCGCCTTCCCAGCAGCCCGCGAAGCTGCCGGCGCCGGCGCCGGCGCCGGCGAGCGCGAGCGCGATGCCGAACGGGTCCTTCCTTCTCCTCATCGTGATGGTCCTTCTCGCGTGTCGCGTTTCGGCTCTTCGGCAGGGGGCACCGCGACGATCGCTCGGCGCAGCCCCAAGCCTCTCTCTTCCTGCTCCTTTCACGCCGGCGAGGCGACCCGACCGGGGGCGCGCGGCGCCCTTGTCACTCCGGAGCCAAGGAGAGCTCGCATGCGTATTTCATACTTGGGTCGGCGGGGCCAAGGAAGCTGAATCTTGTCGTTAAGGCACGATGAATTGAGTATATTTCGATAGGCCACGAGAAATTATCAGCAATTGTTGGTCGAGCGCTTTTCGTGAGAATCTCACCTTGGATGGTGGAAAGCACGGTGGCGCTGCCGCGCTGCCGGCGGGATCAGGCCGCGCCGGGCGTGGCGGGCGGCGCGCAGGGAGGCGCTGGGCAGCGCGAGCGGCTGCGGGCGAGAGCAACTTCAGGAGCCGAGGGCCTCCCGTGGCTCCGGAGCGTCCGTGGCGTACGCGCCGCCGACGGGTCTCTGCGCCGTGCGCTCGGGAGGAGCAGGCGCTTGTCCAGGTCCAAACCATACCGTATGGTATGGTTTGAAAGCGAGGCCAAGATGGATCCTCGTCTCTCGGGCGCGGCGGTCGTCGCCGCGCTCATCGTGCTGGTCGCCGGCGTGTCCCGGCCCGGAGCGCCGCACGGGGTGTCGCCGTGGACGCTGCTTGGCCTGCTCGCGATCCTGTGCGCGGCCGGGGGGCTGGGCGTCGGCGTCCCGCGGCGGGACGTGCTCGCCCTGGCATCGGGCGGCGCCCTCGGGGTGCTCGCGGCGATTCACGTCTACTGGGGTCTGGGAGGTGCGTGGCCCGGGGATGCTCGGCACGAGAAGGTGGAGATGGTGGTCGGCTTGCCGAAGGGGAGCCCCTTTCCTTCCCTCGGCGCGTGTCTCGTCGTGGCGTGTCTCCTGGCGTCGTCGGCCGCGCTGGTGCTGGCCCAGCGGTACGGCCGCGGCGGTTCGCCGACCCTGCTCCGGCCCGGCGCGTGGGCCGTCGCGCTGGTGCTCGGGGCGCGGGGCGTCGGCGGCTACTTCGACGCGCGCCTGCGGCCCGGCACGCGCGCGCTGCCGTATCATCGGCTGAACCGCCTCGTGTACTCGCCGCTCTCGCTCGCCCTCGCGGCCGCCGTCGCGGGCGCCACGCTCGACTGACCCGCATGGCGCGCACCTCGAGGAACGACTGGCTCGACCAAGGGCTCGACGCGCTCCGCGACGGCGGCGAGGGCGCGCTCACGGTCGACGGGCTCTGCGCGAGGCTCGGGCGAACGAAGGGCTCGTTCTATCATCACTTCGAGGACATCGCGGCGTTCCTCGCGGCGCTCCTCGCTCGCTGGGAGGAGCGGCAGACGTCGGCCCCGATCCACCACGCCGAGGCGGGCGGGAGCCCCGAGCAGAAGCGGCAGCGGCTCTCCGCGGTCGTGCGCTCGCTCGACGGCCGGCTCGAGCTCGCCGTGCGGGCGTGGGCGCTCCGAGACGTGCGCGCCGCGGCCGTGCTCCGGCGGGTCGACGCGTGCCGCGTCGACTACCTCGCGTCCCTGTACACCTCCGGGGGGAGCGCGCGCGGGGCCGCCCTGGTGCTCGCGCGGCTGGAGTACGCGGCTTTCATCGGCGCGCAGATGCTCTTCTCCGACCTCTCGGTCGATGGCGCGCGCTCGCTAGGGCTCGCGCTCGATCGCGCGCTCGAGCTCCTGGCCAAGGACGAGCGAGCTCTGCGTTTGGCTGAGGACCAATCTGCCACGTACTCGATGGGGGCTCGACAAGAAGACGTTCGTGGTAAGTCCCGATGTGGAAAGCGAACGCTGAAAGCTGAACCTGCTCGCTCGGCTGGCTGTTCTGATCCCGCTCGCCGCAGTTCGCGCGGCGAGGAAAAGTGAAGCCGAGGGCTTGAACTCCGAACGCAACACGAGTAAGGTTCGTCCGACCGCGACACGGCTACCTGTGTCATCTCACCCCGTCACATGGCTTGACGGGGGCGGCTACGCGAGACGCTCGGCTTTATCCCCGTGCCCCTCGTACGTCTTGGAGATGGCTGAAGGTGCTGTTGCCGCCTCCGGTAACGCCGAGCACTGCTCGGTACGCAGGAGGGGGATTTGCAGGGATCACTGAGCCCTTGCGACCTCGGTGTTGGCAATCATACAGATTGCGGCCGAGAGGGTTCCCCGACGGGTTTGCTGCTGTCGGCCGCCAAAGCGCAAGGTGCTACAAAAATGAAGAAGTTCTATTCGGCCGACGACCACGTCCTTCCGCGTCCGGTCGAAAGGCTACCTGACTACGCCAATGCCAAGGCCCGTCGTTCCCTCTCGGAGCGACTGGTTGAAGCCTTTGGCTTGTCCGGGCCAGCTGCTGACGCGGTTGCCAATGCTGTCGTGGACCCCTCTGCTGTCCGTAAGTACATTGGTGATGCTGCAGATCCCCAGGTCGAAGAGATAGCGGTTCCGGGAGGTACGGTTCTCGGCATTCGCACGATCGTCTGGTCTCGGCGGATCATGCCGGACCCTAGAAATCCACGGATCGGCCCCTCGCGTAAGCATCCAATCGCGGTCGAACCGGGTACCGCGGGTGAGGATTCCAGATTCCGACCGGTGCCCGAGCCGCGCTCACCCGAGGACAAGCTCGAAACCTCTCCCGAACTGGTTGTTGAGATTGAATCTAGGCACCACCTCGAATGGGCTTCGGCTCAGGCAGCGGACTATGTGCTCGCGGAGAACGATTGGCGTGTATCCATCGCATCGCAGGGCGTGATGGAAGCAGTGTGGGTCGCGGCAACAACTTATCTTCACGATGATGGATCGGCCCCGGTCACGGTGCCGACGACTGTCGAAGGCTCTTCTCGCACAACGGCGGTGCATGACCTGTTGAATGTTCGATCCTCGGACATTCCCTACGAAGACCCTGATCAGAAGCTGCGGACGCACTACCGCAAGTTGAACGAGGTGTATGAACGTGGCATCGCCACGGGGGAGCAGCTCGTCGCGCTTCGTTGCGAGCGGATGCCCGCGCTGATCTTGGTCGGCTTTCGTCGTAATGCGAGCAGCACGGCTGGGTTCCCGACTGCTGTGAAATCGCTTGTGGCGCTCCGCCACGTCGATCCGCCCAAGCCGTGGGGTGATGGGCCGGAAAATGAGTCGCTAGCCGACGAGGTGCTGGATGAGCTGTGCCGACGGAAGCTGATCACTACGACCGAGCGTGCCTACTACGCCGGGGCCTACACTAAGACCGAAGCCAGGGCAGCGCGTCTCTCAGATAACCCGGCCTGCCGAGCCGCCAAGATCGTGGCGCTGTTCGCGCAGACGGACGAGCGGACGAGCGAGGCCATTCGTGTCGCTGTGACGAGCCAGTCCACACGGAAGCGGATCACGAAGAAGATGTGCAACGAATTGGCCACAGCTCTCATCGTGAGGTCTGTGGCCGGCGATGTCGGGAAGATTGACCAGGTGCGTCGTTATATGCGTCATGCCTTCGGTCAGACTGTCCATCACGAAAAGTGGGAGAGCACAGATCGGGACACCGATTCGCTGGCGAAGGAAGCCTTGGCCGACGTCCTGCGTTCGATCGGAGACGATACCATTACCGAGCCAGGACCGGCGTCCCTCGAGCTGGCCGTGCGGGCGGCGTATCCATTAGTGGTGACTGGCGGGCTCAACGCCGACCGGGGGACAGCGAATAACAATCAGCCGGATCGCCGGACGCCCGGAGAAGTCTTGGATGCAATGCGTCGCACGGTTGCCGGTATTCACCAGCTTGTGCAAGCGCTCAAGGACTTCGCTGCGGACCAGTACATCCGAGCGGTCGATGAGAAGGGGGATGTCAGGAAGCGGGCTGACGGCATTGGCGATTTAGTCGTTAGTGACATCTATCTCCGCGAGCAGTTTCCGCCTCCGGGAAAGGTCCGCGCCCGTAGCTCCGGCACGACGCCCATGGAGCAACTCAAGACCCGTCTGGCCGATCTAAGCGATGCGATGGACAGGCTGGAGGATGCGTTCAAGGCGGTTGGCGAGGTTAAGGGCAACGACGGCCACCCTCTCGTTGACGTTGATGGTGTCGATATCCAGTTTTGCTCTGTGCGACGTCAGCTTCTCAGCCGGATCGGTGACGAACTGAACATCTGGGGCCGGCTCTACCGGCGCCGCCACGGTACGGCGACTGTCACGGCTTCTGCGGATGATACAGACGACCGAGATAACGGAGGGGACGATTTCGACGCCGAGGTCGACGACGTCTACAACTCGTCCTATGAGAGCTGGGATGAGTCTAGCAAGGCGAAGTATGATGAAACGACGACATGACGTCTGAGTAGCCAGATTCCGGCAGGCATGCATATCGTGTTCGCACGATTCAGGGCGCCAGCCATCATTCGCTAGCTCGAAGCAGGCGATTTTTCAGGGCAAACATTCTAGGTCACGCCTCTTCGACTCCACCTGGCGATACGTCCTGATCTTCGCTCGGAGGCTTCACGCCTCCTCTCTCCTGACCACGAGAGTCTACCGCTGCGACCCCTGGAGCGCGTCCACGGCGTCGAGCTGGGGCTGGAGCTGGGCGCGCTCCTCGCCGGAGAGCGGCGCCGCGTCGATCTCGTCGCGCAGGGCGCGGGCGCGCGCCTGTTCGCCCAGGGCGACAGCGAGTTCGAGCCGCGCGGCGAGGGCGCGGACGCGCTCGAGCGGGTCGTCCGCCCCCTTCCGGGCGAGCGCCACGTCGAGGACCTTGGCGGCCGCGGCGTCGTCGTTCTTGAAGTCGCGCAGCCGCGCCGCCGCGCGTAGGGCCTTGCCCAGCCTCGAGTCCGAGCGCGACCTGGCGGCCCCGTCGTCGTCGTCCGGCGCGTCCCGCCGGATGAAGATCACCGAATTGCCCGCGACGTCGACAACCCTGAAGCGGCTCTGCCCCTTCTTCATGCGCGAGATCCGGGGCAGGCCGGAGATCGGCAGCTTGCCGTACGCCCGCCGCAGCCCCTCCGCGAAGGTCTCGTGGAGCCGCTCGACCTCGGGCACGATCACCAGGCACGTGCTGTACGCCTGCGTGGGATCCAGCCCCTTGAGGCCCATGAAGTGCAGCTGGACCTCCCCGCGTTGCGTCGCCGCATACACGTACGGCGCTTTCTGCTGGTGGGTGACCTCGAAGCCCAGGGCGCCGTAGAACGCCAGGGTCTCGGGCAGCGACACGCACGGGAGCACGGGAATCGTCATCGCTTCGCTCATGGGATCACGCCTTTCGAGCGGGTCGCGTGGGCGACGCCGCGTCCTCTTCGAGCACACGTCCGGCCTGTCGCAGCGCATCGACGGTCGCGCGCAGGCTCGACAGATCGAGCCGCTTGCCGATCCGGTCCGCCCACGCGGCGTGGCGCGCCTCGACCTGCCGCAGGGCCTCGCGCCCTGCCGCCGTCATGGAGATGAGTTTGGCCGTGCGGTGATGCGGGTTCTCGACGTACTCGACGAAGCCCTCGCGCTCGAGGGCGTCCGCTATCTGCTGCACGCCCTGGCGGGTCAGCCCCATCGTCCGAGCGACGTTCGAGACCGGCGCCGGGCCATGGTCCACGACGCCGAGCACCTGCCAGCGCGCGCTCGTGAGCCCCGCCGGCCTGGCCAGGGCGTCCCCGGCCTCGAGCGCCAGACCATTCAAGCGGAACACCTCGATCACCAGCTCGCTGAGCGCGGTCGCCTCCGCGGTGAGCTTCGTCATGGACATCAAGTTGTCATGTTGACAAGTACTTGTCAAAAGAAACGCCGCGCCGGCGTTCTCCAATCGACCTGGTTTGCGTCTCGGGGAGCTCGGCGCGGCGGGAGGCCCGGCGGGATGTTCAAGGGCGCGGATCTCATGCCAGGTTTGAAAGCAGAGATCTCAGAATCGAAAGGTATCGGGGGCATCCTTAAGGGTAACCCCAGGAACAGAGAAGGGGAGAGCCTTGGCTCGACTCCTGCTAAACACGGAGGCCAGAGCGCCCGTGACGGCATCCCCCCCCGCCGTCGAATGGGCGCTCCGTTTTTTGTGCCGCGGATCGGGGCAAGGGACGCGCAGCCCGACGATGCCGTTGATCGGCACCTTGCACGCGGGATGGGCGTCCAGGGCACGTGGATGGCTGAGCGTGCATGGACTCCCTGGCTTCCGCCGAGCCCCTGGATTTGCTAATTCCGGGGCGCCACGGGGGAGGTTCTCCCGGCTGCCCGGCGGCGCATTAACGACATCCGCGTGAGATCCCCAGGCGCACTCTTCTCCCTCGCGCTCGCGGCCGCCGCCACCTTTCATGCTGGCGAGGCGCGCCCTCAGCCTGCAGGCGGCCCGGCCGGTGAATCGGCAGGAACCGGAGGGACGCCGGCGCCCGGCGCAGCCCCGGCCGAGCCGCCGGCGTCCGAGGTTCCCGTCGGGTCGGCCGCGGCGCCCGCGGGGATCGAGGTCACCGTCGAGGGCAACCGGGCTCCGCCGGGCTCCGTCTCGCTCACGCGGCGCGACGTCCGCGAGCTGCCCGGCGCCCTCGGCGACCCCTACCGCGCGATCGAGATCCAGCCCGGCGTGACCTCCATCGCGAGCGGCATGCCGTACTACTACATCCGCGGCGCGCCGCCGGGGAACATCGGCTACTTCTTCAACGGCATCCAGGTCCCGCTCCTCTTTCACGTGGGCGCCGGCCCCAGCGTCATCCCGGCCGCGATGGTCCAGCGCGTCGAGATGCACCTCGGCCCCTATCCCGCGGACATCGGGCGGCTCGCGGGCGCGGCGATCGAGGCCGAGAGCGCGCCGCCGTCCGACGTCTGGCGCGGGGAGGGGAGCCTCCGGTTCGTCGACCTCGGCGGCGTCGTGGAAGGGCCGATGGACAGGGACACCCATGTCCTCGTGGGAGGCCATTACGCCGCCGGCGCGGCGCTCACGTCGGCGCTCGTCCCGAGCGTCGATGTGGGCTACGCCGACTACCAGGGGCGGATGACGTACCGGCTCGGGCCGGAGGAGCGCTTCACCGTCTTCGCCTTCGGCGCGTACGACTACCTCGCCAGCATCGGCAAGGTGCGCGGCGCCGAGGTGACCGACGTCCTCCTCGACAGCGACTTTCATCGCCTGGACCTGCGCTACGACCGCGACGACGACACCTTGGGCGCGCGCGTCAGGTCGGCGCTCACCCTCGGGCTCGATCGGTCGCGCGGGGTGGGCGTGCAGAGCGCCGAGGCCTGGAAGCTCAACGCGAGGATAAGCCTGGCCCGGCCCATCCTCGCGGGGCGCGCGCTCCTGCGGGTGGGCGTCGACGCGGCGGTCGACCGCTACGTGGTGACGCCGCACCCCAGCGGAGCGGACGGCGAGGCCGATGGCGGCGCGTCCACCGAGGAGGACACGCCCGCCGAGGGGACGGCCCAGCTCGACGAGAGCTTCCCCGAGCTCTTCCGCAGCCGGCTCGACCTGGCGCTGGGCGCGTGGGCGGACGCGCTGATCGTGCTCGACGAGCGGTCCACCCTCACGCCCGGCGTGCGCGTGGACCACTACACGTCGCTCGGCAAGAGCGCGCTCGCCATCGACCCGAGGATCGTCGGCCGCTTCGGCGTCGGCGACCACGTGCGGCTCATCCCGGCGCTCGGCCTCGCCTCGCAGCTGCCCGGCCTCGCCCCGCTGCCGGCGCTCCAGATCGGCGGCATCCCGGGGGGGCTGCAGCGCAGCCTGCAGTCGAGCTTCGGCGTCGAGGCCGACGCGGGTCCGGTCAACTTCAGCGCCACGGTGTTTCGACAGGTGACCCTCGGCCTGAGCGATCCGATCGGGACGGGCCGCGGCACGAACCTCAGCACGGAGCGCTTCCTCACGCGGAGCCTCGGCGACACGTACGGTCTGGAGCTCGGGGCGCGCGGGGCGCTCCGCCGCGACATGTTCTTCCTGGCGTCGTACACGCTGTCGCGCTCCACGCGCACGCGGGGAAAGTCGACGGTCCCCTCCGCCTACGACCGGACGCACGTGGCGCACGTCGCGCTGCTCTACGACCTCGGCGCGGGCTGGCGCGCCGGGATCCGCCATGTCTTCTACACCGGCTTTCCCGCCGACGAGGCCGCCCCGGGCCGCCCCCCGCGCGAGCACCCGGATCGCATCGCGCCGTTCTACCGGCTCGACATGCGCCTGTCGAAGCGCTGGGCGCTTGGCGCGCGGAGCTACCTCGGGCTCGTGCTCGACGTGCAGAACGCGACGCTGGCGAAGGAGGTGTTCGACGTGAGCTGCGACGACAGCGGGTGCACGCCGCGGAAGCTCGGGCCCATCACGATGCCTGGGCTCGCGATCGAGGGCGGTTTCTGAGGGGATAGGGGAAAAAGACGCCGACGACGCCGACGACGCCGGCGACGTCGCGGCAGACCGGCTGATCCGACGGCCGCGCGAGCTACCGGTGGAGCACCTCGAAGAGCTGCTTCAGCATGAGGTACGTCAGCCCCCAGACGACCCGCTCGTCCACGAGCAGGCACGGGAGCTGGAGGACGTTTCCCTCGTGCGTGTACGCGTAACGCGAGGTGCGCTCGCCGCGCGCGAGCGGCCCGAGCGGCGTCCAGAGCGCCTCGGCCACCTCGTCGCTCAGGGTGAGCTCCGGCGTGGAGCGCAGCGCGAAGACGAACGGGGCGACGATCATCCCGGCGCGCCGCCCGCGCGCGACCGCCGGGACCTCGGGCAGGCGCGCGAGCAGGGTCCCGTGCGCCGCGAGGTCGATCCCCACCTCTTCCCGCGTCTCGCGGATCGCCGTGGCGAGCAGGCTCTCGTCCGCCGGTTCGCGCCGCCCGCCCGGGAGCGCCATGTGCCCCGACCAGGGATCGGCCGGGTGCTCGGCCCGGCGGATCAGGAGGAGCTCGGCCTCCCCGGGCTCCCTGCCCCCCGCAGGGTCGAGCGCCGTGCCCAGAGGTCCCGCAGGCGCCCGCAAGATCGCGGCGACAGCGGCCTGGCGCTCCTGCGTGAGCAGGTCGAGCGCGGCCTCGCGCCCGTCGAGGCGGGCCATGATGGCGGCGAGGTCGTAGGAGGAGAGCACCGTGGTCAGGATAGCATAATATCTATCGCTATTTAGAGCGCGGCGGCTGCGCTCGGGGATCCATCGCGCGGCGGGCCCGGAGGCAAGGCACGCAGGCCGCACGCCGTGCCCCGGCCATGGCGCGACGCGCCGCGGCCCTCCGTGCGAGCGCCGTCAGGGAGCCGCCGTGGCGAAGGTGTCCCACGCGTCGCAGAGCTCTCTCTTCAGGCCGGCCTGCGGAGCGATCTCGAGATCGAGGGCGAGGCTCTCGTCCCCCTCCGCTTCATACCTCGGCCACGTGACGGCGCCCTCGCCGTTGGGGTCCCCGCTCGCCGCGAGGCGCGACCAGTACCCCATGATCTTCTGCGACATCCCGAGCTCGCCCGCGGTCAGCGGCTCCGGCAACACCAATGTCGGGTTGCCAAACACGAACTTGATCTCGGAAGAATGGAAGGCGCCGAGATCGCCGAGCAGCGAGCTCTCGGGCGCATAGGTGAAATGATAGAGATACGTCGCCGCGCCGCCGCCCGCGAGCGCGCGCGCCGCCCGCCGCGTCGGGCACACGAACATCGAATCGCCGAGCGCCGCGATCGCCGCCGCCTGCGCCGAGCCGTAGGTCTGGCTCGGGTAGAGCGCCACCACCTCCTCGCCGTGGCCCGGGGCGAGCGTCTCGGCGAACGTCTCGAACGCGGCGTCGTCGGCGACCGCCGCGGACTCGCCCCAGAGCGCGACGAAGAGCGTGCCCTCGTCCGCGTTGCTGCCGAGGATCGTCGGCACCTTCTCGAAGCTCCCGGCCTCGAGGAGCTTGCCCGGCCTGTCGGGGAGGTTCCACCCGTCGACGACCGGGAACCACGTCGGGCCGGCGCCCTCGAGGAAGGCCGCGCCCCGCGGCAGCGCGCTCATGACCTCCTCGGCCGACTTGCCGCGCAGGCACTCGAGGACCGACGGCGCGTCGGTGCAGCCCAGCGCCTCGACGAGCTCTTGCCCTTGCGCGCTGGCCGCCGCCTCGTCCGCGGCGGAGTCGCACGGTCCGCTCTCGATGATGGCGCGCTGGAACAGGCCTTTGCTCTTGGGCGAGACCAGGTGCATGCAGACGCTGATGCCGCCCGCGGACTCGCCGAACAGCGTGACCTTGCCCGGATCCCCGCCGAACGCGGCGATGTTGGCCTTGACCCATTCGAGCGCGGCGCGCTGGTCCTCGAGGCCGTACGCGCCCGTCGAGGGGTGATCGGGATCCTCCGACTTGAGCTCCGGGAGGGCGAGGAACCCGAGCGGGCCAAGGCGGTAGTTGAAGGTGACCACCACCGACCCGGTCGCCTCGGAGAGCGCCCGGCCGTCGTAATCGGCCTCCCCGCCGCTGCCGAGCTCGAAGCCGCCGCCGTGAATCCAGACGAGGACGGGCAGGGGAGAGGACGCCGGGCGCTCGGGCGTCCAGACGTTCAGGGTGAGGCAGTCCTCTCCCGAGCTCTCATTGAAGCCCGGGGTGAGCAGGTCCATCTGCGGGCAAGGGACGCCGACCTCGACGGCAGCCCGCGGCTCGGTCCACGGCTCGTGCCGCGCGGGCGATCTCCAGCGCAGGTCCCCGACAGGCGGCGCGGCGTACGGGATGCCCAGGAAGCTGCGCGTCGCGCCGACGCGCGCGCCCTCCACCGGACCCGCCTCCGTCTCGACGAGCGGCGCAGCCGCGTCGCTGCCGCCGGACCCACCGGCGCCGCCCGAGCCGCCGGCGCCGCCCGAGCCGCCGGCGCCGCCCGAGCCGCCGGAGCCCTCCAGAGCCGGCTCGCTCGAGCTGCAGGCGGCAGCGAGCAGGCCAAGAAGAATGGTGTGCGACAATGAAGGTCGAATAGGCATGATCGTCTCCGTCAAGAGCAAATCGTGAATGCAGGACCGTGGGAAGAGGCGAGCGCGGCGCCGAGGACGCAGGTGGCGATGAAGGCCGCCAGTCGGCGGAGCGACGTTCTGCGCACGCGGAATTCAACCATGAAGCGCGAGCGGTGGTGCTGGAATTTGACGTGGTTGTCTGAGAAGCTCCCACTGTGACAGCTTCGTGCTGCGGCGCAGGCCGCCTTGACATGGCGGATGGCGCGAACGCCTTCTGTGCGCATGGCAACTCATCGCAACGACGGGATCGCGGGCGGCGCCGGGCGTCGAGAGGCTCCGGCGCATAGGTACCAGGGTCGCGCGGCCCGGACCGGGAGATCAGGCTGGTCGTGGCTGCTGTCATGCATGGTCATGGCCGGCGCCCTGACCGAGAGCGCGTGCAGCTCGGATCCTGGCCCTGGAGGACCTGGGGGAAGCGGCGGCATGGCGGCGTCCAGCGGGGGCGCGGGCGGCGAGGGCGCAACCACGGCGACCGGGGCGGGGGGAGAGGAGGGAGAGGGGGGTGGAGGCGAGATCACGCCGGTCATGCCCGATATCCACCCCGAGGTGTTCGGCACGTTCGACACGTCGGAGCTGACGGTGTTCGCGTTCAGCCAGGTGGAGGTGAACGAGGCGGATCCCCAGGTGCTCGAGCTCGCCCCGGACATGGTGCCGAGAGCGTGGCAGCGCTGGCGCGATACCGGGATCGAGGCCGACGACTATGACGCCGAGTATCTGGCGAGCTGCCGCGAGCGCGGTGTCCGCTTCGTCGCGGGCAGCACCGCATCCATCCTCTTCGACGACGAGGTCGACAGCGACGAGCAATTTCGGGAGCAGACCACGCGCAACGCCGCGGGCGAGCTCGTCGCCCACGACCAGATCGTGCCAGGCGCCCACCGGTCGAGCATGGCGTCCCCGAGCTACAGGGCGCGGCTCGTCGAGATTGGCAAGCTCCAGATCGACCTCGGCGTCGACGGGCTGAACTTCGACGAGATCAACGGCGGCTACGGGGGCGCGGAGTACGATGGCAACGAGGGGTTCGACGACCACCATGTCGCGGACTTCGGCAACTACCTCTGTCGCAAGCACGGCGGCCGTCCGGACGGCTGGCAGCAGGGGTTCGATCTCCTCCCCGAGGACGGGCTCGACTGCGGAGGAGCGCCGGAGACGGCCGGGAGAGGCTTCGATTTCCGCGGCTACCTCCAGCGCGTGAACGCAACGGCGAAGCCCTTCGACAGCGGGAACGAGCTGCTCGTCGAGGAGTGGGGTCGGACCGTGGGGAACCGCCCAGACCCGCAGGTCGGGACGTTCGTCGAGATCTATCCGGCGCTCGTCTACTGGCAGGAGGTGGTGCTCGAGCTCCGCCGCTACGCGCGCGAGCAGCACGGCCGCGAGATCTTCATCTCGTCGAACGGCATCGTGCCGTTCGTCGACATGCAGAGCGTGGGCCTGTACGACTGGAACATCGACGGCGACGGCCCGCGCGGCATGAACTGGGTGCCTGTCGTGGAGGGGCACCTCGACGGGACCGTGTCGTTCCAGACCGCTCTGCGGGGGCTCAAGGCGCGCTCGAAGCGCGTTCAAGCCCTCGTCGGTGGCAAGGAAGTGCCCCTGATGTTGTTCCTGGACTGGCCCAATGACATGATGAACCGCTACTACGGGCTCCCGCTGGAGGAGCGGAAGGACTATTTCCGCGTCTACGCCGCGGAGGCCTACGCGAACGGCCTGTACTTCGCCCTGCCGCTGCACACGACAACGGACGAGAGCACGGCGACCGCGCTCGAGATGATGGAGTTCTTCGCGCGCTTCCGCGACTTCTACAAGTCCCACGAGGGCCTGTACCACGGAGCGACGGACCTCGCCGGGCCCGTGACCCTCTCCTTCGAGGAGTGCGCGTCCGCCGAGCAGCCCGAGGCGTGCGCTGGCGAGAAGAAGATGAGCCATAACCTCGTGCGGCTCGCGGACGGCCGCACGGTGCTCCACGTGATCAACCACGAGTACAGCGCAGGCGTGGTGGAGCAAGAGGGGGTGACGGTGAGCTTCCCCGTGGACGCGAGCCCGACGCAGGTCACCGCCGCGTCGATCGACTTCGAGGAAGATCGCGCGGTGCCCTTCTCGTACGAGGACGGCGTGGTCACGGCGCAGATCGGGGCGCTCCCGGCCTCCGTCGCGATCGTCGCCGAGTGAGCCGGGCAGCGCCGCCGGTCGAGCTGTCCACCCGGGGCGCATCGCCGACCTTCTCCGGGTCAGGCCCGCAGCCGAGCGCGACGAGCCCGAGATGTGTCCGGCGGCGCTCCATGCCGCACAGCAGCGCTAGTGCATAAGCGGCGGCGCGTGCTCGCCTGTGCGGGTGTCACCGGAGCGCGGCTCGACCGCCATCTCGCCGGTGAGCACCGTCAGCGCGACCTTGATGGCAATCGTGAGCACCATGAACCCCACGGCCCAGATGCCCGCCGTGATCTTCCACTCGGCCATCGAGGGCACATACTCGACGAGCTCGTGCAGGGTGCTCGGCACGAAGCCCGGGATGATGAGGCCCATGCCCTTCTCGATCCAGACGCCGGCGAAGGCGGCGACGCAGGCGGCGTTGAGGAAGGCCCGGCTCCCGCGGCTCGCCGGGAGGTGCAGGAGCGCCGCGGAGGCCACGTTCAGCGCGACGGCCGACCAAATCCAAGGCACGAGCGCGCTCTTGCCGTGCAGGCCGAAGAACAGGTAGGTCACGGCGGTGCTGTGCGTGCCGCCCGTGTAGAGCGACGTGAAGAGCTCCGAGCCCAGCATGAACAGGTTGAGCAGGACGGTCACGCGGAGCACGGAGGTGAGCGTGCGGATCGGCCCGTCGCCCACGCGCAGCCGGGTCAGCCGGGCGACGAGCTGGAGCAGCAGGATCACGAAGGCCGGACCCGTGATGAAGGCAGAGGCGATGAAGCGGGGGGCGAGCAGCGCCGAGTTCCAGAACGGGCGGCCGCCGAGGCCCGAGTAGAGGAACGCCGTCACCGTGTGGATCGACACCGCCCACCCGATGGACAGGAACACGAACGGCAGATACCACTTCCTGTCCGGCTTCCTGCCCAGGTACCTCGTGTAGATGAGGTAGCCCGAGATGTGCAGGTTGATGAACAGGTAGCCGTTCAGGACGATGACGTCCCATGTCAGCATCGAGATTGGCCAGTTGAACCGCCCGAGCCCGGGCAAGATGTGCCAGAACCTGTCCGGGCGCCCCATGTCGGCCACGATGAACAGGAGGCACATGACGATGGCGGCGATCGCGAGCAGCTCGCCGAGGATCACGACGTCGTGCATCTCGTGGTCGTCGTAGAGATACGCCGGGATCACCATCATCACGGCGCCCGCCGCGAGCCCCACGCCGAAGGTGAAGTTCGCGATGTAAAGGCCCCACGAGACGTGGTCGCTCATGCCGGTGACCCGCATGCCCTCGACGAGCTGGTGGGCCCAGGCGTTCGCCCCGACGAGGGCGATCGCCGTGAGCACGGTCATCCAGAGATAGAAGCGCCACGAGCCCTCGAAGCTCTGGCCGATCACCCGGAGGAGGAAGCGCGGGTAGGTGATGGCGTGCGTGTCCTTGCCCATCGTGGCTCCGCTCGCTCAGACGTCGAAGAAGTAGAAGAAGCGCGGCCGCGTGCCGAGCTCCTCCTTGAGGACGAAGATCCGCTTGTTCTCGAGCACCCAGCGGATCTCGCTCTTCGGATCCAGGAGGTTGCCGAAGACGCGCGCGCCCGTGGGGCAGGCCTCGAGGCAGGCCGGCATCCGGCCCTCGCGCGTCCGATGCAGGCAGAAGGTGCACTTCTCCACGACGCCCTGGGGCCGGATGCGGTTCGACAGGTAGCCCTGATCCGGGTTGATCTCGCCCGCGGGCACCTCGGGCTTCGTCCAGTTGAAGCGCCGCGCGTGGTAGGGGCAGGCGGCCTCGCAGTAGCGGCAGCCGATGCACCAGTTGTAATCGACGGCGACGATGCCGTCGGGCTCCTTCCAGGTCGCCTGGACGGGGCAGACCTTCACGCAAGGCGCGTTGTCGCACTGCTGGCACTGCACCGGCATGTAGTACTTGCCCTTCGCGGGCACGGCGTGCTCGTACGTCGCGTCGCCCTTCTCCATGTCGAAGCTGCCCTGATCCATCTCGAGCACGCGGATGTAGGAGTTGTTCGTGCGCCGATCGTGGTTGTTCTCGACGTGGCACGCCTCGGCGCACTTGCGGCAGCCGATGCACACGCTGAGGCTGAGCGCGTAGCCGAACTGCACCCCTTCCTGAGGGCGGATGTCGCGGATCGTGACCTCGCGGCCGTACTCCTCGCGCGTCTCCCGCTCGAGGCGGCGGATGCCCTCGGCGAGCTCTTCGCTCGTGAGCTCCTTGTAGTGGCGCTGCAGGAACTGATCGAGCGAGAGGTCCTTGCTCCACGCGCGGAGCGGCTCCATCGCGTGGGCGAACGCGGAGGCGCCGAGCGTGGCTCCGAGCACCTTGAGCGCGACGCGCCTCGTTGTCTGGGTCATCGGTGGGCTCCTTCTCCTGTGCCGGGCGCCGCCACGAAGCGGTCGCGCGGGGGCAGGACGGGCATCGACGGCTGGAATGCCGGCACGTGTGGATCGTGGCAGTCGACGCAGTGGTTGCGCACGCGCGCTCCGCCCGCGTAACTGCCGTTCATCCCGCCGTGCGCCCCGTTCGCGTAGTCGCGGAGCTGGGGGCCGTGGCACTGGGCGCAGAGCTGCATGGCGTCGCGCATCGGGACGAGCGTGCCGTCGGCCTTGCGCAGCGTGTCCTGCTCGCCGATCACATGGCACGAGGCGCAGCTCAGCCCGCCGTGCTCGAACCTCAGCCCCACGTGGAACTCGTCGAGCTCCGCCGTCGAGGTCGGCAGCGCATCGGGCCTGCGGAGCGAATGGCACGTCACGCACGCCGCGCGGATCGGCCGTCCTAGGGAGTCCCGCCTGTCCGTCGAGACACCGGAGAGCTTGTCAGGGCGGTGGACGCTGGCGGAGGCGATCGGCGTCGCGTCGAGCGCGGGGCGCAGCCCGGGCGGCTGGTCGCGATCCTGGCAGCCTGCCGCGTGCGCCACGCACAGGAGCCCCAGGATCACGGCGGCTCCAGGAAGATGAAGAGAGGCGTGCACGGCTCGAACCACATCGCACGCCACGTGCCATCACGCGTGTCCGGGGCGGCGCCGAGGCCCGCGGCTCGACACGGTGCAGGGCGCGCGTTCCGACGCACCGTTTGCGCATCCCAGCGCTCCTCGTGCGCCGCGGATCTCCGGTGAGGCGAAGGGACAGGCTGCGATGCGCGGGCGTTCCGGCGAGGAGATCGTGTGGCCCGGACGTTGCGACGTTGCGATGTCGCGATGCGACGCTCGACCCGCTCGACCGCATCCACCCGATCAACCCCAGCCAGGCGTGCCGATGCCCATCAGTGCTCTTGTCATCACGCTCTCCGATGAGCCCAGCGCGCGAGCGCGCGCGTGTCGCTCGCTCGCCGCAGAGGCGGCGCTCTCGCTCGGTCCTCCGTGTGGATCGAGGCTACCCGCGATCGCCGAGACAGCGACCCTGGTCGCCGGGGAAGAGCTCGTGGAGCGGGTGCTCTGCACCGACGGCGTGGACTTCGTCGACGTGGTCTCGGTCGACTTCTCGGATCTGGAGCCATGATGGATCGCCGCGAGTTTCTGAGGTGCTCCGCGATGGGCGCGGCGACCGTGGCCGCCAGTCGGCTCGCGCTGGGCAAGGACGGCGTCGCCGCCGCCCAGGCGGCGCCCGGGGCGGGGATCACCTCCGATGTGGTCTGGAACAAGGCGCCGTGCAGGTTCTGCGGCACCGGCTGCCACGTGCAGGTGGGCGTGAGAGGGGGCCGCGTGGTCGCGGTCGCGGGCGACCAGAGCGCGGACGTCAACAAGGGCCTGCTCTGCGTGAAGGGGTATCACGTCGGCCTCGCCCTCTACGGCAGAGACCGACTCACGAAGCCGCTGCTCCGCAGGAACGGCAAGCTCGAGCCCATCGGCTGGGACGAGGCCATCGCGATCATCGCGCGGCGCGCGATGCAGAGCCCGGCGGGGTTCGCGCTCTACGGCAGCGGCCAGTGGACGATCCCCGAGGGGTACGCGGCGAACAAGCTCGTGAAGGCCGGGCTCGGGAACAACCAGATCGACCCGAACGCGCGCCTCTGCATGGCGTCGGCGGTGACTGGCTTCCTCTCCACCTACGGCGTGGACGAGCCGGCCGGCTGCTACGAGGATCTCGACAGGTGCGATGTCCTCCTCATGTGGGGGAACAACCCGGCCGAGATGCACCCCGTGCTCTTCTCGCGCGTCGTCGACCGTCGATCGAAGGGCGAGCAGGTGCTCCTCATCGATCTCACGACGCGGCGCACGCGCACCTCGGCCTTCTGCCAGCACACGCTGGTCTTCAAGCCGAACACCGATCTTGCGATCGCGAACGGCATCGCGCACCTGCTCGTCGAGCGCGGGACGTTCGACCGGGCGTTCGTCGACCGGTTCTGCAACTTCCGGAAGCGGACCGAGCCCCCGACCCTCGAGGGGCAGCCGATGAGCTTCGAGGAGTACAAGACGGCGCTCGCCGAATACACGCCGGAGCGGGTGGAGGCGATCTCGGGCGTCGCCGCGAAGGACATCCGGATGCTGGCGGATCTCTTCGGGCGCCGCGATCTGCGGATCACGAGCCTCTGGTGCATGGGGATGAACCAGCACACCCGCGGCACCGCGATCAACGATCTGGTGCACGGCGTGCACCTGCTCAGCGGCCACTTCGGCAAGCCCGGCGACGCCCCGACCAGCCTGACGGGCCAGCCGTCGGCCTGCGGCACGGTGCGCGAGGTCGGCACGCTCGCCCACGGGCTCCCCGGCGGCCTCGTCGTCACGAACGCCGAGCACCGGAAGGAGGCCGAGCACCTCTGGAACCTGCCCGCGGGGCGGATCAACCCGAAGCCCGGCTACCACACGGTCGACCTCTGGAAGCGCTTCTCGACCCCGAAGGAGCAGGGCGGCGACATCGACACCATCTGGGTGATGGTGACCAATCCAGGCCAGTCGTTGCCGAACACCAACGAGCTCTTCGACGCGAGCCGCAAGATCCCGGGCAAATTCCTCATCGTGTCCGACGTCTACCCGACGGCCACGGTGCGCGCCGCGGATCTCGTCCTGCCCTCGGCCATGTGGGTCGAGAAGAACGGGATGTTCGGCAACTCCGAGCGCCGCACGCAGCAGTGGTTCAAGATGGTCGAGCCGCCCGGCGAGGCGCGGGACGATGCATGGCAGATCATCGCCGTGGCGCGCAAGCTCCACGACATGGGCTTCGCCGGGATGAAGGACAAGGACGGCCGTTTCCTGTTCGACATCCGGAAGGACGGCAAGGGAGTGCCGGTCTGGGACTACAGGCATTACCACGACGTCAACGTCGACGAGCAGCTCTTCGAGGAGTACCGCGAGTTCAGCCGGTTCAAGCACAAGGACCTGGCGCCGTACCGCGAGTACGTCAAGGCGCGCGGCCTGCGCTGGCCCGTCGTCGAGCAGCCCGACGGCTCGTGGCGGGAGACGCGGTTCCGCTTCGCGCGGTTCGACGACCCTTATGCCACGAAGGACGAGATCCAGTTTTATCACTCGGTGACGAAGGACGACCGGGCGCTCCTCTGGTTTCACCCCTACGAGCCGCCGCCCGAGTCGCCCGACGCGGAGTATCCCTTCTGGCTGTGCACGGGCCGCGTCCTCGAGCACTGGCACACGGGGTCGCTCACCATGAGGATACCCCAGCTACAGCGGGCGATGCCGCAGTCGTACCTGGAGATGAACCGCGAGGACGCGCGGAGGCTCGGTGTCGGCGACGGCGAGGTCGTGATCCTGGAGAGCCGGCGCGGCGCGCTCGAGCTGCCTGTCTGGATCGAGGGCCGGGGCGCGCCGCCGGCCGGCACGGTGTTCGTGCCGTTCTTCGATGAGACCGTGATGGTGAACCGCGCGACGCTCGAGGCGTACGATCCGCTCTCGAAGCAGCCGGACTACAAGAAGTGCGCGGTCAAGATCCGCCGCAAACCGCAGGGCAAGCGGGGAGAGGCGCGATGAAGGACGCCCGCGGCCTGCACGTCGGCCTCGCCGCGATCGTCGCTGTCGCGGCGGCGGGCTACTTCTCGGGGGTCCGCGGCACGGAGCGGGGGGTCGCTGAGCTGCGCGGCGATCCCGCTCCGCCCTCGGCGAGCGTCGAGGCGCGCAGCTACGCCGACATGCGCGAGCGCGCGCACGGCCCGAACGCCGGCATGTACGAGGGCGCATTCGCCCGGCTCGAGGCGGCGGACGCCGATCTCTACGCGCCTGTCGAGCAGTCGGAGGCCGATCGAGAGGCGGCGCTCGAGCGGCGCGCTTCCCGCCGCGCCTATGATGGCGCGCCGCCCACGATACCGCATCGCATCGAGCAGCTCGGCGCCCCGGACTGCCTTTCGTGCCACGAGCGCGGGCTGCGCGTCGCGAACCTCACCGCGCCAAGGATGAGCCACCGTCGCTACGAGAGCTGCACGCAGTGCCATGTCGTCGGCGCCGACCCGAGGCCGCTCGCGGAGACGCCGCCTCCGCCCGACAACACCTTTGCGGGCATGGCGTCGCCGCGGCGAGGCGCCCGCGCCTACGAGGGCGCGCCGCCGACGATCCCGCACCCGACGCTGATGCGCTCGGAGTGCGCGAGCTGCCATGGTGTCCATGGCGCCCTCGGGATGCGCTCGACCCATCCTTACCGGCAGAGCTGCACCCAGTGCCACGCGCCTTCGGCCGAGCTGGATCAGCGCGCGCCCAGGCCCCTCTCCGCGTGGCCACCGCCGAGCATGGGAGCGGACAGGCCATGAAGCTCCACACCGTGGATGAGACGGAGAGCGCGCCTGAGATCCGGATGCCGCCATTGCAGGAAGCGGTGCTCGACGAGGCGACCCTCGAACAGCTCTTCTTCGACCTCGCCGAGGCCGCGGAGCTCGTCTCGGTGTCGCTCAAGGCCGGTGCGACTGCCCGCGCAGGGGATCTCCAGCGGGCCGGCAGCGCGGGCGGCGAGCTCGCCCTCGCCCGCCGCGCGCTCGTCGACGGGACCGCGCTCGGGGTGCAGATCCGTTATCGCTTCGCCGGCTCGGAGTGGTGGGATACGCTGCTCCGGATCCCCTCCGGCGTGCGCCTCGTGCGGGTCCGGATCGAAGACGCCCTGGGATAGCGCCTCACGCCCGCGTGGCGCCGTCCTTATGGGTGATCAAAGGCCGAACGGCGACCACCCACGCTTGCTTGGAGACCAGCGCATCACCCGGGCGACCGCATGCCCTCTACAGTGCCTGCGCGATCTGCCGACGGCTCACCTTTCGTGACTGGCCGAAGCCGATCCACGTCGTGGACGAATGAACACGCCGACTCAACAGGCGCCCTCGGCCAATCTGCGCCCGGCGAGCGCCGCTCGCGAGGCGCGCAGCCGCCTGGACACCGGGCAGAACACCTCGGTTCGGAGCGGCGGCCCACGTCCATATCCTGGTCGTACAGCCCTGTGCCTTGGCTTTTCCATTGGTTGCGCGATTCTCTTGTCAGCCAGCAAATTCACCGTATACTGATTGTGAGTCGCGCTCCTGCCGTCCGCCATGTCGTCGTGCGGCGTGTCGCAGCGCTCGTGTCGATCCGCCGGATCGAGGCTCCGACCATTCCAGGTCCGTTTTTGCGATGCCCTGGACGGCGCGCTCGCCGTTCGGCGCTCGCGAGCCGAGCGGAGGCCAGAGCGCTGCCGCCATCGATCTTCGCTGCGGTCAAAGGTTCTCGAAGGGGGAGGACTCATGTCAAACGTGGTGAGCATGGACGGACAGGACATCGACGTTGCCCGCTTCTCCCCCGAGCGCCCCCCGGCGCTCGTGCTAGGAGACATCACCCTGGTCCGGCCCCACGCGATGGCCGGGATCCCGGTCATCGTGGTGACCAAGGACCCGACCGACGCGGTTCTGTGCTCGCGCCACGTGAGCGCCGCGTGCCTCGTGCCCGGCTTCGACGAGGCGAGCCGGGCCGCGTCTGCAGCGACCCTGCTGCGCCTCGGGGCGCGGCTCCACGCCGCCCTCGGACGCAGGATCCCGCTGGCCTACGGCACCGACCCGCAGCTCGATCTCGTCTACCGCCACCGGAGAGCGCTGGCGCAGCACTTCCTGTTCCTCCTCAACGAGGAGGACGTGTGCTGGTCTCTCCTCGACAAGGAGGGTTTCTACGGCCTCTGCGAGGCGAGAGGCGTCCTCGCGCCGCGCACGCTGCGGCCCGGCGGCGATCCCGCGAGCTTGCGCGAGCCGCTCCTCGTGAAGCCGCGCCGCAAGTCGGCCTGGGCCGAGATCCAGCGCGATCTGCTCGGCGGCGCTGGCAAGGCGCGCCTCTTCAACACGCGGGCCGAGCTCCTTGCGCACCCGCATTTCGAGCGCCTCGAGCAGGACTTGATTGTCCAGGAACACATCCCGGGCGGCGTCGTCGATCTCGTGTCGTTCCACGGGTTCGCGGACGATGAAGGGGAGCTGCTCGCGTGGTTCTGCGGCCGCAAGCTCCGCACCTACCCGGCCTTCGCCGGCGAGAGCGCGGTCGTCGAGATCACGGGCGACGAGGCGGTCGCCGCGGCCGGGCGCGACGTCGCCGCGAAGCTTGGGCTCAAGGGGCCCTTCAAGATCGACCTCGTCCGCGACGCGAGGAGCGGCGCGCTCTACACCCTCGAGGTCAATGCCCGGTACACCCTGTGGAACCACGTGGGCGCCGCGGCGGGCGTCAATCTGCCGCGCGTCGCGTACGACTACCTGGTCGAGGGCCGGCGCCCGCCTGCGCCGCCGCGCGCCGCCCCGAGCTACCGCTGGCTCGACCTCTACCGTGTCTACCGCGCGTTCCGGGAGCAGCGCAGCAGCGCGTCCCTCGCGGGCTGGCTCGGCACGGTCGCCGGGGCGCGCACCGTCTATGACGCGTTCGCCTGGGACGATCCGAAGCCGTTCGCGAGATGGGCCAGCTCATTCATCACACGAAAGGTGGCGCGCCATGCTCTACGGGATCATCGCGGACATTCACGGTAACCTCGAGGCCCTCTCGGCCGTGCAGGCGTTCCTCGCGGAGCGGGGGGTGGAGCGCCTGCTCTGCCTCGGGGATATCGTCGGGTACAACGCGGACTCCGACGTGTGCGTGCGCCTGCTCGCGCGGCCGCCGACCCTCGCGATCGCGGGCAACCACGACCTCATCGCGATCGATCAGATCGGCACCGAGCGTTGCGGCACCAAGGCGGCGTTCGCGCTCCGGCGCACGCGCGTCGCGCTCTCCACGGACAGCAAGCGGGCCCTCGCCCTGCTGCCCAGGCGGCGCCTCATCGAGGGCGAGATCGTCCTCATCCACGGCGGCGTCGCCGACACCTGCCAGTACATGGTGAGCCCCGCGCACATCGAGGCGAACGCGCTGCTCCTCAGGGAGCATGAGCCGAGCGGGCGCATCTGCTTCTTCGGGCACACCCACGTCCAGGCGCTCTACGAGGTCGAGGCGGGGGTGGCGACGCCGCGGCCGACGGGCGAGCGGATCTCGCTCGACCGCGGGCGCAAATGCTTCTTCATCAACCCCGGCTCGGTCGACGCGGCCCGGAGGCGCGAGAAGCTCGCCGAGTTCGCCCTCTTCGACTCGTCGCGACAGGAGCTCTCGTTTCATCGGGTCCCGTATGAACACGAGCGCGCCGAGCGGCGCGCCGCCGAGGAGGGGTATCGAATGACATGGCTGGACAAGCGCATCGTCGCGGCGCGGGCGGCGCTTGCCCACCTGCGGCCACGATAGCGCTGAGGGGAGGGACGCCGCCGCCGCGCCTCTGCGAGGCCCGGCGGAGCGGCGGTGGACGGCGTGCGGGGTTGTGCGGAAGGGAGGGGGAGATGCTGCGGTTTCACCTGGTGACCGATGTCGCCGAGCTCGTCGCGATGCGTGGGGCTTGGGAAGAACTGATGGGGCGGAGCGGGATGAACGAGCCGATGCTCACGCCGGACTGGATGCTCGCCTGGTGGCGCGTGTTCGGGGCGCAGGGCCGCTCGCTGCGCGCCGCGCTCTTCTTCGATGGGCCCCGCCTGGTCGGCCTCGCCCCGCTGCTGGAGCGCCGCTGTCGGCACCGCAGCGGCATCCAGTTCCGCCGGCTGGAGCTCATCGCCTCAGGGGAGGATCAGGCCGACGAGGTCTGCTCTTGCAACCTCGGTGTCATCGCCGAGCGGGGCGCCGAGGCCGACGTCGCGCACGCGCTCGCCGGCGCGCTTGCGGGCGCGGCGCTCGGGGCCTGGGACGAGCTGGTGATGCCGGCCATGCGCCCCGACGGCGCGCTCGCCGTGATCCTCTCGCGCGAGCTCCGGCAGCGCGGCATCGACGCGCGGATCGAGGTCACGGACGCCTCGCCCTACATCCCGCTGCCGTCCAGCTGGGAGAAGTACCTGGGCGCGCTCTCCGCGTCGCGCCGCTACCTCGTGCGCCGCTCGACGCGCGATCTCGAGGCGTGGGCGGGCGGCACGCTGACGTTCGAGCGGGCGAAGACGCGCGCGGAGCTCGAGCGCGCGCGCGAGATCCTGCTCCGCTTGCACGCCGAACGCTGGTCGGCCGACGGGAGCGCGGGCGTGTTCGCCTCGCAGCGCTTTCGCGAGTTCCACGACGAGGTGATGCCCGCGATGTTCGAGCGCGGCGCCCTCGATCTCGCGTGGCTCTCGGCGCGCGGCGAGCCCATCGCGGCGCTCTATAACCTTGTGTGGGACAACAAGATCTACTTCTACCAGTGCGGGCGCAGGGTCGACCTGCCGAAGGGGCTCCGGCCCGGGACCGTGATCCACGCCTTTGCCATCCGCGCCGCGATCGCGGAGGGGCGGCACGAATACGATTTTCTGGACAGCCCTTGCCAGTACAAACTGGCCCTCTCGCTAGCGGCGCGGCCGCTCATCGAGCTCCGGGCCGCGCGCCCCTCGCTGAACGACAGCGCCCGCCGCGCCGCGGAGCTCGCCGCGCACGAGCTCCGCGCGCTGAAGCGGCGCGTCCTCGCGACGTGGCGCTCCGCCGCCGGGTCGCTCGCGCGCGGGCCCGCGGACGGGCAGGAGACCCCGCGCGGCGAGCCCGCAGTCGCCCAGGGAGATCCCGCCATCCCCCCGCGGGCTGTGCGGGAGCGAGCCGCCTCGGAGCGAGCCGTTCGCCAAGAACAGAAGTCCTAGGCTCCTGTCCCTTGCTCTGTGGCCCTCTGTTCCTCTTCTGTTGTGGGCAGAGGCCGGGGGGCCGGAATCGGAGGGGGGTCGGATCGGAATGGCAAGGTGGGAAGAACAGCTCAATGATCTTCCCACCTTCATGGGAACTCTCGCCGGGGAAATGCGACCGCTGCCCGGCGTCGCGGTGCGTCTCTCGGGGTGGCCTCAGAGGCCGACGGTAGCCCGGAAGAACTGGCCATGGCCCTCGATGACGTAGCTCCCCGACGAGAACGGGACGAAGATCGAGCCACCCTGGCGGAGCTCGCGGGCTGCGCCGCGCGCGTCGACCAGCGAGGCCTGTCCCCGGGTGCAGAGGACGATCTCGGGGCCTCGGCGGTCATCGGTCCTCCAGGGGGCCGCGGCGTCGAGCTCGATGCGGGAGAGCCGGAACTCCGGCGCTGGGGTGTCATAGAAGGACTCCACGCCCACCTGGCGCGGCACGATGGGCTCGACGCGCCACGGCGCGAAGTCGAGGACGCGAATCAGCTCGTCGACGTTGACGTTCTTCGGCGTGAGCCCGCCGCGCAGCACGTTGTCGGAGCTCGCCATGATCTCGATCCCGACGCCCTGCACATAGGCGTGCAGCCGGCGCGGCGGCAGGTACAGCGCCTCGCCCGGCTCGAGGTGCACGTCGTTGAGCAGGAGCGCGATCACGACGCCGACGTCGCCCGGGTAGAGCTCGTGCAGGCGGAGCGCCCAGCAGCGGCCCGCGCGAGCCATCCGCCCGCCTGGGCGCGCGCCCGGCACGCCTCGACCACCGAGGACACGAGCTCGCGCCGGGCGGCCGGCTCGAGCGCGAGCAGGCCCTGCACGAGCCGCGCGACCGCGGCCGCGTCGATCGCATCGGCGCTGCGCGGGACGAGCGCGTCTCCTGGGCCTCCGGCGAGGAGCTCGAAGACCTCCGGCAGGGCCGTGGCCGGCCGGAACCCGCAGAGGGCGTCGAACGGGGTGAGCGCACAGATGAGCTCGGGTTTGTGGTGCGGGTCGCGGTAGGTGCGCTCCGGGGCGTCGATCGGGACGCCGGCGGCGTTCTCCGCGTCGAACCCGCGCCGCGCCTGCGCCTCGTCCGGGTGTGCCTGGAGCGACAGCGGCTGGTCGGCCGCGAGCACCTTGAGGAGAAAGGGGAGCCGAGCGCCGAAGCGATCGCGCGCGGGTCCGCCGAGGAATGCGTCTGCGTGCCTGGAGATGGCGTCGATCAGGCGCTCGCGGCCCCCGTCGAGCTCGATGCACGAGGAGGCCGCCGGATGCGCTCCCATCCAGAGCTCGGCCTGCGGTTTGTCGGAGGGGCGCTGTCCGAGCAGCGTCGCGATGGCGTCCCGGGAGCCCCAGGCGTACTCCTGAACACGGTTCTCGAGCGAAAACATGGGGATAACGTGCTCCTGCAAGGCGCCACCCTACCTCATGGCACCCGGGAAATCAGCTCTCGATCGGGCTGTGAGCAGGCGCCGTTCCGGCTTTACGAGGTCGTGCGAGCGCTTTACGCTCGCCGGATGACGATGCGCCAGGACGACGCGAGGTTCACGCCCATCCTCGCGAGGCTGCGCGACGCCGCGCTGGCCTATCCCGAGGCCGTGGAGGAGTTCCCCTGGGGCGACCGTGTCGCCAAGGTGCGCGGGAAGATCTTCGTCTTCCTCAACACCCACGAAGGGAAGCTGCATGTCACGGCCAAGCTCCCGCAGTCCGGCGAGGCCGCGCTCATGCTGCCTTTCGCGGAGCCGACGGGGTACAACCTCGGCAAGAGCGGCTGGGTGACGGCGCGCTTCGGGCCGAAGGATCGCGTGCCCGAGGCGATGATGCTCGAGTGGATCGAGGAGAGCTATCGCGCGGTGGCGCCGAAGCGGGCTTTGCAGTCGCTGGAGGGGGCGGCGCCGAGGGAGTCTGGGACGAAAAGGGCTCCTGGAGACCGTGCGGCGGTGAGCCGGCGAGAGGTGCGGACGACGGCTGTTGCAGCGGGGAAGGCCGCGGCGGAGAAGGGGACTCCGGGGAAGAAGGCGGCGGCGACGAAGGGGTCTCCGACCAAGAAGGTGGTATCGGGGAAGGGGACTCCGGAGAAGAAGGTGACGGCGACGAAGGGATCTCCCGCCAAGAAGGTAACGGCGAAGAAGGGGGCTCCCGCTCAGAAGACGGCGGACAGAGCGGCTCTCGCCAAGAAGGCGGCGGAGAAGGAGAGCCGGCGAAGCCCGTAACGCTTGTGAACGAGGCGGCGCCAGCGGAGGCCGCCAGCGCGCCCGGCCGGTCAGGTTGAGTGCGTTCTGGCCGCCGCCGCGCGTCGAGACGGACTCTACACGCCGACGGAGGAACATCGATGCGCCACCGCGAGCCATCCAGGGATGCGCCGTCCGAGCCGCAACCGCATACCGCCAGGCGTCCTTCGTCCCCACCACGCTGGCGCCGGCTGCGGTTCTTCGTGCTCGCCGTCGCCGTGCTCTACCTCCTCGCGGTCGCGTCGATCTGGCTCGCCCTGCCCATCGTGGGCGACCGGTGGTGGCCAGGGACGCTCTTTCTCTTCGGCCCGCGCCAGATCGTCGCCCTCCCTCTCCTCGTGATCGTGCCCGCCGCGCTCCTCGTGCAGCGCCGCGCTCTCGTCCCGGCGGCGCTGGCCTCGGCGATCGTGGCCGGGCCGATCCTCGGCTTCACGTTCTCGCTCCGGGCCCTTTCCGGAGACGCCGACAGCGCCGATCTGCGCGTCGCCTCCTTCAACACGGGGAGCCGCGCCATGAACATCGATCGACTCAAGGGCTTCGTGGCCGAGACGCGGCCCGACGTGCTCGCGCTGCAGGAGTGCTCGGCGCCGGAGCAGGAGCTGAGCGCTGCATTCCCGGGGTGGTCCGTCCACGTAGACCACGGGATGTGCCTTGTGAGCCGGCACCCTCTCCTCGAGGTCGAGTCCAGGGATCGCCGCGACGTCTGGGATAAAGGCGGCCACGGCGCGATCCTCCGCTACGCGATCGCGCTGCCGGACGCGTCACGGCCGGGCGCCCATGAGCCGCCCGGTATGCGCACCTTCAGCCTGCTCAACCTGCACCTGGAGACGCCCCGCGATGCGATCGAGGCGCTGATGCACGGCCTGTGGAAGCAGGCGGAGGAGCACGACCGCGTCATCGCATTGCGTGTCTGGGAGTCCGAGCTCGCGCGGCAGTGGGTCGACGAGGCGCCCTATCCGGTCGTCGTCGTCGGCGACTTCAACATGCCGGTCGACAGCGCCATCTACCGGCGCTTCTGGGCGGGCTTCGAGAACGCGTTCTCGCGCGCCGGCCTGGGGTTCGGCGCGACGAAGCGCACGCGCTGGTTTGGCGTCCGCATCGACCACGTGCTCGCCGGGCCTGGCTGGACGACCGAGCGCGCGTGGGTCGGCCCGGATCTCGGCTCGGATCACCTCCCCATCGTCGCCGACCTGCGCTGGAGCGGCACCCCGCGCGAAGGGCGTGGGGAGCGCTAGCGCCGCGTCGCCGCGAGAATGAGCGGGGGAAGCTCGAGCCGACCCGTCATGCGCGCGCCGGACGCGGGCCGCACAGCGGGCGCAGCGCCTCGCGCTCGGCCGCGGACAGCACCGTGATGGGGTACTTCGGATCCCTGGTCGCGCGATCGAAGAACGGATGCGGCCACGCCTTGCCGCGGAGCGTCCAGCCAAGCAGCTTCCGGGCCGCGTGCGCGAGAAAGCGCACGCTCGGCCTCACCGACCCGGGCGGCGGCTCGCCGATCGCAAACTTGCCCATGATGGCGCCGCGCGGCGCGCCGAAGACCTCGTCGCACGGGAGCGCGCTCGGGGCTTGCTGGAACAGCTCGGTGACGATGCCGACGAACGGCAGCCGCGGCGTCAACGTGTTGCCCAGCGGCGTCTTGCAGCAGCTCGCGTACCAGCGATAGAGGCCCTTGGGCGTCAGGCGCGCCGCGACGACGAGCTCGCTGCCGCGGTCGAACGAGACCGCCGAAGGAGCCACCTGCACGATGTCCGTGCCGCCGTGCTCATCGAGCAGGTCGGCGCGGCCGAGATGGTGCGCGAACGCCTGACAATCGTCGCAGTAGCAGACTGCGCGGTTCACCGCGTCCGGCGATGCACCGCGCAGCCATCCGTGGACCTTTCCGCAGCGACACTGGAGCTCGACGTCTCTGGACATCCGGCTCGCATAGCACGGCTCGACGCGCGCCGTGCGCGCTTCCGGTCGTCAGCGGTCGAGGAAGTCCATCAGCCAGGTCATGGCCGGCCGCATGGTGCCGTTCGGCTGCTGGAGGCCCGTGTTGGCCCTCCAGGTGGAGCCGACGATGTAACCCCACAGCGTGATGCCAGGGACGGAAGGGTGGTTCCAGAACATCGTGAACTGTTCCTGCATCACCCGGCGCTGCTCCTCGTCGCTCGCGATGCCGATATCGTACTCGGTGATGTACACGGGCTTGCCCAGCGACGCGAGCTTGTCGATGTACCCCTTCACCGTGTTGGTGTTGAGCTTGTATGCGTCGTGGGCCTGCGCGCCGAGCGCGTCGACAGGGGCGCCTGCGTTGATCACCGCCCTCGCGATCCGCATGAAGTTCTGGTGCTCGCTCTCGTACTCGATGTTGTTGTAGTCGTTGAGGATCAGCTTCGCGTTCGGGCAGAACTCGCGAGCCCACTTGAAGGAGTTGACGATCCAGTCATAGCCGCTGGCGCCGTCGCCGCCGATGCCGTTCTTGTAAGAGGGCGTCGTGTGGGGCGGCGGCTCGTTGACGACGTCGATGTACTTCGTATCCGGGTAGCGCGTGCAGAACGACCGCATCCAGTCCCTCACGGCCGCCTGCTGCTCCGACCCGGAGAGCCCCGCGAGCCAGTCGGGCTGCTGGGCGCCCCAGACGAACGTGTGCTGTTTGAACACGATGCCGTTGTCCTTCGCGTACTTGTAGATCGCGTCGAGCTTGCTCCAGTCCTTCTGGCCGCGGCTCCTCTCGACGGAGCCCCACTTGCCCTCGTTCTCGGGCGTGATCTGGTTCCAGTAGTTCGCGAAGCCGGTGCGCACGGCGCCATTCGTCGTGATGTTGCCCACGAACTTCGCGCCGGTCGGGGTGCCGCCACCCGAGCCGCCCGAGCCGCCGGAGCCACCCGCACCGCCCCCGCCGCCGGCGCCGCCCGCGCCGCCCGCGCCGCTGCTCGCCGAGGAGCTTGAGGACGAGCTCGAGCTGCTGCTGCTGCTGCTCGATGAGGAGCTCGAGCTGCTGCTGCTCGATGAGGAAGTGCTCGTGCTGGTGCTCGAGCCGCCATTGCCCTTGACCGAGACGATCGTGGGGCTCCCGGTGCCGTTCGCGCAGAACCCCCATGATGTCGAGCGGCCCGCGGCCAGCGAGCCATTGTAGCTCTCGTTGGTGACGTTCAGCTGCCCACCCGACGTCGTGGAGCGCGCGTTCCACAGGTTGGCCAGCGTGGCGCCGTTGAGCCCGACCACCAGGCCCCACGACGTGGCCGGGCCGTTGCTCGTGTTCGTCACTGTCACGTTCGCGCAGTACCCGCCGGTCCATTGCGACTGGAACGAGAGCTCGGCCTTCATCGTGTTGTCCGGGCTGCTCAACCCCGACTCGAGGGCGTCGCTGTCTTCGAGGTCAGCAGGCTCCATGACGCAGGCGACCAGGCAGCACGCGAACGAAAAGGAAACAGGGCCAAATAAGCGATCGAACCGCATAAGGTCCTCCATGATCCGGCCGGCGGAGCCGCAAGATTGCGTTCAAGGCGAATAAATAATACAGAGTTGCGTCTGCGAGCCCTGCCGCCCATCGGGTCGAATTTGTAAGATTGTGGCCAGAGCGATATGCAATCGACAATGGCCGTTGCACGATCACACCGTGACTGTCGAAGAAAGATCTACACACGCCATGCCCGGCGCGAGACGAGGCCGAGCATGACATCTGACTTAAGCATGCACATGGGATCCGATGTCAAGCGCTTCGCGCGATCGGCTCCCTGATACAGTCCCGTTGCATTCACTGGCCCGCGACGGAACGACGTGCGCTCCGTCCGCCGCTCTGCAACTGCAACTGTAACGGTGGTTCGATGGCCGAGCCGTGCGCTCGGGGGGATACCGCTGCTCCCGCGGCGCGCGGGCGCGAAGTCAGAAGCCCGGGTGGATGCGTGGCCCGCGGGCCGCGCTCACCCCGCGGGGTGTGTCTCGGCGTCCGCGCAGCAGCGGAAGCCGACCTCGTAGCCGTAGTCGTCTTCCTTGTGAAAGGTCGTCATCGGGCGACATGCGCTCCGGATCGGACCCCACCATCCGCCCTTGAGTCCGCTGCGGCAAGGGGCCTTCTGATCGGTGCGCACCACCCACTCGTTGACGTTGCCGTTCAGGTCGAAGACGCCCGCCCACGAGGCGCACTCCGCGCGCCCGCCGGCCGGCTCGCGACCGTCCAGGCGCGCGAGCTCGGCGGCGCATCGCGCGTTCTGCTTGCACGCTTCGTAGTGGAGCAGCCGCTGGGAGTGGTCGGGAAAGCGGTAGTCTCGGTCCTGATTGCACGTCTCGGCATTCCGCTCGTAGCCGTAGACGTAAGGCAGCGACTCGGGACCTTCGCAGGCGAAATTGAACTCGGCCTCGGTGCAGAGCCGCTTGCCCTGCTCCGCGCAGAGCCCGGCGGCTTGCTCCCACGAGGTCAGCGTGCGCGGCAGCGCGCCCGGGACGTTCGGGTACTCGTACCGGTCCATGCAGAACGAGAGATGCTCGGTCTTCCCGGCGACGCACCGCGACGGCTCGCGGAATCGCAAGCATCGGGCGGCGACCCCCGGCTCGCCGTGGCGCTTTGTCCATTCGGGATGGTACTCGAGGCATTCCTGCACCACGGCGCTGCAATACTCGCCCTCCACCCGCACCATCCCGTCGGGGCAGCCCTGGGTCGAGCCGGGCAGCGCGATCGGCACCTCGATCATCGTCGGCTGGCCCGGCGGCTCGTCGTTCTCTGCGGCTGGAGGCTCGACCGGCAGCGGGTCCGAGTTCTCCACCTCTGCCGCCGGCATCTCGACCGGCAGCGGGTCGGTCATCTCCGCCTTCGTCGCGGGCGTCTCGACCGGCAGCGGGTCGGACATCTCCGCCGACTTCTCGGGAATCTCGGCGTGCCGGGCGTCGCCTCCACCTCCGCCCCCACTCCCGTCGCCGTACGAGGGACCGGTGCAGCTCAAGGTCGCAACGCCAAGCAGTGTCAGTACCGTGAAGCCCAGGATACGCACGTTAACCTCTTCCCACGTTTGGCTACATCAGCCTACAGACGTGGGCCAAAATTGATGCTGACCCGGGCTCGCCTCGATTTCTCCGCGAGCGTCGGGAGCCATCGGGAGGCATTGCAAAATCTCGGCCTGCTGCCTTACCCCGGAAAAGCCGGGTTACAGGGCTGTTGGCCGTTGCTTTGTCCCGTGGCGTGGCCGCCCGGTGGTCCAGGATGGCCGGCCAGCGCGGCCACCCCGGCACACCGGCCCGCGCGCGATATGCGCGCCCTGCCTCTGCTTCTTGCGCGGGTGGCTGGCTGGCCGCCGGCCTTTGCGCGCGTGCCGGCCGAGCTGTCCTGGCTGGCGGCCGCGCCGTCGGGCGAGGGCGTCGCGCGCCGTCACGTCGCGTCGACCGGAGGGCTCAGGCGGAGATCTGGGCCTCTCCCCTCTGTCGCGCCGGCACGCCGAGGCCACAGGCGGGCCACGTCAGGAGGTCAGCGCGCGTCCAGTATCCGCGGAACTGCATGGCTACTTGCAGGTCTGGAAGCCGCGGTGTGCACCGCGCGAGCGCTGGCGCCGGCCTCCTGGTGGCCAACGAGCTTGAGGGGCGCGGGGCGAGGGGGCTCCGCGAGATCAAGGACATCGTGTTTCGAGCTCATGGAGTTCTCGAATCACCCGCTGGAGCGGCCCGGAGAGCTCGTCGGGATCGCCCCTCCGATCGCCTCGAATGCGCGACGTCCGTGTGGAGCTCCGGAGGTGGGGTCTTGGCCTGTTCATCGCACGACGCTCCGTCGCAGCGCATGGCGGCATGCGGAGCGCGGCGGGCGGATGCGCGACGCTCACCGTCGAATTGCCCGACGGCGGGCGTCGGGGCCAGGGCCGCCGCTTCTACGCGGGGTTCCCCTCGTCGTCCCACGTGGAGAAGCCGGGCGCGTCCGGGTGAGCGGTCCTCACCACGCAGAAGCGCTGGCCGGTCGGCGCCTCGAGCACCCACCACGTCGAGGCCTGCGTGATCCGCTTGGCGCCGAGCCGCTCGAGGCGGCGCACCTCGGCTTCGACGTCGTCGGTCTCGATGTCGAGGTGAACGCGGCTCCCGTGCTTCACGCTCTGCACCTCGACCGAAAGATCGCGCGTAGACGCGTCCAGGCGGACGTACGCCTCGCCGTCCCGGCCGCGCGATCGCATCCCGAGCGCCGCGCTCCAGAAACGCGCGGCGCTATCGAGATCGTCGGTTCGGCAGTCGATGATGAACCCAGCCAGGCGACTCTTGTGCATGCGCTCTGTTACCACGGCTCCCACGGTGTGGCCGCGACGTGATGCGCCCGGGTGAGTGAGATTGCTGCCTGCGCATCAGCGGATAGGGTGCGTCGCCGTGGTCAGAGGTCCAGCGTCGGCTCCTGGAGCATCAGGCTCACGTCCGCCACGCCGGGCAACGCCTGCAGGCTCGTCACGAGGCCGGCCCGCAGGTCGGGGTGGCGAACGCGGATCTGGTAGGCGTGCTCCATGACGGTGCCCTGCGCCGCCTCGCGCAGGGTGACGAGCGAGAAGGTGCCGCAGTGCTCGCGGAGGATGCCCGCGATCGCGCCGGCGATCTCCGTGCCGGCCTGGCCGGCCGGCGCCACGAACCGGAGCAGCCCGTCCGGCTGCCGGCGCGACCCGTAGCCGGTGACGTGGAGCAAGAGCGTCGCGACGCCGAACATCGCCGCCCCCGCGATCGCCGCGCCGTAGGCCCGCGCGCCGCTCGCCATGCCGATGGTGAGCGACGCGAAGACGAACACGACGTCGCGCGGATCGCGCAGCGTGGTGCGGAACCGGATCGCGGAGACGCCCCCCGCGATCCCGATGCCGGCCGCGATGTTGTTGCCGACGGCGAGCATGAGCGTGCACGTGATGATGCTGCCGAGCGCCATGCTCTGGACGACCGTCCGGGAGTACGAGAGGCCGCGGAACGTGAGCATGTAGACGCCGGCGATGCCCTGCGTGAGCCCGAAGGCGACGAGCAGGGAGATGAGCGCCTCGCGCCACTCGACGGCCCCGCCGTGCGAGAGCGCCGCGAGCCAGTCCATCATTGCCACCCTGCGACCCGGGCCGACCGCGCCTCCGGCAGCGTCAGCTGCGCGGTGACGCCGTAGCAGTACTTGGAGAACGAGTGCCGGACGAGGTCGAGGCGTCGCACGAGCGCCACCATCCACGGCGGCGGCCTGCGCTCGAACTTGAGCTCGAGCACGCAGACGGGCTCGGGCGTCTGCGTCTGGACGGGGTGGTCCACCGGGCGCCACCCCCCTTCGGAGGCGTCGAGATCCATCGTTTCCCTGCGCTGACAGACGATCTTCCGGTCGAACGTCAGGCGCGCGTAGGTGTCGATGGTGCTCTCGTACGCCTCGCGCTCGTAGTCGACGAGGAGCGCCGGCCTGAGGTCGTGGCGGTGGAACGCGCCGATGAACTTCTCCGCGGCCTTCCGCGCGCCCGGCGAGAGCCGATCGAGCGAGGGGGGGCGGCCGGGCGCGAGCAGATCGCGCCAATCGCTCGCCGGCACCGCCGCGCGCGACTTGATGATCACATCCTGGACGCGCCGCTTCACCTCCAGGAAGGCCGGGCTGGTCTTCCCAGGATAGTTGCGCACCCGCAGCTTGAAGCGGTCGCGCTGCTCGCGGGCGTTGGCCCAGTAGAGGTCGAACCCGCGTGTGTCGAGGTAGAGCGACCGGATGCGGTACACGCCGTCCGGGCCGGCGTACCGGTCAATCCGGCCGACCGAGCAGGCCGTGGCCCGGATATCCGGGACGAGGCGCTCCGGCACCAGGTACTTGAACTCGTATCGTTCGATGACGTCCAGGACTCTCGCCTCCTCGGTCGTCAAGGGCAAGAGCGCCGCGCTGCCGCGCGTCGCGAAATTGTTACGGTAGCCACGCAATAATGACACAAATTTCACCCGCGTCCGCAAGCGGAATTCATCTCTGGTCCACGAGATCTTTGTGCTTTCCCTGCAACGTGCGCGCCTGCGGCAGCGCTGCTGGGGGGAGCGCCCGGCGCGGCGCGGCGCGGGGCCTGGCGCTGTTCCTCGCCCTGGGCTGCCGGGGCTCGGGGGCGGTGCCGGCGGGGCGGACCTTCGGCTGCCGGGGTGACGCGGGCCGGCGCGCTCCTCGGCGTCGGCGCGTGCTCCGGCGTGGTCGCTGGTAGGGGGCCCGCGGACGTGTTGTCGCTGCCTGTCTGTGCCACGAGCGCCCGGCTCATGATCGCGTCGTCATGAGTCGATCTCGTGAGCCGTTCCTCGCGGGCGGCGAAGCCGTCGCGACGCGCCACGCTCGCGCTCCTCGACGCGCGGTGTCGGCGCGTGGCTGCTCGCCTTGTGGGCGTATCGCGCCTCCAGTACCCTCCGCGCGATGCGGAGCTCTTTTTCCTGGGGTATTGCGCTCGCAACCCTCTTCCTCGGGTGCGCCGATCTCCTCGGGATCAGGGACGTGACCCGCGACCCGGCATCGGGCGGTGGCGGTGACGGTGGCGCGAGCGCCGGCAGCGGCGGCGGCGAGAGCGCCGGCAGCGGCGGCGGCGGCGGGAGCGCCGGCAGCGGCGGCGGCGGAGAGCCGCATGCTCCCACGACACCGGTCCCGAGGCTGCCGATCCAGGACAGCCCGGTCGGCTCGATGCTCGTGCCCGACACGCGGCGGCCCACCTTCGTCTGGGAGCCGTCGGTGTCGCCCGCAGGCGACCCGATCGAATACACGGTCGAGCTCGGTCAGGACCCGACGTTTGCCGCTGTGATCACCTCCGAGACGACGACGGCGACGCGCTGGCGGCCGGCCGCGGATCTCGAGGGCTCCGCGGCTCCTCCCGTGGGCGCCCGCGTCTACTGGCGGGTCCGCGCGTGCTCGGGGGGCGCCTGCTCCGCTCCCTCTGCGGTCCGGTGGATCAACGTGGGACGGGGGCACCACGATCTCAACGGCGACGCCTTCGACGACATCCTCGTGGGGGCGCTCGAGTATCAGATCCCGGAGTACATCCCTTGCGGAGCCGCCTACGTCTTCCTGGGCGGCGCGGGCGACGGCTTCGACCCGGCGCCGGATGGGACCCTCGTCGGGATCAACAACCGCACCGGCGGCGCCATCGAGGGGGCCGGCTACGGGGGCAACGTGGCGACCGCGGACCTGAACGGCGACGGCTTCGCCGAGGCGGTGGTCGCGGGCACGACCTTCGCGGACCTCAAGGGCATGGTCCGCGTGCTCCAGGGGAGCTCGAAGGAGCCCGGGACGTGGGCCGCGAGCGCGGATTTCTCGGGGAACCTCGCTGGCGATGAGCGCAGGTTCGGCAGCGCGCTGGCCTCCGGGGACATCGACGCAGACGGCTACGCCGACCTCGTGGTCGGCGCGCCGGGAGGCGGCCCCAACTTCGACGAGCCGGGTAACGCCTACGTCTATCGGGGCGGGCCAGAGGCGTTCGATACGGTCGCCGACACGATGTTCTCGGGGGTGCAGAGCGGCAGCAAGTTCGGCACCTCGGTCGCATCGGCGGACTTCAACGGCGATGGCTTCTCGGACATCGCCGTCGGGGCGCCCGGCAGCCAGCGCGTCTACGTCTATTTCGGCTCGGCCGGCGCGCTCGACACAACGCCTGACGGCCTGCTGATCGGCGAGGGCGAGGGCGAGGGCGAGCTCGGACGAGCGGTGGGCGCGGGCGACGTCAACGGAGACGGGTTCGCGGACTTGCTCGTGGGAGATCCGGGGAAGAACATGGCCTTCCTGTACCTCGGCGGGCCAGGCGGGGAGTTCGACACGACCGCCGATCTGGAGCTCCACGGCGAGGCGCCGGCCGATCGCTTCGGTCAGACCGTGTCATCGAGCGGTGACCTCGACGGGGATGGCTTCGTGGAGATGGTGGTGGGCGCGCCGGAGGCCGGCCTCAACGGCAAGGCGTACGTATACCGCGGCGGCGCGGGCCTCGACGGGGAGCCCGACGCCTCGATGAGCGGACAGCGCAGCGGCACGCGCGAGACGAAGATCTCGCGCGCCGGCGACTTCAACCGCGACGGGCTCGGGGATCTCGTCATCGCGTTCGGAGGCGGCAAGGAAGTCCTCGTGTACCTCGGCGGCGACCTCGGCGACCGCTCGCAGGCATCTCTCGCTGGGGCGGGAGGCATGAGCAACGAGCGGTTCGGGTCCGCTGTATCGCCGTAGCGGCGCGCGCCGCGCCTGCGCTCGGCAGCGCGGTTTTTTCCGACCCGCGATCGACCCATTGCGCGTGAATTTGTTGAAGGCCGCCTGGATCCAGGCGAGATCGTCGAGCGACCCGCATGCGTCCGGTACCCGACCTCCTCGCCGTCCTCCAGCAGATCGTGCGGCGGGCCATGGCCGTTCTCCCGTACGCGCCGCGCGGCAGCCTGCTGATCCGCGAGGGCGACCGCTTCGTGGCCAGAGCGCTGGTCGGGTTCGACTCGCCACCTGGGTTTTCCTCGCGCGTCCCGGTCGGCGCAGAGCTCGCCGACGGGGGGGCCGCGCTCGGCGCTGCGGCGCCTCTTGACGCCGCGCACGCGAGCCGCATCGTCGATGCGCGGGCCTGGTACCGGATGTACCTGCCTTTCGCGATCGAGGCGGGCAGCGGCGTCCCCGAAGGCGCCGGGCTCCTGGTCGCGCCCATCCAGCTCTGCGGCGAGCCGGCCGGCTATCTCGCCGTCGAGCAGGCCACCATGGCGTCTCCGGGCGAGGAGCGCTGCGCCACGATCGACGTCCTGGCGGGCACGGCCGGAGACGCGCTGGAGCGGCACAGGCTCTATGACGACAAGGCGAGCGCTGCGCAGGAGATCCGCCTGTTCGAGCGGCTTCTCCACGAGGTGGGCACGACGCCCGCGCTGCACGACCTCATCGAGACCATCGCTCACGGCATCAAGAGCGTGCAGCTCGACCCGAGCTGGAACACGGTGGAGATCTGGCTGCTCGAGGAGGACCGCGTCGGGGACGGCCCTGGGCTCGCGCGAGGCGACCTCTGCGCCCGTGTCTACCGGGCTCCGGCGTCGGAGCCGACGACCTACTTCCAGAACATCCGCGCCGGCGCGGACAGCGCCGCGCGGCCCCTCGGCGTTTCCATCGACTGGCGGTCCGGCCACGGCGGCGACGGCGAGGGCTCTCAGCGCGCCCTGCTCGACGAGGCGATCCGCCGCCGCATGTCCGGCATCATCATCGCGCCCAGCAACCCCGAGAGCGCGGAGGAGGTGTTCCGGCAGGCGGCCGAGATGGACATCCCGGTCGTCGTGATCGACACGCCTCCGTTGCCGGGCAGCCGGGCGCCGCTCTACATCGGCACGGACAACGTGGCGTCGGGCAGGTTGGCGGCCGAGGTGATGAAGCGGCTGCTCCCGGGCGGCGGCGTCGTCGCGTCCCTCGGCGCCGTGGGGCTCGCGCTGAACGTCCGCGAGCGCGTCGATGGCTTCTGGGAGGCGGCGCTCGGGTCGAACCTCACGGTGCTGCCGACGATCCCGTGCGACTGGGATCAGGAGGCCGGGACGAGGCTCGCCACGGTGGCGCTCGAGGGGCGGTCCGACGTCGCGGGCGCCTTCGGCGCCGCCGCGGACAACGGGCCGTCCTGGGGCCGAGCGGCGCGAGCCCTCGGCCGGGCCGGGGATCTCAAGATCGTCGGCTTCGATCTCGTCGCCCGCACGGTCGCCCTGCTCCGGCAGGGGGCGATCCACGCGACGATCGTCCAGCGCGAGGACGACATGGGCTTCCGCGCCGTCGAGACGATCCACCGGATGATCACGCGCGGCGTCGGGCCGACCCTCGCCGAGCTGCCGCCTTCCCGGGTCCTCCACACCCGCGTCGATTGCGTCACCCTCGAGCAGACGCCTTGGTCCACGGCGCTGAGCGATTACCTCTCTCTCGAGGCCGCCCGCCGGGCCGCGGCCGGGAGCGGCGGGCGGATCGCGCCCGTCGCCCCTGCGATCGAGGTCATGATGATCGGGCTCTCGTCCCCGTCGAGCTCCGTCGTCGAGGACCAGGTCTCGATCCCGACGCGCTCGCTCGTGCGCCGCGCGATCGAGTCGGGCCGCTCGGTCGTGATCGACCCCGCCGAGGGGGGAGCGGACGCCGCCCTGCCCGCCGCGCACGACGGCGCGCGCACGGCCATCGCCGTGCCGCTGCAAGGCCGCGGCAACGTCCTCGGCGCCCTCGTCCTGAGCAGCGCTCGCAGGGAGGCGTGCGGCGCGGGCGACGTGGCGTTCCTCGTCCGCGTCGCCGGCACGGTGGCGATCGGCGTCGAGAACGCCCGGCTGCTCCGCCGCATCTCCGCGCGGAGCGAGGAGCTCGAGCGCGCCAACCTGCAGCAAGCGGCGATGCTCCAGACCATCCGCGAGCTCTCGAGCCCCGTGGTGCCCATCGCGGACGGCATCCTCGTGATGCCCGTCGTGGGCGTCATGGATGCCCAGCGCTCAGGCGACTTCATCGCGTCGATGCTCCGCGAGATCGACGCGAAGCGCGCGCGCGTCGTGCTGATCGACGTCACCGGCATGGCGTTCGTCGACGCGACGGCGGCGTCCCGGCTCGTCGAGGCGGCGCAGGCGGCCGCGCTGCTCGGCGCCGAGGCGGTGCTCGTCGGCATCCGGCCGGAGGCCGCGCAGATGATGGTCCGGCAAGGCCTGGACGTCGGCTCGACGGCGACGCACGCCAACCTGGCGAGCGGCTTCCGCTATGCGCTCTCGAAGGTGCGCCGCCGCGCGGCGAAGCGCGGCTGACCGCGCGGCGGCTACTCCGCCCCGGCGGGCGGCGCCTCGATGGCGTTGCACGACCAGAGGCCGGTCGCGGCGTTGAGGTCCGGGCGGGCGTTGATGATGTCCTCGACGTTCGCGCGCGCCTCGGCGCGATCGGCGTTGTCCTCGCGCTTGTCCACGATCTGGATGTCGTGGGCGGTGACCACGTCCTGGATGCCCTCAAGGCGCTGTGTCGCGTCGTCGACGGCGAACATGCCGACGAAGACGGGTATCTTCCCGCCGTTTCGCAGGATCTTCACGATCTCGTTGCGGAGCAACGGCTATTGCGAGCAGAGCTGGGGATCCGATTTGCATTGGCACTGATTTCTACGCTCGGTGTCATTCCATTCGCAATAGCCGCACAACGCGTGCCTTTGACTCTTGCAGTACTGGTCGCACGCCGCGCCCCCGAGGAAGCCGAAGTCGCAGACGTGAGGAGCCTCAGACCAGGACACTGGCCTGGCGAGGCCCTCGAGGGGCGCGTGGCTGAGGGCGCTCTGGGCCGGCGTAGTCTCTGACGGATCGCCGTCTTGCGGTGTCTCGTTGTAAGGTGAGCTGTCGACGACACAACCGGCGAGCCATCGCGCGCCAAGAGCGACGCATGTCCACAGCGCGGCATTCTTGAAGATGATCTTGCTCGTCATGTTTGGGCCCTGTCCTCCCCTGATGCTTCGCTGATTCCGTGTTTCCACACGAGCGCCGTCAGCACCTGCACGAGGTGCTTGCGCCGGCGCTGGCCGTGTCCATGCGGCGCCGTGGCCGCGCGAGGCAAGCGGGAGCGCCCTGATCGACGGCAGCGCGTTGGTGGGGGGTTGACCGGCGTCGGGCCCTGACAGGTCCCGGTGGGAGACGCGCGGCGGATGTCGTGGACTGCGGGCGATGGTGACCGCACCACCGCCGACGACGGCGCTTATCGCCTCGCGAACCCGAGGCGCGTCGCCTTGCCATGCATCTCGCGGAACACCGCGAGCTCGAAGGCCCACTCACGGAGGCGTCCGCCGCCGATCCGGAGCGGGTCCTGGGCGCTCTGGTCGGGGCCGGCGACAAAGCCGTCGAGCGATATCGAGATCTCGAAACGCAGCTTGCTCATGTCGTGCTCTCCTCGAAGCTCATGGCTGTCAACGGCGTCCTGCCCGCCGTGCGATCACTCGGGGCACGCCGCGGCGCACCCCTCGCCGCCGCAGTCGACGCCGGCCTCGTCGCCGTTCTTCACGCCGTCGGTGCAGGTGGGCGCCTGGCAGGTGCCGCTCCAGCACACGCTGCTGAGGCAGTCCGCGCCGGTCTCGCAGCCCCCGCCCACCGGGCAGCGCGGGCACCATAGCTTGCCGCAGTCGACGCCGGCCTCGAGGCCGTTCTTTATCCCATCGCTGCACGTCGGGATCATGCAGCTCCCGTTCGTGCACACGCCGCTCTCGCAGTCCGTGTCGTCCTTGCAGCGCTCGCTCGAGGGGCAGGGGCGGCACGGGCCGCCGCAATCGAATCCGGTCTCTCCGAGCCCAGGGTCGCTCACGCCGTTCTCGCAGTGCGATGGTACGCACCACACGCCGTAGCACACGAGCCCCGCAGGGCACTGCAGCGTTGGGTCTTCGGATACACACTGCACGCAGACGCCTTCATGGCATCGGCCGGAGCCCGAGGCGGGACATACGACGCCATCCAAGATGAGATGTCGCGGCCCGTCGAGCTCGCAGACGTCGAGGGTGCACTGGTTGCCGTCGTCGTAGGCGTCGACGGCCGCCACGCTCACCACGCGGCCGTCGGCCGTGCACTCCTCGACCTTGCAGTCGCCGCGGATCTGCGAGGCGATCGGCCCTCGTTCGATCTCGACGACGCAGGCGCCGTCCACGCACCTCCCGACGCCGCACCGCGGGTCCGGCGGGCCGGGGCACTCCGCGTCGCCCTCGCAGCCCCCGGGCGGAGCCGACACCCCCGAGCACGCCTCCGTGCCCTCGGCGCACTCGTCGCAGGTCCGGCACTCCTCGAAGCAGTTCGGCGTGTCGTCACCACGCGCGCAGCAGATGACCTTCCCCGGCTCGCCACACTCGCAGTGCTCATCGATGCAGATCGTGCCCGGCACATTCTGCTGGTCCGACTGGCAGTGGTCCGTGGTCGCGCACCTTCCACCCACGTAGGGCCCATCGCCGCACGCAAAGAAGGTCGCCGAGATGATCAGAAAGAGGAGAGCAGCAGCACAACGCGCGATGGGTTTACCCATGCGTCCAGTCCTCCGGCACGAGGCTGTGGCGCCGGCACCCAGGTGGCCCCAATCCGCCGGGGTGTCGTCTGCCAGGTCGTCTTGGGGCGCAGTATGCCGCGGTCAGGCGGCCGCCGTCACGCAAGTTTTCGCAAGATCGCGCAGCGTGCGAAGCGGCCTTCGATCAGAGCAGGCGCAAGGTCGAATTGCACATCAAAACGTGCTCGTCAACGCAAGGCCCTTGGCCGACACCGTGATCTCTGCCGGTCCGCGCGGATAGAACGTGTAGCCGAGCGTGGTGGCCAGGATGGCGCCTCCCGCGATGAGGCCGGCGATGCCCACGCCCCGGTAGGTGATCGCGTCGTCGTAGGCCGAAGCCGACTGCTGGCAGATCGGCTGGGTCAGCCGGAAGCAACGGTTTGGCCCTGCGGAGAGCGCGGCGGTGTCGCCCGCCTCGTCCTTCTTCCCCGCGCCGACGAGCATCACGCCGCCGATCGCCGCCAGCGTGGCGGAGAGCCCGAAGCCGCCGGCGACGAGCTCCGGCCGCGGCCCGGGCCGGGGGGGCGGGGGGGCGGGCGGGGAGGCGCGGGGGCCGGCAGGCGGCGCTGTCGCGCCTGCGGGCGCGGCCGGCAGGCCCGGGAGCGGCGCAGGGGCGCCGGCGGGCCGGGCAGCGAAGGTGAGCACGACTTCCCGCGCCTCGCCGCGCGGCACGTCGATCTCGGCCGTCGCGACGTCGCCGTCCAGCATGGCGCGCACCACGTGGTGGCCGGGGGCGACGGGGACGGGCTTGCCGTCCTCGATCTCGGCGGGCGCGCCGTCGATCGTGATCTTCGAGCCCGCGGGGGCGACCACGTGGAGCTCGCCGGCGAGCTGCCGCGCGCGGGCCAGGTCGCTGAGCCGCGACGCGACGAGCGCGCGCTCCGCGGGCGTTCTTGGCGCGCGCATGATCTCCTGGCAGAGCGACAGCCAGCGCACAGCGGCCGGCGCGTCGCCGAGCCGGAGCGACAGCGCCCCGATGTTGCACGCGGCGACCTGGACGCGCTCCAGCCGCCAGACCGCCATCCACAGGTCGCGCGAGTCGGCGAGCCGATCCTCGCGAGCGGCCGCGTTCGCCTGCGCCATGAGCCGGGCGACCGCCTCCGGCGGGGCCTCGGCGCGACCCTCCGCCGCGCCGGCCAGCAGGGCGATGCACAGCGGGAGCGCGGCGACGCGGCGTGTGTTCCTTGGCACGGGTGCGGTTCTCCTCGGATTTGTCATGGAGGCTGTTAAGAGAGGAATCAACATCCCGAGAATGCGTCTCGGAACCGGCGCCATCGCAGCCCTCACGGCGCCGAGGCGGCCACGCCGTCCCGATCGCGTCAAGCGCATGCCGGGCCGCTGGAAACGTCATGCGGATCTGGCAGACGCCGGGTATCCCTAACTACCGCCCTTCCATCGCTCCCGCGTTCACCCCACCGCCGGCCCGGCCTTCCGCTGCGCGCTGTCGCAGACCCACCGGACCACCCCGGGAATGACCCCCTGCGCGATCGCGCTCACCCGCGAGCCCACGTCGGGGTAGATCTCGAACCGCCCGCGCGCCATGCCGTCGGCCATGCTGCGCGCCACGGCGTCCGGCTCGAGCGTCTTCACGTTGCCCGCGATGGCCTTCGTCTCCGCCGGCTTGTACTGGTTCTCGAACGCCAGCTGCGGTGTGTCGGTGTCGGGCGGCATGCACACGCTCACCCGCACGCCGTGCGGCCACATCTCCGCGCGCAGCGCCTGCGAGAAGCCGATCAGCGCGAACTTGCTCGCCGCGTACGGCGTGTAACCGTAGATGCCGATCACGCCGGCGAGCGAAGAGACGTTGAGCACATGGCCGCTGCCGCGCGCCGCCATCGCCGGGAGCACCGCCTTGCACAGGTGAACGGCGCCAAAGAAGTTCACGTCCATCATGCTCCGGAACTGGTCCACCGGCAGCTCGAGGAAGCGCCCCGGCATCACCACGCCCGCGTTGTTCACGAGGTGATCGATCGGCCGCTCGGCGAGCCGCGACTCCATCGCCCGCGCGACATCGTCCGGCCGGCTGACGTCCAGCTCCAGGACGTCGACCCGCGCGGACGGGTGCTCGCGCCGGATGCCCACCGCGGCCTCGTCGAGGAGGGCCCGGCGGCGCGCCACCAGCGTCACCGCGGCGCCGTAGCCCGCGACGAGCCTCGCGAACGACAGCCCGATGCCGCTCGAACCGCCGGTGATGAGAACGCTCTTGCCCTGGAAATAAGTTCGGGTGTCCATCGGCGGCCGAACCTACCCCAGGACCGCCCGAGGCGCGAGGTGCTCGTGCAGGCCCGCGGCGCCGCGCCTCAGCGGTCGCGCCGCCGCTTCTTCAGCGCGTCCTTCAGCAGGCTGCCCGCGGCGGAGCCGATCGTCTCGACCGCGATCATCGCGGCCGCCGCCGACACCGCCTCGACCGCCTTCCGGAGGGCACGGCGGGTCTTCTTCTTCATCGGCTTCATGACGGCTGCGCGAGCTCCACGTCAGGGTGAGCTCTCCCCGATACGCCATTGGCCAGCTTCAAGCCGCCCAGCGCGCTCGCCCACGCCCTCACCTTCCGGCTCACGGCGGTCCTCGCGCTGCTCAGATAGTTTCTCGCTTCACCGCTGTACAGGCCGGCCGCGAACACCGCTGCGACGCTCGTCGCCGCGGCCACCGGCCGGAGGGCCCTCCGGCCGAGCTTGCTGAGCTTCCTCTTTTGCTTCTTGGAGAGCTTCATCTTCATGATCCCATCAGCCCAGCAGGGGTCGTGCCATGGCGTCCGAGCCGAGACGCGGTGACGAGCGCAACGCGCCCCCGTGGCTCGCGCCCCGGAGACAGGACAGGACGTTTTGCCTCGGTGGGGTGAAATGCGCCTCCCACACCGGCGCTCAGGCGCGCAAGCGCGCTCGGGGCGCGAGCCCCCATCCAGGTAGATCAGGTCTCTCTGTTTCCCACGCTACCCGACGCTGGACGGCGCTTCCGCTGCGCCGGCGTGGCATCACGGCTGCCCTCCGCGCGGGGCATACAGGGGTACGCCGCCCGCGCCACGATGAGTGATGTTGGGTAGCTCACAGCCTGGACGGGCTCGCAGCCGCCGGCGAACCGCCGCGCCCGGCCGCTGCGGGCGGAGTCGCTGGCGATCGGGGCCGAGTTCGTTTACTCCGTTGTAAGCAGGCTCATGCGAGGTCTCAGGTAAGGCGGGGACGAGATGCGCGTGGGAGACGTCATCGACCGTCGCTTCCTGATCGAGCGCCTCGCCAGCTCGGGCGGGATGGGGGACGTCTACCGCGCCTGCGATCTGGTCACGAACGAGCCGGTGGCGCTGAAGGTCCTGCAGCGGCGAGGGCTCCAGGAGGCGATCCGGTTCGCGCGCGAGGTCGAGGCGCTCGAGGCGCTCACCGCGCTGCGGCACCCGGGCATCGTGCGGTACATCGCGCACGGCGCGACCGACGCTGGGCAGCCCTACCTCGCGATGGAGTGGCTCGCCGGCGAGACGCTGACCGAGCGGCTCAACCGCAGGTCGCTCACGATCGCCGAGAGCGTCGCGCTCGCGTCGCGCATCGCGTCGACGCTCGGCGTCGTGCACCGCGCCGGCATCGTCCACCGCGACCTCAAGCCGAGCAACCTGCTCCTCGTGGGCGGCGCGATCGAGGGGGTCACGCTCATCGACTTCGGCGTGGTGCGCCTCGGCGCCATGGACCGGCACCTCACCATGCCCGGCACGATGCTCGGCACCCCGGGCTACATGGCGCCTGAGCAGGCCCGCAGCGAGCCGAACATCGACCCCCGCGCCGACGTCTTCTCGCTCGGCTGCGTGCTCTTCAAGTGCCTCACCGGGCGCTCGGCGTTCCAGGGCGCGGACGGGCTCTCGGTGCTCATCAAGGTCATCCTCGAGGATCCGCCGCGGCTCCGGGAGCTGCGCGGGGACGTGCCCGAGGCGCTCGACGACCTCGTCGCGCGCATGCTCGCGAAGCCGCCGAAGGACCGGCCCCGCGACGGCGACGCGGTGGCGGCGGAGCTCCTCGCGCTCGACGACGCGGGCGTCGGCGCCGCGAGCAGCCGCCCGTCGAACACGCTGCGCGGCGGCGAGATCACCACGAACGAGCGCAAGATGATGTGCCTCGTGCTCGCGCGCGACGCGAGCGGCGACGCCGAGGCGACGCGCTCCCAGGAGGAGGACCTGGAGCGCAGCAAGGCGCTCATCGCCGTCGCCGAGCGCTACCAGGGCGAGCTCGAGATCCTGGAGTCCCGCTCGCCGCTCATCGTGCTCACCGCCGGCGGCGCCCCGACCGACCTCGCGGCGCAGTCCGCCCGCTGCGCGCTCGCGCTGAACGCGCTGCTCGGCAGCGTGCCGGTCGCGCTCGTCACGGGCCGCGCCGAGATGTCCGCGCGGCTGCCGGTCGGCGAGCTCATCGACCGCGCGGTCCACCTGCTGCCGCCCGCGCACGCGCCGGCCGGCGCGGACGCCGTCCGCATGGACGAGGTGACCGCGGGGCTGCTCGGCGCGCGGTTCGACGTGACCCGCGAGGCGGGCGCCCTCCGCCTGTACGGCGAGCGCGAGGAGCTCGCCTCCACGCCGCCCCTGCTCGGCAAGCCGACGCCGTGCGTCGGGCGCGACCGCGAGCTCGCGCTCCTGGAGGCGGCGTTCTCGCACTGCGTCGAGGAGTCGACGCCGAGCGCCGTGCTCGTGACCGCGCCCGCGGGCGCAGGCAAATCCCGCCTGCGCTCCGAGCTGATCCGGCGGCTCCGCGACCGCGGCGAGGACCTGGAGGTGTGGATCGGGCGCGGCGACCCGATGAGCGCCGGCTCGGCCTTCGCGCTGCTCGCCCCGGCGCTGCGGCGCGCGATCGGCCTCTTCGAGGGCGAGCCCATCGAGGCGCGGCAGCGCAAGCTCCGCGCGCGCGTCGCGCGGTACGGCCACGCCGAATCGGCGCGCACCGCGGCGTTCCTCGGGGAGCTCATCGGCGTGCCGTTCCCCGACGGCGACAGCGTGCAGCTGATGGCGGCGCGGCGCAGCCCCGTGCTGATGAGCGACCAGATCCGCGTCGCCTGGGAGGAGCTCCTCAGGGCGGAGTGCTCGGCGAGGCCCGTGCTCCTCGTGCTGGAGGACCTGCACTGGGGCGATCTCCCGAGCGTGCTGCTCGTCGACTCGGCGCTCCGCAACCTCGGCGATCAGCGGCTGATGGTGCTCGCGCTGGGCCGGCCGGAGGTGCGGGAGCTCTTCCCGAAGCTCTGGGCGGGGCGCGGCGTCCACGAGGTGCAGCTGTCGGGGCTGCCGCGGCGCGCGAGCGAGCGGCTGGTGCGCCAGGTGCTCGGCGAGGACGTCGCGCCGGAGCTCCTCGCGATGATCGTCGACCGCGCCGACGGCAACGCGTTCTACCTGGAGGAGCAGCTCCGCGCGGTGGCCGACGGCAAGGGCGCCGACCTGCCCGAGACGGTGGTGGCGATGGTGCAGGCGCGCATCGAGGCGCTCGACATCGAGGCGCGGCGCGCGCTGCGGGCGGCGAGCGTCTTCGGGCAGACGTTCTGGCAGGGCGGGGTGTCGGCGCTCGTGGGCGGGGCGCAGGTCGCGCCGAAGCTGGTCGAGCTGGAGCAGCGCGAGGTGATCTCCCGGCGCGGCGAGGGCAGCTTGCCCGGCGAGGTGGAGTACAGCTTCCAGCACGCGATCGTGCGGGAGGCGGCCTACGGGATGCTGACGGAGGGCGATCGGCGGCTCGGGCACCGGCTCGCCGGCGAGTGGCTGTCGCGCGCGGGCGCGGGCGCGGTCGACGCGATGGCGCTCGGCGAGCACTTCGAGCGCGGCGGCGAGCTCTCGCGCGCCGCCGCCGCGTACTGCCGCGCGGCGGAGCAGGCGCTGCGGGCGCAGGACCTCGCCGCCGCGATCGAGCGCGCCGAGCGCGGCGTCGCGTGCGGCCCGAACGCGCAGGCGCTCGGCGCGCTGCGCCTCGTGGAGGCCGAGGCGCACGTCTGGCGCGGGGAGCTCGCGCTCGCGGAGCAGCGCGGGACCGAGGCCGTGGACCGGCTGCCCGCCGGCTCCGCGGCGTGGTTCTCGGCGATCAAGCAGGTCGCCATGGCCGCGGGCAAGCTGGGCGGCTTCGAGCGGGTGGAGCGCTGGATGAGCGCGGCGCAGGCCGCCGCGGCGGACGCGGAGGGCGCGCTCGTGGCGAAGCACATGTGCCTCGGCGAGGGCGCGCTGCTGCTCGTGTTCGGGGGGCGCTACGCGTTCGCGGACGCGCTGATCGAGGCGATCGAGGGCGACGGGACGGACCTCGCGGAGCGGGAGGTCGAGGTGGTGGCGCGGCTGCACGCGGCGCGGTCGGCCCGGGCGCTCGGGAACGGCGATCCCAGCGCGTGCCTCGCGGGGCTGTCCGCGGCGCTCGCGGCGTTCGAGCGCGCGGGCGACCGCGGCAACGCCTGCGCGTTCCGCATGAACGTCGGGTACATGCACGCGGAGCTCGGGGATTTCGCGGGCGCGGAGGAGGTGCTGCGCAGCGCGCTCTCGGGCGCGGAGCGGATGGGGCTGCACGATCTCGCGGTGGCGACGCTCAGCAACCTGGGGCACGTCCTCGGCTACCGGGGGCGGATCGAGGAGGCGGAGCGGACCGAGCGCGAGGCGATCGCGCTGTCGCAGCGGCTCGGGGATCCGCGCACGGAGGGGAGCGCGCGGACGTACCTCGCGCGGATCGCGCTGCTGGCGCGGGACTTCGAGGGGGCGGAGCAGGAGGCGAGGGCGGCGGCGGAGATCCTGCAGAGCGCGCCGCCGCTGCGCGCGGCGGCGGTCGCGGCGAGGGCGAGGGCGCTGCTCGGGCTGGGGAGGTTCGACGAGGCGCTGTCGGCGGCGGGGGAGGCGTTCTCGATGCTGAACGCGATCGGGGCGATCGAGGAGGGGGAGTCCGCGGTGAGGAACGTCTACGCGGAGGCGCTGGCGGCGAACGGGATGGAGGCGGACTGCGCGGCGGCGATCGCGGCGGCGAGGGAGCGGTTGATGGAGAGGGCGGGGAAGATCAGCGATCCGGTGTGGAGGGAGCGGTTCCTCACGATACCGGAGAACCAGCGGACGCTGGAGATGGCGGCGAGGTGGGGAGGGCCCTCGGCGTGAAGCAAGCTCGTTCGGCCACAAGGCCTCCTCCTCACCATCAGTCACCAACGTAAACGTTTACGTAGTCGTCATCGTGGTCGTGGTCGTGGTCGTGGTCGTGGTCGTTCACGGCCTATCGTTGACGACCACGACCACGACCACGACCACGACCACGTAAACGTTCGGATGTAGGAGAACGCGGCGCGAAGCTTGGTTGACGCCTACGGGGACGGGAGGATCAGCCGTCGCGCGGCTCGGCCGGCAGGCCGGCGTTCTTGCGGAGGGTGGCGATCAGGCGGTCCATCGCCTCGCGGTAGGTCTTCTGGGCCGCGGCGATGCGCTCCTCCATCGTCTCGTCGATCTGCTTCGCCTGGGTCGCGGCCGAGTCGAGCATCGCCTTGCTGCGCCCGAGCTCCTCGATGCGCGCCTCCGACGCCTTCTTCTCCTCGTCCGTGCGTTTGCCCGAGGACTGGAATGCTCGCTCCGCCTCGACCGCCTCGTCGATCGACTTCTTGATGGTCTCGATCTCCTCGAGCATCCGGCGGAGCCGGAGCTTGTGCTCGACCATGTCGATGTGGACGACGTAGCTCACGAAGCTCACGGCGTCGGCCTGCTTCTCGAGCGTCGCGGCGTTCTCCTTGCCGAGCGAGGCGCGGTAGCGCTCGATGCGGCGGTGCGCCTCGCTGCGCTCGCGGACGTACTTCTCGAGCTGGCGCTCGACGCCCTCCTCGAGCGCGTGCGCCGTGGCGCCGGTGACGTCGACGTCGCACCCCTTCTGCTTGACGACGTACTGCGCGGCGCCGCTCACCTTGCGGGTGAGGTCCTCCTTGTTGTCGTTGAAGAACGCCACAGCGCCGTCGACGGCGCGCACGCGCTCCACGTAGTCGTAGCTCCGGCCCGCCGCGTCCGCTTGCTCGATGACGTCGAGGACCTGCTTCCAGTCCGGCTTCTTGAGCTGGTCGGGATAGGACGCGAACTGCTCCGTGGCGCGCTTCGAGAGGTCCTCGCGCTCGCCGAACGACGTGGCCGTCGCCTGCAGCTCGGCCGGGTAGCGCCCCGCATAGCCGCTCTGCGAGGCCGAGGACGCGATCTCGGGCTCCGGCTTGGGGGCGCTGCAGCCGAGCGCGAAGAGCTGGCCGGCCAGGAGGAGCGCCCCGGCGATGAGGTACGGTCGGTTCATGGACGCCGGCCTATAGCCCAACTCCGCCCCGGCCGCGCGCGCTGCGCGCCGACGCCGCCTCGGTCGAGGGTGACGCGACCCACATCCACGCAGCCCGGCGCAACCAGGGCGACGCACGCGCGACACCTCGGCACAAGGAGCCCTGTTGCGCGTCTCGTGCGCGTCGCGTTACCGCGCGGAGAGCGCCGGAATCCCTTCCCTTTCGTACTCGCCCTTGGCATCGTCTTGGGCCCGCTCTGCGCGCTCCGTTTGCGTTCCAGACGGTCGAAGACGGTTGTTCCTTACTCGGCGTTTCACGAGCACCGGCGCCTGTCATGGAGGCGCCGGCCACCTTCGGGAGGGATGTGAAGCATGGGAGCTCTGAAAGACAAGGTCGTCATCGTCACGGGCGCGAGCTCGGGCATCGGCAGAGCGACGGCGGTCGCGCTGGCCGCCGAGGGCGCCAAGGTCGTCGCGAGCGCGCGGCGCGAGGCGCAGGGGCGCGAGCTCGTCGCGGCCGTCAAGGATCGCGGCGGGGAGATCACCTGGGTCACCGCCGACATGCGGGTCGAGGGCGACGTCGAGGCGCTCGTGAAGGCCGCGGTCTCCACCTATGGTCGCCTCGACTGCAGCTTCAACAACGCCGGAGCCGGCTTCTTGGTGCCGCTCGCCGACCTGTCCAACGCCGACTACGACCTGGTCATGGACACGAACCTCCGCGGCGTCTTCTGGTGCATGAAGTACCAGATCAAAGCCATGCTCGCGAGCGGCGGGGGCTCGATCGTCAACTGTGCGTCGGTGGCCACGTCGCGCTTCTTCCCCGGGCTCTCGATCTACGCCGCCTCCAAGGCCGGCCTCGTCGCGCTCACGCGCACCGCCGCGGTCGAGTACGCGCAGAAGGGTATCCGCATCAACGCGGTGAGCCCCGGCGTCGTCGAGTCGGAGATGGCGACGGCCGGCTGGCGCCTCGACGATCCCCAGGGCCGCGCCTTCGCCGCGTCGCTCCACGCCATGAACCGCGTCGGCGGGCCCCACGAGGTAGCCGCGCTCGTCGCCTTCCTCTTCAGCGACAAGGCCTCGTTCATCACCGGCCAGGAGGTCGCCGTCGACGGCGGCCTCCTCTCGGCGGCGTGGCCCGCCAACTACGCGGGCGGGGGCTGAGCCGCGCGCCGCGGCGGAGCCCGGCCGGAGGCCGCGCGGCTGACCCCGCTGCGCTCGGATCCTTCGGATCCCAGGTTCCCGAGCCTCCGGCGTCCCCATACTGCGACCATGGGTCAGCCTGAAGCGGAGCCGCTCCCCGCGGCGGGTCGTGGTGAGCGCCCGGCGGGCTCCGGCGCGTCGCTCTTGCGCGCGCTGCGCCACCGGAACTACCAGCTCTTCTTCGCCGGCCAGCTCGTCTCGCTGGTCGGCACCTGGATGCAGTCGGTCGCCCAGTCGTGGCTCGTGTACCGGCTGACGGGCTCGTCGCTGCTACTCGGCACCGTCGGGTTCGCGACGCAGATCCCCGTCTTCCTGCTCGCCCCGATCGGCGGCACCGTGGCCGACCGGCGGAGCCGCCACCGCATCCTGCTCGCCACGCAGTCCGCCGCGATGGCGCTCGCCTTCGGGCTCGGCGCGCTCACGCTGAGCGGGCACATCCAGGTCCCGCACATCCTCGGGTTCAGCGTGCTCCTCGGCGTCGTGAACGCGTTCGACATCCCGACGCGGCAGGCGTTCGTCGTCGAGATGGTCGGCCGGGAGGACCTCGCCAACGCCATCGCGCTCAACTCCTCAATGTTCAACGGCGCGCGGATCATCGGCCCGGCGGTGGCGGGCATCCTGGTCGGCGCGATCGGCGAGGCGTGGTGCTTCGTCGCGAACGGGGTGAGCTTCCTCGCCGTGCTCGCGAGCCTCCTGGCGATGCGCGTCCCGCCCCGCCCGGCCGCCGCGGGACGAGGCTCCGCGTTCTCCCACACGGTCGAGGGCTTCCGGTTCGTCGCGCGCACGAGGGCCATCCGCGCGCTCCTGCTCCTGCTCGGGGTCGTGAGCGTCACAGCGATGCCGTACGCGGTGCTGATGCCGATCTTCGCCGATCGGATCCTGCGCGGTGGGGCGCAGGGGCTCGGCATCCTGATGGGCGCGTCGGGCATCGGGGCGCTGCTCGGCGCGCTCGTCCTCGCCAGCCGGAGGCGGCTCCGGGGCCTCGGCCGCTGGGTCGCCGCTGCCTGCGCGGGGTTCGGGGTGGCGCTCGGGCTGTTCGCGCTCTCGCGGTCGTTCTGGCTCTCGACGCTCCTGCTCGTGCCCGTCGGCTTCTCGATGATGGTGCAGATGGCGGGGTCGAACACGCTCGTGCAGGCGATGGTGCCGGACGCGCTCCGCGGGCGCGTCATGGCGGTCTACGCGATGATGTTCATGGGGATGGCCCCGCTCGGCGCGCTGCTCGCCGGCTGGCTCGCGGGCAAGATCGGCGCGCCAGCGACCGTCGCCTCGGGCGGCGCGTGCTGCGTCGTCGCGGCGGCGGTGTTCGCCGCGAGGCTCCCCAAGCTGCGGCAGCAGGCGCGCGAGCTCATCATCGCCCAGCAGATGGCCGCCGGGACGCCGCCGGAGCAGCTCACCCAGCCGGTCGCGGTGGAAGCCGCGTCGGAAGAGCAGGGCGCGGCGCGGCCGGCGTGAGCGGGCGGGGCCGGCGCGCTCCGGCACCTCGCATGCACGCGGCGGGTCGAGGCGGGCGTGTGTGCGGTGGACGCACTGCGCGCCGGGCGAGGGAGGGGATCATGGGGCAAAAGGCCAAGCAGCGGTCCGGGGCGCAGGCGCAGGAGAACGGGCGTATCGACGAGGTCGATCAATCGAAGGGGATCTTCCGGCTCGACGGGCCGCACCCCAAGGACGCCGAGCTCCGCGCGCCGGGCTCGCTCGGCGGCGGGCCGTACGATGAATCGGGCCGCGGCGGTCCCGCGGGCTCGCTCGAGCTGCGGGAGACCAGCGCCGAGGCCACGGGCGCAGGCGCGGCGGCCCCGTCCGAGGACGAGCCGCCGCCAGAGAGCGGCGCGACCGAACCGGCGCAGCCGAGAGGCGCGCTGCCCCAGCACGAGGAGCCGAGCGCGAAGGACCGGAAGGCCGCCGGGCAGGGATAGCGGGGCGCTGTGCCACGGCGGCGCTCGCGCCGGCGCGAGGTGTCTCGCCGCGCCAGCGGCGATAGCGCCGCCCCGCGCGCTCACCGCGGGGCGACGGCGCTCGCCACGCCGAGGGCGACGTATTTGCCGACGGTGCCGGCCACGCCCATCGTGTCTCGGAAGCCCTTCATCAGCCGGCCGGGCAAGACCAGGTCGTCGAGCAGGAAGCCGCCGAGCGCCGACAGCGCGCCCGTGAGCGCGCCGCCGCGCTGCCCCGCCGCGTCGAGCGCCTTCTCGTAGCCGATGCCCCACACGAGCAGGCCGCCGGCGAGCGCCGCGATCCCTGCGGGCGTGGCGACCGGGTCGAACTGGCGCTTCGGGCGGCGACCCCCGAGGCCGACCGCCGCTGCCATGGCGTTCATGGCGGCCCAGGGCGATCCGCGCTTGAGGGTGGACGCTGCCATCATCGTGCACATCGTCGCTGCCGTCAGCACGGCGCCGGTCCGCAGCCCACGCGTGACGATCTCGCTCGTCCGGCTCGCCTGCTGAGGGCGCTGCGCCGCTGCGCGAGGCGTCGCCCAGGGAGACCGGGGCATCGCCGCGGGCGGCAGCGCCGTCGCCTCGGGCGGCAGCGCCGTCGCCTCGGGCGGCGAGGCGATCGGCGCGGCGGCCATCGACGCGGCTTCGGGCGGCAGGGACGTCGCCTGGACAGGTGAAGTCACCCCTTCGGCAGCCGGGACCAGCGCCTCGGGCTGATCCAGCTCCGCGCCCTCCTGGCGGCCGACGTGGAGGTAATCCTCTCGGCCGTCATGGTACGTGTAGGGGACCGGCCTGGGACCCTGGTGTTCCGGCTCGGCCGTTCCGGCGGCGTGTTCCGGGTTCATTCGATTGTCCATCTGGCACCTTTCAGCGATTTCTGCGGATACGTGGGCTCCTCTCCTCGGCATGTGCCAACTCCGTGCCAGGTCCGAGCTGGCCAGTCCATCGAGTCGGGGCGCCGTCGGTTCGCGGCCGGCCAAAGCGCCGCGCTCCGGCGTGGCGAACCGGTCGCTCCGCCGGCCCGAGCGATCCGTCCTGCGCCGCCCGACGGCTGTGGTTTGCCGCTCGCATGGGGGCGCGCTCAGGAGGATTTCATGAGCACAGCCCGCCCGTTCGAGATCACCGCCGCCACGAGGACATCACGCGCCGTGAAGACGGCGGGGGTGATCTTCGGTATGGGCGCAGGAGGCCTGATCGACGGCATCCTGTTCCATCAGATCCTGCAGTGGCATCATCTGATCTGCTTCAGCTGCCATCCAGGCGCGACCATCGACGATGTGAGGCGGAACATCTTCGCCGACGGCCTGTTCGGCGTTGTCGCATTGAGCCTCACCGTGGCAGGTGTCATCAAGCTCTGGAGCGCGCTGCGCGCGGGTGGAGCCGAGCTCCCCGGACGGATGCTCCCGGGCGCCGCCGCCATGGGCTGGGGGCTGTTCAACCTGGTCGAGGGGGTGATCGACCATCACCTCCTGCAGATCCACCATGTCCGTCCAGGTCCGGGGCAGCTCGGCTGGGACCTGGCCTTCCTCACGTCCGGCGTCCTGCTCGTGCTGGGCGGCCGGCGCCTGACGCGCGAGGCGCGCCCGTCAGTGGCCGCGCCGGCTCGGACCTGACTCGTCGCGCCAGGCGAGCTGGACCAGGCGGTGCAGCAGCGACAGCGAGGGCGCGTGAGGGCCCGCCTCGAGCGACGGAAACGCGCTCGTCAGCTGGACCACGGCGAACGGCGTTCTCCTGGCGATGAGCAGCTCGCAGCGGCCGCTGAACACCGCGGGGTCCTGGGGCGAAGCGGGGGTGTCCAGCGAGAGCCCCTCCGGGAGCTCTGCGACGGCCCGCCTCAGGTCGTCGAGCTCCTCGGGCGTGAGGCGCCTCTCGTGCGGCGCTCCTGCGCCGTCGCCGTCCGCGCGCAGCAGCGCGTGCGCGCTGGCCTGCGAGCGGAACGGGCCGTCCGAGGAGGGGGACAGCGAGAGCTCGACCTTGACCCAGCGGCGCCCTCCGCCGGCCGGCGCGATGCCCTCGAGGACGAGCAGCCAGTCGGGGGCCGCGGGCCGGCGCGCCAGCGCGCGCCTGGCCCAGCGACGCTGCGCTGCCGGCCCGACCCACGGCGAGAGCCCCGCGTGCCACGCGCGGAACGCGAGCTCATCGCGGTACGCCGCGCCCGGCAGCCACCCCCTGGCCACCCCGATCGACTCCCAGACCGCGAGCCCCGCCGCGAGCGCCGGGCCCACGCTGATGCACTGGACCAGCCCCGGAATGCAGGCGCCGGCCGCCGCGAGCACCGCGCCTCCGGCCGCCGCCGAGGCGGCCAGCTGGACCGCGCCGAGCCCGAGCTCCCACGGCTTGCAGCCCCGGCACCGCTGCCGCAGCTCGGAGGTGCTCAGCTCGCTCGGGTCGCGCACGTCGCAGGCCGCTCTGGTCATATCCCTCGTCGCCGCCCGGCGCCGGACCGGAGGCGAGCTCTGCCAGCATACCGCGGATCCGGCGGCGCGAGCGTCCAATCCGCGTCGCCGCCCGGCGACGCGTTCAGTCCGCGTCGCCGCCTGGCGACGCGTTCAGTCCGCGTCGCCGCCTGGCGACGCGTTCAGTCCGCGTCGCCGCCTGGCGACGCGATGGCGCCGACCTTCGCCCTGGTCGCGCGCAGATAATCGCCGGGAGCGACGAGGATCTGTGTGCCGCGCACGCCGGCCGAGATGGAGACGACCTCGAAGAGCTCGAGCGTCTCGTCCGCATAGACGGGATAGGCCTTCTTCGCGCCGAGCGCCGTGACCCCGCCGCGCACGTAACCGGTGAGCGGCTGGACCTCCTTCAGCGGCACCGTGTCGACCTTCCGGTCGCCGGTGAGCCTGGCCATCGCCTTGAGATCGAGCTGGGCGTTGCCGGGCACCACCGCGAAGCAGACGCCGTGGCGATCGCCGCGCGCCACCAGCGTCTTCCACACCTGCTCCGGCGGCAGGCCGATTTTCCTGGCCACGGTGCCCGCGGTCAGGTCGCTCGGGTCGACCTCGTAGGTGCGCAGCTCGTACGGGATGCCGAGGCTGTCGAGGATGCGCGCGGCGTTGGTCTTCATGGGGATGGGCCGGGCCCAACCTATACGCGCCGGCTGCGCCGATGACGACCGTGAAGAAGCGCCCGGAGGCCGGCCGAACCGCTTCGTCCGCCTCGCGGGCGTTGCGAGGGCGCGCGGCGCCGGCTCAGCGCGGGCGCCGGTCGTGGAAGAGGAGCATCTCGATGGTGCCGGACTCGCGGAGCCAGGGCTGGTCGTGCGGGCCCGGCAGGACGCGGAGGGTGTGGGGGATGGACCGCTTCGCGAGCTGCGAGGCGAGGGCGGTGTTCGCGTCGCGGAACGGATCTCCCTCGCTGGTGAGCAGGTGGAGATCGCGCGGCCCGGCCGCGGCGACGGCCCTGGCGAGCCGGTCGGCATAGGAAGCGGCGCGGTGGGCGCTGATGGCGGACTGCACGCCGCCGAGGGCGCCGAAGAGCTCGGGCCTGCGGAGGAACACCTCGACGCCGACGTAGCCGCCGAGGGAGCAGCCGTCGAGCGAGGTGCGGGCCGCGTCGTCGAGCGCCGGCGCCTCGGCGCGGGCGCGGGGGAGGACCACCTCGGCGAGCCAGCGCGCGTAGCCGTCGAGCGCCGCGGAGGGGTTCGGGGCCTTGTGGACGTTGGGCGTGAAGGGGCACGCGATGGCCAGGCCGCGGAACGGCCGCGCCGCGAGCGCGGCGTTCACCTCGGCGAGCCGCGCGTCGGTCCAGTCCATGCGGCGCGAGGTGCGCTCGAGCGGCGGGCGGCGCAGCCGCTCGTAGGCCGACCCGAGGCCGTACCGCGAGAGCCACGCGAAGGCGCCGAGGCGCTCGTCGCCGGTCTCGCCGAGGCCGTGGAGGAGCACGAGCAGCGGCACGCGCTCGCCCGGGGCGAGGTGCTTCGGGACGAGCAGCGTGAACCGCCGGCCGAGGGCGCGCTCGCCGGGGACCTGGAGGTCGCGGACGTCGAAGGCGGGCGGGGAAGCGGCGGGGGGCGGCGAGGGCGGCGCGGCGCCGGCGCGGTCGGCGAGGGCGGCGCGCGGGGCGAGCGCTGCGGCGCAGAGGGCCAGGAACGGGCGCCGGTGGAGGACCATGCGCGGAGTGTCGCAGCTCGGCGGCCGTCAGCCAGCCCGCGCTCGCGCTCCCCGTCGCGGCCCGCGGCGTCTACGAGCGGCGTCCGGGAGCGGCGCTGCGCGGGCGGTGGTCTTTCGGGATCTGACGTCAGGTCATCGAGCCCCAGAGTTCCTGGGAAGCCGCTCTTTCAACGCACGTCCAAAACACCGAAGCACCGGAGTCGCCCCCTTCGCTGCCCGCGGCTTGACTCGGCTTTGTACGGTCGTAGGCTCCCTGCGACGGCGTCGCGCCGCTGCGCGCTGTTCTGGATGGATGGACCGCGGCGGCGCGCGGATGGATCCGCATCGTGCTCGACAGAGCCGAGCAGGGAAAACGAGCTATCGACATATTCTGATATGCGGTGTTGGCGACCGCGGGCGTCGCCGCCGGGGCTTGTCGAAGGGGGGACGGTCATGTGGATCCAGATGGGGGCGATCGCGCTCGCGGCGGTCGCGGCGGTCGGCTGCGCGCACGCGAAGGGCGGCCGGGGCGCGGGCGATGTCGTGTACCTCGACCAGGGATGGGGCGAAGCGGAGCGCCGGATCTTCTACCGTGCCTCCCAGGGCGCCAGGTTAGTCCCGCTCGGGTGGTTCCTTGCGCTCGAGCGGGAAGACGGCGCCGAGCGGTTCGCCGCGAGCGACTATGTGGCGCGCTATCGTTTCATCGAAGATCGGGACGCGAAGAACAACCCGGAGCGCCTCCCGGTGGGGTTCGCCAGGGACGTCGATCCCGCGACGGGCGAGGTGTACGTCGGGTTCACGTGCGGGACCTGCCACACCCGCCAGATCTCCTATCGTGGCGCGAGGATCCGGATCGACGGCGGCCCTGCGGCGATCGACGTTGTCGCCTTCACCGACGCGCTCTTCGGCGCGCTCGACCGTACGCTGAAGACGCCGGAGAAGCTGGATCGCTTCGCCAGGGCGGTCCTCAAGGACCGTTACGGTGAGGACTCCACGCGCGCCTTGCGAGCACAGATGGAGAAGATGCTGGAGGTGGCCCGGCTGCAAGCGTTCACCGGGGGCGCGGCGGGGCCCCATGCCGCCGTTGCAGGGTTTGGCAGGCTGGACGCGCTCGGGCGCGCCGGCAACCTGCTGTTCGGTCTGCTCAATCCGGAGAACCTCCGCGCGGTCGACGCGCCCGTCGACTATCCCCACCTCTGGGATGCGCCGAGCTACGACTGGGTCCAGTGGAACGGCTCCATCTCGCAGCCGATGGGGCGCAACATCGGGGAGGCCCTGGGGGTGGGCACGCACACGCGGCTCGACCCCGCGCCACAAGGGGCGGGGATGCACCTCCAGTCGAGCATCCGGGTGGACAACCTGCACCTGATCGAGCAGCAGGTCGAGAAGCTCCGCTCGCCGCGCTGGCCGGAGCACCTGCTCGGCAGCATCGACCGCGAGCGGGCGGCGCGCGGCGAGCGTCTTTACCGCGCGCACTGCGCGAGCTGCCACGACCCGGGGCTGACTCCCCCGGACGAGCACGGCAAGCGCTTCCGGGTAGCGACGATGTCCCCGCTCGATCTGATCGGCACCGATCCGACCCACGCCGTGAATTTCAACGAGCGCACGGCGGATCTCGGGGCGCTCGGGTTCGGGAAGATGGGGATGGCGCAGGCGCTGGAGCTCGGAACGTCGGCGATCCGCGAGTTGAAGTACGACGAGTACGGCCTGTCGGCGGAGCAGCGGCTCGCGTGGGACGGGTATCGCCCGAACCGGTGGCGCGCGCCGCGCGCGTACAAGGCGCGCGAGCTCAACGGGATCTGGGCGACGGCGCCGTACCTGCACAATGGCTCCGTCCCGAGCCTGTACGAGCTGCTCCTGCCGGCGGACCAGCGTTCGAAGAGGTTTTATCTCGGCAGCACGGAGTTCGACCCGAAGCACGTCGGCCTCCAGGTGAAGCCCTTTCGGGGAGGGTTCGAGCTCGTGACGGAGATCCCCGGCAACTCGAACGCCGGGCACGAATACCGCGACGGGCCGCGCGGAAACGGCGTCATCGGGCCCGCGCTGACCGAGCAGGAGCGCTGGGATCTGGTCGAGTACCTGAAGACGCTGTGACGGGCGCGCCTGGCGAGGCGCGTCGAGCGACGGCGGCGCGGGGGGAGCGCCGCCTCTGGGCCTGCCGGAGGGGACTCGATGGTCGCCGCGGAGGAGGTCCAGGGCGCCCAGGTGCTGACAGGAAATGCCCGAGGCGTGCGCGGCGGGGTGGACGCGCCGGGCGCGCAGCGAGTACACCGAGGCGCCCATGGACACGACGCACGACGCGACGGACGCGACGGACGATGAGGTCGGGCAGACGCGCTCGATCCGCCCTGAAGATCAGGACCCCAAGCTGTGGAAGGGGAACGGGTGGACGGCGCGGGTCATCAAGAACGAGGACGACGACGGGTGGGCGGTCGAGATGACGTGCGACGGCCAGAGCGAGCCTGCCCTTGTGGGGCCGTGGACGATGGGGCGTGACAAGAAGAACCCGAAGCCCCTCGACGCGAGCGCCTTCGCCACCCTGGTGAAGACGGCGAACGAGGTCCTTTCGCGGCACGCCCAGCAACGCCGGGCGCAGCTGCACCGGAGCGTGACGACGGTGGTCGAGGGCGGCGCCCGGATGCGGGTGGACCTCGACATCGTGCCCGACGAGGACGATCCGCACGCCATCCTCACGGGGCGAGACGCGGCAGGAGAGACCGTGAGGCGGTCGAGGGTGCCCCCGGACTTCAAGCTCACCGCCGAGAGCGCGCGGACGTGGCTCGAAGAGGGCGTTCCCGAGCCGTGACGGGCCGCAGCCGGCCATGGGCCCGGTGATCTGGCGATGAGCCAGGCCGAGCTCCGCCCGTGCCAGCTCAGGGGCGGGCGCTGGCTCAGCCGCAATGAGCTACAGCACAGCGGGATCCAGGCTCAGCCCGGGTGGATCGGCGTCCAGGCCGGCGGGTCGCTCGCCGGGAACGACTCGTCCGACGCCTCGTCCACCGGCTCCCACGCCTCGCGCTGCGAGAGCGCCCCGCCGCGATCGAGCGGCGTCTGCGGGCTCCGCTCCTTGCGCATCTTCGCCCTCGTCGCCTCGGGTCCGGTCTCGGGGCCTTCAGGTGCTTCCGGCTGTCGCTCCGTCGCCTTCTCCTCGCTCGTTCCCATGCGTCACATCCTCCGGCGCTCCGTTGCCCGACACGACAGGTGGAGCCGGCGAGGCGTGCCGCAAGGGGACACCGCGCTGGATCGAGGCCGCCTTCGCTCGCTCTCCTCGCTCAGCGCTCCGGCTGAGCCTCGACGAATCGCTCGAACACGGCCTTGCGCAGCAGCTTCGGCGGCAGGATCCCCTGGGCGAGCACGAAATCGTGAAATCGCTGCGCATCGAAGCGAGGACCCATCATGGACTCGACCTCTGCCCTGAGCTCCATCAGCCGGGTAAACCCGTAGAAATACGACGTCGCCTGTCCCGGCGCGCGGAACGTGTAGCGCTCCACCTCGGACTGAGCGAACGGCGCCGACAGCACCACTTCCTGCTCCAGGAAGGCGCGCGCGGCCGCAGGCGTGATCTTGCCGGCCTGGAGCTCCGGGTCCAGGAAGGCGCGCGCGGCCCGCAGCAGGCGGTATTGCAGCGAGACGAGCTGGCCGTCGGGCGGCATGAACGGGAACACGAGGGCCTCGGAGTACACCCCCCACCCCTCGACGTTGGCGCTGTTCATCGCGAAGACCGCCCGGGCGATCGAGACGCCGCGCTCGACGAGCGACGCGAACTGGAGCTCGTGTCCGGGGCGCGCCTCGTGGGCGGTGAGCGTCCACGACGCCGCTGCATGGGTGAAGTCGTCGACCTTCTGCAGCTCGTCCCCGGCGCCGGGGGGGCCCGGGAGGCTGAGCGGCAACACGAACTCCCCCTCTTCCCCCTGGTTGCCGATCAGCCGCGGCGGCCGCATGTGGGGCGCTGGCGACTCCGCGCTCTCGGCGGCGGTGCCCAGCCGGATGCGCGCAGGCCGCTCGGGCAGCGTGACGAGGCGCTCTTTCCTGATGATGTCCTCTATCTGGGCGAGCCGCGCCTCGTAGTGCGGCAAGATGGCCTCGCCCACCAGCTGCTCTTTCTTCAGGGCGCGGAGCACGTCGCGGTAGTCCGAGCCTGGCAGCTTGCGCGCCCTGGCGACCGACACCGAGAGCTCCTGCATCTGCGCCGTCAGATCCTCGAAGGCGGCGTGGGCCAGGGGCGTGAGCTCGGCGGGCGGCAGATCGACGCCGTGCGACTCGAGCGCGAACGCATAGAGCGGCCGCGGCAGCGCGAAGTCGGTCCGCGCCCGGGGGAGCACGTCGTCGCGCAGCGCCGCGTCGTACGCCTCGAGCTGGCGATCCAGCGCCGCGAGCGGCTCGTCATGGCCGCTGATGCCGTATTTCCTGAAGAGCTCGCCGATGCCCTCGCGGACGCGGGCGTTCGTGGCGAGGTGCCGCTCGATCTCCATCCTGGGCGGGGCGAGCAATCCGGGCTTCTCGAGGTCCTGGAGGAGCCTGGACATGGCCTGCTCGGCGATCGGCACGTAGCCCGCCTCCATGCCGGCATAGCGCCGGAGGCGCGTGCGGGCCGCGGCCCGCCGCGCCGGCGGCACCCGGTCGTCCAGCAGGTTCGAGATGCCCTCGAACACGAGCCCCGTGACGTTCACGTAGGTGACGCTGTGCTTCTCCTCGAGCTCCGAGCTGCGAACGGCCCGGTCCGCGGCGTCCAGCAGGATCTGCAGATCCTCGGCGACCGCCGGGTCCTTCTCGGTCTCTCGTCGTTTCTGGAGCTCCACGATGGCCGCGCGGTAGGCCGCGCGCTTCTGCGCCTCGACCCCGGGCGAGAGATCCGAGATCTCCCGGTCGGCGCGCTCGACCCCGAGGTAGCCGGCGCGCTCCGGCGAGAACCGGACGAGCACGTCGAGGAGGACCTTCGCGTGCTCGTTGCTGCGCTCGACCCAGGCCGGGAGCCGCCGGGCCGCTGCAGGTGTCGAGCGCGCGGCGGGCGCCGTGCTCGCGGCCGCCGATGGCGCCGGCGAGGGCAGGGGAGCCGGCCCGGCCGCGGGAGGCGGGGCGCCGCGGGCGCATGCAGCGCCGAACAGGGGAATGAGGAGGAAGGTGCGGAGCGCGCGCAGGTCCATGCCGCACACCTTGTGACGGCGGCGCCGCGCGCCAACCGCAGCGCGGCGCAAACCGAGGCGCGCGCCGCGATCGGCGGCACCACACAAGCGCCTCGCGCGACTCCTGGATGTTCTCTATCGAGCAGCTCAGCTGTGCTCGAGCGGAAGCCCCGCCTTGACCCAACCGCTCGTCCCGCCATCCAGGTTGTAGAGCTGGTTGAACCCGAGCCGCTCGGCGAGCTTCGCCGCCGTCAGGCTGCGGGCGCCCTTCGCGCACACGAACACCACCCGATCGCGCGGCAGGGCCCGCTGCGGATCCGCTCTCAGTTGATCGAGGGGCACCAGCCGCGCGTGCGGCACGTGTCCGACCGACCACTCGCGTGGCTCACGCACATCCACAACGTCAACCTCCCCGCTCTTGATCAGCTCGTCCGCGTCCCTGGGCGATATCGTCTGGATCATGCGTCCATTATAACGGACGCGTACGACAGTGGCAACCCGGGGGACACAAGTTCGCCGTCGAGACGAAATCCTTCGAAATCCCGGGGGTTCAGCCTAATTTGGAGATCCAACCGGAGGGTTGGGCGGCGAAATCGGTCGGCAGGGAGCCCGGCGGTGTCCGTCTCAGCGGACAGCCGCCGGGCGTCACGTCAGCGAGACCTGCCGATCTGGATCCGATGCAACGCGTCAACCAGCGCGTCGATGTCCTCGCAGGTGTTGTAGGGGGCGAGCGACGCGCGCACGGTGCTCTCCAGGCCGAAGCGGCGCAGGATGGGCTGGGCGCAGTGGTGGCCCGAGCGCACCGCGATGCCCTCCCGGTCGAGCGCCCCGCCCACGTCCTCGGTGCGCTGCCCATCGAGGACGAAGGAGAGCACGCCCGCCTTGTCGGCCGCGGTGCCGATGAGCCGCAGCCCGGGGACGCTCGCGAGGGCGTGCGTCGCGTAGTGGAGCAGCTCGTGCTCGTAGCGGCCGATGTTCTCGATCCCGATCCGCGTCACGTAGTCGAGCGCGGCGCCGAGGCCGACCGCGTCCGCTATGTTGCCGGTGCCGGCCTCGAAGCGCGCGGGCGGCGGGTGGTAGATCGTCCGCTCGAAGGTGACGTCCGCGATCATGTTGCCGCCTCCCTGCCAGGGCGGCATCGCGTCGAGCACCTCGCTCTTGCCGAAGACAGCGCCGATGCCCGTGGGACCGAACACCTTGTGTCCCGAGAACACGTAGAAGTCGCAGTCGAGGAGCTGCACGTCCGCGCGCATGTGGGACACCGCTTGCGCGCCGTCCACGATCACGCGCGCGCCGTGCCGGTGCGCCATCGCCACCATCTCGCGCGCGGGCGTGATGGTGCCGAGCGCGTTCGACACCTGCGTGATCGAGACGATGCGCGTCCGCGGGCCGAGCAGCTTCTCGTACTCCTCGAGGATCACCTGGCCCCTGTCGTCCACGGGAGCGACACGGAGCCTGGCGCCCTTCTCGGAGCAGAGCTGCTGCCACGGCACGATGTTGGCGTGGTGCTCGAGCCACGTGATGACGATCTCGTCGCCCGGGCCCACGTTCCTCCGGCCCCAGCTCTGGGCGATCAGGTTGATCCCCTCGGTGGTGCCGCGCACGAACACGATCTCGCGCGTGGACGGGGCGTTGATGAAGCGGCGCGTCGCCTCGCGCGCCGCCTCGTACGCGTCCGTCGCGCGGGCCGCGAGCGCGTGCGCCGCGCGGTGGATGTTCGAGTTCTCGTGCTCGTAGAAGTACGAGAGCCGATCGATGACGGCCCGGGGCTTCTGGGTCGTCGCCGCGTTGTCGAGCCAGACGAGCCGCTTGTTGTGGACCCGCTCGTCGAGGATGGGGAAGTCGCGGCGGATCGCGTGGGGGTCCAGGATGCCGGCGGAGCGGCTGAGGTCGCGGACCAGCGCGGGATCCACGGCGCGGATCTCGTGGGCTTCGACCTGGGGAGGGCCGACGGGCGACTCGATGCCCAGCGCGGGCGCGCCGGGCACGAAGTAGGCGTCGGCGTCGCGGCCCGCGAGATCGCCCAGCACCGGGATGCGGAGCACCTCGTCGGCCGCTCCCAGGCTCAGCGGATCGGAGCCCACGAGCGGGACGCGGACGAACCCGGCGCGCACCGCCGAGTCCGGCAGCGACACCTCGCCGGGGAAGGCGGGCGTCGCGCCGGAATAAGCGGGGACCGAGCCGGGAGCGGGCGGCGCCGCGCCGGGAGCGGCGGGGGCTGACCCGGGATAGACCGGGGCCGCCGCCGCGGAGGGTCCAGCGGCAGCCGACGGCGTCGCGCCAGACGCCTGCACGGGCGGGGCGGGCGACAGCGACGGAGAGACGCCCGACGGCGTCGCGCCAGGCGCCTGCACGGGCGGGGCGGGCGACAGCGACGGCGAGACACCGGGCAGCGACACCTCGCCGGGGGAGGCGGGCGCGGCGCCGGAAGCAGCGAGGACCGAGCCGGCAGCCGGCAGCGCCGAGCCGGAGTAGGCGGGGGCCGAGCCGGAGTAGGCGGGGACCGAGCTGGAATAGGCGGGGGCCGACCCGGGATATACGGGGGCCGCCGCCGCGGACGGCCCCGGAACAGGTGACGGCGTCGCGCCAGCCGCCGCCAGGTGCGGGACGGGTGACTGCGACGGCGCCGCGCCGGGCAGCGGCGCCGCCGTCGGCGCCGGCGGAGCCGCTGGCGCCGCCGCCGCCCCCTGCTTGAACGGCGCGCCGAGCATCTCGTTGGCGAGCTGCGCGATCACCGCGGCCAGGGAGGCGGGGTCGAAGCCAGGGATCTCCGGTGCCGACGCGGGCGCGACGCCCGGCGCCGAGAGCGGCACGTTCAACGGCGCGATCCCAGAGCTCCCCACGACGCGAGTCACCTGCGGCAGAGCACCCTGGAGATCCGCTGTCTGGATCTCACTTGTACTCATAGTAGCTGTCCACCTGAACGCCCTCGAGCACGCCGAGCGCATCTTCGGTCAGAACCGCCGCCGAGCAGTAGAGGGACGCGAGGTACGAGGCAGCCCCGAGCTGGTTGATGCCCATGAAGCGAATCGACAGGCTCGGGCTCACCTCGCCCTGGATCCCCGGCTGGAACAGGCCCACGACACCGCGCTTCTTCTCGCCGGTGCGGACCAGCAGGATATCGGTCTTGTTGCCCGCGAGGTGCAGCTTGTCGGTGGGGATGAGCGGCAGGCCGCGCCACGTGAGGAACGGCGAGCCAAACAGGGTCACGGTGGGCGGCGGAACGCCGCGCTTCGTGCATTCGCGACCGAACGCCGCGATGGCGCGCGGGTGCGCCAGGAAAAAGGCGGGCTCCTTCCACACGCGCGCGATCAGCTCGTCGAGATCGTCCGGCGTGGGGCCAGCGCCGCGCGGCTTGACCCGCATGCTCTCATGCACGCTGTTGAGCAGGCCGTAATTGCCGTTGTTGATCAGCTCGTCCTCTTGCTTCTCCTTGAGCTTCTCGACGAGGACGGTGAGCTGCTCCTTCACCTGATCCATGGGGCTGCGGAACAGGTCGGAGATCCGGGTGTGCACCTGGATCGTCGTGGTCACCGTGTTGAGCACGAACTCGCGCGGCTGCTCTTCATAGTGGATGCGCGCCGTGGGCAGCTCGGCGGCGTCCTCCGGGCTGCAATCGACCGCGAAATCGGTATCGGTGACCCGGTTGAGGCGGTACACGCCTGCTTCGACGGGCGTCCAGGGGAGCAGCTGCACGAGCCAACGCGGGGTGGCACCGGCCCACTGGGGCGGAGTCTTGCTCGTGTTGGCGTGTTGCCTTGCGGCGCGCTCGCCAAGCAAATGGCTTTCGTGGTTCGTCATGGCAGGGCTTTTCCTCGAACTTTGACGAGTTGGGAGGGTGTCTTCGCCAAAGCTGAGCCAGTACTACAACTTCTTCCCAGGCTGCCGCAATGGCGCTGGTGACGCCCTGGACGCTTTCCTCCTGTAAAGCAGATGTAATTTCCACCATGTCGGACTCCTATAAAGCGGATTTTCCTTCCACGATGGTGGAGCGCAACCGCGCGTGCCGTGGTGGAGGCTGACACCGGCGGACATCGTTCGAAGTCAAGGCGCAAGGGCGTTGCGGCGACGTTACGGCGTCGTTGCGACACCGTCAGACATGAAGAGATAAGGAGTGAGGTGATGGAGCGCCGGTCCCGTGCCATCGACGCGTCACGGCGCGTCACGACGCGCCACGATCACTGAGCGGAGACCGCGGCGGCGGGGCACAAAGTGCTTGGCGGCTTTTGTCCGTTATGTTAGATGAACATCCGCTGGTAATCAAGCGCGGCGTTCGCTTCCCGCTCGACGTCCTCCGACCTCGAGGACGCGGAGGCATGCCGTCGCACCCCAGAGGGCCCATGTCGAACGTCACACGCGGCTGGTTCGAAGACAACGCAGAATCCATCGGCCGCACGCCGCTCGTGCGCCTCCGTCGCGTCGTCGAGGGCGCGGGCGCGCTCGTGCTCGCGAAGATCGAGGGGCGCAATCCGGCGTATTCCGTGAAGTGCCGCCTCGGCGCGGCGCTCGTGTGGGACGCCGAGAAGCGGGGGCTCCTCGGTCCGGGCAAGGAGATCGTCGAGCCGACGAGCGGCAACACGGGCATCGCGCTGGCCTTCGTCGCGGCGGCGCGCGGCTATCCGCTCACGCTGACCATGCCCGAGACGATGAGCATCGAGCGCCGCAAGCTCCTCGTGGGTTATGGCGCGAAGCTGGTGCTCACCGAGGGGCCCCGGGGGATGAGCGGCGCCATCGCGAAGGCGGAGGAGATCGTCGCGTCGAACCCGAGCCGGTACGTGCTCCTGCAGCAGTTCAAGAACCCGGCGAACGCCGCGATCCACGAGCGGACGACGGGCCCGGAGATCTGGGACGACACGGCCGGGAAGGTCGACATCCTCGTGTCCGGCGTCGGGACCGGGGGCACGATCACCGGCGTTTCGCGCTTCATCAAGCACCAGAAGGGCAAGGCGATCACGTCCGTCGCGGTCGAGCCCACGCACAGCCCGGTGCTCACGCAGACGCGCGCCGGGGAGCCGCTCAAGCCGGGGCCGCACAAGATCCAGGGGATCGGCGCGGGCTTCGTGCCCGACGTGCTCGATCTGTCGATCGTCGATCAGATCGAGCAGGTGACCAACGAGGAGGCGATCGCCTACGCGCGGCGGCTGACGCGCGAGGAGGGCATCCTCTCGGGGATCTCGTCCGGCGCGGCGGTGGCGGTCGCGGCGCGGATCGCGAAGCGCAAGGAGAATGAGGGCAAGACGATCGTGGTCATCCTCCCCGACTCGGGTGAGCGCTACCTGAGCACGGCCCTCTTCGAGGGGCTCTTCGACGAGAAGGGGCTCGCGACATGAGCGAGGCCGATCACGGGGTTTTCCGCGCGCCCGCCGCGCCCGCCGTGTCCGGCGCGTCCTGGGCGCTCGGCTCGGTGGTCGCGGAGCTGCGCGCCGCCGGCCGGGGGATCGACGGCGCGCGCCAGAAGCTCGGGCGGCAGGCGCTGCCGTCGCGCGAGGTGCTCGTCGGCATCGCGCGCGATCTGCGCGCGGTGTTCTTCCCGGCGCACTTCGGGCCCGCCGATCTCACCGAGGAGGGGACGGACTACTTCGTCGGGCACACGCTCGACGCGGCGCTGCTCGCGCTCCACGAGCAGGTCCGGAGGGGCCTTGGCTTCCCGAGGGAGCTCGACGCCCGCGAGGCCGCGCGCCGCGAGGGCCGCGCGGCCGAGATCGTGCGCGACTTCGCCGCGGGCCTCCCCGCGGTGCAGGAGCTGCTCGAGACCGACGTGCGCGCGGCGTTCGAGGGGGATCCGGCGGCGACGAGCATCGACGAGGCGGTGTTCTGCTATCCGGGCATCACCGCGATCATGCACCACCGGATCGCGCACCTGCTCTACACGCTCGGCGTGCCGCTCATCCCGCGGATCCTCGCGGAGATCGCGCACGCCGACACCGGCATCGACATCCACCCCGGCGCCGAGATCGGGGCGAGCTTCTTCATCGATCACGGGACGGGCGTCGTCATCGGGGAGACGTCCCGTATCGGCGAGCGCGTGCGCCTGTACCAGGGCGTCACCCTCGGCGCGAAGAGCTTCCCGCGCGACGCGAGCGGGAACCCCATCAAGGGGATCGACCGCCACCCCATCGTCGAGGACCACGTGGTGGTGTATGCCGGCGCGACGATCCTCGGGCGCATCACCATCGGCCGAGGATCGAGCATCGGCGGCAACGTGTGGCTCACGCGCAGCGTCCCGGCGAACAGCCGTATCAGCCAGGCCCAGGTGCGGAGCGACGTCTTCGAGGACGGCGGCGGCATCTGAGAGGTCCGAGCGCGTCGTCCCGGCGCGCTCGGCGCGGGCGAGATCCGGCTCGTCCCCGGCGCCCGCGCGGTGTATGAGCGCCGGGCGTCCGCCGAGGTCGCCCCGCGATGATCCCCCGCCGCCGCCTGCACCGCGCCGTCTTCGCGCTGGCTGCCCTCTACAACGCTTGCTGGGGGCTCTACGCCGCCGTTGACCCGCAATGGCTCTTCCGCTTCGCGGGGATGGAACCCCTCAATCACCCGCCGATCTTCGCCTGTCTGGGGATGGTCGTCGGGGTGTACGCCCTCCTTTACGCGGAGGTCGCTCGCGCGCCCGAGCGCGGCTTCCTCCTTGCGGGCGTCGGTCTGCTCGGCAAGGTGCTCGGGCCGATCGGCCTCGCGGCGCTGCTCGCCACCGGGCAGTGGCCGCCTCGGTCCGCCGTGCTCTGCTTGACGAACGATCTCGTCTGGTGGATCCCCTTCGGCCTGTACCTCCACGACGCGTGGCCGTTCTTCGTGCGGCAGTGGAGGGATGCGCCGGGGCCCCGCAGCTCTCCGGGGGGCTGACCGCAGAACGAGCCGGGGACGGGCTCGGTCGGCTCGTGTCGTTCGCGCGGGCCAGGACGGGCTACGCTGCCGCGGTTCGCCGGCGCGAGGGCCGGCGGGAGGTGTGCGTTCATGAGCTCGAACAAGGCAACGGTCGTCGTCGGCGTCGGCCCAGGACTCGGGGCCGCGGTGTCGAGGCGCTTCGCGCGCGAGGGGTTCTCCGTCGGCCTCATGGCCCGGACGGCCGCCGCGTGTGAGGCGGTGCAGCGGGAGATCGAGGGCGCCGGAGGGCGCGCCTTGAGCGTCCCGGGGGACGCCACCGACGCGGCCTCCGTCGCGGCGGCCTTCGCGCGCGTGGAGGAGTCGCTCGGGCCGGTCGAGGTGCTGATCTACAACGCCAGCGTGTTCCGCGTGGCCGGCGCGCTGGAGCTCACGCCGCGAGAGCTCGAGGACGACTGGAAGATCAACTGCCTCGGCGGCTTCCTGAGCGCGCAGGCGGCGCTGCCCGGCATGCTCCAGCGCGGCCGAGGGACGATCCTCTTCACGGGCGCCACCGCCTCGCTCCGCGGCGGAGCCCGCTTCGCGGCCCTCGCCGTCGGCAAAGCCGGCCTGCGCGCCCTCGCGCAGTCGCTCGCGCGCGAGCTCGGCCCGCGCGGCATCCACGTGGCGCACGTCGTCATCGACGGGCTGATCGACACCCCGCGGGTCCGCGCCATGATGCCCGGGAGGACGGCCGCCACCCTGCTATCGCCGGAGGCGCTGGCAGAGACCTACTTCCAGCTCCACGCCCAGGCGCCGAGCGCCTGGACCCTCGAGATCGACGTGCGCCCGTCGGAGGAGAAGTTCTGACCTGCCCGGGGAGGCGCGGTCACCGACCAGCGTGGGACGGTCGTCTCGAGCGTGGAGGGGTCGTGTCGATCGCCCGACGGGCCGCGCCATCGGTCGCGAGCTCCGCGCGCAGGCGCGCTGCCCGGCGGGCCCGAGCGCGTCGGGCGAGATCCCCGATCCATCTGGCGGAGCCCGGGGTAGAATCGTGGTGAGCTGGCCGTTGCGCCCGCCGGCGAGCGAGCTCCCGCGGAAGCGGGCGCGCCCAGGCGCAGCCAGCTCGCAAGGAACGAAGGATGGCAGAGAGAGACAGGCAATCGACCCCCGCGGCGGCGGAGCCGTGGGGAAGCGGGCGCGGCTACGGTCCGATCTCGCCGCGGCACCCGCTCGGCGGCGAGATGACGGACGTCGTGCGCGGCATCTTCACGCGCCTCAGGCTCCCGTGGCTCCTCCAGCGTTACTCGAAGATACCGGTGCTCGCGGTCTTCAGCTGCGTGAACGGGTTCGTGAGCATCGGCCTGATGGCAGCCCTCGCCGTGGTGACGAAGTCGCCCTTCGTCTTTCCGTCGCTCGGGCCAACGGCCTTCCTGTTCTTTTACACTCCAACGGCGGCGTCGGCCGCGCCGCGCACCACCATCCTCGGGCACAGCATCGGCATCGCGGTCGCGTACATGAGCCTGCTCATCACCGGGCTCACGCACGCAGGTCCGGCGACCGCGACCGGCGTGACCCTCGCGCGCGCCATCGCCGCGGCGCTCTCGCTGGGGCTCACGGCCGGCCTCATGGTGCTCGCCCGCGCGCCACACCCTCCCGCGGGCGCGACGACCCTCATCGTCTCGCTGGGCATCCTGTCCCGGCCTCCGATGCTCCTCGTGCTCCTCGGCGGGGTCGTCCTGCTCACGCTCCAGGCCATCGTCATCAATCGCCTCGCCGGCGTCGACTACCCGCTGTGGGCCCCGCGGCAGGCGCGCCCGGAGCAGGATCCGCCGCCGCCTCCTTGACCCAAGGACCTCCCGTCGCCGGGCGGCCGAGGACGGGCGACTCGCGTCGTCGCTCCATGGCATCAGGGCACCTCGTCGCGCGTCGCGCCGCGCCTGTCCGCGGTGTCACGGCCGCGGCGTGACATGTCACGATCGCGGCGTGACATGTCACGGTCGCGGCGTGACATGTCACGGTCGCCCATCGGAGATGCGGTTGGGCTCCGCGCTCCACTGCGTCGGACGAATGGGCCCGATTCGGCAGGATCCGCCGCCCGCTCGGGCCACGGAGATCCACATCGAGCTGCCGCAGCGGCGGGGCCGTGGTTTCCCGGGCGCTGGCGTGCCGGTTGCTGAGGCGGCTCCGCGAGAGGCCCTGAGGCCAGGCCTGGCGGCGATCGCCGCCTTGGTCGTCGCTTCGGGGCGCCGCTCGTCCTGTGTGGAGTCCAGCGACGGAGGTTTTATGAAACAATCATGTGTGATGGTCGGGACACTGCTGCTCGCAAGCCTGGGAACCGCGGGCTGCGTGGTGGAGAGCCTCGAGAACGAGGGAGGAGAAGACACCCTCGGCGAGGCAGAGCAGGCGCTGGCGTCCAGCCCGGCGCTCCGTGACTTCGGGCAAGTCCAGGCGCAGACGACGGCCTGGCGTACGGTCACCGTGGACAGCCAAGGGGTGACGCTGACGGGTTGCCAGTGCAGCGTCTCGAGCCAGCACTTCGGCGTCTCGAGCTGCCCGGCCTCCTTCAAAGGCCAGCGGAACGTCAGCGTGTCCTTCACCGCGCCAGGGTCGCCGGGGACGTATACCGCGACGTTCGGCATCACGTGCGGCGGGTCGTCCTCACCGTCGGCCACCAGCGATCTGAGCGCCGTCGTCCCCATCGGCGTCAACCACAACGGCACGCTCCTCCGGGCCGGCGGCGCGAAGCCGAAGGCCGGGCGCAAGGCGACGCGGCAGGCGCGGACGACCGGCGCCGCGCGCTCGACCCGGCGCGCGCGGTGACCCACGGCGCGCGGCGCCGCGGGCCAGAGCCAGCGACGCGCCACGCTTCGAGCCGCGGCGACCGCGCGGCGTGGTGCCTCCTCAGGCCACGATCGAGCCGGCAGGACCCGCCTCCGCCAGGTTCTCCCGGCAGGCCGCGGTCGTCGGGTGGCCCGGGCCGAGCGTCGCCATGTAGATGGAGAGCGCCCGCTCCAGCAGCCGGCGCGCCGACGCTCGCCTGCCCTGCCGGAGGCGCAGCACACCGAGGTTGTTGAGCGCCATCGCCAGGTCGGGGTGGGTCGGGCCGAGGAGCCCCTCCATCGTCCCGATCGCCTTGCGGAACAGGCGCGCTGCGGCGTCGAGCTCGCCCTCGGCGCAGAGCAGGGCGGCGAGGTTGCTCGTGGTGAAGGCGACCTCGTGGTGCGCGGGGCCGTACGCGCGCTCGAAGATGGCGAGCGCGCGCCGGTAGAGCGCCGCCGCCTCGCTGCGCTTGCCCTGCGCGTCGAGGATGGCCGCGAGCGCGGCCGCGTCCTCGGCGACGAGCGGGTGCTCGGGTCCGAGCGCCGCCTCCCGCAGCGCGACCGAGCGGCGCGCGAACGGCTCTCCGCGGGCCGCCCGGCCGCGAGCGTGCTCGAGCCCGCCGAGGTTGTGGAGCAGCGGCGCGAGATCGGGGTGATCCGGTCCGTGGGCCCGCTCGAGGACGCGGATCGCCCGGCGGTAGAGCCGCGCCCCCTCGGCGAAGCGCGCGCGGTACTTGCAGCTCATCGCCAGCTCGTTGAGGCAGGCGGCGACCTCGACGTCGCGAGTGCCGAAGGCGGCCTCGGCCAGCCGGAGCGCGCGGCGGGCGCGCGCCGCCGCGTCTGCGTAGCGGCCCTGGAGCCGCGCGGTCGCGGCCAGGGCGAGCCATGCGTGGACGCGGAGCCGCTTGATCTCGCCGCCCCGCCGCGCCCGCGCGAGCGCGAGGACGGCGCGGCGCGCGTGCGCCTCGGCGGCGGGAGGGTCGCCGGACGCCGCCGCGATCCGCCAGAGCACGAGCAGCGCGCCCGCTGCCTCCGGGTCGGCGGGCCCGAGCTCCCGCTCGACGAGCGCGAGCGCCTCGCCCGCATCCGAGCGGGCCTCGCCGAGCATGCCCATGGAGAGATGACAGAGGGCGCGCTCGCGGAGGGCGCGGGCGCCCGCGGCGGCCTGTCCCCGGGCCGGCCGCGCCGCGCGAGGGGCGGACGCGGGGGAGGCGCTCACGAGCCCTCGTCGGACCCCTGGGCGTCGTGAAGGTAGAACCCGGGGCTCTCCGGCACGCCGCCAGCGACGAACGCCGGGACGACGGCCGCCCGCGCGTTCACGACGTGGAGCAACGTTGTGCTGTCGGCGCCGCCGGTCAGCAGGACGATCGTGGGGGCTGGCATGGGGCAGGGAGGATCGGCGATCCGGCGCGCGCGCGCCAGGGGGCGGCGAGCGCGTGAGCGACGGGCGAATCGAGCACACCGGCAAAGAGCAGAGCGCCTGGGCGCCCAGCGCGCCCGCCGCCCCGGCGTCACTCCGCGAGCGCGGCGTCCCCCAGCGTGTTGACGTATCCCGACTCGATGATCCTCTTGAGGAGCATCAGGAACACGCCCGCGTCGCGCCAGCGCTCCGCCGGCAAGCTCGCCACGCCGCCGCGCACGACGTCGACGAATCGCTCGACGACGCGGCCATCCCCGGCGCTGTCGTCGGCGGCGAGGTCGCGCAGCGTCGCCGCGATGATGTCCTCGTCATCGACGCCGACGAACCGCATGGTTGCCTCGACGAGCCTTCTGTTCGGATGGTTGAAGAGGTTGAGATCGAACCGGCCCCGGGAGCCCGAGCGTCGATCGACGTCCTGATCTCCCACGTCGTCGAAGATGCGCGAAGCCGCGTCGGCGAATCGCTCGCACACGCGCCTGACCGCCGGGGCGGCCAGCACCTGTCCGATCGTGGGGAGCTCGGGGCTCGCGCTCCGGTAGAGGCTATAGACGACGGCGACCGTCCCGGCCGTCTGAATGCTCCCGATCGCATGCGCGACGAAATCGTCGGCGTGATCGTCCCAGAACGCGCCCTCTTCGCGCTCGACGTATCGCTGGCTGAGCTGCCGCATGGCGGAGCCATGGCTCAGAAAGCCGGCGACAGGCGATTCGATGAGCGCGCCTGCGTCCTCAGGGCTCAGGCGACGCAGCAGGCGCGCCACCTCCTCCAGGGGTCGAGCGCGCGCAGCGACGAGGGCAGGATCGGGGCGCGGCGCTCTGGCCGCCTCGAGCTCGCTCAGGAGTACGGCGGACGCCAGCTGCTTCGTGTCGTTCGCTGCAGCAATGTGCAGGCGCGGCGCGTGAACCTCGATGAACCGGTGCGTTGCGGCGACGATCGCCAGGTCCCCGTCATCCATCAGGCCATCGAGAAGGTAGAGGAGTCCAAATACGATGGAGACCGCGGCGAGGCGCTCGACATTCTCGATTTCGATCGCGATCGCGGCGCAGAACGCGGTCGCCTTGGGGCCGATCTGGCGCACGAGGCGCTCGACGTGCTCCGGATCCAGGTCGGGTAAGGCTTCCTGGACGATCGGGCGGAACCTCTCGACAAAACACGAGTAAACGGCCCGCATCCTCTCGGAGAGCGCGCGAGGGCCGACGGCGGTCGGGTAGGAATCGCCGAAGACATGGCTCTGCCACGTCTTTTCGATCAGATCGTCTAGCTTTCCCATGGCGGTTGCGACACGAGGAGCGCGCCGAGGACCCACGCGCGGTCCACCCGGGCCGGGCAATACAGCTCCTTGCCGATCCAGCGGAGATCTTCCTGGCCGGCGCCGATGTCATGGTTCGACATCAGCCAGTCGCACCCCCGTCGCCAGGCGCTCCGCGCCATGGATTCGAGCTCGCGGTTCCTTCGTGCGGCGCGGAGCGCGAGCACGGCGTACGCCGTCTCTGCCGCGGTGGGCGCGCTGCCGGCTCCCCAGCCGCCATCGCCACCCTGGGCGCGCAGCAGCGCCTCCAGGCCGCGCTTCACCGCGGGCACGTGCCCCTCGTGCGAGAGGGCCAAGATGACCTGGCTGGTCGTGTAGAGCCAGGAGCTGTGCCATTTGTCGCCAACCCACCGCCCGTCCGGCTGCTGGCGCTCGAGGAGGTACCGCGCTGGCGTCGACGCCTTCTCCCCGCAGGACGCGAGGGCGTGGATCGCGTGTGCATTCGTCGTGAGCGAGGGCTGCAGCTCGTTCGCGTACGTGATGAACATCCCCCCTCGCTCGAAGCGCCGCAGCGTCCCGATGGCGCGAGGCGCCACGAGCTCTCCCAGGGTGGCGATGACCGTCGATGTGATGTCGCCATCCTGAGTGAACGCGTCGCTCATGCCGATGCCCTCGGGGCGAAGCGCGGCGCCGAGGTCGAGCAGCTGCGGCCGCGCCACGTCGCCCAGCCGGGGATGGTCGAGCAGATCGAGGACCCGCAGTGCGTACAGGACCCAGGCCTGCTCGAACCGGTGAATGGGCCACACCGTGGGGACGATGCCGGGAATTCCGACCTCGGTAGCGCCGCTCGCTCGGAGCAGGTACTCGCGCGCCGCCGCTCGTGCGCCATCGAGGCCGGCCTTGTCCCGAGATGCGTGGAGCCAGGCCGCTGTGGCCGCGGGGCTGTGCCCGACGCCGCCGCTCACGTCGATGAGGTCAGGCGAGGGGCCGCCCCCCCAGCCCTCCCAGGAGTGCGACGCCGCGCTGCCGGCCGCCGGCCGGGCCTTGCCGATCAAGGCCCGGCGTCGCTCGCCGAGCGCGATGAGGGCCCTGTACGGGTCCCAATCGACACCGAGGCCGAGCGAGGAGGCCCGGTCGAGGAGCCTGGGCATGAGCAGCTCCAGCCCGACAGGGATGTCGTCCGGCAAGGACGTGCCCCAATGAGCTGCCTGGTCGCGCAGGAACGCCAGGCCCCCCTCGCAGGCGCGGCGTACCTGCGGCATGAGCTCGCGGTAGGGATGGAGGGCCACGATCGACGCCAGCGTCGGGAGATCGCGCGCGCGGGGCACCGACGAGAGCCCCCAGCCCGCGTCCGGCCGCTGCTGCTCGAGAAGCCACCGGATGATGCTCTCCCTGGCTTCGGGAAAGACATCGAACATCAGCACGGTGGCGGTGTCGTACACCGAGGGACTGACGGAGCCTCCGCCTCGCCCGAGCTCCGCCACCAGCGCGCGAAGCCCGGCCAGAGCGCGATCGGAAGGACTCGAATGCGGCGAGGTGTTCATGCGCTGATCCACCCGGTGAGGACCGGCTGCCGCCGGCGACCGTGTTGATGGTGAAGAGAGTCGTCCCGCCGGAGATCGTGGTCGATGCCTCGATGCGCTGGGGCGCTCGAGCGCTGCCCGTTCAGCTCGGGCGAAAGACGACCCGTGTCGCGGCCGCCGGATGCCCGGTCGGGAAGTACACGTGCTTCGGCGAAGCGCCCTCCAAGTGTGGAACGAGCCCGGCGCGGCGCAACGCCCGGACGAGGAGGAACTGAAGCTGGAGCGCCTCGATGCAAGCGACGTTGTATCCAAGACAGAAGTGCGGCCCCCCGCCGAACGCGGCCAGCTCCAGCGGACCCGGTGGGCTAGAGCGATCGCTCCAGCGGCTCAGATCGAAGCGGTCGGGGTCCGGGAACAGCGATGAATCATAACCGAATTGCGCGGGGCTGAGGGCCAGCGGCGTATTTCGAGGGATGCGCCTACCGTTCAGCGTGATCGTCTCGGTGACCGTCCGGAAGATGAACCAGACCGGCGTGTACATCCGCAGGACCTCCCGGAAGATGGCGTTGGTGACAGGGAACCGGTCCGCCTCTCTCGCGGACATGGGCACGGACGCGTCCGGCGCCGCCGTGTGCTCGTCGCAGAGCGCGCTCCACACCTCGCTCCGGCGCGACAGGACGATGACGATCCAGGCCAGGATGGAGGCGCTGGTCTCGTGCCCGGCGAGCAATATCGCGCGAAGGTTGTCGACGATGTCTTGGTCCGACAGGGGCTCGCCCTCGTCGTCGCGAGCCTTCGAGAGCATTTCGACGAGAGAGCCCGCGGCGCCGCCCCGGCGAGCGAGCGCGAGGAGCCTCCGCAGGCGGTCGTCTATCCAGGCGCGCGCGCGATCCGAGCGGTACGCGGGCATGCCTGGCAGACGACCCGGGATCGGGTAAACACCCAAGAACAGCTCGCGATAGGCCCGGCTCCAGGCGGGCACATCCTCTATCGGGACCCCGCAGATTCGAAAGATGATCTCGAGGGTCAGATCCCGCATGGCGGGATGGACCGCGAAGCTCTCTTGCTGGAGCCAGCCATCGATCTTCGCAGCGAACGCGGAGGCCATGGTGGCGGAGGCCTCCTTGGCGAACCCCTGCGGGGAGAACGAGGGGTTGATGGCCGAGCGCATGCGCCGGTGCATCGGCCCGTCCTGCCCAGCCATCGAGCGGCCCACGATCCCCTTGAGGTGCTCCGGATGGTCCATGACCACCTCGGGCGCGCGCAGGAGATCGAGCGCGTCGGCTCCCACATAGAAGAGCCGACGTTGCGCGAACCCGAGGTTGACCCAGAAGAGCGGACCCAGCGCGCTCCTGCTGCGGCGCAGAAGGCCGACGGCGTCCCGGTAAAGGACGGGCAGGTGACCGAGCACCGGCAGCTCTCCGGCCGCGGTGGGGATGCTGTCTTGGTCGGTTCGACCCGGGGAGAGCATGACGAACCTCGTTTTCGCTTCTCGCTGCGACCGCGCCTGCGGAGCCTGTCTCGTCGTCGTCACGAGCTCGCGCGCGCGCCGCCGGAGGCGCCGGGGGTGCTTGCCGGATCGACGATGCCGAACGCCCGCGCCGCGCGAGCAGAAGCAGAAGGGGAGACGCCGCGGGTCAGCGGCCCGAAGAGCCGTTCGCCGCCGGCGTCGTCGCGGGCTGGCGCATCTGGTTGATGCAGAACATGATTCCAGCCCGCAGGTTCGATCGCGTGACCATGCTGTCCAGATCGAGGCCCAGCTCGACGATCGTCTGCGCGACCGACGGCCTGATGCCGCAGATGATCCCGCCCGCGCCGAGGAGCCGGATGGCGTTCACGAGCTTGATCAGGTGATTCGCGACCTGCGTGTCCACCATCTCGACGCCCGTGAGATCCAGGATGGCATACCGCGCGCTGGTGCGGACGATCTCGTCGAGCAGGTTCTGCATGACGTCGGCGGTCCTCGCGCTGTCGACGACGCCGACCATGGGCAGCGCGACCACCCCGTCCCAGACCTGGATGATGGGCGTCGAGAGCTTGCCGATGACCTCCTGCTGCTTCTGGATCTGCAACAGCCGTAGTCGGAGCTCCTCTTCCGCTCTCTTCGCCTCCGAGACGTCGAGCGAGAGCCCGATCACGGACTCGACGTTTCCGAGCGGGCTCTGGATCGGCACCATCCAGTTTTCCCAGAACGAATTGTTGGCGGGGACGTGGCTCATCGAATGGGAGGGACACCCGCGGAGCGCCCTCCTCACGTTCTCCGTGCCTTCGGGAGCGCTGGCAAAGACGTCGAAGAGGTTCGTCCCGACGAGCTGCCCCCGCTTGAGGCCGAGCCCCGCCAGGCCCCTCCCGTCGTGACGGGTGATGACCCCCGCCGCGTCGCATGACCAGACGATGACAGGGAGGTTGTCGGAGAGGGCGCGGAGCATGTCCGCGTCCTCTCCCTTCCCGGGCCCGGCGGCGGGGAGATCGACGGCGCCGGACGTCGGGTGCAGCGAGCCGTAGACCGCCTGGCCGTGCGGCGCTCTGCGCAGCACGCAGGAGAAGGACGCATACACGTTCCCGGCCGTCATCACCCGCCCGCAGAGCTCGACGGCCCCGGGCGTCTCCAGAAGCACAGACCACTTCGCCCGGGCCGCCTCGCGATCGTCGTCGTGGAAGAGCTGGAAGAACGCCGTCCCCGGCGTGGCCGCGTGCCCGACCGTGTGGCCGAATGACTCGCTCCAGTGCGACAGCGTGCCGTCGATGTCCGCTACGAACAGCGCCTCGGGGGAGTAGAGATAGGCCGCCTCCCACGGGTCGCGTGAACTCATATAATGCTGTGTCATGACGAATGTTGCCCTCCCCCAAGCCCGATTCAGGCCTCCTACCCGTGCTCACCTCGTTCGTAGGGGCCGTGGATCGCGCGTGTCATTGACCAAGAATCGGCATCGGCAGACTCACCCCTCTCAGGACCCGCGAGAGCGATGACGAGCGCTCGGAGATGTGCAAAAACGCTTCGATCCGAGCGAGGGTTCCAGCTTGCATTGCGAGATTACAAGCCGCACATCTCCGGCTGAGGCCGGGTAGATCCGGAACTCGTGCTAAGGCCATTCCCGATGTGTGATCGGGGTCGGCGTCCAGGATGCTGTTCAATCCGTTCGGCCCGGAAGCGCCGCGATGCACGGGGTCAGACGAGATGGGAAGACCGAGCTCCTCATGTCTGCCGCCGCGCCGTGAGGGCGCCGGCGACATCGGAGGAGCTACGCATATTCCCCGGGGGTTCGCGATCATCGCTCCCTCGGCGACGCCGCCCGGTGACCGTCGCGTGACGGTGCCTCATGGCGGTGCCTCATGGCGGTGCCTCATCGCGGTGCCTCATCGCGGTGCCTCATCGCGGTGATCGAGCGGACACCGCCCGGAGATCCACGCGGTCACCTATGCTGTCGTACCACCAGGGGAAAGGACTTGACTTCCACGAACCGCTTGGATCTCCTGTCCGGTAGAGCGGCTGCGCCGCTGTGACCTTGACATGGAAACCGAGACCGCCGCGAGCCCCTCGCCCGAGCACATCGACCTCTCCGCGCCTTCGGTGATAGCCGATCCTTACCCCGCATACCGCGCGCTCCGAGGGCGATCTCCGGTGCTCTATGCGCGCGTGCCCGCGGGCGGCGCCGCGGGCCTCGGCGAGCCAATCCGTGCCTACGCGCTCCTGCGCCACGCGGAGGTGCTCTCGGCGCTGCGGGATCCCCAGACGTTCTCGTCGAACGTCACGGACAAGATCCGTGTCCTGCCGCGGATCACGCTGCTGCACGACGATCCGCCCCGGCACACCCACCTCCGCAGGCTCGTCAGCCGATCGTTCACGCCGCGGCGCATCGCAGAGCTCGAGCCGTGGATTGGCCGCCTCGCCGCCTCGCTGCTCGAAGCGACGGGCGACGGGCCGTCAGATCTCATGGACGCCTACGCGATGCCCCTGCCGATGATGGTGATCGCCACCCTGCTCGGCATCCCGGCGGAGCGCTATGCGCAATTTCGGAGCTGGTCCGAGTCCGTGATGTCGTACAGCGGTATACCGGCGGAGGAACGCGCGAGCCGCGGTAAGGCGATGGTCGACTTCTTCGCGGCGGAGCTCGAGGCGCGGCGGCGCGCGCCGTCAGGCGATCTCATCTCGGCGCTCGTGGAGGCCGAGATCGACGGCGCGCGCCTCGACACGCCCGAGGCGGTCGGCTTCTGCGTCGGCCTGCTCGTCGCCGGCAACGACACCACGACGAACCTCATCGGCAACATGGCGCACCTCCTGTCCGAGCGGCCCGAGCTCTACCGGCGCGCCCAGCAGGACCGGAGCCTCGTGGAGCCCATCATCGAGGAGACGCTGCGCCATTCGAGCCCGGTGCAGCGCCTCTTGCGCGTCGCCACGCGGCCGGTGGACGTGAGCGGCGTGATGATACCGGCCGGGCACCTGGTCGACGTCGTGTTCGGCGCGGCGAACCGGGATCCGGCCGTCTTCGAGGAGCCGGACGCGTTCCGGCTCGACCGTCCGCCGGTGGAGCACCTGGCGTTCGGGCAGGGGACCCATTTCTGCATCGGCGCGGCGCTGGCGCGGATGGAGGCGCGGATCGCCCTGAACGCGCTCCTCGACGGCTATGAGTCCATCACGCCCGGCGAGGCGCCTCCGCTGCGGCAGACGCGGGCGATGATGCCGCTCGGGTTCGAGTCGCTCCCGCTAGTGCTGCGGAGGCGCGCCAAACCCTGAACTTCGAGGGCGCTGGAGCCGCTAGACCACCGATCACGTTGCTCAAGCGAGAAGTGAACCGCCAAGACGCCATGAGACGCCAAGATGCCATAAGATGAATATCTTGGCGTCTCATGACGCCTTCGGTTCGAAATTCTGCGCTTTCAGGCAGTTTCAACCGGTTTTCGCTCTAGAGCGTGAGCTCTTCTCGATCTCCGCCAGCGTGATTTGCCATCGCCAGGTTGGCCCGCGCGCGGTCGAGGGCCACGTAGAAGAAGAGCGATTGCTTGCTCTGCAGCGGCCTTATCAGGTGAACTTGCTTGGAGAGCGAGAACAGGATGTCTTTGATCTCGTGACGAGGCGCGCCGGCTCGTCACGGGCGCGGGAGGAACGTCACCTTGCCGGTCTCCAGGGCGTACTCGGCGCCCACGATCAGCATGCCTTCCTCGGCGCACAGGCGCTCGAGCAGCCGGCTGCCGTGCCGGAGGTGATCGCACGAGTTGCGCACGTTGGCGCGCACCGCCTCGCGCAGGAGAAAGTCTCTGTCGGCGTGGCGGCCCGCGGCGCTCACCACCGTCTCGACGGGAGCCCGGCAGCGCTCGACGATATCGCGGATGTTGTCGGTGAGGGGGCCGCGGTGGTCCTCGTGGAGCAGCTCGCTCAGCGTGGCGTCGATGGCGCCGCAGCGCGAGTGGCCCATCACCACGGCAAGGCGGGTCCCGAAGGCGGCGGCGGCGAACTCCACGCTGCCGACGAGCGAGGGCGCCACCACGTTGCCCGCGACCCGGATGACGAACAGGTCCCCGAGCCCCTGGTCGAAGATGAGCTCCGACGGCGCCCGCGAGTCCGAGCAGCTGAGGACGATGGCGAAGGGCTGCTGCCCGTCCACGAGGGCGGCCCGCGCCCGCGGGCCCATCTCGATGTGCTCGCTGCGGATGTTGTCGACGAAGCGCCGGTTGCCCTCGATCAGGCGCTCCAGCGCTTGATCGGCGGGCACGACGGGAAAGGCGGGAGGTGCGTTGCTGAGTCCCATGCTGATCGGCCACCGTGGGGGACCGGGCCGCGGGCGTCAATGGGTGAATATTCCGCCTCAGATGTTCCCGGGCTCACGGGGCTCACGGTTCAACTCGCTCCGCCGCCCCGCCGCCGCCGCCGCCCCGCGAACGCCGCGAGCGCCGCGGCGGCCCCGAGCGCGCCCAGCGGCCCGCGCGGCGCGCCCCCCGGGATCGCGCACCCGCACCCTTCAGCCTCCGGCTCCTTCGCCAGATCGACCACCACGCTGACCTGGTCGGTCGCCTCCAGGATCCCGTCGCTGACCGTCACCGCGAACGCCAGGGTCGTCGCCTCGGTCACCTCGGGCGCCACGAAGGTCGCCCGCGCGCCCTCGCCGGTCAGCTCGACCGCGGGCCCCGCCGTCTGCACCCAGGAGAACGTCAGCTCGTCCTCCTCGGGGTCCGAGCTCCCCGAGGCGTCGAGCGTCACGAACTCGCCGATCGCGGCCACCTGGTCCGTCCCCGCGTCGGCCTCGGGCCCGCCCTGGCAGGAGGCCGTGTCCTCGACCACCGTCGCGAACGGCTTGTTCTTCAGGCCCGCGAACCCGAGGTCGTCGAGCTCCCAGCCGGTGTCGCCCGCGGCCGCGTCCGTGCCGACGCGGAACCGCACCTGCACCGTCTTCCCGGCGAACGCGGTCCCCAGGTCGATCGCGACGTGGTCGACGTCGGGCCACGAGGGGCTCTGGCCGACGAACGCCCTCCGCCTGCCCAGCGGATTGCCGGACTCGACGGTGACCTTCCCGTTGTAGCCGGGCTGCGCGCGCCTCCCGATGTCCTGCCACGTCTCGCCGCCGTCGGCGCTGAGCTCGACCACCGCGCCGTCCCAGAACGTCTCGTCGCTCGTCTCGAACTGGTGCCGGTGCGCGAACGTCAGCACGAAGCGCTCGGTCTCGCTGACCTCCAGGGCAGGCGACACCAGCGCCGTGTCGGACACGCTCCCGAGGTTGACGCCGCGCCACACGCGGTTAGGCGCGGTCCCCTCGGCGCGCGACCAGACGACCTCGCCGGAGAGCCCCTCGACGCTCCAGGTCGTGCTCTGCGCCTCGACGTCGTCGACCGCCGAGGACCCCGGCACCTCGTCGTAGTTCACGCGGCGCACCAGGGCCTCCACCCGCGCCGGCGTGCACGCCGCGGCGCTCTTCAGCGTCAGGCTGAGCTTGAGGTCCTCGGCGGGCGCCACGGTCCGGTCGAGCTTCACCGCCACGGTCGCGGTCCCGGTCGCGAACGGCGCGATGTCGCCGAACGACGCGCGCGCGCCGTCCGGGAACGTCACCCCTGCGGAAGGCACCTCGATGGACGCCACCGCCCCCGTCAGGGGCGCCGCGCCGCGATTCACGATCTCGATCGCGATCGTGCCCGACTCCTCCGCGTCGAGCAGCCCATCGCGGTCGCAGGAGCCGGCGCTGTCGTCGAGCTCCGCCCGGACCAGCGAGATCTCGGGCTGGACGCTGAAGCTCTCCACGACGCCCGAGAAATCGTGCGAGTCGGCGCGCGGGGACACGGCGCACGTGCCGGCGCCGCGCCGGGCGAACGCCTCTGCCAGCGCGAGGAAGTCGCCCTGATCGCTGGCGAGCGCGGCGGCGAGGAGCGCGTCGCGCTGCTCGGTGTACGTCGGGCTCACCGGCGCGAGCTGCATGCCGGCCACCACGTAATCGCTCATCCGCCGCCGGGTCTGCTCGAACGCGCGCGGCGGGGTCAGGCCGCTGCCGTGCCGGATCAGCCCGACGTAGGCCTCGAACAGCATGCTCGCCCAGACCTCTCCCGCGTTGTGCTCCTCGGAGTTGTCGGAGCCCGAGCCGTTGAGCGGGTGGTCGGGGAGGCGGGCGCCCTCGGAGATGTGCTTGAACGTCAGCCCGTTCTTGGTGAAGTCGACGGAGTAGGGGGCGCGGCGGATGCCGAAGTAGCTGTCGCCGAGCGCCGCGCTCCCGTAGCTCGAGAGCGGGAAGGCGCCGTCGAGGTCGTCGCCGTCGCGCAGCGCCATGTGCAGCGCGATGAAGTCGCCCCACCCCTCGCTCTGCGCGCCGCACATCTTGGTGCCGCACGCGACCTGACGGAGGTGGATGTAATGGCCCCACTCGTGCGCCACGATGGTGTTGTCGATCGTGCCGTCGCGCTCGACGCTGGGCTCGCGGGTCATGGTGACCGTGATCGGCGCGTCCGAGGCGGCGAGCGCCGCCTTGAGCGCGCTGCCGTCCGCCTGCGAGATGCTCTGGGCGGGGGTCGTCACCTCGGGGGCCTCGCCGAACAGCCGCGGGGCGCCGTCGCTCTCGCGGTTGTTGGCGATGAGCACGCCGACGGCGCCCGCCGCCTGCGCGCTCTGCGCCTTCTCGGCGAAGGTGCACCCGCCCCGGTCGATGAGGGCGATCTTGCCGGCCACGTCGCTCGTGATCGGCCCGCACGCGTCGCCGCGGGGCTCGGCGCCGTCCAGGGCGAGGGCGAGCTCGCCGGTCACCTCGTAGCGCTGGGGCCCGAACAAGGCGGTGTTCGACGCGTAGCTGGCGTTCTGCGGCGTGACGCTCAGCGAGCGCTGGTCCGGCCCGGACCACAGGTACATCTGCATCCGGGGCGACGCGCCGTCGTACGTCGCGTCCATGTTCGCGTTGTCGCGGCTGCCGCCGATCGCGTCGTCCTGCGCCTCCGCGAGGAGCGGATCGCCGTCGAGGCCGCCCCGACCGAGGTTGTCGCGCTGGGCGTTGCCCGCGGCCTCGGTGAAGCCGGAGTCGTAGTACCAGTCGTGGAGCCAGTTCGTGACGTAGAAGATCTGGGTGACGGCCGCCATGGTCTGCTCGGGCGTGGCGAGCGGCTCGGCGAGCGGGTCATAGATGTGGTCGAACGAGCCCGGCCCCGAGAGCTCCGCGCGCGTATCGCCGCTGGAGAACCCGTCGGGCGGGTTGTGGTCCGCGTAGGCGTCGACGTTGTTGCCGCGGGTCGAGGTCGCGTCGGCCGGCAGCCAAGGATCGGCCCCGCCGTCGAGGTTCGTGTTGAACCCATCGATGGATATGAGGCTCGGCGCGATGAACCGAGCGATCTGGCCGTCGGGCCGCCCGGTCGGGTGCGGCGAGAGATCCGCGAGGGGGCCGTCGAGCGGCCTGTGATCGCCCCCTTCCTCTGCCCAGACCCGGTAATCGAACGCGGCGTGGGAGAGGTTCTCCCGGTAGAGCATCTGCCCGTCGCCGGCCCCGAACACCCAGGCGTACGCCGCGGAGCTCGTGCCGCCGGCGTCGCCCGAGACGAGCTCGACGAAGTAGCCGGCGACGAGCCGATCGGGCAGCGGAAAGAGCACCTTCCTCACCCGCGCCGGCTGCGTGAAGCGCAGGCCCCCGGCGCGCTGGCGCGCGTGATCGGTGTCCGCGATGTCGAAGAGCCGATACCCGCCCTTCGCCCCGCCGAGCTCGCGGAGGTCGGCCGTCTTGACGTCGATGCGGTGCGCGTCGCGCAGGGCGCGGACGAGCGCCTGCGCCGGCGAGCCGGAGAACGCCCGGCCGCGGAGCGAGCCGGCCGTCGGCGAGGCGGCGCCGGGCGGCAGCGGGACGGCCGACGCGTGGAGGTTGCCGGCGAGGGCGACGAGCTCGAGGTCGCGCTTCATGAGCACCTTGAGCCCGCTCCGGAAGACCGGGATCCCGTCGACGTCCTGGCCGAGCGTCACGACGACGCCGCCGCGCCCGGTGTCGTGGACGTGGCGCACCACGGCCGTATCGAGCGCGGCCTGCGGAAGACCGTAGAGCCGCGCGTACCGCTGCACGTACCATCGGGCCGCGGCCTCGGGCGTCCCGTGGGTCGCGGCGGGCGGGCGGTGGCCCGGGGACGTCGCCCACGCGAAGGTGGGCACCCCGCGCTGCGGATCGGTCGACGCGACGACGGCGCCCGGCGCGCGCTCGTCGACGTCGCGCCCCGCGCGGGCGGGCAGCGCGGGTGGGGCCTTGAAGTATGCGTCGTAGTTCGGGCGCTCCCGCGCGTGGGCGGTGGGGCCTGCGAGCAGAGCGAGCGATAGCGCGGTGTACCGAACTGAGACCTTCATGTTCCTCGATTCTCCGACTCCGAGGGGACGACGCATGACCGGCCGCGCGCGCGCAGGTCGCGCGCTGCCTCCCCGGGCGCCTCGCGCCCACCCGTCGAATCCGCGGCGCGACGCAACCTAGCCGCAGCGCGCGCGCAGGGAAAGCGCGACGGCTATCGCTCTGTCCGGCGTCGTAAGGCGCCTCTCATGCGATCTCGTCCGGACGCTCTGCAGAGCGCGAGTCACGCGGAGCCGAGGCGGGAATGGAATAGAGAAGCAATCCTTGTTGGCAGATTGCACGAATCCATGAATTGCCATGTCATGCGTCCTCGCGAGGCGAGCCGAGCGTATGCCGCGGTCGCCGCGGGGTGGGGCAGGAGGGGGGTTGTCGCGCCCGCGATCTCCTCCGGGCCCTGGTCGGGCGTTTGGGGCGGCTCGCGCGGCGCGTCGTGCAGCGCCGGCCCGTGGCGGGGACTCGCGCGGTGCGTCGTGCCGCGCCGGCTCGTGGGTGCGGGCTCATGCAGGGTTGGCCCCGCGAGCCAGCTCACGCGCGGGGTGCTGGTATGACGAAGCGCTGACATGGCGCCCGACCCCCGGCGATTATCTTCGCAAAACCCAACGTGATCCACGCCTTGCACGTCGAGACCAAGCTCGTCTCCGAAGAGCTCTGCGTACTGTTGCGTCAGGTCGATCCCGCCGTGTTCGTCTTCCACGACGAGCCCGAGGTCCGCGCCCGGGTCGAGCGGGTGGCGTCGCGACTCCGCGAGCTCGTCGTGGCCGCCGAGCGTGACGACGCGGGGGGCAGGCTCGAGCGGCTCCGCGAGCGGCTCCGCGTGTTGCTCGCGGCGGTCGAGCGGGCGACCCCGACCGGTACGCCCTCGCCCAAGGCGGCGTGGATCGCGTTCCAGCGGGAGGTGCAGCCTGCCTACGAGTCGCTGCTGCTGACGCTGCGCGGCGTGGTCGCCGCGCCGCCGAGCGTCAGGCCGACGAACCATGTGCGCAGCCTGTGGCACGTGGGCTCGGGGCTCTCGGTGCTCGGGCTGATCCAGCTCTTGCCGGAGCGCGGCGGGCTCGTGGCCGCGAGCGGCGCGTTCGTGGTGGCGGTGTGGTCGATGGAGATCGCCCGCCGGGTCAGCGAGCGGGTCAATGAGCGGCTGATGGGGGTCTTCCGGCTCGTGGCGCACCCGCACGAGCGCTACAGGGTGAACTCGTCGACCTGGTATGTGACAGCGCTCTTCCTGCTGGCGCTGTTCGGGACACGGCTGAGCCAGTCGCTCGCGGTTGTGGTGCTGGCGGTGGCCGACCCGGCGGCGGCCCTCATCGGCCGCCGCTTCGGCCGCACGCGGCTGCGCGACGGCCGCTCGCTGGAGGGCACGCTCGCCTTCTTCGCGGCGGGCGCGCTGAGCGCCCTCGCCGTGATGTGGGCGCTCGGCCCGGCGTCGCTCTCCTCGCGGCTCCTCCTGGCCGCCGTCGCCGGCCTCGCCGGGGCGGCGACCGAGCTGTTCTCCACGCGGATGGACGACAACTTCACCATCCCGGTCGCCGTGGCAGCCGCGGTGACGGTCGTCGGCACGGGCTGACGCGCTCCGACGCTATCCGACGTCAGCTGACGTCAGCTGACGTCAGCTGACGTCAGAAGCCATCTCGCCGCCGATCTCCAGCGCGAGGCGAGCGAGGTACTGTCTCATGAACTCCGCCCGCCGCGCGCCCTCGCGGCGCCCTGCTGCCGTCTTGAGGCTCTCGGCGGTCTTGAACAGCTTCACGTGGAAGTGGTCGATCGCGTTCACCCGGTCGTCCCAGGGCCTCCGCTCGGCGAACGGATCCCCGGGATCGTAGAACCGCACCCCGAGCAGGCCGCCCACGGCGAAGCAGCGGGCGATCCCGATCGCCCCCAGGCCGTCGAGGCGGTCGGCGTCCTGGACCACCCTCGCCTCGAGGGTCGTCGGCTCGATCCCCGCGCTGTAGCTGTGGCACTCGATCGCGTGGGCGATATCGGGGAGGAACGCCTCGGGGTACTCCACGCTCCGCAGGAAGCGCAGCGCCTCCTCCGCGGAGAGCCGGGACGCCTGGGAGCGCCTGGGGTCGTTCTTGGGGACGTTGACGAGATCGTGCAGCCACGCCGCGGGGACGACGATCTCGAGCATCGCCCCTTCGTCCGCCGCGAGCGCCTTGGCCGTGGCGACCACCCTCGTGAAATGCGCCAGATCATGGGCCGGATCATTGCCGAGGTCGGTCTCCTCGAGCTTCTTTGCGAAGAGCGCTTCCCAGTCCTTCATGGCCGCCTCATAGACGCGGAAGCCGACCCGCGCAACGGCTCGGTCTTCTTCGCTCGGTCACCGGCACACCTCGAATTGCCCCAGCGGGTGCGCCACGCCGTTGACCATCACGTCGATGCTGTGGCGACCGGGATAGTGACGGCGGGTCGTCATCTCCTCGAAGGAGACCTTGCCGGCTATCTCGGCGCGACCCGACGGCGGCAAGACGAGCTTCCGCAGCTTGAAGACCTTTGGCCGCGTCGAGCCGTTCGCCTTCACGAAGTGCACGGCGCAGTCGACGATCAGCTCCTGGTCGCGCGGGGCCGTCGACGTGAGCTCGAACGAGAACCGGAGCTCTCCGCCGAGCTTCACCGATCGCGGGGACAGCGAAGCCGAGGCGATCGCGACGCTCGGCGCCGCGCCGAAGCCGAGCGCGTCGAGCGCGCCGTGATCCCCCTTCTTGACGAGCGAGCGCAGCGCGTGGCGCACGATCCATTGCCGCCCGGGCGGCGCGCCGTCGAGCCAACGCCGGCAGAGGCTCGCCGCGACGCTCGGGTGGTCCTTGCCGATGTCATTGATGTTGTTCGCGACGGAGCGCTGCACGTAGCGCTCCGGATCGTCCTTCAGGATCTCGAGCAGATCGATGACGGGGCCTGGATCCTGCTGGAAAGCGCGGAGCCGCGGGGCCCACGGCAGCCGCGGACGGGTCCCCTCGGAGACGAGCCGGCGGACGTGGACGTTCGGGTCGGCGGCCCACGCGCGGAGCCGGCGGAGCGTCGCGTCGGGGTACCTCGTCAGGAACGCGCGGATGCTGAACTCGGCGGAGAACCGCTTCGTCAGCTCGTATTGCGCGGTCATCGCGTCCTCGAAGTGATCGAGACCGCGCTTTGCCACATAGAACACGTGCGGCATGTACTGCAGCGGCTCCAGGCCGAACGCGTCGCTCCGACCCAGCTCGGGCCCGAGGGAAGCCACGATCACACGAGCTGCCTCCGGAAAGGGCTGCGGCAGGTGGTGGTGCATGACGTCCGCGATCCGGGAGGCGCGGCCCGTGAGCTCCAGATCGGAGAGGCCGGCCAGGCAGTCACGGGCGAAGCCGCGCTCATCGAGGCCAGGGTGCGCCGAGCGGAGGTCGCGGGCGATCGAGCGGACGCGCCGCTCGTCGAAGAGGTCCTTCAGCCGGTCACCCATGGGCATCTGTCGGTGAGGGGACGCCGAGGCCGATTGGCCAGGTCTTCTGTGGGTCGGACATGGGCGTTGACTAGCGCGAGACCCTGACAGATTCTGTCACCATATGTCGCGCGCCCTCCGCGTCATGGAGCTCTCCGACCTGCTTCGCGCGCGGGGAGCGACGACCGTCGGCGAGCTGGCCGCCACGCTCGGGGTCAGCTCCCGCACCGTGCGCAGGGACCTCGCGACGCTGAGGGAGCGCGGCGTCAACATCGAGGGCGAGGCCGGCCCCGGCGGGGGGATCCGGCTCGATGCAGGCCGGGGCGTCACCGCCGTGCACCTCTCGGTCGCCGAGATCGTCACGCTCTGGCTCTCCGCCCGCCTCTCTCAGGCCGCGAGCGACCTCCCGTGGAGCAACGCCGCCAGCTCCGCGCTGGCCAAGCTGCTCAGCAGCCTTCCTCCTGAACGAGCGCGAGAGCTGCGCGCCCTCTGCCGCAGGGTCATCGTCGGCGATCCGGCGAGCGGGCCAGTGCGCGCCGGAGCCGGGACGCCTCCAGCTGAGCTGGTGAGGCTCTTCGAGGAGTCGTTCTCCTCCGGCGTCGGCCTCGGGTTCGACTACAGCGACCGCGAGGGGAGGACGTCGAGGCGGCGCGTGGAGCCGCACGGCCTCCTGATCCAGAGCCCTGTCTGGTACGTGCTCGCCCTGGACACGGGAAAGAACGAGCCGCGAATGTTCAGGATGGATCGCATCTCGACGCCTCGCGTCCTGCGGGAGATCGCGTTTCGTCCGAACGCCGACGTCATCTGGGCGCTCTTGCCGAACGAATGCGCGTGGCGACCGCTCCTCGGCGACCGACCGTGAATGTCGGCCAAGGCGGACGGACCCCGTTCACGCTCCGATCCTGTGCCCACCACGGTTCGACCAGCGGAGCCTGGGACGCACGGTGTCGTATGGTTGCGCGTATCGGCTCTGCCTGATAGCTTAGGTTTGATACAACACACGACATCTTGGCGAGTGACCAGAACGAAGAGCGACGTCCGGTGCACGGGGTGCCTGCTCGATTCCGGGTGATTGCAGAGAGAGCCCCCGCCGAGGAGTGACCAGCGATCGATGGCGCACGGCCGACCTGCCCCCTGAAGCCGTGCTCGCCTGCGTGCGGTGGCCGGTGTCGCGCGGGTAAATACGGCTTCGAGCTCGCCGAGGTTGTCGATGCATGCCGCTCGTCCCTGGGTGGCCATCCATCCATTCGACGATCAAGGGGCCATCGTGTGTGGTGGCCATTCTTGAGGATTCGAACCAAGGAGCGTGAATGAACTGTTCAGCCGCGAGATGGGCGTCCATCTCCTTCGCTGCCATGACTGCCGCCCTGCTCGGAGGCCCAGCGTCCGCGCACGTGCCGGAAGCGCCGGGAGATCCGCCGGACAGGGACGCGGTCCTCGACTGGAACGCCGTCGCTCTGGACGCGGTCGCAGGAGACACCTCCCGCGCGCGCGGGCGGGACCAGCGCGGGCCGACGCGCGTATCACGGGCTCTCGCGATCGTTCATGCGGCGATCTTCGACGCCGTGAACTCGATCGTCCCGAGGTACGAGCCGTACTCCGTCCTCCTCGACATGCCGGATGCATCCATCGATGCGGCGGTGGCCACGGCAGCTCACCGCACGCTGACGGCGTTGTTCCCGAGGCAGAGGGCGCTGCTCGACGGGAGGCTCGACGAGTACCTGGCGGCGATCCCCGACGGCGACGCCAAGGAGGACGGTCGTGCGCTGGGCGGCGCTGTCGCCGACGAGATCCTCGCGGAGCGGGAGGACGACGGGTCGGACGCCCCGATGCGTTACACCCCAGACATCGCCCCCGGCCGGCATCGCGTCGATCCGCTTTATCCCGATCAGGGGTACTTGACCCCGAGATGGGGGAGGGTACGGCCGTTCGCCATCGAGAGCGGCGCCGAGTTCCGGTCGCCGCCGCCGCCGCCGCTATGGAGCCTGGAGTATGCGTTGAGCTTCTATGAGCTCTTCCTGGTGGGGGGCGACGGCGAGATCACCCCGACCGCGCGCACCCGGGAACAGACCGTCATCGGGATCTTCTGGTCGTATGACTCCGCCCCGCGCCTCGGGGAGCCGCCCCGGCTCTACAACCAGATCGCGCGGGTCCTCGCGATCGAGGAGTGCAACTCGGAGATCGAGAACGCTCGTTACTTTGCGCTGGTCAACATCGCGCTGGCCGACGCCGCCATCGCCACGTGGGAGACGAAATACCATTACGAGTTCTGGCGGCCGATCGTCGCGATTCGTCGGGCCGACAGGGACAGCAACTCGCTCACGATAGCTGACAGGAGGTGGACGCCCCTCGGATCCCCCGGCAGCAACCAGGGCCCGCCGCGCATGACCCCAGCGTTCCCGGCGTACACCTCCGGGCACGCGAGCTTCGGGGCTGCCATGTTCCAGGTGTTGACCCGGTATTATGGGACGAATCGTGTCCCCTTCTGCTTCATGTCCGACGAGTACAACGGGGTAACGACGGACGAGCGGGGCAACGTTCGACCCGAGATCACGCGCTGCTATTCCAGCTTCGAGGAGGCGTCCTGGGAGAACGCGGTCAGCCGCATCTACCTGGGCGTCCACTGGAGGTTCGATGGAGTGCGCGGGATCCGTCAGGGCAAGCGCGTCGGAGACGCCGTCTTCGACAGGGTCCTCCAGCCGCTTCCTTGACGAGCTGGCCAGCGAGCCGCTCGATCCATCGAGCGGAGACTCGTGGCCTCATGGCGGGTCCCCCCGGCCCCGGCCAGCCTCTCAGTTCATGAGCCGGGAGCGAGCGGGCGCCCACCGCTCGGGTCGCGGCGCGGAGAGCGGACCGGCGTGGTGGTGGACCATCCTCCATTGCCCGTCTTCGAGGACGAACACGTTGGTTGCGCACAGGTGTGCGGGCTCGTCGCCGTTCGCCTCGTAGCACGTGACGAAGGCGAACTCCCCGAAGAGGTGCGCCGAGGCGCCCTGGCAGCGCATGCGCAGGGGCGAGGTCTGGCGCAGGAGCTGGCTCCAGCTCTCGAGCACGCTGGCGCGCCCCGAGAGCGCCTCCATGCCGGGATGGGCGCAGGCCAGGGGCGCCCGCTCGGCCCACACCCGGCACATCGCCTGGTAGTCCCCGGCGCGGAACGCCTCGTAAAAGGCCTCGTTTGCGGCCAGGACAAGCCGTTCCGCCGCGACGCGCTCCTCGACGCTCATGCAGCGACCATGCTCCCCGGCCAGCGCGGGCGCAAGAGCCTCGACGGCGTCGTCTCGCCCGCTCGACCATGCGCCTGGGCGCAGCCTGACTAGGACGGGCCCTTGCTCCGCTGATGGAGGACGAGCTGCGTCCGGTTCATCCGCTTGACGCCGGCCGCGTCGAGCTCCTCGAGCGCCGCGACGCGTAGGATTTGCTCGCGAGACCACCCGCCTGCCCGGCTGCGCGCGCGGGCAGGCCGACCCGCGGTCGACGGAGCGTCAGGCCGTCGGGTGAATCTCCGAGCTCGCGGCGCGATGGGGAGGCGCCGCCGCGAGCTGGTTGATGTGCACGTGCTGGCTCGGGACGGGGAGCCCCATCTTGCCGAGCTCCTCGCGGATGATCTTGGTCGTGGCGAAGTAGACGTCCCAGTAGTGATCGGTGTGGCAGAAGGGCCGGACGGCCAGCACGGGCCCGGCGAGGGTGAAATCCAGGATCTCGACGCTGGGAGCAGGGGTCTTCGCGACGTTGGGGATGAGCGCGAGGTGCGTCTTGAGCCGGGCGATCGCCGCCTCGTGATCCGCGCCGTGGGCGAGCTGCGCGGTGCAGTCGACGCGGCGGACCGGGTTCGTGCTGAAGTTCTGGATCGTGTCGCTGAAGATCTTGTTGTTGCCCACGATGGTGCGGACGTTGTCGGGCGTGTCGAGGGTCGTCGCGAACAGGCCGATCGAGTGGACGGTGCCCGTCACGCCGCCGGCCGTCACGTAATCCCCGGTCTTGAAGGGGCGCAGGAGGATCATGAAGATGCCGGCCGCGAGGTTCGACAGGAGGCCGGACCATGCCATGCCGACGGCGATGCCGATCGCGGCGAGCAGGCTGGCGAAGGTGGTCGTCTCGACGCCGAAGACGCTGAGCACGGCGATGACGAGCAGGATGTTCAGCAGCACGGACGCCGCCGACTCCAGGTAATGAGCCAGCGTCGTGTCGAGCTTCTTCAGCGCGGAGCTGCGCTGCAGCATCGACAGGAGCCCCCGGACGATCATGCGGCCGATGACCCAGACGAGGATCGCGCCCACGATCTTCCCGCCGACGCTCACCCCGAGCGCTACCCCCATGTCCACGTACCGCTGAACCCTCTCGTCCATCTCAAGCCTCCTGGCGACGTCTGCGTCGCTCGCGGGGGGCCCCGTGCAAGGCGCATGCGCGCCGCGCCTTGCTGGATTCGCCCCCTGGCGGCCAGCTTTATCACACCGGCGGGTCGCTCCGCGAGGGGCGTGACCGAGATTTTCGAGCCTCAGCGCTGCGGCCTGCGGACATCAGGCGGCCGCGGAGCGGATACCTCGTGTAGCGAAGGAGCAACCGGCGGCGGGGACGCACGCGGCGTGCGACGTGCGACGTGCGACGTGCGACGTGCGACGTTGAACGAGCGGCCGACGTGAAGGGGCACAGGAGCAAGCCCATCGCCTGGCGAGTCGCCGCCGAGGTGATGGTCGAGGAGGGGAGAGCGGACGCGGGCCAGCTGCATAGGTGGAGAATGGCGTGGCTTGCGTACGGGGCTGTGAACCGGCTCAGTGAAGACTATGTCCAAAGGCTCTCGGGTTGATCGGGAACTTCAGGCCGATGACCAACCCGTACTCCGTGCCGTAGGAGGGCGCCGTCGCGCCATTTCCCTCGTTGAACGGAAGGGCGAGCCGAAAGCCCGCGTAGGCGATGGGGAGCCCGATGAAGGGGACGATCTGCGCCCCATACGTCCGGGCGTTCGACGTGCCCGAGCCCTCGGTGTACATCGAGAGCTCGGCGCCGATCGGGCCGAACCCACCCTGGAAACCGAGCGCCAACCTCTCGTGGACCGGTCGGTCGGCGACGAGCTGCGCCTGCGCAACGGCGCCTATCCAGACGAACGAGCCTTGTCCGTACCACGCGAAGCTGCCCTCGACGCCGGCGCCCACGGCGTCATCGGCGTTCTCGCGGCCAGTATAGCTGAAGAGGCCGCCCACGCTCACGACCGGATCGCCAGGGCGCCCCACGTTGGGCCAGCCTTCCGCGGGATACACCACGGGGGGAGGGCTCCCCGCGAGGGGCGAGCCGTCCGCCTGCGCCGATGCAGCGCCAACGAGGAGGCAAGAGGCGACAAGAACCGCTGTGGCTGAAGAGTGCTTCATGCATGTGTGATCTAGCCCGTCCAACTCGGCGAGTCACGATGAAGGCGTATGCGCACGGGAGACGCGCTGTGCTAGGCTCGCCGTCGATGGTGCAGCTCTCGCGCGCGGAACAGATCGCGGCGCTCGCGCGCATGATCGCCGCGCTCGACGCCCGGCCGGCGCCGCGCTTCGACGCCTTCGCGGCCCTGTTTCACGGGAAGAGCCTGCGGAAGGGCGAGGCGTTCGTGCGGGCGGGCGAGGCGAGCGACTCGGTGGCGCTCGTCAGCTCCGGCATCGCGAGGATGTTTTACATGCGGAGCGATGGGAAGGAGTTCAACAAGGGGTTCATCTCCGCGCCGGACTTCATGTCGGTGCTGGAGGCGCTGATCACCGGAGAACCCGCCCGGCTGACGATCCAGGCGCTGACCCCGATGCAGCTCTTCGTCGCGCCCTACTCGCGGCTGAGCGAGTTCTGTGAGCACGACATCTACTGGGAGCGGGTGAGCCGGCGGATCGTCGAGCGGGTGTACCTGAAGAAGGTGCGCCGCGAGGCGTCGCTGCTGATGGAACCGGCGGCCGAGCGCTATCGCGCGTTCCTCGCAGAGCACGGGGCCGTGGCGCGCCGCGTGCCCGACTACCACATCGCGGCGTATCTCGGCATCACACCCGAAGCCCTGAGCCGCCTGAAGCGCGCGGCGACCAGGTCCGCTGCTTCTTGACCTAGGTCAAGGTGCGATCTCGCTCCGCTGGTCATGGTCTCCCGCATGACGACGGAACGAACGAAGCGAGACGGCGAGCGCCCAGCAACGGAACCCACGCGCGGCCCGGGGCGCCGCGGAGCGCCGCAGCGCGCGGCCCGAAGGACGGCGCTGATAGCGGGCCTCTCGGTCCTGCTTGCCGGCTCGGCGCTCGTCGCGTGCGGCGCGGCGGCGCCCAGGCTCCACCCCGTGTTCCCCGAGCGCCCGGTGGCAGAAAAACCCAGAGGGAAGATCCTCTTCGTCCTCAGCGCCGCGCGAGAGCAGACGCTCGCGGACAGCTCGAAGCGCGCGACCGGCACCTTCCTCGGCGAGCTCTACGAGCCGTACCTGGCGCTCACCGGCGCGGGGCACGAGGTCGTGTTCGCGACCGACGGAGGCGCCGCCCCGGCGATCGACCCGGAGAGCCTCGATGCGCGGTACTGGGGAGACGGAGCGCGGCGCGCGCAAGCGCAGCGCTTCGTCGAGCGCGCCCCGGAGGTCCGCGCGCCGCTCAGCCTGAAGGCGGCGCGCGCCGCGGCCGACTCGTTCGACGGCATCGTCGTTCCCGGCGGTCAGGGCGTGATGGTCGACCTGCTCGACAACGCGGATCTGCACGCGCTGCTCGCTCACTTTGGCGCGAAACACCAGCCCGTGGGGCTCATCTGCCATGCGCCGGCGGTGCTCACCCGCATGCGGCAGCCGAACCCGCTCAGCGGTCGGACGGTGACGTCGGTCTCGTCATTCGAGGAGGTTTATATCGAGACCTTCGTGATGGGGGCCGACGCCCAGGTCCGGGGCATCGGCGAGCAGCTCGAGGACCACGGCTACGAGCACGAGGCCGCATTCCCGGGGAGCGCCTATGCGCAGCGGGATTGCAACCTCGTGACCAGCCAGAATCCCTTCTCCACCGATCGGTTCAGCGCCCTTTACCTGGAGGCCCTGGCCGACTATCGACGCGGCGCCCGCTGCGCCGAGGATGCCCGCGATGGCCGTCGATAGACCTGCTCGGCGTAGCGCCGGCCATGGCGTCTCCCTGGCCTGTTCTGCCCCCGAGTGATGCGGCGGCTCGCGGCCGAGACCGGCACGCCACGCTCACGAGCGGCAGCAGAGAAGCGAACCGACCAGGTTATCCGAGGGGCTTCGTTTCTCGCCCCTCGACGAACGCGCTCAGGATGGCGCCCGGGGACCTCCATCTCGCTGGTGCTGCTCAACGGCCCGTGATAAGCTCGCTGCGGTCGTTGGGTCGCCAAGCTGGTTCAGACGGCAAGCGAGGCGCGCCGCTCGGGCACACGCCGATATTCAGGAGGAGCAACGTGACCTGCGCTGAACGCCTCGCAGCGGTCCTCTCCGTGTCTCTGCTCGCTGCCTGCGCTCCCACGGCTCCTGATGATGTCGTGGGCGGCGGTGTGCCGAAGCTCGAGCCCTCGGAGCGTGGCGACCTGTTGCGCCATGAGAAGGCAGCCACCCTCACCGGGGAGCAGATCGCGGCCAACGTGCCGGAGTACGACCTCGCCGAGCTCGTGCGATACGATGTGGACGTCTATCGTGTCTATTACTCGTCGGTCTACAAGGACACTCCGGAGGTGCTCTCCGGCCTCGTGATGGTGCCCAGAGCGGCGGGGCCCCTCTCGCACTACCAGTACCACCACGGCACGATGCTGCCGTTTCCGTCGTCGGACGGCGAGGGCAGCCTCGACGCTCCGTCGCTCTACGATGGCTCAGGACCGAAGGACGACGCCAATCAGCTGGAGACCCGCTTCCTCGTCGCGGTTCCGGCGTCTCATGGTTACTTCGTCTCGGCTCCCGACTATGCAGGCTACAATATCACGAGCGATCTGGAGCACACCTATGCGTATCATCCGGAGCTGGCTGCCGTCTCGGTGGACATGATCCTGGCGGCTCAGACGCTCGCCGAACAGCTCGACGTGACGCTGAATGACCGGCTGTTCCTCGCCGGCTGGTCCGAGGGCGGCGGCGCCACGCTCGCGACCCACAAGCTCATCACGGAGGAGCACAGCGACCGCCTGGAGGTGACGGCCAGCGCTCCCTTCGCGGGCCCGTACCACATGAGCCGGTTCTACCGCGAGATCATGACCGCCGAGGGCGAGCTCGACTCTCTCGCCATCTACAACTGGGCCGTTTATAGCGCCAACACGCTCTCCGGGCTGAACATCCCCGCGGAGGAGATCTGGCGCTATCCGGTCGCAGGCGCGCTCGACGCGCTCTCCGTCCAGTCGCAGCGGCCCACGGAGGTGTATCAACGGGGGTTCCTCGACGGGTTCGCCGAGGGGGTGGAGGGCGATTTCCTCGCAATGGTCGCGGAGCGCCAGGATCTTCATGAAGGCTGGACGCCCCGCGGCAAGGTGTTCCTGCACTCCGGAGAGCAGGACGATATCGTGCCGTACTACAACAGCGTGGATACCTACACCGCGCTGCTGGCGGCCGACGCCGACGTCGTGCTGCGCACGTACGCAGGGGACCATTACTCGCCTGCGGAGAGCTACTTTCGCACGATGATGAGCGACTTCGAGGAGCTCCTCGGCCCGCCGCCTTGATCGGGCGCGCTCGCCCGGCTCAGGGTCGTCAGGAGGGGAGGGGAGGCCGCGCAGGACAGCGCCGGGCGCGCGCGGCCTGCGCTCGGCGCTATGCCGTGAGAGACAGGCCGCGCACATACTCGGCGAGCGCCCGCTCGGCGCTGGCCACCGCCTCCCGCGCGCCCGGGAGCTTCGCCGACACGGCCGCGATCCGGTCTTCCTGCTCGCCCAGCGCCTTGAGGTAGCGCTCGTGGAGCGCGTTCCCCGCGGGCACGGCCTTGAGGTTGTTGCGCACGCGCTCCTGCTCCACGCGCAGCGCCGCGAGCTCGGACTCGAGGACCGAGAGCGCCCGCTGCCTCTCGGCGACCGCGGCCCTGAGCTCCGCGAGCCGCGCGAGCGCCGCGCGCAGCGCCTCGGGGATCTCGCGCGACGACAGGTAGACCTCGATCTGCTCGCTCGAGAGGCTCGTGAGCGCGACCGCGTGCGAGATGGGCTGCTCCAGCGATACGGTCACGCGCGCCGTCTCGCCCGCGGCGACCTCGCGCCGGATCCGGTAGCGGTCGCTTGTCGTCTCGACGCCTTCCCTGGGCTCGGCGAGGTCCCAGCCGGCGATGCGCGGGTGCTCGATGAGCACGACGCGCGGCTCGCGCGCCGCGCCCACGATCGTGTAGACCGTCACCTTGCGGGCGGTCCTGACGATCTCGAGCACGCCGCCCTGGATCTTGGCGCGCGAGAACACCTCCTCGCCGCGCTCCTCGCGGTCGATCCGCACCTTCCGGTCCACGGCGAAGCTCACGATCCGCGATTCGCCCGGCGGCAGCGGCGCGAGGCGCGCGTCGCCGACATAGGTGACGACCCCCCGGCTCGAGCGCTCGTAGACCGTCATCGCTCCGGCCGGGAGCGTCGTGTCTTCGTCGTTCCTCAGCCGGACCGAGGCGAGCGGGCTGCGCGCGCTCGCCTCCGGCTGATAGAGCCACAGCCGCTCTGCGGGGATATCGCGCTGGACGATCGGGAGGAGCGCCGTCTGCCCGCTCGCGATCGTGAGCGGCGCCGGGAAGCGGAACACGACCTGCGTCGCCGCCTCCTCGGCCTCCGGCTCCACCTTCGCGATGGGCGCGGCGGTCCCCGCGGCGGGCGCGGGGGCCCCATCGGCGCCGCCGGCGCGGTAACCCATGCGCGGCGCCGCCCTGGCCGCGAGCTCGGCGGCGCCCTTGTCGAGCAGCGGCAGCACCCGCTCGGCGACGTCGACCGGCACCTCCGGGCGAGACACGTAGTAGATCTCGTAGAGCGCCTGGCGGAACGTCACCGGGTCGCCCGACACCAGGGTGAAGTCCACGTTCTGCCAGTCGCCGCCGCTCTGGTTCTCGACGACGGCCCACCCGGTCAGCGCCGCTGTCTTCGTCTGCGCGTCCTCGGGCACCGTGAGCCGATACGTGGTCTTCCAGAGCGGCACCTCGATGACGTAGGCCACCCGGACCACCCGCTCGCCCTCGCCGGCCGTGCGCACGACGAGCTCGCGGCGGTTGCGCTCCCGCCCGCTCGAGAGCCCGACCAGCGCCGCGCCGACCTGCTGGCGCAGCCGCTCCTCGACGAGCTCCACGCTCTCGAGCTCCTCCAGGACGACCTGCTTCAGCGCGCCCTCCGACATCAGCGCGAGCCGGTGCCGCTCCTCCGATCCGCCGTGCGGCAGCGCCGCCTGCGCCGTGGTGACCGCGAGGATCCGCCCGGCGACGGCGCCTTGCAGGCCCCGCGTCCGCACCTCGGCGCCGCGCAGGGCGTTCAGCAGGGCGGGCGCGGACTCGAGCGCGCCCTCGTCGAACGGGAGCTCGCGGAACAGGTCGCGCAGCGGCTCCTTCCCGGGAAGCGTGATATTCCCCGTCACCCCGTGAAGGTCGTAGACGACGATGCTCTTCAATACGTCGTCGACCTGATCGAGCCGCACCTCGAGCCGGAGCTCGGCGTCGCCGCGCACCCGCGCCTCGTACTCGAAATATCCGACTCCGCCCGTCGAGAGCACCACCCGGCGGAGCAGCAGCGTGCCCGACACGGCCCCCGATCGGGCCGGATCCATCGCGGCGGCCCTCAGCGTCGCCGTGGTCCTCAATCCATGGTTCATCGTCGCCTCCCCCGGCGGAGGCGTGCTGTGGCCCCGCCCCGGAGGTGTCCATAACGCCCCTCCGGAGGGCGTCAACGACGGTGGCTGGCCGGGAGATAGGGCGCGGCGCCGCGCGTCAGCCGCGCCCCGAGGCCTCGAGCTGCTTCACGACCGTGAGCGCCTCGTCGACGTGGCGGGTCGCGCGGAGCTGGGAGGAGAAGGCATGTCGAACGATGCCGTCGCGATCGATGACGAACGTCACGCGGCCCGGGAGGAGGCCAAAGAGCGACTTGACGCCGTAGCGCGCGGCGGTCTCTCCGCCAGGGTCGCTGAGCAGCGTCATGGGCAGGCGGTATTTGTCGGCGAATTGCTGGTGAGACCCCGCCGAGTCGGCGCTCACGCCGATGACCTCGGCGCCGGCCTCCGCGAACGCATCGTAATGGTCGCGGAACGCGCACGACTCCGCGGTGCACCCCGGGGTGTCGTCCTTGGGATAGAAGAAGAGGACAACGGTCTTCTTGCCACGGAAGTCGGAGAGCTTCACCGTCTCCTGCTTCTGCGATTGCAGGCTGAAATCAGGGGCGGTCTCACCGACGGACAGGGTGGATTTACCGAGCATGGTGTGTCCTCTACCCGATGCGCCGCGCCGCGTCCAAGGCGCCCAGCGGAGCGCGGCGGCTCTCCGTCGGGCGGGGGCGCGGCGAGCCGGGCTCTCGGCAGGTTCCTTCGAGATTTCCTGCCGTGGCGGCGCCCGCGCGCCGGACCAGGGAGAACTTGAGTAAGCGGTTATGAAGGCGCGCCGCGCGCGTCGGACGCCGGCCGCGGGCCGGCGATCGGGTTACGATGAGCGCCTCATGGCCACCACGTTCGCTGCGTTGATCTTTCGACCCGCCGAGATCCCGGACCGCGCGCTGTCCCAGGGCTTTGCCGTGGCGCTCGGTGGCTGGGGCGTCGCCTCGCCGCGCCTGTTCATCGCGCCGCTCCCCGGCGTGCCCGGGTACTCGGCGGCGTTTTACTCGAGCGGCGAGGCGGCCGGCGGCGGGGACGACGAGCTCGACCACCTCTCCGAGCTCTTCGAGGACGAGCTCTCTCCGCCCGTCGCCGTGCTCGACGCGGCCGCCGAGCTCGGCCACCCCGGCGCGACGCTCTTCGCGCTCGTGTTCTCGGAGGACGTCGTCCACGACGACGGCTGGTGCTTCGAGGCGAGCGGGTTCGTCCGCCATTTCGTGAGGGAAGGGGAGGAGGGTCTCGAGGCGGGCGTGGAGGCGCCCGACCGGAGCGATGTCGTCGAGCTCGACGTCGACCTGCCTGAGGGCGCGACGGCGGCCGAAGAGCGCGATGCCACGGACCGGGCGATCCGGCCGCACCGCGGCTCGACGTTCCTCGCGGCCGAGCTGGGCGCCCCGGTGCTGGGCGCGCTCATGGGGGCCCTGTTCGCGCCCGAGCGCCGCGTCGCCGTGCGCCTCGTCGAGCCGGGGCCGGGGTCGATCGCCGACGAGGTGGCACGGCTCAACCGGGTGCTCCGGCGCGACAGCGGCCGCGGCGCGCCCGCGTCGTCGCCGCCCGTCCGCGGCGTCGCCCCGCCGGCGACGTACACGGCGTTCGCGCGCGCGTACGACTGGGCCGATCCGGCGGATCCGGAGGACCTCTACCGGGAGCTCGCGATCGGCGCCATCGAGGGCACGCTGCGCTTCCTGCGCGAGGACGAGCTCCTCGGCCACGAGCGCGAGCCGGGCTGGGAGGCGGCGGCGGCGCGGCAGCTCTACCCGATCGCGCGGCTCTCGGGCTCGGCGCTCGGCGGCGGCGCGGCGGCGCCCCACCGCGCGATCGTCGCGCTAGGGGCCGACGGCGAGCAGCTCTGGGTCGTCCGCGGCGGCACGAGCGCGGCGCCGGCCGGACCGACGTTCGGCGAGCTCCTGCGCTACCTGTCGCTCGGCTGGTCGCGCCGGAGCGACGCGGAGGAGGACCTCATCGGGGCCCTGATGCTGCGCGCGCGGCTCAGGTCGCTGGGAGGCTGAGCCCGAGCGCCGCTCGCGCTGCTGGCGCGATCAGCAAAAGATATCGTACGCCTCGCGTTCGGCGGCGTGCCGGATCGCGTAGAGGCCGTTGTCGTCCAGGACCAGATGGAGCAGGCCGACGTCTCGCTCGCTGCGGGCGAACACGCTCACGAGGATCCCGCCCTGCCGGACGCCGGCCTCGTAGCGTTCCGCCCAGTGCCTCGGGACGCCCGCGGTCATGAGGATCTCGCGCAGGCCGCCCGTGATCCCGGCGCCGACCGCGCTGGCCACGACCGCGGCCAGCGGGCCGGCGACAACGAACCCGAGGTCGGGGACCACGACGCTCATCGCGACCGCCGCGCCGAACGTCTGTGACGACGGCGCTCCGTCCGGGCTCCGGAAGCACCTGTGGCGTGTCGCGTCGGTCATCAGCAGGCTGACCTCCTGTCGGGTGTAGCCGCAGTCGATGATGCGTTCCGCCGCGGCTTCCGCCTCGTCGTGCGTCTGCACCAGGCCAATTACCAGCTTCTCCATGAAAGAGACCTCCTTCGCGTCGAGCGCGTCCTCGCTCAGGGCCCCGGCGACGGATACCGCACGCTCTGTGCCAATCCGGAATTCTCGCGCCTCGGTGCGTTTGCGCCGATTTCTGTGCCCCTTCCGCTGGAGGAGTGAGGCGGGATGTCGCAGTGCGCCCCCCGGGCCTCACCTTCCGATGTCGACCTCGCCCGTGCCAGCGCGGTTGATTCCATATTTTGCAGTCGATCGGCGCGAGCGCCCCATTTCGGGCGCTCCGTCTGACCAGGTCGTCCGAAGGCCGTGTCCACGGGCGCCTGGGACGGCTTTGGAGCAGGACGGGGCCGGAGGCCGCGTCAGAAGCCGATCGTGTCCTCGACCTGCGCGGGCGGCTTCGTCCCCGTCGGGCGGCCCGCCGCCCCCTCCCGCGGCGTGGCACGGCCGCGCCCCTCCGAGGTGCCGCGCGGCGCCGCCGTCGCACCCGGCCTCCCCGCTGCGCCGGTCCGGACAGCGCTCGCCGGCTGCGCGGTCGCCGCCGTGGCCGCCGGCTGCGCCGTCTCGGCCGCGGGCGTCGCGCTCGCGGGCTCTGCCGGCACCGGCGCGGCGGCGCTCGCCGGCGCCGGCACCACCGGCTGCGCCGGGACGGGCGCGGCCTGCCGGGCCGGAGCCTCCGACGAGGGGGTCACCTCGGCCGTGGGCGTTCGCTTCGTCGCCAGGAAGACGACCGCCGCCACGAGCGCTCCGAACGCGAGCGCGGCCGCCAGGATGGCCGGCGCCCATCTCCGGGCCCCGTCCGTCCCCGAGGTCGCCATGCCGGCGAGCGTCCGCCCCGGCGCGCCGTCCGTCGAGAGCCGCGCGCCCGGCGCCGACGACGGCGGCGTGCCGGTCGTCGAGAGCCGCGCGCCCGGCGCCGGCGGCAGCGGCGTCGGCTCCCCGAACAGCACCGGCTGCGACGCGCTCCCGTGGTGGGAGCGCTCCCCCGCGGACGAGGGCTCGGTCGTGAACGCCGTGCGCCCGATCCCGAGGACCGCGCGCTCCAGCGCCTCCGCCATCTGCCGCGCCGACGCGAAGCGCGCCGCGGGATCGTGCGCCAGCGCCTTCTTCATCCAGGCGTCGATCGCCGGAGAGAGCTCCGGCCTCACCTCGCTCGGCGGCGTGAAGATCCCGGTGTGCAGCACCACCGACAGCGCGCCCAGCGTCTCGCCCCGGAACGGGACCTGCTCGGTGAGCGCGTGGTAGGCGACCACCGCGAGCCCCCAGAGATCCGCGCGGAAGTCGACGTGCTTCGCGCTGAGCAGCTGCTCGGGGCTCATGTAGAGCGGCGTGCCCAGCACGCTCCCGGTCGACGTCATGCCGAGCTCGCCGTGGACCCGCTTGGCCACCCCGAAGTCGAGCACCTTCACGAACAGCTCGCCCTCGACGTCGAGCAGGAAGATGTTGTCCGGCTTGATGTCGCGGTGGACGATCCCGACCTGATGCGCCCGGCCGAGCGCCTTGGCCGTCTGCGACACGATCGTCGTGACCTCGACGGGCGGCAGCGCGCCCAGCCGCTGCATGCGGCTCTTGAGGTCCTCGCCCTCGAGGAGCTCCATCACGATGAACGGCACCCCGTCCGTCGTGACGCCGTGGTCGAAGACCTGCGCGACGTGCGGGCTCTTGATCTGCGCGGCCGCCATCGCCTCCCGCCGGAAGCGCTCCACGAAGCCGGTCTGGTCCGCGTAGGCCGGCGCCATGAACTTCACCGCCACCTGCGTCCCGAGCGCGAGGTGATCGGCCACCCACACGCTCCCCATCGCCCCCTTCCCGAGCTCGCGCGCCAGCCTGAGCGTGCTCGTCACCTGCTGTCCGGGGTTCATCGGGGGGTCCCTCTTCGATCGGCCGGGCCGACGGCCCTGGGGAGGCGTCCTGTGCGGGCGGCGCGGCGCTCTGGTGTTGGCGCGTGTCGGAGCGTGTCGGCGCGCACAGCGTACAACAAACACCCCGGACCGTCACCACCGAGCGCTCGCGCCGCGCACTTGACGGGAGGTCTCGGATAAGCTGGCACCATGCGCGAGGGCACGCTGGTCGCAGGCCGGTTCGAGGTGCACCGCCTTGCCGGCGCCGGCGGGATGGGCACGGTCTACCGGGCGATCGACCAGCTGACCGGGCGCCCCGTCGCGCTCAAGGTCGCGCCCCCGGAGCTCGCCGCCCGCTTCCGGCGCGAGGCGCGCATGCTCGAGGCCGTGCAGCACCCGCTCATCGTGCAGCACATCGCGCACGGCACGGGCGACGACGGCGCCCTGTGGCTCGCGATGGAGTGGCTCGAGGGCGTCACGCTCGACGCGCGCCTAGGGGAGGGGGCGCTCCCCGTGGCCGACGCGCTGCTCGTCGCGCACCAGATCGCGGAGGCGCTCGCCGCGATCCACGCCATCGGGATCACGCACCGCGATCTCAAGCCGAGCAACGTGCTCCTGCGCGAAGGCAGGGTCGACGGCGTCGTCCTGCTCGACTTCGGCGTCGCCCGGGCGGCGGCGTCGACCTCGCTCGTCACGGAGGCCAGCTCGCTCGTCGGGTCGCTCGGCTACGTGGCGCCCGAGCAGGCGCGCGGCGACGCCGAGGTCGACGCGCGCGCCGACGTCTTCGGGCTCGGCGTCGTGCTCTTCGAGTGCCTCGCCGGCCAGCGCCCCTTCGCGGCCGACGACCCGCTCGCCGAGGTGTGCCGCATCCTCCTCGAGGAGGCGCCGCGCCTCGTCGAGCGGCGCCCGGACGTGCCGCCCTTCATCGACGAGCTCGTCGCGCGCCTCCTGGCGAAGGACCCGGCGGCGCGCCCCGCGGACGGCCGCGCGGCGGCGGCCGCCCTCGCGGAGGCGCGCGCCCTGCTCGCGCGCGCGTCCAGCGCGGGCGCGGACGGCGCGCCGGCGTCGGTCACCGACGACGAGCGGCGGCTCGTCAGCGTCGTCCTCGTCGATCTGGGCGCCGCGGACCCGGAGCCGGCGAGCGATCGCGGCGTCGAGCGGATCGTCGCGGACCTCGCCGAGGCGTTCGGCGGCGAGCGCGTGCGGCTCCCGGGCGGCACGCGCATGGTGCTCCTGTCCTCGCAGACCGACGAGGTGTTCTCCGGCCGCGGCGGCGCCGGCACGATGGCCGCCTTCGACCTCGCGGCGCGCGCCGCGCAGTGCGCGCTCGCGCTGAAGGCGCGCCTGCCCGGGCGCCCGGTCGCGCTCGCCACGGGCCGCGCGCAGGTGGGCGAGCGCCTGCCCGCGGGCGACGTGATCGACCGCGCGGTCGCCCGCCTCCGCGAGGCCGAGGGCGACGTGCGCATCGACGAGGTCACGGCCGGGCTCGCGGCGCCGCGCTTCGAGGTGATCGGCGACGGCCCCTCGTTCCTGCTGAAGGGCGAGCGCGACGGCACCGAGCCCGAGCGCACGCTCTTCGGCCGCGTCACCTCGTTCGTCGGGCGCGACCGCGAGCTCGCGACGCTGCGCGGCCTCTTCGAGCAGAGCGCCGACGAGCCCGTGGCGCGCGCCGCGCTGGTCCTCGGCGAGGCGGGCATCGGCAAGACGCGCCTGCGCTGCGAGCTCGTCCGCGCCGTGCGCGAGCGCGACGCGCGCGCGTCGGTCTACGTGGCGCGGGGCGACCCCCTCGGCGCGGGCGCGCCGTTCGGCATGCTGGGCGAGATCGTCCTCGCGGCCGCCGGCTGCCTGCCCGGCGAGGCGCTCGAGGCGCGCCGCGTCAAGATCCGCGAGCACGTCGCGCGGGCCCTGCCCGCGCCAGCCGACGACGCCCCGCGCGTCGCCTGGTACCTCGGCGAGATCGCGGGCACGCCGTTCGACGACCCCGACGTGGAGCTGCGCGCCGCCCGCGGGGACGCTGTCGCCGTGAGCGAGCAGGCCCGCCGCGCCGTGCTCGAGTGGCTCGCGGCGCGCTGCGGCGAGGGGCCGGTCGTTGTGGTGCTCGAGGACATGCACTGGAGCGATCACGCCTCGCTCTCGCTGCTGGACGAGGCGCTCCAGGTGCTCTCGGATCGCCCGCTCCTCGTGCTCGGCTTCGCGCGCCACAGCGTGATGGAGACGTTCCCCGGCCTCTGGGGCTCGCGCGGGGTGCAGCACATCAAGCTCGGCGCGCTCAGCCAGCGGGCGGCCGAGCGGCTCGTCCGCAGCGTGTTCGGCGAGGAGCTCGCGCTGCCCGAGGTGGCGCGGCTCGTCGAGCACGCGGACGGCCACCCCTTCTTCCTCGAGGAGCTTATGCGCGCGCGCGCGGAGGGCCGGAGCGACATGCCGCCCACGGTCGTGGCCCTGATGCACGCGCGCATCGAGGCGCTGCCGGCCGAGGCGCGGCGTACGCTGCGGGCGGCGAGCCTGTTCGGCGGCAGCTTCTGGCCCGAGGGCGTGCGGCAGCTGCTCGGCGCCGGCACCTCGGCCGAGTCGCTCGACCGCTGGCTCAAGAGCCTGCTCTCGGAGGAGCTCGTCGCCCGGCGCGGCGTGTCGCGCTACCCGGGGCACGACGAGCTCACGTTCCGTCACGCCCTGGTGCGCGACGCCGCCTACGGGATGCTCACGGACGGCGATCGCGCGGCCGGCCACCGGGCTGCGGCGCGCTGGCTGCGCTCGGTGGGCGAGACCGACGAGCGGGTGCTGGCCGAGCACGCCGAGCGGGGCGGCGACGCCCCCACGGACAACGAGGGCCTCGTCGCCCGCGGCCCTGCGCAGGACCGCGCGCGGGAAGGCAGCGGAGGCGGAGCCGGACAAGGGCGCCCCCCGGAGCGCAAATCAGAGCGTGAACGGAACGAAGCGCAAGGGGGCCAAGGTTGATGAAGTTACATTGACGTGATAACCCGCCGCCCAGAGCAGTGAGCATGGATTCGTCTGATCTGGGCACCGTCGGTCCCTACGAGCTGCTGTTGCAGCTGGCCAAGGGCGGCATGGCCGAGGTCTTCATCGCGCGTCGCGCCTGCGCTGCAGGCCGAGGGGACGCGAGCGGCGCGGGCGGTGCGGCGGGGGCGGGCTGCGCGGGTCTGGAGCGCGAGTCGCTCGTGGCGGTGAAGCGGATCCGGGCCGATCTGCGGTACGAGTCGAGCTATTCGTCCATGCTCTTCGACGAGGCGGGCATCGCGTCGCGCGTCGCGAGCCCCCATTTCGTGCCCGTCCTCGATTACGGTCTCGACGACGGGGCGCCGTACATCGTCATGGAGCTCGTCGTGGGGGTCACCCTCAAGCACCTCACCCGGGCACCCGAGGCGCTCGGGGTCGGCGACGCGATCGAGCTCATCGCGCAGGCCGCCGAGGGGCTCCACGCCGCGCACGAGGCGCGCGACAGCTCGGGGGAGCTGCTCCAGGTGATCCACCGGGACATCTCGCCCTCCAACGTCCTTGTCGGGGTCGACGGCCGGGCGTCCATCTGCGATCTCGGGCTCGCGTATGCCCTGCGCCGCACGACGCGGACGAAGACCGGGATGGTGAAGGGGAAGCTGAGCTATTTCTCGCCGGAGCAGGCGAATGCGCGGCCGCTGGATCGGCGCTCGGACGTGTTCTCGCTCGGGGTCGTGGCGTGGGAGGTGCTGGCGGGCAGGCGGCTGTTCGCCGGCAGCAACATGGTCTCGACCCTCCACGCCGTCCTGGAGCGCGAGGTGCCGCCGCTCTCGAGCGAGCGCGAGGGCGTGAGCCAGGCCGTCACGGCCGCCGTCGCGCGGGCGATCGAGCGCGATCGCGACGCGCGCTGGCCCACGGCGGCCGATTTCGCGCGGGCGCTCCGGGCCGCGGCCGAGGAGGAGGGGCACGCGGCGTCGCGCGACGCCATCGGCGCGCGGGTCGCCGAGGTGCTCCCGGCGCCGCTGAAGCCGCTCGCGCCGTCCTACGCCCCGGGCGGGCCGCGGGTCACGAAGGAGATCATCGCCGCCTTGCAGTCGATGCGCGCGGCGGCGTCGGTGGGCGAGGGGGAATCGGGCGGGCTCCTGGAACAGGGGCGGCCCTCGCGCGGCTGAGCGCGCCGCTGCGGTTCCGGCGTCCGCGGGGGAGCCCGGAGCGTCGGTATGCGTTCAACACCATAATCTCGTTCAGCTGCACGACCGTGGTGCGGCGTCTGCTCCTGTTGACGCGTCGCTCCGGAGGAGCTCCGCCGGCCTTGTCCTCCCTCGGGTCGGCGGACGCGCGCGGAACGGTCGATAGGCGTTGACATCGGGCATGTGAGCGTTCACATTGCAGAGGTATCCTTTCGCTTTGCTCTGGGTGGGTCGCCATGCGCATTGCGAGCTGCGTGGTCGGGTATCGGGTCGAGCCTGGTGCCGGTCGCGTTCGGTCGTTGCGCAGATGATTGCCGAACGATGGCGATCGGCGTTTCGCCAGGAGCGAGCCACCGGAGAACGCGACAGACCTCGGTTGTTCCACGATTGTCGTGAAAAATCATGGATGCTGTTCACCGGTAGCATCGGTGCGCAGGGGGTGGTCCGCGCGAGCGTAGCTACCTCGATGGTCGTGTCACCGCAGGCCACAAGCATCTTGTCATCGTCGTCGCTGATGCCTGCATTGTGAGTCGTTTCCTTACCATCCCGACGGGAGGCCAAATGGCGTTGATGACGAGAGGCAGCGGCGGGTGATGGAGGAGCAGTTCACGATGTTCCGGAGCCACGAGAACGTCGAAGGCATCGCGCTCTCGGGCTACGTCCATGGCACGACGTGGGGGAGGGACTCGGCCTCATCCGTGATGGCCAGCCGCGCCCCGCCCTGGAGTGGTTGCTGGATTTTCTCGGCAGGTAGCAGAAATATATTCAGGCCGGACTGGCCACGAGCTGTCGCGATACGGGCGAGGGTAGACACCAGATCCCGCCTGCGCTCCACTTTAGCGTGCCCACAGCGGGCGAGGAGAGAGAACCATGGTTAGGCCCTCAGAACATGAGAAGGCGCGTCCTCGCCTAGGCTCTCGGTCAGCTGTCTCGATCGCGTTGATCGTGGCCAGCGGCTGCACGGGAGACCTGGGCGGATTTCGCTCCGACGATTCCAAGCCGATCGACGACCCGCCGCCCACCTCGACGGGCACGGGCACGGGCCCGACGGACCCGGCCGCTTGCGAGGACGGCGCGGTGTACCCCGGGCGAGCACCGCTGCGGCGCTTGACGCGCTTCGAGTACAACAAGACCGTCCGCGACCTCCTGGGCGACACGACCGACCCGGCCTATTCACTGCCGAGCGAGGAGGTCGGGAACGGCTTTGGAAATGACGCGGACGTGCTGTCGGTCTCGAGCCTGCTCGCCGAGCAGCTGGGCACCGTCGCGGAGGGCATCGCCAAGCGCGCGACCGCCACCCCGGAAGCGCTCGCGAAGCTCCACCCTTGCGCGAGCAGCGTGAGGGCGGAGGACGAGGAGGCGTGCGCGCGCTCGATCATCGAGCGACTCGCGCCGCTCGCTTACCGAAGGCCGCTCGCCGCCGGCGAGGCGGACGAGCTCCTCGGGCTGTACACCGCCGGCCGGACGGATGCCACGTTCGACGCCGGCGTCGCGACGGTGATCGAGGGGCTGCTTCAATCGCCGGATTTTCTCTACCGCATCGAGTTCGGCACGCCCGACCCGCAGCGCCCCGAGCTCCGCCGGCCCACGGGCGACGAGATGGCGACGCGCCTATCGTACCTGCTCTGGGGCACGATGCCCGACGAGAAGCTGCGCCTGGCGGCGCAAGCGGGTGAGCTCTCGACCAAGGAAGGCGTGCGCGCTCACGCCGAGCGCATGCTCGAGGATCCTCGGTCCCGGGTCACCGTCCGGTACTTCTTCGACAACCTGCTCCCCATCAGCAGCCTCGCGGATCTCGAGCGAAACGCGGAGACGTTCCCGACCTTCTCGCGGACGATCGGCTCGCTCCTGCACGAAGAGACGCAGCGATTCCTCGCGCACGAGATCTTCGAGGAGAACGGCACCTGGGCGTCCATCTTGACGGCCCCGTACACCTTCATGAATGGACCTCTCGCGGCGTTCTACGGCGTCTCCGGCGTGACGGGCGACGAGTTCCAGCAGGTGCAGCTCGACACGACCCAGCGCCTCGGGCTCCTCACCCAGGCCGGTATGATGGCCGGGACGACGCACTCGAACAACACGAACCCCGTGGTCCGCGGCGGCTTCGTGCTCGACAAGCTGATGTGCCAGAAGATCCCGCTCCCCACCGGCGACATCCTGGCGAGGGTGAAGCCGCCGGAGCCGTACACCGGCAAGACGGCGCGGGAGCGCTTCAGCCAGCACAGCAAGGACCCGGTCTGCGCGACCTGCCACCAGTACCTGGATCCGGTCGGGTTCGCGCTCGAGAACTACGACGCGGTCGGGCTGTTCCGTACGACGGAGAACGACGTCCCGATCGACGCGAGCGGCGGGGTCCCGGGCACGGACATCAAGGTGAACGGGCCGATCGAGCTGGTGCAGGGGCTCGCCCAGACCGATGCGGTGCAGAACTGCTTCGCGACGCACTGGGCCGAGTACGGCTATGGTCTCACGCTCCGCGCCGGGGACGCTTGCACCAAGAAGGCTGTCACGGACGCCTTCAAGGCGTCCGGATACAATGTGAAGCAGCTCCTGATCGAGCTCACGCAGACGGATGCGTTCCACTACATGGCTGCCCAGGAGGAGTGATGGTTATGTCGAACTTTCGTTTGAGCCGACGTGCCGTGCTGCGCGGCGCTGGCGCCATCGCCATCGCGCTCCCCTGGCTGGAGATCATGGGCACCGAACGCACGGCGAGCGCGGCACCCGCCCCCGCCAAGCGTTTCCTCTCCGTCTACACGCCGGGCGGGACGGTGATGAACCGCTGGCGGCCGACCGGCACCGAGACGAGCTTCACCTTGGGGCCCATCCTGTCGCCGCTCGCGCCGGTGCAGGACAAGCTGCTCGTCGTCGACGGCCTCGACATGAAGAGCGCGGTCGGTGAGCAGCACCAGGCCGGGATCATCGCCTGGCTCTCGGGCACGACCCAGGCACCGAACGGCGGCTACGGGGGCGGACCGTCCATCGATCAGGTGATCGCCTCCCGGATCTCCGCCGGTCAAAAGGCGAAGGCGAGCATCGAGATCGCGGTGCGCTGGGCGACGGGAAAGTCCCACGGCCTGCTGTCACCCATGAACGCCGCGAATTTCGAGAGCACCGCGCCGTTCAGGCCGATCGCGCCGCGCCTCGATCCGACGGAGATCTTCACCGACCTCTTCGGCACGCTGGATCCCAGCGCCGGCAACGACGCCGCCCGCCGACTCGCGCGAAAGAAGTCGATCCTCGACTTCCTCGACGGGCGCTACTCCGCCCTGTCCTCGCGGCTCGGCGCCGCCGACGCGCAGAAGATCGACCAGCACCTGACGAAGATCCGCGAGATCGAGAAGAGCCTCGACACCGCAGCGCCGGTCGAGACGAGCGCGTGCAAGGCGCCGACGAAGGTCGACACGTCCGACTACAACCCGCGCACGGGGCTCAGCGCGGACAACGACGGCAAGGTCAAGGACACCTCGACCGACGCGGCGATCCCGAAGGTCGGCAAGCTGATGATGGACATGCTGGTGATGTCGCTCGCCTGCGACATCACCGCGGTCGGCACGCTGCAGTGGAGCGACACCGAGGCGAAGCACACCTTCCCCTGGCTCAACCTGAGCGAGCACCACCATTTCTACCAGCACGACGGTGGCTTCAGGGCGGCCGAGTGCGAGCTCATCTGCAACTGGTATTCGAAGCAGCATCTCTATCTCCTGCAGGAGATGGCGAAGATCGACATGGGTGGACACTCGCTGCTCGACGAGAGCGTCGTCTTCTTCGGGTCCGAGCTCTCGGATCCGCCGAGCCACAACAAGTCGAACATGCCGTTCTTGCTGGCCGGCGGCGGCGGAGGTCTGCGCACTGGACGCTGGGTCCGGTACCCCAACCTCTCGCACAACAACCTGCTCGTCTCGATCTTGAACCTGTTCGGCGACAACCGGAACACGTTCGGCGACCCGAAATTCTGCACCGGGCCGCTCACGAACCTGACGTAGCCGTCGCAAGGACAGAGCGCCGGCCGGCGCAAGTGCCACGACGCTGGCCGGCGCGAGCTCAACGACGCTGGCCGGCGCGTTTTCAACGACGCCGGCCGGCGGTCCTCGAGGTACAGGCTGGCGCCGTCACGCGACGCGGCGCGAGCAGGATGGTCGCACCGGGAAGGCGCGACCGCGACGTCGCCTCACCGCAGCAGGTCGCCGATCGCCCCGTACCAGACGTTCGCCATGCGCACGTAGCCGGGCTCGTTCGGGTGTATCCTGTCCGGGAGCTCCGCTGTCGGAAACCCGGTGTGCATGTCCACCAGCCTCCGTACCACGCACACCGAAGTGGAGGGCCGCGGGGATGCGAGCTCCGCTGGCGCCATCGAAGTGATCGATCGAGAGCCCCCGAAGAGACACGAGACCTCGCGCCCAGCGCGCTACGGCGCGAGCGGCGCCCCTGCGACCTCGCCGTCGCTCGCGTCTGCGACGATCAGGCGAATGGAATCGGCGCAGAGAGCGAGCCCGATCCCAGGGCCGAAGAGCCAGCGCATGACGGCCTGGTCAGGGGAAAGCGAAAGGAGACCCCGAGACGGACTGTGAGCGCTCACATTGTGGGTGCCAACGAAAATGGACCCGCGCGCGGCCTCTCATGGGCGAGCTCGTCCCCGGATCGCGCGCTCCAGTCGGCGCGCAGGGGAAGGGCCTCGGTCTCTTTGCCATGCACCCAGGGCGCGCTTCACCGGGCAGCGCGCGGGCGGCGCGCTTCACCGGGCAGCGCGCGGGCGCTCCGTGGGCCGGAGCGCATAGGCGATGCCGCTCTGCAAGGTGCCCATCGTGACGATGCCGGTGAGGTCGGCGCCGAGATCGATCAGGGCGCGCGCCACCTCGGGGCGGATGCCGGTGAGCACCACGCGCGCGCCGAGCATCTGGGCGGCGCGCGCGGTCCGCGTCAGCGCATCGGCGACGAGCGTGTCGACAGCGCGCACGCCGGTGATGTCCAGGATCGCGGTGTGGGCGCGCTGGCCGCTGATCCCGGTGAGCAGCGTCTCCATGATCTGCCCCGCGCGCGCGCTGTCCACCGTCCCGACGAGCGGCATGACCAGGACGCCGTCGGCGAGCGGGATGAGCGGTGTCGACAGCTCCCTGAGCGCCTCCTGCTGCGCGGCGATGATCTGCTCCTGCAGCGCGGCCCGCTCCGCCTCCGCGCGCCTCAGGTCGGTGTCCTCTCTCACGACGCCGCCGACGCCTATCAGCTCGCCGCGCTCGTTGCGAACCGGGAACTTGACCGTGAAGAAATAGAAATTCTGGCTGCCGTAGTCCAGGACCTCCTGGTACCGCATGGCCTGGCCGCTCGCGAACACCTCCCGTTCCTTCTCCACGATCCGGTCGGCCACGCCGGGCGGCGTGGCGCCGAACTCATGCTCGTCCCTGCCGAGGAACTCGATGACGTGCCGCCCGATGGCCCGCGCATAATGGCGGTTGAGGAACACGTAGCGCCCCTCCGCGTCCTTGATGAACATGACGTTCGGCGAGTTGTCCACGAGCTGCAGGAGCATCCGATAGCGCTCGTGCATCAGGCGCTCTCTCTGCCGCGGATCGTCGCCTTCATCCACGATGGCCGCGATCTCCCGGACGTCGCCTCGCTCATCGCGCAGCACGGCGTAGGTCCACCGGCAGGTGATCGCGTCTCCCTCTCTCGTCCTGCCCACGCTCGTCGTCGTCGCGAAGAGGCTCTCGCCGGGATCGTGGTTGAACGCCTGCACCTCCTCGGGCGACACCGGATCTGCGGCCACGAGCTCGGAGAGCCGGCGGCCGACGGCCTCGCCCTCGCTCCAGCCGAAGAGGCACCTGGCGGCGTCGTTCCAGCGCGTCACGGTGCCATCCACGCGCCAGTGGATCAGCGCCGGCACCTGCGTGGCGCCCAGCGGGAACGGCGCGTCGAGGTACGCCGCCGCCGCGCTGACCAACCCTCTCTCGCGCCCGAGCTCGCCGCGCCGACTGGCCAGCTCATTCTCGAGCTCCTCGACGCGCGCGCGCAGCGCCGCGCACTCGGCCTTGTAGTCAATCTCGTCATCGCCGCGCGCGGTCACCCCGCCCGGCGCGGGGATCCCGCCAAGCTGGCAGGGCCCGCCCACCGGGCTCCCTGCTTCCGAGTCGTGGTCCCCTCCGGACGCCCCGTTCGCGTCCGCGTGTCCGAACGGTCCGGATGTCCGCTCGCCCCTGTCCCGACCCATGCTCGCTCCTCCCCGCGCTGATCCGCAAGCGCGCCGCCCGTCGTGCCGTAGTGTAACGGTTCCGCACGTCGATCTCGCCAGAAAGTCGACAAGGCCCACCGCGACGCGCACCTGCCGTCCCCCGCGGTGGCGATGGCCAGTGACGAGCGCTGCACCACCTCGCTGGGCCTATCGTCGAGCCGCCGGATCGCGTCAAGGCGCGCGCAGTCGATGGGACCGGAGACCAACTGTGTGAGTGCTCACTTTTTTTTGGGGCCAGGCGAGGCTGCACGCCATCGGCGTCTGGCACGGGGGCGGTGGCGCACCTTCCAGGTCCGCCTCGGATTCCGCAGGAGCTCCTGCGGCTCGCGCTCGCCGGGAGCGCCGGTCGTGCGCCGTAGACTCAGTTCACGTTCTTCGACTCGATGGTCCATGCCCGGTCGGTGCACAGCCCGCAGCTCGCGCCGACGAACATGCCCTTGCCGGTCGCCCCCATGTCACCCTTCAGCTGCCAGCCTAGCCAGGCGACGCCGACCTTGCCGAAGACTCCGCCGTTGTCTTGGCCGTACGTGCCGCCGTGGCCCACGTTGGTGCTCGCAAGGACGGCGGGCACGCGGCTGGTGTTCCGGTAGTCCCGGGTCCCGTTCGGGTAAGCGACGTCATCGGGGCCGCCGAGGATGAACGCGATCGGCGCGTGGAGCGCGTCGAGGATCTTCTGATCGGGGTTGATCATCCCGCTGCTCCAGATCACTGCGGTCGTCACGCGCGGGTCGCCGGCAGCACCCTCCGCCATCAGTCCGCCGCAGGACCAACCCATGACCGCGACCTTGTCGGCAGCCAGGCTCTGGTAGTACTGGCTGCACGCTCGCCCGTTCTCCTCGATCGCCCAATCCAGGGATTCGATCAGGGGCTTTCCCATGGCCTTGTAGTCGTCGACCATGGGCCTCGAGTCGGAGCCGTTCGGTTCACCGTCGGAGATCACCAGGTACCCGTGCGACGCGAGCTCGCCCAGAAAATCTGGGTTGGTGGTGCCGTTCAAGGAACAGCCGCCCTGCCCCCAGGCAACGATCGGGTACTTGTTGGCTCCGCCCAGGTCCTTCGGCCTGAAGATCGTGCGACCAGACAATCCGGGGTCCTTTTCGACCACGACCTCGTGGGAGCCGGTAAACGCGGCTCCCATGCCCCTCACGTTGACCGGCGTCGGATCGGCGGTCTCGTCCGCGGGGTCACACGTCGCCGCGCCGCCCGCGCCTGCGCCACCGGCGCCTGCGCCCGTGCCACCGGCGCCTGCGCTAGCGCCAGCGCCACCGGCGCCAGCGCCACCGGCGCCTGCGCCGCCATGGCCCGCCGCTCCGCTGGAGCCACCCGCCGCTCCGTCGGAGGCGCCCCCACCCGCCGTGCCACCGGTCGCGCTCACATCGCCGCCGCCGCTGCCCGCGGGCGCAGCGCCTGTGGTCGCAGAGCCGGCAGAGCCCGCGGCTCCGCTCGAGCCCGCCGGAGTGCCAGCGGCCTCCGAGGGCAGCGAGTCGTCAGCACCGCAGCCGAACAGGAGGAGGGCGACGGCTGCTGCCGTTACGTGCGCCAATGCTTGCATGGAGGTCTCCTCTCGCGCGAAGGGTACGCGCGCGACTTGCTCTTCGTCCGCTCACTGGGGTCTTTCGCAGTCGATGTGAGCGTTGGCGATTCTGGTATCGAGTCCAGCGACGCTCACCGCCCGGCGATGCCGCTCAGGCGAGCATGCCGTCGATGGGCCCGGAGCCCTTGCCCTCGCCGAAGTTCTCCGTCCACTCGGTCTTGTCCCGAACGGCGGCGGCGATGAGGCCGTTGAAGAGCCGGTTGTTCGTGACGTCTCCGGCGTCGATGTACGCTCCCTGCTTCAGGTAGCCGCCGCCGCTTCCGGCGATGATCGTCGGCACGTTGCGGAAGCTGTGCGACGGGCCGTCCGATACGTGGTTCGTCCACATGATGATGGACTTGTCGAACAGGTCGCGCGCCTTGAACTGATCGAGGCCGTGGAGCAGCGTCTGCATGCGGAGCACGTCGATCTCGGCGTGTGCTTGCTCGGCCGTCGGGTTGTTGCCCGTAGCGGCGTCCGATTGCACACGATGGCTGATGTGGTGGAAGGGCCACCCGAGCGTCGCGTTCGCCGGTACCGCATACTTCGTCCCATCCGTGCCGTCGCCGTGCTGCAGCGTCGCCACGCGGTTGAAGTTGCAGGCGAACGCCAGCGCCACGAGCTCGAGGTGGAGCTTCGCGACGTCTTCGATCATGCCGTTCGTCTTGAACGCGAAGCCGCTCTTGAGCGCATCGAGCTCCGACGTCGAGAGGCCCGCCTGGCTGCAGGTGCTGGCCATCTCGCCCATCGTGACCTCGGCGTCGCGGATGGCCTCGAAATGCTGCTGGAGGCGCTTCTTGTCAGCGGAGCTCAGGGCCGACATGCGCATCAGGCTGTTCAGCTCCTCGCGCACGAAGTCGTTCGCGCTCTTGCGGCTGCGGATGAGCTCGTCGGCGACCTGCCCGCCGTTGCCGCCGCTGCTGCCGCCGCCGCTTTCCGCTAGGCCGACGAGCTTGGCGTAGAGCGTGTACGGGTTGTCGTCCGCAGAACGCACCTGCCCGGCGCCACCGCCCTTGAAAGAGATGCGCTCGGCGATGTACCCGTTCCTGCGGTTACCGGCGTAGAGCGTGAGCGGCTCGGCGCCGCCTTCGTTCACCAGCTTGGCGACGACCACGTCCGCGGACACGCCGCCCGAGGATGCGGTGCTGCCACCACCCTGCGCCGGGCGCGCGGTGAGCGACTGACACAGGCCCTGCGCGTGGCCGCAGTTGGTGGGGCCCCCCATCGGAAAGTTGATGCCGCGGATGAACAGCAGGTTCGGGGCGTGAGGCGCGAGCACGTGCGTCGCCTTGTCCGTCATCGCGGCGAGCCCGTCGGTGGTGAGCTGGCCAGTCTGGTCCGGGAAGAACTTCTTACCCACCACGCCGCACGCCGCCACGATATAGAGGCTGAACACGGGCGAGCTGTCCGCGGCCCAGGCGGAGCGCGACGGCAAACCCTCGAGGAACGGAAGGGCGATGGCGACGCCGCCCGCGCGCAGGAACGCGCGCCGGTTCATGCCGCGCCGGTGTGCTGTGCTCGGAGGAGCGAGGTTCATTGCGATCTTCGGGTTCACAGCGTACCTCCCATGTGAGTCCGGAATGCGTCGTTCTTCACGAGCTCGAGCATGATCTCTTTCACCGAGCCGCTGGCGCCGCGGCTCACCTCGGCGAGCGTCTCGACGAGCGGCAAGTCCGACGGGACGACGTCGCGCTGGAGCGCGAAGCTCGCGAGCTTCTTGGCGTAGCAGAGGTGAGCCTGCTCGCCCTCCGCCATGTAGTGCATCAGCTCGCCGGCGTCCCCGAACGACTTGGTCCCTTCGGAGAACGCGTAGACACCGCTGCTGTCGATCGGCAGACCTCCGTTCTCCTCGTCCCGATATTGCCCCATGCCGTCGAAGTGCTCGAAGGCGAAGCCGACGGGGTTGATGAGCTGGTTGTGGCACGTGCCGCCGCAGCCGGAGGTGAGCCGCGTGATGCGTTGACGGTTCGTCTGCCCGGGCTCGAGCGGCGGGACCGGCGGAATGTTGGGGGCCGGCGCGCCGAGCGGCGCGCACAGCATGTCGAGGTTGATGCTGACGCCGCGGTGGATCGAGTCCGACTCATCGTTCAGGGCGTTCAGCGTCAGGTAGGGGAGCTGCGAGAAGAAGCCGACGCGATCGGGACCGAGGTCTTGCTCCACCATGCGGCTCCCGCTCGGCGCCAGGCCGTAGAGGCTCGCCATCCCCGGCCCCACGAAGCCCTTGGTGGACGTGAGGATCTCCTTGACTCCGAGACCCTCGGTGAAGATCTTGTCGAAGAACAGGTACGCGCTCTCCTCGTACTCCGCGTTCAACGATTCGTTGTAGCTCGGCACGCCGAGCTTGCTGATCGTGGCGTAGCGATCGAAGTGGAGCAGCTCGCTGTGGAAGTACCGCATGCCCTTGACCGCGGTGGGCTCCTCCAGCATGGTCTTGGCGACCGCGGCGATCGCTTCCGGCGTCGTGAGCGTGGGCGCCTCGTCGAGCAGCTCGTCGCTGGGCGCGGCGTCGCGCAGCCACAGCGAGAGCTTCGCCGCGATCTCGTAACCATCGAGCGGCTTGCGATCTTCGCCGAGCTCCGTGCGGTAGAGGAAGTGCGGCGACTGGAGCATCGTCCGGATCACGAGCTGCGCGCCCTTGGCGAACGTGCTCTTCGTGCCGGACATCGCCGCGCCGGTCTCGAAAAGCTCGGAGTACCTGGCGATCTCGTCGTCCGTCAGCGGACGGCGATACGCACGGCGCCCCACGGTTTCGATGAAGCCGGTCTCGTCCTTATCCGGGTAGACCCTGGCGAGCGCCGCATCCGAATCCGTCACCTCCTCGGCGAGCGCCTCCGCCGCCGATTGGTAGTCGCTCCACGAGCGCTGGTTCACGCTCAGCAGGTGCTCGTTGTTCGTGAAGTCCGTGATGCCCGAGACAGGCTTCTCGAACCCGTCGGACAGCGACGAAGGATCGGCGAGATTCAGAACCACCTGCACGCTGCGCGCCCACTGCGAGTTCGTGAGACGCACGAACCGGTGGAACTGCGGCGCCCCTGGCATGTCGATGCCGCGCGCCACCCCGCCGGTGGGTGGGTCGCTGCCGTCCGGCGCGGGGCCGCCGCCGCCGTCCGAATCGCCCAGGGAGCCCGTGCATCCCGCGAGCAGGAGCGCCGTGACGCAGAGCCCCGCGCCGAGCGCCCTCCTGCTGCGCGGCAAGCCGGTCATCGAAAAAGACGGTGGGGTCATCATTGCCTCCTGATCAAGCTCGGGTGACAAAGCAGTTATTCAGAGTAGTTACAATGCAACCATCATCCAGGAACTGTCGTGTCCATCAGAACGTCGAGGAATCCATGCCTCGAGGGGACCGCGTTCGCTCCACAGCCTGCGGGAGGCCGCGTTGACCCCACACGGCGTGCGAGGTTCACTTGAGCGACTGGAAGAAGCGCCAGGCTCGCCCGCCCGCGCCGGACGGTACGGAGTGACCGCCGGGGTGCGTGCAGTACACGAGCGGCTGGCCCTCCTTGCAGCCCTGATACTCGACGCACGAGTCGCCGAAGCTCGACCGCATCGTGGTCGCCTGGCAGCCGTTCCGGCCCCGCCAGAAGTCGCGGGTCGACTGCCCCAGCTGGGGGGACACGGTCGTGTCGGTGTCGCCTTGCGTTTGAATCAGCGCGTGCGCGGCGCTGGCGTCGCTGCACGTGGGCTGCGATGCATTGGGACCCCATCCGGCGACCGGGGCGAGACCGCGGAACACGGACGACCGCTCACAGCCGAGCGTGTTCGTCATGAAGCCACCTTGGCTGAACCCGACCGCGAAGACGCGCTTCGTGTCCACGCAGTAGCTCGCCTTGGCATGCTCGAGCATGGCGTCGAAGAACGCCAGGTCGGCGTCCAGGCGCGCCCTGTTGGCGCTGGGCGGCGGACCGCCCCAGTTGGAGTCTGCAGTACCCCACTGCGACTGGGTGCTCGGAGGCCTGGATTGCCCGTCCGCCGGCAAGCCCTGCGGGTAGATGAGCAGCGCCTGGTTGTTGGTCTCCTGGATGAGCTGAAATCCGCTGTTGTCGTGCGCAGCCCACACGTTGTTCATGTTCAGGCCATGGATACCGAAGACCAGCGGCAGCGGCTTGCTCGGGTCGTAGTTCTCCGGGACGTGAATCAGGAAGTAGCGCGTCACCCCACCGACCGTCAGCGTCTGCTGCGCGCGAGGGTCGGGGCGCGTCACGGCTTTGCCGCAGCCCACCGAGCCGCCGCCGCCAGGGTCCATCGAGCCGCCGTCGCCAGCACCCGTCGAGCCGCCGTCGCCGGTGCCCGTCGAGCCGCCGTCGCCGGTGCCCGTCGAGCCGCCGTCGCCGGTGCCCGTCGAGCCGCCGTCGCCAGCGCCCGTCGAACCGGCGGCACCGACACCGGCCGAGTCGCCGCCCGCGCCACTGGAGCTGCTCGCGCTCGTGCTCGCGGCCGTGCCCGCGCCTCCGCTCCCGACGGCTCCTCCGCCCGACGTCGCGCCCGAGGTGCCCGAGGTGGTGGAGCCGCCGCTCGTGGATGTGCCGGAAGAACCACCAGCACCGGTGTCGACGGGATCCGCATCCGACGAGCAAGCGGTCAGCCCCGTCGCCACGCCCACGGTGAAAAGAACGGTCAGCCCGAAACCAGATCTACGCATACGGAAACCACCTCGCCAACTGCTGCTCGTCGGTGGCACGGGCGATCGCGGGTCATCCGCCACGCTCCCCGGCCGGTTGATGCAGGCATCATGCGCCGGCCGTCGCCGGGCCGATCATGTCCTCAGTAGGTCGAGAACAGGCTCCAGAGGAACTTGGGCGCGAACGCGGGCCAGCCGTGGTTGGTGTTGCTGTAGTTCGGGTCTCCGTGCTGACACCAATAGACCGGATAGTCCTCGTCACAGCCCTGAGCCATGACGCAGTTCGAGAGATCGTCCGTGTACCCCTCGACCGGCGTCGTGCTCGCCTGGCAGTGGTTCAGATCGTTATAGAAGTCGCGCGTCTTCGGGCCGTTGTCCGTCCCGACCACCGAGTCGCGCTTTCCGTGGATGACGACCGCCGTGACTTGCCCGGTACACTTTCGGGTATCGGCGTTGAGCGGGTACTGGGATACGTTCTTGGTGGCGCACGGGCCCACCGCGCGCAGCTTGTCCGCGTGCTCGCAGCCGAGGATGCTGGAGAAATCGCCGCCCGAGCTCTCGCCCGCCGCGAACACGCGGGCCTTGTCGATGCAGAGGTTGGCCGTGATCTGATCGTAGAGCGGCTGGAAGAATGCGACATCGTTGGCCCCCCAGCCCGAGCTGGGGTTGGCCGGGTGAGGGTAGACGCGGATCCAGGCCTCCTTGGGGCCGGTCGCCTCGAAGCCCGCGTTCTGCTCTGCCCAGTTGATCGGGTTGTTCGTCGGGTTGAACATGATCATCACCGGGTACGGCTTGCTGGCGTCGTAGCCGGTCGGCAGCTTCACGTAGTACTGGTGACCCGACACGGTGAGCGGGCTCTGCGCGCTGCCCGTCTGCGGATTGGCCTTGCCGCAACCCGTGCTCGGCTCCGGGGGCACCTTGCCTCCCATCGATCCGCCCGAGCCACCGGTTCCTGGCGAACCACCGCTTCCGCTCGTTCCTCCTTCACCGCCCGCTCCACCCGCGGACGCGCCGCCGTCGCCGGTCGTTGTGCCGCCGCTGGTCGTTGTGCCGCCGGTCGTGGTGCTGCCGCTGCTGACTGAGACGGCGGCCCCGCCCGTCCCGGGGTTGGGGTCGTCGCCTGACGAGCTCGCGCCGCCATCGACGCTACCTCCGCAAGCCGAGAGGGCGCAAGAGCCGGCCAGCGCTGCGAACAATGTGGCTCGAACGAGTGTAGGTTGGTTCGTCATTCGAATACCCAGGCGCGATTTTTCCCTCACCGGCGGTGTTCTACGAGGCGCGCCCGCAGGGTGAGGTTGTTTCCAGTTGATTGAAGGATCCGAGTCCGACGGCGGAGCTAGGATTCAGCGAGCTTGCGCGACTTTGATGTAAACAAGCCGTCTCGCTGGATTTTCGCTCGCCGCCCTCGCGGCAAGGTGTTCATTGTGATCGTTCACATCATCGATGTCAACTCCTGTCGACGGGACCGCGGGTATCCTCGAGCCCGAGGGAGGACATGGCTGGCGTGGCTCCTCCGACGAAGCGGCGCGTCAAACAGGGCACCGGCCGCGGGCCAGTGGAGGGCGTCAATTTTGTTTGACGCCCAGAATGCGATCGTCCACGGTGCGCGCTCGGGGGTCCTGCTGCTTTGCCTTGGAGGGGCCGCACTGCGCACTGTGCCGTTCGTCCTAGGCTCCGAATCGGGCCTCTGCGCTGGCTCTTTTCGCTCGATCGTCCCGGGCGCGAGGAAGAATGAGGTCGCGGCGGCATCGCTCGTTTCGCGCCGGGCGCGAGGCCTCACCTGCGACATGCGCGCGCATCGCGTGATCGCGCAAGACTGCTGACATCGTATTTGAGCAGGCACACGGGCCGCTATGCGCGAATCGGTGGCCCAGTGGCACGGCTCAACGCGTCGCGCTGGGGGCCGCCGGGCTGTGCGGGCGCCGGCAGCTCGCTCGTGACGTGGACTTGGTTGATGTCAGTGCATTTTTCTGCGATCGGTGAACGAGCCATCGAGTCGCGCGCCAAGAGGCCTCGGAGAACCACGATCGCTGAGCAGCCCGCCCAGAACGGGCTGATCTCGACCCCGGAGTGAGCATGACGACACGTCGATTCCTCTCGTCACTGGCCTGCATCGGTTGCGCGCTGTCGCTCGCCGCTTGCGGGAGCGATGATGCCGGCAGCGGCGCCGCCTCCACCGGCCAAGGTGGCGGCGGCGCCAGCGCGCCGGACGCCGCCTCCAGCGGCCCCGGCGGGGGGGCTCCTGGGGACGCCTCGGCCAGCGCGGGAGGTCAAGCGGGCGCCGGCACGGGCGGCGAGGCGCCCAGCGGCGGGACGACGGCGGCCGGCGGCGAAGGCGGCGCCGCAGGGACGGGCGGGGCGGGCGGTTCAGACGAATTCGAGCCGGTGACCATCTCGTTCGGGACCACGCTCGATCCGCGCACTCAGGTGCTCGAGGCGCGAGCGCTCGCCGAGTCCGTCGCCGATCCCAGCTCTCCGCAGTGGCGCGCCAAAGGCGACCAGCGCAGGACGTACCGCTTTCCAGAGGCGGGCGCCGACGTTCCTTACCGCGTCTGCGTCCCGAATCGCTGGGACGGCACGTCGAAGTTGCCCCTCGTGATGTTCTTGCACGGCGCTTCGAACGACGAGAGCTCGTACCTGGATCAGAACAACAAGCAGATGGTGAATCTGGCCGACCAGCATGGCGTGCTCCTGGTCTCGCCGCTCGGCTATCAGGGCGCCTACGGCAACTTCCTGCGGCTGCCGGCCGTGTTCGGGCAACCCGAGGAGGCGGAGAAGCTCCTGGCCATGCGTACGCCCGAGCGAGAACGCGACCAGGAGCTCAGCGAGAAGGACGTCATCAACGTCCTGGAGCTGGTGCTGCACGAGTACCCGATCGATCGCAGCTCGATGTTCCTCACCGGACACTCGATGGGGAGCGGCGGCACCTGGTACATCGGCGCGAAGTACGCCGACTACTGGAAGGCGCTGGCGCCCATGTCCGGACCCTTCGTCCAGGAGTCGGGCTATCCGTGGGACCGGCTGCGCAATGTGCCCATCTTCGTGACGGAGGGGACCCGCGGCACGCCTTCCCTCACAGGGAGCCACGCGCTGCGCGACTGGATGATGGCTGGCGGTTACACGATCACGTACAAGGAAGTCGACGCGGACCATCCAGGGATGGTTCCGCTCGTGCTGCCCGACGTCTTCGACTTCTTCGACCGTCAGTAGCCTCCGCGCTCCTCGCGCGCCTTCACGTCGCTCGGAGTAAGTGGCGGCGCTCTCCGCATGCGCGCCGCCGCCGGAAAGTTCCAGTTCTCACGGCCCCACGTCCGTGTCAGCGTCCTTCCTCGGGCCGGAGGACAGCCGCGGGCGGGTCGATTGGGTTTGACATCGATCATGTGATCGCTCACATTGCCCCGGAGCAGTATCCTTTTCCTTCGCCTTGGGTGGGTCGTCGTGCGGACCGAGACCTTCGTCCTTCGATGGATCTCGGCGCCTGTGCCGTTCGCTCGGCGGCGCGCCGCGGGCGGCGGATCGGCGCACCGCAGGTCGCCGGCTGTCGGGCTGCCCCCTCGAGACCGCGCGATCTCTCGTGATCCTGTTCGTGAGTCAGCTCACGAGTTCTCGTCGTGGTTGAATCGTCCAGCGTTGAACGGTTGCGGACCGCATGCAACAGGCAAGATCGACCCGCGCTCGATGACGGAGTGAACAGGACGATTTCCGTTGGATGGTAGGCGCACTGACAGCCACGCTGAGCTGGCCGCTCGGTCGCCAGCGCTTGACCAGGAGAGGGAGAGAGGGATGACCCGACCGTCTTTTTCGATGACCCTCCTGTCACGCTGGAGGCGGGCGCTGTGCGGTACGGCGCTCCTGCTCGCGGGGTGCACGGGCTCCCTGGGCGCCCAGGACGAGGGCGACGGCCCGTCGCCGGGCGGCGCGGCGGCGTCGCAGGTCGCCGAGCGGAGCATGTTCCCGCGGCTGAGCCACGCGCAGTGGGAGAACACGGTGCGCGACCTCCTGCGCCTCGACGACAGGCCCGGTCTCTCGGCGTCCTTCACGAGCGATCCGCTCGGCGGCGTGTTCGACAACAACGAGGCTGCGCTGCTGGTGACACCCGGCCTCTGGAGCGACTACCAGCGCGCCGCGGAGGAGCTCGCGGCGATGGTGACCGCCGACCAGGGCAAGCTCGGCCGGCTCGTGCCCGCGGACCTGCCGGCCGAGCCGGAGGCGCGGGCGCAGGCGTTCGTCGAGCGGTTCGGCGAGCGGGCTTTCCGGCGCCCCATCACGGACGACGAGCGGGGTGCGTACCTCGCGCTGTTCCACCGCGGCAAGGAGCTCTTCGAGGGCGAGGAGCCGTTCGCCGCCGGCGTGCGCGCGGCGCTCGAGGCGTTTCTGCAGTCGCCCCATTTCTTTGGCGTCACGGTGGCGCTCCCGTTCCTGGAGACCTTCGCCTCGCGGCGCGCCTCGGCCGGTACGGGCGACGTGCCGCCCTTCGCGATCTTCATGCGCCAGGCGAACGGCGTGGCGCAGACGACGAACGACGAGCCCGAGATGTTCTGGCCCAGCGCGACAGGCCCGCTGACCGCCGCGTCGATGGAGAAGGACAGCGACCGCGCTGTCAGCGAGCTCAAGGACCACGCGAGCAAGCTCATCATGCTGCGCGGCGTGGATTTCGCGTTCAAGGGCAACGGGTGCGGCCACTCCGGCGGCGGCAACCAGTGCCTCACGGCCGCGCGCGTGTCGGACCAGCCGGCGGGCAACGAGTCGCTGGCGATGGGTGAGTCGATCGACAACCGCATCGCGACCGAGCTCAACCCGGCGGGCGTCGAGCCGCTGACGCTCTACGCGGGCAGGATGGCCGGCTACATCAACGAGGTGCTCTCGTACCGCGGGCCGAAGCAGCTGCGCGCCGCCGAGCGCAACCCGGCCAACGCGTACCAGAAGCTCTTCGGCCTCGCCGACGTGGACACCGAGGTCCAGCAGTCGCTGGTCGAGCGTCGGACCAGCGTGAACGACCTGGTGCGCGGGGAGATGAAGGCGCTCATGAGCCGGAAGGACATCAGCAAGAGCGATCGCGAGCGGCTACAGCTCCACTTCGACAGCATCCGCGACCTCGAGGTCGCGCTCGCGTGCAAGCTCCCGGAGATGCAGGTCGACGAGATGGAGGCGATCTCGCCGAACGTCGGCAAATCCGAGAACGTGGAGGCCGTCACGCGGATGCAGATGGACATCATCGCGCTCGCGATGGCGTGCGGCGTCACGCGCGTGGCGACGCTCCAGGTGGGTGACGGCAACGACGGGACCGAGTACACGATCCACGGCGTGCGGCAGAAGAGCTACCACAAGATCTCCCACCGCATCGACAGCGACGGGACCTCGGGCCCGCCGATCGAGGGCGCTCAGGAGCTGCACCACCAGATCGACCGGATCCACGCGCGGCTCTTCAAGTACCTGCTCGATCGGCTCTCGTCGTACGAGCTCGGCTCGGGGACGCTCCTCGATCACGGCGTGGCGGTGTGGCTCAATGACAACGCCGACAAGTACCACGGGTACCGGAAGGTCCCGTACATCCTCGCCGGCGGCGCCGCGGGCTACCTGAAGACCGGCCAGTTCGTCGACGTCAAGATCACCAACAACAAGCTGCTCAACACGATCGGCGCGGCGGTCGGGTGCACCAACGGCCAGGGGGGCCCGCTCGACGACTTCGGCGATGAGAGCCTCGAAGGTGGGCTCGTCGCCCCGATCATCGCCTGAAGAAGCAAAGAATCCAGACGTTTCGGAGCTCGATCCGCTGCCTGTCGGCTCTCTGCTCAAAAAAGCATCCCCATCTTCAATTGTTCAACTTGCGGAAATCCAACATGAATAAGAACCGTTCTTCTCGATGGCTGCGCGGTACGACGTGGATCGCGCTCGGGCTCGCGACTCTCGCTGGATGCTCCGATGCGGGCGAAGGCGATGGCACGGGCGGCGCGGGAGGAGCTGGCAGCACGACCAGCGCCGGCACGACCAGCAACGGCACGACGAGCGGCGCCACGACGAGCGGCGCCACGACGAGCGGCGCCACGACGAGCGGCGCCACGACGAGCGGCGCCACGACCAGCGCCAGCACCGGCGGATCAAACGAAGGTGGCGGCGGTGCGGACGCCTCGACCAGCGTGTCCACCAGCGCGTCCACCAGCGCGTCCACCGGAGCCGGCGGCTCCGAGCCCACGGGCAAGTTCGTCGGCAACATCACGACGCGCGGCGCCGTGCGCGACGGCTTCGCGAAGTACTGGAACCAGATCACGCCTGAGAACGAGGGGAAGTGGGGCGAGGTCGAGAAGAGCCGCGGGAACAAGGACTGGAGCAAGCTCGACAGGATCTACAAGTACGCGCAGGACAACAACATCATCTTCAAGCACCACGTCTTCGTGTGGGGCTCCCAGCAGCCCAGCTGGGTCGGGAGCCTCCCCGGCAACGAGCAGCAGGCGGCCGTGCGGGACTGGATGAAGTCGTTCTGCGAGCGCTACCCCAAGACGAAGTACATCGACGTGGTCAATGAGCCGCCGCCCCACACCACGCCGTCCTACAAGAACGGCATCGGCGGAGACGGCGCCAGCGGCTGGGACTGGATCGTCAACTCCTTCAAGTGGGCCCGCGAGTTCTGCCCGAACGCGAAGCTGATCCTCAACGACTACAACAACATCGAGTATCAGAACGACCACAACAACTTCATGAAGATCGCGAGGGCGGTCATCGCAGCGGGCGCCCCGGTCGACGCCATCGGCGCGCAGGCCCACGACGCGTACAAGATCAACACCAACACCGTCAAGGGCTTCATTGACCAGCTCGCCTCGCTGGGCAAGCCTGTGTACATCACCGAGTACGACATCGGCGAGGCGAACGACAACAGGCAGAAGCAGATCATGGAGGAGCAGTTCACGATGTACTGGAACCACCCCTCGGTCCAGGGCATCACCTTGTGGGGTTACATCGTCGGCACCACCTGGCGGGACAACACCGGCATCCAGTATGATGACGGCAGGATGCGGCCGGCCATGCAGTGGCTGATGGACTTCCTGGATCGCGGGTGATTGATGTCACGCTCGAGCGTTGATCTCCGCTCGTACAACGGACTCGAGCAGGCCGACGCCAGCCTGTGCATCGGCAAATCGCGGATCTTCGCGATCATGACCTGGAATCCTCACGACGTCTGGGATTTCCTTACGCAGTTCTGAGCTGAGGGTTCAACGACGGCGCTCGGTGCGCGTCGTCGGAGAGTAGCCGGGCTGGAGAGCTGGAGCGTCGTCTGCCGCCGATGTTCACCTTCTGCGGGAGACGATCGCTGCCAGCTCGCCCAGCCGGCTGTCTCTACGACGAACCACTCGGCGGGAGGCGCCGGGGCGCCATGAACCGAGCGACCCACGACATCGGCAATGCCTGACATCCTTCAGGAGAGCAGCAAGGATTCAAGAATGGCCACGAACACGATACCCTTCCAACGTAAGCTCTTCGGGGCGGCGTTGTTGCTTTGCGGCGCGACCGCGCTTCCGTCCGTCTCCCTGGCGGACAATCCCGTCGTGCAGACCAATTATACCGCGGATCCGGCTCCCATGGTCCACGGTGACACGGTGTACCTCTACACCGGACACGACGAAGACAGCGCCACGGACTGGTTCGGGATGAACGAATGGAGGGTGTATTCCTCCAAGGATATGGTGAACTGGACGGATCACGGGTCGCCGCTGAAATTCAGCGATTTCAGCTGGGCAAAGGGAGACGCGTGGGCAGGCCAGGCCATCCACAGGAACGGGAAATTCTACTACTACGTTCCTGTCACGAGCCGCTCGCTGAACAGGATGACCATCGGCGTGGCCGTGTCGGACAGCCCCACCGGTCCGTTCAAAGACGCCGTGGGGCGGCCGTTGATCACCGCGGATTGCGGAGACATCGATCCGACGCCGTTCATCGACGACGACGGCCAGGCTTATCTGTACTGGGGAAACCCGAGCGTGTGCTACGTGAAGCTGAACGAAGACATGATCTCCTACCAGGGAGACGTCGTTCGCGTGCCCATGACGGCGGAGAGCTTCGGGCAGCGCACCGGGAATGACGATGGTCGCCACAAGACCAAGTACGAAGAAGGTCCGTGGCTCTACAAGCGTGATGGGCTGTATTACCTCGTGTACGCGGGGGGCCCTATCTCGGAGTACATCGCCTACTCGACGAGCAGCAAGCCCACCGGCCCATGGACTTACCGGGGGGTCATCATGCCCACGGAGGGCAGCAGCTTCACCAACCACGCGGGCGTCATCGACTTCAAGGGGAGCTCCTACTTCTTCTATCACAACGGCGCCTTGCCGGGCGGTGGCGGGTATCACCGCTCTGCCGCCGTCGAGCGGTTCACGTTCAACGCCGACGGCACATTCCCGACGATCAAGATGAGCAAGGAGGGCCCGCCCGGCGTCGGCAACCTGAATCCGTATGTCATGACGGAGGCGGAGACCATCGCCTGGGAATCCGGGGTGGAGACCGAGGTATGCGGCGAGGGGGGAATGAACGTCGGGTCGATTGAAAACGGCGACTACATCAAGGTGAAGGGCGTCGATTTTGGCACCGGCGCGGTGTCCTTCGACGCGAGGGTGGCCTCGGCGAACGCTGGCGGCAGCATCGAGCTGCGCCTCGACAGCGCGACCGGCACGCTGGTGGGGACCTGCATGGTCGAGGGTACCGGCGGCTGGCAGACCTGGGTCACCACGTCCTGTGCCGTCGACGGCGCGACAGGGATACACGATCTGTACCTGAAGTTCACCGGTGGGAGCGGTTTCCTGTTCAATGTCAACTGGTGGAAGTTCACTCCGCTCGACGCCCCGGATCCCGATCCGACGGGCGCCGGGGGCGCTGGCGCCGGGGGCGCTCCGGACGTGGGTGAAGGGGGAGCGACGGGCAGCGGCGGAGCGGGCGGGGGTGTGAGCAGCGGCAGCGCAGCGACCACCGGCAGCGGAGCCACGGCGGGCAGCGGAGCCACGGCGGGGAGCGGCACGGGCGGCGCTGGCGGTGCGACCGCTGGCGGCGCCAGCGGCGACGAGGGCGGGTGCGCCTTCCGGGTCCAATCCGGGCCCAGCTCCCCCGCGGGCGCGCTCGCAGCCTTGATCGCGCTGGGCGCGGTCGCCGCGCGGCGGCGTCGTGCCCGAGAAGCCGGGCGGAGCGGGGCCGCCGCGAATTGACGGTCTGGTGCAATCATTGGAGGTTTGATCATGTTCACGAGAGTTCGCTCAGGTTCAATGCTCGCCGCCGCCTCGCTGGCGCTCGCTTTCAGCTCGACCGCGGCCGCGAAGCCCTACAAGGGCGCAGAGGTCTACTCGTCCCAGAGCTATCTTCAGGGTCGCATCGAGATGCGCATGCGCATGTCGCGCGGGAGCGGCATCCTGTCGACCTTCTTCACCTACAAGAACGGCTCCGAGATGTCCGGCGCGTTCTGGGAGGAGATCGACATCGAGGTCTTCGGGAAGGACAACGCCCGGAGCTGGCAGTCCAACATCATCACCGGGATGGGCACGAGGGTGACGTCGGAGCAGGTGCACAACGCGGGCGTCTCCCTCGCGGACGCCTATCACACCTACGCGCTGGAGTGGACGCCGGACTACGTGGCGTGGAGCATCGATGGGCGAGAGATCAAGAGAACGACGGGGGCGCAGGTGACCTCCCTGAAGAATCCCCAGTCGTTTCGCTTCAACACGTGGTCCTCCGACGCCACCGAATGGGTCGGAGCGTTCGACGATTCCGCCCTCCCCCAGCACCAGTTCGTCAACTGGATCAAGTACTATCGTTACAACAACGGGAACTTCGAGCTCGCGTGGCAGGACGACTTCAACTCCCTGGACAGCACGCGATGGAGCAAAGGGGACTGGACGTTCGACGGGAACCGCGTGGACTTCGACCCGCAGAACGTGACGGTGAAGGACGGCACGCTGGTGCTGTCGCTGACACGGGAGGGGCAGACCGGGTTCACCGGCGCTGTGCCCCGCGATGAGGACACCGGGACGGGCACCGGCGCGGGCGCGGGCGGGGCGGGGGCGACAGCCAGCGCCTCCAGCAGCGGCGCGGGCGGGGCGGAGACGACGGCCAGCTCCTCCGGCAGCGGCGAGGGCGGGGCTGCGACGACGGCGAGCTCCTCCGGCAGCGGCGAGGGCGGGGCGGGGGCCACAGCCAGCTCCTCCGGCAGCGGCGAGGTCGGGGCCACGACGGGGGTCAGCGCCTCCGTGGGCGCCGGCGCGACGGGCGAGGGAGGTGGGAGCGACGGAACGATGCCGGACGACGAGTCCTCCGACGGAGGCTGCGGGTGCGTCGTCGCCGGAGCCAGCGCCACGACGAGCTCGTGGGCCGCAGCGCTCGCCCTGGGGCTTTCCGCCCTGGCGATGCGACGGCGCCGGCCCCGCGGCTGACCTCGCAGGATGCTCGAAGGCGCCGCGGCCGTGACGGCCGGGCGCCGCGGGGCGCGGCGAGTCCCACCCTCCAGGAGTCCGGCCGGGGATCCGGGGCGAGAGTTCAACGCGGCGGACCCTTCTCTGTATTTCCATTCTTCCCGGCAAGGCACGGGAGGACCTGGTCAACGCACATCGGGTGTGTCGTTGACCCAAGCTGGCGGATCCTTCCGATGGTGGCCACGCCTGGTCGCCCGCAGGTTGTTCGGCAAGAAGAGCGGCAGAATGCCGCGGAGCTGAATAGCCGATCCTGACACGCCGACGGGTGGAATCTAGCCGGCCTGAAGAACATCAGCCCGAGGGCACAGGTCCTGTGCCCGGCCGGGCGCTAGGCCGAAGACTCCCTCCGGGCTCGGCGCCCCACGAAGGAGAGAGGACCGTGAAGAACGAGATCGCTGGCATCCGCATCCCTGACAGCCACCTGGCCGCGGAAGCGACCGAGCTCGCGCGGGACATGTCGGCGCCCTTCCTCTTCAACCACGTCATGCGCACGTACATCTTCGGCGCGCTCCTCGCGAAGCGGCGCGGGCTCGAGCTCGATCTCGAGCTGTTCTACCTCGGGGCGGCGCTCCATGACCTCGGCCTGGCCGAGAGGTTCCGGGGCCCGGAGCGGTACGAGGTCGAGGGCGCAAACGCGGCGAGCGAGTTCCTGAAGCAGCACGGCGTGCCCGAGGAGGCGATCGGCGTCGTGTGGGACGCGATTGCGCTGCACACCGTGAGGGGGGTCCCGCCCTACAAGCGGCCCGAGGTGGCGCTGCTCCACGTCGGAACCATCATGGACATCACCGGCAAGGACTTGAAGGAGCTCTCCGCGGACGAGGTGGATGAGGTGCTCCACGCGTACCCGCGTCTCGATTTCAAGCGCGCATTTCCGCAGGCGATCGCTGATATGCTCGCCAGCAAGCCCGAGACGGCCTTCTACAACTTCACGGCCGACATCGCCGAGCGCCTGGTCCCGGGCTTCCATGCCCCCAATTTCTACGACGTCATCCTGGCGGCGCCGTTCAAGGAGTGACCGGACCCAGCGCGTCGAGATCCGTAGTCAGTCAATCACACCCTCGGCGGCCCGCTCGTCATCGACCGGTGTCTCTGGCGGGATTTCTGACGCGCGGAGCTAGATCTTCTCCCAGCGCCTGCTCTCGGCGGAGCGGAAGAGCGCGTCGATGACCCGCATGTTGCCGACCGCGACCTCGATCGAATTCTCGACGGGGCCGCCCGTGCGGATGGCGCGCGAGAACGCCTCGCTCTGCAGGTGGTACTGGTCGACGACGGGGAACGAGGTGACCTTGGCCGAGCTGCAGTTCAGCGTCGAGCCGTCATCGAGGAAGATCTTGCACGGCTGGTCGGCGGGGGCGTTGAACGGGATCTCGATCTCGATTCGGCCCTTGGTCCCGAGCGCGTTCACGCGCTGGTAGGCCACCGCCTGCGTGCTGCACGTGAAGGTCAGGTGCGCGCCGCCGTAGTCGAGAAGGCCCGAGGTCAAGCGATCGGTGCCGAACTCGGGATCGCGCTCGACGAGCACCATCGCCCGCACGGGCTCGCGCCCGAACAGCAAGCGCGACGTGTTCACCGCATAGCAGCCGATATCGTAGAGCGCGCCGCCCCCGACCTGTTCCCTGTTGCGGATGTTGGTGGCGTCGCGGTTGAAATACGAGAACGCCGCCTGGACGCTGACCAGCTCGCCGATCCGGCCGCTTCGCACCCACTCCCTGGCCTGCTGCCACTGCGGGTGGTAGCGGATCATGAACGCTTCGGCGATCCGCTTGCCCGTCTCGTGCTGCACGTCGACCAGCGCCGCGGCGTCCTTGGCGCTGAGCGCTATCGGCTTCTCGCACAGGACGTGCTTGCCGGCGCGGGCGGCGCGCGCCGACCACTTCACGTGCAGGTGGTTGGGCAGCGGGTTGTAGACGGCCTCGATCTCCGGATCGTCGAGCAGCTCATCGTAGCTGCCGTACGCCTTCGGGATCCCGAGAGGCTGCGCGGCGGCGCGCGCCTTGTCGATGTCGCGCGATGCCAGCGCGGCGATCTGGGTCAGGGGCCCTCGCTTCATGCTGGGCAGGCTGACCTTCAACGCGAAGTTGCTCGCCCCGAGGACGCCCCAGCGCACGGGGGTGATGGATTCGCTCGACTTCGGATCTTGTGCAGATGTGGACATGGGCACCTTGCAGCGCGCGACGCGGGTGGCCGACGGCGCGTCTATGAACGCTCGACGTGAATCGACCCGACGGGTAGGGCCAGGGCCTGGAACTGGAAGGAGCGCGCGCGCCCAGCGCGAGGAGCGGAGAGGGCGAGAGCAGGGCGCGGCGCCTCGGAGCGCGGCGTCACCGTGTTTCGCGGCGTACTCTGCCTTGTACAGAACCGCCTTGATCCAGCCCCTGCATCGGACAGGCTTGCTGTCCTTTGGCGCTGCAGCCGAAATCCTTCCCGTCGGCAACCGATGCAGGGACGTCCGCCGTCCCGCCCGCGGCCCATGCTGCGCCCGCAAAGCCGCCTGCAAAGCCGCATGCAAAGCCAGTGCCGACGCTCACCATCACGGCACCCACCAGCTTCACGCTCATCCACATCCGACGTCTCCTGATCAGGGAAGGGGCAAGCTCGGCCGCATGATCGCAGCTCGTACACAGATTGTGATCGTTCACATGGCTGGGTCAATCAAAATTGACCGCCGCGCAGCCATGCTCGGCCTTGAGCGACGCGTGCCGGCGACGCGGGCGGCGACGCGTGGCGGTGGCCGGTCGCCGCCATGCGTGAGCTGTCCTACGAGCCTGGCTTCTGCGAGGCTGTAGGTTCCACGGAGCCTGGATGGTGCTGTTGCGCAGCACCGGCGCGGTCTCGACCAGGATGCGTGCGGCTCTGGAGGGCCCCGCCAGCGTCGTCCCAGCTCGGGATCGAGGGGGCCCGCGTGCCGGTCGATTGGCGTTGACTCCTGAAATGTGATCGTTCACATTCGGCTCAGGGGTATCCTTTCGCTTCGCCCTCGGTGGGCGTCATGCGCGCCGAGACCTTCGTCTTCTGATCGGTTCCGGTGTCGATTCCGTTCGTTCGGCCGTCGCGGAAGCGATTGCCGATCGATGGTGCTTGGCGTTTCGCCAGAGGCGATTCACCAGAGGCCACGACAAGCTTTGCTGATTCGACGGCTGTCGTGATGCCCTAGGTGCTGTCAGCTGGAATTTTCTCGGGAGCCCGGCGAGGCGGCCGGATGGCAACTTCGGGGGCGGCGTAACCTAGGTTGCGGCGGGCCATGCCTCAGCCCCTCCTCGGGCGCAGCAGTGTCATCACAGCGGCCCGGTCCGGTCTCAGGTGCTCCAGGTTCCGTCATGCCGGGCGAGCTTGGCTCGGCGATGCGAGCACCTGCTCCGAGGCATGGTCGCGAGATGTGGGTTACCGCGCGTCGTCATCCCCTTGCATTATCGGAGAGCAAGATGAAGAAGCCGTCGTGGCACGAGCTCCGTTCCTCAAAAGAGATCGCCGCCGTTTGCGCGCTCGCGTTCGCGGCCGCGTGCACGGGCGCGCTGGGTGACCCGACGGAGGGCGCTGGGGCATCCTCGAGCGGGGGAGATGGAACGTCGCCGGGCTCGGACTCGGACCCGCCGCCGTTCCAGCCCGCGGCCGGGATGCTGCGCCGTTTGACGAGAACGCAGTTCCGCAACGCCGTGCACGACATGTTGGGCGTCGAGGTCGATATCAATCAGCTCGACGCCGACAGCTGGAACGGGAATTTTGCGGTCATCGGCGCATCGACCGTCGTGACCTCGGAGCGAGGCGTCGAGCAGTACCACGCGGCCATCGAGAGCGCCGTCGACGCGGTGTTCGCGGATCGCGCGAAGCGGGACCAGTTCATCGGCTGCGCGCCCAGCGGCGCGGAGAACGACGCTTGCGTGCGTGGCTTCCTCCAGACGCTCGGGCTTCGAGCGTGGCGCCGCCCGCTCGAGGCCGCCGAGCTCGACCGGCTCGCGGCCGTCGCCGCGAAGGCCGCGACCGAGCTCGAGAGCCCCGTCGAGGGGGCCCGCTGGGCGACCGTGGCCCTCTTCACCTCTCCGAACTTCCTGTATCGCCCGGAGCTCGGGGCGCCGAGCGCCGACGGGTCGCTTCGCTTGACGGGCTACGAGATGGCGTCCCGGCTCGCGTTCCTTTTGTGGAACAGCCTGCCGGACCAGGAGCTGCTCGACGAGGCCGCGAGCGGGGCGCTCGGAACGGTGGAGGGGATCCGCGCGGCGGCGACGCGGCTGCTCGAGACGCCTGCCGGGCGCGAGGCGGTCGGCGCCTTCGCCGAGGAGTACATGCGGCTCGATCGGATCGGCACCCAGGCAAAGGACTCGGGGCTCTTTCCGGAGTACAACCCCGCGCTGCAAGCGGCGATGGTCCGCGACATGCGAGGCACCTGGGAGGTGCTCGCGTTCGACGATCAAGCGAGCGCGCTCGACCTGTTCTCGACCACGAAGGTCGTCGTCAACAGCGACCTCGCCCAGCTCTACGGTCTCGACACCGCCGGCCTCGGCTCGGGCGCCTTCGAGGTCCGCGCGTTGCCCGCGGACGGCCCGCGCATCGGGATCCTCAGCAAAGCGGGCTTCCTCTCGCAGTTCGCGAACCAGAAGGAGGGCTCTCCCACCCTGCGCGGCAAGTTCATGCGCGACGCCCTCATGTGCACGCCCATCCCGCCGCCGCCCGGCGACGTCGCTCTCGAGCTCCCGGAGCCGCCCGCGGACAAGCCCCTCACGAAGCGTCAGCGGCTCGAGAACCACCGGACCAAGCCCGCCTGCGCCGGCTGCCACTCGTACATGGACCCGCTGGGCCTGCCGCTCGAGACCTTCGACGCGATCGGCCGCTTCCGCACGACCGACCACGGCCTGCCGATCGACCCGAGCGGCGAGTTCGACGGGCAGCCGGTCGCCGACGCGCGTGCGCTCGGCCTGACCCTCAGCGCGGACGCCTCCGTCGCGGAATGCCTCGTCCGCAAGTACTACACGTATGCAGCGGGTCACGAGGAGAGGAAGGTGGACGCGAGCGTGCTGAACGCGCTGACCGCCTCGTTCGAAGGGTCGGGGTACAAGCTGCGCGAGCTGGTCCTCGACGTCGTGACCAACGACGCTTTCTCGTCCGTCGCCCCCCAACCCTGATCGCAGGTACCCCAATGACGAACAAAGCCTTGAACCGACGAACTGTTCTCCGGGGGATTCTGGCGACGGGCGCCGCCGTCACGATCCCGCTCCCCCTGCTCGAGATCATGCTGAACGAGAGCGGCACGGCGCTCGCTCAGACGAAGACCCCGGTCTCGCCGCTCTACGTCACCTGGTTCTTCGGGAACGGCACGCTTCCCGGTCGCTGGAAGCCGACGCGCACGGGCTCCGGTCAGGCCTGGGACCTCAGCCCCCAGCTCCAGCCCCTCGCGGACCTCAAGTCGTACCTCACGGTGATCAGCGGCCTCGAGAACAAGCTCGTGGTCTCCGGATCCGAGCATCCCACGGGGTCGGCGGGCGCCACGACCGGCGCGCCGCTCAGCGGGAACGCCGTGCGGGCCGCGTCCATCGACCAGGTCGTCGCGGACGCCATCTCGGCGGGGGCGCCGTACCGCTCCCTCGAGGTGGGGGTGACGCCGGCGACGCCGGGCGGCCCTCCGGACTCGCTGCATACCGTCTCGCACAAGGGGCCGAACGCGCGCAACAACCCGGAGTACGATCCGAAGGCCGTGTTCAATCGATTGTTCATGAGCGGCTTGCCCGAGCCCACCGACGACGGCGCGGAACAGGCCACGAAGATCGCGAACGTGCGGAAGAGCGTGCTCGACTCCATCCAGCAGGACGGCGCGAGCCTGAAGCAGCGGCTCGGGGCGGCCGACAGGCATCGTATCGACGAGCACCTCGAGTCGATCCGCGCCATCGAGCAGCGCCTCGAGACCATGTCGTCCGGCGGCGGTCCGACGGCGGCGTGCAAGAGCCCGACGGTCCCCACCGTCGGCAAGGATTCGCAGAGCGAGGCGCCCCCTGCGGTGAACGCCGCCATGGTCGAGCTCTCGGCGCTCGCGCTCGCGTGCGAGAGGACCCGCGTGCTCTCGTTCATGTTCTCGCTGCCCGCCGCGCACGTCTACTACCGGCACCTCGCGCAGGACATGAACGACGACTTCCACGACACCATCTGCCACGGAGATGCCGGGGACCAATCGAGTCAGCCTCGCGTCGACAAGGGCGTGATCTACACGATGCGCTGCCTGAACGAGTTCTTGACGAAGCTCAAGAACACGCCGCACGGCAGCTCGAACCTGCTCGACAGCTCGCTCGTGTACGTCACGTCCGACACCGCGTGGGGCAAGGTGCACACGAGGACGGAATGGCCGGTGCTCTTCGCCGGGAAAGCCGGAGGGCGGCTGCGCGGCGACGAGCATCGCAACTTCCCCGGCGACAACCTGAGCAAGGCGCTCCTGACGGTCGCCCAGGTCATGAGCGTGAACGTGACGGAGATCGGCATCGACGCGGGGCGGGTCACGTCACCGCTCGCGGGCATCCAGGTCTGAGCGCGGCGTCGCGGCGCCTGGAAGAGGCGCTCGCCGACCTGCCCGCGCCGACGTATCGTCCCCAACGTTATCGTCCCCAACGTAGGATACTGGTTCTATGAACTCGATTTCATCGTTCGCTACAGCGCGGCTCGTCTGCGCGAACCGCACCGCCATCGATGACCCCGGTCCGAGCCCCGATACCGTGGGGATGCGGAGTATCTGCGCAACGCCGGCGATGGCTCTGCTTGCGCTGCTGCTTACGGTCGCCGGATGCAGCAGCACCGAGACGGGCGGCGCGGGGGGAGCCGGGGGAACCGGGGGAGCAGCGCCGGGCGATTCCGGTACGCATGACGCCGCGTCGGGCTCGGGCGGCGGCGGTGGCTCGGGTGGCTCCGGCGGCTCCGGCGGCAGCGGTGGCTCGGGCGGCGGCGACTCGGGCGGCGGCGGCGGCTCGGGCGGCGGCGGTGGCTCGGGTGGCGGCGACGCCGCTCCAGATCTCGCAAGTTATGCGAGCGGGTTGGACAAGCTGTTCGTCGATGCCCCGTGCGCCCCGTCGACGCCCTTGCCGCTGGCCTCCATGGCGACGTGCAATCATCCGCCCAACACCCAGCGCATCGAGAAGCAGGTGATCTTCGGCGGCGATCCGGGCACGACGTACTCGGTCAAGCTGCGGGTGCGCGGGATCTGGGAGCCGACGGACATCGAGGGGGGCGAGATGCCCAAGAAGCCGTTCATGATAGGCGGCAGCGTTGGCCCCAGCGACTCCATCAACTACCAGCAATATTCGATTGAGGTGAGCGAGCCGCGCCAGACGTACTGGCTGAACAATTATCAGTACCGCGCTCACGACATTCACAAGGAGGACTACGAGGCGACGATCCAGGTCAACGGCGGCGCCATGGTCAAGGTGGTGATGAACGACGGCAACGAACGCCAGATCGCCAATTGGACCAAAGACTATTTCGAGGGGCTGCCGCCGTACGACACGGCGCCGACCACCGGCCAGATGCTGCGCCTGGACGTGGTGTCGGTGAGCAAGTAGGGCGCGTCGGGGCCCGACGGCCTCGCTCGGCCCATGATCTCGTCGGCGTCCTGAGGTGCAGTGCGGCCCGGGACGCGCCGTGCTCCGGCTGCGGACAGCTGTTGAGCACGCGCTCGCCCACACCGCGTCGAGGACACCGCGCGCACCCTGGGCGCCAGGAGAGACCTGTTCGACACCCGGCGCGCAGCGGCGAGCCAGAACCTCGAGGCGGCCCAGCAAGCTGATCGAGGAGGCGGAGCAACCTGTTGGAGCTCGATGAGCTCCAACAGGTTCGGCCCGCTAGCGAACTGCCTTCAACAGGCCGAGGCGGTACGGGAGCTGCGAGTATTCGCCGCCCGAGCTCGGGTTGCGTCCTTGATACAGGAACTGCAGATTGCAGGTGTCGAGCGTCGCGGTTTCGTCGTTGCCATCGCGCACCAGCTCGCCATGGCTGACGTCGTCGCTCCAGTCAGCCACGCCTGACGCGTAGGTCACGTTGTTTTGACCTGCGAACGGCGCGTTCCAGGTGTGCGCGAGCGGGGTCCACGCGCCGTCGAGGCGATCCGCGGTGAACGAGCGATAGAACCTGGCGCCCGTCGGGCCGATGGCCTCGATCACGGTCAAGTACTTGTTCATGCCCTTGATCTTGTACGTGGAGCTCCCCTCGAACAGATTGTTACGATTCGAGTCCTGAAGGGCGACCGAGACCGGGCCGAACCCGTTCGGGAAATTCTGCAGGGTGGTCTGGCTGCGGTACATCCGACCGTCGTCGCCGGTGAAGAAGAGGTAACAATTGGCGCTGTCGCAGATCGCCCAGTAATCGATGGGCAGGCTGGGCATGCCAGCGGGCGTGGACGCGAAGAAGTTCTGGGGTCTGGTCCAGCTGTCCGGGCGGCTCGGGTCGCTGGTCGTGGAGAACTGCGGCGGCTGCGATTGATAGATGAGGTACCACTTGTTCTGAGGCCTGAAGAAGAACATCTGCGGCGCGCACCGATAGCCGCTGAAGCCGGGCGTGCGATCCATGTAGTATTGCGGCGCGGATGCGGCCTGGGACCAGTCGGTGAAGTTCAGATAAGTCATCTGCCAGTTCCCGGCGGTGTTCGCCGTGGTGGCGTAGATGTGCCATCGGTCGTTGAAGAAGGAGACCGTCGGATCTTTGATGGACACGATATTGTGAGTCGCGTCGGACTTCGGGCTCACCAGCATGCCGCTCGACTGCCAGCGGAAGGTGGTCGGCAAGCCGCAACCTTCGCCGCCCCCGCTGCCGCCGCTGCCGCCGGTTCCGCCGGTTCCGCCGCTGCCGCCGGCTCCGCCGGTGCCGCCGCCGCTGCTGCTGCTGCTGCTGCTGCCCGAGCTCACGGGTGTGATCCGGAACTGCTGGTTGGTCCCGCCGTTCGATGCCCACTGAACCAAGGCGGTGCCGTCGGCGGTGCCGCGTCCGTAGACGTCCAGGGACTTGCCGCTGTTGCGTGCGGTGAGGCGCACGACGCCGCTGGAGACGTCGGTGAACGACCACTGCTGGTTTTCCCCGGTCCAGCAGGAGTATTGCTGGATGCGGGCGCCGTCGCTTGTGGAGGCGCCGGCGACGTCCATGCAACGGTTGCTGTTGACGTTGCGGATGCGATAGTAGCCGCCGCCTGCTGATTCCATGCGGAACTGTTGGCGCGTCGAGCCGTTGCAGCTGGCGATCTGCAGGGCCGCTGCGTCAGCGGTGCTGCCTCCAGCCACTTCGACGCATTTTCCGCTCTGGACGCCGGTGAGCGTGTAGGTCGCCGCGGTATCGATGGTGACGCCTTCGGCCAGGGCGTCGAACTCGTGACCGTCTTCATCGATCGGCTCGGCGGAGACGCACGCGGCCGTGGCGGCGAGCGTCGCGAGCAGCGGCCATCGCCTGAATCGGATTCTCATCATCATCCCCTCTGTTCAAAGGTATACGAAGCGGGAGGTAAGACACGTTGGAAGGCACCCGGGATCGGCTGCGCAAGCTCTGGCCCTACGGGTCGACTCCGTCGACCCGCGACCGAGCGGACGAGCCTGCGCAGCGATCCCAGGGCGCGCGGAGCTCCGTGAACCGCGCGTCAGCGCGCTCAGCGTCAGCGTCCCAGGTAGCTCATGAGCCAGGACATGGCGGGCCGCATCTGGCCGCTGCTGCTCATGAGCCCTGAGTTGGTCACCCACGTTTGGCCGCTGATGTACCCCCACAGCGTGATGCCTTTCACGCTCGGATGGTCGTAGAACATGGGGAACTGGCTCTGCATCACGTTGAGCTGCTGCGTGTCGTTCGCCAGGTTGATGTCGTACTCGGTGATGTAGACCGGTAGACCGGTGCCGGCGAGTTTGTCGAGGAAGCCCTTGACGGTGCTGGTGTTGAGCTTGTGCGCGTCGTGAGCTTGAGCTCCGATGCCATCGATGGGAGCCCCTGCCGCCCGGATCCGATTCACGATGTTGAGCGTGTTCTGGTTGTCGCCGCTGTACTCGATGTTGTTGTAGTCGTTGAGCAGCAGCTTGGCGTTCGGGCAGTACTGCCGCGCCCACTTGAACGCTTGCACGATCCAGTCGTAGCCGCTCGAGCCCGCGCCGCCGAGGGCGTTCATGTACACCGGCGTGGTGTGCGGGGGCGGCTCGTTCACGACGTCGATGATGGCGACGTCCGGGTAGCGCTGGCAGAACGCCTGGATCCACTCTTCTACCTCGGCGCGCTGCTCGCTCTGCGACAGACCGCCAATCCAGCTCGGCTGCTGGGCGCCCCAGATCAGCGTGTGGCCCTTGTAGGGAATGCCCTTCTGACGAGCGTAATCGCGGACCCGGTCCATGCCGGCCCAGTTCATGACGTCCCGCGTGGGCTCGACGGAGCCCCACTTGCCCTCGTTCTCCGGGCTGATCTGGTTCCAGTATCGGGACAGATCCGATCGCACCTGCCCGCCGGTGGTGATGTTACCGACGAACTTGCCGCCGCCGCCTCCTCCTCCGGCTCCGCCGCTGCCGCCGGCGCCCCCGCTGCCGCCGGTGCCGCCGCTGCCGCCGGTGCCGCTGCTGCTGCTGCTGCCCGAGCCCACCGGTGTGATCCGGAACTGCTGGTTGGTCCCGCCGTTCGACGCCCATTGGACCAAGGCGGTGCCGTCGGCGGTGCCGCGTCCGTAGACGTCGAGGGACTTGCCGCTGTTGCGTGCGGTGAGGCGCACGACGCCGCTGGAGACGTCGGTGAACGACCACTGCTGGTTTTCCCCGGTCCAGCAGGAGTATTGCTGGATGCGGGCGCCGTCGCTCGTGGAGGCGCCGGCGACGTCCATGCAACGGTTGCTGTTGACGTTGCGGATGCGATAGTAGCCGCCGCCTGCCGATTCCATGCGGAACTGCTGGCGCGTCGAGCCGTTGCAGCTGGCGATCTGCAGGGCCGCTGCGTCAGCGGTGCTGCCTCCAGCCACTTCGACGCATTTTCCGCTCTGGACGCCCGTGATCGTGTAGGTCGCCGCGGTATCGATGGTGATGCCTTCGGCGAGATCGTCGAGCTCGTAGCCGTCTTCGTCGATCGGCTCGGCGGAGATGCAGGCGCCGAGCGCGAGCGTGGCTAGCAGGGGCCATCGTTCAAATCGCATTCTCATGAGGTTCTCCTGTACCCAAGGGGCATGTCGTAGGCCGTGGCGTGAAGCGGCCCCTTGGGCGCAACCATAAGTTGTTACTATGATGTCGCTTCTTCATGGGGCGGGCGTGCGGGTCGCCGTGGAGACGAGACCTCGCGCCCAGCGCTGCTGAGGCGCGACCGCGACGTTCGCGGGCTCACCAACACGATGACCGAGCGAACCCAACCGATGCCGAGATCGATCGGCTGACGAAGGTCTCGGTGCGCATGACCGCCCTTTCGAAGCGAAGCAAAAGAATACCGACGGGCATCAATGTGAACGCTCACAACCAGGATGTCAATCCAAGAAGGCTGTTGAGTGAAGGCTGGCCCGTCGATTCATGGGTAAGTTGTCGATATGGTGTTACTTTTTCAGAGAGGCCGGATTGCGCGGCATCATGTTCTGTCGGCCCAGGGCAGCTCTCGCAGTTGGGACTTGACATCTCCGGAGGAGTTGGGCCTTCTTTCTCCTCTCCACACTGGACTTCCTTATCCCACACTGGACTTCCTCTCCCTTCCTGCATTGGACTTCCTCATCCCCCGACCAACGCGAGCTGCGCCACGCGCTCTGCCCGGGGACGGCCGCGCTGCCAGCGGCTGTGCTCGCCGCCACGCCCGGGCGCGCCCCGGGCGGGGAGGGTAGGATCGCGGAGGATGGAGCCGATCGTTGTCCTGATGATCCTCTCCGGAATCACGGGGCTCGTGAGGTGCTTCGCGGAAGCGCGGCAGGAGGCGAAGCGGGCCGCGGAGGCCCGCTGGCGGCTCGCCCGGCCGAGCTGGCAGCGCGCCGCGGCCCTGGTCGGCGGCAAGTTCACGTCAGGGCCGGATCCGCAGGGAGACCCACGGATGCAGATCTCCGTGGTGTGTGAGAACGTCTCGCTGCTCGTCGACCACGACATCGATCACGACGACGTGTCCGTCGCGCGCTACCACACCCGCATCACCGGCACGGCGCGGAACCCGTCGGGCCTCAGGCTCCGCGTCCACGAGCAGCGGCTGCGCCGGGGGAGCGGCGGGGCATTCCGGGCGCGGCAGGTGGACGTCGGCGATCCGGCGCTGGACGGCGCCTTCGTCGTCAAGGCCAGCATCCCGGCGCTCGCGCGCTGGTGGCTCACGGCGCCGCTGCGCGAGGCGCTCCGCGCGGCCGCCGACTACCAGGTCACGCTCGAGTCGCACCGGCTCACCGCCGTCCGCGCCGGGCTGGAGGACGACGCGGAGAAGCTCGCGAGCGCCATCCGCGCCGCCGCGCTCGTCGCGGACCGCGGCCGCGGGCTCACCAAGGAGCTGCGGGCGCTCTCGCAGGGGCTCGGCGGGCGCCTCCTGTCCGGCGCGGGCACCGCCTCGTCCGCGGGCGGGATGACCATCGAGCTCGAGCACCGCGGGAGGCTCTTCACCGTCGAGTTCGGCCGGGTAGGGGGGAAGGGCGCGTTCGGCACCCGCGTCCGCGCGGCCCGCGCCGCGTCGCCTTCAGAACGTTTCACCCTGAGGCGCCGGCCCAGGCGCGGCCCGCCCCGGGGCGCGCTCGATCCGTCCGGCGACGACGCGCTGCCGCGGGCCTACGAGCTCCTGGCGGAAGCGCCCGACCGGGTGGCTCAGCGCCTCGGCGACGAGCTGCGGCGCGAGATCGCCGCGCTCCGCCCGGCGTCGGTCACGGGCGATGACGCCGCGGTCACGCTCGTCTTCGGCCACCTCGAGACGCGGCGCGACCGGATCGAGCGCGCGATCGCGATCGTCTCCGCGCTCGCGGCCCCCGAGCCGCGCGGGCCCTATCGCTGATCGCCGCGCGGCGCGCTTCAGGTCGGCGGGCGTGATAGATCGTACGCCCGCAGCATGAAGGCCCAGCTCGACATCCCGGCGCCTCCTCCGCGCGCGCCCGCCCGGGGGAGGAGAGGGGCAGGATGAGCGCCGCGCGGGAGGATCCGACGACGCTGGTCCGCACCCGGCGGCGCGCCGACGCTGGTCACGAGCCTCGGCCGTTCCTCTTCCTCGTGCTGCAGTGCCAGCGGCCGATGGATCCGCCCGCGCGGCTCGCGCTCGACGGGGTCGACGAGGTCGCGTTCGGGCGGGGCCCTGCGCGCTCGATCGGCCGGCGGATCGAGGGCGATCGGGCGATCCTCGACGTGCGCCTCGAGGACGGCTGGGTGTCGTCGCGGCACGCGCGGATCACGCGCGAGGGCGGCCGGCTCCGCCTGGAGGATCTCGGCTCGACGAACGGCACGTTCGTGAACGGCGTGCCGCAGCGGAGCGCGCTCCTGGCCGAAGGGGACCTGATCGAGCTCGGCCACACGTTCTTCCTGTTCCGCGAGGCCGCCGCGCCCGACGAGCCTGCGGGCGGCGCGACCCAGGCGGCGGATCAGCCGTTCGGCCTCGCCACCTTCTCCCCCGAGCTGTCCGAGCGCTTTGCCTCCCTCCGGGCCGTCGCGCCCGCGCCGATCCCCGTCGTCCTCCAGGGCGAGAGCGGCACCGGCAAGGAGGTCGTCGCGCGCGCCGTCCACGCGCTCTCGGGGCGGCCCGGCCCGTTCGTCGCCATCAACTGCGGCGCGCTGCCCGAGAGCCTCATCGAGTCCGAGCTGTTCGGCCACAAGAAGGGCGCCTTCTCCGGCGCGGCCGAGGACCGGCCCGGGCTCATCCGCGCGGCCGACCGCGGCACCCTCTTCCTCGACGAGATCGGCGACCTGCCCGCGGCGTCGCAGACCGCGTTCCTGCGCGTGCTGCAGGAGTCGGAGGTCGTCGCGGTGGGCGCGACGCGCCCCGTGAAGGTCGACCTCCGCGTGGTCGTGGCCACGCACCGGGACCTCCCGGCGATGGTGGAGCGCGGCGACTTCCGGGGCGATCTCTTCGCGCGCCTCTCGGGCTTCGTGCTCGAGCTGCCGCCCCTGCGCAGGCGCCGGGAGGACCTCGGCCTGCTCATCGCCGCGCTGCTCCGCCGCGCCGCCCCGGACCGGGCCGCGTCGATCTCGCTCGGCTGCGAGGCGGCGCGCGCGCTCCTCCTGCGCGAGTGGCGGCTCAACGTCCGCGAGCTGGAGAAGTGCCTGGCGACCGCGATCGTGCTCGCGGGCGGCGGGCGGGTGGAGCTCGATCACCTGCCGCCGCCCGCGGTCCTCCCGCGCGGCGGCCCCGCGCCCGAGGCCCCGAAGCCCGAGGCCCCCCAGCCCGGCGAGCCGCAGCGCTCCGACGAGGAGGACCGCCGGCGGGAGGCGCTGATCCGCCTCTTCCGCGAGCACCGCGGGAACGTCAGCGCGGTGGCGCGGGCGATGGGCAAGGGGAGGACGCAGATCCACCGGTGGATCGCCCGCTATGGCATCGAGCCAGGCGACTACAGGGGCGGGTGAGCGCACGGCCGCCGCTCAGGGACAGCGCGCCGCATCGCCGGACAACACGCCGCCGGGCAACAACGGCGCGAACGGGGAGAACGGCGAGTTCCGGACGACATCCGACGGGTGGTTGAGAAACACCGTGATCGGGTGGGGCCATGTGCCCCCGCCTCCATCGCACTGCTGGAAGTCCCTGTCGCCGTCCACGAGCCCCCCGTCGTCGACGGAGCATTGGTGGAGCGGCGGACAGCTCGTGACAGCGTACGATTCGCCGCAGGCGCCGACCGAGGTCGCGACGCAGTCCATCTCGCCCTCGGCGCCGGCGCAGAGGCGTTCCGCCACGTACGCGGCGTGATCGGTCCAGTATTCACCCGTGCAGGCGAAGGCGTGCCGATAGATGGCCTGCCCGGAGAACTCCTCGGGGGTCGGAGCAGGGTTGAATTCGCCGTTCTCTTTCACCTCGTTCATCCCCGTCTTGAGACGGGGATGGAGGGGCTCATTGCCCCAAAGATTCCCGTAGAACGCGCCCTCGCGCCAGCCGAAGACGTCGGCCTCCGCCGCCGGATACACCGCCGCGCGGAACGTCGCCTCGACCACGGAGATGGCGCCGGGCGGCGGCGGGGGGCTCGGGCGCGGGCGGCTCCCCACGCTGAAGCGCCGGTTCGTCTGGAGCGCCGCGGCGCCGCTCCCGGCCGGCGCGGGGAGGCCGGCGCGGCCGCTCGTCCGCGGGCCGCTCATGAGGCTGAAGTAGGCGCTGGAAGGGCAGACGAAGCGGAGCGCGGGCTCGGCGCGCCTGCCGCAGCGCACCTCGCTCGAGTCGATTCGATCGGGTGAGCCGGCCTCGCAGCCGCGGATACCGCTGCAGACGCGAAGCACCATATCGCTGGCGGGCAGCCCGACGGCGCTCGCTGCGTCGTCGGCGCAGTCGGTCAGGGGCGCTTCGCCGGTCGCGATGAACACGGTCGATCCCGGGGTGCAGGAGCCCACGTGCTCGGCCGTCCATCCACAGCTGCGCGACGCGCCCTGGGAATCGATCCTGCACCGCCTGAAGCTCGGAATGGTGTCCCCGTCCTCCGTGCTCGTCACCACGCGGACGGAGGGCGCCGGCGTGAGGAGCCCCGGCCGGTGCTCCGGGAAGGCCTGGCCCCGCATCGAGACGGTGATCGAGCGGCCCATGGCGTTCACGAGCGAGAGCATGCACGCCGAGACGAGCTGCTGGCACTTCACCCCCACCGGGCCCGCGGCCCAGGCCGGGCAGATACCGATCTTGCCGTCGAACGTGAATTCCTCGCCTGTCGACGTGTCGGTGTACGACACGCTCTGGCCCACCTCGAGGGCGCAGGCGACGAGATAGCCCATCACCTCGCGCGTGGGCTCGTGGCGGAGCTGGCGTTGGAGCACGGGATAGGGGCCTGCGTCGGCGTAGCTGTCGGTCGCGAGCGGGACGGACACCATGACGGGGTTGGCACGCGGGTTCGTGATCAGCGCGTTGCGGGTGAGCGCCTCGGCGGAGAGGCCGTTGCCCCAGACGCCCTGCACCGCGTCCGCGAACGCCGCCACCGCAGCGCTGGTGCTGGCCGACCCGCCGCTGGCCGACCCGCCGCTGGCCGGCCCGGAGGCCGACGCGCTCGACGAGCTGCCGCTCCCCGCCGGCGCCGCTTGCGGCGGCCCGTCGAGCGGCGAGGCGTCGTCGCCGACGCCGACGCCGACGCCGGCGCAGCCCGCGCCGGCGCAAGAGAGCCCGAGACAGAACACAAGCAGCCCAGGGATCCGGGAGATCATCACGCGATCGGGTTCCTTTCTCGTCCTGGCGAGCCGGATCATCGGTTCACGCTTCGCCGCTCGATCCCGGCGAGAGGCCCGGCGAGAGGAGCGCGCGCTCGATCTCGTCGAACCGCTGCTCCCAGAAGCCCGCCGAGTCCGCCCTTGCGTCCCGCACGAGCGCCAGCGCCTCGCCGGCCGCGCCCGCCCGGAGGGCCGAGAGGGCCGCGCTGTGCAGCGCCTCGGCGTGCTCATGAAGGATCGCGGTATGCCGCGCCTCCTCCACGAGCGCGCGCCATGCCGCAGCGTCGAACCGACCGGCCGCCCGGTCGTCCAGGGCCTGCTGCACCAGGCGTGCCAGCGTCCGGGCGCAGGGGGTGAGGCTGGGCTTGGGGAGGCTCGCGCGGGCCTCGGCCAGGTGGCGGGCCGCCTCGTCGTGCTCGCCGCGGGCGAGGTGGATCCGGGCGAGGAGGAGGACATCGTCCGGCGAAGGGCGCTTGTTGAAATACCGCCGCTGGAGCTCGAGGCTGCGGCGCGCGAGCGGGAGGGCCTCGTCGGGCGCGCCCAGCCAGTACCGCAGCTCCGCCAGGTTCAGCGTGGCCCAGCGCTCGAGCTGGGCGTGGCCGAGCTCGCGGGCGAGGCGGACGGCCTCCCGCTGGTCCGCGACAGCGCGCCCTTCCTCCCGCCGCTTCACCCACATGAAGACGCGGTTGATGTACGCGGTGCACAGGTGGAAGGCGTCGCCGGCGCGCAGGCAGGCCTCGACGACGGCCTCGGCGTGGCGCTCGGCCTCGTCGAGCCGGCGGGCCACCGAGAGCGACGCGACGAGCACCAGCCGGGCGATGACGTGCGTCTCGTGGTCGCCGACGGCGAGCGCGCCGCGGGCGGCCCGCTCCAGCTTGGGGATCCCCTCGTCGACGCGCTGGTCGCGGCAGTCCGAGCGGCCGCCCGCGAGCAGGCAGCGCGCGTCGAGGCGCGCGTCGCCGAGGCCGGCGCACAGCTCGGCGGCGCGCGCCGCGATCGCCGCGGACGCGGGGAAGTCCTCGAGCCAGTCGAGCGCGGTCGCCTCCTCGAGGAGGAGCTCGCCCGCGCGGCCCCTGTCGCCCGCGGCCTCGGCCAGCGCGCGGGCCGCGCGCAGATCGGCGAGCGACTCCTCGAAGCGCTGCAGGCGGTAGCGCGCCCGGCCTCGGCCCGCGAGCGCGCGGCCGCGGGCCTCGGGGTCGTCGCGCTCGAGGAGGCCGACGAGGCGCAGGGCCGCGGTGAAGCGCTGCTCGGCCTCGACGACGTCGTGCCGGGCGAGCGCCTCGTCCGCGAGCTCGGCGTGCGCCGCCGCCGCCGCGGCCAGGTCTCCCGCGGCGGCCGCGTGCCGCGCGATCCGGGCGCGCGCCCCGGCGGCGCGCGGCGCGCCGAGGAGGCCCCGGAGGACGGCGGCGTGCAGCGCGCGGCGGCGGGCGGGCGGGATGCGCGCCTCGACGGCCTCGCGCAGGAGCGGGTGCCGGAAGGCGTAGCGCGGCGGCGACGCCGAGAGCGCGACGAGCACGCCGGCCCGGGCGAGGCGCGCGAGGCCGACGCCGGGGTCCAGCGCGCCGGCGCCGGCGCCGGCCGACCGCGTGTCGGCGGCGCGATCCAGCGCGCGCAGGGCGGCCTCGAGCTCGGCCGGGGAGAGGTCGTCGCCGAGGATCGCCGCGCGCTCGAGCAGGTCCACGAGCGGCGGCGGCAGGGCCGCGAGCGCGCGCGCGGCGAGGCGCTCGCCGAGCGGCGCGGCGGACAGGGAGAGCAGCTCGTCCGGAGCGAGCGTCCAGCCCTCGCCGCCCCGGGCGCGCTGGATCGCGCCGCCGACGCGCAGGGCGCACGCCACCTCCACCAGGTCGCGCGGGACGCCGCGCGCCAGCGCGTGGAGGCGATCGAGCACGGCGCGGGGGACGAACTCGACGGGGCGGAGGTGATCCTGGAGCAGCGCGCCCGCGGCCTCGGCGTCGAGCGGGCCGAGGTCGAGGGTCACCCGGCGGGCGGCGCGCTCCCCGAGCCCCGGACGGAGCGACGCGATCGAGGGCCGCGCGGCGAGCACGATCGCGAGGCGCGCCGCGCTGCCCTCGGCCGTGGCGAGCTCGATCGCGTCGAGCGCGGACGCGTCGGCGCGGTCGGCGTCGTCGAGCAGCAGCGCGATCGGCGCGGCGGCCGCGAGGGCGGCCGCGAGCGCGCGCGCCTCGGCGTGGCGTCGCGCGCCCGGCGCCTCCAGGAGCGGCGCGGCGGCCGGGTCTGCGGGGGCGAGCTGCCCAAGGGCGAGCCCGACGGCTGGCCAGGCGCGCGCGGCCTCCGCCGCGCCGAGCCGCTGGACGAGCGCCTCCCGGGCATTCGCGTCGCGCTCGCCGCTGGCCGGGAGATCCAGGGACGCGCGCAGGAGCGCGACGAACGTCGCGCCGTGCTCGGCCGCCTCCGGCCGGAGCGCCGCCGCGGCGTGCACGGCCGCGCCGCCGGCGTGGAGCGCCGCCGCGAGCGCTGCGAGGAACCGGCTCTTGCCGTGCCCTTCCGCGCCGAGCGCCGTGACGAGCGCCGGCCCTCCGCCGGCGAGCGCCTCCTGCGCGGCGGTGAGGGCCGCGCGGAGCGCCGCGTCGCGGCCGCGCAGGGAGGTCTCGCCGGGCTCGTCGGGGGGCGCGTTGCGCGGCTCGGGGGCCACCTCGCGCGGAGGGGGCGGGGTAACGTGCGGGCTGTCGGCGAGCGCGCGCCGCGCTTCGGCCGTGAGGAGCGCCGGCGGCATGGCGTCCGCGTCGCCCGGACCGGCCCCCCAGGTCTCCGCGTTCTCGAGCGCAGCGCCCGCGAGCGTGACGCCGTGCGTGCCCGCGCGCACCCGGAGCGGGGCCAGGTGGACCGCGAGGGGCGGCTCCGCTGCGCCGGCCTCGGCGAGGCGCCGGGCCACCCGCGCCGCCGCGCGCACGCCGTCGCCTGGCGCTTCGGCGGCGGGGAAGGCGAGCACCATGCGCTCCCCGCGAAAGCGCGCCAGGATGCCGCCTTCGGCCCGGGCGATGTCGACGAGCGCGTCCGCGCGCTCCCGCGTGCGCAGGGCGAGCAGCGCCACCGCGCGGTGCGGGCCGGCGGTGGGAGCGGGCGCGTCGGATCGGCTTTGGGGCGCGCCGGATCGGCCTTGGGCCATGTCCGATCGGCCTTGGGGCGTGTCGGAGCGGCCCTCGGCCATGTCCGATCGGCCTGGGGACGTGTCGGATCGACCTTCGGGCGCGTCGGATCGGCCTTGGGACGCGTCGGATCGGCCTGATGACGCGTCGGATCGGCCTGCGGGTGCGCCGGAGGATGCCGCGCGCCCTCGGGACGGGGCGACGCGCGCCTCGAGCGACGCCGCGAGAGCGCGCGCCACGTCGCTCGCGCGGGCCGGGCGGGCCTCTGGATCCTTCGCGAGGCACCGGAGGACCGCCTCGTCGGCGCCCTCCGGCAGCTGCGCGATCGACGACGGTGGTTCGGGGCGGCGGGCCACGTGGGCCTGGCGCACCTCGGCCGCCTCGCCGACGAACGGCGGACGTCCGGTGAGCAGCTCGAAGATCATCGCGCCGAGCGCGTAGATGTCGGCGCGCGCGTCGACGGCGCGCGCGCCGAGGCACTGCTCCGGCGCCATGTACGCCGCCGTCCCGAGGATCGCCCCGGTCTGCGTCAGATCGGGGCCGAGCGCCGCGCGCGCATCGCCGTCCGCGCGCGCCTGCGCGGCCAGGCCGAAGTCGATCAGCGCGACCTCCCCGCCCGGCCGCAGCCACACGTTCTCGGGCTTGAGATCGCGGTGCACAAGCCCGGCGTCGTGCACCGCGTCCAGCGCGGCCGAGAGCGCGCGCACGATCGCCGACGCCTGCGCGATCGGCATCGCGCCGGCGCCCGGCAGGTCCGCGAGGCGCCGCGCGAGCGAGCAGCCCTCGAGCCGCTCCAGCACGAGGAACGGACCGAGCTCTCCCGAGCGCCCGCGGCCGAGCAGCGCGGGGACCAGCGGCGGATCGAGGCGGGCGAGCGCCGCCGCCTCGCGCGCGATCCGGCCGTCGTCCTGCCGGCGCGCCACCTTGAGCGCCACGGAGCGGCCGTCGGCCTCGCGCGTCGCCCCGTAGACGCGCGCGAACCCCCCTTGCCCGAGCAGCCGCTCGATACGGAAGCCTTCGATGCGGAGCCCGGGGACCAGCAGCGACGGATCCCGATCGAGCGCCTCGTCCTCTCGCTCGTCGGCGCTCGTCACCGACGATGGGGCCAGGGGGTGCGCCGGGCACGCGGCGCCGGCCCGCCCTGGGAGGCGGCGATGGCACTCGGAGCAGCGCATGGGGCGCGAGTATACTGGGGTAGGGTGCCATGCGGCCGCCTGCCGAGCTCAACCAGGACGAGACAGCCGCCATCTCGGGCCGACCGCTGGAGCTCGAGGCGAGCGCCGCCGGCGACGCGCTCCCGGCCGGCGCGGTGGTCGGCGGTTACGTGCTCGACGACGTGCGGCTCGGGGGCGGCTTCGGCGTCGTGCACCGCGCCGTCCCGGTCGGGGGCGGCGCGCCGGTCGCCCTGAAGGTCCTCCGCCGCGGCCTGTCGCTCCTGCCGGCGATCCTCCGGCGCTTCCAGCGGGAGGCGGAGGTGCTCGCGCGGCTCAAGCACCCGGCGATCGTCGAGGTCCGCGGCGTGGGCGCCCTGGACGACGGCCGGCCGTACATCGCGATGGAGTGGGTCGAGGGCCGGAGCCTCGCGGCCGAGCTGCGCGCGCGGGGCGCCTTCTCGCCGTCCGAGGCGGCCGCCCTGCTCGAGGAGGTCGGCGGCGCGCTCGCCGCCGCGCACGCGATCGGCGTCGTGCACCGCGACGTGAAGGCCCAGAACGTCATGGTCTGCCCTGGTGAGCGCGGGCCCGGCGCGCCGGGCGTGAAGCTCGTCGACTTCGGCATCGCCAAGCTCCTCCGCCCGCGCGACGTCGATCGCGCGCGCGGCGGCAAGAGCAGCAGCCTGATCCTCGGCACGCCGCTCACGATGGCCCCGGAGCAGATCCTCGGCGGCGCGGTGGATGCGCGCACGGACATCTACGCGGTGGGCCTGCTCGCCTACCAGCTCGTGACGGGGGAGCTGCCGTTCCAGGGCGCCGATGCGGTCGAGACCGAGGAGATGCACCTGCGTTCGCCGCCGCCCTGCCCGAGCGACCGCGCGCCCGTGTCGGCGGCGTTCGACGCGGTGGTGCGCCGCTGCCTCGCCAAGGAGCCGGCGGACCGGTACGCGGGCGTGCCCGAGCTGCTCGCCGCCCTGCGCCGGGCGGTCGGCGCGCCGGGCCGAAAGAGCGCGGCGCCCGCGGCGCGCTCACCGGCCGACGCTCGCCTCGCGGGCGCCTGCGCGCAGGGGCAGCGCGCGCCGGGGGGACCATGCGCGGCGCTGCTCGTCGAGGCCCGGCTCTCGGCGCCGGACGACGCGGGCGACGAGGCGCTCGCCGACGTGGAGCGCCTGGTCCAGGCGGCGCGCGCGGCGCTCGTCCGGCTCGGGGCGACGCTCGTGGTCGAGAGCGCCGACGCGCTGCTGGCCGCGCTGCCCGCGCCGTTCGATCGCGCGCCGGAGCGGGCGCTCGGCTGGGCCCTCGAGCTCTGGGCGGAGCTCGGCGCGCGGGCCGGCGCGAGCCCCGAGGTCCTCCCGCGCCTCGCGCTGCACGCGGCCGAGCCCGAGGCGCTGCGCGGCTGGGCGCCCGCCGCGACCGGGGCGGGCGTGTTCGTGACCGGCGCGTTCGCCGAGGGGCTTGCCGGGGAGGGCGGGGAGGGGGAGAGCGAACGTGCGCCGCTCCGGGGCGAGGGCGGTGCGCTGCGCCGGGTGGCGCCGTGAGCGCCGCGGCCTGACGCGGGCATGCGATGCGCCGCGGCCTGACGCGGGCATGCGATGCGCCGCGGCCTGATGACACGGGCCGCGCCGCGAGCGCCGCGACCTGACGCGGGCGGGGCGCTGATACGGCCCCTGCCACAGGGGTGTCACAGGGCGGTGTGACAGGGGACAGCCGGCCTGTGGCAGGCAGGGCGCCTGCGCGGCGCAAAGCCGTCCCGCCGCGAGCATCGCGACGGCCGTGAAGGGCGCGTCGCTCCCAGGTGATCGGTGGGAATGGCCCTCGGCGGGCGACGCCAGGTCGCGAGCGCCGCGCGCTGGCAAGGCGCTTGCGATGGGGCTCCCCCGCGAGGCCGCCGCGGCCGCGCCGCTCCTGGCGCGCTGCGCGGCTGGCTGCCTCCGGTTCGACAACAAGAGAGCTCGAGAGAGCTGAGGAGATCTCGTCATGCGCATCGTTCGCTCTGCGTTCCCCCTCGTCGCCCTGTTCGCCGCCGGCTGCGCCGTCGAGGCGGCCGACCCTGAGCTCATGGAGGACGCCCCGTCCCTCTCGGAGACCTGGACCGTCAGCAACGCCGCGGTCAACGTGCGCTGGGACTCGGGCCTGAACGCCAACCTCTCGGCCTGGGAGTATATCCACTGCCACATCGATGATGGCGCTGGATTCATGTTGACCGAACTCACCGCCTTCCAGGAGCCCCTCACCGAGCCTGACGAGTTCATCGCCAGGATGTCCGGCGTGTGCCGGAGTTCGACCTCCTGCTGCCCGATCTCCCGCGGACCGGCGCGATCGACCCGGAGACCATCTTCTCGTGGCCGGGCGGCTTCCGCGCCGGCGGGCTCAGCGCCGCCATCCCGGTCGCCAACTACCCCACGGGTCTGCGGCTCAAGGTGGACGGCGCCAACACCTATGTGAAGGACGTGCGCATCAACTACGCTCCAAGGAACGCGGCCAATACGGCCCTCGACCTCGCCTCGGCTTCCCACACGAGCTATGCGATCGGGTACGCCGGGAACAACGTGACCCTGAGCTGCCCGGCCCAGCAGGTGCTGACGGGGCTGGATCTCAGGTACGACACGGTCGAGGGGAAGATCCGGGTCCTGGAGATCCACTGTAGAGCGCTGCAGCCCTGAGGGGGCCGGCGCCGTCGCGGCGAGCCGCCCCGGGGCCTCTCCGCCGGCCACCCCGATCGCCGCCGCGCGCCGTTCCGCCCGCGGCGTCCCACGAGGCCGAGGGAACACACGTCGACGACGACGTGGCGCGACCATCGCAGCCTTCATCACCAAGGTATTCCACGAGGGCCCCGGGGTTCCGTCGAAGGCGGCGCAGCCGGCGACATTCACGATCGACACCTCGACCGACGTGTCACAGCAATGACGTAGACCGCCCTGTCGCCGGCCTTGAGATGGTTGAAGGGCTCTGGGGGCACGCGCTCGATGCCCAGCTCGTACGACTGTCCCCTTCGAAGTCGCGCCCTTTCACGCTGGCCACCTCTGTGTCGCTGGGAGGCGACCGACGAACCTGCCGCTTGACGGGCTCAGCGTCGGGCTCAAGAGCGGAGCGATGATGGGTATTCGAACGCGAGAATGGCTGGGTCGGACGCGAGAATGGCTGGGTCGAACGGGACAATGGGTGGGCGTCGGGCTCCTCGCGGTGCTCATCGTCCTCGGCACGCAGCTCCTCAGGCGGCGCGCAGGAGCTGGAGCCCGCTCCGTAGCCACGGTGACGTACGCCTGGGTGCAGCGGCTGGGGCCTGAGGGGCCGAACGTCAGCGTCGATCTCTACGCGCCGCCGCGCGCGAGCAAGCGCGGCCCGCTGGTCGTTCTCTTGCAGGGGAACGAGCCCTCGCAGCCCGACGAGCGGCTCTCCTTCGCTGCGAACGTCGGCGACTCCCTACAGCGCAACGGGGTCGCCGCCGCCGCCGTCTCGTTTAACATCCACAAGGGCTACACGCTGCGCGCGTGCGCCGCGGACGTCGCCCGGGTCCTGCAAGAGGTGACCGACGCGCGCAACCCGACGCGCCTGATCCTCGCTGGTCGCGGCACCGGCGCGTGGATGGCGTCCCTCCTTGCGCTCGATCGGCGGCTCCTCGAGGGGGCCGGCATGGATCCCAAGCGCGTCGATGGGGTCATCCTGTTGCGTGGCACGTACGACCTCGGCGAGGCGGCGCTCGCGGGGCACCCCGACGCGGCGTTCTTCGCGGACTCGGTCGAAGATCGCAGCGAGTCGTCGCCCATCACGTATGCGCGGTCCGATGCGCCGCCGTTCTTGATGCTGTTCGGCGGCGAGGACGACGTCGGCTGGGTGCGTCTCGGTCGACCCTTCGCGCGCGCGCTCCATGATGCGGGCGCGCCCGACGTCGACACGTTCGTCGTCCCCAGGCGCGACGCGCACAGCATCTTGCACTGGGGCGGAAGGGGAGACATGGTCGGCGATCTGGTGTTCCCCTTCGTCGCCTCGGGCCTCAAGGAGCTCCCCATCGACAACCCCTTCGGCGTGCTCCGCCGCTGGGGTACGCGGCCGCCGCTCGACCTGTCGGAGCTCCGCAAGGATCCCCGGGCCATCACGACCTACCCGGTCGACGCCGCGCTGCGGGAGACGATAAGCGGCCTTCTGGGCAAGGGGGGGCTCGAGCGCTACGCCTTGCCCGGCAGGACCTATCAGGCCATCGATCTGCTCGCCTACCTGGCCGAGCGGCCGAAGTCCGAGGTGGGCGAAGGCGACTGGCTGGTGGTCTCGAACCTCCGGGGCGAGCGACAGTACTTCTCGCGCGAGGCGCTGAAGAAGGCGCAGGCGGTCATCGTGGTCGGAATCGACGACGAGGACAATCTCTACCGCCTCGTCGACTTCTACCGGCTGAAGCGCGCCTACTCGTGGATCGAGGGCGAGGAGCCGATGCCGATGATGATCCGGCCGCTCGGCGCGTTCCTGCACTTCCGGGCGCCGCTGCCGGCGGACCTGGGGAACAAGACCTACGCGGCATTCGGGCTCGATGCGGCGAGCTTCCACTGGGTGGAGAAGGATCCGCTCGCGCCGTTCCGCTCGCTCACCGGTGGAGTGCGCGAGGCGCTGATCGGCGAACAAGGGTGCGTCAAGTGCCACAGCTTCCGTGGCGTCGACGCGCGGGCGCACCACGCGCTGGCGCTCGACGGCACGCCGTACGGGGCGTACGCGCTGCCGCTCGAGGACTATCCGAGCGAGGTGTTGCGGCGCTTCTTGTTCGAGCAGGACGCGGTGGCTGAGAGCTTCGGGGTCGTGCCGCTCCGGGTGGATGAGGCCGTCGCGGGGCAGCTCCTCGACATGGTGAACCACGAGAAGAACGAGAAGAAGTAGCGGCCCGCAACCTCAGGGCTCTACCTGTTCGTAGAGCGCCGTCGCCCACTCGGCGTGCGCGCGCGCCGAGGGGTGCAGGCCGTCGCCGGCGAGCATCTTCGCCTCCGCCTGCCTGTGCATGAGCGGATACAGGTCCACGTAGCGCGCGCCCGTGGCTCGTGCCTCGTCGCGCAGGATGGTGTTGAAGGCGACGATGTCCGCGCCGATCTGCCGCGGATCTCCGAACGAAGCGGCGGCCGGAGAGAGCGACCAGTCGGGCTGCGGGAGCGCCACGATCCGATTCGGCCCGACGCCAGCGTCGATGATCGCTCGGAGGAGCACCCGCACGCGCGATCGGTAGACGTCCGCGCTCCAGCGGCGCACGTAGTCGTTGGCGCCCACCGCGAGCGTCACCAGCGTGGGGCGAAATGGTGCCACCTCCGGGATCTCCCGCTCTTGCACGTCTTCCGTGGTGTAGCCGTTGACCGCCACGTTCTTGAGGGTCACCCGGCGGCCCTGCGCGCGCCAGAGCTCGGCGAGGCGCGAGGGGAACGCGTCGGCCGGCTGGTTCCCCGTCCCTGCCGTGAATGAGTCGCCGAGAGCCAGATAGCGGATCTCCTCGAGCCCGCGCGTGGGCGCGACATCCTCGCTGGCACCGGCGGGCGCGCTCCGTGGAGAGCTGCCGAGCAGCGTCAAGGCGAGCAGGAGAATCCCACCGAACAGGAGCAGAACCGGCAGGAGGAGCGGGCGGAGAGAGCGCATCAAGAAGGATAGCATCGCTTCATTGCCGGGCTAGATATCCTTCGAATCGCTCCTCGCGGGCTGACCAAGGGCTCAGTCAAGGGGCATGATGACGTGGACGATCCGTCGATTCCCAGCGCGCCACCGGTCCGAGCCCCGGCCCAGCAGGCGCTGACGGGGAGCGAGGTCCGGTTCGACACGGTCGAGGGGAAGGTCAGCGTCCGCGAGATCCACAGCAGAGCGCTGCAGCCCTGAACGGACCCGGGCCGGCGCGGGAGTATCCTTCCACGGCGGGATCGTGCATCATCGCATCATCGAACGAGGCGGCCGCGGGGATGCGCCGCGATCCCGCGGCGGCATTGGACGGAGGATATCGATGGATGACATGAGCACATGACGACCCCCCTCCGCGCCGAGGAAGCGCTCGCGAGCCTGCGCCGCGCGGGGCTCGCGACCCGGATCGACGCCGCGGCCTTCGCGGCGGCGTGCGACGAGGAGCGAGGCGGCGCGCCGCTCGACGCCGAGATCGCGCTCTCGGCGCTGGCGTCGATCTATGGCGTGCGCGGCCCCTCGGAGGCGAGCGCCGTGGACCGCGCGTTCGTGGTGGACGAGCACGCCGCGGCCGATCCGGCGGTCCTCGGGGCCGTGTGGCTCGCGCTCGAGCGATGGCTGGAGCGCCCGATCCCCGTCGCGGTGGCGACGGACCTCGACGAGCTCGTCTCCTACGCGGGCGACCTGTGCTTTCTTCGCCGGCACGCCGGCGCCGCGAGCGAGGCGCCGTATCTCTTCTCCATCGACAGGTGGCGCACGCGCGATGACACGCCCTATTCGCTCTACGTGTTGCGGAGCGACGGCGCGCCCCTCTACGCGCTCGGCGTGCCCGTCCAGTTCCACGTCCACCCGGACACGGAGGCCGCCGCTGCCGGCATCTTCCGCACGGATGGCCTCACGCCGAGCTACCGCGAGCACGCGCCGGCGTGCGCCGCTTGCCGCGACGCGCTCCGGAGCGCCGCGGAGCGCGGCGTGCTGCCCGACGTGTTCCAGCCGCTTCTCGGGTAGAGAGGAGCTCGGGGACGGCGAGGCGTCGCTCGCGCACGTGAGGTGGCTCTCAGGCAATGAGCCGGCCGGGTTCCTGGCGGCCGGTCGTCTTGTGGTGCAGCGAGCACCCCTTGTAGCTTGATCCGATAACGGGAGGTTTGCCGCGATGCGTACATGCCGGAATGGCCTCGTGATGGGTGCTTCGATCGTGCTGGCGGCGGTGGTCCTCGGAGCGTGCGGAGACGACGGCGACGGCGGGACGAGCGCTCAGTCTTCCTCCGGAGGGAGCCTCAGCTGTCCCATGTCGCAGCCGACGGCGTGCCCGCCGGTCGCGAGCACCTACTGCGCCGACACAACGAGCGACGTGAACAACTGCGGAGGGTGCGGGGTGAAGTGCGGCGATGGCCAGGCGTGCTCGGACAGCGCGTGCGTTTGCCCGCCGACGAGCCCGGACGCGTGCTCCCAGGGAGGCACGACGATCTGCACGAACCTCGCGACCGATCCGGAGCACTGCGGCACCTGCGACGACGCGTGCGCGACGCCGCAGGTGTGCGCCGAGGGCACCTGTAGCGTCGTATGCGAACCGCAGCAGACGACATGCCCCGCCAGCGGCGGGCAGCCCGCCTACTGCGCGTCGCTGGACACGGCCAAGGACTGCGGGGCGTGCGGAAACGCCTGCGCGCTGGACCACGACTGCTCCGGCGCAGAGGGGAGCCTGGAATGCGTCGTATGTGTTCCCAGCGTCGCGAGCGCGACAGACGAGTTGCCCACGCCGCCCGCGGGCTGGAAGATCACCTGCCTCACCACGCCGTGCCCGATCGTGCGCTGCGGGGAGCTCACCTTCTGGGTGTACTCGGACGTCGAGAACGAGAGCTTCTTCGGCGTGACCGGGTACGACGCGCAGAACAACCTGATCAAGGGCCCGGTGATGGTCACGGGGGATCGCTACATCTCGTCGATCACGCTGGACCCCGGAACGGAGACCGCGAACCTGATCGGCCAGAACGGTGGTACCGGCGTCCAGGTGCCCTGGTCGATGTTCCGTCTCCCCTGACGCGGAGGGCCGCGCCGCTGGCTCGTTGAACGGCCCCGACGTGTCATCCCCGTGAGGGGAGGCCGACGCTGGCAAGGTAGGCTTCCAGGGCCGGTGCATGATCGGACGACACGATGGCGCCGATATATCCGTCCGGCCGGACGAGCACCCAGTCGCCGAGCGACACGCCATAAGCAGCGCGGAGATGGCCGCCCTCATCGACGATGTCGCCGCGCGGCCCGACGGCGTGGATGTGGAGTCCGGGACGCGGCTCGACGGGCGAGAGCCGGTCCACGCCGTAACCCAGCAAGGTCCAATGCGGACCCTGGAAGAGCTTGAAGAGCCGTGTCGGCATCCCCGCCGCGCCGCGGACGGGCGCGTCCGGCGCTCGGTTGCCCGCGAGGATGCCGCCGCTGCGTTTCGGCTTTTCCATCGCCAGCGACGATTCCGGATACCCGAGATCGAGCTGATGCACCTCGCGACCGCGGCGCATGTCGCCTCGCTTGGCCGCCTCCAGCAGCTTCGTCGACAGGCCGAGCACCTCCGCGGCGATCGGCCGCCGCTCCTCCTCGTAGGTCGCGAGCAGCGCCTCCGGAGCACCTGCCAGGACGGCGGCGAGCTTCCAGCCGAGGTTGTAGGCATCCTGCACGCTCGTGTTGAGGCCCTGTCCACCCGTCGGCGGGTGGATATGCGCGGCGTCGCCGGTGAGGAAGACGCGTCCGTCCCGGTAACGGTCGGCGAGGCGCGCGTTCATGGTGTAGGCGGAGGCCCAGGAGACCGAGCGGATCACGATGTCGCCTCGGCCCGTGCGGCCCGTGACCATCGCTGTGAGGCCTTCCGCGGAGAGATCCACATCGCCCTCCAGCGGGATCGGCGCCTGCAACTGGAACATGTCGGTGCCGGCGAGCGGGCACAGCGACATCTGCTTCTCCATCGACCCATGGTTGAAGCGATGCCAGGCGGCCCTGCTGAGCCCATCCAGGACGACGTCGGCGACGACCGCGCGCACCCCCATCGTCTTGCCGGGAAAGCCGATCGCGAGCGCCTGCCGTACGACGCTGCGGCCGCCGTCCGCTCCGACGAGATAGCGGACGCGGACGGTCTCCTCACCCGTCGGGCCGGAGATGCGGGCGTCGACGCCCTCGCCATCCTGCTCGAAGCTCTTCAGCTCGCGGCCGAACTCCGGGTACTTCCCGAGCTCCGCCAGACGCTCGCGCATCGCGGCTTCGGTCAGGAATTGAGGCACGAGGAGCGCCAGGCGATAGGGCTCGCCAGGCGTCGGGTCCTGAGGATCCATGATCTGCGACTCCTCGTAGCCTCCGTCATCGCGATACTCCCGCGGGGGTGGGTACAGACCGCCGATCGCGACGACGCGGTCGAGGATGCCCAGATCCTCGAACACCTCCTGGCTGCGCGGCTGGATCCCTTTGCCGCGCGAGCCGGGAAATGGCCGGTCCAGCCTGTCGATGAGCCGGAACGCGACGCCCCGACGGGCGAGCTCGATGGCGAGGGTCAACCCAGCAGCACCTGCGCCGACGATCAGGACATCCGTCGAAAAATTAGACTCCACTGAGACCTCCGTTTTTGTTGGACTGCGTCTCGGATATGTGTACTATGCATATAGTCGCGCCTCCCGGAGCGTCAAGGGAATTTGTGCAAAATACACGGATTATAAAAAAGAAGCTCCGCGAGCTCCACGGAGCCATGGTCGATCTGGTCGCGCTCATGAATCAGCCGCAGCGCGATCAGGCGCTGCTCGCGGAGGCAGGCATCTCCCTGGATCGAGCCCTCTTTCCGCTGCTGGTGGGGATCGAGCGCTTCGGGCCGATCGGCGTGGTCGAGCTTTCGGACCGAGCCGGGCGCGATTACACGACCGTCAGCCGCCAGGTCGCAAAGCTCGAGAGCCTGGGGCTGATCGAACGTCGACCGAGCCCGGCCGATCGTCGCATCCATGAGGCGGTGATCACCGACAAGGGGCGGCAGATGACCGACGCCTTGGACGCCGCCCGTCAGAGGATTGCGGCCCCTATCCTCGCCAAGTGGAGTGAGGAAGACTTCAGCGACCTGGTGCGCCTGATGCGCCGGTTCGTGGACGACTTGATGGATCCGTCAGGCGGAACGGACAAGACCTGAGGTGGTCGCAGGCCTCCTGCGGCGCCGTCGGGGTGCCCGCAGGCTGTGGGGTGGATTTCCTGGTCCCCGGTCCAGTGACCGGGTTCGGTAAAGGAGTGGGCACCTGGAACGCGTGACAGCCACCGCCTTGCACAATGCGCACATCGAGTGCCCGTTCACGGCGGGAAGCATCCAGCTGGAAGGCATGAGCCTTTGCGACAACTGTTTCTCGCGGCTTCCGTTCGGTGTGCGCAAGGGGGTCCACGGTTGGCGACCTCCTACGGCGTGCGACGCCTGTGGGCTGCCGCTGGCATCGCTCCTCGGTAAGCCGGTGCGGTTGGACGATGGGCGGTGGACGATTCGTTGCGACTGTGGGGGGCTCCTCCGAGGCTCCCACCGTCGCGGCGCACTGTTCGGCACCTGGGCTTTCGTGGGGGTGCTGCCGTCGGTGGAGCTCGGCGTGGGTGACGGGCTCGTGCCCGAGGCCGTCAGGAGCTCGAGTGACCTGGGAGCGACCTGGCGCTCGACCGTGATGAGCGGGCTCGACGTGGCTGAGCTGGTCACGTGGCGATCGGGCACGATCAATAGTCTGGAATTCTCTGACGGCTCGGCTCACAGGTTTCTGCTCCAGTTCAGGCGGGAGAATCCCGCCAGCTGGGTCGCCTACGGTGGCGCAGGTGTCGACGGTGCAGGCATGCGTCTCTGGGCGCCGCTCATGAGGGATCCCGAGCTGGAGCGGAGGATTGCAGCCATGCTCGACCGAGCGATTCGCTGGAGGCAATCGGCTCTGGCGGACGGCAAGCAGGAAATGGTGGAGCCGCTTCGCGCCCTCGGGAATTTCTACGCATATCTCTGCTGACAGGTCCTCGATGCGTGCGGTGATGGGGTGATCCATCCCGAGCTCCCCATCCGGGAGTCCGCCGCGCAGGTGGCCTTCGCCGCGAGGCGCTGTCCGATCTCACCGAGGTGCTTCGACGAGGAGGGCCACGCTGGCGGCCCGCGGCGGCCGCGGATATACACCAGGTCGTGCCTCCCGCGCCGTCGCCGGTCGATGCCATCCACAGCCTGATCTCCGCGTTCGGCGAGAGCTTCGCGCCCGGCGACGCGGCGCCTCCGTACGAGGCGAGCCTCGACGGGCCGAGGATCCGTCTGACGACGAGCCGCGGTGTGCTCGAGGAGCACGCGTCCGAGTGGAAGCGCCTGTGCGGCCGGCTCTGGGTGCAGACCCTGCCGGACGAGCGCGCGCGAGCGCTCGAGGTCCTGCTGCCCACGCTCTCCGACTTCGATGGCGCGGTGTGGGCCCCGATGCAGCGCCTGCTCGAGGCGGACGCCGTGGCGTCGGCGCTGCGCACGCTCGAGGCGTCCCTGCCGGATGCGCTGGAGGCCCTCGCGTGTCGATGCTCTGCCTCCTTCGCCGAGTCGATCCACGGCGAGCACCCGTTCATCCGCGGCGCGATCCCGGCGGCGCAGCACGAGGCCTTCGCGAAGAAGAGCGCGCTCTCGACCGTGGAGCTCGTGAAGATACCGCTCGAATTCCTGGCCAGCGCCATGCCCCTCGAGCGCCTGGAGGCGCTCTACTGGCTGCGCGATGCCCTGCGCGAGAACCCGACGAAGGTGCTGGGTATCCATCGCCTGCTCGTGCAGCGCGTGGTGCCCGTGTGTCGTCAGGGCGTGGGGCTCTGGCGCGAGGGCGCCATGGGCGTGATCGAGCGCTGGGTGACGCGCCTGGTCTCGCGCGCCGCCTACCCGGAGGCGCTGCCGATGCTCGACATCCTGCTGGCGTATGGCGTGGCGATCCCGCATCTCTTGCCGCTGCGCTACGAGGCCCTGCTCGCCTCGAACGAGCCGGCCGAGGCCGAGCGCACGCTGCTGCGCCTGCGCGCCATCGCCGACGCCTCGGGGCACCTGCGCTCGCCCTGGGTGCGGGCGGACAGCCACGTGGACGATCTCTGCGCCATCGCCTCGTGGAAGGCCGCCAAGGTGTTCCGCCAGGTCGCCGAAGGCGCGCACCCCTTCGCGGAGCGGCGCCTCAAGAACGAGCCCGGTCCGCCGGCCGTCACCGCGTCGGAGGCGGCGGAGATCAGCCGTGGCCTCGCCGCGCACGCCCTGGAGCTCTTCCAGCGCCGCGCCGCCCAGCCGTCCACGGTCGCGTATCCCCCCCGCTACGATGTCTACATCGCGTGGGCCAGGCAGCTCGCCGACTAGCCGCGAGCGCACAACCGGCCTCGGAGCCTGCTTGCGATGGCAGGGATCCCCGGGCGAGGCCGACGTGTTCCCCGAAGGGGCCTCACGCGCCGAAGAAGCGCAAATAATAGGCGCGGTTCTCTCTTTCGGAGAGCGCCCGGACGCCGAAGTGCTCGAGATCATCATCCGGAAGGCGCAGCGATCGCAGCGCGCGTCCGACGCGCTCACGGACACGAAGCTCGCGGCCGTCGTCGATGGTGCCACCCGCGTTCGGCGCGTCCCCGGTGCGGATTCGAACGACGCCGCCCGGGAGAGACGCCATCTCCACGGCCGACGCGAGCGAGGCGAGCTCCTGGTTCATCCGTCTCGCGAAATCACGCCCGAGCAGCGTGATCCACCCGACGTGGAGCAGATACGGTTGATTGCCCCAGATCGAGTACACGAACGGCTCTCCCACGGTGATCCCCGGGAAATCGCGGATCCACGAAGCATGACTCGGGAGCCCTCGTTCACGCAGGGGCCCCCATTGGTCCTCGAGCCATCGCTGCGCGTCTCCGTCGGGGCCGACGTACTGCGAAATGCCACACCAACCGGAGGTGAGCTCGAGGCCTCCGCAGAGCTCGTCCACGAGGGTCGCGAGCTCGGAAGGGCGCGATGCCCACGCGATCGGAAGGCACCCGCGCGCCGCGGCGCCTTCGGGCATGAGCTCCCCGACGAGCGTCGGGGGCTCGGGCGAGCGCACATTTCCCCCGGCGGCGAGCGAATGCACGCCCCCGACCCGCCGATTTTTCGCGTCGAAATGGGAGCACCACGACGCCTGGGCCTGGGCGACGCTCGATACCCGATATGCCTTGTGATCTCCCCCCTTCGAGAGGAGGGCCGTGTCAGGGAATCGCGCGAGCCAGCGCGCGCCGAATTCGCGGACCGCGGAGCGCACGGTCGCGTTTTCCCCGGCTGCCACCACCATGATCTCGATGCAAGGAAGCACGAGCACCTCGTGCGTGTCGGGATGGCGAAGGGTCAGCGGCTCGAAGGCGCCGAGCGCCGACGCCTCGGTCGCTCCCGCGGCATGCTCTTCCGCGGCGACGCCTCGCGAGGGCTGGTTGGCGCGCACGGGCGCGAGCTCCTGATGCAGTCGAAGCTCGACGAGCGCTTTGCGCCATTGGCTCTGGAGTCGCGTGCGAAGCCACGTGCTCGCCTTTGGCGGAAGGACGAGGCCCTCCACGGAGCACTCCACGTCGTGACCACTGGACCAGAGAAACGACGCGCCGCCCGACTGGCCACCGTGCCGCGACAGCTCGTCGAGCAGGTGGAGCACGCTCGACTCGACCTCGGGTCGAGAGATCCCGTCGGCCACCGCCGCAAAACGAAGGTTCAGGAACGCGGGTTCGGTGGGCTCGACGCTCTTCGGCCAATCGATCGTGGCGGAGGAGCGGGCGGGGCGGTTTGCCATGGCGCCCGCCCCGTAGACCATGCCTCGATGTGGCGCAAGGGCCGCCGTTCGGAGAGCGTACGGCTCACCTCGGCTTCAGGAACGATTGTCCTTCGTCTTCGTCGCAGCCTTCGTCGCCTTCGTCGCAGCCTTCACCGCCTTCGTCGCAGCCTTCACCGCCTTTGTCGCTTTCGTCGCAGCCTTCGTTGCCTTCGTCGCAGCGTTCGCCTTCGGCGTCTTCTTTGTCGCAGCCTTCGCCTTCGCAGGCGGGGGCTTTTCGCCAGCCTCGAGCCGCCGCGCGCGCGACATGCTCTCTTGCTCGACCTCCTCGATGACGTGACTCGGCATCTTCACGTCTCCCTCGCGCACGGTCATCCGGCCCTTCGCAACCGTGACCCGCACCCCCGAGTCTCGATCGAACACATGATGCAAGAGCACCTCGCCTTTGGCCTCGAGCTCCGCGGCGACGCCGAGCACCGCCATGACCGTGTCCGCGTCGTCGCGATGGATGAAGCCGCGGAACGTCACGACGGAGCCGTCAGCGACGGCATCGAAGAAGTACGCCGCGCGCTCCCCCGCCGGAGCGCTCGGGTCGACAAGGGCCTCGCGTGCGGTCCACTCGAGCGCTTTGCCGACCTCGAGCTTGCCCTTTCCTTTCCAGGTGGGGATGGGAGCGTCGTGCCAGGCCGGTGGGCCATCTGCTGTCGGAAAGCGGATGGAGCCGTGGACGACGTAGAACCAGGCCATGGGGTCGCGAGCCTACCCGGCTCCGAGCTCCGCGTCTCGAAAATCCGAGGACGATCAACCTCGACGTGATGCCGAGTTGACCCGACGTCGAAGGAGACGCTTCGACGCAACCATCGGTCTCCGGGCGCCGAGGAGGTCAGTCCTCGATGGTGTAGCAGTCGAACCGATAGGTGCTCGGCGCGGCCGCCTCGACCTCGCGAGCGATCTTCATTCCGAGCTCTTTCCATGTCTCGTTCTGGTCCGCCATGACCTCTTCGGGCATGCCGTAGTAGCTGTAGGATGAATAAAGGAGCACGCAGAGAGCGCCGGCCTCGGTCTCCCCGTAGTCGCGGCGGCGAGGCTCGATCGCCTCGTCGTGCTCGTCCGTCACGCCGAGCTTTCGCGTGGCCTGACGCACCATCTCGACGACGGCCTGTTGCTCCCTCTCGTCGAGATCCTTGCCGTCGGTGCGTCGAACGAACAAGGCGGGACCAAAAGCGGACATGCCCGAACGGTAGGCGAGGCGTCTGACGCTCGTCAAGCATCGCGCTGCGCCAGGGCGGCTATCGCGGCTGCTCCCGAACCGCTGCGTGCGCCTCGTCGATGAGCTGGAATGTCTGCCCGGCCAAATTATGATGCTTGTCCAGGGCGCGCTTCTTCAAACTCGAGCAGGTCCTCTCGCTCACCGTGCTCCAGCTTCGCTCTCACCGGCGATAGGGGGCGCTCGTGGACTGTTCGATGATTTGCAGGTGCAAGAGCAGCGAGCCGCCGGACCCGCACACGCACGCGCTCGGGTTGGCCCTGGTGGTCGCCGTGGTGCCCCCGCGTCGATGAGCGCCCCGGCCGGCGCGCCGCCGGACCCCTGCTCGTCGTTGCCTTGCCGCGCCGCGCGTCCCCGGGCAGGCTTCCGCCATGGGCCAGCCCGCCGCCAAGCAGCGCCGCGCGACGTACGCCGACCTCGAAGCCGTCCCGCCGAACAAGGTGGCGGAGCTCATCGCGGGCACCTTGCACGTGTTCCCCAGGCCGGCGCCGCCTCATGCCCGCGCATCGTCCCGCCTCGGCATCGAGCTCGGCGGTCCGTTCGATGCAGGGAGGGGGGGTCCTGGCGGCTGGTGGATCCTGGACGAGCCCGAACTGCGCTTTCCGGACCCAGCGCAGCCGGGCGAGGTGGAGGCGGTCGTACCGGACATCGCTGGCTGGCGTCGAGAACGCATGCCCGAACTGCCCACGACGGCTTTCTTCCCGCTCGCCCCGGATTGGGTCTGCGAGGTGCTGAGCCCTTCGACCGAGGACGTGGACCGCGACGAGAAGATGCCGATCTACGCGCGCGAGGGCGTGCGGCACGCGTGGCTTGTCGACCCGATCGCGCGGACGTTGGAGGTCTTCTCGCTCGCCTCGGGTCGGGGTTGGGGGCCCGCCGTCGTCCACCGCGACGCCGCTCGCGTCCGCGTCGAGCCCTTCGAGGCGATCGAGCTCGATCTCTCGGTCCTCTGGGTGCGCTAGAGTTCCTGGACGGCGCGCTAGAGTTCCTGGACGGCCCCGCCCGCCCTGACGCGCCAGCGCCGCCCCCGCGCCGCTGCCGGCGGCGCCACCGGCACCCCTGCCGCGGCCTCGAAGGCGGAGATCATCGGAAAGTCGCCGCGTCGGTTTGCCAAGCGAGCCCGATGTCGATGTCCCGACAATCGTCGAACGTGAGTACTCGCACACTGCCGGGGGCGTCGCGCTCAGGGCGCCTTCACCTCGACGGGGATCGCGGAGCTCGTCGCGGCGCCGTCGCCGAGCTGACCCAGGGTGCCTTTGCCCCAGCACAGGACCTGGCCAGGGCCCGTGGGGCCGCACGCCCCCTCGACGATCGCGCACGTGTGGAAGAAGCCGGCGCTCACCGCGACGACCTTGGCGAGGGCCGTGCCGTCGCCGAGCACGACGGGCTCCATCCGCGTGTTATCGGCCCTCGTCGGCGTGCTGCGACCGAGCTGCCCTTGCTCGTTGCTGCCACGGCAGCGGAGCTGCCTTTGGTCGTCGATCGCGCAGACGAAGACGTAGCCGGTGGACATCGGACCCCAGACACCCGGGATCGCAGCCGCCGTCCCGGCCGGGGGAGCCTCGGCGCCGTGCTGACCTGAGCTGTTGTTCGTCCCCCAGCAGAAGAGGCCTCCCACGTCATCGCGCGCACAGCCGAAGTTCGTGCCGTAGGAGATCTCGGAGAGGGGCAGCGTCGCTCCCGCCGCGATGAGCGGCGTGTGCGCGCTGTAGTTCGCGCCGCCCTCGGAGCCGGCCGGGGTGTTCGTGAGGATATATCCGCCGCCCATCGCGCCCCAGCAACGCAGCCCGTCTTCCGCGGCACCGGTCGAGAAGCAGCTGCCTATCGAGCCGATGCCCGGTGCGAGGACGGCCCTCGGACCGGCCGTCGCGGTGAAGTTGAACGCTTTCACCGGGACGAGGCTCTCCTCGCCGGTCGCCTCCGGCCCGAGGCTCGAGAACAGGTTGGCCCCCCAGCAGTAAATGCTGCTGGTCGAGGTGAGCGCGCACGCCGAGTACCACTCGGGCGCGATCTTGCGCACGAGCAGCGGGGCCGTACCGTCATTGACGATCGCCGGGGCGTCGTGGGCCATCGCGTCCTTGGAGCCATTCGCGAGGATGCCGGTCTCGTTGTTTCCCCAGGCCCAGAGTCGGAGCTGGCTGTCGATGGCGAAGGTCGCCTGCTCGGTCAACGCGATCTGCGTGATCGTCGCCGTGCCGAGCGACGCGGGAAATTGCACTCTCACCGGCGTGCTCGAGGAGACCGCCACCGCCTGCGGAACACCCAGCTGGCCGAACGAGTTGTCCCCCCAGCAGGTGAGAGAGCCGTCATGCCGGATCGCGCACGTATGGTTGCCGCCCGCAGCCACCATGACGGCGTCGGCGAGCGTGGGGCTGTCTGCCGGGATCTGGCATCCAGGATCACCCCCGCCGCCCCCGCCCCCGCCGCCGGACGTCCCAGCGCCGGACGCGCCCCCGCCGCCCGCGCCGGAGGTGTCCCCGCCGCCCCCGCCCGACGCGCCGTCGCCTCCGCCACCCTGCGCATCGCTCGGACCGCCGCCCGTTCCGCCACCCGCGCCGTTGTCCGAGAAATGCCGGTCGGGAGCGGCGCATCCTGCCCCCGCAGCGAGGGTGGCGGCGACGACGAGAAAGGAGCAGAAGGTGGGTCGCGTCTGGGGGGTCCTCTTCATCTCAAGCATCCGGTTACACTCCTGGCGTCCTTTTGCACAGCCCTACCGCACGGAGGACGAGAAGTCCAGTTGATGCCCGATCTCCGATGTCTCCGCTTTCCCGGAGGCCTCAAGGGCGCTTCGGCGCGCACCCGACATCCGTGCGAGCGGCAACGGTCTGTGAGTGCGCTCCCTCGCCGTTTCAACGGCGATCACCATCGGTGCAAGATTGGATTGAGCATCTTGCGCAGCGCGCTCGGCGCGCGGCAAGCACCGGAGGGATGGGTGCTGTGGAGGGCGCGGTGCCACCGCGACCCGAGAGGCTTCAACCGCGGTGCTTCACGCGGCGGTGCTTCTCGCGGTGAGCACCGACGACCGGGTCATCACCTGGCTCACGCCGTCCGTTTCGGGGTCGGCCACGGGGACGCTCATGGGGTGCGCGAGGGCATAGCGCAAGAGCTCGTGGGTCCACGGCTCGAATATCGTGAACACCTCGTCCGCGAGCGCGATGTACCGCGCGCGCGTCTCCGCGTCGAGCGGGATGCGCGCGAGCTCGGCGTGGTCGGCGTTCACCGCGTGGCCCGACTCGCGCTCGAAGTGGAACGAGCCGCAGTAGCGCAGCTGCGTGCCGAGGCGCTTCTCCAGGGTCTCCGCCAGCGGGAGCATCGCCCCGAAGAGCACGTTGCCGGTCTCCTCGATCGCCTCGATGATGACGAGCCGCTCGAGGCCCGTCGTGCCCTTGATGAGCGCGGTGAGCCGCGCGGTGAGGACCCGATTCTGCATCGTCTCCTCACCCCAGAGGAAGTGCAGCAGGTCCGTGGTCCGGCCCTCGACGTCGTAGCCGAGCTTGGACAGATCCTCCAGGTACCAGGGCCAGTGATGGTCGTCCTCGCGCGTGTGGGCGTTGACCATCTCTTGGTATTCGTCCGCCGCGTGCTCCTCCCGTAGTACGAATTTGTTCAGATCACCGAAGCTCAGGATGAAGTACGCCATGCATGGATAGAAGGCGAGCCGCTCGCTCGGATCGAGCCGTTCGTCTCGCATGCGCTCGAACAGGGGTAGACGAGCGTATGCCTGCTTCTTCTCGAAAATGTGCCGCAAGACCTGCCGCATGAGCGATCTCCTTTTCGGCTGTGTGTCAGTTGGTTGAACAATCCCTCTGTTTACCTGAACCAAGCGCCGTGAGCGCCTCGAGTGGCTTCAAGACAAACCACGGCGCACCGAAATGGACGCTGCTGCTGGACCTCACCTCGGTTGAAATCCTGCGCTTCCCCCTCGCGCTGCATGCCGAGCTTGATTACTGGAATTTTCCAACAACCACCTCAGACGTTTATGCAACGTTGCGGGGTGCGTCCAGCCGGTGCATCCACTGTAGCGCAAGCCCAACGTAAGTTGCACCCACTATCTTGTGATCACCATTCAAATTTGAAACGGCGGCCGGTGGGCGAACCGGCGTTGGGGTGGGATACGGCTTGCGACGTCCGCGATTGGCTGACGATTGACCCGTCGGAACGCCCGAGAGCGCGTGGCGACTCAATGGACCGAATGCGGAGGCGGGCGGCTGTCATTGCCTCGTCCCCTGTCTCCCCGGCCTTCATGGGACCCATGTTGCAGCCCCCGATGTTCTGGCGGGTGCTGGCTGGTCCCACACGCGCGTACCTGAACGATGGCGAGCCGGTATCGACGACGCTGACCGGGGACGGCCGCCGTGAAGGTGCAGCCAAACAGCTTGAATGCCGGCGGTCGAGGCATGTAACTTGCCATTGTGCCGTGAAAGACCAACTCGACTCAGCGCTGATGGTGGAGCCCGAGAGCCGCGCGGTCCCGAAGAGCGCGCCCATGCGGGCGGAGATTGTGCGGCTGGTCCGTGAGAAGCGCTACGAGGAGGCGCTGGCGGTGCTGTACCGGGCGCGCGCGGAGTCGCCCGGCGATCGCGAGCTGCAGGCGAGCATCGAGCGGATCAAAGAGTTCCTCGCCGGCGCCTACGCCAAGCGGCTCGGCGGCCTCGATCAGGTGGCGGGGCCCATCCCGGTGTCGGCGGGCCGCTCGCCCGACGCGCTCTTGGTGGCGCGGTACATCGACGGCTCCTCGACGTTCGACGACATCATTCAAATGTGCCCGCTCGGGCGGCTCCGCACGCTGCAGGTGCTGGTCGGCCTCTACACGGGGAGGGAGGTGGCGTCGCCGTTCAGCGACCGGCCGTCGGTCTCCTTCCGGCCGCAGCTGGACACGCTGCCGTCCGAGGCCGGCGCCGATCCGGGGCCGCCGACGGTGCCGGAGCGCGGCCTGGAGCGGCGACCGCCGGAGGCTCCCCCCGCGAGCGTGCGAACTCCTCCCGCGAGCGCGCCGACTCCCCCCGCGAGCGCGCCGTTCACGCCACGGGTGTACGAGACCGAGGAGGATCGGCTCTACCGCGAGGCGTTCGCCCGCGGTACCGCCGCGTTCGTGCAGCGCCGCTACGACGCTGCGGTCGAGGCGTTCGAGGCGTGCGCGCGCATGCGCCCGGGCGATACGGCGTCGTCGGTCATGCTGCGCCGGGTGCGGCGCGACACCGGAGGCTGATGGCCATCGTCGTGGTCGCTGTTCCCGATCTGCGCGAGCGCATGCGGTGCATCCGCGTCATCGCCGGGCAGGCGCCGGTGAGCGCCCTCGGCGCCGCGACCTGGGAGGAGCTCGATCAAGCCCTCGACGGCGTGCAGAGCGCGGAGCTGATCATCTACGCGCCGTCGCTCCCGGGTGGGCCGGAGGACGCCGTCGCGCAGCTCCTCCGCCGCACGGCGCGGCTGGTGCTCGCCGTCAACGATGGCGTGGAGGTCCCGGGAGCGGCGGGCACCACGCGGGTGACGTGGCCCATCGCCGAGGAGACGCTCATCCTCATGGCGCACGCCGCGGGCGCCCAGTCGGCGCCGATCGGGATGAACTTCGTGCCCGTCGACTTCTTGCAGATGATCTGCATGTCCGGCGAGTCGCACGTCCTCGTGGTCAGCAACGCCAGCGCCGACGTGGGTCTGATCGAGGTGCGGCGCGGCCAGGTGTGGACGGCGTTCGACGGCCTCGGCGTGGGCGAGGAGGCGTTCGCGCGGCTCATCCGCCCCGAGATGCGGGTGCGCGTCACCCCCGCCGTCGGCTCGACGAAGGAGCGCACCATCTTCAAGGATCTGGCGGAGCTGGTGCTCGACTCGTTGCGCCGGATCGACGAAGGTAGCGTGGAGGCGCCGCCGCCGATCTCGTCGAGGCGGATCGAGATCGCGCTCATCTCGCCGGAGCAGCGCGCGGCCCGCATCAAGCAGCTCAACGCCGACGCGCGGCGCCTCTTGATGGAACGCAGCTACAGCGAGGCGGCCTGCGTCCTCATCGACCTCTCGACGCTCGATCCCGCATCCAGCCTCGTGCGCGCTAACCTGGAACAGCTACGCAAGCTCGGATACCCAAGATGACCCGATCCATCGCATTCGCCAGCCTCAAGGGCGGAGTCGGAAAGACCACCGTGGCGCTCAACTGCGCCTTCGCCTTCGCGCGCCGAGGCGCGCGGACCCTGCTCGTCGACACGGATCTGCAGGGCGCCATCGGCATGTCGCTCGACGGCGTCAGCGACCGCCCCGGCCTGGCCGCGAGCCTCGCGCGCGGCGGCCCCCCGCTCGAGGGTCTGGTGAAGACCCGGCTCCCGGAGCTCTGTCTTTTGCCCATGGGCCCCGTCGACGCGCTCGATGAGGATCGCTTCGCCATCAACGCGCGCGAGGCGAACATCGTGGGGCGCATCCTGGAGCAGAGCCAGCGCGACTTCGACCTCGTCCTCTTCGATACGCCGGCCGGGCTCGGCGGGATGTCGCGCCTCACGCTGGAGGAGGTGGACAGCGTCATCGCCGTCGCGCAGTGCGAGCCGCTCGCGCTGCGGGCCATGCCCCGGTTGCTCGAGCTCCTGGCGCGGCTCCGCGACATCGGCTCCGCCTGCTCCCTCCTCGGCGTGGTCGGCACCATGAGCTCGTTCCGCGAGCCGGTGATGCTGGCCTCGCTGGAGGAGCTGTGGTCCCTCTACCGCGATCAGGTCTTCGACACCGCGGTCCCGCGCGACAGCACGTTCCTCCAGGCGAGCCGCGCGGGCGTGCCGCTCGGCCTGCTGAGCCGCCGCCCGCCCGCGGTCTCCGCGGTGTTCGACAAGCTGGTGGCCGAGATCGAGGAGCGCCTGGGCTCCAACGCAGGAGGCGAGGATGACGGTCCGATCCGTCTCGTGGACTGACGCGCAGCGGGTGAGCTCGCTCCTCGCGCGGGTGAGCGCGACGCGGTCGCGGGAGCCCGCGGCGCTCGTGAGCGCCATGGGGGCACCGCGCGCCGGCGCGCCGGCGAAGGCGGCGCCCGTGCCGGCGAAGGCCGCGCCCAAGGACGTGCCCAAGGAGGTGAAGGAGGTGCCGCGCCTCGTTCAGACCTCCGACAACCCGGCCGATCGGCTCGACGCGCTCGTCGCCTGGACGCTCGATCACCACGCGTGCGTGGGCGCCTTCGTGGCCGACGACAACGGCCTCACGCTGGCGGCGCACGGCATCTCCGAGGCGCACGTGTCCCTCGTGGGGCCGCTGCTCTCGGCGCTGGTCGGCGTCCGCAGCATCCCCGGCGTCGACGCCACGGCGGGCGCGCTCTGGCTGGGCGCGCAGATGATGTCCTGGGTCGAGGCGCGCACGGCGCGCGGTGGCTTCTGCCTCGGCACCGTGGGCGACGAGGCTCTCTCCACGCGGTCGTTCGAGCAGCTGAAGGAGGCGCTCGCGACGACCTTGCGCGGGCTGTAGTACATCCGGGTTTTCAATGCGGGCGCGCGCGCCCAGGAGCGACGGAAGCACGATGATCGATACCAAAGTCCTCGAGGCCGCAGTCCATGATCTCCGCAACATCCTCCGCGACGGGCTGCTGGCCACCGACATCTGGGAACGTTCGGCGGGCCTGTCGCTCGCCGGCTTCAACCAGCAACCGGTGGCGGTGGCCCTCTTCACCCGCATCACCGAGGAGCTGGACAGCTCGCTGCGCGACTCGAACTTCCCTCCGTTAGGGCGGTATTACCTGCTCGACATGGCGGGCAACCACACCGTGGTGGTGCTCAACCACGGGAATCTGCTCCAGGGCATGCTGGTGGACAACAAGCGGGCGAACCTGGGGATCCTCATCTCCGTGGCCATCCCGCGCATGATCGAGACCATCGCGCACGCGAGCGAGCGCTGAGCTGCTCGGCCGCCCGATCACCACCACCGCGCGACGTCTGGGTCGGCCTGTTCATCGCGGGCCCCCATCGAGCCTGGGCTTGACTTAGTTCCTGGACGGCTCCGCCCGCGTCCTGACGAGGCGGACGCGGCGCGAAATCCGCGATCAGGGCGCTGTGCGCTGGCGTTCCAGGAGGCGCGCTGTCATTGCCTGCGCGGCGTCGGCGACGCGGGCGGCAGCGCGCGCCGCGTCGCGGACCACCTCATCCGCGCGGCGCGCGCCGTCGCTCCCGGACCGCTCCCAGAGCAGCGCCGCGGGCACCGCGAGGCCGAGCGCCACCGCGACCCCGGCCACAGCGACGCGCCAGCGCCGCCCCCGCGCCGCGGCCGGCGGCGCCACCGGCACCCCTGCCGCGGCCTCGAAGGCGGAGATCATCGCCTGGACGCTGGGGAACCGCTCCGATGGGCTGATGGCGAAGGCGCGCGCGAACCACGCCTCCAGGGCGGGCGGCGCTCCCGGGCACAACGTGGCCAGCGGGGGGCGCCCGCTGACAAGGATGGCCGCGAGCACCGCGGCCAGGTTGCGGCCCGGGAACGGCTGCCGCCCGGTCAGCGCCTCGTGCGCGACGACCGCGAGCGACCACATGTCGAGCTGCGGGCCGCCAAGACCCTCACACGTGTGCTCCGGGCTCAGGTAGGCCGGCGTGCCCAGCACCACGCCGTCCGCGGTGCGGCGGCGGAAATCGGCCGGCCGATCCTGGCCGACCCACTTGGCGATCCCGAAGTCGGTGATCTTGGCGCAGAGATGGCCGTCGCTCCCCTCGACGAGCAGGATGTTCGACGGCTTGATGTCCCGGTGCACGACGCCGAGGCCGTGCGCCATCGACAGCGCCTCTCCGAGCTGGCGGAGCAACGACGCGAGCTCGACGGCGGGGATCGTGCCTCGCTCCTCCAGCAGCTGACGCAGCGACCTGCCGCACACGTGCTCCATCACGATGTACGGGCCCGCCGCGGGGTCCTCGCCGGCGTCGAGCACGGCGACGACGCCGCGGGTCTTCTGTCCGAGCTGCGCCGCGACCCGCGCCTCCAGGCGGAACCGCTCGATCGCGTCGACGTTGCGCCCGCCGCGCGCCACCGTGAGGAACTTCAGCGCGACATCGGCGCGCCGGACGCCGTCGTGCGCGCGCCAGACCTCGCCCATCGCGCCGCGCCCGAGCAGCTGATCGACCTGGTAACGCCCGTCGATGAGGCGGCCTCGCAGCCGTACGGAGCGGCGCGACGAGGCGGGGCGGGAGTCTGCCGGTCGATCAGCGAGCGCTCCTTTCGCGCGCGCGCTGTCTCTCCTCTGGGAGTCAGGTTGTGAATCGAACGAGGAAGGATGGAACACGATCGAGCACCTCCGTGCCGCCTCTGCGTCCCAGCCACGTCGGTGTCCCTCTCGGGCGACGCGCTGGGGTCAGGGACCGGGGCATCCCCAGAGCGTATCGCGAACATGGGACCCTGGGAATCCCGGACAGCGCACCTCCAGCAGAGTGCCAATCGGGGATGTGTACTCACAAGGTCGTACGGCCGCGCTGGATGTCGGGCCGGGCACGCAGGGCGGCGCAGAGCCGGCGCGTCGCCTCGCGCAGCTCGCGTTCATCGAGCGACGCGAACCCGAGCCGCGCGGCGCGCGCTTCGCCCCCGCGGAAGCTGAAGCGCGCGCCGGGGTAGAACCCCACCCCGTGCCGGGGGGCGGCGCGCGCCGCGACCTCGGCGTCCACGCCCTCGGGGAACGAGACCCAGAGGCTCATCCCGCCGGCCGGGACGGCGAGCTCCGCGGCGCCGCCCAGCTCGGCCCGGAGCGCCTCCGCGAGCGCATTCCGCCGCGCCTCGTACACGCGCCGCATCTTGCGCGCGTGGCGCGAGAGGAGCCCGTCCTCGATCAGCGCGGCGACGGCCCGCTCGAGCGCCGGGCTGCCGTGCCGGTCGGCGCGCATGCGCTGCGCGGCGAGCGCCTCGACGAGCGGCCGCGGCCCGGCCACCCACCCGAGGCGCAGCCCGGGCGCGAGGATCTTCGACAGCGTGCCGACGTAGATCACCGCGCCCATGTCCGTGGCCGCGAGCGGCAGGACCGGGCGGCCGTCGTAGTGGAACTCGAAATCGTAGTCGTCCTCGAGGACGGCGATCCGCCGCGCGCGCGCGACGTCGAGCAGCTGGAGCCGCCGCGCCGTCGAGAGCGTGACCGTGGTCGGGAACTGGTGGTGCGGCGTCAGGTACAGGAGCCGCACCCGCCGCCGCGCGGCGAGCGCCTCCAGCGCGTCGACGCGCAATCCATCGCCGTCGACGCCGACGGGCAGGAGCTCGGCGCCTGTCGACGCCAGCGCGTCCCAGGCCGGCGGGTAGCCAGGGTCCTCGACCGCGACCGCGTCGCCCGGCCCGAGGAGGCGGCGCGCGACGAGGTCGATCGCGCCCTGGCTGCCCGCCGTGACGAGGAGGTGGTCCTCGTCGCACGCGAGCCCGCGCGTCTCCCGCAGCAGCGAAGCGAGCGCGCGCCGGAGGTGCACGTCGCCCCGGGGATCGCTGTACCCGAGCGCGGTCCGGCCGCCTGCCCGCGCGGCCGCCCGGTACGCCCTGGCCAGCTCGTCGGCGGGCGCCAGGCGGAGGTCGGGCAGCCCCGCCCCGAAGTGGAGCACGCCCCGGCGCGCCGGATCCGGCGCGAAGGTGCGCCACGCCGGGCGGGCAGGGAGGTCGTAGCCGAGCTCGCCCCGGGGCGCTGCCACCCCGCGCGGGCGCGGCGGCAGCGCCGCGGAGACGCGCGTGCTGCGCTCGGCGGAGCTGAGCCAGCCCTCGGCCTCGAGCTCGTCGTACGCGGCCAGCACGGTGTTGCGGTGCACCCCGAGCGTCTTCGCCAGCGTGCGCGACCCGGGCAGCACCGCGCCGGGCCGGAGCCTCCCGCGGCCGATGTCCGCGGCGATCCGCCGGGCGATCTGCAGGAACAGCGGCTCCGCCGAGCCCGGGTCGAGCGAGACGGGGAAGGTCCACGGGCGCATGGTCCAGCCATCATGCCAGAAATGGACCTCCTCACTGGACCACCCCGGAGCCAGCTTCCGGGGCGAAAGAGGAGCCATGACGATCTCGCATTCCGCCCCGCGCCCCGCCGATCCTGCAGCCGACGCTCTCGCCGCCGCCCACGGGCTAGGCCTCGCCCCGCCGTGGGCTTCGCCACGCTTCGCCTGGGCGAGCGCGCTGCTGCTCCGGCTGGGCCTCGCCGCCGCGTTCCTGTCGGCGGTCGCCGACCGCTTCGGCCTGTGGGGCCCGCCGGGCACCGGCAACGTGGCCTGGGGCGAGTGGGGCCGCTTCGTCGCGTACACCGGCGCGATCAACCCGTGGGCGCCGGCCTGGATGGTCCCGGCGCTCGCCTGGTCGGCGACCGCGCTGGAGACGGCGCTCGGGGTCGGCCTGCTCGCGGGCGTGTGGACGCGGGCGCTCGCGTTCGCGAGCGGGATGCTGCTGCTCGCGTTCGCGCTGGCGATGACCTTCTCGGGGCGCGGCCTCGAGGCGGTGCTCTCCTACTCGGTTTACACGGCCGCGGGCGGGGCGCTGCTGCTCGCGGCCGCGCCCGCCGTGCCCTTCGGCGCGCTCGCCCGCGGGGGCCAGCGCGCCAGAACCCCTTGAACCGCGCCCTCGCACCGACGACGTTACGCCGCCTGTCATGCCAGGCGACACCCAGGCCGTCCCTCCCGCAGCGCCGGCGGCGCCCTTCGAGACCCGCGCGGCCCTCTTCGCGTGGCTCGCGCAGCACGGCGTCGCGCACCTGGCCCGGCTGAGCCTCGAGGCGGTGGCGCCGCGCGTCGACCCCACGCTCTGGCCCGAGCTGCAGCTCCTCGGCGCGCGGCGGCGCCTCATCGACCTCGCGAGCGCCGAGGAGCTCGCGAGCGCGCTCGTGTGGCTCGCGCCCTCGCGCCTGCGCGACGTGTTGCCGCCCCTCGTGGCTCGCTTCCTGGAGGACGAGCGCGACGACGCCGCGCTCGCGCGCGCCGCGGCGCCGTCGCTGCTGCGGGCGCCCGAGGAGCCGAGGGCCCTGTCGGCGCACGAGCGGCTCTGCGAGCTGCGCGCGCGCGTGCCGGACGCGGCGGCCCCGCGCCCCGAGCGGGCGCTTCGGGCCGCCGCGCTGCGTTTCGACGCCGCGCTCCCCGGCTTTCGCCTCGACGATCCGCGGCCCTTCGAGGCGCACCGCGCGGGCGCCGGCTTCGTCAGGCCGGAGGCGCGGCTGATCCTCGCGCCCGGGGCCCTCCGCGCCGAGTGCGATTGCGGCGCGGGCGGTTGCGTCCACGTGCTCGCGGCCATCGACGCCGCGCTGCTCTGGCTCCGCCAGCCCCCGAGCGAGGCCTTCTTCCAGGCGCTCGACGAGCTCGGCCGCCCGGCCTGGGAGCGGGCCTTGCAGGCGCTCGACAGGGCCCTCGACGAGGGCCCCGGGGCGCGCGGCGGCGTCGAGCTCGCCTTCCGGCTCGACGTCGTCGAGGCGGCCGGCGTGGTGGTCGCGCCCTGGATCCACCGGCTGGGCAAGAAGGGGCAGCGCGGCGCCGGGGCGCGGCTCGGCAAGAAGCGCCTGCTCCTGGAGCACGGCGGCAAGCTCTCCGCCGAGGACGCCCGCATCGCGTCGCTCCTGCCCGAGGGCAACGCCTTCGCCTCGCGGGCGCTGCTCGACGCGCTCATCGGCCACCCGCGCCTCTTCCTCGACGAGGCGCCCGATGTGGCCGTGAGGATCGAGCGCGCGCCGGTGGGCGTCGTGGCCGAGGAGCGCCACGGCGCCGTGCGGGTGAGCGCCGGCGTTGAGGGCACGGCGCTGCCCCCTGCTCTGCTCGATCGCGCGCGCCGCGCCCGGCCCGAGGAGGTGCTGTTCCTCTGGGACTGGGACAAGGGCGCGCGGCGGCTCACGCTGCTCGACGTCAAGGCCGAGATCCGGGCGCTGCTCGACGTGCTCGCGCGCGAGGGCGACGTCTTCCCGCCCGAGAGCCACGGTGCGCTGCTCGCCGCGCTCTCGCGGTGGGCGCTGCGCGTGCCCGTGGCCATGCCGCGCAGCGTGATGGGCGAGTCGGTCCCGCCGGAGCTGCTCCCGGTGCTGCGGCTCACGGCCCAGCCGCGCGGCGCGGTGGAGGTCGAGCTGCGCGTGCGGCCGCTCGCCGACGCCCCGCCGCTCGTGCCGGGCGCGGGCGCGCGCGACGTCCACGTGCGGCGCGGCGACCGGGCCCTGCACGCGGTGCGCGACCTGCGCCGGGAAGAGGACTTCGCCGCCGCGCTCGCCGCCGAGCTCCCGCTCGCCGGGGCCGAGCCGTTCGAGGACCGCCCGTTCCACTACCGCTTCGCCAGCGCGCAGGGCGCGCTCGATCTGCTCGCAGCCTGCGCGCGGCGCGAGCCGCCCCCGGAGCTCGAGTGGGTCAGCGAGCCCCTGCGGGTCGTGGGCGACGGCGGCCCCCGCGCGCTCAAGGTCGTCCTCGAGAAGCGGCGCGAGTGGTTCGGCGTCCTCGGCGGGCTGAGCGTCGCGGGAGAGCGCGTGGAGCTGGCCCGGCTCCTCGACTCGGCGCGCCGCCACGAGCGCTACGTGCAGGTCGAGGCCACCACCTACGTGGAGCTGGGCGAGGCCCTGCGCGCTCACCTCGAGCGCCTGGCCGATCACGTCCACGACGCCCGGCACGGCCTCTCGGTGGGCCCCTCGGCCGCCATGGTGCTGTGGGAGCTCGAGCGGGCCGGCGCCGCGCTCGAGGCGGACGGCGCCTTCCGGCAGCTCGTGGAGCGGGTCGTGGCCGCCGGCGAGCTCTGCCCCATCGCGCCGGCGGCGCTCGTGGCCGAGCTCCGCCCTTACCAGCTCGACGGGTACCGCTGGCTCGTGCGGCTCGCGGCCTGGGGCGCGGGGGGCGTGCTCGCCGACGACATGGGCCTCGGCAAGACGGTGCAGGCGCTCGCCGTCCTGCTCGAGCGCGGCGAGCGCGGGCCGGCGCTCGTCGTCGCGCCCACCTCGGTGGCCTTCAACTGGCAGGACGAGGCGCGGCGCTTCGCGCCCTCCCTCCGCCTCACGGTCTACGCGGACGAGGCCGATCGCGACGGCGCGCTCGCGCGGCTCGGCCCGGGCGACGTGATGGTGCTCAGCTACGGCCTGCTCGTGCGCGACGCCGCGCGCCTCGCGGCGCGGCGCTTCGCCACGGTCGTCTTCGACGAGGCGCAGAGCCTGAAGAACGCGACCACCCAGCGCTTCCGCGCCGCGAGGGCGCTCCAGGCGGACTTCAGGTTCGCGCTCTCGGGCACGCCGATCGAGAACCACCTCGGCGAGCTCTGGAGCCTCTTCGCGCTCGTCTTCCCCGGCCTCCTCGGCGGATGGGACGCGTTCCGCGACCGCTACGCCATGCCGATCGAGCGGCAGATCGACCCCGCCGCCGGGCCCGCGCTCGGGCGCGTGCTCGCCCCGTTCCTCCTCCGGCGGACCAAGGCGCAGGTGGAGGCCGAGCTGCCGGCGCGCACCGAGGTGCGCGTGCCGGTCGTGCTCTCGGGCGCCGAGTGGCAGCTGTACGAGGACGCGCGCCTCGCGGCGCTGTCCGACCTCGAGACGAGCCGGGCGGTCCGGCGCGAGCAGGAGCGGCGCGTCGAGGTGCTGGCGGCGCTCACGCGCCTCAGGCTGCTCGCCTCGCACCCGCGCCTCTACGACGCGCGCTCGGCGCTCGACTCGTCCAAGCTCGCGCGCTTCCTCGGGCTCGTCGACGAGCTGTGCGCGGAGGGGCAGCGCGCGCTCGTGTTCAGCCAGTTCACGTCGCACCTCGCGCTGGTGCGCGAGGCGCTCGAGGCGCGCGGCGTCGCGTACGTCTACCTCGACGGCGAGACGCCCCGGAAGGCCCGGGCCGAGCGGGTGCGCGAGTTCCAGGAGGGGTCGGCGCCGCTCTTTCTGATCTCGCTCAAGGCGGGGGGCTTCGGCATCAACCTCACGGCGGCCACCAACGTGATCCACCTCGACCCCTGGTGGAACCCCGCGGTCGAGGATCAGGCGTCGGATCGGGCGCACCGCCTGGGTCAGCGGCGGCCGGTCACCATCTATCGCCTGGTGGCGCTCGGGACGATCGAGGAGAAGATGCTGTCGCTGCACGCGGAGAAGCGCTCGCTCGTGGCCCAGGTGCTCGGCGGCAAGGACGCCGCCGGCAAGCTCTCGACGCAGGAGCTCGTCGGCCTGCTCTCGGCGCAGCTCCGGGGGCCGGACGGCGGCGAGGGCGGGGACGGCGAGCTCTCGGACTCAAGCCCTCCGAGTCCGTGACGGAGTGCTTTGACTGAAGGCGGGGTCGTTTGAACCGCCAAGGCGCCATAAGACGCCAAGAAAACACAAAATCTTGGCGTCTTATGGCGCCTTGGCGGTTCCGTCATTCCGGCAGAATTCGCCCTATCCCGAGTCGCGCGCTCTGACTCGTGCCGCCCGACGTGCGCTCTCCGACCCGCGCTCTTCCTCACCGGAGCGAGATCTGGTGCGCGAACTGCGACTCCTCGAAGGAGTAGGCCCAGAGCGACGTGTCGCGCTCGTCGTATAGCCAGGCGTGGACGCGCGGCCCGCCTCCCTGCGCCAGGAGCGGGTAGGTGAGCAGGTGATCGAGCTGGGTCAGCACGTTCTCCTGGGCCGTCACCTCGCGGAGGGCGTCGCGGTGGAGGCCGACGTAGTTGTGGCGCACGAGGTCGATCGTGGCGCGCGCCGCGGGCACCTGCGACAGGAGCCTGAAGGCCTGCCGATCGCGTTCCCCGTCGAGGAGCACCTCGAGCGCCGCGCACCGGACGTGGCCGCAGATCACGACGTCGTGTGTCTCCCGCATCGAGAGCGACAGCAGGAGCGAAGCATTCTCGCTCTCGGCGTTGTCCTTCCAGGGCGCCACGAGGTGCGCCGGCGATCGGACCTGCGCGCAGGGCACCCCGTCGGCAGCGAGCCCCATCCGTCCGAAGGGGAGCGCGGCGTCGAAGCACGAGATCAGCAGCGTATGGCGGGGATCCAGCGCTGCGGTTGCGCGCCGCCGCCGCGTCGAGGCGGGGGCCTCGGGTGACCTGCTGTTCGAGAGCTGCATCGGTTCTCCTCGCGGACCAGGAGCGGTCCCCGCATGAGTCGGAACGGGGGCGCGTCAGGTTCCCGCGCTCTGCGCGTCATCAGGCGAGGGGGAGCGGCGAGGGGAACCGGCGCGAGGCGAAGCGGGCGAACCGGACGAGGCAAACCGGGCGCGCGTCCACGGCGCGAGGCGGCCGAGCGGCGGCGATCCGAGGCCTTCCGCCCTGCGCGGCAGCCCCCGCGCAGGGCGGCCGGTCCGCGCGGGCGCTTCCGCCGCCCTCACGCCTCTCCGACCTCGCTCGCAAACGCCTGCGCGGGGTCGGCCTGCCTCGGCGCCTCGCCCGGAGGCGCCTTCTGGACAAGGGCCCGCTTCCATCGCCCCGAGGCGTAGTAGGCGGTGCCCGTGATCATCGACACGACGAAGCTCGCCGCGATGGCGTACCAGACGCCCTTCACGTTGCGCATCTCGCGCGAGAGCCAGTACGCGAGCGGGGCGCGGACGACCCAGAGGCTGAGCAGCGTCGTCGCGGTCGTGACCATGGTCGCGCCGGCGCCGTTGATGATGCCGTTGCTCACGAAGGTGAGGCCGAAGAACACGTAGCACGCGCCGACCGTGTGCAGGTACGACACGCCGAGCTCGATGACGGCCGGATCGGTGATGAACACCCTGAGGAGCGCCTCGGGGAACGCGACCGCCACCGCCGAGATGAGGAGCGTCATCCCGCCGCTGAACAGGCAACCCCACGCGAAGATCTCGCGCACGCGGCCGTGGTGCCCCGCCCCGAGGTTCTGCCCGGCGAGCGTCGATATCGCCATCCCCATGTTGATCGCCGGCAGGAAGGCGATCTGGTCGATGCGCGAGGCCGCGCCGAACGCTGCGGTCGCGATCTCCCCGAACCCGTTCACGATCCCCGTCACGACGACCATGCCCAGCGCCACCACCGACTGCTGGACGGCCGCCGGCGCGCCGATACGGAGCGTCTTTCGGATCGTCGGTCCGAGCTGGCCGAAGCGCGGCCAGCTCGGCGCGATCGGCGACCTGCGGGCGTGGAGGTACAGGTTGAGCGCCACGAGCGCGATGGCCTGAGAGACGAGCGTGGCCCAGGCCGTCCCGTTCAGGCCGAGCTCCGGCAGCCCCAGCCGCCCGAAGATGAGGAGCGGGTCGAGGACGGTCGTCAGCGCGACGGAGCCGAGCAGGAAATAGAGCGGCGTCTTGGAGTCGCCGGTGCCTTGCAGCATGCTCCGGAGCGCGAACATGCCGAAGCTGAACGGCAGCGAGAGCAGGTAGATGCGGAGATAGCTGACCGACGGCGCGAAGACGTCGGCCGGCGTGTCCATCGCGCGGAGGATCTGGGGCGTGAAGAGCTCCCCGAGGGCGGTCAGCAGGAGGCCCAGGCCGTAGATCAGCACGGTGGAGCCGTCGACCACGCGCCGCAGCTCATCGAACCGCCTGGCGCCGAAGCTCTGCGAGACGAGGATGTTCGTTGCCAGGGTCATCCCCATCCCGACGCCGAAGATGGTGAAGATGACCGGGAAGCTCACGGTGACGGCCGCCAGGGCCGCCGTGCCCAGGAACTGACCGACCCAGATGGCATTGATGAAGCTGTAGGTCGTCTGAAGGAAGCCCCCGATCAGCATCGGGAGGGAGAAACTCACGATATGTCTCGGGATACTGCCTGTCGTCAGGTCGGTTCCAAACTTCGATTGCATCAGGTTCCTCGCCTGGGAGCGGGTGGAAAGCGGCCTCGTGGTGGCCTGTTCAGTCGCGGCGTAACGTAGCGAACGCGCGGCGACAGTCCACCGTCCACCCCGCTGGCGCGCAGCTTGCAGTCCGCCGACGCCGCTGAGCGCTCGAGCCCAGTCCAGGCGCGCCAGCGAGGAGAAACGACATGTCGAAAGCGAAGTCCGCGAGCGCTTCCCGGAATCCGGGAGCGCGGCCCGCGTCGTCCGGGCCTTCCGAGGCGTCCCTGCCGCTGGCGCTCACCGCGGCCGAGCAGGACCTCCTGGGTCGCGCTCTCCGGTTCCTCGTCAACGTCCAGGCGGCGCCGTTCATCGCGCGGGCGCGTCGCGAGGGCTACGCGGCGAACGAGCACCGCGAGGGGTGGCGGCTGTTCAAGCTCGCCGCGGGCGAGCAGCGCCCGCTCGAGCACCTCTTCGCGGAGGCCGCGGTGGAGGCCGCGAGCGGCGGGGGCGTCGAGGGGGCCGAGCGGATGCAGCTGCTCCGGGAGGTCGACGTCTTCGAGAACACGTGGTTCCCGCGCACGCGCGCGATCATCCGCCGCGTCGTGGCGCGCGAGAGGCGCGAGGGCTTCGAGGCCGCGTTCTTCAAGCACCTGGAGCCGCAGCCGCTCGGGTCGACGGTGACCACGTCGGTCGGGACGTACCTCCGCCGCCTCGAGGGGCTCGCCAGGAACAGCGATGGTGACGCGAAGAAGGTCCACAGGACCCTCGCGGCGCGCGGGCTGACCGAGGCGAAGGTGCAGCAGGTGCGCGATCTGCTCGCGAGGCTCGAGGCCGGCGCCGGGGCGCAGGCGCAGCCGCCTCGGGTGCCGGCGGCCGAGCTGGCGAGGGCCTGGCGGGAGCAACGGGAGGGGCTCGAGGGCCTGCGGGACTGGTTCAACGACTGGGCGACGACGCTCCGGCAGGTCTTCCCGGTGAAGGCGCAGATCCAGCTCGGCCTCACGGCCGTGCGGCGCACGGCGGCCGCCGCCGGAGAGGTGATCGAGGAGGACGTGCCGCTCGACGAGGACAAGGGCGCCGAGGGCGAGGCCGCCGGCGCGGAGCCGCTGCTCGGCTGACGCTCTTCGGCCGCCGCGGTGCCGGACCGGCGCCCGCGGCGCCCACGCCGCCAGCGCAGATCCCGCGCGCAGGCGCACAGATCACACAGGGGGCGGACGACGGGAGCCCGGGCGGCGCCAGGCCGCGGAGGCGGTACGCAACCGCTTGCTCTCTTCCGCAATGGTTTGCGGCATCCGGCAACAGGTCGCGCTCCGGGGGCCCCGGCGGGACGTCCCGCACGGCACGAGCACGGCTGCGCGCAGGTGGCCGCGCTGCGGGAGGGGCTCCTCGCCCCGTCCACTCGGCTCGTCGTCCGAGCCACGACCCGGGTCGTCGCCCGAGCCGCGGTTCGAGATTGTCGCCTGAGCCATGACTGGGCACGTCGCCCGAGCCACAGCCCGGCTCTTCGCCTGAACCTGGGCCATGACTGGACTCGTCGCCGAGCCATGACTGGGCACGTCGCCTGGGCCACAGCCCGGCTCCTCGCCTGTGACACGACTCGGTGCCTGGGAATTGCCGCAATACCGAGCGGCCTGAAATGGCGGAAGAAAAGGAGGAGAGCGACGGGAGCGCTGGCGTCAACTGGTGTGCAAGGAGAGGGGCTGACGCATTGGAGGCGCCGACACCGGACGATGTGGAGAGGTATGCTATAGAAGCTTCAACAGGCAGCGACGGTTGGCTGCTTGAGCATCGGTCCGAGTACGCCGTCGGGTTCTCTCGCCAGAGCGGCGCGACGAATTCGACATTCAGGAGCGTTGCGTGTCGACAGGGGGTGGGGACGTTTCGTCCGGAGCCGCCGCGCGGGCGTGGCAGCGATCGGAGGGGCCAGGATGAGCCGCGAGACCCTCGCGCCAGGGACGGTGTTCCAGGGTCGCTATGAGATCCTGTCCTGCTGCCGAGCGAGCGGCCGAACGGTCGTTTACAGGGGCCGGCGCATCAGGGGCGGTCGGCCGATCGTCCTCCAGATCCTCCGCCTGCCTCGGGATGGAGACGGCGGGCACCACTCGCGGCGCTCCGCCTCGCGGTTCCTGCGGGAGATGCGCTCTGGCACACGGCTCCAGCACTCCCCGATCATCCGGCCCGTCGACTGGGGGCACGCCGGCGAGGGGCAGCTCTATACCGTCTTCGAGCTCATGCCGGGACACACCCTGCGGGAGGTGATGCCCGCGCCGGACGACCCGCGGCAGCCCGCGCTCGGCGCGACCCTGCCGCAGGCGACGCGCGAGCTCGAGGAGGCGCCGCACCGCGACGCCGAGGCCCAGGAGCAGAGACAGCCGGACCGACCGGGATGGAGCGGAATCCGTGGCGAGCCGACCGAGACGACGCTCGCGCTCGCCGGCCTGGCGCCCACGGAGGCGTCGGCCGGCGCGACGCCCGAGGAGCGAGCGCGCGAGGCCGCAGCTCCGCCGGTACACGTCGCGCACGACGAGCACGCCGCAGCCACGGTGGGGGGAGCGACGGTGGGGGGAGCAACGCCGACGGGGAGCGATCCGGGCTCCGCGGTGCCGGACGTCGGCGGGATGATCAAGCACTACGAGATCATCCGCAAGCTGGGCCGGGGAGGCATGGGGATCGTGTACCTGGCCAGGGACACGAAGCTCGGGCGCCTCGTCGCGATCAAGCTGCTGCTCGAGTTCAGCGGGCAGGGGAACGAGCGCTTCCTGGACGAGGCGCGGGCCACGGCGCGCTGCCGTCACGAGAACATCGTGGTGATCCACGAGGTGGACGAGATCCGCGGCCACCCGTACCTGGTGCTCGAGTACATCAAGGGCCGCACGCTCAGCGAATGGCTGGCCCAGCGCGAGCACCCGAGCGCGCCAGGGCCGCTCGCCGCGATAGGGCCGTCTGGCCCGATGTCGCCCGGCCAGGTGGTCGAGCTGATGATCCCCGTGATCCGCGCGCTGGTCTGCGCGCACGAGCTCGGGATCGTGCACCGCGATCTCAAGCCCGAGAACATCCTCATCGACGACACGGGGAGCATCAAGGTGCTCGACTTCGGGATCGCGAAGCAGCTCGACGTCAGGGTGATGTCGACGCTCACGGGCGCGCAGGCGACGCTCGCGCGAGGCCGCGGCGATGGCCACCGGAGCGGGCTCATCGGCACGCCGGCGTACATGTCGCCGGAGCAATTGCTGGGCGGGGACGTCGATCCTCGCAGCGACCTCTGGGCCGTGGGCATCCTCCTGTACACGCTGCTCGTGGGGGTGCACCCGCTCGATCCGTTCTCGGTCGCGCGGCTCGCCGACATCGTGAAGCTCGATCTCCCGATGCCGCGCGTGGCCGCGCGGCGCCCGGACGTGGGCGCGCTCGGCGACCTGGTCGATCGCTGCTTGAAGAAGCGCAAGCACGAGCGCATCGGCTCGGCCAAGGAGCTGCTCGCGGAGCTGGAGGCGCTGCTGCCCGGTCGAAAGGCGCTCGAGCTGGGCGACGACGAGAGCCCTTTCGCAGGGCTGTCCGCGTTCCAGGAGTCGGACGCGGCGCGCTTCTTCGGCCGCGATCGCCAGATCGCCGCCACGACGACGCGGCTGCGCTACCAGCCGCTCCTCACGGTCGTCGGCCCGTCGGGGGCGGGCAAGTCGTCGTTCGTGCGCGCGGGGGTGATCCCGGCGTTGAAGCGCTCCAGCGAGCGGTGGGAGACGTTCATCGTGCGGCCGGGGCGCCGGCCGCTGTCGGCGCTCGTCGATGTGCTCGCGCAGGTGGCCGAGGCCGAGGCGGCCAGCTCGGGGTCCGGAGCGGCCGAGCTCGCCGACCACGACGGGATCGTCGCCACGCTGCGCGCGCAGCCGGGGCACCTGGGCGCTCGGCTGCGCGCGCGCTGCCGCCGTGAGGGGACGAGGCACCACGCCCTGCTCTTCGTCGATCAGTTCGAGGAGCTGTACACGCTCGGCGCCAGCCGCGAGGAGCGGGCCGCGTTCGTGGCCTGCCTGGAAGGCGTGGCCGACGACGCGTCATCGCCCCTCCGCGTGCTGCTCGCGGTCCGCTCCGATTTCCTCGATCGCATGGCCGATGATCACGACTTCGTGATCGACGTGACGCGCGGCCTGTCGCTGCTGCCGCCGATGGGGCGCGACGGCCTGCGCGACGCGCTGACGAGGCCGCTGGAGGCGGCCGGTCATCGCTTCGAGACGGCCGAGATGGTCGGGGAGATGCTGGGGACGCTCGAGAGTACGCGCAGCCCGCTGCCGCTCTTGCAGTTCACGGCCGCGAAGCTGTGGGAGGCGCGGGATCGCGAGCACCGGCTGCTGACGCGAGACAGCTACGAGAGGCTGGGCGGCGTGGCCGGCGCCCTGTCCGCGCACGCGGACGCGGTGCTCTTGGCGCTGCCGGCGCGTGAGCATCGGCTGGCCCGGGCGGTGCTGGTGCGCCTCGTCACGCCCGAGCGCACGCGCGCCGTGGTCAGCCTGGAGGAGCTCCATGGGGTGGCGCAGAACGGCGAGGGGCCTGCGGGCGAGGCGATCGATCAGGTGGTCCAGCACCTGGCCGGCGCGCGGCTGCTGCTGATCGAGACCGGGGGCGAGCGGGAGGGCACGACGGTGGAGCTCGTGCACGAGTCGCTGATCGAGCGGTGGCCCAAGCTCCGGCAGTGGCTCGCCGAGGGCGAGCAAGACGCGCAGTTCCTGGCCCGGCTGCGCGCCTCGGCGCAGCAGTGGGAGGCGAGCGGCCGGGCCGAGGGGCTGCTCTGGCGCGACCGCGCGGCCCAGGACGCGAGGGCGTGGTACGAGCGCCGGCGCGCCGCGCAGGGCGCCGACGGGCGAGCGGGGCTGGGCAAGCGCGAGGAGCGCTATCTCCTGGCCGTGGTGGAGCTCGCCGAGCGCGCGCGGCGCTTGCGGCGGCAGCTCGCGATGGGCGTGATCGCGACGCTCAGCGCGTTCGCGGTCATGGTGTCGTACCTGGCGATCCGCGCGCAGGCGGACGCGCAGCTGGCGCGCAACGCCACCCGCATGGCCGCGGCGCGCGAGCTGCAATCCGATCCGACGACGGTGCTGGCGCTCGTGCGGGAGGTCGAGCCGCCCGAGGTGCCGCGCGGGTGGGCCACCCTCGCGCGCTGGGCGCTGCACAGCTGGGTCGCGCGCGTGGTGCTCACCCATCCGGATTTCGTCATCCGCGCGGCGTTCAGCCCCGACGGCAAGCGCATCGCGACGATCTGCGCGGACAGGGCCGTGCGCGTGTGGAACGCCGATGGCACGGGCGAGCCGCTGGTCTTTCGTGGCCACGAGGGGCCGATCAACTCGGTGGCGTTCAGCCCCGACGGCGAGCGCATCGTGACGGCGTCGGAGGACAGGACAGCGCGGGTGTGGAGCGCCGAGGGGACGGGCGAGCCGCTCGTCCTCCGCGGTCACGAGGAGGGGCTCTATTCGGCGGCGTTCAGCCCCGACGGCGGTCGCATCGTGACGTCGTCGTTCGACAGGACCGCGCGGGTGTGGAAGGCGGATGGCACGGGCGAGCTCCTCGTCCTGCGGGGTCACGCGGAGCCGGTCTATTTCGCGGCGTTCAGCCGCGACGGCGGCCGCATCGTGACGTCGTCGTTCGACAGGACGGCGCGGGTGTGGAAGGCGGATGGCACGGGCCAGCCGGTGGTCCTGCCCGGTCACGAGGATGCCGTCTACTCCGCGGCGTTCAGCCCGGATGGCAAGCGCGTCGTCACGGCGTCGTGGGACAAGACGGCGCGGGTGTGGAACGCCGACGGTACGGGCGAGCCGCGGATCCTGCGCGGTCACGAGGATGTCGTCTACTCCGCGGCGTTCAGCCCCGATGGCGAGCGGATCGTCACGGCGTCGTGGGACAAGACGGCGCGGGTGTGGAACGCCGACGGCACGGGCGAGCCGCGGATCCTGCGTGGCCACCAGGATCGGGTCTACTCGGCGGCGTTCAGCGCCGACGGCAGGCGCATCGTCACGGCGTCCTATGACAAGACGGCGCGGGTGTGGAACGCCGAGAGCACGGGTGAGCCCCTCAGCTTCCGTGGGCACGAGGATGCGATCTACGCTGCGGCGTTCAGCCCGGATGGCGAGCGCGTCGTCACGGGGTCATGGGACAAGACGGCGCGCGTGTGGAAGGCCGACGGCTCGGGAGCGCCCGTGATCCTCCGTGGGCACGAGGATGCGGTGTTCTCTGCGTCGTTCAGCCCCGATGGCAGGCGCGTCGTCACCGCGTCCGACGACAAGACAGCGCGGGTGTGGAACGCCGACGGCTCGGGAGAGGTGCTGGTGCTCCGCGGTCACGACAACAGGGTTCGCTCTGCGGCGTTCAGCCCTGACGGCAAGCGCATCGTCACGGCGTCATGGGACAAGACGGCGCGCGTGTGGAACGCCGACGGGTCTGGAGAGCCCGTGACGCTCCGTGGTCACGCGGACCGGGTGCGTTCGGCGGCGTTCAGCCCCGACGGCAAGCGCGTCGTCACCGCCTCGTATGACAACACGGCGCGTGTGTGGAACGCCGATGGCACGGGCGAGCCGGTGGTCCTGCGAGGGCACGATCGCTGGGTCGTATCGGCGGCGTTCAGCCATGATGGCAAGCGCGTCGTCACGGCGTCGTGGGACAAGACGGCGCGTGTGTGGAACGCCGACGGCACAGGCATGCCCGTGGTCCTGCGCGGTCACGAGCACTGGGTCAATGCTGCGGCGTTCAGCCCCGACGGCAAGTATGTCGTCACCGCGTCCGACGACAGGACGACGCGGATATGGAATGCCGACGGCACGGGCGAGCCTCTCGTGCTGCGCGGGTCCGACGCGCCCGTCAACGCCGTGGCGTACAGCCCCGATGGCAAGCGCATCGTCACCGGGTCCGACGACGATGTCGCGCGGGTGTGGACCGACCTCGAGCCGCTCCGCGGCGTCGATGACCCGAAGCTGTGGACGGCGACGACCTACTGCATGCCCGTCGAGCGGAGGATCGAGCTCCTTCGTGTGCCCGAATCCGCCGCCCGGGCGAGCCAGGAGGCCTGTCTGCGGCAGGTCGCCGCGGTCCGCGCGGACGCGCCGGGAGGTCAGGCGGATTCGGGAGGCCGGCTCGGCAGCACGGCCGGCCGATGACGATCACCCATCCATCGAGCGCATGCAGGCTCACGCCCGCGAATCCGCGCGCCCTCACGCCGCCCGCAGCCGCCAGACCGCGGGCCGCACCAGCAGGAGCGGCGCTGCGAACCCCGCGATGACGAACGCCCAGACCGTCGCCTCCACGCCGATCCGCCCCGCGAGCCAGCCGGCTGCCAGCGTTCCCGCCGGCAAGAGCGCCCCGGTGAGCACGTGGAGCGTGGCGTCGACCCGGCCGAGCACGTGCAACGGCAGCATGGATTGCCGGGCGCTCACCGCGTGGATCATGAAGGCCATGAGGAACGCGTCCCCGACGAGCTGGTGCACAACGAGGGCAGGGATCGCGAGCCGCCCGAGCTGCGCGGCCAGCGGGATGAGCGCGCAGCCGGCCTGACTCATGAACAGGCTGAGGATCATCGCCGGCCCGGCGCCGAGGCGTCGGCCCAGCCAGCCCGCGAGGAAACTGCCGCCCAGCGCGCCGATGCCGCCCACGCTGATGATCAGCCCGACCGTGGTCGTGTCCAGCAGCAGGTGCTCCAGGAGATAGAGCATGTACAGCGCGGAGAAGGCCCCGCCGAGAAGGAGCGCGTGGGCGCCCATCGCCAGGAACGTCGCCCCGACAACGGGGTGGCCCAGGCCGTGGCGCAGCCCCACCCGGAGATCCTCGACCAGCGAGGCGCCCCCGTCGCCTCCGCCGCCCGCGGGGACGGCCGGCGCCTCCGCCGCCCGGATGCGCCCGAGGAGCGCCGCCGACACGAGATACGAAAGCGCGTCCACCACCATCGTCACCGGCGCCGTCAGCGCCTGGATCAGGATGCCCGCGGCGCCGGGGCCCGCGATCTCCGCGGCGGCCTCGGTCCCCTCCAGCCTGGCGTTCGCCTTGACCAGGTGTTCCTGCCCCACCAGCGCCGGCAAGTAGGCGTTGTCGGCTATCTGAAACAGGGAAGTGGCCATGCCCACCAGCGCGGCCACCACGGAGAGCTGGAGCAGGGTGAGCGTGCCGGTCCAGGCCGCGATCGGGACCGAGAGGATCAGCGCCGCCCGCGCGAGATCCGCGCCGACGAGCAGCGGCCGCTTGCGCGAGCGATCGACGAGCCCGCCCGCGAAGAGGCCCGCGAGGACGCCCGGCGCGGTGGACACGGCGGAGAGGACCGCAACGCCCGACGCGTCGGCCCCGAGGCTCACGATGGCGATCACGGGCAGCGCCGTCCGGCTGATGCGGCTGCCCACCGCGCTCACGGCCTGCGCCGCCCAGAGGCGCAGGAAATCGGGGTGGCGCGACAGGCCGGCGGGCGGGGAGGACATGGACCGGGGCGCGAGCAGAGCAGAAAGAGGAGGGAAGGAGAAGCGCGCACTATCGAACATGGCCGCCCAAACGGCTCTTCATATGCCGTCGCCACGTCGACACCGTCCATCGAGGACGCAGCTCGCTGGATCGCGCCGGGGCGCCCGCATCCCGCTCGCCTCTCCGGGCAGGCGCGGCTACGAAGGCAGCTCTGGAGTCCCACGCGACCATGCCCACGCTGCTGCGTTCACCGGCCATGAGGCTCGGCGCCGCGCTCGTCGCGATCGCGATGGCGCTCGTCGGCTTCCTGCCCCTCTTCGACGGCCCCGGCTACGAGAGCGCGCTCGCCGCCGGCCTCATCGTCCCGGCCGCCGCGGCGATCGTGACCGCCCTCGACGTCGCCGCGCATCGGCCGCCGCCCGTCGAGGCGTTCCGCCGCGGCGTCGCGAGCGGCGCCCTGCTCGCGGTCGTGGCGTACGCCACCACGCTGGCGCACGGCCTGCGCGCCGGCTTCTGCGACGTGCTCGGCGGCTCGGCACACTTCGCCCTCGGGCCTGGGCTCGGCGCGGCGCTCGGCGGCGCCTGGGGCGCCGTCGCGGGCGAGCTCGCCGCCGGCATCCGGCGCGACGACGCCGCGCTTCCCCGCCCGGCGTGGCGGCGCCGGCTCGTCGCCGTCCTCGCGGCGCTCGCCGCCCCCCTCGGCTCGATCGGCGTGAGCGCCGTCCGCTTCTACACGAGCCCGATCGTCTTCGCCTACGACCCCTTCGCCGGCTTCTTCAGCGGCACCCTCTACGACACGGTCGTCGACGCGTCCGGGCTGCTGACGTACCGCGCGGGGACGCTGGCCACCTTGTTCGCCGCGTCGGCGCTCGCGCAGCACCTCGTGCACGACGCGGGCGGGCGGGTGTCGTTCCAGCTGCAGGGCCGGCCCGGGCTGCTCCTGCTCGGCGTCGCGAGCGCCGCGCTGAGCGCCGCGACCGTCCTGGAGGGCGAGCGCCTCGGCCACTTCCAGACCTCCGAGAGCATCGCGGCCGAGCTCGGCGCGCTCTCGAAGGGCCATCGCTGCGAGGTCGTCTACCCGCGCGGCATGCGCGAGGCCGACGTCCAGCGCTTCGTGCGCGAGTGCGACGCCCACATCGAGGCCGGCGAGCGCTGGCTCGGGGCGCCCGCGGTGGTCGACGGCGCGCCGCTCCGGGTCCGCGCCTACCTGTTCGAGAGCGCGGCGCAGAAGGGCGCGCTCATGGGCGCGTCGCGCACGTACGTCGCGAAGCCTTGGCGCCGCGAGGTGTACCTGCAGGCCGCCGGCTACCCGCACCCGACGCTCGGGCACGAGATCATGCACGTGCTGGCCGGCGCCTTCGCCCGCGGCCCGTTCAAGATCGCCGGGCGGCTCGGCGGGTGGCTCCCCGACCCGGGGCTCATCGAGGGGATCGCCGTCGCCGGCTCGCCGAGGGAGGGCGAGGACCTGAGCCCGCGCGCGTGGGCCAAGGCGATGAAAGATCTCGGGATCCTGCCGCCGCTCGCGCGCCTGTTCGCGCTCGGCTTCCTCGCCGAGAACTCGTCGACCGCCTACACGGTGAGCGGCGCGTTCGTCGGCCACGTGCGCGCGACGTACGGCGCCGACGCGGTGCGCGCCTGGTACGGCGGCAAGGCGCTGCCGGAGATCACCGGCGCCTCGTGGGAGGCGATGGAGCGCGCGTGGCACGCCGATCTCGACGCGCTCACGCTCCCCGACGCGGCGAAGGCGCAGGCGAAGGCCCGCTTCGATCGGCCGGCGCTCTTCGAGCGGCGCTGCCCGCACGTGGTCGACGCGTGCACCCACGAGGCGGAGGAGCTGCGCGCGCGCGGCGACCACGAGGGCGCCATCGATGCGTACCGGCGCGTGCTGTCGCTCGACCGGAGCCCCGCGCCGCGCATCGCCATCGCGGAGACGCGGCTCGCCAGCGACGCGCCCGGCGAGCGGAGCGAGGGGATCCGCGAGCTCGAGGGCATCGCCGGGGACGCGTCGATCCCGCGTCACCTGCGCGACCGCGCGGCGGAGCGGCTCGGCGACGTCGCGCTCGCGGCGGGCGACAGGGAGCGCGCGGCGGCGTGGTACCGCGAGGTCGCCGGCCGGCTCGTCGACGAGGACCGGCTCCGGACGCTCGACGTGAAGATCGCCGCCGCGAACGACGAGCGCGCCCGCGCGGCCATCGTCGAGCTGCTGATCGGCACGCGCGGCGGCGCGCCCGACAGGCTCCGGGCGGCGGAGCTGCTCGGCGCGTGGGCCGCGCAATCCCCCGGCGACGGCCTGCCCAATTACCTGCTCGGCCGCCATTACCTGAGCGACGGCCGCTTCGACGAGGCCGCCGATCGCCTGGACCGGGCGCTCGCGGCCCACCTGCCCGTCCAGCGGGTCTGGATCGAGGCCGAGCGGCTGCGGCTCGTGGTCGCGTGCGGCGTCGAGGACGTCGAGACCGCCCGCAGGATGTTCGCCCAGTACGCAGCGCACGACGGGGCCGCTGGCACGGGGCCGGCCGTGAGCGAGGAGCGCCGGGACGCCGCCCTCCGCCTGCTCGAGCGCTGCGCGGGCGAGGCGGCCTTGCCTACGTCCCCGGCGACCGCGGGCGACCCGCCGGCCGGACAAAAGTGAAGAATGCCTCTCGTCCCTGCGCGCTGACGTGGTGAGATGTCGTGGAAATGCACGCTGAGCCTGCGAGCGAGAGGGTTGGCCGCCTCGTCGCGCTGAACGCCGTCCTCACCGTCGTGGCCCGCCACTCGAACCTGCTCCTGCCGAGGCCGTTCGAGGAGCTCGCCGCGGCCGTCGGCCGGTTCGCCGCGTTCCAGCTGCTCGCGGTGGTGTTCCCGGAGCCGGAGGGCGGGCTCCGCGCGTACGCGGTCTTCCGCGGCGACGCGCTCGCCGCCGCCCCGTTCGGCGTGCGCCTGCCGGCGCCCGCGGCGCTCTTCCGGCGGGTGTTCGCCGAGGGCGAGCCGTTCTCCTGCGACGACAACCGCGCGGGGAACGCGCTGGCCCAGATGGGGGCCGGCGAGGGGTGTCTCTCGTACGTCGCGCTCCCGGTGCGGGCCGCGCCTCCGGGCGCCGAGCCCGGCCACCCCGCGCGCTCCGGGCCGGCCGGCGCCGGGGCCGGCGGCTTCGGCTCCCCGATCATCGCGGCGCTCGTCGTCGGCTACGGAGACGCCGGCGCGGCGGCCTCGGCGCCGATCCCGCTCCTCGAGGAGATCGCCGACGCGCTCGGCGCCGGCCTGGATCGCTCGCTGCGCGTCGTCGCCGGGGAGCGCGAGGCCGCCGAGCGGCTGCTCAGGATCCGCGAGCTCGAGGAGCAGCACAGGAACCTCCTCGACAACGCGCCGCTCATCATCTTCCGGCTCGACCCCGAGTCCGGCGAGCTCTCGTTCCTGAACCGGCACGCCGAGCGGCTCCTCGGCGTGCCGGTGACCGAGGCGCTCAAGACGCCGGGCTTCCTCGGGGAGGCGCACGCCGATCCCGAGGGCGTGATGTGCTTCGAGGACGCCGTCGCGCGGGCCAAGCTCGGGGCCCCGTCGGCCTCCTACGAGGCGCGCCTACGGCGGCGGGGCGGCGACGCGATCACCGCGCGCGGCACGGTGTACCCGCTCGTCTCGGATCGCGGCCGCGTGGTGGCGATCGAGGGCGTCCTCGCGGACGTGAGCACCGAGCACGCGGCGCGCACGCGGCTCATCCAGGTCGATCGCCTCTCGACGCTCGGCACGCTCGCGGCCGGCGTGGCGCACGAGATCAACAACCCCGCGGCGTTCATCCTGCTCGGCCTGGACATGCTCGACCGCCTCCTGCGCGGCCCGAACGTGCGCATGGAGGGCAGCGCCGCCTCCAGCGCGTCGGAGCTCGTGAAGGAGCTGCGCGACTCGATCAAGCGCATCGTCGACATCGTCCGCGATCTCAAGCTGTTCGCGAGCCCGCCGCAGCCCGAGGGCTCGCGGCGCACGCTGACGGACGCGAACCGCACGGTCGAGTCCGCGCTGAGCCTCACGCGCGGCCAGATCATCGAGCGGGCGCAGATCGTGAAGAACCTCTCCGAGGTGCCGCCGATCCTCATGGATGACGGCCGGCTCGGCCAGGTCATCGTGAACCTCCTCGTCAACGCGGCCCAGGCGATCCCGAAGCCGAGCTCGAAGCACGAGGCCCGCGATCAGACGGTGACGGTCGAGACGCGGAGCGACGGGGAGACGGTCGAGATCGTGGTGAGCGACACCGGCGCCGGCATCGCGGAGGAGAACCTGCCGCGCATCTGGGCGCCCTTCTTCACGACGAAGGGCCCGGAGGTCGGCACGGGGCTCGGGCTGTCGATCAGCCGCGAGATCATCGAGCGCGCGGGCGGGCAGATCACGGCGGAGAGTCCGGTCCCTGGGCGCGTCCCGCCGGGCGGCGCGCGCTTCATCATCTCGCTGCCCGCGGCGGGGCGGACGGACGAGGCGACGCCGAGCGTCTCGCCGGTGCCGCGGCTCGTCTCGAAGCGGGTGCGCGTGCTCGTGGTGGAGGACGAGGCGTCGCTCGCCCGCGCCCTGTCCGATCAGCTGGGCCGCGTGCACGAGGTGGCGCTCGCGCCCAGCGCCGACGCCGCGATGGGGATGCTCGCGGGCGGGCAGCGCTTCGACGTCGTGCTCTGCGATCTGCGCATGCCCGGCATGTCGGGCGACGTCTTCTACACGCGGATCCGCGAGAGCGATCCTGTGCTGGCGCAGGGCTTCATCTTCATGACCGGCGTGGGCTTCGGCGCGGACGTCGAGCGGTTCCTCGCCTCGTCGGGCCGCCCGCTCCTGGAGAAGCCGTTCTCCGCCGAGGACGCGCTCTCCGCGATCGCCGAGGTCGTCTCCGCGAACTCCGCGCCCCGCGCGGAGGCGCGCGACAGCAGCAGGTAGAGGCGCCCGCGCTGTCGCCGGCGGGACGCCGCCGCGCGTCCGTCCACACCGCGCGCGCGATCAGCCGAGGATCTGCGCGCAGAGCCGCTGGAGCTCGCTCAGCGTCTCCGGGGTCGCCTGGAGCGTGATGCGGGAGCGGAGGTCGCCCTCCTGGTAGCTCAGCGTGAGGACGACGACGGGGGCGGCGATCTTCGCCCCGCGGCTCGCGGTCGCGATCGTGTCGACGCGCCACGCGACGCCGGTGAGCAGCTTGCCGTGATCGAGCAGCGCGCCGCGGACGATCTCCCGCCGCACGAGCGCCCTGGCCTGGTCGTAGCCGGCGAGCAGGACGGCCTGGATCTCCTCGGCGTCCTGGCCGGGCGCGAGCGCGGCGATGTCGGCCGCGAGCGCGGCGCGATCGAGGTCGGACTTGCTCGCCTCGCGGATGAGGAAGCGGCACGCCTTGAGCACCCGCGCGAGCGCGTCGGACGCGACCTCGTGCCGGCGGCAGAACGCGTCGAGGAGCCGCTCCACGGCGGCGGGCACCGGCTCGCCGAGGCTCGGCCCGAGCGCCTCCCAGAGGCGCTGCCGCGCGCCCTCGGGCAGCTCCAGGAGCCGCCGCAGGTCGACGGCGAGCTCCGGGGGCGGCGGCGATCCGCCGAGGCAGCGGAGCTCGGCGCCGCTAGAGCTCATTGGCTCAGCTTGATCGGGACGTAGAGCGCCCGCATCGTCGCCGCCGTGCCCGCGCGCGTGTACCCGGCGAGGCCGAACAGGACGTTCCACCAGTGACCATCCGGGGTCTCGCCGTACGAGAACAGCGGGACGAGGTGGAACTCCCACTCCTTGCCGTTCCGCACCCGGTGCTCCCGGTACACGGTGTTGAGCGCGACCTGCGTCACCGACGTCGGGTCCGCGAACCGGAAGAAGAACGGCAGGGCCACCGTGGTGCGCGAGGTCGGCGACGCGAAGTCCCAGAGGAACGGCGCGGCGACGAGGTGCGTCGAGTCGCGGTTCCTCCCCGAGTAGAAGAACGGATAGATGTCCGTCTCCCAGCCGGTGAGATCCCGCGTGTGCCGCACGAGCGGCGTGAGCCACGTGGTGTCGCTCAACCCGTGGCGCTTGAAGCGGCCATAGAAGGGGAAGAGGACGAGATCATCGCTGCGCGGCGAGGTGCCCCGGTAATAGAACGGGAGCAGGAACGTCCGCTCGAGATCGATGGCCGGATCCCGGTATTGCCAGAAGAGCGGCGTGATCATGTCGAGCTCCGTCCGCCCTCGGTAGCGAGCGTAGCCCCAGGTCGCGAAGGTGCTCTCCCCCTCCTCGCCGCGCGCCTTCAGGAAGAGCGGCGTGATGAGCAGGCTCTTGTTGCCCTCGTACCCGTAGTGGAAGAACGGGAACAGCGTCGTGCGATCGTAGTTCTTGCCCCAGCTGTGCCAGTAGAAGGGCATGAGGTTGAACACGTCGCCCTTGCGGGAGTGCTGCCACATCAGCGGGCCCCACACGTTGGTGGAGCGCTCTCCGACGTCGCTGTAGTGGTAGTAGTGCAAGAGCGGCGGGATGACCTCGTACTCGCTGCTCTCGTCGCGGCCGTAGAAGTACAGGGGGGCCAGGCCGAGGTGGATCTTGTCGGCGGAGCGCACGTCGCACGCGGGGCCGCCCTTCCAGCTGCAGTAGAGGGGGCCGACCAGGTTGAAGCCGCTCTGCGCCGTGTGATGCGTGAAGGTCAGCAGGGGAGGGATGTGGAAGTAGCCGCTCCCGTCGTCGCGCTTTCCCTCGAAGAAGAGCGGCGCGAGCCAGTTGTCGTGCCGGCCCGGCTCTGCCGCCCGCCCGGGGCTCGCGGGGCGACCCTCGGACTCGCGGTGCATGAACGGGCCGACGATCGTCGTGTACGTGTTCTCGTCCCGGAGCTTCCAGAAGAAGGGGAAGAGCACGTCGGCGTCGACGTCCTTGCTCCGGCGGTTGTAGTAGAGCGGCGTCACCATCGTGGCGCGGTCGCCGGGCATCCGGCGCTCCGCCCACAGGGGGAAGACCGTCCTGAACTGGTAGCTGCCGCTCCGCTCGCTGTAATAGGGGCCGTACCAGTCGCGCTGGATCTCCGCGGCGCGCCCGCGCTCCCACTCGCCGACGTCGTTCGTGCCGATCTGCTTCTTGACCGCGGGCGGCACCGCCAGCGGGTCCTCCGGCAGGGTCGGCTCCTGGGTCTGGATCGGGCTCTCCTCGGACGTCGGCGCCGCGTGCGTCTCCGGCGTGCCGGGCGGCGGCTTCGGCGCGCTCGCGGGCGGCGGCTGCGACATGCCGGGCTGGCCGAAGCCGAGCTGCGCCGCCGCGACGGACGGCGCGGCGAGCGCGGCCAGCGCCGCGGCGAGCGACAGCGCCGATCGCGCGCGCCGAGCGCGGCCCCGCCCCTCGCCCGCCGGCGCGCCGCGCGCCCCTCGCGAGCAGCCCTGCGCTCCCATCGCTTCGGAGGTCAACGCGCTCCCCGCTGGCCGCCGGGCGACGCCTCGAGGGCCCGATCCGCGAGCACGCGCGCCGCACCTTCCAGCGGGATCTCCTCCTGCACGTGCGCCACCAGATCCTTGATCTGGAGCACGCCGCGCTCGATCTCCGAGTCGCCCAGGATCACGCAGAGCCGCGCGCCGAGGGAGTCCGCGCGCCGGAGCATCGCCTTGAGCCGCCCGCCGCGCCCGTCGAGCTCGACAGGGACGCCGAGCGCGCGCAGCTGCTTCGCCAGCACGAGCGCCTGATCCGCGCCGCTCTGGCCGAGCGGGGCGAGGAAGCAGCCGGGCCTCCGGCGGGGCGAGGCGCCGGGCATCATCGTGAGCAGCCGCTCCATCCCCATCGCGAAGCCGATCGCGGGCACGCTCGGCCCGCCGAGCCCCGCGACCATGGCGTCGTAGCGGCCGCCGCCCGCGAGCGTGCTCTGGGCGCCGAGATCGCCCGCGGTCGCCTTCACCTCGAAGAGCGTGCGCGTGTAGTAGTCGAGCCCCCGAACGAGCGACCGATCGACGACGTAGTTCACGCCGAGCACGTCGAGGCATCGGCGCACGCCGTCCCAGTGCGCCCGGTCCGCGTCGTCGAGCAGGTCGAGGATCGACGGCGCGTCGCGCGACACCTCGTGATCGCGCTGGTCCTTCGAGTCGAGGATGCGCAGGGGGTTCTTCGCGAGGCGGCGCTGCGAGTCCTCGCTGAGCTCGTCCTTGCGCGGCGTGTAGTGGGCGAGCAGCGCGTCGCGGTAGCGGTCGCGCGTGCCCGCGCCGCCGAGCGAGTTCACGTGGACGACGAACTCGCCGATGCCGATGCGCTGCAGGAAGCCGGCGACGAGGTCGATCGTCTCGGCGTCGCAGAGCGGCCCGGGATCGCCGAAGAGCTCGCAGCCGGCCTGGTAGAACTGGCGGTAGCGCCCCTTCGCCGGCCGCTCCCCGCGGAACATCGGGCCGAGGTAGTACCAGCGGGTGACCGGCTCCTTCGCGTGGACCGCGTGCTCGACGTAGGCGCGCGCGGCGCCCGCGGTGCCCTCGGGGCGGACGGTGAGGTGATCGCCGTGGCGTTCGAAGGAGTACATCTCCTTCTCGACCACGTCCGTCGTCTCCCCCATCTGGTGACGGAAGAGCTCCGTCGGCTCGAGCAGCGGCGTGCGCACCTCGGCATAGCCGTGGAGCTCCGCGTGGAGGCGGAAGGCCCCCTCGAGCTTGTGCCAGCGCTCCACCTCTTCGGGGAGGATGTCGTTCATCCCCCGTACCGCGCGCAGTTCCATCGCGCGGCGCTTATGGTCGGTGCTGGCGAGCGGGTCAAGCCGGTCGGATGCTTCCGGGTGACGCTCGGGTCTCGCCGGCGCGTCGCCCGAAGGCTATGGGGTCTTTCCAGAGGCATGGCGAAGGCGAAGGCACGCGCTGCGGCGATCGATCTTGGGAAGGCCCGCGTCGGCGTGGCCGTGACCGACGAGCTCGGGCTCTACGCGCACCCGCGGCCGCTGCTCGACGGGCGGAACCGGAAGGCGCTCCTGGAGGCCCTTGCGGCGCTCGCCCGGGACGAAGGCATCACCCGGTTCCTCGTGGGGCTGCCGCTCGAGATGAACGGGGACGAGGGGCCCGCCGCGCGGCGGGCGGCGGCCTTCGCGCAGGCGCTGGCCGACGCGGCCGGCGTCGAGGTGGAGCTCGTCGACGAGCGGCTGACGACGGTCGAGGCGGCCCGGCGGCTGCGCGACGGGGGCGTCTCGGGGCGAAAGAGCAAGGAGCGCGTCGACGGGGCGGCGGCGGCGCTGCTGCTCCAGGCGTGGCTGGACCGGCGGGGCTAGACCGCTGCACCCCGCTCTGGCCTCGACCGGGAGGCGCGCGGCCCGGGAGCGCCGGGGCTACCGGCTCTCGCTGCGGAGCAAGAGGTACGCGCCGGCGGCGCCGACCGCGCCGACCGCGAACAGCACGACGTCCCACATGGGCCACGCGACGCCGGCCGCGCGCCGGAGGACGACGGCCTCCACCACCCGCACGAGCAGCGACGCGAAGCCGTAGGCGCACAGGCCGACCACGATCGGCCGGCGCAGGTTGTCGGCCAGATCGACCGCCTTCATGCTGTTGTTCCAGACGGTCTTGCGCACGTGGCTCGCGCTGATCAGCGCGGGGGTGATCAGCGCGAAGCCGATCCCGGACGCGAGCAGGACGGCCTCGAGGCCCGTCAGGTTGTCGGTCACCTGACCGCCGCGCGACAGGCGGATGATCGCGGTGACGAGCGTGACCAGGCTGCCGGCGACCCAGAACAGGCCGAGCGCGAAGAGCAGGAGGATGAGCGGCCTCGCCATGCTCACCTGCTGCGCCTGGCGGAGCTGCATCGTCGGCGCCACGCGCGGCGCCGACGGCATCGACACGCGCGGCCCGGGCACGCCGGGGGCGTCGAGCTCCTTGGGCTCGGCCTCGCTTGTGTCGTAGAGCGCGAGCTCCGCGTCGAGCTCCTCCATCGTCTGGTACCGATGGCCGGGCTCCTTCGCCATGGCCCGCTGGATGATCATCTCGAGCGGCTCGGGGATGCTCGGCTCGAGCGAGCGCGGGCGGGGCGGGTCCTCGGTGAGCACCGCGGTGAGCGTCGCGGTCGGATCGTTGCGGTCGAACGGGCGGCTGCCGGTGAGGGCGCAGTAGAGGATCGCGCCGACGGCGTAGATGTCCGCCCGGTGATCGACGCGCTCGCCGCGGGCCTGCTCCGGCGCCATGTACGAGGGCGTGCCCATGATCATGCCGGTCTGCGTGAGCGCGGCGCCCGGCGCGTCGTCGACCTTGGAGATGCCGAAGTCGATCACCTTGGCGGTCGGCATCGCGAGGTCGCCGGTGAGGAACACGTTCTCCGGCTTCATGTCGCGGTGCACCACGCCCTTCGCGTGGGCCGCTGCGAGCGCCTTGCAGATCTGCCGGACGATGCGCACGGCGGGGCCGGTCTTCATCTTGCCGGCCTCGTTGAGGTAGTCGGCGAGCTCCTTGCCTTCGAGGAACTCGTTCACGAGGAACGGACGGCCCTCCGCGGTGCGGTGGACGTCGAAGACGGTGACGACGTACGGGCTCTGCACCGCGGCCGCGGCCTCGGCCTCGCGCTGGAAGCGCGAGATCACCTGAGGCTGCCGCGCGAACTCCGGGTGCAGCATCTTGATGGCGAACCGCTTGCTGGAGATCCGCGTGTGGCGCGCCTCGTAGACGCGCCCCATGCCGCCCTCGCCGACGACGCGCACGACCGTGTACGTCTCGTTGAGCGTCTTGCCGACGAGATCGTCGCGGACCGCGTCGTCCTCCGACTCGTCGAGCGTCGCGGCGTCGCGCGGGCAAACCCTGAACTCGGCCGGGTAACGGACCCCGCAGGTGGGGCAGACCTTGGGGGTCGAGTTGTCGCTCGCGGGGGTCGAGAGCGCGGTGGCGGAGGAGGAGAGGCTCGTCATCGCGTTCGCGATATGAAGGTCCGACTGCGAGCCGCGCGCGTCCGACTGCGGTCGGGAGGCTTCGTCGGGGGGCCGGATGGTGCCGGGCATCGCCGACCGAGGGTAACCAATCGGCCGTTCTGGGGGTGACAAATCGCGCGGCCCGCGTCGACCGCGTTGACGGACCGAGGCACCTGCGTATACTCGCGCGCTCCTCAGCTCACTGGCCTGAACTTCGCGGGCTCCCGCCACTACGGGCGCGGGGCTCACATTCAGGCGTCACTTGGCCAGCCGCCGGTTCCGTTCCTCCGTTTTCGGAGAAGACGAGCCGGCCCGGACGCTCGGTAGCGCACCGGCAGGGCCATGGAGAGCCAGCCATGCTGCATTCTGTTCAGAAGACGGACATCATCCAGAAGTACGCGATCCACGACGGCGACACCGGGTCGCCGGAGGTCCAGATCGCCCTCCTCAGCGAGCGGATCAATCAGCTGCAGGAGCACTTCCGCACGCACCAGAAGGACCACCACTCCCGCCGCGGCCTGCTGAAGCTGGTGAGCCAGCGCCGCCGGCAGCTCGACTACCTGAAGCGCGTCGACATCGAGCGCTACCGCGGCCTCATCAGCCGCCTCAACCTCCGCAAGTAGTCGCGGATTTCCGGGCCATCAGGCCTGCCGCCCCCGGGCGAGGCGCGCCTCGCACGCTGGCGCTGCGCGAGAGCAGGCGACCCCGCCTGCCGTCTGCCCGCTGGGCCTGTCTGTCCCACCTGCTGATCCATCCCACCACCAGCGATTCACCCCAGCGGCCCGCCCATGTGCGATCGGTCCCGCCCGCGGCCCAGCCCGGGTGCGGCCTGGCTCATCTGCGGCTCCGTGCGCGCCTTTCCGCTCCAGCACCCATGCACACGCGGCCGTTCCGGCCCCTTCCGTTCGGGAGGTTTTGCGGCACGCGCCCCTGAACGCCTGCGTTTTGCGCTGGCGAGAGCGGAGCGGACGCTCTAAGGAGGTCATTCATTGACCACGGACCGGCGGGGCGATCGCGCCTCGCCGTTCCCGAGCGCGGGCTTCGCGCATCTTCGTCTTCGCTTCGTGCGCAGCAGCTCGGCTCCTGCGCAGGAACCGAGGAAGAAGAGCAGCCCCTCGCGCTCGGCGTAGCGCCGCACGCAGCGGCCCTCGCGATCGTGCGAGAGAGAGCTGAAATCCCAATGTTCGTTCGTGAATCCGTCATGGTGGGCGGCCGTGCCCTCACCCTCGAGACCGGCCGCCTCGCCAAGCAGGCCCACGGGGCCGTGCTCGTCACCTACGGCGATACCATGGTGCTCGTGACCGCCGTCTCTCAGGACGAGCGGCCGGGCCTCGACTTCTTCCCCCTCACCTGTGAGTTCGTCGAGAAGACCTACGCCGCCGGAAAGATCCCCGGCGGCTTCTTCAAACGCGAGGCGCGCCAGCGCGAGGAGGAGATCCTCTCGAGCCGCCTCATGGATCGCCCGCTCCGCCCCCTCTTCCCGGAGGGCTTCAAGCGGGACACGCAGATCATCGCGACCGTCCTCTCCAGCGACAAGCAGAACAAGGCGGACGTCCTCGCCCTGACGGGGGCGAGCGCCGCGCTGCACATCTCGGACATCCCCTGGCACGGGCCGGTCGTGGGCGTGCGCGTGGGCCGGCTCGACGGCGAGTTCGTGGCGTACCCCACGGTCGCCGACATCGAGCGCTGCGACATCGACCTCGTCGTCGCCTGCTCGCGCGACGCGATCGTGATGGTCGAGGGCGGCGCGGCCGAGGCGACCGAGACGGAGATCATCGACGCGCTGATGTTCGCGCACGAGACCGCGCAGCCGGTCCTCGATCTGATCGAGAAGATGCGCGCCGCGGTGGGCAAATCGAAGCGCGAGTTCGTCGCGCCGGCGCTGCCGGAGGAGATCAAGCGGCGCGTCGCCCAGATCGTCGACGAGGACCTGAAGGCCGCGACGAAGGTGACCGACAAGAAGGCGCGCTACGATGGGTACAGCTCGCTCAAGAAGAAGCTGACCGAGACGCTGAACGCCGAGCTCGGCGCCGAGAAGCTCCTCCCCCTCCAGGGGCTCGTGAAGGCGGAGTTCGAGGAGCGCAAGGCGCACGTCGTCCGCACCTACGTGATCGAGGAGGGCAAGCGCATCGACGGTCGCGACGGCAGGAGCATCCGGCCGATCATGTGCGAGGTCGGCCTGCTCCCGCGCGTGCACGGCAGCGCCCTGTTCCAGCGCGGCGAGACGCAGGCGATCGTCACGACGACGCTCGGCACCTCGACCGACGAGCAGAAGATCGACGGCCTGATGGGGGAGACGTGGAAGCGCTTCTACCTCCACTACAACTTCCCCCCCTTCTCGACCGGCGAGACGAAGCCGCTCCGCGGCCCCGGCAGGCGCGAGATCGGCCACGGCGCGCTCGCCGAGCGCGCGCTCTCCCGGATGATCCCGGCGCCGGATCAGTTCCCGTACACGATCCGCATCGTGTCGGAGACGCTCGAGTCGAACGGCTCGTCGTCGATGGCGGCCGTCTGCGGCGGGTGCCTCTCGCTCATGGACGCGGGCGTGCCGATCAAGTCGCCCGTCGCTGGCATCGCGATGGGGCTCATCATGGAGGGCCAGCGCTACGCGGTGCTCTCGGACATCCTCGGCGACGAGGATCACCTCGGCGACATGGACTTCAAGGTCTGCGGCACCTCGCGCGGCGTGACCGCGATCCAGATGGACATCAAGATCGCGGGCCTGAGCCGGCAGATCCTGGCGCAGGCGCTGGATCAGGCGCGCGAGGGGCGGCTCCACATCCTGGGCAAGATGCTCGAGACGCTGCCGACCACGCGGCCCGAGCTCAGCCAGTACGCGCCGCGGATCACCACGGTGCGCGTGAAGCCCGACCAGATCCGGCTCATCATCGGCCCCGGCGGCAAGACCATCAAGGGCATCGTCGACCAGACCGGGGTCGCGATCGACGTCGAGGACGACGGCACGGTGAACGTCGCGTCGGCCGACTCCGACGCAGTGAAGAGGGCGCTCGACATCATCAAGGGCCTGACGGCCGAGCCCGAGGTCGGCGCGACCTACAAGGGGACGGTCAAGCGCATCACCGACTTCGGCGCCTTCGTCGAGATCCTCCCGAACACCGACGGCCTGCTGCACATCTCGGAGATGGCCCACACGCGCGTCGAGCGCGTCGAGGACGTCGTCAAGGAGGGAGATTCGCTCGACGTGAAGGTGCTGAGCGTCGATCGCGAGGGGAAGATCCGGCTGAGCCGGCGCGAGCTGCTCCCGCTCCCCGAAGGCGAAGAGGGCGATCGGGCGCGCGAGCGCATGGCGCAGGCGCGCGACGCCGGCCCGCCGCCGCGGCGCGATGGACCGGGCGGGCGAGGCGGCGATCGCGGCGGCGATCGCGGATCGCGGCCCGGCATGGAGCGCGATCGCGGCGGACCGCCGCGCGAGCGCCGAGAGCGCCGCTCCTAGTCACAAGCCCCCCAGGCGGGACCTCATGCCGCGCTGCGGCGCGCGCCCGAGCCCTCCCGCCGCTGACTCCCCCTCAGAGAGAGCCCCGATTCGCAGCGATCCGCGGCCGTGCGCGCGGATCGCCGCCCTCATGCAGGCCAGCGCGCTCCGCTGCTGCGTTGACGCGCGCGTGCGCCGCGCCGCGCTGCGGCTCATCTGCCAGCTGCTTTGTTGGAATCCGGTGAAGTCCGCATGGCTCGTTCACAATCAGGGTAGTGTCGCGACCCCTGCTCGTGGCATGCTCCGCCCGTGCTCGTACGCAGAGCGAAAATCGTCTGTACCATTGGCCCTTCGTGTGACTCTCAAACGACGCTGGAGCAGCTCATCCGCGCCGGTATGGATGTCGCTCGACTCAACTTCTCTCACGGCTCGCATGAGGATCATGGCAAAGCAATCGCCACGGTCCGTGCGGCTGCGGAGGCATGCGGGAAGCCTGTGGCTATCCTGCAAGACCTCTGCGGCCCGAAGATCCGAGCCGGTCGCTTCCCCGGCAACACCTTCGAGGTGACTGACGGGGCTACCGTTTGGCTGACCGAGGCGAACAGGGACAGCCCTGTCGCGACGCCCGGCGAGATCCCGATCCTCTACGAGGGGCTCGCGTCCGATCTGCAGCCGGGCGACGTCGTCCTAATCGACGACGGCCGCGTCGTCGTCACCGTGACCAAGGTCGAAGGGGACCGCGTCCAGGCCGGCGTGACGCAGGGCGGACGTCTGCGCGATCGCGTCGGCGTCCACCTGCCCGCCAGGCGTGTGCGCATCTCCGCGCTGACCGAGAAGGACAAGGCCGACCTCAGCTTTGGCCTTGCGCAGGGGGTCGACTACGTCGCCCTCTCGTTCGTCCGCAACGCGGACGAGGTCCGGCACGTCCGCGACATCTGCGAGGCCTGGGGTCGCCCGACGCCCATCGTCTCCAAGATCGAGACGCCAGGCGCCATCGACAACCTCGAGGCGATCATCCTCGCCTCGGACGGGGTGATGGTCGCGCGCGGCGATCTCGGCGTGGAGTTCAACCCGGAGCGGGTGCCGATCATCCAGCGCGAGATCCTCGGCCTCGCCCGCGTGCACCAGAAGCCGGTCATCGTCGCGACCGAGATGCTCCAGTCGATGGTGACCGCGACGCGCCCGACGCGCGCCGAGGCGAGCGACGTGGCCACGGCCGTCTTCGACGGCACCGACGCGGTCATGCTCTCTCAGGAGACCGCGACCGGCGCGCACCCGCCGCTCGTCGTGCGGATGATGGCCCGCATCGTGACGGAGGCCGAGCAGAGCTCGTTCTACCGTTACCTCTCGAGCGAGCAGCCCGGGCAGCGCGCCAACGTCCCCGAGGCGACCGCGCGCGCCGCCTGCGACATCGCGAAGGACATCGGCGCGAAGCTGATCGTCGCGTTCACCGAGAGCGGCCTCACCGCGCGGTACGCGTCGAAGGCGCGCCCCGTCGTGCCGATCGTGGCCTTCTCGCCGAACGATACGACGCGCCGGCGCCTCGCGCTGCTCTGGGGCGTGGTGCCGTTCCCCGTCGACGCGCTCCGGAACTCGGACGAGATGGTCGAGCGCGCCACCGGGTACCTGCTTGCGAACGGCCTCGTCTCGCCGGGCGACAAGCTCGTCACCATCTTCGGCGCTCCTGTCGGTGTCTCGGGGTCGACCAACACGATTCGGGTGAAGGTCGTTGAATGAGCCTGCCCGCCCGCGATAGGGGCTCGTCGGGCGAGCAGGAACCTCTCTCCAGGAACGCGGGCGCGGAAGTCCTCCCGAAGCTCGAGAAATACGAGCTGATCGAGGAGCTAGGCCACGGCGGGATGGCCACGGTCTACCGCGCCCGCGACCCGCGGCTCCGCCGCGATGTCGCCGTCAAGATCATCCACAAGCACCTCCGGGAGAACACGGAGGTCGGCACCCGCTTCGTCGCCGAGGCGCGCGCGGCGGCGAAGCTGCGCCACCCCGGCATCGTCGAGGTGTACGACGTCTCCAGCGAGCAGGACCGCGAGCGCTACCTCGTCGTCGAGCTGCTCCGCGGCGCCACGCTGCGCAAGATCCTGGGCGCCCACCGCGAGATGCCGGCCGAGATCGGCGCCGCGGTGGTGCTCGAGCTGTGCGACGCGCTGGAGCACGCGCACGCGTCGGGGATCATCCACCGCGACGTGAAGCCGGAGAACGTGCTCGTCGAGCTGCCCTCCGACCGCGACGGTGAAAGCCGCCGGGACGGCGCGAGCGTGGTGATCAAGCTCACCGACTTCGGTATCGCCAAGATCCTCGACGCCCAGGGCGTCACCTCGACGGGGCAGGTGCTCGGCTCTCCGGCGCACATGGCGCCGGAGCAGATCGAGGGCGGCGAGGTCGACGCGCGCACCGACGTGTTCGCGCTCGGGGTGCTCTTCTACGAGTGCCTCGTCGGGCACCTGCCGTTCGAGGGCAAGAACCCGGCGCAGGTGCTCCGCAAGGTGCTCGAGGGGCTCTACCCGGAGGCCGAGCGCGAGCGACCCACCGTGGGCGCGCGCTGGAGCCGCATCGTCGCGGGCGCCCTCGCGCACGACATCGTCGCCCGCTCGGCGAGCCCTCGCGCGCTCGCGGATCAGATCCGGGCCGAGCTCACGGCGCTCGGCATCGCGGAGCCGCGCGCCGAGCTCGCCGCCTACTTCGCCGACCCGGCAGGCTACGCCGAGCGGCACGCCGCGCGGCTCGTCCCGCGCCTCGTGGCGCGCGCGGAGGCCGGCCGCAAGCGCGGCGACGTGCCCGGCGCGGCCGCCGACTACAACCGGGCGCTGGCCCTCGCGCCGAACGACCTCACCATCCTCAAGCGGCTCTCGAAGCTGAACGCGAGCCGCAACCGGAAGAAGCTCGCGCTGCGCGCGCTGCTCGTCGCGCTCGGGTCGGTGGCGCTCGGCCTCGCCGCGTTCACGATCGCCCGCGCGCTCCGCGACCCGCCGGTGGACGCGGAAGCGCTCGCAGCGGTCGAGCCGACGGCGGCGCCGCCGACGCCGCCCATCGACGCCCTCATCCCGTCGCCGAACGTGCGCGCGGTCGCGCCGAGCGCCACGGAGCTCGCGAGCGCGCCGCGGCCCCGCGCGCGGCACCCGCTGCCGCAGAGCCCGCCCTCCACCGCGCCGACGGAAGACGTCCCGGTGGTGCGCGATGTCGTCTTCCAGATCGTCCCGAGCGGCGCCAAGCTGGTGCTCGATGGCGTCGAGTTCAGCTGGTTCGGCGCGAACAAGGTCACGCCCCTGAAGATCGGCACACACACCGTTCACATCAGCGTGCCCAGCTCGCGGTGCTGCAAGCCGTACTCGGGCGTCATCTCGGTCGTGGCGCCGAAGCCCGGCGTCTCCGCGCCGCAGCGGATCATCCACAAGCTGGAGATCCTGCCCAGCATGGTCGTCCTGAGCGGCGCGCCGCCGAGCGCGCAGGTCGCGTGCCCGCAGATCGGCCTGATCGGCTACGCGGGCACCCCGCAGGCCGTGACCTTGAACGACGTGTCCTGGAGCGGGAGCTGCCTCTTCACGCCTGCTACGCCGGATGCAGCGGCGCGCGTCGGCAACGTGACGCTGGTGGCCGGCGAGCCGAACACCGTTTCCTGGCCGTCCGGCTGACGGCATCGCCGTCATTGGGGCGTCCGCTCCGGAATTCTCAGCATCCCCGCCCAAACTCCGCTACATCACGGCGCACCCCTTCCGCATGGCTGCGCGAACTCCAGGCAGGAGATCTCCCGGCGCTCGCTCCCCATCGGTCGGGGGCCGCCGCGCCCTGCGCGCGCCGCGGCGCCTCGCGGCGGCGGCGGCCGCCGCCCTCGCGCTCTGCTTCGCGGCGCCGGCGCGCGCCGACGACGTGCAGCAGTTCGAGCTCGCCAAGACGCGCTTCGACGCCGGGCACTACGAGGAGGCCGTGAGCCGCTTCGCGGCGATGCTCGATCCCGCGAACGCGCCCTGCGAGCGCGGGCCGATCGAGGCGGAGGGCAAGCCGTGCAGGATCTCCGAGCCCGGCCTGATCGAGCGGGCGCGCGGCCTCGCCGCCGCGGCGCTCGTGGCGCTTCGGCGCACGGGCGAGGCCGACGCGTACATCGAGCAGATCCTCCTCGACAACCCGGTGTACTCGCCGAACCCGGCGGTGTTCCAGCCCGAGGTGATCGATCGGTTCACCGCGGTCCGGGCGCGCATCCGGGCGCGCATCGAGGAGGTGACGCGGCAGAGGGCCGAGGCGCAGCGCGCGGCGCGGCTGCGGATCGAGCGGAGCCGCGAGGACGAGCGCCGCTGGGTCGCCGAGCTCCATCGCCTCGCGGGGCGCGAGCGGGTCGTGGCGCAGAACTCCCGCTGGACAGCGATGCTGCCCTTCGGCGTGGGGCAGTTCCAGAACGGCGACGACGGGCTCGGCTGGTTCTTCCTGGTCAGCCAGGCCGTCGCCGGCGGGACCTCGATCGTCTCGGCGATAGCGCTGGCCAGCTACGAGAACGTCGACGTCTCGCCGAGGTACTCGGGGCAGGGCGGCGGCCCGGTGCAGAGCGTCGACATCGACGCGCTGAACAGCCGTATCGGGACCGCGGCCGCCGTCAACCGCGTGGCCTTCGGGGCGTTCGCGACGCTCGCCGCGGCCGGGATCGCCCACGCGCAGATCACGTTCGTCCCCGAGCGGGTCTCCTTCCGGACGCGCCCCGTGCCGCCGCCGCCGCCGAGCTTCACCGCCGCGCCGACGATCTCCGTGCTCCCCGGCGGCATGCTCGCGGGGCTCACCGGCCGGTTCTGACCGGGGGAGCCGCGCGGCTCACGCCTTCCGCGCGGCGGCGATCCAGAACCCGCCGAGCTGCGCGAGCGGCGTGTCGCACAGCGCCCACTCCGCCCCGCGCAGGAGGCGCCCGAGGCCGGGCACGCGCATCGCGGCGGCGAACGGCGTCACGATGCGCACCCCGCGCGAGGCGACGACGCGCACGCTGTCCGGCATCAGAGCGGCGGCGGCGCTCGGCGCGTCGAAGCGCGTGAACACGGCGCTCTCCCGGGTCGCGTCGCTGATGGCGCCCGCCGGGCCGAGCCGCTTCACGAGCCCGCGCAGGCTGTAGGGGTTGTAGAACTCGGCGATCACGTGCCCGCCGGGCCGCACCACCCGCGCCATCTCCGACAGCGCGCGGCGGACGTCCTCCACGTGGGCGAGCACCTTGAACGAGCACGCGACGTCGAAGCTCTCGTCGGCGAACGGCAGGTCGGTCGCGCTCCCCTCCACGACGTCGAGCCCGCGCTCCCGGGCGCGCTCGAGCATGCCGGGCGAGAGATCGACCCCGCGCGCGGCGCGCGCGAACGCGCGGATCCGCGCGAGCAGGAGCCCGGTCCCACACCCCACCTCGAGCACGTCGCGGCCCTCGCCGAAGCGGCGCACGAAGTCGACCTCGAGCGCGTCGACGAGGTCGTGGTAGCCCCCGGGATCGCGCCCTCCGCGCCGGGCTTCGTAGCGCGCCGAGAACTCGTCGTAGTACGCCCGCGTCGCGCGCAGGCGCTCGTCCGTGCCGACCTCTGCCGTCTGGGCTCCCATGGGCCCGCTATAGTACTCCGCGCCGCGCGCTGCCCGTGCTCCTTGCGCTCCTTGCGCTCCTTGCGCTCCTTGCGATTCGCCGCGCCGGGCCGCATCTCTCCTGCGAGGTGACCCATGAAACCCGGCGACCATCCCGATTTCTTCCGCTTCGCGCCGCCCCCAGGGACCTCCCGCGAGAGCTCGATCCGGCTCGATCGCGAGGGCCGCTTCTGGCACGACGGCGCCCGGGTCGACCATCCGGCGATCGAGCGTGGGCTCCGGTCCTGGATCGGGCGGCACCCGGACGACGGCCGGCCGATCCTCACGAACGGCTACGACTGGTGTTACTTCCAGGCCGACGACGCGCCGCTCTTCGTCGACGCGCTCCGGATCGGCGAGGGCGGCGCGGTCTCGCTGCTCCTGTTCGACGGCACGGAGGAGCCGCTCGATCCGGCGACGCTCTCCCTCGGCGAGGACGGCGTCGTGTACGCGCGCGCCCGGAGCGGCGCGCTCGAGGCGCGCTTCTCACGCCATGCGCAGACGCAGCTCGCCCCGCTGCTCGTCGAGGCCGAGCCGCCCACGCTGCGCGTCGGCGGCCGCGAGGTCACGCTGCCCCCGCGGGCCGCGCGCTAGCCCCGCGCGCCGGAGATCCAGAGAGGGATCGCTGTCGCGCGGGGCCGAGGCGGCCGCGCTCGGCTCAGTATCGATACTGCCAGAGCAGGTCGAGCATGCCCGAGGTCGTCTGGCGCTCGTCGACGCCCACCGTGCCGCGGAGCGTCCAGTGCTCGTTGAAGCGCCAGTCGATGGTGACCTCGGTCCGCGTGCCGCGCTCGCTCGCCGTCCCACCGGGGGTCGGCCCGCTCGGTGCCGCCGAGGCGCTCTGCTGCGCGCCTTCCTGGAAGGTCGCCTGCGCCGTCAGGTTGTCGCTCAGCCGGTAGACCACGCTCGTCCGCAGCGTGCCCTCCGACGTCGTCCCGAACCGCGTCGTCAGCCCGCGCAGCGGCGCGATGCCGCTCAGCAGCGCGTTGAACTGCGCCGCCGCGATCTCGCTGCCGACCGACGCCGCGACGCCGCCGGCCGCGAGGCCCGCGGGGGTCTCGGCGCCCGCGGCCTGCGCGCCCTCCGAGAAATCGGCGCCGAACAAGAGCCGCGCGAGGATGTCCTGCTGCGAGCTCGGCGGGCTCGAGGTGAAGCGCAGCGACCTGTCGGTGATGGGCCGGAGGTTGCCGTTGAAGTCGACGTGGATGCGCGTGCCGTCGGGGGCGTCCCAGTGCGCCGTGACGTTCAGGTGCGGGTTCGACGCCTCCTCCTCGCGCAGGCGCACGCGCCCGCCCTCGATCTCGAACGCCTTGCCGTAGATCTCGAGCTCGCCCCGCGTGACCTCGATGCCGCCCGACACCCGCGTGTCCTCGCCGATCACGACGCGCGGCGGCGCGTCCTCGGCGCCCCTCAGGCGCAGCCGTAGCCCCGCGCCGCTGACGAACGCGTCGCGCACGTCGAACGTCACGGTGTAGCGGAGCGCGTCCGCCGCGCGCCGCTGCTTCTCCGGCCCGAGCGGGTGCGAGACGGAGATGTCGGGGTTGTCGTCGAGCGGCTGGACGTCGCGGCTGCTCGTGGCCGGCAGCGAGACGCGGAGCGTGGGGACCTCCGGGACCGTCACGTACAGCGCGAGCTCGCCCGGCTTCTTCTCCGCGATGAACGACAGCGCCCCGGAGGCGGTCCCGAGCGGCACCCCCTCGAGCGTGAGCGGGAGGGCCTGGTCCTCGGCGATGGTCAGCGCCCCGGCGCCGTCGCGCAGCGCGAGCCCGGCGAGCCGGAACAGGGCCCAGCCCTGCGCCATCCCGGTCGTGCCCGCCGCGCGGAAGCCCTCGATCCGGAGGACGCCGCCCTCGGCCGTGATGCGGGCGGCCACGTCGCGCAGCTCCTGCCCGAGCTCCGGGATGTGCACGACGCCGTCCGTGACCTGGAGCTGGGCGCGGAGGTTCCCGTCGGCGTCGGACGGGCCGCCGAGCTCGATGCGGAGGTCGCCGTCCAGCGTCCCATCGACCTTGCTCAGCAGCCCGCCGACGAGCGGCTGGAGCGCCGCGAGCCGGAAGCGCTCCGCGGAGAGGGCGAGGTCCGTGCGCTCGCCGTCGAGGACCGGGATGAACCCGTCGCGGAAGCGCACGCTGGCGAAGGCGTTCGCGCGGATCTTGCCGCCGCGCCGGCCCTCGAGGGCGAGCTCGGTGACGCGGAGGTTCCCGCGCCCGGCCTCGCGCATCGGGTCGATCCGCAGCGCGAGCACGCCGCGCTCGAAGGCGAGGTCGTTCCCGAGCGTGACGCCCGGCACCGTGAGGCGCGCCTTGAGCGACGGCGCGATGTTGAGGCCGCGCATCTCGATCTCGCCGCTCACGCGCCCGGCGATGCCGCTGTCGGCGAGCAGGGGGATCTCGCCGAGCGGGACCTCGCGCAGCGTCGCGCGGAAGGAGCCGGTCCACGCGGGGGGCGGAGGCGCGCCTTTGCGCGCGCGCGCCGGGACGCCCCCGAGCAGGCGTTCGAGCGGCGCGAGCACCTCGGCGCTCACGGTCGCGATCTCGGCCGCGCCGCGCGTGACGTGCGCGTCCAGCGTGGCCTTCTCGCTGTCGTACGTGACCCACGCGTCGAGGTCGGTGGGGAACAGGAGATCCGTCGCGCCCGAGACGCCGGGCGGCGCATAGGTGAAGCCCCACCAGAGGGTCCGCGCCGTCAGGAACGGACGCTCGATCGTGCCGCTGGCGTACGCGTCGATCCGCACCTCGCCGGCGACCGGCGGGAGCGCCTCGCGCACGAACGAGGGCAGCGTGGCGAGCTGGTCCATCGCGCGTCGCGGGATGGAGGCGTGCGCGGCGATGGGCGAGCGCAGGAGAGACGACCACCGGCTCGCGGGCGGCCCCGTGAGCGCCTCGAGATCGAGCTCGATCGTGCCGGAGACGTCGGCGAGCAGCCCGCCGTCGTACAGCGTCAGCGCGGCGTCCGCCCTGCCTGTCGCGCCGCTGAACGAGCCCTTGAGCTGCGCGTCGACGAAGCGCGACTCCCAGGCCGGGCGCTCGGCGTCCAGCCGATGCGGCCCGGCGAGCGCGAGGCCGTGCGTCCGCACGAGCACGTCGTGCAGCGAAGGCAACGGCTCGCCGGCCGCGCGCGACACCCGGAAGCTGGTCGTGAGCTTGCCGCGCACCTCGCTCACGATGTGCGCGATCGGCATGAGCTGCGCGAGGCAGCCGAGGTCCCAGTCCTCCGCGGCGACCTCGGCCTTTCCGACCAGGGTGGTCCAGGTCTCCGCGCGCAGGAGGGGCCCGTCCAGCGTGCCCTCGGCGCCCGACACGCGCACGCTCGCGAGGGTGCCCGCGCACCGCGGCAGGGCGCCGTTCCACGCGCCGTTCGGCGGCTGCCCGCCGTTCCCGTTCGGTTGCGGCGATTTCGCGTCGATGCGCACGGAGCCGTCGGCCTTGACCTGGTCGCGCTCGAAGGTCGCCGTGAGCTCCGCCGAGATGCCGGACAGGAACGCGATCTCGCCCCCCGTGAGGCCGAGCCGCACGTGGCCCGAGCGCCCGCTCTCGCGGTCCCGATCGAGCGCGACGTCGACCTCCGCGCGCCCGCGCACGCGGAGCGGTATCCCGATCATCCGGGCCACGCGGCCGACGTCGATGCCGTCGCCCCGGAGGCGCCCGGTCACGTCATCGCCCCGCACCGCGAGCCGGCCCTTCAACGAGCCGAGCTCGGCCGAGGAGAGATCGAGCCCCTCGACGGCGAGCCCGCCGGGCGAGGGGCTGATCGCCGTGATCTTCCCCGCGACCGCGGCGCCGTCGCGCTTCAGCTGGAGCTCGACGTCGCGGAGGGCGAGGGGAGTGGAGCTCAGCCGCGCGGAGGCGCTCAGGGAGTCGTCGCCGTCGGTGATCGTCGCGCGGAGCTTCGGCGAGGCGAGCGGGCCGGAGATCTGCGCGGTGACCTCGTCGAGCGTGTGGCCGCCGGCGAGCGCCTCCTTCCCGGAGAGCGAGGCGTCGATCGAGAGCGCGTCGATCGGCCCGGAGACCCGCCCCGCGACGCGCGCGCTGGCGAGCGCGACGTCCGGGCCGGCCCGGAGCCCGGCGAACGCGCCCTCGACGCGCGCGTCGAGCGCTCCCGCGCGGAGGCTCCCCTCGACGCGCACGCGGCCGGCGCCGTCGACGCTCCCGGCGAGGCGTGGCGCCGCGGCGATCGCCGGGATGTCGGCCGTCGCCGCGAAGCGGATGCCCTGGCCGCCCGGCAGGAGCGAGACGGCGGCGTCGATCGGAGCGCCCGGCTCGTGGAGGTGCACGCGCGCGTCGAGCTCGCCGCGGTCGAGGACGAGGTGGACGTCCGCCGCCGGCACGCGCTGCCCGAGCAGCGCGGTGGGCTCGGTCTGCGCCTCGACGGAGAGCCGGAGCAGGTCCCCGAGCTCGACGCGCACCCGGCCGTCCGCGGTGATCAAGGGCGCCGCGTCCGCCGGCCCGGAGCCGCGCTCCGGCGCGGGCTTCGCCGCGGCAGCGCGGGCGGGCGCAACGCGGGGCAGGGCGGGCGCGGCGTGGGTCAGGGCGCGCACGGCGCGTGGCAGGGTGGGCGCGGCCGGGACAGGCGCCGCGCCCGTCTGCGTCGGCGCCGCGCCGGCCGGGACGGGCGCCGCGCCCGTCTGCGTCGGCGTCGCGCCGCTCGCCGCATCGGGCGAGAGGCGTACGCCGAAGAGCCGCAGATCCACGTCGCGCGCCTGCACCTCCGCGTCGAGCCGCACGGGCCCCGCCACGTCGAGCCGCCCTGTGAGGGCGAGGCCACCGCCCGCCGGGCCGGCAGCGTCTGCCGAGGCCGACGCCACCACGTCGAGCTGAGGGAGCTGGCCGTTCACGGCCACGCGCGCGGAGATCGGCTCGGTGAGGGGGTGATCCGGGAGGAGGCTCCGCAGCTGCTCCGGCGTGGCGCGCGGGACGCTCGCCTGCGCCTCGAGGTGCTCCTCGTCGAGCACGGCCCGCGCGGTGACCTCGACGTCGGCGAGCCGACCGGCGAAGCTGCTCCACATCCGGACCTTGTCCCCGGCGCGGAGGTGGTAGTTCGCCGTGCCCGCGGTCCTGGCCGGAAGGAACGCGCGATCCACGAGGCCCGTCTGATCGACGTCGACGGCGACCCCCTCCGGGCCGACGTGCACCGACCCGAAGAGCCGGCTGACGTCGGCGTCCAGCGCGCGCGGCGGAGCGGCCTGCCCGTGGACCCACCCGCGCCCGATCTCGACGTGCGAGAGGGCGACGACGACGTCGCGCGGAGGCCCCCCGGGCGCGGACGAGGGCGGGCTTCGCGGCGGTAGCGGCGTGAACGTGTCGCCGAGGGTGACGCCCCCCGCGCCGTTGTCCTGGACCAGCACGTCGGCCTGCTCGACCCGGATGTATGGGACCTCGATGCGGAGCGGGCCCGCGCCGAAGAGCGCGCCGCGGAGCATCGGGAGCACGTCGGCGCGCGCCTCGAGGCCGCTCGCGCGGATCACCTTGTTCCCCCGTGGATCGAGCGCGACCGCGGATCGGATCCGCACGCCGCTCAGGCTGAGCGCGTCGATCTCGTCGGCGACGATCCGCCCCTGGAACAGCGAGCCGAGGAGCCGGTTCGTGGCGTCGCGGGCCACGCGGCGCGCGGCGGGCGTGTCGAGGTGGAGCGCGACGCCGACGGCCGCGGCGCCCGCGAACGTCAGCGTGAGCCCGAGCGCCGCCGCGACGGCGGAGGCGGCGCGGCGCACGCGTCCCGGCGCGCGCGGCGGCGAGGAGCGCCGCGCCTCGGGTGCGGGGTCGGGCGTCACGGCGGGTAGCTTAGTACGCACGGGGCGTGGCGACCGTGCTGACGCGCGGCGCGACGGCGGGCGGCGGAGGAATACCGCGCCGCCGGGTCGAGCCCCGCGGGGGCGCGTCCGAGCCAGATCCACGCGCGCCGCAGGGAAGCCCTCGCCGGAGCGCCGCGACCTGCGACACGCCGCCACGGTGTGCGCCCGAGGCGCGCCGGAGCGGAGCGGTCAGCCGGCGAGCCGCTCGAGCTCCACGAAGAGCGAGCCGAGCTCCGGCTTCGATCGGAGCGGCGCGCAGAAGCGGCTGGCCAGGTGGAGCAGCTCGGCGTCGAGCTGATCGACCCTGCGCCCGATCTCGGCGATGCGCTCCTGGGACTCCCGGCGCCGCGCCTCGAGCTGCCTGTCGAGCTCTTCGAGGCGCTCGCGCAGCTTCTTGATCTGCGCGTCCACCTCGGCCACCTCGTGCTCGCGGGCGATCGCCTCGCTCTCCGCCTCGTAGTCCGCCTTGCGCGACGCGTACCAGCCCTCGACGAGCTCGGCCAGCCTGCGGTAGCTGGCGGCGAGCTCGAGGTAGGGCTCGGCGAACCCGCACCGGCCCTCCCAGCGCACGGCCTCCTTGTGCGCGATCAGCACCTCGGGGACGAACGCCTGCGTCGCCGCGTTGAGCGGCGCCACCCTGGCGCGGAAGGATCGGGCCTCGTCGCGCGTGAGCGAGGCGTCAACCGTGAGCGCATCCATCGCCCGTCCGATCTGCATCCGGCCGTCCCGCCACTCCTCGGCGACGCCCTCGAGGCGCCGCTGCTCGTCGAGGGCCCTCGAGCGGAGGTCGGCGTGCTCCCGCACGACGCCGCGCAGCGCGTCGAGCTGCCGCTGGATGTCTGCCGGCGCCGACGGGCCGAACGCGCGGGCCGTCATCCGCTCGAACAGATCGAGCCGGCTGACCCAGGGATCGCGCCCGGCGCCCCTCGAGCGCACGGCCGAGTCGCGCGGCATCGCCTCCGGCGGCGGGGGGAGCGCGATCCGGCTCGCGGCCGCGATCTCCTCGAGCTCCGCGAGCACGCGGTACGCGTCGACGGGGCGCTCGGAGGGATCCTTCGCCAGCAGGGCGCTGACGAGGCGGTCGAGCGCGTCCGGCATCTCCGGGGCCAGCTCCTTGAGGTGCGGCGGCTGCTCGTTCATGTGCTTCAGGATCCAGCTCGCCGGATCCGGCGCGTCGAACGGCAGCCGCTGCGTGATCATCTCGAACATGATGACCCCGAGCGAGTAGAGGTCCGCCGGGGGGCCCGCGTCGATCGTCGTGCTGCGCTCGGGCGCCATGTACTGAGGTGTGCCGAAGATCTCGCCGAGGTTGGTGAGCCGCGCGTCCTGCGCGCAGCGGGCGATGCCGAAGTCGAGGAGCTTCACCCAGTCGCCCTTCAGCAGGAACACGTTCTCCGGCTTGAGATCGCGGTGAACGACGTCGAAGTCGTGCGCTCGGCCGAGGGCGCGCGCCATCTGCACCCAGATGGGCAGCGCCCGCGCGAGCGGCACCCGGCTGCGCTCCACCACGTCGGCGAGGCTCGTCCCCTGGAGCAGCTCCATCACGAGGAAGGGCAGCCCGTCGTCGGTGTCGCCCTGATCGAAGATCTCGATGATGTTCGGGTGCGCGAGCCGCTGCGCGTGCCGCGCCTCGCGCCGGAAGCGCTCCCGCGTCGTCGTGTCCTGCGCGAACTCGCGGTTCAGGATCTTGATGGCGCACGGGGTGCCGATCAGCTTGTTGTACGCCCTGTAGACCGTGGCCATCCCGCCGATCCCGAGGCCCTGCTCGATGACGTAGCGGCCCGCGATCGACGTCCCGATGCGGGGATCCTTCTCGGAGACGAGCGACGAGCCGTCGATGAAGCAGAAGGCGCTGTCGGCCGGGTAACGCTGATGGCACTGCGGGCAGGTCTTCATAGCGGGCACGTCGGCTGCAAGGCTACACTCTACGGGGGGCCGCTCTCGAGGGTCAACGCTCGGCGCGCGCCTCGGCGCTTTGTCGAGTCGCGGTGTGCTGCGCTGCCTTGCCCTGCGTGATTCCGCGTAGCCCGGTGTCTCCTCGCGTGGCCCAGTGTCCTCTTACGTGGCTCACGCGTCTCCTCGCATCCTGCGGCCTCCCCTCGCGCCTCCTCAGGTCTCCTCGCGTCTCCTCGCGTCTCCTCACGTGATTCCAGCGCGGTTTCCGCGTGATTGCCGGCGGTGCGGCGCGCGCCGCGCGGGGGCGCTCCGCGATATGTTCTCGTGACGTCATGGACGAGGCTCCCTTGCGCGCAGTGGTGATCGGGTCTGGCGTCGGCGGTGCTGCCGCGGCGCTCCTCCTTGCGCACGCCGGCATCCCGACCCTGCTCGTCGAGAGGGAGCGCCGCCTGGGCGGCTCCTCTGCTGCTTACGAGAGGGACGGGTTCCGTGTCGACACAGCCACGCACATGCTCGGCTGTGGCGAGCAGGGCCCGCTCGGCGACGTGCTCCGCCGCGTGGGCCAGGGCGACGCGATCACCTTCCGGCAGGACGACGAGCCGGCCGCGCTCTGCTTCGCGGGCGCCCGCGCCGGGGCAGCGCGCGCTCGCCGCGTCGTCCTGCAGGCCGATCTCCTCCGGCTCCCTGGGGCCGCCCTGGATCTCGCGCGCGGCCTCGACCTCACGCCGCTGGAGGCCGCGGGCGCTGCGCGTCTCTTCGCGCACGCGGGGGCGATGCGCGACGTCGATCTGGCGGCGTGCGACGACGTGACGGCCGAGGCGTACGTGGCCCGCTTCATCCCGCGCGCCGCGGCCGCCGCTCGGCTCGGCGGGCTGCTTGGCCTGCCGCTGCTGCTGCCAGGAACCGAGGCATCGGCGGGCGAGGCGCTGTTCTCCTTGCGCCGGCTCGCCCGCGCCGGCCGGCAGCGTTATCCCGAGGGCGGCGGGTCGCGGATCCCCGAGGTCTTCTGCCGCCTGGCCCGGGAGCTCGGCGCCGCCGTGTGGACGGGAACGACCGTGCGCCGCGTGCTGGTGCGCGATCGTCGGGTGCGCGGCGTCGAGCTCGAGGACGGAACGGCGCTCCCCGCGCGGATCGTGGTGAGCGCGGCCGGGCTCCTGCGCACGGTCTCGGGCCTCGTCGGCGAGCCGCACTTCCCCGACGCCTACGTGGCGCGCGTCCGTGCGATCACGCCGCGGCCGAGGCTGGTCGAGGTCAAGATCGGGCTGCGCAGGCGCCTCGTCGCCGCAGGCGCGCTCGCCGGTCTCGCCGGCGGCGCCGGCGCGCCGGCGCTCCCGTTCTACTGCCTCGCGCCGACGCGCTTCGACCCGTCGCTCGCGCCGCCCGGGCATGAGCTCCTCTGCGCGTGCGCCGTACCTGGTGGGAGCGGCGGCGCCTCGCGCGGTGGACCCGGCGCGACGGTCGACGAGCTCTTGCGCGCGCTGTCGGCGGCGGTGCCCGGCCTGCTCTCCCAGGCGATCTTCATCGACGGCTCGCCCGCGGACGGAGGTCGAGAGGCGTGCGCCCCTGGCGGCGAGATCGCGGCGGGGACAGCGCAGACGCCGGGCCAGGTCGGCCGCGCGCGGCCGGCGGTGTACACGCCCGTGCGGGGGCTGTACCTCGCAGGGCGCGCCGCCGGAGGGCGCGGCGCGGGGATGGATCTCGCCGCCTCGAGCGCGATGGAGTGCGTCGACCGCATCCTCGTCGATCTCGGCCGCGACCTCGGCGCGCCCGCTCCGCCCGCGCTGATCGACATCGCCGGCGATCTGCTCGAGCGCGCCGCGGGCTCCACCGTATCGTGGCTCACCCGCCCCCGCTAGAGCGACGGTCACCCGCTTCGGATACGGGCCCATCTCGACGTTTTCGGTGCTCAGCGCACTGGAGTCTCAGGATTGATCATATTTCCCCCACCTCCCTCGCGGCGCTCCAGCCCTGAACGAGGGTGAGGAGCTGCTCGTAGCCACGGCCCAAGGTCTGCCAGCCGGGCTCGCCGTTTCGCCGGAGGTGTCCGCCGAGCGCGGCGATCGCCAGGAAGGCATCGCGGGCCGTGGCGTTCTCGGGCAGGGGCTTGCGCGCGAAGACCCGCAGCACCGCGAGCTGGGTGGGCGTGAGCACGGCGGTCGCGGGCTGCTCCGGAGCGCGCCGAGCCTCGCTGCGCAGCAGCAATAGCTGCCAGGCGATGGGCGCGAAGAGCGCCAGCACGTTGCGCAAGCCGTGCAGGTCCTCGATCTGGCGCTTCTCGTAGGCGCACCCGGTCTTCAGGGCCTTGAAGAATTCCTCCACCATCCAGCGCGCCCGGTACCAGTCGACCAGCTGCGTCAGCTGCTCGCCGGACTCGACCGGCTCGTTGGTGAGCAGCACCCACTCGACCGGCGCTTCGCCCGGCGGCGGCTCGAGCTCCCAGACACGCACGACCTGAAGCGAGAGTGTCGCCGGCAGCTCACGCGGCTGCGATCTGGGTCGTCGCAGCGTCACGCGCGTGCTGCCAAGGGCGAGCTTCGCCAGGCGTCCGGCACGGGTGGGATGCAGGCGTTTCTGTTGAGGGCTACGGTTGCCCGCCGGCCGTGGGGAAAGCTCTACCTCGCGCACAGCGACCGCTTGAACTTGCGCGAGCGCGTGCTCAAGTTTCGCCTCCTCTCCGAGGGCGGCGGCCTCGACGAGGCGATTGTGTGCCAGCCGGATCACGAACCGATGCCCTGCGCCCAGCAGCTGCGCGAACAGGCCGTAGTCGTCGCCCTCGCGGTCCATGACATGCACCAAGGCGTGCGGAGCACAGCCCAGGGCAGCGACCTGTTCCACCTGCTCTCCCCAGCGGTCGTGCTCGTTGCCCGTCGTGTCCTCGTCGCGCACGTGCGTGCTCAGAGCGAGCACGCCGAGCGGGCGACGCACCCCATCGCCGCTGACGGCCAAGGTGAAGTGGGCGAAGAACGTCTGCCCCGAGGAGCGCAGCCGGCCGAGCCCCTGCCGCTGGCCGTCCGAGCGGAAGGAGAGGGTCGTGGTGTCATGGATGGCGAGCACGACCGGCTCGGCCTCCATGCGCGCGAGGGTGGCGCGCACATGCGGAGCCAGGATCGCCGCGGGCGTGACGGCGTCGTTGCCGAAGAAACGGTACGCAGCCTCCAGCTCGCTGTCGGACAGCAGCGAGGGGAAGCTCTTGTCCGGCGCCTGCGCCAGCTTTTGCACCAGCTTGCTCTGGCGCTTCGAAAGCCGCACATCGCCGAAGGGCGCGTCGCTCATCTCCTCGGCGAGTGCGGCCGCGTTCTCTGCTGCGGGTGAACCCATCCGCAGCTTTGATCACGTCGCCCAGCACACATCAAGCGAGATGTGTAGGATCCTGAGACTGGAGTGCGCTTGCGCGCCGAAAACGCCGATCTGGGCCCGTCTCCTGTGCGGGTGACCGCCGCTCTGCTCGGCATGCCGCTCTGCTCGGCATGCCGCTCTGCTCGGCATGCCGCTCTGCTCGGCATGCCGCTCTGCTCGGCATGCCGCTCTGCTCGGCATGCCGCTCTGCTCGGCATGCCGCTCTGCTCGGCATGCCGCTCTGCTCGGCATGCCGCTCTGCTCGGCATGCCGCTCTGCTCGGCATGTGTCAGAGGTGGGCGGAAAACGCTCTGGCCCGGGCTTCAGCGCGTGGTCGTGCTGCCGCGGTTGCCCCGCGCGAGCGCGTCGAGCGGCAGCTTCTGATCCTCGAACACGGCGTCGAGCTCCTCGCTGCCCCGCTCTCGCACGCCTGAGCGCGGCGACAGCTCGGGGCGCACCGAGGACGCCGGGGCCATCCGCGCCGACAGGGGGCCCATCGTCTTGATCGACGGCGGGGGCTCGGCGCCCGGGAGCATGCCGGGCGGGACGGAGCGTACGGAAGGGGGCGAGTTCGCCATCGTGCGCAGGGACGGCGGGCTCGGCAGGCTGCGCCTGGAGGAGGGCGGCCCAGCTTGCCCGCTCGACGGCATCGGCGTGGGCCGGCGCGCCGCAGGGCCCCCGGGTAGAGGGCGCGACGAGGGGACCGGCGGCGCGCTCGGCTGTGCGCGCGTCGACGGAGGTGGACCCGACAGGAGCTGTGAGCGCATCGACGGGGGCGGGCTCGACAGGGGCTCGGGGCGCGACGACGGGGGCAGGCTCGACAGGCGGCCGCTCGCGGCGGTCTCCGCGTGCGCATACGCAGGGCTCGGGAGCGAGCGGGCGGAGGGCGGCGGTGTCGATTGCGACCCGCCCGGCGCGTAAGCGCTGGGCTGCGTGCGCGCCAGCGGCGGCGCCGAGGGCACCGACGGCGGGGAGCGGAATGACGGCGGCGCGCTCGACGGGGGCACCGGCGTGAGCGCGTGGCTCGCGAGGGGCGCCCGGGCCGACGGCGGGGCGGCGGAGCGCGCCGAGGGCGGCGGCAGCGTGCTGTGGCTCGTTGACGTCTCGCGGACCCGCGGCGCGAGGCGGGGATCGGCGCTCGCGCCCGCCCGCAGCGGAGCGCGCGAGTCCGCGCCCGAGGACCCCTTGGAGCCGAAGGTCTCGCTGCGCTGCGCCCCGATCATCGTGTAGCGCCCGCCGCCCTCGTCGCGCCGCCCCGTATCGCGCTGCGCGTTCATCTCGCGCGTCTCGCGCAGCGCCCCGTTCAGCATCGCTTCGAGCTCTCGCTCGCTGACCTCCTCGTCGAGCCGCAGCAGCGTCGAGTGGACGTCCCGGGCGAGCGCCTCGAAATCGGCCGGATCCCTTGCGTAGACGCTGTTGGACAGGAGGATCGCGAGCGGCCGCCGCTCGGCGGCGATCGTCGCGGCGGTGGCCGCATCGCAGCGGTGCAGGAGCACCCCGCAGCCCGGCGCCACCGCGAGGCACAGGCTGAAAAGCGCCGGCCACGCGGGATCAAGGACCACAAGAATGCTGGGCACATGAAGCGGGGTTGCGGTGATCTGCGCGCGGCGGTCCATGGCAGCCCGAGGATAAACGAAACTGCCGGAGCGATCGTAGTTCTCTTTCTCTGAATCGGTCATTTTTACTCTGCTTGTACGTTCTGCGATGAGGCCAGAGGCGTCGATCTCCTACAGCCCTATTGCGTGTGCGCCATTCATTGCGGCGTCGCGTCATCACGTCGTCACGTCGTCGCGTCGTCGCGTCATGGCGTCACGGCGTCGTCGTCGTGACATCGACCTTTCGGCTCCCGCGTCCACCCGGTGCGCGTCCTGCACCGGGCGGGCGCGAGCGCCGCGCGCCCCCGCCGGCATGAGCGGCGGAGGGCGCGTGGCGCGGCAACGCCGGTGTCGCAGTGGGCGTCGCGGTGGGCGTCGTGGGCTCGGTGGACGCCGGGAGATGACGTGGTGCGATGCCTGCGCGGCGCCGCCTCGCTCGGCGGCGCAGCGATCACAGCCCGGTGTAGATGGTGGCGAAGGAGGCCGCCTCGCCGCGGAGGAGCAAGCTGAGCCGCGGGTTCGGCACCTTGAAGGTGTGAATCTTGGCGTTCCGCACGTCGAGCACCGCGAAGGCGCCGCCCGGCGTGCTCTCTGCGAGCCCGTTCATGAGCAGGTTCAGCACGACCGAGACGCGCTTGGACGACAGGGGCTCCCCGCGGAAATACATCTTGATGACATGCGGCGTCCCATCGATGACGAGCCCGAGCTCCGGGTTGACGTTGATCTCGAGATCGCCGAGGCGATACGTCGACGCCGGAGGCTCGAACCACGTCATCTTCGTCGAGGCGAGGAACTTGCGATATCCGTTCACCACCGACGGGTAGATGCGGCGGCGCCGCTCGTCGTGCTGCGCGGCGAGGAAGCCGTCGAGCACGCTGGTGGGCTTTCCGCTCCTGTGCATGTCGACGATCGCCTCTCGCACCTGCCTGTAAAAGTCCGTGTAGAGCTCGTCCTTCCGCTCCTTGAACTCCCTGACGCCCGTCAGCTTGGGCGTCCCGGCCTTGAGAACGAAGTCGACAAAGTACGTGAGCGAGATCTTTTCCATGAAGTCTCCTCCAAAACGAAGCATTCCGGCGCGCCATTTACACGCTCATGCGAGAGACACGCCGTCGCGCCGCGTTCTTGATGTCTACCATGGATAGTCATCTTCGACCCGTCGGGAAAGGGATCGATCGGACGGACATTGTCCCAACCTGTCAGGGGCGGACGGCGGGGCCTGTGGATGGAAAAACTATAGTAATTACAGTTAGTTGCATTGTCTTGTTGGCGCCGGTTCACCCTGCGGCGCGGGGTTCCGCTAGGCTGCCCGAATGGCCATGACGAGAAGAGGCTTGCGCGGCGATGGTAATCGACAGAATCCAGCTGTTGTCCAGGGGATGTCCTGTGGAGAACTCCTGTGGAGAACTGGAGAGGCGGCGGCGTTATCGAGGTGTCGACCCGGTCGGACATGGTCTGTCATAACCACGCCCTCCTTGGCGCTTGACGCCGCTCGCGGGCGGGGGGCGGTGCCGGACGCTGCCCCTCGCGCGGGCGGATCGGCCGAGGGGCGTCTGTCTGGAGGGGGGCGTCGATGATCGACGTCAGGCCCGAACGGGCGGGGGATGAAGCGGGGATCCGCGCCGTTCACCTCGCGGCGTTTCCCTCGGCGCTCGAGGCGGATCTCGTGGACAGGCTGCGGGATGCGGGGCGCGCGGCCGTGTCGCTCGTCGCGGTGACGGACACGGGCATCGTCGGACATGTCCTGTTCAGCCCCGTGACGATCGCCGGCGACGGCGTCCCCGGCAAAGGCGTCGGCCTCGCGCCGCTCGCGGTCTCTCCTGGGCTGGAGGGCCGCGGCATCGGCTCTTCGCTGGCGCGACGAGGGATCGCGGCGTGCAGGGACGCCGGCTTCGCGTTCGCCGTCGTCCTCGGATCGCCCGAGTACTACGCGCGGTTCGGGTTCAAGAAGGCAAGCCTGTACGGCCTCGGCAACGAGTACGCGGCGGACGAGGCGTTCATGGCGATCGAGCTCGCGCACGGTGCGCTCGAGCGCGCCCGAGGCGTGGTCGTCTACAGCCCCGAGTTCGCCGTCTTCGCGACCTGAGCCCGGGTCCGGCGTCTTCACGACCCGATCTCGCGTCCTCTCCGCCAGATCGCCTTGCCTGTCACGACGGCGGCCCCACCCCGCGCGCTCCGCGATCCGCCGCCGACCAGGTGACGATCGGGCTTGCTAACATACATTTGTGAATGTATATGAAGTGGGTGCGACGGACGAAGGAGGAAGCAGCGGCGACCCGCGAGCAGATCCTCGACGCGGCGCTGCGCGTCTTCAGCCGCAGGGGATACTCGGCGGCGACGCTGCAGGACGTCGCGGCGGAAGCCGGGCTGACGCGGGGCGCGGTCTACTGGCACTTCAAGGGCAAGGTGGAGCTCTACTCGGCGCTGATCGGCGAGCGCTGCGCCAAGGCGAACGAGGTCTTCGCCGAGGCGCTGTCGCCCCGGTACTCGCCGCTCGAATCGATCGAGCGCCTGCTCACGCGATCGCTCGAGTACCTCGACGAAGATCCGGAGTACCGCGCGGTCCTCTCGATCACGCTGTTCAAGACCGAGCTCACGCCCGAGCTCGAGCCAGGATTCCAGCAGAAGATCGCGAGCGCGCGCCGCCTGGTCGACATGGTCGCCGACCTCGTGCGCAAGGGCATAGCGGCCGGCCAGATCGACCGCGCCACCGACCCGAGGGCTGCCGCCCTCGCGGCCGTCAGCCTCGTGCACGGAGCGACCGCGCTGCACCTCATGGACCCGAAGGTGCTGGAGTCGAGGGCCGTCGTGCGCCGCATGGTCGCGACGTTCCTGCGCGGGCTCCAGCGCTGAGCGCGTTTTTTATGTCGAATTACATACATTCATGAATGTTTGCTGGAGGTGAGGTCATGTTCCTCAGGGAGTACTGGTATGTTGCCTGTGCGTCCTCGCAGCTCGGGGATGCCCCTCGAGCGGTCCGGGTCCTCGATCGGGACATCGTCGTATTTCGCGGAGGCGGCCGCCGTCCCCGCGCGCTCGCGGATCGCTGCTGCCACCGCGGCGTCAAGCTGTCTCTCGGGCGCGTGACCCAGGGAGCGCTGGCGTGCGGATACCACGGCTGGAGATACAGCGGCGGCGGCGAGTGCGTGCACATCCCGTCGCTCGCGGGGGGCAGGCGCATCCCCGAGAGGTGCGGTGTCCCCGCGTTCCCGTGCGCGGAGCAAGACGGGTATGTGTGGGTCTGGCTCGGCGAGAGCCACGGCGGAGCGCCGCCGCCCGCGCCGAGCATCGACGGCTTTGCGGCGCACCGCTGGGATCAGGGCTCGGTGGAGCTCGGGTGCGCCTCCATCAAAGGCCTGGAGAACAACCTCGACTGGTGTCATCCAGCGTTTGCGCACCCGTGGACTCACTGGCAGTTCTACACCGCGCTCTTCCGCGGCCTGCGCGAGGAGCTCCTCGAGCTGCGGTCTACGCCCGACGGGATGACGCTGCGCGGGCCGGTCCCCGAGGACGGCGGCGCGCCCGGGCAGCGGTCGCAGCAGACGCTGCTCTCGTTCAAGCTCCCCGACCGCGTCGAGGTGCGCTCGCTGGGAGGACCCTCGCGCCGGATCGTCCTGCACTTCGTCCCGACCGCGCCCGATCGGTGCCGCCTGGAGTGGATGATCGCGAGGGCGTTGCCCTTCGGGGCGCGCGTGCGTTTTCGCCAGGAAGAGCCGGCGATCCTCCGGCAGGACCGGATCCTCCTGGAGAGCGCGGAGCTCGCCTGCGCGGAACCGGGGGCCCTCCGCGAGCACCACGTCGAGGCGGACGCACCAGCGCTGCTCCTGCGCCGCATCCTCGAGTCGGCGGCGCGCGGCGAATGGGAGCAGAGGCGAGCGAGCCTGCCGGAGCGGCGGGTGATCCGCGTGATGGCGTGACGGCCCGTCCGCGCAGGCTCCAGGCCTGGAAGACCGAGCTCTGGCGGCGCTGTGTGGGAGGGCAGGCGGGGTCCGGCGCACGAGGCGCGGCAGTCTTGCGGCGCCGCGCGGCGGACGGGAAGCGTCCGGCTCAGGGGGGCGTGGCGGACCGATCGGGCGCTGTCGCCGCGCGCCACGCGGCGGTCGCATCCAGACCGTGCTCGCCGAAGCGAGGGACGTAGTCCCGCTCCACGGCGCGCTCGAGGATCTCGCCGTACCGAGCGGTCGGCATCAGGCCCCAGGCGCGGTCGTCGTCCGAGATCGCCGCGCGCTTCGCGCCGCCAGGGGGCATGTAGCTCCTGCGCAGCCGCGTGAACATGGAGTGGAGCTCGCGCTCGACCAGCTGCCGCACGGCCGGCGCGCACGGCTGCTCGAGCAGGTAACGGAGCAGCGTCCAGCCGAAGTCGCGGTGCCGCACCTCGTCGCGCAGGATGCGGTCGAGCGCCCGGCGCGCGACAGGCACGGTGCACCCCTCGCGGAGCACCTTGAAGAGCGGGACCGCGACCGTCTCCCCCAGGCAGAACACCTCCACGCCCGCCCGGGCGACGGCCATCTCGAGCGGCTCGTCTCCGCTGCTCCTGAGCCCGAGCGTCTCGCGGCGGAGCGCCGGCAAGGCGCCGCCGCCCGCGCGGGCGTGGACGCGATGGCTGAGGCGCGCGTGCGCGAGCTCGTCCTTGACGATGCGGAGGCCGTCGTCGATGAGATCCGGCGACGCGCCCATCTGGATCAGCCAGAGCGTGAGGTGCTGTGTGATCGCCGCCGAGCGGTACTCGGCCTCGACGCGCCGCCCCCACTCGGCGCGCACCGCGTCGCTCGCGGGCGGGAGGGGGGCGCGCTGCCCGCGCGGCGCCTCTGCGTCAGCGGCGCTGTCCTGCTCTGCGTCGGGGGCGTCCTTCATGGGATCACGCTAGGCGGGCAGTCCGGGGGCGGCAAGACGGGAGACGGGCGCTCGCCGCCCCTGGAGGCGCTCACGGCGACGTGCTCGGGCGCCCGCCCGGCGGCGCGCACACCTTCACCGTCGAGCCGCAGGCGTCACAGGCCTCCTTGTAACAGGGGTTGATGACGATCTCCTGGCAGCGCGTCCCACTCGGACACGCCGCGTCGACCTCGCAACCCTGGCTCGGGAAGCAGCCCGCCTCGGCCAGCACGGGGGTCGTCGAGGCGTCGCCGCAGCCTGGCGTGAGCCAGCGACACGCCGGCCCGAGGTTGGTGCACGCGTCCTCGGTGGCGGCGTTGAGACAGACGTCGGGGGGCGGCGGGTTGCAGAAGATCTCGGCTACCTGCCAGCTCCAGGTGTCCTTTTGCTGAACACACACGGCCTGGGTCGGCATCGGGCCGCAGCCGGTCATCATCTCGTAGGGGCAGGGCCCGCCCGCCGCCACGCAGGGATCCCCGTCGGTCGGCATCACCTCGGGGCACACCGGCGCCGGCGGGTTGCAGGCCGGTGAGATCGGTTCGGACCACGTGCCGTCGTCACCGCAGCTCACCAGCGCAGGGCAACTGGTGGCGTCATAGTTACAGGTCGTCCCGGGCTCCGCGCAGGCGCTACCGGCCTTCGGCATCTCCACCGGGCACACCGGCGGCGGCGGGTTGCAGGCCGGTGAGATCGGGTCGGACCACGTGGCGTCGTCACCGCACGTCACCACCGAGGGGCAACCGGTGGTGTCGTAGTTGCAGCTCTTCCCGGGCTGGTCGCAGGCGCTGCCGGCCTCCGGCACCTCCGCGGGGCACGCCGGTGGCTCCGGCGGGTTGCAGGCCACCGTGGGTTCCTCATACCACTCCCCGCTCTCACACGTGCTGTCGATCGGGAGGCCGCACGTCTCCTTACCATAGTTGCACCTAAGACCGTCCTCCTCGCAGCTCGATCCGACCTCCGGCGCCGACTCGGGGCAGCCGCCGCTCGTCACCGTGGGATTGCACCCCGGCAGGGCCACCGCGCCCGCGAGCGAGGCCGCCGCGGCGACGGTGACGATGAACGGCGCCTTCAGCACCTTTCGCTTCTTCTGCATGGCCATGGTTCGATCCGTCCTTTCTTTTGGCACAGGTTGGCGCAGGGTTACGTCCTCGCGCGCTCCGAGGCTGGGTTGAGCAAGCGAGGTGCCAGGGCGAGCCATGGCGGACCCGGGAGCGAAAATTGTCGTCAGGAAAGGAGAATAACGCCCTGGGTGTGTCTTTTCACAGCGCTCGCGGGAGCCCGCGAGCGCTCTCCCGCTCGGGCCATGAGCCGATTCAGCGGCAGGCGCTGATCTGCACGTCGTCGATGTTCCAGCCCGACATGGGCGCGCCGCCGAAGGCGATGACGGCGCTGTAGCCGAACCGCACCCGCAAGCTCGAGCTCTTGTAGGGCGTGAGGTCGTAGGTGACGCGCTTCCATCCGGACTCGGTGACATCGTCGTGCGGAGACTCGTAGACGATCCGCCAGCGCGATCCGTCGAAGACCTCGACGCGCGCCTTGTTGCGGTAGGTCGTGTTCAGCCATCGCCAGAACGACAGCGTGACTCGCCCGCTCACGAGCACGTCGACGGCGGGGCTCGTCAGGTAGCGCTGCGGGTGCGGCGCGGTGACGCTCGGGCTGCCGCCGAGCACCACGCCCGCCACGCCGTTGTCGCCGGCCTCGGTGTGATCGCTCGCCGGATCGGGGAACCCCGCGCGCTGGTCGCTCGACGCCCTCGCCGGCCCGATCTCCCACCCCGCCGCGAGGCTCCACCGGGTCGCGTTGTCCGCGAAGGCCTCCGTGAAGAGGACCCGCGCGGAGCACGGCGCGCTCGGGTCGACGTTCCCGGGGGCGCCGCGGAACGCCGTCGGAGAGGCCGCCGCCCAGTCCAGCGAAAGAGACCCGTCCCCGTCCGCGAGCCACGGCGCGTCCGCGGGGCCGGCCGTGCACGCGGCCGCGGCGAGGCCGCACAGGACCGCGGCCCGCCCAATCCACCTCTTCATGATCGCTCCTACGAACGTTCAATGCCGGAGGCGCAGACACCCTTCCGCAGGGCCGTCGCGCGGCACCGAGAGCACGTGTTTGTAGGCCTGAAACAGGGCGGCGGATAGGCCATGTGAGCGGCGCCCGATGCGGTGAGATCGGCGTCGCGCGCCCTCCGACGACAGCCGAGCTCCTGCGTCGCCCGGACGAGCTCGACCGCGCGTCCATCGCGACGCGCGACGGCGCCGCGCGGCCATCGCGACGCGGGCGAGCCCCCGTCGCCGCGCGACGACGGCGCGCTACGCCCCGCGCCGGCGGGCGCGCTCGCGCGACGGACCGATCACCGGGGCGCGGCCGTCATCGGGGCGTGGCCGCGGGCGGCCGGGGCAGCGGGATCGGCCGCTGCAAGATCGCCTGGCGGCTCGTCACGTCGCTGAGCATCATCGTGAGCATCAGGCCGACGAGGAGCGCCGCCACGATCATGGGGAGGGCGTTCGTGAAGCGCTGCTCGATGAGGTGCATGAAGAAGAGCAGCACGAGCAGCGTCTTCACCGTGGCGATGAGCAGCGCCGCGACGACGTCGGCCTCGCCGAGGTGGGCCAGCGAGAGCAGGTAGGAGGCGAGCGTCAGCCCCATCAGGAGGAGCCAGACGATCACGTAGGTCCGCGAGGAGAGGTGCTTGACGGTCATGGGCGCAACGTGCCGTTAGCGGTGCATCAGTGCATCAGGTAGAGCATCGGCCAGAGGAATATCCAGATCACGTCGACCAGGTGCCAGTAGAGGCCGCCGAGCTCGATGTGCGTGTCGTTGCCCGCGCCGTACCGGCGCCGGAAGCACCCCCACGTGAGCCAGCCGAGGACCACGAGCCCCGCCGTGACGTGGATCGCGTGGAGCCCGGTCGTCAGGAAGTAGAGGGTGAAGAACATCTTCGCGCCGGCCTGCGGGAGCTCCTCGAAGCGGTAGGCCGAGCCGGGGAAGATCCCCTCGTGGAAGTGCTGGGTGTACTCGACGCCCTTCAGCACGAGGAAGGCGAGGCCGAGCGCGATGGCGCCGAGCAGGAGGCGGCCGGCCATCGTGGGCCGGTCGAGGCGCACGGCGTAGACGCTCAGCGCGACGAGCAGGCTGCTCGTCAGGAGGATCGCTGTGTTCGAGGTCCCGATGACGGCGTTGTTGTGCGCGACGCCGGCGCTGAACTCGTGACCGAAGACCGCGCGGTAGGAGGCGTAGAGGGCGAAGAGCCCGGCGAAGAGCAGGACCTCGCTGGCGAGGAAGATCCACATGCCGAAATGCGCGGCGTGGGTCTGCTTCTCGAGATCCTCGAACTGCATGGCCAGCCGCGCCGGCGCGAGCTGCTCAGCGGGCGGTTGAGACTCGGGCATGGGCTTCCTCTTCGGTCAGGTGGTAATCGTACGGGCCGCGATCGATGACCGGCGTCACGGGGAAGTTGTGCTCCGGCGGGATGGGCGGCGTCATCCACTCGTAGCTCCGGGACCTCCATGGATTGGCGCTGGCGCGCGGCCCCCAGCGCAGGGCGATGAGGAGGTTGAGCAGCGCGAGCACGAGCGCGCCCGCGAGCAGGTAGGCCCCGCCCGTCGAGAGGACGTTCAGCCACTGGTACTGCGCCGGATAGCTGTAATAGCGGCGCGGCATCCCGGCGTTGCCCGCCAGGAACTGGGGGAGGAACGTCAGGATGAACCCAAGGAACACCCCGAACGACGTGAGCAGCCCCATCGGCTCCGAGTAGGCGCGGCCGAACATCTTGGGGAACCAGTAGTGCGCCGCCGCGAGGAACGCGGTGAGCGTGCCGCCCACCATGATGAAATGGAAGTGGGCGACGACGAAATAGGTGTCGTGCCAGTGGACGTCGAGCGACTGCGTGGCCACGGCGACGCCCGTCATGCCGCCGAAGACGAAGAGGAACAGGAACCAGAAGAAATAGAGCATCGGGGTGTTGAACTGGATGGCCCCCCTGTGCAGCGTCGCCACCCAGGTGAAGACCTTGATGGCGGAGAAGATGGCGATGAACATCGAGAACGCGCCGAAGATCCCGGCGTCGAGCTCGCTCATCCCGGCCACGAACATGTGGTGCCCCCACCCCGCGAACCCGATCAGCGCGATGCCGAACGACGAGAGGGCGATCGCCCAGTAGGACGCCGGCTGCCGCTGCGCGAAGGTGCAGACCACCTCGCTGATGACCCCGAGCGCCGGGAGCACCATGATGTAGACGGCAGGGTGGGAGTAGAACCAGAACAGGTGCTGGAACAGCACGGGATCGCCGCCGAGCGTCGGATCGAAGACGCCGAAATGGTAGACGTGGTCCAGCCCGACGAGCAGGATCGTCAGGCCGAGGACGGGCGTCGCGAGCAGCATGATGATGCTCGTGCTGTAGATGGCCCACACGAAGAGCGGCACTCGCCCCCAGCTGATCCCGCGGGCCCGCATCGTGTGGGTCGTGGCGATGAAGTTCACCGCCGTCATGATCGACGAGACGCCGAGGATGAAGATGCCGATCACGACCGGAAGGACGCCCGCGGGCGTGGTCGTGCTGTACGGCGGGTAGAACGTCCAGCCGGTGTCGGCGCCCCCGGCGATCGTCGCCGCCAGCGTGACGACGGCGCCGATCGCGTAGACGTAGAGGCTCGCCAGGTTGAGGCGCGGGAAGGCGAGATCCTTGGCGCCGATCATGATCGGGAGGACGAAGTTCCCGAAGATGTTCGGGATCGACGGGATCATGAAGAGCCAGACCATGACCACGCCGTGGAGCGTGAACATGCGGTTGTAGATCGCCGCGCTGATCACGGTGGGCCCGGGGGTCAAGAGCTCGGTCCGGAGGACCAGCGCGAAGGCGCCGCCGAGCAGGAGCATCAGCACAACGAGCACGTAAAACATGAGCCCGATGCGCTTGTGATCGGTCGTGAGCAGCCACGATCGCACGCCCGCGCCGGCGCGAAGATAATCGACCTCGTGCGCGCCGTGGACGGGCGCTGTCCCCTCGACCTCGTGGGCCATCATGGCGTTACCCCCTCCGGCGTGACGCTGCTCCCGGGGACCCCGCCGTCCCACGGCACGTCGGGGCCGTGAGGGACGTCGCGGATCGATTTCATGAGCTCGATGATCGCGGCGACGTCGGGCGGCGCGATCTGTCCGAGGTAGGACGGCATGACCGGCGGGAACCCGCGGTGCAGCGCGGCGAGCGGATCCATGATCGACTCCGTGATGTAGGCCTCGTCGGCGACGCGCTCGCCGCCGGACTCGAGCGGCACGACGGCGCGGTAGAGCCCGGCCCAGCTCGGGCCGACGTGCGGTGTTCCGTCGAGGGTGTGGCAGCGGAGGCAGCCGTGCTTCGCGGCGGCGAGCTCGCCGCGGCTCGGCATCGTCGGCTCCGCCTCGGCGAGCTCGTTCTCCGCCTCGGCGGCGGCCTTCTGCGCGAACGCCGGGGCGCTCGCCAGGCCGCCCGCGAGCCAGCGCTCGTAGTCGACCGGGTCGAGCGCGATCACCTGGCCGCGCATCTCGGAGTGGCTCGTGCCGCAGAACTCCGCGCACAGGATGGGATAAGCGCCGGGCTCGTTCGCCTCGAACCAGGCCGTTGTGTACCGGCCAGGGATGACGTCCTGCTTGATGCGGAACGCGGGCACGTAGAAGCTGTGGATGACGTCGCGCGACGTCATGATGAGCCGGACCGGCCTGTGCGCGGGGACGTAGAGCACCGAGATCTCGCTGTCTCCCCCCGGATAACCGAACTTCCACATCCACTGCTTGCCCGTGACATAGACGTCGAGCGCGTCGTCCGGCGCCGTGCGCAGGTCGGCGAACTGGCGCGTGCCGATGGTCCAGAACGTGAGGAAGAGGAAGCCCAGCGCGAAGAGCGACACCGTCTCGAGGAAGAGCGCCGGCCGGGCGAACGCCCCGGGGTGCGGCCGCGGCGTGTCCTGGGGCCGCCGGCGATAGCGGATCAGGAAATACCCGCCGATGAGCGTGATGAGGGCGGCGCCGCCCATCGTCACCAGGATGACGAAGTAGTGCAGCCCGTCGATCTCGCGGGCCAGCGAGGAGCGCTGCTCGGGCAAGAAGAGCAGCTGGCGCAGCAGCTCGTTCATCGCGCGCGCTCCAGTCTCCTGCGCTGCCGCCCTTGCCAGCCGAAGAAGGCGACCACCGCGGCGACCCAGGCCAGGATGGCGGCCCCGCCGAGCCTCAGGAAGCCGGCCACATAAGGGCCGTACCGGCGGCTCGCGGGGTCGTAGCGATAACACGTCATGAGCACGCGCTCGAGCGGGGTGCCTATCTGCCCCCGGCTCGCCTCGAGGAGCGAGAGGCGGAGATCGAGGGGGGAGAACTCGATGCCATAGAGGATCCGCGAGATGCGGCCCTGCGGCGTGAGGACGAAGACGGCGGCGGGGTGCGCGTACTGCTCCGTCTGGGGGTCGTACGCGAACCGGAAGCCGAGATCGCCTGCGAGCGCGCGGATCTCGGGCAGCGCGCCGGTCAGGAAGGGCCAGGTCTCCGGCGTCGGCGCGCCGGCCAGGCCGAGGGCCGACAGCGCGGCTGTCCTCTTCCGCGCCGCCGTGGCCGGGGTGTCCCGCGGATCGAAGCTCACCGTGAGCGCGCGGTAGTCCTCGCCCAGCCGGTAATCGAGCTTCGCCATGCCGGCGACCAGGCCGCGCAGCACGAGGCCGCAGAGCGTCGGACAGCGGTAATAGGCGAGGACCAGGAGGACCGGCCGCCGCCCGTCGAAGTGCTCGGCGAGCGGGGCGCGCCGCCCATCCATGTCGGTGAAGGGGAGCGCCGTGTCGATGGCGCTCCCGAGGCGCTCCTCGATGTCGGCCTCGCGCGCGGCGGGCGGGAGCGACGGCGGCTCGGCGGCGGCCGCGACCGGCGCGCGCGCGAGCACGAGCGCGAGAAACGCCGTGGTGGACAGGTGGTGCATCCTCATCAGCGGCTCTCCTCCACGACGAGATTCATCGCGTCCTCGATCGGGATCTGCGCGAGCCCGCGGCTCTGGTCGACCCAGCCGAAGCGGCCGAGCTCCTCGCGCTTCCGGCGGTTCAGCGCCGTGCCGATGCCCTCTTCGCCCATCGCCTCGCGCCGGAAGATGCGCTGATCCACCCCGGCCACCTCGTCGCGCGGCAGGGAGATCTCACGGGCACGCTCGGCGCCCTTCCCCGCGGGGCGGAGCTCCGCCTCGCGCCCGCGCATGAGCATCCAGGCCCAGAGGCCCAGGACGATGAAGATCACGACGATGGCGAACGCGACGGCGAGGATCATCTTCCACTGGACGACATCCTCTTCCTGGTGCACGTCGGGACGGCGATAGTTGGACGTCATACGCTCTCGTAGCGGAAGGCGGCCGGCAGCGCCGGGTCGTTGACGGGGACGAGCGGCTTGCCGCGCGCCCGCAGCACGGTGAACGCGACGCACGAGCCGACCACGGCGAGGAGCGCCGCCGCGTCGAGCCAGTGGAACGGCGCGCGAGCGCCGGGGGCCTCGGGCGCGACGAGCCAGTGCATGTCGAGGTAGTGCGCGACGAAGATCCAGGCGGCGACGGCCGACAGCCAGGCCGGGCGCCGCTTGATCCTGTAGTTGAGCAGGATCACGAAGGGGATCACGAACCGCGTGAGCACGAGGACGACGGACACGACCGCCCACGGGCCGTGGGAGCGGAGGACGTAGAACTCCACCTCTTCGGGCCTGTTCGCGATCCATATCAGCAGGAGCTGGAAGAACGCGGCGTAGGCCCAGAAGATGGTGAACGCGAGGAGGAGCCGGCCGAGCGCGTAGTAGTGCGACGCGTTCAGCCCGGGCAGGAGCCCGGCGCGCTCGGCGGCGAACGCGAGCACCGTGAGCAGCGCGATCGCCGCGACGAAGCCGCCGGCGAACACGTAGACGGGGAACATCGTCGACACCCACGTCGGCGCGAGGGACATGAGCCAGTCGAAGGCCGCGAACGAGAGCGTGAGCGCGACGGGCGGGAGGCCGGCGACGCTGATCACGCGGAGACGCCGGCTGTCCGCGAGCGCCGGGGTCGCGTCGCCCTGGATCGAGCCGCGCCGGAGCAGGGCGCCGAAGACGAGCCACACCGTGAAGTAGATCCCCGTCCTCACGAGGAAGAAGGGGAGGTTCAGGTAAGGCGTCTTGTGGAGCACGATGGATCGGACGTGCTCGTCGGCGATCGACTCGGGGCGGAGCCACTCCCCGTAGAGCGCGCCGAGGCCGAACAGGAGCGGGACGAACAGCGCGCAGAGGAGCGGCAGCGTCCCGACGATCGCCTCCGCGAGGCGGCGGACGGCCACCGGCCATGTCGCGGCCATGGCGTGGCAGATCATGAGAAACAGGAGCGCCCCGACCGCCGTGGTCACGGCGAAGGCGTAGGCCGCGAGGTAGGCGTAGAAGAGCCGCTCCCGGTCGACGAACGCGCCGACGACGAGGAGCAGGGCGCCGAGGAGCGCGAGGCCGAGGGACCTCGACACGATCGCGCGGCCGCCCCGGAAGATGGGGAATCGCCGGTTCACTGGAGCTCCTTCCGGGCGCGCTCGCGGAGGGGCGGGGGGAGCGCGTCGAGCGCGGTGGCGCGGCTCTTCCCGAGTGCCTTCACATAGGCCACGATCGCCCAGCGCTCCATCAGCGGGACCTGCGTCTCGTACGAGCGCATGAGGCCGTAGCCCTCGACGATGACCCGGTAGATGCGGCCGGGCGGGAACGCCTGCACGCGCGTGTCGACGAGGGACGGCGGGCGCCGCAGCGTCATGTTGCGCGCGACCTCCGACTCTCCATCTCCGGCGACCCCGTGGCAGGCGGCGCAGTGGATCTCGAAGCGCTCCTTCCCGTACTGGAGCAGCTCGATGGTCACCGGGACCGGGATGCGCGCCACGTACGTTTCACCCGTGAACCCGTGGGTGAGCCCGGGATCGCCGGTCACGCGGTCGTTCGGCACGGCGCCCGCCGGCGGGGGGCGCATGACCGAGCCGTCGTCGAAGAGGTCTGTCGGCTGGTAGGGCGCGAAGCGCCGCTGGCGGAGCATGCGCTCGAGATCCAGCAGGTCAGCGTCGCCGGGCTCGGCGTCGGCCGTGGTCACCGGCGTGCACGAGAGGCAGAGCGCCGCGGCCAGGCAGGAGAGCGAGAGGAGCCATCCGCGCGTCATGAGCGCTCCTTTCCGGCCCAGGCCACCGTGACGGCGCCGAGCTCGGTGAGATCTCGCTCGGTGATGGGGCTGATGAGCGCTGGATCGCGGGCGTCGATGCCGACCCAGAACCGATCGATGGACGCGCGCTCGAACCCGGGGACGTCGAACACCGGGTGCCAGAGCTCGGGCAGCCGGGCGAGGACGAGCAGCACGACGAACCCGGTGAGGGCGGACGAGAGCACCATCATCTCGAAGGTGATAGGTATGAAGGCCAGGGCCGCGTGCGCCGGCCGCCCGCCCACGATGAGCGGGTAGTCGTACGCATTGCAAAACCACTGGACGAGGTAGCCGCCCGCGGTGCCCGCGAGCGCCAAGGGCAGGATGATCCAGTTGAGCGGCGAGCGGCGGAGCCCGAGCGCCTCGTCGATGCCGTGGATCGGGTACGGCGTGAACGCGTCGAGCCGCCGGTATCCCCGGCTCCTGAGCTCCGCGATCGCCCGGAGCATCGCCTCGGGCGTCTCGAACTCGGCGAGCAGTCCTCTCCTCATCTCAGTGATCCTCCTTGTGGCTGAGCTCGTGGTTCAGCTCCTTGACCTCGGCCACGGGGATGAACGGGAAGAGGCGGAGGAAGATCAGGACGAGCAGCAGGAAGAAGCAGATCGTCCCGATGAACATCGAGATATCGACGTACGTCGGGTGGTAGGCGTGCCACGCCGACGGGATGAACTCGCGCTGCAGCCCCATGACGATGATCACGAACCGCTCGGACCACATCCCGACGTTCAGGAGGATGGAGATGATCCAGAGCAAGGGCATGTTCCTCCGGACCCGCGGGAACCAGAGCAGCTGGGGGACGAGCACGTTGCAGATCATCTGCGCCCAGAAGATCGCGGCGTTCGGCCCGGCGGGGCGCGCGACGAAGAACTGGTAGATCTCGTATTCCGACCCGCTGTACCAGGCGGCGAAGAGCTCGATGATGTACGAGTAGATGACGATCCAGGCGGTGACGAGCGCCAGCTTGCTCAGGTTGTCGATGTGCCGCTGGGTGACGACGTTCCCCAGGTGGAAGATGCGGCGCGCCGGGATGAGCAGCGTCAGCACCATCGCGAACCCGGAGAAGATGGCCCCGGCGACGAAGAACGGGGGGAAGATGGTCGAGTGCCAGCCCGGGACGAGCGCCATCGCGAAATCGGTGCTCACGATCGAGTGCACCGAGAGCACGAGCGGCGTCGCGAGCCCGGCGAGCAACCCGTAGAGCAGCCGGTAGTGACGAAAGGTGACAGCGGAGCCGCGCCAGCCGAGCGACAGGACGCCGTAGACGACCCGGCGGAGGCGGTTGGGCGCCCGGTCGCGGAGGGCCGCGAAGTCGGGGATGAGCCCGATGTACCAGAAGACGAGAGAGACCGTGAAGTACGTGAACACGGCCGCGGCGTCCCACGGCAGCGCGCTCTTGAACTGGGGCCATACCCGCAGGGTCGCGGGGTAGGGGACGAGCCAGTAGGCGAACCACGGCCGGCCGAGGTGCAGGAGCGGAAAGATGCCCGCCTGGATGACGGCGAAGAGGGTCATCGCCTCGGCGAACCGGTTGATGCTCGTGCGCCAGCGCTGCTCCAGGAGGAGCAGGATCGCGGAGATGAACGTCCCCGCGTGGCCGATGCCGATCCAGAACACGAAGTTGATGATCCCGAACGCCCAGCCCACCGGGATGTTGTTTCCCCAGACACCGATGCCGGTGGTGACGGTGTAGAGGACGGCGAGCGCGAGCACGACCGTCCCGGCGCCGGTCAGGGCGAACGCCGCCCACCACAGCCTGGAACGCGGCTTCCAGACGACCGACAGGAGCTCTTCGGAGAGCTCCTCGTCGGTTGGCCGGCCGAGGATGAGGGGCTCCGTCACGGCTCGTCGAGCTCCGGGTTCTTGTTGTCGACGCGCGCGAGGTACATCGTCCTCGGCCGGGTGCCCTGGTCGTGGAGCACCGCGTAGCTCCGCGGCTCGCCCCGCCACGCCACCATCGCCGTCTCTCCGTGCGCGAGGGAGCCGAACTGGATCGCCTGCGTCGGACAGGCCTGCTGGCACGCGGTGACGACCTCTCCGGGGCGGATCGCGCGGTCTTCCACCCGCGCGGCGATCTCCGCCCGGCGGATCCGCTGGACGCAATAGGTGCACTTCTCCATGACGCCGCGCTCCCGCACCGTCACGTCGGGGTTGCGCTGGAGCTTCGTGAGCCCCGTGTTGTACGCGCGGAGCTCGCCGTAATCGAACCAGTTGAAGCGGCGGACCTTGTACGGGCAGTTGTTCGAGCAGAACCGTGTCCCGACGCAGCGGTTGTACGTCATCTCGTTGAGCCCGTCGGGGCTGTGCGTCGTCGCGTTCACGGGACACACGTACTCGCACGGCGCCTTCTCGCAGTGCTGGCACAGCATGGGCTGGTGGACGACGGCCGGGTCGCTCGGGTCTCGCGGGTTGTCCACCACGTACGTGTCGATGCGGAGCCAGTGCATCTCGCGGCTGTTCAGGACCTCCTCCTTGCCCACCACGACGACGTTGTTCTCTGCCTGGCACGCGGTGACGCACGCGCTGCAGCCGGTGCAGATCGTGAGATCGATCGTCATGGCCCATTGGTCCTTCGGCGCCCCGGGGGGAGGCGTCGGGGGCATGAGGGACGGCTGTGGCCCCTTGAGCGGCTCCGTGAAGTCGGGGCGCTCGCGGTAGACGGCGAGGGGGACCGAGAGCGCTATGGGGCGCCCCTCCAGGCTCCAGTGCCGCTGCGTCAGGGCGAGCTTGTGCTTCTGGTCCGGCCGCTTCGTCACCGAGGCGCCTGCCGCGAAGAAGGGCGCAGCCGCGGTGCGGAGCCGGTACGCGTCGGACCCCACCCCCGCGGCGATCGACTCGGCGCCGCTGCGCCCGTAACCGAGCGCGAGCGACACCGTGCCGTCGGCGTGCCCCGGCGCGACGAGGACCGGTATCGAGATCGTCCGCCCCCCGAGCTCGAGATTGACCACATCCTCGCTCTCGACGCCGAGCGCCTTCGCCGTCGCCGGGCTGAGCAGCGCTGCGTTGTCCCAGGTGAGCTTGGTCATGGGATCGGGCAGCTCGAGGAGCCACGGGTTGTTGGCGAACCGGCCGTCATAGACGCTCGCGTCGGCCGAGAAGGCGATTTCGATGGCGTCCGCCCTCGGCGGGGCCGCCGCCGAGAGCTGCGCGAGCGCCGCGGTCACCCCGTCGAGCCGCAGCGTGGCGTCCTCGCGCGGGGCCGCGGTGCCCTCGACGAGCCCGCGCCGGAGCGCGTCCTCCCAGAACGCATCGAAGTCGGCGCCGCCCCGGCGCGCGGCCCAGGCGTCGCGCAGGAGGTCGCGCGCGCTCTTCTGCGTCTCGCCCGCGAACACCGCGAGCACCTCGGCGGCGGTCCTGCCCTGGAAGAGGGGCTCGATGAGCGGCTGGATCAGCGAGCTCGTGCCGTCGTACGCGCGCGCGTCTCCCCAGGCCTCGAGATCGTGCGCTGCGGGCACGAACCAGTCGCAGCCCGCGGCGGTCTCGTCCTCGTAGAGCCCGAGGTAGACCCGGCTCGGGACGGCGCGGAGCAGCGCCGCGAGCTCGAGATCCGCGGGCGCCGTGTAAACCACGTTGTTCTCGAGGAGCACGAGGGTATCGACGGCGCCGCGGCGGAGCTCCTCGGCGAGCGCCGTGAGGTCCTGCTCGGCGGCGCCTGCCGTGATCAAGGTCCCCGCGGTGGTCCACGCCGCGCGGTCGTTGCGGAGCGCCGCGTTCATGAGGTGCGCGAGCGCGTGCACCCCGGGAGGCTGCCGCTCCCCCGCGACGACGACGCTCGCCGCGCCCCCGCGCGCGAGGTCGCGCGCCACCGCCCGGGCGAAGCGCCGCTCCGCCTCGCTGACCCGCGCCCGGAGCGGATCGAGCGCGCCGAGCGCCTGGGGAGGGATCAGCCCCGGGCGAGCGCCCTCGATCAGGAGCAGCTCGGCCGCGATCGCCGCGGCGATCGCCGGCACGTCGCTCGGCCGCTTGCGCAGGCGGTGATCGGCCATGCTCCCCGTCGGGGTCAGCCCGGGCTCGATCACATAGAGCCGGTTCATGGTGCCTGTCGGCGAGCCGACGCGCCTGCGCTCCGCGAACTGGCGCGCATACCGCACGCTGAACGGCATCGACGCGAGGAAGTCGGCGTCGAGCGCGAGGATGACGTCGGCTGTCCGGAAGTCGTACTGCGCCTGGAGCGGAGCGCCGAAGGCGAGCTCGGCCCCGCGCGCCGGGTGCGCCGACCGAGCGGGCGCGTAGAACGTGAACCGGGCCGCCGGATAGCGCGCCTGGACGCGGCCGATGAGGTCGAGGAGGAGCGGAGAGCCGGTGGGCCGAAGGACGAACCGGAGCCCGGCGCCGCGATCGCTCCGGGCGCCCTCGAACTGCTGGACGAACGCGCGCCACGTCGCCGGGGCCGCGCCGCGGCGCGCCGCGCGCGCGCGGTGCTGATCGTAGAGGCCGAGCACCGACGCCTGCTCGTAGACGCCGGTCGAGCCGAGGCTCGCCGGGTGCTGCGGATTGCCCTCGACCTTCGTCGGCCGCCCCTCGTGGCTCTCGACGAGGACGCCCGTCGCGAACCCGTCGAGATCCAGGCTGGTGGCGTAATACCGGAGCACGCCCGGCGTCACCTCGGGCGGCGTCGTCACGTAAGGGACGATGTTGTCCCCAGCCCTCGATCTGCACCCGGACACGCCGGCGAGCGCCATGCCCGCGCCGAGGAGCTCGAGCCAGCGCCGCCGGCTCATCGCGGCCGGATCGCCCACGCCTGGCGGGAGCTCCCGCGCCGCGGCTTCGACGAGCTCTGGTGACTCGAGGAGCTCCGCGAGGCTGCGCCAGTACGCTTTACCCGTCTTGCCGTCGAGCGCGGCGCTCCACGGGATCTGTTTCTGATCAGCCATCGTCCCTCTTCAGGTCATCGTTGGATCCGCGCCGCCGCCCTGACGGCGCTCCGCTGCTGGCCGCCCATGGCCCCTCGTCCTCTCGCGCTCTCGTAGGTGTCCTGGTCGCTCCTCGATGATCCCCTGTGTGTCGCTCCGTTCGCGCCCGCGCGCGCTCACCTGTGGCAGGCCGAGCAGTGGACGAGGTGCCGCACGCCGAGCTGCTGCGCGATCTGCCGGCCGATCCGCTCCGCGTCGGGGCCCGGGTCCCAGTCCATGTCCGTGATCGCCGAGAGCGGGCGGAGGTGGCGCTCCGGCGCCCTGTGGCACTCGAGGCACCAGCCCATCGTCATCGGCGTCGCCTGCCGGACCTCGGGCATCTGATCCACGCGGCCGTGGCACGTCACGCAGCCGACGCCCTTGTTCACGTGGATCGCGTGGTTGAAATAGACGAAGTCGGGCACGTCGTTGACGCGGTTCCAGACGATGGGCGTGCCCGAGAAATAGCTGTTCCGGACGAGCTCGAGCTTGGGGCTCTGATTCCAGATCTGGCTGTGACAGCCCATGCAGACCGCTGTCGATGGCATGCCCGCCGTGGCCGTCCGCCCGACCGTGTAATGGCAGAACCGGCACTCGATGGCGTCGTCCTGCACGTGGTGCCTGTGGTCGAACTGCACGGGCTGCTGCACGGGCAGGTGCCGCCCGGTGTTCCAGTCCGTGCGCACGTAGATCATCGGCGCTGCCACGGCCGCCGTGCCGCCGAGGAGGACGGCGGCGATGGCGAGTCGGAAAGCGGTGTTGCTCCAGCGCGGAAAAACGGATGCCATGCTCTCGTGTGGTTGGCCTCGCTCGAGGTGCGGCGATGGGGCCAGCTCCATCGATATCGATGCGTGGATCGCAGGGCTCGTTTCGCGATCTCGCCACGCCCCGAACGCCGGCGTAGGCGCGTCAGGGGGAGGCCGCAGCGGCGCCGTCCGGCGTGCGCGCGCGGCGGGCGTCCTCGAACGCGCGCGGGGCGTGAGGGCGCCTCCAACACCGGATCTTCGCCGCCCTGGGCTTCGATCTACGATATCGTCCGGCCATGAGGCCGTCGAGCTCAGCCCTGTCGTCCCTTCCGGTGCTCGCGCTTGTTCTGGCGGCCGAGCTCGCGTTCATCGCCTGCTCGCGCGAGGAGTCGATCTCTCCGCTGCCGCCCGGCACGACCGGCGGGGCCTCATCGGCCGCAGCCGGCGGAGCGGACGCGAGTGGGGGTGGCAGCAGCGGGGCTGGCGCGAGCGGGACTGGCGGCAGCGGGGCTGGCGCGAGCGGGACTGGCGGCAGCGGGGCTGGCGCGAGCGGGACTGGCGGCAGCGGGGCTGGCGCGAGCGGCGCTGCCGCGAGCGGGGTTGGCGGCAGCGGCGCTGACGGAAGCGGCGGCAGCGCCGCTGGCGGCAGCGGCGGCGGTGAGCCCGCGGAGGGATTCAGCTGTGCGCCGCCGAGCGAGGACGAGGGCGCGCTGAAGCTCACGACGGTCGTCTCCGGCCTCGATCACCCGCTCCTCGTGAAATCCGCGCCGGGCGACCCCACGCGGCTTTTCATCCTGACGCAGCCTGGCCAGATCCTCGTCCTCGACGACGGAGCGGCGGAGCCCAAGGTGTTTCTCGATATCCGGGACCGCGTCCTGTTCAATGACAACGGCGAGCGCGGTCTGCTCGGGCTCGCCTTCCACCCGGATTACGAGGACGGCGGTCGCTTCTTCGTCCACTACACGGACAAGGCGACGGGCGGCAACGCGCATGTGGTCGAGTTCGCGCGGGGAGAGCGACCGGACGTGGCCAGTCCAGACCCGGTGGCCACGTACCTCGAGGTCGTGGATCTACATCGGAACCACAACGGCGGTTCGCTCGAGTTCAGCCCGATCGACGGCTTCCTCTATCTCGGGCTCGGCGACGGAGGGGACAACAATGACGCCGGCCCCGGCCACGCGGACATCGGCAATGGCCAGGCGCTCACGACGCTGCTCGGGAAGATCCTTCGCCTCGACGTCTCGACACACCCGTACGGCATCCCGGAAGGGAACATGACGGGCGAAGGCGTCCTGCCCGAGATCTGGGACTATGGCTTGCGGAACCCGTACCGCTTCAGCTTCGACGCGTGCACGGGCGATCTCTACATCGCGGACGTCGGTCAGCGCCTCTGGGAGGAGATCGACATCGAGCCGGCCGGGCAGGGACGGAAGAACTACGGCTGGCGCCGGATGGAGGGCGCGCACTGCTTCATTCCCGCGGAGAGCTGCGATCTCGACGGGACCATCACGCTCCCCGCCGTCGAGTACGGCCATGCCGGGCAGGTCATCGAGGATTGCTCGGTCACCGGCGGCTACGTCTACCGGGGCAGCAGGATCCCGTGGCTCCGGGGGAGCTACTTCTACGGCGATTACTGCAGCGGCAGGATCTGGACGCTCACCTATGAGGGCGGGGTGGCCTCGGCGCCCGTCGACCGGACGGACGATCTCGGGTCGTTCGGCTTCCACATCGCCAGCTTCGGGCAGGATGGGGCCGGCGAGGTCTACGTGGTCGATCTCGGCGGCACCGTGTACCGCATCGATCCGGAATGAGCGCTCACGGTCCGGAGTGAGCGCTCACGGCCCCTTCGCCGCGCCGCGCTGGCGCACGACCACGGGCGCCGCGCTGGCGCAGCGTGGCGCCGGCCTTCACATGGACCAGCGGAGCCCGGCGTAGCGCGGGCCGATGACGAGCTCTGGCGGCGGCGCCGGCGCGGAGGCGGCCTGCTTCTCGGGCTGCACCGGCACCTTGCGGCCGCCGACGATGGCCAGCGGGATGCCGACGCCGGCGAGGACGAGCCCGCCGATGATGAGCCCGGCCCCGGCGCCTTCCGTGTCGTCTTCCTCGTAGACCTCGTCGGCGAACGGGTCGCTGGAGTCGTACCCGCAGCTGTCGCCGGAGCACGAGGTGGACGAGGCGAGCACCAGGCCCCCGCCCAGGAGGGCGACGGTGCCGAGGCTCGTCAGGACGATGCCCGTGACCATCATCCCCTTGCTGCGGCGCTTGGTCAGCGGCGCAGCCGGGGGCGCCGGCGCATGCGCGGCGACCGGCGCGAACGGGGCGCCGCTCGCTCGCGGCGCGGCGGCGCCTGCGGGTGCCACCACGGCGCTCGGCGGAGGCCCGGCGGCGCGCGCCGGCGCGGGGGGGCCGCTCGGCGGGAGCGCGGCGTCGCGCGCCGGCGCGCCCGGGGGCAGCGGCGGGATGGCCAGCGTCTCCGAGGCGCCCGCCCGGCTGAGCTCCACGGACCTCGCGAACGGCGCTCGGCCGGCGGCGGAGGCCTCGACCGTGTGCTTCCCGGGATCCACGGGCACCGGCGTGCCCCACTGCGCGCGCCCCACGAGGGCGCCGTCGCGCTTCACCTGGAGGTCGGCCGGGGAGTCGGCCGGCGCCGTGATCGTCAGCCGGATGAGCCGCGGCTCGAGCGCGGCGGCGCGCTGCCGGGCGACCTTCTCGCGCTCCAGCTGGCCGGCGGCCTTCGACGCGCCGGCCACCTCGAGGAACATCGACCAGGCGCTCGCCGTCCGGCCGAGCTGCTCGTAGCAGGCCGCGAGGTTGAACTGCGTGCCGATGCCCGGGTCGAGCCGCTGGCTCTCCTCGAGCTTGGGGCACGCGTCGGCGTATTTCCCCTGGGCCATCAGCTGCTTGGCCGCGTCGAACAGGGCCTGCGCGGCCGCCGTGTCGGCCCTCGCATCGCGGCCGCCCAGCAGGGCGGCAAGGAACATCGCGAGCGCCAGCAGGCGCCCGAGGTGCTGCACGGGCAGGCTCGTCATCGTGGTGTCCTCACTTGCGATCGTCGAACAGGTTGCCGCCGGGCGGCGCAGCGGCCGGGGAGGCGGGCGGCCGGGTGGCCGGAGCCTGCTGCGTGGCGTGCGCCGCGGCCGGGGGTCGCGGCGCGGCGCTCGGCCGGCGCGGCGCGGCGGGCTTGCCGCTGGCCGTCGCCGCGGGGGGGATCTCGGCCGGGGCCGGCGCCGCCGTGCGGTCGTCCGTCGGCGCCGGGGCCTCGGCGCCGCCGGGCGTGACGGTCGGCGAGAGCGACGCGGGCGCGGTCGGCGGCTGTGCCGCGGCGTCCGCCGGCGACGGCGCGGCCGAGGCGCTGGCGGTCGGCTCGGTCGCTGCGCCGTCGCCGCGCGCGCGGGACGTCAGGAACGCGAAGATTGCGATTGCGGCGATCAGCGACACGCCGGCGCCGGCCGCGACGGCGAGCCCCACCGGCCGCTTTCGCGTCACGACCGTCCCGCTCCACGTCGGCGAGGTGTTCAGCGACGTGTTCACCACGGTCGGCGAGGTCACCCCGCTCGCCGAAGGGAGCTCCGGCCGCGGGGGCCCCGAGCTCCGCGAGATCCCGCTGATCCGGTCGACGGAGAGCCGGGCCCGCCCGGTCGCGAACGGCGCGAGCGCCTCGGCCAGCTCCCCGACGTGGCGGAACCGCTGCTCCGGCAGCTTCTCCAGGCACTTGCGGATCACCGCCTCGAGCGCCCGGGGCACGTCGGAGCGGAACGCGGCGAGGGGGCTCGGGATCCCCTGCATGATCGCCACGCAGAGCTGCGGCATCGTCGCGCCGTCGAACGGCGGCGCGCCGGTGAGCAGCTCGAACAGGATGACGCCGAGCGACCAGATGTCGGTGCGCGCGTCGACGTCGCGCGAGGACTTGAGCTGCTCGGGCGACATGTAGAGCGGCGACCCCATGATGGCCTTCGTGTCGGTGATCCGCGGGTCGGAGCCGCCGGTCGCCACCTTCGAGATCCCGAAGTCGAGCACCTTCACGCACGGGGAGCTGTCCGCGCGCCGCGTGAGGAACAGGTTCGCGGGCTTGAGGTCGCGGTGGATGATGCCCGCTGCGTGCGCCTCGGCGAGCGCCTCGCAGGCCTGGAGGACGTACTCGACGGCCGCCTGCGGGGTCATGGGCCCGCCCGCGCGGAGCGCGTCGGCGAGATCGCTGCCCGACAGGTACTCCATCACCATGTACGGCGTGCCGGACTCGAGCGTCCCGACGTCCGTCACGCGCGCCACGTGCTCGCTCTTGACCTTCACCGCGGCGCGCGCCTCGCGCACGAAGCGCTCGGCGAGCGTGCGCGACTTCGCCGCCTCCGGCAGCAGCAGCTTGATCGCGACCCGCTCCTCCAGCTGGAGGTGGGTGGCGGCGACGACGACGCCCATCCCGCCGGCGCCGATCACCCGCTCGACGCGGTACTTCTCGGCGATGACCTGCCCCGGTCGCACCAGCCCCTCGGCTTCGTCGTGTGTCGGCGCGGTGGTCGTCATGGCTCGGTCCCTTCGCGCGCCGGACCGCGGACCCCGTGAACAGCACGATCTTCGCGGAAAATCTGGTGCAAAGCCAGCCAACGATAGCCGCCGGACGGACGGCAATCAATCTCGGGGCTTGGCTCCGCCGCGCCGGCGTGGCCCGCGCGCCGTCGGGTTCGTGCCATCACCAGCGCGCCGCCGCGCCCGCGCCCGCGCCGGCGCCGGCGCGCCGCCGCCCCTGCCGGCGCGCCGCATCCCCGTGCCCGCGCGCCGTGGCGTCCCCATGGTCCCTCCCGTCCTCCCGCCAGGACGCTTCCCCCGGCCGTGAATCCGGGAGAACATCGCTCACCTCATGGAGCACGGTTACCCCGGCGGCGCCAGTGAGCGGCGCCAGCGGATCCTCGAGGCGACAGAGCGGCTCCTCCGCCGGTACGGGCCTGCCAAGACCACGGTCGCCGATATCGCGCGCGAGGCCGAGATCGCGGTCGGCGCCGTGTACCTGGAGTTCGCCTCGAAGGACGCCATCGTCGAGGAGCTCTCCCAGGGCGAGCACCGCGCCGTCATGGCCGCGATGCGCGCCGCCGCGGCCAGGGACGACGTGCCCTTTTGCGACCGGCTGCGGGCGGTGTTCGACGCCCGCGCGCGCGCTTTCCTTGAGCTCGCCGGCTCGGGCGCGCACGCGTGCGATCTCGTGCATTGCCAGAGCCGCGCCGTGAAGGCAGCCCACGCCCGCTTCCTCGACGAGGAGCGCGCGCTCCTCCGCGATCTCGTCGCGCGCGGCGCCGGCGCCGGCGAGCTCGACGCCGCCGACCCCGAGCTCACCGCGCGCGCCCTCCTGCGCGCCTATGCGAGCTTCGCGCCTCCGTGGCTGTTCCAGAGCTCCCGTGAAGAGGTGGAGGCGATGCTGTCCGCGGTCCACCGGATCGTCCTTTACGGCCTCGTCGGCCGCGAGCCTGCCCGCGCCGCCCGCAAGCCCGAGCGCTGAGTCCGCGCCGTCAGCCTCCGGGCCTGCGCAGGCTCGCGGCCTCGGATACGACCCAGTCCCTGAAGGCGGCCACCGGCTTTCGCCGCAGGCTCGCGCGCGTGCTCACGAGGTAGTAGGCGAGGCCCGTCGGCAGCGCCGGGAGCCTGGGAAAGAGCAGCATCAGGCGGCCGAGATCGAGCTCTGCGGCCGCGAGCGACCAGCGCGCGAGCGCCACCCCCTGGCCGCGCACCGCCGCATCCACGAGCATCGACGAGTCGGTGAGCTGGCTCTGGCGCACCCGGGCCGGGAGGCGGCGCGAGCGCTCGCGAAACCAGCGGCCCCAGGCGTCGGGGTGGTCGTCGCCGAGCAACACCTCGTGGCTCAGGTCCTCGACGCGCCAGCGCGCGCGCTTGCTCGCGACGCTCGGCGCGGCGGCCACGATGAGGGCGTCGTCCGCCAGCTTGACGGTGACCAGGCCCGGGTAGCTGCCGAGGCCATAACGGATGCCGATGTCCACCGGCTCTCTCGCGAGATCGATGAGGCGCTCGGTGGCGGAGATGCGCACGTCCACCTCCGGGTGGGTCACAAGGAACTGCCCGAGCCGCGGCACGAGCCAGCGCGCCCCGAACGACGGCGTGACGCTGACCGATACGGCGGGCCGCGCGTCCGCGGCGGGCCGCCGCAAGCGGGCGTTCGCCTCGCGCAGCCGGGCGAACACGACGCCCAGCTCCGCGGCCCAGCGCTCGCCGTCCTCCGTCAGGCTGATGCCGTGCGGCGAGCGCCGAAACAGCGCCGTCTCCAGCGTGTCCTCGAGGGCGCGGATCTGGTGGCTGACGGCTGTCTGGGTCACGCCCAGCTCGCGCGCCGCGTGGGTGACGCTCGAATGGCGCGCCGCGGCCTCGAACGCCTGCAGGGCGGTGAGCGAAGGCAGCGGCGGAGGGCGATCCCCCGGGGCGGGGCCGGTCATGAGAATTTCTCATGGTTCATGGAAAACATTCGTTCGCTCGTCCTGCTGCGCCGGGGTATCCCGGGAGCCATGAAGCTCTACCGACTCCGATATAGCCCCTTCGCCCGCAAAGTTCAGATGCTTCTCGACCTCCTGGCTCGCCCGTACGAGCTGGTCGAGGTGCCGTACGACGATCGCGACGAGCTGGCCCGCGTGACCGGCGGCTATATCTACGTGCCCGTGCTGGTCGGCGACGACGGCCAGGTGACGGTCGAGTCGCGGCGGATCTGCGAGCTCCTGCTCGAGGACCCTGCCGCCAGGCGCTTGACGCTGGACGCCCTCGAGGGGCCGGTCTGGGCGTACGCGGATTTCTGCGACGGACCGCTCGAGGACGTGCTGTTTCGGATCGCGTCGCCGCGCATCCGCGACGCCTGGGAGCGGCCGGGTCAGCGCGCTCTGTACACGCTGATCAAGGAGCGCAAGTTCGGCGCCGGCTGTATCGAGCAGTGGGAGCGTGACACGCCGGCGCTGCTCGATCGCGCGCGGACCCTGCTCGCGCCGACCGTCAGGACGCTGAAGCGAGCGCCGTTCCTGTTTGGCGAGGCCCCGAGCCTCGCGGACGCGGCGCTTTACGGCAACCTGGCGATGTTGTTCGAGGCGGACCGGGCGCTGCCGGGAGCGCTGGCGGCGGAGCTGCCGGGGTACATATCCCGGCTCGAGCGGCTCATCCCGTCGCGGTGAGCCTGGGCTCCCCCGCTGCGCTCATCGCCCCGCTTCGCAGGATTCACCAGTTCGGCTCAGCTGCAGACGCCCTCGACGCACTCGCTGCCGCTCGGGCAATCGCAGTTCGCCTCGCAGGAGATGGCCGGCTCCGGCGGGGGCGCGCAATAGCCACCCTCGCACGAGTCGCCCTCGGGACACTCGCACGAGGCCGCGCACGGCGTCTTGCAGGTCCCTTCGACGCACACGTCGCCGCTCGGGCAGTCGCACGACGCCTGGCAGGCGCCCGGGGTCCCTGGTGAGCTCTCGCCGCCGCCGCTCGCGCTGCTCTCGCCGCCGCTCGCGCTGCTCTCACCACCGCTGCTGCTCGCACCGTCCTCACCGTCGGTGTCCTCGTCCGGATCCGGGCGCTCGAAGTCGGGAGCGTCGGGGGCGCCGGGCTGGTCGATACAGTCATCGCTCCAGTCGCAGTCGTCGCCAGTCTCGATGTAGCAACCGACCGTCGTCATCGAGATAAAGGACAAAGAGAGACCGAGACCCCATTCGAAGGCCGTGCGCATGTTCATGTGTCATCACTCCTGATCAGCGATGGATCCAGGGCAGCGGCGCGGCTCGTCGGCGCGGCGCCCTCTGCCCACTCGGAGCTGCGTGCCCGCTGCTACGCGGTCCGTTCAACGGGTCGCGCCCCTGCGCACGATCTCGACGGCCGCCGGTCCGGAGCTCCCGGGCGGCGGGATGGACCCCGGCGGTCGATCGCGCCCCCTGGCCGTCGATTTCAGCCGTCCGGACCCCGGCGGTCGATTTTGCCGACCGGCGTTGAACGTTCCGGACCCCTCCGGGCACGAAACCGACGCGCCGACCATGAACGCTCTCCTCCACGCCGGGCACGACGGGGTGTGCCTCATGTCGCCCCGGGCTCTCCGACGCTTGTTGATGGCAAACGGGCAACGCCGCCGGGCGCGTTCGGGTGTAACGATGATGGCGCAGGGATGGACCGAGATGGGACGGAGCGAGCAGCGGGTTTTCCGGGGGCAGAGCCGTCCGGCGACGTCGAGCCCCCGCGCGCCGGGGAGAGGTGGCGACCGATGAAGACCATGGCGCTCCTCATGCCGTTCTTCTTCGCCCGCGGCGCCGAGCGCGCGCAGGACGCGGAGGAGGACCTCGTCGAGCGGCTGCGGCGCGGGGACGCCGCGGCGGTCGGCGAGGCGTACGACAAGCACTACGGCGCTGTGCGCGGGTTCGCCCGCCGCCTCACCGGCGACGACGCGTCCGCCGAGGACCTGGCCCACGACGTCTTCCTCAGCCTGCCGCAGGCCGCGCAGCGGTTCCGCGGCGGCTCGTCGCTCAAGACGTTCCTCATCGCGATCGCGGTCAACCACGCCCGCCACCACCTCCGCTCGGCGGCGCGGCGCCGCGCGGCCATGGAGCGGCTCGCCCTGGAGCCGGACGAGGAGCAGGCGTCGAGCCCCGAGCGGGAGGCCGGCCGCGCCGCGCTCGCCCAGGCCCTGAACCGCGCCCTCGACGCGCTGCCGACGGCGCAGCGCGTGGCGTTCGTGCTCTGCGAGGTCGAGGAGCGCAGCGCGCGGGAGGCATCCGAGATCATGGGCGTGCCCGAGGCCACCGTGCGCACGCGGCTGTTCCACGCCAAGCAGAAGCTCCGGACGCTGCTGGAAGAGAGGGCGCCGTGAAGGAGAAGGACGACGTGCTCCGCGACGCCGCGCGCGCGCTGCGCACGGAGGCAGACGCGTCGCGCGGCCGCCGCGACGAGACGCGCGCCCGCGTGATGAGGAGCCTGAAGGCCCAGCGCGCCCGTCGCCTCGCGATGGTCCGCGTGGTGGTCCCGCTGGCCGCCGTGCTCGTCGGCTCGGTCGCGTGGGCCTCGGCCGCGCGCTGGTTTCCAGGCGGCTGGGACGACGTCGCGTCGCGGCTCGGGCTGCGCGTCTCCGAGGCGCCCAGCATGCCGCCCGCGCCGCCGCCGCACCGCGCGCTGTCCGGACCGCGGCACGCGGCCGAGGCGCCTGCGCCGCCGGAGGCCGAGGCGCCCGCGCCGCCGGAGGCCGAGGCGAACGCGGAGGCGGTCGCGCCGGAGCAGCCGCCGCTGCCTGCGCCGATCGCGGAGCCCCCGATCGCCCCCGCGTCGCCGCGCGCGCCGGTGCTGGCGGTCGCGCCGGTCCGGTCGGCGTCGCGCCAGGTTGCGGCCGTCGCGCCGAGCGTCGCGCGCCTGCCAGCCGCGCCGCGGCCGGCCGCGGGCGATCCGCAGGCCATCGAGCGCCCGCCGGCCGGCCCCGACGCGGACGCGCTCTATCAGGCGGCGCACCGCGCGCACTTCGTCGAGCGCAGCCCGGCGGCCGCGCTCGCCGCGTGGAACGCGTACCTGGCCGCCGCCCCGCGCGGCCGCTTCGCGGTGGAGGCCCAGTACAACCGCGCCCTCTGCCTGGTGCGCCTCGGCCGCGCGGACGAGGCGCGGCGGGCGCTCGAGCCGTTCGCGCAGGGCGCCTTCGGCGGCTACCGCCAGACCGAGTCGCGCTCGCTGCTCGAGGCGATGCGCGGCGCGGACGAGTGAACGTCGCGGCGCGTGAACGAACGCGACGCGAGCGGGCACAGCACGGTCGATGAACACACCCGCCCTCGCACCTCTCCCCGCGCCGCCGCGGGGCTCGCCGCGCGGTGACCGGAAGACGTCCGCGCGCGGCGCAGGCCTCCGCGCGGGCGTCCTCCTTCTGCATGCGCTCGCGGCGGCGGGCGCGCTCGCCGCGGTCACCGCGCCTCCCGCGCCTGCGCTCGCCGAGGAGCCGAGCGCCTCGGGCGTCGATCTCGTCGTCGACGGCGCGCCGTGGACGCTCGATCCCGACGCGGTGCGCGCCGCCATCGGGAGCGAGCTCGGCGCCGGCGTGACGCTGGCCCCCGCGGCGACCGCCGGGCGCCCCACGCTCGTCCTTCGCGGCGAGCCCGACGGCCGCGTCACGCTGAGCTACAGCGCCGCGGACGGCCGCCGCATCGAGCGCACCATCGACGTCCCCGCGGAGCCCGATCGCGCCGCCGAGGCGATCGCCCTGCTCGCGGGCAACCTCGTCCGGGACGAGGCGGCGGAGCTCGCGGCGGCGTTCGGCAAGCGCCCGCCCGAGGCCCCGCCCGCCGCGCAGCCGGAGACCGCGGCGCGCCCGGCGCCGCCCGCTGCAGGCGAGAAGTCCGCGCCTCCCCGCGGCGCGCGCCCCGCGCAGGCCGGACGCGGCGCGCAGGCCGCGCGCGCCGCGGCCCCGAAGCCTCCTCGGTGCGCGCTCCCCGGCGCGAAGGCCGTCCTCCTCGGCGCCGACGTCCTCCCGCTCGTCGGCACCTCGACCTTCGACGGCACGAACGTCGTCCGCCGCTACTCGCTGAACCTCATCGCCGGGTACACGGCGGGCGTCGCGGGCCTCGAGCTCGGCCTCGGCGTCAACATCGCGTCGTCGTTCCTGTGCGGCGCGCAGCTCTCGTCCGTCGCCAACCTCGTGCTCGGTCCGGCGCGCGGCGCGCAGATCACGATGGGGCTCAACGTCGCCGGCTCGCTCCAGGGCGCGCAGGTCGGCTCGCTCAACGTCGCCGCAGGTCCGGTCACGGGCGCGCAGGGCGGCGTGTTCAACGTCGCCATCGGCGCCGTGGACGGGGCGCAGCTCGGCGCGGCCAACGTCGCGGCGGGCGCCTCGATCGACCTGCAGGTCGGCATGGCCAACGTCGCCGTGAGCGACGCGACCGACGTGCAGGTCGGCGTGGCCAACGTCGCCGCGGGCGCAGCGACCGACGTGCAGGTCGGCGTCGCCAACGTGGCCGCGGGCAAGTCGACCGGCACGCAGATCAGCGTGGCCAACGTGGCAGCGGGCGAGTCGACAGGCCTGCAGATCGGGCTCCTGAACGTCGCGACCGGCAAGGTGGGGGGCGCGCAGATCGGCCTCGTCAACTACGCCGACGAATCGCCGTTCTCGCTCGGGCTGTTCAACTTCATCCGCAAGGGCCGCCTGCACGTCGACGTCTGGGGGCTCGAGTCCGGCATCGTGGTGGCCGGCCTCAAGAACGGGAGCGACCACATCCACAACATCTACGGCGTCGGCCTTCGCACGATCGGCAACCGCCCTCTCCTGGTCTCCGCGCTCGGCCTGGGCGGCCGCATCTCCATCCACCAGCGCGCCTATATCGACCTCGACGTGCTCGGGTACACGCTCCACGAGCCCTCGACGCTCAAGCCCGCGGCCACGATCGCGCAGGCGCGCGCGCTCCTCGGCTTCCGCCTCTTCCCGGAGCTCGCGATCTTCGGAGGCCCCAGCGTCAACGTCGCGTTCAGCGGCACCCCGAAGGACGCCCAGCTCAGCCCCTACGGCAGCGCCCCCCTCGGCTCCGACGCCAGCAGCACCGAGCGCGCCTGGCCCGGCGTCGTGCTCGGCGTCCAGGCGTTCTGATCCAGCCGTCGCGCTCGCTGGCGGGGCGGGTTGACGGGCGCGTGAACGAATTTACTTTTCGTTCATCGATTCATGGAGCTCGCCCGAGCGGTTGCTCGCGGCGGTCTACGTGAGCCCATCCGCGCGCCGCGCCGCCCTCACGGGCGGAGGTGCGGCGCGCTGTCCACGCAGTCAACCGAACCTTCCACCGATCCGGCACGGATGGCGCGAGCCGACCGCTGCCACAGGAGTTCGCATGAGCCAGCTTCGCAGCGGCGCCAGCGCGCCTCGTTCCCCTTTTCCCCTGCTCCCGCTCCGCACCGGCGTCCTCTTTCCCGGCACCGTGCTCACGCTCCCGGTGGGTCGCCCCCGCTCGGTGGCGCTGCTCAACGCCGTCCACGCCGGCGACGTGATCGGCGTCATCGCGCAGCGCGATCCGAAGCGCGAGGATCCGCGGCGCGAGGACCTCCACGACATCGGCACGTTCGCCCGGGTCGTCGACATCTCGCGCGTCTCGAACGGCTACCGGCTGGTGATCGAGGGGCTCGATCGCTTCGCGCTCTCGGCCCTGGTCGAGACCGAGCCGACGTGGCGGGCCGAGGGCACGCTCGCGCCCGAGTTCCTCGGCGACGCCGAGGAGGCGCGCCTGCTCGCGGCGTCGCTGCGCGAGCGCGCCCGGGAGGTCGGCCCGAAGACGGGGACCAACCTCGCCGAGATCGCCGCGACGAGCCGGGCGGAGCCGGGCGTCTTCGCGGATCAGGTCGCCGGTGCGCTCGGCCTGCCCACCGAAAAGGAGATGGAGGTGCTCTCCGAGCTCCGGGTGGTGCCGCGGCTCCAGCGGGTCGCCGGCCTGCTCGCCGAGGCGTCCGCGCTGGCGGACCTGAAGAAGAAGATCGACGGCGACGTGCGGCGCGAGCTCGGCAAGGGCCAGCGCGAGGCGATCCTCCGCGAGCAGCTCCGGGCCATCCAGAAGGAGCTCGCGGGCGGCGAGGAGGGCGAGGACGAGCTGTCGGCCCTCCGGCGGCGCCTCGACGAGGCCGGGCTCCCCGAGGAGGCGCGCGCGGTCGCCGATCGGGAGCTCCGCCGGCTCGACTCGGTCGGCCCGCAGAGCGCGGAGCACAACGTGATCCGCACGTACCTCGAGTGGATCGCGGACCTGCCGTGGAGCGCGAGGGCGGAGGTGAAGGACGACCTCGACGCGGTGAAGGCGAAGCTCGACGAGGATCATCGCGGCCTCGACGACGTGAAGCGCCGCATCCTGGAGCACATGGCGGTGCTCAAGCTGACCGGGAAGGCGCGCGCGACGATCCTGTGCTTCGCGGGCCCGCCCGGCGTGGGCAAGACCTCGCTCGGCCAGTCGATCGCCGACGCCACGGGCCGCCCGTTCGTGCGCATCTCGCTCGGCGGGGTGCACGACGAGGCGGAGCTGCGCGGCCACCGGCGGACGTACGTCGGCGCGCTGCCCGGCCGGATCGTGCACGCGCTGAAGAAGGCCAAGGTGAGGAACCCGATCGTGCTCCTCGACGAGGTCGACAAGCTGGGCGCCGGGTGGCGGGGCTCGCCCGAGGCGGCGCTCCTGGAGGTGCTCGATCCGGAGCAGAACCGGACGTTCGTCGACCACTACCTGGAGCTCCCGTTCGATCTGTCGGAGGTCGTCTTCCTCTGCACGGTGAACGATCTCGGCGCGCTCTCGGCGCCGCTCCGGGACCGGCTCGAGGTCATCGAGCTGTCCGGCTACACGCCGGACGAGAAGATCGCGATCGCGCGGTCGCACCTCGTCCCGAAGCAGCTCAAGGAGCACGCGATCGACCCGGCGTCGCTGTCGATCACGGACGAGGCGCTCGCGGCGATCGTGCGTGACTACACGCGCGAGGCCGGGGTGCGGCAGCTCGGCCGGGAGATCAAGAAGCTCTGCCGGGCGGTCGCGCTGGAGATCGCGCGCGCGGCGGACGGCAAGGCGCCGCGCGTGGTGGTCGAGGCGAGCAATCTCGGGACGTACCTCGGCAAGATCCGGTTCTTCAGCGACGTGGCGGAGCGGACGAGCGTCGCTGGTGTTGCGACAGGGCTCGCCTGGACGCCGGTGGGCGGGGACATCCTGTTCATCGAGACGTCGCGGATGCCGGGGAAGGGGAGGGTCGAGATCACGGGCCAGCTCGGCGACGTGATGAAGGAGTCGGCGAAGGCGGCGCTCACCTATGTGCGCAGCCACGCGGTCGAGCTCGGCGTCGACACGGCGAAGCTCGAGGCCGAGGACCTGCACATCCACGTCCCTGCGGGCGGCGTGCCCAAGGACGGGCCGTCCGCGGGCGTGACGATGTTCACGGCGCTGACGTCGCTCCTCTCCGGGCGACGGGTTCGCTCGGACACGGCGATGACGGGCGAGTGCACGCTGCGCGGGCGGGTGCTGCCGGTCGGCGGGATCAAGTCCAAGGTGCTGGCGGCGCACCGCGCGGGGATCACGCGGGTCATCCTGCCGCAGAAGAACGCGCGCGACGCTGAGGAGATCCCGAAGGAGGTGCGGGCCGAGCTGGAGCTCATCTTCGTGGAGGACATGAGCCAGGTGATCGCGGCGGCGCTGGAGGAGGCGCCGATCGAGGCCGCGGCTCCGGGCGGCGCGGCGGGGGCGGCGGCGGGAGAGCCGGCGGCGGCCGCGTAGCGGACAGGGAGAGAGGGGCTGAGCCGAGCCGCCGCGCCGGCGGGGGGCTGTGCGCGGCGGCGCGCGGGTGGGCGCTCGGCCATCCGCCAAGACTGGGCCGGGGAGCTTGCGCTGAGAACACCGCCCGGCATGTCTCACTTCGGGCCATGCCTTCTGAGACGTCTCGTTGCGCGCCACACAAGGCGCGCCTGGGACGTGGAGCCTCCTGGGAGCTTATGGCGCCTCGTTCGGTGCTCGCCGCGCCCACCCGCGCGCCGCCGCGCACAGCCCCCCGCCGGCGCTCACGTTGTCTTGTGAGCGCCAGTCAAAGGGCGCCGAGCTGCACGGCAGTAATGCGTGGGTACGCGATTCATGACGTTGGTCCGAGGGCGGCCAAGGCGGCCTCGACGGCGAGCGACTTGACCTTCTCCATCGGTACGTCGGTGAACTCGATGACGCAGTCGGAGAGGCCGCCGATGGCGACGACGGCGCGGGCGCGGGCGGCGAGCGAGGGGCGGGGGCCGATGAGAAGGCGCATCAGGCGGCGGCGCCACTCGATCATGCGCATGCCGAGGTCGAGGTAGGCGAGCGTTGCGAGGTCGCGGACCACCATCGTGAGGGTGTCGCGGTGGCGGTGCAGGAGATCGAAGTAGTCGGCGAGCAGGACGCGGGGGTCAGGCTGCGGGCCGCCCTCGCGCTCGGCGATGAACGCGTCCACGTCCGCGAGCAGCGGCTCGACGATGCTGGCGACCAGCGATTCGCGCGAGTCGAAGTGGTAGTAGAGCGCAGGCTTGGTGATGCCGAGGTGATCGGCGATCTCGCGCAGGCTGGTCCGCTGGACTCCCTGGCGCGCGAACAGCTCGCGCGCCACCGCCTGGATTCGCGCCTTGGTGTCGGAGGGCCGGGCTCGGGTCACCCGCGCAGTGTAGCGGTTACTTACCGATCGGTAAGCCTTGTGCGAGGTGGGGTCGCGTGCTTACCTATCGGTAAGTAAGGAGGGGCCCATGGAGATCCTCATTTCGGGGGCCAGCATCGCCGGTCCGGTGCTGGCCTACTGGCTCAAGCGGCACGGGTTTCGGCCGACGGTGGTGGAGCGCGCGCCGACGCTGCGCAAGACGGGCGGCCACGCGGTGGATCTGTTTCGGCCGGCGATGGACATCGTCGAGCGGATGGGCGTGCTGGCGCGGGTCGAGGCCAAGAAGACGGGCACCGAGCGCATGACGCTGCTGCGCGAGGGGGTGCAAAGGCAGGTCGACGTCGACGTCGGCCGGCTGATGCACGCGGTGTCCGACCGCCACGTCGAGATCATGCGCGACGATCTCAGCGAGATCTTCCACGACGCGACCCGGGACGATGTCGAGTACGTGTTCGGCGACTCGATCGCCTCGCTCGCCGAGGACGAGGCCGGTGTCGACGTGACGTTCGAGCGCGGCGCGCCGCGGCGCTTCGATCTGGTGATCGGCGCCGACGGGCTGCACTCGAACGTGCGGCGGCTGGTGTTCGGCGAGGAGCGGCAGTTCGCGCGTTTCATCGGCGCCTACCTCGCGGTGATCTCGATCCCCAACTACTTGCAGCTGCACGACCACGCGGTCGTGCTCGGCGGGGTCGGGCGGATGGCGGCGATCTATGGCTCGCACACGATCGACGACGCGCGCGCGGTGTTCCTGTTCCGCAGCCCGCGCGAGCTCGACGTCCACCACCGAGACGTCGCGCGGCAGAAGCAATTGCTGCGCGAGGCGTTTGCCGGGGCCGGCTGGGAGGTGCCGCGGCTGATGGCCGAGCTCGATCGGACCCCGGCGTTCTACTTCGACTCGATCACGCAGCTGCGCATGGACTCGTGGTCACGCGGGCGCGTCACCCTGACCGGCGACGCCGGCTATTCGCCGGGGCCGGCGGTCGGCGGCAGCACCAGCCTCGCGGTGGTGGGCGCCTATGTCCTCGCCGGTGAGCTGGCCGCGGCCGGCGGCGACCACGCGCGCGCGTTCCAGGCCTGCGAGCGCAAGCTGGCCGACTACGTGCGCCGCAGCCGGGTGTTCGCGCTGAACGCCGCCAGGCGCCTGGTCCCGGGTAGCCAGTTCGAGCTGTGGGCGCTGGCGCAGATCGGCCGCCTGGTCAGCGTGGCGCCGCGCGGGGTGTCGCGCGCGCTGGCCAAGCTGAGCAGCCATGGGGTCCGGCTGCACGACTCGATCGCGCTCAACGAGTACGCGCGCGCGCCGACGGCGGTCCGCCAGCCTGCTGTCCTCGCGGGCGGGCCGTGATGCGGGGGGATCTTTCGTGTGCCGCTCCGCGGCGTCGATCTGCGGCGGGGAGATGATCGCGCCTATGTCGACGAACTCCTTGCCTGGATCGTCCTGTTGGCGCGCCGCGATCGTGGATCGCTGAGCCGAGCCGCACGCGCCGGCGGGGGGCTGTGCGCGGCGGCGCGCGGGTGAGCGCTCGGCCATCCGCCAAGACGGGGACGGGAGAGCTTGCGCTGAGAACACCGCCCGGCATGTCTCACTTCGGGCCATGCCCCCTGAGACGCCTCGTCGCGCGCCACACAAGGCGCGCCTGGGACGTAGAGCCTTCTGAGACCTTATGGCACCTCGTTTCGGTGCTCGCCGCGCCCACCCGCGCGCCGCCGCGCACAGCCCCCCGCCGGCGCTCACGTTGTCTTGTGGGCACCGTTGGCCAAAGGGCGTTGAAAGAGCTCAGTGCCTTTGCAGCGGCTCAGCGCCTGCTTGGGCCCGAACGGTCGATCGCCTACGAGGACACCGTGTCCTATTTCAAGATGCACCTTCAGGAGAAGCGGACGGCGGTGTTCTGCAGACTGCTGGCCGGCCGTAAGAAGCCGTGCATCTGGGTGCCTCCGCCGCTCGACAGGGGGGGCCCCCTCGCTGCCTCGCTTCCGGTCACCATCCCCCAGCTCGGCTGGTCGTGCGTAACGATGGAGTCGATCGATGATCTCGACAAGCTGGGCGATTTGCTGCGCACCTCTCACGACCACGTGAAATCGGCGCTGAGAGGCAAAGCTGCCGACCCCAGCGAAGGTAGCGGGACAGCGGTATAGGCCTGGCTCGCGCTTCTTCGCCCTCCGATCTGCTGCTGTAGCTCCTCCGCGCTGCTGGCCGCGCTCCCGACCCGCTGATCCCATTCCCCACCTCCGCCGGGCCGCATCCCAGAAGCGCCGGTGCAACTCCCCGGCGGCGCACCCCTGCTTTCTGGTGTGCCAGGAGACGCTGGGCCGCACCGAGCTTTGCTGTCGTGCTACGACCGCCCTTTGGCCACGATGTCCACACTGGCCACCACCCCACCTGGAGGTAGGTTATGGGAATCGAGCTGTCACAAGAGCGACTCGTGGTCCGGAAGGAGACCCGCGCGGTGGGCACCCCCGCGGAGTTTCAGACCCTCCTCGAACAAGCGCGTCCAGAGCTCGACCGCATCGTCCGCGAGGTCATGGAGCCGAGTCAGCCCATCTCGACCACCCTCACGGAGCTCCGGGACCTCTACCTGGCGGTCGTCCAGTACGAGGCGCCGCTCGCGAGCAAGGCGTACGGCCCCGAGCGGCGCGCGCTGCTCCGCGGCGCCATCCAGCTCCTCGACACCGCGAACCTCTGGTTCGGCGAGGGCAGGCGCACCGGGCGTATCAGGTGCGATCGGTCGACCAGCTGATCAAGGCGAGCCGGCCCTGGCGCGCGGCTCAAGGCGTTCGTTCAGCCCCGCCTCGTTCCGCAACGCGCTGCGAAGGCTCCGTCCGAAGCGCCGGGGGAGCGCCGCCACACCGGACGAGCCTGCGCTGCCTGAGCCCGCGCCCGTCCAGGTCAAGCCCGCCGAGCCCGTGCCGGTCTGATCTGAGCCGAAAAATCCCCGTTGCGCATGCCGAGCTCGCCGGTAGATGCTCGGCGCGCCGGGGCATGGTGTTGCAGCGGGACCTCAGGTCGCGCGCCTCGACATCCTCGATCCAGCATTCCTCGCCCGCTACCTCGTCGTGGAGGTGACCCATGTCCGACGACCGTCTTACCGCCGCAGAGCTCGGCGAGATCTGGGCGGTGCTGTCCCCCGAAGAGCGCGCCGACGGCGTCGAGCACCTCGAGCGGGGCGAGGCGCACAGCTTCTTCCTCGGCCTCGCCGAGCAGGAGCAGGCCGCCGTCCTCCTCGCGATGAAGGCCGGCGAGCGCAGGCTCTGGATGCGGCTCCTCGCGCCCGACGACGCCGCGGACGTGATCCAGCTCGTTCCCCAGGAGCTCCGCGCCTCGCTCCTGGAGATGCTGGACGAGCCGACGCGGCGCGAGGTCGCGGCGCTCATGGCGTACGCCGAGGATGAGGCCGGCGGGCTCATGAGCCCACGGTTCGCGCGGCTGCGGCCCGACATGAGGGTCGGAGAGGCGATCCGGTACCTCCAGCGGCAGGCCCAGGCGAAGCTCGAGACCATCTACTACGCGTACGTGCTCGACCAGGAGCAGCGGCTCCTGGGCGTGGTGTCCTTCCGGGACCTCATCACCGCGCGCAGCGACAAGGCCCTGTCCGAGGTCATGCGGCGGGACGTCATCTCGGTGCCCGATACGCTGGACCAGGAGGCGGTCGCGCGCGTCATCGCGCAGCATGACCTCAACGCGATTCCGGTCGTCGACGCCGAGGGCCGGATCAAGGGCATCGTCACCGTCGACGACATCGTCGACGTCGTCCAGAGCGCGGCGACCGAGGACATCCAGAAGCTCGGCGGCATGGAGGCGCTCGACACGCCCTACATGAAGACCGGCATGGTCGCCCTGGTGAAGAAGCGCGCCGGCTGGCTCTCGGCGCTCTTCCTCGGCGAGATGCTCACCGCGAGCGCGATGGGGCATTACGAGGACGAGATCGCGAGGGCGGTCGTGCTCGCGCTCTTCGTTCCGCTCATCATCTCGAGCGGCGGCAACTCCGGATCCCAGGCGACGACGCTGATCATCCGCGCGATGGCGCTCGGCGAGGTCACCATCAAGGACTGGTGGAGCATCGTCCGCCGCGAGCTCACCGCCGGCCTCTCGCTCGGCCTCATCCTCGCCACGATCGGCCTGGTCCGCATCCTCGTGTGGCAGGCCATCTTCCACACGTACGGCGAGCACTACCTGCAGGTGGCCGCCACCGTCGCCGCGAGCCTGGTCGGCATCGTCGCGTGGGGGACGCTCGCCGGCGCGATGCTGCCCTTCGTGATCCGCCGGCTGGGATTCGACCCGGCCAGCGCGTCCGCGCCGTTCGTCGCGACCCTCGTCGACGTCTCCGGGCTCGTCATCTACTTCAACGTCGCGCAGGTCATCCTCCAGGGGAGCCTGCTGTGACGCCGCAGCGCGGGGCCGGTCGTGATCGAGGGGCCCGCTCCATCGGGCGGCGCTCCCTGCGGCGCCGAGGCGCTCAGCGAGCGCGGTAGATGCGGAGCACGGTGATCGTCCGCGTCTCACGCTCGATCGCGAGCACCACATCGTGGAATCCCGCGCTGAGGAGGTGATAGGGCGCCTCCCACACGAGCTCGCCTTCGCCTGTCTCCGCGAAGCGAACGACCGCTCAGTCGATCATGAAGGCCGAGTGCATCGGCAGCCTGTAAAACGTGACCAGCGCAGGGAAGTTCCAGGCGACGTGGAAGCTCATCCGCCTTGCTCGCGGGCCAGCTCCTCCAGGGCCTGCGGCAGATCCTCGTGAGCGACGAGGCGCGCACGGCCCGCCGCAATGTCGGCGACATCCTGATCGAGCTCGGCGCGCTGCTCCGGCGTGAGCCTCTGCACACGCGGCGCGCGATCGATGGCCGCGAGGATGGGGTCGCTCGGCAAGGAACCGGGCCGGGTAGACATGGGTTCAGCCTGGATCACAAGCGGGCAGGGACGCAAGGGCGTGCGCGCCCGGCGCGAAGCGCAGGATCTGTGCCCGCCTGGTGGACGTCCAGCTGGCGTCTGGCGAGCTGACGGCCTCGAGGTTTCCCCGCCACGCCGCCGACAGCGCGCCGCTCTACCGCGGTTTCCGCCCACCTCTGCGAGCGGCGGTCTCCCGCACAGGAGACGGGCCCACCTCGACGTTTTCGGCGCGCAAGCGCACTCCGGTGCGCTGAGCACCGAAAACGTCGAGGTGGGCCCGTCTCCGAAGCGGGTGACCGTCGCTCTAGAAGAGCTCCCCGATGCGCCGGAGGAAGCTGCCGCTCGAGAAGAGCGCGCGCATGCCCCGCTTGAACCAGCTGTACGACGACGCGGTGTAGGGGAACCAGGTCGGGTCCTTCGATCCCAGCGCGATGCGGTCCGCGTTGATGTGCTTGACGTCGCACATCTGCCGGAGCCCGTCCTCGCCCATCACCCGGCCAAAGCCGCTCTGCTTGACGCCGCCGAACGGCGCGTCGGGGAGGGCGCCGTTCATGAGCACGTCGTTCACCAGCACGCTGCCGGCCTGCAGGCGCTCGGCGAGCCGGCGGGCGTGATCGGTGTCCTCCGAGAAGACATAGGCGTTGAGGCCGAGGTGCGACTCGTTCGCGAGGCGGATCGCCTCCTCCTCGGTCGCGACCTGCATGAAGGGCACGACCGGCCCGAAGATCTCCTCGGTCATCACCGTCATCGCGTGATCGCAGCCGGCGAGGACCGTCGGCTCGAAGAACTGGCCCTGCCCCGGCGCGCGCTTGCCGCCGGCCTTCACGGTCGCCCCCTTGTCGACAGCGTCCTTGATGTGCCGCTCGGCGACGTCGATCTGCGGCGGGAAAATGATCGCCCCCACGTCGACGAACTCCTTGCCCGGATCGCCCTGGTTCAGCCCCTTCGTGATCTCGACGGTCCGCTCGAGCAGCCGGTCGTGGATCTCTCGGTGCGCATAGACCCGCTCCACCGCGACGCACACCTGCCCGGCGTTCGCGAAGCCGCCGAAGACGATCGCCTGCGCCGTGCGCTCGATGTCCGCGTCCGCGCAGGCAATGAGCGGCGCCTTGCCGCCGAGCTCCATCACGCACGGGATCAGGCGCTCGCCGCAGGCGGCGGCGACCTTCCTGCCGGTGCCGACGCTGCCGGTGAACAGGAGCATCTGGATGCCGCTGTCGATGAGCGCCGCGCCGGTCGGCCCGTAGCCGGTGACGACCTGGAAGAGATCCTCGGGCATGCCCGCGCCGTCCCAGATCTCCTTCTGCTTGAGCGCGATGAGCGGCGTCACCTCGCTCGGCTTGAGCACGGCGGCGTTGCCGGCGACGATCGCCGAGAGCACGTCGCGCAGCGCGAGCTGGAACGGGAAGTTCCACGGCGAGATCACGCCGACCACGCCGCGGGGGACGTAGTGGACCCAGCTGCGCCGGTGCTTGAAGAGGTGGAGCTTGATCTCGTGCGGCTCGAGCGCCTTCGGGGCGACCTGCGCGAAGTACGTCGCCATGTCGGCCGCGACAAGGACCTCGTGCAAGAGCGCCTCGTGGCGCGGCTTGCCGCACTCGCGCGAGAGCAGATCGACGATCTCGTCCGTCCGATCGACGATGGCGTCGCGGAAGCGCAGGACCCGCTGGCAGCGCTCCTCCACGGGCAGCGCGCCCCACGCCTCCTGCGCGCGCCGCGCCCGGGCGACCGCGGCCCGCACCTCCTCGGCGCTCGTGTTCGGGGCCTCTCCAAGGAGCTCCCCGGTCGCGGGCGCGTAGCTGCGGATCGCCCCGCCCCCGTGCCCGTTCATGCCAGGACCGCTGCCGTTGCCCCCGATCGGGCGCTCGCTCACCACCTGACCCATGTTCGATCCCTCCGCCTGTCGAGCCCGCGTCGCTTGCGAGATGGCCTCCGTGGCGCGCTGCTCGACGCCGGGACCCTACCCTTCCCGAGAAGGTACAGCAAATGAGCATTTGCGCTGTTTCCCGATGAATCCCGGCGATTCTCCGGCATGCGCGCCGTCGATCCAGCCCCGCGACGTCCGCTGTTGCGTTGCGGACAAATGGTGAGCACACCGTGGTTGCGCCAGGGGGGACCGGCGCCGCGGGCCGCGCCGGTGTGCCCGGGTGAGCCGGGTCGGCGTCTCGGGCGGACTCTCGGCATGACGTCGGCGAGAGGAGCCGCTATAGCCGGACCCCGACATGTTGGAACAACGAGAACTCGATCTCATCGCGGCAGTCGAGCATCCGGATCCGCACCACGTGCTCGGCGCGCACGAAGACGAGGACGACCTGGTGGTCCGCGTCTTTCGACCGGACGCCACCGAGATCGCGGTGGTCCCGGCCGACCCCAGGCTCCGGAAGCAGCCGATGGAGCGCGTCCACCCCGCGGGCCTCTTCGAGGCGCGCTTCTCCGGCGTGTCCTACCCCGCGGACGGACGCTTCAGGTACCAGCTCGAGCTCCGCTTCGCGGACGGCAACTCCTCGGTGGAGCTCGACCCGTACTCCATGCCGCCGACGCTCGGGGACATCGATCGCCACCTCCTGGCCGAGGGGCGGCACTGGGAGCTCTACCGCGTCCTCGGCGCGCACGTGCGCGAGGTGGACGGGGTCTCCGGGACGTCGTTCGCCGTCTGGGCCCCGAACGCGCGGCGGGTGAGCGTCATCGGCGACTTCAACCAATGGGACGGCCGCCGCCACGCGATGCGCCGGATGGGCGAGGGCTTCTGGGAGATCTTCATCCCGGGCCTCGGCGAGGGCGCGCTCTACAAGTACGAGATCAAGACGCCGGAGGGGCACATCACGGTGAAGACCGATCCCGTCGCCCAGGCGATGGAGCTCCGGCCGGCCACCGCCTCGCGCGTCTACACGAGCCGCTACTCGTTCCAGGACGGCGACTGGATGCAGGAGCGCGGCAAGCTCGACTCCCGCAAGAAGCCGATCACGATCTACGAGGTCCACGCCGGCTCCTGGCGGCGCGTTCCGGGCGACGGCCCGCCGTACGAGGGCGGGATGCGCTGGATGACGTACCGCGAGCTCGCCGATCACCTCGTCGAGTACGTGGCCGAGCTCGGCTTCACGCACATCGAGCTCATGCCGGTCATGGAGCACCCCTTCGACGGATCGTGGGGCTACCAGGTGGCGGGCTACTTCGCCCCGACCAGCCGCTTCGGCGATCCCGACGACCTCCGCTACTTCATCGACCGCTGCCACCAGCGGGGGATCGGCGTGATCCTCGACTGGACCCCCGCGCACTTCCCGAAGGACGCGTGGGCGCTCGGGCGGTTCGACGGCACGGCGCTCTACGAGCACCTCGATCCGCGCCTCGGCGAGCACCGCGAGTGGAACACGTACATCTTCAACTACGGCCGCCACGAGGTGCGGAACTTCCTTGTGGCCAACGCGCTTTACTGGCTCGACGAGTTCCACATCGACGGCCTGCGGGTCGACGCCGTCGCCTCGATGCTCTACCTCGACTACGCCGCGCAGGGCGGCGACTGGGTGCCGAACCGGTATGGCGGCCGCGAGAACATCGAGGCCATCGACTTCATCCGGGAGCTGTCGAACCGGGTGCACGAGCGCTGTCCGGGCGCGATCCTCTGCGCGGAGGAGTCCACCGCCTGGCCGTCGGTGACCCACGCGACGTACGTCGGCGGGCTCGGCTTCGACTTCAAGTGGAACATGGGGTGGATGCACGACACGCTCGACTTCTTCAAGCACGAGCCCATCCACCGCGCCTTCCACTACCACCAGCTCACGTTCGGGCTCATCTATGCCTTCTCCGAGAAGTTCCTCCTGCCGCTGAGCCACGACGAGGTCGTGCACCTCAAGCGGGCGCTGCTCTCGAAGATGCCCGGCGACTACTGGCAGATGCTGGCGAACCTGCGCGCGCTCTACGGCTACATGTGGGCGCACCCGGGCAAGAAGCTGCTCTTCATGGGCGGCGAGATCGGTCAGTTCGCCGAGTGGAGCGAGAAGACGGAGCTCGACTGGGGCCTGCTCTCGGTGCCCGAGCACGCCGGGCTCAAGCGGCTCGTGACGGAGATCAACGCGCTCTACAAGAAGTATCCGGCGATGTACGAGCTCGACGACGAGCACCACGGCTTCCGGTGGATCGACTGCACTGACCACATGCAGACCGTGATCTCGTTCATCCGCTACGGCGACGGCGCGGGAGATCAGATGTCGCCCTCGGGCACGCACGTCGTGTTCATCGGCAACTTCACGCCGGTCCCGCGCCATTCGTACCGGATCGGCGTCCCGCGGCGCGGCGCCTACCTGGAGGTGCTCAACACCGATGCGGTCCAGTACGGCGGCAGCGGCGTTGGCAACCTGGGTCGCGTCCAGGTCGAGGACGTCCCCAGCCACGGGTTCCCGCAATCCATCGTGCTGTCGCTCCCGCCGCTCGGGGTGCTCTGGCTCGTCCCCGAGCACGACGCGCCGGGTTGAGGCCTCATCCGGCGCCCTGGCACCCAGGGCGCCTTCGCTCGTCGGAGCGAAGGTCGTGGCGGAATGATGCGACCGCCAAGACGCCGAAAGACGCCAAGAAAACCACAAAAATCTTGGCGTCTTTTGGCGTCTTGGCGGTTCAAACGACCCCACCTTCAGCCAAAGTACCCAACGATCGGAGCGAGCGCGCTCCGCGCGCCTGTTTACTGGGCCTCGTCCGCCGGCGCTGCCTCGCCTCGCCGCGAGCGCCTTGGCAGCCACATGTCCACGGTCGAGACGACCGCCATGGCGCCGAGCGACAGCAGCATCGCCACGCCAGAGATGGGCATCAGCGCCGCGGCGCCGGGCGCGCTCCGGATGAGCCAGGGCGCCGCGATGTGCAGCCCGCTCGCGACGACGGCCGCCGCGACGCCCGCGGTGTGGAGCCACGACGGCAGGCGCGCGAGCAGCCAGAGGTGCGCGAGGATCAGCACGTACACCGGCACGGAGAAGAGGTGGAAATGGGTCACCTCGAGCAGCTTCCGCTCGGAGATCTGCTCGACCAGGACGCGCGGCGGCTCCGGCGTTCCAGGGAGCTCGAGCTCCGGGCCCAGATCGAGCGCGGGCCCCCCGGCCGCGGCGGGCGCCTGGGTCGGGGCAGGCGGCGGCGCGGCGATCGCCGCGCCCGCGTAGTAGGCGGCAGCCCCCGCGTCCTGCACCATCGCCCCGTAGAGGCGCCACGACACGAGCAGCCCGATGACCGACGCGAGCGCGAACGCCGAGTAGAGGAGCTTCGCGCCGAGCGAGAGCGACCTCAGCCGACCGGCTGAAGCTGTGAAATCCCTCACAGACCGCCGCGCTTCAGCGCGAGCTGGAGGACGAGCGCGTCGCGCTTGACGCCGAGCGCCACGGAGCGGGACGAGATGGATGCGCCCGACACGATGTCGATGTCCTTGCCCGCGGTGATCGGGTCGCCCGCCGTCTTGCCGCGGAACTGGGCGCGGAAGCGATCGCCGCGGACCTCGTCACCGTACGCCTCGCGGTACTCGAGGATCTCGATGCGCTCCACCGCGCCGGCCGTCGAGAACTGCACGGCGAAGTCGATCGGCTCGTGCATCCCCTTCTCTTCGTCCTTGATCGCGTAGCCGTCGATCTTGCCGTCGGACTCCGCGACGTACACCACCCACTCGCGCTTGACCGGCGCACCCAGCTTCTTGCCGAGCTCCTGCGCCTCCCCGTCGCCGAGGACGACCTTGCGATAACCGACCTTCTTCGAGCTCGCGAAGAAGCTCTTCAGGACAGCGGGGACCGTCCAGTACGTCGCGCCGTGGGCGGGCAGCGCCGCCAGGATGAACGTGAGCGCCGCCGCTGCGGCGAAGTGGGCGGTGCGAAGGTCACGAGAAGGACGCATCAAGGCTCCGACGAAGCTGTCATTCGTGAAAGTCAAAGTCAACGGCGTTTGGGCGGCGGATCCGGCGGCGCGGGCGTCAGTCGCGCACCTGCACGTCCAGGTAGCGCTCGGCGTTCAGCGCCCACGCTTCCGGGCTGCGGCCGGCCTCGACGTGCGCCACCGCGTCGGCCGCGATCGCGGCGCAGTGATCGAGGTTGCAGTGCAGGAAGAGCGCCTGCCGTCCGAAGGGGACCACGCCGAGCGCGGCGGCGCGGCGCATCGCGGCTCGCCAGTCCCGCAGCCAGCCGCGCCGGTAGAGCGGGTACACGCGGGGCACGAAGCGCTGCCGGGCCTCGAGCGGCGCCACCCCCGCGCGGGGCGATGCCCGCGCGTACGAGCTGATCGAGCAGCGCCTCGAGCGGCGGGCCCGAGGCGAAGTCGCGCCCGCTCCCCCAGGCCCCCTCGGGAATCTCGACGCACAGCACCGTCTCTCCCGGGCGGCGGAGATCGGGCGCGTAGTTCTGCAGCTCGGAGACGCGGCCGAACCAGAAGCGCGGGTCGGGGCAGTAGTACGTCTCCGGGGCGCCGAGCCGCGCACGCGGATACGCCAGGTAGACCAGGTAGAGCCCGCGGTGCTCGAGGGGCGCGTCGGGCACGAGATCCGCGAGATCACCGGCGAACAGGATCGGCGCCGCGCCGGCGCGCGCGCCCGCCCCGGCCAGGCCGAGGGCGGTCCCGCACTCGGCCCGGACGCCGGCCTCGGCGAGGCGCGCCTCGAGGTACGTGATGAGGGACGAGATGCCCGCCGGCGGGTAGATGAACCGCGCGAGATCCGCCGCGGCGCCGCCGCGACCGCGGGCGAGCCCCTTGAACAGCGCGAGCGGGCTCGTCGTGCTGATCCGCTTCTTCGCGACGGTCTGGGAGAGCTCCGACGGCGGGATGCCCCAGACCTTCTCGGCGTACGGCCGGTAGAACGACGCGTAGGCCGCCGCTCCGACGCGGTCGCGCACGAACCGCTCGAAGCCGACGTCGTCGCCGGCGCGGGCGCGGTCGTGCTCCCAGCGGGCGAAGGCCGCGCGGCGGCCGCGCTGCGCCACGAACCCGAGGCCCATGGCGGCGCCGGCGCGGAGGCCGAGCGCGCGGAGCATCGAGGGCGCGCTCGGCGGGTAGGGGACGTGGCGCTCGCCGAGCACGAGCACCCCGCGTCGCGGGCGCGAGAGGAACGGGGAGCGCGCGTGCACCTCGCGGAAGAGAGGCTGATCGAGGGCTGCAGGGTGGAGCCGGTGCGAGCCGAGATCGCACGGCAGGCCGCGGAACGTCTCGGCGCCGGCGAGCCCGCCGGCCCGCGCCGCGCGCTCGAGGAGGCGCACGCGCCGGCCGGCCCGCGCGAGCAGCAGCGCGGCGTAGAGGCCGGAGATGCCGGCGCCGACCACGAGGCGCTCGGGCCCGGCGTCGTCTGGGCGGAGTGACATGGCGTGCCCGCGTCCGGCGCTCAGTACATGAACCCGAGGCCGAGGTTGAGCTGCGTCTGATCGAACCCGAGCGTGCGGTCGCGCAGCTGGTAGTCGGCCTTCACGACGACCCCCTGGGTCGGCCGGTACGACGCGCCGAGCGTGAGTTCGCGGACGCCGTACGAGGCGTTGGCCTTGTAGCCCTCGGGCACCGCCGACTGCGTGTCGTACGCCTCGACGCGCGCGAACGGCAGGAGCTCGTGGCCCACGCCGAGCGGGCGGAGCACGTCGAACGCGGCCTCGACATAGCCGCCGCGGATCCGGGTGGCCACGGGGCTCGTGGGGTCGATGAAGTTCGGCGCGCCGCTCTCGTTGAACGAGACCATCAGGGCGCGCGCCTCGGGCAGGTGCCACTCGGCGAACAGGACCCGCGTCTCCAGGCCGCTCCTGCGCCAGCGCGCGTCGAGCGACCAGCCGAGGACCGGGACCGAGAGATCCACCGGGGTGCCATCGCGAAGGAAGAACTTGCCCTCGCCGTTCGGGCCAGCGTCGCTCGCGTACACCGACGCGCCTGCGACGACGCCGAGCAGCGGCTCGGCCTCGACGCGCGCGACGGCCGCCCACGCGTTGGCGCGGGCGAGCCCGCCGTTCTGCCGCCCGCCGGCGAGGCCGCCCGCGCGGAAGCCTAGCGGATCGAGGCCGGTCATGGCGTAGGCCTCGAAGCGCAGCCAGTCGAGCGGCTGCCCGAACGCGCCGATCCCGATCTCGCGCCACGTCGAGGGGATGACGAGGGTGTCGACCTTGGGCCTGGCCACGCCGTGGAACACCGGCGGCTCGTGCCACTGGTTGATGATCCCCATTGGGACGAGCACGAGGCCCGCGCGCAGCCCGAGGGCGCGGCCTACGGCGTTCCACTCGATGTAGGCCTGCTCCAGCTCCGCGGCGCCCGGGCAGCTCGCGCAGGAGATCGAGTGCTCCACCTCGAGCTCGACATAGGACCGGATGTCGGCGGTGAACTCGTGCGCCACGAAGAGCACGAGCCGGGGGATGTCGGCGACCCACGCGCGCTCGCCCTCGCGGCCGGTCGTCGTGCCGCGGACATGCACCTCGCCGTAGCCGCCGACGGAGGTGCTGCTGGCGCTCGCTCCGGCGCTTCGGAACCGCTGTTCGGTCAGGCCGCGGACGAGCTCGTGCTCGGGCGCCTCTCCGGCGCCGAGACCGACGGCGGGCTTCCCGGGCTCCGGCGGCGGGGCGGCGTGCTCGGGCGGCAGGTCGAGGACCGGGCCGTCCGGCGCGGGCTGGGCGGTGGGCGCGGGTTGGGCGGCGGGCGCCGGCTGCGCGGCAAGCGCGGGCGGCGTGGCGGGCGCCGGCTGCGCGGCAGGCGCGGGCTGCGTGGCAGGCGCGGGCTGCGTGGCAGGCGCGGGCTGCGCAGCGGCGGCGAAAGGCAGCAGCGCGCCGAGGACGACGCCCGCGGAGCGAGGCCACAAGGACGAGATCGCTTTCATGACGAGGACCGGGAGCCCGGAGGGGCGGGAGTCTTCGCGCCCCTGAAAACGGAGGTCAACCTCGTTTTCAGCGAGGGGGCGCGCCGCGCGGCGCGCGTGAGAGCGCGCCGCCTGTCGGAGGTCCGGCGGGCAGCGCCTCGAGCAGGGCGAGGTCGCTCCAGAGCGCGTCGACGTAGCGCGAGCGCGGGCGCGCGAAGCGGATCGCGATCGTGTAGCCGCGGCGTGCGAGCGCGTCGCGCGCCTCCTGCGACAGCGCCTCGCTGGTGATGAGCGCGCCTCCCGGCCCGGCCTGCTCGACGCCGCGGACGAGCGCGGCGTCGTCGCGGACGCGCACCGGCAACCGGCCCGGCGCGCCCTCCTGGATCATCCGGTCCAGGTCGCGCGTGAGCACCGGGCGCGGCGGCGCGCCGGCGTCGCGGAGGAAGCGCACGATCGCGGCCGCCGGCGAGGGCTCCTCGTGCTGGCGAGCGAGCGAGATCGCGTCGGCGAGCCACTGCGCCGCGAGGGCCGCGACGACGGCGAAGGGCGCGGCGCCGTGGAGCGCGCGCCGGCGCGGAGCGCCCTCTGCCGCGGGGCGCGCCGCCGACAGGGCCGCTGCGCCGGCGGCCATGGCGACGAGGAGGAGCGGGACGAGCGGGAGCCAGTGCCGCGGCTTGTAGGCGATGTTTTGCCCGAGGAGCGCCCAGAGGAAATAAGCGAACGCGGAGGCCCAGAGCTCGGGCTGCTCGCGCAGCGCGCGCGCGGCCCGCCGGAGCGGCGCGACGCGGAGCGCGCCGGCGGCGAGGAGCGCGATCAGGAGCGGCGCGCCGAGCCACCGCGCTGCCGGCGCGTCAGGCCACGCGCCGCCGAGCCCGTTGGCCCAGATCCCCCAGATCACGCCGCGGAGGCGATCGAGCGGCGACGAGACGGTGATCGCCGTCCCTCCCCAGCGGGTGAAGTGCCCGAGCCCCTGGACCCACGTCGTCGCGACGAGGTCGCGCGGCGTCGCCATCAGCACGAGCGGCACGAGCCACGCGAGCGCGCCGGCCGCGAGGTCGCGGCCGCGCGCGAGCCACGCGAGGCGGCCGCCCTCGCCGCGGGCGATGACGGCGAGGCAAGCCAGCGCGAACGGGAAGTACGAGAGCCGCACGCCGAGCCCGACGCCGAGCAGCACGAGCGCCCAGGTGCGCGTGCGCGCCGCGCGCGCCTCCGCGGCGGTCTCCAGCGGCGCGGCCAGGGCGGCGATCTGCGCGCCGCGGAGGCGCCTCGCGCGGGCGCACAGCCAGAGCGCCGCGGTCACCGTCGCGGTGCCGGCCATGTCGCTGAGGAGCTTCTCGGACGACAGCCAGAGGAACGGCGACGCGAGCGCGAGGACCCCGGCGAACACCGCTGCGCGCGGCCCGGCGACGTCGCGCGCGAGCAGGGCGGTGAAGGCGACGGTGGCCGCGCCCGACGCGGCGCTGACGAGGGCGAGCGCCGCGCGCGGCGTCGCGCCGAGCAGCGCGAGCCCCTTCGCCGCCGCGACGAACACGGGGTAGTACGGCGCGTGCGGGCGGAGCTCGGCCACGTCGAACCGCTCCACGCCGAGCGCGAACCGGAGCGCGTCGATGTCCTCGTCGTGATCGATGCGGAAGAGCAGGCGCGAGGCGAGCGCGGCGGCGGTGAGCGCGGCGAGCGCGGCGAGCTCGCGCCGCTCCTCCCTCACGAGCCCGAGCCGGATCCCGAGCCGGGCGCGTGCGTCGGCGCGCCGCAGTCCGGCTGATCCACGGTGGCCGCCCCGGCGCTCGTGGTGGCGCCCGAGCCGGACCCCGAGCCGGGGAGCGGCGCCGCCGGCGTGTCGCATTGATCGAACAGCTCCTCGCCCGCGTAGTCGAGGCACGCGGTCGCGAGCGACGCGACGACGAACGTGGCGCCCGCCACGACGAACGCGGAGCGAAGCGATGCCCAGGAGCCCAAGCCAGCCACGCAAGCACCGTGCCGCTGACCCCAATGACTGTCAAGCGCGTGTGTCCCCCGGGTTGCGCCTGCGCGGCGGGGCGGAGCGTCGCTCGTTTTTTGCTCCTTCCGGCGCCGCGCGCGTAGGGTCGCGCGCATGGAGTGGCTCGAGTCGATGCACCGCATCCGCGCGCTCAAGCTGGAGCTCGCGCGGATGGATCCACGGCGGGGAATGCCGATCGCGCCGCCGGCCGGGGCCTCCGAGGAGGCGATCGCCGGCGTCGAGCGGCGCCTCGGGATGGCGCTGCCGCCGAGCTATCGGGAGCTGCTCTCGCGGCACGACGGCTGGCCGCAGCTGTTCGCCGGCGCCAACCTGCTCGGGGTGCGCGCGCTCGCGCGCGGCTCGTACATGGACGTCGGGCGGATGGTGCTCGAGCACTGCGAGGGCGAAGAGGTGCGCGGCGCGGGCGAGCGCGACGGCGCGTCGGCGACCGTGCGCGGCCGCTATGGCGCGCGGAGCGCGCTCGTCCCGTTCGGCATCGACGCGGCGGCCGAGACGGTCTTCGCGTGGGATCCCGAGGCGAGGACGCCTGACGGAGAGCTCGAGATCATCCTCTGGACGAACGACGTCGGGCTGCGCCTGTCGGGCTTCCCGGAGCTCCTCGACATGGTGAAGGACATGCTCGCCGCGGAGCTGGACGATCGCCGCAGGCGCGCCGTCGCGCAGATCGAGCCCGCGGCGCTCGCGCGCGGCGCGGTCGCGTCGCGGAGCCGCGTGCGCGCGGTGGCGGTGCCGCTCACACCTGCACCTCGCCCGCTCCTGCGGAGCGCGCTCACCGGCTGAGCGAGCCTCGCCCCCCGAGCCCGGCCGCTGCGACGCCCGCGTAAGGCTGCGTCCCGCGACCAGGGCGCGCTCGTGCGCGATCATCGCAGACCGCACTCTTTGCGCGCTTCGACCGCGGGCTCCGATGAAGACGAGCCGGTTGTTTCCGCGCGAAGCGTGGGACGTGGTGTACTAGGTGGACCATGACGGATGCCCACCAGCAGCAGCGCTACCGGGTCATCGAGCGGCTAGCTTCGGGCGGCATGGCCGAGGTCTTCCTGGCGGAGAGCGCCGGGATCGAGGGGTTCAAGAAGCAGGTCGCGATCAAGCGCGTGCTCCCGCACCTCAGCGAGAAGAAGCGCTTCATCGCGATGTTCCTCGACGAAGCGCGGCTGTCTGCGCACCTCTCCCACTCCAACGTCGCGCAGGTGTTCGACATCGGCGTCGGCGACAACGCGTACTTCATCGTGATGGAGTACGTCGACGGCGCCGACCTCAAGGCGGTCCTCGAGTCGATGCGCAAGGCCGGCCGCACCCTCCCGGTCGAGTCCGCCGTGTTCATCACGGCGAAGCTCTGCGAGGGGCTCACGTACGCCCACGAGCTCAAGGGGGCCGACGGGCATCCGCTCCAGATCGTCCACCGGGACATGTCGCCTCCGAACGTGCTCATCACGAAGTACGGCGAGGTGAAGATCGTCGACTTCGGCCTCGCCAAGGCGACGAGCCAGCTCGAGAAGAGCGAGGCCGGGATCATCAAGGGCAAGTTCAGCTACCTCTCGCCCGAGGCGGCGCAGGGCCAGGAGGTCGATCACCGCACCGACATCTTCGCGCTCGGCGCGATCCTCTGGGAGATGCTCTCCGGGAAGCGGCTCTTCCTCGGCGACACCGACTACCAGACGGTCAAGCTCGTGCAGCAGGCCCAGATCCCGACGCTCTCCGAGAGCAACAGGGCGGTTCCCCCCGAGCTCGATCGCATCATCGCCCGCGCGCTGGCCCGCGATCCCGGGGAACGTTACGCCTCGGCGCGCGAGCTCGGCCGGGATCTCACGACCTTCCTGTACAGGTTCGGTAGGCCCGTCAGCGCCTACGACATCGCCGAGCACGTCCGCAGCGCCATGGCGCTCCGGAAGCGGGCCCCCACGTCGGACAAGGCGTCGTTCATCGACAGGCTCATCGAGGAGACGCTGCTCGAGTTCACGTCGCTCCCGGACGACAAGGCGGCGCCGAGCACCACGCGCCTGAACGAGCCGCTCAAGATCTCGGCCTTCGAGGACATCGGCAAATGGGCCGACGAGATCAAGCTCTCGGCGCCGGGGGACAAGCTCTCGGCGCCGGGGGAGGACGTCATGCGGCGGTCCCTCGCCACCGTGTCGGTCGAGGAGGGCAACCTCGCCGCGCTCGAGGAGACGGGGTTCGGCCTTCCGCTTGCCCCTTCATCCGGAGGTCCCTCGTCCAGGCCCGCGGGGCCGCTGCTCGCGCCGCCTGCGCTGGCGCATCCGCCGCTCGAGAGGCGAGCCGTGCCGACCCTGGCCTCCCCGCAGCCAGTACCCGAGATGCAGCGCCCTGCGCCGCCCTTGCCGCCGCCGCTCGCGCCGCTCGTACCGGCCACGCCGCGCGACCTGGAGCCGGATCCGGCCCCTCCAGCCAGGACCGGGGGCGGCGCGGTGAAGGCCGTGCTGCTCGTCGCCACGCTCGCCGCCCTCGCCGCAGGCGCGTGGTTCGGCGGCCTGATCCCGCACTGACCCGGCGAAGGGAGCGTGCTCCCTGCGGCGCCCACGGCCGAGCCATGGGCGCGCTGCGTGCCGCGCGGCGGCGAGGTGCCCGGCGCATCTCAGCGCGCGTCAAGACGCGTCAACACGCCTCAACACACGATGACACGCCGCCCCTGCGAGGCGCGCCGCACCGTGATCGGCGTCGTGGCGCGCTCTCTCGCCGGATGCGTTACTCGGTCCCCTCCGCCTCGTCGTCGTCGTCGTCGTCCTGCTCCTCGAGCTCCCTCTCGAGCTTCTCGATCTCCTCGTCCTCCGTGTCGTCCTGGGCAGGAGCGGCGCGCCCTTCCTGGATCGCCTTCTGGCGAGCCTTCTCCGCGGCGGCGCGGGCCTGGGCCACCTTCTGCAGGATCGCCGGCTTGGGCGCCATCATCAGCGTCATCGTGCGCTGCTCCATCATGGGGCGCACCTCGACGTTCGCGATCTCCTCGCAGTGCTGGACGATCCAGTCGAGCTGCTCCTGCGCCTTCTCCGGGTGGGTGATCTCGCGGCCGCGGAAGCGCACCGTGAACTTCACCTTGTGGCCTGCGCCGAGGAATCGATGCGCAGCCCGGGTCTTGAACTCGAGATCGTGGTCGTCCGTCTTGGGACGGAGCTTGATCTCCTTGATCTCCACCACACTCTGCTTGCGCTTCGCCTCGCGGGCCTTCTTCTTCTCGTCGTACTTGTACTTGCCGAAGTCGAGGATCTTGCAGACCGGGGGATCCGCCTTCGGGTTGACCTCGACGAGGTCGAGCCCCTTCTCCTGTGCTCGGCGCAGCGCCTCGTGGGTCTGCATGATGCCGAGCATCTCGCCATCATCGCCGATGACGCGGATCTCCGGGACGCGGATGCGCTGGTTGATGCGGATCTGCGGCCCCCGCTGGGCCTGCCGAGGGTCGAAGCGTCTCATCGCCATGTGATATTTCGCTGCCTCCTTGTGTTCTGTGCTCTTGAAAGCGACGGGCCGCCGCTCCGCGACCGAGCCCGGTCGTGGCGTCCATCACCACGACAATGTCGCCCGACTCTGCGCCGCAGGCAACGGCGGCAAGCAGGACGAGCGCCGCGGCGCATGGGCGCTCCGGGCCGTGGCGTGCCCGGCTGGACGGGGGTGGGGGAGGGCCTGCCGGGCGAGAGGGGCCGGCCGGAGCGGGAGGTCACGAACCCGATGCGCTCATGGCGCGCCGGGGGAGCTTCCACGCTGCGGCTCGCCGGTCGGCGAGCTCCTCGAACGGCATCGCCTCGAGGTCCTTCTCGAGGTCGCGCGACCCGGGGGCGGTCACGACGTGCTCCGTCGAGCGCCGCACGACGCAAGGGCCATCCGGATTGCTCGTCCGGACCAGCCCGATCCGGGCCACGTCGTCGCAGAGGAAGTGTGTGTGAAGATCGATGAGGCGCCCTTTGACGTGGGCGCCGGGGATGGGGTGGTTCTTGGCGATGTCGTCCACGAGAGCCTTGCGCACCGTGGTGCGGGCCGCCGAGGCGGCCAGGGCTGTCTGATCGAGGGCCATGAAACCTCGCAGGCTAGGTCACCTGCTGATTTGTAGGCGCGGCCGGTTTCGAACCGGCGACCCCTACCGTGTCAAGGTAGTGCTCTACCACTGAGCTACGCGCCTATGTCCCGCCCGCTCGGCCCGATGCCGACGAAACGGAGAGCGCCTCCTATCAAGGGGGGTGAAGTCCGTCAAGCGATATGTTTCGTGGGGTCGCTTTTGTCGTGGCGGCCTGGTGACGGATTCGTGGTGCAAGGGCTCGGACGGCGGCCGTACTCGCCCCGCCCCCGCCGCTTGGTCGAGCAGCCGGCGTCGACCGTCCCATCGATGAATCGACGAGCCGGCGGGCAGCCTCAGGCCGATCGTGGCGGGCTCCAGGGCGCGCTCCCGCTCGACGTGCCGCGCGAGCGACGTGCCGCGCGAGCGACCCATCGGCAGCCGCGCGCGGCGGAAGCGCATTGCGCGGTGGGAGCATGAATTCTCGGAGTTACGTCCGGACACCGAAGATCGCGATCGCCGCGCCACTTCAGGCCGGCCGCTGCGCGGACGCCGATCGCGCTCGCGCTTGACCTCGCGTGCGGCTCGGGCGACGAACGATTGGATGGCAGGGCCTGACGGTCTAGGCTCGCCGCCGGATCCGGCGGCGGTGATCGCGCATGTCGAGGTGGCCGCGGGGAGCGCGCTGTTCGCCGCGCACGCGGCGGTGCCCGGCAATCTGCCGATCGAGCGCGCAGCGAGCGCCAGCGAGGCGATCCGCGGCGCCGCCGCGCGGACGCGCGGCGGGCAGCGCGCGAGCGTCGTGCTGGGCGCCCACGAGCTCGTCGGGGCGCTCGCCGCCCTCGGCGAGGCGGCCGCGGTGCGGACGCCGGTCACCGTTCACGTCATCGAGCGGCGCGGCGGGCTCGCGGTCGGGCGCGACGAGCTCGCGCCTGCGCTCGACGTCGGCGCGGGGGTGCTCGTGACCTGGAGCAGCCAGGAGGCGGCCGACATGACGCTCGTGGCGCGGCGCGCCGCGGAGGACAGCGAGACGCCGTTCCTGCACCTCGTCGACGCGCTGCCGTCGGACGTCTCGGCCCTCGGCGGGGCGTGCGAGCTCGCGGCGCGCTTCCTCGGCTCCGAGCGGAGCGCGCCGACCTTCATCGACGCGGCGCCGGGCGAGAGCGACGGCGACGGCGGGCCTCGCCCGCAAGGCCGCGGCGTCGTCCGGAAGCGGGCCGAGCGGGGCTTCTGCGCGCGCGTCCCGTTCGCGCTCGCCAGCGCGATGCGGGAGCTCTGCGAGCTGACCGGCAGGCCGCTCGGCGCGATCGAGCGCGTCGAGACCGCGGACGCGGAGGAGATCCTGGTCGTCGTCGGCTGCGCGTTCCCGGCGGCCCGCGAGGTCGTGCGCAGCCTGCGCGCGCAGGGCCGCCGCGTCGGCCTCGTCGGCGTGCGCGCGCTCCGCCCGTTCTTCGGCGCCGACGTGGTGAAGACGCTCGGGCGGGCCAAGGCCGTCGTGGTCCTGGAGCCGCTCGACGTGCCGCTCGCGCCGTACGGGCCGGTCGCCGCCGGGGTGAAGGCGGCGTTCGCGGACGCGATCACCTGGGCCCCGGGCTTCCCCGGCGTCGGGCGCATCCCGCCGATCCTCTCCGCGACGTTCGCGACGATCGACGGCACCATCACCGAACGCGACGTGCGCCTCTCGCTCGCGGAGATCGCGAGCGGGGAGCGCGCTCGCCGGCACATCGTGTTCGGCAGCGACGGCTGACGCCGCGCGGCAGCGGAAGGGAACACAGCCGCGGAATGGGTACGGAAAAGGCCGCCAGGCTGCATTCCCCGGACGCCCGGGTGAGCCTGCCCGCCTAGCTCCTTGCGCGACCCTTGGATCCTGGGTATGGAGGCGGGCCCCGGGGGGTTGGGAGAGGCCCGCAATTTGCGGGCGAGCCCGTCGGGGCCCGGAGACACGCGTCACCTTGGCAAGCTCAAACTGGTTCCAGCCGAACGCCGCCCCCGGACGAGCGGGCAACGCGCCCGCGACGCCGGTCGAAGGTCAATCGCCGCCGTCCGGAGGGCAGGAGGCGCCGCCTTCTTCGCCGTTCGGCGGAGGGGCCTTCCAGTTCCTCATCCTGGCGCTGCCGCTGCTGCTCATCTTCGTGATGACGCGGAGCCAGAACAAGAAGCAGAAGCAGCTCGAGTCGAACCTCAAGGCGGGCGACCGGGTCGTCACGCAGTCCGGGCTCCTCGGCAGGATCGTCGACATCAGCCCGAACTCGCCCAGGGTGAAGCTGGAGATCGCCGCTGGCGTGAACGTGCAGGTCCTGAAGAGCGCGATCCAGGGCCCCGACCCGGGCGAGGTCGCGGCGGCGGACGCCAAGGTCGCCGACGCGGCGAAGGAAAAGAAGTCGTAGGCCGGCGCTCGGCCCAACAGGAAGCTTTTTTACCGCCCCCGCGGCGCCCCACTCCATGCTCCTAAACATCTTTCAGTACGGGTTCGCCGGCGTCGCCGGCCTGTGCGTCCTCGGCGCGTGGCTCAGCCGATCGAAGCGCAGCGTCTTCGCCTGGGCGGCGCTCGCCGCCGGCGCCGCCGCGATCGCGGCCCACTACCACGTGTTCTGGGCCCTCGCGACCTTCGGCCTGATGGTGCCGTGGGCGCTGTTCTGCGTCGGGCCGTGGATCGATTTCTCGTGGCGGGTAAAGACGGGCTTCGTGCTGTTCCTGGCGCTCGGCTCGGCGCTCGCCATCTACCCGACCTACCACGACGAGCGGTACGGCCGCCCCGTCCACACCGGCCTCTCCTCGGAGGAGGTGGCGGAGCAGGAGACGCAGGCGAGGGCGGGCGAGCTCGGGTTCAGCCGCTTCCTGACGTCGAACATCCCGTTCCGCCTGGTGCGCGGGCTCGATCTGAAGGGCGGCCTCCGCCTCGTCTACACGGTCGACGTCGACGAGGCGATCAGCGACAAGCGGGATCGGTACTACGACGACCTGCGCGCGGCGCTCGCGAGGTCGTTCGGGTTCCACGAGGGCGACAAGCCGCCGACGATCGAGGAGATGCAGAAGCTCCAGACGAAGCTCCGCATCGAGAAGTCGCGCGAGCAGGCGGACACGATCGCGATCACGTTCAACGACCCGGCGGACTCCGCGAAGATCAACGACGAGTTCCTGGCGAAGTTCCTGCACGAGCTGCAGCTCGTGCGCTCGGCGGATCGCCGCGTGGCGAAGTTCCGGATCCGCGACGAGGTCTCGAGCACCATCCGCGACCGGGCGGTATCGCAGGCCAAGGAGACGGTGCTCCGCCGCGTCGACGGGCTCGGCCTCAAGGAGGCGAGCGTCTCCACGCGCGACGAGGACGTCATCATCGAGGTCCCCGGCGACGACGAGAGCGCGTTCGCCACGATCCGGGAGATCATCAGCCAGACCGCGCGGCTCGAGTTCAAGATGGTCGACGACGACCACGACTTCTTCGAGCCGATCGCGAGGAGCGCCAAGGAGGAGGACCTCCCGAAGGGGCTGACGTTCTCGATCGAGAACGCGCCGGTCGGCCCCGGGAAGACGAAGCCGGTCCACTTCGCGCGGATGGTGCGCGCGGAGCACGAGGAGATGCGCGACACGCTGAAGCGGCTGCGCGAGTGGGTCGGGACGCTCCAGGTCCCGGCGGACAACGAGGTCGGCTACGGCAAGCTGTACGAGTTCAACGAGGAGAAGGACGCCATCGAGGAGATCGGCTGGCGGACGTACTTCCTCTTCAGCAAGGCCGAGATCACGGGCGACATGGTGCGCGACGCGCAGGCGCTCCCGGATCAGCGCGACGGCGGCCTCGGCGGCTGGTACGTGTCGATGGATTTCACCCCGACCGGCGCCGACCGGTTCGAGGACATCACCGGCAGGAACGTCAAGCGGCGGTTCGCCATCATCCTCGACGAGAAGGTCGAGAGCGCGCCGGTCATCCAGACGAAGATCGGCGGCGGCCGCGCGCAGATCACGATGGGCTCGCAGAACCCGGATCAGCAGCTCCAGGACGCGCGCAAGCTCGAGCTGGTGCTCCGGTCGGGCGCGCTGCCGGCCCCGATCTCGCCCTCGAACGAGCAGCGCATCGGCCCGTCGCTGGGCAAGGACGCGATCCAGCAGAGCATGAAGGGGGCCATCGCGAGCGGCGTGCTCGTCGTCGTGTTCATGGTGGTGATCTACAGCCGCGCCGGGCTCATCGCGGACATCGCCGTCATCTTCAACCTCATCCTGCAGGTCGCCGTCCTCGCGATGTTCGGGGCGTCGATGACGCTGCCCGGCATCGCTGGCCTGGTGCTCACGATGGGCATCGCGGTCGACGCCAACGTGCTGATCAACGAGCGCATCCGGGAGGAGCTCAGGGCCGGCAAGAGCCCGCGCGCCGCGGTCGACGTCGGCTACGACAAGGCGTTCAGCGCCATCCTCGACGGCCACGTGACCACGCTGCTCTCGGGGCTCATCCTCGCGCAGTACGGCACCGGCCCCATCAAGGGCTTCGCGATCACGCTGATCGTCGGCATCGCGATCAGCCTGTTCACCGGGGTCGTCTGCACCCGCCTGATGTTCGACTGGGCGGTCCGCGGCCGAAAGATCAAGACGCTCTCGCTCGGCTGAGAACGAGGGCGCGCGAGCCGATCTCCGACCTTTGAGGGAGAACGCGCGAGCGGCTCTCCGATTGAGACACGACGATGGAACTCATCAAACCTGGCCGTCAGTTCGACTTCATGAGCAAGCGCTGGCTCTTCATCGGGCTCAGCGCGGTGCTGCTCATCCTGTCGATCATCTCGTTCTTCGTGCCGGGGCCTAAGCTCGGGACCGATTTCAAGGGAGGCACCGAGATCGAGGTCGCCTTCCGGGCTCCGGTCTCGAGCGCCGAGGTCCGCGAGGCCGTCACCAAGTCGGGCTTCGACTCCCCGGACATCGTGTCCGTCGCGGATCAGGCCAACCCGAACCGCTACCTCATCCGGGTCCACGAGGTCTCGACCCTGTCGGAGCAGCAGAAGGCCGCGGTGCGCGACCGGATGTGCCTGCCGCCGGAGAACGGCTCCGTCCCCGAGGACCGCTGCCCGCACGCGGTGCGCGCCACGGAGGTCAAGTTCAGCCCCGGCGGCGACAAGATCTCCACGCGCTACGACGTCGCGCCCGACCTGGAGGGGATCAGGAAGCAGCTCGAGGGCATCGAGGGGGTCGAGCTCAGGGCCGGCGCGAACAACCCGCTCGTCGTGAGCGAGCGCGACCACAAGGTCGAGCTCCACCTGAAGTCGAAGGGCGACCAGCTGATGGATGGCCTCCGGGAGCACCTCGGCGCGGACAAGGTGCCCGAGCAGGCGCTCCGGGTGGAGTGGATCGGCCCGAAGGCCGGCGCGCAGCTGCGCGACGCGGCCATCAAGAGCGTCGCCATCACGATCTTCTTCATCATGGCGTACATCGCGTTCCGGTTCGACATCCGGTTCGCGCCCGGCGGCATCGTCGCGCTCGTGCACGACGTGGGCATCGCGCTCGGCGCGATGGTGATCACGCAGCGGGAGATCACCCTCTCCACGGTCGCCGCGCTGCTCACGATCGTCGGCTACTCGATCACGGACACGGTCGTCGTCTACGACCGGATACGCGAGAACCTGGGGAAGCACCGCGACATGAGCTTCGCCGCCGTCATCAACTTCTCGCTCTCCGAGATGCTCGGGCGAACGATCCTCGTGTCGATGACGACGCTGCTGTCGCTCGTCATGTTCCTCTTCTACGGCACGGGCGTCATCAAGGACTTCGCGTTCACGCTCGTGGTCGGGATCGCCGTCGGGACCTACTCGTCCATCTACGTCGCGGCGCCGCTCACCGAGTGGATCGACCGCCGGTTCTTCGGCTCGAACGCGGGCAAGCGCAGCAAGAAGGTCAGCCGCGTCCGCACGCAGAAGCGCGCCGACGCGGTCGTCTGAGCGCCTCGCCGTGGCCGCGCGTGGACGCGCGGCCTGAGCCGCCCCAGGCCATGGACGCATCCATCCCGCCGGTGTACCCGCTTCCGTGATGAGCACGGCCACCGAGGCGTGGAGGGAGCTCCCCGAGCGCGAGGCGCCAGCGTCGGCTTTGTCCGGCGCGCCGGGCGCCGCGCCCGTCGTGGATCCGGGCGAGGCGTCGGCCGAGGCGCTCGTGATGGCGCGCCAGCTCGGGCTGTCGATCACGGTAGCGGACATCCTGCACCGGGCCGGCTGGGCGCCTGACGAGGCGACCCGGCGCTTCCTCGACCCGCGGCTCTCGCACCTCACGTCGCCGGACGCGATGGCCGATCGCGAGGCGAGCGCGGAGCGGATCGCGCGCGCCGTGCGCGCCGGCGAGCGGATCGCCGTCTTCGGCGACTACGACTGCGACGGGATCACCGCGACCGCCATCATGACCGGCGGGCTGCGCGCCCTCTCGGGCCAGGTGGTGCCGCTCCTCGCGACGCGGGCCGAAGGCAGCTACGGGCTCTCGGCGCCCGCGCTCGAGCGCGTGATGCGCGCAGGTCCCACGCTGCTCATCACGTGCGACTGCGGCTCCAGCGATCACGAGCGGCTGGCCGCGGCCCGCGCGGCCGGCATCGACTGCGTCGTCATCGATCACCACCTCGTGCCGGCCGAGCCGCTCCCCGCGATCGCGTTCCTGAACCCGCACCGCGCCGATTGCGGCTTCCCGTACAAGGGGCTCGCCTCGTGCGGGCTCGCGCTCTCGCTCCTGGCCGCCGTGCGCAAGAAGCTCGGCTCGTCGCTCGATCTCCGCCCCTACCTCGACCTCGTGGCGATCGGCACGGTCGCCGACGTCGCTCCGCTGACCGGCGACAACCGCGCGCTCGTGCGGGCCGGCCTTGGCGTGCTCCAGACCGGGCCCCGTCCAGGGCTCCGCGCGCTCGCGGCGCTCGCCAACCTCGATCTCGGGCGCGGCGCGTCCGCCGAGGACGTCGCCTTCCGGATCGCGCCTCGCCTCAACGCGCCCGGTCGGCTCGGCGATCCCGACATCTCCCTGGAGCTCCTGCTCGCGCACGACGGCGTGACCGCCTCCGCGCTCGCCGCCACGGTGGAGCAGGCGCAGATGAAGCGGCGCGCGATCCAGGACGAGATGCTGACCTCTGCGCTCGCCGAGATCGAGCGCGCCGGGTTCGATCGGGATCCTGCGATCGTCATCGCGCGGCAGGGGTTCCACCCCGGCGTGGTCGGCATCGTCGCTGGCAGGATCACGGGTCGCTACGGCAAGCCGACGATCGTGATCGCGCTCGAGGGCGTGAAGGGGCGCGGCTCGGTGCGTGGTCCATCGGGCGCGCGGCTCCACGACGCGCTCACCCGGTGTCGCGCCGAGCTCGTCGGCTTCGGAGGCCACCAGGCCGCGGCCGGCGTCGAGGTGCGCGCCGATCGCGTCGAGGCGCTCCGGGCGGCGTGGTGCGACGCCTTCCGCGAGCAGGACCTCCCGGCCGCCGCGGCGTCCGCGGCCGCCCACGTCCGGCTCGACGATCGCGACGATCCGGCGGCCGTGGCGCGCGATCTCGAGCGGCTCGAGCCGTGCGGCGAGGGCAACCGCCCGTCGTACGTCCTCGTGCCGGGCGCGGCAGTGCGCTCCTCGAGGAACCTGAAGGGCCACCTCAAGCTGGAGCTCACGTTCTCCCGCCGCGAGATCTCGTGCTTCGGGTTCGAGCTGGGCGAGCTCGCGCCGCGGTTCACCGGCGGGCGCGTCGACGTGGTGGGCCGCCTCCGGCGCGACGCCTGGCGCGGCGGGGACGCCGTAGAGATCAGGATCGAGCACGTCGCCGCGTCCGACTGAGCGCGGCGGGCGTCCGCGGCGTGCTAGCGTGATCGCGTGGCTGAGCCGCTGATCCGGTTCTCGCGTGTGCGCAAGGCCTTCGGTCCGAAGGTCATCTACCGCGACCTGAACCTCGACGTGTACCCGGGCGAGACGATCACCATCATGGGCGGCTCCGGCGTCGGCAAGAGCGTCATGCTCAAGCTGCTCATCCGTCTGCTCGACGCCGACGATGGATCTATCCAATTTCACGGTGAAGAGATCACGCGCCTGAGCGAGTCGCGCATCGCCGGGGTGCGTCAGCGCATCGCGATGCTCTTCCAGGGCGGCGCCCTGTTCGACTCGGTCTCGGTGGGTGAGAACGTCGCTTACGGCCTGCACGAGCACTACCGCAAGGAGATGACCGAGGCGCAGATCGCGGATCGGGTCAACTGGGCGCTGTCGCTCGTCGGCCTGCCGGGCATCGAGCAGATGCGCCCGGGGGACCTGTCCGGCGGCATGAAGAAGCGCGTCGGCCTCGCGCGCGCGATCGCCGTGCAGCCGGAGGTGCTGCTCTACGACGAGCCGACGACCGGCCTCGATCCGATCAACACCGAGCGCATCAACCACCTCATCAAGGGGCTGAAGCAGGCGCTCAACGTGACGAGCATCGTGGTGACACACGACATGAAGAGCGCCTTCTCGATCTCGGATCGGATGGCGATGATCTTCCGCGGCGAGGTCATCGCTACCGGCACCCCGGACGAGTTCCGGGCGTCCACCGATCCGCATGTCGCCGATTTCATCACCGGGACCGCTCCGGTGAACGAGGACGTCCAGACGCTTCTCGGCGCGTGACGATCCCCTCGAGATCGCGCAAGATGCCCTTCTGCATGGGCAGAGCGCGCGATCTGAAGGTCGGACTCTTTGTGCTGGCGGGCCTCGTACTCTCCGCCGTAGTCATTTTCCTGATAGGTGACGAGCGGCGGCTCTTCGACTCCTCCGTCAGCTTCACGACGAACTTCGCCGACGTGCAGGGGCTGAAGCCGGGCGCGCCCATCCGCATGGGAGGCATCGACATCGGTCACGTCGCCGAGGTCGGTTACGGCCCTGATCCGAAGGACACCAAGATCTATGTGAAGCTCGAGATCGTCGAGAGCGAGGCGAGCCGGATCAAGACGGACAGCGTCGCCCAGATCGCGAACAAGGGCCTGCTCGGCGACAAGATGCTGGAGCTCACGAAGGGGCAGAGCCCGGATTCGGTGCCGCCTGGCGGGCAAATCCCCGGCGAGGTGCCGACCGACGTGATGGGCAAGGTCACCGGCATGGCCGAGAAGGCCGAGGCGACGCTCGACAACATCCAGAAGGTCTCGGAGAGCATCGCCGACGAGAAGCTGCACAGGGATCTCCGCGAGACGGTCGCCTCGGCGAACACGCTGATGAAGCAGGTGACCGAGGGGGAAGGCTACCCGCACCGCTTCCTGACCGATCCCGAGGAGGCCGAGCGCATCTCGCGCACCGTGCAGAGCCTCGACCGCCTCAGCACGGAGCTCGCGGGCGCGGTGCGCGAGGTGCGGGGGGTCGTGTCCCGGGTCAAGGAGGGGCCGGGGTTCGCGCACGACGTCATCTACGGCGACGGCCCGCAGAAGCAGGTTCAGCAGTTCGGGAACGCGGCGGACGAGGTCGCCATGACGCTGCGGGGCATCCGCGAGAGCGACAGCCTCGCGCACGACGCGCTCTACGGCGGCAAGGGCGACGGCGCCGAGGCGCTCGCCAACGTGACGGCGATGACCGGCGATCTGCGGGCGATCGTGCACGACATGAGGGCGGGCAAGGGGACCCTCGGCGCCCTGCTGGTCGATCCGTCGATCTACGAGGACATGAAGAGCCTCCTCGGCAACGTGCAGCGCAACGACGTGCTCCGCGCGCTCGTGCGCTACTCGATCAAGCAGGACGAGCAGAAGCCCGCGGTCCAGGTCGGCGGCGCCACGCCGTCGCCCTAGCGGCACATCCGAGCCGCCCGCGCAAGCGTCGGAGCGGCAGCGCCTTGCGTTATCTCGGTCCGCCCTTTATTTCTCAGTGTCTCGATGCCCACGAAGCTCGCTGACCGTCTGTCGGCCGTCGCGCCCAGTGCAACGCTCGCCATGGCGGCGAGGGCGGCGCGCCTCCGCGCCGACGGGCACAGGGTCTACTCCTTCGGCGTGGGCGAGCCTGACTTCGACACGCCCGAGCACATTCGCATCGCGGCGAAGGCGGCGCTGGACGCCGGCGCCACCCACTACACGGCCGTGTCCGGCATCTCCGAGCTGAAGTCGGCGATCTGCGCCGCGACCGAGCAGCACCGCGGCTGGCGGCCGCTGCCGAGCCAGGTCACCGTGAGCTGCGGCGCGAAGCACGCGTTGTTCAACCTCGCGACCGCGCTCTTCGAGCCGGGAGACGAGGTCGTCATCCCGGCGCCTTACTGGGTGAGCTACCCGGAGCAGGTGCGCCTCGTCGGCGCCACGCCGGTCATCGCCAGCACGACCGAGGAGATGGGCTTCCGCCTCACGGCGGACGCGCTCCAGGCCGCGCTCTCTCCGCGGGTGAAGGCGATCATCCTGTGCACGCCCTCCAACCCGACCGGCTCGGCGTATGCGGAGGAGCACCTGCTCCCGCTGCTGGGCGTGCTGCGCCGCCACGACTGCTGGATCATCGTCGATGAGATCTATGCCGATCTTACCTACGACGGGTTCCGGCACGTGTCGCTCCCCGCGCTCGCGGAGGACCTCGCGCCCCGGGTGATCGTCGTCGACGGGGTCAGCAAGACCTTCGCCATGACGGGCTGGCGGATCGGCTGGAGCATCGCGCCGACCGAGGTCGCGAGGGCGCTCGACGTGGTCCAGGGTCAGAGCACCACGAACGCGGCGGCCGTTTCCCAGGCGGCCGCTGTCGCCGCCCTGAACGGGCCTCGCGACGCGGTGTTCGCGATGCGTGCCGCGTTCGCCCGGCGGCGCGCGCTGATGGTCGAGGGGCTCAACGCCGTACCCGGGGTGCGCTGCAGGATGCCGGAGGGCGCGTTCTACGCCTTCGCCGACGTGCGCGGGCTCTGCGGGCGCACTTTCCAGGGGACGACGCTCGCGAGCGACGAGGACGTGGCGACGTGGATGCTCGAGCAGGCGCACGTGGCCGCGGTCGCCGGCACCCCCTTCGGCGCGCCTGGGTACCTTCGATTTTCGTACGCCTGCGACGAGGATCACATCGAAGCAGGCCTCGCCGCGCTCCGGCGCGCCGTCGCGACGCTCGACTGACCGCGCGCGTCCGATGCGCGAGTCGCTCTGCGCCGGTCTGCGCCGGTGCCCACGCGCGCTCGAAGGGCAGCGGCGCCCGTCCCCGCTCGCTCGACCGCGACGCCGCGCGGACGCGGCAGCCCGCCTGGCTCCACGCCCCGGTCGCTGCCCGGTTGCTGATGGCTGGCGCGCAATCGGCGCGCGCGGGCCCCGCGGCCGGCTCGCTGACCGCGGTCGCCAACGCGCCTTCACCGGCGACCCGCCAGTTCCGGGCTTGCCCCATGGGCCGCCGGCTACGGGGCTGACCGAGCGCCGCGAAGAACTTCGACATCGCCAGCGAGTTCTTCTTGTCGAACGCCGATGGTTGGGTTAAAAGCGCCACGTCTTTCCGAAACGGCCGGGTGACAACCGGCTGGCATCGGGCGCATAACTCAGCGGTAGAGTGCGTCCTTCACACGGACGAAGTCGCAGGTTCAAGTCCTGCTGCGCCCACCCCGATTCGCTCCCCTTGTGAGCTGGTTCCACGCGTCGCTCTGTCTGCGTGGCCGTGCCGCTCCCATCAGGTGTTGAGCGGCTCCTTCGGAGCATTGAGCCGCCCACGCGGCCGTGACGAGGCATTCCCTTCGTGCCGGCAGCCTTGCGGGGGTGGCGGGCGCGGGGCCGCTCGGCGCCGTCACGTTGACGCGTGAAGCCGGCGAAGCAAGGGGCGCAAGGGGCGCAGGCCGCTCCGGGGTTGGCGAGGTGAAGGCGTCAGCGAGCGGCGCTCGCTGCGGGCGGCGCAGCGGCCGCTTTGTCGTTCCTGCGCTTCTCGATGGCGCTGGCCGTCGCGCGAAGCTCCTTCTGGAGGGGGCCGCACCTGAGGCACTTGCGCGTCCGATGACCCCGGCAGGGCTGGGGGGTGCCCAGCGCCTTGATGTAATGGAGCGCGCGGATATCGCCCTCCTCGCGCACCCTGGCGAGCATCGCCTTGGTGGGGCAGTCCGTGAGGCGGCGCAGATCGTCGGCCACGAGCAGCGCCGGCGACGCGAGCTGCCGTACGCTGCTCTCGATCAGCCGTGTGCTCGCGTGGTCCCTGGGCCAATCGCCGAATTTCGGCGCGGTCACCACCTCGTAGAGCAGGTCGGGACCGCGGCTTCCCATGTGCTTGGCCATCAGATCGAACGCCGTGAGGGCGAGGTCCGGGGTGCCGTTCGCCGCCCTCAGGATGATCTGCTTGAGCTCGTCGTTCCCGGCCTCCTCGGGAGCGAGCTCGAACAGCCGCTGCGCCGTGAGCAGCGCGGCCGCCATCGCCTTCTCGCGCGCCTGCGCGACCGCGAGCGCCCGGAGGACCGCGGGATCTTCCGGATACCGCTGCGCGAGCGAGCCGAGCGCCGCGCTCCCCGCGGCCTGGGCGCTCTCGAGCTCCGCGGCCTGAGCGCGGGCAGGCGGCGCCTTCGCCGGGGCCTCGGGCTCCGCGGGCGCGAGCGCCGGCGCCGGCTCGGGGGCCGGCGCGCTGCTGCTCTCGCGGACGCTGCTGCTGGGTGCAGCGGCCGGCGAAGGGGCCGGCGAGGCACCGGCGTCCCGCTCGAGCGCCGTCACGACCGTCGGGTCGCGCAGCGCTACCGCGCCGCAGACGAGCCCGGTCGCGGCCAGCAGGCCCAGCGCGGCCAGCGTGGCAGCCGTCTTCGGGCGGCCCAGCCCTGATTCACCGACGTGACTCACCGAGCCGCTCATCGCAGCTGCCTCTCCCGCGGAGGACCCGCGGCCTGGTCATCAACCGTAGGGATCGTCGTTCTTCGGCGGCTTCGGCGCGGCCGGCCTGGGCCTGGGGGCCGCCGGCTTGGGCGCCGCAGGCGCCGCCGTCGCCGTGGGGGCCGCGGGCTCTGGCGTCGGGGCGGGCGCCGCAGGCTCCGCCGTCGCCTTGGGCGCCGCGGGCTCCGCCGTCGCCGGGGCCGCAGGCACCGCCGTCGCCTTGGGCGCCGCAGGCTCCGCCGTCGCCCCGACGGGCGCGGTGGCGTTCGCCGCCGGCGCCGCCGGCGGTTCGGCGGTCGTCGTGGGCGCCGCCGTCCCGGTGGGCGGAGCCTTGTCCGTCGCTGCGGGCACGGCCTCCGTCGGCTGAGGCTTCTCCGCCGGAGCCGCAGGCTTCTCCGCCGGAGCGGCAGGCTTCGCCGCGGGCTGCTCCGGCGCGGCCGGCGGGGTCGCAGGGGGCTTGTCGCTCTGCCCGAAGACGAGCCAGAGCGCGCCGCAGAGCGCCGCCGCGACCAGCAGGATCGTGAGCAGCCGCCCGGTGCCGCTGCTCTCCTCTTCCTGTGCGAGCGGAGCCTGGGCCGCGGGCGCGGGCTTGGCCGTGGCCGCCTTGTCTTCCTTCGGCCTGGCGGACGTCGGCTTCACCTTTGCCTGATCGTCCGGCGCCTTTGCTTCCTGGCGCGCAGCCTTGCCGTGCAGATCGTCTGCCGGCGCCCTGTCCGCGACCTCGGCCGGCTTCCTGGCCGCGGCCGCCTTCGCTGGTCTCGCCTCGGCCGCGGGCGCGTCCTCCCGCGCTTCCCGCTCGTTCACCAGCTGAGCGACCGCAGGGACCGGTATGGCCGCCGGCTCGGCCAGCGGCCTGACATGCTCCTCTTTCGGCGCCGGAGCGGGCTCGGCCTTCTTCGGCGGGGCGGCCATGAGCGGCTCCTTGGACGGGCCGATCTCGTCCAGCGAACCGCCGGCGTCGGCGAGCGCTTGCTTCAGCAGCTCGGCCGCCTGCTTCATCATCGTCCGCTCGTCGGGCGGCGGCATCTCCTTCTCGGGGTTCGTCTGCGGGAAGAAGCTGCCGCCCTCCGCGGCGTCGGCCTTCTTCGCCTCGCCCTTGCCCGCGTCGCCCTTCGCCCCGATCGAGCCGAGCCCCAGCATCGTCGACGCCCGCTTCACCTGCGCCTGCGCTGCCTTGGCGGGCGCGGGCTCGGCCTGCGGTGCGCTCGCGGTCGCCGACGGGGCCGTGATCTCCTGCACGTCGTCGCCCAGATCCGCGCGGTCGGTGATGCCGGCCTCGAACGCCGACCCGGCGCCAGCCTGCGCGTCGACGAGCCGGGTGATCACAGCCTTGGATTTCTCATCGATCTTGATGAACTTCACGCCCATGCCCGCCGGGTGCGCGTCGCTCCCCTGCGCGGGCTCGCGCTTCCACACGACGCGGCCGACGCCGGCGATCACGGCTTGCTCGTCCTGCAGACGGATCTCGAACTTGAGCAGCGTGCCAGCGGGGAAGGGCGACGGCGTCTTGATGAAGATGCCGCCACGGCTCACGTCATGCGAGTGGTGCTCGATGAACTCGTCGACCGTGGCGCTCTTGTAGCGGACGGTCATCTGCAGCACTCTCGCTCGCGGATCTTTGCGTGTGTCCTGGGCCATCAGGGTAGAACTCCCGTCTACTTCGCGACTCGCTCCAGCGGATGTGGTCCGCATGTTACCCAAGGTTCGCCGCGAAGCCCAAAGGCTAACACGTGACGGTCGCTTTACCGAACGCAGCCATGGGCGACCGGGCGAGCATGCTGTTCGCGCGGCGCGCGGCGCGCGTCACCGCGCCCGAGCCCGCGCCCCTGCGCCGCAGGGCATGGCGAACCGAGCGTGTGCGCGCGTCTCTCGTGATATGTTCGCGTCGACTGGAGAATGCGCCAGGATGGCTGTCCGGGACCACTTTCGCGTTCACGCGAGGCGACGCGTCGATCTTGGGGCGACGCTGCGCGATCGGCAGTCGGTCGAGGAGCACGGCGTTCGCATCCGCGATCTGGGGCTGGGCGGCGCCGGCATCGAGCTGTCCGAGGCCCAGCTCGCGTCGGAGCTCCTGGATCCCGAGGCGTCGGTGACGCTCGAGGTCACCGCCCCGAACCTGTGGGATCCGCTGAGCCTCCGCGGTCGTATCGCCTGGATCCGCCGCGGTGCGGCGGGCCGGCCGGCGCGCGCGGGCGTTCGCTTCGAGCACCACGACGCCGGGTCGCTCTACGGCCTCTACCAGCTGCTCGGCACCGAACACTTCGAGCTTTAGCGCGGGGGGGTGCCCCACGCGCCGCGCCGCGCGATGAACACCCTCGCTGGCGGCCGGGCGGATCGGCAAGAGCGCGCGCCCAACCCGGGACGACCTTCAGGCGACGGAATACTAGAAGGCGAACACGGGGCTGACGGTGGGGGCCAGGACGAGGCCGAGCGTTGGCCACATCAGCATCACCTTCATCTCGGCGGACACACCGAAGTTCTGGGTGATGCCATAGACCACACCGGCGCCTAGCGCCGAAAAGTTCCGCCCGGTGATCTGGTAGGCATCGAGATTCTCGACGTAGCGGGTGTTCGCCGGACACCTGTTGCTGCTGCTGGTGCTCAGAGGATCCCCTTCCTCGGTGCGGCGATCGCACACATCCACAGGCACCGAGGCGTTCACCTGGGCCAGCCCGATGGGCGAGACGAAGGCGTAGGGGCGGAACCCGCCCTTCTCGACAATCCGATCCCCCAGGAGGAAATACGTGGCGCGGAGCTCCGCATGGAGCGGCAGGAAGCTGAGCGCCTGGAGATGCGGGTTCTGCAGCTCATTGCCCGCCCCGTCCGACCACGGGTTCGGCCCGTTCTTGGAAGAGGGCGAGCCGCCGAACGCGAATCCGACCCGTACGCCGAGGAGCAGCGACAGATCCGAGAACAGCTGCCGATCGTACGACAGCATCACCCGCCATCCAGCGAGGCTCAGGCCGCCCTTGACCCCGTTCGTCCCTTCGAGATCCGCGGGCTCGCCGTAGAACTGCCGGCCGTCGCCGCCCGGATAGAAGCAGGCGTAGGCGGCGTCGCTGCCCGAGCAGACGTAATCCGTGCCGCGCACCAGGAGCAGGTCGAGCTGGCCGGAGACGCCGACCACGTTGCGGTTGCCCTTGCTCTTGCCCTTCGACGCCCCGCCCCCCTCGTCGCTCCCCTGCTCGCAGGTCCCGTTCACGCAGGCGAGCCCCGACTGGCACTCCTCGGTCGCGTCGCAGGCCGCGCCCCAGGTCTTGTCCCCGCGCTTGCCGCCGGCCTCGGGGCAGCCAGGCAGGCCTGGCGGGCAATCCTCCTTCGCGGCGCACCGCTTCGGCGGCTCCTGGCCAGGCAGCGACGGCTCGTGCTCGATCTCGTTCTTGATCGGCACCCGGTGAGGGGCCTGCATCGAGCCGGCGGTGCCCACCGGATCGCCCGCCTCGTCCCTCAGGATGACGAAATACCGGATATCGCCGGTCGTCGTGACATCCTCGCAGGGGATCTCCACGCCGAAGCCGCTCTCGAGACGCCTCATCTCGAGCGACTTCCACTTGGGCGAGCCGAACGGCTTGTAGCGGACCGTCGCCTTGGACGCGTCGATCTCGTCCGGGATCTCGACATACACGGGCACCGGCGTGTTCACCGCCTGCTCCGCCACCGGCGTGTGGGGAACGTCGCCCGCCGCGGCCTTCGTGGCCTTGCCGCCGCCGTCGCCCGCCGCCTTCCCGGCCTTCCCGGCGGCCTGCGCCTCCTTCTGCGCCTCCTTGAACGCCTGGGCCAGCTCGGTCGTCGTCAGCGCGTCGATGAGCGCCGCCTTCGGATCGGCCTGGAGCGCAAGCACGAACTCGGCCTTGGCCTGTTCGAGCTTGTTGCCGCCGCCGTACACCGTGCCGAGCGCGATGTGCAGCTTGCCGACCACCGACTTCGAGCAGGCGTTCTTGTCGCACTTCTTCAGCGCGTCTTTGAGCTTCTTCTCCGCCTTGTCGAACTCGACAGAGAGGTAGTCATCGTCCATCGCCTGGTTGTGCAGCTTCATCGCCTCCGCGTCCTTTTCGCCGGCGGCGCCGGCGACCGCCGGCGCGCCGAGGATCCACAGCGAAGTCAGTGCAGACGCGAGGCGAGCGCGGCGTGAACGACGGAAAAACACGGGTTCTGACCTCCAGGGTGTGCTGGGGAGGGGCTCTTGCTTTCAGGATGAGGGGGCCGGGTCCGGCCCCCTGGACTGCGCGGTCGAGAGCGACCGGACCCCGACACGCCAGGCGGTGCCCCCGTGACGGCTGGACTACTGCGCGCCCTCCGTGCGGACGAACTGCACGCGCCGGTTCAGGGCGCGGTTCTGGTCGGACGTGTTCGGCACGATCGGCTGCTCCATGCCGTACCCCTTCGATGTCAGCCGGGCCTCGTCGATGCCCTTGGCCACCAGGTACTTCTTCACCGAGGCCGCACGCCGATCCGACAGCTTCTTGTTGTAGGCCGCGGCGCCCTTGTTGTCCGTGTGCCCCTGGATCTCGATCTTGATCTTCGGGTTCTGCTGGAGGACCTCCACCACGGCGTCGAGGATCGGGAAGCTCTCGGGCCGGATCTTGTCCTTGTCGAACTCGAAGTGGATCTGCTGCGTGATCTTGATCTCCTTCTCGGTGACGATGACAAGGCTCGGCTTCTTCGGGCAGCCCGGCTTGTCGCCGCCGACCACGCCCGGCTCGTTCGGGCACTGGTCCTCGAGATCGACCACGGTGTCCTGGTCGTTGTCCGGCTCGGGGCAGCCGTCGGCGTCCTCGTAGCCGTCCGGATCCTCCGGATCGTTCGCGCAGTTCTTGCCCGTGCTGTCCTTGTCGTTCGCGTCGAGGATCGTGTCGAGGTCGTTGTCGACCTCGGGGCAGCCGTCCTCGTCGAGGTAGCCGTCCTTGTCCTCGGGCAGGAGCACGCAGCTGTCCTTGCTGTCCGTCAGGCCGTCGCCGTCCGTGTCCGGATCGTCCGGGCAGCCGTCATCGTCCTGGAAGCCGTTCCAGGTCTCGGCGTCGCACGGGCACTTCTTGTCGTCCGGATCGAGCAGCCCGTCGCCATCGCAGTCTCCGGGCTTGGGCGGCGGCGCCTCCTCGACGAACCCGCGCTCGGCGCACTTCTGCGGCGGCGAGAGGTCGTACGCGGCGTGCGTGTTCGCCTTCGCGATGTCGAGGTGCTCCTTGGCCCGGACGAAGAAGCCCTGATCGAGCTCGACCGAGGCGAACGACAGGTGCGACTTCGCCATCGCCAGCTCGCGCGGCGCGCAGCGGAGCGCGCCGTTGCGCTCCGCCTGCTTCGCGATGGTGGTCAGCGCCTCGATGTCGCCGCGCATGACCGGCACCTGCGTGCACGAGAAGGCGGCCCCGGCGATCGCCACGAGAGCGACGGCGCCTGCGCGACGGGCGCGGCGGGAACTGCGGCGCGTCATTCCAATGCTCATCGACCCGCGCCCTCGTGCGCCTGTTTCGCTAGGGTGATCGCCTTGTCCGCGTACTCCTCTGCGACGTCGGCGAAGTCGATCGCGTCGCCGTAGTCGGCGGCCGCGGCCTCCTCCCGAGCCTTCCAGAGGTGCTCGCGCGCGGTGTAGTACTCGTACGGCGCATACTTCTCTGCGCCGAGCGCCTCGGCCGTCTCGAGCTTGCTCGAGGCCGAGTTCGCGGTGAACGCGTAGAGGGTACCGCCGCAGCCGCCCGTGAGGGCCGCCGCGAGCACCATGCCCGCGCCTGAAATCCAAGTCCCGAATCGCCGCCCGTGCGTCGTCACGATCGCGTTCTTTCTGGAGCGGGCACCTAAGACCGTCTGCCCGGCCGTCGCGACGCTATCAAGGCCGCTCGGCGCACGTCAACCGGCTCGGGGAAGGGAAGTGTGAGGTCAGAGCTTCCGGTAGACGCCGACGACCACGCCCAGGAGCATCGCGGGCTTGAAGTCGCTCGCCCGGACCAGGATCGGGGCCATCGCCGCGTTCGCCGGCTGGAAGCGCACGTAGTCCTTCTCGGGGAAGAAGTACTTCACGGTCGCCTCGTCGCCGATCAGCGCCACCACGATGTCGCCGCGCTGCGCGGTGAGCTGCCGGCGCACGAAGATGTAGTCGCCGCTGAAGATGCCCGCCTCGATCATCGAGTCGCCGGTGACGCGCAGGCCGAACACCTCGCGCCCGCCGCGCACGAGCGTGCGCTCGATCCGGACCGTATCGAGGACGTGCTCCTCGGCGAGGATGGGCAAGCCCGCGGCGATCCGGCCGACGACCGCGATCTCGACGAGGTCGTCCTCCTGGTCGTTCGCGGGGGCGTCGTTCCCGCCGTTCACGAGCGCGCCGCGGAGATCGGCGCCGCCGCCGGAGCCGGCGCCATCGAGATCCCGCGGGCGGAGCGCGCGCGACTTCATGTCCTCGCGCGTGAGGTAGCCCTTGCGCTCGAGCGCTCGGAGGTGATCGTTCACCCCGTTCGTCGAGCGAATCCCCATATGCGCGCCGATCTCGCGCAGCGTCGGCGGGTACCCGCGCTCGCTGATCGACTGCCGGATATAGTGAAGCACCTGCTGTTGTCGCTCGGTGAGCCCCTGCATCGGGCGGAACCTACTGAACGGTTGGGTAGATGTCAAAAAAGTGTGGAGCCCTCTCGCCAGGGGCTCGATTTCACTGCGAATTTCTGGAAGCCAGCGGCGCTCGTCCGCCCGTCCGTCCGCCTCCCGCCGCGCCGCGCCGTGAGCCCCGAGGCGCGTCGAGCGTGCAGGGTGAACCGAAGGGCAGGGGCCCGTTGTGGTCAAGGCTGCTTCGGGACGTTGTTCCGTGAGCTCATCGCCTGACGGGGCTCGAGCATCGCCCGGATCTCGTCGGCGTCGGCGGCGGCGGCGAACGCCTCCTCCATCGTGATCATCCGGCGCTGGTAGAGGGACACGAGCGACTGGGCCATCGTCTGCATGCCGCTGCCGGCCTGGCCCACCTGCATCTGCGAGTAGATCTGGTGGAGCTTGTCCTCGCGGATGAGGTTCCGGATCGCGGCGTTCGGGATCATCACCTCCATCGCCATGACGCGCCCCGGGCCGTTCGCGCGCGGCAGGAGGAGCTGCGTCATTACGGCGACGAGCGTGAACGAGAGCTGCTGGCGCACCTGCGACTGCTGGTGCGGCGGGAAGACGTCGATGATGCGGTTGATCGTCGAGATCGCCGAGTTCGTGTGGAGCGTCGCGAAGACGAGGTGGCCGGTCTCGGCGATCGTCAGCGCCGACTCGACGGTCTCCAGGTCGCGCATCTCACCGACGAGCACGACGTCCGGATCCTGGCGCAGGGCGTACCGCAGGGCGTCCTTGAACGACGCGGTGTCGGAGCCGATCTCGCGCTGGTTCACGAGCGACAGCTTGTGCGGGTGCAGGTACTCGATCGGATCCTCGATCGTGAGGATGTGCAGCCGCTGCTCCGCGTTGATCTTGTCGATGATGCTCGCGAGCGTGGTCGTCTTGCCCGAGCCCGTCGGGCCCGTCACGAGCACGAGGCCGCGGGGCTTGGCGGTGATGTCGAGCACGACCGGCGGCAGGCCCAGCTCGTCGAAGTTCATGATCCGGAAGGGGATCTGCCGGAAGGCGGCCGCGACGGCGCCGCGCTGCATGTAGATGTTGGCGCGGAAGCGGGCGAGCCCCTTCATGCCGAACGAGAGATCGAGCTCGTTGCGCTGCTCGAACGCCGCCACCTGCTCCTCGCTGAGCACCGAGTAGCAGAGCTGCTTCGTGTCGCTCGGCATGAGCGGCGGGAGCTTCAGCGGCACCACCGTGCCGTCGATGCGCAGGAGCGGCGGCGTGCCGCTCGTGATGTGCATGTCGCTCGCGCCCTTCTCCACCATCGCGCGGAGGAGCTGCTGGAGCGTGTACCGGAGGCCTTCCTGCTGTCCGACGAGCTCGGTGGTCATGCGCTCAGTCCCCCATCGTCACGCGGCCGACCTCCTCGGTCGTGGTGACGCCCGCGAGCACCTTCTCGATCCCGCTCATCCGGAGGGTCAGCATCCCGCCCTTGATCGCGGCGGCCTTGAGCTCGGCCGTGGACGCGCCCTGGAGGACCATCTCCTTCAGCGCGTCGGTGAAGCGCATGACCTCGTAGAGCGCGACGCGGCCCTTGTAGCCCGAGCCGTTGCACGTCTTGCAGCCCGCGCCGCGGACGAGCTCCGCGCGCGCCACCTGCTGCTCGGTGAAGCCGAAGTCGAGGAGCACCCTCGCGTCGACCTTCAGCGGGACGCGGCAGTCGGGGCAGATCTTGCGCGCGAGGCGCTGGGCCAGCACGAGGTTCACGCTGGCGGTGATGAGGAACGGCTCCACGCCCATGTTGAGGAGGCGCGAGATCGTCGACGGCGCGTCGTTCGTGTGCAGCGTCGAGAGCACGAGGTGGCCGGTGAGCGCGGCCTTGACCGCGATCTCGGCCGTCTCGAAGTCGCGGATCTCGCCGACCATGATGATGTCCGGGTCCTGCCGGAGGAACGACCGCAGCGACATCGCGAAGTTCAGCCCGATGTCGTCGTGCATCTGCACCTGGTTGATGCCGTGCAGGTTGTACTCGACAGGGTCCTCGGCGGTGCTGATGTTCGAGCCGATCTGGTTGAGCTCCGAGAGCGCCGAGTAGAGGGTCGTCGTCTTGCCGGAGCCGGTCGGGCCGGTGACGAGGACCATGCCCCACGGCTGGCCGATCGCCCACTTGAAGTCCGCGAGCGGCTTCGCATCGAAGCCGAGCTTCGCCATGTCGAGCTGCAGGTTCGACTTGTCGAGGAGGCGGAGGACGATCTTCTCGCCCCAGAGCGTCGGGAGCACCGAGACGCGGAAGTCCATCTCCCGGCCCCTGCCCATCTTCAGCTTGATGCGGCCGTCCTGCGGGAGCCGCCGCTCGGCGATGTCGAGCGAGCTCATGATCTTGAGGCGGCTCGAGATCGCGTTCTTCAGCTTGATCGGCGGCTGCATCTCCTCCATCAGCACGCCGTCGATGCGGTAGCGCACGCGGAGCTTCTTCTCGTACGGCTCGACGTGGATGTCGCTCGCGCCCTTCTTGATGGCGTTCAGGAGGATCGCGTTGACGAGCCGGACCACGGGCGCGCCCTCGGCGGCCTTCTCCAGCTCGAGGACGTTCACGTCGTCGGCCTCGACCTGGAAGCCGACCTCCTCCTCCCCGAACTCGCTCAGCACCTCGTCGTAGGAGGGCCCGACGTTGTAGGCGCGCTCGATCGCCTCCGTGATGCCGGTCTCGGACGCGACGACGGGCTCGACGTTGAAGCCCGTGAGGAACTTGATGTCGTCGATCGCGTGGAGGTTCGTCGGATCGGCCATCGCCACGACGAGCGCCGTCCCCGACCTGGAGATGGGGATGATCTTGTGCTTCTCGCAGACGTCCCGCGAGACGAGGCGCGAGACCTCCGCGTCGATCTCGTACTCGTCGAGGGCGACGGCCGGGACGCGGTACTGCGTCGAGAGGAAGCTCGTGATCTCTCCGTCGGAGATGTACCCGAGCTTGGCGAGCGCGTACCCGAGGTTCTGACCTGTCTTGCGCTGCTCCTCTTGGGCTTGCCTGAGCTGCTGGAGGCTGATGAGCTTTTCGCGGACGAGCAGTTCGCCGAGGCGGTTCGTTGTCGACATCGAGGCCGCAAATCCTGCGGGTGACGAGGGAGGGAGTCAACGCTGGCGGTTGGGGCCGGCGCGCATCAAGGGTAGGATGTCGGATGGTGGCGAGGATGGCGCTGCGTGAGTCTCTTTGAGTGGTTCGGGCTCAGGCGGGGGGACAGCCGACGCAGGGCGGCCGAGGCCAAGGAGCTCGCCGGCGATCTCGCGGGGGCGGTCGAGCTGTACCTCGACGCCGGGATGCCGGACGACGCGGCCCGGGTCCTCCTCCTCCGGGCGGACGCCGAGCGAAGCGTCGAGAAGCGGATCGCCTTCTGCGCGTCGGCGTCCCGCATGGCGGAGAGCCCCGAGCTCAAGCGCTCGGCGCTCGGGCGCAAGGCGCTGCTCGCGTTCGATCTGGTGCGCGCGCGGGGCGCGAGCGTGATGCGGAGCGAGGCGCTGGCCGTCGCGCGCGAGCTCGAGGAGGCGGGCGAGCTCGAGCGCGCGGCCGACGCATACGCCCTGGTGGGCGACACCGAGTCGGAGACGCGGGTGCTGGCCGCGGCGGGCGCGATCGAGCGGCTCGAGGAGCGGCTCCGCTCCGCGATGACCGTCGAGAGGGACCAGCGAGAGCTCGCTGCGGTCCTGCGATCGATCGCGGATCTCGACCGGATGGCGGAGCGCCGCGAGGCGATCGGGGTGGCCGAGGCCTGGATCGCCGGGAACCGCGGCGGCGAGCAGGTGGCCGACGCCCTGCGCGCGATCCGCGCGCGGCTCCTCTCGGGGCCGATCCTCTCGCTCGAGCTCGGCGGCGCCCTCCTGCGGTGCGCGCTCGGCGACGAGGTCACGATCGGCCGCGGCGAGGCGACCATCGTCATCGCGTCCCGCGCCGTCAGCAGGACGCACGTGCGGATCCGGCGCGGCCCGTCCGGCGTCGAGGTCGAGGATCTCGGGACGCGCAACGGCACGACGCTGGCGGGCGCGCGGCTCACGGGGCCGCTGCCCGTCGGCCGCGGCGTGCAGCTCCTGCTCGGCGGGGAGGTGCCGTGCGCGATCGCGCCGGGGACCGGGGAGGGGTGCGTGGTGGAGATCGCCGGCGATCGCTTCACGGCGCCGCTCGGCGATCTGCCGGTCGGTCCCTGGCGGATCCGCCTCGATCGGGCGGGGGCATCGTCCTTCGTCGCGCTGAAGACGCCGCCGGGGGCGCCGCCGCCGTTCCTCGGCGACTACCAGCTCGCGCCGTCGGTCGAGCTCTGCGCGGGCGACGCGATCGCCTCGGCGCGCGGGGGGACGGCGGTCTTCCGGCTACCCCCCGCCGGCGAGGCAACGTCGATCCGGCGCGGCGGCGCCGAGGGCGGCCCGGCGTGAGCCTGTGGCGCCGGCTCAAGGAGCGCCTCGGCGGCGCCGCGGCGGACGGCGGTGCGCCGGCGGACGCGAGCGGCGGCGCGCCGGGCGGGGCGGACGTCGGGGGCGGCGCGCATCCGGCGCGAGCGGAGCGGCCGCAGGCGCGCGCGTCGCGCGAGAGCGACGACATCGCGCGCCTGCGGAGCTCCGGCGCGCGCGAGGGGCCCTCGACGGACGAGGTGATCGCGGTGCTCCGGCGGGCGCGCGGGACGCTCCGGGAGGCCGAGGCCGTGGCGCACCTCGTCGCGGCGATGGAGGAGCGGGTGCTGCCCGATCCGATCCGCGTGGCCTGCGCGGATCTGCTGGCGGCTCGGGGCGACGAGCAGGGCGCGCTCGCCGTGCTGGAGGGCGCCGCGTCGCGCGAGCGCGGGGGCGCGTCGCGCGCGCAGCCGGTGTCCTCGACCGAGGGCCTCGTCCTCGCGGCCGATCTCTACGCCTCGCTGGGGCAGCTCCCGCGCGCGGTCGGCGCGATCGAGCGGGTGCTCGTCCGGGAGATCGGCGCGCCAGGCGCGCGCGAGCGCCACCAGCGCTGGCGGGCGGCGCTCGGCGCGGATCGGCCCGCCGCGGTCGCCCGCGTGGACGACGCGACCGTGGTCGCGCCCTCGGCGGGCAAGAGCCCGTTCCGCCTGCTCCGCGAGGTGGCGCGCGGCGGCGCTGGCGCGGTCTACGAGGCCGAGGACGAGGCGCTCGGCCGGCGCATCGGGTTCAAGGTCTACCACGGGCGGGGCAGCGATCGGGCGCACCTCACCCGCGAGGTGCGGCTCGCCGCGGCGCTCGCGGGCCCCGGCGTCGTGCGGGTGTTCGACGCGGACCCCGAGGAGGGCTGGATCGCGCTCGAGTGGATCGCGCGGGGGTCGGTGAAAGACGTGCTCCGCGCGGGCGACGCGGCGGCGCTCGCGCCGATCGCGCGGTGGGCGCGTCCGCTCGCGCGCGCGCTCGCCCGCATCCATGAGCGCGGCTACGTCCACGCGGACGTGAAGCCGGCCAACGTGCTCCTGCGCAACCTCGGCGAGCCGGTGCTCACCGATTTCGGGCTGGCCAGGCCCCGTGGCGCGCCGTCGGCCGGCGGCAGCCCAGGGTACGTCTCACCCGAGCGGCTCGCCGGGCGGGCGAGCGATCCGCGCGATGACGTCTACGGCTTCGGCCGCGTGCTCGAGGACGTCCTCGTCCACCTCGAGCCCCTCGGCGGCGAGGGGCTCGCCCCCTGGAAAGAGCTGTCGCTGCGGTGCCTCGGCCCGGACGACGACCGCCCGCCGGACGGCGCCGCGCTCGTCCGGGCCGCCCGCTGAGCGCCGCGGCGGGCTCAGCAATCTTCGAGGCAGCGCTGGTACCGATCGAACGCGGCCGCGTCGGTTCCATCGAACGCGCCGCAGGGAGCCTCCGCCGCGCACGCCGACGCGCACCGGGCGCGGCCGTCGCACGACGCCTCGGCGGAGATGCCGCTGCCGTGGAAGCCGCACTCCTCGGTGTGCTCCGTCGCCTCGTCGCACACGCTCCCGCAGCCGGGCGCGAGGGCGACCGCGAGCGCAATTGACGCGGCTGACGCGGCGCGAGCTGCTCGTGCGCTGCCGGGTGCTTCCGTCCACCAACGACGCCTGCCTTCGCTCATGCCTGCTCTCTGCCGGGCCGATCTCTCGTTCGGGGGACCTCACGCTGCGGCGTGGTGCGGCGCAGCGTGGCAACCCGCTTCGCTTCGGGCGCGGCCCTGGGTAGATTGCTCGCCTGCATGCGCGTACGCAACGAGAAGAGGGCGCCCTGATGCGCTTGGCCATCGTCGCCACGCCCAGCCTGCACCGCGATCAGCGGCCGGCGCCCGGCTCGCTGGACGGAGATCTCATCCGGGCCCGCCTCTCGCTGGACGACGCGGGCTTCCGGGTGATCGACGTCGATCCCGCCCGGGATCTCGCGGAGCAGCTCGACGCGCTGTTCGATGAGGTGGTCGCGACGCGGAGGACCCTGGTCGACGCGGAGGACGCCGCGCGCGACGATGCATCGACCCTGTTCCTCTTCTACGCCTCCAGCGCGGTCGCGCTGTCACCGGACGGGGAGCTCTTCCTCTGCCTCGACCCCGAGAACCCCGGCCTGGGCGACGCGCTGGGCGACATCGCCGCGGTGTTCCGCGATCGCGCGCGCGGCGAGGTGCTGTTCGTCCTCGAGTGCCACCACGGCCCCGGGGCGACCTCGCGCGCCGTCGTCGCCGCCGCGGAGCAGGCGGTGGCGTCTTCCGTGACCGGGGTCGAGCTCCTCGTGGCGGCGCACCCGATCGGCTCGCTCGACGCGGATCTGCCGTCGGTGCTCACCCGCGCTTTCGTCGAGCACCTCGACGAGGCCGAGCCGGAGCGCGGCCTCACCGCGGAGGCGATCTTCCGCCGCGTGGAGGGGAACACCGAGCTCGCCAGCGCCATCCCGTGCTTCGCGCGGACGGGCGGGCAGGGCTCCTTCTCGGTGCTCGTCCCTCGCGGCGGCGCCGCGGGCGCGCCCCCGGCGGAGGGGACCGAGGCCGCGCCGCTGGACGTCGCGGACGAGCGGGACGCCGCCACCACGCCGGCGCCGGCGCCGGACGATCCGGTCGCGCAGTACCTCGCGGCCGGCGACATGCTCGCGGCCGCCGGGGACCTGGAGGGCGCGCTCACGGCGTACAGGAAGGCGCTCGCGCTCGTCGGCGTAGCGCACCGGGACGCGCGCGCGGAGGTGCATCTGCGGATCGCCCAGACCAGGTGGCGCCAGGAGCGGCACCGCGAGGCGATCGAGAGCTTCGACAAGGCGCTCGCGCTCGCGCCGGAGCACCGGCCCGCGCTCGAGGCCCTGGTCGAGCTCCACCTCACCGGGCGCGACTTCGTCCGGCTGCGCATCGCGGAGGAGCGGCTGCTCACGCGCGTCGAGGGGGACGGCGATCGCTTCGGGTTCCTCGTCCAGTTCGCGGAGCGCTGGGAGGGCATCGCCGGAGAGCCGGCGCGCGCGCTGGAGCTCCTCGAGCGGGCGCGGGAGCTCCGCCCCGACGACACAGCTGTCTTGCGCAGCCTGGGCCGGCTCTACCAGGCCGCGGGCGACGTCGATGCGTCGATCGAGGCGCGCCGCTGCCTCATCGAGAGGATAGAGGAGCCGAGGCAGCGGGCGGTCGCGCTCCTGGAGCTCGCGCGCGCCGCGATGCAAGGCGAGGCCCGCGCGACCCTGACCGAGGTCACGCGGGAGCGGGACGGGATCGAGCTGCTCGAGCTCGCGCTGGACGCAGATCCCACGTTCCTCGATCCGCTCTCCCTCATCGCGATCCTCCTCTCGGCGCGGCAGGAGTGGGGCGAGCTCGAGCTCGCGTACCGGCGCATGCTCGATCGGGCGCAGCGCATCCCCGACCTGCGCGTCCGGAGCGACGTCACCTGGGAGCTCTGCCGCCGCCTCGGCATGCTCTTCCGCGATCACCTCGAGGATCCCACCTCCGCGCTGGAGGCGTTCGAGGGCGCGGTGGACGAGCGGCCCGACGACGTCCCGGGGCGGCTCAGCGCGGCGTCGCTCGCGCGGACCGCCGGCCGGCTCGAGCGCGCCGCCGCGCACCTCCAGGCCGCGGCGGTGCTCGATCCCGGCAACGTCCAGGTGTTTCACGACCTGTTCGACACGTTCCAGAAGCTGAGGCAGGTCGACCAGGCCTGGTCCGCGGCGAGCGTGGCCGTTTACCTCGGCGCGGCCGAGGCGCGGGAGCGCTTCATCTTCGAGGAGCACCGCCCGGCGGGCCTCGTCCAGCCTGCGCGCGGGCTGAGCGTCGGGACGTGGGACCTCCTGCGAGCGGGCGATCGCGATCGCGCCCTCGAGGAGGTCCTCGCGTCGGTCGCCGGCGCGGCGATCCGCGCGCGGTTCGCCCAGCGCGTGCGGGAGAAGCGGGTCCCCCAGCTCGATCCGGCCGCGCGCGCCGACGCGGAGCGGAACGCGGCGGGCGTGGTTCGCCTGTTCTCGTGGGCGAGCCGGTGTCTCGGGATCGCCTCGCCAGCGGTCTACCTCCGCAAGGACGCGCCGATCGCGGTCGCCGCGGTGGCGGTCGAAGAGCCGAGCGTCCTCGTCGGCGGCGAGGCGCTCCGCGGGAGGACGGCGGCCGAGCTCGCGTTCCTGGTGGGCAGCCACGTCGCGTACCACGTCGGCCCGCACCGGCTGCTGCTCCATTTCCCGTCGCTAGAGGAGCTCGGCGTCTGCCTGGCGGCGGCCGTCAAGGTGGCGAGGCCGTCGGAGCTCGTCCCCGCGGATCTCGAGGGCGCGGTGCTCGCGCTGGTGCCCCTCCTCGACGAGCGCCTGACGGAGAGCGAGCGCGACGCCCTGGAGGCCGCGGTGTTCGAGCTCTACGAGATCCGCGCGCCGCTCGATCTCGCGCACTGGGTGGGATCGGTCGAGCGGTGCGCTGCCCGGGTCGGCTATCTGCTGACCGGCGATCTCTCGGTGGCGGCGTCGTCGCTCTCGCGGGGAGACGCGCCGGGCGTGCTGACGGCCGAGGAGAAGATCGGCGATCTCCTCTCGTTCACGGTCTCGGACGCCTACCACGCCTTGCGCGAGGAGCTCGGCGTCGCGATCGAGCCCTGAGCTTTCCCGTCAGGCGTCCGATCACGGATGGCCAGACCCCTGCGCCGCTCCGCGGCCGAGCGCTCAGCGCAGGCCTTGCCATCGCCGAGCGCTGCGTCCGCTCCGCGGCTGGCCCGTTCACTCCTTGCCCTGGAGGTAAGCGAGGTACGCGTCGTGGCTCGGCGGTCGACCGAGGAAGCGGGCGACGAGCGCTCCCGCCTCGACGCCGCCGCCCTTCGCGAGCACCTCGTCGCGGAAGGCGCGCGCGACGGCGGGGTTCAGCAGGCCTTCCTTCTTGAAGCGGGTGAGCACGTCGCGCGAGAGCGACAGCGCCCACTGGTAGCCGTAGTAGCCCGCGTCGTAGGTGATGAGGTGTCCGAAGCTCGACTGGAGGTGCGTCCCCTTCACGAACGCGAAGGACTCGTTCGCGCGCTGCGCCTGCTCCACGACCAGGGTCGCGTCGAAGCCAGGATCGCGGGTGTGGAGCTCCAGATCGATCGACGCGAGCGTGAGCTGCCGCTGCGTCGCGAGCGCTCGACCGAAGCCTCGCGCGCGGGTCATCGCCTGGAAGAGGGCGTCCGGGATCTTCTCGCCGGTCGCGTGGTGCTTCGCGAACAGATCGAGCACCTCGCGCGACCACGCCCACTCCTCGAACATCTGGCTCGGCGCCTCGACGAAGTCGCGCACCGTCGCGGTCCCTGAATAGGAGGCCAGCTCCGAGCGCGTCAGGAGGTGGTGCAGCACGTGCCCGAACTCGTGGAAGAACGTCACCACGTCCTCGTGGGACATCAGCGCCGGCTGCGCCCCCGGCTTCGGGAAGTTGCACTCGAGCGCCGCGACGGGGGTCTGCCACGACCCGTCGTCGAGCAGCTTCGCCGTCCGCACGGCGAACATCGCGGCATGTTTGTACTTGTCGGGCCTGCTGTAGAGGTCGAGGTAAAACTTGCCGATCAGCTTGCCCTCGGAGCGCACCTCGTACGCGGTCACGTCGGGGTGCCACGCCTTCGCGGGGACCTCCTTGTACTCGAGGGCGTACATCCTCGCGGTGATGTCCATGAGCCCCTGCTTCACCGCGCCGAGCTCGAGGTAGTCCGAGAGCGCCTGCGAGTCGAACTGGTACGTGGACGCGCGGACACGGTCCTCGAGGAAGTAGCGATCCGAGGGGGGGAGCTTGTCGGTCGGCTTTCCCCCGAGCCGCGCGTGCTCCTTCATCAGCGCGGCGAACTCGGCCTTGGCGGGCTCTTTCAGCGCGGCCCTGACCTGGTCAAGGAAGCCGCGCACGGCGCCGCTCGTCTTGGCCATTCGCGGCTCGATGGCGTAGTCGGCCCAGCTCTTGTAGCCGAGCATCTTCGCCTTCTCGGAGCGGAGCGCGAGGAGGCGATCGATCAGCTTCACGTTCTTCTCGCCGCCGCGGTTGGTGAACAGGACGTAGAGATCGAGCGCGGCCTTGCGGTCCTTGGCGTAGGTGACGAACGGGAAGAAGTCGGGGTAGTCGGTGGTGATCTCGACCTTGCCGTTCGCCTTCGGCGCGTGCTTCGCCACGTACTCCTTGGGCAGCCCCTGGAGGGACGCGGGCGCGATCTCGATCGATGCGGTCGAGGCGGACAGGTTCGACATGAACTCCTGTCCGATGCGGGTGATCTGCTCGTTCACGTCGCGGAGGCGCTGCTGTCGGTCTACCGGCAGCGACAGCCCGTTGCGGCGGAAGTCGCGGAGGACATCGGCGAGCAGCCGGGCGCGCTCACCGTTCAACGCCTCGCGCGCGTCGCCTCTCTCGGCGTACGCCTCGATGACGGCGGCGAGATCGGCGTCCAGCCACATCGCGGTCGTGAACCTGTCGACCTTCGGCTCGCAGAGCCTCGCGGCCTCTCGCACCGCCGCGTCCGGGTGCGCGACCCCCATCAAGTACGGGAACTCGCCCGCGCTGTTCACCTCGAGCGCGGCGTCGTCGAACCGCCCGAGCGTCGCGGCGTAGGTGAGCTTCTCCGGCGGCGCGCCTCGGAGCGCCCGGATCGCGGCGAGGTGCCCCTCTGCGGCGCGCAGGTGCTCGTCGCAGAGCTGCTTCACTCCCTCCACGGTGAGCCCCTGCGCCACGGGATCGAACTCGGCGCGCGGCGTCGGCTCGGGCGGCGCGGTCGTCGCCGGCGTCGACGTCGCCCCCTGCGGCGCGGCGCCGCCGGTCCTGGCCGGCGAGGAGACCTCACCGGTCTGGGTGCCAGCGTTGCAGGCGACGAGCAGGAGAAGGGAGAGGAGCCCTGAGCGCGCGGGTGTGGTGCCGACCTTCATGTCGGTCGGGCTATACCACGGGGAGCGGGGAGGCCCGGGGGCAGCCGCCGGCGATCTGCTCCCGCGGGTCTGCCGACGACGGAGCGCGGTGCCGGCCTTCGAGCGCGGTCTTGCGCCGCGTGCTCCAGAGCACCCGGCGTGAGCGCCCGGTGGACGGGCGCTCACGCCGCGAGGTGCTTCAGACCCTCAGTTGGTCTCCGGCGGCAGGTAAGCGAAGAGGCAGTTGTACCCTCGGCTCGTCACGTCGGCGGCGGGCGTTCCGGCCGATACCTTGACGAGCAACCGGTTGTCCGCCGCGCCCTCCGGGATCGCGACCCGCTCGACGTACAGGTTTTCGTCTTCGGTCTCCGTCGCCGAGTAGGTGGCGGTGTCGATCGGTGCGCCGTCTCCGTTCAGCACCTCGGCGCTGAGCTCGCGGACCCCGGACCCGTTGCGCTGCGCTTCGCAGATGACCGAGAACGTCCAGCCCGCCTCCACGTCGTCGAGGGGGACCGCATAGATGTCGACGTCTGCGGTCTCTCCGTCGACGATCTGCCCCTCGATCGCGTAGCTGACGCCGCCTCCCCCGTTGGGGAAGGAGACCAGGCCGGCTTCCGGCGTCTCAATGACACCGTTGGTCTCGTCCTCGGCCTCGAGGGGATCGGAGTTCGTGCGGTTGTGCAGCAGGATGTAGAAATCGTTCTTTCCCACCTCGCCCGCAGGGCGCTTGACGAAGACGAAGTACTCTTGCCCGGCTTCCACCGGGAGGGCGATATCGCCGCCCGTCGACGGGTCCACCTTCGCGTAGGCGTTGGTCAGATCGGTCGAAGCGAACACGGCGATCTCGCTGACGTCCACCGTCGCGCCGTTGCCCTCGATCCCCGTCGGCTGGTCGGCGATCAGCTGGGCGAGGATGGCGTTGTCGACCGCCGGGGTCTCCGGCGGGGTGAACGAATACACATCGACGTCGGTCGCGCTCTCGAAATTGCCGAACGCGAAGGTGGTGAAGTGGCCCGACTCGTCGTCGTTCAGCTCATAGTGCAGCTGCACGGCCTGCTCGGCGTCATTGTTGGGCTCCGTATCGCCGATGAGGCTATCGGTGTCGCTCTCCGCCACATCGAGCGGGATGAGCCGCAGCCCATAGTCGAAGCTCAGGACGTCCGCCGGGTTGAAGCAACCGTCCGGGAAGGCGAACTGCGGGAAGGCTGCGTTGCAATCCTGGACGACGATGAAGTACTCGCCGTCCGCTGGCAGGACGGTGAGGAGCTCGCTGTCGTTGGTGAAGCCCCGGGCCGGGTCGTCGTTTTGCGCGAGCTGGTTCCCGTCGGCGTCAAGCACCGTGATGACTGTATCGGGGTATGTCGGATCCCGCTCGTCATCCGAAGGCTTCGCGTCGCTCAGGATATACACGGGCTGACCCTTGGCTCCAGTGAAGCTGTAGTAGTCAGCGTCCGTGTCCAGCGGCTCGAGCGTCCCCGAAAGCCAGTTGTCCTCGGGTTGGATCGGCTCCGCTTCCTCGGGGCTATCGTTGCCGTCGTCCACCTCGCCCGCGCCCGTGGAGGTGCTGCCGGCGACGGGGCCGGTGGTCGCGGAGGACGTCGTGGTGCTCCCGGCTCCTCCCTCGCCTCCGCCGCCGTCGCCCTCGTTGCCTCCGCCGCAGCCTGCGGCGGTCGCCGCGATCGTGCCGAGCACGAAGAAACCCAGAAAATGCATCGACTTCATGGCACCTCCAACGTTTTCTATCCCACAGCGACCCCTGGTGTAGCGGCGTGGGAAATATACACCTACGCTTCTGCTCGTCCTGCGCGCCATGGGAGCGCACGCTTTTGACGGGCGGAGATCTGGAGCATACGTAATGGTCGGGTGCTGCTCCACAACCGAATGGTCGAGGTCGGATCGCCCTGTAGAGCTCGGTGGCTGGCGAGTCGGATGGCAATGACTCCGGGCATGACTCCTGAGAAGAGACCCCCATCTTCGCTGGTGCGCTTAACGACTCGGGCGGAACACGAAGTTCGCGGGTGGGCTCACCGGCTCGATTCGCCTCCGGCGGCGCGCACTTCCAGGAGGGATCCGGGGCAGGGGCGAGCCGGCGCCCCGCGGCCGCCCTCTGCTCGCCTCTCGCCGCCGGCTCGGCCGCGTGCTCCGATGGCCGTCGGAGCTTTCGTTATGCCCCGTCACGCGCTCGTCTTGGCCCTGCTGCTCTTCGCTCCCATCCCTGGCTGCTCGCCCGACATCGACGCGTGCGACGTCGTCTGCACGAAGAACGCCGAGTGCCAGACCGACAGCCCTGGAAAGGACACGTGCGTCGCGCTGTGCCTCGAGCTGTCCGACCGCGCGTCCTATGCCACGGCCATCGAGCGCACGGCCGAGTGTTACGAGGAGGAGGACCGGTCCTGCGCCGACCTCGCGGGTGGCGTCTGCGACTATTCGCCGGAGGATTGATCGACGAGGCCCGCCGCCTCGTCGGCGCGCGGCGCGCTTCCTACTCGGCCGCCATGAACGGATAGGCGACCGCGCGCGGCGGGGAGAACGTCTCCTTCACGACCCGGGGGGAGACCCAGCGGAGCAGGTTGAACAGGCTGCCTGCCTTGTCGTTCGTGCCGGAGGCGCGCGCGCCGCCGAACGGCTGCTGTCCGACGACGGCGCCGGTCGGCTTGTCGTTGATGTAGAAATTGCCCGCGGCGAAGCGGAGCGCGTCGCTCGCCGCCTCGATGAACGCCCGATCCCGCGCGAACACGGCGCCGGTCAGGCCATACGGCGACGTCTCGTCGCAGAGCGCGAGCGCCCTGTGCTCCTCGCCGTCGGGGTAGACCCAGACCGTGAGCACCGGCCCGAACAGCTCCTCCGCCATCAGCGGGTGGGCGGATCCGTGGTCTCGATCAGCGTCGGCTCGAGGAACCAGCCGTCGCTCCCGTCGTGCGCGCGCGCGCCGCCGCCGCACACGATCGAGCACGCCGCGTCCGCCTTCGCCGCGGCGATCCGCCCCGTGAGCCGCGCGTGCGCTCGCTCGTCGATCACCGCGCCCATGAAGTTGCGGAAGTCGGCGACGTCCCCGACGCGGATCGCCCGGATGTGGCCCACGAGCCGGTCCTTGAGGGCCGGCCAGAGCGAGCGGGGGATGTACGCGCGCGACGCGGCCGAGCACTTCTGCCCCTGGAATTCGTAGGCGCCCCGGACGAGCGCCACGGCGAGCGCGTCGACGTCGGCGCTCGCGTGCGCGAAGACGAAGTCCTTCCCGCCGGTCTCGCCCACGATCCGCGGGTAGCTGCGGTAGCGCCCGATGTTCTCCCCGATGCGGCGCCAGATCGACTGGAAGACCGCGGTCGAGCCGGTGAAGTGGATGCCGGCGAAGTCCGGATGATCGAGGCACGCGTTCGAGACCAGCTCGGGCGGGCCCATGACGAGGTTGATGACGCCGCGCGGGAGGCCCGCCTCGATCAGCAGCTCCATCACGAAGTGCGCGGAGTACAGCGCGTTCGCGGACGGCTTCCAGACCACGGTGTTGCCCATCAGCGCCGGGGCCGCGCACAGGTTGCCCGCGATCGCGGTGAAGTTGAACGGCGTCGCCGCGAAGACGAAGCCCTCCAGCGGGCGAGGCTCCGCGAGGTTCCAGACGCCGGGCGCGCTCGCCGGCTGCTCCGCCGCGATCCGGTGGGCGAAGTGGACGTTGTAGCGGAAGAAGTCGATGAGCTCGCAGGCCGAGTCGATCTCGGCCTGGTACGCCGTCTTGCTCTGCCCGAGCATCGTCGCCGCGTTGAGCGTGGGGCGGTACCGGGTCGCGAGCAGCTCGGCCGCCTTGAGGAACACGGCGGCGCGCTCGGTCCACGGCGTCCTCGACCAGGCGGGGTGCGCCCGTCGGGCGGCCTCGATCGCGCGCGCGACGTGCTCGGCGCCACCTTGGTGAGCCCGGGCGAGGAGGAGGTCGCGCCGGTGCGGCGCGCGGACCTCGTCGAGCGCTCCAGTCCGGATCGCTTCGCCGTCGATGACCATCGGGATCTCGATCGTCTCCCGCGCCCGGCGGTCGAGCTCCGCCTTGAGGGCCGCGCGTTCCGGGCTGCCAGGCGCGTACGTGAGGACGGGCTCGTTCAGAGGGCTCGGGGGCGTGGCGATGGCGTCGATCATGACGCGAGTCTAGCGGGGGAGCCGAGGGCGCGCAGGCTCCGGCGCCGCTGCTCTCCGCCGCGGCGTGAGCCAGATGGCCACGGCGGAGAGCGCTCGGCGCAATCACGCGATTCACGCGATTCACGCGATTCTAACGATGTCAGGTTTCCGGCGTCCCTCGCCTTGGGCAACGACGACGTCGCCGCTACTCTCGTCCGATGCGCGAGCTCATCACGCCGCCCGATGCGATCCTCGACCCGATCACGGGAGCGGCGCGCGTCGGGTCGTACCGGGGCGATCTCCCCCGCGTCGACCCGGCGCTCCTCGCGCCGCGCTGGCTCGATCGGCTGCTCAAGCACAAGCGATGGGTCTACGTGGCGATCGCGTCCGACGAGGTGTTCGTCGCCGTCGCGGTCGTGCAGCTCGGCTACCTCTCGATCGCGTTCAGCGTCGTCTTCGACAAGGCCGGCCGGCGGCTGCTCGTGGATCGCGCGGCGTTCGGGCCGCCCTTCGCGGCGAGCGTGGGCGAGGCGAGCGGCGAAGGCTGCTCCGCGCGCGTGTGGCTCCCCCACGCGCGCGTGCGGATCGAGCGGCCGCGCAGGGACGCGATGACCGCGGTGACCGCCGCGCTGCGCGGCATCGAGCTCGAGGCGCGGCTCGACGGTCGCGGGGCCCCGCCGGCGCTCTCGGCGATCGCGCAGGCCTCGGATGGCGTCCTGATCACCAGCGAGAAGCGCCTGCTCCTCGGCGTCGAAGGCGAGGCGTCGGTGCTCGGTCGCCGTATCTCCCTCGACGGAGCGATCGCCAGCTACGACTACACGGGCGGCCTCCTGCGGCGCCGCACGACCTGGCGCTGGGCCCTCGCGCTGGGGCGCGCGGAGAGCGGCGAGCGCGTCGGCCTGAACCTGGGCGAAGGCTTCGTCGGCGACGCCGAGTGCGCGATCTGGATCGACGGTGAGCTCATCCCGCTCGCCGAAGGCCGGTTCACCTTCGACGCGGCGCGGCCGCTCGACCCGTGGCGCGTCCGGACCGCGGACGGCGCCGTGGATCTACGCTTCGCCCCCGGCGCGGCGCACTCGAACCACACGAACCTCGGCTTGCTCGCGTCGGAGTTCATGCAGCCGATCGGCCTCTATTCGGGCACGATCCGCCTCCCGGACGGGCGGCTCCTCGAGCTCCGCGACGTCCTTGGCGTCACGGAGGACCAGGACATCACCTGGTAGGGGTCGACGGATCGAGCCGGCGGCTCACCTCGGTCAGCCGCCGCGGCGCTCGGCGATGAGCCTGTCCAGATCGTCCTCGGTGATGAGCTTCGTGCCGTACTTGCGCGCCTTCACCGCCTTGCTCGACGTGGATGCCACGTCGGCGATGACGAGGTAGTTGAGCTCCTTCGTGACGCTGTTCAGCACCCGGCCGCCGTTCGACTCGACGAGGTGGGTGAGCTCGCCGCGGGGGCGCGCGCCCGCGCCGGTGAAGCAGAACGTCAGTCCGGCGAGCGGGCCCTCGGCCTCGGGCGCGACGGGCACGATGCCGGCGGCGAGCAGCCGCGCGATCTCGTCGCTGCGGGCGCGCAGCCCTCGAATGATGCTCGCGGCCTTGATCGCGCCGAGGCCCGGGATGCTGGCGAGCTCGTCCTCGCCGGCGGCGAGCAGCTTCTCGATCGTCGTGTACCCCGCCGACACGAGCAGCCGCGCGGTCTGGATCGCGAACCCCTCGATGCCGAGCGCCGCGAGGAACACCGGCAGCGCGAGCGGGAGGCGGCTCTTCAGCTGCTCCAGGCACTTCGTTGCGCTCTTCTCGCCGCGCCGATCGAGGTCGGCGATGCTCTTGACCGTGAGCTTGTAGAGGTCGAGCGGCTCTCGCACGAGGCCCGCGGCCACCACCTGCTCGATCAGCTTGTCGCCCCACTCCAGCGCGCCGATGGCGTCGATCCAGTTGTGGATGCGCCCCTCGATGAGGGCGCGGCACGCGGCGTTCCGGCAGAGGAGGTACTCTCCCTCGACGACGAGCGGCGCGCTGCAAACCGGGCAGGCCGATGGAGGGACGGCGACGGGGCCGCGCTTCTCGACGACCTCCTCGACGTACGGGATGACGTCGTTGCGGCGCGAGACCAGCACCTCGTCGCCCACCCCGATGCCGAGGCTCCGCACGTTGGCCGAGTTGTGCAGGGAAGCGCGCCGGACGTTCGCGCCGGCGAGCTCCACCGGCTCGACGATCGCCACCGGGGTGACCCGGCCGCTCGGCCCGGTGTCCCACTGGATCGCCACGACCGTCGTCACCTTGGCGGGCGACGCGAATTTGAAGGCGACCGCGCCGCGCGGCCGGCGGTTGACGTCGCCGAGCAGGCCCTGGACGTGGAGCGAGTCCACATAGACGACGAGCCCGTCGATCTCGTAGTCGAGGCCTGCGCGGAGCTCGCTCGAGTAGCGCCGGTAGAGCTTCACGACGTCATCGACGCTGCCGTACGCGGTCTGCGGCGTCGCGAAGCCGAGCTCGCGCAGCCAGGCGAAGCGCGCCCGGCACGTCGGGATCTCGAGGTGATCGGCGACATCGTAGAAGAGCACGGTGCAGTGCTCCGCCCCCTGGCCGTCGAACCGCTTGGCCGCGCCCGCGGCCATGTTGCGCGGGCTGGTGACGCCGGGGAAGTGGCGCTTCATGTCCGAGAGGCGAAGGATGATCTCTCCGCGCACGGACAGCCGGCCCTTCTCCCGGATCCGCGAGGGGATCCCCTTCATCCGCGCGACGTTCGCGGTGATCCGCTCGCCCCAGTCGCCGTCGCCGCGGGTGATGGCGTCGACGAGCTTGCCGCCCTTGTAGATGACCTCGATGGAGATGCCGTCGAGCTTCTCCGCCACGAAGAGGTCACCCGCGACGCTCGAGATGGATCCCGGCGCCGGCGGCGCCGCGCCCGTGCCGCCGTGCCCGTCCTTCACGAGGATCTCGTCGCACCGGGCGACCCAGCCCAGGAGCTCGTCCTCGGAGACGACCTTGTTGAGCGAGCCCATCGGGATCTCGTGCCGCGCCTTCTCCCACTCGGTGATCAGCGAGGCCGAGCCGACCCGGGCGAGCACCGGGTGCGCCGGATCGAGGGCGCGGAGCTCGTCCTCAAGGGCGTCGAACGCCGCGTCCGAGATCTCGGGGCGCCCCGCGTAGTAGCTCGCCCTGTATTTCTCGACGCGCTCGGCGAGCTCCTCGATCCTCGCCTTGTGCTTCGGATCCGTCGCGAGCCCGCCCTGAAGCGCGTCGCGCGCTCCGGCGTCGTCGTGGTGTGCCTGCGTCATCGCTTGCCTCGGCTCACTCGAGCTCCGTGTCGCCGGCGCGCCGGGCGGCGGCGAAGAGATCCCCCATGTCCATCGCGAGCTCGGACGGGAGCTCGTCTTCCCGGAACAGCCTTGCCTCGCGGATCTCGAGCGGGTTTTGCGGGGGGCGCGTCGGCGCGGCGATCCGGGCGGTGACGACGACCGTCACGGCGTGGAAGCGGACGTCGCGATCAGGCCGCGAGTACACGCCCACGACCCGCCCGAGCTCGACCTCGGTGACGCCGGCCTCCTCGGCGAGCTCCCGCACGATGCTGTCGCGGAGCGTCTCTCCCCATTCCAGGGTGCCTCCCGGGAGCGCCCAGGTTCCGGTGTCGCTGCGGCGAACGAGCAGCCACCGGCCGTCGGCGGTCTGAGCGGCGGCGGCGATCCCGACGACAGGTCGCCGGAGCAGCGCGCGGGCGACCTCCTTGGCGAGGGCGAGCACGGAGCGCGGCAACAGCGACAGGGGAGCGATTTCCATGAGAATTTTTGTGACGTGCGGGGAAAGCATAGGAGCGATCGGGCGCCGCCGGGAGAGGGTTCCGTGCGGCCTCGGCGGATCCTGCGGACGTCCATGAGCCGTGCGGCTCAGGCTCGGTCGCGGGAGAGAGGCAGGCTACGCTCGTCCCCATCATGGCGATCGTGCGGAGGGCGATGCGCGCTCCTGTCGGGTTGTACGGCTGCGCTGTCCGCTACGGCGTGATGGCCTTCGGGGCGGCGCTCGCGCTCGCGTCGCTCCCGAGCTGCTCCGACGAGCGGCCCCCGCCGCCGCGCCCTCAGGCGGGCAGCTCCACCAGCGCAGGCGCCTCGGGGGGAGCGCCGCCCGATATGGGCGCCGACGAGGGGCCCGCGAATGTCTGCGAGTGCCTCGCGGCCTATGGCGGCGAGGCCGGGCGCTGCGGCGATTGCTTCAACGAGCATGCGTCCCGCGGTGGGCGCTGCGAGGCGGAGCTCGCGGCGTGCGACGGGGAGCCTGAGTGCAGGCCGATCAGCCTGTGCCTCAAGGGGTGCGGCCACAACAAAGCCTGCCAGACGGCGTGCGTGTTCCCGGACGATGCGGGCGCCGCTCACCGGATGTTCCAGCGGGTGCTCGCCTGTGTGTGCGCCGCGTGCGGCGCCAGGTGCGCCTACTCGGGCGCGCCGCTCGAGTGCGCTGCGCCCGACGAGGTGGACGGCGGCGGTGGAGCCGCGGGCGCCGGCGGGGCAGGTGGTGCTGGCGCCGGCGGGGCCGCGGGTGTCGGCGGGGTAGGTGGCGCTGGCGCCGGCGGGGCAGACGGCGCTGGCACCGGCGGGGCTGCGGGAGCGTCCGGAGATCCAGGAATCTGATGAGCCCTCCGCTCCGCTCCGGCGCGTGGTCCGCGCCGGTTCCCCATGCGGTAGGCTTGCCGCATGGAGAAACCGGTGATCTGGGCGGCCCTTCAGCTCTCCAGCCAGGAGAACGCGAGCGAGAACCTGGCGCGGGTCGAGGTGCTCGTCGTGGAGGCGGCGCGCCGTGGGGCGACGACGGTCGTGCTGCCCGAGAACTTCGCGTACATGGGCAACGAGGAGGGGAAGCGCAACATCGCGGAGGACCTCGACGCCGGTGGCGGTCCGATCGCGCGTCGTCTCGCCGACGCGGCGCGCTCCGCCCGGGTGACCATCGTGGCCGGCGGCTTCCCTGAGCGCGCGCACGATCCGGCGCGGCCGTACAACACCTGCGCGGTCTTCGGGCCCGACGGCCGGCTCACCGCGCGCTACCGGAAGATACACCTCTTCGACGTCGAGATTGCCGACGGAACGAAATACCGCGAGTCGGCGTCGACGACCGCCGGGGAGCGCCCCGTCGTCACCGAGATCGACGGCGTGAAGCTCGGGCTCTCGATCTGCTACGACGTCCGGTTTCCGGAGCTCTACCGCGCGCTCTCGTCCGCGGGCGCAGAGGCGATCGCCGTCCCTGCGGCGTTCACCCTGCTCACCGGCAAGGACCACTGGCTGGTCTTGCTCCGCGCCCGGGCCATCGAGGCTCAGGCGTACGTGGTGGCCGCGGCGCAGTGGGGCAAGCATCCAGGCGGGCGGGCGACGTTCGGGAAATCGTGCGTCATCGATCCGTGGGGTGAGGTGATCGCGCAGGCCTCGGAAGGGGAGGGGATCGCGATGGCGATGCTCGACCCCTCCTACCTCGATCGCGTCAGGGCGAACCTACCTTCGCTCACGCACCGGAGGCTCTGATCGTCATGTCATGGGGGTAAGCACTTTGTCCTCGCACCGGAGGTCGCGTGCCGGCGCTTCCTATGGCCGATCTCTGCCGTCTGCTCACTCGGCAGAGGCGTCGCTCGGCTCCGCCTCTTCGGCCGAGGGCGGCGTGCTGCCGCGCTTGGACAGGAGGGCGCGGAGCTCTGCAGGCCTGCGGAAGCCGATGCGGCGGGCGACCTCTCCCTCGGTTAGCCCCTCATGCAGGAGCGCTCGCGCGCGCTCCGCACGCACCTCATCGTAATAGACGTGGGGCGATGACCCGAAGGCGGCGCGGAAGAGCCGTGCGAAGTGAAACTCGGACAGATCGAGGTCCAGCGCGACCTCGTAGGAACGGATCCTCTGGCCTGCTTCCGCGGCGCTGCGGATGCGGTCGCGGCCGAGCAGGATCCGCTCCGAGGTACTGCGCGGGAGCGGGGCTGCGGAGCGCAGTGGTGGCGAGGATCGCGAGGCGCCGGTCGCTGCAGCGCGCTCGCGCGGCGGCTGCGCGCTGAGGCTCGGCGCAGCGACGCCAGGCGTGGGGAGCGACGCCGGCCGAACGGCAGGCGCGCCGCTCGGAACCGACAGGGAACATGCGGCCGGCATGCTGTGGGACGAGGAGGGTGCGATCGGAGTCGAGATGGGAAGCGCAGTCGTCACGAGTACCTCTCCAGCGGTGTAAGGGCGGTGTCTCGCGGTCATCGCGGCCACCGGCGCGACGTATTGCAACCAGCAGGCCGCAAGCTGACGCAGCGCTCTCGGCTCACGCGGTTCGGCATTCAGCAGCACAAAATGCCGCGATTGCCCGGCAACCTGCTCGCGACGTCCGACGGGGTGTGGCCTGCCGTTCACGTGGCACAGGCGCCAGAGATCACCCGCGGTTGGCACATTGTGTCTTCACGACGTGCGCGCCGTGGCGGTCGCCTGCAGCGCGACATCCTCGCGGCGAGCTCATGACGGTCATTGGAAATGAATGCGGGAGCGCGCTCCCGCATCCAACGACGTCCGCGCGAGGCGCGGAGTCTCCGCGACCTCTCGAACGAAGGATCGATGTCAGACGTCGATCTCGGCGTTCGGCGCGCGCTCCATGATGAAGCGGAAGCGCGCCTGGGCGTCCTTGCCCATCAGCTCGTTCAGGATGCGATCGGTCTCGATCTCTCCCTCGATCACGACGCGCAGCGCGCGCCGGCGTCGGATGTCGAGCGTGGTCGCCTTGAGGTCCTCCGCGGGCATCTCGCCGAGCCCCTTGAACCGCGAGATATCCGCCTTGGCCGTCTTGGGGAGCTTCGCGAGGACCCGGTCGCGCTCCGCATCGTCGAGCGCCCAGTGCGTCTCCTTGGCGACATCGATCCTGTAGAGCGGCGGCTGCGCGAGGAACACGTGCCCGCCGCGGAGCAGGCCGGGCAGGTGCCGGTAGAAGAACGTCAGCAGCAGCGTCGCGATGTGCTGGCCGTCGCTGTCGGCGTCCATGAGTAGAAAAATCCTTCCATAACGCAACTTGGAGGCATCGAAGTCCTTTCCAAAGCCGCAGCCCAGCGCGCTCACGATGTCCTGGAGCTCCTTGTTGCCGAGCACCTTCGATGTCGAGGCCTGCTCCGCGTTGAGCACCTTGCCCCGGAGCGGGAGGATCGCCTGGGTCCGGCGATCGCGGCCCTGCTTGGCCGAGCCACCGGCGCTGTCGCCCTCGACGATGAAGAGCTCGCTCTCGCTCGGATCGGTCGAGGCGCAATCGGCGAGCTTCCCCGGCAGGTTGAGCCGGTGCGACACCGGCGTCTTGCGCAGGACCTGCTGGGTCGCCTCGCGTCGCGCCTCCCTGGCGCGCGCCGCCAGGATCGCGCGGGCCACGATCGACTCGCCGGCCGTGCCGTTGTGGAGCATCCACTGCTCGAGCGCCGGCCGGACCATGCCCTCGACCGCCGGCCCAGCCTCCGCGTTGTTGAGTCGATCCTTCGTCTGCCCCTGGAACTGCGGGTCCTGGATGTAGATGGACAGGACACCCACGATCCCCTCGCGGATGTCGTCGGCCGTCAGCGTCACCCCCTTCGGCTGGACCTTCTTCGCGTCCATGAACGCGCGGACCGCCTTCACGATCGCGGCGCCGAAGCCGGACTCGTGCGCCCCGCCCGCGTGCGTGGGGATGCCGTTGACGTACGACTTCACGTACTCGTCGGTCGACTCGGTCCACTGGAGCGCGGCCTCCAGGCGGATCTCGCCCTCGCGCGCGACGTAGAAGATGGTCGGGTGCGTCACCGCCTTGCCGCGCTGGGCGATCAGCTTCGGCAAGAAGTCCGCGATGCCGTTCGGGTGGAGGAGCTCGATCGACTCTCCGGACGAGAGATCGCGGAACGCGATCTCGAGCCCTCCATGGAGGTACGCCTTGGCCTCCAGGCGCTCGCGGATGGTCTCGGGATCGAAGCGCCGGCCCTGCCCGAAGATCTCCGGATCGGGTCGGAAATGGACGCTCGTGCCGTGCTTGCGGGTGGGCGCGCCCTTCTTGAGCTTGCTGGTCGGCGCGCCGCGCGAGAACGTCTGCTGGTGCTCGAAGCCGTCGCGCAGCACCCGGACCTCGACGAGCTCGGAGAGCGCGTTGACGACGCTCGAGCCGACGCCGTGGAGCCCACCTGAGACCTTGTAGTTGTCGCTCCCGAACTTCCCGCCCGCGTGCAGCGTGCAGAGGATGAGCTCGAGCGCGGGGCGCTTGTACCTGGGATGGATGTCCACGGGGAAGCCGCGCCCGTCGTCGGTCACGGTGGCGCCCTGCAGATCGGCGTCGAGCGTCACCTCGATCCGCTTCGCGTGCCCGTTGATGGCCTCGTCGACGGCGTTGTCGACGATCTCCCAGAGCAGGTGGTGGTAGCCCCTGACGTCCGTGCCGCCGATGTACATGGCGGGGCGCTTGCGGACGGGCTCCAGCCCCTCGAGCACCTCGATGTCAGCGGCCGTGTAACGTGCGCCCGAAGCGGCGCGGACCGGGGGATTCGTGGCGGCCATGTTCAGCTCACCTCCAGCGTCGGTACGACGACGGCCGGCGGCACCACGCGGACGAAGCGGTCGCGTCGTGCGACCGGCTCGCCCTGCGTGCCGCGCTGGCCGGCGATTCTGCTCGCGGCGATCTCGAGCGTCTTGCCCTTCTCCGTCTCGACCGTGATCGCGTCGTTCGGCCCGAGGGCGAGCGCGGCGCCGACCAGGCGCTCCCCCTCGGCGACCCGCATCACGACCGAGCCCTTGCCCGGGCCCGAGAGCAGCGCGAGCTCCTCCACGGCCACGCTGAGCGCCCAGGCGTCGCTCGACGCGCAGAGCACCCGGTCGGCGCCGTCCACCGCATGGACGAAGAGCACCTCGTCGCCCTCGTTCAGCTTGGCGAAGCGGCGCCCGGAGCGCGTCGACGGATCGCGGTGCGGCCGCAGCGAGAACCTGAAGCCGAGGCCTCCTCGGGTGATCGCCAGCGCGAAGGGCGGCTCTGGCTCGGCGGAGTCCGGGGTCTGCGCCGGGACGTCGAGCGCCCTCGGATCGAAGGACATCTGCGCGATCAGCCGCTCGCCGTCGGCCAGCTTGAACAGCTTCTGCACGGGATCGCCGTAACCGGTCGACTGCGGCACGTCGTGGATGCGGCACACGTAGCACGCGCCGAGGTTCGAGAAGAACGCGACCGTCGACCGCGTCGAGCCGGCGACGACCGCGAGGACGCTGTCTCCCTCGCGGATGCGCGTCGAGGCGAGATCCTTCACCTCGCGGACCCGCTTCACCCAGCCCTGCGCCGAGAGGATCACGTTCGCGTCCTCGGCCACGATGAAGTCCTCGGCCTGGTACTCGGGCTCGTCGATCGAGCCGACCACCTTCGTGCGGCGCTTCTCGCCGTAGGATCCCTTGATCTCGACGAGCTCGTCGCGGACGATGCCCCAGCGCTTCGCGTCGCTCCGGAGCAGCCCTTCGATCCGCTTGGCCTCGGCGCGCTTCTCGCCGAGATCCTTCTGCACGAGCAGGATCTCGAGCCGCGCCAGCCTGTAGAGCTTGAGCTCGAGGATCGCGTCCGTCTGCTCCTCGTTGAGGGTGAAGCGCTTCATCAGCTTCTCGGCCGCGTCGGCCTTGCCCTCGCTCTTGCGGATGATCCGGATCACCTCGTCGAGCGCGTCGAAGATCTTCTCGAACCCCTCGAGGATCGTGATCCGCCGCCTCAGCTCGCCGAGCTCGAACTCGAGCCGCCGCGTCACCGTCGCGTAGCGGAAGTCGAGGAACTTCGTCAGGATCTCGTGCAGGCCGAGCCGCCGCGGCGCGGCGATCTCCGCGCTGTCGGTGGGCACGAGGCAGGTGAGGTTCACCTGCACGTTGATCGCGAGCGGCGTCTGTTTGTAGAGGTACGCCATCACGAGCTGCGCGTCGGCGCCGCGCTTGAGCTCCATCACGATGCGCACCTCGCCGGTCGACTCGTCGCGCACGTCCACGAGCGTCGGCAGCTTCTTGGAGAGGATCACCTCGGCGATCTTCTCGACGATGGCCTTCCGCTCGACGCCGTACGGGATGGAGGTGATCACGATCTGCGGAGCGGCGCCGCGCTTGCCGTCGCCCTCTTCCAGCTGCCACTCGCCGCGGAGCTTCAGCGAGCCCTGGCCGGCCGTGTAGACGGCCTCGAGCTCCTTCTTCGTCGCGTGCAGCTGACCTCCGGTCGGGAAATCCGGCCCCTTCACGTACGACAGCAGCCGGTGCGTGGTGAGCTCGCGGTTCTCGATCAGCGCGACGCACGCGTCGATCACCTCGCCCAGGTTGTGCGGCGGGATGCTCGTCGCCATCCCGACCGCGATCCCCTGCGAGCCGTTCACGAGGAGGTTGGGGAAGCGCGACGGGAGGACGATCGGCTCGAAGCGGGTCCCGTCGTAGTTGGGACGAAAATCCACGGTGCGCTGGCCGAGCTCGCTGAGAAGCTCCAGCGCGAGGGGCCGGAGCTTCGCCTCGGTGTAACGCATCGCGGCGGGCGCATCGCCGTCCACGGAGCCGAAGTTCCCGTGGCCGGCGATGAGCGGCGCCCGCATCACGAAGTCCTGCGCGAGCCGGACCATCGCGTCGTAGATCGCGACGTCGCCGTGCGGGTGGTACTTGCCCATCACGTCACCGACGACCGCGGCGCTCTTCCGGTACTTCGCGTCCGGACCGAGGTGCAGGTCGTGCAGCATCGCGTAGAGGATGCGGCGCTGCACCGGCTTCAACCCGTCGCGGACATCGGGCAGCGCGCGCGACGTGATGACGCTGAGCGCATAGTTCAGGTACCGGCGCTGCGCCTCTTCGGCGAGCGAGGTGTCGGGCGCCGGGGGCGGCGGCGGCTCGCTGTCACCGGGCCGGCCGCCACGGCGGCCCTTGCGGGACGCGTCACCGTCGGACGGAAGGGAGGGGGTTCGAGACACGCGATGCTCCAGGGAGTGCGCGGGCACCGACGAACAGGTGCTCCGATGTTCAGGTGAACGCTAGCGAGCCTCGGCAATTACCCAGGGGCTCGCGCTCGGTCAAGGCTGCCTCGCGGGAATTTCTGGCGGCGAGTGCTCGCCTGCGCTCGTGCGGACCCTGGCATAGCGTCAGACGGCCGCGAGATCGACCCGAACACAGAGCAGCGGAGCGCGACCTGACGACCGCGCCTTGATTTCGGCGTCCGCCCTTGAGACTCACGGCGCGCTGGGCTACGGGGTGGCGCCTTGTACGCGACAGGCACCCGTCCCATGCTTCGCCTTCTCGGCCGCAGGCTGCGGCTCGTCTGGCTCGGCCTCTTCCTGGTGTTCGTTGCAGTGGCGGCGATACGGCCCCGGCTCGCGGCAGCCCAGGTGCCAGGAGGCGCTCCTGGCGCGCAGCCGCCTCGGGGCGGCGCCGCGCCGCCCCCCGCCCCGGCCAGCGCTGCGCAGCCGTCCGCGCCGGCCGACGCGGCCGTGGGAGCCCAGCCCGGCGCCGGTACACCTGCGCAGGTCGCCGCCGACGCCGTCGAGTCGACGATCCACCTGGCGCCCACGGAGGCCGAGCTCGCTCGGGGGCAGCCGGTCGTTCAGGTCGCCATCGCTGGCAACCGGCGTGTCTCGACCGAGGACGTGCTCGTCTACCTGGGGCAGACGCGGGTCGGCAGGCCGTTCACCCCCGAGGGGCTGGCGCGCGACGTGCGCGAGCTCTGGGACTCCGGCCTGTTCGACGACGTCGAGGTCGACCTCACCCGCCGCGACGACGGCGTGAGCCTGAGGGTGCTGGTCCGCGAGCGCCCGAGCATCAAGGCGATCGAGTTCTCCGGCAACAAGGAGATCGACAGCGAGGATCTCACCGAGGCGCTCTCGGTCGAGATCAAGACCGGCACGATCCTGAGCTACGCGGCGATCCGGCGCGGCGTGCAGAAGCTCCGCGACAAGTACGCCGAGGAGGGCTTCTTCCTCGCCGAGGTCAGCTACGAGGTCAAACCGGAGCGAGAGAACCAGGTCACCCTCAAGTTCACGATCAAGGAGCACTCGCCGGTCACCGTCCGGCGCATCACGTTCATCGGCAACCACAACATCTCGGACGAGGAGCTCCGGGAGGTCATGATCACGGGGCAGGGGGGCTTCTTCGCCTTCGGCACCGGCGGTCCGTTCCGCCAGGACGCGTTCGAGCGCGACGTCCTCGTGATCAACGCGCTCTACTACGATCGTGGCTTCCTCGCGGTGCAGGTCGCGACGCCCCGGGTGATGCTCACGCCCGACCGCACGGGCATCGAGGTCACGATCACGATCAACGAGGGGCCGCGCTTCCGCATCCGCTCGCTCCGCGTCTACGAGCGCGACGCCGACGGCCGCGAGATCGAGCCGCTCGGCGGGCGCCGCGCGCTGCGCGAGATGGTGCGGGCCAAGCCGGGCGACTGGTTCAACCGCGCCGAGCTGGCGAAGGATATCGGCGCGATCCAGACGCTCTACCGGGACGCCGGCTACGCCAACGTCGAGGCGGCGCCCGACACCCAGCTCGACCCGGACAGGCGCGAGGTCGACATCACCGTCGGCATCCGAAGAAACCAGCTCGTCTACTTCGGGCGCATCGAGATCCGCGGCAACACGAAGACGCGGGACAAGGTGATCCGCCGCGAGATGGAGGTGGAGGAGCGGCAGCTGTTCAGCGAGACGAAGCTGGAGCGCTCGAAGCAGCGCATCACGGCGCTCGGCTACTTCGAGCGGGTCGACATCTCCACCGAGCAGGGCGACGACCCCCAGCACATCAACGTCAACGTCGACATCGGCGAGAAGCCGACGGGCACCTTCCAGATCGGCGCGGGCTTCTCGAGCGTCGAGAACTTCATCGCGACGGCGCAGGTCCAGCAGGCGAACCTGCTCGGGAGCGGCCAGTCGCTGTCGCTCCAGGCGCAGATCTCCGGCTCGCGGCGCCTCGTCGACGTCCGCTTCTTCGAGCCGTACCTGTTCGATAGCCCGTTCTCCGCGGCGGTGAGCGTCTACAACCAGCTGCGGACCTACACGGAGTTCTCGCAGACCTCCACCGGCGGCTCGCTCACGCTCGGCTACCCGCTCATCGAGCCGGAGCTGCGCGCGCAGCTGACCTACACGCTGGAGAACGACGAGATCTCGTCGGCCACGAATACCGGCCTCGGCACGGCAGAGGAGCGAGCCTCGTTCCAGCGGCTCCCGCTCTACAACCTCTTCAACGCCGGGCTCACGTCGAGCATCCGCCCTGCGCTCACCTTCGACACGCGCAACAACCAGCTCTTCCCGACCTCGGGCATTTACCTGCAGGGCTCGGTGGAGCTCGCCCACAGCGCGTTCGGCAGCGAGAACGAGTTCCTGCGGTACCGCGCCACGGGGCGGTTCTACTACCCGATCACCGACAGCCTGGTCCTCAAGCTGAACACCGAGGCCGGCATGGTGACGAGCCCCAACCCGCAGGGCGTGCCGATCTTCGCCCGCTTCTTCCTGGGCGGCATCCTCGATGTGCGCGGCTTCGAGATCCGGGACATCGGCCCGCGCCTTCCGCTCCGCGAGTCGCTCGATCCGAACTCGCTGCCTATCGCGAACGGCGCGAACATCGGCGGCAACCTGATGTACTACCAGAACCTCGAGCTGGAGTTCCCGATCCTCGAGGCCGTGCAGATCAAGGGTGTCGTCTTCACGGATCTGGGCAACGCCTGGAACCTCGAGAAGCTCTACTGCAACGCCGCCCCCGCATCGCCGCACGACGTCACGAATCCGTGCTTCTCGGCCGAGCGCCTCCTCGACGTCCGCACCTCGTGGGGATTCGGGCTCCGGTGGTTCTCCCCGCTCGGACCGCTGCGCTTCGAGTGGGGCTTCCCGTTCAAGCGGCTGCCCTACGAAGAGACGTACAAGTTCGAGTTCAATATCGGCAACTTCTTCTGAGCGGCTAGCCAGCGGGCGCAGCAGGGACGTGCGCGCCCCCCGGGAGGTTGCCGGGGGGCTGGTGCGCGGTCGGGCGGACCCTACCCCAGAGCGTCCTGGATGGCGCGCAGCGGCGTCGCGGCCGCTGGAGGGCGATCGGCGCGGGGCGGATCGCCGTGGAGTCCGGGGGGCAGCGGTTGCTCGTCGGGGGCGCCGCTGTTAGGTGGAGATCCATGCGCCCGGAGCACAGCTCGATGGGGTTCCCCAAGCCAGGCAGGGCCCTGCTGGGGATGATGATCGCGATCGGCTGTATCTGGGTGATGTTCACCCTGGGCCTGAACTGGGGGGGCGCCGGCGAAGGCGTGCTCGAGCCGTTCCTCGGCATCAGCGAGAAGGTGCTCCACGGTCAGGTGTGGCGGCTGCTCACCGCGCCGCTCGTCCACAACCCGAGCGATCCCTGGCACTTCGTCACGACGCTGCTCGGCCTGTATTTCCTCGGTCCCTCGCTCGAAGAGCGCTGGGGAGCCAGGCGCACGCTGGCGTTCCTGTTCGGCTCCGCCGCCTTCGCGTTCGCGCTCCAGGTGGCGGTGGGCGCGCTCCTCCCGAAGATGGCGCGGCCCGTGTTCTACGGTGGGCTCGGGATGATCGAGGCGGTCGCGGTCGCGTGGGCGCTCGCGCACCGACATGCCACGGTCCGCCTCTTCTTCGTCCTCCCCGTGACGGGCACCATGCTGCTCGTCTTCATCTTCGGGATCTCGGTGCTCAACGTCATCGCCATGCGCGCGCCCCCCGAGGGGCTGATCACGCCGTTCGGCGGCATGCTCGCGGGTTACCTCTTCGGCGACTTCTCCCCGCTGCGCCGCTTCTATCTACGGATGCGCTTCCGTCAGCTGCAGGCGCAGTCCGCCGCGCTCCGCCGTGTCCCTGCGGCGCGCGGCCGCTCCGGGGGCGTCCCGCTGCGGGTCATCCCCGGCGGCCAGAAGGACCCCCCGAAGGACAAGCGCTATCTCAACTGAACGGGTCACGGAGCGCCCCGCCCCGGCCACGCTCCCCGGTGTTCAGGGCGTGGCGCACCGGCGGAGCTCTTCGAGCGTCTTCGCGCGGGTAAGGCAGCCGAGCTCGCCAGGGTCTACCTTGCTCCCGACGAGCTCCCGCTTGCAGTCGGATGTCCACTCCGACGAGAGCCTCTCGCCCTCGCTGTCGATCACCACGGAGGCTTTCCCCGGGCCCCCTGGAGCGGTGGACCCCACCCGCTTTGCCTCCGCTGCCCATGCGGTCCGCATGCCCTCGCCGATCGCGCGGCAGTCTTCTTCAGATATCGTCTTGCGGCAGCCGCCGAGGACCGCGCCCGCGAGCACGAGGAGGGTCACGGCGGCGCGCAGCGCGCCAGGCGAGCGCCTGCCCGCGCGAGCGAGTGATTGGCCAGCGCGAGGCCAGCAGCGCAGCCTGCGCGGGAGAGCTGTCTTCGGTTGGCGAGCAGGCCAGCCCACGGACTAGCTGTCGATGAAGCTCTTGAGCTGCTTCGAGCGGCTGGGGTGCCGGAGCTTGCGGAGCGCCTTCGCCTCGATCTGCCGGATGCGCTCGCGGGTGACCTCGAAGTCCTGACCGACCTCTTCGAGCGTGTGATCGCTCTTCTCGCCGATGCCGAAGCGCATCCGGAGCACCTTCTCCTCGCGCGGCGTCAGCGTCTTCAGGACCTTACGGGTCTGCTCCGCGAGGTTCATGTTGATCACGGCCTCCGCGGGCGAGATCACGCTCTTGTCCTCGATGAAGTCACCAAGGTGCGAGTCCTCTTCCTCGCCGATGGGGGTCTCGAGCGAGATCGGCTCCTTCGCGATCTTCAGGACCTTACGGACCTTGTCGAGCGGGAGCTCCATCTTCTCGGCGATCTCCTCGGGGGTCGGCTCGCGGCCGTACTCCTGCACGAGGTAGCGCGAGGTGCGGATCAGCTTGTTGATCGTCTCGATCATGTGGACCGGGATGCGGATCGTCCGCGCCTGGTCCGCGATCGCGCGGGTGATCGCCTGCCGGATCCACCACGTCGCGTACGTCGAGAACTTGTAGCCGCGCTTGTACTCGAACTTGTCGACGGCCTTCATGAGGCCGATGTTCCCTTCCTGGATGAGGTCCAGGAACTGGAGGCCGCGGTTCGTGTACTTCTTCGCGATGGAGACCACGAGGCGGAGGTTGGCCTCGACCAGCTCCGCCTTGGCGCGCTCCGCCATCCGCTCCCCCTCGCGGATGTTCTCGTAGGTATCGCGGATCGCCGCGACGTCGATGTTGAGCTCTTCCTCGACCTTCTTCAGGCCCTTCTGGGCGTTCTTGATGGTCGACTCGAAGTCGTTGAGCTCCTCGCGCTGGACGTTGAGCTTCTTGGCGAGCCGCCCCTCGAGGGCGCGGTTGCCCTTCACCTTGATGAGCTCGCGCTTGAGCTCGCCCTTCGAGAGCCCGGTGCGCCGCTCCAGCTCCGTCGCCCCCGCCTCCGCTTTCTCGACCTTCGAGATCAGGCTCTTCAGCTTCTGGACGATCTTGTCGATCGTCCGCTTGTTGAGGCGCATCTCCTCGAGCGTCGTCACGAGCTCGGCTGTCGCCTGCGTCACCTCGACGTCGATCTGCTTGCGGCGGACCTCCGTCTTCACTTCTTTGCGCTCCTCCAGGAGCTCCGCCTTCTTCTTGTCGACGCGCTTCACCTTGTCGATGAGGCGGATGATGCGCCGGTCGGCCTCCTCCTCGTCGAACTCCTGGTCGTCGTTCTCGGCGTCCTTGATGAGCTCCTTCACCCGGATCTTGTGCTTCCGGAGCTTCTCTCCGAGATCGATGATCTCGCGGACGGCGATGGGGGAGTCGAGGATGGCGGCGTTGACCTTCTGCTCGCCGATCTCGATCCGCTTCGCGATCTCGACCTCGCCCTCGCGGGTGAGCAGCGAGACGCTGCCCATCTTCCGGAGATACATCCGGACGGGGTCGTTCGACTTCGAGTAGTAGTCGACGTCCTCTTCCTCGCGGTCGGGCGTGACGACGAGCTTCTTCTCGCCCGCCTCCTCGTCCGCGATGCGCTTCGGCGCGATCTTCACCTGGGTCGCGCCGTCGACGATCTCGATGTCCTCGTCGCCGAGGGCGCCCACCACGTCGTCGAGCTGATCGGGCGCGACGTCCGCGGGCAGCGCGTCGTTCACCTCGTCATAGGTGAGAAAGCCTTTGCTCTTGCCGGTTTCGACGAGCTTTTCGAGCGTCTTCCGGTCCTTCTCCGACCGCTCGGCCCGGATGCCCGCGTCTCCTTTGTTGCTAGGGCGCGCCCCCCCTCGGCGTGCCCGCGTGTCGATGCGTGCCGCGCGCCGTTCAGCGCGCCGCCCCCCGCCGCCCTCGCGACCCCGCCTGCCCGACCGGAAGATTGCTTGGCCTTGCTCGCCATTACCTCATGCTCCACTTACGGCGACCAGCTCGCCGCGACCGACAAGACACCCAATGACTCCGATAAACTCTAGGGATCACGCACGTCGGGCCGCCACGGCGAGGCGACCCGGAACGCATCAAGGAAGACCGAGACCCCCCGCTCTTCGCTGGAATAGCTCACGCAGCAAAGCGTTTTCAGCATCAGCGTCGACCGCGCTCTTCTGGAGCTGGCTCACGACGGCTGCTTTTTGGCGCGCCAGGGCTTGTCTGCTCAACTTTTGTGAATTCTCCAAGAGCGTCGCCTTGGCCGTTGAGGCCGCTTCGAAGACAGGCGAGACCAGCCGTCCAGCCGCGAATGAATGGATCGGAGCCGGGACTTGCGCAAGAAATTCGCTGGCGGCAAGACCCATTTCAAAAGTGAAATTTTGACGCGCCGCGACAATCGCCAGGGCGACATCGCCTTCGAGGCACTCCAGCGCTGTCTGGAGATCGTCGTCGGCCAGAAGCTCAGGGAAATCGAGGATCGCGCCCAGGATCTCCAGGCTTACCTCCTGGATTTGAGCGCGTGATCGCGCGCGCTCCCACGTCTCGGTTGTCTGTCCGGACGGGATCACCTCGCGGGTTGGCTGGTTCCGCGGGCGGGAGAGGGACTCCTCGACGACGCGCTCCAGCTGCCGGAGGTCGTCCGGTGAGCGGCCGCCGATCACGAGCTTCGAGGAGAGGCGATCGGCGTAGAGCTTCGCCATCATCCTGAGGTTCGGGTCGTCTTCGTCGGCGAGCAGCGCGGTCACGGCGCGCACGCGGGCGAGCTGCTCGGGCAGCGACGAGCCTCCGAAGGTGTCGCCGTCGAGCGCCTCGTCGATGAGGTGCTCGAGCAGGCCGCGCGCCGCCTTGACGATGCGCGCGATCGCCTCCGGGCCGTGCTTGCGCGCGAGGTCGTCCGGATCGACGCCGGAAGGCAGCACGGCGACGCGCGCGCTCAGCCCCGCCTCGCGGCACGGGGCGCGCGCCGCGCGCGTGGCCTTCTTGCCGGCCGCGTCGCCGTCGAACAGCAGGATGACCGCGGGCGCGAAGCGCTTGATGAGCTTCGCCTGTCCGGGCGTGAAGGCGGTCCCGAGCGGAGCGATCGCCTGGCCGATGCCGCGCGCGTGGAGCGCGACGACGTCGAAGTTGCCCTCCACGAGGATCGCCTCGCCGCGCTGGCGGATCGACTGGCGCGCCTGGTGCAGCCCGAAGAGGTGCTCTCCCTTCGTGTAGATGGGTGACTCGGGGCTGTTGATGTACTTGGCCGGCGCGCCGTCGGCCTGCGGCGCAGGGCCCGTGAGGCCGAGCGACGAGAGCTCGGAAGGGCTGGGATCGGGCAGCGCGCGTCCGCTGAACGCGATCACCCGGCCCATCACGTCGGTGACCGCGAACATGAGCCGGTGGCGGAAGCGGTCGTAGTGTCCGCTCCCCGATGAGCGCGGCACGAGGAGCCCGACGCGCTCCGCGAGGACCGGAGAGACGCCTTGCTGTCGCAGGTACGTGGAGAGCCCGTCCCAGCCGAACGGGGCGTAGCCGATCCGGAACGCCTGGAGGGCGTCGGCGATCGGATCAACGGCTCCATCGCCGTCGCGGAGGGGCAGGCCGCGCCGCTGGAGCTCCTCGTGAGCGTAGCGCGCGAGCGGGTGAGGAGCGGTGCCCGGCCCCCCGCGGAGGCTGTGCTCGAAGAACGTCGCGGCGAGGTGGTTGACGGCGTAAAGGTCGTCCTTCGACCTGCGCGCCGCCTGCGCCTCGCGCCGCTCGGCCTCGGTCAGCGACTCCGCCACCTCGATGCCGGCGCGCTCGGCGAGCGCGCGGACCGCCTCGGCGAACGTCCGGCCTTCGAGCTTCATCACGAAGTCGATGGCGCTGCCGGTCTCCTTGCAGCCGAAGCAATGGTAGAACCCGCGGTTCGGGCTCACGTGGAAGCTGGGCGTCTTCTCCTTGTGAAAGGGGCAGAGCCCGGTGAAGGAGTGCCCTCGGCGGGCGAGGCGCACGCTTTCGCCGATGAGCGCTACGAGATCCGTGCGCTCTTTCACGAGCGCGATCGTCTCCGGAGAGATCATGGGCTGCCTTGGGGGCTCCGTGGGTGCGGGGCCCGCAGATCATCACGGGTGGACTCAGACGGCGTGGCGGCGTCCGCGCCAGCGCCTCGGCGGTACGGGCAGCTCGCGAAGCGGGAGACCCCCCAGTCCCTCGCGGCCTGTGTGGAGACAAGTGTCCTGTGCGGCGGCCGCACGTGCAAGGCGGTAGCCGCCAGAGACGTCACTTCGGATCGGGAAACGGAGAGCCGGGCTTCTTGTGGTCCGTGAGGCTCTCGTCGGGCTGGGAAGCCTCGACCATCTCGTCAACAGGCGGCGCCTCGGCGTGCTCGGCCAGGAAGCGCGTGTCTTCGCGTACCATCGGAGGGGGCGGATCGCCGATGAGCTCGAGCTCGGTGGCGAGCCACTGCTCCTCTTCGATGAGCGCCCGGCGGCGCGGATCAGTCAGGTCGCCTTGCCAGTGGTCGAGCTCGGTGTCGACCTCCTTGAGCCGGAGGCGTACCCTCACGACGTCGACGTCATCCTTCACCGCGAAGCGCTCGGTGAGGAGCAGCGCGGTGTCGTCGGCGACCTCGACGAAGCCGTGATGGACGGCCAGGCGGTGCTCCTGGCCGTTCTGGTGGTAGGTCACGAGGCCGGTCCGGAGGGCGGCGAGCAGCGGGAGGTGACCCGGGAGCACACCGAACTCGCCGGCGACGCTCGGCGCGGTCACGTCCGTGACCTGCTCGCGCAGCGCGACGCCGGTCGGCGTCACGATCTCGAGGAGGATTGTGTCGGCCATGGCTGCGTCAGGACGCCCTCTGCGAAGCGCGAGCCTTCACGTCCTCGATGCCGCCCACCAGGTAGAAGTCCTGCTCCGCGACATGGTCGAGCTTGCCGTCGAGGATCTCCTCGAAGCCCGCGATCGTGTCCTTCAGCGGCACGAGCTTGCCCTCGAGGCCGGTGAACTGGGCGGCGACGAAGAACGGCTGCGACAGGAACTTCTGGATCTTGCGGGCGCGCGCCACGACGAGCTTGTCGTCCTCGCTGAGCTCGTCCATGCCGAGGATGGCGATGATGTCCTGGAGGTCCTTGTAGCGCTGCAGCGTCTGCTGGACGCGCCGCGCGACGGAGTAGTGCTTCTCGCCGACGATCTGGGGATCGAGCATCGTCGAGTTCGAGTCGAGCGGATCGACGGCCGGGTAGATGCCGAGCTCCGAGATCGCGCGCGAGAGAACGGTGGTGGCGTCGAGGTGGGCGAAGGCCGTGGCCGGCGCGGGGTCGGTCAGGTCGTCGGCAGGGACGTAGATCGCTTGGACGCTGGTGACGGAGCCCTTGGTCGTCGAGGTGATGCGCTCCTGGAAGGCGCCCATCTCCGTCGAGAGGGTCGGCTGGTAACCGACGGCGCTCGGGATGCGCCCGAGGAGCGCGCTGACCTCGGAGCCCGCCTGGGTGAACCGGAAGATGTTGTCCACGAACAGGAGGACGTCCTGCCCCTCCTCGTCGCGGAAGTGCTCGGCCACGGCGAGCGCCGAGAGCGCGACGCGAGCGCGAGCGCCCGGGGGCTCGTTCATCTGGCCGTAGATCAGCGCGGCCTTCGAGATGACGGGGCTCCCGTCCGCGAGCTTCGACTCGCTCATCTCGAGGAAGAGGTCGTTGCCCTCGCGCGTCCGCTCGCCGACGCCGGCGAAGACGGACACGCCGCCGTGCGCCTTCGCGACGTTGTTGATGAGCTCCAGGATGAGCACCGTCTTGCCGACGCCAGCGCCGCCGAAGAGACCGATCTTGCCGCCCTTGCGGTAGGGGGCGATCAGGTCGATGACCTTGATGCCCGTCTCGAAGACCTCGACCTTGGTCGACTGCTCGATGAACGGGGGCGGCTCCCGGTGGATCGGCGCCAGCTTCTTCGCATGAACGGGGCCGGCTTCGTCGATCGGCACACCGACGACGTTCAGGATCCGGCCGAGGCACTCGTTGCCGACCGGCACCATGATGGGCTTGCCCGTGTCGCGGACTTCCATCCCGCGCACGAGGCCGTCGGTGGAGTCCATCGCGATCGTGCGTACCGACGACTCGCCGAGGTGCTGGGCGACCTCGAGCACGAGGTTGTCCGGCTCAGCCGAGATGCTCGGGTTGCTCAGCTTGAGCGCGTTCAGAATCTTGGGCAGCTGGCCAGCCGGGAAATCGACATCGACGACCGGTCCGATGACCTGGGTGATCTTTCCAACAACCATGGAGCGGGAGTCCTCCTCGTACGTGCTTTGACGAGTCGCGGGGCCCACTAGCACGGACCTGCGCGTCCGACTAGTGCCGTCTGCCAGAAATTCTGCGGGATTTTTGACAGCCGCTTCGCTGCGGACGCGCGGCATCGGGCGTGTTTTCCGGAGGCTGGGCTCCGCACGGGACGTCCGGGGCGACGTCCGTTCGCGGTCGTTCTCCGGCTCCAGCGAGGGCGAGGGGGAGCCGGCGCGCGGTGGGCGCTCAGCGTCCTGTGGAAGCGGCGATCCGCGCAAACGCCTCCACGCTGAGCGTCTCGCCGCGCGCGTCGAGCGAGATGCCGGCGTCCTTCGCGTGCCGCTCGAGCTCCTGGGCGGACCAGCCATAAAGGTTCTTCCAGGCGTTCCGGAGCGTCTTGCGGCGCGCCGAGAACGCGGCGCGCACGGCCGCGCGGAAGGCGTCCGTCTCCTCGGCGCGCCGCGGGCGCCACGGCGTCAGCACGACGACCGCCGAGTCGACCTCGGGCCTCGGGTAGAACGCGCCGGCGCGCGCGATCAGGAGGCGGCGCACGTCGAACGCGGCCTGCACGAAGACCGAGAGCGCGCCGTAGTCGGCGCTGCCCGGGGCGGCGACGAGGCGCTCCGCGACCTCGAGCTGCACCATGAACACCGCGCGATCGATCTGATGCGCGACGGTGGTCGCCTGCTCGAGGAGCCGGCCCGTGATGTGGTACGGGAGGTTGCCCGCCACCGCGTGCGGCCGCGCGCGGCCGGAGAGCGCGCCGACCCAGTCGACCTGCGCTGCGTCGGCCTCGAGCAGCGTCAAGCGGCCTTCCTCGATCGGCCCAGCGAGCTGCTCGCGCAAGATCGGGACGAGGTCGCGATCGCGCTCGATGGCGACGACGTGCGCGGCGCGATCGAGGAGCGGCCGCGTGAGCGCGCCGAGCCCTGCTCCGATCTCGATCACCGCGCCGCCCTCCGTCGTCGTGGCCGCCTCGGCGATCCGGCGCGCCGCATCGACGTCGACGAGGAAGTTCTGCCCGAACCCCTTCTTCGGGGAGAGACCGCGTGTGCGCAAGAGCTCTGCGATGGCCATCTCTCGTCCTCAGATCTGCGGCGGGTGCGCCCCGTCGTGGGCTGCTTCTGCGGCTCTGCTCGGCGCGGCCGCCGCGCGCAGCCGCACCACGCGCACGCCGACCCTGCGGAGAACGGCTTCGCGGCGCGTCTGAGCCACCCGCGCGCGGATGAGCACCGCCTCGGCCGCGATCGGCGCGAGCTCCTGGAAGGCCTTGTTGGCGGGCGTGGGGCCGCTCTGCCCCTCGTCGCCGTCGCTCTCCTGCGGTCGCGGCGCCTCCCAGGGAGGGCCGAGCCCTGGCTCGAGATCCGGGAGCGTCCACACCACGTGGACCGCCTTCCGCGAGAGCCGACGCACGGCCTCCGAGAGCTGGCTCAGCTGTGCGTCGGCGGGAGGCGACGCGAGGACGTAGACCATGCTCGCGCGCGGCTTGACGCGCGCGATGTGCGTGAGCGACTCGGCGACCGCCACGGCGGGATCGCGCCGATCCGGCTCGGCGCGCGCGGGCGACTCGATGCCGTAGCTCGCGAGGTAGCGGCGCAGGGTCCGTTCGCGCTGCGAGCGCCCGAGCGGCGCCGGAGCCGAGAAAGGCGCACGCGCCCGCATCGACTCCGCGCGGGCCGCCAGCCGATCGATGTCGCCGCGGCGCAGATCGTCGAGGCCGCGCGCGTCGAGCGGCCTGAGGTGCTCGATGACGCGCGCCGCGACGTCCGGCTCGTCGAGCTCGCTCCGCTCCGCGTCGTACGTGCCGCACCCGACGGTGAGCGCTTGCGCGATCTTCTGGCCATGCCCTGGGCCGTGGTCGGGCGCGATCGTCACGCGCGGGCCTGGCGCCAGGATGATGAGCCCGACGCGATCGCCGCGCCCGAGGTGCCTCGTCGCGATGGCCGCGGCCTCGTCGATCATGACATCGAGCGGAGCCCGGCCGAGCGGGCCCGCCCAGAGCTCCACGGCCGCGTCGACGAGGATCCAGACCACATCCCGCTCCTCGCGCTCGAACTCCCGCACGAGCAGTGTGCCCCGGCGCGCGCTCGCCTTCCACGCGATCTTCCGGAACGGGTCCCCCGGCTGGTGCTCTCGCAGCTCGCGCAGGTCGTCTCCTTCGCCGCGTACGCGCCCGGGCTTGCCTGAGGCAGCGAGGAGGTGACTGCGTCCTCCGCGCGGCTGCGTCAGGTAGGGCATGAAGGGCCGCGGGAGCACCTCGATGCCGTACGGGTTCGCGAAGGTCAGGGGTACCTCGAAGAGGCCCGGGGCGCCGTGCACCTCGAGCGCGAGCCCGTGGAGCCCGTGCTGCCCGACGCGCGGCGTTCGCACGATGACCTTCACCTTGAGCCGACCCGAGGCGGAGACTTCGCCGCGGTTCGGCTCGATGCGCACGTCGAGCTGCGACGACGCGATGGTGCGCAGCTTGACGTAGCGAGCCGCGAGGGTGTCGCGGTTCCGAACCTCGGCCTCGATCTCCACGGTGCCTCCCCGCGCAGAACGGAGGATTCGCCGCGAGCCGCCCCAGAGCATCTCGAACCCGGCCGCGCGGATGCGCGCCACCGACACCAGCGTCACGCCGCGGGCGAGCGCGATCGCGACAAGGATCGCCCCGCCCCAGCCGACGATCGCCGGCTCGCGCGCGATGAGCCCGGCGCCCATGACCGCGACGCCGGCGATGGCCAGGTGGGCGGCGGTGCGGGTGGGGTAGAGCTGCATGCGGATCTACGCCGGCCGCGCCGCGCGCCTGTACCCCACGCGCTGAACCGCCTCGTCGATGACCGTGTCGCGCGCCTTGGGGTCCACGTCGGCCTCGGGTACCAGCACGAGGCGATGGGCCAGCGTCGCTTGCGCCATGCCGCGCACGTCGTCCGGCGTGACGAACGGGCGCCCGCCGATCACCGCCGCCGCCTTGGCCGCCTGGACCAGCGCGAGCGTGGCCCGCGGCGATGCGCCGAGCAGCACGCGAGGGTGCGTGCGCGTGAACGCGGTGAGGTTCACCGCGTACTCGTACAGATCCTCCTCGACGTGGATCCTTCGCGCGACACCCTGCAGCATGAGGAGGTCCTGGATGGAGAGCGTCGCCCGCGCCCGCGGCGCCTCGACGTTGTGCGCGCGGAGCATCGCCACCTCGTCCTTGTGCTGCGGGTAGCCGAGGCTCACGCGGATGAGGAACCTGTCGATCTGCGCCTCGGGCAGCGGATAGGTCCCCTCCAGATCGATCGGGTTCTGTGTCGCGAGCACCATGAAGGGCGACGGCAACTCGAAGCGATCGCCTTCGATCGTCACCTGTCGCTCCTGCATCGCCTCGAGGAGGGCCGACTGGGTCTTCGCCGGGGCGCGGTTGATCTCGTCGGCGAGCACGAGGTTCGCGAAGATCGGACCGGGGCGCAGCGTGAAGGTCCCTTCCTTGGGCGACAGGACATAGGTCCCCGTGATGTCGGCGGGCAGGAGGTCGGGCGTGAACTGGATCCGCCGGACCGACGCGCCCAGCGCGGCTGCGAACGCCTTGACCAGCGTGGTCTTCGCGACGCCGGGGACGCCCTCCAGCAGCACGTGCCCCTGCGCGAGCAGGGCGGTGAGCATCAGATCGATCGCGCGCGACGATCCGATGTAAACGCGCGTGATCTCTCGCCGGACCGCCTCGATCCGCTCCTTGGCCGCGGAGATTTCGTCGACGGCGACGGCCTGCACCTGGTTCATCGAGCGCCTTTGTCTGAGTGGGGGGTGGCGAGCTTCGCGTCTGTCGGCGACGGGGGCGCCGTCGCAGGATCAGGGGGCGCGCCGGCGTGACGTCCGCGCGACGGTTTCCGGCCGTCGGCGCCGCAAGCGGCGAGGACGTTCCGCACGACGTCGGCGGCGTGCATGAGCGTGGGCCTGGACACGTTCGCCGGTTTGCCGGCGACGACGGACGCTTCGACTCGGTACATGGTGCCCAGAACATCCTTGAAGGCCGAGAGGGCTCGCTCGTCAAGAGATCCCTCTCGCGCGACCAGCCGCGTGACCGTCTCCTGCGCCGGATTCGCCTCCAGGCCGAACCGCAACGACAGCGCCTCGAACAGGGCGCTCTTCAGCTCGAGGAACGCGAGCCCTCGCGGGGAAGAGGGGGCGGCGAGGACGGCGACGCGCCCGGCTGCGCCTCCCTGCGCGACGAGCGGCGTCGGGCGGGCGTACCGTGGGAGCGGGCTCCGGTAGGGCCGTGCGGAGGCGCGCGCGGTCCAGATCGCGAGGCCGAGGCCGGCGAGCGCCGCGAGCGCGAGGAGGGCGCCGCCTGGAAGCCCGTCGCGGCGGGCGTCCTCGACGGCGCTCGCGAGCGCCTTGACGTGCGCGTCGAAGTCCTTGCGGAGCGACGTCTCGCCGCCGAACGAGCTCTCTTCATCGAACCGGTTCGCGACGATGTGGAGCCGCCCTCGGCGCGGCTCCGCCCCATCCTCGTCGACGAGGTAGCGGGTCAGGCCCGAGGCGAAGGCGCGGTTGCCGGGGTACCTGAGCATCATGTTCATCAGCGCGGACGGGTCGCCCATCGCGAAGAGCCGTCCCTTGCCGACCTGCCCGGCGACGGCGAGGATCACGTCCGGCTCGCTGACGGCGCGGATCCGCAGCACGGGCGAGAGGTTCGGATGCCGGAGGCCGGTCGCGTGGTTCGTGACGAGCCGCTCCACGTGGCTGACGACGGGGTGCCGGCCGACGGAGTGGCCCCCGACGGTGTCGGCGACCGGCTCCGCGATCGCGAGGGAGGGTCGGTTCCGGAGCGCGGCGAGCGGCCGGGCCGGCGTGGGGATGCGCTCGATCTGGAACCGCCTGAGCGTGTCGTCGCCGCGTCCGAAATCGTCGATGATGGCGAGCCGTCCCCCGGCCTTCATGAAAGAGGTCGTCTCGTCAGCGTCGAGCGTTTGCAGCGGGTGGAGGACCAGGATGCCGTCCTCGGGGCCGACCTGGCTCCAGTCGAGCACAGCGACGGGGTGGACCCTCGCGGCCCCCAGCTCTGCGCGCGCGATCTCGAGAAGCTCCGAGCAACCCTCCCAGCTCGGGTCGTTCACGTCGAAGGCGGCGCCTGCTGCTCGGGCGGGCGCGAGCAGCGCCATCAGTGCGACCAGCGCCGCCAGGAAGGAGCAGGATGTGACCTGCGAGCGCACCGGCCGACGCCGATCTTCCCGAACAAGTTCGGGAGCGGAGCCGGAACCGGAGCTGGAACCGGAGCTGGAACCGGAGCCGGAACCGGCTCCAGGACCAGAAGCAGAACCCGACCCTGAGCCTGAGGAACATGCGTGCGCAAACCACGCGCCGTGCCGCGTCATGAGCGCCGCGAACATACCACTGTCGGCCCGACCGATAACCTTGACCCGCCATCCCACATTGCTAGATTCGCTTCTAAGAGCGGGGTGCTTTCTCGCAGACCTCGTTCCACCAATTCAGCCGAGCACTCTACGAGGTGGAGGGGTTAGTCGATGCTTCCTCCGTTCATCATCGAGCAAATACGGCAGCGCGAAGAAGAGAAGGATCGGTCCAGAAGAGAAGAAATTCGACCGCGCCTCGAGCTGCCGATCGAACGCTACCCTGCACCTCGTCGTCTTCCGGACTCGGAAGAGGACGATCCCAACCGGGGCGTCATCATCCTCGATCTGGGCTGACGCCACGGGTAGCACGCGCTCCCGCGTGAACCTCCCGGAGACGCCGCTCCAGCAAACGCGTTCTGGACGACGTACTTCCCCGACACTCATCGTTTTTCGCGAATTCCACGAAGTTGACGGTCGTGCATGCACGCGGATGTCGGCTCCGCGCTCGCACCGGGCTCGTCCGGCGAGGACGGTCGGCGACCGGCAAGGGCGGCCTTGCGCTGGCTGCGGTGGCCCCAAAGTTGTCCTCCGCGGACGTGCCGTGCGCGTGCGGGGTTGACCCCCACCAGGATCTTCGCCTAGGTTGCGCCCCCACTTCTGGCGCCGAGCACTGAACGAGCTACGCTCGGGCGCCTCCAGAGCAGGCCGTGCACAACGTGCGCACGGGCTCTTCCATATCGATCGAGGTTCTACAGATGGCCGTTCATATTCGCCTCGCCCGCGCGGGCACCAAGAAGACGCCCTTCTACCGCATCGTCGTCGCCGACCAGCGCAGCCCGCGCGGCGGCAGGTTCATCGAGCGGCTGGGCACGTACGACCCGCGCCGGACCGAGATCCGCCTCGATGTTCCCCGCGTGAGGCACTGGATCTCGAACGGCGCCCAGCCGACGCACACGGTGGCGCTGCTCCTGAAGCACCCCGGGCTGGCCCAGGCGGCCGCTCCCGCGGACGCCGCGAAGTAGCATGGCCTCGTCGACGTCTCCGCTGGTCGATCTCGTCGCGCTCGTTGCCCGCGCGCTCGTCGATCAGCCGGACCGGGTCGTCGTGCGCGAGGTCGCGGGAGATCGCTTCCCCCGGATCGAGCTGACGGTCGCGCGCGAGGATATCGGCAAGGTGATCGGCAAGGACGGGCGCACTGCGCAGTCGATCAGGACGTTGCTGAGCGCCGCCGCGAGCAAGTCGGGGCGCCGCGCGCACCTCGACATCCTCGACTGAGGCGAGCCCGACGTGGAGCGACGCTACGTTCCGGTCGCGGATGTCGCCCGTCCGCACGGCGTCCAGGGGGAGCTGCGGCTGCGCCTCTACAACGAGGCGTCCGACCTGCTCCTCACGCGCCCTCCGATCAGGCTGCGCCTTCCCGACGGTTCTGCGCGCGACGCGAAGATCGTCGCGACGCGGCCCGTCGACAAGGCGCTGCTCGTGCGGATCGCCGGGATCGACGATCGGGACGCGGCCGAGGCGCTGCGCGGAGCGACGGTGTGCGTGCCGCGGGATGCGTTCGCGCCGCTCTCCGAGGGCGAGTTCTACGCCTGCGACGTCGAGGGGGCGCGCGTGATGACGCCCGATGGCGGCCTGCTCGGGCACGTGAAGTCGCTCCAGTCGTACCCGACCTGCGACGTGCTCGTCGTGGAGAGGCAGGGCGCAGATTCCATCGAGATCCCGCTGACCGAGAGCTTCGTCAGCAGCGTGGACGCGGAGCGGCAGGTCGTCCAGCTGGCGACGCTGGAAGGCCTCGTCTGAGCCGCCGCTCCACGCAAGGGAGCCCGCCTCGGCAAGTTTGATGCGCATCGACGTAGTCACCCTATTTCCGGAGCTGTTCGAGGGGTTCCTGGCGATCGGCATGGTCGGGCGCGCGCTCGCGTCGGGCGCGCTTGCCGTGCGGACGCGCAGCCCGCGTGAGTTTGGCATCGGCCGGCACCGGAGCGTGGATGACACGCCTTACGGCGGCGGCTCCGGCATGGTGATGCGCGTCGACTGCATCGTCCGCTGCATGGAGGCGCTCGACGAGGCCGCCGCCGAAGGCGACGCGTCGAACCCGCCTCCCGAGGCCGAGGCGGGAGGGGCCTCGGTGCCTCTGCCGCGCGCGCACCGGGTGCTGCTCACGCCGCAGGGGCAGCCTTTCCGTCAGGAGAAGGCCATCGAGCTCGCGGCGCGCCCTGCCGTCGCGCTCGTTTGCGGTCGCTACGAGGGGTTCGACGAGCGGGTCCGCGCGTTCGTCGACGAGGAGATCTCGCTCGGCGACTTCGTGATGACCGGCGGCGAGGTTGCGGCGATGGCGGTGATCGATGCGTGCGTGCGCTTGCTCCCAGGGGTGCTCGGAAACGCTGTGTCGGCGGAGCACGAGTCGCACAGCCCGGCGCTTTCAGGGCTCCTAGAGTACCCGCAGTACACCCGTCCCGTGGAGTTCCGTGGGCACAAGGTGCCCGACGTGCTGCAGCAAGGAAACCACGCGGCCATCGCGCGCTGGCGACGAGCGGAGGCCGAGCTGCGCACCGCCCAGCGCAGGCCCGACCTCTGGCGCAAGGCGCGGGGGGGAGAGCCGCCCCCGGATGAGAGCGGCGAGGCCCGGCGATGAGGCTCGCGCTGGCGCTCGTTCACTACCCCGTGCTCGACCGGTCCGGAGAGACGGTGACCACGGCGATCACGAACCTCGACCTGCACGACATGGCGCGGAGCGCGCGCACGTACGGGGCCGAGCGGCTCTTCGTCGTTCATCCGGTCGCCGCTCAGCGCGCGCTGGCAGAGCGGATCAGGGAACACTGGGTGATCGGCTCCGGCAAGCGCCGGATCCCGGATCGCGCTGTCGCGCTCGATGTGCTGAGCGTGGTCTCCAGCCTGGACGACGTGTACTCGGCGCTGAGCAGCGCAGGCCGGGGCGGCGTCGAGGTCTGGACGACCGCGGCGGCCTCGCGAGGGCTCCCGGTGACGAGCTACGCAGCGAGCCGCGCGCGCCTCGCGCAGGCGAGCGATCCGGTGGTGATCCTGTTCGGCACAGGCTGGGGCCTCGCGCCCGAGGTCATCGCCGATGCCGACGTCCGCATTGAGCCGATCAGGGCGGAGGCGAGCACCGGCTACAACCACCTGAGCGTGCGCGCCGCGTGCGCGATCACGCTCGATCGGCTGCTCGGCGACCGGAACACCGGGTGATCCCGCGTGGCGCGCGGTCGTCGAGCGTGGATCCAGCACCGCCGCGCGCCCTTCCGGTCCATCCTCCTGCGATGAGCGAGCGCGATGCCCATCGTGCCGCCGGGGAGGCGAGCGCGGCGCGAACGACGCCCGACCGGCTGGTGCGCGAGCAGGCGCTCGCGCTCGGCTTCGATGTCGTGGGCGTCGCGCGCGCCGATGAGCCGCTCGGGGTCGAGCACGCACGGTACCTGGAGTTCGTCGCGCGCGGCATGCACGGGGAGATGGGTTACCTCGCGGACTACGCAGAGCAGCGGCGCCGGCTGGACACCGGCGCGATCCTCGAAGGAGCGCGCTCGGTCGTGTGCGTCGGCCGCAGGTATGCCCGGCCCAAGGAGAGCGAGCGGCGCGACCCGCCGCTCGCGCAGAGCGTCGCGCGGTACGCGCGCGGGCAGGACTACCACAACCACCTGAAGCGGCGGCTCCGGCGGCTCGCAGCGTTCATCCGATCGCTCGCGCCATCCGTGCTCGCGCGGCCGCTCTGCGACGTCGAGCCGGTGATGGAGCGCGTCTGGGCGGCGCGCTCCGGCATCGGCTTCGTCGGCAAGAACGGGCTGATCATCACGCCGGGGCAGGGGAGCTACCAGCTGCTCGGCGAGGTGGTCACCACGCTGGAGCTCGTCCCCGACGTGCCCATCGCGGAGCGCTGCGGCTCGTGCACGCGCTGCCTCGACGCGTGCCCGACACAGGCGTTCGACGCGCCCTTCGTGCTCGATCCGCGGCGCTGCGTCGCGTACCTGACGATCGAACAGAGGAGCGCGCCCGCCGAGGCGCTGCGGTCCGGCATGGGTGAGCACCTCTTCGGCTGCGACGTCTGCCAGGAGGTCTGCCCCTTCAACAGGACCGCGCCCCCGCCGCTCGAGCGCACCGCGCCGTTCCATCCTCTGGCCCGATGGGAAGCGCGGGACGTCGACGACCTCGTGTCGCTCGACGAGCAAGCGTTCGACGCGCTGACCGTCGGGACGCCGGTCCGGCGCGCGCGACGCGGCGGGCTCGCCCGAAACGCGACGATCGTCGCTGCGAACCGGCTGGCGAGCGGCGCGGAGGGCGCGGCCGCAGCGAGCGCGAAGCGCGCGCTCGTCGCGGCGCTCGCCCATGACGACGCCTCGGTGCGCGCCGTCGCCGCGTGGGGGATGAGCCACGCAGGAGGCGGCGAGCCGGCGAGCCCGGGCATGCCGAGGCCTGATGGGCCGATCGAGGATCCCGGTGCAGGTTGAGGCGCGCCGCCCGCCGCGATCGAGCGCGGCGCGGAAGCGCGGCGCTGCTCGGGCGCTCTTCGCGGGCGCGCGATGATCCGCTACGGTGTCCGCCGGCAAGGCGCCGCGCGCACGAGCACCAACGTGGATCTCCCCTCCAGGCTCCGAGCGCTCCTCGACGATCTACGCCGGCACGATTCCGTCCTCTGGCGGCGGGCAGTCGACGCCGGGGTGACCTACGGCCCGGACCTCCTCGTCCGGCACAGCCCTGCTTTGTTCGGGCTCGTCGTCGGGGCGGTGTTGCCCGAGCAGCGGCGGGCCGTCCGCAGGAACCTGCGGCTGGCGCTGGGCGAGCGGGGGACGCTCGACGAGTACCGCGACGTCGCCCGGGTGTTCATCAACTTCGCCAGCTGTCTCACGGACGCGTTCATCGCGGGCAGCAGCCGGCCCGATCGGCTCACCGGCCTGTGCGTGAACGACGAGCACTTCACGAACGCGTTCCGGCGGGGCCTCGGCGTGATCGTCGTCACAGCGCACACCGGCGGCTGGCAGGCCGCCGCGCCGCTGCTGCGATCGGTGCACGCCGCCGACGTGCTCATCGTGATGCAGCGCGAGCGCGACCAGCGAGCGCAGGCCATCCAGGACGGCACGCGAGATCGGGTCGGCGTACGGATGCAGCACGTCGCCGACGATCCGCTCGCGGTGCTCCCGCTGCTCGCGCACCTCAGGCGGCAGGGCGTCGTGGCCATCCAGATCGATCGGCTTCCGTCCGGGATGCGCGGGCGCGACGTCGAGCTCTTCGGGCGGCCCTGGCGCGTCCCGGAGGGCCCGCTTCAGCTCGCGGCGGCCAGCGGCGCGCCGATCGTCCCCGTGTTCACGCGGAGGACCGGCTTCATGGAGTACGAGATCTGCATCGCGCCGCCCATCTCGCTCCCCCGCAAGCCAGGATCGTCCGAGCTCGACGTGGCAGCGCGGCAGATCACGGCGGAGATGGAGCGTTTCCTCCGGGACAACCCGACGCAGTGGTTCCACTTCGAATAAATCAAGGATTTTGCTCCCCAAATGAGAAATCGCGCCGCCGTCGGGCACGCGCTGCATCGGCGCGCAAGCTGGGTTAAGAGTCCGCGCTGATGGCCCGCCTCCTCGTCGGACTGCCCTCGCTCAAGGGCGATATCCAGAAGTACAAAGATCGCTTCGATCTGGTCGAGCTCCGCCCGCTCGATACGTCGCTGCCTCGCGCGACGACCCTGCGCAAATGGCGCAAGGCGGTGCCGCCGGGCTTCGTCTTCAGCGTGGTGCTGCCGCGCGTGGTCGGCGAGCTCGCCGGCGGGCGCGAACTCGACGAGGCGCTCTCGGCCTCGCTCGAGGTGGCGGCCGTGCTCGAGGCGCGGTGCGTCCTGCTCCAGACGCCGGCCTCGCTCCGGCCGACGGCGAGCAACCGCAAGAAGCTCGCGGCGCTCTTCGAGCGCCTGCCCGCCGAAGGGGTCGTGCGCTGTTGGGAGCCCTCCGGGATCTGGGAGCGCGATGACATCGTCGCGACCGCGCGCGCCGCGAAGGTCATCCCTGTGCTCGACGTCGCCCGCGACGCGCCGCCGCCCGGGCCGATCGTCTATACGCGGCTGCGCGCGCTCGGGCGGTCCTCGTCGATGGGAGCGGCCGCGCTCGAGCGGGTCGCCGAGCGTCTACGCGGACGGCGTGAGGTGTTCCTGGTCGTCGAGGGCGACCGCGCGCCGCAGATCAAGTCGCTGCTCGCGGCGGCGCTCGCGCGCACGCCCGATCGCTCGACGGCGTCGGCTGTGGTAAGGCCGACCATGCCCATGCCCAGCACCCTCGTCGCCGAGGACGAGGAGCAGTGATCCGCGGCGCGGCAGCCACCGCGAGCGACGCCTTTGCGGCTTCGGCCGCTCGGGCCGCGCTCGAGTCCTCCGGCAGCGCGATCGACGCGATCGTCGCCGGCTTCTTCGCAGCGGCTGGAGCGCAGCCCGACGTGCTGCTGGCGCCCGCCGTCGCGCTGGCGGCCGGTGTCGGCGTGGGCGCGAGGGCGTTCGATGGACGGGCGATCCAGCCTGGGCGCGGCGCGCCGCGGCCGCGCGGGTTCGTCGACGGGCAGAGCGTCCCGGAGGCCGCGCACGTCGCTGTTCCGCGCTCGCTCGGCATGCTGGTCCTGCTGCACGGCTACCTCGGACGCGCGCGGCTCCGTGAGCTGGTTCGCTCCGGTGTGGCCGCGGCCGAGCGCGCGGGCGCGAGCGGGCGCGCTGCGCTGCTCCGCGAGGTCGGCTCGCTGGGCGCGGTGGCGCTCCGGGCGCGCGATGTGGAGCGGGCGCTGCTGGCCGTCGGCGGGTCGGTCGCAGGGGGGACGCTGACCGCGGAAGACATCGCTGAAGCGGTGCCCGCCGAGGTGGAGGCCGTGTCGACCACGATCGCGGAGGGCGCGACCGCGCTCCAGGCGCCCTGGCCGGTCGGGGACGTGGCGCGACCGACGGACGCCATCGTCGCCTGCGACGGCTGGGGCACGGTCGCCGCGCTCGCCTACACGCGCACCGACGATGGCATCACCGTCCCCGAGCTCGAGATCGTGCTCGGCCGCGACGCCGTCCCGGTGCGCCGCGGGATCACGCGCCTCGCTCCCGGTACGCCCCTGCCCGCGGCCGCGCCGATCGGGATCCTGCAGCGCGGCGCCTTCGCGGCTGCGATCGCGCTCGCAGGCAAGCCCACGATCGAGGTGAACGTCCTCACCGCGCTCCTCGGCGGCACCGCGCTCGAGGCTGCCCTTCATGACGTCCGCACGCAGCAGGGAGCCAGCGCCGCCATCGCCGTCCTGCGCGACGAACGCGACGCGCGCACGGCCAACCTCGCAGCTGGCTTCATGGCGGGGGCAGGGACGCAGCCGGCAGAGGGGTGAGGCGCAGCGGGCGTCGGTCGGCCGAAGCGGAGATCGGCCGGCCACGTGGCTGCCGTAAGCCGCCGCGGCGCGGGCCATCGAGGGCGCCGTGGAGGAGCGCTGATGCAGCGAGGCGCGGCGAGCCGCTGCGCAACGTGCGCTGCGTCCGACGCCTGCCAGCTCGCGCCGGCTGCATACGCCGCGTGCCGTCACGCACGCGGCGCTTCTAGGGCTGGAGATGGATGGAGGCGAGCCCCGAGAGGGGGAGAACAGAGCGCGGCGCGCATCCAGCCGCGAAGCGGCGGCCGACATTCAGGTCGGCCGGCGCGCCGACGCTGGGCCTAGAGCGCGACGCCGTAGCGCTTTGCGTAGGCGACAACGCCGATCTTGTCGATCGTGCGGATGTCGCGCGTCGTGAGGTTGAGCTTCACGAAGCGGTTGAGCTCGGGGACCCAGACGCGCCGCGTCTGGATGTTCACGAGCTGCCAGCGCTTGGTCTTGATGTTGGAGTGGGAGACATTCTGCGCCAGAAGCTTCCGCTTCCCAGTGATGTCGCTCTTCGCCATGACGTCCTCGGTTGGAAGGGGCCCTGCCTCGGTGCCCCGACCGTAAATCGAACTAGCTGGCCGGGCGCACGCCCTGCGCGGGGGAGCAGGGGGGCTCGGGAGCGCGGGAAAGTGAAGGAAGCCGGGGGACATGTCAAGCGTCCTCCGGGGGTCATTGCCGCAGCGGACTGGAAATCTCCATCGGCGAGGTCGATCGCGCGCTGACGCCGGCCGGACGCAGAAGGGGACGGGGGAGGCTCGGGTCGCAACCCGGCCCGGACGAGCCTCTCCCCTCGGTGTCCCCGACGCCTTCGCGCCTCCCGAGGCGCGGCCTAGGTCAGCCACTCACCGCCCGAGGGCGGACGCCGATCGCGCCCGTCCTTCTCGTTCTCGGGACGGCGTGAGTGCAGATCGATACGCCGGGCGTCGGCTGCCAGGCGCCAGGCCAGGATCTGGAACAGGCCGAGGCTCGTGATCGCGGACGTCGCCGCGAACGCAAGGCCCGCGGAGAGAACGATGACGATGTCCCGGGGCGAGAAGGCGTCGAGAAGCGCGAGCCGGCCAACGACCAGGTCGGCCGTGAAGGCGAGCACCACAGCGACGGCAAGGAACGACCCGGCGCCCGTCGTCTCCGCGCCCATGAACCCGGTAAGACTGGACAGGACCGCCAGGATCACCAGCAAGGCGCCAAGATGGCCCAGGTGTGGATCGTGCAGAGCCAGCTTTACGATCGCATGCCCGAACGATGGGAGCGTGACGAGGAAGGCGGCGACGAGCAGCCACCGCGCGCCGCTGTAGGCCCTGTAGCGAGACCGGAAGACGAGCGCCGCCGGGAGCGCTATCGCCGCGACGGCCCGGGCGGTCCCCCAGCCCACCGCGGTCCCCGAGCTCTGGAGGCCGATGACTGTCGCGATCGCCCCGAGCACCACCATGGCGACGGCGCGCTGCCGGTAGCTCACCGACGTGAGCGCGGTGAACAGCGCGACGATGCCCAGGACGAACGCTGGCGGCCCCGCGACAACGCCGTCCGGGCGGAGCCCAGCGATCGACAGGCCGCCGAGCAGAAGGAAGCCGGCGCCCACCGCGGCACACCAGATCCGCGCCGCGTCCTGAGCTGGACGCATCGGCGCCAGGTCCTCCATGAGCGCTTCGGACGCGAGCAGCGGCTTGGTGACGTGCTCACGCGTGCTCGGGGGCGCCGCCTCGACCTGGATGGCCGGGCTCGACTCGAGGCGCCGATCGACCGGAGGGACGCTGATCGACGCCGCAGCGGGTTCTTCCTGGGCGCGGTCGGCCGGGCTGTCGCCGGCAGTGGCGCCCTCCGGCTGGGCTGGTGCTGCCTTTTCCCGTTCGGCGATCGTGCGACGGCTCGCTGGCGGGCGGTCGCGGCTCGCCTCTCCGAAAGGCTTTTCCATTGATGGAGCTGGATCAGATCTCACGGGCGTCGAAGGGAGTGCTGCTGCGGAGCTGACCGAGCAGCTCGGCTGAGGTGAGCCGCGCGACCAGGGTGCGCCCGAAGTCTCGCACGGCAGGGAATCCTTGCCCATCCATGGCAAGGGATTGCTCGTCCATGTACAGCCGGCGTGCAATCTCGATTTGCACGGCGTGGACGGCACGGTGCGGTTGGCCGTAGTGCGCGGTGCTGAAGCCCCCTTTATAGGGGTCATCATGGCGCACGGAGAAGCCGCAGGCGCGCGCGTGCTGATCGACCGCGTCGATCACCGCGCTCGCGGCGGTCGTCCGCCCGCGCGTGCCGGGGACGATGTCGGCCCGACCGATCGCGCCCTCCGCGTGGCCGCGGCGGCTCTGGCTCGGCATCGAGTGCGCGCAGAGGAGGATCGCGAAGCCGAAGCGCTCGCGCTTGCGGGCGAGGAGCGCGCTGAGGGCCCCGTGATAGGGGCGATAGAAGCGGTCGAGCCGGCGCTCTACCTCCTGCCGCGGCAGCCGGGCGGCAAGGATGGGCTCGCCGTCCGTGGTCATGCGCCAGATGAGCCCCCGCGGATAGGGGACCCGGCCGCCGCCCTCGACTGCGTCGCCGTCGCAGTCGGCCTCGCTCCGGTTGAGATCGACGACCAGCCGGCTCATCCGGGAGAACAGGAGCGTCGCCCCCTCGGCCGGAGCGTCCTGGAAGAGCGCGTCGACGTACAGGTCCGCGTCGCGCCCGATGCTGCGCGCCGGCGCGATGGTCCAGGACAGCGACTCGGGATCCACGTGGACGCCCGCGTGCGGTACCTCGACGAGGACCGGGCTTTCCGCTCCGCGGGGCTCGATGACCTCGAAGGCTGACACCACGAGGCCCACTGTGACGCATTCCGCGTCCGGCTGGAACCAGGACGGGGAGGTGAAATGCCGGAAGAGAGAAGGACGTATTGCCGTTCGGGGCGTTCTGGGCCGCTCCGCTCCGGCCCGGCTTTCTGGCGCGCTTCGCCGCTTTCGAAGTACCGTTGGCCGTGGACCTCGCGACCTGGGTGGACGCCTACCTGGATCACCTTCGCGTCGAGCGGGCTCTGGCGCCCCTGACGCTCGAGGCGTACGGCCATGATCTCGCCAAGCTCGTCGCTCACGCAGAGGCGAGCGGGATCACGACCGTCGACGGGCTCGACCAGGCGCTGATCGGCACCTACCTGGTCGCGCTCGGCCAGGCCGGGATCAGCGCCAGCTCGGCGGCGCGCCACCTCTCCGCGGTCCGCGGGTTCATCCGCTTCCTGCTCCGCGAGCGCTGCATCGAGCGGGATCCGTGCGCGCTGGTCGAGCGACCCAAGGTCGGACGGCGGCTGCCCAAGGTGCTCTCGTTCGACGAGATCGCGCTCCTCATCGAGGCGCCCGAGCAAGGAACGTTCAAGGGGCTGCGCGACCGCGCGATGCTCCATGTGATGTACGCGGCCGGCCTGCGCGTCAGCGAGGTGGTGCGCCTCAAGCTCGCGGACATCGACCGGCGCAAAGGGATCGTGATGGCGCTCGGCAAGGGGAGCAAGCGGCGGCTCGTGCCGCTCGGCGAGCCGGCGCTCGCCGCCATCGACGCGTACCTGGAGCTGCGCGCCACGCACCCGCGCAGCGCGGCGACCCAGGTGCTGTTCCTCTCGCCGCGCGGCGGACCGCTCACCAGGCAGGCGGTGTGGAAGCTCCTCGGCGGATATGCGCGCGCCGTGGGCATCGCCAAGCCGAGCTCGCCGCACAAGCTCCGTCACTCCTTCGCGACCCACCTGCTCGAGGGGGGCGCGGATCTCCGGAGCGTCCAGGCGCTCCTCGGTCACGCGAACGTCGTGACGACCGAGATCTACACGCACCTCGCCGACGACCACGTGCGCGCCGCGTACCGGCGGGCACACCCTCGCGCGTGAGCGCGCAACATGGCTATTTGCAGCGTTTGAGGAATTTGCCGCAAGGCTTGCTCGCCGCCTGCCCCGCTGGCTGAGCCGGGGGGATCTCGGTGAGCTGGAACTCTTGCACGAGCGGCGTTCCGGCCTTGACGACCACGCTCATGCTCCGCGGGAAGTAGCCGGTTCGCTTGACGCTCACCTTGTGCACCCCAGGGGTGAGCCCGAGCTCGACCTCCGGGGCCTGAGTCACCTTGCCGTCGATGGTGATCTCCTCGCAGGCGACGGGCTTGCAGGAGATCTTCACCGTCGCGTCGGTCGCCACGCCGGCGTCGGTCGAGGCGCCGGCATCGATCGGAAGCTCGGCGCTCGGGGTGCCGGCGTCGGCGGCCGGCGCGCTGGGGGCTGGCTCAGGCGGAGCGGGCTCGGCCGACAGCGCGGGGGGAGCCGCCGCGGAAGCGCTGGTCGAGGCGCTGGGGCTCGGCTGCGCCTTGTCCTTGCGGTCCAGGACGTACCACGCGGCGGCCGTGCCCCCGACGAGCAGCACCCCAACGATGCCCACCATCAGCGAGGCCGCCTTGCCCCACGGCGACCGGGGCGCGGTGCTGACCGCCGTCAGCGCGGGGACGCCGCTTCCACGGGATGGCGTCGGGCTCTGGGCCGAAGGCGACGGCGCCTGTCCGGCGGGCGCGTCGGCGGAAGGATGCGGCGACGGCGCGAGCGGCGGCGAAGGTGAAAACGGCGAGGGCGACGGCTGCGGCGAGGGTGAAAACGGCGAGGGCGACGGCTGCGGCGAGGGTGAAAACGGCGAGGGCACCAGCTGCGTGGCGTCGCCGGGCGGCAAGGGCGCGGGCGCGCTCGCCGCGGTGACGGCAACGGGCGGCGGCGTGGGCGCGACCGCCTCGTTCACCGAAGGGGACAGGGCGAGCGTCGAGCCGACCTCGATCGCGGCCGCCGAGAAGCCGCTGAGCATGGCCGCGAGCTCGCTCGCCGAGCGGAAACGCTCGCGTGGATCGTGCGCCAGCGCGCGCGCGAAGGCGCCGTCGAGCACGGGGCTCAGCGGGATGCCGAGCTCCGCGGCCCGCACGGACGCGGCGAGGCGCGGCGCCATGAGCTCGCGCTGCCAGGCCTGGACGTCCACCTGACCCTGGCAGGAACGCCAGTACGAGCGGCCCGTGAGCGCGAAGAAGGAGACCAGCGCCGCGGAGAAGATGTCGGCGGCCGGTCCCGCCTGGCCGCCCGGCTGAAGCTGCTCGGGCGCCAGCCACGGGGCGGAGAGGACGTACCCCTCCTGCGTCGGCAGCATGCTCCGCGCGAGGGGCGGCCCGAAGTCGGTGAGCTTCACGCTGCCCGGAGCGCTCGGGTCGATGAACAGGTTCGTCGGCTTGAGGCCGTGGTGGGGGACCTCGCGGGCGTGGGCCGCGTCGAGCACCGCCGCGAGAGAGCGGAGCATCGAGCCGACCTCCTCGAAGCCCATCGGCCGGCGTCGCACGAGCTCGCCGAGCGACGGGAACGGGATCATGTCCGTCACCGTGAAGGGCGCGGCCGTCGCCGGGTCGTAGCCGGCCTCGAGGATGTGCGCGGCGAGCTCCGGCGGCAGCCGGTTCGTCTCGGCCACGTACCGCTGGAGCTGCTGCATCGCATCCGCGCGCTGGCCGACGACCGGCGAGTACAGCTTGAGGGCGACGTCGCGCGCTTGCGCCGTCACCGCGCGGAAGGTGGCCGTCGCGCCCCCGTAGCCGAGGAGCGAGCGGACCGAGAACCTCCCCGCGATGACGCTGCCCGGCGCGACGTTCGGTGCCGTCACGCGGTCACTCCGCCGCGACCGAGATCGACTCGATCGATTGCAGGATGGTCTCGTCGGCGCCCGAGTTGTCGTCCTCGGGGACGAAGCCGAGCCCCAGCACGATCTCCCCGTCCTTCCCGGTGTCGCCGAAGATCAGCAGCGGGCCCTTCCTGGCCCCGCGGGTCGCGCCCTCTTTCTGCCAAAGGCCGATCTTCCGCCCGGCGACGTCCTTGATGTCGTCGGGCTTCTTCCAGTTCACCTTCTTCTTCGGCAAGGTCACGTTGATCTCATGCGCCAGCGCCTCGAGCGCGGCGTCGCGCTTCTCGATCGCCTGCTTGCCCTCGCCCGCGTCGATCTGCGCCGTCGCGAAGGCCGGGCCCTCGTCCGCGGCCTGCGCGATCGTGGCGCTCTCCGCCTGGGCGTAGGTCCAGCCCTTCGCGGGCGTGAACACGAGCGAGCTCTGGGCGATCTTCGCCCGGGTCGACGCCTCTGCCTGGCACTGCTCATCGAGCGCCTTGCAGGGCTTCGGAGCAGGGGGAGGCGGAGGCGGAGGCGTCGCGGTCACGGTCGGCGGCGCCGTTACAGGTTGCGGCGGAGGCGGCGAGCTGCACGCCGCGGCGAGCGCCGCCGCAGCGCCCAGCGCTAGGGTAGGCAATCGTCGGAAGAACATTGCGCCCGAGCGTTGCAGGACCGGACCCGGTACGGCAAGTAAAGAGCGACTGGGGGGAGGCAGCTTGCGTCGCAGGGCGCGGCCGGCGCCGCACGGAAGGCCGACCGCGCCGGAGCAGCCGCCCGGCGCGGTCGCGAGGCGCAAGGGCTACTTGACGACGGCGCCGACGTCCTGTTCGACCTGCTCGGCGACGCCGACCGGCACCTTGCCGTAAAGGCGGGTGCGCTCCGTGACCAGGAAATAGTCGGGCTTGCCGCTCGCCCCGGGGGGTCCCTTCACGAGCTCGGCGAAGCCGATGTCGCCGGAGCGGCCTGTGTACTCGATCCGCACCACGAGTTCCTTCTGCTCCGGGGCAGCGGCCACGTACTCGGTGGGACGGAGGCGGTCGAGCTTGGTCATCCAGTTGCCGACCGTCTCGTCGTTCTGCTCGGGGCTCGCCGGATCGGCCCAGAACTTCTTGCCCTCGTCGCCGCTGCGCACGACCTCGCGGCGCTTGTCACCGGCGATGACGCGCGCCCTGGCGAGATCGACGTCCTTCCACTCGTGCAGATCCCGCTCCAGGAGCCGTGACTCCGCGGTGTCGAGATCGCGGTAGATGTCGCCCTTGATGGCGTACACCTCGCCCGTGGCCTCGTCGCGCGCGTACCGGTCCGCGCCGCCGGGCGTCGCGCCGCCGAGGACCAGCTTTCGCTCGGCGCCGCGCAGCTTGACGGTGAGCGTGCCCTCCGGCTCGGCCAGGCCGAACTCGGCCGCGCGGTCGTCGCCGATGCGGCCGATCGAGCGCAGCGCCTTCAGCGGCGCGATCGCCTCGGCGAGCTTGTTGCCGGCGGCCACCGAGACGAACGTCGTCGTCTTCACCGTCGGCTCAGCCTGCGCGGGCGGCTCGTCGTCCTGCTCCGCGTCGTCTGGGTTCTGGTGCGGGTCCTTCGGCTTCTCGGCCGGGGGCGTCGTCTTGCGCTCCGTCGTGCCGACGAAGTAGCGGCCCTCCTTGTCCTTCTTCGCCTCGAGGACGACCGTCTTCGATTTCCCCTCGAAGGCGACGCGCTCGACGTCGTCGGCGCGGCCGGCCCAGACGGTCACGTCCGCGACCGAGAGGGCGGCCGCCTTCTCGTCGCGCGTCCAGGCGAGGACCGCGAACAAGGCCGCGACCACAACAAGGCCGAGGTGCACGAAAAAGCTGCGTTCCAACCTCATGCGCGCCTCCCGCTCGCGCGCCGCCCGCGGCGCGTGATGAAGAGCCCGAGACCCAGCACCATGGCCGGCGCCACGAGGATCGTGGCCCAGAACCAGACCTGGTCCTTCTCCTTCGTGTGCTCGATCCGGACGTCCTCGCTCGTCGTGATCTCCCCGGCGTAGCTCTCCTCGCCGCCGAGCCACCGGAGCGCGTCGAGCGCGAGCACGATGTTGGGTTCGTTCCTGAACGCCGCGTCGCTGAACACGTCGGCGTCGGCGACCACGAACGCGCGCAGCTCCTTCTTCTCCTTGTCGTCCCCGCCGGGCGCGAGCTCCTTCGAGACCGCCGCGGCGAGGTTGTAGGCGCTGCGCTTCTCGCTGTCGGCGTCGAACTTGAAGTTGCCGTTCGCGTCGGCGAACGTCTCGCCAAGCGAGCGGACGACGAAGTCGATCTTCTGGTCGCCGCCGTCGCGCTTGTCGAGCGACGACGCGCCCGGGAAGATCGTCGGCGCCTGCTGCGCGTGGCGGCTCAGCGTCGACACCGAGGCGTGCGAGGAGTACCGCGTCGTGACCAGCATCGCCTGGTCCGAGTCGTTGTAGCGCCGCCGCACATAGACCCGATCGTTCGCCAGGACCTCGGGCTTCCACGTGAGCCCCACGGCGCCGGCGAGCGGATCCAGATCGACCTTGGCGTCCGGATCGAGCGCGAGCAGGAGGTGCCCGCCCTCGTCGGCGTGCCGCTTGAGCGCCGCGACCTCCTCCGGGAGGAACGCCTTCTGCGGGCCGAGCACGATGACGACGCTCGCGTCCTTCGGGATCTCGCTGCCGAGCCCCTGGGCGAGCCCGAGGTCCTTGACGATGTAGTTCTGGGACTCGAGCAGCTTGCGGAGGTTCTTGGTCGTCCGCCCCTCGGGGGAGCTGGCCGACTCGTTCAGCTCGCCGTGGCCGACCGTCAGGTAGGCGGTGCGCTGCGGTCGGATCACCTTGAGCAGCACCTTCTGGAAGTCGGCGTCGAGGCTCTTCAGCTTGGCGCCCGCGCTCTTGATGTCGGAGCCGACGGTGAGCGTCTCGCGCGAGCTGTCGCGCGAGAGCACGATGACGCCGTCTTGCGTGACCTTCGCCTCCTTGGCGAGCGCGGGGACGAGCAGGCGATCCTGCATCTCCACGGTGATCTGCGGCGACGCGGACTTCACCTCGCGCAGGTAGCCCTCCACCTCGGCGCCGACCTCGTTCTGCTGCGGGAAGAAGGCCGTGATCTTGAGCGGCGCGGTCAGGCTCTCGGCGACGCGCTTCGTGGACTCGCCCGGGCGGGCCGTGCGGTAGTACGAGAAGTCCGCCTTGAGATCGAGCTGGCTCGCGGCGAACACGAAGAGCGCCGAGTAGACCGCGGCGAACGCGAGCGTCACGCCCGAGAGCGTCGCGGCGCGCACCCGCCGGCCCTCGATGCGCTCGGCGCGCCGCATCGGCGCGAGCGCCGCCTCGCCGAAGAACAGCGGCACCGTCGCCATGACGAGGAGCGCGATCCAGGCGACCGTCGTGGCCGCGTGGATGCGCGCGCGCAGCTCGGGCGCGGCGCGCGAGGCGCCGAGCATGGCCTGCCCCGCGTCGGTCGTGGTGAAGTAGGCCGCCACCGCGACGACGCCGAGCGCCGACAGGATCGCGAGCGCGCGCTCGACCGCGCGGCGCTCGCCCGCCTCGCGCACCGCCGTCGCGAAGCGCAGCGCCGTGACGAGGGCCAGGGTCAGGAACCCGAGCCCCGACAGGGCATAGCGGAGCCATTCGATCGTGGGCACCACGCGCTCGCCGAGGAAGATGGCGAGGAGCGCGCCCGCGTACGCCGGGACCATCCAGCCCCCCGCGCGGATCGCTGGCGCTGTGCGCGGCGCGGCAGGCGCCGGCTCGCCGGCCGGCGGGGCCTCCCGCCCGGCGTCCGGCGGGGGCGCGGAGCCCGCTCCCTCGCCGCGGATCTCGGCCTCGTCGGCCTGAGCTTGCTTGTCCTTCACCGCCACCTCCGCGCCTTCAGGGTGTGGGTCGCCGCGAGCAGGAAGAAGTACGCGACCGCGACGTAGTACAGGACGTTCTCCAGCCGGAGCACGCCGTTCAGGAACGGCTTCTGGTTGAGCGGGTAGAGGTTCAGCGCGCTCACGAAGTCGTTGAGCGGCGGCTCGGTCACGCGGGCGACGAGGAACAGGAAGCCGAGCGTCCCGATGATCGCCGCCCCGAGGATGACCGCGATGACCTGGCTCGCCGCGAGCGTCGAGGCGAAGAGCCCGATCGCGAGCGACGCGGCGCCGAGCAGCAGCACCCCGGAGTAGCCGACCAGGATGTGCCCGACGGACACCTTGCCGTTCACGAAGATGAGCAGCGGCATGTAGATGGTGATCGCCGTCATCAGCGACACCAGCGCGAGCGCGGCGAGGAACTTGCCGGCGATGATCTCGCCGTCGCGCACGGGCGCGGTCTTGAGCAGGATGAGCGTCCCGCTCTCGCGCTCGCCGGCGATGAGCCGCATCGAGAGGATGAGCGCCGCGACCATCGTGATGAACGCCGTGCCGTCGAAGAACTTGAGCAGCACCTCCGCCGACAGCCGCGCGCCCGACCCGAGCGCCGCGACCTGGAAGTAGATGCCGTCGATGAGCAGCGCAGCGGCGGCGACGACGTACCCGAGCGGTGATCTCAGGTACGCGGACAGCTCCCGCCGCGCGACGAGCAATGTCCCTCTCATGTCTCGCCCTCGCCTTCCTCCGCCTGCTCCTCCGCAGGGGCCTTCGTTGCGTCGCCGCCGGCCCTCGCCCTGTCGGCCGCGGCGGACCTGTCCTTCGCCCCGGGCGCCCCACGCGAGGCGAGCCGCAGGAACACCGACTCGAGCTCGCGCTCGCTCCGCTTCACCTCGAGGATGCCGATCCCCGCCTTCACGAGCTCGGCGCACAGCGCCGCGCGCACGTCGCGGTCGGCCTCGACCGCGAAGCTCACGACGTCGCTCCCCGGCTCGGTCGTGGTGAGCTGCTCGACGGACGTGACGCCCTCGACCGCGCGCGTGATGTCGAGCGCCTTCGCCGCCTCGCCGCGCGACACGCGGTAGCCCGCGCCCTCGGCCGCGGGGCCGCGCACCGTGAGCTCGACCCGGACGCCGTGCAGCAGCTTGGCCGAGAGCTCCTGCTCGGTCCCCTGCGCGCCGATCTCGCCGTCCCGGATCACGAGGATGCGATCGCACGTCTCGCTGATCTCGGAGAGGATGTGGCTGGAGAGCAGGATGGTGTGCTTGCCGCGCAGGCTCCGGAGCAGCGCGCGCATCTCGACGATCTGCACGGGATCGAGGCCGCTGATCGGCTCGTCGAGGACGAGCAGCCGCGGCTTGTGCACGATCGCCTGCGCGATGCCGACGCGCTGCTTGAAGCCGTGGGACAGCGAGCTGATGGGATCCGCGGCCACGTCGTCGAGCTGCGTCACCGCGAGCGCCTCGGCCACCCGCGCGTCGGCCGCGCCGGCGTCGACGCCCCGCAGGCGCGCCGCGAAGTGGAGGAAGGCGCGCACGCTCATCTCGTCGTAGAGCGGCGGCCTGTCGGGGAGGTATCCGATGCGGGACCGCACCTCGTGGGGGTGGTCGACGACATCCAGTCCGTCCACGAGCACACGGCCCGCGGACGGGAGCAGATCGCAGGCGAGGATCCTGAGCGTCGTCGTCTTGCCCGCGCCGTTCAGGCCGAGCAGACCGACGATCTCTCCCGCCTCGATCGAGAACGACAGGGGCCCGATGGCCTTCCGGTCGCCGTAGTACTTGTATAGGTCGCTGATTTCGATCACGGCCGTGCACCCCTCCGCGAAGGGAAGACTCTCCGCGCCGGCGATTCGGATGCCGCAGAGCGCGGCGGTCCAGGCGCCAGCGGCCCCTTACAACAGCGGGTGGCGGAAATCATTCCCGACGCGGCGCGCGGGGTGCGCTCCGGAGGGCGGTCTTCCCCTCCAGACGCGTCGAACGGGATACTCGGTGAAGCGGTGAGCGTAGCGACCAGGACGTGATGGATCTCAGCCTGCCGCGCGGCGGGGTCGGCGATCCGGCAGCGCTCGCCCTGCCGTCAGCAGTGCTCGGCGATGATCGCCCAGCAGGCGTCCGCGAACTCGCGGTACGTCGATCGGTCGAGCGTCGCCTGCGTCACCGGCATCACGTCCTGGTGCTCCGCGAGCATCGGGCGCAGCGCGCCCTCGATGTCCGCGCTCGTCTCGATCCACAGGAACTCTTCGATGCCGTCGGTGATCTGGCCGCGGATGAGCTTCGGCACCTCGCTCAGCCGGACCTTCTTCGGGCTCCGCCGCGCGATCGACGAGGCGATCTGCTCGGCGTGCGCCGGCCACCGCTTGAGCGCGTCATGGAACGTGGAGCCGACGAGCCGCAGGATCTGCTGCGCGAGCATCGCCACGCGCGGGCGCTGCACGCGCTCCTCGTTCTCCGCCACCATCGCCAGGTAGTCGTCGCTCAGGAGCTTGCGCAGGTCGCTCGAGAGGATCTGCTGCGACTCCGGCGTCATCCGCAGATCCGCGACGTGCGCGAGGAAGATGTCCCGCAGCATGGTCAGCCGCGCCGTCACCGAGCCGGTCGGGGTCGTGTCGAGGATCTCGGCGAGCGGGTCGATCAGCCGGCGCCCGAAGGTGGTGAGGATGTGATCGAGGATCCGCTTCTGGTGCTGCTTGTGGCCGAGAACGGACAGCGCGCGTGTGATGTGCGCCTTGCTCGGCGCGTCGACGAGGATCTCCAGCGGCTGGTCCTGCGCCTTCCCCTCGTACATGCGCAGCGACGCGAACATCTCGCGGAACGCGTCCGCCGCGGCTGCCCCCTCGCCCGACTCGCCATAGACCCGGATGACGAGCCCCGAGTCGGGGCCGGCGTCGAACAGCCGCCGGAGCTCTTCCCGGATGTCCTCGTCCGTGACGAGCGGCCCCGGAGGGAGCGATTTCCCGCGTGAATCCATGCGCCTCCAGCCTACGGCAAAGCGCGGCGGTCCTGAACCTTTGTGCCCCGAAAAAGCGAGCGCAGGGGGCGCGCTCGCGGTCCGGTGAGGACGTGCCTGCGGAGATGTCGTACCCCGCACCCAGGTCAGGCCGGCGTGGCCTCGCTGGCCTTCGTGTCTGGAAGCGGCGAAGCCCCGCAGGGCGCGAGGAGGTGGAGAGGAGATGTCCAGACGCAGGCGGCGCGCTTACATCAGATGAATCAGATGAATCAGATGAAGACGACGGGCTGCTCCCAGATTGCGAGGACGATGCAGCCCTCGGCGCTCGAGACGCTATGCCGGCTGCCCGGGGCGTTCATCACGAGCGTGCCGGCGCGGTGGTGTCCGCGCTCATCCGACTGCGAGCCCGCGAGCACGAGGATGTGCTCGTAGCCGCGATGGACGTGCTGCGGCACGGACGCGCCCGGCGCATAGCGCAGGAGCGCGGCCGAGGCGCCTGTGTCGCTGCTACCATAGAGGCGATGAATATCGACGCCCTCCCGGAAGCGCCGCCAGGGGACTGACTCCGGATGAGCTGCCATCGTTGCGACATTCGCAATGATGAATGGCAACTGCACAGGCACAAAATCCCGCGTCGCTGCTGAAAATGTAGCTGTCATCGCGAATCTCCCGTGTTGATGGAACCATGCCACAGCGCGCGGCGCCCACTCAACGGTAATCACGCGAAGCGCGCAAAATTCACGCGTGGGAAAAGTTCCAGAAATGAGGAGTCGCGTACACATTCATGGAGTGAAGAGCACACCGAGAACTCCTCTGTTGCCCGCGGCCGTCGTGGCACGGGGGCAGCGTTTCCTCGCCATCCTCCGTCCACTGCTCCTCTCGCTCTCGCTCCTGCCGGCGGCCGGCTGCAGCAAGGAGGGGTCGAGCGATCAGCCGCTCACGGTGGGCTTCATCTACGTCGGCCCCAGGGACGACTACGGCTACAACCAGGCGCACGCCGAGGGGGCCGCCGCGCTCGCCAAGCTGGCCGGCGTGAAGACCCGTGAGGAGGAAAACGTCCCCGAGACGGTCGCCGTGCAGAAGACGCTCGAGAGCATGATCAACCTCGATGGCGCGACGGTGATCTTCCCGACATCGTTTGGTTACTTCGATCCCCACATCCTCAAGGTGGCGGAGAAGTTTCCGGACAAGATCTTCCTCCATTGCGGCGGCCTCTACGACGCGTCGAAGCACCCGAGCAATGTCGGCAGCTATTTCGGTTACATCGACGAAGCCGAGTACGTGTCCGGCATCGTCGCGGGGATGACCACGAAGAGCGGCAAGCTCGGGTTCATCGCGGCGAAGCCGATCCCGCAGGTGCTCCGCAACATCAACGCCTTCACGCTGGGCGCCCGGAGCGTGAACCCGAGCGCGACGACGGCCGTGATCTTCACCGGCGACTGGTCGATGCCCGTCAAGGAGGCGGAGGCGGCCAACAGCCTCATCGATCAGGGCGTCGACGTCCTGACCGCGCACGTCGACTCACCCAAGGTGATCATCGAGCTCGCGGAGCGGCGCGGCGTGTTCAGCACTGGCTACCACACCAACCAGGCGACGCTCGCCCCAAGGGGGTACCTGACCGGCGCCGAGTGGAACTGGTCCAAGGTCTACACCGACTACATCACGTTCATCCGCGAGGGGAAGCCGTATCCGCACCTCCTGCGCGGCGGTTTCAAGGAGGGGTACATCAAGATCTCACCCTACGGCCCCGGCGTCTCCGAGGAGGCGAAGAAGAAGGCCGAGGAGGCGAAGGCGAAGCTCACGGACGGCACGCTCACCATCTTCAAGGGGCCCATCATGAACAATGAGGGCAAGGTGGTGATCGCCGATTCGGTCGCGCAGCAGCAGACCGACATCGCGCTCGAGAGCATGGATTACCTCGTCGCCGGCGCCCTCGGCTCTACGCACTGAATTCGCGTCGCCCAATCTCCTCCCTGGTTTCGCGTCCACCGCAGGCCCGCGTGGAGGGTGCTCGTCGCGCGTCGCAGGGACGGGCAGTTGTCTGAGCCCCAATTACGTCCAGTGTCCGGCGTGCGCAGCACGTCGGGCACTGGACGTCTCAGGCGAGTTCTGCCCGTCCCTGCGACGCGCGACGAGCACCCTCCACGCGGGCCGGGCAGCTCGGCACTCCCTCCTACACAACCAGCGAGCAGTCGATCAGAGCGCTTCGAGGACGGCGGCGGCGGGGGCGGTCCAGCCGATGATCGCGCCCTGGGCGCGGACCATCTCCAGGGTCGCCGCCTTGAACTCGGGGAAATAGCTCTCGGTGGCGTCCTCGATCAACAGGCACTCGTAGCCGCGATCGTTCGCCTCGCGCATCGTGGTCTGGACGCAGACCTCGGTCGTCACGCCCGCGATGATCAGGTGGGAGACGCCGAGCGCCGCCAGCCTGGCGTCGAGCCCCGTCCGGTAGAACGCGCCCTTCCCGGGCTTCGGTACGACGAGCTCCCCCGGCGCCGGCGCGAGCTCGGGCACGAAGTCGTTGCCCGGCTCGCCCAGGACCAGGATGCGCCCCATCGGCCCGACATCGCCGATCCGCATGCCAGGAGCACCCCGGCTCCGCTTCGCTGGTGGGCAATCCGAGAGATCCAGCCTGTGACCCTCCTTCGTGTGGATGATGGGTAGGCCGTGGTCGCGGAACGCGTCGAGGACGCGCCGGACCGTCGGCACGATGCGCTGGAGCCGCTTGACGTCATTGCCGAGCGCCGCGCCGAAGCCGCCGGGCTCGAGGAAGTCGCGCTGCATGTCGATGACGAGCAGCGCCACGGCGTCCCGATCGGCGACGCGGAAGGGGTACGGCTTCGCCGCGATCTCGAGGGGCCGCGCCGTCATCGGTGCCCCGCCATCGCGCGGCCGATCTCCGCGACGTCGGCCGAAGCGATCGGCGACTCGTGGACGATGCGGCCTTCGCTCATCACGAGGATACGGTCGGCCATGGCGAAGATCTCATCGAGATCCGCGCTCACGAGGAGGACGGCGGTCCCGCGATTGCGCGCCTTCAGGATGCGGGAGCGGATCTCGGCCACGGCCGCGAAATCGAGCCCGAAGCAGGGGTTTGCGGCGACGAGGAGCTCGATGTCCTCGTCCATGCCGAGCTCGCGCGCCAGGACGGCGCGCTGCACGTTGCCGCCGGAGAGCTTGCCTATCGGGGCGTCGACCGAGGGCGCCTTGATGGCGTACTCCGCGGCGAGGCGCTCGGCCGACCGCCTCAGCGCCGCGCGGCTCACGCCCCAGCGGAGCCTCGTGAAAGGCGGCCTGTCGAAGACGCGGAACCCGATGTTCTCCGCGACGGACATCGCGGGGACGCAGGCGTTGCGCAGCGGCTCCTCGGGCAGGCACCGCACCCGGTGCTCCCGGATATGCGCGCGCCCGGCGCCGTACGGCTCGCCATGGACAAGCACTTTGCCTGCCCGCGCGGGCCGCTGCCCGGCGAGGACCTCGACGAGCTCCTCCTGCCCGTTGCCAGAGACGCCGGCGATCCCGACGATCTCGCCGCGATGGACCGTGAGCGTCACGCCGTCGAGCGCCGGCCGCCCGCGATCGTCGCTCGCGGCGAGCCCCTCGACGCGCAGGATCGGCTCCCCGGCGGGCGCGTCGCCGCGCGCCGCGGAGATCTGCGCCGGCTGCGCGCCGACCATCATCTCGGCCATGGCCGCCGGCGTGAGGTCCTTGACCTTGCCTCGGCCGGCGACCCGGCCGCGCCGCAGCACCGTGACCTCGTCGGCGAACGCCGTCACCTCGCGGAACTTGTGCGAGATCATGAGCACGCTGATCCGCTGCTCGTCCGCCATGCACCGGAGCATCCCGAGCACCTCGTCGGCCTCCCCGGGCGTGAGCACCGAGGTCGGCTCGTCGAGGATGACGATCCTGCTGCCGAGGTAGAGCTGCTTCAGGATCTCGAGCTTCTGCTTCTCGCCCGCGGCGAGCGCGCGGACGGTCCGCTCCGGATCGAGCCGGAAGGGCATGCGCGCCATGAACGCGCGGATCGCCTCGCGCTCCTTGCGCCAGTCGATCACGAGGGGGAGCGAGGCCCGCGCGAGCACCAGGTTCTCGGCGACCGTCATGTTCATCACGAGGGTGAAGTGCTGGTAGACCATGCCGATCCCCAGCGCCTGCGCGTCGCGCGGGCTCCTGATGGACAGGGCCGCGTCGCCGACCCTCACCTCGCCGGCGTCGGCCTGGTGATAGCCCATGATGCACTTGACCAGCGTGCTCTTGCCGGCGCCGTTCTCGCCGAGGAGCGCGTGGAAGCTCCCGGGCGCGAGGCGCAGCGAGACGTCGTCGAGCGCGAGCAGCGGCCCGAACCGCTTCGTGATCCCCGCGGCGGAGAGCGCCGGCGGCGGCGTGGCGGGGCTGGGTTCCCGGGCGGCGGCGCGGGGCGGCCTCGCCGCGGGGCTCGAGAAGACGCGTGGGTCCATGGTCACGAGAGCGCCTCCAGCAGCGCGGCGGAGGTCGAGACCGCGCCGAACACGCCGTTCTGCATCTTGATCATCTTCAGCGCGGCGGCGTGGTTGCCGGGATCCGTGGCGGCGCAGCAGTCGGAGAGCAGCAGGCACTCGTACCCGCGGTCGTTCGCCTCGCGCAGGGTGGTGTGCACGCAGACGTCCGTCGTGATCCCCGTGAGGATCAGGTTCTCGATGCGGCGCTGGCGGAGGATGAGATCGAGATCCGTCGCGCAGAACGAGCCCTTGCCCGGCTTGTCGATGATCGGCTCGCCGGGCAGGGGCGTGAGCTCCGGGATGATCTCCCACCCGGGCTCTCCGCGGACGAGCACCCGCCCGCACGGCCCGGGATCGCCGATGCCCACGCCCGTTCCGCGACCGCCGTCGGTCCGGCGGGAGCGCCACCGCTTGTTCGCCGGCAGATCGGAGAGGTCCGGCCGGTGGCCCTCGCGCGTGTGCAGGACGTGATAGCCGCGGCGGCGCAGCTCCGCGAGCGTGCGCTGGATCGGCGCGATGCACGCCCGCGTCAGGGAGATGTCGTAGCCGAGCAGGTCGATGTACCCGCCCTTCCCGCAGAAGTCGGTCTGCATGTCGATGACGATCAGGGCCGTCGTCTCGGGGCGGAGCGCGCCGTTGTAAGGCCAGGCGTAGGGATCAGCGGCCACGTAGGGCATCGGTCGAGTCCTCCTGTCATTCAGCGTTTCGCTCGTCTCGTGCGGTTCGCTCGTCTCGCCGGGCTCGCTCCTTTCGTTCGTCGCGTACGGTCCACTCGGTTCACACGGTTCGCTCAGCGCGCGCCGCCTCGCGCGATCAACGCGCGAGCGTGAGCTCGGCGGGCTGATCGCGCAGGGTCTGGGTCGCGGAGCTCGCCGCGACCATGATGGCCAGCGTCACGATGTACGGCGCGGCGTTGAAGAGGTGGTATCCCCAGGTGATGCCCACGGACTGGAGCGCCGGCCCGAGGGCGCTCGCGCCGCCGAAGAGCAGCGAAGCGAAGAGGCAGCGCACCGGGTTCCAGCGCGCGAAGATGACGAGGGCGACGGCCATGAGCCCCTGTCCGCTCGAGAGGCCCTCGTTCCAGCTGCCAGGGTAGAAGAGCGAGAGGAACGAGCCGCCGACGCCGGCGAGGAAGCCGCCGGCCATGGTCGCGCGCCGCCGGACCAGGTTCACGTCGACCCCCATCGCACGGGCGCTGTCGGCGCTCTCGCCCACGGTGCGGAGCACGAGCCCGAAGCGGGTGCGGTTCAGCGCCCAGAGCAGGAGCGGGGCGAGCGCGGCCCCGATGAGGAAGAGCGCGTTCACCTGGAGCGCGGAGCGGACCTGAGGGAGATCGCTGAAGAAGCCGAGCGATATCGCGGGCAGGCGGGGCGCCGTCGGCTGGATGAGCGGTTTGCCGAGGAAGAAGGCGAGGCCGACGCCGAAGAGCATGAGCGCGATGCCGACGGCGATGTCGTTGACGCGCGGCTTCGAGCAAAGCCACGCGTGCAGCGCGCCGAGCGCGGCGCCGATGGCGCCGGCGGCGAGCACGCCGAGCCAGGCAGAGCCCGTGAGGTAAGAGACGCCATAACCTCCCATCGCGCCCATGACGAGCGTGCCCTCCAGGCCGAGGTTCACGCGGCCGCTCTTCTCGGTGAGGCACTCGCCGAGGCTCACGAAGAGGAATGGCGTGCTGATGCGGATGGCCCCGGCGGCGACCGCGAGGGGGATGCCCCAGAGACCCAGTGCAGCTGCGTCGCTCATCATGCCACCGAAGGCGCCGGAGCCGCCTGACGGACCTTGGGCTCGCGGGCAGCGAGGGAACGGCCGTAAAGCGTCTCGCTCGCGAGGATCGCGATGAACAGGATCCCCTGGAGCACGCTCACCGTCGCGTCGGGGAGCCGCGCCGTCCGCTGGAGCAGGCCGCCGCTCGCGCCGATGCCGCCGAGCAGGAGCGAGACCGGCATGATCGCGAGCGGGTTGTGGCGCGCGATGAACGCGACGAGGATGCCAGTATAGCCATAACCGCTGATCAGAGACGCGTTGGCCCGGCCGTGGACCGCCGCGACCTCCACCATGCCGGCGAGCCCAGCGCACGCTCCGGCGAGCGTGCAGGTGAGCACGACGAGGCGCTTCACCGGCAGTCCGGCGAGGAGCGCCGCGCGGACGTTGCCGCCGCTCATCGCTGCGCCGAAGCCGAACGTCGTCCGGTGCATCAGCACATAGCAGAGCGCGCAGGCGAGCACCCCGTAGGCGAGGCCCCAGTGGACCTCGAGGCCGGGCAGGCTCCCCAGCGCGTTCTCGGCGCCGATGGAGGCGGTCGAGGGCTTGTTGAGGCTCGCCGGGTCGCGCAGCGCGCCCTCGACGAGGTGGTTCAGGATCGCGATCCCGATGTAGTTGAGGAGCAGGCTGCTGATCGTCTCGCTCACGCCGCGGTAGACGCGCAGCGCGCCGGCGAGGCCGATCCAGAGCGCCCCGGCGGCGAGCCCGGACACGAGCATCGCGGCGAGCACGGCGGCGGGCGGCGCGCCCCACGCCCGTGAGGCCAGCGCCGCCGACGCGGCCGAGAGCCCGCCCATGACGAGCGCGCCCTCGCCGCCGATGACGATCAGGCCGAGGCGTGCCGGCAGCGCCGTGCAGAGCGCGGTCAGCATGAGCGGCGCGGCCCGAAGGAGGGTGTTCTGGAACGAGAACCACGTGCCGAAGGCGCCGCGGACCATGTCGTGATAGACGCTCAAAGGGTTCGCCCCCTGGGCGGCCACGAACGCGCCGAACACGAGGAGCGAGGCCGCGAGGGCCCCGAGGGGGATGGCGATCGCTTCGGTCGTCTCACGCCCGAGCGGCCCATGCGAGATGACTTTCACGCTGCCGAGGATAAGGCATCCATTATTTCCACACGTTTTCGGGGAGCTTGCTGGTCGTGACAGGACGGACAAGAGGGGCGCCTCGCGCCCGGACAACCCGCCCGGCCGGCGAGCGGCGCGCCCTTGTCATGACGTGCGACACCACGGGGGCCCACCGGGTCGAGTGATGCTGTCGTGTGGTGGCCGCGCTGCGATGTGGCGGTAACGCTGCGATGTGGTGGCCGCGGCGACCGCGAACGGTTTGCACAGCGCGGCGGTCTCCGCCTTGCACTCGCCGTCGCCTGCCGGTGAGTTTGCTTGGCGATCATTGCGCAGACGGCGAAGAAAGCGGCGAGCGCTCGCGCGCCTGAAAGATCCGGGAATGCCGAGGTCCGCGCCGTACGGCCCCGGCGAGTTTCGTTCCTGTGCCCACGTGCACAGCGCGCCGCGCAGAGGACCGCCGATCGATCCCACCCGCAAACCCCTGATTGGAGGTAATGCTGTCATGCGGTTCGAACGATCGATTTTGTTCCTGTTCGGCGCTGGCGTCCTCATGGCGTCTCGCCCGGCGGTGTCGGCGGACCTGACCTGCTCGTCGAGCGCGACCCTGGAAGCGCTCGTGACGTGCATTCGCGATCAGATGCCCGGCAGGGACTCAGGCATCTTCGTCACCCCGAGCTCGACGCAGCTGAGCGCGTGGCGGGGCGTCGTTCGCGCCATGATGGGCGGCAGCTGCAATATAGTGCTTCCGTCCAGCCTGTCGTCGTCAGCGCGGATCCGGCTCCTCCGCGACGTCGATAATGGACGAAGATACTGTGTGCTCATGGAGGTCGGCGATCGGAACAGCGACGGAGTCGTCGATCTCGGGCTGGGCACGTTCATCGTGGACGCGGCTGCGGAGCGAGAGCTCGCTCATTCGGCGCCGCATGCGACAGCGGACCTGGAGACGGAGATCCAGGCCGTCAGCATCTTCAAGGCGACGAGATCCCGCAGCTTCCTGATGGCCGGCGCTCACCGCGATGCGAGCTTCACCGACAGCGCTTGCCAGAGCTCGACCATGATCTCGGACGTGGCCCACAACGTGACGAACGCGTTTCACGCGACCTATCTGGAGCTCGCGGCCTTTTACGGATCCAAGCCCTGGTGGGCCGTTCAGTGGCATGGCATGGCGAGAGACACCTGCGCGGAGGACGTGTTCGCCTCGCACGGCATGGATGTCGCCCCCGTCTCGGGTGACAAGATACTGGAGCTCAGGCGCAACCTGCTGGCCGACAAGCCCACCTGGCGGGTCGGTGTTCCCGGCAGCAGCGATTGTTCTCTGAACGCGACGACCAACGTTCAAGGCAGGCTCCTCAACCTCGTCTCGTCGAGCCAGGTCTGTGGTCGCTCCGCCGCGAGCTATAGCGGACGCTTCGTGCACATCGAGCAAGATCCGGCCTTCCGCCTCGCCGACTACTGGATCAATGCGGTCAAAGCCACCTGGCCCTGAGCGCCGCTCCTCGGCCGCGAGCTGCGGAGCAAGCCTGATGATGACAATGAAGATCATACGGGCCTCGCTCGCGCGCTCGAGTTGTCCGCACCGTGGAAGATGCCCGGTGCATTTCGCGTCGCGTTAACACTGCCCGGATGATCGGTGACGCGGGAAGAGGGGTTTTCCCCGGAAACGACGGAATCTTCCAGCGGTAATGAAGTGAATGCATTGCCATTGGTACGGTGACGTGTGGTCGCGAACCGCATATGCTCGCCGTCATGACATTGCCCCTTATCCCACTGCGCTCTCTGGGTGTCGTCGCTGCCGGTGCCGTCCTCGTCGCCGCGACACCCGCGTCGTGCGGTGGAGGTAGCTCGAGCTCGTCCTCGTCGGATGGCGGCTCGGGGCCTGGCGGCGCCGGAGCCGGAACGGGAACTGGAGCCGGAACAAGCCAGGGCCCAGCGAGCAGCTCGTCGTCAGCGGCGGGCACCGGCGGCGCTCCGCCCGCGGTCGGCTCCGGCGGCAGCGAAGGCGGCGGCCCGCCGGCGCACGTGCCGGGCGAGCCGATCTCCATCCCGGCTCAGGCGTGGAGCAGGGGTATCACGGACGGCGTCTACGAGGACGGCGCGCCCATCGGCGGCTTCGGCGCCGGGACGATCACGTGGCGGTTCGACGGAAGGTTCTACAAGGGTCGCCTCGATATCGGGAGCAGCGACCAGAACGTCGACAACAACGCGGGCTTCTTCATGTACCAGAAGGCCGAAGGGGGCGACGCGCAGACGAGGCGCCTCGACAAGGACGGCCTGGGCCAGGGGCAGGCGACGTACTCCTCGCTCTTTCCGCGCTCGTGGGTCGATTACCACGGCGCGGCATTCCCCTGCAAAGCGAAGGTCGAACAATACAGCCCCATCATCCCGGGCGACTACAAGAAGACCAGCTATCCGGTCGGCGTCTATCGGTGGGAGATCACGAATCCGACCGGAGCGCCTTGCGACGTCGCCGTGATGCTGACCTGGAAGAACGATCACGGCGGCAATGGCGCCATGGTGCAGACCTCCGGCGACGACGTTGGCCTTGTCCTCACCCGAGGCGGAGGGGCGCCGAACTCCGAGGGACAGGGCGAGTTCACGCTCGCCAGCCGGAACGCGCCGGGCGTTGTCGTCTCGTACCAGTCCGCCGACAGCGTCGCCGCCCTGCAGAGCGAGCTCGCCAACGACGGCACGCTCGCCAACACGACGGGAGGGCACTCGCTCGGGGCGATCGCGTTCAAGGCGACGGTGGAGCCGGGGAAGAGCGCCATTGTGCCGATCGTGCTCGCGTGGGATATCCCGGTCACGCAGGCGGGCTCGGGGGACAGGTGGTACCGCGCGTACACGCGCCACTTCGGGCGGACGGGGAACGCCTCGTGGACGATCGCGGCGGAGGCGCTCGCCGAGCACGAGCCGTGGCTCTGGGCGATCCAGGACTGGCAGGCGAGCGTGCTCGACGATCCGAAGTACCCGGAGTGGCTCAAGGGCGCTCTGTTCAACGAGCTCTACTACTACGCCATCGCGGGCACGTACTGGGAGGCCGGCGCGGCGTCCGGCCAGCCGGACGACCCGGACGAGGACATGTTCACCAGCCTGGAGTCGTACATCTACCCGTTCTACGGCACGTCGGACGTGCGCTTTTACGGCTCATGGGCCCTGTTCTCGCTCTGGCCGGACATCGACAAGCAGGAGGTGCGGCAGTTCTGCGACAGCGTGACGACCACGCGCTCCGACAGGCCGCGCGCGATCGGGACGACCGCGCACGATTTCGGAGACACCGACACCGTCTTCCGCAAGTGGAACGCGTACACGTACCGCGACTCGACCAACTGGAAGGATCTCAACTCCAAGCTGGTCCTGATGGTCTATCGCGACTGGGCGCTCACCGGGAAGACCGACAAGGAGTTCCTCGATTACTGCTGGCCCGCCGTGAAGATGGCGATGCAGAAGGTGAAGGGCCAGGACGGCGACGGGGACGGGATGCCGGAGAGCAACGGCATCGATCAGACGTACGACGACATGGATCTGCACGGCAACACCGCGTATTGCGGGGGCCTCTTCCTCGCCGCCAGCGAGGCCGCGAAGGAGCTGGCGACCGCTGTCGGCGACACCTCGCTCGCGGGCACCTACCAGACGTGGTTCGATCAGGCCAAGGGCGGCTTCGAGTCGAAGCTCTGGACGGGGGCGTATTACAAGATCGACACGGGGAGCCGGGACACGAGCCGGATCATGTCGGACCAGCTCGCAGGCCAGTGGTACGCGCGCGCCCTCGGGCTGCCGCCGATCGTCGACCCGAGCCACGCGGCGTCGGCGTTCACGAAGATCTACGAGAACAACTTCAAGCGGTTCGACGGCGGGACCCGCGGCGTCGTCAATGTCATGACCGCCAATGGCTCGGTCGACGGAACGAGCAACCAGACGCGGGAGTGCTGGGTGGGCACGTCCTGGGGCGTGGTGGCCGGCATGATCCAGGAGGGGCTCGCCGCGCAGGCCGGTGAGATCGGCGCGAGCCTTGTCGACACGATCTGGAAGACCGACGGCCTGTGGTTCCGCACGCCGGAGGCATGGGAGGGCAACGGCAGCATCCGCGCGCCCTACTACATGCGCGCCACCACGCTGTGGGCGGCGAAGCACGCGTACGACATCGCGCCGTAGGCCAGTTCCCCGCTGTCGGCGCTCCGAGGGCTGGAACGCCCTCTTATCACCTTCGACGAGGACGGCGGGCCGGGCCACCGCGACAACGCGAAGCTGCTCGCCGACGAGCACCGCAATCGAATCTGGCTCTTCGGAGGCAGCCAGTTCGACGGTGCCACCCTGTCCGATGTCTGGTACTTCGATCTCGACATCGGGGGCTGGACGCGCGTGGACACAGCGATGACGGGGCCGGCGCCAGCGCCGAGGTTCGGCCAGTTCTCCTTCTCTCGCAGGACCGCCACGGCCTACGAGCTCTACATCTTCGGGGGAGCGACCGCGGAGTTCGCGCCGGTGCTGCTCAACGACATGTGGAGATTGACGATCCCGCTCGCCGGCGACGACTGAACGGCGCTGTGCTGAGCGCTCACCTCGTCGTCATGAGCTCGCCGCCCGCTCGCGGCAGTGCGCCGGAGGCACCTCGGCCTCAGTAGAAATCGTACCTGGCGCTCAGGGCAGGAATGAAGAGCGGGAAGAGCGGGGCCGTGAGGGGCCCGCCTGGAAACCAGGCCGAGGCGGCGTGATCGACCCCAGCCGCGGTGTCGACGAATACCTGCTGGCTCGACGCCGGCCTCGGCACGGCGATGAGCAGGGGCACCTCGAGCCCCAGGGTGAGCTCGACCCGCCTGGCCAGCCTGACGCCGGCGCGCACCTCGGGCGCGACGTACACGAAGCGCGCCGCCGCGCTCCGCTCGAGCGGGCCGAACGACAGCGCGCCGCTCGCCGACGCACGCGCGCTCGTGCGCGACGCGGCGACCGCGCCGAACAGCCCGCCGGCGCCCAGCCGCGCGTGGAGCAGGAGGCGCTCGCCCGACGAGTAGCCGACCCAGGCGCCGAGGAGCGCGCCGCGGAGCGCTGTCGTGTCGTCGACGCGCACCGAGTACGACGCCCCGCCGGCGGCCTCGAGCGTCGCGATGCGCCCCCGGACAGCTTGCTGGATGCCCAGATAGCCCGCCGAGACGCCGAACGAGAGATGGTTGATGCCGTACCCTCCGTGGGCGATCAAGCTGACGCCAGACCCGAGGGGCTTGCTGCAAGGCTCCACGCACCCCGTCGGCGCGTCTCCGCCAAACGACACAATGAGCGGCGCCGCGGCGCTCACCTCGGCGAGCCAGCGGGGCGTGCGGCGCGGCCCGCGCTCCTCGCGGCCGTCGATGGACTCGGCGTCTCGCGCCAGCCGGATCGGGCGTGCGTCCGGCCCATCCCTCGTCGGCTCGGCGATCTCGAGCGTGCCCGTCTCCTTGAGCCGGATCAGCCGTGCCGTCACTTGGACCGTCTCCCCGCCGTCCACGTCGAGGCGCTGCTCGAACGGCTGGTACCCCGCCTTGACCACGCGGACGGTGTGGAGGCCGCGAGGCACGCGCAAGGGCGCGCCGAGCGGGAGCTCGCCGCGCGATAGGCCGTCGAGCAGGAGCGTCGCGCCCGGCTCGGCGCCCGCGATCCCGATGGTCCCGACGGCATTGTAAAGGAGCTTTACCACCAGCAGGATATCGCGCTTGTCCTCGCCCTTGAGCCTCTCGGAGAAGTCGTTCAGCGCGCTCTCGTACAGCTCGATGGCCTCCAGGTAGCGCTCTAGCTGGATGAGACACGCGGCGGCGTTGGTCGTCCCGTTCAGCGTCATGAACAACGAGCGCGATGTCTGGAACTCGGTGAGCGCGTCGGCCCAGCGCTCCTGATCGCGCAGCGCGATCCCGCGCTGGAAGTGCGCGCGCGCATCCTCGCGACGCCGCGCCTCGCCGGGCCCGCCCGGCTGCGCGGCGGCGAGCGGGCCGAAGGGCAGCGGCGCCAGGAGCACCGCGGCGAAGAGGAGGAGGCGACCGCGCGAGGAGCGTCGGCGCGTCGTGCCCGGCATCGCGCGCGCCCTCATTCGAAGGCGTCTCCGGCCAGAACGCCGCTGCGCGGCTTCCCGTGCGCCTCCGCGGCCGCGCCGGTCGGGCACCTGACGACGACCTGCGCCGCCGGGGGACATACACACGCCGGGCCCTCGTTCGCCCGCGCGGCGCCGAGCGCGGGTTCGGGCGGCGGATCCATCGCCATGTGACCCGCCAGCACGTCGTGCTCGGCGGCGACGCCGGGCAACATGGACTCGGGCGCCAGCTCCGGCGTCTCGGCGAGCTCAGGCGTGGCGGAGTCGACCGCGTCGGCGGCCGGTGGCTCGGCGGACGCGGCCGGGAGGAGGCCGCGCCCGAAGCGGCGCGCGGCCCGCGCCAGCGCGGCGAGATCGAGCGAGGGCGGGGAGGCGCCGGCGTCCGTGAGGGTCACGGTCGTCTCGCCGTGCTGTGCCCCCCTGGAGACGCGCACCCGATGCGTCTGCCCGACCTTGCCCGAGAGCTCGATGACGCCGTCCCGCCGCCGCACCGGGACGCTGTCGACCTCGACGACGGCGTCGGCGGGTAGGACGAGCAGCTTCACCCGGCGCTCGCCGGCGCCGAGCCTGTGCGCCGCCGGTCGCGCCGCCGCGGCGGCGCGGGTCTCGACGGCGATCTCGCCGGCGGACGCCGCCGGCTCGGCGCCGCCCTCCTCGACGCCGGGCTGCCCGCACGCGCCCAGGGCCGACAGGAGCACCAGCGCCGCCGCTGCGGCCGTGTCGCGGGCCTTCATCGCCCCCGGCCCTCCGCGAGGAGCGGCGCGCGCTGGTACGAGCGCTCGCATTCCGCGTGCCGATCCCGGGCGGCGGACGCGGGCTCACCGAGGTAGGTGAAGCGCATGGTCGGCGGCAGGCAGTCGGTATGCGCTGTCAGCAGGCGTTTCTTCAGGGTGTCCACGTCGATGCTCCAGGTGTGAATGCCGTTGTCCATGGCGACGGTCATCAGCCGTTGCCCTCCGTCGAGGAAGGCCAGCGCGATGACCGGCGCCGACGACCCGAGCACGATGGGCGCGCCCTCGCCTGAGGCGCTCCAGAGGCGGACGGTGGCGTCGGCCGACGAGGTGGCCACGCGCGCGCCGTCGGGGCTGAAGAGGGCGCGAAGGACCGCGCCGTCGTGCCCGCGCAGCACGACGGGCTCGCCCTTGCCGCCGGCGCTCCACACCCGCGCGGTCCCGTCGTCCGACGCCGTCACCACGCGCTCGCCGTCAGGGCTCCACGCGCCGGCGTGGACGCCGCCGCCGTGCCCGCGCAGCACGACGGGCTCGCGCTCGCCGGCCGCGCTCCACACCCGCGCCGTGTGGTCGAGCGACGTGGTGAGCACGCGGGCGCCGTCAGGGCTCCACGCGGCCGAGGTGAGCCAGTCCTCGTGCCCGCGCAGCACGACGGGCTCGCCCTTGCCGTCGGCGCTCCACACCCGCGCCGTCCCGTCGTCGGATGCCGTCACGACGCGCTCGCCGTCAGGGCTCATCACGGCGGCGCGCACCTCGGCCTCGTGCCCGCGCAGCACGACGGGCTCGCCCTTGCCGTCGGCGCTCCAGACGCGCGCCGCGCGATCGAACGAGGCCGTGACGACGCGCGTGCCGTCGGAGCTCAGCGCCGCGCTCGCCACCCACCCCTCGTGACCCCTGAGCACGACGGGCTCGCCCTCGCCGTCGACCCGGAAGACGCGCGCCGTCCGGTCCTCGTAGGCCGCGACGACGCGCTCGCCGCCTTCCACGATGGACGCCGCGTGGAAGAAACCGAGGTCGCGGCGCCGGTGCGGCATCGCCCGGAGCGGCTCGGCGCTCCACACCTTCGCGGTGCGGTCGGACGAGCGCTCCCACGGATCGGACGCCGCGGTGACGACGCGCGCGCCGTCGGGGCTCCACGCCGCGGAGCGGAGCGGCGCGCGGTGCCCGACCAGGACGAGCGGCGGGCCGCTGCCATCCGCCGGCCAGAGGCGCGCCGTCCGGTCCGCGGAGGCGCTGGCGACGTACGTGCCGTCGGGGCGCCACGAGACGGAGGTCACGGCGAGCGCGTGGCCGGCGAGCACGACCGGCTCGGCGTCGCCGGCGGCGCTCCAGACGCGCACGGTCCGATCGGCCGAGGCGGTGGCCACGCGCAGGCCGTCGGGGCTCACGGCCGCGTGCAGGACGCTGTCCTCGTGCCCGGCGAGCACCACGGGGGCGCCGGCGCCGGCCAGCGTGAAGACGCGCGCCGTCCGGTCGCGCGAGCCGGTGACGACGCGTGCGCCGTCGGGGCTCACGGCCACGGAGATCACCTCGCCGGTGTGCCCGCTCAGGACGCGGCTCCTGCCCTTCGCGATCAGCCAGACGCGCGCCGTCCGGTCGTCGGAGGCGGTGACGACGCGCGCGCCGTCGGGGCTCCACGCGGCCGCGTTGATGCGGCCGCGGTGGCCTGTGAGGACGACCGGAGCGCCCTCGCCGTCGGCGCGCCACACGCGCGCGGTGCCGTCGGCCGAGGCCGTGAGCACGCGCGCGCCGTCCGGGCTCGCGGCGACCGCGGTAACGGCGCCGCGGTGGCCCCTCAGCACCACGGGCTGACCGGCGCCGTCGGCGCGCCACACGCGCGCCGTGCCGTCCTCCGAGGCCGTGAGCACGCGCTCGCCGTCGGGGCTCCACGCGGCCGCGAGGATGGCCCCGCCGCCGCCCTCCAGCACCACGGGCTGGCCGGTGCCGTCGGCGCGCCATACGCGCGCGGTGCCGTCGGCCGAGGCCGTGAGCACGCGCGCGCCGTCGGGGCTCCACACGGCCGCGGCGAGGGCGCTCGCGTGTCCGCGGAGGGTCGCGCGGAGCGCGTTCGTGTTGAGGGCGTCGCTCGCCAGCTCGATCCAGCCGCGGCGCATGGCCGGCAGCTCCGCCTCGGGCAGGAGCTTCATCGCCAGCGGGAGCTGCGCGCGCACCGCGAGCTCGCGGAAGCCCGCGAGGATCCTGGCGTCGTGCGCCTCGGAGCGCCGCTCCTCCGCGACGTCCCGCTGCCGGTCGGCCTCGCGTCGAGCCCGGACCTCCTCGACGCGCAGGCGATCCGCGCGGAGCTTCTGGCCGTACGCCACCGAGCCGAGCGCCGCCGCGCCGGCCGCGACAAGGAGCGCCGCCGCGGCGACGGCGGCGGAGCGGCGCCGCCGCCCGCGCTCCTCGGCGAGCCGCGCCTCCGCCTCGGCCCGCTCGCGCCGCCGCGCCTCCAGGTGCCGGCGCTGCTGCCGCTGATCGAAGACCTCTCGCGCCAGCCAGTCGTGGCCGATCTCGAAGTACCGGCTCCCCTGGTGCTCCGCCGCGTGGAGGATGGCCGCGCCCTCCAGCGCCTTCAGCGCCGGCCCAAGCTCGTCCGCGGGGAGGATCCGGAGCAGCTCCTTCTCGGTGCGCAGCGCGCGGCTGCCGTCCGCCGTCACCAGGTGATCCTCGAGCAGCCGCTCGGCCCCGCCGCGCAGCGCGCCGAGGCCGGCGAGCGTCGCCTCCATGTACCGTCGCAGGATGGCCTCGGCCTCGACAGCGTCGACCGCCGCTCCCCCGCTCGCGCGCTGCTCGAAGAGCGCGCGGCACACGATCTGCGCGTACGCGGCCTGCGCCTCGGCCCCGTCGCCCGCGGCCTGGCCGGGCACGCGCACCTGGAGCAGGAGCGGGCGCATGTCCGCCGGCGCCCACGCCTGCGGCGGCTCGCCCGCGGCGGCCGCCTGGCAGACGGCCTCGCAGAGCTCGGCGACCGTGAGCGGGCCGACGCGGAAGCCGTGATCGAGGAGCCGGCGGTGCTCGCGCAGCCGATCGCGGAAGCGGCCGAGGTAGTCCTCGCGGAGCGACAGCACCAGGCGCAGGTTGCGGGTGGGCAGCCCGGCGAGGCGGTCCACGCAGTCGAAGAGCGCCTCGGCCTCGGCCGCGCCGCGCGTCGCGTAGAGCAGCTGCTCGATCTGATCGAGGTAGACGACGGCGAGCCGCGGCGACCCCCGCGCCGCGCGCTGCGCCGCCGTGAGCAGCGCGTCCGCGGGCGAGGCGCCGGCCGGCCGGTCGCCGAGGCCGAGGGCGCCGTACACCGCGTCCGCGAGCCAGCGCGTCGGGTCCTGATCCTCGGGCCAGGCGTCCACCCGCGCCACGCGGATCTCCTGCTTCTCGATGAGCGACGGGAGGACCGCCGCCTGCACCAGGGAGGACTTGCCCGCGCCGGACGGCCCGAAGACGGTGACGCAGCGGTTGGCGAGGATGGATGCCTCGAGCCGGTAGGCCAGGTCGCCTCGCCCGTAAAAGCGATCACGGTCGGAAGCGCGGTAAGGTTGGGGACCTGGAAAGGGGTTCTGCATTGCGGGGCAGCGAGAGCGAGTAAGCGAGTAACAGATGGATCCGGCGCGAACACCTTATTGGTTCTTAAGGATCCAAACGTCGCTCCGGGGCTCGCGATCGACCCGGGTGTGGCCCGCTCCCGGGGGGCGCGCACTTGTCGGGCGACTCCGAGCGGGTCACCCAGCGACGGAGGTCGATGTTCGCCGTCCCCAGGAAGGCTCCCTTGAGCACGCGGACGTTGTAGGTGACGCCGGGCGCCGTCTTCTGCGCCTCTCCCCACGCGCCGAGGGTGCCGCCGAGATCGCTCGACGCGCCGCCCTCGCACGAGAGCTTCCCCTTCCAGGCCGCGCGGCCGGTGTCGAGCGCCGCGATGTTGAACGAGCACGCGCCGAGATCGCAGACATTGCCCGGACCCACGGCCGAGCCGGCGCAGTCCTTCTTCTGGTAAACCACGCTGAAGCACTCGGGATAGTCCGCGAAGAAGAGAGAGGTCCCCTGGAGCTTGCGGCCCGACGTGCTCGACGCGCTCACGGAGGTCCCTCCGATCGAGGAGGCGTCGATCGCCAGGGTCGCGGCGACCGCCTGCTCGGCCGCCACCTCGAGCGTCCCCGCCTTGATCGCGCGCGTCAGCACCCTGACGTAGCTCGTCCCGGCCTCGGCGAACAGGCCGGTGCACGCGCCGCTCGCGTCGAGGTACACGGCCGAGAGCCTGCTCTCCACGAGGTCCGTCAGCGTGATGTTCGCGCTCCGCTTCGAGGACACGCCGGCCGAGGAGGCGACCTTGACGGCTGCGCCGAAGTCGCCGGAGAGCTTCCCGTCGAGCACGTCCCCGTAGTGGAGCGTCACCTTCGACCAGCTCGGCGCCGCCGTGCCGTGGTCGCCGTCGAAGCAGGCGTTGGTCTCGGGCTGGTCCCCGAGCAGCCGGCGTCCGAGGCTCGCGGAGCCGCTCGCCGGCGTCCGCGCGCGGTAGTCCGGCGCGAGGTCCTTGATCGCCTTGTCGAGCGTGACCGTCGCGGTGCTCGCGCACGCCGCGAGCGGGAGCGCGGCCAGCGCCGCGATCGCGAGGCGGATCGGTGAGCGCCTTCTGTCATCGTCAATCTTCACGGTGGATCTCCTTCGAGCGCGCCGTGGCCGCGGTCAGGGCGAGACGGCCGAGAGGACGTCCTCTATCTCGCCGGTGAGCTGGTCGACGTCCGCCGCCGCGTCGCCGGCGAGCCAGTCGATATCGTCCTTCCGGCGGTGAACCTCAGCGCGGATCCGTGGGACGACCACGAGCTCTTCGTCCTGGGTGAGCTCGTCGGCGAGCAGGGTGATCGAGAGCTCGCACACCTTGGTGCTGCCCTCCGGTTCGGGGATCCGCAGGGTCACCGTGGCCGTGGCGCTCTCGGTGTCGAGGCGCGCGGCCGCGCGGCCCTCGAAATGGGCGGACAGGGCCTTGCCCACCGACCGCAGCAAGGCCTGTATCGCGCGCCTCGGTGGTTCGCCGGGGCCGAGCCGCGTACGAAGAGAGACGCCCACCGTCACCGACGACGAGCCGCCGAACGCGACGGGCTCATCCCGATTCATGTGTTCTTTCGCTGGCACGGGCATACTCCTTTGTCCATTCTGCGCCAGGCTCCCTCGAGCGGAACGCCCCGATGGAACGGCGCTTCGAGGCCCCGCGGACGACGCCATCGTCCTTCCCTCGGTGCCATCTCGACATCGGTCGTACCCGTCGTCGGTCGCGCGGACGACTTAAACTATTTTCATGCACCTCGGCTTCGGCGGCGTGACGGGGCGTGTCGTGCGAGCGTCCGCTCAACCCGCCTTCCCCTGCTTGGCATACTCCTTCCGGATGCCCTGCAGGAGGTCCTCTGCCGTGAGGGGACGGCCCCCCTCTCTCAAGGCCTGGAGCGAGGCGTAGCGGATCACGTTCATGACCGCGCCCCCCGCGAGCGCGTGCTCGCGCGCGATCTTCTCGAGGTCCACGGAGCCGTCGAGCCTCGCCTTGGGCGAGAGCCCCTGCCGCCACAGCCGCGCGCGCTCCTCGGCGCGCGGCATCGGAAAGTAGATGATCGACTCGAACCGCCGCGCGAAGGCGTCGTCGAGGTTGTCGCGCAGGTTGGACGCCAGGACCGCGAGCCCGTCGAAGGTCTCGATGCGCTGGAGGAGGAAGGAGACCTGCTGGTTGGCGTAACGGTCGTGCGCGTCCCGCGTCTCGCTGCGCTTGCCGAAGAGCGCGTCGGCCTCGTCGAAGAACAGGATCCAGCCCCTGCGCTCGGCCTGGTCGAAGACCCGGCCGAGGTTCTTCTCCGTCTCGCCGAGGTACTTCGACACCACCAGGGAGGTATCCACCTTGTAGACCTCACGGCCGGTGGACTTGCCGAGCAGACAGGCCGTCATCGTCTTCCCCGTGCCCGGCGGGCCATAGAAGAGGCTGCGGTAGCCGGGGCGCAGCTTCCCGGCCATGCCCCAGTCCGCCATCAACGTCTCTCCGTGCTCGATCCAGGTCTCGATCTCCTCGAGGTGCTTGCGGGTGCTGGGCTGCAGCACCACGTCCTCCCAGCCGAGGCGCGTCTCGATCCGCTGGGCGGGAAAGCCGGGACCGCAGCCGAGCCGACGCGGCTCGCCGGTGGTGAAGCGACAGAGCAGCTCCTCCGAGATCCGGAGGGGAGCCTTCATCGGCGTCACCCCGTCGCCGCCCCCGAGCCTGAGGACGTCGTGCCTGGCGAAGAGGTGCTCTGGATCCAGGAGGAGCTGCACCGAGAACCGGAGCGCGAGGTCGTCGCCGCCGAGGAGGAACGCCAGCGTCTCGGCCGTGGGCAAGAGCTCGCCGTCGGAGCCGAGCTGGGCGCCGCCGAACTCGGTGAGCCTCCGATCCACGGCGGTGTCGCGGCCGAAGCAGGCGTCGAGGAGCCGCGGCCGCAGGTGCGGGACCAGGGCGAGCACCAGGGCGAGGCGCTCGACGAAGGAGAGCTGATGGCGCCGCACGAAGCCGGCGTACTCCGAGCTCGACCCGTCGAGGTCGGGCGGCGCGATGTCGAGCACGCTCCCCTCGGTCGCACCCTCGCCGAAATGGATCTTGATCCGCGCCTCCAGGACGCTGCGAAACCAGAATAGCTCCCGCTCGAGGTCGGCGGCGTTCTCCACGATCTTGGTCATCCTTGCCATACCCATCGAGCCGCGGCGCTCCTCCTCGCTCCAGAACCGCTGCGCGAACGGTGCCACGACACGCCCCGGTCACGCCGCTAAATACGAGGCTTCTTAAAATGGCTTAAGTTGTCAATGCGACCGACCGTGGGTACTACGGAGGTCGAGAACGGCGCCGGCGGAGGACCCAGTGCTTCGTCCGCGGGCATCGAGGCGCTGTTGCATCGTGGCGATCCGCTCGACGGAGCCTGACGTTCAGGCGTCGCGCCGCGGATGCGCTGACCCGAGATCTTCAAGGAAGAGAGCCAATGAGAGCGGGACAAGTTCAGAGCTCCAGGAGTCGTCAGCCGTGATCAGCGACATCCTCGTCCTGCTCAGGAACACGGTGAACGAGCACCTGACCGCGAGCTCGGGCTGGCGCGGCCCAGTGCCCGACCAGGGGCCGGTCGTCTTCCTCGACAGCGAGAAGGTGGACAGCCTCGAGCTCAAGCTCGGAGCCGTCACGCTCCTCCTCGTCAACCTCGAAGAGGATCACACGCTGCGACCGGCCGACCCGTTCCGGTTGACGCTGCCGGACGGCACCACGCAGCGCGTCCAGCCGGCGATCCAGATAAACGCCTATGTCCTCTTCGCCGCCCGCTTCAAAGAGTACGAGCAAGGCCTGCGGTGCATCTCGCTGATCCTGCAGTTCTTCCAGGGCCGCCGGGTCCTCGACCACGAGAACTCGCCGGCGCTGAGCGACAGGATCGAGAAGCTCACGATGGAGCTCCTGACGCTCCCCCTCTCCGAGCTGAACCAGCTCTGGGGCATGCTTCGGAGCGCGTATCAGCCTTCGCTCCTCTACAAGGTCCGGATGGCCGTCTTCCAGGACAGGGACGGCCTCAGCGCACCGCAGATCAGCGATCCGGTGCTGAGGATCAGCCAGTGAAGCACGTCGCGATCATCGAGGTGCTCTTGCGGCACGCGTTCTACACCGACCTCCGGTGTCCGGCCCTCTCGATCGAGCCGAGCGACGCCACGGCGCGCCTGCTCCGCGATCATCGCTGTCTCTGGCGATCGAGCTCCCAGGGCGTCCGGGTCCTCTCTCCGCTCGACCCCACGGGACAGCCGTTCCTACCGCTCCCGGGAGACGCGGCGCTGCTCTTCTACCTGGCGGTCCGGGCCGGCGACTTCGCCGTCGTCACCGACCTCACCGGCGTCCGCGGGCGCTCGGCCCCGGTCTTCACGGACGCCGGCGCTGGGACCGACGGCGAGCTGCGGCTAGCCCCCGCCGACCCGGCCCGGCCGCGGCTCCCGCCGGGCGTCTTCGCGGCCGTCGAGATCCGCCCCGGGAGCGCGCCGCGGCCCGCCCGTTTCCAGGTCAGCTTCCCGGCCAGGCAGGCGCGATGGGCCTACTACTGCGTCACCGACCTGGCGCCGGCCGGGGGCGAGCTCACCGTGGTGGACGCCTCGCTCGCCGGGGCCACCGACGCGCTGCGCTTCAGCGCCGTGACCCTCGACCCTGTGGAGCCGACCCTGGCGCAGATTGCCAGTCGGTATCCCGGGATGCGCTGCGTGTGCTTCGCCTCCGATCAGCCCGTCGCCGCTCGCGCAGAGCCGAGGAGGAGCCTCGAGCTCCGGCTCGGCCCCGACCGCGTGGCGGGCCCGCTGCCCAATCCGTCGATGCAGAGCGCTGCAAAGGAGGATGTGCTGTTTCAGATCATCACGTATCGAGCGCAACCGTTTCAAACCCCCTGAGATCGAGGAACAATGCCTGCTTATAAGACGCCCGGTGTTTACGTGGAAGAGGTGTCGACCCTGCCGCCCTCCGTGGCGGAGGTCTCCACTGCGATCCCCGCCTTCATAGGATATACCGAGAAGGGCCCGAAGAGCCCGTCGATCGCCGAGGTGAGCACGATGCTCGAGTACGAGCAGCTCTTCGGCGGGCCCAATCTCGCCACCTTCACGGTCACGGTGGACGCCGCGTCCCAGGTGACCGGGGTGACGCGGAGCTCCGATACCGGGTTCTTGCTGTACTACGCTGTGAGCCACTACTTCAAGAACGGGGGCGGGAGATGTTATGTCGTCTCTGTCGGAGACTACGCGTCACCGCCCGCCAAGGACAAGATCGCCGACGGCCTCCTGCTGCTCGAGAAGGAGGACGAGCCGACGCTGATCGTCTTGACCGACGCCGTGAGCCTCGCCGCCGCGGACTACCACGAGGTGTGCCGGGCGGCCCTCGCCCAGTGCCACAAGCTGGGGGATCGCTTTGCGATCTTCGACGTCAAGAAGGACACGGCGCCGGGCAAGAAGGACATCGACGCATTCCGCGACGAGATCGGGACGAGCTACCTGGCCTACGGCGCCGCCTACTACCCGTACCTCCAGACCTCCCTGAGCTACGCGTACGCCGACGCGGGCGTCACCATCCAGGGCGGGGCGGCGACCGGGGTCACCCTCGACACCATCAAGTCGAGCCAGACGGCGACCTATCAACAGGTCAAGGCCAGGCTGACGGCCGAGCGGGTCGTCCTCCCGCCGAGCGCGGCGGTCGCGGGCATCTACGCGAGCGTCGACCGGGATCGCGGCGTATGGAAGGCTCCCGCCAACGTCAGCGTCGCGGCCGTCATCGGGCCGGTGCTGAAGATCACGAACGACGCTCAGGATGCCCTCAACGTCGATCCGACGGCGGGTAAATCGATCAACGCCGTGCGCGCGTTCACCGGCAAGGGGACCATCGTCTGGGGGGCGAGGACCCTGGCCGGCAACGACAACGAGTGGCGGTACATCCCGGTCCGGCGGCTCTTCATCATGATCGAGGAGTCGGCCCGAAAGGCGACCTCCTTCGCGGTCTTCGAGCCCAACGACATGACGACCTGGCTGAAGGTCAAGGGGATGATCGAGAGCTTCCTTTACAGCCTCTGGGAGCGCGGCGCCCTGGCCGGGGGCTCCCCGGCGGCGGCCTACTTCGTCAACGTGGGCCTGGGCAAGACGATGACCAACCAGGACATCCTCGAGGGGCGAATGATCGTCGAGATCGGGATCGCGGCCGTGCGACCGGCCGAGTTCGTCGTCCTTCGCTTCTCTCACAAGCTGCAGGAGGCCTAGGCCATGGCACTGACCAAGAGCGAGATCATGACCGCGTATCCTCTCCCGTCGTACAACTATCGAGTCGAGATCGCGGGCGCCGCGGTCGGCTTCTCGGAGATCTCCGGGCTCAGCATCAAGCGCGAGACGACGACCTACAAGGAGAGCCCCATCGGCGGGGCGGCGCCCGGTCCGGTGGTGATGAACATGCCGGCGCAGCCCGCCGCGCCGACGCTCACGCTGAAGAAGGGCATCGTCAAGAAGACCAGCGTCGCCACGCTCTACGCCTGGATCAGCGCGATCCAGGTGAACCAGGTCGAGAAGAAGGACATCTACGTCCGCCTCTGCGACGAGAAGGGCGAGGCGGTGATCAGCTGGAAGGTGCAGAACGCCTTTCCCACGAGGCTCGACGCGCCCACCTTCACGGCGTCGTCCAACGAGGCCGCCATCGAGAGCATGGAGCTGATGGCGGACGCGATCCTGATCGAAGAGGCGTAGAGCGGCGCGATGGCCCAGTCGACGGACAACCAGCGGACGAGCTACCCGCTCGCTGCGTACAACTTCCGCGTGAAGGTGGGCGAGGCCTCGATGAGCTTCACCGAGGTCTCGGGCCTCGCGGCCGAGCGCGAGCACGTGACGTACGCGCACGGCCTGAGCTTCCAGGAGGGCCCGGTGATCATGACGTTCAACTCCAAGCGCTTCACGCCTGTCACCTGCAAGCGCGGCACCGTCCTCGGGGCAGATCCGCTGTTCCTGTTCAACTGGCTGGAGAAGCGGGACAGCCGGAGCATGGAGGTCAGCCTCTGTGACGCGACGGGCGCGGCGGTGCTCGCCTGGAAGGTCGCCGTCGCGGTCCCCGTCGGCCTCAAGGCGCCGGCCTTCAGCGCCACAACGAACGACGCCGTCGTGGACACGCTCGAGCTGCAGGTCAGGGAGGTCTCCTTTGTCAGGCTCTGACGTTCGCGAGAGCGGCGGTCCCTCCGGCCGAGATCCGGGGCCCCGCGCGGATCCGCCGCGCGGCGCCCCGGGCCCCGGGCCGAAGGGGTGGAGGTCAAGATCATGAGCGCTGCCATTCCGGAGCTCGTTCCGCAGAGCGAGATGTTCGTCAACTTCCGCTTCGGCGTCTTCTTCTTCGCCGGCGGCGTGGTGCCAAACACGCTCGACGTCCGCTTCAAGAAGGTGACTGGGCTCTCGCGGACAGTGAAGACGACGCCGCTCGAGGAGGGCGGACAGAACCTCTACACCCAGCCGCTGCCCTCGAGGGTCGAGTACGGCAACCTGGTGTTGGAGCGCGGCATGGTGGCGAGCTCGCCGCTGCGCGTCGACTTCGACGACGCCATGTCCCTCTTCAAATTCGCCCCCTCGAACGTCCTCGTGACCCTCTTCAGCGAGGCGTATACCCCGGTGTCGGCATGGTTCTTCTCCAGAGCCTATCCGGTCAAGTGGTCGATCGCCGACCTCGCCGCCGAGCCGAAGGAGCTGCTCATCGAGTCGCTCGAGCTCGCCTACGCCCGGATGCAGATCATGAAGGTATGACCATGCCTGTGGAGATCAAAGAGCTGGTGATCCGCGCCGTCGTCGCGCCCCCGGAGGGGGCGCCGCGCGCGCGCGCCGCCGCGCCCGACGCCGCCGGGCAGGAGGCCGTGATCGAGGCGGCGGTCAAGGAGGTCCTCCGGGTCCTCAAGGCGTCGAAGGAGAGATGATCGTGGGACTGAACCTCTTCAAGCTCGAGAAGCTCAAGATCAAGGCCTTCAAGGACGTCGAGCGCCGGCAGCCGATCGCGGCGCCGTTCGAGGCGATGTTCAACCCGGCGTCGTTCTCGCAGCGCTACGCGATCACCTGGGGGGCCAAGCAGGGGGTGGGCTCCAGCGGGCCGCAGCTCTCGTATAGCCGGAGCGAGCCGCGCGAGCTCACGCTCACCCTGGTGGTCGACGGCACCGGCGTGGAGTCGATCGGGATCGTCGCGCCTGTGCGGAGGAGCGTGAAGGATCGCGTGAAGGCGTTCCTCGACGTCACCTTTCATTATAACGGGGTCATCCATGAGCCCAATTACCTCCTCGTGGAGTGGGGCTCGCTGATCTTCTCCTGTCGCCTCTCCGCGGTCGACATCAAGTACACCGCGTTCGAGCGCGACGGCACCCCGCTCCGCGCCGAGCTCCAGGTGACGCTGATCTACGACAAGGCCGCCAAGGCGCGCGCCAGGGAGGAGGGCAAGACGTCGCCGGATCTGACCCACAGCCGGATCGTGCGCGGCGGGGACACGCTGCCGCTCCTGACCAAGGACATCTATGGCTCGTCCGCCCGCTACCTGGACGTCGCGCGGTGGAACCGCCTGGACAACTTCAGGAGCCTGATCCCCGGCCAGGAGATCTTCTTTCCGCCGCTCGCCAAGCTGGGCGCCGGCGCCTCCGGGGAAGGATAGATGACGCCATGCCCGCGGTGACTCCTACTGTCCTCAGCGACGGCAAGCCCATGGACCCGGCCTACGAGCTCATCTCCATCGACATCCGGAGAGAGGTCGACCGGATCCCCCGAGCGGAGCTGCGCGTGCTCGACGGCAGCGCCGCGCAGCAGGCGTTCGCCATCAGCGATACGGGCTTCTTCGAGCCGGGGGCGAAGATCGAGATCAAGCTCCGGTACGAGGGGGAAGAAGACCGGTGCGTCTTCAAGGGGGTGGTGGTGCGGCACGGGGTGGAGGCGAGCGACGACGGCTCCGTCCTGGTGATCGGGCTCAAGGACGCCGCCGTCAAGCTGACCGGAGCGCGGCGGAGCGCCGTCTTCCGGAAGATGACCGACGGCGCGATCGTGAAACAGCTGATCGAGGCGGCGAAGCTCGAGGTCGGCACCATCGCCGAGACCAGGCCGGAGCACGCGGAGATGGTGCAATACCACGCCACGCCGTGGGACTTCATCCTCTCACGGGCCGGCGCGCTCGGCCTCCTCGTGGTCGTCGAGGACGGCGAGATCTCGCTCCGGAAGATGGAGGTCGAAGGCGCGCCCAGGCACCGCTTCGCTTATGGCATCACCGAGGTCTTCGACGTCGAGATCGAGGCCGACGCTGAGCACCAGCACCGCGCCGTGGAGAGCGTCGCCTGGGACGTGAAGGAGCAGAAGCCCACCGCGGCCAGCAAGGCGAAGAGCCCCCGCGCCACCCAGGGGAACCTCGACGGGGGCAAGCTCGGCGACGCGGTCGGCAACGGCACCTGCACGCTCTCCCACCCGGTCCCCGTCGCCGCGGAGGAGCTCCAGGCCTGGGCCGATGCCCGCATGGCGAGGAGTCGGATGGCGCTGCTTCGCGGGCGCATCGCGGTGCCGGGCTTCGCCGGCATCAAGCCGCTCGACGTCATGGAGGTCGCGGGGGTCGGCAAGCGATTCAACGGCACGACGCTGGTGACGGGGCTCCGCCACCGGGTCGACGCGTCGGGCTGGCGGACGGACGTGCAGTTCGGGCTCTCGCCCGAGGAGCTCTCCCGCAAGGAGGAGTTCCGCGAGGCGCCGGCGGCGGGGCTCCTGCCCGCGGTGAGCGGGCTGCAGATCGGCGTCGTCGCAGATTTCGAGGACGATCCCGACGAGGAGCTCCGGGTCAAGGTCATCCTCCCCGGGGTCGACGCGAAGCAGGACGAGGCTGTCTGGGCCCGGCTCGCCGCGCCCGACGCAGGCAAGGAGCGCGGGTGCTTCTTCCGGCCGGAGCCCAAGGACGAGGTGGTGGTGGGCTTCTTCAACGACGATCCGCGCCGCCCCGTGATCCTGGGGGCCCTCTTCGGGTCGAAGAACGCGCCCCCGGAGGTGATGGGAAAGCCCGGCAAGAAGAACGACAAGCGCGGGATCGTCACCAAGTTCGGGACGAAGATACAGCTCCTCGACCCCGACGAGAACAAGGCGTCGGTGTCCATCGAGACGGCCAACAAGAACAAGCTGCTCATCGACGACGGGGCAGGATCGATCGTCCTCTCCGACCAGCACGAGAATTCGATCACCATGGGTAAGGACGGCATCGAGATCAAGAGCGAGAAGGGCAACGTCACGATCAGCGGCAAGGGGGTCGACATCCAATGAGCCGATCAGGACAGGAGGTGAGGGAGCTCCACCTCTCGGTGACGGTGGACGAGGCGAACCTGATCCTGGAGGGGGTGGGGCTGCTCCCGTTCGCCAAGGTCTACGCGCTGGTCGCCAAGGTGCAGCAGCAGGCCAGTCAGCAGCTCGCCGCGAAGCCCGCGCAGGAGGAGCCGGATGCGACCTGAGAGCTCTTTCCTCGGTCGAGGCTGGGCCTTCCCGCCCTCGTTCAGCCGCGGCGGCGCTGACGTGGAGATGGTCTCCGGCTCCGCCGACGTCCAGCAGAGCCTGCAGATCCTGATGGGGACCTCGCCGGGCGAGCGGGTCCTCGCGGAGACGTTCGGCTGCGACCTCGCGAGCCTTGTGTTCGAGGAGCTGGATCAGGGCCTGATCAACACCATCGAGCGGCTCCTTTCGGACGCGATCCTCGAGCACGAGCCCCGGATCCAGGTCGATCGGATCGACGTCGCGGCGAGCGACACCCAGCCGGGCTGCGTGCTCATCGCGGTCAACTACACCGTCAGGGATACGAACTCGCGCTTCAACATGGTCTTCCCGTTCTATCTCACGGAGGCGACCCTCCCCGGGTGGTGAGAGCGCCATGAAAAAAAAGAAGCTCAAGAGCCCGGAGCAGAAAAGATTCATCCTCGTCGACGGCGACAAGGTGATCTTCCTGCCCAGCTTCACGCCCGCGCTCGTCCATCCCAGGCCTGGAGAGCTGAAGGGGAGCGGTCCAGGGACGCTGAAAGGGAAGAAGCTCTGCGTCGAAGGCGACGAGGGCGAGGTCTCGGTCGCCAACTGCTCTTACGTGATTCCGGGGTACTCCATCGCGGGCAAGGGGACGCTGAAGATCTCCGCGCTCGGGAGCGATCAGAAGGCGAAGAAGACCAGGACCGGCGACAAGGCGGTCCTCCTGAAAGGGACCACGTTCGAGGCGACGTTCGAGGTCCAGAACCCGGCGAAGCAGCCGCCGAAGGGGCCGGGGCCGCCGATCCCGGACTCGACCCTGAAGTACCAGGGCAAGGGCATGTTCACGACGACCAACAAGATCTTCAAGGGAACCTGAAAGGCAGAGCCATCCATGTCGAGCACGTCGAGAGAGCCCGCGGGCGCAGAGCGCGACGGTACGAGCCAGGCGGGGCGCGCGCTCGCCGCGCTCGATCCCGGCTACGCCTCGGTGGACGAGCGAACGTCCGCGGAGCTCCTTTCGTTCGCGCGCGCCTACGGCAAGGAGCTCACGTACTACGGCGCCGGCGGTGCGCCGGAGGGCGACTGGAGCGACTTCGTCGGCTCGAAGCTCCGGCCCGAGGACGTCGCGGCGTTCCTCCGCGATCCCGGGAAGTTCACCCCCGAGGCCGCGCCCGAGCTCTACCGGCCGCATTTCGTTCTCTTCCTCGCGTTCCTGCGGCTCTTCGAGAGGTCGCGGGCCGAGCTCAACACGCTGACAGGACGGCACCTCGACTTCTACTATCGCCAGGTCCTGCGGATGGCCCGGAGGCCGCCCGTCCCGGATCGGGTGAACCTGATCGTCGAGCTCGCTTCCCGCGGCCGGGAGGCCCTGCTGCCCGCTGGGACCGTCCTCGACGCGGGCCCGGACAGCCTCGGACGAGCCCGGAGCTATGCGACCGATCGGGATCTCGTCGTCAACCGGACGCAGGTCGAAGCGATCAGCTCCCTCTTCATCGATCGACGGCGCGTGGGGCTCCGGGAGATATCGAGCGGCCACGCGAACGACAAGCCGCGGGCGTGCGAGGCGATGTTCGCTCTCGCGGTCGGAGGCCCGCTTCCGCCTTATCCCGGCTCCGGTCAGCCGGTCGACTTCGCCAAGCTGACGAGCCTTCGCGACCTCGTGAAGCGCTCGGACAGCGGCTTCTTCATGTCGCTCCCCACGCTGCGCGATCTGATGGAGCAGAGGAAGGAGCGCGCGGAGACGCCCTCCGAGTGGGACGAGATCTACGCCGCGCTGGAGCTCGCCGGCACGAAGAAGAGGGGCGCTCCGTTCGCGCTCGCCCGGAGCTCGCGGGACCTGGAGGCGAACCTCCAGGAGGCCGTGGGGCGTTTCTCCTACGGCACGCTCGCCCAGGTGAGCACCGTCGATGATCTCTACGAGCACCGGGCGCGCGGCGACGTCCAGGCGTTCATCCAGGGGACGCTGTACTTCGCGCTCGCCGACTTCGAACGGATGATGCAGCTCAAGAGGCGGTTCGACGCCGCGTGGGGCGCGATCAATCGCGTCCTCGAGAGCGCCGGGCAGAAGAAGCGGAACGATCCCGACTACCGGCTGTTGCCCGCCGACGTCACGGCCTTCGCCGACAACGCGAAGGCCGCTGTCGGCACGGACGGCATCGAGGCGTACTGGGCAGAGGTCCTCGTGCTCGAGGGGTACTTCTACATGCCGGCGGAGAGCTTCGCCATGGCCATGGGCGAGGTCCTCGACACGCGGCAGGACGACTGGAGCCAGGTCTTCTCGATCCTCGAAGAGGCCCACCGGGAGAAGCTCCGCAAGGACCGCAGAGACGAGCTCCGGCGGCGCCACGAGTCCACGCCGCCGGCGCGCCTGGTGGACCTGATCCGGTACGTGCTCGGTGAGGACGCGAGCCCGGAGGACGACCCCGCCGCGATGGACCGCCTCGAGTCCTACCTCGGCAAGCCGGATCTCGCCAAGCTCCAGGCGTCCGCGGCGGCGGGCGACTGGAAGCAGATCTATGCCCTCCTGGAGATCGCCGAGCGCAATCGGCTCGGCGAGCCGCCGGCGGAGAAGGAGGAGTGGTTCAACCTGTTCCCGGCGGAGGACGCCACCGCGGTGTCCATCCGCCCGCCGGTCACCGCGGGAGGCGCTCCCGCGTGGGCCACCTTCGGGGCGGCGCGGCCCTCCTCGAGCGCGGGCCCCGCTCCGCAGCCCGTCCTCGGCTGGGCCCTCTGCTCTCCGCTGCTGGTGCTCGGCGAAGGCCAGCGCGTCATCACGCTCACCCTGGGCTTCAGCCCCGCGCGCACCCCCCTCGAGGACCTCTTTCTCAAGGGCGGAGAGCATTCGCTGCTCTTCCAGCTCAGCACCGCCAAGGGCTGGGTCGAGTGCTCTTCCGTCGGGGTGCAGTTCGGTTCGTACAAGGTCCTGACCGGCACGACGTCCGAGGACGACCCCCGGGGAGCTCGATTCACGTTGACCCTGCCGCCCGGCGTCGACCCGATCGCGGCGCCGCCTGCGGGGCTCGCCGGGATGGACAGCCCGTGGCCCGTCTTGCGGCTGATGCTCCGGCCGATCTGGAGCGGGGCAGACCAGAAGTACGTGGCCCGCTACCGGGAGCTCGGCGACCTCCTGATGGTGTCGGCACACCTCAAGGTGGAGGTCCAAGGGCTCAGGGCCATTGCGCTCCAGAACGATGAGATGACGCTGGATGCGAAGAAGCCCTTCGAGCCCTTCGGCAGCGCGCCGGCCGTCGGATCGCGCCTCCTCATCGGACACCCCGAGATCGCAGGCAAGAAGCTCGACAGCCTGGCCACGAGCTTCCAGTGGATGGGAGCGCCGGCGAACCTCGCGTCTCACTACGCCAACTATCCGGCTGCCCCTTTCGCCTTCACCGCCAAGGTCAGCTTGATTGACCGGCGCGGGGCGACGGAGCTCGTCAAGGCAGCGCCGCTCTTCGGCGCGAAGAGCTCCGATCCGACCTCGATCACCGTCACCACCGCCCTCACCGCGGCCGCGGCGGCCGACCCCCAGGCGCTCGTCGAGGGCTCGCCCGATCAGGACCTGTCGACGTCGCGGCGCTACCTGCAATGGGAGCTGAACGCCCCGGATTTCCAGCACGGGAGCTACCCCGTTGTGGCCTCGAGCAAGGCGCTCGCCCTGTCGGTCGCCGTCGCCAGCAACCCCGCGGCGGTCAACGCCGCGCAGTACCAGGTAAACCCGCCTTACACGCCGAAGCTGAAGAGCCTGACCCTCGATTACGCGTCCTCGCTGGAGCTCCGCTTCGACGGCGCGCCGCGGGCCTCGGGCGTCGATCGGGTGTTCCACGTTCATCCCTTCGGCGCCTGCGACGGGGAGAGAGCGCGATCGAGCGCCGGCCTTTCCTTCCTGCCCAGGTACGAGAACGACGGCGAGCTCTACCTCGGCCTGCGCGACCTCTCCCCGCCCCAGACCGTCTCCATCCTCTTCCAGATGGCGGAGGGCAGCGCCAACCCGGATCTGCCGCCGCAGCCCGTCAGCCTCAGCTACCTGAGCGGCGACCGCTGGATCCCCCTCGGGCACCGTCTGATCTCGGACACGACCCGCGGCCTCACCAACTCCGGGATCGTCGAGCTCGCCCTCGACCCGGCGGAGCCCAGCACCTGTCTGCGCGGCGATCTCTACTGGATCCGCGCCGCCGTGGAGCGGGGCCCACGGAGCCTCTGTGACACCCTAGCGGTCCACACCCAGGCGGTGACAGCCACCTTCGTCGACCACGACAACGCGCCGGATCACTTCGGCGAGCCCCTCCCCGCCGGGACCATCACCAGGCTGAGCTCGGCGATCCCGGAGATCGCGCGCGTGCGCCAGCCCTACGCGTCCTACGGAGGCCGGACGGCGGAGGGCGCAAACACCTGGGCCACGCGCGTCAGCGAGCGTCTCCGCCACAAGCAGCGCGCGCTCACCGTGTGGGACTACGAGCGGCTGGTCCTCGATCGGTTTCCGGAGATCTACCGGGCCAAGTGCGTCCCGGCGACGCTCGGCGAGCCCGGGAAGGTAAAGGTCGTCATCATCCCCGATGTCCGGAACAAGCTGCCGGCCGATCCCTTCGAGCCCAAGGCGCCGGCGAGCCTGCTCGCGGACGTGCGGGAGCACCTCTCGGCGCGGGCCCCCGCCTCCGCCTCGATCGCGGTCGTGAACGCCCACTACGTGGCCGTCCGCGTCCGCCTCGGCGTGCGCTTCCGGGCCGACAGCAACGACGCCTACTACACCCAGCGGCTCAACGACGATCTCAACCGCTTTCTCGCTCCCTGGGCCTACGCCGAGGGCGCTGAGCTCGCCATCGGCGGGAGGATTTACGCCAACAGCATCGTCGATTTCGTCGAGCGCCGCCCTTACGTGGACTTCGTCGCTGGCATCAAGCTCTTTCGCAGCGACGATGGAGAGAGGTTCCAGCGGGTGTCGCCCCCGGCCGACGGGAGCGGAGCCTTCGTTGGGACGATGAGGCCTGACGAGGTCCTCACCTCGGCCAGAGAGCACCAGATCGATATCCTCCGCGAAGGTTTGTACGAAGAAACGCGAATGACGGGCATCAACTTCATGACGCTCGAGCTCGATTTCTTCATCCACTGAGAGCCTGGGATCACGCCCAGGCGCCCGAGGCGACGTGTCGGTCGCTCGGTGAGAAAGGCAATCGCACACCATGGAAATCAACAAGAAGAGCCGTGCTGAGCTGAAGGCGTACTTCGTCAAGAACGCCCTGCCGACGGAGGGCAACTTCAGGGATCTCATCGACGCTGGGCTGAACCAGAAGGACGATGGCCTCGTCAAGGCGGCCGATCAGCCGGCGCAGATCGCGGCGTCGACGGCCGGCGACAAGCCGGCGATCCACCTCTATGAGAGCTTCGCGACGGACACCAAGCCCGCCTGGGCGCTGAGCCTGCAAGCCGGCGGCAAGAAGGGACTCGGCATCGGCGACGGCGACGGCCAGAACCGCCTCTTCATCGATGCCACGACCGGCGGCGTGGGCATCGGCACGGCCGATCCGGCCGGCAACAAGCTCCGGGTGGCGGGGAACGTCCTCGTCGACGGCGCCGGCGGCACCGCGATGCTCGTGATCAAGGACGGCAACGTGGGCATCGGCACAGCCGACCCGGCCGGCAACAAGCTCCGGGTGGCAGGGAACATCCTCGTCGATGGCACCGACGGCAAGGCGCGCGTGAGCTTTGGCTCCACCACTCGCCAGATGCTCAACCTGTGGGCTGATGGGTATGGAATCGGCGTCCAAGACGGCACCACGTACTTTCGCACCGGCTCCCATTTCGCCTTCTACAAGGGCGGCGCGCACAGCGACACTACGCTCGCGCCCGGCACAGGCGGCGCCGCGATGCTCGTGATCAAGGACGGCGACGTGGGCATCGGCACAGCCGATCCGGGCGGCTACAAGCTCAACGTCACCGGCAACGTCAAGGTGGGGGGGGCGATCACGCCCTCGGTCGGCAACTCCGCGAGCAACGGCATCATGTTCCCCGCCGATCCCGGCGGTGGCACCGGCGATGCCGCGTGGATTCGTTACATGGTCGTCAGCGGCGAGTCGACCAAGCTCCAGATCGGCACCAGCAACGACCCCGACGACACCGTTTCCATCTGGCAGTATGGCGCGGAGAGGCTGCTCGTCTCGAGCGGCATCGTCTACGTCAGCAACATCCAGCTATTCTCGGATCGCCTCCTCAAACACGACATTGCGCCGCTTGGCCCCGTGCTCGGGCGGGTGCTCCGGCTCCAGGGGGTGCAGTACCGCTGGGTCGACGAGAAGATGGGGGCCGGCCCGCAGATCGGGCTCATCGCGCAGGATGTGGAGGCTGTCTTCCCCGAGCTGGTATCCGAGACCCACGAGGGTACCAAGAGCGTCGATTACGCGCGCCTCGTGGCGCCGCTCGTCGAGGCGGTGAAGGAGCTCGCCGCCGAGGTCGAGGCGCTGAAGCTCGCGCGCGCCACCTGAGCGCGACACCTGGAGCCCTACGATGGACTACGCTCTTCTGCGCCAAGAGGGAATCCGCCAGCTCGAGCGGATGACCGGCGGGCGATGGACGGACTTCAACGCTCACGATCCGGGGATCACACTCCTGGAGCAGCTCTGTTATGCCCTCTCGGATCTCGGCTACCGCGCCGGGTACGAGATCCCGGATCTGCTCGCCGACGGCGGGGACGATCCGTACCGGAGCCTCCACCTGCCGGCGGAGATCCTCACCTCGCACCCGGTGACGCCAGCCGACCTCCGCCGGCTCGTCCTCGACGTGGAAGGCGTCAAGAACGCCTGGGTCGAGCCGGCCACGGCGGACGCGCTCCAGCTCTACACTCTTCCCGTGGAGCGGGAGATACGCCTCGCGCCCAAGGACATCGCCTCCGACCCGGTCCGCCTGCGCGGCCTCTACCGCGTCCTCATCGAGGCGTCGGAGCACGGCCAGGGCACCCAGGTCAGGGCCAGGGTCGCTCGAAGGCTCCACCAGAACCGCCCCCTGTGCGAGGACTTCGCCGAGATCACGGTGCTGGAGCCGCAGCTCATCCAGGTCGAGGCCACCGTGGAGATCACGCCGGTGGACGACCCCGCGGCGCTCCTGAACGAGATCGGCCGCGCGATCGCCGACGAGATCTCGCCGCCCATCCCCTTCGCGACGCTCTCGCGGTTGCTGGACGCCGGCATCCGCGTCGACGCGATGTTCGAGGGGCCCCGGCTCGAGCACGGGTTCCTCTCCGACGAGGTGCTGGCGAACGCGACGCGGCGGACCGTGATCCACACCTCCGATCTGATGCGCGCGATCACGGACATCGCGGCGGTGCGGGCGGTGAGCCGGATCCGCGTCTCCACGGGCGGCGCCAAGGAGGAGTGGTCCCTGCCGGTCGACCCGGATCGGGTCCCGAGGATGAACTTCGATGCATCCATCATCACCCTGATGAGCGCCGGGCGGGTGATCGCCCAGGCGAAGCCGGCGAGGGCGCCGGACGCCCCCCAGGGCGCGGGCGACAGCGCGCTCGCGGTGCCCGAGGGGCGCGACCGGAACGTCGGCGCGTACACCTCGGTACGGCAGCACCTCCCGATGCTCTACGGGGTCGGCGAGGCGGGGCTGCCCGACTCGGCGACGCCCGCGCGCAAGGCGCAGGCGCGGCAGCTCGCGGCGTACCTGATGTTCTTCGATCAGCTCCTCGCCAACGCGTTCGCGCAGCTCGCCCACGTCAAGGATCTGTTCTCCCACGGCGGCGGCGCGCGGACGTATTTCACGCAGGCGCTGGACCAGCCCGGCCTCCGGCTCGAGGAGATCCGCGCGCTCGACGAAGCGCACCGGGCCCGGCTCGGCGAGCTCGTGGAGACCCCGGCCGAGGTCGCCTCCCTGGAGCGGAAGAACCGCTTCTTGAATCACCTCCTGGCCCGCTTTGCCGAGCCGATCGGCGGTCACGATGCGGCCTCCGCGCTGATCTCTCCGGCGGAGCGAGCGCGGCGCAAGGAGCGCCTCTTGCAGCGATATCCCCGGATCAGCAGCGCGCGGGGGACGGGGTTCGACGGCCTCGCGCCCGCTGGCCCCGCCAACATGTCGGGGCTGGAGGAGCGGCTCCGCGTCACGCTCGGGCTCGCCGGAGGTGAGGAGATCACCGTCGTCGAGCACATCCTGCTCCGCCCGATGCCGGGCGACGAGAAGCAGGAGCGCCCCGGGCCGACGGACCCGCCAACGGACAGGCCGCCCGCGCTGCTCTCGGCCGCGCGGGAGAAGGACCCTTACTCGCTGCGATTGACGTTCGTCCTCCCCGACGGGGTGGGGCGATTCAGCGATCCAGCGTTCAAGCAGCTCGTCGAGAACACCCTCCGCGCGGAGACGCCGGCCCACCTGACACCGTATGTGCTCTGGATGGCGGCCGACGCGTGGGCGGCGTTCCGGACGGCTCACGGGCAGTGGTTGCAGAAGCGGCGGGAGGTCCTCGCCGCGACGTTGGGCGTACACCTGGAGGAGCGGAGCTCGTAGAACCATGTCCACCGCGAGACCTATCGACGTGCGCTGCGCCCGGGACCGGCTCATCGATCTCCTCGGGCTCGGGGAGACCACCCCGATCCGGGACGTGAACGTTCAAGAAGCGCAGCTCACCGTGAACGTGGGCGCCCCCTGCGAGATCATCCTCGATCCCGCCCAGGCGGGCGTCAGGTACGAGCTGTTCGACGGAGACGCGCCGGTGGTGCCCGCCTGCTCCGTGGACGGGACCGGGGAGAAGGCGGTCCTCAAGGGGCCGATCATCGACAGGGCGGACAAGACCTTCCGGATCCACGCAAAGAAGCTCGCTCCGTTGAGGCGCGAGACCTTCCTGTTCCAGACCGCGACGGTGAAGGTGGGGCTTGCCACGGATCTCCCTGTCTCGACGCCCGAGATCGCCGAGGTGCCTCGCCTCGTCGACCACGGGAGCCGCGTTCTGGTGAGCATCTCGGGCAGCCAGGCGGGCGCGACCTATGGGCTGATCGACGGCGCGGGGAGCCCGATCCCCATGACGCCCCCCGAGCGCGTGAGCGGGAACAAGGACGGCGCCATCACGCTGACGGTCCGTCGGGTGACCGAAGACACGGTGATCCGGGTCGACGTCCAGAGGACGTTCGACGAGGGCGAAGGGCGCGCCCCGCTCCACGCGGTGCTCGCCGCGGAGCTGCCGATCGCGGTCCGCGCCGATCGGGATCTCGCGGTGTCGGCCGCCGGATCACCGGTCCTGCCGCAGGGCAGCGCCACGATCTCCATCGCTGGGAGTCAGCCGAACGTGCTTTACAGCGCCCACGTCCGCGCGCTCTCCACCGTGGACTTCGTGCCCGACGCGGGGTCTGCCCTCGTGGCGATCGCCGTCCCCGGCACGTCCGGCGTCGAGGTGTACACCCCGCGGCCTCCTGCGCTCTGGCAGGCGCCGGCCGGCTCCGTGCAGCACGGGGACGCGATGCCGGGCAACGGCGGCGTCCTGGAGCTCGGCGTGGGGCCGCTCCTGGACGACAGCATCGTCGTGGTGCAGGCGCGCAAGATCCACACGGTGACCGGCGCGTCGCTCGAGTCGGCGGTGCAGCTCGAGCAGGCGGCGGTCGTCCCGGTGAGGCCGGAGCCGGCGTCCCCGCTCGTGCTGCAGATCTCGGCGAACGCCGGCGGCGCGAGCGGCACGCTGCTCGTCTCGGGCGGCCAGCCCGGGGTCTTCTACCACTTCTACCCGAGCAACGAGGCCAGCGAGCTCGGCCTGCCGGCGTATTTCCACCGGCGCGACGAGCGGTACCCGTCGATGAACAAGGGCGTCGCGGCGACCGAGCCGGAAGGGGCCGACAAGGTTCCGCGCCGGGGGCTCCGGGTCGAGATGGATCTCGTGATCACGCGCGAACCGCCGGCGCCTGCGGCCCTGGATCCGGCGCACGTGCGCCCGCTCGATCCCCTGGTGGACATCGCGCCGCTGCCCCTCGGCGGCGCGGTGGACGTGATGGCCATCAAGGCCCGCACCGGGATCGGGTGGGTCGCCAAGCGATCGGTCACGGTGACCCCGGTCGCCGCGGAGGCCCCGCCCGGCGAGCTCGGCGCTGCCCCCGAACCCGCGGCGACAGCGCCGTGACCGCGCCGCGCGATCAGATCCGCCGGCAGATCCTGGAGGTGACCGTCCAGGATCGCGAGGCGGCGTGGCGGCTGCAAACCGAGCTCGGCCGCATCCACGCCGAGCGCCTCGAGGCGGTCATCGATCGGTGTTGCACCGAGCTCGGCGCTCCGGATCGCCTCCAGCGGATCGCGCTGGTCGAGGTGGATCTCGGGCGGATCGATCCCGACCACCTGGAGCGCGACCTGGTCGACAAGCTCGACCCGCTGCTGCGCGAGGCGCTGGCCGCGCGGATCCGCGAGGAGGACGAGAAGACCGCGCTCCGGGGCGGAGATCCCGAGGTGGTCTCCCGGCTGGAGCTCGTGGCGTTCTTCGCCCGCACCGGCGCGCTCCCCTGGTGGGCGGACAGCGCGCGACCGCTGCTCTTGGACGAGACCCTGGGGCTGCTCCTGGAGCGCGCGGCGCGCCCGCTCGCGGCGCTGATCCGGGCGCTCGAGCGCGAAGGCGGCGCGCTGACGAGGATCGTCCGCCACTGCCGCGACGCGCAGCTCTGGGCGCTGTTCGACGCTCTCGCGGCGTCCTCGCAGGCCGACCTCCCTTCGATGCCGGTGGAGCTCGTCGCCCTGCTGCGCGCGCACCGGGCGGTCGCTGGCGCCACGCCGGACGGCTTCCGGGCGTGCGTCTGGACGGGCGCGCTGCGGACAGCGTGCCTCGAGGAGAGCCCGAGCGACGGGCGGGTGGGCTTCTTTCGCGACGCGCTGGCCCGGATCGCGCTGGAGGCCGGCGTGACGCTCGGGGCTCTCCTTGCGGGGCTGCACGCGCCTCTGGGGCCGAGCCCATCGGCCTGGCCGGGCGCGCTGGGGGCGGTCATGCAGCGTCCCGGCGCAGCCGCGCCGGGAACGGTCGGGCAGAGCCCCGGCGCGGTCGTCGAGCGGCCGGTCCGCGAGACGCGGGGAGAGCATCCGTCGAGCGATCCGGGGGCCGCGGCCGCGGACCAGGAGCTGTCCGTCGATCCAGCGTACAGCGACGCCGACGAGGTCTACCTGGACAGCGCCGGGCTGGTGGTGCTCTGGCCCTTCCTCGGGCACCTGTTCGAGCGCCTGGGTCTCTTTGCCGACACGCAGTTCAAGGATCGGCGCGCCCTCCACCGCGCGGCCGGCCTGCTCCAGCACCTCTGCACGGGGGAGCTCGAGCCGGCCGAGTACCAGCTGCCCCTGGCCCGCGTGCTCTCTGGCATGCGAATGACAGAGGTCTTCGACTTCGGTCCTCCGGTCACCGAGGCAGAGGCCGAGGAGTGCCTCAACCTGCTCACGGCGGCGATCGCGAGCGCGCCGATCCTGGGGGAGATGTCGATCGCCGGATTCCGTGGCTCGTTCTTGATCCGCAAGGGCGCGCTCTCTGCGCGTGACGGCGCGTGGCTCCTCCGCGTGGAGCGGGCCTCGTACGACGTGGTGCTGGATCGGTTTCCCTGGGGGATGAGCTGGGTGAAGCAGCCCTGGATGGAGGCGCCGCTCTCTGTGGAGTGGTGACCGGGGCTTCGCTGAACGCACGCTTGCACGCCTGGCGGTGACGCGCGGGGCCGCCTCGTTTCTCCGCCCGCGCCGAGGAGAGTCTCATGCAAATCGCTGTTGACCGATCCACTCCGAAGACCTCGCAGAGCGCCACGCGCACCTCGCGGGCCCGCCCTCCGGCGCCGCCGCTCGTGCAGCGGCGAACGACGCCGCCCGCACGACCGCCGGCCGAGTCGGCACGAGCGGCGCTGGAGCGGGCGTTCGGGGCTGAGTTCGTTGCGGCCGCGGCCACAGGGCGAACGCGGGCGGTGGGCGACCGCGTCACGCAGGAGAGCCCGGGCGCGCCGGGCGGATCGGCGATCCAGGCGAAGGCGGCTGGGCCCGGCGTGGGGACCGGGAGCGGACCGGACCGCGCCGTCAACTCCACGGGCATCCCGTCGCCGGTGAAGGCCAAGATGGAGGCGGCGTTCGGGACCGACTTCTCCGGCGTTCGGGTGCACCCGAGATCGTCGCGCGCAACGGCGCTGGGAGCGCTCGCGTACACGCAGGGGAGCGAGATCCACGTGGCGCCGGGGCGGTGGGCGCCGGAGACGAGGCAGGGGCAGGAGCTGCTCGGGCACGAGCTCGCGCACGTGGTGCAGCAGCGGGCGGGGCGCGTGCAGGCGACGGCGCAGTACAAGGGGATAGCGCTCAACGACGCGCCGGCGCTGGAGGCGGAGGCGGACGTGATGGGGGCGAAGGCGGCGAGGGGAGAGAGCTGCGGCGGGCAGCAAACGCCCTCTGCGCCTCCATCGGCGAGCAGCCGTCCGGACGGGCAGCAAGCGGCCGTCCAGTGTGCCACCGGGGTCATCCAGAGGCGCAATTCGGCGTTCAACCCCTTCCATCAGAACCAAGCAAACTATCAAGGCCCGAGGTTCCGAGGGCTGCAGCTCGATGTCCTCATCGAGAACGGTCTTGTATATCCGGGAGGCGGCACCAGTGGGAACGCCGTCAACCTCGAGAAGATGGTGAGCAACACCGGCGGCGGCTCCTCGCCCGGGGCGCCGCTCGACTTCGAGGAGATCCGGTTGATCGACGCGGGCCTGGTCCGGGCGAACAACCAGCAGAACGCAGCGACGGCGATGCACGCGATCAATCACAATTTCGCTCCGCACGCGCAAACGAACAACCGCGCCGAGAACATCTTCATGGGCTCGGCGAAGTCGAACACCCAGCTGCACTATAACCTCGTCGAGAACCCGATCCGCCAGTCGATGCAAAGGGCGACCTCGGGAAACGCCCTGAAGTATGAGACCAACCTCGTCGCCAACCCGCCGTTCCAGTTCCAGCCCCCCGGCAGTGCGAGTAGCCTCTTGGCCTGGAACAACAGCGCTCTTGATATCCCCGGGGCGAAGCCGACGACGCAATACCCGGGGGTGACGCACTTCCTGGATGAGACCACGCTCAACAATGTGTCCCTGCCATGGCCGAAAGTGATCACGTACACGGTCGTTCCCAATTATACCTATAAGCGTCACCCGCATTTGCCTGCGTTCCTGATGGGGAACATCCAGTATGGTGATAACCTCATCACCCAGGAGCAACAGAAGCCGCCGAAGCAGCAAGATACTCAAGCGATCCAGAACGAGCAGGCCGGGATCGCCCTCCTCAGAGCTGTGGGCCACCGTCTCTTCCCCGAGACGTTCACCTGCAGCGCGGTCTACTGGTTTCCGACCTATAACCACGCCAGGCCCTGGCGCACGACTGTGAACCAGGACGATTACGACGCGGAGTATTGAGCTCTCCGGCCCGGCGTCGAACCAAACGGGCGCGGGCGAACGCGTGGGACAAGGCGCTTGCCTGGGAGCCGACCTTCGCTGTCGCCGGCTCGGTGAAGCACCGCGCCGCGCTCCTCGACGCGCGCCGCGCCGGCCGAGCTTGAAGGAACACCCGTTTAATTTCTCTTAAGGTGACGACACCAGGTCTCGTCGGTTTCATACGGAGACGTCACCGCCGAAAGGGACCTGCCATGTCACGGAATGTCTTCCTGTTCGAGTTCACCGCCACGCGGGGCGACGCGGAGGAGGTCGAGCGAGCCCTGCTCTCACGCACCTCGGCCTTCGCGCTCGGAGCCTTTCCCACGCTCGATCCGGCGCTCTTCGCGCACCGGATCGTGCGCGGGAAGGGCGCGTCGTACACCTGGGAGATCGGGCTCGACGAGATCGAGGAGGCCCGGCGCGCGGAGCTCTACGCCGCGCTGCTGGAGCAGATCCAGACCTCGCTCGCGGGCGTGGCCGAGCTCCGATCCTCCGCCGCGTACGCGGACCTGTCGCTCCCCGCGCCCGGCCCCGATCCCGCCCGGGCCAGGGGGGGCCCGGGCGGGGCCCTCTCGTTCGCGGGCGGCGATTTCCCGGTCTGGGAGGATCATGCGCGCGGCTCCGGTGCGGCAGAGGCAGCGAGCGCCCTGCCCGAGGATCTCACCGTCGAGATCGCGCAGTTCCGCGCCGCCGTGCCGGTCGAGCCGGGGCTCAAGCCCTGGGGCGCAGGGCACATCTACACGGGCAGCGCGGACAAGGCTCACCTCGCCTACCTGCACGGGTATTTCGACGCCCGGGCGGCGAAGGCGAGCCCCGCCGATCGGCGGAAGATCCTTGCCTTTCGCGCGCTCCAGGCGCGCGAGGGCAGCACGGCCGCCATCAACACCTACGATGATCAGATCGTCACCTGGGGGACGGGCTGGGGCGGTCGCGGCTGGCTGGGCAAGGTGATGGAGCGCGCGATCGCGACCGACGCCGTGCGCGAGGCGCTGGGCGCGGCCGGCGTCCGCTACCGCGGCAGCAACGTGTACGACGTCGTCGATCTCGCCTCCGGCATGGTCGTCACGGGAGGCAAGGAAGCGCTCGAGATCCTGCGCCGCTCCGCCCCGCTCCTCCACCTGCTGATCGACCTGGCCAGGGACCCCGCCACGCGCGACGCGGTGACCGAGGCCCAGCTCCGCACGTTCATGGATGGCTCGGGCAACATCTGCGGCGCCGACGCGATCGCGACGCAGGCGCTGTTCAACCTGATCGCGCACCTCAAGCACTGGGCGCCCGGGTACGTGATCGGGTGTCTCGAGTGGGCCGTACCGCAGCTCGGCGCCGGGTCGCCGTCGGAGGAGCGCGACCGGCGCCTCGCCGCGCTCGTGGGCCGCTACTTCTACGGCAAGGCGCGCAGGTACAGGTGGATCCCGGACTTCAGGCAGTTCCGGCTCTACTTCCGGCACATGAAGGACGACGGGCTCGATTGCCTGCACGAGCCCTTCCTCCAGGCCGCGGGGCCTCCGGAGGACGACCCGTTCGCCGCCGCGATCGGCGTGCCCGCGGCGGCGCCCCCGCCGGAGGCGCCGAGCCCGCCGAAGGATCCGCGCCTCATGCGCGTCCCCCTCGCCGGGCAACCCGATCTGGAGAGCGTCGCCTCGGGTCGTGGCGCGCTCCGGAGAGGGGCGAGGGGACCAGGGGTGAAGGCGCTGCAGGAGGCGCTGATCGCGCTGGGCGAGAGCGTGCCTGGCGGCGCTGACGGCGCGTTCGGTCCGGGCCTCGAGGCGGCCGTCAAGCAGTTCCAGGCCGAGCGCGGCCTCGCCGCCGACGGCGTGGTCGGCGCGGGGACGCTCGCGGCCCTCGACGCGGCCTTCGCCTCGAGCGCGAAGGCCCGGGCGACAGGCGCGGAGACATCGAATCGAAGAGAAGAGGAGGAGCACCGATGACCGCAGAGAAGAGCGATGAAGGCGCCCCGCCGCAGGCGGGCGTCCCCGCGTGGGTGGACATGGACCCGGCGCCCGCCGAGCCGCCCGAGGAGTGGCTGGCTCGCCCGGTCGCGTTCGCCGACGACGAGCCGCCACCGCAGCTCGTCCGCACCGTGAACCTGCTGGACCCGCCCGAGCACGGCCTGAGCGGGCCCGAGGACGCCGCGGGCCTCGCCGAGTTCATCCTGTCCCGCGCCAGGGAGGGGATCGGCGACGTCTTCTCGCACCCCGATTACGACACCGCCTCCGGCGACCGCGAGGACTGGGCGCGGGCCGTCGCCGAGCACCAGACCGGCATTCCGTACACGATGCCAGCCTTCTTCTACGGCGCGCAAAGAGGGGTCGCGAAGGCGATCACGGGCAACGGGCGGTACCCGATCGTGGGGCAGTGCCAGCAGTCGGTGACCACCGCGCTCTGCATCGGCGGCTGGGACGGCGGCCCGTACGGCGACATCGGCTGTGGGACCGACGCGCTGCCGGCGGCAGCCAGGCTGGGCGACGGCTGGACCTCCGTCCCGAAGGTGCTCGCCGACTGGCCCGATGAGCTCTGGGAGAAGGTCACGGTCGGCTCGTGCCTCTTCTGGTCGGCCTCGGGAGCCGCGGGCGCCGGGAGCGGGCACGTGGCGATGGTGATCCGCAAGCACCCGGTCGAGCGCAAATGGCAGCTCTGGGACACCACCACCTCGTTCAACGACCCCGCGATGCACCCCGCCGCCGTCAGGGGCGCGCGCATGCTCTGGGAGTCGCACTGGTGGCCGTTCATCCCGCCGGCGCTCTCGGGAGGTCGATGGTCGTTCCGCGGCATCGCCCGGATCGACGGCCTCGGAGAGATCAAGAGCGATCTGAAGCCGCGCGGGCGCGCCCGCCTGCTCCTCCGGCGCCGCGGCGACGGCGAGCTGCTCTATCGCTCGGAGTGGATGTCGATGGAGGACGAGGGCCTCCCCATCTCCTGGCTGCTCCGTTCGCTGCGCGGCGCGCCGTTTCACGACCGCATCGAGCCCACGTGGTGCGTCAACTCGAAGTCCGACGCGCCGACCAAGGTCGCCCCGGACAACCGGCCGCTGCTCGACGTCTTCTGCGATGCCAGGGGCAACGCGAAGATGTCGTGGAGCCCGGCCCAGGGCCTGCACAACCGGCCTCACCACGCGATCTGGGCGCCGCCCGCGGCGCTCCGCTGAGCCGCGGCACAGGGCGCCCCAGCAACCCGGGAGACAACCTTCATGCGTACCCTCATCATCAGTGATCTGCACCTCGGCAACGGGGGTGACTACGACGTCTTCGCCGGGGGCGAGGCGCTGCCCGCGCTCCTCGACCGGATCGCGGGCGAGCCCGCGCGGGTCGTGGTCAACGGCGACGGCCTCGACTTCCTCATGAACGAAGATCCGCTGGAGCTCGATCCCGCGCGCGCCGCCGCGCAGGCCCGCGCGATCGCCGCCGCGCCCGCGAGCGCCGCCGTGCTGAAGGCGTTCGGGCGCGTCCTCGCGCGCGGCGGTGAGGTCGTCGTCCGCCTCGGCAACCACGACGTGGAGCTCGCCGTCCCGGAGGTGCAGGAGATCCTGCGCGCGGCGATAGATCAGCCGCCCGAGGTCGCTGCGCGCCTCACGTTCCAGCTGGGCGACGCCCCCGCGATCCTCGACGTCGGCGGCGCCCGGATCCTCGTCACCCACGGCGAGCACAACGACAACTGGAACAAGGTCGACTACGGGCGCCTGGCCCGGCTCGACCGGTTCAAGTACGCGGCCGGCTCGGTCCTCGTGAAGCAGCTCATGAACCCCATCGCGCGCCGGCACGGCCTGCGCTTCGTGAGCCTGCTCAAGCCCGATTTCCAGGGCGCGGCGCTCGCCGCACTCGCGGTCGCGCCCGAGATCGTGAAGCAGCTCTTCAGCGCGGCCTCGCTCGACATCGGCTGGCAGCTCTTCAAGAAGGCGGGGTCGGCGGCCTCCTTCGCCGAGGAGGAGGAGGATCTCGGGCTCGCCGAGAGGTTCGCCGACGCCGGCCTCGAGGCCGAGGAGGCGGCGGCGCTCGAGGCCGCGCTCGGCGACGGGCCCGCGGCGTTCGCCGAGGAAGAGACGATGTCGACCGCGAGCCTCAAGCTCGCGCGGGCCGGCCTGAAGCTCTACGCGGGCATGCAGAAGAGGCTCGCCGGCACCCTCGGTGACGAGTACTTCCGCCTCGAGCCCGATGAGGCCGAGTGGGCCGACGCCCGGCGCCTGGCGAAGAAATTCGACGCCGGCGCGGTGGTGCTCGGCCACACCCACGCGGCCCGCTGGAAGGCGGCCGACGGCATCGCCTTCGCCAACACGGGCACGTGGATATGGCTGATGCAGCTCCCGCGCTCGGACGCCGGCGACGAGGCGTGGGCCGAGTTCCTCGGAGAGCTGCGCGACAACCCGAGGCTCCTGCCCGAGCGGCAGAGGGCGGCGAGGACCGTCCAGCGCCTCACCGCCGTGCTCCTCGACCCGCACCCGGACGGCGGCGCGACGATGCGGCTCGTGCAATGGGACGATGGAAAGCTCCACTCCCTGGGGGCCGCGCGCGTGCCCTCGGGCGACGTGGCGCGCTGAGAGGGAGGAGTCATGTCCGACATCGAGCTGCTCCTCTGTCACGCCGACGATCAACGACCTGTCCTCGAAGAGGGGTTGCCGCTCGAGTCCGCCGCGGACGAGGCGCAGCCCGGCGGAGACGAGCAGATCCACGATTTCGCCGATTTCTCCGAGGATCCCAACGATCTCTCGCTCCAGCGCTGGTCCGTCATCGCGCCCGAGGGGCCCGCGGGCGACGCCCTCCTCGCGCTCGTCGAGCCCCTGATCCGGAAGCGGGAACAGGACCAGGGCGCGCCCGTCGTGCCCTACCGCGTCCCGGCCGGCATGGACGCGGACGCGGCGATCCGGTGGAGCAAGAGCGTCTATCATGACGAGTCGGTCGCGCTCGGGGATCTGCCGCGGTATCTCCTCGTGCTCGGCGACCTCGACGCGGTCTCGCTCGAGCTCCAGCAGGCCATGGCGAGCGAGGCGCTGGTCGGTCGCCTGGTGTCCCGGTCCGCCGCGGGCTACGCGGCGTACGTGGACAAGCTCCTCTCCTCGGAGCGCGCCCCTCCGAGGGAGGCGCAGGCGCGGGCGCTCTTCTTCACCGCGCAGGACGGCACCGCGGCGACCACCATCGGCCACAGGGCGCTCGTCGCGCCCAGCGTGGCGCGGTGCCGCGACACCCGGCAGAGGGGCGGCTTCAAGGCGAGGGACATCGAGGAGATCGGGTTTGACGGCGCCGAGGCGGCGAGGAGCGCGCTCCTCGAGCAGCTCGGGCGGCCGGAGCCGTCGATGCTGTTCACCATGAGCCACGGTCTGGGCGCGCCCCGCAGGGGGTGGACGTCGGCGGACGAGCAGCGCGCCGTGCAAGGGGCGATAAGTCTGGGCTCCGGCGTGCGCATCGCGGCGGAGGACCTCGGCGACAGGCCCTTTCTGCCCGGCGGGATCTGGTTCTTCCTCGCGTGTTACGGCGGCGGGACGCCGGCGGCGAGCGCCTATCACCACTGGCTCGCCCGCCTGCGCGACGCGGGCGGCTTCGGTGGGCGGGTCGACGGCGTGCTCGCCGGCCTGCCCCGGCCGGGCGATAGGCCCTTCATCGCCGCGCTGCCGCAGGCCGCGCTGGCGAGCCCGCGCGGCCCGCTCGCGGTCATGGCCCACATCGATCTGGCCTGGACCTACAGCTTCCAGGACATGGGGCCCGACGGCAAGGACAGGGCGTCGCGGTTCGAGGGCGTCTTCAGCTCCCTGGTGAAGGGCGCGCGCGTGGGCAACTCGTACAACGAGCTCCTCCGTTACCTGGGGAACGCCAACTACGAGCTCGCCGCGATGTACAACCAGGAGGCGAGGGCCGAGACGGCGGGCAAGCCCCTCGCGCCCGACCAGGGTCGCGCGAAGCGGCGGGCGAACCTGTGGATGCTGCGCGAGGATCTCGCGGGGTACGTCCTCCTGGGTGATCCGGCGGCGCGGCTCGCGATCGACCGCGACAGGGGAGCCGCCAGGGCGACGCCCGCGCCGGCGGAGGTGCGCTCGCCCGTCCCGCCGGCGCCCGCCGCTCCACCGGCGCCGGCGGCGGAGCGCGCGCGGGACGCGGCGCGCATGCAGCGCGCCGTCCACGAGAAGATCCTCGGAGAGGAGGGCGACAGGAAGATCGCCGAGAGATACGGTATCACGCGCGAAGAGCTCCAGCGCTGGTACGAGGCCTATTGCGAGGCCGGGCTCGAGGCGCTGGGCGAGCTGCCGTAGCGGTGCGCGTGCCCGAAGAGGAGCCCGACGCCCCGCCGGCTCGCCCCCCCGCCGCGTCCGTGGGCGAGGCGCCGCCGCGCAGGGCCCGGCGGCGCCTCGCCCTGCGGTCACGCCGCCGCGAACGCCGCCACGAGCGCGTCGACACCGGGTGCCGGCTCCTCAGGGAGCAGCTCTGGACGCTCGCGCTCCTCGCCCTTTTCGTCCTGCTGCTCCTCGTGGCGCTCACGGCCACGACGCGAGCCCCCGTCCAGCAATGGCCTGCCTGGGGATATCGGACCCTCCTCGGCGTCTTCTCCTTTGGCGCCCTGGGAGCGACCTTCAGCGCTGCTCGATCGCTCAAGGGTTCTTCCCTCCGGACCAGGGCTCACACGCAGGTGTCGGACGCAAGGGTTACCCTCTCGCGCGCCGTCCTCGGGGCGCTGCCTGGGCTCGCCGCCTACGCGTTCCTCCAGTCGAGGGTGCTGAACCTCGGGGACGCCGACAACAGCAAGGCCTTCGCGATCGCGTTCATCGCTGGCTTCAGCGAGCGGCTCGTGCTCAAGGTGGCAGAGACATTCGCCGGGGAGCAGAGGGCGAGGTAGCGGCGCCAGCGGGCGCGCCGCCCCGTTCACGGGGCGGAGCGCGTGTCCTGAGGTCGCGCGCCCTCGGTCCGGGGCGAGACGAACCGGACGACGGCGCGCGGGGCGAGGCGATAGCCGTGCTCATTGCGCTCGATGACGTCCCTGAGCCCCATGCGGCGGAGCTGGGTCAGGGCCACGTAGACGCGGTTGGCCCCCGCGTCCGCCACCGGCCGCTCGCCGGGCCAGCCGGCCTCGAGCAGGTCCTGGAGCGAGAGCGAGGCGTCCGGCGCCTCGTCGTGCCTGTCGACGAGGGCCGTCACGATGCGGCTGAGCGCGTGTCCGAGCGTGTGCTTCACGCCGTCCTTCGCCGCGATCCAGCGCACCTCGCAGCCGAGGACCAGCGTGGGCGGGCAGGCCGGCGCCGCCTGCTCGTCGAGCGGCAGCGGCCGCCCGGCGAGCAGGCTGGCCACGAGCGACGCGAACCCCTCGGGATCAGGCGCCTCGCTGCAGGGCGCGAGGTGGTGGAGGAGGTCCGCCGCGGCGTCCGCCTCCTCGGCGCCTCTCCGCGCGTGAGCCGGCGCGCCAGGGGCGCGCCGCTCCAGCTGCCCGGGCGAATCGAGGTCCATCGCGCGGATGCTCCGGTCGACGCCGCGCGCGCTCGCCGCGCTGCCCTGGACCGCGTGGCAGAGCGACCGCGCGAGGAGCGACAGCGCGAGCTCGTCGCCCGCCGGGCTCGGCTCGCCGCCCGCCGCCACCTCGGGCGCCTGGAACTCCAGGACCCTGTGGCTCTGCTGTTCTCCGGCTCTCTCGAGCGGGGCATTCCTGCCGTAGCCGACGAGATACCAGCGCCCTTCGCGTGAGAAGAGGACGTCAGCGCACGAGACGCGGCCGATGCAGACGGGCCGCCCGTGCTTCGGATCGATCACCGCGTGGGCCGCCTGCATGGCCCTGCGGAGGCTCGCGACGAGGCCGGCCGCGCTGCCGGGCGGCACCTTCCAGCCGGCGTCGCTCAGGAGGCCCGTGAGGTCGGCGCCGTCGATCACGGCGTCACAGGCGAGCTCGATGTACGGCATGCCGTCGGCGACCCCGCGCGCCGCGACCTTCGGGATGAGCGGGTGATCGAGGAGCGCGTGGACGCGCTCGATCTCGGCAAATACGGTGTTCGCCCGCGCCGCGCTGGCGGCCGGGCCGGGCACGATGACCACGCAGGGCGCCGCGTCTCCGGCGCGCGCCGCCGCGACGACGTGGAGGCCGTCGCGACGGCGGATGGAGCGCGGGTTTTCATATCTGCCAAGCCATCGTGAGCGAGAATCGTCCGTGAATCCCATGATCGTGTCCGTCCCTCAGTCGCGCACGCCTGCCGGCACACATCATTAATCACGTCCCAAGGACGAGCCCGCCGATGCGTTCTTAATAGTTTTTAAGGTGAGAATTCCTTCTGCTGCGGTCTACAAAGCCACCGAGTCAGACACGGCAGGGAGCACAACGTAACGAGGCTTGTCTTTCGATGTGGTTGGAGATCGAGCTCGACATCAGCGGTGATGAGGTGCGCGTCAGCGCGCGTGGCAGCCGGGGAGAGCGCCCTGCGGGGCACGCGATATCCGCCGAGCAGGGCCTCGACGCCCTGCGGGCCTTCGCCAGCAAGATCGGGAGGGCGGTCCGCGGCGGTAAATCGCTCGACCCAGCGGCGGTGAGCGACGCGCAGGCGCTCCACGAGGAGGTCTTCCAAGGGGAGCTGCGCGACGTCCTCGTGCGGCTCGGCGAGGCGTCGAAGGGCGGTCCGCTCCTGGTGCGGCTCTTCGCCCGCGACCACGCGCTCCAGGCGATCCCCTGGGAGGCGCTCTGCAGGCAGGGGACGTCCGAAGGGTTCCTGGGGACCGACCCCAGGGTGCTCTTCGCGCGGGGCGTCACCTCGTCGGAGCCGTGGGAGCCGCGCGAGGTCAAGGGCGCCGTCCGGGTGCTCGGGATCGCGCCGGGCACCGGCGAGCGGGCCCTCGACGTGCTGCGCGAGGCGCTCGCCCCGTCGATCGACGCCGGCGAGGTGGAGTGGCTCGATCCGATCGCCGGGCCGGAGATCGGCGCGCGGGCCCTCTTCGATCGGCTCCGTCGCGGCAAGAGCCCGCACGTCGTGCACTGGCTCGGCCACGGCGGCGTGGATCTGTCGGGCAAGCCCGTCCTGCGCGTGGCGGACGACGAGGACGGCGAGGAGGCGTGGATCACCGCCGAGGCGCTGGGTCGCGAGCTCTCCGCGGCCTTCTGCGAGGAGCTGCGCCTCGTGATCCTCGAGGCCTGCGAGGGCGCCAGGGCCGGCGCGCTCGGCAGCGCGGCGGAGATCCTGGCCAGGGCGGGCGCGGACGCCGTGGTGGCGCACCTCTGGCCGGTGAAGGCCGACGTGGCGCGCGCGTGCTCGACCGAGCTCTACCGCGCGCTCACGGGCGCGTCGCTGAGCCACGGCGACATCGGCGCGAGCGTGGCGGCGGCGCGGCGGACGCTGCTCTCCCAGAGCGCCGAGGCGTTCTCGCCGATCCTGTACCTCCGCGGCTCGGACTCGGTGGTCTTCAACTTCCAGGGCCGCCGCGTGGCGAGGCCGGGGAAGAAGGGCCGATCGAGGGCCCTCGCGCCCGCGCTCCAGAGCCTGCTCGAGCGGCCGTTCACGATGGTGCTCGGCGATCTCGAGGACGATCGCGCCGCGCTCCAGCGGGAGCTCGAGCAGTTCATGCAGGAGAGCGGCGAGCCGGCGGCGCAGGGGATGTCGCTGAGCGCGCTCACCCAGCGCTGCGTGCTCCGGTTCGGGCAGGAGGTGCTGCACTCGCTCTTCCAGCAAGCGCTGACCGCCTCGCCCGCTGCGGCGGCCCCGCCGCTCGTCGAGGCGCTCGCGCGCTTCGTCCGGCCGGGGGTCCACGTCACGCTGCTCTGGCGGCCCTGCCTCGAGCACGCGATCGCGCAGACGCTGCCGCAGCGGACCGTGTACGCCATCCAGCCGTCCCTCCTGGGCGCCGGCGGCAAGCCGCGCGTCGTCAAGCGCGCCGCGGGGGCGGCGACGTGGAAGATGGATCCCGTCATGCCGAGGCGCTTCGATCTCGACAGCGAGATCGTCGTGCTCCGCCTGTACGGCGGCTACTCGGCCGAGCCGCGCCCCATCTTCTCGCCGCCGCTGCTCACCGAGGACGATCACATCCACGGCCCCCTCGGCGCCGACGGCGCCCGGCCGCCGCTATGGATGGAGGAGCTCCTGGCGCGGCCGCGCGTCCAGCCCGGCCTCTTCGTCGCGCTCTCGAGCCTCGACTTCCGCCACCGCATGCTGCTGCGCTGGCTCTACGATCAACGCCCGGCGCCCCCGGACAGCCTGGCCGTCCTCGCGCCTGGGGTCGAAGGTAGCGAGATCGAGATCTGGGGCAACGGCGGCGGGCTGCCCGGCACGGGCCATATCGCGGCCACCGCCGGAGATCTGGTGGAGCTCGCGGAGCAACTCGACGCCTTCGCGCTGGAGGACGCCCCGTGACACAGCATCGCTTTCAGGCGACGCCCCTCCGTGAGCCCCTCGTCGGCCGCGCGCGCCGGCCGCCCAGGCCCGCGCCGGGGCAGGGCGCGCGCCGCGGCGGACATGGATCCTGCCCACCCGAGCAACAAGCCATCTAGGAGCCAATGACCATGAGCCCCCGTGAGGACCGGCTGGATCTCCTGCTCGCCGACGCCGACGAGCGCCGCCCCGTGCTCGACGAGGGGCTGCCCGACGACGCCGCCCAGAGCGCGCCGAGGCCCAGGAAGGCCCGCGACGCCAACCACTGGCGCCGCACCGACGCCGATCGCAACGACCTCACCCTCCAGCGATGGGCCGTGATCGCGCCCGAGGGCCGGGAGGGCGACCGGATGCTCGAGGCCATCCAGCCGCTCATCGCGCTGCGCGAGGGCGAGCAGGGCGCGCCCGCGCGCGTGTATCGCGTGCCGCACGGGATGGACGCCAAGCAATCTGCGGACTTCCGGAGAGATGTCTACTGGTCCGAGGAGGTGGCGGAAGAGGACAGGCCCCTTTACCTGATGATGCTCGGCGATCTCCATCACACCTCGGTGGAGCTCCAGCACGCGCTCGCCAACGACGCGCTCGCGGGGCGCGTCCACTTCGCGGACGGCACGGGAGAGACGGAGCTCGCCGGCTATGCCGCCTACGCCGAAAAGGTCGTTCGCTACGCGCAGCGCGGCACGCCCGAGACCTCGCCGGAGCTGCTCTTCTACGCCGCGCCCGACGGCTCGGCGGCCACGGTCACGGGCAAGCTGAGGCTCGTCGGCCCGAGCCTGGCCACGTCGATGGAAGCGCACGCCAGGGGCAAGCTCCCCGCGGCCTCGGTGCGCGAGATCTCCGCCGGCAGCGTGGACGATCTGCTCGCCGGGGGCGGCGGCGCGCGGCCCTCGGTGCTGCTCTCGGTGAGCCACGGCCTGGGCGCGCCCCGGCGTGGCTGGCTCAGCGAGGAGGACGCCTGGCGGCGCCAGGGGGCGCTCGTGATCGCCCGCGACGAGATCCTCGACGCCGAGCGGCTGCGGGGTCAGGCGTTCTTGCCGGGAGGCATGTGGTTCTATCTTGCCTGCCTCGGCGCGGGCACGCCGGCGGCGAGCGTCTATCACGCGTGGCTCTCGCAGCTCGCGCAGGAGGATCGTTATGGCGGCAGCCTGAAGGCCGTGCTGCACAGCCTCCCCGCGTCCGGCCAGCGCCCCTTCGTCGCGGCCCTGCCGCAGGCCGCGCTGGCCAACCCGGCGGGGCCGCTCGCCGTCATCGGCCACGTCGACCTCGCGTGGACGTACAGCTTCTCGGGCACGAAGAGCCTGTCGGAGAGCAAGAAGTCCCGCATCTATCGCCCGCTCGAGGTGCTGGTCCGCGGCAGTCGCGCGGGGATCGCGCTGGAGGCGCTGATGGAGTTCTACCGCGGCGCGAACGACGAGCTCTCCCAGAGCTACCAGCTCGAGGCCGACGCGCGCGCCGCGGGCCGCGCAGATCCCGCCGATCGCGCCGATCGCGCTCACCTGTGGATGCTGCGCAACGATCTCCGCGGCTACGTGCTGCTCGGCGATCCGGCGGCGCGGCTGCCGCTCCAGCAGCTCGCGCTGCGCGCCGAGGCGCCCGCGCCCGCCGAGGTGGGATGTCCACAGCCGGAGGCGCCGGTCGCCGACGCCGCGCCCGCGGCGCCGGCGCGGGAGGCGGCCGTGCTGGCGATGATCCGCGGAGACGAGGCGCCGCGCGCGATCGCGGCGCGCGCGATGGTGTCGCTGGAGACGTTGTGGAGCTGGGCCGACGCCTATCGCGCGGGCGGCCGCGAGCGACTCGGGGGGTGAGGGAGCTCCGCGGGGTCGTGCGATCCCCATCATCGACTGGGCGGCGTTTGCCGGCATCTGCACATCACGTGTGCTTCGTCCTCGCGGTTGCCGCGGCCGCGCTCTCTGCTCGGGCGCCGCGCGCGCCGCGCAGGCGACGGCGCCGAGCTGGCCGACGCGCGCGGTGCCGGGTAACTAACGCCGGCGCAGGCGTGTGCGCCATCGTCCCTTCGGACAGCTTGACGCGCCTCGGGACCTGTGATGTCGCTCTGGGTTTGGGCTCAGGAAAGCGGGCTGCTCGTCAAACCCGGTCCAGCGCCCGCCGCCATCGTCGATCCTGAGACCGTGTGCGCTCTCCAGGCGTCCGGTCCTCGGACCGATCTCGCAGGTCAAGAGACCCGTCGCGGCGCTCACCCGTCGCGCCCGCGGCTCCGCTCCAGCAGCGCCGCGAGCTCCGCCGCCGAGGTCACCCCGAGCTTCGCCGTCGCGCTCGCCCGGTGCTGCTTCACGGTCGACTCGGCGAGCCCCAGCTCCGCCGCGATCTGCTTGTTCAGCTGCCCGCGCGCGATCCGGTCGCACACCTGCCGCTCGCGCGGCGTGAGCGCGTCGAGCCGCGCCGCGAGCGCCTCCCGTTCCACCCGCGCCGCCCGCGCCCGCGCGTCGAGCTCCATCGCGCGCCTCACCGCCGCGAGGACCTCGTCCGCCTCGAGCGGCTTCAGCAGGAAGTCGACAGCGCCGTCCTTCATCGCCTGCACCGACGCGCGCACGTCCCCGTGCCCGGTGATGAAGATGAGCGGCAGCCGGCACCCGAACGCCCTGAGCGCAGCCTGCAGGTCGAGCCCGTTGAGCTCCGGCATCGCCAGATCCACGATCACGCAGCCGGCCCGCGCGTCCGGCGCCGCCGCCGCGGACGCCAGGAACGCGCGCGCTCCCTCGAACAGCTCCACCTCGTAGCCCGAGGCGCCGAGCAGCCGGCCCACGCTCCGCAGCACCGCGCCGTCGTCGTCGATCACCACGACCTTCGCCGTCACGCCCGTCATCGTTCCTCCTGCGCCGCCTCGCCCGGCAGCTCGAGGCGCACAGCCACGCCGCCAGCGGGCGCGCGCTCGGCCCACAGCTGACCGCCGTGCGCGGCCGCGATCGACCGGCTGATGCAGAGCCCGAGGCCCAGGCCCTCCGGCTTCGTCGTGAAGAACGGCTCGAAGAAGCGCTCGAGATCGCCCGCCGCGCCCCCGCTGCCCGAGTCCTCCACCGTGAGCGCGACGCGCCCGCCGGCGAGCGCCGTCCGCACGATCACACGGCGGTCGCCGTACGGCCGCTCGGAGACGGCGTCGAGCGCGTTCGAGAGCAGGTTCAGCGCCACCTGCTGGAGCTGGACCGCGTCGCCCCGCACCGCGGGCAGGTCGGGCGCGAGCTCCAGCGCGATCGTCGCCCCGCGCAGGAGCGCGTCGTTGCAGACGAGCCGCGCCACCTCGCGCGCCGCCTCGTTGAGGTCGCACCGTTCCATCTGCGCCTCGCCCTTCTTCAGCAGCACGCGCATCCGCCGTATCACCTGGCCGGCCCGCCGGGCGCCGGCGACGATCTCCCCGAGGGCGGCGCTCACCTCCGCGGCGTCCGGCGCCGGGCGGCGCAGCAGGATCTCCGCCGTCTGCGCGCTCGTGAGCACCGCGGAGAGCGGCTGGTTGATCTCGTGCGCGATCGAGGACGCGAGCTCGCCCATCGCCGCCACGCGGTTGAGGTGTGAGAGCGCGCTGAGCGACTCGCGCGCCTGGTTCTCGGCGCGCTTCCGGCCGGTCACGTCGAAGTGGGAGACGACCGCCCCCCCGTCCTTCCACGAGAGCCGCCGCGCCCGCACCTCGGTCCAGCGCTCGGCGCCGATGTGGCGGTACTCGACCGTGCCCTCGACGTCGCGCCCGGCGAGCACCCCCTCCACGAGCTCCACGACCCGCCCGGCGCCAGCGTCGCCCGCCGCCGCGGCCCGCCGGAACGCGCCGAGGTAGCTCTCCCCCTCGGCGACGCTGTCGAGCGGGCCCGGCGCGCCCTCGCGCGGCGCGCGCGCCCAGGTCCGGTTCGTGCGGTGCAGCACCCCGGTCCTGTCCACGACGGCCACGAAGCCGACCATCGAGGCGAGCACGGCGTCGCTCATCGCCTGAGCGCGCCCGCGCCGCCGCCGCTCGATGACGAGCCCGGCGATCAGCGTGGTCTGGAGGGTCACCGCGACCGCGGCGCCCGCCGCCCACCGGCGGTAGAGATCCCAGAAGGACGGCACCCGGAAGTGGACCTCGGCGCCGGGCGGCAAGCGGTCCTCGGGGATCCGGAAGAGGGCGAGCTCGCGGGCGTCGAAGGCGAGCGTGTTCGCGTCCGCGGCGCGGATCGGGATCGACCCCGCGGGCTCGCGGTCGAGGAGCCGCAGCGTGATCCCGCCCAGATCGCGCCCGACCCGCCCGTAGTCGACGATCATGCCCCCGACCAACCCTTTGCCGAGCCCGACGCCGTGGACGGAGAAGAACGGGCGCTGGATCTGCGCTCGGATCCGCTCGAAGGCCTGTAGCCCGACGAAGCGGTTCCCGGCGCCATCCATGTAGAACGTGTCGAACAGAACGATCGCGCTCTCCGGGAGCGCGGCGAGGCGCCGATCGAGCTCGGCGAGCGGCAGGCTCGCGAGGTCCAGGAGCGCGACGCGGCCGGCGAGGGCGCTGAGATCGCGGGTGATCCCGTCGTGGCGCGCGCGTTCCCAGGGGCTCGCGCCCATGACGAGCGCGACCTCTCGCGTGTCGGGGAGGAGGCGCAGCGCGCTCTCCGCCGTGCGGAGCCACGCGAAATCGAGCCAGATCCCGGTGACGTCCGGCGCGGCGGGCACCGCGAGGGCGGCGCTCCGGTCCTCGCTCAGGAAGAGCACGGGCACGCCGGACCACAGCTCGCGCCGCAGATCGAGCACGACCCGGAGCACGTCGAGCCGGAGCGCGACGATCACGCCGGGGTGATAGCTGCTGTATTTGGTCCGATAGAAGCGGCGGAGCTCGCGCGCGTAGTCGGGGGTGTCGAACCACGCCAGGTCGAGGTACTCGAGCTTGAACGTGACCGGCCCGTCCCGCCCGACCCGCACCGATTCCCGGAGCTCGCCGGTGATCGACGACATGGCCGGCGCGGCCGGATCATCCGATAGGAACACGAGGACCGACGTCGGCGCGTTGTCCGCCAGCGCCGGCACGGGCGCGCCGAAGGCGATCGCGAAGGTCGCGATCAGGAGCACGAGCGCCGAACAAAAATTCCGGTGATGCCTCGACGGAGCCGCAGATCGCTCCCGAGCCCTTCGTCGCGCTGGTGTCGGCAACAAGAGAGACGAATTTATCACGACAGTTCGCGTCAGTTCAAGAGGACGCGCGGCAATGGCCGTGTTGGCCGAGAGGGTCGACCGGAGGGAGCAGGCAGTGGGCGAGATGATGTCTTGGTGCTCCCTATCTCCGCTTCATGTCCAAATCCGGCCACCATTGAAGACCCATTGCGCGGTCCGCTCGCCTCCTGAAAAAAACGACGCTGCACCAACGACCTGTACGTCCACCGGAGGGGCCGCCTCCACGTGACGACCTGCAGCGCGCCCGAGCTGCGCCATGCGCTCGATGCAGCGGACGATCTCGAACAGGAGCTGCGACCATCTCCTCTCAGAATCTGAACGGAGCAGCGATGGTCAAGGTGGTTGAAGAGGTGGGTTTGCTGTTCTCTACCGTTTGCGAGCGATGCGCAAAGCACATCGCTTCGCTGCGTGATGTCGTCAAACTCCGGGGGTCAGGGGAGATCTCCCCCGGGGCGCGGGACGGCGGTGAGCGCGAACGGCCTGGCTGTGAACTCAAGGAACGACTTGGACGACGATGCGACAGCGTGAGTGATGGGCGTTCTCATCCTGTCCAAAGGAGTCACCGGTGCGCGCAGACGACATGCGCCGAGCTGGCTGGCGCGCGCCCCGACCTCCACCGCCGCCTGGCCGCGCAGCCCGGATGAAGGGCACCGTCGAGGACGCCGGGGCGGGGGGCCGCGCGTCACCGGCGCTCGTCGGGTGTGTCTCGCCTGCCACATCACCCGCCCGGATTCCGCCGCGGACTCGCCTCTTGCGCCCGCGGCATCCCCATTGCTGAGTCGCGGCCATGTCCGTCGCTCCGCGCCTCCGATCTGCGCCCGCCGTTCTCGCGGTCCTCGCCCTCAGCCTGGCCTGCGTTCAGGGCGCGCGCGCCCCCAACGTCCCGCCTCGAGGGACGCTCGCGCCCGGCGCGCTCGAACCGGGCGGAAAGGCCGCGGCAGGGCCGTTCGCGGTGGTGTTCGGCGCGCCCCGCGGGCAGACGACGAGCCCCGCCGAGATCAGCCTGGTCTTCAACCGGCCGATGCGGTCGCTCGATCTCGCGGGCAGCGAGGCCGCGTCGCCCGCGGTGCTGAAGCCGTCCGCGCCTGGAAGCTGGCGCTGGGTTGGCACGAGCGGCCTCACGTTCGTCCCCGAAGGGCGCCTGCCGCGCGGCACGGAGTTCACCGTCGAGGTCCCTGCGGGCACCCGCGCGCTCGACGGCAGCGCGCTCGCCGAGCCGTACTCCTTCACCTTCCGCACCGAGCTGCCAGCGGTCGCGCGCGTCGAGCCCTGGTCGGGCAAGGACGATCTCAAGCCGGACGCGCGGTTCGAGCTCCGGTTCAACCAGCCGGTCGACACCGCCGAGATCGCGCGGCGCGCGTCTCTCACGGTGGGTGCTCGAAAGGACAAGGTGGCGTTCGAGGTGCGGCGCCCCGACGCGAAGAACGAGATGCTCGCCGAGCTCGTCCCGCGCGCGCCGCTGCCGCGCGACAGCGAGATCGAGATCGCCGTGGCGGAGGGCCTCCGCGGCCGCGAAGGGCCGCTGCCGGCCGGCGAGGAGCAGCGGTTCACGTACCGCACCTACGGGCCGCTCCGGGCGCTGCGCCCCGAGTGCGATCGCGATACGCCGCAGGGGCGCTGCGCGGCCGACGGCGGGTTCACGCTCGCCTTCTCGAACCCCATCAAGTTCGCGGACGCGAAGCGGGCGATCTCGGTGGAGCCCGCCGTCAAGCTGCGATGGCCGTCGTGGATCGAGGACGACGAGCCCACGAGCCACATCCCCCTCGGCGGCGCGTTCGCCCCGGGTCGCAGCTACCGGGTGCGCGTGGCCGCCGGGCTGCGCGACGTGCACGGGCAGGCGCTCGCCGGCGTCGTCACCGAGGAGATCGCCTTCGACGATCGCTGGCCCGAGGCGCAGATCGGCCTCGTCGGGAGCGTGTTCGAGCCGGCCCAGCGGCGCGAGATCCCGGTCGTGTCCGTGAACGTGCGCGAGCTCTCGCTCGCGGTCGGCGCGATGACCGAGGAGATGATCCTCGCGCTCCAGGGCGATCCGCACAGCCCGGGGCGCAGCCCGAAGATGAGCGAGATCGCGGCGCTGCCCTCCGGCAAGCAGACGGTCCTGCGCCCGGCCGCCGCGACGAACGCGCCGGCGACGCACCTCGTGCGCGCCGCCGAGGTGCTGGGCGGCGAGGGCAAGCGCGGGCCGCTCGCGATCGGGATCAGCTACACCAGCCGGCCCGGGACGCGGCACGCGCGCGCCACCTCCGAGGCGGTGATCGCGCAGGTGACCGACCTCGGGATCAGCGCGAAGGTGTCGCCGAGCGGCTCGCTCGTGTGGGTGACGCGCCTGTCGACGGGCGCGCCGGTGCCCGGGGCGCGCGTGTGGATCCGGGCACCGGGCGCACCCGCTCCCGCGGAGGTGGCGACCGACGCCGAGGGGTTCGCGATGGTCCCCGCGACGGCGCACGGTCCGGAGGCCACGACGACGCTCGGGCGCAGCGTGGTCTTCGCGCGCGCGGGCGACGACTGGACGTACCGGAGCGTCGCCGACTCGCTCAACGGGTGGCGCTTCGGCGCGGCGTCGGACTTCAGCGAGGCGCGCCCGTTCGGGATGATGTTCTCCGATCGCGGCATCTACCGGCCGGGCGACACGGTGCGCGTGAAGGGGATCTTCCGTGAGGAGGGCGCGCGCGGGGCGAGGACGCCTGCCGGCAAGAGTGTCGCGTTCAAGGTCGAGGGGCCCGACGGCGAGGCGCTCGTCTCGCTCTCCCCGACGCTCGGCGCCTTCGGCACGTTCTCGGCCGACGTGAAGATCCCCGAGAGCGCGCGGCTCGGCACGTACAGCCTCGCCGCGGCGGTCCAGGGCGGCGAGGCGGGGTGGGTGGACGTGTGGGGCAGCGTCGAGGTCGCCGAGTACCGCCCCGCCGAGTTCAAGGTCGGCGTCGAGAGCGACAGGCCGAGCTATGTCCGCGGCGACAAGGCGCGCTGGACCGCGCGCGGCGATTACCTGTTCGGGGCGCCGATGACGAACGCGGAGGCATCGCTCTCCGTGACGCGCGCGCCGGCGTCGTTCTCGCCGCCGGGGATCGAGGGGTTCACGGTCCGCGAGGACGAGCTCACCGACGCGCTGCGGGACCAGGCGCCGCGCGAGTTCGAGGTGCAGAGCGCGCGCGAGAAGCTCGACGCGGCCGGGCAGGCGGCGATCGGCGCGGCGCTCTCCATGCCCGGGCAGCGCGGCACCGAGCTCGTCACGTGCGAGGCGTCGGTCACCGACGTGTCGCGGCAGGCGATCGCCGGGAGCTCGACGGCGCTCGTGCACCCGGCCGAGTTCTACGTCGCCCTCAAGGAGCCCGAGCGCTTCGCGAAGGCGGGCGACGTGCTGCGGCCCGAGATCCTCGCGGTCGATCCGAAGGGGGCGCGCGTCGCGCAGGTCGCGGTCCGGGTCGAGCTCGTGCACCGCACGTGGACGCTCGCGCGGGAGGAGAGCGGCAGCGCGTACCGCAGCGTGAGCGCGCCTGTCGACAAGATCGTCGCGCGGTGCGGCGTCACGACGGCGGCGGCGCCGCGGAGCTGCGAGCTCACGGTCCCGTCGGGTGGCTATTACCTCCTGCACGCGACGGCCAGGGACCGCCGCGGCAACCCCGTCGGCGCCGCCGCCGGGGTCTATGCGCTCGGCGAGGGCGGCGGGGGCTTCGGCGACAGCGACGAGCTCAAGGTCGACCTCGTGCCCGACCGCGACAGCTACGAGATCGGGCAGACGGCGCGCCTCATCGTGAAGTCGCCGTTCGCGTCCGCCGACGCGCTGGTCACGGTCGAGCGCGCCGGCATCTCCACGCACCGGAAGGTGACGCTGTCGGGCGCCATGCCCGTGATCGACGTCCCGATCACGGAGGACCTCCGGCCGAACGCCTTCGTCTCGGTGCTGCTCCTGCGCGGGCGGACGAAGCCGCAGCCCGCGCCAGGGAAGGGCGGGGTGCCTGGGCCCGACGTCGGCGCGCCGGCGTTCCGCCTCGGCTACGCCCCGCTCCGCGTGAACCCGGAGGCGCAGCGGCTCGCGGTGCGCGTCCGCGCCGACAAGGCGGACGCGCGCCCCGGCGATCCGATCCGCGTGGACGTCGACGTCCGCGATCGCGCCGGCCAGCCGGCCCGCGCCGAGGTCACCCTCTACGCCGTGGACGAGGGCGTGCTGTCGCTGACGGGGTACACGACGCCGGATCCGATCCCCGTGTTCGGCGCGCCGCGCCCCTTGAAGGTGGCGACGATCGAGACGCGCGAGGCCCTCGCCCGCGTGCGCAACCCGTTCGCGGACCTCGGCGCCGACAAGGGGCGCGCGGGCGGCGGCGGCGCCGAGGGCGGCACGGGCGTGCGCCGCGATTTTCGGCAGAGCGCCTACTACAACCCCGCGCTCGTCACCGACGCCTCCGGGCAGGTGCACGCGAGCTTCAAGCTGCCGGACTCGCTCACGACGTACCGGGTCATGGCGGTCGTGGCCGCCGAGGACGATCGCTTCGGCTACGGCGAGTCCCGGGTGACGGCGAGCCGCCCGCTCATGGCCCGGCCCGCGCTGCCCCGCTTCCTCCGCGCGGGCGACGCGATCGACGCGGGGGTTGTCGTGACCTCGAAGGGGCTCGGGAAGCCCGCGACGGTCGAGGTGGAGGTCACCGCGTCGGGGCTGACGCTCGCGGGCAGCGCCAAGCGCACGGTCGAGCTGGCCCCGGGCGGGTCGGCCGAGGTCCGCTTCGCGCTCTCGGCGCCGCGGGCAGGCCCCGCGACGCTGCGCTTCCGCGCGACCGGCGGCGGCGCGTCGGACGTCGTCGAGGTGAACCGCGAGATCAAGGCGCCCATGGCGCCGGAGGCCGTGGCGCTCTACGGCGACACGACGACCGCGAGCGCAGAGCGGCTCGGGGACCTGTCGGCGATCCGCGACGACACGGGCGGGCTCACCGTGAGCCTCGCGCCGACCGCGCTCGTGGGCCTCGGCGGCGGCGTGGAGCAGCTCCTCGAGTACCCGTACGGCTGCACCGAGCAGCTGACGAGCCGGATGGTGCCGCTCCTGTCGCTTCGCGATCTCGCGAAGGCCTACGGGATCGCACTGCCGAAGGATCTCACGGCCGTCATCGGCAAGACGGTCCGGGAGATCGTCTCGCACCAGCGCGGGGACGGGGGCTTCGGCTTCTTCGCCGAGTCGGACGGCGCGGACCTGTGGACCACGGCGTACGCGCTGTGGGGCCTCACCGAGGCCAGGCGCTACGGGGTCGCGGTGCCGCCCGACGCGGTGGAGCGCGCGACGTCGTACCTGCGCCAGGAGCTCAACCGGACCGGCGCCGACCCGCTCCTCCGGGCGACGGCGCCGTTCCTCGTCGACGTCCTCGCGGCGAGCGGCGCCCCCGACCCCGGGCGCGCGAGCCAGCTGTTCGACGAGCGCGACAAGCTTCCGCTCTTCTCGAAGGCGCTCCTCGCGCACGCGATGGTGATCGGCAAGAGCGACAGGGGCTCCGTGGATCAGCTCGTCCGCGAGCTCGAGGGCGCGCTGCGCCTCGACGGTCCGGTCGCGCGGGCCGTCGACAACCACGGCGACGCGTACGCGGTCCTCATGGACTCCGAGGCCCGCACCTCGGCGCTCGTGCTGCGCGCGCTGCTGGCGGCGCGGCCGGCGCACCCGCTCGCGCCGCGGCTCGCGGCGGGGCTGCTCGCGGATCGCCGCGGTGGCACGTGGCGCAGCACGCAGGAGACGGCCTGGGCGCTGCTCGCGCTCGATCAGTACCGCAAGGCGCAGGAGAAGACGGCGCCGGACTTCGACGCGCGGGTGTTCCTGGGGCAGGCGGAGCTGTTCTCCGCGCCGTTCCACGGCCCCACGACGGAGCAGGTCAAGACGTCGATCCCCGCGGCGCGGCTCGCGAGCGCCGCGGGCGCGCCGCTCGCGTTCGCGGTCGACGGGCGCGGCCGCCTCTTCTACGAGGCGCGGCTCCGCTACGCGCGCAAGCAGCTCCCGACGGCGGCGCTCGACCGCGGCTTCTTCGTCGAGAAGTCGCTCCGCGCCCTCGCTCCCGAGGACCTCGCCGCCGTCGTCGGCGGCGCGTCGACGTCGAGCGAGCGCGCGGCCCCCGCGTCGGTCGCGTTCGCCGGCGGCGACCTCGTGCTCGGCGAGATCGTCGTGGTGACGCCCTCTCCGCGCGACTTCGTGGTCATCGACGATCCGCTGCCGGCCGGCCTCGAGGCGGTCGACGCGCGGCTCGCGACGTCCGCGCGCTCGCTGGACGTCGACGCGGCCGAGGCTCAGGCCGAGGCGGATGACGCCGACGTCGATCGGGACGACGAGCGCGCGACCGGCCGCGTCTACGACCCGAGCCGCTTCGTCCGCGAGATCCGCGACGATCGCGTCCTGTTCTTCGTCGATCACATGGCCGCCGGGATGTACCGGTACCGGTACCTCGCGCGCGCCACGACGCTCGGCTCGTTCGTGGTCCCGCCCGCGCGCGCGGAGGAGATGTACAGCCCCGAGGTCTTCGGCCGGACGGGCGCCGTCACGGTCCAGGTCTCCAGCCGAGGGCCGGACGCGGCGCCGCGTCCGCGCTGAGCCGTGAACGCGCCCTCCCCGCCGGGGCCCGGTCGCGCAGGGCGGTGGCTTGCGCGGCTCGGCCCGCGCGCGCGGCGGATCCTGCGCCGCGCGGCGCAGATCGCGCTCGCCCTCGCCGTCGCGCCGTGGCTCCTGCTCGCCGCCCTCGCGGCGCTCACGCCGCTGCCCCCCGAGCTCGGGGCGCCCGAGGACCACGCCGTGTCCACGGTCCTCCTCGACCGCCACGGCACGGTGCTCCGCGAGCTGCGCGCTGGAGACGGCGCGCGCGCGCGCTGGCTTCCGCTCTCCGAGGCCGGCGATCGCATCCAGCGCGCGCTCCTGGCCGCGGAGGACAAGCGGTTCGCGCGCCACCCCGGCGTCGATCCGATCGCGATCGCGCGCGCCATCGGCCAGCTCGCGGCCGAGCGGCGCGTCGTCTCGGGCGGGTCCACGATCACGCAGCAGCTCGCGCGCACGCTCGTGCCGCGCCCCCGCACCGCGCGCGGCAAGCTCGGCGAGGCGGCGCTCGCGCTGCGCATCGAGGCGTCGCTCTCGAAGCGCGAGATCCTCGAGCAGTACCTGAACCGCGTCGCTTTCGGCCCGGGCCTGCGCGGGGTCGAGGCGGCGAGCCGCTTCTACTTCGACAAGCCCACGCGCGACCTGTCGCTCGCCGAGGCCGCCGCGCTCGCCAGCATGCCGCGTGGCCCGGCGCTGTACGACCCGCGACGCGGCACCGGGCCGCTCGAGCGCCGCAGGAACCGCGTCCTCGATCGCATGCTCGCGGCCGGCCTCGCCGGCGAGGCCGAGGTGGCCCGCGCCCGCGCGGAGCCCATCGCGCTCGCCCCGAAGGGGGGCGGCCTCGGCGCGCCGCACCTCGTCCGCGCCGTGCTCGGCGGCGCCCTGGGCCCGGGCGCGGGCCTTCACGCCGAGGGCCCCGGCGCCGCGTCACCCCTCGTCCGGGCGACCTCGATCACCCTGACGATCGACCGCGGCCTCCAGCGCGAGATCGAGGTCCTCGCGCAGCAGACCGTCCGCGGCCTCTCGGATCGCGACGTCGGCGCGGCGGCGGTGGTGGTGATCGAGAACGCGACCGGCGAGATCCTCGCGTACGTCGGCTCGCACGACATCGACGACGCCGCCGGGCTCGGCCACAACGATGGCGTCCTCGCGCTGCGCCAGCCCGGCTCTGCGCTGAAGCCGTTCGTCTACGAGCTCGCCATGGAGCAGCTCGGGTTCACCGCCGCGACCGTCCTTCCCGACGTCGAGCTCTCGTTCCCGACGGCGGACGGCAACTACGCGCCGCGGAACTACGACGGCCGCTTTCACGGCCCCGTACGCCTGCGGGATGCGCTCGCCAATTCCTACAACGTCCCTGCGGTCTGGGCGGCGGCCGCGCTCGGCCCCGAGCGCGTCATTGCGCGGCTCCGGGAGCTCGGCCTCCGCTCGCTCGATCGCGAGCCGTCGCGCTACGGCGTCGCCGTCGCGCTCGGCGACGGCGAGGTCCGCCTGATCGACCTCGCGAACGCCTACGCCACGCTCGCGCGGGGAGGCCTTTACCTGCCGGTGCGCGCGGTGCGCTCGTTCGCCCCCTCGTCGCCTCCGTCGCCCTCCTCGCAAGCGGCCTCTTCCGTGTCCGCGCGCGGCGAGAGCGACGCGCCCGCGGCGCCTCCCGAGCGCGGCGTGCGTGTCCTCGACGCCGCGCGCGCCCGGGTGATCGTCGACATCCTCGCCGACGACCGGGCGCGGCTCGCGTCGTTCGGCGAGGGCAACGCGCTCGAGCTCCCGTTCCCTGTGGCCGCGAAGACGGGCACGTCGAAGGGCTTCCGCGACAACGTCGCGGTCGGCTTCACGCCGGACGTCACCGTCGCCGTCTGGGTCGGCAACTTCGACGGCTCACCCATGGGCGGCGTCAGCGGCATCACCGGCGCGGGCCCGCTGTTCCGCGACGCCATGCTCGCCGCCGCGCGCGTCCGGCCGCCGCGCCCCTTCGATCCCCCCGATCCCGAGCAGCTCGCCGAGGTCGAGGTCTGCGCCCTGTCCGGCATGCGGCCTACCGCCGCGTGCCCGCACCGCCGCCACGAGCTCCTGCCGCGCGGCGACGCCGCGGCGCTCTCGCCGTGCGACATGCACGAGGCCGTGCGCATCGATCGCCGCAACGGCCTGCGCGCCGGGGCCTGCCCCGACGCGGCGGTCGAGGAGCGCGTCTTCGAGCGCTACGACGCGGAGCTCACCGCGTGGGCGCGCGCCGCCGGCCGCCCCCTCGCGCCCGAGTCGGCGTCGCCCCTCTGCGGCGCGCTCGCCGGGCTCGACGGCGCGCCCGGCGCCGCTCTGGCCGGCGCCGGCGCGCGCGTCCGCGTCGCGTATCCTCCCGACGGCGCCCGGTTCGTCCTCGACCCCTCGATCAACTCGCTGCAGGCGATCCGGCTGCGCGCCGACGTCCCTCCGGGCGTGCCCCGCGTGCGCTTCGTGCTCGACGGGCGCCCCATCGAGGTCGGCCCGCCGTTCGCGCTCGACTGGCCGCTCGTCCCCGGCGCGCACCGGCTCCGCATCGACGCGGACGGAGCGGTCGCCGCCGAGGAGATCGCGTTCTCGGTGGAGTGAGCGGCGGGCGAGGCGACATCCCGTCTCCTCACCCGCGCTGCAGACGATGGCGTCGACGGCGGTGCGGCGCGGCGCGCCGCCCGCGGGCCACGTCACCCGAAGATGGGCAGGTCTTCTTCCTCGGAGAGCGGGAATCGCTCCACGAGCGGATCGTCCGCGATCCCCGCCAGCTTGCGCAGCGCCTTGTGGATGTGCCCCGGCTTGAGCCGGACGCCGCCCTCCTTGGGCTCGAGCGTGACCGGATCGACATCGAGCGGGTTATGCCGGTCGTCCGTCGCGCCGATCACCCGGTTCCCCGCGACGCCTGCGCCGGCCAGGATCATGCTGGTGATGTTCCAGTGGTCCTTGCCGTTGCCCTCGTTGTAGCCCGGAGTCCGCCCGAAGTCCGAGCCCACGACGAGGACGATCCGGTCCGCGAGGCCCTGCTCCTCCGCGGCGGTCAGGATGAAGTCGATCCCGTCGCAGATCTGGTCGAGCCGCGGGATGTGGTTGTCGTCGTGGTTCCCGTGCGTGTCGAACCCGCCCACCGACAGGTTGGCGCTCACGCAGATGCCGGCGCGGTAGGCCGCGAGCGCGACCTGCGCTTGCCGCCGCAGCGAGGCCTGCTCGAACTCGGCGGGCAGGTACTGGATGAGCTGCTTGAGCTCGTTCTGCCCGACGCGCGACGTGAAGAGCGTGCTCATCGCCTGCTTGACGTGGGGCAGCCGCTGCTGCTCGAGCTTCGCCGCGTGCCGCGCCTGCCGCGCCTCGAGGATCCGCGTCATCGTGGCGTCGGTGTGGTACTGCTCGCGGTTCTCTTCGTTCCCCGGATCGATCCTGTTCGGATAGGCGAGCCGCTGCAGGAGGCCGGTGTCGGGTATGCGGGTGACGGCCACGACGTTCGCCGTCGCGTCGTAGCCGCCGTTGCTGATGAACCCCATCGGCAACGAACCGCCGTGGACGCCGGCCACGAGCGCCGCGAAGCCCGGTTTGCCCTCGCGGAGCGTGCCGCACCACGTGTTGCGGACGCCGGCGTCGTGGCTGTTCGTCCCGGTGTCGATGCCGTTGATGACGAGCAGCTTGCTGTAATGCTTCTTGAAGAACGCGTCGTTGCCGCCGACCGGCGCGTACTTGAGGTTGCCGGCGGTCCCGATCGCCTCGCGCAGGTAGCTGCGGTTCATCGCTTGCCGGGTCTTCTGCTCCTCTTCGTCCAACGCGCCCTTGGGATCGCAGAGGCTCGTCGGGTCCCAGCCGCCGCTCGCGTGGATGTGGACCCAGAGCGGGCCCTCGTAGGGGCCGGCCGCGGCGGCGTCCCTGGACAGCACGCCCCCTGCGACGACGCCGAGGCCCGCCATAGATGCCAGTTTGAGGAAATCTCGACGTTCCATGGCTGCTCCTACTGGTAAAGAAACCTGAAGTCCGAAAGGAGATAGGTCATGACGCTCATCCACGCGCGGATCGTGTAGTTCTCGTCGCGCGTGAGCTTCTGATCGTCGGGGAGCCCCTCTCGAGTCCAGTAGTCGTTGTGCACCTGGCAGGGGCCGGGCAGCGATTTCGAGAGCCGGCCCTCCTCGCCCTCCGGCTTCGCCATGCCCGCCTTGCCCTCCTCCCACGTCTCGAGGAAGACCTTGTACGTCCGCTCGATCTCGGGATCACCGAGCTCGAGCGACTCGCCCAGCACCCGCTTGTGCAGGTACTGGATGTTCTGCTTGATCCCCTCGACGGCCGGCAGCACGTCGAAGTCGTTCGTGTCCCGCGGCTCGAACGTCGTCTCGACGTACGGGAAGAGGAGCCGCTCCTCCTGCGGCAGGTAGAGATCGCGCGGCACCGCGATGCACGCCATCTCGTTCGCCATCCGGTCGGCGATGTTGGCCATGATCCCGTTCGGCTCCGTGATCCGCTGGATCACGTCCTGCGAGTCGATGCCGCCGTACAGCATGCGGTAGGCGTCGCGCCGGAGCAGGAAGTCGTAGCGGACGCCGTCGTCCTCGAACGCCCGCGGGCGCCACGGGTACCCCGTCACCGCCCAGATCTTCCGGTGCAGCTGCTCGGGCCCGAGGAACCGCGTGCCGCCGAGCTGCGTGAGCGCCTCGCCCCGGGACGCCTGCGCCACGTTGCGCGCCCGGAAATAGGGGCTCTTGACGATGGCCTTGACGACCGTCTTCAGGTTGTAGCCGCTGTCGGCGAAGTCGTGCGCCATCGTGTTGAACGCGTGGTACTGGGCGAGGTACGCACGGAACTTGGCGTTGAACTCCGGATCTTCGTTGGTCGGCGCGACGAGCGGCTGTTGCCCGGTGAGGCCGCTGTACATCGTGTAGACCGCCGAGAGCGCGAAGCGGGGGTCGTCGGCGACCCGCTTCGCCACCCACGAGAGCGCGCTCGGGAACTCGCTGAACGGCACCGATTCGGCGCCGAAGCCCGGCGGCCGCATGTCCTCGTACCAGGTGTCGTCCTCCTTGTACCGGCCCGCGGAGTCGAAGCTGTGGAACCCGCCTGACAGCGGGTCCAGGGCGGCGTGGCAGACGGTGCACGCCGCGTTGTTCATCGTCGGGTTGAAGTCGGTGATCTTCGTCTGATCGAGCGGCTGCTCGGCCGTCTTCAGGATGTCGGTGCCGAGGAAGAACTGATAGACCATCCTCGCGCGGTGGCGGTTCCTGTTGGTGTTCGTCGTCGGGTGCCTGGACAGGAAGACGGGGGAGGTGAGCACGCCGGCGAGCGGGATCGGATCGCGCTTCGCCGGGACGAACTCGTCCGGATCCGCGTCGTTCTTGAACTCGGCCGTCACGCCGTACGCCCTGGCGGAGAAGGGGCTCACGACCGTGTAGTCCGCGGTGAGGACCTCCTTGAAGGACCTGTCGTTCCGCACGATGTAGGCGATGAGCTCGAGCGGCTCCCTGCCGACGGCCCGGTTCGTCCAGCTCTTCAGCTTGTTGGCGACGTCCTCCAGGTCCCGCGCGCCGTACCTCGCGACCAGCGCCGGATCCTGAGGGAGGCTGTTGTACCACTTCGGATCGTACGCGTCGCTCCGCAGCAGATCGACGGCCTCCTCGCCGTTCAGATAACGATCGGTGAGGAAGAGATCGTTGTAGATCTCCTTCAGCCGCACATAGAACGTCTCCTCGGTGAGCATCTGGTCCAGGATCGGATCCAGCGCGGCCATGCCGCTCTGCGCGACGGCCTCCTCCTCGGCCTCGGTCGGCAGGCGCCCGGCGAGCTCGAGGCTCGCCGTGCGGAGCGTCTCCACCGGCCCGCTCATCACCACGCCGGCGAAGGACGCGTTGACGTCCGTCTCGCAGGACGACGGCTCCTTCGTGCGCTCCACCATCGCCCGGAGCGCCTCGACCTCGGGGCTGTCCGAGGCGAGGACCTTGCCGCCGCCGTGCTCGATGGCCTTCGTCGGCTTGAGGAGGACGTACGACTCGCCGCCGAGCTCGAGCCCGGCGAGCGACTTGAACGTCGCGAGGTTCTTGTCGAGGAACCCCGCCTCGCTGCTCCCGGCGAGGATCAGCTTGGATTCCGCCGCCTGCCCCTGCGGGTTATGGCAGCCGATGCATTTCGTCGAGAGGATGGGGACCCACACCTTCTCGGCGAAGAATTGCTCGTCGGAGATGCACGGGCCTTCGGCCTCGCTGCTGCAACCGGTGGACACGGACGCGAGCGCGCTCGCGCCCGCGGAGAGCCCCAGGAGCCCCAGGGCCGTCGCGGCGCGCTTCCGGAGTGACCATCCTATTCTCGGCATAAGCATCCTCGCCGGGAGCGCTCGCGCGACTCCCACGTTGAGGGGACCGGGAGAGCGGAGCCCCGAACCGCGTTGAAAGAACCACACACCGACAGCCCTATCGCAGGGCGCCTCCGCCCCGCGATGGTCGGGTCCTCGTTCATCGACCATCGACACCCGATGAGGCGAGCTGGACGAACGCCCGCTTCATCGCTTGCGTAGACCACGTACTCTAACCTCTCGAGGGCCTCTCCCGCTATGCGCTCAGCACATCGCTTGATCAGAATTTCTCGTTGTTGCCTGTAGTAACTGTGAAGTTTTGCGACGAGAGGCTGCGGCTCCTCCGGAAGCCACGTACCCGGTGCGCCCAGGTGGGCGCTCGCTCCCGCGGGCGGGCGGAGCGTGCGTGGATGTGGTCAAGACAAGGGAAATCGAATAACCGTTGGATATGAGCTCGACGAGGGATGCGACCCGCGCTCGCGCGGTTCAGTGGTTTGTTCGCGGCGGCACGCTGCGGTCGACGGGCCGGGATCCCGTCAAGATCGGCATCGCGCCGATCGTGGTGGGGCGCGATCCGAGCTGCGGTGTGGTCGTCGACGATCCGGAGGTCAGCTCGACGCATTGCGATCTTCGCGCGGAGGGGCCGGGCGTGCTCGTCCGCGATCTCGGCAGCAAGAATGGGACGTTCGTGTCGACGGTCCGCATCCGCGAGGCGATCTTGACGGCCGCGTGCGCCATCCAGATCGGCGGCTCGGTGCTGAGCTTCGAGCCGCTCGAGAAGGAGCGCGTCGACGTCGGCTTCGACGAGAGCTTCGGCCCGCTGATCGGCGCCTCGCCGCGGATGCGCCACCTGTTCCGCCTGCTGCGCGAGGTGGCCTCGACGGAGCTCTCGCTGCTCATCACCGGGGAGACGGGCACGGGCAAGGAGCTCGCGGCGCAGGCCATCCATGACGTCTCGATCCGGCGCGGCGGCCCGTTCGTCGTCGTCGACTGCGCCTCGCTGCCGGGCGCGCTGGCCGAGAGCTTCCTCTTCGGGCACGAGCGCGGCGCCTTCCCCGGGGCGAACGATCGGAGGAGCGGCGCCTTCCACGAGGCGAACGGCGGGACGATCTTCCTCGACGAACTGGGCGAGCTGCCGCCCGATCTCCAGCCGAAGCTGCTGCGCGCGCTCACCGAGCAGAAGGTGAAGCGCGTCGGGTCGCGGATCTACGAGCCCGTCGACGTGCGGATCATCGGGGCGACGCGCCGCGACCTCGGCCGCAGCATGAACACTGGGCGCTTCCGGAGCGATCTCTTCTTCCGGATCGCCCAGATGCGCATCGAGCTGCCGCCGCTCCGCGAGCGGCGGGAGGACATCCCGCTGCTCGTCGAGCGCGTCTGCGAGCGCCTGGGGTGCCCCGAGCGCGCCGTGGAGATGGTCAATCTCATCACCACGACGCTCGGCCAGCACGATTTCCCCGGCAACGTCCGCGAGCTCATGAACGTCACCAGCGTGGCCGCGAGCCTGCCGCCCGGGGCCGAGGCGATCGCCTCGATCCTGCCGCTCGAGGGCGGCGGCGACGTGGTCGTGCCGACGTCGGCGTTCGGCGAGGCGAAGCGGAGCGCCGTCGCGGCGTTCGAGCAGCGTTACTTCAGCGAGCTGATCCGCGCGACGGGCGGCAACGTCAGCGAGATGGCGCGCCGCGCGGGCATGGAGCGCCACCACGTGCGGATGTTCTTGAGGAAGCACGGGCTCACCGCGAAGCAGTGAGGGCTCGGCGGGGCGAGGGCGCCGAGCGTGTCCTAGGCGCCGCCCGCGCCGCCGCTGCCGGTCGGTCCGCCGCCCGCGCCGCCGCTGCCGGCCGGGTCGCCGCCCGCGCCGCCGCTGCCGGCCGGGTCGCCGCCCGCGCCGCTGCCCGTCGTGGCCGCGGCCGTGGTCGTGGCCGGCCCCCCGCCGCAGCGCTCCACGCCGCGGCAATCCGCGCAGGAGCAACCCTCGAAGTACTCCGCGCACGAGCCGTTGTCCGTGCAGTGATCCGTGCACCGCGGGGTGCCCGTGCAGTCGGGGCAGGTGCAATCCTCGTTGACGTTGCATCCCTCCGCGTCGTTGCACCCGCGCCTCGGGCTGCAGGCCGCGACGGTGCCCGCGCAGTCCTGGCAGGTGCAATCCTCGCCGTCGGGGGCGTCCGGCCGCATGTCGCAGGCGCCGTCGTCGTTGCAGCGGCCGAGGCAGCTCGCCGTGTCGGAGCAGTCGGGGCAGCTGCAGCTCTCGGGGACCTGGGCGAGGATCGTACACCGTCCATCCGGGCTGCCGCCGAAGCAGCCGAAGCCGAGCGAGCCGCCGGCGCCGGCGACCGTGGCCGCCACCGTCGTCGAGGTCGTATCGGTCGCTTCATTGCTCGAGCAGCCGCCGCTCGCGGCGAGCCCGAAGACGATGGAGGAAACGAGGAGTGCAAGAAAGGCGCGCATGTCCGGCAGCATCCCTCTCCAGCGCGCGTCACGTCAACACCGCACGTCGCGCTGCGCCAGGAGGGCGCTCAGCGGAATGCCACGCTCCTGTCCGCCGTCTTCGCGCGGACGGCCGCGCGCTCGCGCGCGAGGAACTCGCGCACCGCGGCGTCCAGGCGCGGATGCGCGATGTGGTGCGCGCTGTGGGTGACGCTCGGCGCGAAGCCGCGAACGAGCTTGTGCGACCCCCCTGCGCCCGGCTCGAAGCGGCGCAGTCCCCGGGCGATGCAGTCCTCGACCGGGTGATAATAGCAGACGTTGAAATGCAGGAACGGGCGCTCCTCCGATGCGCCCCAGTAACGGCCATAGAGCGTCGTGGGCCCGGCGAGGTTGAGCGCGCCCGCGATGGGGCGTTTGCCCTCCCGCGCGAGGACGATCTCGACGCCTCCCTGGGCCCCGCCGCCGCGCAGGCGGGCCGTGATCTCCTCGAAGAAGGCGCGGTTCAGGTACTGCCGGCCCCAGGCGAACTTCTCCACGGTGGAGACGTAGAAGCCGAACATGGCATCGACGATCTCCGGCGTGATCTCCGCGCCGCGCAGCGTATCGATCGACAGCCCCTGCCTCGTGGACTCGCGCATTTCGCGCCGGATCTGGTGCCGCCGCTTCGCGTTGAAGCGCGCGAGGAAGTCGTCGAGCGTCTGGTACCCCTCGTTCTCGAACTGGAACTGGACGCCGCAGCGGTGCGCCATGGCGGCATCGGAGAGGGCGGCGGCCTCGTCCTCGGTCGGGAACAGGACGTGGGCGCTCGAGATGCGGCTCCGCGCGACCAGCTTGCGGAGCGTCTCGGCGAGGACGGGGAGGAGCGCCGGGCGGTCCTCCGGCCGCCGCACGAGCAGCCGCGGCGTCGTCGCGGGCGTGAACGGCACCGCGACGACGAGCTTCGGGTAGTACGGCGCGCCGATCTGGTGGGACGCAGAGGCCCAGCCGTGGTCGAAGACGAACTCTCCCTCGCTGTTGTCCTTGAGGTAGGCGGGCGCCGCGGCGAGCAGCGCCCCCTCGGCCCGGAGCGTGATGTGGTGGGGCAGCCACCCCGCCTCCTCGCCCACGCACCCCGTCCGCTCGAGCGCGTCGAACCACGCCCACGTCAGGAACGGCGCCTCGCTCACCCCGTGGAGCGCGTTCCACTCGCTCTCCGGGATGTCGCGGATGGTGTCGTGGACGTGCGCTTCAAGCTCCATGGCCGATCATAGCAGCGCGCGTCGCGCCGCCTGGCCGGCTCACGAGATCCTGGATCGACCGCGCGCCGGAGCGGGCCACGAGGTCCGACAGCCCGCGCGCGATCGCGGCGGGGAGGAGGGGGCCGCCGTAGATGAAGCCCGTGTAGAGCTGCACGAGGTTGGCGCCCGCCTGGAGCTGGTCCATCGCGTGCTCCGCCGACTCGATGCCCCCGGCGCCGATCACCGTGACGCCGCTCCCGAGGCGCGCGCGGATGCGCCGCACCATCGCGAGCGAGCGCTGCCGGAGGGGCGGGCCGCTCAGCCCGCCGGCGCCCATCGCCTCGACGGCCTCCGGGCTCGTCGCGAGCCCGTCGCGCCGCACGGTCGTGTTGGTCGCGATGACGCCGGCGAGGCCCACCTCCTCGACCACGGCGAGCAGCGCCTCGAGCTCCTCGTCGCCGAGGTCCGGGGCGACCTTGATGAGCAGCGGCAGCGGCGCCCCGGCGGCGCGGTTCTCCCGCGCGATCGCGGAGAGCAGCGCCCGCGCGATCGCCGGCCCCTGCATCGCGCGGAGGTCCTTCGTGTTCGGCGACGACACGTTGATCACGACGAAGTCGGCCGCGCGCCGCGCCTCCCGGAAGCTCGCGAGGTAGTCGTCGATCGCGGGCTCGATGGGATCGAGCGGCGCGACCCTGGACTTGCCGATCGAGATGCCCACCGGCACGCCCACGGCCGCCGCGCCGCCGCGGCCGAGGAGCCGCTCCGTGACGCGGGCCGCGCCCTGGTTCGGGAACCCGAGCCGGTTGATGAGCGCCCGGTCGGCCGGCAGCCGGAAGAGGTTCGGCGGCGGGTTCGCGGCCTGGGGCTGCGCCGTGACGGTGCCGAGCTCGACGAAGCCGAACCCGAGGGCGGCGAGCGCGCGGGCCCGGCGCGCATCCTTGTCGAAGCCGCCCGCCACGCCGAGCGGGGAAGGGAAGTCGAGCCCCATGGCGCGCACCGCGATGCGGCCGTCCCGGGGCGCGAGGCGGGCGTGCACGAGGGCGCGGAGCGGCGCGGCGTGCTCGAGCGGGGCGAGCGCGAGCATGCCGAGCTCGTGCGCAAGGCTGGGCGGCAGCGCGAAGAGGAGCGGTCGGACGAGGCGGTACATCGGGGCGCGTCTCCGTTGCGGGTTGCGGCGTGCGGCGTGCGGCGTCGGAGGGAGGTCCTGCGAGCGGCGCGGTGGTGGCGGATACCATGGCGCACCGGCCGCGTGGGCCGCCATCTCGGCGTGCGGCGTGAGCGAGCGCGTCCGCGCACGGAAGCGTGCGCAGGGAGGCGTGCCGGCGCGCCGGGCGGGGCTCGGCTGCTCTGCTAGACTCCGCGCCCTCCATGACGTCCCCCGAGATCCTCGATCGCGCAGGCGATCCCAGGCCACTGACCGACCTTGGCGAGCGCTTCGCGAGGAGCGCGGACGAGATGGCGGCGCTGCGCGAGCGCGGCGTCGCGGCCGCCCGCGACCTCTGCGCGTTCATCGATCGCTCGCCGACGCCGTACCACGCCGTGCGCGAGGTCGCCTCGCGGCTCGTGGCGGCCGGCTTCTCGGAGCTCGGGGAGCGCGACGCGTGGGCGGTCGCTCCGGGCGATCGCCGCTTCGTCATCCGGGGCGGGTCGACGATCGTCGCGTTCGTGGTCGGGGCCGAGCACCCGGCGCTCGGCGGCTTTCGCGTGATCGGCGCGCACACCGACTCGCCGAACCTCCGGGTGAAGCCGAGCGCCGAGCTCTCGCGGAGCGGCTACCAGCAGCTCGGGGTCGAGGTCTACGGCGGCGTCCTGTACTCGACCTGGCTCGACCGCGATCTCAGCGTGGCCGGCCGCGTCCACGTGCGCAGGGACGGGCGGATCGAGCGCCTCCTCGTCGACCTGGTCCGCCCGGTCGCCCGCGTCCCGAACCTCGCGATCCACCTGAACCGCGGGGTCAACTCCGAGGGGCTCGTGCTGAACGCGCAGAAGCACCTCGTCCCCGTGATCGGCCTCGGCAGGGAGGCCGATCTCAACGCCCTGCTCGCGCGCGCTATCGACGCGCCGCGCGACGCCATCCTCGGCTTCGATCTCTGCCTGTACGACACGCTCAAGGCGTCGCTCGGCGGCCTCTCCGACGAGTTCATCTTCGCGTCCCGCCTGGACAACCTCGCGAGCTGCCACGCCGCGACGGCCGCGCTGATCGGCGCCGCTCCTTCCGCCGCGACGCGCGTCATCGCGCTCTACGATCACGAGGAGTGCGGCAGCCGGAGCGCCGTGGGGGCAGCGGGGAGCGTGCTCCGCGACGTGCTCGCGCGGATCGTCGACGTCTACCCGGCGCGCGAGCCGCAGGCGTTCGCCCGCGCGATGGCCGGGTCGCTGCTCGTCTCGGCGGACATGGCGCACGCGGTGCACCCGAACTACGCCGATCAGCACGAGCCGCGCCACGCCCCGCAGATCAACCGCGGGCTCGTGATCAAGTCGAACGTGAACCAGTCCTATGCGACCGACGGCGCGACGGCCGCCGCGCTCGAGGCGCTCTGTCACGACGTGGGCTACGCCCCCCAGCGCTTCGTCGTGCGCAGCGATCTCCCCTGCGGCAGCACGATCGGCCCGATCACCGCGGCCTCGCTCGGCATCGCCACGGTCGACGTCGGCGCGCCGATGCTCAGCATGCACTCCTGCCGCGAGATGGCCGGCACGCTCGACGTCCACCTCTCTATAGAGACCTACCGCCGCGCGCTTTCATGAGGCGGGCGCCCGCGGCGGATACGGGCCCACCTCGGCGTTTTCGGTGCTCAGCGTACGAGAGTACGCTTCCGCGCCGAAAACGCCGATCTGGGCCCGTCTCCTGTGCGGGGGCCCGCCGCGATCGCCTCGTTGGGGGGAGAGTGCGCGCGGAAGAGACGCGCGCGCTAGCGGCCGCGGGTGTCGTGGGAGAGGAGCGTGAAGCCGATGAGCTTGTACAGGAGGCGGGCGCCGACGTTGCCGTCCCAGTCGTCGTTGTCGTCCTTCGGCGCGACCTCGTTCAGGTCGAAGCCCACGATGCGCCGGCCGCTCTTCTGGATGCGGCCGATCAGGGCGACGGCTTGCTGGAACGTCAGGCCGCCGGGGACGGGCGTGCCGGTGCTCGGGCACAGCGTCGGATCGAGGCCGTCGATATCGAAGGTCACATAGACGTCGTCGGGGAGATCCTCCACGATCGAGTCGGCGATCAGGTGGAACGGCTCCCCCTCGAAGAGCCGATCGGCGATCGATGCATCGATGTGGGCGACGATGCGCCCGTTCGACTCGCGGATGAACCGGAGCTCGTCTTCGCTCATGTCGCGCAGCCCGACCTGGACGATCCGCGGGATCTTCGGGTGGTTCGTCGCGACGTTGTGCATGATCGAAGCGTGGGAGTCGGTGAATCCCTCGTACGCGTTGCGGAGATCGGCGTGCGCGTCGATGTGCAGGATCCCCATTCCCGGGTAACGCGCGGCGTGCGCCGCGATCGCGCCGTAGGGGGAGGAGTGGTCGCCGCCGATGACGCCGACGAGCTTGCCCCGCTCCATCCATCTCATGGCGATCTCCGTGACGCGCTCGTTCAGCCGGCGAGACAGCGCGTTGACCGCCGCGAGGCGCGCCTCCAGGTCCCGGTCGCCGGCGACCTCGCCGTGCGCCGCGATCACCGGCTCGGCCGCCGCGGAAGCCTCCGCGTTCCAGCGCACGATGTCCGGATCGACGTCGAGCATCGCGATGCCCTGCTCGTACGGTCTGCCCGTGTGCAGATCGAAGAGGTCGACCTGCCGGCTGGCCCGCAGGATCGCCCCCGGGCCCTTGGCGGCGCCGCGGCGGTAGGACACCGTCGGCTCCCACGGCACCGGAACGAGGACCACCCGGGCGTCCTCGGCAGTATGTGGCAGCCCGTAAATCCCGTTTCCGATGGCGGGACCGTTGGGATCGAAACCGAGGGGGGATGAGCTCACGCGGCCACGTTGGCGGTTCGCGACCAGGTCGTCAAGCGCGAGCCGCCTCCGGCCCAGCGCACGCCGGAGCGCGCCGGAGCGCCCCGGAGCGCTCCACCGCACGCGCCGCCGAGCACCGGCGGAGCGGCTTCCTCACCGGCACACCGGCGGAGCGGCTCCCACGCCTGCACACCGATGCGAGGTGCGTAGAGACGATCGCACCGAGCGCGAGACATCGGCGTGAAACACGGATGTCGGGTGAGGATGGCGCGACGCGCGCGTCGGAAATGCAACTTCTGGCTTCCAGCTGCGACGAAATGCGCTAGGAAGAGCGCCGAGAAGATGGGCCGCTGCGCCCGTCCGGGCCGGCCAGCGCTGCTCGGCGCTGCCGGTCGGTCCGGCGCGCGGTCCTGGTAGTAGCCGCGAAGAACAGCCATGCTCCGGTACCGCGCCGATATCAAGACGCTCCTCTTCGTCGCGACGTATTTCGTGCTCGTGACGGTGCAATGGGTCTACGCGCCGCGCGCGCTATGGCTCGCGATTCCGCTCCTCGCCGCGACGTGCGTGCTCTCGTTCCTCGGAGCGGTCGCGACCCACAACGCGGTCCATTGCCCGGTGTTCCGGCAGCGATGGATGAACCGCGCGTTCCAGATCGCGCTCACGCTCACCTACGGACACCCCGTCAGCGCCTACGTCCCGGGCCACAACCTCAGCCACCACAAGTACACGCAGTCCTCGCGCGACGTGATGCGGACGACGAAGGTACGCTATCGGTGGAACCTGTTGAACGGCCTCTTTTTCATGAGCCGCGTGGTGCGGGACATCCTGCCCGCCGACATGCGCTACTTCAAGGCGATGTACCGACGGAACCCGCCGTGGTTCCGTCAGATGCTCCTCGAGTCGGCGGTCTTCCTCGGCGCGATGGGGGCCCTGCTCGCGCTCGACTGGCAGAAGTTCCTCCTCTACGTCCTGATCCCGCACCAGTATGCCGCGTGGGGGATCGTGACCATGAACTACCTCCAGCACGACGGCTGCGACGAGAGCAGCGAGTACAACCACTCGCGCAACTTCGTCGGCCGCCTGGTCAACTGGTGGACGTACAACAACGGCTTCCACTCCGTCCATCACATGGAGCCGGGCCTCCACTGGAGCCTTCTTCCCGCCGAGCACGCGAGGCGCGTGGCGCCCTTCATCCACCCGGGCCTCGACCAGCCGTCGCTCCTCGCCTACCTCTTCCGCAGCTTCGTCTGGCCTGGCAAGCGCCTGCGCTACGACGGCGCCCCGGTCGTGCTCCCGCCGGAGGAGCCCGACGAGGAATGGATCCCTGGCCCGAAGGAGACGCCCGGCGACGTCTCGCTGGGCGCGATCGCGCCCGGCTGAGCCCGCCGGCTCCTGCCCCGCGCTGGAGGCTCGGCGCCGCCCTCCTGGGGCGGCGCGTCGGGCGCCTGGCCGAGTTCTGCTGGGGTGGGGCCACGCCGGTGTGGCGCGCGGTCCTGCGGCGCCTGGACGCCTCCCGAGAGGCACCTCGCGGCGACGATCGGGAGGCCTGGGTCGTGGCCGTCGCGAGGGGGTAGGGGGCTGGCCCGGCGCCGGGGGCGCCGGGCCCTTCGCGTCCCCCGGTCAGCGCGGCTGATTCTCCCGCGGCTGGTCTCCCCGCGACTCGCCGCCCCGGCGGCCGATCTCGGCCATGTGCTGGCGATCGCCGCTCACGGCCTCGCCGCCTTTGCGGCCTATCTCGGCCATGTGGGCCCGGTCCTGGCTCACGCGCTCGCCGCCCCGGCGACCGATCTCGGCCATGTGCTTGCGGTTCTGGCTGACGACCTCGCCGCCCTTCTTGCCGGCCGCGCGGGCCTCGTCGCGCGTGAACTCGTGCGCCGTGCCCTTCTCGTGGGCTGCCTTCCCGCCCTTGCTGGCGATCTTGCGCTGACGCTCCTCGTCCATGGCAGCGAAGCCGCGCTGCTGCCGCTCGTGGGCAGCTCGCTGCGACGCTGACGAAGGCGGGGGTTCGCTCGGCGAGGCCCCTCTCTCCTCCTGCCCCTCCTCACTCCTGGAAATCATACGATCATCCATGCTCGCCATCATCCTCTCCTTACGGTTGGCTCGCTCGATTCAGGTCTCCGAACGGGGCCTGCGAGCCGGTAAAGGACGGCGTTCCCCCCGTCCCCTCCCGGGCCGGTCGAGACCGGCGATGGCCGCTCTCTCCCGGTGTCGGTCGGGGAACGGCGTTCGCCGCCCCCTCCCGGTGTTGGTCGGGGAGCGGCGTTCGCCGTCCCCTCCCGGCGCTGGTCGGGGAGCGGCGTTCACCGCCTCCCTCCCAGCTGCGGAAAGGCCGACAGACCCTTTCCGCGAAGGCCTGTTGTGCCGGGCGGAACAACGTCAAGCGGGCTGAAGGTTGGGACGCGACGAATTAGGGGGAGGTTCACCTAGCGTGTTTTGGAAACAGCGGCGAACCTGGAAATACCGAGAACGTCGTGCTCCCGCAGCGAGTCAAGCCCTCTTGGCGAAATCCCGCATGAACGCCGTGAGGCGCTCCACCGATGCAACGGGTACTGCGTTGTAGATCGAAACCCGGATACCCCCGGTCGACCTGTGTCCGGCGAGCCCCACCATACCCTCCTTTGCGGCCTCGGCGACGAAGCGTTTTTCCATCTCCTCGCTGGCCAGCCGGAACACCACGTTCATGAACGAGCGGCTCTCCTTCTCGACCGGCGCCCGGAAGACGTCCGGGTGCGCGTCGATGGTTTCGTACAGCAGCTCACCCTTCTTGCGATTCCGTCGCTCGACCTCCTCGAGCCCACCGATCTCAAGCGTATACGCGAGCACGTTGCGCATGAGGTAGATTGCGAATGTCGGAGGTGTGTTGTAGAGCGAGTTGTTGGCAGCGTAAGTGGCATAACGGAAAATGACGGGAATGTCTTTTCGCGCGCTGTCAACGAGATCCTTGCGGGCGATCACGACCGTGATCCCGCTCGGCCCGATGTTCTTCTGGGCGCCGGCGTAAACCAGGGCAAACCTGGAGATATCCATCTTGCGCCACAGGATGTCGGACGACATATCCGCGACGAGCGGCACGTCGCCCGTATCGGGCAGCCAGTGCCACTGCGTGCCGAACAGCGTGTTGTTCGTCGTCATGTGGACGTAGGCGGCGTTCGGATCGAGCGAGAGCTCTCCCTGGTGGGGGATGCGGGTGTACCGCTTGTCGACGGCTGTGCTCCCGGCCACGCGCACCGTCCCGACGCGCTTCGCCTCCTCCAGCGCCTTCTCCGACCAGCCGCCGGTCACGATGTAATCGGCGCTCCTGCCGGGCGGCAGGAGGTTCATCGGCACGACCGCGAACTGCATGGCCGCGCCGCCCTGCATGAACAGCACGTGGTAGTCGTCGGTCAGGCCGAGCAGCTGCCGGAGCAGCGAGATCGCCTCGTTGTGCACCGCCTCGAACGCTTTGCCGCGGTGGCTGTGCTCCATGATCGACATGCCCGTCCCCTCGAAATCGAGGAGCTCGCGCTGCGCGCGCTCGAGGGCGGGGAGGGGGAGCCCGGCAGGGCCGGCGTTGAAGTTGTGGACACGCGCCATGGTGCTTCTCCTGAGGTTCAAGTCGGCGATTCCTGATGCCGCCGTATCGGCCGTATACCACGGGGGGCACCGCCTCCGCCGGACGGGCCGAGCAGGAGCGCAGCCGCGGCGGATGGAGCCGCGCCGGGTCCGGCGTCTCGGACCTGCCCGCGGCCGCGATCTGGGCTAAATTCACCGCTCCGGAGGGCGAGTGATGCTGGTGACCCGCGAAGAGATGGCGTTCGATTTCCAGGGCGCCAGGCTCGATCCCGTCAAGGACAAGGACGTGATCGTCTGGGCCGTGCAGCAGTTCCTCTACGGGGAGATCACCGGCGTCCAGATAGGGCACTGGCTCTACAACGCCCCCGACCTGGAGTCCGCGCGCTTCCTCGCGCGCCAGGCCGTCGAGGAGTTCCAGCACGTCGGCAACTTCCTCCGCATCCTCGAGATCCTGGGCGCGCCGCCGGACAAGGCCGCCTGGAGCGTGCGCTTCCTCGCGACCGGGCTGATGGGCGGGGACTGGGCCGAGCATGTCGCCCTCGAGATGGCCCTCGGCGAGGGGCTCGTCCTCCAGGCCTTCTACGCGATGATCGAGACCGTGGATGAGCCGGAGATCGTCGCCATCCTGAAGCGCGGCGTGCGGCAGGAAGAGCGGCACGTCGACTTCGGCGAGCAGCAGACGAGGAAGGCCATCGCGGGCAGGCCCGCGCTCCGGAGGCGGCTGCTCGGCCTCGCGCTGGTGTCGCTCTGGGGCGTGTCGCGGCTCGAGGCGTTCATGAAGAAGCGCCTGCCGATGGATCACCCGGCGCTCAAGCGCCTGCCCGATCTGGTGCGCCATACGGTGCGGATCGCGGAGCTCCGGCTCATGCGGATCGGCCTGACCGAGGCGCCGATCTCGTCGATGTCGGCCGGCCGCAAGCTCGCGCTGGTGGCGGAGGCGTACGCGGGCAAGCTCGCGCTCGGCCTCGCGTCGTGGGTGCTCTCGGTGCTGCTCTTCCCGCTCCGGCTGCTCGGCCTCGCGGGGCCGAAGCGGCTGACGGACACCTACCTGAGCGATCCCCTGGTCGCGCGCGGCGGCCGCCTCGGCGCTGGCGCGGAAGCTGGCACGGACGACGACCCGGGCGACGCCGGTGAGCAGGCGGGCCCGGGCGGCGCGCAGGCGGGGCACGGCGCGGCGGCGCGCGCCTGAACGCGAGGTGGAGCGTGGCTGACGGCGAGGACGAGGAGCGAGCCACCCCGGCGGCCTTCGCGGCGGGGCCTCGCGGGGCGCGCCCCGCCGTCTTGCCCGCGTTGCCCGCGTCGCGGGAGCTGCCGCTCTTCGCCGAGCTGCCCGAGCTCTCGGGGCAGATCCCGTGGCGCCCCCTCGCGCACGCGCCGACGCCGGTCGTCCCGTGCGCTGCGATCGAGGGGTACCTCGGGCGCGGCGGCGTCTGGGTGAAGCGCGACGATCTGATCTCGCCGCTCTACGGCGGCAACAAGGTGCGTCGCTTCGAGTTCCTGCTCGCGGACGCGGAGCGGCGCGGGGCGAGGACGCTCGTCACCGTTGGCGGGCTGGCGTCGACGCAGGTCACCGCCACGGCCCTCTTCGGCCGCGCGCTCGGCTTCGCCGTCACCGCGGTCCTGTTCGATCAGCCGATCACCCGGTTCGGCCGCGGCGCGCTCCTCGCCGACGCGGCCAGCGGCGCCGAGCTCGTCCATGGCGGCGGCTACGCGACCACCGCGGTCCGGGCGATCCGGGCGCTGCGACGGGCCGAGCGGCCGTATTTCATCCTGCCAGGCGCCTCGTCCGCCCTCCCGTGCCTCGGCTACGTCGACGCGATGCTCGAGCTCGCGGAGCAGGTCCAGCGCGGCGAGGCCCCCCGGCCCGATCGCATCGTCGTCCCCTCGGGGACGGGCGGCACGCTGGCGGGGCTCGCGCTGGGCGCCGCGGTGCTCGGCTGGCCGACCACGATCGTCGGCGTTCGCATCACCGAGCGCATCGCGTCGAACCGCGCCGTCGTCCGGTACGAGATCGGCAGCATGAAGCGCCTGCTCGCCCGGCGCGCGCCGCGCTTCACGCGGCGTCGGCTCCCGCCGGTCCGCTTCGAGATCGATCACCGCGCGATCGGCCCCGGGTACGGCATGCCGACCCCCGCGTCCATCGCCGCGATCCCCGAGGTGGAGCGGCTGATCGGCGTGCCGGGGGAGGTCACGTACAGCGCCAAGGCGCTCGCCGCGCTGCGCGGGATCGCGCAGGAGCGCCCGCGGGAGACGATCCTCCTCTGGCAGACGCTCTCGAGCGCGCGCCCGCCGCTCGCGGAGGGCGGCGCGGCGGCGCTCCCGCCGGCGTTCGCGCGGTTCTTCGAGGGGGAGATCGCGTACTGAGGGCGCGGCGTGGTCGACGCGCCGCGCCGTGGCGTCACTTCAGGCGCAGGCTGTTCACGAGCTTGTCGAAGTCGGCGCGCGCCCCGGTGACCGTCTTCTCGGGGCCGGTCATCTTGAAGAACCAGAGCCCGCCGGACGGCGTCTCGGCGATCGCGCCCAGGAGGGCATAGTTCGGCTTCGGATCCGAGGCGGGCATGCCGGGCATCCCGGAGCCGGCGAACGTCCCCTTCACCTCGACGACCGTGACCTTGAGATCGCCGGCCTTGAGGTCGGTGCGCTTGGGGGAGTCGTCGCTCTTCTGGGAGAACTGGCCAGCCCAGCGCGTGATGTTCGCATCCACGCTGCCGCCCGCCTGGCTCACGCTGAGCTCGGCGTCCTCGGTGTCCCCGGCGGCGCGCTTGATCTTGTACGTGGCCTTGCGCATCGCGTTGGGGTTCGGCGCGCTCTCGAAGCTCGCGGGGGCGTCCCACGCGAGCTCGCCGCCGCCCGCCTGCTGGCCGCTGGCCGGCGCCGGCTTCGGAGCGGGCGTCGCCTCGGCGGGCGCGGCGGGCGTGCTGGTCGTCGGCGGCTCGGGCGCTGATGTGGCTGTCGGCTCGGGGGTCTTCGAGCACGCCGCGGCGAGCGCGGCGACGAGCGGCAAAACCATGGCGGAGCGGAGCTTGATCATCGTGGGAGGCCTCGGCGGGGTTCGCGGCGACTGTAGTCGCCGTGCCCGCAGCCTCAAGCCGGATCGGACCACGGGGAAGTCCCGGCGCGCTCTTGCCGGAGGCGCCCGGCGGGTCGTTCAGCCGCGCGCGTTGCCGTGATACCACCAAAATACAAATTCATGGACCCCACCTTCCGGCGCGCGTTCAACGCTGCCTTCGGGCCGTCGACCTACGCGGACTACCTCGGCCGGCTCGAGCGGCGGCTCGGGTGCGCGATCCCGTTCCGTGTCGCCGAGACGCCGCTGTTCCTGCCCGACAGGCTGCGCGAGGACCTCGAGCGCTCCGCGACGGAGATCGTTCGGCAGATATCGAGCCCTGAGCTCATCGAGCAGATGAAGCGCGCCATCCCTGCGCACCTCGACGTCCCGGGCATGGATCCGCTCCCCAACTGCGCGCAGGTGGACTTCGCGATCGTGCGCGGCCCGGACGGCGAGCTCACGGGCAAGGTGGTCGAGCTGCAGGCGTTCCCGTCGCTCTACGCGCTCATGCTCGTCCAGGTCGAGATCATGGCCGAGGTGCTCGCCGGGATGCCCGGGCTCGACCGGCGCTGGTCGTGCTGCTTCGGGGGCCGGAGCACCGCCGACGTCCTCGCGCATCTGCGCCGCGCGATCCTCGCGGGAGAGCCCGAAGAGTCGGTGATCCTGCTCGACCTCGCGCCGGAGAAGCAGAAGACGTACCCCGACTTCGTGGCGACGAAGCTCCTCGTCGGCGTCGACGCCGTCTGTCCGACGGCGCTCGTTCGGGAGGGCAACCGGCTGTTCCGCCGCGTGGGCGGGCGGCTCGTCCAGGTCCGCCGCCTGTACAACCGCGTCGTGTTCGACGAGCTCGAGTCGAAGCGGGTCGAGCTCCCGTTCCGGTACGGCGATCCGCTCGACGTCACGTGGTGCTCGCACCCGAACTGGTACTGGACCTGGTCGAAGTACACGCTGCCCTACATCGATCACCCCGCGCTCCCGCGGTCGCGGACGCTGAGCGCGCTGGACGGCGCGCCCCTGGATCTCGAGCGCTACGTGCTCAAGCCGCTGTTCTCCTTCGCGGGCTCCGGGGTGAAGGTCGACGTCACGCCCGAGGACATCGCCGCGATCCCGGAGGGGGAGCGATCGCGCTGGCTGCTCCAGGAGAAGGTCGCTTACGAGCCGGCGCTCGTGATGCCCGACGGGAACGGGGTGAAGGCCGAGGTCCGGATGATGTTCCTGCGCGCGCCGGACGAGCCCGATCTCTCGCTGGTGCTCAACCTGGTGCGGCTCTCGCGCGGGAGGATGCTCGGCGTCGATCAGAACCGCGACCTGACCTGGGTCGGCGGCACCGTCGGGATCTGGCCTGTCGACTGAGGTCGCGCGCGAGGGCGTCTCACGCGCGCCGCGCGCCGAGGACGAGCGCCGGCGCGCGCTCAGGCGATGAGCGCGATCTGCCACGCGCCGAGGACGATCGCCGCCGCGGTCGCTCCCAGCGCCACCTGGACGACGGGGCGCCGCGGCGCGGGCCGGTTGCGCAGCGAGAGGCCGGCGACGACCCCGATCGCGGCGCCGCTGAGCAACCCGAAGGCGTGCGCGCCGAGGTCGGAGCGTGGGCTCGCGCCGAGGGCGCCGAGGAGCGCGAGGCCTCCCACGAGCGGCGCGACGAGGTGGAGGAGGTGGCGCTTCTCGCCGCTCTCCCTGTCGTGCGCGCGGTCGAGCATGAGCTGCGTCGCGGCGAGCAGCCCGATCGCGCCGAACACCGCGGTGGAGGCGCCGATCGAGGCGTGGTGCTGTCCCATGCTCTGGTGCCAGAGCGCGTTCGCGAAGTTCCCGATCGCGCCCGAGGCGACCACGGCGAGCGCGGCGCCGCCCGGCCCGAGGCGGCGCTGCACCGCGGACGCGAAGACCGTCCCGGAGATGACGTTGCCGAGCACGTGGGCCGAGTCGGCGTGCAGCGTGAGCGCGGTGATGGCGCGCCACGGCTCCGGTCCCACGACGAGGTCGGCGACGGAGGTGCCGCGCTGGAACCAGCGTCCGCCGCCGCTCGCGGGCCCGGTGACGAGGAAGAAGAAGAGGGCGAGCGCGGCGAACGCGACGCCCGCGACCATGGACGGAGGGTGGCGCAGGCGCTCGCGCGGGCGGCGTGGGGGCCAGTCGCGGTTCTCCGCCTCGTACCGATCGATCGAGCCTGCGGCGAGGGCGTAGTCCTCGTCGCGCACGAGGATCACCCAGCCCGCCGGCGTGTACCGCACGGCGTGCCAAAGCTCGCTCGACTGGAGGACGAGGGCCCATTCGCGGACCTTGCGCTCTGGCATGACGGGGCCGATGGCCGTGAGCCCGAGGCCGTGATTTTCCGCCTCTCCGGAGGAGGCATCGCCGTTCTGGATCATCGCCGTCCTCTCCCAGCGCGCCGGCGGCAGGATCGCGATCGGGACGAACGGCTCGCCAACTGCATCTCGAACACAGACACGGTTCTGTTCGCCCACGGCGGGTCCTCCACGGTTCGTCGACCCCAGGTTCATCGAAACGTGCGGATGAGCCCGGAAGCTGTCAACGCCGGGTCTCCGGGAGCCTGACCGTCTCGTCGTCACGCCCAGCGCGGCTCTCGCCGCCGGCTCTGTGCGCGCGCTGCGCGGCCGAGCCCTTGTGCGCGCGCCGCAGCGGTGGCAGTGCGTGGTTGTGTCGACGGCCATCACGCAGGGCATCCGGGTCACCGTCTCGACGGTCTACGTCCCCACGCAGTCATCCCCGACGGAGCACCGCTACGTCTTTGCTTACACCGTGCGGATCGCCAACGAAGGCACCGAGCCCGCCCAGCTGAGGACGCGGCACTGGATCATCACGCACGGAAGCGGAAAGGTGGAGGAAGTGCGCGGCCCTGGTGTCGTCGGCCAGCAGCCCTCGCTCAAGCCTGGCGAGCACTTCGAGTACACGAGCGGCTGTGTGCTCGAGACCCCGCGCGGCACGATGCGCGGCACCTACCAGATGCACCGCCCCGACGGCCGCGTCTTCGACGCCGAAATCGCGTCGTTCACCCTGGCGATGCCCCACTCCCTGAACTGACCCCGCCCCGCCCCCCGCCCCCCTAGGAAGAGCCAGCGGGGAGGGTGTGCCCGTGCGCGCGGGCGGCGGGGTAGGGCCCCACGAACCCGAGCGCCGGCCTGCATCGCAGCCCATCGCTCCCGACCCGCGTCTCCCCGTACCCACGGCAATCGCCTCCCAAAAGGCGCGAGTTCGTGGGAGGGGCCCCCGCCGCCCGCGCGCACGGGCACACCCTCCCCGCTGGCTCTGTCGCAGCCGTCCTAGCCGACCGTCTCCGGCTCGACCGCCCCCCCCTTCGCCTTGGCCTTCTCCGCCTCCGCGCCCCCCCCGTTCGCCGCCGAGAACTTGAACGTGAACTCCCCGTCTTCGAAGTCGACGGCGACGTTCCCCCCGTTCTCGAGGGCCCCGAAGAGCAGCTCGTCCCCGAGCCGTCGCTTGATGTCGTTCTCGATGACGCGCCCGAGCGGCCGCGCCCCGTTCGCCGGATCGTACCCTCGCGTCGCGAGCTCCGCCCGCGCCCGGTCCGTCACCTCGACCGTCACCGACCGATCCGCCAGCATCGCCGCGAGCTCGCCGATGAACTTGTCCACGATGCTGCCCATCACCGACGGATCCAGCGGCCGGAACATGATGCGCGCGTCCAGCCGGTTCCTGAACTCCGGGCTGAACGTGTTCTTGTAGGCCTTGTCGTCGTCGCCCGCCGTCCCTCGCTCGCCGAAGCCGACGCGCGTCTGCGCGAGCTCCCGCGCGCCCACGTTGCTCGTCATGATCAGCGCCATGTGGCGGAAGTCGCTCTTCTTGCCGTTGTTGTCGGTCAGCGTGCCGTGGTCCATCACCTGGAGCAGGACCTGGAACACGTCCGGGTGCGCCTTCTCGATCTCGTCGAGCAAGAGCACCGCGTGCGGCGTCTTCGCCGCCGCCTCCGTGAGCAGGCCGCCGCGGTCGAAGCCGACGTAGCCGGGCGGCGCGCCGATGAGCCGGGAGACGGTGTGGCGCTCCTGGTACTCGCTCATGTCGAACCGCAAGAACCCGATGCCGAGCGCCTTGGCGAGCTGCTTCGCGAGCTCCGTCTTGCCGACGCCGGTCGGCCCCGAGAAGAGGAACGAGCCGATCGGCTTCTCCGGCGCGCGCAGCCCCGCGCGCGACAGCTTGATCGCCGACGCGAGCTGCTTCACCGCCTCGTCCTGCCCGAAGATCACCGAGCGCAGCGATTCCTCGAGATCCTTGAGCTGCGCCTTGTCCGACGTCGACACCTGGCGCGGCGGGATCTGCGCCATCTTCGCGATGACGAGCTCGATGTCGGACGCCTCGACCGTGTACCCGTCGCCGTGGCGGAGGCGCGCCGCCGCGCCCGCCTCGTCGAGCAGATCGATCGCCTTGTCGGGCAGCCGGCGATCTTGCAGGTACCGCGCCGACAGCTTGGCCGCGGCCTCGATCGCCTCGGCCGTGTACGTGATCTTGTGGAACTCCTCGTAGCGCTTCTGCAGCCCCTTCAGGATCTGCGCCGTGTCGTCGACCGAGGGCTCCGACACCTCGATGCGCTGGAAGCGCCGCGCGAGCGCGCTGTCGCGCTCGAGGTGGCCGCGGTATTCCTGGAACGTCGTCGCCCCGATGCAGCGCAGGCGGCCCGAGGCCAGCGCGGGCTTGAGCAGGTTCGACGCGTCCATGGTCCCGCCGCTCGCCGCGCCGGCGCCGATGATCGTGTGGATCTCGTCGATGAAGAGGACCGAGCCCGGCTGCTTCTCGAGCGCGCGCAGCACCGCCTTGAGGCGGTTCTCGAAGTCGCCGCGGTACTTCGTGCCTGCGAGCAGCGCGCCCATGTCGAGCGCGTAGACGGTCGCGTCCTTGAGCGGCGCGGGCACGTCCTTCTTCTCGATCCGCTGCGCGAGCCCCTCCACGATCGCCGTCTTGCCGACCCCGGCGTCGCCGATGAGCAGGGGGTTGTTCTTGCGCCGCCGCGCGAGCACCTGGATCGTGCGGGCGACCTCGTTCTCTCGGCCGACCAGCGGGTCGATGCGGCCCTCGGCCGCCTCCTTGTTGAGGTTCATCGTGAACGCCGCGAGCGGATCCTTGATCGGCTGCGCGGCGCCGGGCTCGCCGCCCTCCTCCGGCGGCTCCTCGCGGAGGCCGTCGTCCTGGCCCGTCTTCGAGATGCCGTGCGAGATGTAGTTCACGACGTCGAAGCGGCTGATGCCCTGCTCGCCGAGGAGCGTCACCGCCGGGCAGTCGCGCTCGGCGAACATCGCCACCAGCACGTTCGCCCCCTTGAGCTCCTTCTTGCCCGAGGACTGCACGTGCATCGCGGCGCGGCCGACCACGCGCTGGAACCCGAGCGAGAGCGTCGGGCTCGTGTCCGTGTCCTCCGGCAGCACCTCGATCTCCTCGTCGAGGAAGCGCTCGAGCTTCTTCTTGAGCAGCGGGGTGTCGCCCCCCGCGTGCCGGAGGACCTCGGCCGTCTCCTCGTCGAAGAGCAGCGCGTAGAGCAGGTGCTCGATGGTCACGAACTCGTGCCGGCGGCGCGAGGCCTCCCGGGTGGCGAGCGAAAAGGCGATCTCAACTTCGGGGCTGATGCGCATGGTCATTCCGGCTCGGCGGTCAACCGAAGGGGCATCGCGTGCTCCTTGGCGAAGTCCTGGACTTGGGCGACCTTGGTCTCGGCGACATCCTTCGTGTACACGCCGGCGACCCCGTGGCCGCGGTGGTGCACGCTCAGCATGATGTGCGTGGCCTCCGTCTCGGTGCGGTGGAAGAACTTCATGAGGACGAGCACGACGAACTCCATCGTCGTGTAGTCGTCGTTGTGAAACACGACCTTGTAGCGGCGGGCCTTCTCGACCTTCCGTTCCCGCTCGGTCGCGAGGTCGCCCTGCTTGTCTTCTCTTTCCTCAGGATCGTTCGGCATAAATCCGTCGGGAAGGATAGCAAGAGCCCCGCCCCGGCGAGCGGCCGACGAAGCTGGCTCATGCCCCGGAAGCATGCTCCGCCGCGGCGCCGTTCGCCACGCGTGGGCCTGGATTTTCCGTCCGCTGTGGCGCCAGGCTCATGGAACCGGGCCGAGGTGCTGCTGGGTTCGTTCGCGGGCGCCGGCCTGGCCTGGCTGGCTCCGGCCGGCGGGGCGCCGCCGCCCCGCCGCGGGCGCGCGAGCGGCCTGCGGCGGAGGGCGCGCCGGCGTCGTCACACGAGCGACATGGCCGCGCCGAGGTCGATCTCGACGGGCGTGAGGCCCCAGATGTCGCGCGCGTACTCGCGCACCGTGCGGTCCGAGGAGAACTCGCCCACGCGCGCGATGTTGAGCGCGGACTTGCGCAGCCAGCTCTGCCGGTCGGCGTAGGCCGCCTCCACGTCGCGCTGACAGGCGGAGTAGGCCTTGAAGTCGGCCAGCATCATGTACTCGTCCCGGCCGAGGAGCCGGTCGAGCAGGGGCTGGAAGAGCTCGCGGTACTCCGGGGAGAAGAAGCCCGACGAGATGAGCTCGATCACCTCGCGCAGCTCCGGGTCGGCCAGGACCGCGGAGCGCCCCTCGAAGTGCTCGTTGCGGCGGGCGATGACCTCGTCGGCGGTCAGGCCGAACAGGAAGAAGTTCTCCGGGCCCACGGCGTCGCGGATCTCGATGTTCGCGCCGTCGAGCGTGCCGACGGTGAGCGCGCCGTTCAGCGCGAGCTTCATGTTGCCGGTGCCCGACGCCTCCATGCCCGCGGTCGAGATCTGCTCGGAGACGTCGGCGGCGGGGATGATGCGCTCGGCCAGCGAGACGCGGTAATTCGGCATGAACGCGACCCGGAGCCCGGTGTGGCGCCGGTCGCCGTTCACGACGTAGGCGACGGCGTGGATGAACTTGATGATGAGCTTCGCCTGCCGGTAGCCGGGCGCCGCCTTGGCGCCGAAGATGAAGGTCCGCGGCATGATCTGCTCGCCGCGCTTCTGGCGCAGGTAGAGCGCGACGATGTGGAGCGCGTTGAGCAGCTGGCGCTTGTACTCGTGGAGGCGCTTGATCTGGACGTCGAAGATCGAGGCGGGGTCGACGTTGATGTCGAGCTCCTGCGCGATGACCTTGGCGAGCGCCACCTTGTTCGCGCGCTTCACCGCGGCGATCCGCTCGATGAACTCCGGGTCCTCGAGGTGGCGCTCGAGCTCGCGCAGCCGCTCGAACTCCGTCACCCACTTCGGGCCGACCTTCTCGGTGACGAGCGCGGCGAGCGCGGGGTTACAGGCGAGCAGCCACCGCCTGAACGTGACGCCGTTCGTCTTGTTGTTGAACCGCTCGGGCCAGAGGTCGTAGAAGTCGCGGAGCAGGTCGCGCTTGACGAGCTCGGAGTGGAGCTTGGCCACGCCGTTCACCGAGTGCGAGCCGACGACCGCGAGGTGGGCCATGCGCACGTGCCGCTCGTGGCCTTCCTCGATGAGGGACATCCTCGCGACGCGGTCCTGGTCTTGCGGGTGGGCGTCCATCACCTCGCGCAAGAACCGCCGGTTGATCTCGTAGATGATCTCGAGGTGCCGCGGCAGGAGCCGCTCGAAGAGCGCGACGGGCCAGCGCTCGAGCGCCTCGGGCAGCAGGGTGTGGTTCGTGTACCCGAAGGCCCCGACCGTCTGCTTCCACGCGTCCTCCCAGGCGAGCAGGTGGTCGTCGATGAGGACGCGCATCAGCTCGGCGATCGCGATGGCGGGGTGGGTGTCGTTCAGCTGGATCGCGTTCTTCTCGGCGAAGCGCGAGAAGTCCGGGTGGACGCGGTTGTAGCGGTTCACGATGTCGGCGATGGAGCAGGCGACGAAGAAGTACTCCTGCCGGAGGCGCAGCTCCTTGCCCTTGTCGAAGTTGTCGTTCGGGTAGAGGACCTTGGAGATGACCTCCGACTGGTTCTTCTCGTGGACGGCGTGCACGTAGTCGCCCGCGTTGAAGAGCTCGAAGTCGAACTCCTCGCCCGCGCGGGCCGACCAGAGGCGGAGCGTGTTGACGGTGTTCGACTGGTAGCCCGCGATGGGCGTGTCGAACGGGACGCCGATGACCTGCTCGGAGTGGCGCCAGACCACGCGGAAGCCGCCGCGCTTGTCGGGGACGCGCTCGGTGTAGCCGCCGAACGAGACCGGGACGGCGTGCTCGGGGCGCTCGATCTCCCAGGGGTTGCCGAAGCGCAGCCACTCGTCGGCGCGCTCGACCTGGTAGCCGTCGCGGATGACCTGCTCGAAGATGCCGAACTCGTACCGGATGCCGTACCCGTAGGTGGGCAGGCCGATCGTGGCCATGGAGTCGAGGAAGCACGCCGCGAGCCGACCGAGGCCGCCATTGCCGAGCCCGGCGTCGGGCTCTTGCTCGACGAGCTCATCGAGGTCGAGGCCGAGCTCGCCGAGCACGGTCTTGTAGCTGTCGTAGATGTCGAGCGCCTGCAGGTTGGCGACGAGCGCCCGGCCGAGGAGGAACTCTGCGGAGAGGTAGTAGCCGCGCTTGACGTCCTGCTCGTAGTAGGTGTGCTGCGTCTTCGTCCACCGGTCGACGAGGCGATCGCGCGCCGACAGGGCGAGGGCCACGTACCGGTCGAACGGCGTGGCGGTCATGGACTCCCGGGCGCGCGAGTAGTGCAGGTGATCGGCGAAGGCGCGGCGCAGCGCGACGGGGTGCATGCCGGTACGGGCGTCCGGCGCCGAGTTGCCGCGGAAAAATGCGGCGGGGGTGTCGCGTTGCTGGGTGACGTTGTCTCGCTGGGCGGGGGTTTCTCTCTGACGGTTGGGGTCGGCGTCGATCGGGTTGGCCATGGCGGCGCACTTTAGACGGATCCGGCCCGCCCTGGTTGGCTGCGCGACGTGCTCGGATGAGGTTCCGTGTGGGCGGGGATTGCCGATCGTTCCTGGCTGCCGGTACGATACGAGCGGAATACAGGCCGGCGGCCTGGAGCTGCGGGCGGGAAGGCGTCCCGAAGGGGTCCTCTACCCGAAGGGGTCCTCTAGGGGACGGCTGGCGCGTAGGGGACGGCTGGCGCGGGGCAGGGCGCTGTGTGGGCCCGGGGTGGGGGCGCACGGCGCCGTGCGGGTCATGGATCGGCGGTGATCCCGGGCGGCGCGGCCGGGGCAGGCGCGGCGCTGGCCGGTTTCGTCTTCACGGTCGGCTGCGCGGCCGAGGGCGATGGGGTGCGGGCGCCGATCGGCGGCACGTGGGCGTCGAGCTGGCGCAACCCGAACACGGCGACGCCGGCTTCTCGCAGGTGGTCGTAACGCCGGTTCACGACGGTCCAGAACTGGTCGCGGACGACGGCTTCTGGGGAGCGCTCGGAGGGCTTCTGCTGGGCGCCCCGGGGCTTGAGCTGGACGAGGAGCCAGCTCGCGTGCTCGGCCATCGCGGCGAGGTAGTCTGGCGAGAACGGGTGTTTGCCGTCCAGGGTCTCCGCGAGCTCGTGGAACACCCCGACAATATCGACGCCGTCACGCGCGCTGTCGACCGGGCCCGAACCGCGGCGGATCGCGGCGACACGCTGCTTGGGCACGAGCTTGAGCTCCGCGAAGATCTCGAGTTGTCGCAGCGTGAGATCGCGCATGGGGCGGAACTTCTCGAGGCGGGTCTCGATCTCGCGCTCGCTCGCGGCGGCCACGACGCGCCCTGCGGCGGCGACGAGCCCGAGCGCGAGGCTCGGGAGCTCGAGCATGCCGTCGATCGGGCACAGCGGCAGCTTCTCCACGACGCGGCCGAGGTGGGGGCGTATCGCGCCGACGCCGCGGTCGACGTTGGCGCGGACGAGATCGACCGAGAGCCGGCATATCTCGGCGCGATCGGCCGGGACCTCCGCCTGCACCAGAGGCAGGAAGTGGCGGTAGGCCTCGTTCGCGTCCGACGTGGTGAAGATCTGGCTTGCTGACACAGACGGATTGGTGTTCTTCGATTTCGATCGGGTCTTGGTCATGGCCATTCTCGCAACCTAGGCGCCGCGCGAGCACATGTCATCTCGAATCTCGTGCCCAGGGGGAGAAGGCAGGTTTTCGACGGGGGCGAGGGGAGCACGCTGTCGAAGGTCGGCAGGAGGCCAGTGGGAGGCCAGCAGGCGGCCAGTGAGAGGCCAGTGAGAGGCCAGCAGGCGGCCAGTGGGAGGCCAGCAGGCGGCCAGTGGGAGGCCAGCAGGCGGCCAGTGGGAGGCCAGCAGGCGGCCAGTGGGAGGCCAGCAGGCGGCCAGCGGCTCGTCTCGAAGGGAGGGTGAGGTCTCGCGGGGAGACGAGAGATCGTCGCGGACGAAGGGGGGACCCTTCGCGTCGAGACCGGAGGTGGTCTCGAGGGAAGGGTTGGGTCTCGCCGGGAGACGGGAGATCGTCGTGGAGGGACACGAGCCCCTCCACCTTTCGACCGGAGGTGGTCTCGGAGGAAGGGTTGGGTCTCGCCGGGAGACGGGGAACGATCTCGGCGGAGAGTCGATTGCAGGAAGTGGATTGACTCGCCACCATGACCATGGTGTTTGCCAGCTCCCCGGCGAGCTGCTCTTCAATGGCAGCGGAGCGCAACGGATTCGGCGGGGCTGCGTCGGTGGAAGCCCCGCCCCATGGGTGGACGATATGAAGACTGAACCTCGGCGCGAGGCCGTCCGGACGGCCTCGCAGCGTCCTCGGCGGTTCTCGATGCGTGCATTGACGCTGGCGTCCTCGATGGCGTCGTCTCTACGCTGGTCTTTGGCCATTCTCGTGCTGGTCCTCGTCGCGTGCGGCACGCACGAGCGGCAGGCTGTCGACGGGCTCGGCACGGCCGTCTCCGCGGCGACGGTCACCGTGCCGCCTGTCCTGCGCGATCCGCTGGAGATGCCGCAGGCATCGATCGTCCGCGGCGACGATGTCGGCTACCTCCCTGGCGAGGGGCAGGTCACTGCGGATGGCGCCTTCACCTACACCATTCCGCTCGACGTTCCGCAGGGGCTCGGGGTGACGCCAGACCTCGCGCTCCGCTACTCGAGCCGCGGAGGCAACGGCCCTGTGGGGCGCGGGTGGAGCGTCGCCGGCAGCTCGTCGGTGATCGCGCGCTGCGATGCGACGATCGCCACGGAGGGGCGGGCCGACGGCGTGGACTACGACGCGTCCGATAGCTATTGCCTCGACGGCAAGAAGCTCGTCCCGGTGAAGTGGTCCGATCAGCGAGGCGAATACCGCACCGAGGACGACGAGATGTCGAGGATCTTCGAGCTCGGCGGGGCGAGCGCGGGCGGGCCGGGGGCCTTCGAGGTGCGCACCAAGGACGGCCGGATCCGCATTTACGAGGAGACGTACGCCACGCAGGTCGTGGCTCGCAGCGTGGCCGAGCGGTCGGCCCGCGTCGTGACGCCGCTTTGGCTGCTCTCGCGCGAGCTGGACCGCTCGGGGAACGAGATCCGGTACCTGTACGAAAAGCACATCGCCTCCGAACCGCCTTACTCGCACGAGTTCCTGATCGAGACGATCGCCTATGGGCCGGGCTCATCGCCTCGCCGGAAGATCGTGTTCGAGTACGAGGACCGCCCTGACCCGAGCATCTCGTACAAGAGCGGGGTCCGCTGGCGGTCGACGAGGCGGCTCAAGACGATCTCGATGTGGGCTCCGAATCCGGGGACGACGCGGAAGGTCTGGGAGTACACGCTCGATTACGAGGTGGGGCAGCTCGGCCGGAGCCTGCTCTCCTCCGTGCAGAAGTGCGGACGGGAGGGGACGTGCCTCTGGCCGAAGCGGCTGCACTGGGTGCACGAGGACCCTTTGCAGTTCGCCGGTGGTCCGGTGCTCCCCGTCTCCGGGGTCGTCACCTCGCTGCGCGTCTTCGACGCCAACGGGGACGGTAAGGACGACATCCTCCGCGCCATCGACGTTCCGACGCCCCCGGGGCTCCCGCGCCCTGTGATCGGGCTGCCCCATCCCTACGACCCGCCGGAGCCGCCGGACGAGCTGTACCTGAGCCTCTCCCAGCCGGGCAGCGACATTTCGTTCCGGACCGTGCGCGTCAATCCGGCGCGGTCCGCGCTGGAGAACACCAACCTCAAGCACAGCCGTCCGATCGACGCCGACGGGGACGGCAAGGTGGAGCTGCTCGCCTATGACACCAAGACGTGTGGCTACCAGCTCGTCCAATGGAGCGATACGAAGGAAGCGTTCTTCGCCACGCGCACGACGGTGTCGGCGGGTACGGAGTTCTACTGTACGGGCAAGTTCTCGTCGCCCCCGCCCGCGCTCGAGCTGGTCGATCTGGACGGTGATGCGTTGCTCGATGTCGTGATCGCGTTCGCGCCGTCCCAGCTCGAGTCGTTCTGGAGCATCCAGCTGAACGAGGGCGGCTTGTTCGGCGAGCGCATCGAGACGGGCGTGCGCGCCGCGCGCGGCAGGTGTCCGGGGGCGGTCGGCGGCGACCTCGACGGCGATGGCCGCGGCGAGCTGGTCGTCGGCGAGGTGGTCGTCGGCGAGGAGATCACGTGCCAGGGAGGGGTGGCGATCGGGCTTGATGAGGCCGGGGAGGTGACGACCACGCCAGCGTTCCCGCTCGAGCGAGAGGGGGCGCCGGTGGCGCTCGCCGACATCAACGGCGACGGGCTGAGCGACGCGCTGTGGGTCCACGCGGGCTCGGTGGAGCTCAGCGTGAACACGGGCAACGGGCTCGGGCCCGCGGTGCCGCTGTCGGATCCCGGGATGGTGGAGGTGCTGGGCCTGGAGACGAACGAGTCGGGAGGGAAGGTGGTCGAGCCGTTCGACCTGAACCACGACGGGCGCGACGATCTCCTCGTGTCGATCTCCGGCGCGTTCAACCCCTGGCCGTCCGAGCCTCGCTACATCGATCGCATCATCGCGCTCCTCTCGCGCGGCGATGGCACGTTCCTGCGCGAGGAGATCGGATGGGAGGAGCCGGAGATGGGGACGCACTACTCGCCCATCCCCGCCGGAGACGCGATGTGGAGCGGCGACTTCGACGGTGACGGCCGCGCCGACGTGCTCACACGGGACGGGTCTTCGCTCGAGGTCACGCTCGCGGCCGGGCCGGACGTGGAGCTCCTCAGCGGCGTCTCGGACGGCGATCAGCCGAGATCCCACCGCGTGCAGGTCCGGTACGGCCGGACGGATCCGGCGTCAGAGCCTCGGGCTATGTGCACGTATCCGCAACTGTGTGTACGCCGTGGGGTGCCGGTGGTGGCGTGGCTGGGCGGGCTCGAGAGGCCCGGCGGGACGCGCTACCGCTTCGAGGACCTGCGGACGGACCTGCTCGGGCGCGGAGCGCTCGGGTTCGGGCGGATGATGGAGTGGAGCAGCGCGTGGCCCGTGGAGCGGGTCACCACCTTCGACCATGCGACGCGGGTGGGCATGACCTATCCCTTCGCCGGGCGCCCGCGGTCGATCCAGGAGGTCACGCCGATTCTGCCCCACGGCCCGCTGGGCGCGCGCGACTGCGAGCCGCTGACCGACGGATCATGCACGCTCGAGGAGGGCCCCGCGCGCGCGCGGGCGCGGGTGGTCCACCAGGAGCTCGATTACCAGGTGGTGCAGCTCAACGGGGGTCGCAGCTATTTCGTTGCCACGCAGGGGATGGCGCGACGCGAGTACGAGGACCCGGAGGTGAGCATCGACTGGAACGAGGAGGCGCGCACGCACTGCGTGGACGTGGACGACCCCGGCGGCGCGGCGCCGATCCGGCAGAGCGCGACGTATGAGGTCGACGACTATGGCAACCTGCGGAAGGAGACCGTTCAGACCGAGGGAGGCGTGCGCCGCGAGGTGACGAGGACGTTCGACGTGCGGCCTGGTGTGTGGCTCGTCGGGCTGATCGACACGCAGGCGGAGCGCGCGTACGAGGTCGGCTCGACCCTGCCGGGGAAGCTGCACATCGACTACCACCATGACGAGCGCGGGCTGCTCGACGAGGTGAAGATCGAGCCGGACAGCACGGACGCCGATGTCCGGGAGACGACCTCGCTCGTCTACGACGAGGCTGGGCGGCTGACGCAGGAGAGGCGCGAGGCGCCCGGGGAAGCGCCGCGGATCTGGAACTATGAGCACGACGATATGTCGGGCGAAGGGATCTTCGTCAGCCAGACGTGGAACGGGCTCGGTGTGTCGCACTGGACGTACACGCACCCGGCGTACGGGGTGCTGATCGGCGAAATCGACGTGAACGGCGCGTGGTCGACGCGGGTGCATGACGATCTCGGGCGGCTGAGGAGGACGATCTCCGGCACCGGCGCGGTGAGCGAGACGGCGATGGCGGCGTGGGTGGACGCCGGCAAGACGGCGGGGCTGACCGTGGAGACGACGCTGTCGCGCGGAGGCCGCGCGGTGGCGACGGTGGACGAGCGGGGCCTTGTGGTGGAAGAGGCGGAGCGGTCGTTCGACGGGCGGATGAAGGTGCGCGCGCGATCGTACGACGTGTTCGGGCGGCTGCTGTCGGTGAGTCGGCCCGGGTTCGGCGCGGCCGCCGAGGAGAAGGCCGAGCGGACGTACGACAGCCTGGGCCGTGTGCTCTCGGAGACTGGGCCGGACGGCGCGCGCCAGCGGTACGAGCACGAGCTGCTGCAGACGATCACGATCGACCCGGAAGGGCGGCGCAGCCGGAGGGTCGTGGATCCCGAGGGGCGGCCGCGCGAGACGGCGGTGGAGGTGGACGGCGCGTGGCAGTCGACGATGTTCGCCTACGGGCTGAACAGCAAGCTGTGGAAAGTGACCGACCCGAAGGGGAACGTGACGGAGATGCAGCACGACATCCGCGGGCGGCGCACGACCGTGCGCGACCCGGACGCCGGGACGCGGCGGACGCGGTACAACGGTCATGGGGAGATCCGGGAGGAGGTGAACGCGCTAGGGGAGTGGACGGTGGTGGTGCGGGACGCGATGGGGCGGAGGCGCCAGGTGAAGCGCGTCGACGAGGTGACGACGTTCACGTGGGACACGGCGCCGCACGGGGTGGGTCAGCTCGCCGGCGTGGTGAGCCCGGATGGGACCGCGGTCTCCTATACGTATGGCGCGATGGGGCGGGTCTCGGAGGTGCGGACGAGCGTCGAGGGCGAGGAGTTCGCGGTCGGGGTCACGTACACGCCTGACGGGCTGCGCGATGAGCTCCTGTACCCGAAGGTGCCGGGGCGGGATCGCTTTCGCGTGAAGCACGTGTACGAGGACGGGTCGCTGTCGGAGCTGCGCGCGAGCCAGGATGACGGGACGACTCGGCTCCTGTGGAAGGTGCACAAGAGGAACGCGGATGGGGCGCTGCTGGCGGCGACCTTCGGCAACGAGGTGTTCGTGCAGCGGACGTACGATCCGGTGACGGGGCGGCTGGAGACGGCGCAGGCGACCAAGAGCGAGCCGCTGCAGGCGCTGACGTACGGGTACTACGAAGACGGCCGGGTGCGCGAGCGGCGCGACAGCGTCGCGTTGCGGATCGAGACGTTCCAGTACGACGACGCGGGCCGGCTGGAGAGGTGGGACCTCGCCGCGCCGGATGGTGCGCAGGGAACGGAGTACAATTACGACGAGCTTGGCAACCTGCGCACGGTCGCGGTCGACGGGGTGCTGGCGGAGGAGAGCCGCCACGATCCGGCGGGACGGCCCCATGTGGCCGTGGCGCACGGTGGGGTGGCGTTCAAACACGACGCGGCCGGGCGGCTGGAGTGGTCGAGCGAGGGGCTGAACATCGGGTACACCGCGTTCGATCTGCCGAGGTGGGTAGAGAAGAAGGGCGAGCGCTGGGAGTTCCTGTACGACGCGTTCGGGGCGCGGGTGAAGAAGACGCACGGCGAGGAGGAGACGGTCTACATCGGCGGTGTGTACGAGCGGCGCACGGACGCGGGCGGGACGCGGCACGTGTTCCGCGTGGCGTCGCCCGAGGGCGAGGTGGCGCAGGTGGTCTTCGCGGCCCCCAAGGACGAGCGGACGCTGTATGTGCACAGTGACCCGCTGGGGAGCGTGGGGGTCGTGACGGACGCGGCGGGCAAGGAGGTGGAGCGGCTGCACTACGAGCCGTTCGGGCGGCGGATCGAGGCCGACGGCAGGGCGCCGGGCGTGGCGAAGGGCGAGGTGAAGCACGGGTTCACAGGGCACCGGCACGACGACGAGCTCGGGCTCATCGACATGCGCGGGAGGCTGTATGATCCGAACCAGCGCCGCTTCTTGACGCCGGACCCGCTCGTGACCGACCCGCTGTGGGGGCAGAGCTACAACCGGTACAGCTATGTGATGAACGATCCGGTGAACCTCGTGGATCCGACGGGGTTGTACTGGAAGAAGGTCACGTATACCGACGGCAGTACGGGGTGGGCGGAGTTCGACGACACCACCGGAGCGCTGATCGGGATAGAGGCGGAGACCATCGAGGTCGTTGCGCCATCTGGGGATGGGCAGTCTCCGCCTCCCGGTGGGTCGCGTGAGCGAGGGGGCCCGGAGATCAGGAGAGATTTGGCGCAGTTCTTCGCGGCCGGAAACGAGTACTTCGAGCAGGGCGGCGGCTCTTCGGTCGGCGACGACTATTCGGGCGCCGGGGACACGCTGGCCGCGACGCTGGAGCGCGGGGTCAGGCTGTCGGATCTGACCGGAGAGAAGCCGATGCCGAACCTGGTGAGCGGGTCGGTGATGGGGGATCCGGACATCGTGCCGAGGTTCACCTGGTCGGCGGCCGTCGCGCGGGACTTCCACAACTCCCTCGAACTCGGGGGGCTGGCATGGCACGCGGGCAATGACGGCGAGGCGTTCATGCTGGACCTCCGGGCAGCGATGGATGTCGTGGCGCTGTGCGGGACGGTTGCCGTCGAGAGCGGCATCGGAGTGGCGATGGTCCTCGGCGCCGTGCTGCCGAAGCTGGGGGGAGGGGCGTCGGGGGCAGATGCCGCAAAGGGTGTGACTCGCGACCTTCACGGAGAAGCGGTTGCTGCGCGGGATGCGCTCGCGGCAGAGCTGGCCCAAACACGGCATCCGCCTGCAACCGTGGTCGGCGCATACTCTCCATCGGTTGGGCGGGCGATAGCGGGAGCGAGTCGGGGTGGCGGACTTGGCTGCGCAGAGGGCGTCTGCTCAGAAGCTCTCGGGCATCCGCCTGACATCCGTTTCACGCCGGCCGTGAGGCCCCGCACGGGGCAACCAATCGATGTATGTTCAACCTGCGAATCGACGTACGGCCGCGGTGCGTTTCCGGATCCGGCCACGGGCTTTCAAACCGACCGAGGAGGGCAGTGATGTCTATGACAGGAGCAAAATCCGCCGACGAGATTCTCGGACTGGAGTTCGACTGGCTAGCCAGTGACGCTGATGGATACGTTGCCCTGTTCAGTACCGCGGGCGGTGGCTACGCCCCGGATGAGTTCCTACGAGACACCGATGCACACGACGCGGCGATCGACGCTGTCCTTGCATCACCCGCTTCGACTGTGGCGCGGTTCGCGCCAGAGCTACCCCCGGGATTGAAGAATATGTGGCGGATGGTGGCGGAGCGCGGGCTCTTCGCCTTTGACTCAGACCCCCATGGCGGGCCCTACCGCGTGGTCGCAGCGCCAGTCGATCCCATTCGGATTGTCGATCTGCCGAGGGGCGTGATTGATATTGCTGGGCGTCTCAAGCTTCGCCAGGTGCGATTCGTAGGCCAGCCGGTCATCACGATGGAACTCCTTCAGGAGAGGGGGTAGCACAAAAGCTATCGTGTCGATCTCGTTCACTGCGAGCACGCCTGCGTACTCGTTCATTGCGAGCACGCAGGCGTGCCCCCGCCCCACCGCACGTGGAACGCACCGAGCTGCGAATCGGCGCAAAATCTGCGGTCAGTGTCGATGATGCCCCTGGGGCGCGACGCTCCACGTCGCATTTCGTGAGAATCGGCCGGCGCTCACGGGAATGCGTGCCTACGCTCCGGTGAGCGCCGCCGGCGCTTACTTCACCGGCCCATGACGCCTTTACGCGAGCGGAGCGACGGTGTATCTCCCGCCACCGCTCGCGCACCCATGGCGACGGGCAATTGAGGACAGCTCATGTCGACTTCGTTCCTCATGCGCTCCCTCCGCGCCGCCGCGCTCGTGACCTGGGCCGCCAGCGGGCTCGGGTGTGCTCCCCAAGCCGCCGCTCACCTGCGCGTCCCAGGGTGGTGCCCCGTGGGTGGAGCTCTCCTCGGAGCACTTCGTGATGTGGACTGATCTCGACCGCTCCGAAGCGCGCAACGCGCTCGCCGAGTTCGAGACCTCGTACAACGCGCTCGGAGACACAAGCGGCGATCAACTACCTGAGCTCGTGGGCGCTCGTTCACATGCTGAACAACGGTCCCGAGCCCTACGTGCGGCGCTTCGCCGGATTTCTCGAGGCAGCCTCGCGAGGCGTGCCCGTGCGGCAGGCCTTCCAGCAAGCCATCGCCGACATCCCGTCCGAGCAGCTCGATCAGCAGTTCCGGAGCTACCTCGTGGGCCCGCGGCTGATCAAGAAGGTGGGCCCCTATGCGCCCCCGCCGCCTCCGCCGCCGCAGACCGAGCGCGCGATGAACGACGCCGAGGTCCACGTGCTCTGGGCGCGTCTCAAGTCGTGGGATGGTGACGAGAGGGCCTGGGCGGCGGCGCACCTCGAGGAGGCGCTCGCTCATGAACCGAACAGCCCCGAGGCCCGCCTCTGGCGCGGGCGCCTCTGGATCGCCGAGGGCCGCCTCAGGGAGGCGGAGCAGGAGCTCACGGTGGCGCTCGCGGCGAGGCCGATGGATCCTCGGTATCTCCTGGCGATGGGGAGGTTGCTCTACACGCTGGCGAGCCATCGCGTCATCACGACCCTCGACGCCATGGGACGCGCCGCCCCGCTCGTCGACCGTCTGAGCCGCGCCGCATCCACCGCGACGCAGCTCAATTTCGTGGCCCGATACCGCATCGAGCACCGCGAGCTCGACGAGGCACAGACGTTCATAAGGCGCGCCCTGAAAACCGACCCGGGCTGCGCGTCCTGCTACGACACCTACGGCATGCTGCTCCTCATGCAGGGTCGAGTCACGGAGGCCATCAGCGCGGCGGGGCACGCGCTCGATCTCGTGCCGGAAGGGAGTGAAAGTCCGGTCATCGAGGCGCGTCTCCGCTGCTTCCTCGCGCACGAGCAGGCGGCGCGGGACGGCGCGCCGACGCGCGCGGAGAAGTGCTTCGACCCGCTCCGACGGTGACGCCGGGCGCGCTCGCGTCGCCTCAGCGCTGGCAACCGCCGAGCAGCGGCGCCCCGAGCAGATCGAGCTGCTCGACCGCCCGCTGCGGCCGGCGCGCGCGCCCGCCCGCGCCCACACCCGGGGCGGCGCTCCGGGAGCTCGCCCGCCAGCCACGGCTCCGGAGGCAACACGACGTACGCGCCCGGCAAGCGCCCGCTCTCGGCCCACGCGTCATGAAAACGGAAGTCGAACGTGGGAATGTTGAGCTCCAGGTCGACGAGGATCCTCCGCCCGTCCTCCTGGAGGCACACGAACTCCCGCTCCTGGTCGCTCGATGAGCGCTCCGTCGTCCTGCACGAGAACGCAAGGCCCGACAGGCCGACGCGCCGAGGAAAACCGCGGCGCGTCGACTTTGCGTACGTGCCTCGGGGGACCGCCTGCCGTGATCGGTCACCCATAGACCAGCGCGGCCAGGACTCCTGCAGGGAACGTGATGAGCGCGCCCACGGTCATGAAGCCGAGATCGGCCCCCTCGTTGATAGGCCGGACGAGGCGCGTGGCCTCCCCGGTCAGATACCAGACGACGTAGAGGCCGGCAGCGATCGCCAGGTTGAGCGGCCCGCGCCCCGGGTAGGAGCGCGCCGCGTGCACGAGGACGATCGCGAGGACAATCGACTGCGCGGGGAACGTGAGCAGGCAGATCGTGACGTGCGCCAGCACCGATCGCGTGAGCTCCGAGCCGAGGAGGACGCGCACGAGCTCGCACACGATCACGAACGCCGCGAGCAGGCCGGTCGCGGGGAGGAGCCGGTCAGGCGGAAGGCTCAAGAGAGCCCAGAGCACCTCGAACGGCTCCGTCGTCAATCCGGGGATGAGATGCATGGCGTTCGCTCCTCTCTCCGTCAGCCGGAGACTTCTCCTGTCAGGGTGGCCGGCTCACCGGGGCACGGGCGCTCGCCGAGCGCCTCACCGAAGCGCACGAGCCTGGCGAGTTTGTCTTCGGAGAGGCGCTGTCTCTGGAGGAACCAGCCGCAGAGCCACCGCGGGTAACACTCCCTGGCGGTCCCGAGGAAGATGAACAGCGAGAACAAGCGCGCGGGTTCCCAGCCGGGGTTCGAGTAGGCGCGCGCGCCGACGACGTGGGCATCGCACCGGTTGAGCCAGCGGATCGTCATCGCCTGGGTTCGGCGCCACAGACCGCGGCAGACATGGACGGTCGCCACGTCCCTGCCCCGGAAGATCGCGCGGTTCGCCGGTTCTTCGAACACCGCCTCCATCGGCGCCGCCATGCCGATGAACCAGGTCTGGCACTCGACGACGATCAGATCATAGGCGTGGTCGGCGGGGATGCCGAGCGGCTTGATGGCGGCCGGGCGGCGGAAGACGGCGCGGAACGTGATGCGCCAGAACCGCCGCCACGACAGCGGGAATCGGAAGAGCGGCTCCTCGGCCTCGACGACCTTCTCGTCGACGGCGTACCCCTTGCGGAGGAGCCCCTCCTTGACGTGCTGCATCGCGACCTGGCCGTTGCCGGTGAGCGAGTAGTAGAGCAGCAGCGCGCTGCGCCCTCGCGCGCGCTCCGCGCCGGGCAGGATCGCGCCCGCGTTCAGCACGTTCAGGTCGGGGGAGACGAGATAGATGAGAAAGAAGAAGAAGATCAACGCGAAGACGCCGTCCCAGATCCCGAAGAACCGATAGAGCCAGTGGAGCTCTCCGATGGTATAGAAGTAGAAGGTGAAGAGAGAATAGATGCTTTTCGCCACGATCCCCGTGACGAGCAGATCGGTGCTCACCTGGGTGGCACGGAAGATGAGGAAGGCCAGCACGCCGATGGTGAACGAGAACCCCGAGACAAACGCGAAGCTCGGGACGTCGATCGGCGGCGGGACGCCCAGCAAGGCGAAGATCGGCCGGTGGAACAGCAGGAGGAGCACGTTTCCTCCAGCGTTGGCGATCGCCGTGATCAGGCTGAGCACGCGGAAAACCCGGAGCAGCTCAGGCGGCGCTCCAACCGTATAGCCCTGCATTTCGAGACGCTCCTTCCCTGACGGAAGCGACCGCGGCGATCCCCCCGATTTTACTGCTCGATGGCCCCTGAGGATCGCCCCCGCGCGATCCGGAGGAGAGAGAGGAGGAAAAACGCGACGAAGCCGAAAAGCGCACGCGCCTTGTCGCTCAGGGCCGCGGCCCCCGAGACGCGGAACGACAGAAGGAGAAGCACCACGTCAATCGGCCGGAGCCGCGCCACCCCCTCGCCAACCGCGCTCCCGTGCTCGTCATCCCCCTCCTGGATCCGGAAGGGGAGCACGACGCTCTCCCTCCACAGCCGCCATAAGGCGAAGGCGCTGCGCGGCCGGAACACCCGCGCGCCGCGCAGCGTGAACCGCCGGCCGTCGGCGCCGTCGAAGGGAAGCACGTAGCGTATCTCTCGCTCCGGGCCGGTCCCTGTGGCGACGAAAAGATTCCAGACGCCCTCCCTGATCGGAGTCTCTCCCGCGGTCAGCCCTCCCGCCGACAGCGTCCCCGTCACGAGCCCTGGGTGCGCCGAATCGGAGATGAACCTCGCCAGATAGGAGATCGTGATGCGCAGGTGAAGGCGCACCTGGCGAGGCGCCGCTCGCCGGTCGGCGGCCGCTCCTGGGGTGCTCTCCCAGGAGCCGGAGAGGCGCTCCCGGAACGTCAGACCAAGCCCCGGATGCCGCGGCGGCGCCGTCCCTGCGGCCGGTATCGCGATGGCCGTCAGCGGATCCGCATAGGGCGCGGCGTGCGCCCGCTCCGGCGGTGTCCAGCCCGGCTCGCCCGTGATCCGGCGGATGATCCGCTCGATGTTCCGCTCGGTCACCGCGGCGATGGTGTGCGACGGGTTCACGCCGGTCGCCGCTGGCAGGATCGCGCCGTCGAGGACGAAGAGGTTTGGATAGTTGAACACCTCGCCGAGGCCGCTCGTGACGCCGTGCTCCTCGCTGTCGCTCATCCGGCAGCCGCCGAGGCTGTGGACGGTGATGGGCAGGTGCGCGAACCGCCAGAAAGGCGAGACCGCGTAAGCGCCGCCGAGCTGCGCCACGATGTCCTGGGCGAGCCGCTCTTCCACGCTGTAGAGCAGGAGGTTCGACGGGACGTCCCACCGGACCGACAGCTTTCCGCCCCGCACGAGCTCCAGCCGCCCGTTGGCCAGGTCCCTCCCCATGCCCAGGAACATCGCGGTGTTCCGCATCTCCTCCGGCGTGACCGGGGGCGGCTCCCGCTCCGACGCCGCCCGCATGATCTCGTCGAGCGCGGCGCCGGTCGGCGGCTCTGCCGGGGTCGCCCAGGGCCTGTCCAACGCCGCCGCCGGCCAAGAGCGCCAGTCGATGTGCGGCCTCGAGAGCTTGATGATCGGCCAGAGCTGCCTCGGGAAGCCGCCGTCTTCGATTAAGAACCACGCCTGGTCGCGCCCGGGGCCGCCCGCGTAGACGACGCCGGCGGTGATGGGCGGCCCGCTCGCCGGCTCGAACGGAGCGGCGACATCGAAGCCGAGGGCGAGCAGATCCCCGTTGCCCGAGTACCCCGCGCCGAGCTGCGCGCTGAGCCGAGGCAGCGCGCCCGCCTCCTTGCAACGCAGGAGCAGCTCGGTCGAGCCGAGCGAGCCCGCGCAGACGAAGACGTGCTCGGCCTCCTCGAACAGCTCCTGTCCGCCGCGCCCGTGATCGCGGTACGCGACGCGGTACCGTGGTCCCTCCGCGCCGGAGAGCGGCTCTATCAGCGTGACCTCGCACTCCGTGCGCATCGTCGCGCCAGCGCGCTCCGCAAGCGGGAGATAGTTCATGTCCAGGGTGTTCTTCGACCGATGGACGCAGCCGATGGTGCAGTCGCCGCACTCGACGCACCCGCCCTGCAACACCCCGAACTTGTTCGGGTGGAGCCCCGGCTTATTGGAGAAATTGATCGCCAGCGGCGGATAGAAGAGCTGCTCCTTGCGGCGCAGCTTGGTGAGCGCCTCGGACATCTGCCGCGTCTTCGGCGGCAGTCCGCCCGGCGAGCGGGTGATCGGCTGGATGTCCAGCATGTAGGCGACCAGGTCGTAGTATGCATCGAGCGCCGCGCGGCTGTAGCCCTCGGGCCACCCGCGCGCGAAGACCTCCGACGGCGCGCGCAGGTGCACGTTGGCGTAGATCAGGGAGCCGCCGCCGTAGCCCGCCGACTGCACGACGCGCATCTGATCGATAGGCCGGACGTCATACAGCCCTCTCGTCTTTTCCCAGAGCCACTGATCGAGTCGACCTCTCGGAAACTCGGGGACCTTCTGGTCGTACCGGCGGCCGCGCTCGAACACGGTCACCGCAAATCCGGCCTGCGCGAGGCGACAGGCGGAGACCGCTCCACCAAAACCCGTCCCGATCACGATCGCTCGATGCTGTCCCATGGCTCCCCCCTGCTTCGATGCTGTCCCATGGCGCCCCTTGGCAGAGGCGTCTTCGGCCCGTCATGGATCTTCACGTTCGCCTCCGCTCGCGGCCTGCGCCCGTGAGACGGGGATGCACCTGGCTCACGGAGCGGAGGAACGCGGCGAAAAGCCCGACAGAGAGCCGATTCCCGGCGACCGGGATCAGAAACAGCCTCGGCACCTGCCCGGGGGTAGGCCGGGAAATTTCAGAGGAGTATCGCCGCGAAGGGACCTTCGACCCAACACATCGAACAGCGAGCCGGAGAGGTCAAGGGACCCTCCTTGCGATCCCTTCATTGTCATCGATCTCCGCGGTATTTGCACCCTGCGTCATGACGCGGAAACCGAGAGCGGGCGCCTGCCGGGAGCGTATGTCACGTCGCCTCCGGATCCGTGGTTGAAGTGCGCCGTCAGCGCGCATGCGAACGCCTGCATCGTCGCCGCCTTCTATCGAGACGTGCTCAAGCGGAACGGCGTCGACAACCGCGGCCACAGGTTCACCTCGAGCGTCCAGTGCCTGTACGGGCCGGAAGGGATGCAGACTCGGGAATGGCGGAACGCGGTCTGGGACGGCGAGCAGATGAACTACGGCCAGCCCGATCACATGAACGATTACCGGCGCTTCCCGTGTCGCGAGCTGGTAGAGCGCCGGTCGCGAGCTGGTAGAGCGCTCCGACAGGGAGGCGGACGCGCTCGCGTCGCCTCAGCGCGGGCAGCCGCCGAGCAGCGGCGCCCCGAGCAGGTCGAGCTACTCGACCGCGCGCTGCGCCCGGCGCGCGCCCGTGGCGCTCCGGGAGCTCGCCCGCTGCACGAGCTCCTCGCGGAGCGCCACGAGCTCACGCGTCGGCAGCGTGCTCGTGTCCGTCACGAGCCGCGCTCCGTCACGGTAGCCGGTCCACACCGTGTAGCCGTCCCGTGTGACCTCGATCCCGAAGCTGGGGCCATAATCCGTGATCTCGTAGCTGCGCCCCAGGGCCAGGAAGCTCCACTTCTTCATCGCGACCGTCTCGCCAGTGTCCGTCGAGGCGGTCGGATCGGCCAACAAACCGGGGGTCGGGCCCTCCCGAGCCCATGGCCCCCTGCGCGCGCGACCTGCGCGCGACCTGCGCGGAACCCGTGCGTAATCCGCGTGACCCGCGCGTCACCAGCGCCCGCGCTCCGGAGCGACGCGCCCTCGCAGGGCTCCCTCCGCGCCGCTCCGCACCGCGAGGTGCCTCACGTCGTGGGATACCTATCGTGATGGCGGACCCACGACATCGTGTGAGGCAGCGCGGCCTCGTCGCGGCCCAGGGGCGTGAGATCCAGGTAGTTGTAGGTGCCGATCAGGACATCGAGCCCGCGCGCGTAGGTCGAGTAGGTGTGGAAGACCTCATCGCCTTCGCGGGCGAACACGCTCAGCCCAGGAGCCTCCGGGAAGGGGGAGCTCGCCTTCTTGAAGTTGTACTCCATATCGCCTCGAGCGCGCTCCTCCTCACGGAACGAGACGTGATAGTCATAGTTGAAGTCCGTCTCGCCCGAGGAGACCCACGGGAACGTCCAGCCCATTCGCGCCTTGAACGGCTCGATCTTGGCGAGCGGCGCGCGGGAGACGGCGCAATACGCCGTGTCGCGGGCGGCGAGGTGGACGTGGCCACCCTGGATGTTGTCGGCCACGTACGAGCAGCTCTTGCAGCCCTCGTCCCAGCTCGGCGCGAACATGAAATGGTAGACGAGGAGCTGCCGGCGCTCGCCGAAGAGCTCGCGCAGCGTCAGCTTGCCTGAAGGCGCGTCGAACACATACGCCTTCTCGACCCTCACCCACGGCAGCTCGCGGCGCGCGGCGCTCAGCGCGTCGCGCCGCCGGTCGTGCTCTTTCTCTCTCTCCAGCAGCGCGAGGCGCGCCGCCAGCCACTCTTCCCTCGAAACGACCTTGGCGCGGCTCATCGGCGCTCTCCCTTCGACGCGGGGGCGCCGGCGGCGCTCCTGCTCTGGTTCCGGTTCCGGAGCCTCTTGACGGCGATCGCGGTCACCGCGCCGGCGGAGGCCGCCTGGGCGAGGACCCATCCGATGGACGCTAGGCACGCAGGGCACATGGGGATCTCCTCCTGTGGGCGGCGCGCGCGGCGTCTCGCCGCGCCAGCCGCTGACCCGCCGAAATGACCACGGCGCCTCTGGCCGCGACAGCAACATCGATGTCGCGATCCGTTGGCGCGCGCCGCCGGGCGTGCGACGCTGCCGCGATGGATGCGACGGCCGAGGTCCCCGCCGAGCTCGGCGCGCTGGCGGCCCGCTCGCTCGCGGCGGGCGACGCGCTCGACGCGCTCAATGTGGTCGGCCCCTTCGGAGGGCCACACGCGCTCGCGCTCCGCGGGATCGCGCTCGCGCAGATGGGCGCCTATCCGGAGGCGAAGGCAGCGCTCGGCCGCGCCGCGCGGGCGTTCGCGGCGGCGGGCGCCGAGCGCGCCCGGGCGCGCGCGAGCGCCGCCCTCGCGGAGATCGCGCTCGCGCAGCGGGAGCTCGGCGAGGCGCGCCAGGGGCTCGTCGAGGCGGGTGACGCCCTCGAGCGCGCCGGCGATCTCACGAACGCGGCGTGGGCTCGCCTGGGCGCGGCGCGGGCCGCGCTCCTCGAAGGCCGCGTCGCCGAGGCGGAGCGCGCGCTCGCGGCCGCCGAGGCCACGGTCACGAGCGACGCGCCGGTGTTCACCAGGGCCGCGCTGGCGCTCGTGCGCGCCGAGGCGCACGCGCGGCTCGTGCGCGCGTCCTCGGCGCGGCGCGCCGCCGAGCAGGCCGCGGCGTGGGCGCGGGCGAGCGGACACCCGCTGCTCATCACCGAGGCCGAGCGCTTCCTCCGCGCGCACGACGAGCCCGTGGCGCGCCGCGTCCAGGGTGGCCGCGACGAGCCCGTGCGCCTCGCCGATGTCGAGGCCCTGGTCGCCGCGCCTGCGGGGCGGGTCGTCGTGGACGCGCTCCGCCGCCGCGTCCTCGACGGCGGCGAGGTGCGGGCCGACCTCGCGCGCCGACCGGTCCTGTTCGCCCTGATCGAGGCGCTCGCGCGCGCCCATCCGGCGGCGATCGCGAGCGACGACCTCGCGCGTTCGGCGTTCGGCGTTCGCGCGGTCAACGAGTCCCATCGGCGGCGGCTGCGCGTCGAGGTGGGGCGCCTGCGCGCCGCGATCCACGGCGCCGGGGTCGTGCGGGCGCTCGGGAACGCGTACCGCTGGGAGCTCGGCGCGGGCGTGGAGGTGGTCGTCCTCGCGCCGCTCGATCCGGGCGACGCGGCCGCCATCCGCGCGCTCCTCTCGGACGGCGCCGCGTGGAGCGCCGCGGCCATCGGCGCCGCGCTCGGCAAGAGCGCGCGCACGGTGCAGCGCGCGCTGGCGGAGCTCTCGCTCGCGCGCGCGGTCGAGGTCACCGGCAGCGGCCCCTCGCGGCGCTACGCGAGGCCCCGAGCGGCGCTGTCGATCGCGTCACAGATGTTGCTCCTCGGGCTCGCGCTTCCTGGTTGAGTGCGCGTTGGGTGCGCGGGGCGAGGGAGGAGTGGACCATGAAAGCCCGGCAGGCCGAGATCATCGCGGAGCGCACGTTCGAGGGGGTGGAGTCGATTCACGGGGTCGCGTTCGACGGACAGGCGGTGTGGTTCGCGCACGGCGATCGCGGAGACCTCGTGTCCGCCGAGCCCGAGAGCGGCCGCGTGCTGCGTCGCCTGAAGGCGCCCGCGAGCGCCGGGGTGGCGTTCGACGGGCGCCACCTGTGGGTCGTCGGGGGCGGCAGGATCCGGAAGATCGATCCCTCGAGCGGGGCCGCGCTCGGCGAGGTGCCGGGCTTCGACGCGACGCCCGTGAGCGGGCTCGCGTGGGCCGACGGCGCGCTCTATGCGGGCATCTACCGCGAGCGGAAGATCCTCAAGATCGATCCCGAGCGCGGGGCCGTCCTCCGCACGCTCGTCTCCGATCGGCTCGTCACAGGCGTCACGTGGACCGACGGCGATCTCTGGCACGGCGTGATGTGCGAGGAGGAGGGCGCACCGTCGGAGCTCCGCCGCGTCGATCCCCGGAGCGGCGAGGTCCTGGACCGGCTCGCGCTGCCGGAGAGCGTGCGCCTCTCCGGCGTCGAGGCCGACGCGAGCGGCCGCATGTGGTGCGGCGACCCGGCGACAGGCAAGCTCCGCGCGGTGAAGAGGCCGCGAAAGGCGGTCTGATTCACCCTGGGTTCGACCTGCCGGAGGCAGCGGGCCAGCGTTCAGAGACAAACTTACAGCGTGAGTGACGCCGCGCCGGCGGGAAACGTCTGGGTCGCTGCGCGCGGCGATGATCAGAATCGAAACCTTCGGGAATGTGAAGGCGCGAAGGCGTGACTCGCGGACAGCGTTGGACTTCCAGCCTCCTCGACGGGAGCGGTGTCGATCGGCGCCGCGTACCCATGTGGAGATCCGATATGCATCTTCGATCGTCTGGCTGGATCTTCGTTCTGGGTTCCTTGGCGCCCGCCTGCACCGGGCAGCTCGGCGATCCGTCCTCGGGTCCGGCTGGCGGCGAGACCGGCGGGAAGAACCTGGGCGTGAACGTGGGCCAGTACATCAACAACACCACCGCGCAGAGCTCGAACAAGCTGCTCACGTCGGTGATGAATGCGCTCGGCTACGCCGCGACCGGCATCGGCATCGAGCCGAGCTGCGGACCACTGCCGGGCTTCCTCGCCTGACGCGTGCTCGTGGCAGGGCTGCGCTGGCTCCCAACCGTCCTCTCTTGAGTGAGGAGCCGGGAACAAACCGCCAGGGCCCCGTGTTCCATCGGCCATGGCGCGACGTGTGATGGGCTGGGTCCTGATTCTGTTCACGCTGGCCCTGGTGGGGTGCGATCATGCGACCAAGGCGGCTGCGCAGGCCGCGCTGGAGCGGCGAGGTCCCCTGTCGATCGTGCCGGGCGTGCTCGATCTCCGCTACGCCGAGAACCGCGACATGGCCTTCAGCCTGCTCCGGGGCATCGAGTCGCCGGCGAAGGTGGCGATCCTCTTTGTGTGCTCGATCCTCGTCCTGGGCGTGATCATCGCGGGCTGGTGGAGCAGCCGCCGCGCCTCGGCCACCGAGCAGGCCGGGTACGCGCTCATCGTCGCCGGCGCGATCGGGAACGCGATCGATCGCGCCTTCCGCGGCTATGTCGTCGACTTCATCCACCTTCACAGCTGGCCGGTGTTCAACGTCGCTGACATGGCCATCGTGGCGGGCGGGATCCTGCTCGCGATCGTGATGTTCCGGCGTGCGCGCCGGGAGCCGCGCGAGGTGTCCTGATCATCGCCTCCTGAGATCGTCTCGCCCAAGCACGCCGCCGTCGATCTGGGGTTCTCGTACCTGGACGACAGGGCGGTCGCGCCGCATCTCTTCCGGTCCGATCTCTGATTCATCCCAAGGAGGACCGGCCGTGCGGTAGTGCCGCTGGGATCAGGTACAGAGCAGCTTCTTCAGCTCATCCTTGGTCTTGGTCTTCGCGCCTGCCATGGCGGTGATGGCGAGCTCTCGTATCTTCTTGGCCCTGGAGCAATCGTCTGGCCGGTTGGGCGCCTGCTCCAGCAAGGGGCCGAGCTCCTCCGTGGGACCTTTCGCTTGCTTCTTGATGCAGAGCACAGGCTCGCCCTCCTGAAGATAGTACCGGCGCTGCGTGACGCTGCTCGTCGTCGCCGGCTTGTCCGGCGTACCCCTCGTCCCGTCGAAGGCCCAGGATCCATCGTCGTGCAGCGCGAAGACCAGCTGGCCCTGGTCGTAGTAGAGCTGGTACGTCGACTCGCCGTGCCCCGCGTCGGCGGCCGCGATCTCCGCTTTCTGGACCGCGCCGTCCGCCTGGTACAACCGGAGCTCGCCGCGCCCCTCGCCGCCGGCGCACTCGAAGCGGAGCTCGCTTCGCTTCAGGTCCTTGCGGGCCTGGATGTCCTGATACAGGGCCCTGATCTTCTGGATCCGCGGATCGTCGAGGCTCACCTCGGGGCCCTCGGCGCTGTCCGCAGCTGCCTGGGGTGCTGCCGCGGTCGTCGGGCTTTCCACCGCGGAGGTGCCGGCCGGGGGCGTGGTCGCGCCGGGCGCCGGAGCTCGCCCCGTACCTGCGGGGGCCGCGGAGACTCTCGCCGGCGAGGTGGAAGACGGCGAGCTACACCCGATGCCGACGGCGACCAGCAGGGCGATGGAGGATCGGTTCATGAGGACCCAGAACGCTTGGTGCAACCGTCACATTCGGCAGGTCGGGTCACCCGCCCTTGCGTCGAAACTCCACGAAGAACCGCACCGGGCCGTCGGGGTCGACGTGGTGCAGCACCTCGGGCGCGACGATGCCCGGGGTCTCTGGATCGAGAGAGAGCTCTCGACCGCCCAGCCCATCGATCCGGTAGCGGAGCCGCCCCGAGATCACGTGGATCATCCCCCATACGCCGGGCTTGGTGGAATGGTTCTTTCGCAGGCCGGCAGGGATCGTGGCCTCGTCGAAATCGGCCGTCCGCTTGTACGCGACCAGCCCGTCGGGCATCTCGAGCCGATCGCAGCGCACGCAGTCGAGCTCGGTGCCGAGCATCGAGGCGCGGCCCTCGGGCGTGACGACCCAGGGGCGCGAGAGGAACGGCGGCTTGTGCCGGACGTGCTGGCCATGTCCACAGCTCAGCTCGGCCACCCAGTCGTTCGCATCGTCCTGATGATAGCCCGTGATCGATCGGCGCATCGTCGTGCCCGATGACGTACTACGCGCCCAGCAGCGCGGCCATCGCAGGCGCGATGACCTCGGCGACCGCGCGTCGGTGGGAGGTGGCAAGCGCCGCGCCGTCAGGGCGCCCGTGCGCGGCGAGGGCGTCGGCCTCGGCGTCCGGCGCCGTGGCGGCCGGAGGAGGCGAGGCGAGGGCCGCCTCGAAGGCCTCGGAGACCGCCCGGCGCACCGGCTCTCCGCCCGTCTGGAGCGCCCAGGCCACGAAGCGCCATGCGAGCTCGGCGTGCCGCGCCTCGTCCTCGGCGATCGTGGCAAGGGCGCTCCGGACCGCGGCGTCGGTGGCGCGCGAGAGCTGCTCGCTGGCTTGCAGGGCGGCGAGCGTCTCGCCGACGCAGCCCTCGCGGACGGCGCGCGCCGCGAGCTCGGGCAGGTCCGAGGCGACCTCGACGCGCCCGCCGAACGCGAACGGCGCCGGCGCGAGCGCCGCGCCGGCGTACGCGCTCGCCAGGCCGAAGCAGAGCGCGGCGTGGCGCACCTCGTCGCCCGCGGCCTCGTGCGCGGCCGCGAGCACGTCCGGGGGGGCCCCGACCGCCATCAACTCCAGCGAGAACCGCGCGAAGGAGGCGACCGACGCGTGCTCGAGCAAGGCGTCGCGGAGCCATGCCTCGGCCAGCGCGGCGCGGGTCGCCTGCGTCAACGCCGCCACGTCCGGGCGCGCCCCGGCGCCCCACGCGCTCGCCGCTCGCCGCTCCGCCCGCGCCGTGCGCGCGCGCTCGCCCACGAGGAACGGACGGCCTGCGCCGCCGCAGGTCGCGGTGAACTCGTAGCAGCACTCGCCGCCCCGGAGGACGCCTTCACCGAGCGTGGTGTACCAGCACCCCGCGGGCGCGCCGGGCAGCGGTTGCGGGGCGGAGGAGCCGTAGGGGTCCAAGGTCGGGCACGTGCCCGCGGGTGAGCCGCCGATGCCCCCCTCGCCGGCAGTCCCCCCTTCGCCGGCGGCGCCTCCGGCACCGCCCTGTCCTCCCTGTCCCGAGGGCCCCAGGGCGACACAGACCGTCCCTTCCTCGGTCCATTCGACGCCGCCTGCCTGGATTGACGTGGCGGCATCGCTGCTTGGCCCGCCATTCCCGCCCATCCCTCCACGCGTCCCCGAGCTCTCGTCGTCGGACGCGGGGCCACCGCCGCCGCCCGGCGCGCGCTCCAGGGTGACGTCGCCGCCGCAGGCGACGCCTCCAACAGCCACGTTGAGCGTCGCCGTGGCGAGGATCGCGCGTGTCAGCTGGTGAGCGAGCGCGATCCGAAATTGAACCGGAGAAGAGGGGATACTGGCCATGGTGCCAGAGAACAGCAGCATCCATACCAGTGCAGGATCCGCGGGCGCAGCCTTTCAGCGGGGGAATGGCCGGCACAGCATGGCACAGGCCTGGTCTGCATCGATTGCGCCGCTGCCGCGGCGAGCCCTCGCGGCTCGCGGGCGGCGTTGCCGCGCGCGCGTCGACGTCGCTCTGCGCTGCGCCGCGCCCGCCTGGCATCGAGCCGGCCGTCCAGGTTCCGGCGCGACGCAGCGCCTCCGGCTGCGCTCGGCTCAGCGGTCGCCGCTGCGCTCGGCCCTGCGGTCGCCGCTGCGCTCGGCTCAGCGGTCGCCGCTGCGCTCGGCTCAGCGGACGCCGCTGCGCACCGAACCGCGGTCGCCGCTGGTATAGAGGCGCTCATGACCCTCCTCCGAGACGTCCTTTCAGCGCTCGAGTCGATCGCGCCGCTCCGGTTCGCGGAGTCCTGGGACAACGTCGGCCTGCTCGCGGGCGACCCGGCGCGGCCCTCGTCGGCGGCGCTCCTCGCCATCGATTACACGCCCGAGGTCGCCCAGGAGGCGCGCCATCTCGGCTGCGATCTCGTCGTCGCCTACCATCCGCCCCTCTTCGAGGCCGTGAAGCGCGTGGTCACGCCGAGCCCCATCTTCGCGGCCATCCGCGACGGCATCGCGCTGTACTCGCCCCACACGGCGCTCGACGTCGCCGAGGGGGGCACCAACGACGTCCTCGCCGACGCGCTCGGGATCTCGGCGGACCGCGCGCCGCTCAGGAGGGCGCCCTCCAAGGCGTGGCAGCACAAGCTGGTCGTCTTCGTCCCGGAGGATCGCGCCGACGCGGTGGCGGACGCCCTCGCCGAGGCGGGCGCGGGCCGGATCGGCCGGTATTCGCGATGCAGCTTCCGCACGCTGGGGACCGGCACGTTCTTCGGGGAGGAGGGCGCGAGCCCCACGGTCGGCGAGAAGGGCCGGCTCGAGCGCGTCGCCGAGGTGCGGCTGGAGATGGTCTTCCCCCGCGACCGGACCGCCGCGGTCGTGCAGGCGATGCGCGCCGCGCACCCGTACGAGGAGGTGGCGTTCGACCTCGTCGAGCTCGCCGCGGAGCCGCTCCGGGCCGGCATCGGCCGGATCGGGCCGCTCACCGGCGCAGCGCCGGTCTCCGAGCTGCTCGGCCGCATCAAGGAGGGCCTGGGGGTGGACGCCTTGCTCGTGGCCGGCCCCGAGGATCGCGCCGTCTCCCGCGCGGCCACGTGCGCCGGCGCGGGCGGCGCGCTCCTCGACGACGCCATCGCGCAGGGCGCGGAGCTCTACCTGACCGGCGAGCTGCGCCACCACGACGCCCTCCGCGCGGCGAGCGCGGGCGTCACCGTCGTGTGCGCGCTGCACTCGAACAGCGAGCGCGCCGCGCTGACGCGCCTCGCCGAGCGCCTGCGCGCCGCGGCGCCGTCGCTGCGCGTCGAGCTCAGCGCGCGCGACCGGGATCCGTTCTCGATCCGCTGACGGCTCGCGCGAGGGCGCGGCGCTGCGCCGGGAGGGGGACGGGGCGCGGCGCGCGTCAGGGGTCGGCGGCGCGCCCGGCGCACCGAGGTCCCTGGCTCGGACGGGACCCACCGAGGCGGCAGTGTTGGCAAAGGTGTGCAAAGCCGCTGGACGAAACGGCCCGCCGCGATCAGCTTGCCGGCCCTCATGCGCGACCACGGCACGCCACCCGCCCCCGATCTGCGCGCGGACGCTGTTGCACCCTCACCGCCCTCGCCCGGCTCGGGCCGCGGCGCGGGCGTCTGGTCCACGCTCCGCGACGCGGTCCGCGGCGGCGAGCACGATTTCACCACCGGCTCCATCGACCGGGCGATCGCCCTGCTCGCGATCCCCATGGTCATGGAGATGCTCATGGAGTCGCTCTTCGTCGTGGTCGACGTCTTCTGGGTCTCGCGGCTCGGGGCCGATGCCGTCGCCGCCGTCGGGCTCACGGAGTCGCTCCTCGCGATCGTCTACGCCATGGCGATGGGCCTCGCGGTCGCCGCGTCCGCCACGGTCGCGCGGCGGGTCGGCGAGGGGCGCCCCGAGGAGGCCGCCGCGATGGCGGGGCAGGCGATCGCGCTCGGCCTGCTCATCTCGCTGCCGATCTCGGCGGTCGGCGCGCTGCTCGCGTCGCGGCTGCTCGCGGTGATGGGGGCGACGCCCGGGGTGATCGCGACCGGCGCGCCGTTCGCCTCGATCATGCTGCTCGGCAACGCGTCGATCCTGATGCTGTTCGTCATCAACGCGATCTTCCGCGGGGCGGGCGACGCGGCGCTCTCGATGCGGGTGCTCTGGTTCTCGAACGCGCTGAACATGGCGCTCGGCCCGTGCTTCATCTTCGGCCTCGGCCCGTTCCCGGAGCTCGGCGTGGCCGGCGCGGCGGTCGGGACGACCCTTGGCCGCGGGGCCGGCGTCGCGCTGCAGGTCTTCTTCCTCACGCGCGGCAGCGGCCGGGTGAGGGTGCGAGCGCGGCACCTCGTCCCCGACCCGGGGGCGCTCGCGGCGCTGCTCCGGCTCTTCGCGAACGGCGCGTTGCAGAACGTCATCGGCACGGCGAGCTGGATCGGCATGGCGCGCATCCTCGCGCCCTTCGGGAGCGCGGCGCTCGCCGGCTACACGATCGGGATGCGCGTCATCGTGTTCGCGATCCTGCCGGCGTTCGGGCTCTCGAACGCCGCCGCGACCATGGTCGGGCAGAACCTTGGCGCGGGGCGCCCCGACCGGGCCGAGGCCGCCGTGTACCGCGCGGGCATCTGGACCACCGTCATGCTCGGCGCGGTGGGCGTCGTCTTCGCGGTCGGCGCGCGCGCCATCGTCGGCGCGTTCACGGACGAGGCCGAGGTGCTCCGGTTCGGCGCGCAGGCGCTGCAGATCGTCTCGTGCGGGTTCCTGTTCTACGGCTTCGGCATGGTGTTCACGCAGGCGTTCAACGGCGCCGGCGACACCTGGACGCCCACGCTGCTGAACTTCGCCTGCTTCTGGCTGTGGGAGATCCCGCTCGCCTGGGGGCTGGCTCGCGCCGCGGGGCTCGGCCCGGCGGGCGTGTTCGTCGCGATCGCGGTGGCGTTCTCGACGTTTGCCGTCGCGGGCGGGCTCGTGTTCCGCCGCGGCGCGTGGAAGCTGCGGCGCGTCTGAGGCGCGCCGTGGCGGGCGGCCGCCGGGCCGAGCGGGGCGGCGCCAGGCTATACTGAGCCATGGAAGCGCACCGCCTCGAGGCGACCGTTCGGCCGGATGGAACTCTGACGATCGAGGGGCTGCCGCTCGGCCCCGGGACGAGCGTGGAGGTGATCGTGCTCGTCAAGGAGCGGCCGCAGTCTTCGGCATACCCGCTGCAGGGAACGCCATACCGCTTTGACGATCCGTTCTCTCCGGCAGAGCCCGGAGGGTGGGAGGCGGAACGATGATCGTTCTGGATACCCACGTCTGGGTATGGTGGGTCCAGCGCGATGAGCGCCTCAGCTCTGCCTGGGCGGAGTTGATACGGCAGAGCGAAGCGAATGGCCTCGGGGTGAGCGCGATCTCCTGCTGGGAGGTGGCGAAGCTCGTCGAGCGTGGACGGCTCGCGCTGCCGTGTGACATCGACGCCTGGCTCAGAGCTGCGCTGGCGTATCCCGGCGTGCTGCTCCTACCGCTCGCGCCGAGCATCGCTGCTGAATCGACCCGGTTGCCCGGCGAGTTCCATAGCGATCCTGCGGACCAGATCATCGTGGCCACGGCTCGGATTCACGGCTGTCCTCTGCTCACCGCGGACGCGAAGATCCGGGCGTATCGGCATGTGAACCTCGCCGATGCACGCTAGGCGTGCGCCGACATTGACTCGCACGTCGAAGCGGTCGCCCGGCGTCGCCTACCGCGCCGGCCGCGCGAGCCAGGCCTCGATGAGCTTCCGGGCGATGCTGAGCGGCGGCGGCAGGAGCGGCAGCGCGTCGCGGTGGAACCAGCGCGCGTCCTCCAGCTCGCGCGTGTCGACGCGGAGGTCGCCGCCGGCGTAACGCGCGGTGAAGCCGACCATGATCTGGTGGGGGAAGGGCCAGGGCTGGCTGCCGAAATAGACGATATCGGCGGCGTCGACGCCCGTCTCCTCGTGGACCTCGCGCGCGACGCACGCCTCCAGCGTCTCGCCCGGCTCGACGAACCCGGCGACGAGGCCGTACATGCCCGCAGGGAACCGCGCCTGGCGCGTCATCAGGACGCGCGGGCCGTCCTCGACGAGCACGATCGTCGCCGGCGTGATCCGGGGGAAGTAGTTGCTCGCGCAGCGGACGCAGCGCTTCACGCGCTCGTCCTGTCCGCTCTCGAGCGCGGCGCCGCACGCCGCGCAGTACTGGTGCGCCTTGTCCCAGTGCTGCACCTGGTACGCCGTGCCCGCGATCTCGAACAGCTCCGGATCGATGCGCCCGTGGAGGCGCCGCAGCGAGACGTAGGCGTATCCCGTCGGCGCCGGCGCGCCCTGCGCGAGCTCGGCGGACCGGCAGGCGCGCCCGTCGAGCTCGCCGAGCGTCTGCGCGCGCGTGACGATGACGCCGAGGTCGGCGAGATCGGCCGCGATCGGGATATCGAAGCCATCGCCGGTGTCGCCCGGCGCGCGGACGAGGAGATCGTCGCCGTGGAACGCGAACCACGCGATCTCGGCGGGCGCCGAGCTCGGACGGCCGAGCCCGGCGCGGAAGCGGGAGGACGGCATGGCGTTACCTGGGGCAGAGCCGCGTGGGCTCCCCGTCGAGGCGTCGCTCGGGTGAGCCCGTCGGCTGCATGCGCGGGAGCCTAGCGCCTCGATGGAGGGAGCGATACCGCGACGTCGCGGTGGGGGGAGGCGTGGGCGTCGCGCCGCGGGCTCACGCAGGGCCGGCGAGCGTCGCGGCCCAGGCGAGCGCGACGAACGCGACCTCGACGTCGTTCTTCTTGGGGACGAGGCGCTTCGTCTCGATGCCCTCGCCGGCGCGGAGGGGGAGCTGCTCCAGCGCCGCGAGCTCGGCGGCCTGCGCGGCGTGGAGATCCCGGAGCGCGGCGTCCGCCTCGCTCCATTCCTGCCGCGCGCGCTCGAGCTTCGCGGCGGCCTTGTCGCGCTGGGTCCCGGCGCGCCGGGCGGTGTCCCGGCCGGCGACGAGCCCGAGGAGCGCGGCGCCCACCGCGCCGGGGAGCGCGGCCACCTCGGCCTCGGCCTGGTCGTACCGCGCCTTTGCGGCGGCGATGCGCTCGCCGAGGCGCGCGATCCTGGGCGCGAACCGGCCGACGACCTGCTGCTGCTCGGCGGCGGCGAGCCGGGCCGCGGCGGCGCGGCAACGGGCGGCGAACGCCTCGAGGGGCTCGCCGTCGTCCTGCGCGAGCCCGAGCTCCTTGTGGACGGCCACGGCGGCCTCGGTCGTGCGGTAGGCGTGCTCGCGGAGCGCGCGCGCCGCGGCCTGCGCGGCGGCGCGCTTCGCGAGCGGGGCGGGCAGCTCGGCGAAGCGGGCGCCCGCGGCGGGCGCCGTGGCGAGCAGCGACGCGTCGAGCCGGGTGACGCGCGAGAGATCCGGCTTGCCGTCGGGCAGGAGCGGGGCGGCGAGGAGCTGGCTCCGGTTGAGGGCGACGCCGAGCTTCGTATCGCGCAGGTGGGCGATCACCGAGGCAGCCACCCAGGGGATGTAACGGAAGCCCTCCGGCGCGGCGGCAGGGGCGTGCGCGTAGAGGCTCCGCCAGCCATCGGGCGGCGGCGGGGGTGCCGTCGCTGCCGGGGGCGGCGGTGCCGGCGCGGGCGGAGCGGCGTCCGCACGAGCGGCACCTCTGCGCAGCGCGGGCTGCGGTGCGGAGGGCGTGTGGCGCGGGTCGAGGAGGACCGTCCCGCCCGGGCCCACCGGCGCGCGATGGGCTGGGCTCGACGGGCCGGGCGACGCGCGTCTCGGATCTGGATGTGCGAGCCCTGGATCGAGAGAATCGACTCTGGAATCTGGATGTATGGACCTCGAATCCAGAGAATTATCTCTGGAATCTGGATATGCGGACCTCGAATCCAGAGAATCGACTCTGGAGTCTGGATGTGCGGACCTCGAATCGAGAGAATCGACTCTGGAGTCTGGATGTGCGGACCTCGAATCGAGAGAATCGCGTGTGGGCTTGGGCGCGGCGGGCGCCGGCTTGGGCGCTGCGGGTGCAGGAGCAGGCGGGGGAGGGGAGATGCTCCGGACGAGGCGGCCCACCTCGCGCCGGGTGACCGGGCCCCGCAGCCACGACAGGCTGAAGCGCGTCTCGGCGAGGAACGACGGCGGCTGCATGTGGACGTCGCGCACGAAGAACGTGCGCGGGGGGAGCGCCTTCAGCGTGGCCGAGAGGGCTGCGGCCCCGACGCCGCCAGCGCCGCCGTCGGCCCCCGAGAGCCCCTCGACAACGCGCTCGCGGTCGGCGTCCGTCTGGAGCCGGCCGACGAACCACGCGCCGGCGTTCGAGAGGGCCTTGTAGTCGAGGTCCATCGGGTTCTGCGTGGCGAGGACGACGCCGACCCCGAAGGCGCGCGCCTGCTTCAGGAGCGCGAGCAGCGGCCGCTTCGTTGGCGGGTTCGCCGGGTGCGGGGGCAGAAAGCCGAAGACCTCGTCGAAGACGACGAGGGCGCGCAGGTCGCTCGTGCCGGAGAGGCCGCGCACCCACGAGAGCAGCTGATCGAACAGCAGCCCGAGGACGAGGAGCCGCTCGTCGTCGTCGAGGTGCGCGACGCTGACGATCACCGCCGGGGTCTTGCCGCCGCCGCTGCCGCTTCCAGCCTGCGGCGCGAGCCACCCCGCGACGTCGAGCGGCGCGCCCTTGCGCCACGTGGCGAACGTGGGCGAGGCGAGCAGGGTGTTGAGCTCGCGGGCGAGCGCATGGCGCTCCTTGGGGGCGAAGAACTCGTCGACGCCGAGGGCGCCCACGGCGGCGATCGGCGGATCGGCCAGGTCCGCGAGAAGCTCCTCGAGCCCCGCGGCCCGCCGCGCGCGCAGCCGCCGCTCGGCGAGGTGCGCGAGCAGCACGTGCTCGCGGCTCCGCGCCGGATCCGGGTCGCGGCCGACGAGCCGGAGCAGGAGCGACAGCGAGGCCGAGAGCGCCTCGCGGGCGGCCTCCTCGTCCTCGTCCCAGAGCGGCGAGGGGGTCTCGAGCGCCGACAGCACGTGGACCGGCTCGCCGGCCGTGGTGCCCGGCGTCAGCAGGCGCGGGGCCATGCGGGCGCGGAGCGCGGCGACGTCGGCCGCCCCGAGCCCCGAGGAGGCGAGCCCGTCTCGCCACCGCGCCGCGAGCCCCTCGGCGACGTCGGCCGTCGAGCGGCCGTCGCGCGCGGCGGCCGAGGGGTCGATCCACGGCTCGAACTCGGCCGCGGAGAGCTCCGGGAACGTGAAGAGCAGGTTGGGCAGGTCGCCCTTCACGTCGACCATGAGCACCGGGACGCCCGAGCGCAGCGCCTCCTCGACGAGGACCATGACGAGCCCCGTCTTGCCGCTGCCGGTCATGCCGACGACCACGCCGTGGGTCACGAGGTGGTGGGCCGGGAGCTCGAACGGGCGCGCGCCGGCGGCGCCGGGATCGCCCGAGAGCGGGCGGGAGCGGCCCAGGGTGAAGGGGCGGGTCGGCATGAGGGCGGGCTCGTGCCATGGCGAGCGGGCTGTCGCAATGCTGGAGGGGGCGGGGACGCGCGGCGAAGCTCGGCGAGCGTGCAGGGCGGGGAGTCTCCGGACCCATGAGGCACACGGCTCTACAACGTCGGGAGAAACGGGAGCGTGCCATCACGGCGTGCGTGGGCGGAGCCAGCGCGCGGCGATCTGGGGAGACATCGACGATCCCACGCCGAACATACCACCAGGTGGTAGGATCGACAGATGAACGCGGACGACATCCGGGCCTACAAGAGGCGCTGGGAGATGGTGGCCGAGGTCGAGCAGGAAGAGCTCGAGGCGATGTCTCCGGCCAAGAAGTTCGGCGATCTCGCCATGCTCATGGGAGTGGCCCGGGGACTCGGTGGCTCGATCGATGCCGACACGGAGGTGGAGGAGGTGCGCCGGCGCTGGAAACTGCTTGCCGAGCGTCTGGGTGTCTGATGAGCCGCTCGCTGGCGGAGCTCGAGGACGCGGTACGCGCGCTCCTCGCCTGGTCGGAGGCATCCGGCGTCCCCATGCTGCTCATCGGCGGGGTCGCGGTGTCGATCCTGAGTAAGCCGCGCACGACGAGAGACGTGGATGTCGTCGCATGGCTTCCGAACCAAAGCGCTTGGCCGGTTTTCCTGGCCGATGGGGAGCGGCATGGAATCGTTCCCCGCATCCCAGATGCGCTGGGGTTCGCCCTCAACTCCCGCGTCCTTCTGCTTCGACACGAGCGATCCGGTGTTCCCATCGACCTTTCGATGGGGGCCTTGCCGTTCGAGGAGAACGCGGTTCGTCGCGCAGTTCCGACGGATCTAGGCGGTTTGCGCGTTCCGCTTCCCGTGCCCGAGGACCTCCTCGTCATGAAGGCCGTAGCCCATCGCTCGCGCGACATGGTGGACATCGAATCCATCCTGAGCGCACATGCCGATGTCGACGAGAAATGGGTTGTCTCGACGGTTCGTGAGTTTGCCGAGGCGCTGGACTCGCCGGAGCTCGTGACGATCTGATGAAGTTGCTCAGCCAGCGGACTCCGATGAAGGTCAAGAAGAAGACTCGTCCTCGCAAGCGATGATTCAACCGAGGCGGGACGCCTGGAGGGTGGCCGGCCGCGGCGCCCGAACTCGGCGCTCCGTCGGAGAGGCGGCGGCGGTGTGGCGTAGGAGGTGCGTCGCCCGCCCACGCGGCCGCGGCGACCGCGTTCCGCTGCCCCCGCATCCGGCCGCCCCCACCCCCGACGCCCCGCATCTTCGCGTCAAAAATCGTGTGAGCGCGGCTATAGTGTGCCCATGGAGGTCGGGCCATCGGAACCGGATGCCCCCGCGTCGACGGCGGGCATCCCAGCGATAGGCGAGGTCTTCGCGCAGAAATACCGCCTCGAGCGCAGCCTCGGCCGGGGCGCCATGGGCGTCATCTTCGCCGCCGAGCACGTCTCGCTGCGCCAGCGCGTGGCCGTCAAATTCCTCCTCCCCCGCGCGATGACGCTGCCCGGCGCGGGCGCCCGCTTCCTGCGCGAGGCGCGCGCCGCGGCGGCGATCCGCAGCGAGCACGTCGCCCGCGTCATCGACGTCGGCACGGCCGACCGCGGCGTCCCCTACCTCGTCATGGAGTACCTGCGCGGCCGCGATCTCCAGCGGGAGATCGAGGCGCGCGGCCCATTGCCCGTGTCCGAGGCGGTCGATTACGTGATCCAGGGCTGCGAGGCCATCGCGGAGGCGCACGCGCGCGGCATCGTCCACCGGGACCTCAAGCCGGGGAACCTCTTCCTCACGACCGGCGGGACCGGCGCGCCCATCGTCAAGGTGCTCGATTTCGGCCTCTCCAAGTCGGCCGGCGCCGAGGACGACGGCAAGCTCACGGCGTCGGAGATGATGCTCGGCTCCCCCTGCTACATGTCGCCCGAGCAGGTGCGGTGCTCGAAAGACGTCGACGCGCGCACCGACATCTGGTCGCTCGGCGTCATCCTCTACCAGCTCCTGACGGCGCGGTTTCCCTTCGAGGTGTCCAGGATCTCGGCGCTCTTCGTCGCCATCGCGATGCAGGCGCCCACGCCGCCGCGGGTGCACCGGATGGAGCTGCCGGCCCGGCTCGAGGACCTCATCCTGCGCTGCCTCGAGAAAGAGCCGGAGGTGCGCGTCCAGACCGTGGCGGATCTGGCGCGAGAGCTCGCGCCGTTCGGCACGGAGCACTCCGCCCGCGCCCTGGCGCAGATCGAGGCGATCGCCCGGGGTAAGGCCTTTCCGTCGTCCCGGCCCCTCGGGCCCTCGGGCGACGGCGTCGCGAGCACGCTCCCCGCCGCGGCCAACGACGGCCCGGGCGCGTCGTCGACCCTGCCGGACGCCGACAAGGGGGCGGGATCCGGGGCAGGTCCCTGCTCGACGGCGCTCGCGCCCGGGGGCGACCACGTGACCACCCTGCCCAGCCAGGGCGCCGCAGTGGCGACCTCGTCCAGCGCCGACGCCTCGTCCAGCGGCGAGCGTCGCACGCTCCCCATCGTGGCCGCCGGCGAGCGCGTGGCCGCCGGCGAGCGACCCGCGCTCGCGCTGGCGCGGAGCACCGGCCCCACGACCCCGGCGCAGGACAGCAGGCCCACGCTGAAGATGGCGCGGAACGACCGGTCCTCCCCCGGGGGGAGCTCCGAGGACGGCCCCACGCTGACGATGCCCCGAAGCGACATCCTCGCGCTGACGATGGCGCAAGGCAGCGGTTCCGTGCTGGCGACGCCGCAGGGCAGCGGTGCCGCGCTGAAGATGGCGCAGGACATCGGCCCCGCGCCGGCGACAGCGCAGGACAGCGGTGCCACGCTGAAGACGGCGCAGGACAGCGGCATCGCGCTGAAGTCGGCTCCCGAAGACGGTCCCACGCTGACGATGGCGCGCGAGGAAGGCCCCACGCTGACGATGGCGCGCGAGGAAGGTCCCACGCTGAAGTTGGCGCGTGAGGAAGGCCCCACGCTGACCATGGCGCGCGACGACTCCCCCACGCTGACGATGGCGCGCAAGCCCGGGGCGACGCCGCGGCAGCTCGGTGCGGGCAAGCGGGCGGTGCCGCTGACCCAGCCGGACGGGAAGGAGATCGCCGGGAGCCCGCGCGAAGGGACCGAACGCCGCCGCGATAGGTGGCGCTCCCGCGCGTTCCGCTGGCGCCGCAACGCGGGCGCGTGGATCGCGGCCGCCGCAGCGCTCCTCGGCGCGGTGGCGCTCGGCGCGGCGCGGTGGACAGCGAGCTCGAGCGCGCCGGTGGCCGCCAGCTCGCCGGCGGGCCAGGACGCGCCGATGGCCCTCGCGAGCACGGCCGGCCCCGCTCCGTTCACCACGCCCCTGCCAGCGCCCTCCGGCGTCGCGCGCGCGCCGGCCCCGGAAGCGCCCTCGCAACCTGCGGATCCGGCCGGGGCCGACGCGCCCTCCACGTGGGCCGGCGACACCGCCGCCACGACGCCCGATCCCGCAGCGGTCCCCGCGCACCGCCCGCAGGGGGTCCGGCCTCCCAAGGTGCGGCGGCCCGGCACCCTCGCGCCCCCGCGCCCGGGGCCCGTCTCGCCAGAGCGCGGCGCATACGGCGGCGGGGCCGAGGACGTGTACGAGGGCCTGGAGCCGATCCGCGACAAGCGGTAGACCGGCCCCGCGCTCCCCGCGCGGGTCGGCCTCGCCGGACCGGGCGGACCGCAGGGACAGGCATCATGGCGAAGAAGAAGCTCTCGGCCCGCGCCGCCCGGCGCGAAAGCGATCGCACGTCGGCGAAGCTCACCCGCGATATCGAGCGGCTCGCGCTGCTCGAGCCGGGCCACACCCCCGGCCGCGCCATCGCCCTCGACGCGGCCTCGCAGGTCGAGGTGGCCGCCCGGTCGATCCCGTGCCCGCGCTGCCGCGGCGCCTTCCGCGTGGAAGACCACACGGCCGAGACGCTCGACGGCGTCCGCCTCCGCGTCGCGAAGGTCGCCTGCAGCGCGTGCGGCGCAGCCCGATCGCTCTACTTCCGGCTCGGCGCCGCCTCGCTCAACTGAGCTCGTCGACGGGGATCAGTACCGCGGGACGCTCTCGTCGATGTGGATCGACCACGCATCGATGCCGCCCTGGAGCGAGGCGACACGCTCGTGGCCGAGCTTCTCCAGGAGGGCGGCGGCCGAGAGGCTCCGGACGCCATGGTGGCAGTAGGCGACGACGAGCGCGCCCTCGCCGGGCGCCACCTCGTCGGCCCGCTCGACGAGCTCGTTCAGCGGGATCAGCGTGCTGCCCGGCAGCGCGGCGATGTCGTGCTCGCCGGGCGTGCGCACGTCGAGGAGGTACACGGGCTCGCCCGCCTTCAGCTTCAGAAAGAGCTCTTTCACGGAAATCTGTTGGACCATGGCCCTGCTCGCCATCCCGCCAGGGGCGGCGCCGTAAAGGCTTCTACCTAATCGAAGGAGCTCCCCGGGAGCAACCGCCGCTCATCGGCTCGTCCGATCCGTCGAACCCGTCGAACCCGTTGAACCCGTCGGTTTCGTCGGTTCCGTCCGATTCGTCCGATTCGTTCGATCCTTGGTGAGCGCCGCGATCACCCCGACGAGCTCCGCCGGATCCAGGGGCTTGGCGACGTGCGCCTGGTACCCGGCGCCGAGCGCCCGCGCCTTGTCCTCGGCCCGCGCCAGCGCGCTGAGCGCGACGGCCGGCGTCGCCCCGCCGCGCGCCTCGCCGAGGCCCCGCACCCTGCGGATGAGCTGGAAGCCGTCCTCGCCCGGCATCCCGAGGTCGCTGACGAGGACGTCGGGCCGCTCCTGCGACAGGATGGCCAGCGCCTCGGCGGCCGATCCCGCGGTCGTGACCGTCGCCTCGCACTCCTCCAGCACGCGCTGGGCGACCTCGCGCGCGTCGGGCTGGTCGTCGACCACCAGCACCCGCAGGCCGGAGAGCGATGCGCCCGGGTAGTCGGCCAGCGCCTCGACGCACGCCTCGCTGGGGCGCGCCGCCGCGTCCGGCGCCTCCTGCGAGACGCCGGCGAGCGGCAGCCTCACGGTGAAGGTCGCGCCCAGATGCTCGCCGCGGCTCGCGACCTCCACGGTGCCGCCGTGCAGCTCGACCAGGTGCTTGACGATCGAGAGCCCGATGCCGAGCCCGCCGTGCTTCCTCGTCGAGGACGCGTCGGCCTGCCGGAAGCGCTCGAACAGGTGGGGGAGGAACTGCGGGGCGATGCCCATCCCGGTGTCGGTCACCGACAGCGCGGCGTGCGCGCCCGTGCGCCGCAGCGCGACGTCGATCCGCCCGCCGGGGGGCGTGAACTTCACGGCGTTCGACAGGAGGTTCCAGACGACCTGGTGGATCCGCGCGGGGTCCCCCCTCAGCGAGCTCGCCTCGGGGTCGATGCTCGAGGCGACGGCGATCTCCTTCGTCTCGGCCGCGAGCTGGATCGCCTCGAGCGCGCTCCGGATGACCGACGGCAGGTCGACCGGCTGCACGTCGAGCCGCAGCTTCCCCGAGACGATCCGGCTCATGTCGAGCAGCTCGGACACCATGTCGGCCTGGAGCCGCGCGTTGCGCTCGATGACCTCGAGCCCCCGCGCGAGCGTCGGCGGCTCGGGCACCCGGCCCCGCAGGATGCGCGCCCAGCCCAGGATGGCGTTGATGGGCGAGCGCAGCTCGTGCGAGAGCGTCGCGACGAAGTCGTCCTTGACCCGGCTGACGCGCTCCGCCTCGTCGCGCGCGGCGCGCTCGCTGTCGAGGAGCTTCTGGCGCTCTTCCTCGGCCAGCCACTCCGCGGTGACGTCCTCGGTGATCCCCATGAACGAGTCCACGGCGCCGCTCGGCCCGAGCTCGGGGATGACCCGGGCGCGGAATCTCCGCTCGCCGATGCTGAACTCCATCCGCTGCGGTCTGACCGTCGCGAGCACCTCGCGGCACGCGGCCTCGCTCATCTCGACAACGTCGGGCGGGAGCCCGTTCTCGCGGGGCGTCTTGCCGAGGTAGTGCTCCGGCGGGAACCCCATCACCGTCGCCGAGGTGGGCGACATGAAGGTGCAGCGCAGGCCGCGATCCAGGCGGTAGATCACGTCGGGCGAGTTCGCCATCAGCGACGCGAGCTCCCGCTCGCGAGCGCGGAGCTCGTCCTCCAGGCGCTCGCGCTCGGCGAGGACCCGCTGCGCCTCGTCGAGCGCCGCGAGCAGCCGGCCCTCGCTCTCGCGCAGCGCCTCCTCCGTGCGCTTGAGCTTGCTGACGTCCAGACAGATGCCGATCCAGGCGGTGATCTTGCCTTGCTCGTCGCGGACCGGGACGCCTCGATTGAGGACGGGGTGGACGGCGCCGTCAGGGCCGAGGTACCGGAGCTCCTCCTCGAACGGCTCACCCGTCTGCACGCACCGCTCGAAGATCGCCACCTTGTGCCGATCCTCGGGGTGGAGCGTCTCGATCCACCCGTGCTCCGAGCATTGCTCTTGCATCATCCCGGCCATCCTGAGGAATGCGTTGCTGGCGTAGACGTTCCGCCCCTCGGCGTCGCTGACCCAGACGCCATAATCGATGGATTCCCCGATGGCGCGGAAGATCTGTTCACACCTCCGGACCGCCGCCTCCGATTGCCGGAGCTCCGTCATGTCGAGCACGATCGCGAAGCCGGCCTCCTCGTACCGCTCCCCGGGCAGCAGACAGCCGCTCACCAGCATCTTGAGGCGCGTGCCGTCGCGCAGCACATAGGTCCTCTCGAAGGGCGTGAACGCCCACCTGCTCGACCGCAGCTCCGCCAGGGCGCGGTCGCCGGCGGCGCGATCCTCCGGCGACATGTCGGCATCCCAGCGGACCAGGCCGGCCGTGACCTCTTCCCGCGTGTGGCCCACGAGCTTCAGATAGGCGTCGTTCGCCTCGACGATGCGTCCGTCATGCGTCCAGAAGGCCATCGGGGCCATGTCGCTGTAGAAGATGTTCCGCAGCCTGGCCTCGCTCTCCGCCAGCGCCTGCTCCGCGGCGAGCGCCCGCTCCTCCGCGTTCCTTGGCTCGGTGATGTCCTCGACGAGCACCACCGCGCGATACGGCCTCTGCCGGACGTCACGGACGAAGACGCCTGTCACGTGGAGCCAGCGGACGCCGCCGTCCTTGCAGCGGCAGCGCATCTCGAACGTGAGGTCCTCCTCGTCCGCTTCGAGGAGCGAGCGCCACGCCGCGAGCGAGCCCGTGCGGTCTTCCGGCAGGGCGAGATCCGACAGCTTCTTCTGGCGAAGCTCGTCCTCCGAGTACCCCAGCAGCAGGCAAAGCGAGCTGCTGACGCGCAGGATCCGCCCGCTCGACGCGTCGATCTGCGCGGTCCCCCTGCTGGGCGATCGCGTCGCCCAGACTGGCTGTCCGGCCCTCTCCCCCATCCCCGCCCGTCCCGATCCTCCATGCACCGGCCCGATCGGCCGTGTGTGCATGGTGTTCCCTCCTGCTGTTTCGTCCGGCCACGCTATCACGATCGCGTGACGCTGCGGGCGGCATGGCGACCCGATCGCCTCCGTCCTCTGCTCGTCCGGATCGCCTGGACGGAGCCTGCTGCGCCTGCTCCGCCTCTTCCGTCTGCCGTGTCTGTCGCGCCGGCGCGTCAGCGGTGTCGGTTCCGCCCGCTGCGTCGCTCCCGTTCCGACAGCGCGTCGTCGGCGATCCGACCTGGACATGGAGGAGTTTGCTTGCATTCGCGCTGAAACCAGGCTTCTGCATGGGTGCGCCCGCGCCCGCGGGCGCGCGCCCGACAGCCGCCATGGATCAAGCCACCGCTCCGCTCCTCGCTCGCCTCCCGCCGTCATCTCACGACTTCACGGCCGACGACCTGCTGAACGGCTTCCTCGACTACGTCGCCGAGCGGGGGCTCGAGCTCTACCCGGCGCAGGAGGAGGCCATCCTCGAGATCTTCGGCGGCAAGAACGTGATCCTCAACACGCCGACCGGCTCGGGCAAGTCGCTCGTCGCGGCCGCCATGCACTTCAAGGCGATCGCGGAGGGGATGAAGTCGTACTACACGTGCCCGATCAAGGCGCTCGTCAGCGAGAAGTTCTTCTCGCTCTGCAACGACTTCGGCCCCGAGAACGTGGGCATGTTGACGGGCGACGCGGCCGTGAACCGCGACGCGCCCATCATCTGCTGCACGGCGGAGATCCTCGCGAACATCGCGCTCCGCGAGGGCGAGAAGGCGCTCTGCGACTACGTGATCATGGACGAGTTCCACTACTACTCGGATCGCGATCGCGGCGCGGCCTGGCAGATCCCGCTGCTCACGCTGCCGCAGGCGAGGTTCCTGCTCATGAGCGCCACGCTCGGAGGCACCGAGTTCTTCCAGGAGGAGATCACGCGCCTGACGGGCGAGCAGACGGCCGTGGTCAAGTCGACCGTGCGCCCGGTGCCGCTCGACTTCGAGTACCGCGAGACGCCGCTCCACGAGACCGTCGCGACCCTCGTGAAGAGCGGCAAGGCGCCGATCTACATCGTGAGCTTCACGCAGCGGGGCTGCGCCGAGGAGGCGCAGAACCTGATGAGCCAGGACTACTGCACCAAGGAGGAGAAGCGGGCGATCACCGCCGCCCTCGCGGGCGCAGGGCCGGGGTCCGCGTTCGGGGGCCCCTTCAAGTTCTCGAGCCCCTACGGCCGCGAGGTGCAGCGCTTCGTCAGGCACGGGATCGGGCTCCACCACGCGGGGCTCTTGCCGAAATACAGGCTGCTCGTCGAGAAGCTGGCCCAGCAGGGGCACCTCAAGATCATCTGTGGCACGGACACGCTCGGCGTCGGCGTCAACATCCCCATCCGAACGGTGCTGTTCACGAAGCTCTGCAAGTTCGACGGCGAGAAGACGGCCATCCTGAGCGTGCGTGACTTCCAGCAGATCAGCGGCCGGGCGGGCCGGAAAGGGTTCGACACGCAGGGGAGCGTCGTCGCCCAGGCGCCGGAGCACGTCATCGAGAACATGAGGCTCGAGGCGAAGGCGGGGAACGACCCGGCCAAGCGGCGGAAGATCGTCAGGAAGAAGCCGCCGGAGAAGGGCTATGTGCACTGGGACCGGCAGACGTTCGAGAAGCTGATCCAGTCGCCGCCCGAGCCGCTCGTGTCCCGGTTCCAGGTCACGCACGGCATGCTCGTCAACGTGCTCGGGCGCGAGGAGGGCGGCTGTCAGGCGCTGAAGCGGCTCATCCGCAGCACCCACGATCGGCCGGCGGTCCGGCGCCAGCACGGGAGGACGGCGATGCTCCTCTTCCGCTCGCTCGTGGAGGCGCGCATCATCGAGTTCGTCCCCAGGGAAGACGGGCCGGGCAAGCGCATCCGCATCAACGCGGATCTCCAGGAGGACTTCTCCCTGAACCACGCGCTCTCGCTCTACGTGCTCGAGACGGTGGGCAAGCTGGATCCCGACAGCGGCACGTATCCGCTCGATCTCTTGACGCTCGTCGAGTCGATCCTCGAGAACCCCGATCTCATCCTGCAAAAGCAGCTCGATCGGCTGAAGACAGAGAAGCTCGCGGAGCTGAAGGCGGCGGGCGTGGAGTACGAGCAGCGGATGGAGGAGCTCGAGAAGCTCGATTATCCGAGGCCGAACCGCGAGTTCATCTACGGGACCTTCAACGACTTCGCGCGGCGGCACCCCTGGGTAGGGCAGGAGAACATCCGCCCGAAGGGCGTGGCGCGCGAGATGTACGAGCAATACCTGTCGTTCAGCGAGTACATCCGGGAGTACAACCTGGAGCGGGCGGAGGGGCTGCTCCTCAGGTACGTCTCCGAGGTGTACAAGGCGCTCGTCCAGACGGTGCCCGAGTACGCGAAGGACAGCGACACCATCGACATGATCGCCTATTTCCGGGCGCTCATCCGGGGCGTGGACTCGAGCCTGCTCGACGAGTGGGAGCGGCTGCGCGACCCGTCGTTCCAGCCGCGCTCGGCGGCCCCGGGCGGCGCCGGGGAGCCGGCCGCGTTCGACGTCACGCGGAACGTCAAGGACTTCACGGTGCTCGTGAGGAACGAGCTCTTCTTCTTCCTGCGCGCGCTGGCCCGCCGCGACTACGAGGTCGCCTCCGAGATGGTGGAGGGGGAGGAGGCGCCCTGGACGGCGGAGCGGCTGGACGAGGCGCTCCGGGGCTATTACGCGGAGCACGCCGCGATCCGCACCGATCCGGCGGCCCGGAGCCCGAGCAACACGATCATCCACCCCGCCGAGGACGGCGGCTCCTGGGTGGTCCAGCAGATCATCGCCGATCCGGAGGACCACAACGACTGGATGCTCGACTGCAAGGTGGATATCGATCGCTCGCGCGACGCGGGGCGGCCGGTCATCGTGCTCCGGCGCATCGCGAGCTGAGAGCGCGCTCGCGTTGGCTACGGCTCGACTCGAGTCCCCTTGAGCCGGTAGCCCACGCCGGGCTCGGTGATCAGGATCTGCGGTCGCGCCGGGTCGCGCTCCAGCTTGTGCCGCAGCTGCGCCATGTAGACGCGCAGATAGTGTGTCTGCCCCGCGTAGGCAGGGCCCCACACCTCGCCGAGGAGCTGGCGGTGCGTCAGCACCTTTCCGGCGTGTCGGATCAGCGTCGTGAGCAGCTTGTACTCGATCGGTGTCAGGTGGATCTCCTCGCCGCCCCGCAGCACGACCCGGCGCGCGAGATCGACATCGACGTCCTGCACCTTGAAGGTTGAGCTCTCCGCCTTCGCCGCGTGGGCGGCGTGGCGCAGGGCCACGCGCAGCCGCGCCAGGAGCTCACCCGCGCTGAACGGCTTGGTCAGGTAATCGTCGGCGCCGCCGTCCAGCGCGTCGATCTTGTCCTGCTCCTGGCCGCGGGCCGACAGCACGATGATCGGGACAGCGGTCCACTCCCGGAGCCGCCGGGTCACCTCCAGGCCGTCCATGTCAGGGAGCCCGAGATCGAGGAGCACGAGATCCGGATTGCGCGTCGTCGCCTGGGCGATGCCCTCGGCGCCCGTCTCCGTCTCCACGAGCCGGTAGCCGCGGGCCGCCAGCATCGCGCGCAAGAAGCGGCGCATCTGCGGCTCGTCCTCGATCAGCAGCACGAGAGGAGACGCTTCCGCCATCGCCCACCCACGATATCAAGCGCCCGCGGCCGCCGGCAGCTCCGGGGCGGCGAGGTGCGGCGGGCGGCCCTCGATGGGCAACGTCACGCGGAAGACCGCGCCCCCATGAGGCCGATCCTCGGCCGTGATCTGTCCGCCGTGCGCGGCCACGATGCCGCGGCAGATGGTGAGGCCGAGGCCGAGGCCGCGCTGCGTCTGGCCGCGGCCTCGGTGGAATTTCTCGAAGATGGCCTCCTCCTCGCCGGGCGGTAGGCCCGGACCGCGATCCGCGATCTCGAGCATCGCCGTGCTCCGCTCGGTGAACCCCCGGATCCCGATCGGGCTGCCGGCCGGCGAGTACTTGAGCGCGTTCTCGAGCAGGTTGATGAGCACCTGCTCCATCAGCACGCCATCCATCGGGACGAGCTCCGTGGCCCGGTCGAGCTCGATCGAGACCTCCCGGCCTTCCAGGCGCTCCTCGACCCGGTTCAGCGCTGCCCCCACGATCTCCTCGAGCGGCAGCCACTCCTTCTTCACCGCGAGCGCGCCGGACTCCAGGCGCGTCATGTCGAGCAGGTTGCGCACGAGGCGCTCGAGCCGCTGCGCCTCCTCCAGCACGGTCTGCGTCAGGTCGCGCCGGGCCGCCGGGTCGAGCGCGGCCCCCTCGTCGAGCAGCGCGCCCGCGACGCCGGTGATCGTGGCGAGCGGCGTGCGCAGGTCGTGCGAGACCGAGCTCAGGAGGGCGTTGCGGAGCTCCTCCGCCTGGGCGTGGAGCTGCGCGCGCTGGGCCTGCCGCGCGAGCAGGGCGCGCTCCAGCGCGAGCGACGTCTGCGTGGCGAAGGCGCCGAGCAGCTCGCGCCGGCCCAGGTCGAGGGACTGCCACGACCCGCGCGGCCGGACGCTGAGGACGCCGATCGGCCCGGAGGACCCCTGGAGCGGCAGGTGCATCGCGCCCGCGCTCGGGAGCGTGTCGGTCCCGGCCCCCGCGACCTTGCCGCGCGCATACGCCCACTCCGCGACAGCCCGCTCCTGCTCGCCGGCGACAACGCCCTCCGCCGTCCCCGCGCAGACGGCGAGGCGGCCGTCGGGGCCGGGCAGGAGGACCACCGCATCGGCCTCGAAGACGTCGCGCACGTGGCGCGCCGCCGCGAGGCTGAGCTTGTCGGTCTCGCGCAGGGCGGTCAGCTCCCTGCTCATCGCGTAGAGCGCCGCTGTGCGCTGCTCCCGCTGGCCGGCGCTCTCGGCGTCGCGGCGGATGCGCACGGTGAGGCCGGCGATGATCAGCGCCACGAGCAGCATGATCGCGAACGTGACGAGGTACCGGAGGTCGCTGACGACGAAGGTCAGGTACGGCTTGACGAAGAAGAAATCGAAGGCCGCGACGCCGAGCACCGAGGCGAGCACCGAGGGGCCTCGCCCGAAGCGGCTCGCGACGAAGACGACCCCGAGCAGGTACACCATGATGAGGTTCGCCAGGTCGGAGGACGGGTGCATGACCCACGAGACCAGCGTGCAGAGCGCCACGACGCCCGCGCTGAGGGCGTAGGCCAGCGGCGCGACGCGGCGCCGCTCCGGCGACCCGACCTCGGACCGCTGCGCCTCCGCCGTCCCCTGGATGACGTAGACGTCGATGTCGCCGCTCTGGCGCACGAGATCGTCGAGCAGCGAGCCGTAGACGAAGTCCTTCCAGCGAGGGTGGGTCGGCTTGCCGACGACGATCTTGCTGACGTTGTGCTGCCTGGCGTACCGCAGGACCTCCCCGGCGACCTGAGCGCCGTGGAGCTGGACCGTGGTGGCGCCGAGGCGCTCGGCGAGCGCGAGGTTCCGGTCGACCCGCCCGCGGTCGGCCTGGGAGAGCCGCGCCTGCGCCGGCGTCTGCACGGTGACCGCGTGCCACTCCGCCTTCAGGCTGCCGGCCATCCGCCGCGTCGCCCGGATGAGCCGCGCCGACATGGGGCTCGGCCCCACGCAGACGACGATCCGCTCGGCGACGGCCCACGTCTTCTGGATGCCGTGGGCGCGCATGTAGCCGCGCATCTGATCGTCGACGCGCTCGGCGGTGCGCCGCAGGGCGAGCTCGCGCAGGGCGATCAGGTTGCCCTTGCGGAAGAAGTTGCTCGCCGCGCGCTCGATCTGCTCCGAGAGGTAGACCTTGCCCTCGCGCAGCCGCTCGAGGAGGTCGTCCGGCGGGAGGTCGATGAGCTCGATCTCGTCGGCGCGCTCGATCATCGAGTCGGGCACCGTCTCCCGGACCACGACGCCGGTCACCTGGGCCACGACGTCGTTCAGGCTCTCGATGTGCTGGACGTTGACGGTTGTGTAGACGTCGATCCCCGCGTCGAGGAGGTCGATGACGTCCTGCCAGCGCTTCGGGTGCCTGAGCCCCGGCGCGTTCGTGTGCGCGAGCTCGTCGACGAGGAGGAGCTTCGGGCGGCGCTCCAGCGCGGCCTCGAGGTCGAAGTCGCGCAGCGTCCTGCCGCGGTGCTCGACCTCGATCGCCGGCAGGCGCGGCAGCGGCGGAGGCCCGCCGAGGAGCGCCTCCGTCTCGGCGCGCCCGTGCGTCTCGACCCACCCGACGACGACGTCGACGTCTTCGGCGTGGAGCGACCGCGCCGCCGCCAGCATCGCGTACGTCTTGCCGACGCCGGGCGCAGCGCCGAAGAAGATCTTGAGCTTGCCCTTCCCCTCGCGCTCCTCCTCCTCGCGGGCCGCGGCGAGCAGCGCCTCGGGATCCGGCCGGTCTTCGCGTGCGTCCGCCACCGCTCGCGCTCTCCTCAGCGGGCGCCGTCGAGGGCGAGGTTCAGGAGCAGCACGTTCACGTGGGGCTCGCCGAGGAGGCCGAGAAAGCGCCCCTCGGTGTGCCGCGCGACGAGCCGGCGCACCTCGTCGTCTCCCAGGCTCCGCGCGCGCGCCACGCGCCGCACCTGGTACTCCGCCGCCGCGGGGCTGATGTGCGGATCGAGGCCGCTGCCGGAGGCGGTCACCAGGTCGACGGGCACCGGCGCGGCGGCCTCCGGATCCGCGGCGCGGAGCGCCTCGATCCTGGCTTTGACCGCCTCGGCCAGGGCAGGGTTCGTGGGCCCGAGGTTGCTCCCGGCAGAGGCCTGCCCCGCGTAGGGGACGGGGCTCGTCGCCGAGGGGCGGCCCCAGAAGTAGCGCGGATCGTTGAACGGCTGGCCGAGCAGGCTCGATCCGACCACGCGGCCGCCCTGGAGCACGAGGCTGCCGTTCGCCTGGTGCGGGAACGCGGCCTGCGCGACGGCGGTCGAGAGCAGCGGGTAGGCGAACCCCGTGAGGCCGGTGAGGACGAGGAGGAGGACGAGGGCGGGTCGCAGGTGCGCGAGCATGGCGTTCTTTCCTTGGGAGCTCAGGCGAGGCCGAGGGCGGAGAGGAGGAGATCGATCCCTTTGATGCCCACGAACGGCGCGATGAGCCCGCCGAGGCCGTAGACGAGCAGGTTCCTGCGGAGCATCCGCTCCGCGCCGACGGACCGGTAGCGGATGCCCCGGAGCGCGAGCGGGATGAGCGCGACGATGACGAGCGCGTTGAAGATCACCGCGGAGAGCACGGCGCTCCGCGGCGTGGCGAGCCCCATCACGTCGAGCCGCCCGAGCGCAGGATACGTCGAGACGAAGGCCGCCGGGATGATGGCGAAGTACTTCGCGACGTCGTTCGCCAGGCTGAAGGTCGTGAGCGCGCCCCGCGTCATCAGGAGCTGCTTGCCGATCTCGACGATCTCGATGAGCTTGGTCGGGTTCGAGTCGAGATCGACCATGTTCCCGGCCTCCTTCGCGGCCTGGGTGCCCGTGTTCATGGCGACCGCGACGTCCGCCTGCGCCAGCGCGGGGGCGTCGTTCGTCCCGTCGCCGGTCATGGCGACGAGCCGTCCGCCCATCTGGTAATCGCGGATGAGCGAGAGCTTGGCCTCGGGCGTGGCGTGCGCCAGGAAGTCGTCGACGCCGGCCTCGGCGGCGATGGCGGCGGCGGTGAGCGGGTTGTCGCCCGTGATCATCACCGTCTTGATGCCCATGCGCCGGAGGTCGCCGAAGCGCTCCTTGATGCCGCCCTTCACGATGTCCTTGAGGTGGATGACGCCGAGCACGGCGCTGCCCTCGGCGACGACGAGCGGCGTGCCGCCCTTCCGGGCGATGGCCTCCGTCGCCGCCCGCACCGCGGGCGGGACCGCGCCGCCCTTCTCCTTGACGTAGGCCTCGATCGCGTCGACGGCGCCCTTCCGGATCTCGCGCGCGCCGCTGTCGACGCCGCTCATCCGGGTCTGCGCGGTGAAGGGGACGAAGCGGGCGCCGAGGGTCGAGAGATCGCGCTCGCGCAGGCCGTACCTCTCCTTGGCGAGCACGACGACGCTGCGCCCCTCGGGGGTCTCGTCGGCGAGCGACGCGAGCTGCGCGGCGTCGGCGAGCGCCTGCGCCCCGATCCCGTCCGCCGGGATGAGCTCCGTTGCCTGCCGGTTGCCGAGCGTGATCGTGCCGGTCTTGTCGAGCAGCAGCACGTCCACGTCCCCCGCGGCCTCGACGGCGCGGCCCGACATGGCGATGACGTTCGCCTGGATCATGCGGTCCATCCCGGCGATGCCGATGGCCGAGAGCAGCCCGCCGATGGTGGTGGGGATCAGGCAGACGAGCAGCGCCACGAGCACGGCGATGCTGATCGGCGCTCCCTGTCCTGCCGCCCGGACGCCGTAGATCGAGAACGGCAGCAGCGTCACGGTCGCGAGGAGGAAGACGATGGTGAGCGCGGCGAGCAGGATGTCGAGCGCGATCTCGTTCGGCGTCTTCTTCCGCTTCGCGCCCTCCACCATCGAGATCATGCGGTCGAGGAACGCCTCGCCGGGGTTTCTGGAGATGCGGAGGATGAGCCAGTCGGACAGGACGCGCGTCCCGCCGGTGACAGCGCTCCTGTCGCCGCCGCTCTCCCGCACCACGGGGGCGCTCTCGCCCGTGACGGCGCTCTCGTCGACGGACGCGACGCCGACCACGATGTCGCCGTCGCCGGGGATGATCGCGCCTGCCTCCACGAGCACGAGGTCTCCTCGCCGGAGGCTCGACGCCCGCACGGTGGTCTGCGCCGCGTCGCGCTCCGGGGCGGAGAGCTTCACGGCCTCGACGTCGCGCCGCGCCTTGCGGAGCGTGTCCGCCTGCGCCTTTCCGCGCCCCTCGGCCATGGCCTCCGCGAAGTTCGCGAAGAGCACGGTGAACCAGAGCCACAGGGAGATGGCGAGGACGAACCCGGCCGGCGCATTGCCCTGGCGCTCGCGCTGAAAGAGCGCGTGCACGAACAGGGCCGTGGTGAGCGCGCTTCCGGCCAGGACCACGAACATCACCGGGTTGCGGACCTGGTGGCGCGGGTCGAGCTTGCGGAACGCGGCGACGATCGCCGGCCTCAGGATCGCGGGGTCGAGGAGCGGCCTCGCCGCGGTCTTCTTCCCCTCCACGTCGCGGGACGGGTGGCGTGACCTCGGCGGCGGCGACAGCTCGGGGAGCACGGGAGCAGGCGCGCCGCGCCTGGGGCTCGACTCGCCGATGGGATGAAGGTCCATGGTCATCGGGTCATCTCCAGGTGCTCGACGATCGGCCCGAGCGCGAGCGCGGGGACGTACGTGAGCGCCCCGACGAGCACGACGGTGCCTGTCAGGAGCGCGACGAACAGCGGTGTGTGCGTGGGCAGCGTGCCCGGGCCGGCGGGGACGAGCTTCTTCCGCGCGAGCGAGCCCGCGAGCGCGAGCACGGGGACGATCAGCGCATAGCGGCCGACGAGCATCGCGACGCCGAGGGCGGTGTTGTAGAACGGGCTGTTCGCGCCGAGGCCGCCGAAGGCGCTGCCGTTGTTGTTCGCGCCGGACGAGAACGCATAGAGCACCTCGCTGAACCCGTGCGGCCCGGGGTTGAAGACGCCCTTCCGCCCCTCCTCGGTCATCACCGCGACGGCGGTGCCGAGGAGGACGGTGATCGCGGGGAAGAGCACGACGAGGGACGCCATCTTCATCTCGAACGCCTCGATTTTCTTGCCGAGGTATTCCGGCGTGCGGCCGACCATCAGGCCGGCCACGAAGACGGCGATGACGACGAACATGAGCATGCCGTAGAGGCCGGAGCCGACCCCGCCGAAGACCACCTCGCCGAGCTGCATGAGCCAGAGCGGCACGAGCCCGCCGAGGGGCGTGAAGGAGTCGTGCATCGCGTTGACCGAGCCGTTCGAGGCCGCCGTTGTGGCGGTCGCCCAGATGGCGGAGCTCGCGATGCCGAAGCGCGCCTCCTTCCCCTCCATGTTGCCGCCGGCCTGGAGCGCGCTCGCCGCCTGATCGACGCCCAGGCCGGAGAGGGCAGGGTTGCCCGCCTGCTCCGAGGCGATGCAGGCGACGAGGAGGACCGCGAAGATGGCCGTCATCGCGGCGAGCACCATCCAGCCCTGGCGCCTGTCGCCCACCATCCGGCCGAACGTGTGGCAGAGCGCGGCGGGGATGAGGAGCAGCGCGAGCATCTCGAGGAAGTTCGAGAGGGCCGTGGGGTTCTCGAGCGGATGGGCCGAGTTCACGTTGAAGAAGCCGCCGCCGTTCGTCCCGAGCTGCTTGATCGCGATCTGCGACGCCGCGGGCCCCATCGGGATCACCTGATGAACGACCGCGCTGCCGCCCTGGTCCTTGACGGCCTGGAGCAGCGACGCGCTCTGGTAGCCCCCGAAGCCCTGCACGACCCCCTGGGACACGAGGAGGACGGTGAGCAGGAGCGAGAGCGGCAGGAGGATGTAAAGGGTGCTCCGGACGAGATCGACCCAGAAGCTCCCGACGGTGTCCGCCGTCTTCCGTGTGATCCCGCGGATCAGCGCGACGAGCACGGCCATCCCGGTCGCGGCCGAGACGAAGTTCTGCACGCCGAGCCCGGCCATCTGCGTCAGGTAGCTGAGCGTCGACTCGCCGCCGTACGCCTGCCAGTTCGTGTTGGAGGCGAAGCTCGATGCGGTGTTGAACGCGAGATCGGGCGGGACGGCGGCCATCCCCTCCGGGTTCAGGGGCAGGGCGCCCTGGAGCCGCTGGAGGGCATAGACGGCGACGAGCCCGGCCAGGTTGAACGCGAGCACGGCAAAGGCGTAGTCCTGCCAGCGCATCTCCTGATCCGCGCGCACGCCCGCCGCGCGGTAGATGAGCCGCTCGACCGGCCCGAGCACGCGGGCCATGAGGCCCCGACCGCCCTGGTAGACCCGCGCCATGTAGAGGCCGAGCGGGACGGAGAGGCCGATGAGGACGGCCAGGTAGATCGCGGCTTGCAGCGCCGCGCTGGCGGTCATGACAGGCTCTCCGGCTTGAGGAGGGCGAAGAGCAGATAGAACAGCAGGCCCAGGGCGAGGATGGCCGAGATACAGATGAACGCGATCATGGCGCTCAAACCCTCTCACAGAGCTTGATGAGCCCTGCGAACAGCGAGAACAGGAGGAGCGTCAGCCCCATGTAAACCATATCCATGGCGACCTCATCGGCCGCACCGGGCGTGCCTTCGTCCGTGCCGGCCGAGCGGGACTGAACGTAGTGCTCCGCGGGTCAAAGGGCCGTCAAGATGGGGGAGGGGCGCCGTCAAGAAAGTATCAAGACGAAGGTGAGCTCGCGCGCCCCGCCCGGCTCGCCCGCGGCGCGCAGCGCTGTTTGACATCTCCGTGGCGACGGGAGAGATAGCGGCCATGCGACGTCCGCTGCTCCCCGCGCGCTTTGGGTTGCTCTCCGTCCTCTCGGTCGCCGCGTGCGCCCCGCCCACCGGCTCGTCCCCGCCGAGGGCCGCCCCGCCCGCCAAGGCCGCCCCGGCCGGGGCCGCCGCGGCGGTGAAGCAGGCCGCCCTGCCGGAGAGGACGCGCATCGCCGGGCCGGAGGCGAGCCGGATCACGTATGCCCACCTCGGCCGGCAGCCGCCGCTCGGAGCGCGGCTGCCCAGGGCGATCCAGTACGCGCCCGGCGGCAAGCTGATCACCTACCTCCAGCGGCAGGCGGACGGGCCGGAGCAGGCGCTCTTCGCCTTCGACACAACGTCGCGCGAGATTCGGCAGCTCGTCGCCTCGGGCGATCTGCTGAAGGACGCGAAGCCGCTGTCGCGCGAGGAGGAGCTCCGCCGCGAGCGACAGCGCATGTTCTCCAAGGGGATCACGGCCTATTCGTGGGCGAAGCGGGCGGAGGTCGCCCTCATCCCCTTCGGCGGCGACGTCTTCTTGCGCGACTCGCGCGATCCGAAAGGCGCGATCGCGCGGCTCACCGACACGCCCGAGCCGGAGATCGATCCGAAGGTGTGCGACGGCGGCGAGCGCGTCGTGTTCGTGCGCGGGCGCGAGCTCTTCATGATCGACGTCGCCTCGCGCCGCGAGACGGCGCTGACCCGGGGGGCGCCCGAGGGGGTCTCGCGCGGCCTGAGCGACTTCAACGGTCAGGAGGAGTTCGATGAGCCGAGCGGCTTCTGGATCTCCCCCGGCTGCGACCGGGTGGCGTACCTGGAGGTCGACGAGCGGCAGGTCGAGAAGGTGCCAGTCCTCGGCTTCCGCGGCGGCAAGGAAGATCTCATGATGGCGCGTTACCCGCGCGTCGGCGGCAAGAACCCCCGCGTCAGGGCGGGCATCCTCGATCTCGCCACCAGAAAGACGACATGGCTCACGTGGAAGGGGGGCGACGGCGAAGGCGAGCGCTACCTCGGCCGGTTCGCCTGGGCGGAAGACGGCAAGGCGCTCTGGTTCCAGACGCTCTCGCGGGACCAGAAGCGCCTCTCGCTCCTCCGCGCGAGGCCGCGCTCGGGCGAGGCCGCCGAGGTCGTCGTCGAGACCTCGCCGACCTGGGTGGACTTCGCCGACATGCGGCTCCTCGAGCGCTCGCCGAGGTTCGTCTGGTCGACCGCCGAGAGCGGCCATCGCCACCTCGCGCTGCGGGACGCCGACTCGGGCGCCGAGATCGCCAGGCTCACCGAGGGCGACTGGGACGTCACCTCGCTCCTTCCGCCGGACGAGGAGCGCGGCCTCGCGCGCTTCGTGGCGACCAAGGAGCGCCCGACCGAGCGCCATCTCTACACCGTGCCGCTCGCGGGCGGCGAGGTGAAGCGGCTCACGTCCGACCCGGGGATGCACCAGATCACCGTGGATCCGAGGGGGCCGGGGTACGTCGAGCTCCACGCGGCCCTGGATCGCCCGTGGAAGGGGGCGGTGAGGGGCGCGGACAACGCCGAGGTCGGCGCGCTGCCGGCGCCCGTGGACCGCGAGCTCGCGGAACTCGAGCTGCGCGCCCCCGAGATCGTCGAGGTGCGCGCCGCGAGCGGCGACACGCTCTACGGCGCGCTGCTCGCGCCGCGGAGGATCGAGCCCGGCCGCCGCTATCCGGTCGTTGTGAGCGTGTACGGGGGGCCCGGCGTCCAGACGGTCTTCAACTCGTGGTCTCCGTGGCTCCTGTGGAATCACCTCGCGGATCGCGGGGTGGTGGTCTTTCAGCTCGACAACCGCGGCTCGGCGAACCGCGGGCGCGCGTTCGAGTCGGCCATCTACGGGCGCCTCGGCGAGGTCGAGCTCGCCGATCAGATCGCGGGCCTCGATTTCCTGAAGACGCTGCCTTACGTCGACGCGGGCCGCGTCGGGATCTACGGCCACAGCTACGGCGGCAGGATGGCGCTGGACGCGCTCCTCATGGCGCCGGACCGCTTCCACGTGGGCGTCGCGGGATCACCGGTGACCGACGATCGGCTGTACGACACGGGCTACACGGAGCGCTACATGGGCCTCCTCGACAAGGACGCCGCGCGGTACGAGGCGACCGATCTCACGAAGCGCGCGGGCAACCTGCGCGGCAAGCTGCTCCTCATGCACGGGCTCATGGATGAGAACGTGCACTTTGCGCACACGGCGAAGATGATCGAGGCGCTGATGGCCGCGGACAAGCGGTTCGACACCCTGGTGTTCCCGGGCGAGCGGCACGGTTACCGGTCGCCGGCCGCGAGCCATTACGCGAACCGCGCCATCGTCGAGTACCTGACAGAGCACCTCTGATCGCCGCGCGCCGCGCCCGGCCGGCGCGCTGCCCGCCTCGTCGGCGTGGCGCGCGGCGGCCTGCGAATCGCATGCGCCCCGGTCGGAGGGATGTATGAAGAAGCTTGCACAGACGAACAGAGACAAGGCCATCGACCTGCTCAGCGAGCGGCTGACCTTCGAGCGCGCAGGCGTCAAGCTGTACGACTCCATCGTGGAGAAGATCGGCCGCGCGGCCGATCCCTTCCTGATGGCCCGGCTCGGCGAGCTCAAGGAGCACCGGGACCAGGAGAAGGAGCACGAGGAGTGGCTCGAGGCGCAGATCCGCGCGCTGGGCGGGGACGCGCACGCCGAGACGGACATGTCGCGGCTCATCACGGTCGAGTCGCGAGGCATCGAGCAGATCGTGCTCGACGGGGACATGAACCCGACCCACCTCTTCCACGCGCTGCTGACCGCGGAGCTCGTCGACAACTCCGGCTGGCAGCTGCTGCTCGAGCTCGCCGACGAGGCGGACGACAGCGAGGCGAGGCAGGCGTTCCGGCGCCGCCTGCACGAGGAAGAAGATCACCTGATCTTCACGCGCAAGGTCGTCGAGCGGCTCACCCGCAAGGAGCTGCTCGGGCCGCCAGGCGAGCTGTTCACGACGGCGCACCCGGCGTGATCCGGCGCCGGGCGGCGCGTATGGCGGAACCAGCGTGCTAGGCCCGCTTCGCGGCGGCGGCCTTGGCGGGCTTCGCAGCGGCCTTGGCGGGCTTCGCAGCGGCCTTGGCGGGCTTCGCAGCGGCCTTGGCGGGCTTCGCAGCGGCCTTGGCGGGCTTCGCAGCGGCGCCCCTGGCCGGCTTCGCGGCAGGCGCGGCGGCCGGCTTCCTGGCCCAGATCTTCTCGATGTAGGCGGTCGCGTCGGGCGTCTTGCAGTTCGTCTCGCCGTGGTCGATCTCGACCTTGCCGATGCGCCGCGCGGCCGTGAGCGCCTTGCCGCGCAGCGGCTCGTTCCGCGCGCCGATGCTGATGAGCGCGCTGTTCATCCCCTCGCGGGCGCGGTTCCTGGCCCTGTGGATCGACGCCTCGATCACCGAGAGCCGCTCCTCGAACAGGCTGTCGGGCAGCGAAGGGTCCTCGGTCGCGAGCAGGCCGAGGAGCGTCCAGCCCGCGCGGCCGATCCACTCGTCGTTCGACGCGGTCCAGCGCGCCATCGCGTCCCGGGCGAACGGCGTCTTCAGCGCGATCCGCTTCATGAGCAGGTCGATGAGCACCGGAGAGCGCAGACCGTCGAGCCACGCCTCGAGCTTGTCCCAGGTGAAGCGCTCCGGATCGGCGATCGTCACCGCCAGCGTCCTCGCGTCGGCGTTGCCCGTCGCCCAGAGCGCCTCGGCGAGCTCGTGGTCGCGCTTGATCCGCTTCTCCAGCGCGTTCATGTGGGCGAAGCTCACGCCGAAGAGCGGATCGGTCATCCCGTGGCGCCGGTACACCTTGCGGTTCTGCTCGGTGCCGAGCCGCTCCAGCTCGCCCATCACCTCGGTGACATCCATGGGCCACACCTAGCCCTTCTGTCCATCGTGCGCCATTGCGCGCTCGCCCGGCCGCGCCCGCCATGGCGCCTCGGCTCGGTCCGCTCCGCGAGCGACCGCTCACCCCGTCGGCGGCAGCCGCCCCCCGGGGCGCGGCGGGCGGGCGCTCCTCGTCGATCCGTTGCCCGTACCGGTGCCCAGCAGCGCCCGGCGCACCAGGGTGCCCCGCTCCTCGGCCACCCGGGCTCGCTCCTCGTAAGGACCACGCCGACCACGCGGTCGCCGTACGCCGCCGCCGCGGTCCTGAACAGCGGGTCCACGGCCGGCCTGTGCCCGTTCTCGCGCGCGCTGTGCACCACGCGCACCAGGCCGTCCTCGAGCAGGAGGTGGTTGTCCATCGGCGTGACGTAGACCCGCGATGATGTCGTGTTCCGGCACAAGTGCGCCTCGCCGGGGAGGAGGAGAAGAGGAGGGAGGAACGACGCGGCCCGCGCGCAGGCGCCGCCTACGAAGGCGGGCGGATCACCCGCGCCACGGTGGAGAGGAGCACGCCCATGCTCGCCGGCTTCTGGATCACGGCCGCCGCCGAGAGCTGCTCGGCCGCTGCCCGGAGATCATCGGGCGTCCGCGCCGAGAAGAGCACGATGGGCGGTCGATCCGACACGCCCTGCAGCCGCTGGATCAGCTCCTCTGTCGTCGCGCCGGCCACGGTCAGGTCGACCAACGCGGCGTCGTAGCGCCGCTCCGTCATCGCGGCGATCGCCTCGTCGGCGGTCTCGGCCGACTCGACGGCATAGTCGGCCATCCCCAGCAGCTCCCGGAGCATGTTGCTCGAATCCAGGTCGTCTTCGACCACCAAGATCGTCGCCTTCATGGGCCTGGTCCCTCCCCGCAGCGCCGCTCGACCGGCCGCGCGTGAGCGCAGGAGAGCGGGGTCGATTCAGCGCATCCGTCGTGTGCTTGTCCGTCCTCTATCAGAGGCAACCTGACCGTGAAGGTCGCCTCCTTGCCTTCCGTGCTGCGCACGAAGCTCTGGCCGCCGTGCGCCCTGACGATCTCCCTGCAAATGAAGAGCCCGAGGCCCATGCCTCCGCCGGCGGATTGGCCAGCTCTCTCCACCTGGTAAAAGCTCGAGAACAGATGAGGCAGGTTGGCCTCGCGCTCACGAGATCGTCGACCAGCCGCGCGAGGCGGTCGCTCTGGGTGCGGGCGAGCGATGCGAAGCGGTGAAGGCGTGGGTCGCCGTCCCTGGGGAGCAGGCCGAGCAGCATGTCGAGGTAGCCGTGGAGGGGCACGAGCGGCGTGCGGAGCTCGTGGCTCGCCATCGCGATGAAGCGATCCTGCAGCTTGCGGAGGCTCCGGTCCGTGATGTCGCGGATCGCCGGAGCCGACGCAGGATGGCCGCCTGCTTGTACTTCCTGAAATCGATCCCGCTCCGCTCGCGCACGAGATCGAGGAGCTCCTGGAGCCGCTTCTCGTCGTCCGCAGGGGGCTCGAGTGCGGAAGAGCATGTCGACGGACGGCTTGGGTCGATCGGTGTTGTCGGGCCGGAGCCGGAGCTCATGGTCGCTGATCTCCACGTCGCGCCCCGATGGCACGACATAAACGACGCCGTCTTCGAGCGGGGAGACCGTGGCGACGCTGCGGACGGGCTTCACTGACAGCCGCAAGAGGATGGAGTGAAGAGCTGGTGATTCGCTGGAAGAGCTCGCGATTCGCTCCAAGAGCTCGCGACTCGCGGGGCGCCCTCGTGGGCCATTGCGCGCTCGTCCAGAATTTTGTCATGCAGAGTTCTTCCGGGGGGCGCCTGTCGGCGCGGCGCGGGCGCGAGAGGCGCAGACCGCGCCGGGGGCGGCGGGCCGTCGGCGGCCTTGGCATCGTCGCGGAGCGCTGTCACGACCGGTGGGGAGCCGTGCTACGGGGGCGATCCGCGATGCGTTCGACCGCGAGGGCGACGAGCGGTACTCTCTCCAGGAGGAGCGACGCATGGCCTTTCAGAGCGACACCTCGTTCGTCCCGATCCCGCCGCCCGGCGAGGACGAGCTGCCGTACGACGACGGGGAGCCGATGGAGTCCGAGCGGCATCCCAAGCAGATGGACCTCCTCATCGAGGCGCTGGATCTGCTGTGGAAGGAGCGCGACGACGTGTACGTCGGCGGCAACATGGCCGTCTACTTCAGCGATCTCCAGGCGAAGAAGAACGACTTTCGCGGGCCGGACGTCTTCGTGGTGCTCGACACGGTGAGGCGCGAGCGCAAGTCCTGGGTCGTCTGGCAGGAGGACGGAAGGACGCCCGACGTGGTGATCGAGCTGCTCTCCGAGAGCACCGAGACGGTCGATCGGACCGACAAGATGCGGATCTACGCGAAGCTCCTGCGCGTGCCCGAGTACTACCTGTTCGATCCGTTCACGGGCGTCCTCGAGGCCTACGCGCTCGATCTCGCCACGATGGCGTACGCGCCCGTCGCGCCCGGAGCGGGCGGCGACGTGGCGAGCCCGCGGCTGCACCTCGGGCTCGGCGTTCGCCGCGGCACCTACCACGGCCTCGAGGCCGACTGGCTGCGCTGGCTCGACCCAGAAGGGCGCGTGGTGCCCACGGGCGAGGAGCAGGCGCGGGCCGCCGACGAGCGGGCACGCGCGGCGCAGCACGAGGCGACGCTCCTCGCAGCGCGGCTGGCCGAGTACGAGCAGCGGTTCGGCAAGCTGCCCGGCGGCGGCTAGCTCTGGTCGGAAGCTGCCGGGAGCCTCCCGGGAGAGCTGAAGCTCGACCCGGAGGCTCTGGACTGCCGTGATGCCCGCCTCAGCGACGCTGCTCGGAGTGTTCCGGGAGAGCGGCCCTCTCGACCCCCTCCCGGAGCGCCTCCGGCAGCGCCGACGCCACGGCGGACCTGCACGCCTCCATCGAGGCGTGCAGCGCCTCGGCCGACGCCCCCGGCGGATCGAGCGGCGGGTGCACCACGACCCGCACGACGCCGGGCGCGGCGGCATAACGCCCCTTCGGCTGCAGCGCACCCGCGCCGTCGATGGTCACCGGCAGGACGCGCGCGCCCGCGGCCGAGGCGGTCCGGAACGCGCCCAGCCGGAAGGGCAGGAGCCGGCCCGTCGCGCTCCGCGTGCCCTCGGGGAAGAACACCGTCGACCACCGCTGCATCACGTTGCGCCGCGCCTCGCCGAGATCGGCGAGCGCGCCGCGGGCGCGCCGCCGGTCGACGGGGGTGTGGCCGTACAGGCGCATGCCCCAGCCCAGCACCGGCACGCGGAACAGCGCGCGCTTCGCCAGGAACCGGAGCGGCGTTCGCCCCTGGAGCACCACGAGCAATGCGAGGATGTCGAGCGTGCTCTGGTGGTTCGCCGCGATCACGTACCGCTCGCCCGGCCGGGCGTGCTCGACGCCCTCGGCCTCGACGCGCACGCCGACCAGCCAGAGCGCCCCGCGCGCCCACACGACCGAGAGCCGATCGTGCATCCGCTGCCGGGGATCGAAGGGGAAGCAGAGCAGCCCGACGGGGAGCAGCACGACCAGGAACAGCATCGCCCAGGCGTGGGCGAGCGCCGTGCGGACGACCTCGACAGGGCCGGCCGGCGCCGGCCGCGCAGCCTCCGCCGTCACTTGGCGACCGGCGGGGCCTCCGGCCCGTCGAAGCGCGGGACGAAGCCCTCCACCGAGGCCAGCGTCTCCAGCAGCGTGACGTGGCGGAGGCGCGGGATCGCCACGATCGTCGGCCCGCCGAGGTCCTCCTCCGGGACCGCGATCGTCGCCGCCGCCGCGAGCTCCGCCACCGTCGCGCCCACGACCTGCGTCGTGCCGACGCTGCTCGGGTTCGTGCTCCGGACCTCGCGCGGCAGCTCGGCCCAGTACGCCCGCGGGGGGCCCTGGAACGCCGCCTCGGCCGGGACGCGCGGCCAGAACGTCGGATCCGTCACGCCGAGCTCCTCGACGAGCGCCGCGCGCTCGGCGCGGACGCCGCGCGCAGCCCCCCCGTCACCCAGCGCGTCGAGCGCCTCGGCGTACCGCTCGAGCGCCGTCACCAGCAGCGTCCGGTTGCCCGACGCGCGGATGAGATCGAGCGTCTCCCGGCCGTACGCGGCGAGCTCGCCGGCCTGGCCGGCGTCGCTGGCGTCGTCGGCGAGCAGCGCCCGCGCGTGCATCCGGCCGACCCGGCCGAGGCTCACGGCGTACGCGTCGCCCGTCCCCGCCGAGCCGATCTCGATCGCCCGGTCGTAGGCGGCGAGCGCCTCCCGCAGCAGGCCCTGCACGAAGTACACGTCGCCCAGGTACCCCTCCGCCCAGCCGCGCCCCATGCCAATGCCCAGCACGCCGCTCAGGTTGACCGCGTTCGCGATCAGCACGCGGGCCCGCGTGAGCTGGCCCATGTGGAACTGGTGCCGGCCCGCGTACATCGTCCCCATGTACAGGTAGAGCCCGCTCAGGCCGTGCTCCTCGGCGTACGAGAGCAGCTGCGCGGTCGACCGGACCCCGAGATCCCAGTCGAAGCGGCCCTCCGCGAGCACCGCGTGGTAGAACCACGTGCCGAGCAGCCGCACCGGGTCGCGCAGGCGCTCGGCGAAGCGCGCGGCGTCCGCGGCGTTCTGCTCGGCCTCGGCGTAGAGGCCGGACTGGCTCAGCGCGACGCAGAGGATGCCGCGCGAGTGGCAGAGCTCGACGTACTCGCCGGCCGCCTCCGCGAGCTCACAGCCGCGGCGGAGCGGCTCGGTCGCCGGGCCCACCTTGCCGGCCGCGCACAGCGCGCGCCCGAGGATGTTCGCCGGCAGGCACTGGTACGGGCGCAGCTCCGGGCTCGCGCCGATCGCCTCGAGCGCCTTGCGGCTGTGCGCCACCGCGTCGGCGAACTCGCCCCGCACGTAGTGGACGCGCGACAGCGCGCTGGAGAGGGCCGCCGTGACGAGCGGCGTCTCCGGCAGCGCCCCCTGCGTGCGGCGCAGCAGATCGAGGGGCTCCGCCGTGCTGCCGAGCAGGCACGCCACCCGCGCGAACTCGTGCGCGCAGCGGGCCCTGAGCTCGATCCGCGCCGGGTCGAGCGGCAGCCGCTCGAGCAGCGCGAGCGCCTGCTTCAGCCGCCGGCTGGCGCCGTGCGGATCCTGGAGCCGATCGGCCTCGCCCGCCGCGAGCAGGTACGTCGAGGCGGCGCGGTCGAGCTCGCCGGCGCGCTCGACGTGGTGCGCGAGCGTCCCCGGATCGCCGCCGCGCAGCTCGATGCGCCGCGCGATGCGCCCGTGGTAGTCGGGGCGCTCCTCGGCGGGCACGCGGGCGGCGAGCTGCTCGCGCGCCGTGTCGTGCGAGAACGACGCGAGGCCCCCGTCCTCGCCGAGGCAGACGTAGTGCGCCGCGGCGTCGCGCAGGGCGCTGTCGACCTCCGCCGGATCGAAGAGCCCGAGCTCGACCAGATCGTCGCGCAGGAACTGGCGGCCGATGAGCGCGGCGACGCCGAGTACCTGGACCGTCGTGGGATCGAGCGCGTCGATGCTGCGCGAGAGGACGTCCGAGACCGACGCGGGCGCGAGGTAGCTCGCGTCGGCGCGGGAGATCTCGAGCGCGCCGCTCCGGCTGCGCTGCAGGAAGCCCTCGGTCTCCATGTTGCGGACGACCTGGATGTTGAAGAGCGGGTTGCCCGCGGCGAGCAGCGGGACGCGGCGCACGAGCTCCTGCACGAGGTCGTCCCCCGCGCCGCGGCCGAGCGCGGAGAGGAGCGCCCGGTTCGCGTCGGGCCGGAGCGGGCCGAGGTCGAGGCGCTCGACGTCCTTCCACGCGAGCCAGCCCGCCGAGCGCGGCGTCATCGGCGACGAGCCCGGCGGGCCGCGCAGCGCGGACGAGCCCGGCGGAGGCAGCGACGAGCCGGGCGGAGGCATCGATGAGCCGCGAGCGAAGGGCGGCCGCGCCGTGCCGAGCAGCAGCACCGGCATCTCGCCGAGCTGATCCGAGAGGCGCAGCAGCACCTCCTGCGTCGCCTCGTCGGCCCAGTGCACGTCCTCGATCGCGAGGACGACCGGGATCTCCTCGGAGATCGCGCCGAGCAGCCGCAGGATCAGATCGGCGATCCAGCGCGTGCCGCCCGGGCCGATGGCGCCGCCCTCCTCCGCGAGCCCGACCGCGCGCGTCAGCTCCGGCACGAGCCCCTGGAGGAGCGCGGCGTCGTCGGCGATCACGAGGCTCACCAGCCGGCGGATGCGCGCCGCCCGGCTGTCGCCGTGCCGCTCGAGCCAGAGCGCGATCTGCGTCAGCGCCTCGCGGATCGCGGAGTAGGGCACGAGCCCGGAGAGCTCCCTGCACCGGCCGTACGCGACGATCGCCGTGCCCGCCTGCTCGGCGCTCCGGAGCAGCTCGGCGACGAGGCGGCTCTTGCCGACGCCCGTGTCGCCGACCACCACGGCCGGCCGCGGCTCGCCGCGCACCGCGCCCTGGAGGAGCTCGATGAGCCGCCCGAGCTCCTGCTCGCGGCCGACGAACGGCGCGTCGTGCGCGTCGTCGAAGGTCTCCGGCGCGGCGGCGTCGCGCTCGGGCGCTCCCGCCTCCGCCCCGGCCGGGGGCGGCGAGGTGCCGTGGAGCGTGACGTAATAGAGCTCCTTGAGCCGCGCGCAGAGCCGGGCCGCGCTGGAGAAGCGCCGCGCCGGGTCGCGCTCCAGGAGCTCCTCGACCAGCGCGACGACGGGCGCCGGCGTCTCGGGCGCCGCGTGGGCGAGCGGCACGAGCGTGCCGTAGACCTTCTGGTTGATGACGCTGTTGACGGTGCCGTCCGAGAACGGGAGCCGGCCGGCGAGCAGCTCGTAGAGCATGACGCCGACCGCGTAGAGGTCCATCCGCGGGCTCGGGCGCCCGAGCGCGCCGCGCTTCAGGCACTCGGGCGCCAGGTACGCGATGGTGCCCGCGTTGACGCGGGCGTGCTCGGGCTGGAAGCTCACGGTGAGCGTCGCCAGGCCGAAATCGAGGATCTTGAGCCGGGGCTCGTACGGATCGGTGAGGACGATGTTGCTCGGCTTGAGGTCGAGGTGGAGCACGTTGAGCGCGTGGCAGTGCGCGAGCGCCTCGGCCACGCGGCGCGCGATGCGCAGGGCCTCGATCGTGTCGAGCGAGCCCATCCGTGCGAGGTACCGGTCGAGCGTCTCGCCCTGCACGAGCTCCATCGCGAGGTAGAGGCCCACGCCGTCCAGGACGCCGTACGAGGAGAGCTTGACGAGCGAGGGGTGGCGCAGGCGGAGCAGCGCCTCGATCTCGTTCTGCTGGGCGAAGAGCTGCCCGGCGTTCTGGGCGCTCACATCCTTGAAGATCTTGATGGCGGCGTCGTTGCCGGCCCCGTCACGGCCGCGGAACACGGCGCCGAAGCCGCCCTCGCCGAGGCGCTCGGCGATCGTGTACTCGCCGATCCTGGCGCCGCGCTCGATCAAGGGATCGCCGACCATCGCTCCTGCCCTTCCGAGTACCCCGTCATCGTTCGCCGACGCACCATGATACTCCGGACGAGCGCCGCGACAGCGCGCAATGGCCCGGCTGCCTGCCGGAGGCACGCCGCCCCGACGGCTTGCCGCATCGCGGCTGTCTGGCCAAGAAACCTGCCTGCAACGTCGGGCGGCGAACCGGGCGCTGAGCTCGACCATCGCGCGCCGCGCTGCGCCCGAAAAGGTGAGCCCGCACCCAGAACTGCGCTGCGGGCCCGGATTCGGCGCCTGAAATGACGACGGCGGCGACCCCCAGAAGGGGACCGCCGCCGCGTCCGCGCTCAGGCCGCGTCGGGGATCAGGTCCCGCCGCTGGCCGAACCGCTCGCCGAGCCGCTGACGCTCGCGCTCGCCTTGATGTTGATGTCGATCGAGGCCGACGCGCTGGCCGACGCGTCGACCGCGGCCGCGACGCAGGCGACCGCCTTGCCGCCGGCCTTGAGCGCCACGTCCTTCACCTCGACGCCGGCCTTGCCGACGCCGGACACGGCCGCCGCCAGCTTCTTGCCGGAGCCGAGCTGCACCTTGGCGATCGCCGGGAGCGACGTCCGGAGCGCGGCGACGAGCTTCTGCGCGTCGGCGTTCACCTTGCCGTTCGCCACGATGCGGACGTTCGGCGCATCGCACTTCGCCTCGCCGGCGGTCTTCGCCGTGCACTGCACCTGGCAGCTCGGGTCGACGCTCGGGGGCTTGAACTCGCCCGAGCACTTCGGCTCCTTGATCTCGGCGCTGCAGCCGCCGGAGCACGAGCCGGAGCACTTCGCCGCGGCCTTGACCTCGCAGGAGCCGGAGCAGGTGCCCTCGCAGGTGCCCGAGCAAGACCCCTCGGCCTTGGCGTCGCACTTGCCCTCGCAGGTGCCGGCGCACGCCGCGCCCTTCGAGTCCTTGCCGTCGCACTTGCCGTCGCACTTGCCGCCGCAGGTGCCCTTGAAGCCCACCTCGCACTTGCCCGAGCAGCTCGCGCTGCACGTGCCGGTGCACGCCGCGCCGGCCTCGACGCTGCACTTGCCCTTGCACTCGGCGTCGCACTTGCCGCTGATCTCGCCGCCCTCACAGCTCGCCTCGAGCTTGCCGGGCTGCACCGGCGAGCCGCACTCGCCGAGGCACTTCTGCATGGCGGTGATGTCGGCGTAGCACTTCGGGGGGTCGATCTGGACGGTGATCTTCGCGTCGGCGTTCGCCTTCACGGCGGCGCTGACCTTCGCGGAGACCGCGCCGCAGACCTTCTCGGCGCCCTTGCCGCCGCTCGGGTCGGCCTTGAGCTCCGCCTCGCTCATGCCGAGGTCCTTGCCGAGCTTGCCGCAGGAGGCGATGAGGTCCGCCTCCATGCTGGCGGTGAGCTTGTCGAGCGACGCAGCCGCGTCGAGGAAGCCCTTGATCTTGCCCTCGACCTCGGCGCCGCCGTCGAACTTGAGGTTCGCGATGCCGCCGTTCTTCAGCTCGTCGCAGCCGCTCGCGGCCGACGCCAGGTCACCGGCGGGGCCGGGCAGGCTGTCCGCACCGGGGAACCCCTTGCCGCCGCAGTTCACGAGGAGAGGCGAGGCCAGGCCGAGAAGGGCCACGGGCATCGCGAACAACTTCCATCGATTGACGCTCATCTCAGAAACCCTCCGGCACCTCGATGGGTACCCCATGGAGCGCGGACCCTACACCAGCAGCCGCGACCTTGAAAGCTGGGACAGCCGCGATCCTGCGCGACAGTCGCTCACGATGCCGAGCAGCCCCGCACCGCGGGCTCCAGCGACGGACGGCCCTCATTGCCCCAAGTCAGGATGGCTGTAAAGAATCAAGCTGAGCTCATCGCGCGGGGATGGCGGTCTGCATCGCAGGTGGCGCGCGGGGTTCCACATATATAATCGCGCGAGGCGTTTCACTTGGCGCGCACGGCATTTCGCCCGCGGCGCTCCACGCGCGGCGCGCGCGCCGTCCCTCGCCCGCCGCGCCGTCCCTCGCCCGCCGCGCCCTCTCGGGCGTCGCTTACTCCTCGTCCTCGTCGAAGGGGAGGTTCAGCTGGGCGAGCGGGCGCGCGCCGACCGTGGGCCCGCCCTGCTTCTTGAAGAGCAGCTGCTCGCGCGCGATGTCGGCCTCGACGAGGTCCTGGTTGTCGTACGCGAACGCGAGCGCGTCGAGCACGCGCGCGGGCCCGAGGTTCGGGTAGCGCTTGAGCAGCGTCTCCACCGACGCGCCGCCGCGGTGCCACGCCCAGAGCCGCCGGACCGGGACGCGCGAGCCGAGGACGTGGGGGCTCCCGGCGAGCACCTGGCTATCGCATCGCACGTGAGGGTGGGGGACGCGGATTCGCGGGAGCACCGGCGCGGCCATCGCGCGGAGGAGCCTAGTACCGGTCGCGATCGGATGGAAGGGCGCCGCGAGCCGGCGGGCACGCTCGGCGCGGCGCCGGGCTGCGCGGGCGCGCGGGCGCGGCGCTCCGCCCGCACGCCCGCGGTCGTCCCCGCGTGGCGCGACCTCCGGCATCGTCATCGCATCGTCCTCGCATCGTCATCGCATCGTTCCGCCCGCGCCCGCGCGCGCGATCCGGACTACCCTACGCCGCGGAGGCGCGCGAGCATCGTGCCCGTCGCCGTCACCGACCGGAGCTCACCCACCATGACCCAAGCAGAGAAGAACCCGCTTCGCGAAGGGATGCCCGAGGAGCGCACCGCCTCGCCGGCCGCGCTCGTGATCTTTGGCGCCTCGGGCGACCTGACCCGGCGCAAGCTGCTGCCCGCGGTCTACAACCTGACGCTCAGCCGGCTGCTCACCGGCGGCTTCGCCGTCGTCGGCGTGGCGCGGCGCCCGAAGCCGGATTTCGCGAAGGAGATGCGCGAGGCCGTCGGGAAGCACTCGCGGCGCCCGCTCGAGGAGGCCACCTGGAGCGAGCTCGAGAAGGGCATCAGCTACGTCCAGGGATCGTTCGACGAGGCCGAGACGTACACCCGGCTCGCCGCGGAGCTCGAGCGGCTCGACGCCGAGCGCGGCACCCGCAAGAACCGGGTCTTCTACCTGGCCGTCGCGCCCGACCAGTTCGCGCCCATCGTGCGCGGCCTGCGCGCGGCGAACCTGGTCGCGCCGCCGTCGCACGAGAAGGACGCGCCGTTCCAGCACGTCGTCGTCGAGAAGCCGTTCGGCGAGGACCTGGAGAGCGCCCGCACCCTCAACCGCGACCTGCTCGCCCACCTCGCGGAGTCGCAGATCTACCGGATCGATCACTACCTCGGGAAGGAGACCGTCCAGAACCTCCTCGTCCTGCGGTTCGGCAACACGATCTTCGAGCCGCTCTGGTCGCGCCAGCACGTCGATCACGTGCAGATCACCGTGGCCGAGGAGATCGGCGTCGAGGGCCGCGGCAAGTTCTACGAGAAGGTCGGCATCACGCGGGACATCGTGCAGAACCACGCGCTCCAGCTGCTCACGCTGGTCGCGATGGAGCCGCCGTCGTCGTGGGACGCGGACGCGGTGCGCGACGAGAAGGTGAAGGTGCTCCGCTCGCTCCGGCCGATCGCGGGCCCGGACGCGCTGTCGTCGACGGTGCGCGGGCAGTACGGGCCCGGCATGGTGCGCGGCGAGAAGGTGCCCGGCTACACGGAGGAGCCCGACGTCGCGAAGGACTCGACGACGGAGACCTACGTCGCGATGAAGCTCCACCTGGACAGCTGGCGCTGGGGCGGGGTGCCGTTCTACCTGCGCGCCGGCAAGCGGCTGGCGAAGCGGGTGGCCGAGGTGGTGCTGCACTTCAAGCCGCTCCCGCACGGCCTGTTCAAGGGCGCCCCCGGCGCGACCGAGGAGCCGAACGCGCTCGTGATGCGCCTCCAGCCCGACGAGGGCATCTCCCTCCGGTTCGCGGCGAAGATCCCGGGCGGTGGCATCGCGATCCGCGGCGTCACGATGGATTTCCGCTACGGCGCCGCGTTCGGCTCCAGCACGCCCGAGGCGTACGAGCGGCTCCTGCTCGACGCGCTGCGCGGCGACGCCACGCTGTTCACGCGCGCCGACGAGGTCGAGGCGCAGTGGGGCTTCGTCGATCCGATCTTCGAGGGGTGGCGGACCCAGAGCGCGCCGATCGCGCGCTACGCCGCGGGCAGCTGGGGCCCGACGGAGGCCGACGCCCTCGTGGAGCCGTCCTCGGAGGATGCGCGCGCGGTGTGCGGGGCGGGCGACGGGGGGAAGGCCCCGGAGCGGGCGTGGAGGCGGCCGTGAGCCGCGTCGCCGAGGTCATCAAGCGGGTCGAGTCGGAGCTCGCCGAGTTCTGGTCGGCGCCCGACGAGTCGCGGGCGGAGCCGGCGCCGAAGACGCGCGCGTCGACCCTCAATTTCGTGGCGGTGGGGAGCCGCGCCGAGGTCGAGCGCCTGAAGGAGCAGGCCGAGGACCTCGCCGAGACGCACGCGGGCCGCACCCTGCTCATCACGCTCGACGACCGGCTCGACCCGGCGAGCGTCCAGGCCGACTGGTCGGCCACGTGCCGCCGCGCGGGCGAGGTGCCGATCTGCTACGACCGCGTGGAGATCACGTTCGGGGTGGCCGCGGCCGAGCGCGTCGCTTCGGTCGTGAGCGCGCTCACGATCTCCGATGTACCGGTGATCGTCGAGCTCGCGCCTGGCGCGCCGAACGTGCTCGGCGACGCGCTCGCGCCGATCTGCAATCGGCTGGTGTTCGACTCGGCCGAGACGTGCATCGAGCGCATCGCGGAGGTCGCGCGCGGGACGAGGGCGCCGCTCGCGGACCGGGCGTTCGTGCGGACGTTCTCGTTCCGCGAGCTCGTGGCCCGGTTCTTCGACGACATGCCGGAGGCGTGCCGGGCGATCCGGCGGGTGGAGATCGCGCGCAGCGCGGGGGCGAAGCCGGATCCGGCGGCGCTGTTCCTCGGCTGGATGGGGTCGCGGCTCGGCTGGACGTTCGAGTCGCGGGGGCCCGCGCAGTCCGGCGGCGGCGTGGTCGGCCGCGCCCGCGGCGCGGACGGGGCGCCGATCGAGATCGCGCTCGTCGACGGGCCGCCGGCGGACGCGCAGGCGTGGCGGCGGCTCGACGGCGTGCGCCTGTGGACGTCGCTGCGCGGCGAGCCGCTGACGCTCGGCTGCGTGCGGCTCGACAAGGCGCCCGGCACGGTGCGGTGGACGATGGAGGGGGCGCGGTCGGCAGAGCACCTGCACCCGCTCGGCTACCGGGACGAGACGTGGGTGCTGGCGAAGACGATCGACTCGCTGGAGGGCGATCGGCTGCTGCGCGAGGCGGTGCTCGCCGCGGCGAAGTGGAGCGCCCTTTGACGAGGGCCGACAGGAGGACCGAGATGAACGGTGGTGAGGAGACCCTCGTCGCGGCGGACGCCGCGGAGCTGGCGCGGCTCGGGGCGGAGCTCATCGCGCGCGCCATCGCGGCGGCGGTCGACGCGCGCGGCGTCGCGCGCGTCGCGCTGTCGGGCGGGAGCACGCCGTCGGAGGCGTACCAGCGGCTCGCGGCGCTCTCGCTCCCGTGGGCCCAGACCGAGTGGTTCTGGGTGGACGAGCGCGCGGTCGCGCCCGATCACCCCCGCTCGAACTACGGCGCCGCGCGCCGGGATCTGGCGGCGGCCCCCATCCCGGAGGAGCGCTTCTTCCGCATGGAGGGCGAGTCGCCGGACCTCGCCGGGGCAGCAGCTGGGTACGAGCGGCTCCTGCGGGCGCGGTTCGGGGTCGCGTCGGCTGTCTCGTTCGACGTGCTGACGCTCGGGATAGGCGACGACGCGCACACGGCCTCGCTGTTCCCCGGGACGGGGGCGGCGGGCATCGAGGACCGCCTGGTCGCCGCGATCCCGGCGCAGCCGGACAAGGGGCTGGAGCCGCGGCTCACGCTGACGGCGCCGGTGATCCAGGAGGCGCGGCTGAAGCTGCTCCTGGCCCGCGGGGCGGGAAAGCGCGGGGTCGTGGCGCAGGCGAAGCTGTCCGGTCCGGTCGACGAGGTGCCGGCGCGGGTCGTGCGCGGCGGGTCCGGGCGGCTCGTCTGGCTGCTCGACGCCGCCGCGGCGCAGGCCGGGTAGCGAGCAGCGGGCGACCGCGCTGGCGCAGCGCGGCGCGTCCGGGGCGCCGCGCCGCCGGTTCGAGCGGGCAGCCGAGACCGCCGCCGCCGGGGGCCCTGGAGAAGGGCCCACGGCGCCGCGGGGGACGTCACGTCACGACGGGGATCGCGCACTGCTCGCGCAAGAACTCGGCGAGCGCCTCGGTCTTCATGAAGCCGCGGTCGCTCCCGTCACGGAGCCGGACGGTGGCGCCCTTCGCCTCCACCTCCTTGTCGCCGATGACCAGCATATGGGGGATCTTCTCGACCTGCGCTTCGCGGATCTTCGCGCCGAGCTTCTCCGAGCTCCGGACGAAGCTCGCCCGGATGCCGTGAGCGCGCAGCGCCTGGGTGACCTGCTCGGCGTGGTCGTTGTGCTTGTCCGACACCGTGACGACGCGCGCCTGCTCCGGTGAGAGCCACGCCGGCAGGGCGCCCGCGTGGTGCTCCAGGAGCACGCCGATGAACCGCTCGATCGAGCCGAGGAGCGCCCGGTGGAGCATGATCGGCTGCTCGAGCTCTCCCTTGGCGTTCACGAACCCGAGCGTGAAGCGCTCGGGGTTGTTGAAGTCGTACTGGAGCGTGGAGCACTGCCACCTGCGGTCGAGCGCATCGACCAGCTTGATGTCGATCTTCGGCCCGTAGAACGCGCCGCCGCCCGGGTCCACCGTGTACTCGAGGCCGAGGGCCTTTAGGGCCCCCGCGAGGGTGCTCTCGGCCTTGGCCCAGTCCTCCAGGCCGCCGACGTACTTCTCAGGCCGTGTCGAGAGGTTGATGTCGAACTGCTCGAATCCGAACGTGCGGAGCATCTTCAGGATGAAGCGGAGCACGCGGTGGATCTCCTGCTCGACCTGGTCCGCGCGGCAGAACAGGTGCGCGTCGTCCTGGGTGAACCCCCGCACGCGCATCAGGCCGTGCATGACGCCCGCGGCCTCGTACCGGTACACGGTCCCGAGCTCCGCGAGGCGCATCGGGAACTCGCGGTAGCTCCGCGTCCGGCTCTTGACCATGAGGATGTGAAACGGGCAATTCATCGGCTTGCAGCAGTAGTCGTGCCCGTCGACCGACATGGGGGAGAACATCCCCTCTCGGTAGAAGTCCCAGTGGCCCGACGTCTTCCACAGGTCCGCCTTGGCGATGTGCGGCGAGTAGACGATGTCGTAGCCCTCCTCGAGGTGCATCTTGCGCCACTGGTCTTCGATGATTGTGCGCAGGAGCCCGCCCTTCGGGAGCCACATGACGAGGCCGGCCCCGATCTCCTCGACGAAGTGCGGCTCGAAGTGCACCTCGACGTCGGCGTCCTTCCGGGCGCTCACCGCGGCCCTGAAGGCGCTCTTCGACTCCTGCGCCGCCGCGCCGCGGAGCCGGACGTGCAGGCGCGGGCGCGCCTCTTCGTTGCTGCCGCCCGCGCCGTCCGCCGACGCCTTCGGCGCCTCGCCGAACTTCACCGTTCGCCGGATGGTCCGCCCGGGGAACGCCGAGGCCGCGGCGCCGAGGGTGTGCTCCACGAGCGCGCGGTCGAGGGGCGCCTCCGCGTCCACGCCGACGTAGAGGTCGATCTCGTCCTTCTCGGAGTACGCGTGGGTGTCGTAGCGCTCGGAGACGAGGTAGAGCTCGAGATCCCGCCCGAGCGTCCTGTGATCGCGCTTCTTCGCCTCCTCCAGGCGGCGCACGTACTTGTCGAGGTCGTCCTTGTTGGGGAAGGCCACGCCGCGCACGCGCTGGAGCGACTGCTTCGTGGCGTCGGCGCGCCAGTAGGCCGCCGAGGACGACGTGATCTTGAGCCCCTTGATGAACCCCGCGTGGGGCAGGTGCGGGCCGCGGCAGAAATCCACGAACTCGCCGCAGCGGTAGATCGACACGCTGTCCTCGGGGATCCAGGACAGGATCTCCGTCTTGTATTCGTTCTTCTGCCCGAGCCCCTCGAAGACGCCCAGCGCGTCCTTCTTGGGGACGAGCTGCCACTCGAACTTGATCTTCTGCTCGATGAGCTTCTTCACCTCGGCCTCGATCAGCTCGAGGTCGGAAGGGGTGAAGGTCCGACCGGCAACATCGAAGTCGTAATAGAACTCGTCACCATGGTTCTTCGGACCCATCGTGACCTTGGCGCCCGGGAACAGCCGCAGCACGGCCGTCGCCAGGAGGTGCTCGGCCGAGTGGTTGATCGTGTCCCTGCCCTCGGGCGTATCGGCCTTCAGCAACTCCAGCTTCGCGCCGTCCCGGAGGGGCACGCGGAGGTCCTGGATCACCCCGTCGACGCGCGCGACGACGACGGCCTCGGCGAGCCTCGGCGAGATGGCCCGGGCGGCGTCGAACGCCGTGTTGCCATCCTGGAGCGCGAGGGCCTTCCCATCAGGTAGAATGACCGAAGTTGCCATGACGTGACCTTTCTTTCCTTTTACCCGACTGTACGAGCGTCAGGTGGGGCGGTCTTAAAGCACCGTGGCTCCAACGTGTCAACGCCGCGAGGCCGCGCGCGGCCGCTCGATCTACGCGTGAGGCTACGCGTGAGGCTACGCGTGAGGCTACGCGTGAGGCTACGCGTGAGGTTACGCGTGAGGCCGAGCGCGAGGAGCTCGTCCGCTCCTGTTCGGAGCGCGCCCGGCGCGAGGCGGCGCGGGGCGATATGGCCTCTCGGTGCCTCGGGGCGAACTCGCGCTCATCCGCCTTGGACCGACGGCGCCGATTCGACAGGAGGCATGGAGTCGCGCGCGCGACTCCATGCCTCCGTCATGGGCGCGAGGACACGGGGCGTCAGGACCGCCGGGACGCCGCGCGGGCCCGGGGCCGCTCCGCGGCGGAGAGCCCTCTGGCGAAGGCGAGCGCGCCCCGCACGCCGACCAGGGGATCGGTGACCACCGCGACGGGCACCCCCTCGAGGAGCGGCGTGAGGCGGCCCTTCTTCAGGAAGGACTTCATGAAGAGCTCGCGCCTCTGGGTGACGAGGCTCCTCGCGATGTTCCCGAGGACGAAGATCCCGCCGAGCGCGAGCTCGCGCAGGGCGAGGTTGCCGGCCTCGGCGCCGTAGATCTCGACGAACAGATCGACCGCGCGCGCGGCGGGCCGGAACGCGCGGGCGAGCCCGAGCTCGGCGATCGCCGCGTTGCGGTCGCCCTCGGCGAGGCGGCGCTCGATCGCGCGCGGCACGCGGGCGGCGCGGGCGAAGAAGTCGAAGAGGGCGCCGAGCCCGTCGCCGGAGAGGACGCGCTCGTAGCTCACGTGGTCCGGGTGGCGCTCGGCGAGGAAGCGCCACAGCTCGGCCTCGACCGCGGAGCGCGGGGCAAAGTCGGCGTGACCTCCCTCGGTCGGGAGCGTGACGTGCCGGGCGCCGTCCCAGATGAGCCGGGCCTCGCCGAGCCCCGTGCCGGCGGCGATGACGGCCACGTTGTTCCCTTTCGGCCGCGGCCTGCGCTCCGTGAGCGGCTCGATGGACGCGCGGGCGACGTGCAGGCAGCCCGTGGCGCCGACGACGAGGTCGTTCGCCAGGAGCACGCGCGCGATCTTGAGCCGGCGCGACAGCTCGCGCTCCGCGAGTCGCCAGGGCAGGTTCGTGACGGTGGCGACCTGGTCCTTGATGGGGCCCGCGACGCCGAGCACGGCGACGGCGGGGTGGGGGGCGTCGCTGCGCACGAGGAACGGGAGGGCGATCTCCTCGAAGCTCGCGTGCTCGCGGCTGCGGAAGACGGCCTCGGAGAGGGGCCGGCCGCCGGAGGCGCTGTAGAGCGCGAGCCGGGTGTTGGTGCCTCCGATGTCGCCCACGAGCAGCGACGGGGCCACCGATCTCTTGGTCGTTGCCACGCGGGCGCCCTGCCAGCGCCCTGCCTCGGCGGCAAGGCGATCCATCATCGAGCGAGCGCGGAGGGATCGAGGTTTCCGGGCGGGCTCGAGCGCGCGTGACCACCGCGAGGCGATCGCGCGTCGCCTGTCGCGGGCTGGCGGCCGAGGCCGTCTCGCGTCCTGCGCCGCTTGACCGGCGGCCTGTCTCCGGCCGAGAGTGCCAGCGTGCAGCGGTTGTTCCCCGCGCTCCTGGTCGCGCTTGCCGGCCTCATCGCTCCCGCCGGCGCTGCGTTCGCCGGGCCGGCGCAGGCCGCGTCCGCGCCCTCGCGGGTCGCGCCCGCAGCGTCGCAGGCCGCGCCCGCGCCCTCACAGGCCAGGCCCGTGGCGTCGCAGGTCGCTCCCGCGCCGTCGCAAGCCGCGTCCGCGCCGTCGCAGGTGGCCCCCGCGCCCTCACAGGCCAGGCCCGCGCCCTCGCACGCTTGGCCCGCGCCGTCGCAGGTGGCCCCCGCGCCCTCGCAGGCTTGGCCCGCGCCGTCGCAGGTGGCCCCCGCGCCCTCGCAGCTCGCGCCCCCGCAGGCCGCGTTCGAGCCCACGCAGCTCGCGCCCGCGCCGGCTTCCGTGCAGCCTCCGCTCGTCCAGGTCGTGCCATCGCCCGAGCCGGCCACGCCCGCGTCCGCGGAGGTCGTGCTGGCGCCCGCCCCGGTCGCGCGGCCTCCCGCGCCGCCGCCTGCGCCGGTCGCGCCGGCGTCCGCGTCGGTCGGGCCGCCGGCCCCGGCCGCTGACCAGGGCGAGCCGGTGGCTCCCGAGCCCCAGCCTTCGCCTCCCGTGGTCGAGCAGCCCGAGGCGCGCGTCGAGCTGCTCGGCAGGACGGTCTTCGCCCTCCGCGTGCACCGGGGCAGCCTCTCTCCCCCGGAGCGCGCCCGTGAGGCGGCGCGCGTGCTGGAGCGCGCCGCCCAGGAGAAGGCGGTCCCCGAGGTCCGCGTCGACGAGCAGGACGGCGTGGCGGTCGTCTACGTCGGCGACCGCCCGCTCGTCCACCTCGGCCCCGAGGACGCGGCGGCGGCGGGCCACACCACGGTCGCGGCCCACGCCGCCGCGGTCGCCGGCACGGTGCGCGACGTCCTCGCCAAGGAGCAAAGCCGGAGCCGCCTCGCGACGAGCGTCTTCTCGTTCTCGCTGCTCGTCTTCTCCGGGCTGATCGCGCTGCTCCTGCTCCGCAAGGTCGGCGAGCTCGTCGAGCGAGGGCACGCCTGGGTCGCCGAGCACCCGGAGCGGCTCCCGGCGCTCCACGTCCGCGGCATCGAGATGCTCCGGCCCGCCGCGTCGCAGGGCGCGCTCTCGGTCGCGCTCGGCGCCGCCGGCGTGCTCGTCCGGCTGGGCATCGCCTACATCTGGATCCTCTTCGCCCTCTCCCTGTTCGCCTCCACGCGCGGCACCAGCGAGAAGCTGACCGGCCTCGTGCTCGCGCCCATGTCGGAGCTCATGGGGCGCATCGCGCGGAGCGTCCCGGTGCTCGTGCTCGCGATCCTCGCGACGCTCGCGGTCGTCGTCCTCATCCGCTTCGTGGGGCTGTTCTTCGGGAGCGTGAGCCGGGGCGAGACGTCGCTCGGGTGGCTCCCGTCCGATCTCGCGGTCGCCACCGGCGTCCTCGTCCGCTTCGGCATCCTCGTGGCCGCGCTGCTCCTCGCGGCCCCGCTCATCACCGGCACCGACGAGGGGGCGCTCACGCGGATCGGCTTCGTCGTGCTCGCGGCGGCCGGGCTCGCCAGCGCCCCGCTCATCGCGTCGGCGGCCGTGGGCCTCTCGGTCATCTACGGGCGGCGCCTGCGCGTCGGCGACATCGCCGACGTGGGCGGCCGCGCCGGGCGGGTCCGCGAGCTGACGCTGATCGAGGCGCGCCTCGAGGACGAGGACGGCTGCGTCGTTCGCGTGCCGCACCTGCTCAGCCTGTTCCACCCGACGCGCATCCGCGGCCGCCCTCCGGTCGTGGCCGTCGAGATCAGCGTCGACCCCGCCGCCGATCTCGAGCGGGTGCGCGAGCTGCTCCTGAAGACGGGCTCGGGCCTCGGCAGCCGGGCCCGCGCCGCGCTCGTCGCGATCGACGAGGGGGGCGCTCATTTCCGGGCCACGATGGCCTGCGACGGCGACGACGTGCGCAGCCGCTGGCTCATCGCGGTGGCGCAGGCCCTCGTCACCGCGGAGATCCCGCTCGGGCGCGCGCCGGCGTCCTCCGGGGGCGCGCGGCGCGCCGCGCCCGCGCCGGTCGACCGGGGCGCCGCCTCGTGAACGCCGTCTGGCTCCTGATGGGGCTCCTCGTGCTGTCGTACCTCGGCAGCTCGCTCGTCAGCGGCCGCGTGCTCCGGGGCATCGGCCTCCCCTCCGGCGCCGAGTACGTCGTGCTCGGCTTCGTGCTGGGACCCTCGGCGCTCGGGCTGCTCGAGCCCTCGTCGCTCGCCGCGTTCGAGCCCGTGGCGGGCGTCGCGCTCGGCTGGCTCGCGCTCGTCGTCGGCCTCGACTTCGGCTTCGTCGGCAGCCGCCGCGTGCGGCCGTCCCGCATGGCGCTCTGCGTGCTCATGAGCCTCCTGACCGGCGGCGCGGTGGCCGCCGCGGTCTGGTTCGCGGCGGCGTACGGCGTTCCCTCGCTCGAGCGCGGCGACCGCGCGCTGCTCGCGGCGGGCGTGGGCGCCGTCTCCGCCGAGACGACGCGGCACGCGGTGCTGTGGGTCACGCAGCGCTACAGCGCGAGCGGCAAGCTCTCGGATCTCATCGCCGACATCGCCGACTGCGACGATCTCGGCCCGCTGCTCATGATGGGCGGCGCGTTCGCGCTCGTCCCGCAGGCGACGGCCCAGTGGCCGATCCCGTTCTGGGGGTGGACGGTCGTGACGGCGCTCATCGGCGTGGTGCTCGGGCTCATCGCGGTGGTGCTCCTCGGGAGCGATTTCCGCCTGATCCAGAGCTGGGGCGTGCTGCTCGGCACCTCGCTGTTGACGATGGGCACGAGCGCCCGGGTCGGCCTGTCGCCGCTCTTCGCGGCGTTCGCGATGGGCGTGACGATCGCCGCCATCTCGCGGCACCGCGACGAGATCGTCGCCATGGTCGCGCCGACCGAGCGGCCGGTCATCCTGCCGGCGCTCCTGCTCGCGGGCGCGCACGTGAACATGAAGGCGGCTCCGTTCCTGCCCTGGATCGTGGCGATCGCGCTCGGGGCGAGGCTCGTGGGCAAGCTCGCGACCGGGCTCGTCTTCCGCGTCGTGTCGCCCGACGCGCGCGAGACGTCGCCGTGGCTCGGCCTCGGGCTGCTCTCGTCCGGCGCGGTGGCGATGAGCGTCGGGCTCGCCTTCGCGCTGCGCTTCCCGGGCCCGGTCGGGCACACCGTCCTCTTCGCCGCGGCGGCCGCGGCCGTGTTCGGCGAGCTCGTCGGGCCGCAGGCGCTGCGCGCCACGCTCCGCAAGGCCGGCGAGCTCGCCGCGCCCGAGCGGGAGTCGCTCTTCTTCGGCCGCGGCCTGGGCCGCGCCGGGCGCGACGCCGCGCCGGGCGAGGGAGGCGAGAGGGGCGCCCCGCCGTCGCCCGCGGCGCAGCGTGGGGGAGGGATGAGGAATGAAGAGGTGTCACCGTGAGCGCCGCAGCACTCCCTGAGGTCGAGCCGGCCGCGCCCGCCGGCCCGGTCACGCCCGCCGGCCCGGCTGCGCCGGCCGATCCGGCTGCGCCCGCCGAGCAGCACGGCGTGCCCGCCGCGCGCCACCACGGGTCGGCCCCCAAGGGGCCGCTGAACCACCTCACGCACGCGGTCGCGCTCGTGATCCTGTTCGGGCTGCTCTACGCCACGACGCGCGCTGTCCCTCACGAACACGGGCCTGCAGGGGCCGTCGCTTCGATCGGCTTTCTCCTGCTCGCGGGCACGCTCGCGAGCGAGCTCGTCGAGCCGCTCCGCCTGCCGCACATCTCGGGCTACATCCTCGCGGGCATCATCGCCGGCCCGCACGTCCTGGGGCTCGTCGACCACCACGCGGTGGAGGAGATCTCGCGGGTCAACGCGCTGGCGCTGGCGCTCATCGCGCTCGCGGGCGGCGCCGAGCTTCGGATCGACGTCGTCAAGAAGAGCCTGAAGAGCATCCTCTTGCACAACGTCGTCCAGACGGCGCTCGTCTTCGTGGCGATGACGGGCGTCTTCTACGCGGCGCGCTCGCTGGTGCCGTTCGCGGCCGAGCTCTCGACCACGGCGGCGTTCGGCGTGGCCGTCCTGTGGGGCGTCATCGCGGTGACCCGCAGCCCCTCGGCCGTGCTCGGGATCCTCTCCCAGACGCGCGCGACCGGCCCCGTCGCGATGCACACGCTCGCGTTCGTGATGACGTCGGACATCATCGTCATCGTCGTGACGGCGGTCGCGCTCTCCACGGTGCGGCCGCTCCTCGAGCCGGGCACGACGATGTCGATGCACGAGATGGAGCTGCTCGGCCGCGAGATCCTGGGGAGCATCTCGATCGGCACGACGCTCGGCCTCGCGCTCGCGGCCTACATGCGGCTGATCGGCCGCCAGCTCATCCTGGTGTTCGTGGCGCTCGGCTTCGGCGCGACGGAGGTGCTGCGGTACCTCCGCTTCGACGCGCTGCTCGTCTTCGTGGTGGCCGGCTTCGTCGTGGCGAACCTGTCGAAGCAGGGCGAGAAGCTGGTGCACGCGGTCGAGGACGCGGCGAGCGTGGTGTTCGTGCTGTTCTTCGCGACGGCCGGCGCGCACCTCGACCTGCCGCTCTTGCGGCAGATGTGGCCCGTCGCGCTGCTCTTCGGCGCGTCGCGCGCCCTGGTGACGTGGGTCGCGAACCGCATCGGCAACCGGCTGGCGGACGATCCGCCGCTCTTGAGGAAGTGGTCGTGGTGCGGGCTGATCTCGCAGGCCGGGCTGACGCTCGGGATCAGCCTGACCATCGAGCGCGCGTTCCCGAGCCTCGGCGCCGGCTTCCGCGCGCTCGTCGTCGGGTGCGTGGCGCTGAACGAGGTGTTCGGCCCGATCCTCTTCAAGTACGCGCTCGACCGCGCCGGCGAGACGGCGGTCGAGGCCTCGCGCGGGTCGCTGCCGAACCTCGGGCGCCACGGGTGAGCCGCGGCCCGGTCACGGGGTGAAGCGGAGCGAGTAGCTCACCACGGTGGGGCCTTTCCTCGGCTTGAGGAAGTCGATCCGCTCGAAGACGCCGACCACGCATTGCGTGAACGCCTTGCCCTTGAGCGCCGTCCGGGGCTTGCGCACCTCGGCCTTGCCGCCGTCCCTCTCGATCCGGAGATCGATGCCGAAGTCGCCGCCCTTGGTCGGGTCCTCGGCGAGCGCGAAGCAGCGGCGGAACTCGTCGAAGTGGGGCGCGACCGAGCGCTTGATCGGCTCCTTGGTGAAGTCGTCGTGCGGGCCGCCGCCGATGTGCATGCCGATGTTGGCGACCTTGACCTTCGGGAGCGGCCCGGCGTCGGCCGGCGCCGCCGGATCGGGCGCGGCGCTGGCGGCAGGCTCGGCGCTGGCGGCGGACGCGGCGCTGGTGGCAGGCGCGGCGCTGGCGGCGGGGGCAGTGCTGGCGGCGGGGGCAGCGCTGGCGGTGGGCGCAGCGCTCGAGGCCGAAGCGGCGGGGTCGGGGGGAGTTGCCGGAGCGGCGGTCGCGGAGGCGGCCTGCGTCACTTCGGCCGGGGGCGCGGTGCGGGGCGAGCAGCTGGCGACAGCGGCAGAGAAGGCGAGGGGAGCGGAGAGCGCGAGGAGGAACGGAGCGGGACGGCGCATGATGGCGCGCGAATCTACACCGCGGCGCGCGCAGATCCAGGAAGCGGGGCGCTGCGCGGCCACCCCCGAGGCGACGAGAGCAAAGGCGCCCTGATCTCTCGTGGCGCCGAGGGGTGGTCAGTAGGGCCGGTCGCCGACGATCCCGGCGCGCTCCATCTTGCGCACCGCAGGCCAGTAATCCTGGACCGCGTAGTGCTGGGTGCAGCGGTTGTCCCAGAGCGCGACGCTGTTCTTCCTCCAGCGGAAGCGGACCTGGACCTCGGGGATCGCCGCCTGGCTGAGCAGGTAGCTCAGCAGGTGGCTCGCCCCGGGCGCGAAGTCCTGGCCGACGCGGACGTTGTCCGGCGTGTGGAAGTTGACGAAGTGCGTCGTGAAGCTGCTGACGAACAGGACTTTTTCGCCGGTCTCCGGGTGGGTGCGCACCACCGGGTGCTCCGCGTCGGGGTACCTCGCCTTGAGCGCGTGGCGCTCCGTCATCGGCAGGGCGGCGCCGAAGGTGGCCTCCATGCTGTGCCTGGCGCGCAGCCCGGCGATCTGCCGCTTGATGTGCTCGGGCAGGCGGCTGTACGCCTCGACCATGTTGACCCAGATGGTGTCGCCGCCGACGTCCGGCGTCTCCACGCAGCGCAGGACGCAGCCCATCGGCGGCGCTTCGCGCCATGTAGCGTCGCAATGATAGGAGTTCTCGTAGTGCTCCGGCGGGCTGTTCAGGTCCTTGTAGATGCGAACCAGCCCCGGATGATCGGGATCGCTGCCGGCGACGGGGTGGTCCTCGAGCTCGCCGAAGCGCCTCGCGAACGCGACGTGGTCGGCGCGGGTGATGTCCTGGTCGCGCAGGAAGAGGACCCGGTGCTTCAACAGCAGCGCCTTGATCTCGGCGAAGAGCGCGTCGTCGCGCGCGGCGTCGGCCAGGCTCACGTCGCGGAGCTCGGCGCCGATGGTGCAGGTGAGCGGCTCGACCTCGATGGATCCGCGCCTCACCGCGCGCGCGGCGCCCGAGCCGGCTGTCGCTGTGCTTGTCATGTCCGGTCCTCCTGGATGCACTGGCGTCGGCGCGCGATCTGCGGTCCCGACACGCGCTACACGACGAAGATCGACGAGCCCGTGGTCTTGCGCGACTCGAGGTCCCGGTGCGCCTGCGCCGCGTCCTCCAGCCTGTAGCGCTGGTTGATCTCGACCCGGATCCGCCCCGCGGCGACGTGGTCGAACAGCTCGCCCGCGAGCGCTCTCTTCTCCTCGGGATCGGCGATGTAGTCGGCGAGCGCCGGGCGCGTGACGAACACCGATCCTTTGGCCCCCAGCAGCGCCACGTCGAGCGGCGGCACCGGGCCCGAGGCCGCGCCCAGGCACACGAGCAGGCCGCGCCGCTTCAGCGAGCCGAGCGAGCCGGCGAACGTGTCCTTGCCGACGCCGTCGTAGGCGACCGACACGCCGGCCCCGCCCGTCAGATCGCGCACGCGCCTGGCCACGTCGCCGCGGCCATAAATGAGGATGTGATCGGCGCCGTGGGCGCGGGCGATCTCCCCCTTGGCCTCGGTCGACACCGCGCCGATCACCGTGAGCCCGAGGAGCTTCGCCCACTGCGACACGATCAGGCCCACGCCGCCCGCCGCCGCGTGCAGCAGGATGCTGTCGCCGGCCTTCAAAGGCCAGATGCGGCGCATCAGGTACGCCGCCGTGAGGCCCCGCATGGTCATCGCAGCGGCCGTCTCGTGGCTGATGCCCTCTGGCAGCCGGATCAGCGGTGCGGCGAGGACGATCCGCTCGGTGCAGTACGCCCCGAGCGTGTCCAGGAAGCCGGTGTATGTCACCCGGTCGCCCGGCGCGACGTTCGTGACGCCCTCGCCGACCGCCTCCACCACGCCGGAGGCCTCGACCCCGATGCCGCTGGGGAGCGGCACGGGATAGATCCCGGTGCGAAAGTAGGTATCGGCGAAGTTGAGCCCCACCGCGACGTGCCGGACCCGCGCCTGGCCGGGGCCCGGGCCGCCGGCGATGGCCTCCTCGCAGCGCAGGACCTCCGGCCCGCCGGTCTCGTGGAATCGGACTGCCTGTCCCATGAAACGTCCCCCCATTCCGCGCCGCCGCTCGCTCTCCCTCGTCCCCGGCGGCTCGGAACGCAAGGGCACGGCGTGGATGAGGACGGCGGAGGGGGCAGCTGCGCTACCCTTTGACCGGCTCGGCTCGCCCGACGGCTCTCTCTCTGCGGCCCCGTGTCGTGCCCGAGAGCGGCGCCTCGCGCAGGAGAGCTCTTTCCCGTGTCGCGCCGCTCGCGCCTAGGGCGCCGTCGCGTCCCTGCGCTTCTGCACGGCGTCGTTGTGGTCGTCCAGGCTCTCGCTGAACCGATGGCGACCGCCGCCCGCGGCCACGAAATAGAGGTACTTCGTCGCCGCGGGCGCCAGCACGGCCGCGATCGACGGCGCACCAGGGTTGGCGATCGGCCCGGGCGGCAGCCCCGGGTGCGCGTAGGTGCTGTAGCGGTTCTTCGGATCCCGCACCACGGCGGGCGTGGGCTTGCCGCTCCACTCTGCGCACGACGGCGCCTCCTCGGGCCAGGCGACGCAGCCGTAGAGCGCCGTCGCGTCGGACTGCAGCTTGCGAGAGCGGAAGCTCGGATCGAGGAGCCGGTTCAGGAACACGCTCGCGATGAGCGGCCGCTCCTCCTCGACGACGGCCTCCTTCTCGATGATGGAGGCCAGCGTGAGCACCTCGCGGCGACCCCAGCCGAGCGTCGCCTGGAGCGCCGCCAGCCCGTCCTTGCCCTGCGCCGCGAGCGCGCTCCACCGCCGGTCGGACTCGGCGACGAGGCGCCGCGCCACGTCGCGCGCGTCGGAGTCCAGCGCGAGCTCGTACGTCGCCGGGAAGAGGTACCCCTCCGCGCTCTCCGCGCCCACGGCGCCGCCGCGCTCGATGCCGAGCGCGTCGAGGAGCGCGCCGTCGGCGGTGGCCGCGAGGAACGTCTTCCGGCCGGCGATGCGCAGCTTCTCCAGCCGGGCGGCGATGTCGAAGCGGCTAAATCCCTCGGGGATCGTGAGCTTCGCCGTGGGGCGCCCCTCCGCACGCGTGAGCAGCTGCCGGAGCTCCCGCGGCGTCGCGCCCTCGAAGAGCAGGTGAGGGCCCGGCACGAACGCCTCGGTGCCGCCCGTCGCGCCGAGGTAGAGCGCCATGGCGCGCTCGCTCTCGACGAGCCCCTCGGCCGCGAGGAGCGCGGCCGCCTCGCCCGCGTCGAGCCCGTCCGGCCAGTTGATCTCCACGACGCGCCCCCGGTCCGGCGCCCTCGCGCGCCCGAAGCCGAACACCAGCGCGAGGAGCGCGGCGCACGCCGCCGCGACCACGCCCGCGAGCCCGAGGAGCAGCGCGCGCCCGCGCCCGGCCCGGGGCTGGGCGGGGCGCCGCGACGCCGGCGAGCGCTGCCCCGCGCCCCGCGCGCGCCGCGCGGGGGTTGTCTTCCGCGTGGACGACGGGTCGCGCGGCGGCGAGCCTTGCGCGCCGTCGCCACCCGTCCGGCGGTTTCCCGGCCGACTCGCCCTAGGTCGAACGCCCACCGCCGGGAGTCAAAACCCGAAAGCCCGACGCGTGTCAACGCCGTCAACGCCCCGCGTCGCTGCGGGGCAGCGGCTGGAGCGCGCGCTCAGGGTTGGGGCTGGAGCGCGCTCAGGGTTGGGGCTGGAGCGCGCCGTCTGCCTCGACCCGCGTCGGCGCGCGAGATCGAAGGCCCCCGCCTCGTTGCGGCGGACGGCGCTCTTGCCCTGGCGGGACTGCGCAGGGGCAGGCCGCGGCGCCGCTGCCGCTGGGGCCTGGCCTGCGTTGCCGTACCGGATCACGAAGCCGTCGCTCGTCCTCAGGCTGGTCAGCGACGTGCCACCGAAGCTCAAGGTGCCCGCGAAGCTCCCGTGATGAACACGCTCCACCGTGACATGTCACGGCTGCATCTGCGGAACACCACCGTGAGCTCCCACAGGTTACGAAGCACGCGACTTCTCCGCCGGCGCTGGCGCACGATCGTCATGTCCGCATGGCAGTGCCGGTCATATGGCCTTGCGATGAAATGTGGGGCCAGCGCCCCGCAGGCTGATGCCTGGTCTCAGCCTGCGGAGATCACCGCCGGATCTGCCGGATGCGCAAGAATCAAAATTGCTTGACAAGTTGTATGTATGTGACCAAGGATACAAACTGTTGACGTCCAGTCGTGTGCCTAGCGGTCTATCTGCGGTGCAGGGGTGTTGCGTCGATCGTGTCGCCGGTGTGGCGGTGATGTCCCGGGTTCACCCGAGAAGGAGCAGCGTATTATCATGCGAAAATCGTGGTTTGCTGAGCTGGTCAGTGTGGCGTCCGTGGTTTGTTTGAATGCCGGTTGCGGCACGCTACCCGATGGCGATGAGCCTCGCACCTCGGAGCCTGTCACCACCTCCCGGCAGCCGCTGGTTCACGGGTGGAGCAAGCGCTACGGCGACACCTCCTTTCAGTACGCCAGCAAGATCGCTGTGGACGGGTCCGATAACATCATCATCACCGCGTGCTCGGATGGGGCCATGGACTTCGGCGGTGGGCCGCTCGTCCCGACAGGATCCGAGTGCATGATTGCGAAGCTCGATGACAGCGGCGGCTATCTCTGGAGCCATATAATGCCGGCTATGGTCGTGAGGGACGTCGCTACGGACAGCGCGGGCAACGTCAACGTCATCGGCTCCGCCTACGACCCGACCTTCACCTTGGCCGACATCTTCATCAAGCAATTCGACGCCTCGGGCAACCTGGTGTGGAGTACTGGCTTCACCTCCAACCAATACGCCGAGGGAACGGCGATCGCGGTGGACTCCTCGGACAACGTGATCATCGCGGGGAACTATTGGGGTACCCTCACGTTCGGCAGCGACACCGGGACTAGCTCCTCCAATGAAGTCTTCCTGGCGAAGCTCGACAGCTCCGGGAGTCCCATCTTCGGGCGGTTCTTCGGCACCCCCTCGGCCGTTCACGACGGGGGGGCTTACGCTCTCGCGGTTGACGGCAACGACAACATCATCATCTCGGGGTGGTATGCCGGCAAGATGGACTTCGGCGGCGGGCCGACCGCTGCTACCACCTTCCCGGCTCTTTACAATGGCTACGTGGCCAGTTTCGACAGCTCCGGGACGTACCTGTGGGAAAGCGAGTTCGGCAATTCCGGAACTGTACTAGCCACGGACGTGGCGACCGACAGCCTCGGGAACGTGGTCGTCGTCGGTTCTTTCGACGGCGACATCGATATCGGCGGCAGCACGCTGACCAGCGCAGGGAACTCCGACATCTTCGTGGCGCAGCTCGACGACAGCGGCACGCATCTCTGGAACCACACGTTCGGCGACACGAACTCGGACGCGGCCAGCTCGGTGTCGATCAACGGCTCGGGGGACGTCTTCGTCGCCGGCGACATCGTGGGCGCGGTGGACTTCGGCGGCGGTACGCTGACCAGCGCAGGCAACAACGACGCGTTCGTGGCCCAGTTCGATGACAGCGGCACCCACATCTGGAGTGAAAGGTACGGCGATACGGACGTGCAGGGCGTCTCGTCCCTCAAGATCGACAGCAACGGGAACGCTGTCGTTGCGGGGTTGTTCTTCGGGTCAGTGAACTTCGGTGGCACGACATTGATCGATGCGGGGAGCGGAGACGTCTTCCTCGCCCAGCTCACTCCCTGAGGGCGTGCGCGGCATGCGCCGTTCGTCCCGAGCGGCGCGTCAGCGCGCGAGATCGAAGGCCTCCGCCTCGTTGCGGCGGACGGCGCTCTTGCCCTGGCGGGACTGCGCCGGGGCGGGCCGCGGCGCCGCTGCCGCCGGGGCCTGCGCGAAGCCACCCGGCTCCGCGGCGGCGGCGGCGGGCGGCGGCGTGGCGAACGTCGGCGGCGTGGCGAAGTCCGTGCCCGCCCGCTCCAGCGCGGCGAGCTGGCCCTCGAAATCGGACGCCACGTCCTTCGCGCGGTTCGCCGGGGCGCTGGCCTTCGCCTTGTCGGCCGCCTTCTTGAGCGACTCCTGCTGCGCGCCGAGCTTGCTGCGCGCCTCGTCGAGCCGCCCCTGCTCGAACAGGAAGTTGGCCTGCTTCAGCGCCGCCGCCGTCTCGCTGCGCTGCACGCGCCCCGCGACGAGCGCGTCGAGCTCGCTCGCGTCGGCGTCGCGGTCCGCGATCGCGACGCCGAGCCTGCCCACGCACCGGGCGTCGGTCCTGGCGACGAGGTCCCGGTAGGTGAGGCCCACGTCGGCGACGGGGGAGTCGCCGCGCGCGTCGCCGGCGAGGCCGCCGAGGCGCACCTTGAGCAGGACCGTCTTCACCTCCCCCGCCGCGAACGCGCCGAGCGGCACGATGACCTGACCGCCGGCCCGCCGGAACGAGCGATCGAAGACCCGGTCGAGCTCCACGCCGGGCGCGAGGTCGATCGCGAGCTCCGCGCCGCTCGCGACGGACGCCGTGAGCTGCTCGGCCTCCGCCTCGAAGATGCGCGCGAGCGCGGCGTCGTTCTCGACGAAGTAGTGCCGGCCGTTCGAGTCGAGCGCGATCGCCGACAGGATCTTCTCGTTGTAATCGACGTCGACCCCGATGGTCGTGATGGCGACGCCGCGATCGCGCGCCCGCTGCGCCATCGCGCGGAAGCCGGGGACGTCGCGGACCCCGTGGTTGGCGTCGCCGTCGCTGAGGACGAGCATCCGGCTCACGCCGCCGCTCGTCTGGCCGAGCAGCGAGAGGCCCTCCTCGATGCCGCACGAGATGCACGTGTCGCCGCCGAGCGAGATGCCGCGCACGCTCGCGAGGATGCGGCCGCGCGTGTCCGGCCCGACGGTGGTGGGCGGCACGACCACGCTGGTCCTCGTGTCGAAGGTGACCACCGACACGACGTCGCCGTCGTTCAGGCGGCTCACGGCCGTCGTCGCCGCCTGCACGGCGTTCGTGAGGCGGGTGCCCTTCATCGATCCGGAGCGATCGATGACCAGCGAGAGGTTCGCCTGCGCCTGCGACCTCGCGGGCGCCCCGTCGCCGCGGACCTCGAACATCAGGAACGTCTCCTGCGCCGAGCGAGGCAGGCGGGCGTGACCGACGCGCCCCTCCAGCATCAGCCGCGATCCGGTGGTGAAGCGGCTCGGATCGACCGCCGCCACGGCGCCGCCCGTCGCCTCGGGGACCTGGCGGGGCGGCTCGGTGATCACCTCGCGGACCGCCGTGACGGAGCTCCCGCCCCCGGACGGCGCCAGGGAGTAGACGGAGAGGCTCGTGAACATCATGCCGAGGGCGGAGAACAGGGCGACGTGGGTCGGCTTCATGGCTCCTCCAGAGAACGGCCTGGGCCCCCCGAGCTTACGACGGACTCACGGCGCGGGGACCGCGGGCGTGGTCCCTTGTACGTCGCCGAGCGCGGAACGATCTGACGGCTCTGCGGTCGGCCGGACGCCGGCGGCGCGGAGGGCGCTCCATGGCGGGATGCTCCCGATCAGGACCAGCACGGCGTCGCAGGGATGCGCCCGGGCCCCCGAGGGCGAAGCGAGGGTCGCCACGAGCGCGCCGCCCGGATCTAGGGCGAGGGCGGAGACGTCGGTCTCGAACAGGAGCGAGAGGCGGGACGCCGCTGCAAGCCTTCGTAACTCCTCGATATTTCGCGTCTTCCCGCGGCGGAACCCGGCGCCACGGTAGACGACGGTGACGTCGGTGGCCGGCTGGCGCGACAGCGCGATCGCGGCTTCCATGGCGACGTCGCCGAGGCCGACGATCAGCACGCGGCTGCCGGCGAGGCTCCGGGCGTCGGCGAGGTGGTAGTACACCCGACCTTCCACCTCGGCGGAGAGCTCGAACGGAAGCCGGCGTGGCGAGCCGCGCTGGCCGATGGCGAGCAGCACGCGCCGCGCGTGGCGCTCGGTGCGCGGTCCGCCCTCGCGCGGCTCGGTGACGACGACGAAGCCGGCCGTGGCCTTCGCCTCGGCGGGCGCGCCTCTGCCGGCCGTCGCGTCGACGGCGGGCGCGCCGGCGCCGGCCGCGCGGGCGACCGACACCATGCGGGTGTCCTGCAGGATCGGGAGCCGCTCCTTGCGCACGATGCGGAGCCAGTGGGAGAGCAGCTCTTCCTTGGTCGACTCCTTCAGCCACAGCTTCCCGGTCATCGGCAGGTCGAGCGGCTGATCGAAGACCAGCTTGCCGCGCGGGAAGCTCTGGATGCTCTGCGCCACGCTGCCCTGCTCGATCACCTCGAACGAGAGGCCGAGCTCCTTGGCGCGCAGCGCGGCGCTGATCCCGGCGGGCCCTGCGCCCACGATGATCAGGTCGAGCTCCTGACCGCTCGCGCCGCGCGGGCCGGCCTGCCGCAGGTCCTCCGCGATGCGCGTCGCGGCGTGCGCGCCCTGGTGGATGGCGTTCTTGATGAGCGGGAGCCCGGTGACGTCGCCGGCGAGGTGCAGGCCTGGCACATCGAGGCTGCCGAGGTCGTCGCCGAGGCGCGGGCGATCGGCGATCGGCGCGCCGCCCTCGATGGTGAGCGACCCGTTGGGGCAGCGCTGCTCGCACAGGGTGAGGCCGCAGCACGCCTCGGGGCGGGCCACGACCGCGACGTACTTCTCGACGGCGAGCACGTCGTACGGGCACGCGTCGACGCACGCGTAGCAGCCGAGGCAGGTGGTCGTGTCGATCCGGGGCAGGCGCACGCGCGCCGCGGGGCGGAGCATCGCGTCCTCGCCCCCGGCGTCGCGCGCCGATCGCCGCGCGCGGCGCGCGCGCAGCGCGTGGCCGCCGCGGGCGCCCGCGAACGCGAGGGCGGCGGCGGCGAGGCCTGCGCCCATCCAGAGCAGGGCGGGCGCGCCGGGCGTGGCGCCGGCCTTCACGAGGGGCAAGGCCGTGGCGGCGTCGCGCGCCGCATCCCAGGCGAGGGCGCGGTCCTCGGTGTGCTGCCCGCTGCAGACGCCGGCGGGACTGGTGCCGCCGCCTGCGCGACCGGCGTTGCGGCCGGCGGGGCTGGTGTCGCCGCCTGCGCGACCGGCGTTGCGGCCGGCGGGGCGTGTGTCGCCGCCTGCGCGGCCAGTCGCGGCGTCCTCGGGGAGGGCAGGGCGGTGCTCGTCGAAGCAGGTGATCGGACGCGCGTCGCCGAGCGGCGCCTGCGCCGCGACGAGGCAGCGCGCGATGGGATCCCGCGGCGCGGCGAGGTCGTGGCACGGCGCGCAGCTCCCGGCCGTGACGATCGCGACGGTGGCCGGCTGGCCCGGGCGGAAGGCCGACCTCGGGAGCTCGACCTCGGCGCCCGGCGCGAAGCGCACCGGCGGCCTCGCTGGATCGAACACGACGCCCTGATCGCCGCGGTGGATGGGGTGGCAGGTGGCGCAGCTCAGCGCGCCGCTCGCGAGCAGCTGCCTGTGGCTCCTGCGGGTGGAGCCGTGGGCGCCGTGGCACCCCACGCAGGCTTGATCGACGCGGGCGCCTGCAGCGGCTCCGCGCGAGGCCGCGGCTTCCCGCGCCGCGGCGGCCTCCTGCGGCGCGGAGGGCGCCTGCTCGGCGTGGCAGGACGCGCACGCGAGCTGCGCGCGCGCGTGGGGCAGCGAGAGCGGCCCCGGCGCCGCATGTCCCCCCGGCGGCGGGAAGAGCAGCGCCGCCGCGCCGGTCGCGACGGCGCCCGCGAGCGTGGCCGGCAGCACGCCCCGGAAGCGGGTGACGTCGGAGGTCGCCTCGGCGCGGCGCGCGGCGCGCCCCCGCATGACTTCCCGTGGCTGGGCGGCGCGCTGGCGCGGATCGGAGAGATCGGCGCGGTAGAGCGTCCTCGTGGGATCGTGAGGGCGCGCCGCGTCGTCCGCGCCGCCGGATGGCGGCGCCGCCGCCCGGCGGCCTCCGCCGGTCGGGCTAGAGGAGCGTGACATTCAATCGATAGAAGAAGGTCGCATCGGGGACGAGCGGCGCGGCGCGGAGCCTCACATAGTAAGTGCCCGCGGCGAGGTCGGTGAGCGAGGCGTAGGAGCAATAGCCGACCCCCGAATCGTCGTCGGACGCGAGCACGGTGGTCCCGTCATTGCCGAGAATCTCGATGTAGCTGTCGATCTGCCCCCTCAGGCAAGCCTCGGTATTGTTATCGCCGACGTTCACGTGCAGCGTCGAGCGAGGCCCCGGCACGCTCACGGCGATCACGTCGACGTCGCCTGCGGGCGAGATCTCCGCGAGCCACGAGGCGGCGTACGCGTCGGCCTGCGCGGGGGTGCCGTTGGGCTCCGTCTCGTCGAACTCGAAGCGGCAGCCGGCGCTGCACCCGTCGAGAGCGTCCGTGTTGCCGTCGTCGCACTGCTCTCCGGCGCTGATCGTGCCATCCCCGCACACCTCGTGGACGAGCGTCACGTCGAGGCGGTACGGGAACGTCGCCGCCCCGGAGCCGAGCACGGAGGAGACGCGAACATAGTAATCGCCCGCGGCGAGCGACGGCGCGACGGCGCGGGCGCAAAGGCCGTTGTCCCCGCGGTCGCGCCGCACGATCAGCCCGCCGCTCTCATCGAGGATCTCGATGACGCTGTCGATCCGGCCGGTCAGGCAGTCGGAGCTCGTGACGGCCGCGGTCTCCGCGATCAGGTCCGTCGGCCCGCTCGGCACGGTGACGCGCACGACATCGACGTCCACATCGTCATCGGTCGGGGCATGAATCGCGGCGAAGAACGGAACGGTGTAGGTGTTGGCGGTGGCGATGGTGTCGTTGGGCTCCACCTCGGTCGCCTCGAGCTGGCAGCTATCGCTGCAGCCGTCGTCCGGTTGACCGAGGGCGTTGTCGCACTGCTCCGTCGGATCCTGGATCCCGTCCCCGCAGGCGGTCTGTCGGCTCCGCACGCCGAGCTCGAACGCCCCTGCCTGGTCCGCGTCGGCTCCCGTGACGATCACATAGAACGCATCGCCCTCGCGAACCGGCACGGTCAGCCGGTTGTCGATCCCCGCGCCTATGCTGGGCATGCCGCATTCGACCCGGGTCGCGGGATCGTCGCAGGCGCTGCGCAGCTCGGCGACGAGCGGCGCGTCCGTGTGCGGGGTCAGCACCACGTCGAGGAACCCGGTTGTCGTCGCGGTGAACGTGTAGGCGACGCCCGGGCTCTCCAGCGAGCAGCTGCTCTGGACGGCCGCGTGGCCGCTGGTGTTGCCGGTCGCGGCCCCGGGATCCGCGAGCGCCACGGGCGCGGCGCACATGTCCGCGCAGGCCTCGTCGCACTCCGGATCGTCGCAGTCGACGGCGCCGTCGCCGTCGTTGTCCCGCCCGTCCTGGCACACCTCGACGCCCGAGCAGCCCGAGGCGTCGGGGATGCACTCGGGGCTGCACCGGACCTCGCCGGCATCGAAGCCGAGGCTCTGGCAGGTCGTGCCCCCGAGGTCGGGTCCGTCGCACGCCTCGCCCTGCTCGGCGACGCCGTTCCCGCAGTCGCCCGGCGGGGCGCCCCCGCTGCCCCCGCCGCCGTCGCCGCCTCCAGCCGTGCCGGCCCCGCTCGAGAGCCCCGGGGGCCTCGGCCGCCCGGCCTCGTCATCGCCGCCGCACGCCGCGACCACCCCTGCCGCGCACAAGAGCGCGGCTGCCATGGTGCTTCGGCTCATTCTGTATCCGGACATGAATAGGTGATCTCCCAGTCCTGCACCTGAACGCCGCCCCCTCCGCTGCTCGTCGGATTGAGCCTCATCCGGACATCGAGGTACTCCGTTCGAGCGTCCGGCAACTCTTGCAGCACGTCGAAGAGATCGACCGCGCACGGCGGCGCCGAGGTCTCATCGCAGATCCGGGTGTCGGTCGGCGCAGCGTGGGCGGTCGCGGCGAGCCTGACGGTCGCCGAGGCGAGGTCGGCGGGGTCATCCGCCGCTCTCACGAAGAACTCGACGCTCGAGTCGCCCGGGGTCGTCGTCCTGTACCTGAGGTATCCCCACTGGGTCTTGGTCCCGGGCGGACAGACGCCGTGGTACTGCTCCCAGTTCGTGGTGATGGCCGTGACGCTCGTCGTCGTGCACGGCACGATGGCCCGGACCTTCCCGCCCGGGTTCGCGCGGATGTTGGTGCAGGTCTGCGGGCAGAGCTTCACGTTCGTGTTCCCGGACTCGAAGTACCAGCCCGTACCGCAGCTGCCGATCCCGGCCCGGGGCGTGAGCGTCGTCTCCACGCCGGCGGCGGTCTCGTAGACGACGGACACCGACGCGGGATCCGAGACGCCCGCGGTCGGGACGGTGACGTCGCAGGGCAGCGCCTCTCCGCGGATCGAGACGAGCGCATTGAGGAGGGTGGTCTGCAAGCCCGCGCCGGCGTTGAGGTTGAACGCCTGTCCACCGCCTTGATCCGCGATGGAGTTGATGATCTCCGTGTTCGAGTTGCCGAAGCCCACCGCGTGCACGCGGACGCCGTAATTTGCGAACGCGTTTCGCGCCAGGGCCCCGATGTGGTTGGGGACGGTGTCGCAGTCCGACGGGATGCCGTCGGTCACGAGCACGACCGCGACCTCCTCCTCGGGATGGGCGTTCTTGTAGTTGATCGCCCAGGTCGTGGCGCCTTGCAGCGCCGGGTACATGGGCGTATCGCCGTTGGTGCTGGGGCCGGGGAAGAGCGCGTTGACGAGCGCGTTCTCTTGCTGATCCCACGGCGCGGGGTCCTCGGTCAGCCGCCGGGCCGCTGTGCCGTCGAACGGGATGAGCGCATTCCTGCAGCCGTCTCCGAGGGGGACGCCGCAGGAGGAGCCGTCGCAGTTGCCCGGATTGTTGTGCGGCCAGAACCGCAAGGCGACGCCGAGCCCGGCCGACGCCGGATCCTGGAAGAAAGCCTTGAGCGCGTTCCTCGCCGGGTCCCACCGCAGGGCGCTGACGTCCGCCCCCGCCAGCGTTTGCCGCATCGAGTTGGAGCGATCGAGCGCCACGAACAGGGTGACCGGCCTGACCAGCGACACGCTGGCCGTGGCGATGCAGGCGGGGGACTCGCACATGGCCGATTGATAGATGCTCCCGTTGTTGCCGCACCGGCACTCGGCGATATGCCCAGCGCCAGGGGGATTGACGACGAGCTCCATCCCCGCGGTGAGGCCGGTGCAGCCGGCCACGCTGATGCACTCGCCAGGGGCGATCGGCTGCGTCGTCGTGCAGGCGGGGGTGCCGCCGCTCGGGCTGCACGCGTTCAGGATCCGGTTCGGGGCGGAGGACGGAATCTGGTTTGCGCCCGCAGGATAACGGTGGATGTTGATGCCTGCGGGGGCCGCCGTGGTGCCACGGTTGCAGACCGGGACCGTCCCGCCGCAGGGCACGCCGATCGTGAGGTCCGGGAGGGCGCACGTGGGGTCCGTCTCGTTCGGCATGTACGACTTGCAGAGGCCTTTTTGAGGGCAGGTCTCGCCGCAGACGCTCTCCACGAGGTCGACGCAGCTCTGTGTCCACTCGCCCGTCGGCGAGCAGCAGCTCGCGCCCTGCACCGTCGCGCAGATGCTCTGCACGCACGGATTGCACGACGCAACGAGCCGTTCGCCGGTGTAACACTTGTCGTGCGCGCAGCCGGGATCGGTGTCGCAGGTGGAGCCGCACAGCGACCCGGCCAGGGCAACGCAGCTCGCGTCCCATTTCGGCGCGATCGTGCTGCACGTCTTGCCACCGCACTCCGTGGCGACATAGCCCGCGCAGGTCGCGCTCCACGTCCCGGTGCAGCGGCCGGTCCCCAACACGATGGTTCCAGTGGGACACATCATGGCGGAGGGCCCCATGGTGGGCCAGGTGCAGCGGCCTGGGGCGACGCAATTGCTGTACGGCCCGATGGCGTTCGTGCAGTCCATCGTCGTAGCGCACGTGATATCGCAGCAGCGCGGATGGTTCGCGCAGATGGTCTGGACGCACGCGTCGCCGCAGGTCGTGGTCATGTTGCTCGCGACGCCGGGGGTGTCCACGCAGGCGTCGTGTCCGCAGTCGGCCGGTATGGTCGTATAGGTGCAGCAGTTCGGGTTCGCGGCGCAGACCTTCTTGGCGCACCCGCTGCAGTTCTCCAGCAGCGACACGCCGGTCCCGCACGGATCGTGAACGCACGCGCCCCGCGCGGGGTCGTCGCAGTGCTGGTCGAACTGGCAGTCTTCGCTGGTCGTGCACGGCTGGCGCGTGCCCTGCCGCGCCACGTTATCGGGCAGCTCGTTGATGTCGCCGACCGACCACGTGTACGTCGGGCCGGTCCCCCCGAGGCTGATGGGCCCCCCGTCCGGCGTCTCCTCGAACGACTGGCACGTCGGATCGCACGGGTTGGTCGCGCACAGGCCGCCGTCGGAGGCATCGGAGTTGGCGAGCGGGTGGGGATACCCGCTCTCACCGCCCCCTTGCGGCGCCGAGCCGGACGGCGATCTCCGCATCGTCATCGTCCCGTCACAGCTGCCGTAACGCCCGTTCTCGCAGCGCCGGATCCCGTCGAGGCACGTCAGCACGCCTTCGTGCTCGCCGACGGTGACGTGACACTCGATCTCTTCGCCGTCGACGCACGGGTCGCCCGTTCCTGGCCCACCGTCGGGCCAGTCCGTCCCCCCTTGCGGCGGCTCACCGGCGTTGTTGCCTCCATGGCACGAACCGGCGATGAGGGCCGACGCGGTAAGCAACGTCACGAGCAGCAGCGCTCTCGGCGCCCACGCGCTGGCGGAGCCTGATCGGGAGAGCGCTCCCATCCACTTGGTCGAAGGACCAGCCATCGGCTTCTCTACCTTCCACTAGGGTGCTGTCGGGAAAATTGTACCTGGGCGCAGAAGGCAAAGTCCAGGCCTCTCGCCTGCGCGTTGCGTGATGCGCGAAAAGCGGTCGCGGCGCACACGTGCGCGCGTCGCCGCCGGCATCCCCGCGCCGGCAGAGACGCGCGCGGCGCACAAAGAAATGCCATGCCTCGCAACCATTTCATAGCGAGTCCGGGATATCTCGGCGCTCCGTCGCACGCCGCGGCGGCGGTGTGGGGCGGCGTGCGCGAGCTCCCGGTCCGGTGCGCGCTCATCGAGGCACGCTCAGCGCCGTGATCGCGTGGAGCACGAGCAGCGCCGCGGCGACGCCGAAGGTGATGATGTGCGCCGGCAGCCCTCCGCGGAGCGCGGCGAGGAGCGCGCGCTGGGCCGGGAGCGCGCGCAGCTCCACGGCGAGGCGGATGAGCTCCGCCAGGCCGGCGAGCCGCTCCGCGCCGCGCCCTTCGAGGACCGCGTCGACGCGGGCGCGCAGCGCGCGCTCCTCCTCGCGCAGGCCGCGCCCCGAGGCGAGCAGCACGAGCGGGCCGAGGGGGCTCTGCAGGTAGGGCACGAGGATCTTCTCGACGATCTTCTTGACCAGGTCGCTGCGCCCGCTCACTTCGCGGTAGAAGCGGTCGAGCAGCTCGCGCCTGGCGGCGCTGAAATCCTCGGGCAGCGCGGCGGTGCGCTCGATCCGGGCGAGGCGCCGAGGCGCGAGCCGGTACGCGATCGCCGTGAAGGCGCCGGCCGCCGCAGTGGCCCAGAACACGAGGTGCAGCGCCGCGCCCAGCGTCGGGCGGCCGGACCGGGGCCACGGCGCGTGCGCGAGCGCGAGGCCGGCCGTGACGAGGCCGATGGCGAGGTGCCCGGTCAGCTGCGGGCGGAGGCGGCTCTTCACCAGCGCGGCATCGCCGCCCTCCTCGGCCGCGCCGCCGCGCCGCCTGGGCCGCATCCACGCCCATCGCCCGGCGCGCTTGGGGACCGCGTAGAGCAGGAGCAGCGCCATGCCCACCGCGGCCGCGACGCCCGCCGAGAAGGCGGCGCCCTCGCCCGGGCGCGCGCCGCCGCGCGCGTGCGCCGACAGCCCCGCCGCCCCGAGCCCGGCCGCCGCGAGCGCGCTGCCAGCGACGACCGCCGCGCCGCTCCGTGGCGCGGCGGAGCGCTCCTGTTCGCGCCGTGCCCCGCCGAGCAGGTCGCGCACGTCGGCGATCTCCTCCGCAGGGTTGACGCGGAAAATCGAGCCTGTGGGACAGGCCTTCACGCACGCGGGGCCATCGTAGTCGCGGCAGAGATCGCACTTCACGGCGATTTCCGTGAAGTCTGCGCCTCGCGGGCGCGGCGCGGCCGCGGGGCGCGGCGCCATCGCGATGTTCTCCCACGGGCACGCCTTTGCGCAGGCGCCGCAGCCGGTGCAGAGCGCGTCCCGGATGAACACCTCTCCCCCGGTGTCCTTGCCGATCGCGCCGGTGGGACACTCGATCATGCAGGCGGGGCTCTCGCAGTGCTGGCACGAGTTCGGCAGGAGGAGGCTGCGCGGCGCCTCCTTCCGCGCGGCCGGTTCCGCGTCGTCCACCCGCGCGCGCACCTTGTCTCCGCGGCGCACGAGCCGTGAGACCCCGTGCACGTCGGCGCACGACCACGCGCAGTGTCCGCAGCGGGCGCACGTCTCGAGATCGATGACCAGGAGCGACCGCGCGACCTGAAGGCGATAGAGGTCCCTGAAGATGTGCGCCGTGTGATTGCGCGCATGGCCGGCGATGACCGCCTCCTGCCTTTCGTGGTGCTCGCCGGTGATGCGCCGGAGTCGGGGGATCAGATCAGGGTGCTTCCGCGCGAGCGCGGCGAACGTCTTCGACGGCACGGACAGGAGCGCCGTGGCGCCGCTGGCCACGGCGCTCGCCGCCCGGCAGCGGTTCTCGTCGAGCTCGACGTCACCAAAGAAATCACCTCGGGTGAGGTACGCGCGCACATGAATCCGATCTCCGTCCTCGGTCTGAATTTGCACCATCCCCTCGGCGATGAGCCACAGCTCGGCGGCCGGATCGCCTGTGCGATAGATGGCCTGACCCCGCTCGAAGCGCCGATGACTCGTTGCGTCAAGCAGAATTTCGACGTCCTCCGAGTCCAGGTCACGCGTGAAGGCGAGGGTGCTGAGGAGGTCGCGTGTCGCGCTCCTCCGCAGCGCGCGCTCGAGCCTCTCGGCGATCTCGGCCTTGCCGGAGCGGCCGGCGGCGCGGCGGAACAGGTGGACCGGGATCTCGGCGAGCACGCTGGTGGCGAGCGCGACTGCGGTGGTCCTGCGCGACATCCCCACGACCGCCTCCTCGCCGACGACGTCGCCCGCGGCCGCGGTGCGCACCTCGGTATCGCGATCGTCTCCGCGGCGTGTCGCGCGCAGGGCGACGCGCCCGGACGCGACCACGAAGAAGGCGTCGCCGGCGTCGCCCGCGCGATAGGCGACCTCGTCCGGCGACAGGGAGCGGAGCCGCCCCGCTCCGGAGATCTCGCGCCGGGCGCGCTCGTCGAGCCCTCGCAGCAAGGGGGCGTCGAACACCGCCGGCGGCCACGGCTGGGGGCGGTCAGACCCGGCGTCGCGCGCGCCGCCGCGGGTGTGGTCCGATGAGGGCATCAGCAGGTCTCCTGGTCGAAGCACGCAGGCCGCCGCTCCTCCCGACCCGCCCTCGCCGTGCGATCACGGCCCGTGCCGCCCCGCGGAGCGAGGTCGACGGGAACCCAGCAAGGGGCGCAAGGCGTGCAAGCGGCGCAAGGCGTGCAAGCGGCGCAAGGAACACAACCGGCGCGAAGAACGCGGGCGCGGGTGCCGACGCGGAGGAGCAGACGAGGCCGGCGTGTCATGGCGTCGGATACCGTCGCTCCACACCGTCGCGCATCCGCTGTCTTAAGGGACGACATGGTCTTACTTCACGTTCGAGAAGGTGGAGAAAAAGGACGAGCGTCCCGAAAATGCCTTGACACCCAAGCCGATTACAGTGAATATCCATCCTGCTAGACTCGGCATCTTCGGCGCCAGGGTTCGTTTGAGGGTTCGGCATGAAATGACTAGCATCTGTTCTTGAGTGCACATGCAATGTCATTCAAAATCAACGAGGTAGAAGTATGAGTAGGCGCACGACGAGTTTGGCTGTTGCTTCCCTGGCTGCCGCGTCTTTCATCTCGCTCGCTTCGGCTTCCGCGAGCGCGAAGGGCCCCGAGGACTGGGCGGTCGAGTTCATCGACAACGCTGTCGTCAACGAGTGGGGCAATGACCCCGATTGCTTCGTGAACTGGGACGACCCTGACCAGTCGAAGGCGTGGACCGGCTCGACCAAGGCCGCGTGCTTCTTCACGTTGTCGCTGCAGAAGGCGATGGGGTACACCCAGCAGGACATCTATGCGATGTGGGGCAAGAACAGCCCGACGTCCGATTACTATTTCCAGCTCGTCAAGACGAGCCCGAAGGTCGGCGCGACCCCTTCCGGGTTCGAGACGTTCTTCCGCCGTGTCGAACGGGCGGTCGACATCCAGAAGGGCGATGTCTTCACCATCGGCGAGGTGCGCGGCGAAACGGGCATCACCTACGCCGGCCACACGATGATCATCACCGGCGCGCCGCAGGAGATCCTCCCGCAGATCAACCCCCGCTACTCGGGGACGAAGCAGTACGCCGTGCCGATCGCGGACTCGACCAGCTCGTCGCACGGGTGCTCCGAGGGCCAGTACAGGGACAGCCGGTGGAGCGGTCCGTGCACCGGTGGCTACATGGAGCCGGGCGCCGGGACGGGCTACGTGCGTGTGTACACCGACTCGCTCTCGGGCGTCCTGCTCGGCTACACGTGGAGCGTCACGTCGTCGCAGACGAGCTACTACTCGCCCTCCACGCGCCCCTACCGGATCGGCAGGCTGTTCAAGCTGCCGGATCCGATCCCGACCGATCCGCCCCCGCCCCCTCCCTGATCGGCGGCGACGCTTTTCATGACCACGGCGCGCTGAGCTCGTCAGCGCCTGACCAGCGAAGCCCTTACCCCGCAGGCCGGGGTAGGGGCTTGCCCCTTTCTGTCGGCCGGCGCGTCGAGGTGTCGGCCTCGTCCGTCGCATCGTTTGCGTCCGTTGCGTCTGTTGCGTCCGTTGATCCATCGCGGCGACCTCGGCTCAGGGGATCTCGACCTCGGCCCGCGCGAGCTCGACGATCTCGAGGCGTTCGAGCATCGCATCGGTGACCAGCGGGCCGGTCGGCCGCAGGCCGCGCCGCGCCTGCTCCCGCTCGTACGCGGCGAAGGCGCGGATCAGGAACGGGGGAAACGCCCGGAAGAGCAGCCTCGCCTCGGCCCGGAGCGGGCCGCGCCGCTGGCCGGTGCCGAGATCGTAGGTGTACCGGATCGGCACGCCGGGGGGCACGGAGCGCGTATCGATGATCGCGTCCGGCCCTTTCACGACGCCGCGGCTCGCGTCCAGCGCGCCGACCGGAAAATAGGTCTCGAGAAAGGCGTTCTGCCCCGACAGGTTCGAGCCGCAAGCGCCCGTGTCCAGGTCGTAATCGCCGTCCGCGAACCGATCGGCGTGGTGCAGCCCCTGGCCGGGCCCGGCCTGGCAGGTGCCGTCCGCGGCCACGATGCCGATGCATCGGACACAGCGCAGAAAGCCGTTCTGAAAGTTGATGAGCCCCAGCCCCCGGAACGAGGTGCCGCCGAGCCGTGGGGATGGGGTCCAGAGGGGGACATCAGGCCCGTCGCGCACGTCCGCGCCGAACAACCCGCCTGGAGTGCCCGCCGGCGCGAAGGGGCTGTTCGCGTCCGGATCGGTGGTCACCCGGGCGAACACCTTGTCTCTCAGATCCTCGCCGGCGCGGTCGATCCGGCCGACCTCGTAGACCACGCGCCCCTCTCCATCCCTCACCACGAGGTGAACCCAGAACTCGCGCTCCTGGCTGAAGCCGGCCGGCACCTTGTGCCCGGCGCCGGTGTTCTCGATCTCGACCGGGATCTCGACGCGATCCCCGGCCGCGCCGGCGCGGCGCGCGGCGCCGAGCTCGAAGCGGAACGTGTGGCGGAGCAAGAGATCGCGGCGGCGGCGCGCGCCCGCCGGAATGCCGTGTACGTCGAGGGACGGCTCATCGATCAGCGCGTCGGGGAACTCGTCCGACAGCGGTACATCCACGCCGGAGAAGTAATGGGTCGCGACGTCCGCCGGAGCGGTCGAGTGATCCGCGATCCGGCCCCGCGGGCGCGCGCCAGGCCTTCGCGGGGCGAAGCGCGTGCCGGGCGGGCACTCGGGATCTGCCGGCGACGCCTGCGCGGCGCCCGCCGCCGGGGCCGCCTCGCAGACGCCCGGGTAGGTGCTCATGTGGCAGTCCTGGCAGGTCGCTGCCGGGCGGCCCGCGCGCTCCTCGGACCTCGCCCAGTCCGACCACTCGGTATAGGCGTTGCGCAGCCGCTTGAAGTGCTCGCCCCGCGCCGCGGCGAGGCTGTCGCTGCCGAAGAGGCGCACGTCGTGGCACGCCCCGCAGAACTCGCTGGAGCGCAGGTACGCCCTCGCGCTCGCCGACGGTCGACCGTGCACCACGGGCTCGATGGCGCCCGCCGATCCCGTCGGCTGGAGCGCGGCGCGCGGGGCCGCGCCCTGACCCGAGGGGAGCAGCAGCTCCTCGGGGCGGAGGTCGTAGCCGCTGTTGGCGATCCCGAACAGGCCGCGGCCGTCCTCGGGGCGCGCAGCGAAGACGGCGCCCGTCACGAAGGACGTCCACGTCGGGTTGCCCTGGTACCCGGCGCGCCCGCGCGGGCCGACCGGGCCGTGCACCTGATGGCAGAAGCTGCAGGAGATCCCCTCCAGGCCACGCCGGGTGAGCAGGTCGCGCACGGGGAGGCGCGCGCGGGGATCGCCGCCGGCGCGGCCATCCCACGCGGGCATGGCGGCGTCGAGGTTCTCCGCCGGGCTGTGGCAGTTCACGCACCAGTGCTCGCCGCCCGAGCCGGTCACCGCGACGCCGCTCCGCCCGTCGCGGCAGGCGCGCGCGGGATCGGCCTTGCGCAGGATGCCCGCGCCGTTCGGGCAGTCGACGGTGCGGCCCACCTGCTCCTCGATGAGGCTCTCGAGCGCGTTGAAGAGCGGGCTCTTCACCGAGTGCGCCATCACCGAGCGGCGCCACTCCGCGGCCTGGCGGCCGTGGCACGCCGCGCAGTCCTCCGCCGCCGTCCGCGCCTGCGCGAGCGGCACGACCGGCGCGACGGCGATCGCGCGCGGCGCCGCTGGACCGGGCTCGCCCTGCGAGAGCGCCAGCGCGGCCGACGCGATCAGCGCGCCGGCGCCGAGGGGGGCGATCCGCCACAGCCGAGCCGCGGCGCCGGCTGGGCTGCGCGGCGGGTGGTGGTCGCCCGCGTCGCCCGCGTCGCCCGGGCGCGCGCGCTCGCGCGGCGCGGGGCCGGTCCTCGCCGGGGTGGCCGCGCCAGCGCGGCGGGAGGTCCGGCCGGCGTGCACGGGAAGCGCCGGCGGGCGCTCGTCGAGAAACCCGCTCAGCGCATCGGCGATCTCCTCGGCGCGCGGCGGCCGCTCCGACGGGTCCGGATGGAGCAGCCGCAGCACGTAGCCCTGCAGGCCCGCGGGGAGCGAGGTCGCGACGCCCTCGATGAACGGCGGCGGCTCCGCGCGAGCGGCCTCGCCGAGCGCGTGCCGCAGGCCAGCGCCAGCGAACGGGTGCTCTCCCGCGAGCAGGCGGTAGAGCACGAGCCCGAGCGCGTACCGGTTCGCGGCGCTGTCCCAGATCGCGCCGTCGGCCTGCGCGGGCGGCGTCCAGAGCGGCGGGATCTCCGAGGACACCCGCGCGCCCTCGCCGCGGGGCGCCGTGGCGGCGCCGCGGCTCGGCGACGCGCCGACGAGGGCGGCGACGAGCGCGCTCGCGGGCAGCGTGACGCGGCCTCCGTCGTCCACGAGGACCGCGTCGGGCGAGAGCGGACCGGGGAACAGGCTGGCCCGCTCGCACGCGGCGAGCGCGCGGGCGACCTGGATGGCGAGCCCGAGCGCCTCCTGGAAGGGAACGGGCCCGCGCCGCGCGCGCATCCAATCCGAGAAGGGCGCGCCCGCGAGCCGCCGCACGAGCCAGACGCGCGCGCCGTCCGGGCTCGCCGCGGCGGCGCGCTCGCCCTCGGCCGGCGAGGCGACGCCGCCGTCGATGAAGCCCCCGACGCCGGCGCTCCCGAGCGACAGGAGGCGCGCCGCGACGGCCTGGGGCTCGGGCCCTGCCGGAGCGGGAGCGTCCTGGTCCGCCCCGCCGAGCCGCCACAGCTCTTCGACTGCGCCTGCGCCGCAGCGCCATCGCGCGGCGCAGCCCACGGCCGGGAGGGGCGCGCCTTCCGTGTAGCCCGCTTGCTCCGGCGACGCCCGCCTCACCGCGCCCCCTCCGGGGAGGCCGGGGTCGCGGTGCTGGCGGGCGGCTCCGGCGCGCCGTTCGTCGAGCGCAGCGCGCAGGTCCCGAGGCCCGCGAGCGCCGACAGCGTCACGATGATCGCGATCGCGAGCCTGATCGGGACGTCGCGCGGCCTGTCGATCTGCTCGACGAGCGCGATCGTATCGGCGCGAGGCGCGTCCGCTCCGCCGGTGACGCGCGCGGCGATCGGTGAGCTCGCGCGGTCGTGGTCCTCGGCGCGGTGCGGCGAGCTCGCGCGGTCGCCGGCGCGATGCGTCGAGCTCGCGCGGTCGCGATCTCCGGTGCGATGCGGCGAGCTCGCGCGGTCGCGGTCGCCAGCGCGGTGCGGGGCGATCTCGCGGTCATGGTCGCCGGCGTGGTGCGGCGCGCTCGTGCGGACGCGATCTCCGGCGCGGTGCGGCGCGCTCACCGCGGTCTGGAACGGCTCCAGCCGATCCACGATGTCCTGAGCGAGGTACGGCCGATCCTCGGGCGCCTTCTCGAGCAGCTGGAAGAGCAGCTGCTCGACGCCGCGGGGCAGCCCGCTCCGCACCTCGTCGCTGAGCGGCGGCGGCTCTGCCGTGCACTGCAGGTTGAGCAGCTCCCGCGGCGAGGCCGACTGGAACGGCGGGCTGCCGGAGAGCGCCTCGTACAGGATGAGCCCGAGGCAGTAGAGATCCGAGCGGTGATCGATGGATCGCGCGTCGATCTGCTCCGGGCTCATGTACTGGAGGGTGCCGACGCTCTGCGTGTTGGTCTGGTTCATCGCCTCCACGACCTTGGCGATGCCGAAGTCCATCACCTTCACGCCGCCGTCCCGCTGCACCATGATGTTCTCGGGCTTGAGATCGCGGTGGATCACGGGCGGCTGCTGCCCGTGGGCCGCCGCGAGGGCGCTCGCCACGCTGGCGGTGATCCGCACAGCTTCCGGCCAGGGGAGGCGGCCGGCGGCGCCAAGGACGGACCGCAGCGTCTGGCCGTCCAGGTACTCGAGCACCATCACGAGCTCGCCGGAGGCCTCGATGCTGGCGAGGCTCCGGACGATGTTCGGGTGCTCGAGGTGGGCGAGGATCTGCATCTCGTTCAGGAAGAGCCGGCGCCCCTGCTCGCTCCGGGCGAGCTCGGGACGGAGCACCTTCAGCGCGACGCGCCGGCGCGACAGGCGCTCCTCGCCCTCGTAGACCTTGCCCATCCCGCCCTCGCCGACGAGGCGTCGAACGAGGTACTCGCCGATCTGATCCATGCGCGCCGTCTCCTCTCCCTGGCCGGGGCGTCTCTTCTACGTGCGAGCAAGGCCGAGGGCTTACACCTGAGCCTGGGCTCGGATCGCGCCGGGTCCCTCCTGCGAGCGCAACGTCCCCCGTTCGGGCGGCTCGTCGCCCGAGGAGAGGATCGCGGTTCCCGGCCGCGCGGGGTATCGAAATCCTGCGCCTCGACGGAGGGCACGGTGGTAGAACCGCCTCCATGCTCCGACGCCGGGTGTCGTTCGCTCGAGCGGCGATGATGGCGCTCGCGGTCTCGGCCTGCTCGAGGACCCCGGCGGAGCCGGAGCCGCCGCCGGCCGTCTCCAGCGCGCCCGCCGCCGCGCGGCTCGCGTGGGACGTTCCGGGGAGCTGGGCCGCGCTCGACGTGCCGCGCGACGGCTCGCGCAAGGCCCTCTACAAGGTGCCGAGGGCGGCGAACGACAAGGAGGACGCCGAGGTGCAGGTCCTCTCGTTCGGTCTGGGGAGCAAAGGAGACGTCGACGCGCGCTTCGACGAGTGGTTCGCGCAGTTCGATGGCGACGTCGGGGCGAAGGCCAAACGCGCGTCGTTCGAGGTGCGCGGCATGCCGGTCGAGCTGGTCGAGGTGGCCGGCACCTACAAGATCGCGCTCGGGCCGCAGTCCGGCGCCCGCAAGCGATCGCCCGTGGAGATGGTGAAGGACGACTACCGGCTCATCGGCGCGGCGGTGAGGGCGCCGGATGGCGGAAACTGGTTCTTCAGGATCGTCGGCCCCGACGAGACCGTGCAGTCGGCGCGGTCGGCGTTCCGGAGCATGATCGAGTCCGCGCGGTGAGCGATCGAGAGGCCCAGAGGCCGCGCGGCCGTGCGCGCTGCGAGCGCGGCGCGCTGCGCTCGCAGCGCGCGCCGAGCACATGATACGTTGCGCGCCATGGATGACCGAAAGCGAGAGGCGCGCACGCCGGCCGAGATCTTCCGTGTCGAGGCGGAGGCCGAGGCGGAGCAGAGCCGGCTCTGCGAGGAGAGCAAGCACCAGCTCGCCAACCGCTGCCCGGAGTGCGGCAGCCTCGGTAGCATGGAGCTGGTCGACGGGCTCATGCGCTGTATCGATTGCGACGAGGTGGTGGCCGCGACCCGCCAGCTGCCCGGCTTCGGCCGCCGCTGAATCCCTGTCGCGCCACCTCGCGACCTCCGCTGAAATCTCGATGAAATCTCGATAGATCCAGGTGAAAGTAGAAGTGGAAGTGGAAACCGACGCTCGAGCCTCTGCCGGAACGAATCCGCCGGGCGTGGCGCTTTCCAGGTGATTTTCAGTCGAGTCCGTGACTATTCTGCGAATATTGGCGTTCTCGCGCCCGGTTCGGTTTTCGCCCCAGACGCGGTGCACGGAAGTCCACGCAGGTCAGCCGGCCGGGGCGTGAACAGCAGGACTGAAGTCTTGAAGGAGTTGGAGATGAAGCGGATCGCAGCGGAGAGCTCGGACCACTCGTCGCGGGAGACAAGCCAGGGATCCCGGGCGAAGACGGCACGAGGCGCGAGCGGGGGCCTGCTCATCCTGATGATCGAAGACAGCGCGATCACCAGCTTCGGTACGACGCCAGAGGGCGAGTCGACCAACGGTCCGCGTCGGTCCCGTCCGAAGCACTGACCCGGAGCGCCGCGAGGCCCCTCGCGGACGTGGGCTCCCACCGGAGCGTTGGCACGCCGCGACGCGGTGCTGCCATACATCAGGAATTCCCTGATGAAATCTCGGAACCTCGAGATGGCTGCGCCCCGGACCCCACGTTCAGCGTGCGGCGACGATCCCTCGTGAGTCCGGCGCGGGCCGCGGGGCCGCTGGCCGTCGGGTTGCCGTTTTTTCGCCCCCTCTGCTGAATCGTGGCACCTCGTCGGTGTGGACACCCGGGGAACGACACGGAAAACCATGGTCCTGGCGCTCGCCGCCGCCGCTCTCGGCGGGGCGGGGCTCGGTTGCAGCGATCCGAGCGAGGCGATCGCGCGGATCTCCCGGGAAGAGCTTCCCGCGCTGAACCGCCTGGCAGAGGCGAGGCCGGGCGGCAGGGCCGAGGGGCAGGCGAGCGCGGCCGCGGCGGGAGAGGCGCGACCGGACGCGGCCCAGGCCGCCGCGAGCGGCGCTGCCGCGGAGGAGCGCCGCAGCGACGCGGCGGACGCGTCGCCCGCCCGCGGCCCGGCACGGGAGCGTCGCCGCAGGTCGGGGTCGGCTCAGGAGGGGCGCACGGCCGCCGGCGCGGCGCAGGGCGGCGTGGGAGAGGGCGCCGCTCGAGCGCCCGAGCTCCAGGTGATGCGGCTCGTCGTCTCGAAGGGCATCGCCGGCCGCGAGCCGCTCGAGCCGGCGACCTCGTTCGCGAGCGCGGAGATCGACCGCCTCTACGCCTTCGTCGAGCTCTCGAACAAGGACCAGGCCACCTCGGAGATCAGCGTCACCTTCACGCCGCCCGATGGCAGCGCGCCCCTGCGCATCCCCCTCGCGGTCGGCGCGCAACGGCGCTTCCGTACGTGGGCTGCCACGCGGAAGGCGCGCTCGGCGGGGCTCTGGGCGGTGACGGTCAGCGACGCGGCGGGCAAGGAGCTCGCGCGCGCCTCGTTCACGATCACGAAGTAGGAGGCGCCCGTGGCTCGCATGTTGTGCTCGCGCTCTTCTGCTCTCCAGGGCGCTCGCCGCGCCGTCGTCATCGCCCTCGTGCTCGCTGCGGGCGGCTGCGTCTCCCGGGCCGCGCCGGCGCCAGAGCTGGTCGGGACGCCACGCCCGCCTGTGACCGCCCCCGCCCTCGGCGCGCAGGTGGGGTTCGGCTTCTGGGTGCCCGACGGCCCCGCCGCCAGGGTGCTCTCGCTGCACGTCCAGGAGAACGACGAGGTCGAGCCCCCCGACGCCGAAGCTTCCGACGCCGAGGCCTCCGACGCCGAGCCGCCCGCGCGGGCTCCGGCGCCCGGCGCGGCGCCGGCGGAGGCCGACGAGGAGCGCCGCTACGTGCTCCTGCCTGGCGTCGAGCTCGCGCCCGCCGTGGAGCAGAAGGTCGAGAAGATCGCGTCCGCCTACTTCCGGCGAACCGGAAAAGAGCTCGTGGTCACGAGCGGCACGCGGGATCCCGCGCGACAGGCCGAGGCGATGCACGAGCTCTTCCGGCACGGCGCCGACGTCCTCGGCCTCTACAAGGACAAGACGGCGGTGCGCGAGATCAAGAGCGCCTACGACGAGCAGCGCTCGGCCGAGCACCCGCCGGAGGCCATGATCGCCGCCCTCGAGCGGGTGATCCGCGCCCAGATCGATCGCGGCGTGTTCATCTCCGCGCACCTCCGGGAGGGCGCCGTCGACATCCGGAACCGGGACATGACGCCCGCGGAGAAGCGCGCCTTCCTCGAGGGGGTCGACGAGGTCGGGGGCGTGTTCGCGCTCGAGGAGTCGCGGCCGCCGCATTACCACCTGCAGATCGATTGAGCCCAGGAGGGCCCAGCGGCCCGCGCGGGGAGGCCGCCTGGCTGGCGGCTGCGCGTCACTCGTCGTTGAAGCGGACGATCTGTCCCGAAACGGAGTTCGTCCAGTAAACGCCCGTCCCGTCCGCGGCGATGCCCTTCGGCCCCTCCTGACCCGTCGCGATCTCCTCCTGAGCGCCGGCCGTGTCCTTGCGGAACCGGTAGACCGTCCCCGTCGCCTCGACGGTGACGTAGAGGTAGTCCCCATGGGCGGCGAGCCCCGTGGGCGGGCTCGACAGCCCCTCGAGGAGGGGCACCGGGTCCTCGCCAGGCGGCTGGCTCCGCGGGTACCGCCATACGCTGTTCCCGGCGACCCAGTAGAGGTTGGTGTCGTCGATGACGATCAGACCCAGATCCACGAGACCTTCGAGGACGGCCTTCTCCTTTTCGTCGTTGCCCACGTCGTCGACGAAGATCGTCCCCGATGCCTTGTCCGTGAAATAGACGATGTTCCCGTCCGTCGCGACGCCGATGGGGGCCCCGTTCGGCTCGGAGACCCCGGTGGGGTAACTGCCCTCGTCGCTCTCGTCCTTGTCGGCCCACGTGACGCGGTGGCCCGAGGTCCGCGCTCCGTAGACCCGGGAGCTGCCGATCACGAGGGTGCTTATCTTGCCGCAACCTTGCCAGAGGGTTGTCTCGGCGGTCACGGGAGCTGCGGGGAACCTGGCGTCCTTCGGCAGCCTCAGCAGCTTGTCACGTGTGCTCCCCGTGCCCATGCAGTTCTCGTTGGCATATCGGGTGTCGGTGCTCGACCAGTAGATGTGCGCCGCGTCCACCGCGATGGCCTCGGGCGCCTCGCTGGAAGGCTCGAGCAGATCGACGACCTCCCAGTCATCCTTGATCTGCCTCCGGAGCGCGCCGCCCGTGGAGCTCTCCTGCGTCCCGTCGCTCCGCCCGTTGGTCCAGTAGATCGCCTCCTCGTCGAGCGCGATGGCGCGAGGCTCTGCCTGGTTCTGGGCGATCACGAGCAGCGGGATCACCTGGCGATCTTCGAGCCCCGCGATCTCCGCGCAGCCGTTGAGGCACGGCGCGAGCGCGGCAAGCGCCAGCGTCACGGCAGAGCACTTCGAGCTTCGCATCACCAATGGCCTCCGAGCACCACGCGCCCCCCGTCCGAAGCGACGCTGGGCGCGACCCACACGCGCTCGACCGCGGCAGCCCGCTCCTGTGAACGAGGGGACATCAGGACCATCGCGACGCCCGCCCCGAGGCACACCAGCCCCGCGCCGATCGCGATGTTCGAGACCATCGCCTTCGTCTGGGCGCTCTCGTTCGCCTCGACGTCCGCGCGGCTGCAGCGGAAGCTGCCGCTGCACCCCTCCTCGACATCACCCGCTTTCTGTATCGTCAGCACCCCGAACACCGCCCCCACGCCCAGCCCGGCGATGCCGACGCCGCCAGCGACGAAGCCGAGCGCGCGCATCGGGTTGCCTGTCGCCTCGGGCCTCGCGGCCTCCGGACGGGCGGGCGGCGGGCGCGGCGGGGCAGGGGGAGCCGCCTTCGCCGCCTGAACGGCGACGTCCGCGAGCGGCGGGATGGTCACCCGCGTCGTGCTGGGCCCGGGGTCGAGCGTCACCCGCTGCGACCAGGGCTGCTTGCCCGGCGCCTTGGCCTCGATCGTCGCCGTGCCCGGATCCACGGGGATGCCCGAGCCCGCGGCCGCGGCGGCGCTCAGCTCCTTGCCGTTCAGCGTGATTGTCATCGCAGGAGCCGTCTGCGTCGCCTGCGCCGCGTCGAGGACGAGGCGCGTCAGCCTGGCTTCCAGCTCGGACGCGCGCTTGGCCGCGAACTGGGCGCGATCCTGCTGCCCGGCGCTCGCCGCGAGCGAGGACGCCTCCGTGAACTCGGCCCATGCGCTGGCCGTCTTGCCCTCTTTCTCGTGGCAAACCGCCAGATTCAGCAGCGTCCCGACCGTTGGATCCACGCGCTGGCTCTCCGCGAGCTTCGGACAGGCCTCCTGGAGCTTGCCCTCGTCCATGAGCCTCTTGCCGTCCTGGAACAGCCCCTCGGCGAGCGCCTTGTCCGCCGCGGTCGGCTGCGCCAGGAGCGGTGAGGTCAGGCTGGTCCCACAGAGCAGCGCGAGCCATGCGCCCGCGTGTCGCGCTCGTAACGATCTCAATGGCGGCTCCTCAGCATCTCGTCCTCGCTGATCGACCTCGGCTGTCTCGGCGGGTGGCCCGGCTTGAGCGGCGCTCCGGAGGCGGTCGCCTTCGGGCGCGCGTCGGCCGCAGCGCTGCCCGTGGGAGCCGCGCTCGGCGCAGACGCCGGCGGCGCCGCCGAGCTCGACGCCTCGGTCGTTGCGCTGGCGGTCGCGGCTGGAGCGCTCGGCGCTGCGGCGGGCGGCTCGGGCCCGAGCGCGTCGGCCGCGGCGCGCTCGGGCTGGCGTGACGCGGCGGCGCTCGGCGCCTGCGACGCCACGTGCACGCTCGCGACGAGCCACATGCCCGCCCCGGCCGCGCTGGCCACCAGCGCGGCCACGCCGGCGGCGACGAGGAGCCTGCGCCGCGAGCGGCGCCGGTTGCTCGTGTGCGACCATGACGCGCCGGACAGCCTGTCGCTGTCCTCGGCCGCCCGCGAGTTGAGCAACGTCTGTCCGGCCGGCGACGCCGCGCCGATCGCGCTCTGGATGCGCGAGGTCGAGAGCTTCGCGAAGCTCGACCCGAGCGGCTCGAGGGCCTGCGCGAGCTTGCCGACGTTGGCGTACCGCTCGCTCACGTCGCGCTCCAGGCAGCGCGAGACGATGCGCTCCAGCGTGGCGGGCGCGTCGCTGCGCTTGTCGCGCAGCCGCGGCACCGGCTGGTGCAGGATGTTCGCCATCACCGCGGCGACGGTCTCGCCCTGGAATGGCGGCTCGCCCGTCACCAGCGTGTAGAGCAGCACACCGAACGACCAGACGTCGGCGCGCCCGTCGACCGTCCTCGGCGCCATCATCTGCTCGGGCGACATGTACCCGGGCGAGCCCATCACCTGCTTCGTCGACGTGAGCCCCGGTTCCGCCGGCGAGTCGAGGCCTTGCCCCTTCGAGATGCCGAAATCGAGGACCTTGATGTGCCGTGTGCCGTCCGTGTGCTCGGCGAGGAACAGATTCGAAGGCTTGATGTCCCGGTGGACGACGCCGGCCGCGTGCGCCTCGGCCACGGCCTCGAGGGCCTGCAGTACGTAGTCGACAGCGTCCTGGATGGGCAGCGGACCGTGGGTATCGATGACCTGCTGGAGATCGAGCCCGGTCAGGAACTCCATCACCATGAAGGGCACGCCGGTCTCGGTGGTGCCGACGTCGAACACGCGCGCGACGTGCTCGCCCGACAGGCGCGCCGCCGTCCTCGCCTCCCGCAGGAAGCGCGTAACGGCCTCCTGGTTCGCGAGGGCGTCCTGGCGCAGGATCTTGATGGCGACCTTCTGGTCGAGATCCTCGTTGCGCGCCGCCAGTACGACGCCCATACCGCCGATGGCCACGACCCGCTCGACGCGGTACTTGGCTGCGATGAGCTCTCCCGGCTGGGCCAGCGGTGCGAGGAGCTGCGCGGTGCGGTCGGGGGTCACGGCTGGCGCTCAAGCCTACATGAACGGACTCGGTTTTCCGAGCGCTGCGCGAGGCCCAGCGCCCTTTGTCGCGCGCCCGCTGGTTTTGGAGCGCCGCGCGCTGCCCGCTCGGGCCCCGGGCGCGCTCCGGACGCCACGCACGCCACCGCGCCGCCACTCTCCTGCGGTTCGCCCGTCAACCGCGCGGCCCGTCAACCACGCAGCCCATCAACCGCGCGGCCCATCAACCCTGCGGCCCATCAACCACGCGGGAACAGACCGTGCCTGCCCGCCGTCCGGAGCTCGTCCAGCCCGGCCTCCATGCGCGCGACGATCTGCGCGAATGCGCGCTCGACCTCGTCCGGGTCGCTCGCGGCCTCTCTCGGGAGCCCGAGGTGCAGCGGGCGGAGCACCCGCGTGTGGATCTTCACCGGCAGGGGCACATGGGGGATCGGGATGCCGACGATGAGCCCCCACGGCAGGGCGAGGCCGAGCGGCGCCACGTTCGAGCGCGCGAGCTCGGGGAGGCGGAGCCACCTGGCCAGTCTGCTCCCGTCCGTGGCGATGTAGAGGGATTGGTGCGCGCCCGCGCTCACGATCGGCACGATCGGCACGCCCTCGCGGATGGCGAGCCGGACGAAGCCGCGGCGCCGGCCGAAGCGGATCGTGTACTGCGCCGAGGTCGGCTTGCACGCGTCGAGATCGCCGCCGGGGAAGACCAGCACCGCCGCGCCCCGGGCGAGCGCTCGCCGCCCGTTCTCCGGGCTCGCCGCGATGGCGCCGCAGGCGTTGAGCCAGGCGCCGGCCTTCGGGACGTTGAACGGGAGATCGTGCATCAGCCCGTAGGACAGCCGCGATGGCCCATAAAGGCGCCAGAACGCCGTCATGTGGCAGTACATATCGGGCATTCCCGTCATCGCGTTGTGGTTGCTCACGGCGAGGAAGGGGCCGTCGGGCAGCTGCTCTTCGAGCTCGGTCTCGCAGCGGAAGTAGTCGTCGTAGAGGAAGCCGAGCAGCGGGAGCACCCGGGCGATGAACGCCGGATCGCGCGCGTCGAGATCGTCCGGGCGGGCGCGCCCGCGGCCCTTGAGCGCGAACGCCGCGATCGCGTCCTTCACGAGGTCAAGGCTGGGGCGAGGCTCTCTCGGTAAGGTCAGCACCGTTCAGGGTGCCCTAGCGTGCGGCCGGACCGAGGGGAAGCGGTTCGTTCAGGTTGCCTGTCGCGAGGCCACGGCGCGGGATCGCGTCGGTCACCGGCGGCGCTGCGCCTGCGCTCGCGCCGAACGTCCGCTGCGCGCCGCGCCGTCGGGCCGCTCCTGTGCGGGCCCGAGCGTCGCCGCCGGGTCGCTCACTCGACGTCGCGGCAGCACCGGAAGCCGGTCTCGTAGAAGCGAAACCCGTCCCCGTGCGCCGGGTTCGTGGAGCCGCACCGCGGCTTCGCGCCGCCGAAGCAGCCGGACCAGTAACAGCCCTTGAGGACGTGAGGATACTCGTTGACGTGGTATTGGGTGCGCACCACCCACTCCTCGACGCTCCCCGTCATGTCGTGGACGCCGAACGCGCTCGCGCACCCGGGTCGCGAGCCCTCGGCTCGGCCTGGTACAGCGCCTGGACCTCGGCCAGCGCTCCATCCGAAGGCCAGGAGCTGAGCGCGCCCTCGTCGGGCGCTCTCCACGTCTTGTTGTCGTTGCAGCGCTCCGCTTCGTGGGTGTTCCCGTAGGGATAGACGAACGCCTCGGGGCCCTGGCACGCCGTGTCCCACTCGTCCTCGGTGCAGAGGCGCTTTCCGCGCTCCTCGCACCAGGCGTGCGCCGAGACGGCGCTCTCCATGACGAGCGGCAGGGCGCCTTCCACGTTCGGCGCCTCGAAGCGATCGATGCAGTATCCCTCGACCTCCGCCATGTCGGGCGGGCAGGGCGCCGGTGGCGTCGAGTCGAGGGGGAAGTCCTGCTCGTCGGTTCCGCCGCTGCCTCCCCCGCCGCCTTCTCCGGGGCCCCCGCCGTCGCCTGCGCCGCTGCCTCCGCCCGATGTCACGGAGGGTGACGAGGATGCCACGGAGGCCGACGACGACGACGACGCTGCCGCCGCGCCCCCGCCGCCCGGGGCGTCGTCCATGCCGGCGCCGAGACCGCCGTTGCAGGCAGCGCTGAAGAGCGCCACGAGCCCTAGGAGCGAGGTGAGCCGAGCGGCGAGGGGGAGAGCTCCAGAGCGCATTGCGGGCTCCTCATCGAACAACGTGTCAGAGCGGCGGTCGCGCGTCGAGCGCGCGCCGCGCCTCCCGTGCTCCGCGCCCTGGTTCATCGCATCGGATCGTCCTCGACACAGACATTCGCCCTCCGCCTTCCTCCCTCATCGATCCTCGCGGCTCTCGGACGGAGTGCTCCCGCAGGGGACGGCAAGGCGCGACAGCGGTGCTTGGAAGCGAAAGCGCCGGGAAAAGCAGTTCGACCGTCGAGCCGCGACGGGGGTACCTTGAATGCCAGGAAGAGAAAATTCCAGGGCTATCCGCTTCGTTGGCGCCCTACCGTCCTTTCCTCCCGGGATTCGGGTTCTGGGTTCCGGGTCGCGGGACCCGGCGCGGCGGAGCGACCCGCTAGAAGCGGAGCTTACAACGGAGGATCGCGCTCGGCGTGACACGCGCGGCGGTCAGCCGGCTCGCGCGCGCGTCGACGTGGACCTGGACCGCCACCGAGCCTGCGAGCGCGCGGCTCACCAGGTCGCGCGCGAGCAGCCCCACGGCGCCGGTCAGGTGCGACATCGCAGCAGAGCCGGCCAGGAGCGAGCATGGGATGGATCCAGATAGATCCATCGCGATCGCGGCGTCCGCGCCGCTGCGCTCGACGGTGCCCGTTCCTTTGAGCTTCAGCGCGCCGGCGGCGACCTCCACGCCGCTCAGCGCGACGCGCTGGCGGTCCGCCGAGATGCTCGCGTCCGCCTTGACGGTCGTGGTGTTGCCGAAGAGGAGCCCGTCGAGCTCCCTGGGGTGGGGCAGGGTGAAGCCCTTCACCGTGAGCGCGATCGGCCCTTCGAGCGGCGCCTCGGACAGGGCGGTCCGGTCCGCCCCATCCGCGAGCCGCAGCTCGAGCGTTCCGGCGACGACCATCGTCGAGGCGCCGACGTCGACGCCGAGGAGCGCGCCCACGGCGGAGAGCGGCGTCGGCGCGAGCTCGATCGCGGCGCTCGGCGAGGGGCGTGGGCGGAGCTCGGCCCTGAGCGGCGCGGAGACGAGGTCCTCGCCGCCGAAGCCGAGGGCGATCGAGGCTGCGCCGAGGGACCAGGCGATGTCGGTGCGCGCGATCTCCTTGCCGGCGACGAGCACGCGGGCCTGCTTCAGGACGCCGATCTCCGGCCGCGGCGCGCCGGGCGGCGCGGCGGCGCCCTCGACCGGGGCGGCCGCGCGCCGCTCGAGGGCGCCGTCGGCCAGCACGAGCACCTCCGGTCCGCCGTCGCGATCCCGGAGACCCAGGCGGAGGCGGCCCGTGGTGAGCGGCAGCGCCGCCGCGCGCGGGCCGTACTGCGCGACCCACGCCGGCAGATCCTCCAGGGCGTCGGTCCCCACGAGGGTGAGCTCGACGCCTTCCGTCGCGATCCGCGCGGGCGAGAGCCCGCGCAGCTCGATGGTGGCGCGCGCGACCGTGCCCGAGACCCCGCGCACCCCGAGGAGCGAGAAGCGGCCGTCGCGCAGGCGGATCGAGCGGAGATCGACGTCGATCACGCCAGGATCGAGCGCGACGCCGCGCGCGCGGGCCTCGGCGATGATGCGCCGGCGGAGCGCGGGCGGACCGAGCACGAGGATCGCGGCGACGGCGGCCCCGATGAGGGCGACGACCACGAGCGCCGCGATCAGGGCGCGGAGGCGCCGCCTGCCGCGCGCGCCGTGTGGCGCGCCGCCGCTCTCCCCAGGGGCGCGCGGCGCAGCGTTCTCGTCAGGGACGCGCGGCGCACCGCTCTCGCCAGAGGCACGCGGCGCGGCGAGCGGCACCTCCGCGTCGGTGTCGGGGGAAGAGGCAGAGGAGGGGCGGGGGGAGGGCGCCACGAAGTGGGATCCCTGTAGCGTCGTTCGCGCGCCGTCGCGAGCGCTTCGCGCCGCTCAGCGCGCTTGCAGCCGAGCCCTCGCCTGCGCTACGGGTCACGGAGCCGCCTGTAGTCCGGTCCCCGGAGCCCGGTATGAAGATCACCATCATCGCGAGCGGGAGCGGAGGCAACGCCACGCTGTTCGCTTCCCGTGGCACGCGGGTCCTCGTGGACGCGGGCGTCGGGCCGCGGGTGCTCGAGCAGTGCCTCTCGGCGGCGGCCGCGGGCGGCGCGGACGGCAGGCTGCTGCCCGACGCGATCGTCATCACACACGCGCACGCCGACCATGTGGGCGTGGCCGCCAGGTACAACAAGAAGCACAAGATCCCGATCTACGCCTCGGAGGCGACCGCGCGCGCGGCGGAGCTCGGCGATCCAGAGCGCGTCCGGGGCTTCTCGTCGCGCGAGCCGTTCGCTGTCGGCGCGCTCACCTTCTCGCCGAAGCCGCTGCCGCACGACGCGGCGCAGGTCGCGCTCGTCGTCGACGACGGCGCGCGGCGGGCCGCGCTCGTGACGGATCTCGGCGAGGTCCCTCCGGGGCTCCTGGAGCACGTCGCCGGCTGCGATGTGGTGATGCTCGAGTCGAACTACGACCCCGGGTTGCTCGAGGCCGGCCCGTACCCACAGCACCTCAAGCGCAGGATCCGCTCGGCGCGGGGCCACCTGTCGAACGCGCAGGCGTGCGAGCTGCTGGCGGCGCTGCCCGGCGGCACCCACACGGTCGCGCTGATGCACCTTTCGGAGGTCAACAACCGCCCGGACCTCGCGCTCGACGCCGCCCGTGACGCGCTCGTCGGCCGGCGCGCGCGCCTCGTCGCCGCGCCGCCTCGGGGGCCGCTCGTCCTCGACGCGGCGGCGCCGCCGCCGGCCCCTCCGCCCGGCGCGGCGCGCTCGTCGCTCGGGCCGCCGGCTGCCCCGCGCCAGCTCGGTCTGTTCACGGGGATCTAGGAGCGAGCGCCGGCCGAGGAGCCGCCGCTCGGGCGAGCGTCAGATCCCGTCGAGCCGCACCTTCTGGCCTGCGACGACCCCGTGGCGCCGCGCCCAGCCGGCGTTCAGCTCGAGGACGTACGTCGACGGACAGCCGACGTCGAAGGTCGAGTCGTTGAGCGTCGGGGTGTTCTCCTCGATACCCACGATCGTACCGTCGCTGTCGATGAACAGCATGTCGAGCGGGATGCATGTGTTGTGCATCCAGAACGAGTGATTGGTCCGCTGCTGGAAGACGAAGATCATCCCGCGGTTCTCCCCCATGCTCGTCCTGTACATGAGGCCGCGCATGCGCTCTTGCTCTCTCCTGGCGATCTCGACGGTGACGTCGGGGGCCTTGGCCTCGAGGAAGGTCACCTTGCCGGTCGCGAGCTGGAACGGGCCGGTCGGGTCGTCGGGGCACGCCGGATCCGGGCCGGTGAGCTTCGGGGACGGTCGCTCCGGCGTCGACGCCGTCGGCTGGATGCAGCGGCCGGCTTCCCGCCCCCCGGCCGAGGCGGGAGGCGTCCCGGTCGAGGCGGGAGGCGTCCCGGTCGAGGCGGGAGGCGCAACGTCGCCCACGTTGCTGCTGGGCGTGAGCGGGAGGGGCTCGTCGACGCGGCGCTCGCATGCGCCAAGGGCGAGCCCGAGCAGCAGCGTGCCCAGGGCGGGAACGAGCGAGGCGAGCACGGCGGGAATGGCGAGCGAGGCGGACGTGGCGGACGTCGCGGAGGTGAACGGACGGGTCGCGAGGGCGCAGCGCGAGCTCATGCCGCTTCCTACCACGGCGACGCTCGTCCTTGACCGCTGGACCGCGACGCGGGAAATCGTCGCACGATGAACGCTCGAACCCTCGCCATTCAGTCCATCGCCGCCCTCGCCACGCTCTCGGCCCTCGCGGGATGTTCGAAGACCCCGGAGCCCACGGCCGAAGAAGCGCCGAAGCCGAAGACCACGCCTGCGTCGACGGGGCTGGCCGGAGGCAAGGCGGAGACGGCGGAGAAGGAGCGCCCTCAGCCGCAGAAGCGCAAGGTCACCGCGAAGCCGGTCGCCGAGGTCAAGCCCAGCGAGGACGACCCGGTCAAGGGCAAGTGGACGCTCGACGACGCCACCAAGGGGCTCCCGCCGGGCAAGACGTTGACCGCGTCGATCGAGACCGACCTCGGCACGCTGTCCTGCAAGCTGCTGGACGACAAGGCGCCGATCACCGTCGCCAATTTCGTCGGCCTGGCGCGAGGGATCAGGCCCTGGAAGACGCCGGAGGGGACATGGGAGAAGAAGCCCGCTTACGACGGGACGATCTTCCACCGCATCATCAAGGGATTCATGATCCAGGGCGGTGACGCGAAGAAGAACGGCACCGGCGAGGCCGGTTACGTCATCCCCGACGAGGTCTGGGAGGACGGCAGCCACGATCGCGCGGGGCTCCTGTGCATGGCGAACCGCGGCAAGAACACGAACTCCGCGCAGTTCTTCATCACCGACGCGGCGGCGTTCCACCTCGACAACGGCTACACCATCTTCGGTGAGTGCGGGCCCGAGGAGCTCGTCCACAAGCTGGCCGGCGTCGAGGTCAAGGGCGAACGCCCGGTCACCCCGCCGGTCATCAAGAAGGTGACGATCACCCGGCAGTGATCGCGTCGGGGCGCCCCGCGCCGAGCCCGGGCTCCCGCCGCCCCGCGGCGAGGAGCCGAGCTCGGAGGGGGCGCGCTCACGGGCAGTCGTTCTCTTCGCCGGGCGTCGGCGTGGACGCCACGGTGAAGCTGATGTCGAGCCACTCGCTCGTCTCGTCGTGCCCGCTGATGCCGTTGCCTTCGGTCAAGAGCTCGCCGAACTCGACATCGCTACAGCGGACCAGGCTCGCTCCGCTGCCGGCGGCAGCGGCCGGCCGCTGGCTGCCGCGCGCGGTGTCATCGGCATAACCGGCCTTGCCGGTCTTGTACGCCATCGCCGAGTTCCCCAGCTCCTCGCCCCAGATGACGTAATCGATGTCCTTGAGCGGGCTGCGCTCCGTGCCGTCCCACTCGAAGAGGATCACCATCTCTCCGCCGTCGGTGAGCAGCGCGCCCGATTGCGCCCCGAGTGCGCCGTTCGTCGGCGCGATCATGGGCGGCACGTCGTCCCCCCCGCAGGGGATGGGCGTCTCGTCCAGGGCGAAGTCGGCGCACCGCTGGTACTCGAGCTCGAAGCCGTCATCGCTCGCCAGCACGAGGCGTCCGCCCGCAGGAATCATGGTCCCGGGGGGGAACTGGACGAGGAAGTCCGTCCCTGCGCTGCCGGTCGGCGCCCAGGCGGTACCCGTGGTGATGGCATAATAAACGCTGTTGTCCGAAAGGTAGTAGTTGGTGAGGTCGATCTCGGCCTCGGTCGGGTTCCAGATCTCGATGAACTCGGCCGCTCCGGGTCTGACGACGATCTCCGAGATCAGCACGTGGCCGGCCGGCTCACCGGGGACCGCGCCGCCGCCGCCGTCTCCTCCGCCAGCGCCGCCGGCGCCGCCCGCGCCGCCTTCCCCGCCGGCGCCGGCCTCACCGCCGCCGCCGCCTTCGCCGGAGCTGCTCGCGGTGGTGCTGGAGGAGCTCGCTCCACCTCCTCCCGTCTCGTCGTCACCGCCGCACGCCATGAGGGGGGCGAGCGCCAGAGGGGGGGCTGCGAGGAGTGCGATGGTGAGCAGGTTGCGCGTGTGCATTGTTGAGAGATACATCAGAGTGCCGGCCAACAGGCAAGTGGGATTGCAGCCTGGGGGAAACGATCCACCGCTCGTCGTGGCGTCAGGACACTGCCATCGCTGTCAAATGCATGGCGGGCGCGCGAGGAATCGATAGCATGGCGACATGCGACGGCGCTCCTCGCTCCTCCTGACACTCCTCTGCGTACCGCTCCCTGGGCTCGGTCTCGCTGTCGGTTGCGGCCAGACAGTCATCGTGGACGATCCGTCCGCAGACGGCGGGGGCGGCGGCGAGGCCGGCGCTCCGCCGGTCCCGACCGGCGGGGGGGGCGGCTCCGACGCGGGGAGGGATCCGCTCGAAGAGTACGAAGACCCCGGCTGTCCTGACACCGAGCCGCCGGTCACCGATTTCGCGTGCGATCCGTACGACCAGTCGAGCGGCTTTTGCGCCCCGGGAGAGGGGTGCTTCATCTACGTGCAGTATCCGGACGAGCCGTGCGGGCAGGAGATCTACGGCGCGTACTGCGCGCCGGCCGGTCCAGGCCGGCAGGGCGATCCGTGCAGCGGCGGCAGCCAGTGCGGCGCCGGGTTCGCCTGCGTGGTGACCGGCTCGGGCACCCAGTGCGTCGAGCTCTGCGCGCTCAGCGGCGACGTCAACTGCGATCCCGGGTTCGTGTGCGAGCCGATCGACGTCGCGGGGATGGGCGGATGTCTGTGACGAGGTACGCCATGGGTCGGCGCGCGCGCCGGAAGGCGGCGCTGGCGGCGGCCCTGCTCGGGACGGTCCTTGCCGGCGGCTCGCTCTCGGGGGGGTGCGGGGCGCGGACCGGGCTGAACATCCCGCCGCCCGCGCCGGAGTGCGAGGTGGACGCCGACTGCCCCGGCGTCGAGGATCTCTGCAAGCCCGTGTTCTGCCAGCTCTTCGAGGCGGGGCAGCCCGACGGCGGCGCGGCGCCCTCGCCCGAGGGCGCGGCCCCGCGGCGCGGCGGGGAGTGCGTCGCGCTGGAGCCGGTGGACTGCGACGACGGCGACCCCTGCACCAAGGACACGTGCGAGAGCGCGACCGGGGCGTGCATCTACGGGCCGTCGACGCTCGACATCGACGGCGACGGCTTCCGCGCGGCGCTGCCCGGCACGATCCCCGGCGAGCCGCTCTCGTGCGGCGACGACTGCGACGACGCGAGCGCCGCGGCCTTCCCTGGGGGGATCGAGATCTGCGACGGCGTCGACAACGACTGCGACGGCACGGTCGACAACGGGGCCCGCTTCGTGCCGCTCGACACCGACGCGACCCGCATCTCGGGCGACATCGCGCCGGCCGGCGCCGGCGGGCTCGCCTGGAGCGGGACGTCGTACGCGTCGCTCTACACCGGGACCACGCAGGGCTTCAACGTGTACCGCTCGATGATCAGCGTCGACGGGCAGCCGCTCGCGCCGGGCGAGGAGGTCATCACGCCGAAGAACGGCGACGCCTCCGGCGGACCGATCGTGTGGGTCGGCGATCGGTACGGCGCCGCGTGGCAGGACCGGCGCGACGGCGACTACGAGGTGTACTTCTCCCTGCTCGACGAGGACGGCCAGAAGGTGGAGGGCGGCGATCGGCGGCTCTCGAAGGCGCCCGGCTTCTCCGTCAACGTGACGCTCACCTGGAACGACGCGGAGTTCATCCCCGTCTGGCAGGACGAGCGCAACGGCCTCTTCGATCTGTTCGCGCAGCGCATCGACATCGACGGCAACCTGATCGGCGACAACGTCCAGCTCACGGAGGCGTCGAACGGCCTCGGCAACGAGGCGCCGTCCGCGGCGGCCGGCCAGGGCGGCATCGGGGTCGCGTGGTCCACGGGCGACGCGGCCACGCATTTCATCCAGTTCCGGACGTTCACCGCCGAGCTCGATCCGCGCTCGGAGATCGTCACGCTGACGACCGGCGAGACCGACGCGGTCTATCCGACGGTGGTCTGGAACCGCGATCGCTACGTCATCGCGTGGTTCGACAAATCGGCGAGCCTCAAGGCCATCTATGCGGCGGCGGTCTCGGAGGACGGCCAGATCCTCACGCCGCCCACGCCCATCTCGGACCCTGGGCCCTTCCGCTCCCGGTACCCGTTCCTGCGCCCGCTCGGCGATCGGCTGCTCGCGATCTACTCGGACGATCGCGATCAGAACGACGGCTACGAGCTCTACGCGGTCACGGTCAACGCGGATCTCGTGCCGATCAGCGCAGAGCAGCGGCTCACCTTCGCGCCCCGCGACAGCATCGGCCCGGTCGCGACGTTCGGGCCGGAGGGCGACGTGGGCATCCTCTTCCGCGACGATCGCGAGGGCGGCGAGCACCACGTCTTCTTCACGCGCCTCGGGTGCATCGCGGGCGACTGAGGGCGGCCTCGCGGCCGAGCGCGGCGCGCCGGCTCGGCGCCCCGCTGGGCCGCGCTCAGTCCCGGGTCGGCTGGCGGCGCAACCGGAACGGGCCGGCGCGGTGGACCTTGCCCGGGAGCGGGCGGCCGATGACCTGCTCGGCGACGTTCCCCGCCTCGATCAGCTTGTCGAGATCGACGCCGGTCCGGACGCCCATCCCGTGCAGCATGAACACGAGGTCCTCCGTCGCCATGTTGCCCGCCGCGCCCGGCGCGTAGGGGCAGCCGCCGACGCCCGCCACCGACGCGTCGAAGTCGCGCACCCCGAGCTCGAGGCCGACCAGGATGTTCGCGAGCGCCGTGCCGCGCGTGTCGTGCAGGTGCAGCGCGAACCGCTCGGGCGGCATCGCGTCGAGGAAGCGGCGGACGATGTCGTGCGTCTGCCGCGGGGTGCCGACGCCGATCGTGTCGCCGAGGGAGACCTGGTAGCAGCCGAGGTCGATGAGCCGCTCCGCGATGCGAACGACCCGGGCAGGGTCGACGTCGCCCTCGTACGGGCAGCCCCACACGGTCGAGACGTAGGCGCGCACGGCGAGGCCCGCCTCGCGCGCCGGAGGGACGATCTCCGAGAACACCGAGAGCGTGTCGTCGATCGACTTGTTGATGTTGGCGCGGTTGTGCGCCTCGCTCGAGCTCAGGAAGACGGCGATCTCGCGCAGGCCCACGGCGAGCGCGCGCTCGAGGCCGCGCGCGTTCGGGCACAGGGCGCTGAAGGTCACGCCCCGCTCGGCCGGGAGCGTCCGCGCGAGCTCCTCGGCGTCGGCGAGCTGCGGCACCCACTTCGGCGAGACGAAGCTCGTGATCTCGATCTTGCGGAGACCGGCGGCGACGAGCGCCGCGATGAGCCGCCGCTTGCCGTCGATCGGGATCATCGCCGCCTCGTTCTGGAGCCCGTCCCGCGGGCTCACCTCGAAGATCGAGACCTCGTCCGCGACGCGGGCGAAGAGCGGCGCCGAGGCGGCGGCGCGATCCGCGCTCTCGTGAGCGGCGGTGCCCTCGGCCATCGGAGGACCCTCGGCGCCGGAGCGGGGCAGCGTCAACCGCTCACCATCCGTAGCTGCCGGTTCGGCGCGGCCGGTGTGAAGGAGATCGGGTAGCTCCCGGAGAAGCACGCGTGGCAGTAGCTGTCCGCCGACGGCCGCGCGCCGGCGGCGTCCCCGGCGCGCACCTCGAGGGATCGCACGCTCTCGACGAGGCCCTCCAGCGACAGGTACCCGACGCTGTCGGCCGTCAGGTAGCTGGAGATCTCGTCCACCGAGTGGCTCGACGCGATGAGCTCCGACCGCGTCGGCGTGTCGATCCCGTAGTAGCAGGGCCAGCGCGTGGGCGGGCTCGAGATGCGGACGTGCACCTCGCGCGCGCCGGCGTCGCGGATCATCTTGACGATCTTCCGGCTCGTCGTCCCGCGGACGATCGAGTCGTCGATGACGACGACCCGCTTGCCCTCGATCACCGCCCGGTTCGGGTTGAGCTTGAGCCGGACGCCGAAGTGCCGGATCGACTGCTGCGGCTCGATGAACGTGCGGCCGACGTAGTGGCTGCGGATGAGCCCCATCTCGAAGGGGGCGCGCGCGCGGTCGGCGAAGCCGATCGCGGCCGGCACGCCCGAGTCGGGCACGGGGATCACGACGAGATCGTCGCCGGGCACGACCGGCTGCTCGGCGGCGAGGCGCCGGCCGAACGCCTTGCGGACCTCGTAGACGCTGACGCCCTGGAGGGTCGAGTCGGGCCGGGCGAAGTAGACGTGCTCGAAGATGCAGAGCTTGCGCTGCTCCTGCGCGAAGGGGAACTCGGAGCGCACGCCGTCGGCGCTGATGATCAGCATCTCGCCCGGCGCGACGTCGCGCACCTTGCGCGCGCCGATGAGGTCGAACGCCGTCGACTCGCTCGCGACCACGTGGGCGACGCCGCTCGCGCTCGCCATCTCGCCCAGGCAGAGCGGCCGGATCGCGCGCGGATCGCGCACGGCGATGAGCTCGCGCTCGGTCAAGAAGAGCAGCGAGTAGGCGCCCTCCACCTCCATGAGCGCCTCCGCGATGCGATCGCGCAGCGCTTCCTTCTTGCTCATCGCGATGAGGTGGACGATCGACTCGGTGTCGCTCGCGGTCTGGTAGATCGAGCCGCGCGCCTCGAGCCGATCGCGCAGGGCCTCATGGTTCGTGAGGTTGCCGTTGTGCGCGACCGCCAGCGAGCCGCGCGCGTAGTCGACGCCCAGCGGCTGCGCGTTCTTCAGGTGCGAGCCGCCCGCGGTGGAGTAGCGGACGTGGCCGATGGCGCGCTCGCCGGGCAGCGTCGCGAGATCGGACGGAGCGAAGCCGGACTGCACCCGCCCCATGGCGCGGTGGCCGAAGAGGCGCTCCCCGTCGCTGCTGACGATACCCGCCGACTCCTGCCCTCGATGCTGGAGCGCGTGCAACCCGAGGTAGGTCATGTTGGCCGCCTCGGGGTGGCCAAAGATTCCGAACACACCGCACATGCCGCCTATCTAGTACGAAAACGGTGCATGACCCACCGTCATGGCGATCTCTCGTCAATGATGAGGCGGCCGAGCGCCGGCGCAGGCGGGAGGTGGACGCTGGTGCGAGATCGGAGCGCAGGCAGGCCTCGAGGCCGCTCCGGTTGAAAGGTAAGGCGGTTAACGAATATCCGGCGGGCACGGCGATGGTGCTTCGCCGGATTCCGCCGTGCCCCGCTGCTGGACAAGCGCCTCGCGCGGCGTCCAGATGGCTCCCGTCATTTCGGGATGTTCCAGAGTTTCTCGATGATCTTGGTCTCCATGGCGTCGCCGTGACACGTGCCGCACTCCATGTCCTCCTTGCTCGCCCGGGAAACCTTGTTTTGGTACTCCTCCTCCATGAACGCTTGGAGGGCCTTCTTGTCCTTGCGGTTCAGGACGTGCTCGTTCCCGGCGTGGCAGCTGTCGCAGAAGAGGGTTCCGCCGCTCTCGCTGCGGAGCGGCGCCACGAAGTTGCGCCACATCTCGCGGGCGACCTTCATGTTCCGCGTCTCTTTCTTGAAGTCGCCCTCGACGTGGCAGCCCTCGCAGGTGTCGTAGCCGAGCGCCTTCTGGAGCAGCGGCATCACCTTCTTCTTCTGCCCCGCCGGGAGCTTCTCGAGCGCGGGGATCTTCTTGAGGTTGATCCCGATCTTCTTCAGATCCGCCTCGAACTTGGTCGCCTGGAGCGGCGTCGACTTGGCGGGAGCCGCGGGCTCCTCCTGGTGCTCTTGCGCCTCCGCGTCCTTCCCCGGCTTCGCGGGCTTCGCGCCCTCGGCGTCGGCGGTCGCCTTGCCCTCGTCCGGGCTCGACTCGCCGTCGAAGTCGTTCTTGTCCGCCGCCGTCTCGGGCGGCGGCGTGCTGGAGCCGCAGGCTCCTGCGAAGGCGCCCATCCAGAGCGCGAGGGCGAGCGCTGCGTGCTTCATTCTGGCTGCCATGGTCCTCCAAGGAACGTTGAGTTCGAGCCGAACGCCGCCCCCCGTGCGGCAGGCCGCGCCGCGCTGGCGCGCGCGCCCACGGTCGCCGGGCGATCTGGCCGGCACTCTACTCGAATTTGCCTGAGACGGAGAGGAACGTGAGCTTGTTGTTCGTCTCGCGGAGCCGCTGGACGAGCATCCGGACGACGTTCCAGAGGACCTCGTACGCGAGCTCCTTGTGCAGGAAGAGCAGGTCCTCGAACGCGTCCTTCGACACGGTGAGCAACCGGCAGCGCTCGTGGACGCGCGCGTCGGCGGAGCGGGGGGCCTCGTCGAGCAGCGCCATCTCGCCGAACACGGCGCCCGGGCCGAGCACCGCGAGCGCCTCCTCGCCGATCCCGGCGATCTCCCGGCTGATCCGGACCTTGCCTTCGAGCAGGATGTAGAGCTTGTCGCCCGGATCCCCGTGCTGAAAGATCTTGGTGCCGAGGGCGTGCGTCTCTTCGCTCGCGACGCGTGAGATGAGCTCCAGCGCGGCCGGGGTGAGGCCCTTGAAGAGAGGGACCTTCGAGAGCTGCTCGATCCGTTCGGGGACGATCACAAGCCGCCGGCGAGGATAACCGAGGCGGAGGGCGCGGAGCGAATTTAAAGGGAGCTCGCGGCGAGCGGCTAGCGCGTGAACGTCACCGTGATGGGCGGCGTCGTGGCGGCGATCGAGGCGCCGGAGCGATCTTTGCCGGGGTTGTAGCGGCGGCCGAGCGCGCACATGCGCGCGGAGCGACCGAAGCCGTGGCCAGGATCACTGACGACCTTGACCGAGAGCGGGCTGCCGTCGGGGCGCACCGTGACCATGAGGACGACCTTCGCCTGGTCGATCTGGTCGACGTCGGCCTCCGGAGGGAAAGGACAGTTCCAGTTGCTGCTGCCGATCAGCCCGGGCGGCGCGGAGCGGTCCGGCCCCGCGGGGGGCGGGGGCGGGACGGGGTCGCCCGTGCCCTTGCCGCCCACGACGCCCCCGACCTTCGCGTTCGGGTTGAACGTGGGGGTCTTCGCCGTGCCCGCGCCGGCCACCTGGCCGTAGCCGACGCCCTGCCCGTCGCCGCTCGCGATCCCGCGATCGGTCATGTCGAGGACCTCGTCCGGATCCGGCTCTTTCGTCAGGACCTTCGCGGCCGCGGCGGCGGCGGGGGGCGGGTCGTACGGGTCGTCCTTGGGCGGCGGGGTGTTCGCCTGGGGAGGCGGCGCGACCTTGGGGACAGGCTCGGGCTCGGGCGCCGGCGGCGGCGGCTCGGGCTCCGGCGGCTTGGGCTGCTCGACCTTCGGCGGCGGGACGTCGACCTCGTAGATCGCCCAGAGGTAGTCGTGGATGCCGGCGCGCATCTCCCCGACCACGTGCCGCATGTCGCGCAGCGACCCCGAGACGATGGCCCGGGCCGAGGCCGCGCCGTGGCTCGTGACCGCCAGCGTGACCCCGAGAAAGGCGCCGACGCGCGACGCGCGGTCGCCGAGGGCGAGCACCGCGGCGAGCGGATCCGCGCCGCGCCGGCGATCGGCGGCGCGGCCCGGCGCGCGCGAGGCGAGGGCGGGCGAGGGATCTTTGGCTCCCCCGGGCTCGGCGCCGCCGCGCTCGTCTCGGCGGCGGCCGTCGTGGACCGCCCCCGCGGCGCGATCGCTCGTGACCTGGCTCATAAGGTCTCGCTCGGCGCGCTCACGGCGCGGGGCTCGGGGTTGCGGGCGCGGGGGCCGCCGGGGCAGGCGCGGCAGGGGCGCCCGGCGCCGTACCCGGGGCCGCGCCGGGCTCGGGCGCGATCGGCGTCACGCCGAACGCGATCTTGGAGACGCCGGCCTGCTTCAGCAGATCGAGCGCGCGGATCACCCGGCCGTGCGGGACCGTCGTGTCGGCGCGGATCACGGCGCGGAGCTCCGGGTTCTTCGCCTGGGCCTCGCGCGCGATCGGCAGGATGGCGTCCTCGCTCGCGAGCTTCTTGCCGTCGGCGAGCGTGTCGCCGTTCGCGTGCAGCTCGAGACCGAAGATGAGCTGCACCTCCTGCCCCTGCGCCGCCTTCGGCAGATCGAGGGGGAGCGACTGCGAGACGATGATCTTGGCCGTCACCATGAAGATGATGAGGAGGACGAGGGTGATGTCGACGAGCGGCGTGACGTTGATGCCGCTGATCATCTCGTCATCGTCGTTGCGGCTCATGCCGGCCATCAGCGCTCCTCCTCGCCCGCGCCGCCCTTCTTGTGCTCTTCCTGCCGCGACGCCCTCGCGGCCTTGCCCCGCGGCTGCTCGACGGCGGCGGTGGGCGCGGCCCCGGCGAACGCCGGATCGATCTTGAGGTGCGCGAGCAGGACGCGCGTCAGCGCCTCGGTGTTGGCGAGCGTCGACTTGATCATGCGCTGGAAGAAGTTGTTCGCGGCGACCGCCGGGATGGCGACCGCGAGGCCGACCGCGGTCGCGACGAGCGCCTCGGCGATGCTCGACATGACCGCCTGCGGCGCCATGGCCTGCGACGTCGCCTGCGCCACGGGCGTCTTCGCCGCCTGGCCGAGCGCGTCGAAGGCGCCGACGACGCCGATGACGGTGCCGAACAGCCCGATGAACGGCGCGTTGTTGCCGAGCGTGCCCAGGTAGGCGAGGCGCCGCTCCAGCTTCATGCGCTGGAGCGCCGCGGCGCCGGCCATGGCCTCCTCGGCCGCCTCGGGGCCCTGGTGCGCCACCGCGAGGCCGGCCGCGACGACCGCCGCCTCGGCCGAGGGCGAGGCGTCCATCCGCCGCCGCGCCGCCTCGATGGAATCGTCGAGGGACGTCTTGAGATCCCGCGCGAGGACGGTGAGGTCGTCGCGGAGCGACCAGAAGAACCAGGCGCGCTCCAGGATGATGGCGACCGAGACGACGCTGAGCGCGATCATCAACCACATGACCCAGGCGGCCCCGAATCCGACCATGATGCGCTGCAGCCACTCGACGAGGTTCATCTTGTTCCTTGGTGCCTTTCCGATGGGGGGTGGGTGGGAGCCGCGCTTCGAAGACCATTTACGGATCGACGGCGGGCTGCCCTTCCTCGACTTCGTCCTCCTCCGGAGGAGGGGCGCTCGCCGCCCCAGGCCTGCCGATGGGGGGCCGGGGGGCGGAGGCGTCGACGAGCCGGAAGACTCGCCCAAGGACGGTCGTCGCGTAGCCGCCCTTCGGTAGCACAAACGAGACGACGATTCCGTGCCGTACATCCGGATCGTCCGCGGCTTCTCGCGTGGTGGCTCTCACCGCCGCGTCCCCGGCGGTCGCCTCCATGGCGGACACCTCGAGGTCGTCCACCTCCAGGCGCAGCGGGCGCCGCGTGCCTTCTCCGGCGTGGGCGAACGCGTCGAGCTTGCGAGGGTCGCCGATCGCCGCCGTGAGCACCTCGCGCTCCAGCGCGCCCGGGGCGCCCTCGGGCCAGCGCATCTTCCGGCCGAACATCGGGCCCGTCGCCGAGATCGCGAGCGCGGCGGCGCGCGCCTCGGCGTCCGCGAGCTCCGGGCCCTCGAGCGGCACGAGGAACAGCCCGCCGCTGTCGCGCTTCTTGGCGAGATCGCCGGGGAGCACGGCGCTCCAGGTGCCGTCCGCCTCGCGGCGCGCGAGCACCTCGTTGAACCAGAGCGACTGGAGCGCCGAGAAGAGCAGCCGCTGCTCGCGCTTGTCGCGGGGCCCGCGCTCCCGACCCGAGATCCACGCGAGCGCGCGCTCGGGGTTGTCGCCGTTCCTTCCGAACCGCTGAGGCCCGAACGCGTTCGGCACGCCGGCGCGGCCGATCTCGGCGAGGCGTTGCTCGGCGAGCGGGAGCGCCGCGGGGGCGATGCCCCGGAGCGCGATCCTGAACCGGTTGCCGAGGAGGTGCCCCGGCTTGAGCTTGTTGTCGTGGCGGGTGACCGCGAGGACCTCGATCCCGGGCAGCTCCGCCTTCTCGAGCAGGGGCGCTGGGTCCTGCGCGAGGGGGAGCTGGAACGACGCGGTCTGCGTCGTGATCGCGTGCCGGTCCTTCATGCCGGCGAAGCCGGCGCCGCCCGGGTCGGCCCCGAGCGCGAGCGCGATGGCCCGGACCGCGTCGGGGGTGTTGCGCCCCGTCTTGCGGAAGGTCACGAACACGTGCTCGCCGCGGCCGCTCGGCGCATAGGCGGGGAGCTCCTCGACGACGAAGTCGGCGGGGGAGCTCCGGAGCAGGGCCGCGGGAAGATCGTCGGGCGAGCCCGCGGGCGCGGGGAGGTCGCCGCGCGAGCCCGCGGCCGTGGCGCCCGCGTCGGGCGGGGCGGTGGCTGTCATGGGAGCGGCAGCGTGACCGAAATCGCCCGCTCGTCCAGCGCCAGCAGCGCGCGCACGCAGCAGCGCGCACACGCGCCTCCGGGCCCGCCTCCGCGAGCTGCGGCAATTTGCCCGCCGCGCCGGGGATCGGCTATGGCCGGAAGCTCGCCCCGGGTCTGGGCCTCTCCGCGATGCGACCGCCTCTCCCGCCTCACCCCCTCGCGCGCCGGCCCGTCCTGTCGCTCGCGCGCTCGCCGCTCTTCGCCGCGGGCGTCGCGGCGCTCGGCCTCGCGGTCCTCGGGCTGCCGAGCCCACGGCCGGCCGCCGCCGCGCGCGCCGCGTGCCCCGCAGGAATGGCCTCGGTGCGCGGGACGTTCTGCATCGATCGCTTCGAGGCGAGCACCGTCGAGCTGCTCTCCGGCGGCGGAAAGCGCCGGCACTCGCCGTTCGAGCCGGTCGGCAAGCTGAAGGTGAAGGCGGTGAGCCGGCGCGGCGTGAAGCCGCAGGCGTACGTCAGCCGGGATCAGGCCGAGGCCGCCTGCCAGAACGCCGGCAAGCGGCTCTGCACGGACGACGAGTGGGTCACCGCGTGCAAGGGCAAGCGCGCGACGGTGTTCCCTTACGGACGCGAGCGGGAGCGCGGCGCCTGCAACGACAGCGGCGTCTCGTCGTTCAACCGCTACTTCGGCCAGGGGGGCGAGGCCCCGCTGTCGGCGTTCACGTGGGCCAACATGAACGACGACCGCCTGAACCAGCTCCCGGGCACGCTGGCGCCCGCGGGCGCGTTCCGCCGCTGCAGGAGCAGCTTCGGCGTCAACGACATGGTGGGCAACCTGCACGAGTGGACGAGCGCGCCGCGCGGGACCTTCCGCGGCGGCTACTACCTCGACAGCGCCAAGCACGGCGACGGCTGCGAGTACAAGACCACCGCGCACTCGCCCGGGTACCACGACTACTCGACCGGCTTCCGCTGCTGCAAGTGACGCGGCGCAGGCCGCGCGCTGCGCCCCGGGCTACTTGGGTATGGGGGGGCGTCCGCCGCCGGCGCCGCCGGACATCGGCCCCTGCACCGTCGTGCACTCCTCGTCGCCGGTGTCGACCGTGGTGACGTCGTAGCAGCAGAGCTCGCCGTCGAAATCCGCCTCGCTGTCGATGGACTCGATGGAGCTCACGCAGCCTGGGTTCTCGAAGAACACGCGCGCCTCGTCGCTCGACGGGCACGCCCCTTCGAGCTCTGTCCAGTGAAAGCAGGCCCGCTTGCCGCAGCCGGCGGAGCCGGCGACGAGGAGGGCGGGGGCGACGAGCGCGACGAACAGCGGGCGGGGGCGGGCGATGCTCATGGCGATCTCCTCATGCGGCGCCCGCGCACCCGCGCGGAGGCCTCGGCGATCAGAGCTCGTGCGGCATCAGGTCGCGCGGGCTCCTGAAGTACTGCAGCGGCGAGTAGGCGAGCAGGTTCGAGACGCGGGACGTGTAGATGCAGGCGTACTCCTCGACCTGATCGCCGAAGCTGGACGTCTCGTTCGCCTCCTTGAGCAGCGAGCCCCAGTAGGGGTGGAAGCGGCGGGCGATCTCGCGCTCCAGCTTGCCGACCTCCGCGTCGACGGCCCGGAGCTGGCCGCGGATGCGCTCGACCGCGCGCTTGGTGCGGCCCCGCTCGGCCTCGTAGAACGACGTCGCGTAGTCGATCCGGACGTGCTCGCCGTTCGCCTCCGCGAGCAGCGGCGCTCCGCCCCCGTTGGTCGCGCCGTTCCTCTTCTGCTGCTCCTCTTCGATCTTGCGGGTGAGGTCCTTGTAGCGCTGCTGGTAGAAGCGCAGCTGGTCCTCGAGCTCCTCGCGGCGCCCCTCGAGCAGGGCGCTCTCCATGTGCTCGCGGCGGCAGGACTCGTGGGCGGCGACCTCCGCTTCCATCTCCTGGATGATCATCGCCGTGCGCCACGCGCTCTCCTTCTTGGAGCGGAGGATGTCGCCGTAGATGTGATCGCCGACGTAGAGGACCCGATCGCCGGAGATGTTCAGGAACTTCTCGAAGTCGTTGAGGTTGCCGCCCTCGTAGATGGCGCCGCGCTCGAGCGGCGCCGTGGCGGGGCGGGGCTCGGCGCCGTCGCGGATGAGCAGCGGGCGGCGCTCCTGGAAGAACGCCGGCTTCTGCGCGGCGACGACGATGACGTCGAAGTAGTGCCGGAAGCTCGGGTACTCGGGCATCGCGTCCCCGAGCAGGTACGTCATCATCTTCTCGGTGAACGGCCAGCGCGAGTTCGTGAGCAAGAAGAGCTTCTTGCCCGCCGAGCGGAACTTGTGGAGCGTCTGCGCCAGGTTCGGGTCCCGCTCGACGAAGCGCGGCAGGTCGGACAGGACGACGTCGAGGATGGTGCCGTCCCGGTGCGCCTCGTCGATGCACTCGCGGATGTCGGTGAACAGCCGCGCGTAGTCGAGCGCGACGCCGCGCTCCTCGAGGGCGTCGACGATGCCGGCGTAGAGCGTGGCCTCGCTCAGCGCGTAGAGCGTGTCGATCCAGTGGTAGCGGGCGGTGTTCGGCCGGATCTTGCGGTGCTGGTAGAGCGACCGGAGCTCGTCCTTCGTGAGCTCCCGGAGGCCGTGGTACCCGCGCTGGACCACCTTGAACCGGTCCATCTTGAGCACGTGGCCGAAGCGCTTGTCGATCAGCAGGCCGCGGATCGGGAAGTGGATCGGATAGCGGAGGCGCCGCAGGAGCTCCTCGGGGTAGCCTCGCGCCGCGAGCTTCGTGACGGTCCCCTGGATCGAGAGGTTGTCCATCTCGGTCTGGTTGTAGATCGCCAGGGTGTAGTCCATGTCGAAGCCGACCCAGTCGATCCCCGCCAGCTTGAGGTTGCGGTTGACGAAGACGCGCCGGGTCCGTGGGATGCGCGTGGGCTCGGTCTGGGGATAGAGCCCTCCGAGGGGGAGCTCGAGCTGCTCGAAGAACACAGTGGGTCGACTATGGTATCCCACCCGGGGGGGCGTACAAAGGGCGCCTCGGCGACGAACGCGCGTCTCGCTCTGCGCGGGGGGGCGTCGCGTGGTCTGGCGCGGCGCCGCGCGGCGTCGAGTCGGGCCACGCACGGCGGTTGCACGGCGGTTGCACGGCGGTTGCACGGCGTGTGCCCCCGAGCGACATGCCCCCCGGGTCGTCCGCCCGGCGCCGCCCGTCGGGGCGATCGCGCGAGCGCGCAGGGAGCCGTCGACCCCGAGCTGCCTTCCGCCCTCGGCGCGCGCCTTCGCGACGCGCGCGCCGCGCACCCGGGTGCGCCGCGCCGAACAACTGCGCTATGGTGCCGCCCGCCCCGTCCCGTCCTGTGCGATCGAGGAGACGGCTCCTCATCCGCCACCGACGGGCTCCTTGCCCGATGCTTTTTGCAGCGCCCCAGACGATCTCCCGCAAGCCTCCCGTCCAGCGTCCCACCTCGTGGTGGCTCACCATGCTGCGCCGCCGCGCGGAGCGGATGTACGAGGAAGAGCTCGACCTCTCCCGGCCGATCGCGTGGGAGAGCGAGGGAGAGCGCCAGGCCGCGATCGCGTTCTTCAACGCCGCGTTCCGCGCCGAGGAGTCCGGCCTCATGCAGGCGCATGCCCTGGCCGACGAGGTGAGCGGCTGGGACCCCGAGCTCGGCGAGTGCCTGCGGCTCTACGGCGACGAGGAGGGGTGGCACCGCGAGCTGCTCACGAAGTTCCTCGCGCACATCGGCGGCGAGGTCCGGCCGATGGGCCGCGTCACCGGCACCTTTTACCGCCTGTACGGCCGCGCGAGGCGGGTGGAGACGATCGTGCTCACGAACCTCATGTTCGAGACCATCGGCTCGACGACCTACCGCCTCGCGCTGCGGGAAGCCCGGTACCCGGCGGTGCGCCAGATGCTGACGATCCTGACGCGCGACGAGTCGTTCCACGTCCCGCTCAACGTCCACTTCCTGCGCGAGGCCCTGAAGCGCAGCCCGCCCTCGATGCGGATCAGGCTGCGCGCCATCTACACGACCCTCTTCGCGGCGCTGCTCGGGTCGGCGGCCGCGAGCCGCCGGCGCGCGCTCGCCTTCGACAGGATCCCTTTCCAAGTGCTCGCCAGCGCCTACGCCGAGCACCTCGGGCGGCTCTTCGTCCACGAGAGCGACCTCGACTTCGCCCCGCCGGAGCTGCTCCTGCGCCTGTTCGGGCACAGCCGGCGCGCGCTCGCGTCGTCCGAGGACCCGTCGGCCGTCAGCGTGCTCTCGGCGGAAGCGGCGGTCGATCGCGAGCGCGTCGTCGTGACGGCGCTCGGGGACGCGCGCCGCCCCCACGCGCCTCGCGGGCCGCGGGAGAAGCCGCCGAGCGCCCCCGCCGTGGCGCGGGATGCGGGGCGCCGGAGCTGACGGACGCTGACATCGCGCGCTGACATTGCGCAAATGGCGTGGATGGCGTGGATGACGTGGATGGCGTGGATGACGTGGAGATGGCGCGGAGCGCTCATCGCGGCGCGCACGGCGAGCTTCTCTCCGGGGCATTGTAAGCAGTACACTTGAAGCTCCGGCGCCGTGGGGTCCGCGTGGGGCGGGCGGCTGAGGCGTGGCGGGGCGTCGATGGCAGGCAAAGAGCAGCGCCGGAGCGGTCCAGAGAGCAGCCCCGGCACGAGGAGCAGCGAGTCCGCGGAGCGCGCGCTCGCGCCGCAGGAGCCGGCCGCGCGGCCGTGGGCGCTCGCCCATGAGGAGGATGAGGCGAGCGCTGTCGCGCAGATGCGGCACGAGATCCGGGCGCTGCTCAGCGGGATCGTCGGGTTCAGCAGCCTCTTGCTCGACAGCGAGCTCGACCCGGAGCAGCGCTCCTGGGCGCGGCGCATCCGGAGCAGCGGCGACGCGGTGCTCTCGATGGTCGACGATCTCATCTCGCTCGGCCAGCCGGACGGCCGCGGGCCGCACGTCGATCACGCCGACTTCGATCTGCGCCGGGCGATCGAGGACGCGGCGGAGCTGCTCGGCGATCGCGCGCATGATGACGGGACCGAGCTCGTGCTCGACGTCGACCCGGACGTGCCGGCGGCGGTGCGCGGAGACGCCGCCCGGCTGCGGCAGATCCTGCAGAACGTCGTGGCGACCGCGATCGGCGCGGCGCCCCGAGGCGAGGTGCTGGTGCGCGCCGCGCTGGACGCGGCCCGCAACGACGAGGCGAAGGGCAGGCTCGACGCCGCGCCCGAGCGATCGCGCGCGCGGGTGCGCTTCGATGTCCGCCTCACGGGCGGGGCAGGGCGCGCGGACGGCGCGGCGGCGCCGGGCGCGTCGGGCGCGCCGGCCGGGGGAGCGCGGCCTGCGCCCGGGCGGGATCTCGGCGTGGCGTCCGGGTTGGCCGTCGCGAAGCGCCTGGTCGTCGCGATGGGCGGCGAGCTCTGCGAGCCCGCGGACATCGATGCGCGCCGGCATGGGATCTCGTTCGCGCTGCCGTTCGAGCGGCGCGCGCGCGGCGCGGAGCGCGCGCTCATCCCGCGCATCGACCTGCCCGGGAAGCGGGTGCTCGTGGTCGACGACAGCGGCTCGGTGCGCCAGGTGGTGCGAAAGCTGATCGAGGAGCTCGGGCTCGCTTGCCGCACCTCGGGCAGCGGCGCCGCCGCGCTGGCCGCGCTGCGCGAGGCGGCGGACGCCGGCGCCGACTACGACATGGTGCTGATCGACCTCGAGCTGACCGATCTCGACGGCCTGAGGCTGCTCCAGCACATCAAGGCGGACCCCGCGATCGCGCCCGTTCGCGTCGGCCTCATGACCTACCCCGGCAGGGAGGCGCCCAGCCGCGCCGAGGTCGACGCCGTGCTCATCAAGCCGATCCGGCGCGCGCAGCTGCACTCGAGCCTGCGGCTGCTCGCAGGGCTGCCGCCGGAGCACATGTCCGCCGGGGCGCGCGCGCACCCGCCGAGGTCGCCGCGAGCGGCGGCCTCATCGAAGCCGCCGAGGCAGGACGAGGGCGACCGCGCGCGGCGGCCTCCCGGCGCGGCGTCGCGGTCCGGCGCGTACGAGGCCGCCCACCTCGACGGCGCGCCGCCGAGCGTGGAGCTCGCTCCGCCGACCCTGGTCACGCCCTCGCCCCCGTCGACGTCGAAGCGCGGCCAGCCCGCCTCCTTGCGGACGCGGGGCGGGCTGCGCGCCGTCGAGCCCGACGTCGTCACCGAGGTGATCGAGCTCTTCCTCACGGAGGCCCCGACCCGGGTGGCCTCGATGCGCGACGCCGCGGCGCAGGGCGCGCTCGGCGAGCTCGAGCGGCTCGCCTGGGCGCTCTACGAGAGCGCCGACGCGCTCGCGGCCTTCAGCCTGAAGGAGCTCTGCGCGCGGCTCGATCGGGAGGCCCGCGCGGGGACGCTCGAGAGCGCGACGGAGGCGGTGCGGGCCATCGGCCGGGAGGTCGAGCGCGTGCAGTCGTCGCTCGCTGCGGAGCTCAAGAAGCGCGGACCTCGATGAGCCGGGTGGGGCGTCCGTTCAGGTGAAGCCGACGAGCCTCGAGCTCATCTCCCAGAGCCGCGAGGCCGCCTCGGCGTCGGTCGCCATTCCCTTGAGCGGCCTCGCCCTGGTCCGCTCGAAGAAGGCGGGGCTTCCGGTGGGCGCCGTGTCGGCCAGGATCGCGAGGAGGTTCGCGGCGGCCTGCGCCGGGGTCGCGCCCACGACGTCGATCAGCGCCTTGAGGACGCGCGATGTCCCCTCGAACAGCCCTGAGCGCACGAGGCCAGGGTAGTAGCAGAGCACCTGGGCTCCGGTGCTCGAGAGCCTCTCCGAGAGGCGGCGCGCCGCGAGCACGAGCGCGAGCTTCGACCGCGCGGAGGCGGAGAGGAACGAATAGGAGCGTTTCGACATGAGATCGTCGAAGTCGAGCCGGATGCTGTCCACCGGCGCGACCATGTTGACGACGCGCGCGTCGCGCGCGGCCTTGAGCCGGTCGAGCAGCAGGTTCGACAGCAGGAAATGCGACAGGTAGTTCACCTGGAACGTCATCTCGAGGCCGTCGGCCGACTCCGCTCGTTCACGCAGGAACACGCCCGCGTTGTTCACGAGCAGGTGAACGACCCGACACCGGTCGGCCACCTGGCGGGCCGCCGCGCGTACGGAGGCGAGCCGGCCGAGGTCACACTCGATGAGGCTGACCTCGCCCAGCGCCTTCAGCGCGGCGAGCTTCCTCGCGCCGTCGGAGCCGGTCCGGCGACAGAGCACGGTCACCCGGGCGCCCTGCCGCGCCAGCGCGGATGCCGTCGCGAGCCCGATCCCCGAGGTGCCCCCCGTGATCACGGCGACTTTCCCCCTCATGCTCCCCGCACCCCCCATCCCCCGCCTCCTCGTCCTCGTCCATCTCATCGCCTGCGGTGGGCCGGTCACAAAGCTCCGGGAGCTCGCTGGGACAGGCGCACGCGCTGGACGGACGTCGATGCGCCGGCGGGCGCGGTGCCTGCCGAGAACCCGAGAGAGGAAGAGTCGTCGCCCGCCCGCGACACAGGTACGACCGTGCGTTCATCACGTCAAGAAAGCTTTGCGCGATGCAGCACAGTGGCAGAGAAAACCATGTTCCATGGTTTTCCGAGGCAGGAGGCCGATCTGTCCACGTCACAGCCGTGCACGTGGACCGCGCTTGGGAAGCGCCTGGCGAGGAGCGTCAGGGGGCTTTCGTCTCTTCGAAGACGCGCAGGCCGTATTTCTCGAGACACCAGAGCACGCCGATGACCAAGCTCCGCTTGTCGTCCACGAACGACGGCTTCTTTCCCTCGAAGTAGTGGCCCACGAACTGGAAGCCCCAGCCCGTCGTGAACATCGCGGCCGCGAGCGGGAGGCCGATGAGCGTCGCGCCCACCGGGAAGCTCGCGACGATCAGCGGTATGCCGACCTGGTGACACGCCTGGTTGCGTGGATCCTGGTGGTCTTCCTTGTACCGGCGGAGCACCTGTGTCCATTCGGCGTTGAGGCGGAGCATACGACCTCCTTACCATGCGGACGCCCCGCGCGGCGCCCCCGGCCTTCGAAAGCGCGCGCGGGCAGCGAAAACGCCGAAAACGCCCGTCGGCGGCGCGGACACGCGGCGAGGCGAGCGCCGCGAGCGCCGCGAGCGCTAGGCGGACTGCTCGCCCCCGCGCGCCTTCGTCGAAGGCCGGGGGCGCCGCCGCTTCCCGGTTGCCGTTGGAAGGAATGAGGCGTAGTTGGGCAGTGTGAGCGGTTACAGGACCGGCCCCATGGCGACGACCGCGCCGCTGTCCATCAAGACAGGGGAGCTCCTCCAGGGCGCGCGCTCGGAGAAGCGGCGTGTGCTCCTGCTCGTCTACCATCATGACGGCGTCGAGATGGCCCCGATGAACCCCGGCGTCGGCGTCGTCGTCGGCAGGGAGCCCCCGGCCGACGTGGTGATCCGGGACAGGAGCATCTCGCGGCGGCACGCGCGCTTCACGCTCGTGGGCGGCGAGGTCGTGGTCGAGGACCTCGGCTCGCGCAACGGGACGCGCATCTCAGGGCAGCGGGTCGAGAGCGGCGTGGTCAAGGCCGGGGACGAGGTGCTGCTCGGCGGCATCGTCGCGTCGGTCCACGTGCTCTCCGGGGGCGAGATGCCCCCGTTCGGCCTGGAGGGCTCCGACGCGCTCCGCTTCGCGCTCCAGGCCGAGATCGTGCGGTCCAGGTTCTTCGGCCGCAAGTTCGCGCTCGTCGTGGTCCGCTCGCTCGGCGCGCAGGCGAGCCACCTCCGCCACTGGGGGCTCCGCGTGCGCGAGGCGCTGAGGCCCGTCGATCGCGTCGCGTTCTACAGCGCCGACACCCTCGAGATCCTGCTCCCCGAGGTCACCCCCGAGCTCGCCGAGGAGCTCGCGAAGGCGATCGTCGCGCGCCGCGAGGGCGAGCCCGTGCTGGTCTCGGGGGTCGCCGTGTCCCCCGACGCCGCGACGTCCATCGACAAGCTCATCGAGGTCAGCCACGAGGCGTCGCGGAGCGCCACGCCCGCCGAGCCCGTGCGCCTCGCGCCCCCGGAGGGCGCGCTGTTCTACGTTGCGCCGAAGGTCGACAGCACCCGGCCGCCCGACGAGGCGGGCCCGCCGGGCGCGCCGCCGGAGAGCCAGTGGGAGGCCGACGGCCACCTCCTCGCGACCAAGAGCCCGCTCATGCGCTCGCTCGTCGAGGTGGCGCTGCGGGCCGCGCGCTCCTCGATACCGGTGCTCCTTCGCGGCGAGACCGGGACGGGCAAGGAGGTGCTCGCGAGGTTCATCCACGACCGCAGCCCGCGCCGCGGCGAGCCGCTCATCTGCGTGAATTGCGGGGCGATCCCGGCGCTGCTCGTCGAGAGCACCCTCTTCGGCCACGAGCGCGGCGCCTTCACCGGGGCGAGCCAGCAGCACAAGGGCGTCTTCGAGGCGGCCACCGGCGGCACGGTCCTGCTCGACGAGATCGGCGAGCTGCCCGCGGCCGCGCAGGCCGCGCTCCTGCGCGTGCTCGAGACCAAGCGGGTGACGCGCGTCGGCGCGACCAAGGAGCTGGAGGTCGATGTCCGCGTGATCGCGGCGACGCACCGCGATCTCGACGCGATGTGCGACGCGGGCACGTTCCGGCTCGATCTGCTCTACCGGCTGAACGCGATGACGCTGAGCATCCCGCCGCTCCGCGCGCGTCGCGACGACATCGCGACGCTCGCGGCGGGCTTCCTGGCGCAGGCGAACTCGGCGAACATCAGCAGGGTCCAGTCGCTCGCGCCCGAGGCGCTGGCCCTCCTGAAGTGCTACTCGTGGCCGGGCAACGTGCGTGAGCTCCGGAACGCGATCGAGCGGGCGGTGGTGATCGCGGAGGGCGAGGCGATCATGGCGCGCGATCTCCCCGAGCGCATCCGCCTGGCGGTGACCTCTCCCAGCTCGCCGCCCACGCCCTCCCGCGCCGTCGACGTCTCGCGCTCGTCCGAGCCCGGCGTCGGGCCGGCCCTCTCCCAGCGCGCGTCCGAGCCGCTGCCCTCGCGCCCGTCCGAGCCGCTGCCCTCGCGCGCGTCCGATCCGGGGCAGGCGGCGGCCCCCACGGTCGGCCTCAAGACGCGCCTGGATCAGATCGAGGCCGAGCTCCTGCTTGAGGCGCTGCGCGCGTCGGACTGGAACCAGACGGAGGCGGCGCGTCGCCTCGAGCTGCCGCTGCGAACGCTCCAGCACAAGATCAAGGTCTACGGCATCAAGAAGCTCGGCTACGGCGTCGCTCGTTAGCCCTCGCCGGGCGGGCGTCCGGCCGCCCGATCGATCGCCGATCGAGCGCCCGACGCGCGCCGCTCTCGTCATTTCGCCGAGCTCATTGGGAGAACCCTTCCAGCATGTAGTGCGCCTCGATCCGCTTGAGCGCGAGCACCATCGCGGCGAGCCGCATCGGCAGGCGCTTGCCCATGACGAGCCTGGTCGAGTCGTGATCTTCCGAGCGGCGCGGCCGGTCCTCCGCGATGTCGCAGATCAGGCGGTAGTTGCTCTTGATGGCGCGCTCCAGCCGCGCGTTCACCTCGCCCTCGGTCCAGTGCTCCATGCGCTTGTTCTGGACCCATTCGTAATAGGAGACGGTCACGCCCCCCGCGTTGCCGATGATGTCGGGGATGACGCTGATGCCGCGCTCCGCGAGCACCTTGTCGCCCTCGGTCGTGGTCGGCCGGTTGGCGCCCTCGGCCACGAGCTTCGCCTTGAGCCGCTCGGCCACCTCGCCGGTGATGGCGTCGCCGAGCGCGGCCGGGATGCAGATGTCCGCGTCCACGCTCCAGAAATCGTCCCGCGCGATCGCCTGGGCGCCGCTGTAGCCGGCGACCGACCGCCGGAGGTTCTGCGGGTTCTCGTTGACGTGGGTCATCAGCGCGCCGACGTCGACGCCGTTCGGGTCGTAGATCGCGCCGTCGGCGTCCTGCACCGCCACGCACCGCGCGCCCATCCGGCACAGGATCTCGGCGGCGGCGGAGCCGACATTGCCGAAGCCCTGCACGATGAAGCGCGCCCCCGCGAGGGAGGCGCCGCGCTGCGCGTACCACTCCTCGATGCAGTACGCGAGCCCCTGCCCGGTCGCCTTGACGCGCCCCTCGGAGCCGCCGATGCGCACGTCCTTGCCCGTGACGACGCCGCGGTGATTGACCCGCTCGCGCTCGCCGTCGCTGTACTGGCGCAGGAGCCACGCCATCACCTCGGCGTTCGTGCCCACGTCCGGCGCGGGGATGTCCACGTTGGGCCCGACGAGCTGCTTCAGCCGGTACATGTACCGGAGCGAGATCGCCTCGAGCTCCTCCTTGCTGTGCTCGCGCGGATCCATGCGAATACCCCCCTTGGCGCCGCCGAACGGGACATCGGCGATGGCCGTCTTCCAGGTCATCTCGGCGGCGAGCGCGTTGAACAGGTCGAGCGACACGGCCTTGTGGAAGCGCAGCCCGCCCTTGTAAGGCCCTCGCGCCTGGTTGTGCTGGACGCGATAGGCCTTGAAGCGCACGAACGCGCCGGGCTGGATGCGGTAAAGTCCCTGGTCGCCGAGGCGGATCGCTCCGTCCTGCACGTGGATCGAGCCGCTCCGGAGCGCCTCGGGGCGGAGGATGAGCTTGCCGTTGAAGAGCGGGGTGATCGCGGCCCGGTTCGGGATCACCGACGCAGGGAGCCGCTCGTAGGCGGCGGCCGCCTCTCCGCGGAAGGGGACGAGGCGGTCCTGGAGCTGCGTGGTGATGTAGAAGATGTGCTCGTAGTCGGGCTGCTCGAGCTCCAGCCGGATGCGGGGAGCCAGGCCGATGAGGTCCGCGGCGGTGTGAAACACCGCCATGGATTCGCCGAAGATGTTGGTCTCCGGTTCGCGCTCTAGGAGGGGGGCGTCTTCCATCCCCGTATGCTGCCTCGACCGCGCGGCGGGGGTCCAACGTTTCGCGGGGTCGACGGGCGGGCCGCCCGCCTCGCGGGGAGCTGGTGTGACTCTCCCCGCAGGTTCGGGCGGATCCTCGTATCGATTCACCACGGCTCGCGGCGGCAGCGTGGCCGTCGCGCCCAGGGAACGACGTCAGGGAAAGCCAGCGAGACCACCGCCGCCGCAGCACCCACCGCCGCCGAAGCCACCGAGCGGCGCGCCGAAGCCGCCGGGGAAGCCGAAGCCGCCGTACGGATAGCCGCCCATGCCGAGCGGCCACCCGAAGCCGCCCATGCCCCCCGGGTAGCCGCCCAGGCCCCCCGGGTAGCCGCCGAACGGCCCGCCGAGGCCGGGGATCCCGCCCGTCTGCCCGACCGGGCCGCCGGGCATCTGCCCGACCTGACCAACGGGGCCGCCGGGGCCCTGGAGCGGGCCGCCGGGGCCCTGGAGCGGGCCGCCGAGGCCGCCCTTGCTGATGTCGCCGGGGCCCTGGAGCGGGCCGCCGAGGCCGCCCTTGCTGATGTCGCCGGGGCCCTGGAGCGGGCCGCCGGGCCCCTGTCCGACGCCGCCGAGGCCGCCCTTGATGGGGCCCTGTCCGACGCCGCCGGGGCCCTGGAGCGGGCCGCCCTTGATGGGGCCCTGGCCGATGTCGCCGGGGCCCTGGAACGGGCCGCCGAGGCCACCCTTGATGGGGCCCTGTCCGACGTCGCCGGGGCCCTGGAACGGGCCACCGGGGCCCTGGAGCGGGCCGCCGAGGCCACCCTTGATGGGGCCCTGTCCGACGCCGCCGGGGCCCTGGAGCGGGCCGCCCTTGATGGGGCCCTGGCCGATATCGGTCTTGCCCGGCACCCCGGGCGCGCCGATCAGGCCGCCGCCCCGCGTCTCCTCGTCCGTCGCTTCGTCTGCCTCCAACGCCTGCTCACTCGACGCCACGTCGACGTCAGCCTGGTCCGAGTCGGCCTCTTGCGGAGCCACCGCGTCGACCGCGCACCCGGTCATCAACACAGAAAAGAGCATCGCCGCGTGCGCCATCTTCATATCGATTGAGCGAACCATCCGTCCTCCTTCCATGCCCTGCTACGGCCCTCGGGCCCGCGCCGGCATGTTGAACGGCGTGGAGAGCAGGCTGCGTGCCTGACCGCGCGTGTGCAGAGCCTGCCGCGTCGGCGACGGCGAAAGTGCATTGTCTGAATCCACGCCCGGTGAGCGTTCTGCCCCGTTTCGTCGCGCCGGGGAGCCGCCGCGCCCCGCGCGCGCCGACGCCGCCTCGCAGCGCCGATGTGGGAGCCTTTCGAGCGCTGGAGAAAGGCAAATGTCGACGTCCATCGCGGGGCGCCCCCGCGCGTCGCGCGCGGCGGGACGGCATGAGACGGGGGAGGACGACCCGACTTGCGGCTTTATCGCGCTCGGCAAGCCGCATTTCCGAAGACCTGGTCGATCCCTGCAATCAAGGGCTGCGGAGACTCGACATCTGCGCTCGTCGGCGGCGATGTTCTCATCGCTTGCGGCCATCTGGTCACGCCCTGCTCAGCCCACTTCGGCCGACAAGGGCCCTGTGCGGCGCTCCTCCTGCGGCAACCTCGTCGTCGTCGCGCGCCTGTGCCGCGCTCTGCGCTGCGCCGCGCGTCGCCACGTCGTCCGGAACGACGGCGCGGCCGCCGCCTTCAGCCGCGGACGGCGAGCCTGCGGTGCAGCGGGAGCGGCCGCCTTGGCGAGGCATCCCTGCGCCGCGCTCGGCCGGCTCGACGTGGTCGACAGAAGACGTCTGACCCACACGCTCGGCCGCGCGCGCGAGCCTCGGTGTCAGCGAGGCGCGCGCGCCCACGCCGGGAGACCCGGCGCGGCGTAGCCGTCCGCGGCGCTGCAGGGAAGGGAAAGTCGGCGCGATCACGACCCCTTTGCCTGGCAGGAGCGCATCTCCCGTTGTAGGATTCATTACGCTAAAGGAGTTCGCGCGGCGCCGCTCGGGCGCTCAGGCGCACAGGCGGCGTCCTCGTCATCCTGGCGCGGGCTCATCGACGATCTCGGGCGCTCGGAGCGCCTGTTCATGGAGGCTACGCGCGGTATCCGCGCTGCCGCGGGAGCTCTGGAGAGCTGTTCGCCCGAGGAGCGGAGCCCGCGAGGCAGCGCTTTCCAAGGAGGGGATTGCATGCGCTTCTGCGCGACGCGCGCGGGTTCGTCTTGCCTGGCCGCCAGCATCGCGGCCCTTCTATCGGTCGTCTCGGCGTGCAGCGACCCCTCGCAGAGCTCCGGTGCCCCGCTCGGTTGCGAGGGCGTCGCGCCGCGGACGCCGAGCTGCGCGCCCGGGCACGTCCTCGGCCCCGCGGACGCGTGCATGCCGGTGGGCATCCAGGGGTGCGCCGAGCTGTTCGTGGAGGACGACGGGCTCTGCCATCCATCGATGGCGAAATGCCCCGCGGGGACGATCCCGAAGTTCGATGAGGGCTGTATTCCCGCGGGCATCCCGCGCTGCGCTCCGGAGCTCGCGGGCGACGACGGGCTCTGCAGGCCGGCCATGGCGAGGTGCCCGACAGGCACGTTCGCGACGCCGGAAGCGGGGTGTGTGCCGGTCGACGGCCCCGCCGGCTGCGGGCGCGGGCCGTGGGGGAGCGTCGCGCGCGTGTCCGGGAACGTCTATGTGGATCCGAGCTACTCCGGCGCGGACGGCGACGGATCCGAGGCGAGGCCGGTCACGACGATCGAGGCGGCGCTCGGGCTCGTCGCCGACGGCGGGACGATCGCGCTCGGGGAGGGGACCTACGACGAGCCGGTCGTCGTCACGAAGCCGCTCGAGATCGTTGGCCGGTGCGCCTCGCGCGTGCGGATCCGCGGGGTGAGCTCGACCGCGCGTCCTCCCGCGATCGTGGCCGTGCTCGACGCAGGGGAGGTGACGCTCCGGGGGATCGAGATCGGCGGAGACGGCGCCGGCGTCGTGGCGACCGGCGCGAGCGCCGTGACGCTCGAGCGCGTTCACATCAAGGACGCCATGCACGCCGGCGTCCTGTCGGGCGATGGCGCCCGCGTCTCGGTGGCGCAGAGCTGGATCGAGGGGACGCGCGACGGCGGCGCGTGGGCCGGCATCGGCGCCTTTGCGGACGCCGGCGGCGCGCTCCTCGTGAAGGAGAGCGCCGTGACGGGCAACCGCGCGGCCGGCGTGGCGGCGCTCCAGGCGGGCGCCACGGCGTCCGTGGTGGGCAGCCTCGTCGAGGGGACCGTGTCGACGGGGCGCTACCCGGCGGACGGCCAGGGGATCGTCGTGCAGGACGGCGCCGAGGCGTCGATCGAGAGCACGGCTGTCGTCGGTAACCAGCTGTCCGGGATCCTCGTGGCGGCCAGCTCGTCCGCGACCCTCTCCGGCGTCCTCGTCGAGGGGACCAGCCCCGGGAGCTCCGACCCGCCTTACGGCGTCGGCGTGTATGCGACGAGGCGAGCGCGCGTCGCGATCGACTCGAGCGTGGTCCTCGGCAACACGGAGATCGGCGTCGCCGTCATCGGCGAGGGCACCGCGGCGACGATGACGCGCAGCCTGGTGCAGGGCACGGTGGCGGCCCCGACCGGGTCGCTGCTCGGCGGATTCGGCGTCGCCGTCGCCCGCGGCGCGGCGATGCGCCTCCACGACAGCGCGGTCGTCCGGAACCGCGGCACCGGGGTTCACGTCGGCGACTCGTCCGCCGAGCTGATCGCCAGCGGCAACCTCATCGAAGGCACCGTCGCCGACGGCGGCTGGGGGGACGGCGCCGGGCTGACCGTGGCGGAGGGCCGAGTGACGCTCGCGTCGAATGCCATTCGCAGCAACGAGGGCACCGGTCTGCTCGTGGGATATGACGGGTCCGAGGCGACCGTGACTGGCAACCTCGTCGAGGGGCATGTCGCGCCGGACCGCCGCGCGCCGGTGGGGCAGGGGATCGTCATCCACCGGGGCGCCACCGCCGTGCTCGAGGGCAATGTCGTGAGCGGCAACCGCTCCGTCGGCGTCTTCGCCGGCACGGAGGTCCTCGGCAGCAGGGTCGAGATCATCGGGAACCTGATCGACGGCACCGCGGGCCGCGGATCCGGCGAGGACGACGACGAAGCACACAACGACAGCACGGGCATCGGCGTCGCCGCCGCGGGGTACGAGATCCGGCTCGCCTCGTCCCTCGTCCGCGGGAGCCGCACGGCCGGCGTCGTGCTGTTCGCCTCCGAGGCGGAGATCTCGCAGACCGTCGTCGACGGGGTGACCGGTGATCCCCGCGCCGCCCGGGGCAGGCGGCGCGACGAGCTCGTCGCCGATGGTGTCCTCGCGCTCGCCGGCTCCACCGTCGCGCTCGATGACGTGCGGGTGGAAGGCTGTGCGCGCGCCGGCATCCTGTACGACCGGAGCTCGGGTCGCCTCTCCCGGGTTCGCGCCCTGGACAACCGCTTCGGGCTGATCGTGCAGGGCTCGCCCGAACCTGAGCTGAAGCGGGATGACGATGATGACGATAAGGAGAGCGCGTTCCTCGACGACTGCACCGCAGAAGAGCTCTCCGGCAGCGAGCTCCGCGTGCCAGCGTCCGCTCCCCCGCTCCCTTGAGGCGCGCTCGCGTCCGCCCGCCTGCCCCCGCGCCTGCGCGCGAAACATGGATGACATCGAAGGGAGCCTTTCCTGATACGTGGTACTCGCGGCCACGGCGGAGAGGACCAGCGCATCAGGCGTCGAATCGCGGCCCGCACTACGACGCTGAGCGCACCCGACGCTCCGCCCGCGCCCGCCTCCCTGAGGCGGCCTTCCCGCGCCGTTCGCCCAGGGGGTGTCCGCGCTCGCCCTGGAAGCGTGCCCGCCCGTCACCGGCGCGAAGTTGGAAATTTCTGGTCTTGTAATCGCCCGCGGACGTCTGTATAGACGTGCCCCGGACGCGCGTGGACCGCGGCGCACCTGAGGTGCCTGAACCGACGCAGTCCGTGACTGCTTACTTTCTTGCTGCGTCCAAAGAAAATAACAGTGTCAGTGCTTAGGCCATCATTCCTCATGAAGCGTGATGACACCATGAGCATGAGCGTGAGACGGAGTTGCTGCTGCGAGACATGACGCGCCACGACATCTCCCTTGAAAACGCGCCTGAGTAAGCGGCGCGAGAACTTGACAGCGACCTCGAATCCCCGTTGACACTGCTGTGCGAAAACGGCTACGGTGCCGACGTCTGGATGCTGGTATGGCGCACTGCGTCGCGGTGTCGAATTCCGGCGAGCCGCTCTGCCGCGTGGTGGCTTCCAGGGAGATCGAGGAGTGGGAGAGGGACGGTGGGCGCTCGGGCGTAACCACGAGGGCCCCGCGAGGAGCATTCTCATGAGGAACTGGTTGTTGCCGCGTCGGACCTTCGTGTTGTCGACGTTGCTGCTTTCGGTCGGTGTCACAGCGGGGTGCGGGAAGACCGAACCGACCAAGGAGTCCACGGGCGGCGCGAGCACGGCGCCGGGCAAGCCCTCGCCGGCCGCCGACACCTTCCTGACCGTCTCGATCGAGCAGCAAGCGTCATGGGTGCGGAACTTCAATCCCCTGCTCGCATCAGGCAACGTTCGCTGGCCAACCGTCGCTGGCATCTACGAGCCGCTCCTCGTTTACAACACGATGAAGGGCGAGTTCACCCCCTGGCTCGCATCGAAGTACGAGTGGGGCAACGGGAACAAGACGCTCACCGTCACGACGCGGCCCGGCGTCAAGTGGTCCGATGGCCAGCCGTTCACGGCGAAGGACGTGGCCTTCACCTTCGGGCTCCTGAAGAAGCACGTCGCCCTCGATCTGCAAGGCGTCTGGAAGTGGCTGACCTCGGTTGAGGCGAAGAGCGACTCCACGGTCGAGTTCACGCTCACGCGGCCGTACGTCCCCGGGCTCGTCTTCCTCGGCCACCAGCCGATCGTGCCGGAGCACAAGTGGAAGGACGTGGCGGATCCGGTCACGTACACGAACGAGAACCCGGTCGCGACGGGGCCCTTCACCGAGGTGAAGACCTTCCAGAACCAGATCTACGAGCTCGGCCGGAACCCGAACTACTGGCAGCAGGGCAAGCCGGCGATCAAGGGGCTCCGCTTCCCGGCGTACCCGGGCAACGATCAGGCGAACCTGGCGCTCTTGAACGGCGAGGTCGACTGGGCCGGCAACTTCGTCCCGGAGATCGAGAAGGTTTACGTCGGCAAGGACCCGACGAATCACCACTACTGGTTCCCGCTCGTCGGCAGCACCGTGTTCGTCTACACGAACACGACGAAGAAGCCCCTCGATGACGCGCGGGTGCGCAAGGCGATCAGCATGTCGCTCGACCGCGAGCAGATCGTCAAGGTCGCGATGAACAACTACACGCGGCCGGCGGACGCGACGGCGCTGAGCGACGCGCACGAGCGCTGGCGCAGCCAGAAGACGGTCGAGGCGGGCGACTGGGTCAAGTTCAACGTGGCCAAGGCGAACCAGATCCTCGACGAGGCGGGTTATGCCAAGGGAGCGGACGGCATCCGCGTGAAGGACGGGAAGCCGCTGCGCTTCGATCTCAACGTCGTCACGGGCTGGTCCGACTGGGTGCGCGCGGCGCAGATCGTCACGCAGCAGGTGAAGCAGATCGGCGTCGAGGCCACGCTGAAGACGTACGACTTCAGCGCGTTCTTCGAGGCGCTCCAGAAGGGCACGTTCGACCTGTCGATGGGCTGGTCGAACGAGGAGCCGACCCCCTACAATTTCTACCGAGACCTCCTCGGCACCGCGACCGCGAAGCCGGTCGGCGAGACGTCGGCGCGCAACTGGCACCGCTTCGGCGCCAAGCAGGCCGACAGCCTCTTCGAGGCGTTCGAGGCCGCGACCGATCCGGCGGAGCAGAAGAAGATCATCGAGCAGCTCCAGGAGATCTTCTCCGAGACGGCGCCCTCGATCCCGCTGTTCCCCGGGCCGTCCTGGGGCGAGTACAACACACGCCGCTTCACGGGGTTCCCCAGCAAGGAGAACCCGTACGCGAAGCTGTCGCCCAACAACCCGCCCGAGTACCTGCTGGTCCTCACCGAGCTCAAGCCGAAGTGAAGTTGGGCGTGACCTGATCCGGAGCGCAGGTTAAAAGAGAGAGCTTCTGTGCGTTACCTTCTGCGACAGCTGGGCTTGTACTTCATCGCGGCGTGGGCCTCGCTCACCCTGAACTTCCTTATTCCGCGCGCCATGCCGGGCGATCCAGCCTCGGCCATGTTCGTGCGCTTCCGGGGGCAGCTGCAGCCGGAGGCGATCGATGCGCTGCGGAAGGCGTTCGGGTTCACGGGTGAGCCGCTCTACAAGCAGTACTTCACCTACCTGAGCCACATCCTGGTCGGCGATTTCGGCACGTCGGTCGCGCACTTCCCCGCGAAGGTGACGGAGGTGATCGCGACCGGCCTCGGCTGGACGCTGCTCCTGTCGGGCGCCGCCGTGATCGTCAGCTTCGGCCTGGGGACGCTGCTCGGGATCATCGCGACGTGGAAGCGGGGCGGCTGGCTCGACTCGGTCATGCCGCCGGTCCTGATGTTCCTCGGCGCGTTCCCCTACTTCTGGCTCGCGATGGTGTCGCTCTACATCCTCGGGTTCGTGCTCGGGGCCTTCCCGCTGCGCCACGCCTACAGCGACACGCTCTCGCCCGACTGGAGCCTGGAGTTCATCGGGAGCGTGATCTCGCACATGATCCTGCCCGCCCTGTCGATCGTCATCGCCACCATCGGCGGCTGGATGCTCGGTATGCGCAGCGCGATGGTCACCGTGCTGTCCGAGGAGTACATCACGATGGCCCAGGCCAAGGGGCTCTCGCAGTGGCGGGTCATGTTCACCTACGCCGCGAGGAACGCGCTCCTGCCCAACGTCACCGGCTTCGGCATGGCGCTCGGCTTCGTCCTCGCCGGCTCGTTGCTCACCGAGATCGTCTTCTCGTATCCGGGGCAAGGTTATCTGCTCATCCAGGCGGTTCGAAACCAGGACTATCCGCTCATGCAGGGGATATTCCTCACCATCACGTTCGCCGTGCTGGGGGCGAACTTCCTGGTCGACGTGATCTACGTGTTTCTTGATCCCCGCGCCCGCGGGCGCTGACGGCTGGGTCCAGGAGAAGCGATGGCTGCGCAACAAGGCAACAGCGGGGGCGGCGGCTCCCGTGCGGCGGGATGGCTCCGCCTGCTCCTCTCGAATCGCAAGGCGATGGCGGGCACGCTCATTGTGCTCTTCTTCCTGCTCCTCTCGCTGCTCGGCCCCTCGATCGTGGGCCAAGATCCGCACGCGTTCGTGGGCATGCCGCACGAGGCTCCCTCCGCCGAGCACCTGTTCGGCACGAACGGCCAGGGGCAGGACGTGCTCGCGCAGACGATCGTCGGCGCGCGGACCTCACTGGCCGTCGGCTTCGCCACGGGCTTCGCCGTGATCGCGATCGGCGCGGCGATCGGCATGGCCGGGGGCTACTTCGGCGGCTGGATCGACAGCGTGCTCTCGCTGCTCACGAACGTGTTCCTGATCATCCCTGGCCTGCCGATGGCCGTGGTCATCGCGGCCTACCTGCCGGCCGGGCCGCTGACGATCCTGTTCGTCCTCGTCCTCACGGGCTGGGCGTGGAACGCGCGTGTGCTCCGCTCGCAGGTGCTCGCGCTGCGCGACAAGGACTTCGTGTCCGCGGCCCTCGTGAGCGGCGAGAGCAGCGCGCGCATCATCTTCGTGGAGATCCTGCCGAACATGACGTCGCTCCTCATGTCCGGCTTCATCGGCGCGACGGTCTACGCCATCGGCGCCCAGGTCGGCCTCGAGTTCCTCGGTCTCGGCGACCTGAGCGCCGTCACCTGGGGGACGAACCTCTACTGGGCGAGCAACAACGCCGCGCTCCTCACGGGCGCCTGGTGGACCATCGTGCCCACCGGCGTGTGCGTCGCGCTCGTCGGGTTCGCGCTCACGCTCATCAATTACGCGATCGACGAGATCTCGAATCCGCGGCTCCGCGCGGAGGGAGCCTGGTCTCGTCTCCTCAGGAGCCGCAAGGTCACGGCGGGTTCGTCAACGCCGGTGGTGAGGACTCATGGCGCCTAGTCCGCTTCTTTCGGTTCAGGATCTCCGGGTCGAGTTCATCACCCCGACAGGTCCGGTGTGTGCGGTCGATAACGTCTCCTTCGACATCGCCCCGGGCGAGGTGCTCGGCCTGGCGGGCGAGTCGGGGAGCGGCAAGTCGACGGTGGCGATGGCCATCATGCGGCTGCTCCGTCCGCCGGCGGTCATCACGGGCGGGCACGTGTACTTCGCCGGGCAGGACGTCCTGGCGATGAACGAGGAGCAGCTCCGCGCCTTCCGCTGGCGGAAGATGGCGCTGGTGTTCCAGAGCGCGATGACCGCGCTCAACCCGGTGCTGACGATCGGCGAGCAGATCGCGGATCCGATCATCGCGCACGACGGCGTGACGCCCGCTCAGGCGATGGAGCGCGCGGCCGCGCTGCTCAAGCTCGTGAACATCGACTCGTCGCGCCTGAACAGCTACCCGCACCAGCTGTCGGGCGGCATGCGCCAGCGCGTGGTGATCGCGATCGCGATGGCGCTCAAGCCGCCGTTCCTCATCATGGATGAGCCCACGACGGCGCTCGACGTGGTCGTGCAGAAGGAGATCCTGCAGCAGATCGCCGAGCTCAAGGAGCGCCTCGGCTTCTCGATCCTCTTCATCACGCACGACCTCTCGCTCATCGCCGAGTTCTCGACGCGCATCGCCATCCTCTACGCGGGCAAGCTCGCGGAGACCGCTCGCGCCAAGGACCTCTTCAGCGATCCGAAGCACCCGTACACGCAGGGGCTGCTCGGGTCGTTCCCCTCGGTCCGGGGGCCGCGCCGCAGGCTGCAGGGCATCCCGGGTTCGCCGCCCGACATGCGCAACCCGCCTCCCGGCTGCCGCTTCCACCCCCGGTGTCCGCAGGCCTTCGCGACCTGCCAGAACGAGCTGCCCGTCCTTCGTGAAATCGCGCCCGAGCACCGCGGCGCCTGCCACCTCTACTGACGATGACGATGACGCAACCTTCTGTCTCGCCTGTCCTCGACGTGGTGCGCCTGGGGAAGTACTTCCCTGTCGGCGGCGGGCTGCGAGCGCAGCAGCTCCGGGCGCTGCACGACGCATCGTTCTCGCTGGCAGTGCGTGAGGTCATCGCGCTGGTCGGCGAGTCGGGCAGCGGCAAGAGCACGATCGCACGGCTCCTCGCGCGGCTGATGCCCCCGAGCAGCGGGCAGATCGTGTTCAAGGGTCGCGACGTGCTGAAGGAGGAGCCGACCCGCGCCTCGCTCGCTTACCGCGGGCAGGTGCAGATGATCTTCCAGGACCCGTTCGGCTCGCTCAACCCGGTGCACACCATCGGCTACCACCTCGAGCGGCCGCTCCTGCTCCACAACAAGGCGCCCACCCCGGCGATCCTCCGGGAGAAGGTGCACGAGCTGCTCAAGACGGTCGATCTGAATCCCCCCGCGGAGGTCGCGCTCAAGTTCCCGTACCAGCTGTCGGGCGGTCAGCGGCAGCGCGTGGCGATCGCCCGTGCCCTCGCGGTGGATCCCAGCGTGATCCTCGCGGACGAGCCGATCTCGATGCTCGACGTCTCGATCCGCATGGGCGTCCTGAACCTGATGGAGAAGCTCAAGGAGGAGCGCGGCATCTCGTACCTCTACATCACGCACGACATCGCGAGCGCGCGCTACGTCGCGGATCGCACGATGGTGATGTACGCCGGCCACATCGTGGAGGGCGCGCCGAGCGAGGAGCTGATGCAGCAGCCGGCGCACCCGTACACCAAGCTCCTGCTCTCGGCGGTTCCGGATCCGAACGGCTCGATCCGCGGCGAGCTCCCGGCCCGCTCCGGGGCGCCGAAGCTCATCAACCCGCCGCCGGGCTGCCCCTTCGCAGACCGCTGCCCGAGCGTGATGAACACGTGCCGGGAGCAGATGCCGGGGGCCGTCGACGTCGGGTCGGGGCACTGGGTCCGCTGCCACCTCTACGCGCCCGGCTCCGTCATCGCTCCCTCAGCGCTCTACGATCGCAAGGTGCCCGCCTCCGTCGAGGCCGGACCTCTCTAAGGAGAACCACGAACCGACATGCCGTCTCTGAGATTTCCCGACAATTTCGTCTGGGGGACCGCGACGTCCTCCTATCAGATCGAGGGGGCTACGAACGAGGACGGCCGCAGCGAGTCCATCTGGGATCGCTTCGCGAAGACGCCCGGTCAGATCGTCGACGGGACCAACGGCGACATCGCGTGCGACCACTACCACCGGTGGCCTGAGGACATCGCGCTGATGAAGAGCCTGGGCATGATGGCCTACAGGTTCTCGATCGCGTGGCCGCGCATCCTCCCGAACGGCCGGGGCGCGGTGAACCAGAAGGGGCTCGACTTCTACAGCCGGCTCGTGGACGGCCTCCTCGCGGCCGGGATCGAGCCGTACGCGACGCTCTTCCACTGGGACCTGCCGCAGGTGCTCCAGGACCAGGTCGGGGGCTGGCAGCACCGCTCGACGGCGGATGCGTTCGTGGAGTTCGCCGACGTCATCTCGCGGAAGCTCGGCGATCGCGTGAAGAAGTGGATCACGCACAACGAGCCGTGGTGCACGGCGTTCCTCAGCTACGAGAAGGGGATCCACGCGCCGGGCGGGCGCGATTTCAAGAAGGCCCTGACGGTGAGCCATCACCTCTTGCTCTCCCACGGCCTCGCTGTGCCCGTGCTGCGCCAGAACTGCCCCGGCGCCGAGGTGGGCATCACGCTGAACATGAACTACGCGATGCCCGCGTCGCCGAGCGCCGCCGACTACGACGCGTGCCGCCACTACGACGGGTATTTCAACCGCTGGTTCCTCGATCCGCTGTACGGCCGGCGTTACCCGGCGGACATGATCGAGGACTACATCGCGCTGGGCTACCTCCCTCCGGAGGGGCTGACCGTGTGCAAGCCGGGCGATCTCGACATCATCGCCACGCAGTGCGACTTCCTCGGCCTCAACTACTACTCGCGGGCGGTCCTGCGGAGCAGCAAGGTGCCCGAGGAGCAGAACCTGCCGAGGACGGTGCACGTCGCGCCCCTCTCCGAGCAGACGGAGATGCACTGGGAGGTCTACCCGGAAGGGCTGCGGCGGCTGCTCCTCCGGCTGCACGTGGAGTACGGCGTGCCGAAGCTCTACGTGACCGAGAACGGCGCGGCCTACTCGACCGAGCCCGACAAGGACGGCCGCATCCCGGACACGCGGCGGCTCGAGTTCCTGCGCGATCACTTCGTCGCCGCGCGGCGCGCGATGGACGCGGGGGCGCCGCTCGCGGGGTACTTCGTGTGGTCGCTGATGGACAACTACGAGTGGGATCGCGGCTATTCGCAGCGGTTCGGCATCGTCTGGGTGGACTACGAGACGCAGCGGCGCATCCCGAAGGACAGCGCGCTCTGGTACAAGGGCGTCATCGCCGCCAACGCGGTCGACGACGGCTCCTCGCAGGCGACCTGACCGGCGGCGCGCCGCGGATCACGCGGCGCACCGCTCCAGCCATCTCACGTCACGCGGAGCACCTCGTCCAGGGAGGTGCTCCCCTCCTTCACCTTGGTGAGCCCGGCCTCGCGGAGCGGCACGAGCCCTACCCTGCGCGCGGCGTCCCGGTAGGCGCGCTTTCCCGCCCGCGCCTTCACGAGATCCCGCAGGTCGTCGTCGAGCTCCAGCATCTCGAAGAGCCCCATGCGCCCCCGGTAGCCCGTCATGTGGCACGTCTGGCACCCGACGGCGCGCTTCAGCTCGGCGCCCTTCTCGATGAGGACCTTGTCCTCTTCGCCCGTCACGGCGGTCTCGAGCTCGTACGTCTCCGCGCACTCCTCGCAGAGCTTGCGGACGAGCCGCTGCGCGATCACGGCGAGCAGGGCGTTCGCCACGATCCACGACTCCGCGCCGAGGTCCACGAGGCGCGCGACCGTGTCGACAGCGTCGGAGGTGTGCAGCGTCGACAGCACGAGGTGCCCCGTGAGGCTCGCCTGCAGCGCGATCTGCGCCGTCTCGGGATCGCGCATCTCGCCCACCATGATCACGTCCGGGTCCTGCCGCAGGATCGCGCGCAGGCCCGTCGCGAACGTGAAGCCCTGCCTCGGGTTGGTCTGCCCCTGCGTGATGTCGGCGAACTCGACCTCGATCGGATCTTCCAGCGTGACGATGCTCAGCTCGCTCGTCTTCATGACCTTGATCAGCGAGTAGAGCGTCGAGGTCTTGCCGGACCCGGTCGGCCCGCACACGACGATCAGCCCCGAGGGCCTGTCGGCGAGGCGCTCGAGCCGCGGCAGGTCCCCCTCGGAGAGCCCGAGCTTGTCGAGCGCGATGAGCTGGTGGCTCAGCAGCACGCGCAGCACGAGCGTCTCGCCGTGGATCGCGGGGAACGTCGAGGCGCGCAGGTGGATGAGCGGGTGGCCATGGAGCTCCAGGCTGAACTGGCCGTCCTGCGGCAGGCGCCGCTCGGTCATGTCCATCCGCGCGAGCACCTTCACGCGCGAGGTGAGCGACGGCGCGATCTCGATCGGGATCTGCCCCTGCGCCACCATCACGCCGTCGACGCGGTAGCGCACGCGGATGCCGTCGCGCTTCGGCTCGACGTGGATGTCGCTCGCGCCCATCGAGACCGCGCGGCGGACCAGGTGATCGAGCACCTTGACCGCGTCGAGCTCCTCGGACGCCGAGGGGGGGCGGCTCTGGCTCATCGCGCGCCTCCCTTGCCGACGACGTCGATCGTGCGGAGCGAGACCATCTTGAGCTCATCCGAGGGGGGGAACGTCGCCCAGACGCTGACGCCGTAGAGCCCGGGCCGCCCGCGGTCGTCCAGCGGGACCTGGATGTCGAATCGATTGCCGGTCACCTGGAGAGGAATAGGCGTCTTGAAGCCCTTCGGGAAGAACGTCGCGTAGGGCGGCGGGATCGGGTATCCGCCCATCTTGAGCAGCTTCTCCGGCTTGAGCGGCTTCCCCGCCTCGACCCGTGAGATCCCGACGCCCGCGATCTTCGCCGGCGCGGCGAGCTCGCCGCCCACCCGGATCCGCTCGCCGATCTTCGCCCGCCTGGGCAGCGGCTGGTACGTCCCGTAGTCGTCGACGAACTCCTGCGCCACGCAGGCGATGTCGAACCCCTTCGCCTTGGCCAGCCCGACCCCGAGCGACGTGTGCGACGCTGTGAGCACGTTGCGCCGGTGCCCGTCGGCCGGGGGCCTCTCGTTCATGAAGGCCTGGTGCACGCGCTCGAGGCTCTCCGCGGAGAAGCGCGGATCCGGATCGAGCTCGCGGGGGATCGCGTCGGCGAAGCAGCCGGCGTTCTCCATCGGGAACCCGTCGCCGCCCGCGGCCGTGTAGCGCTCCTCCGGGACCGAGCCGTCGCTGCCCCAATGGCCGGTGAAGCCGATCCGGACCATGTCCTCGGCGTGCCGCCGCCCCGCGCGCGCCGCTGTCTCGTCCCACCGGACGGGCGGCAGCTTGTGCGCCGCGCGATCGCGGTTCACGAGGCCGAGCACGTACCGGCCTGCCTCCGCGCGGGTCATCTGCTGGCCCGGCGCGGGCGGGGCCTGGGCGCCCTGGGCCTCGCCGCTGGCCTCCACGCCGGCGGCCTTGCCCTCCGAGGGGCGCGCGCTCTCCTCCGTCGCGCCTTCTCTTGCCGTGCCCCCGGAGGGCCCCTCCGCCGGCTCCTTCGCGGCGCTGGCGCCGCACCCGAGCGCGTGGGCGCTCACGGCGACGAGCCCGAGCCAGAGCGCTCCGGACCGGCGTCTTCGCTGACCATCCATCGCTCCTGTCCTGCATCCCCTGGTGACTCCGATGATCGCGCGCATCGCTGCGACCGTAGCGCCTCGATGCCGCGCACGCACCCAGGAGCGCCGACGCCTCCGGGCGCACGGCGGCGTGTACGGCGGCGAGGTCGAGGTGGTAAGCGATGCGCTACGTGAGCACGTCGTCATCGTCGCAGGGCGCCGTCGCCGCGCACCCGCCCGGGGCCTCCGCGATCGTCCTCGCCGCGGAGCGCGAGGGGCGCGCGGCGCACCCGACCGCGGGCGTCCTGTGGATGCTCCTGGCCCAGTCGCTCTTCGCCGCGATGAACGTCCTCGCGCGGCTCTCCTCGGCGCACGCGCCGTGGCCCGAGGTGGCGGCGTCGCGCACGATGGTGGGCGCGGCCACCGCGCTCGGCGTCGCGCTCGTCCGCCGGGCGCCGCTCACCATGGGTCGGGGCGACCGGCGGCTCGCGTGGGCGCGCTCGCTCTGCGGCACCGGGGCGATGCTCTGCGGCTTCTACACGCTCGGCACGCCGCAGATCGCGCTCGGCGACGCGGTCACGCTCGGCGCGACGAGCCCGATCTTCGTCGCGATCCTCGCCCCGCGGCTGCTCGGCGAGCGGACGAGCCCGCGCCTCTGGCTCGCGACCCTGCTCGCCTTCGCGGGCGTCGGGCTGGTCGCCGCGCCGAGGCTCGCGATCGCGGGCGAGATCGCGCTCATCGCCACGCTCGGCGCCGTCTTCTCCGCGTTCGCCATGATCTGGCTGCGCAGGATCGGCGCCGGCGGGGAGCGCGCGAGCCCCGAGGCGATCGCGCTGCACTTCTCGCTCGTGGCGAGCGCCGCGATGGTCGCGCTGTCGATCCCGGTCTGGCGGACGCCCGACGCGCTCGGCGCCGTCCTGCTGATCGGGACGGGGCTCGCCGGCGGCCTCGCGCAGCTCGCGATGACGCGCGCCTACGCGCTCGACAGCGCGGCGCGCATCGGCGCGATCGGTTACCTCGGGGTCGTCCTGTCGCACGTGCTCGCCGCCGCCTGGCTCGGCGAGAGCCCGTCGGCGGACCAGCTGCTCGGGACGGCGCTCGTGATGGCGGCCGGCCTGTGGCTCGCTTCCCAGGCGCTGCGCGACGCGCGGCGGCCGGCGCGTTGACCGGCCTCCATCCCGCGTGGGATAGCGGAGCTCCGGTCAAGGAGGATCTGCATGAAAGCGTTCGCTCTCCAGGGTTCGTTCGGTCTCGACGCGCTCCGCCCGATCGATCTTCCGGATCCTGAGCCGGGGCCTGGGCAGGTCGTCCTCCAGATGAGGGCGGCGTCGCTCAACTTCCGCGACCTGCTGGTGGCGAAGGGGCTCTACAACCCGAAGTTCTCGCTGCCGCTGATCCCGCTCTCCGATGGGGTCGGCGAGGTCGTCGCCGTGGGGGACGGGGTGACGCGGGTGAAGGTCGGCGATCGCGTGAGCCCGACCTTCCACCAGCGCTGGATCGACGGGGAGCTCTCCGCGGACAAGGCGCGGGCGGCGCTCGGCGGGGAGCTGCCGGGCGTGGCGGCGGAGCGGGTGCTGCTCGATGAGGAGGGGGTCGTCAAGGTTCCGCAGCACCTCACGGACGAGGAGGCCGCGTCGCTGCCGTGCGCCGCGGTGACCGCGTGGAACGCGCTCTTCGCGGCGAGCCACCTCAAGGCGGGCGACACGGTCCTCGTCCAGGGCACGGGCGGCGTCTCGATCTTCGCGCTGCAGTTCGCCCGGCTCGCGGGCGCCCGCGTCATCGTCACCTCGAGCAGCGACGAGAAGCTCGAGCGCGCCAGGTCGCTCGGGGCGTCGGAGACCATCAACTACCGCACGAACCCCGACTGGGACGCGCCCGCGCGCTCGTTCACCGGCGGCGCCGGCGTGGATCACGTGATCGAGGTGGGCGGCGCGGGCACGCTCGCCCGCTCGCTCCGCGCGGTCCGGTTCGGCGGCCGCGTGAGCCTCATCGGCGTGCTCACGGGCGGCGCGCTGGGGGATGTCGGCCTGTTCCCCATCCTGATGAAGCAGATCACCGCGCAGGGCATCTTCGTCGGGTCGCGGGCGATGTTCGAGGACATGAACCGCGCGATCGCGGCGAGCGGGCTCCGGCCTGTCGTCGACCGCGTGGTCCCCTTCGCCGAGGTGCGCCAGGCGATCGAGTCCATGGCGAGCGGCTCACACTTCGGGAAGATCGCGATCCGGTTCTGACGGAGCCGACCGCGACGGGCTGCGCCCCTCCGGCGCCGCGGCCTCCCCTCCGGCGCGCCGGCATCCCCCGGAAGTGGCCTCGTCGGCCCAAGTCGTTTACGAGTCGTCTACGAACGGATTCCGCGGCCGGCCACTCGCCTGCGCCGCGCGAGAGGTGGTGGACGATGCGGCTCGATCTGGAGCTCGAGGTCCTGTGTGGTCAGCTCATCGTGGGCGGCTTCGACGGCGTGGAGCCGCCGGCCCGGTACCTGAAGGCCCTCGCCGAGGGGCGGCGGGGCGGCGCGATCCTGTTCCGGCGCAACGTCCCTGACGCGGCCGCCACGACGCGGCTCTGCCAGGCGCTCGCCGCGGCGGGCGGCCCTGAACGGCCTCCCTTCATCGGCATCGATCAGGAGGGGGGCCGCGTCACCCGCTTGCCCGCGCCGTTCCTGACGCTGCCGTCGATGCGCTCCCTCGGCGAGCTCGCGGACCTCCCGCTGCTGCGCCGCGCGGCGCGCGCCGTCGCGTCCGAGCTCCGGGCGGTCGGCATCAACCTGAACTTCGCCCCGGTGCTCGACGTCGACTCGAACCCGGCGAACCCGATCATCGGCGATCGCGCGTTCGGCCGCGATCCCGGCGCGGTCGCGCGGAGCGCCGTCGCGTTCCTGGAGGGGCTCCAGGAGGAGGGCGTGCTCGCCTGCGGCAAGCACTTCCCGGGGCACGGCGACACGGCGCTCGACAGCCACCTCGCGCTCCCGACCATCGCCCACGGGCGCGGCCGCCTCGACGAGATCGAGCTGCCGCCGTTCCGCGCCGCCTGCGGCGCCGGGGTCGCGTCGCTCATGACGGCGCACATCGTCGTCGAGGCGCTGGATCCCGGCGTCCCGGCGACGCTGTCGCGCTCCATCTGCACCGACCTCCTGCGCGGCGAGATCGGCTTCGAGGGGGTGCTCTTCTCGGACGATCTCGAGATGGCCGCGATCGCCGCGCACCACGCCGTCGAGGAGGCCGCCGCCGCGGCCGTCTGGGCGGGCTGCGACGCGCTGCTCGTCTGCCACCGCGAGGACCTGCAGGATCGCGTGCACGAGGCGCTCGTGCGCAAGGCCGAGCGCGAGCCGCGCTTCCGCGAGCGCTGCGCCGAGGCGGCCGCGCGCTGCCTGGGCCTGCGCCGGCGGTGCCCGCCGCGGCCGGCCTCCTCGCCCGCGGCGTTCGCCGAGATCGTCGGCGGGCCCGCGTCCCGGGCGGTGCTCGAGGACATCGAGCGGGCGCGCGGCGCGCGCGGCGCCGAGGCGGCGACGTGACGGCGCCGCCGGGGGCCGCGCCCGCGGAGGCCGCGCAGCACCCCGAGCGCCCGTTCGCCATCACGGCGCGCCGGCTCGTCACCTGCGACCCGTCCCGCGCCTCGGCCGGCGACCCCCTCGGCGTGATCGAAGACGCCGCGATCGTGGTGCGAGGCGGCGCGATCGACGCCGTCGGACCGCGGCACGAGGTCCTTCGGCCCGAGGCCGGCGTGCCGATCGCGATCGAGGCCGGGGGGGTCGTCACGCCCGGGCTCGTCGACTGCCACACGCACGCGCCCTGGATCGGCTCGCGGGACGCCGAGTACGCGATCCGCATGGCCGGCGGCGACTACGAGGCGATCGCCGCGGCCGGCGGCGGCATCGTCGCGAGCATGCGCGCGGCGCGCGCCGCGGCCGCCGGCGAGCTCGCGGACACGCTCCGGGCCCGCCTCCGCCGGATGGCCGCGCTCGGCGTGACCGCCGTCGAGGCCAAGAGCGGCTACGGCCTCGACGAGGCGACGGAGCGCAAGCAGCTCGAGGCGGTCGCCGAGGCGGGGAGGGACGCGCGGCTGCCCCGCGTCGTTCCGACGTACCTCGCGCTGCACGCGTTGCCCCCGGAGGCCGGCGGCGACCGCGCGGCCTACGCGGCGACCGTCGCGCGCTCCTGGCTCCCCGCGATCGCCGCGGCCGGCCTCGCGCGCTACGTCGACGCCTACATCGACCGGGGCGCGTTCTCGGTGGACGAGGCGCGGCCGGTCCTCGAGCGCGCGCGCGGGTTGGGTCTCGGCGTGCGCGTGCACGTCGGGCAGTTCGCGGACGTGGGCGGCGCCGAGCTCGCCGCCGCGCTCGGCGCCGCGTCGGCCGACCACCTCGAGCACGTCGCCCCGGCCGGCATCGCGGCGCTCGCCCAGGCGGGCGTCGCCGCCGCGCTGCTGCCCGTCGCGAGCTTCACGCTGCGGCAGGAGCCGCCGCCCGTCGCCGCGCTCCGGGCCGCCGGCGTCCCGCTGATCGTGGGCAGCGACGCGAACCCCGGCACGGCGCCGACCGAGAGCCTGCCGCTCGCGCTCGCGCTCGGGGTGCGGCTCTACGGCCTCACCGTCGCCGAGGCGATCCTGGGCGCGACGCGCGAGGCGGCGGTCGCGCTCGGCCTCGGCGGCGTGTGCGGCGCCGTCCGTCCGGGGCTGCGCGCGGATCTCGCCGTGTGGGACCTGCCCCACGAGAACGCGATCGTGCAGCCCTGGGGCGCGCCGCGCGCGCGGGCCGTGCTGCGCGACGGCGACATCATCGCGGCGGGGTGCTGAGGCAGACAGCAAGTCAAGCCTGGACGCGCGTGCACCCTGCGCGTATGCCGCGCCCATGACTGAGACGCAGAGCCCTGTCGCTGTCCCGAGCCGCGCGGACAGCTCGTTCGATCCGGTCCCGCTCCTGGCCGAGGAGCTGAGCCTCCCGCGCCAGGGGGTCTCGGCGGTGGCCAAGCTGCTCGCCGAGGGGGCGACGGTCCCGTTCATCGCCCGCTACCGCAAGGAAGCGACCGGCGGGCTCGACGAGGTGCAGATCCGCGCCATCGAGGAGCGCCGCGCCTACCTCATCGAGCTCGAGGAGCGCCGCGCCACGGTGCTCACGGAGATCCAGAAGCAGGGCAAGCTCACCGACGCGCTCGCCTCGAAGATCCGCGCCTGCCACACGAAGGCCGAGCTCGAGGACCTCTACCTCCCCTTCAAGCCGAAGCGCCGCACGCGGGCCATCATCGCGAAGGAGCGGGGCCTCGAGCCGCTCGCGGATCGCATGTGGTCGCAGCCGGGGGACGGCAGCCCCGAGGAGGAGGCCCGCGCGTTCGTCAGCGCCGAGAAGGAGGTCCCCGACGCGGCGGCCGCCCTCGCCGGCGCGCGCGACATCTGCGCCGAGCGCATCGCCGAGCACGCCGACGTGCGCAAGCTCGTCCGCGAGGCCTACGCGAAGGAAGGCGTCATCAAGGTCCAGAAGAACGAGGAGCACGCGGCCAAGCAGACGAAGTTCGACATGTACGGGAGCTTCGAAGAGCCCGTCGCGAACATCCCGTCGCACCGCTACCTCGCGATCCGCCGCGGCGAGGCCGAGGGCGTGCTCCGCGCCTCGATCGAGCTCGCGCCCGAGCCGCTCGTCCCGCCCATCCACGCCGCGGTCGGGCTGAAGCCGAAATCGCCGTGGGCCGGCGAGCTCACGAAGGCCGCGGACGACGCCGTGAAGCGGCTCCTGCTCCCGGCGGTCCAGAGCGACGTGCGCGTCGACCTCAAGATGCAGGCCGATCGCGCCGCGGTCGAGGTCTTCGCCCAGAACCTCCGCGAGCTCCTCCTCGCCGCGCCCTTCGGCACGAAGGCGGTGCTCGGCATCGACCCCGGCCAGCGCACCGGCTGCAAGTGCGCCGTCGTCGACGAGACGGGCAAGCTCCTCGAGCACACGACGATCTACCTGGTCGGGAGCGGCGACTCGCTCGAGCGCGCGCGCCAGGACCTGCGCCGCATCTGCCGCAAGTACCCGCTCCGCGCGGTCGCCGTGGGCAACGGCACGCACGGCCGCGAGACCGAGGCGTTCGTGAAGGACGTGCTCGCGTCGGAGGGGTTGACGGAGCTGTTCTGCGTCCCGGTGAGCGAGGCTGGCGCGAGCGTCTACTCGGCGAGCGACGTCGCGCGCGAGGAGTTCCCCGAGCTCGATCTCACGGTGCGCGGCGCGATCAGCATCGCCCGCAGGCTGCAGGACCCGCTCGCGGAGCTCGTGAAGGTCGACCCGAAGAGCATCGGCGTCGGCCAGTACCAGCACGACGTCTACCAGGGGCTGCTCGCGCGGAAGCTCGACGAGGTGGTCGAGAGCTGCGTGAACCGGGTCGGCGTCGAGCTCAACACCGCGAGCGCCCCGCTGCTCGCCCGCGTCGCCGGCATCGGCCCGAGCCTCGCGAAGAAGATCGTCGCGCACCGCGACCTGAACGGCGCGTTCAAGAGCCGCAAGGCGCTGCTCGACGTGCCCGGCGTCGGCCCGCGGACGTTCGAGCAGGCGGCGGGCTTCGTGCGGGTCCGGGGCGGGGAGCACCCGCTCGACGCGAGCGCCGTGCACCCGGAGCGCTACGGCCTCGTCGAGCGCATCGCGGCGGACCTCGGCGTGCCGGTCGGGTCGCTCATCGGCGACACGGCGGCGATCGCGCGGATCGATCCGAAGAAGTACGAGGCCGGCGACGTCGGCTCGTTCACGCTGAACGACATCCTGAGCGAGCTGAAGAAGCCGGGCCGCGACCCGCGCGCCACGTTCGAGCCGCCGAAGTTCCGCGACGACGTGCGGACCATGGAGGATCTCAAGCCGGGCATGGAGCTCGAGGGCGTGGTGACCAACGTCACGGCGTTCGGCGCCTTCGTCGACATCGGCGTCCACCAGGACGGCCTCGTGCACGTCTCGCAGCTGGCGGACAGGTTCGTGAAGGACCCGAACGAGGTCGCGAAGGTGGGCGACAAGATCAAGGTGCGCGTGCTCGAGGTCGACCTCGTGCGCAAGCGCATCTCGCTCACCGCGAAGAAGGGCGGCGCTCCCGCCGGCGCGCGTCCCCAGGCGGGCGGCCCGTCCGCCGGCGGCGACGCGCGCGGCCGCAACGATCGCGGCGACGGCCGCCGGCCGGCCCAGGGGCAGGGGCAGGGGCAGGGGCAGCAAGGGAAGGGGCAGGGGAGCTCGTCGGGCGGCTTCCGCAACAACCCGTTCGCCGATCTGCTCCGGAAGTGAGCGGCGCATGCCCGCCTGGCCCCGGGCCAGGCGGGCGGGCGGCGCTAGAACCCATGATCGGCGAAGAAGCGCTCGATCCGGAGCGAGACGAGCTCGGGGAACTCGACCGCGGTGGTGTGGGTCCCGCCGCGGACCACGAGGATCTCCGCCATCGGGATGCGGCGTGCCATCGACTGCGCCAGCGCCCGCGGGGTGAACGCGTCGCGGTCGCCGGTGATGAGCAGCGTCGGGACGTCGATCTGCTCGAGCACGTGCTCGGCGTCGTGGGCGTCCAGCGCGCGCAGGTTGCTGAAGAGCGCGTCCATGTCGAGCCGGCCGAAAGGCTGCACGAGCTCGGCGAACGCATCGCCGTCGAGCGTCTTGCCGAGCAGCCCCATTCGCTTCAGCCAGTGCACCGCGTCCGGCGGGGCCATGGTGCTGCCCGTCACCCGGGCCGCCAGCGTGTGAGCACGCGCCGCGAGCGCCACGAACGGCGGGAACAGCCGCCCGAGCCCAGGCAGCGGCCCCATCGTCCCCAGCGGCCGGCGGTAGGTGCCGTTCAGCAGGACCAGGTTCGCGGCGAACCCCGGGAGCCTGTGGAACGCCTCCAGCACCACCTGGACGCCCACGCTCCATCCCATCAGCGAGCCGTGCCGGATCCCTTCGACGGCGAGGATCGCCTCCAGGTCGCGGACATGGTTCGCGACCGCATAGGCCTCCGGAACGTCCGGCGACGGGCGCCTCGACGCGTACATCCCGCGGTAGTCCCACGTGATGAACCGGTACTGGTCGGAGAGGTACTCGACCTGCGCCCGCCAGGCGAGGTACGGCCCGCCCAGACCGTTGACCAGGACCACCGTCTTCGCCCCCTCGAACGGCGGCGGCGTCACGCGGTAGGTGATGTCGGTTCCATCGAAGCTCGTGACCCGCCGGGTCTCCATCCGGAGCGACGGCCGGCGCGAGGGCGGCCCCCGCCGGCCCCCGCTGGAGGCAGGAGGGGGCGGCGCCTGCCACCCGCCGCTGGAAGGCGGGGGTGCCGCCTGCCGCCCGTCGCCAAAGGATGCCGCGGGCGGCGCCTGCGGTCTGTTGCCGGTGGATGAAGCTGGCGGCGCCTGCGGTCCGCTGCCGGAAGGAGAGCGGAGCCGCGGCGGCCGACCCCCGCCGAACTTGAACGAGACCATGAGCCCCCTGCTTCCTACCCGGTCCCTTCGCGGAGGGCCAGGTTGCCGGCGGTCGCCTGCGTGATGGGAAAGGATGGGGGCCGGGAGCGACGGTACCGACCCGGCGAGGGCGCAGCTGCGGGCCAGCGGGGGCTGCCGTGGGCCCGGGTGGCCTGGCGATCGCCTGTCGAAACACATCCCGCGCTGCGATCGCCATCGCGTTGACATTCCAGGCAGCGCGCCGCTAACGTGCCCGGCGGGTTGTCCGCTCGCCCGGCGCTCCCGTCGTGTTGCTGATCTTTCCCTCCCCGCTCCCATGTCGGTCTGCTGGAGGCCGGCCCGTGTCGTCTTCTGCTGCCGCTCGCGCAGCGGCAGCTCCGGTTCGGGCCGTGGTGGGTCGATTCCCTCGGGCGGGCTGGAGTTTTCAGCGCGAAGTGGTGCAGCGATCCCGTCCTCGAGGAGCCGATGGCTGAAGAAAAGAAGAAGAGCAAAATCGATCTGAAGGCTCGGCTTGGCAAAACGGCGATAGGCGGGGCGCCGGGAGCGGCCGTCCCCCTTCCCGTGCCTGGCTCGCAGCCCGGATCGGGGCCGCCTCCCGACATGAACGCGGGCCCGATCGGCGTGCCCTCTCCGCATCCGAGCGCGCGGCCGCCGATGCCCTCCGTGGGGGGCATCGCGCCTCCGCCCGGGATCTCGCCAGGCATCCCGTTGCCTCCGTTCGCGCCGGCGCCGCGTCCTGTGATCCAGACGCCCCCGCCCAAGCCGACGGCGGCCGCGCAGACCATCAAGGTCGAGGTCGGCGAGGAGGTCGAGCAGGAGCGCCGGAAGGCCTCGAAGAAGACGGCGCTCTACGCCGGCCTCGCGGCGGTCGTCGGCATCGCCGTGGGCTTCGCCATCGGCGGCGCGAAGGAGCGCGGCGATCGCGGCAAGCTCGCGGTCGAGGGCGCCGCGGCGCTCGAGAAGGACGTGAAGGCCGCGAACGAGAAGATGGCGGCGCTGAAGGAGAAGCTCGAGGCGGGCCGGGCGGCGCTCGAGGGGAAGAAGTTCCCCGCGGAGCTCGTGAACGAGCTGGGCGGCATCAACGTCCCGTTCGACGCCACCAACCTGGAGGGCAAGCAGATCGGCAGCCTCCCGGGGCGGGTGATGCGCCAGCTCCTCACCTACACCACGGCGGTCCAGGATCTGAACAAGACCAAGGACAGCCTCAAGAACGTCCTCTCCGCCGCGCAGGCTCCCGTCGAGAAATCGTGGAAGGAGCAGGAGGAGCCGGTCGTGAACTTCTCGGTGGTCTTCCGCCGGGACGGCGACAAGACGGTGGCCGAGCTCGTTCCCAACAAGGCGCCGTTCCCGTTCGGCAAGGACTGGCCGGCGAAGTACACGGTGAGCCGCCTCGAGCGCACGCAGCAGGGCTTGAAGCCCGCCGAGAAGGAGGCCACCCGCTGGACGAAGGGCGACATCGCCGGCGGCGATCTGCAGGCCCTCCCGGTCGATCCTCAGTCCGTTGCAGGCCTCACGAGCGAGCAGATGGTCTTCCGGCTCGCCAGCGCGATGGCGGACATCCGCAAGACGCTCGACGGCAACAAGGACAACCCCGTCGAAGAGACGCCCGGCCTCATCAAGGAGGGCGACGATCTCGCGAACGAGCTCCACAAAATCTCCCTCGCCCGCTGAGCGGCACGCGCCCGCTTCGGATACGGGCCCATCTCGACGTTTTCGGTGCTCGGCGCACCGGAGTGCGCCTGCGCGCCGAAAACGCCGATCTGGGCCCGTCTCCTGTGCGGGCGCGCGCCGCTCGGCCGCGGCAGATCTGGAGCGCCGCTCGGCCGCGGCAGATCTGGAGCGCCGCCCGCGGCGCGTGAGGTGGGACGGTAGGCCCGGAGCGAGGGGGGGCGTCGCGCGGCACGGCGCGGGGATGGGCCGATGTCTGAGCCCAAGTGACAAAGCTCCTCCGGCGAAGCCGGAGGAGCTTTGTCACTTGGGCGAGTTCGGCGGGGCCCCGCGCCGTGCCGCGCGACGCCCCCCCTCGCTCCGGGCCGGGCAGCTCGCCAATGCCTCCCGCGCGGCCCGCCGCTTCAGGCCGCGCCGCCGGCGCCCATGGCGCGGGGGCGGACGATCTCGACCTTGCCGATGTGGCGCTCGTCGCTGTCGCGCACGATGAAGCGTAGGCCGAACTTGCTCACGGCCGTGCCTACCTCGGGCACCTTGCCGACGTGCTGCGTGATCATCCCGCCGAGGGAATCGTACTTTCCCTCCCGGTCGAGCTCGGCGCCCAGGTAGGCCGAGAGATCGCTCATCGACACGGCCGCGTCGGCGACCAAGCGGCCGTCGCCAAGATCCTGGATGGCGGCACCGTCGTCCGTCTCGTCATGCTCGTCCCGGATGTCTCCGACGATCTCCTCGAGCACGTCCTCCAGGGTGACAATCCCCGACATACCGCCAAACTCGTCGACCACGATCGCGAGGTGCTGTCTCCGGCTCTTCATCTCCCGGAGCAGAGAGGAGAGAGGCTGCGACTCGGCGACGAAATTGGCAGGGCTCCGCGTGATCTCCCGGAGCGTCGTGTTCTTGAGCCGGCGCTCCTCGAGGACCTTGAACAGGTCCTTCGCGTAGAGAAGACCAGCGATGTTGTCGGTCTGATCCTTGTAGACCGGATACCGCGAGTGCCCGCTCTCGGTGACGATCTCCAGCACCTTCTCCAGCGGAGTGGAGATCTCGATGGCCTCGACCTTGGACCGCGGCACCATCACGTCCCGCGCCGTGAGATCGGCGAACTCGAGCACATTCCGGATCATCTCCGCCGGCTCCCGCCCGAACAGACCAGAGCGCTCGACCTCATCGACGAGGATCTCGACCTCCGCCTCGGCAACCCTCGGGTCCGACGGCTGCTCACCGTCCCGCGGCCCCAGCTTGGAGCCGATCCAGCCGAGCGGTACGGCGAGCGGCAGCATGGCGATTTCGAGAGGGCGCAAGAAGCGGACCGCCATCGATGCGGCCCGATCGGCGTGCTTGCGGCCCAGCGTGGAGCTGACCTCGTAAAGGGCTCCGCTGACGACGATCGTGGTCGCCAGCCCGAGATAGAGCGCCGCGCCAGGGACAACCCGCCGGAAGAAGAGGTCGAAGCAGGCGGCCGTCAGGCTGGTCGATACGACCCAGCCGAGCAGGTAGCGGGAACGGAGCTTGGCGTCTTCTCGACGAATCCGCTCGTAGGCGGACTTCGTGGGGCCCGTCGCCTGCTCAATCAGGGCGCCGAGCCTCGTCGCGCTCAACGTCGTCAGTGCGGTGTCGGCACCGACGAACAGCGAGCCAAGTACAGCGGAGAGAACTGCAGCGCCGAGCGCTGGCAATGGAACGAAATCGGGACTCAAACAGAGGCTCCTAACGGACGAATCGTAACGGAACAGGCGAGGGGAGCGCAACCGGACCGGGACGCGAAATCTCAGGAGATGACGGAACCACGCGTTCTTGCCGCTCTCGCCCGAAGGCGGACTCCCCAGCTCGACCGATCCTGCCGAGCGCTTCCAGTGACATGCGCCGTAGATCTGCCGAAGTCCAGGGAATTGCCGTGTGCTGTGGGTTTCTCTTATCTAGCAGCATTCCCACGCATGTCGGGCGCTCCAGAAAAGCCGCGCAGGACGGAAAATCGAGTCGCTGATGGCGCTGGAAGGCCATCAGCGGCGCTCTCATCGGCGACCTCGGCAGCGCCGAGCGCCACGACAACTCCGTCCGGATCGAGCCATACAGCAGCGCCAGGGTGCGCAGGAGATAGCGAGAAGTCGGATTCCGTGAGCGCTTGTCCCATGCGCGCGCGCCGGGCGCCGTTCTCGGTCAGGCGGGCGACCGGGAGGCTCGCGGCGGCTGCGTCGGCGAGCGGGCGCAGCGACGCGCGCAGCACCTCGGCGCCGGCATCGAGGGACACGGCCTGCTCCACGGTGAAGCTGCCGCTCGCCGTGCGGCGGAGCGCAGACAGGTGCGCGGGGACGTCGAGGTGCGCGCCCAGATCGCGCGCCAGCGAGCGCACATAATAGCCCTTGCTCACCCCGAGCTCGAGATCGAGGGTGGCGGACGCAGCGCCCGCGGCCGGCGCGGCACCCGCGGCCGGCGCGGCATCGGCGGCCGGCGCGGCGCCCTCGGCCGGCGCGCCGGGCCCGCCGCGCGAGGCGCCGGTCACCTCGAGCGACCGGACCTCGACGGCCCGCTCCGCCAGGTCGACCGCCTGGCCGGCGCGCGCCAGGGCGTAGCTGCGCTGCCCGGCGACCTTGATGGCCGAGTAGGCCGGCGGCGCCTGCTCCCGCCGCGCCCGCTCCGCGTCGACCGCGGCGGCGATGCGCGGCGCCGCGAGCGCGAGCGCCTCACCGCCGGGAGGCCCGCCGGCCCCCGCAAGGGCGCCGAGCTCCGCGTCGAGCCACGGCGGCAGGGGCTGCGCCGCGGTGATCTCCCCCTCCGCGTCGAGGGTGTCCGTCCCCACGCCGAGGACGACGCGCGCCGTGTAGCGCTTGTCCTGCGCGGTCAGGTACGGGGCGAGCTTGGTGGCCTCGCCGACGAGCACCACGAGGACGCCGGACGCCATCGGGTCGAGCGTCCCCGCGTGCCCGATGCGCTTCACGCCGAGGGCGCGGCGCAGGCGGGCCACGACGTCGTGGCTCGTCGGCCCGCGCGGCTTGTCGATCACCAGCACGCCCTCCGGCCGCGCGCCCCTGCTCGTCGCTCGCTCGGGCTCGGCGGGCGGATCCCCTTCGGTCGTGTTCTCGGGCATGGGGGGAGGATTCGCCTCGGCAGATCGCTTCATCCGAACCAGATCGACTTCCGGGTGGCCAGGGTCTCGTCAATGAGCCCCTGGATCGTGGCGCGCACGCGCTCCGCGAGGCGCCGCACCAGGATCTGATCGTCCGCCGCCTCCGGGCCGTACGCGTCGAACCGCACGGGATCGGCCAGGCGGATCTTCCACTTGGTGGGCGCCGGCACGAGGCCCAGCGGCCCGAGCGCAGGGAACGTCGGGGTGATGGGCAGGTACGGGATGCCGAGCGCGCGCGTGAGGTGCTCGACCCGATAGAACAGCGGGTTCGTCTCCTCGGCCCCCACGATGGCGCACGGGACGAGCGGCGTGCGCGTGCGCAGGCAGAGCCGGATGAAGCCGCCGCGACCGAAGCGCTGGAGCTGGTACCGCTCCTTGTAGAGCTTCCCGCTGCCCTTGACGCCCTCCGGGAAGACCGCGATGAGCCGCTCGCCCGCGAGCAGCCGCTCGGCGTTCTCCTGGCAGGCCCGCACGGCCCCGAGCCGGTTCATGATCGTGCCGGCGAACGGCAGGTAGTACACGAAATCGTCGGCCAGCCAGCGGAGCTCCCGCCGCGCCGGGTGCTCCCGCCGCACCGCGGCCCGCAGCATGAGCCCGTCGTAGGGGATGGGCCCGCCCGAATGGTTGGACACGACGAGGCACCGCCCCTCGGCGGGGATGCGCTCGATGCCCTCGAGTTCGATCCTGAAATAGTGCCTGTGCAGGAAGTCGAAGAGCGACCTGTACCGGGCCTCGTACTTGGGATCGAAGCCGAACTCGTCGACCTCCTCCGAGCGGCGGCGCAGGCCGGCGCGGCCCCACTGCCGCAGGTAGAAATCGGTCGACAGGACGTCGCGCGCCGTCCCGGGCTCGGAGAGCGGCGGCTCGCTGGCGAAGCCGGCCGACGCCGCGGGCGCTCCGCCCTGGCGCGGGCTCCGCTCGGTCTCGGGCTCACCTCCCGCCGCGCAGCTCGCGTCGGGCGACGGGCCCCCGGCGAGCATCCGCTTGAGCCGCGCCTCGAGCTCCGTGATCTGGCGCTGGAGCTCCTCGGTCGTCACCGGCACCACCGGGGCGTGCCCCTCGGACGACTGCGTCTTCCGCCCGTCCGAGGGCTCCGTCGGGCCGATCGGCGCCAGGTACCGGGCCTCCTCGTCCTCGACGTCGGCGCTCGGCACGACCTGCCTGGGCCCCGTCCTGTCGGGGCGCCCGCGCGTCGACGGCGATCCGTTCCCTGCTTCCTCGAGCTCTCGATCGTGCTCCGTGCCCATCGCTCACCCCCCGAACCGCATCACGCAGGCGTCTCTTGCAGGAGGCGCACGTCCCGCAGCCGCTGCGCGCTTGTGTAATCGAGCAACGCCTCGCGCGTCGTGTAGACCGGCCGGAACCCCATGACCTGCGCCGCCTTCTCGCCGTCCGCCACGCAGAGATAGCGCAGGTACCGCAGGAAGCCGGGCGGGGCGATCGCCGCGTGCGCCGCCCAGAGCGCGGAGACGAGCGGCCCGGCGGCGCTGTGCAGCACGGGGACCGCCGTCCGGCCCGCGAGGCGCACGATCGTGGACAGCGGCAGCACGCCGTCGCCCACGATGTTGAAGGTCCCGGGAAAATCGCTGTCGATGGCCAGCTTGAAGGCGGCGATGGCGTCGACCTCGTGGATGAACTGCCACAGCGGATCGAAGCCGAGCATCGTCATGACCAGGCGCCGCGCCAGGAACCGGGTGACGTAGTTCTGGACCGTCGGGCCGAGGATCGGCGCGGTCCGCAGGATGGTGACGGTCGTGCCCTTGGCCTTCGCGCCGAAGGCGTTGAGCTCCCGCTCGGCGGCCATCTTGTCCGCGAAGAAGCGCTCGTCCGGGTCCGCCCGGAGCGGGTGCTTCTCCGTGAGGAAATTGGGGTTGGTCGGGTGCGCGCCGTAGAGGATCGTCTGGCTCCAGAGGATCAGCTTGCGCAGGCTCGCCTGGCGCGCGCCGTGGAGCAGGTGCATCGTGCCGACCGACTCGAGCTCGTGGGCCCAGGCGGTCGCCGGCGTGGGCGACGACAGGAAGCAGAGGTGGACGAGCGTGTCCACCTGCTCGGCCGCGAGCACCTCGGCGACGCGCTCCTCCGACGCGGGCTCCGTCAGGTCGACCGTGTGCATGCGCAGCTTGGAGCCGCCCGTGTCCGGCCGCTTGATGTCGATGGCCACCACGCGCGCGATGCGCGGGTCCTCCTCGAGGATCCCGATCAGGTTGCGCCCGAGGAAGGACGCTGCGCCGGTGAGCGCGATGACCCGGCCCCTCGAGCTGGGCGACGCGCGCCGGCTGGTCGGCGAGGACTCCGCCGCCGCGGACGCCGGGGGCTCGCTCCCGCCGGTCGTGGCCGCGCCTGCGGAGGAGGCAGGCTCCGCGTGATCTGCGCCGGCGGTGGAGCTTCGCTCGGCGGCGTCGTGGGCCGCGGCTTCAGGGTGCTCGGACGTGGGAGCCATGCGCGGGGCGCGACACTACCTGGTCGGCCGGCGCGCGCAAGCGAAGCGCGACCCTGGCCGGGGCCCGCCGCGGCGCTGTCACAACACCCGGCGCAGGACCGGATACGGCTCGAACGTGTGCACCTCGGCGAATCCGTTCCGCGTGAACGCGGAGACCGGGCCGGTCCACAGCTCCTCGTCGCTCACCGCCTCCTTCGGGCGGCGGGGCAGGGCCTCGAGGGCGCGCGCGCCCCAGGCGGGCGCGAGCTCCACCGCGCCCGCGACGAGCGCGGTCGCGACCCCTCGCCGCCGGTAGTCCGGGTGCACGACGGCGCAGCCGATCAGGAAGACGCCGGCGCGATCACCCGCGAAGCACGGAAGCCCGCGGTACAGGCGGCGCTCGTACGCCTTCGCCACGGCCGCCGCGGGCGCGACCTTGAGCCACCCGACGACGTGCGGCGCCTCCGGCGCGAGCGCCACGACGCCGCGCGCCTCGTCGCTGCCCGAGGCGAGCGCCTCGGCGAACTCCCGGCGGTTCTCGCCCTGGCCGTCCGAGCACCGCGCGAGCCACTCGTTGTTGGTGCCGCCGAAGTGGTAGTACCGGCAGTAGCAGGGCGTGCCGGCGGCCTCGAAGAGCGCCTCGAGCCCCGGGAGGTGCTCGGGGCCGGCCGCCGCCACGGTGATCGCGGAGCTCATCGGCGCGCCCCGCTCGTCACGCGTTCGACACGCACGCGCGCAGCCCGCGCACCGGGGAGATCTGCTCCCACGCGTAGGCCGCCTGGCAGAGCCGCGCCTCCTCCAGCGCAGGGCCGATGAGCTGCAGGCCGACGGGCAGCGCAGGCCCGCCGTCCGGCGCCTGCGCGGTCGCGCACGGGACGCTGATCGCGGGCAGCCCCGCCATGCTGGCGGGCAGCGTGTAGACGTCGGCCAGGTACATCGACAGCGGATCGTCCACCCGCTCCCCCAGCCGGAACGCGACCGTCGGCGAGACCGGCGCCGCGATGAGATCGACCTCGCGGAAGGCCTCGTCGAAATCGCGCCGGATCAGCGTCCTGACCTTCTGCGCGCGCAGGTAATACGCGTCGTAGTAGCCCGCGGACAGCACGTACGTGCCGAGCAGGATCCGGCGCTTCACCTCCCGGCCGAACCCCTCGCCGCGCGTCCGGCCGTAGAGGCCCTGGAGGTCCGCCTTCCCCCCGCGGTCGCCCTCCACGCGCAGCCCGAAGCGCACGCCGTCGAAGCGCGCCAGGTTGGACGACGCCTCGGCCGTCGCGACGATGTAGTAGGCCGCCACGGCGTACCGCGTGTGCGGCAGGCGCACGGGCTTGATCTCGCAGCCGAGCCCGCGCAGGCCCTCGATGGCCTCCCGCACCTTCGCCTCGACCCGGGCGTCGATGCCCTTCGCGAAGTACTCCTCGGGCACCCCGATGCGCAGCCCCGCGACGTCGCGGCCGCACGCGGCCTCGTAGGCCCCCACCGGGGCGTCGAGGCTCGTCGCGTCGCGCGGATCGCGGCCCGAGATCACCTCGAGCAGGCGCGCCGCGCCCTTCACGTCCTGCGCGAACGGCCCGATCTGGTCGAGGCTCGAGGCGAACGCGATGAGGCCGTAACGGGAGACGCGGCCGTACGTCGGCTTGATGCCGACGACGCCGGTGAGGCTCGCCGGCTGGCGGATGGAGCCCCCCGTGTCGGACCCGAGCGAGCCGGGCGTCATCCCCGCCGCCACCGCGACCGCGCTGCCGCCGGACGAGCCGCCGGGGATGCGCGACGGGTCCCACGGGTTCTTCACCGGCCCGAAGGCGCTGTTCTCGTTCGACGAGCCCATCGCGAACTCGTCCATGTTGCACTTGCCCGGCAGGATCGCGCCGGCCTCGCGCAGGCGGGCGACGACCGTCGCGTCGAACTGCGGGCGGAACCCGCGCGCCGGGTCGGGCGCCCTGGGCGCGCCGTCCCCGCCCGCCGCCGCCCGCGTGAGGATCTTCGAGCCGGCGGTCGTCGGCGCGCCCTCGGTGCAGAGCGCGTCCTTGAGCCCGATCGGCACGCCGGCGAGCGGGCCGAGCGCCTCTCCGCGCGCGCGCCGCGCGTCGAGCGCGCGCGCCGCCGCGACGGCCTGCTCCCCCTGCACGGTGAGGAAGGCGCCCAGCGCGCCGTCGCGCTGCTCGATGCGCGAGAGCGCGGCCCTGGCCACCTCCTCGGCGCTCACCTCGCCGCGCTGCACGAGCGCCGCGAGCTCCGGGATGGATCGATCGAGGATCGCTGCGTCCATCGGCGTCACCCCTCGTCCACGAACGCCGGAACGGCGAACCCGTCGTCCTCGACCCGCGGCGCCTCCCGCAGGGCCACCTCGCGCGGCAGGCTCGGCGCCTCCTCGTCGGCGCGGAGCGGCAGCCGCTCGATCTGCACGTGCGCCGTCGGCGGCACCGCCGAGACGTCGAGCTCCTCGAGCTGCCGGACGTAGCTGAGGATGTTGCCGAGATCACCGGTGAGGCGCTCGATCTCCTCGGCGGAGAGGTCGAGGTGGGCGAGGCGCGCTATCGTCAGCGCCTCGTCGCGGCGGAGAGGGGGCGAGTCAGCGTTCGACATGGGCGCGCCCGATGTAGCACCGCCGGTTCGGCGGACGCTAGCGCCGCGCGCCCCCGAACCTGGCCGCGGTACAAAAACGGTGATAACGGCTGCCGCGCGCGCGTCCGGTCGTTCTCGGCCGCCCGGGCAAGAGCCCCGCCCCTCCGCGCGTTGTTCGCGAATGCAGTCCCCGAAAACGCCCTTCCTGCGCCGCGAGCGCATCGGCCTCCTCGTCCTCTGCGCGTCCGCGGCCGTGGCGATGTCGTCCGCCGTCGGCCGAGGCGCCCGCGACCGCTCGACCGCGCTCGCCGCGGAGCTCGCGGAGCGGGGCGTCGCCGCGGCGGCGGGCGACGTGGTGTGGGTGGATCCGCCGCGCGGCGGCCTCCACCCGTTCGGCGTCGACGCGCGCGCGGTCGCGCGCGGCGTGCGCGCCGGCGGCGAGCGCGGGGAGCCCACCGACCTGTACCTCGTCGACGCGAGGCTCTCGCCGGAGGGCGTCCTGCTCGACGTCTCGGCGATCCACAACCTCACCGAGACGAGCGGCGCGGACGAGTCGAAGCCCGTGCTCCGCGGCGAGGCCCTCGCCTACGTCTCGCGCCCGCTGATCGAGGCCGCGTCGCCCACGGTGCACGTGCTCGATCTGGACGGGCAAGAGCTCTCGGGCGGCGCGGACTGGTCCCTCGTCGAGCGGCTCCAGCACGCCGTCACGAGCTGGCAGGCGACAGGCCGGCTGCGCGGGATCGGCCGGCGGACCTTCGTGATCGACGTCGCCGAGGAGCCGCACCCCGAGGAGCCGGGCGCCGAAGAGCCGCGCGCCGAGGAGCCGCGGAGCCGCCGCGGCCCGGACGCGGGGGACGTCGCCGTCGCCCTGGAGGACGACAGCGCGGTCGTCGTCCGCGCGGGCGGCCGCGAGGCGCGCCTGCCGGTGCGCGGCGCGGACGACGCGGCGCTGCCCGCGTGGATCCGCGCCGAGGCGTCCGAGGTCGCGCGGCCGGGGAACCTCGTCACCTGGGCGGTCGACCGGGTGCGCCTCGTGATCGGCGACGCCGCGATGCAGACGGTCAAGGCCGTGGCGTTCACGGCGCTCGATTTCGTCCTCCGCAACAAGGAGGCGGTGACGGGCGACACCGGCGCGGAGGACATCGCCTCGGACCTCGGCCAGAGCGAGCTGGATCCGCCTGTCCGCCAGATCCCGATCGATCCCGAGATCGGCTGGCCGCCGGCGCCGCTCGAGCCCTGGGTGACGCCGCCGCTGCCGGGCGAGGGGCAGTGGAACCCGCAGGGCGGCGACGCCTTCGTGCGCCAGCTCGACGGGCTCCCGCCGGCGTTCATGACCACGTTCCTCCGGACGGATCGCTCGCGCAAGGCGACGCGCGTCTACATCGCGCTCTGGGACCCGCGCCAGGTGGAGCTCCACATGATGGCGGGCACGGTGGAGCCCAAGGGCGCGACGGGCGAGGCCGGGCCGGGGCTCATCCCGCGCACGCCCGAGGTCATGAAGCGCGTGGTCGCCGCGTCGAACGCCGGCTTCCAGGCGATGCACGGCGAGTTCGGCATGATGGCCGACGGGGTGATGTACCTGCCGCCGAAGCCCTACGCCGCGACGGTGGCCGTCCGGCGCGACGGCAGCACCGTCTTCGGGAGCTGGTCGGAGGACGAGACCGTCCCCGAATGGATGCTGTCGTTCCGCCAGAACATGACGGTCATGGTCGAGGACGAGAAATTCAATCCCTTCGGCCGGACGTGGTGGGGAGGCACGCCGCCCGGGTGGGCCGACAAGACGCACACGGTCAGGACCGGCATCTGCCTGACCCGCGAGCGCTTCGTCGCCTATTTCTATGGCGCCGACGTCAGCCCCGAGGCCCTGGCCCAGGCGATGATCCAGGCCCGTTGCGCCTACGGGATCGCGCTCGACATGAACGCTGGCCACAGCGGGCTCGAGTTCTATCGTGTGGCGCCGAACGGCGAGCTGCCGCCGCTGGGGCGCCCGCTCCAGGGGGAATGGGAGACCGAGGGCGACGTCTCGGGGCTCTCGGGCTACCGGTTCCGCGGCCGCCGGCTCATCCGCGGCATGGGCCTGATGAACTTTCCCCGCTATATCCGGCGGGAGGCGCGCGACTTCTTCTACATGACCCTGCGCCACCTGTTGCCGGGGCCGCCCTTGGCGCCCCGCGCGGCGCCGGCCGTGGCGGGGGAGGGCGCCTGGCGCACCCAGGGGCTCCCGCAGCACGGCTTCCCCTATGCGCTCGCGCTCACCGAGATCCGCCCCGATCCCGCGCGGCCCGACGTCCGGTTGCGGGTGCTCAAGGTGGATCCGCGGACCGTCACGGCCGCGCCGGTGGGCGAGCCCGGGGCGCCCGCGCCGGCCGGCGCGGGCGCGACCGTGGCGGTCTTCAGCGACGGCGCCGCGACGCACGGCGCGGTGCAGGGCGAGGGATCGAGCATCTGGCACTCGGCCGGGTCCTTCTCCGCCTCGCCGACAGCCCCGGTGCGCGGCGCGGTCCGGGTCGCGACGGGGGCGCTCGGCAGCGCGAGGGCCGTGGCCGCGCTGGGCGTCAACGACGAGGACGGGATGCTGATCTACGTCGAGCGGGTCGCGGCCGGGCCGTCCAGCGCGCCGGACGCCGCGCTGGCGCCGGACGCATCGGCGCCGCCCCCGGCGCTCGTCGACCCGCACCCGCGCGACGCCAAGCTGCTCCAGGATTTCCTGGCGGGGCTCGGCTGCTCCTCGCGGATCTACCTTCCCCGGCCGCTCACGGTGGCCCTCGGCGGCGATACCGATCTCTCCGGCGCCGCCGTCCACCCGCCGTCAGGTCCGCGCGCCGTCCGGCTCACGCGCGCCGAGGCGCCCGGCGCTGGCCGGATGTTCGAATCCACACCGATCGTTCCGCACAGCGTCTGGTACCCGCTGCAGCAGAAGCGCGTGCGGTACTTCAAAAAGCCGAAGAAAGAGGAAACGCCTGACGGCGATCACTGAGCGGGGCGGCGCCCCGGCCCTTCCCTGACGTGCAGTAGGCGCTTGTGCGCTGACGGCCCGACGGACTAATACACGGCGGTCGGTGCATCGATTGCGATCCTTCGGAGCTTGCGACATCTCGGCGCGGATCTGCGTGGGCTCGCCGGGCGGGGGCGCGCGCGCGATTCGCGGGTGGTGGATCGCGCGCAGCGTCGCATTGCGGCGCGCAGCGGACGTCGCGAGCGCCGCGGACGTCGCGCGCCGCATCGCCGGCGGTGGAGCGCTGGATCCGCGCGAGATCGCGGCGCGCGCGGCGCCTCGCCGCCGCCGAGCTCCTCCCGATGGCGCTCGCGAAGTCACCGGACCAGCGGTACGCTGCAGCGGATCAGGCGATTGCAGCGCGCTCCGAGCTCGCCCGCGACGAGCGCTTGTACATCGGGTTCACGCTCGTCGCGCGGAGCAGGCGCGATCGTTTCCGGGACGCCGTGGCGAACGGCGCCGCATATCCTGAGGAGTTCTCGAACATGGCGGACAACAAGGGCGGCAGCGATCTGGACGTATTCGAGGGGCTCGCGAAGAAGAAGTCGCCCGCCACGAGCCCCGCCCTCGTGCCTCCCTCGCCGCCTGCGCGGTCGCGCACCCTCGTCGGCGCGGCGGTGCCGCCGCCTCCGAACCATGCGGCCACGCTCCCGAGCGGCGTGCCGTCTCCGCTTCCTCCGCCCGTGACGCAGAAGGGGGCCGGCCCGTCGTCGCTCCCGCCGCCCGTGCCGTCGAAGGGGACGAGCCCGGGGTCGCTCCCGCCGCCCGTGCCGTCGAAGGGGACGAGCCCGGGGTCGCTCCCGCCGCCCGTGCCGCCGAAGGGGACCGGTCCGGCGTCGCTCCCGCCGCCCCTGTCGGCGAAGGGGGCCGGTCCGGCGTCGCTCCCGCCGCCGTCGCTCCCGCCGCCGGCCGTGACGCAGAAGGGGACCGGTCCGGCGTCGCTTCCGCCGCCCGTGACGACGAAGGGGACGAGCCCGGGGTCGCTTCCGCCGCCGATGCCTCCGTCGGTCAAGACGGGCTCCCTGCCGCCCGTGGTGGCGCCTCGGTCGCGCCAGCCGTCCCTGCCCGCGATCAGCGCCCCGGCCCTGCCGTCGAAGAGCCCGCTGCCGCCGGCGCCCGTCAGCGGGGCCCCGAACTCGCTGCCTCCGGTGGTCCCTCCGCCCGTGCGCCTTCCGTCGGTGAAGCCGCCGCAGAAGGCGGGTGACGACGCGAAGCCTCGCTCGGCCAAGGGCACCGCGGTCGACATGAACTGGGACGACGACGAGGAGTCGACCCACGTCTACGACAAGCAGGGGAACGACTACAATCATGGGCGCTCGAGCGCGCTGCCGGCGGCGGGCTCACCGTCGATCCCGAAGGCGGCCGCGGCGCTGGTCGCGAGCTCTGGCGGCGCGGCGTCGGCCTCGCGGGTGCGCACCCCCGTCCCGGCGCCGCCGCCGATCCCGAGCGCCCCGCCCGCGCCGGCGATGCCGCCGGACCTCGGGCTCCGCGCGCTGTCGCGCAAGGACGAGCCGACGGAGATCCGCCCGCGCCACGTGGTGCAGCAGGGCGCCGGCAAGGCGGGCGTGCTCCTCGGCGGGCTCGCGCTGGTCGCCGTGCTCATCCTGGCGGTGGTCCTGCTGGTGCCGAAGAAGGGCGCCCTCACGATCGACCTGAAGACCCCGGGCGGCAGCTCCGTCGACCGGGCCGAGATCTTCCTCGACGGCCAGAAGCGCTGCGACACCGTGCCGTGCGTCGTGCGCGATCTCGAGCCCGGCTCGAAGGTGGTCAAGATCCTCGCCCCCGACTTCCCGCCGCGCGACGCCGTCGAGATCGTCGAGGGCGGCAAGGAGAAGGTCGTCGTGATCACGCTCGACGCGGCCAGCGCGGAGCGGTCGTCCACCAGCGCGTCCACCACGACCGGCGTGAAGGCGTCGGGCGCGCCCGGCGTGAAGGTCTTCATCGACGGCGAGGAGAAGGGCGCGCTGCCCGTCGAGGTCAGCGTCCCGCCGGGGGAGCACAAGATCCGCTTCGACGGCGGCGAGCGCTTCGAGCCCCTGGAGCAGACGGTGGACGTCGGCCAGGGTCAGATGAAGGACCTCGGCGCGGTCGCGCTCAAGGTGCTGAAGGGGCAGGTGACGCTGGAGCTCGCCACGTCGGGCGCCTCGGTCAAGCTGGTGAGCGCCAAGGGCACGGAGAAGAAGCTGCCCGATTCGGCCTGGAAGAAGCCGCCGGTCAAGGTGGATGTCGCCGCGTCCGAGCGCTGGAAGATCGTGGCGACGAAGAAGGGATACAACGACTTCTCTCAGCCGATCTCGTTCGAGGACGGGCAGGCCGAGAGGACGATCCGGATCGCGCTCGACGAGGCGCGCAAGTCCGAGCCGGCCGCCGCCTCGCCTGCGCCCGCGCCTGCGCCGGAGCCGGCTGCGCCGAAGTCGGAGGCCGTGGCCGCCGCGCCGAAGGCGGAAGCGCCGACGGAAGCGCCGGAGCCCGCGGCTGCTGCCGGCGGTGCGACGCTGAACATCAACTCGATCCCGGTCTCGAAGGTGGTCCTCGACGGGCGGCCGCTGGGGAGCACGCCCAAGGTGGGCGTCAGCGTCCCTGCGGGGTCGCACACGGTGATGTTCATCCATCCGGATCTCGGGAAGAAGTCGGTCACCGTCACGCTGAAGGCAGGCGAGACGAAGACCGCGGCCGTCAAGTTCGAATGAACATTCAGCCGCCAGGGACGCCGCGAGAGCCGCCAGGGACGCCTGGAGAGCCGCCAGGGACGCCTGGAGAGCCGCCAAGTACCGCTGGAGGGTCGCCAAGGACGCCGGGAGAGCTGGCGGGACGCTCCGGAAGACCGCCAGGAGCGCCCAGGAAGGCCGCCAGGGACACCCAGGAAGGCCATAGGGGGCGTCAAGACAAGCCGCCAGGGACACCAGGAAAGCCGTCTGGAACGCCAAGGCCAGCTGCCCGGGGCGCCGGGAGAGCCGCCAGGGACGTCAGGAGAGCCGCCTGGGACACCCCGACGAGCTGTCAGCGAGTCCGGGCGCTGCAGGGCGCTGGCCGTCGCTGCCTCCGGCGGTTCATTCCGCCTGCTCCGCGGACGCCCGGGCGTCGCGCCGGCGTCCGGCGCGCCGCTTCAGCGCCCGCGGCAGCTCACCGCTCGCCCTCGACCCGCTCCGCCCAGGCGCGCCAGGTGGTCGCGCAGCGCGGCTCGTCCGCGTGCGCGCCGCCGGCGCAGTACGCCGGGTCGCGCGGGGGGCCCAGCACGAGGATCGCGGTGTTGCTGACGAACGGCAGATCGCGCCGCCAGAGATCGCGGAACCCGTCGAGGCGCCGGCGGTACTTCTCTGCGTCGCGCGCGTCGAGGAGCTTGTCGAGCTGCGCGCGGATCTTCTGCTTGAGCTCCTCGTCGTCGGTGACGGCGAGCGTGCGCTGGAGGAACCGGATCTGCGCCTCTCGCTCGCCGGCGCGCCCCAGGATGCCCGCACCGCCGAGCGCCTGCCAGCTGATGTTCGCGTCGCCGCCGCCGAGCTCCGCGGCGCGCGCGAGCATCCGGGCCCCATCGAGGCGCCACTGCGCCTTCTCCTGGGGATCGGTCAGGTACGCGGCCGGCGCGATGAAGCCGACGAACTGGCCGAGCGCGAGCCAGATCTCGCCGTCGAGGGGGCGGTTCTGGACCCCGCGCTCCATGATCTCACGCGCCTTGACGACCTCGCGGTGCGGCGTCTCGCTCGTCTGGAAGGTGATGAGCGCGTCCGCGAACAGGTACGGGTCGCGGAAGGTCGGGTCGAGCGCGTTGATGGCGTCGAGCAGCAGGGTGAGGTTCTCGAACCGGCGCCGCTCCATGGTGTGCATGCCCTGCGAGACGAGCACGTGCGACCAGAGCAGATCGGCCAGCGCGGAGCGGTAGCCGAGCGACAGGGCGACCACCTCGTCCGTCGGCGGCAGGACGTACACGTCGGAGGTCTCGGCGACCCGCTGCGCCAGGTCGGCGGCCGGCGCGCGCACGCTCCCGATGGCGACGGCGGCGGCGGCGGAGAGCGCGACAGCGACGAGCGCCTCGCGCGCGCCTGCGAGGCGGGCGAGGAGCGAGCGGGCTGCCGGAGGAGGCCCCGCCCCGGGCGCGGGAAGGTCCCCCATCATTCCACCTCGCGGTCCACGAACATGCCCGGCAGCACGCGGGCGGGCTCCCCGGGGATCCGCTCGCCGCGCACCTCGAACGTGGACAGCACGCCGTCGCCGTCGAGGTCGCCGTGCGCGGTCGCTGTGAAGCGCATCGCCTTCGACGCGTCGAGCTCGCTCGTGAACTGGAACGAGAACGCGTGGGGCCCCTCGAAGCGGAAGTCGAGCGACCGCCACGTGAGGTGCTCCCACGACTCCGGCGGATCGACCGCGCGCACGCCGCGCGGCACCTGGGCCGGGGTCAGCGGGGCGGACGGGGGGAAGCTGATCTCCTGCGGCCGCGACTCGGCGTAGGCGACAGCGCTCGTCACCAGCCGGTCGAGCCCCTCGATGGGCTCGCTCAGCTTGGATGCGCTGAGGTTTCGGAAGAACGCGGGGACGGCGACGGCGAGGACGCTGCCGCCGACCGCGAAGGCCGCGCTGAGCTCCAGCGCGCTCCAGGAGCGCCAGGTCATGGGCTCCTCTCTACCTCACCCCTCCACGATCGAACAAGCGTGAGGGAGGCACGGTTCGCATCACTCGGATTCGAAGATCGCGGTGCTGGTCACGATCTCGCCGTCGCGCACCTCCCCGGTGCGGGCGATCGTGTACCTCTGCCCGTTGCCCTTCAGGTCCCCGACCGCGCCCACCTCGAAGCCGTCCGGTCCGGGGATGGGAGCGCCAAGCAGGCCCTGGCTGACGTAGCTTCCGCCGACCTGGTACGAGTACTGGAAGTAGATGGGCTGGCTGATGGAGAAGCCGAGGCACTGCCAGCCCGCGAGCGTCGAGCCCGAGTTGAAGTCGGCGCCCGGCGCATCGTCCGGCTGGTACTTCTTCCCCTCGACGGACGCGAAGAGGAGCGGGACCGGCGTCGCCGAGGTGCAGAGGAGGTGAGTGTTCGCCGAGGCGACGCCCGTGGCCGCCAGGATCTGCGAGACGTCGCGCTCGCGCTCGTACTGGGCGATCGCGGTGCGGGTGATGGCGCCGACGGTCTGCTTCGCTTCAGCCGTCTTCGCCGTGACGAGATAGCTGCGCACGCCGAAGATCGCCAGCGCGGCGAGCACGCCGGCGATCGCGACCACGATCATGACCTCGATGAGGGTGAAGGCTCGTCCACGGACCGCTGTCGTGCTCGACATAACACGCCCTCTCCGCTCGCAGACGACGCCGATGGACCGGGGCTGCCCGGCTCATGTGAGCCGGGCAGCCGGGAGGTCTCACTCGAACTCGTTGTTGACGAAGACCTGCGTGGCCAGCGCCAGCTCGCCGTTGGTGATCGTGCCGCCGCGGGCGAAGCCGCTGAACGCAGTGCCGTCGCCGTCGATGTCGCCGATGGCGCTCGCCTCGAAGCCGGTCAGCCCGCCGCCGACCAGGGGCGCGCCTGTGAGGGCGGGGTTGGGGTTGTTCGCACCCCGGAGATAGTGGTACTGATAGTAAATCGGCTGCGACATCGTGAACTTGAGGCACGGCCAGCCCTGGGTCGAGGTGCCCACGTTGAAATCGGCCGTCGGGGCCGAGTTCGGCTGGTATTTCGTGCCCTGTGGGACGGTCCCCGGAACCGGATCGGTCGCCGAGTCGCAGAGCTCGTGGCTTGCGGCCGTCGAGGTGGCGCCGCCGCCCAAGATGGCCGCGGCGGCGTTCTCCCGCTCGTAGGCGGCAGCCGCACCGCGGGTGATCGCGCCCACCGTGTTCTTGGCCTCCGAGGTCTTCGCGGTCGCGAGGTACCGGCGCACGCCGTAGATCGCCAGCGCGGCGAGGACGCCGATGATGGCGACGACGATCATGAGCTCGACGAGCGTGAAGCCTCTCCTGTCATATCGCTTGATTGCACGCATGAGTGTCGATCCTCCGTGATGCTTTCTTTAATTGGATGCTTTGCCGAGACTGACCATGATGTCGCCTGGTGCGGGCTCGGCCGGCCCGCAGCGCGAAAACCTCTCCCACGGACAGGCGCTCTCTGCGCCTCACCGGAGCAAAACTCCTCTAGTCCGTCACTCCGTCTCGTTCTCCCAGTAGATCCCTGACATCGTGGATGTCGTCAGGAGCAAGGCCAACGTCCCATCCGAGTCGCGATCACCGGCCGCCTGGACGACGTACCAGGGGCCGTTCGGCGCGAACTGCGGATCTGCCAGCGGGTTGCCAGCGGGCAGCCCCGACCATGTGAAGCCTGAGTGTGGCGTCACGCTGAAGGGGGGGGCGTCGCCGGCCACAGTCGCGTATCCGAAGCGGACCGCGCCGTCCGTCGTCACGTTGAGCAGCTGCCAGTTCGTGGCGTGGGGGTGAGCGCCGCCCCACGCGCGCTTGCGATCGTTGAGCGTCCCCGCAGGGTACCAGGCATCGAGCGATCCCTGAGACACATTCAGGTACACGAGCATCTCGGCCTTGTAGGCCTCCTGTGCACCGCGGATGCCCTGCATGACCGCCTTCGGCTCGGCGATGCCCGCCGCGTCCATGTACCTGCGGTATCCGACCATGGCGATCGCCGCGAGGACACCGATCATCGCTACGACGACGAGGAGCTCGACGAGCGTGAACGCTCGCCTCGCTGCGCTTCGCTGTCGCCGCCTGCTCCGCATGCGCCCTGTTGCTCCAGCAGGTGACGTGCCAAGGAGAGCGCGGCGCGGCGCCGTCTTCGAGTTGCGCGAGAAGCTCATGAGTTGCCTCGGTTTTCCTTGAGGTGAGGAGGGCAGGGTGCCGGAGGTGTGGGGTTGTGTTCTTTTGCGGCGGTGACGAAAACCGTCACTGCAGGGCGCCCGGCGGTGACGATTCTCGTCGGGATCCTCCCTCCGGGTCGTCGTCTCCCTCCCCATCGGCGGCAAGGGCATGCTTGGCGAGGCGGTAACGCAGCGACCGGAACGAGACGCCGAGCAGCTTGGCGGCCGCCTTGCGGACGCCGCCGGTGCGCTCGAGCGCCTGGAGGATGAGCCGGCGCTCGACCTCGCCGAGCACCTCGTCGAGCGCGCACCCCTCGGGCGGGAGCTGCGCGAGCAGCGGCGCCGGGCTCGCGCTGAGGCCGGCGACGGCGCCCGGGAGGTCACCGAGGCCGATCGTGGGCCCTCCGGCGAGCGCCACCGCGCGCTCCATCATGTTCTCGAGCTCGCGCACGTTGCCCGGGAAGCTGTAGGCGTCGAGCGCGCGCACCGCGTCCGTCGTGAGGCCGCGGACGTCCTTGCCGAGCTCGGCGGCGAAGCGGCGGAGGAAGCGCTCGGCGAGCCGCGAGACGTCCCCGGGGCGCTCGCGCAGCGGCGGCAGCTCGATGCGGATGACGTTCAGCCGATAATAGAGATCCTGCCGGAACCGGCCCTGGCGGACCTCGGCCTCCACGTCCCTGTTGGTCGCGGCCAGGACCCGGACGTCCACCGAGATCTCCGCGGCGGCGCCGACAGGGCGGACCTTCCGCTCCTGGAGCACGCGGAGGAGCTTCACCTGAAGCGCGGCCGGCAGCTCCCCGATCTCGTCGAGGAGCAGCGTCCCGCCGTCCGCCTCCCGGAACAGCCCCATCGAGCGCGCGCCGGCGCCCGTGAACGAGCCCTTCTCGTGGCCGAACAGCTCGCTCTCCATGAGCGCCTCCGGGAGCGCCCCGCAGTTGACCACCAGGAACGGCTTGGCCGCGCGATCGCTCTGGTCGTGGATCGCGCGGGCGACCCGCTCCTTGCCGGTCCCGCTCTCGCCCGTGAGCAGCACGGTGGTGCGCGTCGGCGCGATCTTGGCGATCAGCTCGGCGATCCGCTGCATCGCGACGCTCGTGCCGAGCGGCTCGCGCGACGGGAGATCGAGCCGCTCGAGCTGGGCGCGCAGCCGCTGGTTCTCCGCGACGATCGAGCTCTTCTCGAGCGCCTTCGCGGCGAGCGCCGTGAGCTCCGCCGGCGAGAACGGCTTGGTCACGAAGTCGTACGCGCCGTGGCGCATCGCGTCGAGCGCGCTCTCCACCGTGGAGTGCGCGGTCATCACGATCACCTCGGTCGCGTTGCTCCGCGCCTTCGCGGCCGTGAGCACCTCGATCCCCGAGCCGTCGGGCATCACGAGGTCGGTGAGGACGAGCGGGAACGGCTGCGGGTTCTGGCGGATGGCCTCGATGGCGGCGCGCGCTCCGGGCGCGACAACGACCTCGTAGCCCTGACGGTGGAAGGCAATGTGGAGCACCTGGCGGAGGCCCGGCTCGTCATCGACGACCAGCACCCGGGTGGCGTTCTGCGGGATGCTCGGCGGGATCGACGCCATCACGCCAACACCGTATCACGATGCTCCGCTCACGCGTCGATGGCGGCCATCGGGCGCGGCGCGCCGCGTCGTCACGTCACCGTGTCGTCACCTCGCCGCGTCGTCACTCTCCCACTTCGGTGCATGGAGCTTCGTCGCGCCCTCAGGGGCAGGCGTCGCTCACGACGCCGAGCGGTGTGCGCTCCTCGACGACAAACGATTGCGCCTCGCTCTCCTCGCCTCCGTTGCCCTCCAGCTCCTGCCATACGAGCAGGGTGTCGCAGAGCTCGGCCTCGATCTCGAGGAGGTAACGGCCGTTCCTGTCGGTGTCGTCCTCGATCACGCCCCGCTGCGTCCGCTCGTTGAAGAGGCTGACGCGCGCGCCAGGGCTGCAGTTGCCCGAGATCTGCCATACCCCTTCGCGGTCTGCGACGGGCCGCATCGTGTCGGCCGGCTCGGGCGGGGGGAGCGGCAGCGTCGGGCTCAGGCACGCCGCACCGGCGAGCAGCGAGATCGCGAGGGCGACGGCGAGGTGAAGCGCAGCGCGGCGGAGCATCGGCACGGCACGGCGTCATAGCACACCATGTGCCGCGCCCCCTCCGCCGCGGAGCGCCCTGATGCAGCCGGATTTTCAGCGATCGCGCCGCGACCCGATCGCCGGACCGTCAATTCTGTTGGCGCTCGCGTCCATCGGTTTGCAGCACGCGCAGGGCGACGCGCCGCTTCGCCGTGGCCGCGCCGAGATCCGCGGCCGGGGGGAGCCCGGCGCCGCGCCCGCTCTCCTCGTCGTCGAGCAGCTCGCCGACGAGATCGTAGTCGCTCGCCTGCGTGATCCGGACCCGGCACATCTGGCCGGGGCGGACCTCGCCGCCGGAGAGGTAGACCTGTCCGTCGATCTCGGGCGCCTGACCGGCGTGGCGGCCCATGAGCACGTACTCGTGCTCGTCGCTCGTCCCCTCGACGAGCACCTCGAGCTCGCGGCCGATCATGGCGGCGCTCTTCTTGTGCGAGATGCGGCGCTGCAGCGTCATGAGGCGGCGGTAGCGGCTCGCGGCCGTGCGCGCGGGGACCTTGCCCTCGAGCTCGTGGCTGCGGCTCGCCTCCTCGTCGGAGTAGCGGAACACGCCGACGCGCTCGAACTCGGCCCAGCGCACGAAGTCGCAGAGCTCCTCGAACTCGGCGTCCGTCTCGCCGGGGTGGCCGACGATGAACGCTGTGCGGAACGTGAGGTCGGGGACGTGCTCGCGCAGCGTGGAGACGACCCGGCGGAGGCGATCGCCGCCGTGGCCGCGCCGCATCCGCTTCAGCATCGCGTCGGCGGCGTGCTGGAGCGGCATGTCGACGTAGGGCACGACCCGCGGGTGGCCGGCGAGCAGCTCGACGAGGTCGTCGGTCATCTTCTCGGGGTACAGGTAGAAGAGCCGCACCCAGCGCACGCCGGGCACGTCGGCGACCCGCTCGACGAGCTGCGCGAGCGTCGCGCGCGCGCCGTCCTCGGCGCGGCCGGCCGCGTCGCGGCCGTAGGCGATCGTGTCCTGCGAGATGAGGTTGATCTCGCGGACGCCCGCCGCCGCGAGCTGCTCCACCTCGCGCACCACGTCCGGGATGGGCCGGGAGCGCTGCGCGCCGCGCAGGTCCGGGATCACGCAGAACGAGCAGGTGCGGTTGCAGCCCTCGGCGATCTTGACGTAAGCGCTGCCGCCGGGGGTCGAGAGGGTGCGCGGATCGCCGGCGTGGATCAGCCACTCGGCGGGGTTGCCGACGAGCATCCGCTCGGCGCCGCCCGCGAGCACCCGGCCGAGCTTGAGCATGTCGCTCGACCCGAGGAAGTGATCGACCTCGGGCATCTCGCGGGCGAGCTCGTCGGGGTGGCGCTGCGACAGGCAGCCGGCCACGACCAGGCGCTTGCAGCTGCCGTGCTCCTTGTGCTGCGCCATCTCGAAGATGGCGTCGATCGACTCCTTCTTCGCCTCGCCGATGAAGCCGCAGGTGTTGACGACGATCACCTCGGCCTCGGCCGCGTCGTCGACGTGCGCGTAGCCGGCCGCGCGGGCGACGCCGAGCATCACCTCGGAGTCGACGCGGTTCTTGGGGCAGCCGAGGCTGACGAAATGGACCTTGCGCGAGCTCATGTCGCCGCTCCTTCGCCGTCGACGAAGACGACCCGCCCCGAGGCGAGCGTCATCTTGACGCGGCCCGTGAGCTGCCGTCCGAGGAACGGCGTGTTCTTGCTCTTCGAGCGCAGGCGCGCCGGGTCGAGCACGAAGCTCAGGTTCGGATCCACGAGGCAGAGCTCGGCGCGGGCGCCGGCCTTGATCGTGGGCGCCTCGAGCCGCGCGATGCGGGCGGGGGCGCGGGTGAGGGCGTCGACGAGCCGGCCGAGGGGGAGGGCGCCCTGCCGGACGAGGTCGAGCAGGACCGGGACGACGAGCTCGAGGCCGATGAGGCCGGGCGACGCCTCGGCGAACTCGCAGTCCTTCTCGAGCGTGGAGTGGGGCGCGTGGTCGGTGGCGACCGCGTCGATGGTGCCGTCCGCGAGCGCCTCGCGGAGCGCGTCGACGTCCGCCTGCTCACGCAGGGGCGGGTTGACCTTGCACGCCGTGTCGTAGCCGAGCACGGCGGCGTCGGTGAGCGTCAGGTGGTGGGGCGTCACCTCGGCGGTCACGGCGATGCCGCGGGCCTTCGCCTCGCGGAGGATGCGGACCGCCCCGAGCGACGAGATGTGCGCGACGTGGTAGCGCGCGCCGGTGGCCTCGGCGAGCAGCACGTCGCGCGCGACGATGATGTCCTCCGCCACGCGCGGCCAGCCCCGGAGGCCGAGCCGCGTCGAAATCGCCCCCTCGTGCATCTGCGCCCCGTCGGTGAGCGCGTGGTCCTCGGCGTGCTGGATGATCGTGAGATCGAAGGTCTTCGCGTACTCGAGCGCGCGGCGCATGACGGAGCTCGACGTCACGCAGCGGCCGTCGTCGGAGACCGCCACGGCGCCGGCGTCCTTGAGATCGGCCATCTCGGTGAGCTCGGCGCCCTTCTGGCCCATCGTGATCGCGCCGATGGGGTGGAGCGCGGGCCCCCCGATCGCGCGGGCTCGCGCGATCATGGCCTCGGTGATGGAGCGGGTGTCGTTGACGGGCCGCGTGTTCGGCATCGCGCACACGTGGGCGAAGCCGCCGGCCGCCGCGGCGGCCAGCCCGGAGGCGATGTCTTCCTTGTACTCCTGCCCGGGCTCGCGGAGGTGGGCGTGGAGGTCGACGAACGCGGGGAGGAGCAGGAGCCCATCGCCCTGGATGATCTCGGCCCGGTCGGCGCGGCGCAGCTCGTCGGTCGCTGCGCCGCGTCCCGCCCGGGTGATGACGCCGTCTTCCACGACGACATCGATCACGTCGTCGAGCTGTTGGGCCGGGTCGACGGCGCGCACGCCGACGAAGAGAAGGAGAGGAGGAGGTGAGCCGATGGCCGCCATGGGAGCGCGCTCCCCTAGCACAGGCGCTCCTCGTCGTGCACCGGTGCGGCGTCAGCGGGGGAACCAATCCGGCAAGGAGGCCGCGCGCCGGGGTCAGCTGGCAGCCGGAGGAAGCCAGGGAGGCCTGAGCAAGGCGAAGGACGGGAACGCGACGGGCGCAACGGATGGGACGGATGGGACGGATGGGACGGATGGGACGGATGCGACGAATGTGATGGATGCAACGGACGTGGCGAACTCAACAGGCACAACGGACGGAACGGTCGGCGAAGAAAAACGCTCGGGGCGTGACACAGCGCTTGACGGATCGCGAAAGGGTGAGGTAGTGATGCCGTCCCCGCTCGCGAAGCTGGCGGAATTGGCAGACGCGCTGGATTCAGGTTCCAGTGGGGTAACTCCCGTGGAGGTTCAAGTCCTCTGCTTCGCACCAAGCGCTCTTCTTGTCCTGCTTCTTTAGCCATGACTCTTGCCAAGGTCGTGGCTCTGTCCCTGCTTGCCGTCTTCGGCAGTTCCTGTGATCGCCGCTCCTCCCCCTCGGCGGGAGGAGCCGCGAGTGCCGCCCCTGGTCCGAGCGCCTCGGGGGCGGTCCTCGCAGCCGCCGCTGCGTCGAGCGCCCCGACCGAGCCCGCGGTGGCCACTGCGCCGGCCGAGCCCGAGGTGCCGCGCGGGACCGGCGTGCAGGAGTTCGTGCCCGTCGGCTCCCTCGAGGGGTGCAAGACGAAGTCGGGTGATATCGCGACCTACATCCTGCGCGAGGGGATGGGGATCGCCGGGCGCGCCGACGGTTCGTTCGGGGCCGTGTGGCTCGTGGACCTCAAGGGAGGGGACGCGCAGATCGCGTTCGCCGGCTTCGATAGCGATGCCCGGCAGGTCGCTCGTGCGAGGGCGATCTCGAGCACGCGAGACGCAGGGCTCCGGATCTTCTCCTCGGGCGACGAGTGGGCGGTCACGTGGTTCGACGCGGAGGGGCTCGCGTATGCGAGGCCCCGCTGGGAGACGAACCCGCCGGTGGGGATCCAGCGCGTCGGCGCGATCGGGAGGGAGGTCAGCGACCATGTCGCCCTCGCGCCCGCTCCAGGTGGCGCCCTTGTCGCAGCGGCGCCCTTCGGGCCGGACCGCCATCGCCTGGGGGTGTTCCAGTTCGCGCCGGTGGATCCTGCGCAGCCGCAGCTCAAGGCGGTCGGGGTCACGCGAAGCGCCAAGATGCCGCGCTGGCCTGCGGTCGCTGCCGACGCGTCCGGCGGCTACCTCGTCGCCTGGCAGGACGAGGAGGACGGGAGCATCCGGGCCTCGCGGTTCGACGCCGCGGGCAGGGAAGGGAATGCCCACCTCGTTGCGAAGCGACAGGGCGGCGACCGACCGGCTGGCGCGGCTCAGGAGACACCGGACAGGGATCAGCGGCTCGGGCTCGTGGCTACAGGCAGCGCCGGCGCGCTGCTGCTCTGGAGCGAGGGAGCCACCTTGATCGCCCGCGCTCTGGACGCCGAGGCGCAGCCGCGCGGGGCGCCCTGGGTCGTCGGTAAGGGCAAGTGGCGCGCGCTCGCGCCGAGCGGCGACGGGGCCCTCGTGGCGTGGGTCGGCCACGATGGCAAGGTGGAGGGGCAAACCCTGCTCGTGAAGCTGGCCGCCGACGGAGCGCCCTCTGCTCGAGGGATCCGGGTGTCGGATGGGGTGTTTCCCGTAAAGGATTCTCCGAGCGTCGCGCTCGCCGGTGAGCGGGTGGGCGTCGCATGGACGGAGCCCATGAGCACCGGTGTGAGCACGAAGCGCGCAGTCTTGCGGGTGATCGAGCGCACCTGCATCCCCTGAGCGCTCACGCGACGAGAGGCCCGGTGCGGCGGGCGTAGCGCGGCCTCCGGCGCTAGGATGAAGAGCGTGAGCCACGCATTCGGCCCGACTCAGCCACCGCCGAACCGCGATGCGAACGAGCCGCCTGCAGCGCTCAGGGACGTGCAGACGGCCGCCCTGCCCTTCGAAAACGAGCCGCCTGCCGGCGCGCCGCCCTGCGACCCCGTCGCGGCGCGCGTCGCGCTCGTGCCGGCCGCAGCCCAGCTGAGCCGCGCGCAGGCGGCGCGGCTGATCATCCAGGATCCCTACCTCACGCCGCCGCCCCCGCCGGAGCGACGGCAGCTCTCCACGCTGGCCGTGAGCTCGGTCGTCGCGGCGCTGTTCGGGCCGCTCGGGGCGATCGCCGCGATCGCCTTCGGCTGGGCGGCGCGCCGCGAGATCGAGCAGGCCCCGGCCGTGCGCAGGGGGTACGCGCTCGCCAGCGTCGGGCTCGCGCTCGGCGTCCTGCTCACCCTCTGCTGGAGCTCGGCGATCGGCTTCGGCGTGTGGATGTGGAGCACCCATCGCACCGGAGAGACGGCCTCCGCCATCCCGGAGGGGGAGGCCTCGCCGGAGCCGGCGAGCACGGCGTCGCCGTCGATGCCGCTGCCGGAGGCGCCTCCCCCGGCGGCGCAGCCGAGCGGCAGCGTCCCTCAGCACACGACCCACCGGCGCGTCGGGGGGGTCTTGATCGTCGATATCGGCGTCGACGTCTCCGTGCTCAGCGAGGAGCTCGCCAAGCAGCGCGCGGAGGCGTACGCCCAGGGCGAGAAGGTCCTCGTGATGACGACGAGCGATCCCTGCGAGCCGTGCCGCGGGGTCGACCGCGCGCTCGCCGATCCGCTGATGCAGACGGCCCTCCGGAGCGTGCGGCTCGTGCGCGTGGACATCGATCTCTTCAAGGAGGACCTCGACCAGATCAAGGTGCCGCGGCGGCTCTATCCGGGCTTCTTCCTGCTCTCGCCGGATCTCTCCCCGCAGGACGGGATCAACGGCGGCGAGTGGGACGACGACATCGCGCGCAACATCGCGCCCGTGCTCGGGGCGTTCGTGCGGGGCCAGTACACGACCCGCCGGCAGCCGTGGAACCCGCTGCCCGGCTCGGGCATGCGGCTCTGAGCCGGGTCGCGCGCGGCGACGAGCCCCTCGCGCGCCGGACAGGGTAAGCTCGGGCTGTGAAGCGCTTCGGCCAGCTCGTCCTCTTCGCTCTCTGCGTCGCGTTCAGCGTCTCGGCGGTCTACAACGTCGTCTCGGACAACGCCGACGTCGAACGGAGGGCGGCGCTCGTCGCGTGCGGCGAGGACGGCGCCGCGAGCGCGCCGGAGCCGCGCCGCCCCAGCGAGGGCTGCAGAGCGCAGATGACGCGGCTGGAGCGGACGCCGTTCGGCCAGACCTTCGAGTTCACCACGGCGAAGCGCACCGTGGACGTCAGGTGCGAGCGCGCGCTCGTGTTCGCCGGCGAGTACAGCTGCAAGCTCCGGTGATCGCCGCGGCGGCGGCCTTCACCCCGCCCGCCGCAAGAGGCCGTTATCCGCGCGGAAGTTACGCTATGGTGGGCGGCCGTGACGAGCCACACAGCGCGCCTTCCTCGCTCGATCGGCCCCGAGGCCGCGCGCATCGTCGTGGGCTTCGCCTCCGCGCTCGCAGCGGCCGCGGCGGTTGCCCACGGCGCGCCGCCGGCGCTGGCCGCGCAGGTGTCCTCGCCGGCGCCGCTCGGCGCGCCTGTGGTCGCGCCCGCCGCCGCGCCCGCGCAGCTGCCGCAGGGCGGCGGACCGAGCCCTCCCGCCCCGCCGCCGCTCTCCCGTGACGAGGAGGAGAAGCGGCTCCGCATCGAGCGAGCGACCGCGCTGCACGACGAGGCGCAGCGGCGCTACCAGCACGGCGAGTACCGCGCGGCCATCGCGAAGCTGGAGGCCGCCGTGGCGCTCGATCCCGAGGGCAAAGAGCTCATCTACAACCTGGCGATGATCCACGAGCGGCTGGGCGAGATCGACGAGGCCGAGCGCTACTACCGCCGCTACCTCGACATGGAGGCGCTCCCGAAGGCGCGTGAGGAGGTCCACGCGGTCCTCAAGCGGCTCAAGGGCGCGAAGCGGGAGCTCGCCAGCGCGAAGCCGCCAGCGCCCGAGAAAGCCGCCTCGGTCTCCACGGCGCTGCCGTATTTGCCGCGCCTGCCGCGCCCTCCCGCGGCGGTCGGCGGCGCGAGGCCGCGCGCGACCTGGCTCGCCGTCAGCGGGGGCATCGCCGCGGGGTCGCTCGTGGTCGGCGGCGTCTTCGCCGCGCTCGCCGTGGCGCGGGATCCCGGCGCCGACGAGCGCACCGGGGCCGGCGTCTCCATCGCCGATCTGCAGGCCGACGCGAGCGCCGCTCACCGGTGCGCCGTCGCCGCGGACGTCGCCTTGCTGGTCGCCGGCCTCTCCGGGGCAGCGGCGCTCTACCTGTACCTGTCTCCGGGGGCGCCCGCGGCGAGCCCAGCCTCTCGCGCGGCCTCGGCCGTCGGCTCGCGCGCGCTGCTCTCGGGTCAGGACCACCGGCCTCTCCCGCGCGGCGCCGGCGCAGGGGCGCAGGCGATCCGCCTGTCGCTGGGCGCCGATGGAGCCCGGCTCCGGGTGCAGTTCTGATGCGCCACGGCGCCGCGCTGCGGAGGCTGCTCCGCGGGCTCGCCGCGCTCGTGTCGCTCGGCGCCGGGTGCGAGGTCCTCGTCGACGGGACGCTGGGCCAGGTGCGCTGCTCGGACGAGGGCGCGATCGGGCCGCCGGCGTGCCCCGAGGGCGCCGTTTGCAGGGAGGGCGCCTGCGTCGAGCAGCAGCTGGAGCGCGCGCTGGGCGCGCGCTGCGCGCGGCACGAGGACTGCGGCGCGCTCGATTTCTGCCTCGATCCAGCGCTGTTCGACGGCGACGGGCCGCGCGTATGCTCGCGCGCCTGCTGCAGCTCGAGCGACTGCGATCCTGTCCGGGATGCCGTCTGCTGGATCCCCGACGGCGGAGGGAGCGGCCTCTGTCGCATCGGCCGGGAGGTCGGCCGGCCCGACGTGGGCACGCAGCTCTCCGGCGCGTCCTGCGCCGCGCCCGGCGACTGCCGATCTGGCATCTGCAGCGGCGGCGTCTGCGTCGACGCCTGCTGCTCCGACACCAGCTGCGCCGCGAACGGGGCGGCGTGCCGGCTCACGACGGATCTCGTCTCGCCCGGCCCGGCCCTGGCGTGCCGGGCCGCCGCCCTGGGCGATGGAGGCTACTTCGAGCCCTGCGCTCTGGACGATGACTGCGCGTCCGGGCTCTGCGCCGAGGTCGAAGGGAGAGGCCGCTGCACCATCCCGTGCTGTGGCTCGGAGATGTGCCCGGACACGCCCGGCGAGGTGAGGCAGCGCGTCGGCTGCGCCGAGCTCGCGATCGACGAACGCTCGACCGTCCGCGCGTGCATCAGGCTGCTGTCCGGGGACAGCCTTGCGGCCATCGGCGCTCCGTGCTCCACGCCCGAGGACTGTCGGAGTGGTATGTGCATCAAGGATCCTGAACAAACGCAGCGATTCTGTAGCGACGTCTGCTGCAGCGATGCGTCCTGCGGCGACGCCGCGTTCTTCGGCTGTCGCCCGCGAGCGACAGGCGAGTCGTGGGCCTTGCGATGCGAGCCCAAGTAACGGACGATCCCCCCATCGCGGTGGTAGTTCGTGCAGCAGACGGCCAGTTCCCAGCCAGCGCCCCCGGGTCGCCCGACGAGCCCAGCAGGGCCATGGCGCTGATTTGCCCGCGCTGTCACCACCTCGCGGCCGTCGCTGGGAGGACCTCGTCCAGCCAGCTCCCGTCCCCCGCCGGCGAGCGCGGTTCCCAGGACGGCCAGAGCGCGAGGCTACCTCGTTGCCCCCACGACGGGCTGGCCCTCGTGAGCCGCGAGGTGCTCGCCGAGACCGACGGAGATCCGCTGCTGGGGATCACGATCGCGGATCGGTTCGTGATCGTGGGCAAGCTCGGCGCCGGCTCGATGGGCACGGTGTACCGCGCGCGCCAGGAGGCGATGGGCCGCGACGTGGCCATCAAGATCCTGCGGTCGGACAGGGCGTTCGACGCGCAGGCGAAGGCGCGCTTCACCCGCGAGGCGCGCGCGATGAGCCTCCTCCGGTCGCCGCACACGGTCACCGTGTTCGATTTCGGCGAGGTCGTGGACGACGCGACGGACGCGGCCTTCGGCCGCGGTCGCTCCGCAGAGCAGAGCTCGCCCATGGAGGGGACGGCGTCGAGCAGCGGCTCGCTCTACCTCGCGATGGAGCTGCTCGAGGGCGAGTCGCTCGGCCAGCGGCTCAAGCGCCTGCGGCGGCTGCGCATGGGCGACGCCGCCCGCTTCGCGCGGCACGCGCTCCTGTCGCTGGCCGAGGCGCACGACAAGGGGATCATCCACAGGGACCTCAAGCCGGACAACCTGTTCCTGGCGAGGCCCCCCGCGGGCGAGCACGAGGAGATCTGCAAGGTGCTCGACTTCGGCATCGCGAAGGTGATGACCGGGACAGAGCGGCCGGTCGACGCCCTCGAGACCCAGGCAGGCACCGTCTTCGGGACGCCGCGGTACATGTCGCCGGAGCAGGCGCAGGGCAGGCCGCTCGATGCGCGGAGCGACCTGTATTCGCTCGGCGTCCTGCTCTATCAGATGCTGGTCGGGAGGCCGCCGTTCATCGACGACGATGCGGTCGTCGTGATGGCGAGGCACATCAAGTCGTCGCCCGTGCCGGCGAGCGAGGCCGCGCCGGACGCCAGGATACCGCCGTCGCTCTCGCAGCTCCTGCAGCGCGCCCTGGCCAAGCGGCCCGAGGATCGGCCGCGGAGCGCCCAGGAGTTCATCGCCGAGCTCGATCGCGCGATGGACGAGGCCAGGCCGAGCCTCGACCGCGAGCGCCTCGGCCCGGCTCAGCCCGCCGAGGTCGGCGCCACGAGCGAGCTGCTCGCGGTCGTGGGCGACGACGCCGCGCAGGCGCCGAGCACGCTGCGTTCCGCGCCACGGAGGCGCACCTCGCGCGTGGCCGTCGGCGCCGGCGCGCTGTCCCTGATCGTGATGGCGCTCGCCGTGCGCGAGCTCCGCCGGCCCGCGGACGGCGGCGCGCACAGTCTTCAGAAAGGGGTAGCGCTGGAGGCGAGGGTACTCGCGGACGCGATAGCGCGCGCCAACCCGCCGCCCGCCGCCACGACGACCCCGCCGGCGGCGCCGTCGCCGCCCGGCACGACGACCGCGCCGTCGCCGCCCGGCACGACGACCGCGCCGTCGCCGCCCGCCGCGACGACCGCGCCGTCGCCGCCGCCGATGCCCGCCGCGACGACCGCGCCGGCGCCGTCACCCGCCGCCACGACGACCGCTCTGGCGCCGCCGCCCGCCGCCGCGACGACCGCGCCGGCGCCGCCTCCGTCGCCCGCGGGTGTCGCCAGCGCGGCGCCCGCGCCGACGGGCGTCCCATCGGCTTCGATACCGAAGCGAAAGACAGCGCAGCCGCGCAAGCCGTATGTGAAATTCGACTGATGACGGCACGCGCGCGGCACCGCTGCGCGAGGCCGACGTCGGCCCCCGACTGCCCGCTCTTCCATGGAGTCCCGTCGCGCGAGAGACAGCGGCGTCCGATCGCGAAGGACGCCGAGAGTCGCTGTACGAGCCGGAGGCTAACGTGTAACTTCGCCGCGCACCGATGGATCCCCGGGAGATGGAAACGCTCGTCCAGCGGCTCGTCACGAATCCGCATGACGGGGAAGCCCTGGCGTATGCTCACCGAGCCGGGGAGCAGGACCCACGCTCGTACGCCATGCTGCTCGAGCGCGTAGGCAGCTCCACCGCAGATCCATCGTACGCGGCGCACTGGCTGAGCGAGGCCGCGAACGTGTGGTCGACCACCATCGGCGACGCGCACCACGCCGCGCGGACGCTCATGATCGCCATCGACAAGGATCCGACGCAGCGGACCGCGGCGGAGCGGCTGGCGCAGCTCTACCGCGACAAGGGCGATCAGAAGGCGCTCGTCGCGCTCCTGGAGCGGCTCGTCAAGGCGCTCACGCCGCTGCTCTTCGAGCGGCCCGAGGTGCGCGCGCAGGTCTCGACCCTGCACGAGGAGCTCGGCCGGCTGTGGAGCGAGCCGCCGCTCTCGCGGCCGGAGCGCGCCCTCGAGAACTGGCGCCGCCTGGCGGAGCTCGATCCGCACAACGTCTACGCCATCTACGCCGCCCGCGAGATGCTGAAGGCCCAGCAGCAGTACGCCGAGGCGATCCCGTACTTCGCGATGGAGCAGGCGCTCGTCGACGACCCGGAGCGGCGGCTCGCCCTGCTGCGCGACGAGGCCGACATCCGGCGCCGCGCCGGCGACCTCGCGGGCTCCACGGTGGCGCTGCGGAACGCGCGCGCGTTCGTGCCGCACGACGTGGGGCTCATCCAGGCGCTCGGCGTCGCCATCGTCGACCGCATCGAGGCGGGCGAGCCGGTGCCGCAGCCAGAGCGCGACGAGGCCGCGGAGCTCTTCGTGGCGCTCGCGGAGACGTACGACGGGGAGTACGGCTACTCGTACTCGGTCTACGCCCTCCGCGCGGCGCCGGGGCACGATCGCGCCATGCAGCTCGCCGACCATTACGGGAAGCAGCTGGGCCGCATCGCGGAGCTTCGCCCGCGCTACCTCGCCTACCTCCAGGTCAACCCGAACGGGTTCATGGCCCCCGAGGCGCGCAAGCGGGCGTCCGTCGCGCCCCCCCCGCGGCTGCCGTCGGCGCCGCCGCCGCCCATGGGCGTGGCTGCCGCGCCTGCGCACCGGTCGTCGGTGCCGCCCAGCGCGGGAGCCGCCCATGCGCACGCGTCCGTGCCCCCCTCGGGCCTCCTCTCGTCGCCGGCCGTCGCTGGGCTGGTCGATCCGGCGGTGGCCGCGTTCGCGCCGGCGTCTTCGTTCGCTCCCGCGCCGGGGTCGACGGCGCCGGACACGCTGGCTTCACCTGCGGACGCCGTAGCGCCGGCCCCCGCGGGGGCGTACGGCCTGGCCGGCGCCGCGCCGGCGCCCGGCGCCTTCGGTAGCTCGGCTCCCTCGGAGGAGCTGCAGCCTCCGAGAGAGGAGCCGGCCGAGGTTCGCAAGCCGATGACGCTCGCCAGGCTCCGTGAGGTGCTCAAGGGCGAGCCGGCCAACCCGGACGTGCTCGCGCAGGTCGAGGAGCAGCTGCGCCAGAAGCGGATGTTCGTCGAGCTGCGGGACGTGCTGCTCGCGGCGGCGCGCGTCCCCGAGGCGCCCATCGAGCGCAGGAAGGCGCAGCTGCGCGACGTCGCCGGGCTGTGCGAGGCGCAGCTGCGCGACGTCGACACGGCGGTCCAGGCCTGGAAGCTGCTCTCCGAGCTCGATCCAGGCGACGCGCAGGCGCAGGCCGAGCTGAGGCGGCTGCTCGAGCGGAGCTCGCGGTGGGACGACCTCGCCGCGCTGCTCGAGCACGACGCCGCCGCGACGCCCGACGTCGCGCAGCGGGTCGAGCTCGAGAGGGCGCTCGTCGCGCTCCACGAGCAGAAGCGCCGCGACCCCATCGCGGCCGCGGAGGCGTGGGTGCGGATCGCGGGCCTCATGCCTGACGACGGCGCGGCGCTCCTGTCCGCCGTCAAGCTCTTCGAGCGCGGCGAGCGCTTCGACCTCGCGGCGCGGGTCCTCGCCGACGCGACGACCTGGTTCCAGGGGAAGCTGACCCACGGGCCGCTCCTTCAGAAGCTCGGCGAGCTCCGGATGCGGCTCGACGAGCCGGGCGCCGCGGGCGACGCCTACGGCCAGGCCGCCGAGCTCCTGCGCCAGCCGAGGCTGTGGGAGCTCGCGCAGAAGGCCTACGTCGCGGCGGGGCGGCTCGCCGAGGCGGCGAGGGCGCTCTGCGAGCGCGCGCTGCTCGCGGACCGCAAGGCGCGTCCGGCGCTCCTCGTCGAGGCCGCCGAGCTGCTCCTCAGCGCCGGAGACGTCGACGGCGCGCTCGACCGCGTCGAGCGCGCCATCGAGATCGATCCGGCGACGGACGCCGGCCCCGCGATCGAGGACCTCTACCGGCGCGCCCACCGGCGGCCCGAGCTCGTGCGGTTCCTCCTGAGCCGGGCCGAGGTGCTCGGCGACAGGGCGGAGCGCGTCGCGGCGCGACGGGCCGCGGCGGCCCTGCAGCGCGAGCTCGGTGACCGCGACGGGGAGCGCGCGACGCTCACGCTCCTGCTCGCCGACGGCGACGACGCCGAGGCCATCGAGCGGCTGGCCCAGGACGCCGGCGAGCGCGGCGATCACCAGCAGGGCGCGGAGCTCCTCCGCAAGCTCGGCGATCTGACGGACAGCGAGCCCGGCAAGATCTCGCTCGCCCTGCGCGAGGCGCGCATGCTCGCGGAGGGCCCCGGCGACCTCGAGGCCGCGATCGCGCGCTACGAGGCGGTCGTGGCGACGCTCGATCCGCAGAACCGGATCGCGCTACGGGGGATCGCCGATCTGGAGGAGCAGCGCGGCAACCCGAGGGGGGTCGCGGGCGCGCTCGAGCGTGAGCTCGTGCTCGTGTACGGCCACGACCAGGTCGACATCGCGCAGCGGCTCGCGGCGCTGTACGAGGGCCCGCTCGACGATCCGCGCGGCGCCGTCCGGGCGCTCGAGATCGTCCACGCCGTCGAGCCGGACGACCTCGACGCGGTCGCCCGGCTCCTGCGGCTCGCCGAGCGGCTGAACGATTGGCCAAAGGTCGCGCGCCTGATGGCGATCCTGATCGAGGTGGAGGGCGACGACGACGAGGCGTCGCAGATGACCCGCCGCCTCGCCGACATCCTGGACCAGCAGCTGGGCAAGAGCGACGAGGCGCTGGCGCTCCTGGAGCGGCTCGCGGATCAGGGCGACGAGCCGTGCCGAGACGCGTACGTCGCGCTCGGCGATCGGGTCGGGTGGAAGGGGATCGTCGCGACCAAGCTGGTCGCCTGGAACGAGTCGATCGCGCGCGCGGGGCGCGAGCTCGCCCTGCGCGGGGCCTTCGAGCGCTTCGTGGAGGTCGGTCGCCAGAAGGACGCCGCGCGCGTGGCGATGGAGCTCGCGCGCTCGCGCACCGCCGACGCCGGCCTCGCGGAGAAGCTCGAGGCGATCGCGGTGGAGCTCCAGGATCGCGAGGCCCTCACCGTCGCGCACGAGCTCCTCGCCAGGGATCTCTCGGGCATGGCCCGGGCGGCCGAGCTCGTGCGGCAGGCCGAGGTCCGGGTCTCCGTGGGCGCCGATCCGCTGGAGTCGATCCACCACGGCGAGGGCGCGCTCGCGAGCGTGCCGACCGCCGAGGTCGAGCCGCTGCTCCAGCGGCTCGCGGCGCTGGCCGAGGCCCCTGGCCTCATCATCGACCTCTTCGAGCGCCAGGTGAGCCGGTGCCGCACGCCGGCCGATCGCCTGGCGGCGCTCGTCCGCGCCGCCCAGATCGCCTGCGAGCGCGGCGCCATCGACCGGGCGAGGAGCTTCTTCGAGCTGGCCCTCGGCGGCGGCGTCCAGGAGGAGACGATCGCCATGCTCGAGCAGGTGGCGCGGGACGACGACGAGCGATCGGGGTCGACGGCGCTGCGCACGATCCTCGTCGAGGCGCTCGCGGCCGGCGGCCAGGGCTCGCGCGACGGCGGCCGCACCCGGGCGGCGCTCCTGCGGCGCGCGGCCACGATCGCGCACCAGGACCTCCGCGACGTCGACCGCGCCTTCGGCTGGCTGGGCGACGCCGTGCTGGCGCAGGTCGACGACGCTTCGCTCGACGCGCTCGAGGCCCTCGGGCGCGAGGTGGGCGATCTGCCCCGCGTCAGCGCGACGCTGGACCGCGCGCTCGACGAGGTGTTCGACGGCCCGCTCGTGCGCAAGCTCCTGCAGCGTCGCGCCAGGCTGCGGCGCGATGTGCTCGGCGACAGGCAGGGCGCCGCGGCGGACCTGAAGAAGCTTCATGACCTGTCGCCCTCGGATCAGGACGTGATGAACGACCTGTCGGGTCTCCTGCTGGAGCTCGGCGATCACCGCGGCATGATCCAGCTGTACGAGGACCAGATCCTCCGCGGCCGCGATCCGGCGCAGCGAGCGGAGCTCGCGCGCAAGGTGGCGCGCCTCTGGGAGGAGGAGCTCGGCGAGGCGCGCGAGGCGGCGGACGCCTGGCGCCGCGTCCTCCGCATGAAGGCGGGCGATCCGGACGCGACCGCGGGCCTCGAGCGGGCCAAGACCGGCAAGCTCAAGCGCACCCCGCCGCCTCCTTCGCTCCCGACCCGGGCGCCGGGCCCGCCGCTGACCGAGCCGCCGCTCGCGCCCCGGGCGCCGGCGCTCGAGACGCTCGGCCTCGAGGCCGGCGCGGTGGCGGCGGTGAGCAACGGCTACGCGGGCTCCGAGGCGCACGAGGGCGCCGAGGCGCAGCCGGCCGCGGAGGCGCTGTCGGTTGCGGCGGCGCAGCCGGCTCCCGAGGCACAGCCGGCTGCGGAGGCGTACCCGGCTGCGGAGGCGTACCCGGTTGCGGAGGCGTACCCGGCTGCGGAGGCGTACTCGGTTGCGGAGGCGTACCCGGCTGCGGAGGCGTACCCGGTTGCGGAGGCGTACCCGGCTGCGGAGGCGTACCCGGCTGCGGAGGCGTACCCGGCTGCGGAGGCGTACCCGGCTGCGGAGGCGTACCCGGCGGATGCCGCCGCCCCGCAAGCGCTGCCTGTCGAGCCGGTGCAGCAGGTCTGGACCTACGGCGTCGCTTCGCACGCCGACGCGGCCGACGCGAGCGGCGGCGCTGCCCATGTCGATGTGGCCCTGCGCGAGGGGCAGAGGCTCCCTCTGGATAGCGCCACCCAGGTCATCCACGTTGCTCCGGCTGCGTATGCCGATGCGCCGGCCGCTCCCGCGCAATGGTCGGAGTTCGACGCTCATGCAGCGCCGCCGGCGCTCGGCGACATCGACGATGGCGAGGTCCATCGAGCGCACGAGGAGGTATCCCTCTCGGCCCCTGCGCTCCCCGAGGCGCCCGCTGCTCCCGTGCCGCCCCTGCCTGGCTCCGACGCGATCGACGTCGACACGGATGCGGAAGACGTGGAGTTGCTCGACGACGATCCTGGTGCTCGCTAGCTCTCCCCCGCCGATCCTGCCGCCGGCGCTCCGGCCGGGCGATACCGTCGCGGTGATCGCCCCTTCCAGCCCGTTCGAGCACGTCCTCGCGCGGGTCGGCATCGGCTGGCTCGCCCAGCGCTACCGCGTCCTCTTCGACGCGGGCGAGGGGCCTCCGTTCGACGACGACGACGGCCGGCGGGGCGGGCCGCCATCGCTGTCGGCGCCCTCCCATCACGGGCTGTTCGCGCGGGCCGGTTACCTGGCCGGCAGCGACGCCCGACGCAGCGACGAGCTCGCCCGCGCTCTCTCGCACCCGACGTCAGGGCCATCTTCGCGGCCCGCGGCGGCTACGGCGCGAACCGGTTCGTCCACCGGCTCGACTGGAGCGTCCTCGCAGCGCACCCCCGCTGGATCGTCGGCTTCTCCGACGTCACGGCCCTCCACGTCGAGGCTGCGCGCGCGGGCGTGGCGTCGCTCCACGGCGTCCACGTCACCGCGCTCGGGCGCGGCGACGCCCGCGCCCGCGCCGCGCTGATCCGCGCCCTCGAAGATCCGCTGGGGGAGCGCCGCTTCGACGGCCTCACCACGCTGCGCGCCGGCGTGGCCGAGGGGCCGCTCTTCGGCGGCAACCTGGCCCTGCTCCACGCCTGCGCCGCCGCGGGACGGCTCCGGGTCCCGGAGGGGTGCATCCTCCTGCTCGAGGACGTCACCGAGCGGCCCTACCGCATCGATCGCATGCTGGCGACGCTGGAGGTCGGCGGCCACCTCGCCCCGGCCACGGCGGTGGTCCTCGGCGACTTCGAGCAATGCGCGCCAGGCACCGACGGCATCACGGTGGACGAGGTCCTCCGCGACAGGCTGCTCCCGCTGGGCATCCCCGTCGTCGCCGGGCTGCCGATCGGCCACGGCCATCGCAACGAGCCCGCCATCCTCGGCGGCCACGCGCGCGTCCTCGCTCACGGCCCCGACGCCGCGGTCACGCTGGCGGGCGCCTGAACGCCCGCGCGCGCACGCGATCACGCGATCACGCGATCACGCGATCACGCGATCACGCGGTCACGCGGTCACGCGGTCACGCGGTCACCAGAAGACGCTCTTCCGCTCCTTCAGGCCGCGGTTCAGCATCGACTGGATCCGACCCTTCACGAGCGCCACCTTCTCCTGGATCACCGCGTCGTCGTCGTCGGGGTCGCCGTGGAACGTCATCGGCTCGCCGAAGTAGATCCGGTATCGGGTCGGCAGCGGCAGCTGGCCGCCGGGGAGCAGGAGCTGCGGGATGATCGGGAACGTCGGCATGCCGAGCGCCTTCGAGACCGACTCGAGGTTGCCGAGCGAGATGTACTGTTCCTCGCCCCCGATGACCGCGATGGGCACGATCGGCGTGTCGGTCTCGAGCGCGAGCCGCATGAAGCCGAGCCCGAAATCGAGCAGCTGATAGCGGCTGGAGAACCCCTTCGAGATCCCCTTCGTCCCCTCCGGGAACACCAGGATCGCCGCGCCCATGTCGAGCAGCCGGCGCGCGTTCTCGGGGACGCCGACCACCTGGCCCACGCGCGAGAAGAAGGTCGCCACGAACGGCAGCGTCTGCGTCCACTTCTCGACCATGCTCCGCATCACGCGCGGCGGCTCCGCGTCCAGGAACATCGAGGCCGCGATGAGCATGCCGTCGAACGGGAGCTGGCCCGAGTGGTTCGCGATGAGGAGCACACGGCCGGCCGGGACGCGCTCGATGCCGAACACCTCGGTCCGGAAGTAGAAGCGATGAAAGAACGCGGCGACCCCGACCGCGTACTTCGCCCACTCCCGGTCGAGCCCGAACGGGTCGACCCCGTCCGCCGCGTGCGGCAGCGTGACCCGGCGGAGCCGGTCCTCGAAGTCCTGGCCGAGCAGCCGGATGGTCGCGTCGTCGATCGTGCCGCGCAGGCTGTCGACCCCGACGCGCGCGAGCGGCAGCGCGCTGTGGGTGACGAAGTGGCTCAGCCTGGCGAGCGTCGTTCTGCTGGCCATGGGCGGCGGACGATAGCAAAACTCGCGTGGCCCTGCACCGGCACGAAGGGCTTGACCATCGGCCTCCTCGAAGCGACCGTCGCTCCGATGAGCGAACGCATGCTCGGTCGAGGTCGCCGTCCCGCCGCGGACACCGATCCGTCCCTCCGGTCCATCCTCATCACCGGCATCTGCGGTCGCCTCGGGCGGCGCCTGGCGCGGCGCCTCCACCGCGAGCGGCACGTGATCGGCGTCGACCGGCGCAGCTTCGAGGGGCGCCCCAAGGACATCGAGCATCACCAGATCGACATCCGCCGCAAGAAGACCCAGGACATCTTCCGCCAGGAGCAGCTCGCCGCGGTGGTCCACCTCGGGGTCATGCACGATCCGCGGGTGAGCCAGATGGAGCACCACAGCTGGAACCTCGCTGGGTTCCAGCGGCTGCTCGAGTTCGTCGCGCAGTACGACGTGCCCAAGCTCATCGTGCTCTCGAGCGCGAACGCCTACGGGCCGCGCCCCGACAACCCGCAGTTCATCACCGAGGACGCCCCGCTGCTCGGCGGCGCGTCGTTCAGCGAGATCCGCGACCTCATCGAGGTCGACATGCTGGCGCAGTCGTTCTTCTGGAAGCACCCCCAGACCGAGACGGTCATCCTCAGGCCGGTCCACATCCTGGGCTCCGTGCGGAACGCGCCGTCGAACTACCTCCGGCTCAACGTGATCCCGACCCTCCTCGGCTTCGACCCGATGGTGCAGGTCATCCACCAGGACGACGTGGTCTCCGCGATCCTCGCGGCGCTGCGCCCCGGCGTGCGCGGGATCTTCAACCTCGCGGGGCCCGCGCCGCTGCCGCTCTCGCGCGTCATCGAGATGACCGGCCGGGCCCGCGCGGCGATTCCCCACTTCGTCATGCAGACGATCATCCCGCGGCTCTGGCGGTTCAGGGCGACGTCGTTCCCGGCCCCCGAGCTCGATCACATCCGCTACGTGTGCATGGTCGACGACCGGCGGGCGCGCGACATCCTCGGCTACACGCACGAGCACGACATCCAGGAGACCGTCCAGGCGGTCGACGACATCACCTGAAAGGCGTCATGAAGCGAGCGACCCGGATCGAGCGGCTCGTCGACTACTACGAGGACTTCGCGCCCGACTACGTCTCCACCTGGAAAGACATCCAGCACTACGAGAAGCCCGTGCGCGCGTTCCTGCGCGAGGTGGTCACAGACGGCGCCCGCGTGCTCGACGCGGGCTGCGGTCCGGGCCACCTCACGCGCGATCTCCCGCAGTCCGTCGAGGTCGTGGGCTTCGACATCGCCGAGGGGATGCTCGAGATCGCGCGCAAGAAGCGGCCCCACGGCGCCTATCACCGGCACGACTACCACCTCCCGATCCCCCGCTCCTGGGGGCGGTTCGACGTCGCCCTCGCGCTCGGCACGCTCGAGTTCTGCGACGATCTCTCGCTCGTGCTCAAGAACCTCGCCGGCGCGATGCGCCCCGGCGGCCGCCTGCTGGTGAGCATCGTCGAGCGGAGGCCGAACGTCCGGCTCCACGAGCGCCACGCGCGCCCGCTCTCCGACGCCGAGCTGACCGGCGTGAAGATGTATCTTTACACCTTCGCCGAGCAGACGGACGCCATCCTGGGCTCTGGCCTGCTCCCGCGCAGCTACCGGCTCCACCCCGGCTGGCGACACACCGAGTACGACGTCGACGTGCTCTACGCGCTCTGGGACCTCGAGGTCTCGCGCAGCGGCCGGTGATGCACGGTGGACAGCGCGGCGAGCCTTTCCGCGCCGCGCTGTCCAGGGTATCTCGTGGAGAGGAGAGCCACGGTTCGATGGAAGTGAAGCTCGGCGGCACCTTCCTGACCTGCGCCATGGGGCCGCTGCACCACGCCGGCGCGTGCATGCAGGCGAGCCGGGTGCCGGAGGGGCTCCGCGAGCTGGCGCCGGAGGGGCTCCTCGGCGGCTTCCAGCGCGGCGTCGATCAGGCCGCGAAGCTCGCGGGCGTGCGCCGGGAGGACGTCGAGCGCCTCCTCCCGATGGCCGACGTGCGCGAGGCCATCGAGCGGCTCGGCGACAGCCAGTCCGAGGCCATCGTCGCGTGGGACGTCTACGCCGGGCGCATCGGCGGGCTGCTCGAGGGCGTCGCGGAGGTGACCGACCACGGTCGGGCCCCCGACGCCGGCATGTGGCTCGAGCGGCTGGCGAACAAGGTCCGGCGCGATCGCCCGTTCGCGGAGCCGCTCCAGGTGCTCGCCGAGGACATCGCGCAATGGCAGGCGATGATCGGCCGCTGCCGCAAGCTGCTCGACGAGAGCGGCGGCGGCGCGCTCGCCAAGGCGTATCGCCGGCGGCGGAACCGGAGGATCGCGTCGATCGTCGTGTCGGCCCTCGTGATCGTCGCGGCGCTGTCGGTGATCCTGCGGCTCCGCGCCGCCCGCGCGCGCGTCGATGCGGTCCTGGAGCGCCCGGAGGTGTGCGCGGTCCGCGACATCGCGGAGGACGATCTCGGCCGCGCGGCGAGCGAGCAGCAGCGGCGCGTCGCCGCGCGGCTCGAGCAGTGCGCCGCGGTGGAGGCCCGCGAGGCGCGCGAGCGCGAGGAGCGGCTGCGCGCCGAGGAGAGGGCCCGCGAGGAGCAGCGGCTGCGCGCGGAGCGCGACGAGAAGTGCGCCGCGCTCGCCGTGCGGTTCAAGGCGGGGGCGTTCTCGGACGACGACGGCAAGATCGCCGGCGTGGAGAACGATCTGCTCCGGCGGATCGCGGGGCGGAGGCTCCTCGCCACCGACGTCGGGCCGGCGGGGCCCGCGCTGCCGTGCGACGGCGCGCGCGGCGGCGACGAGCTGCGCGCGGCCTTCGCGGACGCGCTGGTCGCGTCGGTCTGGACGTGGGCGCCGGCCGCCGATCCCGGGCCGAAGCTCGGCGATCTGCTCGTGGCGCGGCGCGCGGAGCTGCCCCCCCGCGCGCAGACGATGCTCGCGGTCCGGACCGGATACGAGTCCAAGCGGGCCATCGTATCGGGCGATCCGGCGGCGCTCGGGCGGGCGTCGCGCCTGTGCGCGCTCACGACGAAGCTCGAGATCGCGAGCGGGGCCGGCTGCGCGGCGCTGGCGAGGCTGGCCGTCAAACCCGCGCCGTGAGCCGGCGATCCTGGCCCGCTGTCTGCGCACAGCCGGGGGTGCGCCGGGGCGACGGTGTTCCAGGGAAGGTGAGGGGAGAGGGGCCGGAGGAGCGCGGGCGGGGCGATGGCGCCCCGCCCGCCGGGCTGCCTATTTGAAGGCGGGAATGCTGTCCGCGTCGAGCACGCACAGGCCCACGCTGGTGTCGCACTTCACCTTGAGATCCGGGGAGATGCCAGACTTAGGATTCGTGCACTTGTCGTTGTCGAACTTGCCCGTGGGGATGGGATCGCCCTCGGGGTCGGGGTTCGGGGTGTAGATCTGACAGTCGACCGTCGGCCAGAGCCCAACGACCTTGTACGTCGCCGAGCAGCTCTCTTCGGAGTACGTGACTTCTGCCTCGAATTGATTCGCGAGGTTGGCGGGCGTCACGTACACGCGCAGGTTGCGCCACTCGAGCTTGTGCGATCCCAGCGCCAACGGCGGTGCGCCGCCGTCGCCAGCGCCGCCGTCGCCGGCACCACCGGCACCGCCGGTGCCACCGTCGCCGGCACCACCGGCTCCGCCTGCTCCGCCAGCGCCACCGTCGCCGGCACCACCGGCACCGCCGGTGCCACCGTCGCCGGCACCACCGGCTCCGCCAGCGCCACCGTCGCCTGCTCCGCCGGCGCCGCCGTCACCATCACCGCCTGCTCCGCCAGCGCCGCCCTCGCCGCCGGGCAGCAACACCACCTCGGCGGGATCGAACGTCGGCACCGTGCAGATGTCGCTGTCATCCGGCTCGCGCGCGGCGAAGACACCGAGCGCGAACGCGTTCAGATCCGGGTTCGGGTCGATCGTGGCGCCGCCGCGATACCAGTCGCCGAACTCCGCCGTCTGGATCGCGACGCGCTTCCTGCCTTCGTCGGGGAGCTGGTCGCCGTTCTCGTCCGGGCTGTACGTCTGCATCCCGACCAGCTCGACAGTCCCATCCTTCCGAGCACAGGGGCCCTCCGCATCCCCGCCGATCCGGGTGAACTTCGTCGCGTACGGATAAAAGGTGGCCGTGGCCACGGTGCACTCGGGTTTGGGCTGCGAGCAGCCCGGAGACATCGCCGTGAGCGGTGAGACTGCCCCGAGCGCTGCCATCCAAACAAGCCATCGCTTCTTCATCGCTTGCATCCTTTCCCGCGCGCGCCGCGTCTAGAACGTCACCCGCGCGCCGAACCGGAACTGCCGCGGCGTCTGGAACTGCGTCGGCTTGCCGAAGTTCGGGTTCACGGCCTTGGCCTCGAGCGGCTCGCCGGTGTTGTGGTCCTTCACGCACGTCGGACCGCTCCTCGGATTCAGATCTTCCTTCGTCCCACCGACGCAGGGGTCGACGAACGCTGTCGTGTAACGCTGGTCCACCTGGACGACCTGCTGGAAGTTGGCGATGTTGAAGACATCCATGGTGACGGTGAGCTCGCTGTCCTTCGCGAGCTTGACCGAATAGCCGATGTGGCCGTCGACGTTGTGGATCCAGGGGAGGCGGCCGCCGGCGCCCCGGGGCAGGATGAACGACTCGTCGGGGCCGTACAGGTAGTGCGCTCCCCAGTAGTCGATGGGGGCGCCGGAGCGGGACCTGTACGTGAGGCCGATGTCGAGGACCATTCCCTTCGGGAGCTCGATCGCCTTCGCGCCGTAGACCTTGATCTCGTGCGTGTTGTCGCCGGGCAGGGCCCCTTCGCGGTTGACGAGGAGCGACGCCAGATCGAACTCCGTGTTGATGTTCGGATCGAGCTGGTCGGTCTCGGGCTTGAAGAGGCCCGGGTAGTTGCCTCGCAGGTACGACAGCGTATAGCTGACCTGGGCGAGCCACAGGTCGGAGAATGTCTTGTTGAAATAGAGGGTCAGCGCGTCGTAATCGCGCGTGGCCTCGGGGAAGTCCTTGGCGATCCCCTTCCCGGGGTTGCCGACGAAGTAGGTGTTCGCCTCGTCCCGGCTCATGTCCTCGATGACGTTGTTCATCCAGCGCTTCGTGTACGTCGCGCCGACCCGCGCGTTCGGGAGCACCTCGTACTCGCCGCCGAGCACGATCTCGTCCGACGACTGCGGGACGAGATCCGGATCCACCGGGGACTTGCCGCCGCCGAGCGTGAGCCAGTTCTTGTTCGGGTCGTGCGACCCGCCGACCGGGACCCGGGTGTCGTCGTTCCGGCACTGCCCTTCGCCATAACCCGTCGCGTCCTCGGCGTTCCCAGGGTTACAGCCGCCGGCGCCCCCCGCGTGGTAAGAGCGGATGTACCGCTCGTCGCCGAACGCGCGATCCAGCATGTCGAGGGGGACGCTCTCGTAATACCGCGCGTAGTTCGCGAACACCTTCGACCGGCCCTGCTGCGTGATGTCGTAGACGACGCCCACGCGCGGAGACCACTGGTTCGCGAGCGCCAGCCCGAGCTTGCCGTCGTTGGCATACAGGTACTGGGCGTCGTAGCGAACGCCGATGTTCAACGTCACCCGGTCCAGGATGCTCCAGCTGTCCTGCGCGAACGCGCCGATCGTCGCTCCGAGCGACGACACCGTGATCTTGTCCTGAATCACGTAGTCCTTGATCAAGCCGTTCTCGTCAGGGCTGGTCGCCAGGCCGTCCGGCCCGGTCAGGAAGCCGAACGCTCGCTCGTCATGGGAGGCATTCCAGTCTCCCTCCTCCACGTAGGTGGTGCCGCCCGCGTACGCCTTGATGTGCTTGTACGTCGTGATCTCGCCGTCGATGCCGGCCTTGACCACGTGGTGCCCGAGCCCCTGGAAGATGCTCGTCACCTTCGCGTTCAGCTGGAAGCGGTTGAGCGAGGCGTCGTCGATGTAGTCGGGCCCGCCTTGCCAGTACTGGCGCACCGCGCAGGGCAGCGCGGCGATCTCGCCGTTCTCCGCGCGCAGCGGCTTGCACATGGCCCGGGCCTCGGGCGAGAGCTTCTCGAAATCGTCGATCGAATACCGGTTCGGGGAATACCGCTGCCAGACCATGAGGGGCACGCCCGCCAGGCCATTGCGCGTCCCGAGCTCCGAGCCGTCCGGGGGCAGCCGCGCGCTCCGCTGGCCGTGCCAGCCGAGCGTCGCGTCGAGGAGCAGGGTCTTGTTCTTGAACGCAGACGACCACTTCAGCGCGACGTCCGTGGACGACGCCACGTACTCGTGCGCCATCGCGCCGTACTCGCCGATGATGTTCGAGAGCTCGGTCAGGCCCTGCTGCGGGTCGAACCCGAACGTGCCGTTGCCGCCCGAGGTGGAGGGCGAGCCGTAGACGGAGAGCGCGACGCTGTGGTCCGGATCGATCTGGTAGGTCAGCTTCCCGAGGTACTGCAGCGTCTGCTCCTCGGCGCGGTAGAAGCGCTGCGTCCCCGGCAGCCGATCGACGACGTTGAGCCCGGTCCTGGGATCCGTCACCGGCTCGAACGTGGTGGGGTCGTAGCGCGTGGCGAACAGGTTGCGCTCCATCGAGTTGCTCTTGAACGCGAGATCGGCGCCCGCGTAGAACCAGAGCTTGTCCTTCAGGATGGGGCCGCCGACCTCGAACCCGTAGTCGCGGATGGACGACAGGGTCTCGTCCGTCTGGATGGTCTCGCCCTGGCGACGGACCGCCTTGGGCGCGCCCTCGAAGACGCCTGGCGTGATGTTGAAGAAGACCGAGCCATGGAAGGCGTTGCCGCCGCTCTTCGTGACGACATCGAGGACGCCCCCGGTCGCGCGGCCGTACTCGGGCATGTACCCGCCGGCCACCACGTTGACCTCCTTGATGAACTCCATCGTGAGCGGCGTGCCGACGATCCCGTAGGCCGGGTCGTTCACCGACAGGCCGTCGATCACGTACTGGTTCTCGGGGGAGGAGGTGCCGGCGATGGACGTGCCGAACTCATCGGCCTGCGCCCCGGGCGTGGTCGCGGCGACCGACTCGAAGGAGCGCGTCGTGGCGCCCTTCCCCGTGGGGGGCGAGATGGCGATGCGCCGGGTGAAGTCCTGGGTGATGCTCTGGCTCACGCCGCTCGAGCCGACGTCGACCGTCGGCGCGCGGCCGACAACGACGATCTCGTCCGCCTTCAGCGCCTCCGGGAGCAGCTCGACGTTGACGCGGATGGTCGTCGCGGCGCGGACCGCGATCCCGCCGCGCGCGTACGGCTTGAACGCGTCCTTTTCGAAGCGCAGTGTGTAGTCGCCTGGCGGCAGGTTCGGGATACGGTACTGGCCAGTGCCGTCCGTGACGACCAGCTGCTCCCCTTGCAGCGCTGGCGATGTCGCCGTCACGACCACATCGGCGGCCGGCGCCCTGTTCGACGCGTCGACGACCCGCCCGAGGAGCACGCCGCTGCCCGTCTGCGCGAACGCAGGGTACGCGGTCAACAAAGTCATCGCGAGCAGCAGCAACGCCGCCCACGGCCCCAACGGCGCACGTGGGCGCCCTCCGTGTACCAGCCTCTTTTCGAGAAACTTCACGGAATTCCCTCCAGAAGTGTATGCCCCTCGAGTCCTTCCTTACCCTAGACAGGAATCGCGCCAGACAATAGACTTTTTTGTAGGACTCGCTCGCTTGTACACTCCGGGTAGGCGCCGCACGCTTCCATACGTCGCGGCTTCTCTACCTCGATCGGCTCGAGTCCTAGGAGTTACGACCCCTCATGTTCGACTCGGTACTAGGTCGCGCTACCGCCACCCAGGGGCGGCTAGGGACGGGGACAGCGCTCTCCATCATCGCCCACGTGGCGATCGCGGGGGCGATCCTCTGGCAGGCCACACGCCCTCGAACCGAGAAGCCGAAGGACGTCGAGGTCACATTTTTCGCCCCGGCGCCGCCGCCACCTCCGCCGCCGCCGCCGCCTCCTCCGGGCGGCGGCGCGAAGCGCCCGCCGAAGGTGGAGCGCGTCGAGCAGCCGAAGCCCGTCAAGACGCCTGACACCATCTACGACATGCCGGAGAAGCCCAAGGCCAAGGCGCCTGAGCCAGAGCCGAAGCCGGAGCCGGTCAAGGAGGACGCGCCGGAGCAGCCGGGCGGCGTCGAGGGGGGAGTCCAGGGCGGCGTTCAGGGGGGCACCGTCGGCGGCGAGGTCGGCGGGCAGATGGGCGGTCAGCTGGGCGGCAAGGTCGGCGGCCAGCTGGGCAGCACGGCGCCTCCGCAGAACGTGGTGCTGGCGTTCGGCGCCGGAATGACCCGCCCTTCGAAGATCGCGGGGCGCGACCCGCAGTACACGCGCGAGGCGCTCGCCGCGCGGGTCGAGGGGCTCGCGATTGTCAAGTGCATTATCAAGCTGGACGGCTCGCTGACCGGCTGCCGGATGGCCAAGTCGCTTCCTCACATGGACCGGGCGATCCTCGATGCGCTCGCGACGCATCGCTACACCCCCGTCATGTACCAGGGGCGCCCGGTCTCGGTGGACTACGTGTTCCCCATCCGGCTCAAGCTCCCTTGACGTCCGGACGCGCAGGAGTGTTATTGAACCGCTGGAGCATGTAAGGGTACGGGTGGGTCCGCGCTGCGGTGCTGCCGAGTCCGCTCCGTATCCACAGAGCTGCTGCTCCAGCATCACCCGAGCTGCTGCTCCAGCATCACCGGAGTTGCTGCTCCAGCATCACCGGAGCTGCTGCTCCAGCACCACCAGAGTTGCTGCTCCAGCATCACCAGAACCATCACGCGACATGGGGCGCCAGGAGGCGCGAGACGATGCAATTCACGTTGATCGAGCTGTGGGGCCACATGGGGGTCTTCGCGAAGCTGATTGTCTTCGCGCTGGCCATCATGTCCGTTGCGTCGCTGATCGTCTTGGGCGAGCGCCTCGTCGTGTCGTTCCTGTCGCGCGCGGCCTCCCGCGCGTTCGCGGCGCGGGTCGGGCCGATGCTCGCCCGGGGCGAGCTCGAGGGGGCCTGGACCGCCGCCAGGCCGGGCGGCGAGCTCGGCTATCTCGGGCGCGTCATCGGCGCCGGGCTCGCCGCCTTTGCCTCGAACGCGCCCTCGCGGCTGCCGGCGCAGGGGCACGAGCGCGAGGGAGTGTTCGAGTCGGTCTCGCGGGCGCTCGAGCGGCAGGCGCAGCGCGAGGTGCTCAGCCTGAAGCGAGGTTATGGACTGCTCGCCACGGTCGGATCCACGGCGCCGTTCGTCGGCCTCCTCGGGACGGTCATGGGCATCGTGACGGCGTTCCAGCAGATGGCGGCCTCCGGCTCCGGCGGCCTCGGCACCGTCTCGGCGGGTATCGCGGAGGCGCTCATCACGACCGCCTTCGGGCTGATCGTCGCGATCCCGGCCGTCATGGGGTACAACTATCTCCAGGGCTGGGTCGAAGCCCGGTCGATCGACATCTCGGAGTCGTCGAACGAGCTCCTCGACGTCGTGGCGAAGCGGCTCGACGGGCGCCTCGCGCCGGCCGCCGAAGAGGCTGCTTGACAGGGGACCCGCGCGACACGCCGCGCGCCTCTCCGCGGAGCGCGGCGCCCGGCGCCTCGCGCCCGCGGCGCGGCGCGCGGTGACGCGCCCAGAAGGGAAGCGAGCGTTCCAATGGGGATGGGTGTCGGCCCGCAGAGGGGCCCCAAGAGCGAGATCAACGTCACGCCGCTCGTCGACGTCGTCCTCGTCCTGCTCATCATCTTCATGGTCGTCACGCCGATGCTCCAGCGCGGCAAGGACGTGAAGCTGCCGCAGGCCGCGAAGGTGGACGAGGAGAAGAAGGAGGTGGACCCGCTGATCCTCTCCGTGACGCTGGAGAAGACGGTGTGGGTCGAGAACGACAGGTACGATGACGCCGGGCTCGCCGAGCGGCTCACGCGCGAGTTCGCGGCGCAGCCGGGGCGCAAGGTGCTGGTCAAGGGGGACCAGCGCCTCTCGTTCGGCGACGTCCGCAGGGTGATGGAGACGGCGCGCAAGTCGGGCGCGAAGAGCGTCTCGCTGGCGGTCGAGGAGCTGAAGGGGAGATAGCGGCGATGAGCGCGAAGAGGAAGTTCGTCATCAAGCCGGTGGTGCCCCTGAACTCCGACATCAACGTGACGCCGCTCGTCGACGTCGTGCTGGTGCTGCTCATCATCTTCATGGTCGTGACGCCGCTCCTCGAGAAGGACATCGGCGTGCGCGTGCCGGACACCGAGCAGGTCAAGCAGGACACCCCGCCGCCGCCCGACCAGCTCGTCGTCCGGGTGAGCGCGCAAGGTGAGCTGCGGGTGAACGACGAGCCGGTCGAGCGCGCCGAGCTCGTGGGCAAGCTCAGGCCGCTGCTCGAGCGCTACAGCAGGCCGCAGGACAGGATCGTCTTCGTCGTCGCCGACGACGGCGCCGTCTATGGCACCGTCGTGGAGGTGCTCGACGGCGCGAAGGCCGCCGGCGCCCAGACGCTCGGCATGATGACCGAGCTCCCCGAAGCGCCGCCTCCCTGACCGCCGCGCGCTCGCGGGGAGCGCTGGGCGAGCGCCGGCAGAGGCGCGCAGTCTCGCGGGCTCGTGGCCGGGCGGCCAGGCGCGACGCGGCGCTTGCGTCGCGCGCCGTCGCGACCTAAACCGGCCACCTCGAAAGCGAGGTCGTCGATGTTGCGGTCCGAATGGGTGAGCAAGCGCGCCGGGAGCCCGAACCAGAGCCAGATGCACTTCGCGAGGAAGGGCATCATCACGGAGGAGATGGAGTACGTCGCCCGCCGTGAGAAGCTCGCGCCCGAGCTCATCCGCAGCGAGGTCGCGCGCGGCCGGATGATCATCCCCGCGAACAAGAACCACCTGAACCTCGAGCCGATGTGCATCGGCATCGCGTCGCTCTGCAAGGTGAACGCGAACATCGGCAACAGCCAGACCACGAGCGACGTGAACGGCGAGCTCGAGAAGCTGCGCTACTCCATCAAGTACGGCGCGGACACCGTGATGGACCTGTCGACCGGGGGCGACATCGACGGCATCCGCCGCGCGATCATCGCCGACTCCCCGGTGCCGATCGGGACGGTGCCGATCTATCAGGCGCTCGAGGCGTGCAAGGGCACCGACAAGATGACGGCCGCGGACCTCATCGACATGCTCGAGCACCAGGCGAAGCAGGGGGTCGATTACTTCACGATCCACGCGGGCGTGCTGCTCGAGCACCTGCCGCTCGTGAAGGGCCGGATCACCGGCATCGTCTCGCGCGGCGGCTCGATCATGGCGCAGTGGATGATCGAGCACCACAAGCAGAACCCGTTCTACACCCACTGGGACAAGGTGCTCGAGGTCTGCGCCAAGTACGACGTCACGATCTCGGCGGGCGACGGCCTCCGCCCCGGCTGCCTCCACGACGCCAGCGACGCGGCCCAGTTCGCCGAGCTGAAGACGCTCGGCGAGCTCACGAAGCGCGCCTGGGAGAAGGACGTGCAGGTGATGATCGAGGGCCCCGGGCACGTGCCGTTCGATCAGATCGCGATGAACGTGCAGAAGGAGATGGAGCTCTGTCACGAGGCGCCGTTCTACGTGCTCGGCCCGCTCGTCACCGACTTCGCGCCTGGCTATGACCACATCACGAGCTGCATCGGCGCCACGATGGCCGGCTTCGCGGGCGCCGCGATGCTCTGCTACGTGACCCCGAAGGAGCACCTCGGCCTTCCGAACCCCGAGGACGTCAAGCAGGGCCTCATCGCCTACAAGATCGCGGCCCACGCCGCGGACGTGGCGCGGAAGCGCCCGGGCGCGCGGGATCGCGACGACGCGCTGAGCCGCGCCCGCTACGCCTTCGACTGGAAGCAGCAGTTCGCGCTCTCGCTCGATCCGGAGACGGCCCAGGCGATGCACGACGAGACGCTCCCTCAGGAGTACTTCAAGACCTCCGAGTTCTGCTCGATGTGCGGGCCGAAGTTCTGCTCGATGCACATCAACCGGGTGGTCGACGAGTACAACGCGCGGCAGGAGCCCGAGAACGCGCCTACGAAGCGGTCGCTCTCGATCCTCGATCAGCCGTGAGGCAGGGGAGGGGCCGCGACGGCCTCCGCCGCGCGCGGCGGAGGGCGCCTGTCGCGGCGCGCCTCGCCTTCGCCGTGCCCGTCGCGCTCTCCCTGCTCGCGCCCCTCGGCTGTCGCCGCGAGCAGGGGAGCGCCCCTCGCGCCGCCGAGGCGCCCGCCTCGGCCGCCGCGTCGCCCTCCCTGGCGCCGCGCCCGCCGAGCCCTCGCCTCACCGATCCGCGCTGGCGCCTCGCCGCGGGGGACGACCCGCTGGAGTGCGCCCGGCTGGCCGAGGCCGAGGGCGCCGCCGGACTCCTCGCCGCGCTCGACGACGGCGGCGACATCGCGCTGACGGCCCTGCGCGCGCTGCCGTACGCCGACGACGCCGATCTGGCGCTCGGGCCGCTCGCCGAGCGCGCCCGCGCGGCGTCCGGGCCGCCGCTCCCGCCCCTGCTCGAAGCGCTCCTCGGGATCGCCGGGCGGCCAGCGCGCCCGCGCGAGCCGCTCGACCCGGACGGGGCGCGCAGCGCGGCCGCGGCCCTTGTCGAGCTGTCGGGTCGGCGCGACCTCCCTTCGGACCAGCGCGCGCTCGCCATCTCGGCGGCGCGCGCGCTCGCCGAGCGGGGGCTCGTCGATCCTCTCCGTATTCCTGCAGATCTGGATCCCGAGGGCTCCGTCGCGGGCGCCGCGGGAGGCCCTGCGGCGCCGCGGCCCTGACGTCCCGCGCAGCCGTCGCGGCGGTCCCGGCGCGCGCGGCCGTCCCGCGCGGCGGCGCGGCGCCCTCTGCGCTTTCGTTTCGTGCAGCCGCCCTTTGGGCCGGTCGGGTTCCAATTTGGTACCTTGCCCCCCGTGACGACGCCGTACACCTCCGAGGCCTTCCTCCATCAGCTCCTCGGCAAGGCGCTTGCCGCCCACGCCAGCGACATCCACCTCAAGGTCGGTCAGCCGCCGGGCGCGCGGGTCCGCGGCGACATGGTCTACTTCCGCGTCGACAGGATCCGGCCCGAGGACAGCGAGGCCGCCGCGCGGGTGCTGCTCGCCGGGCGCCCGTCGCGCGAGCTGCTCGCCACGCTCCAGGAGCTCGACACCTCGTACGTCGTCCCGGGCCTCGGCCGGTTCCGGGTGAACATCTATCGCCAGCGCGGCTCGCTCGCGATCATCCTGCGGAGCATCCCGCTCAAGATCCCGACGTTCGAGGAGCTCGGCGTGCCCTCGGCGGTCCGGGCGATGGTGGAGCACGATCACGGCCTCATCCTCGTCGCGGGCACGGCCGGCAGCGGCAAGAGCACGACCCTCGCCGCGTTCGTCGGGCACATCAACGCGACCGTGCCGCGCCACATCATCACCCTGGAAGATCCAGTCGAGCACGTGCACGAGGACAACCGCTCCAGCGTGAGCCAGCGCGAGATCGGCGTCGACACCGCGGATTTCCCGACCGCGCTGCGCTCCGCGCTGCGGCAGGACCCGGACGTCGTGCTGATCAGCGCGCTCCGCGACGGCGAGTCGCTCGATCTCGCGCTCCACGCCGCGGAGACCGGGCACCTCGTGCTCGCGGCGGTCAGCGCCGCGGACGTCACGCGCACGCTCGGGCGGCTGATCGCGCTCGGCAAGAGCCCGAGCGAGGCGCGCGAGCGGCTGGCCGACTGTCTCCACGGCGTCGTCGCGCAGCGCCTGCTCCCTCGCCGCGACGGCGCGGGGGAGGTCCTCGCCGCCGAGGTGCTCGTCGGTACGGCCGCGGTGCGCGAGGCGATCCGCCGGCCGGAGGGGAGCCCCTCGCTGCGCGAGCTGATGGAGAAGGGGGTCACGCCGTACGGCATGCAGACCTTCGACGCGCACCTCAGGCAGCTCGTCGCCCAGGGGACGATCGCCAAGGAGACGGCGAAGGCGGTGACCGCGCTCTAGAGCGACGAGCGGACCAAGCCGCCACGAAAGAGCAGAATTTCGGGCCGCCAAGCCGCCAAGGACGCCAGGAAATCCCTCCCTTTCGCGCCTCGCTTGCGGCGGCGCCTCAAGCCCGGCTATGAGCGAGCCCATGCTCGAAGGGATCGAACGAGAAGGGGCGGAGCACAGGAATGGATGCGGCGGCCCGGCCGGGCACGCCCCGTCGGCGGGCGCGCCCCGCCACGACTGGACCGTCGAGCAGGCGGTCGCCCTGCACGACCTGCCGCTCTTCGAGCTGATCGACCGCGCCCGCGCGGTCCACCGCGCGTTCCACGGCGAGCACGAGGTCCAGCTCTGCACCCTGCTCAGCGTCAAGACGGGCGGCTGCCCCGAGGACTGCGCCTACTGCCCGCAGTCGAGCCACTACGAGACCGAGGTCGGGCCGGAGCGCATGCTCGACGTCGGCGCGGTCCTCGCCGCCGCAGGGCGCGCCCGCGACGGCGGCTCGACGCGGTTCTGCATGGGCGCCGCGTGGCGCGAGGTGAAGGACGGCCCCGCCTTCGAGCGCGTCCTCGACATGGTGCGCGGCGTGAAAGCCCTCGGCCTCGAGGCGTGCTGCACGCTCGGCATGCTCACCGACGACCAGGCGCGCCGCCTCAAGGAGGCCGGCCTCGACGCCTACAACCACAACCTCGACACCTCGCGGAAGGCCTACAAATCGATCATCTCGACGCGCACGTACGACGAGCGGCTCGTCACCCTGCGCAACGTCCGGCGGGCGGGCATCACCGTCTGCTCGGGCGGCATCATCGGCATGGGCGAGTCGATCGCCGACCGCTGCGAGATGCTCGTCGAGCTCGCGCGCCTCGATCCCCACCCGGAGAGCGTGCCGATCAACGCCCTCGTGCGCTCGCCGGGGACGCCCCTCGAGAGCCTCCCCCCGGTCGATCCGATCGAGTTCGTCCGGATGATCGCGGTCGCGCGGGTCATGATGCCGCGCGCGATGGTGCGCCTGTCCGCCGGGCGGACGGAGCTCTCGCGCGAGGCGCAGCTGCTCTGCATGTACGCGGGGGCGAACTCGATCTTCTACGGAGACAAGCTGCTCACCACGCCGAACCCCGGCGAGGACGAGGACCGCGCGCTCATCGAGAAGGCGGGGCTTCAGCCGATGGCGCCCGCCGCGGCGCGCGCCGCCCGTTAGCCGAGCCCCCCGCCGCGGCCGCCTCCGGCTGCGGGCGCTCCCCTCCGCGCGGCGCGACGTGCAGCGTCTGCGTCGGGTAGGCGAGCTTCGATCCGGCCATGTCGATGATCTGCAGGAAGGTGATCAGCATCGCCTGCCGGATGTCCCGGAACTCCGCGAAGTCGGTCGTCTGGAACCAGGCCACCACCTCCACGTCGAGCGAGGACGGGCCGACGCCGATGAAGCGCACAACGACGTCCTCGGGCCAGACCTTCGGGTGCTCCCGCAGCGCCCGCTCGCACTCTTCCACGATGGCGCGGAGCTGCTCGGGCGATGTGTCGCGCTCGATCCCCAGCAGGCAGGCGAGGCGGATGCGGTCGCGCGCCGTGAACGACTCGATGTGGAGATCGGCCAGCTTGCCGTTCGGGATCGTGACGATGGTCCGGTCGACCGTGCGGATCCGGGTCGAGCGGAGCCCGATGCTCTCGACCGTGCCGAGGAGCGCGTCGACCTTCACGAAGTCGCCGACCTGGAACGGCCGGTCGATGCCGATCGCGACCGAGCCGAAGAGGTTCTCCACCGTCTTCTGCGCGGCGAGGGCCAGCGCGACGCCGCCGATGCCGAGGCCGGCGATGAGGCTCGCCACGGGGTAGCCGAGCTCCGAGAGCACCGCGATCACGCCGATGATCACGATCGCGACCTTCGCGATCCGCCCCATGAGCGGCACGAGCGAGCGCGCCGCCGGGTTGTCGCGCGTCGCGGGGGCGGCGAGCAGGCGGCCGCCGAAGGCGTCGATCGCGCGCAGTGCGAACCAGAAGACCGCGACGAAGACGCCGGCGCGCAGCACCTGGCCGAGGAACTCCTCGGCCGGCAGGTACAGCCCGAGCCACGGGAGCACGGCCGTGATCACCAGGAGCGCCGCCGCGAACGTGAACGGACCGCGCGCCCCCCCGAGGAGCACGTCGTCGAGCGTGGACTCCGTCCGGGCGATGACGCGGCGGAGCGCGGCGCGGACGAGGTAGCTCAGCACCGCGCCGACGAGCCAGCCGGCCAGCGCGAGGACCGGCAGCGCGAGCCACTGCCACCAGAGCAGCTCGCGCGGGCCGGGGCGCAGGAGCGCCGGCGGCAGGTGATCGCGGAGCCAGCGATCTTCGAGCCGTGCGTACCACTCATCGACGCGCTCCACCGTGGCGCGCGAGAAGATCCAGCGCACGCCGTCGGGCGTGGTGCGCCGCACGAGGCGCACCGGCTGGGGCCCCGTCCGCGTCGGGATCTTGCCGAGCTGCTCCACGCCGGCCCCGAGGTTGTCCTGCGTGTCCCCCTGCGGGTTCGGCGAGAGCGTCTCCACCTCCAGCCAGAGGTGCCGATCGAGCACCGCCTTGAGCTTCTGCGCGAGCTCCGCGCCGTTCGCCCTCGGCGGCACGTCCAGGTAGCGCGCGGCCTCGGCGTAATCGCCCGCGCGGCACAGCTCGACGAAGCTGCGCATGGAGGCTCGAGGCGAGTCGGGCGCGACAGGGGTCGCCTCCGGCTCAGGGCCGGCCTCGGCGCCCGCCGCGGGCGGCGGCGGCGACGGCGGGGGCGGCGGAGGGGACAGCTCTCCGGCGCTCGCTCCCAGGAGGGCGCACCCGAACACGAGCGCGAAGGCGAACGCAGCGCGGAGCCACCTCGCCGGCGGCCAGAGGCGGAGCCGCCTCGGCCCCTTGGGATGATCGGTCGACGGCATGGGCCCTGCTATTCCATCGCCCGGCGGCTCTGTCGACCGGGCGGCGCGCGCGCCACGTGCGCTCGCTCGCAGCGGGCTCCACGTGTCTGAGATCCCGCCGAGGATCGCGGACGCGCGGAACCGACAGGCGGAACCGACACGCGGAATCGACAAGCGGAACCGACAGGCGCAACCGACGCGCGGAGCTACGTCACGGCTGCAGGCGGCTCGCCCGGCTGCGCCGCGGCCACGAGCGCCGCGAGCGCGCGGCCGTAGCGCGCGAGCCGCCCCGCGCCGAGCCCCGGGATGCGCGCGATCGCGGCGGCGATCGCCTCGTCCCGGGCGTGGGCCGTCGCCAGCGCGATCTCCGCGAGATCCTGCGCGCAGTGACCGGGCAGCACGACCTGCTCGTCCACCTTCCGCGCCTTCGCTTCCGCCCTGCGCCACGCCGCGATCCGGGTCTCCACCGCGCGCCGCGCGGCGAGCTCCTTCCGGGGCGGGCGGCTTTGCTGGAAGAGGGCGCGCTCCTCCTCGGGCACGTCGCCGTCGCTGCACCCTTGCTCGATCGCGCGGAGCCACGCCGCGACGCACGCGGCCGCGCGGCCCGCCGCGGCCCCGCGGATCGCGCGCACGTCGTCTGCGCTGGCGGGCCTCCGCTGCGCGAGCTCGAGCAGCACCTCGCTGGCGACGATCTTGAAGGAGGGCACGTCGGCCCCCTCGGCGACCGCCTCGCGCGCCGCCACGAGCCGCCGCAGGATCGCCCGGCCCTGCGGATCGAGCGCCTGGGCCCCCTTGATGCGCGCGTAAGCGGGCCGCGGATCGCGCGGCGGCCCGAGGGCGCTCGCGAGCTTGTAGGCGCACTCCTCCTCGATCTCCTCGTCGATCCCGAGGGCGCGGCTGCGCTCGGCGAGCCGCGCGCGGAGCGAGAGCAGGTGGCGCACGTCGTCGGCCAGGTAGCGCAGCTCGGCGTCCTCGATCGGCCTGCGCCCCCAGTCGTGCTGCTGGAGCTGCTTGTCGACCTTCACGTCGAGCTCCGACAGGAGCAGCGCGGCGAGCCCCGTCGCCGCGCACCCCAGCATGCGCGCGGCGACCGAGGTGTCGTGCGCGCCCGCGAGCGGCGCGCCCGCCTCGGCGAGCATGCGCGCGTCGAAGGTGAGGTCGTGCAGCACCTTGGGCGGACCAGCGGCCCCGAGGAGCGGCGCGAGCGGCGCGACAGGCACCCGGAGCGCGTCGACCACCCCGATCGCGATCTCGTCCCCCTCGCGAAAGGCGAGCTGGACCGTGCAGAGCCGCGCCCGGTACGCGAACAGCCCGTTGGCCTCCACGTCGACCGCGAGCGCGTCGGCGCGGGCGGCGCGCTCGACCAGCCGGGCGAGCTCGCCTTCGCGCTCGACCAGGACGGGAGGGCTCTGGCTCAGCAGGCCTCCTCGCGGCCCGCCCGCGAGGCCGCGCCGCGCCGGGCCCGCGCGACCACGCCGACCAGCGCGAGCGCGGCGAGGACGAGCCCTCCACCGCGCCCGTCCTGGCCAGCGTTGCCGCGCCGCGCCGCGGCGCAGCCGCCCGACTCCTTCACCGCGGGCTGATCCGCGGCGCACAGCGAAGAGAAGCCGTGGCGCGGCGTGGGGTCGCAGCCCTCGATCGGCTCCCCGGGCGGGTACACCGCGCAGATCCCGTCGCGGTCGTCCTGGGAGAGGTCGCGGAGCGAAGAGCGGTAGTTGGCGAACATGGTCGCGTCGTGCTCGATCGAGTGCGAGAGCCCGAGGAAATGGCCGGCCTCGTGGGTGGCGATGCTCAGGAGGTCGAACGCGACGCCGTCGGCTCCCTGGGAGAGCGCCAACGAGTTGATCTCCATGTCCGCGTCGTAGATCTCGCCGGTCTTGAGGTGGTAGGTGACGGTCGTGAGCGCGAGGGTGTTCCCGCTGTCGGCGTACGGCCACCCGTCGTCCCGGAACATGATGATGTTCGCGTTCGCCTTGGCCTTGTTGTACTCGTGCGCGGCGCACGCGACAGGGCCCAGGTAGGTGACCTCCATGCGCGGGGTCTGCCCGTCGCCGCAGTCGGCCTCCGTCCACGCCGCGAACGCCTCCTCGAAGATCGACTCCGCCTCCTGGAGCGACACCTGGGCGGAGGCGTCCTCCTGGAGGGAGTAGCTCACGCACGGCGCAGGCCAGGCGAGCGGGGTGCCGCAGTCGGAGCCCTGCGGCGGCGTGCACACCGCCGCGGTCTCCGCCTTGCCCGACGGCGTCTTCTCCGGCGGACAGACGCTCGTGCGGCAGTAGGCCAGGGCGTCCCCGGGGTAGGCGAGCGCCGCGGCGACGAGCGCGCTGCAGGCTGCGGCGATGGCGTTGGCCCGCGCGGGGTGGCGCGCGCCCGCGGGGCGGGGCGCGAGGTCACTTCTGCGCATGCTTCGCCTTCCATGCCTGGTTCACCGCGTCGATCGCCGTGTCGAGCGTCGCGCCGACGAGCCGCTCGCTGGCCGAGATCGCGGGGCCCGGCCGGGACAGGACGGTCCCGCTGTCGGGGCTCGCGGCCAGCCGCCGCACGGCGACGCGCCGCGCGCCGGAGCCGCCGGCGACGCTCGGCTTCTCCTCGCCGTCGACGACGGGGTAGTGGCCCTGGGCCATCCCGGAGACGACCAGGGCGGATCCCACCTTGGAGACGAAGACCATCGCCTGCGCGCCGATCGCGATCTGCGCGTCGCCGGACACGTGCTGTCCGACGTCCCCGACCACGCCCCCGAGCGTCCTGACCCAGACCTCGCCGTCGGGCTGTCCGGCCACGGTCCGGTCGATCGACAGGCGGGTATAGGTGACGATCCTCCTGGCCCCGCCGAGCTCTTCCCACTGGCTGCGCTGCTCGATCGCGGTCGCGACCACCACGTACGAGGCCGCGGCGACGAGCTCGTCCAGCGAGAGCTGAACGGCCACGGCCGCCTGCGCCGCGCGCGGACCGGACAGCAGCGCGCCGCGGCTCACCCCGGCGCCTCCCGGGTCGGCCTGCGCGCGGCTGTCCGCTGTCGGGAGGGGCGTGAGCGTGAGCGCTGGAGGCAACGCGACGAGGAGGGCTATGCCAAAAGCTCTGGGAGACATGGGCGCAAAGATACCATGCTGCCGAGCGCGGCGCGCCGGGAGCGCCGGTTTTCGTCGACGCGCTGGACCCTGTGTCCCGGTCCGACTAGCAGATCGTCTGGGTCGAGACCCGAGGAGCCTGCGATGACGAGCGACGCGTTGACGATCGGCAGATACACGTTCACTTCCCGCCTCTTCGTGGGGACGGGCAAGTACAAGGACCTGGATGAGACCCGTCGCGCGCTCGAAGCGTCCGGCGCGGAGGTGGTCACGGTGGCCCTCCGCCGCGTCAATCTGAAGGAGCGGGGCGAGGGGTCGATGATGTCGCTGCTCCAGCAGGGACGCGTCACGATCCTGCCGAACACGGCCGGTTGCTATACCGTCGAGGATGCGGTCCGCACCTGCCGGCTCGCGCGCGAGCTCGGTCTGTCCGAGCTCGTGAAGCTCGAAGTCATCGGCGACGAACGGACGCTGTTCCCGGACAACGAGGCGACGCTCGAGGCGGCGCGGATCCTGGTGAAGGAGGGGTTCACCGTGCTGCCCTACTGCATGGATGACCCGATCGTCTGTCGTAAGCTGGAAGACATCGGGTGCGCGGCCGTGATGCCCCTGGCGGCGCCGATCGGCAGCGGGCTCGGCATCCGCAACCCGTACAACCTGATGATCATCCGAGAGACAGCAAAGGTGCCGGTGATCGTGGACGCGGGAGTCGGGACAGCGAGCGACGCCGCGGTGGCGATGGAGCTCGGGTGTGATGGGGTATTGATGAACACGGCCATCGCGGGCGCGCGGGACCCGATCCTGATGGCGCAGGCGATGAAGGACGCGGTGAGGGCCGGTCGGATGGCGTATCTCGCGGGGCGGATGCCGAAGAAGCTCTATGCGACGGCCTCGTCGCCGGAGCAGGGCAAGATCGCCGCGCTGTAGCGCGGCGCTGCGGGTGTGGCCCCGCACCTCAGAGCCCCGCGAGCTCGCGTTCCCGGCGTATTCCACAGATGCGGGAGCCCTCGCGGGCGCGATGAGGGATGATGAACGAGCAACTCCGACGTCCAGCACGGCGCTGCCGCGACGCCAAGTCAAGCGAACAGCATCCGCATGTCATGATACGCTCACCTACCTGAGCCAAATTGACACGGAACGCTCATCGCACGGTCGACACGCTGTCGTGGCGCGTCACGGCGCTCCGACGACGACCGCGGCGACCTGACGGTCCGCTCAGGAGACTATGAGCAAGCCCAACGTCTGCATGGTCGTGAACAACCTCGAGGTCGGCGGGCTCGAGAAGGTGGTGCTGAGCCTCCTCGATCGCCTCGGCGATCACGGCTTCGACCTCTCGCTGATCTGCCTCGACGGCGAGGGGCGGCTCTTCTCGGAGGTCAAGCTCCCCCGCTCGAAGTGCCTCGTGATCACGAAGGATCTGCGGCCGGTGCTGCCGGGCCTCAAGAGCGATCCGGAGGCGCTGCTCTGGATCCGGCGCTTCTTTCACCAGCGCTCGGTCGATATCGTCCATGTCCACAACCGTGCTCCGCTCATCTTCGCTGGCTTCGCCGCGCGCCTGCTCCGGGATCGGCCGGCGGTCCTTTACTCGGAGCACAACCAGATCAACCGGGCGAAGGGCTTCGATCGGCGCAAGTTCGGCTACTACGCCTACCTCGCCGACGAGATGGTCGCGGTGTCGCACGACCTCAGGCGCATCCTTGTCGACGACGTGAAGGTCCGCGCGCCCGTCCGGGTCATCCACAACGGCATCGACGGGGCGCGCTTCGCCCGCGCCCGCGAGAGCGGCGCGGGCGCGCGCATCCGCGCGGAGCTCGGCATCGGCGAGCGGGAGTTCGTGTTCGGGTGCGCCGTCGTGCACATCGAGCAGAAGGGGCTCCGCTACCTCCTCGAGGCGGCGCCCGAGGTGCTGCGGCGCGCCCCGGAGGCGCGCTTCGTCATCGCCGGCGACGGCCCGCTCCGGGCGGAGCTGGAGCAGCGCGCCAGGGACGCGGGGCTCGGCGACCGGGTGATCTTCCCCGGATATCGCTCGGACGTGCCGGAGCTGGTCTCCGCGTTCGACGCCTACGTGCTCCCGTCGCTCTGGGAGGGGCTGCCGCTCGCGCTGCTCGAGGCGCTCGCGCTCGGCAAGCCGATCGTGGCGAGCCGCGTCGGCGGCGTCCCCGAGATCGTCGAGCACGGCGTCGACGGGTTCCTCGTCCCGTCGAAGGACCCTGGCGCGCTGGCCGAGCACCTCTCGCGCGTCGCCCGCGACGGAGAGCTCCGCGAGCGCGCGCGCGCGCGCGGCCCCGCGAAGTTCACCGAGCAGTTCAGCCTGGAAGCGATGGTCGACGCGCACGTGCGCCTGTTCGACGAGCTCATCGCCAGGCGGCGCGGGGTCGACGCCCCGTCCCGGGCGCGCGCGTGGTCGACGCCCGCCGGGGCCTCCGGGCCGGCCGCTGGACGGGACGACGGCAACCAGCGGGTCGGTCATCGAGCCGGTCTGGACGTGTAACGACATACGGTACCAGGTGAGACCGAATCGATGGTGACCAGGCCGAATACGATGCTGAGCGAGGCAAATTGGGACACCGAGCGATGCTGAGCGAGGCAAAATGGGACGCTGAACGTGGCTGACCGTGGCTGAGCGAGATGGGCGGGACTGCGTGTGACTGGCGGGATTGACGAGACTGAGCGAGACTGAGCGAGACTGGTTGGACCGAATGCGAGACCGAGCGCGAACGACGTCCTCTTCAGAGGCGCTCGCCGACTCGGCTCGCTCGGAGAGGAGGTGCTCTTGCGGCGGATGCGCGTTTTGCTGATCACGAAGATCTTCCCGAACGCGGTTCACCCGGACGAGGCGCCGTACAATCGGCGGCAGTTCGCCGCGCTGTCGCGCTACTGCGACGTCCGGGTGCTCGCGACGATCCCGTGGTTCCCCGGCATCGAGCGCCTCTCGAAGTGGCCTATCGGCGCCAGCGCGCCGCGCGAAGAGGTCATCGAGGGGCTGCCGGTCCGGCATCCGCGGTACCTCTATGTGCCGAGGGTCGCGCCCGCCCTGAACGGCCCGCTGTATGCGGCGTCGATGCTCCCGGAGCTCATCGGGCGCGGTCCGTTGCCCGACGTCATCGTCGGGGCTTTCGCCTACCCGGACGGCTTTGCCGCGGTCTGTCTGGGGCGATTGCTCGGGGTGCCGGCCGTGATCAAGACGCACGGCTCGGACATCGACGTGATCCCGCGCGACCCGCGGATGCGACGGCCGCTCGGCTGGGGGCTCACGCGCGCTGCCCGGGTGGTCACGGTCAGCCGCAAGCTCGCGGACGGGGTCGCGGCGCTCGGCGTGCCGCGCGATCGCATCGACATCGTCATGAACGGCGTCGACGTGAAGACGTTCCAGCCTCGCAACCGCGCCGAGGCGCGCGCCGCGCTCGGCAAGTCGCCGAGCTCGCGGCTGATCGTCTTCGTCGGCCACCTGAGCCGCGACAAGGGCGTGCTCGATCTGGTCGAGGCGTTCGAGCAGCTCGCGCCTGTCCACCCGGACATCGAGCTGGCGCTCGTCGGCAGCGGCGCCGAGGAGCAGGCGTGCAGGGCCGCCGCCGCCCGGCTGGGCGGGCGGCTGACGGTGACCGGCTACTTGCCGCACGACCAGGTGTCGCTGTGGCTCGGCGCGTGCGACGCTCTGGCGCTCCCGAGCAAGCACGAGGGGACGCCCAACGTCCTGCTCGAGGCGCTCGCCTCGGGGCGCCGCGTGGTCGCGACGAGCGTGGGAGGCATCCCCGACGTCCTGTGCAGCCCCGAGCTCGGCGAGCTCATCCCGCCGGGGAACCGGGGCGTGCTGATGGATGCGCTGCTCCGCGCCGCCCGGGCCGACTACGACCCGGCGCGGATCGCGGAGCTCGCCGGCAGGCGCGACTGGGATGACAGCGCGCGCGCCCTCCACGAGTCGCTCCTGCGCGCCCGCGGCGAGCCCCTGTCGAGCACCGGCGGTCGGGAGACGGGCGACGCGCCCTTCGGCGCCCCGGCCTCGAAGGGCGGGTTCGAGAACGGCGCCGCCCGGACGGGCGTCTCCCTGAACTAGCCACCTTCCCGACCGCGCGGACGAGCGGGCCCGCGCGGCTCGGCCGGAGGAGCGGCGTCGCCGCGACCGCGGCGTCCTCTTGACGCTCGCGCTCGTTCATCGGCGAATGCCGCTCGTGTTCACCGGCTTCCGCGCGGCCTTCGGCTCCATCGCGATCTTCGCCGCCGTCGCGCAGGCTCCTTACCAGTGCGCGAGCGAGGTCGACCCGGATCGCCGCGTGTACGAGGACCCGAGCGAGGCCCTGTACGCGCTGGCCGAGCGCTTCGAGGCGAGCGGTGATCGCCGTGCCCGGGTCGACACGCTGCGTTTCCTTGTCGATCGGTATCCTGCGAGCCGGTTCGCCCGGATGGCCCGGCAGGATCTCGATGCGCTCGGCGAGGCGGTCGCCCCGGCAGAGCGCCCTCCGGGCGACGGAGCGCGATGAGGCGCCGCCGCCGGCGCGCTGGAGGACGGCCATGCTGACCCCGAAGTTGACCCTGATCACCCAGGCGGCGGACGTCCCGGAGCCGGTCCTGCTCGCGCGGCTCTCGGCCTTCGGCGCCCTGCCCCCCGAGGCCCGCGCCCGCGTGGCGGTGCAGCTCCGCGATCCCGAGCTCTCGGGCGCGGCGCTCCACGCGCTCGGCGGGCGGCTGCGCGACGCCACCGCCGCGCTCGGCGCCTCGTTCGTCGTCAACGATCGCGTGGATCTGGCGCTCCTCCTCGGCGCGGACGGCGTTCACCTGGGCCGCCGCTCGGTCGCGGTGGCCGACGCGCGCGCCCTGCTCGGGGCCGGCGCGTTCGTCTCCGTCGCGTGCCACAGCGTCGACGAGGTGCTCCGGGCGGCCGAGGCCGGCGCGGACGCCGCGGTGCTCTCGCCGATCTTCGCGACGCCAGGCAAGGGCCCGCCGCTCGGCCTCGCGGCGCTGCGCGAGGCGCGGGCCCGCCTGGCCGCGGCCTCGCGCGGCGTCGCGCTCCTCGCCCTGGGCGGCATCGACGCGGCCTCGGCGCCGGCCTGCCTCGCGGCGGGCGCGGACGGGGTAGCCGCCATCCGCGCCGACTTCGGCGGCGCGCTGCCGGCGCCGCTCACGGGGTGAGGCGCGCGCGGCCGCGCTGCCGGCGCCACGCGGCGCGCTACCGCGCCCAGAGCGAGGCGAGCGGCAGCTCGACCGCCTCGAACGGCTCGGGACGTACGATCTCGTCGCCTTCGTAGGTGTCGAGCAAGGACCACGGGCCGTCGTCGAGCCGGTAGACCTCGAGCGTCTGCGCGACCGGGTTGATCAGCCAGGCGTGGCGGACCCCTTCGCGCCGGTAGATCCGCATCTTCTTGCCCCGGTCGACGCGCTCGGTGCGCGGGGAGATCACCTCGCAGACCCAGTCGGGCGCGACGTTGTAATGCGCGGGCGCGTCCTCGGGCCCGAGGGCGTCGGGCATGCGCTCGCGGCGCCAGCCGGCGAGATCGGGCACGACCTTGTCGGGCCGTGGTCCCAGGTGGAGCTCGGGTTCGTCGAGGATCACCCATCCGCCAGGCTCGCCCGGATCGTCATCGAACGGCCCGAGGCGACGGCCCAGCCGCGACGCCGTGCGCGTATGCGGCCGCGCCGGCCTCGGAAACGTGTGCAGCTCCCCGTCGAGGATCTCGGCGACCATCTCGTCAGGCACGGCCTGGAACGCGGCCTCGACCTCGGGCGCATTGCCTGGAAATAGCGGGTGCTGCGCGCTCATCGTCAGATCTTAGCATCCCCGCCGTTCGTCGCGCGCGCTCCGCGCCGGCCCAGCGCTTCCCTCGACGCTGGCAATGGGCCTTGCTACTAGGCCGGGCCATGTCCGAAGCGTCCTCGAAGAAACCGACCGACGGCCCGCACGAGCCCCTGTTCGACAGGGTGGCGACCGAGCTGAACTTCCCCGCCGACGAGGCGAAGATCCTCGCCTTCTGGAAGCAGCGCCGCATCTTCGAGAAGACGCTCCGCGCCGAGACCCGCGCCACCGGCCCCTCGCGGGGCACGTTCGTCTTCTACGAGGGCCCGCCGACCGCCAACGGCATGCCGCACAACGGCCACGTGCTCACGCGCGCCGTGAAGGACGTCTTCCCCCGGTACAAGACCATGCGCGGCTACGACGTGCCGCGGAAGGCCGGCTGGGACACGCACGGGCTGCCGGTCGAGGTCGAGGTCGAGAAGGAGCTGCGCATCCACGGCAAGGCCGACATCGAGCGGTACGGCGTCGAGCCGTTCATCTCGCGCTGCGTCGACTCCGTCTTCCGGTACACCGAGGCGTGGGAGAACCTGACCGACAAGATCGGCTTCTGGGTCGACCTCGACAGCGCCTACGTCACGTACCACCGGAGCTACGTCGAGAGCGTCTGGTGGGCGCTCTCCCAGCTGCACCGGAAGGGGCTCCTCTACCGCGGTCACCGCGTCTGCTGGTGGTGGCCCCAGGGCGGGACGGCGCTCAGCGCGGCCGAGGTCGGCTCGAACTACAAGACGGTCGACGACCCCAGCGTCTTCGTCGCGTTCCCGCTGGTCGACGAGCCGGACACAGCGCTCTGCGCCTGGACGACGACCCCGTGGACCTTGCCCTCGAACGGCTACGCCGCGGTCCGGCCCGAGTTCGACTACGTCGTCGTGGACGCGGGCGCGCCCGCGGGCGGCACGGCGCCCGTGGCCGGCAAGCTCATCGTGGCGGCGGCGCTGCGCGAGGAGCTCGCCAAGAAGTTCAAGCGGGACCTGCCCGTCCTCCGCGAGCTCAAGGGGAGCGAGCTCGTCGGCAAGCGCTACCGCCCGCCGTTCGATAGCTTCGCGAGGTCGCTGTTCGACACCCCCCTGCGCAGGAAGGACGGCAAGGCAGAGCCGCTCTACTGGGTCGTCCTCGGCGCGGATTTCGTCACGCTCGACTCCGGCACCGGCATCGTCCACGTCGCGCCCGCGTTCGGCGAGGACGACTTCAACGCGCACAGGCGGCGGATCGCGGAGCTCGCCGAGCCGGGCGCCGACGTCCCGATGCTCTGCGCGGTGCGACCGGACGGCACGTTCGAGCCGGGGCTCACGGCGTTCTCGGGCCTCTGGGTGAAGGACGCCGATCCGCTGATCATCAAGGATCTCGCGGCCCGCGGGCTGCTCGTCCACGAGGAGAAGTACCGCCACGACTACCCGTTCTGCTGGCGCGCGGACGACGACCCGCTGATCCAGCTCGCGCGGCCGGCCTGGTACATCCGGACCCGGGACAACATCGACAAGGCGATCGCCAACAACCGCGCGGTCCACTGGCACCCGTCCCACATCCAGGAGGGCCGCTTCGGCGACTTCCTCGCCAACAACGTGGACTGGGCGCTCTCGCGCGAGCGGTACTGGGGGACGCCGCTCAACGTCTGGGTCTGCGCGAACGACGAGGAGCACCAGCTCGCCCCGGCCTCGGTCGCCGAGATCGAGGCGCTGAACCCGCGCGCCTTCGACCACTTCCGCGAGGCCAAGAAGGCCGACCCCGGCCTGAACGATCACCTCATCGTCCACAAGCCGTGGATCGACAAGGTGACGTTCCCCTGTCCGACATGCAGCGGCGAGATGCGCCGCGTGACCGAGGTGATCGACGCCTGGTTCGACAGCGGGAGCATGCCGTTCGCGCAGTGGGGCTACCCGCACGCGGAGGGCTCGAAGGAGCTGTTCGATCGCGCGTTCCCGGCGGACTTCATCAGCGAGGCGATCGATCAGACGCGGGGCTGGTTCTACTCGCTGCTGATGGTCTCGACGCTGGTCTTCGACGAGGCCACGCAGGAGAAGCTCGGGCTGTCGCGGATCCGGAGCTACCCGCACCCGTACCAGACGTGCGTCGTGCTCGGGCACGTCTGCGATCGCGAGGGCAAGAAGGAGAGCAAGTCGAAGGGCAACTACACGCCGCCCGAGGTCATCCTCGAGCGCGTCCGGATGGAGTTCGCGGCGGCCGACGGCGGAGGCGCCGGGCTCGGCGCGGCGAAGGACGGCGTCGCCGTCATCGCGCGCGAGGACTACGAGGGGCTCGATCTCACGGGCGACTCGGCGAAGGTGCGGGTCTACCGCGCCGATCGCGAGGGCGCGGCGCTGACGCTGGAGCTCAGGCCGGCGACGGGCAACAAGCGCCTCCCGCGCCGCATCGTCGCGCTCTCCCGCGGGGACCTCGATCGCCTGGGCCTCTCGCCGGCCGACAAGGCGCTCTCGGTGATGCCCAACGACGTGCCCAGGCTGCCGCAGGACCAGCGCGTCTTCATCGAGGACCCGGCGACGCCCGCGCCCGGGGCCGACGCGTTCCGCTGGTTCTTCTACGCGTCCTCCCCGCCGTGGACCAACACGCGCCACTCGCTCACCAACGTGCGCGCGTACCAGAAGGAGTTCGCGGTCAAGCTCCGGAACGTCTACTCGTTCTTTACCATCTACGCGAACATCGACGGCTTCTCGCCCGCGGAGGGGAACCCGGGCGCGGCGGACACGTCGCCCGCGGCGCTCGCGGCGAGCGCCGGCTACCGGCCGGCGCGGGAGCGGTCGCTCCTCGACCGGTGGATCCTGTCCGAGCTCGCGCTCTCGACGCGGGAGGTGACGGCGCACCTCGACGAGTACCGGCTGTACGAGGCGGCGCAGCGCCTGGTCGATCTCGTGGACGCGCTCTCGAACTGGTACGTCCGCCGGAGCCGCGCGCGCTTCTGGGCCCCTTCGGTCGTCGATACGTTGGAGGTCGCGCCGGGGACCGTGCGGGCGGCCCAGGACAAGCGCGACGCGTACTTCACGCTGTACGAGGTGCTCGTCGCGATCGCCAAGCTGAGCGCGCCGTTCACGCCGTTCCTCGCCGAGGCGATGTACCAGAACCTGGTGCGGCGGCCGTGGCCCGCGTCGCAGCCGGAGAGCGTGCACCTCGTGGCGTTCCCCGAGGCGGACGTCGCCGCGGTGGACGAGCCGCTCGCGATCGAGATGCGCGCCGTGCGCGAGCTCGTCTCGCTCGGCCTGCAGGTGCGCACGGCGAACAAGCTCAAGGTGCGGCAGCCGCTCTCGCGGGCCGACGTCGTGCTGTCGCAGCAGGGGCTCGCGGCGGCGCTCGCCGAGCACGTGCCGCTCATCGCCGAGGAGCTCAACGTCCACGAGGTGCGCTTCCTGAAGCCCGGCGAGGAGGGGAGCGCCGTCCGCTACGTGCTCAAGCCGAACTTCCGCGCGCTCGGGCCGAAGCTCGGCAAGAAGGTGCAGCTCGCGAAGCAGGTCCTGGCGAAGGCCGACGCGGCGGCGCTCCGCGCGGCGCTCGCGACCGAGGGCAAGATCGCGATCGCGCTCGACGGCGAGCAGGTCGAGCTCGGCCCCGAGGAGATCGACGTCGCGGTCGAGGCGGGCGAGGGGTTCGCGGCGGCCGGCGGCCGCGCGGGGGTCGTCGTGCTGCACACGGCGCTCACGGACGCGCTCCGCGACGAGGGGCTCGGCCGGGAGATCCTCTCGCGGGTGCAGGGGATGCGGAAGGAGCTCGACCTCGGCTTCACCGAGCGGATCCGGCTCGCGCTCGACGGCGGCGAGCGGGCCCGCAAGGTCGCCGAGGCGGCGCGCGAGATGCTCATGCAGGAGGCGCTCGCCGCCGAGCTCGTGCTGGGCGCGGCGCCCGCGGCGTGGGGGCAGGCCGAGCGGCGCGAGGTCAACGTCGACGGCGAGGCGCTCGCGATAGCGCTCGCGCGGACGGCGTGAGGGCGCCGGGGGGGCTCTGCCGCGATGATCACCAAGATCTGCGCCCGTAACTTCCGCAGCATCGGCGAGCGGATCGAGCTCGAGCTCGGGGTGATGACGGTCCTCGTGGGGCCGAACGCCTCGGGCAAGAGCAACGTCGCGGACGTCCTGCGGTTCCTCGCCGAGTGCGTGAACACGTCGCTTGCCGGCGCGGTCGCGGCCCGGCACGGGCTTCGTGCATTGAGGCACGGCGATGCCCGAGAGCCTCGTGATGTGACCATCGAGGTCCATGTTCAGAGCGAGCATGGCGCTGGCATCTGGGGCTTCACGTTCACCTCGTCTGGCGACGGGGATCCTGTGCTGGTCAAGTGCGAGCGTGCTGTATGGTTTCCCGAGCCGGCGCCGGATCTCGCGACCCGCTCGCACCTCTTTGGGCTGCTCGAGAGGCACGAGGAAACGTGGACCGAAGAGGAGCGCGCGACGATAGTGGGCAGCGTGCGGGGCACTGCAGCGCACGGCGCCACCGAGCCTGCTGTGCCCAGCTATTTCGCTGCGCACCCGGGGCGCGACGTCCTCGTGCTCCCCTTCATCCACCGTCAGGAGCTCTTCGCGTCTGCGGAGTGGAAGCAGCTCAGCACCTTTGTTCCCTTCATGGAGGAGCTGCGTCAAATCGCGATTTACTCGCTGTTCCCGGACGTACTGCGCGTTCCTCAGCACCCGGATCCATCCAGGCCGATGAGCACGAGGGGCAGCAACTGGGCCTCGACCTTGAGGGCGATCGAGCGATCGACCTGGGGAACCGAGCTCGTCGCCGCGCTCGGGCGCATCGCTTCGGACATCGACGAGTACCGCGTCACCCAGGCGGGTGGCTTCCTGATCCCGGAGTTCCGCCATGGCCTCGACGAGCAAGGGCGTGAGCGCTGGCATGGGGCTGCGCAGGAGTCGGACGGCACCCTTCGCGTAGCGGCCCTCCTGACAGCGCTGTTCCAGGAGCCCGCTCCCGCGCTCCTCGGCTTCGAAGAGCCGGAGCTTGGCGTGCATCCAGGGGCGATCCCGCTCCTCTTCGACTTCTTGAAGGAGGCGTCAACGCGCAGCCAGATCCTGCTCACGACGCACAGCCCCGACCTCCTGGACTTGGTGCCTATCGACGACATCCGCGTCGTGGAACGGCGCCATGGCGCGACGACGCTGGCGCGGGTCGAGGAGCGTCAACGCGAGCTCGTGCGCAAGCGCCTGATGTCGACGAGCGATCTCCTACACGCCGAGGGCCTCCGCCCCGAAGGCTCCGCGAGCGATGGCTAAGGCCTACCTGGTCGTCGAGGGCCACGGCGAGGTCGAGGCGGCGAGGAACCTGGTCATCCGGCTGTGGGCCGACCTCGGGCTGCCGCACGCCGTCTGGGGAGCTCCCAAGCGCGGCAAGGCGCTCAACACCCGCGCCGGGGTGCTGCAAGCCTGCGAGCTCCTGCGAAGCGAGCGCGACTGCGCGTTCGCGCTGCTGCTCCGTGACGAGGACGACGGATGCCCAGCCACCGCCGGCCCCGAGACCGCGGCATGGGTGGCGGCCGCGAGCCTCCCGTTCCCGGTCGCCGTGGTGCTGGCGCACCGGGAGTTCGAGGCGTGGTTCCTGCCGTGCATCCACCTCATGGCGGGGCGCGAGATCCGGCCTGACGTGCGCATCGCAGAGGGCACGACGTGCCCGGAAGATCCCGAGGGCATCCGCGACGTGAAGGGATGGCTCTCGAAGCGCTTCCCACCGGGCAAGATCTACAAGCCCACGCTCGACCAGCTCAAGCTCACCCAGTGGATCGACTTCGGCGTGCTCCGCGCCTCCGGCGCGAGGTCGTTCCGCACGCTCGAGAACGCGCTGCGGTTCCTCGCCGCGCCCTCAGCGCTCAAGATCTACCCGCCTCCGCGGCCCTAGCACCAACGATGAGGCGGCCCCGCACGAGCGCCCCCACCCGGGCGCTTGGTGCGCGCTCAGTACCGCTCGCTGTCGTTCTTCGGCGCCATCGGCGACGCCGGCCCGCCCTCGCCGTTGATCGTCGTGCCGCCGTTCATGAACGCGCCGGCCATGCGCAGGAAGGCGGCGGGGAAGTCGAGCGCCGGCGCCGAGAGCGCGTCGAGCGCGGCCACCTGATCGGGCGCGAGCTTGACCTCCAGCGAGCCCAGGTTGTCGTCGAGCTGCGCCAGCGTGCGCGCGCCGATGATGGTGGAGGTGACGCCCGGCCGGGCCACGACCCAGGCGAGCGCCACGCGGGCCGGCGTGGTGTCCAGGTCCCTGGCGATCTCGACCAGCTTGTCGACGACGTCATAGGCCTTGTCGGTGAGCGCAGAGAGCGCGAACGGGCCGCGATCGGACTTGTGCTTGCCGGCGTTCTCCCGCCTGTACTTGCCCGTGAGCACGCCGCTCTTGAGGGGCGACCAGGGCGTGACGCCGAGGCCCAGCTCGCGCGCCATGGGGATGAGCTCCCCTTCCACGCTGCGCTCGAGGAGCGAGTGCTCGATCTGGAGCGCGATGAACTGCGCCCACCCGCGGAAGCCCGCCAGGACGTGCGCCTGCGCCACCTTCCACGCCGGCGTGTCGGAGACGCCGACGTAGCGGACCTTGCCGGCCGTCACCAGATCGTGGAGGGCATGCACGGTCTCCTCGATGGGCGTGTTCTTGTCCCAGATGTGCATCCAGTAAAGGTCGATGTAGTCGGTCTGCAGGCGGCGCAGCGACTGCTCGCACTGCGCGAAGATGGCCTTCCTCCCGGCGCCGCCGCCGTTGGGGTCGCCGGGATACAGGTTGGCGGTGAACTTGGTGGCGATCACCGCCCGGTCGCGCTTGCTCGGGTGGCGGCCGAGGTGGTCGCCGATGATCTTCTCGGAGTGGCCCTTGTTGTAGGTGTTGGCGGTGTCGATGAAGTTGCCGCCGCGCTCGATGAAGCGATCGAGGATCGCCTCGGACTCCTTGACGCTGGAGCCGAAGCCGTGGTCTTCGCCGAAGGTCATGGCGCCGAGGCACATTGGGCTGACGCGCAGGCCGGAGCGGCCGAGGGTGACGTAGTGGTCGAGGTTCAACGTGGTCCTCCTGGAGGTTCGGGCTGAAGAGCCCTTGCTGGACCGTACGCTGCGCCCGTGCCGGCGTTCAATCTTGGAGGAAACGGCCGGGACGGGGCCGGGTGGGTTGATGGCGGCCGGGGGCGAGCGCACGATCGCGTCGTGCTGGGATCGATCGAACAGAGCAGCACGCCCCGCGCCCCGCGCCCGGAGGTCGGCGGGCCGGCGTCGCGCGTGCTCCGCAATTTCGTCGTCGCCGTCCGCGCCAGCGCGCCGCCGATCACGAACCTCGACCTGCTGCCCGACGGCACGACGTCGCTGGTCTTTCGCCTGCTCGACGCGGACCGCGCCGACCTCGTCGTCCTCGGGCCCAAGACGCGCGCCGTGTACAAGCGCGTGCCGCGCTTCCTGCTCGCGGTGCAGGTGATCTTTCGACCCGGCGGCGCGTACCCCTTCTTCGGTGTGCCGATGGACGAGCTCGTCGATCGCATCGTCCCTGCGCGCGATCTCTGGGGCCGAGGCGCCGACGCTCTGCTCGAGCAGCTGGTGGCGGTCGGGACCGGCGTCACGCTGGACCCCGCGCGAGCTCGCCTGGAGGCGATCGAGCGCGCCCTCGAGGGCCGCATGCTCGGTCCCGACGTGTTCGAGCCCGCGTCGGCGGCCGTCGCGCGCGCCGCGCTCCGGAAGCTCTCGCTCGGAGGGGTCACCGTGGAAGAGACGGCGAGCGCGCTCCACGTCAGCCCGCGGAACCTGCGGCGCGCCTTCGTTGCGACCGTCGGCGTCTCGCCGAAGCAGTACGCGCGCATCGCCCGCTTCCAGCGCGTCGTCTCGAACGCGCAGGTCGCCCGCGGGTCGTGGTCGGAGCTCGCCCTTGCGAGCGGGTACTGCGATCAGCCGCACCTGGTCAGGGAGTTCCGTGAGCTCGCGGGGCTCTCGCCGGTGGCGTTCATGAGGCGACGCTCGACGAGCGAGAGCAGCGGCTCAGGCGGAGGCCTCGGGTGAACGCTCCAAGGGGCTCCAGGGCGCTCGGTGCGAGCGCGCGGATCGTGAGGCGCCGGCGCGATTACGTGCCGGGCCTTACGATCCTGCGGGGGTGATCGCCTCGCATCGCGGGGCGGTGCTCCTTCCGCAAGGATCTTGTTGCGGACATCGCTGGTGAGGCGTTCGATGATCCTCGTCGGGTGGGGCGCATCGGAGATTTTCAGGACCGTACCGAGACCGAGGGCCGCGTATCGCCGGCCCATGACGGGCGATGGCCTGCCCGGACGGGAGGCTCTCTCCGTGGCGCGAAGGACGTAGCGTTCCAGGGACCTCTCCCACGCCGTCCGGGTGTCCCGGGAGCCCGACGTGACGTCCCTGGAGCTCGACGTGACGTCCCTGGAGCTCGGCGCCATGTCCCGAAAGCGTGGAGCCATGTCCCGGAAGCGCGGCGCGGCGCACCCCGGGAGCGCGGCGGCGTGTCCCTGGAGGTCGTTCTTGGGTCCCCGGAGGTCGTTCGAGCGTCCCGGAGGGTCTCTCTGGCCACCCGGAACGTTTCTCCCGCGCCCCGGAGGGTCTCTCTGGCCACCCGGAACGTTTCTCTCGCGTCCCGGAGGGTCTCTCTAACGCCCCGGAAGGTCTCTCCATCGTTCCGGAAGGTCTCTCCATCGTTCCGGAAGGTCTCTCCATCGTTCCGGAAGGTCTCTCCCGCGTCCCGGAAGGTCTCCCCGGCGCGCCTGGCCAGCGGTCTCCCAGCGCGGGCAGGGGGGTGGACGTCCTCGAACCGAGGCTCCGCGCCGCGATGATCACCCACGTCTACGTCAGCAACTACGGCAGCGTCGGGCCCGGGCTCGAGCTCACGCTCGGGTCGCTGACCGCGCTCGTCGGTCCGCCCGGCTCGGGGAAGGGCTGCCTGCTCGACGCGGTGCGGTTCCTCGCCGAGTGCGCCAACGGGGCGTTCGATCTGGCGGCGGCGAACCGGCGCGGCGGCGCGCTGGCGGGCGCTCGCGGCGACGGCGCGCTCACCACGCTCGGGGTCGCGGTCTCCAGGACCGAGGGCCACGGGTTCTGGCTCGTGCAGCTCGCGCCGGGAGAGCGGGAGGGCGAGGCGCGCGTCAAGAGCGAGACGGCCGCGTGGTGGCAGCGCAGCGCGCTCACGCGGCTCGTCAAGCCGGGGCTGCGCGAGGTCTTCGACGCCGGCAGCGACGCGCCCGAGGTCTCCTTCGACCGGCTGAAGGGCAGCCCGAAGGGGTTCTCGCGCAAGGACAAGGGGCGCAGCGGCACGCTCGCGTACCGCGGCGTCGCCCCGATCGCCGTGAGCGGCACGAAGCTCGTCCTGCCGCTGCTCTCCGATGGACCGCTCACCCCGATGCTCGACGAGCTGCGCCGGGCGGTCCTCTACTCCCTCGCGCCGCGCACGCTGCGCTCGCCCCAGAAGCTCAGCGCTTCCCGGCGCCTCAAGGCGAGCGGCGACAACTGGGGCTCGGTCCTCCGCGCGCTCGCGAAGGAGCGATGGCAGGAGCAGTTCCTCGCGGGGCTGTCCCAGGTGATCGGCGACGTCGACGGCGCCCGCGCGTCCTCGTCCGGCGGGTACCTGGTCCCGGAGCTGCGCCACGGCGTCGACGGCGACGGGCGCGAGCGCTGGCGGGCCGCCGCGGACGAGCCGGACGCCACGCTGCGGCTCGCCGCCATGGTCACGGCGCTCTCGCAGGAGCCCCCGCTCGTGTTCGCGGGCTTCGAGCACCCGGACGCGGGCGTCGATCGCGCCGCGCTCCCTGCGCTCCTCGAATACCTGCGCGGCGCGTCCGCCCAGCGCCAGCTCCTGCTCACGACCGAGAGCCCCGCGCTCCTCGACCTCCTGCCGCCCGACGCCGTCTACTCGGTGGAGCGCCGCGACGGCTCGACCGCCGCGTCGTCCATCGACGAGCCGCGGCGGAGGGCGCTCTGGGAGCGCCTCGGCGCCGCCCAAGGGTGAGCGCGCTCCGCCGTGCGGCGGGCGACGTCGAGCCGGACGCCCGCTGACTCCCGCGCCGGCGCTAGCGTGCTGATGTCGGAGTACTCCCGGTAGCCGCCCCCCTTGCGCCGCAGGCGGTCGTCGCGATTGTGGGTGCGCCGCTCGTTGCGGGCGTTCAGGATCGGCCCGTCATGGCCGACCTGCGCGTTGCCTTCTGGAACGTCCAGAACCTCTTCGAGCCGGGGACCTCGAAATACGGGCCCACGGACGAGCCAGAGCTGCTCGCCAAGCTCGACGTCATCGCGCGGAGCCTCGACGGTCTCTTTGCAGGCGCCGGGCCGGATCTCGTCGGGCTCGCCGAGATCCATACGCAGCGCATCCTCGATCTCCTGGTGCAACGGTTGCGTCACCGGTACCTCAAGCTCTTCGAGCGCTCTGGGGACGGCCGGTGGACAGGTCTTGCGGTGCTAGCGCGGGAGGGGTCGTTCACCAGGCTCGTCGTCGAAGAGGCCTATCACCCGTGGGTTACCTCGATGCCGCGCTGGCTGATGGCGCGATGCCAGCTCAGGGAAGACCAGGGCGGCGCGTCGATCTTGTTTGTGGTGAACCACTGGAGAAGCCGCGTCACCGACGCCTCCAGCAATGCCGCTGAGGAGCGCCTCGAGACGGCTCGAGCGCTCAGGGGCAAGCTGGCCCGTTCGCGCCTCGATAGGTGCGCGATCGTCCTCGGCGACTTCAACGCCGAGCCGTTCGAGGAGCCGTTCGGCGAGGCTGGCCTCCGCAGCGTGCGTCACTTCGACCCGCGCCTCTGGGACGGGGAAGCTGCCTCCTGTCTCTACAATACAGCCTGGCGTTTCCTCGCCGAGCCAGACTGGTGGGAGGTGGTCGAGGCACGCGGCGAAGCCTACGTGGCATCGCGACCGAGGACGACGTTCAATGCGTCGCCACCTGTCCTCTTCGATCAGCTCCTCGTCTCCGGATACGCCCTTCGTGGCGGGCCCATCACGCTCCGAGAGTCCAGCGTCGCTTACGCCGCCGATGACGCGACCACGAGCTCGACGTCCAGCGGCTACCGGAGGCCGCTGCCATGGACCTATGGCGCGGGCAGCGGCTCGGGCGCTTCGGATCACTTCCCTCTCGTCGCGACATTTCGAATGAATGGAGGAACGGCCGATGACTGACGAGAAATTGCAGGAATTGAGGACGAAGGTCGCGAGCGTGCTCAAGGATGAGCGCGTCGTGTCGCCGGCGTACCACGACGTGTTGCGTGAGCTCCGGGCGATGGCGGCGGCCATCGAAGAGTCGTTGATGCCGGACACCATCGAGGTGCGCATCGAGCCCGGGCATCGAGCGAACTTGGGACAGCAATTCCTCCTCGTTGTCCGCGTCCCGAAAGCCGACCTCCGTACTGTGCTGCTCCGGGTCTACGTTCCGGCCGAAGGTTTCCCCGTCAGCCTGGACCTGTTCGACGGCCAGCAGCCCCAGTGTGAAAACCTCGACGCGCTCGAGACGGAGATCCTCAGCTTCCTCCGTCATCCGGATGTGAAGCATCGCCTCCTCGCACTGAAGGACATCGCAGCCTGAGGCGTTGTGCACCCACCGTCGCCGTCGCTAGACCGCGAGCCGCTCCCCCGGCGGCGCGAGCGGCGACGCGTCGTAGCGCGCGAGGAGATCCTCCGGATCGAGGTAGATCGCCGCGCACCCGGCCTCGAGGAGCTCCATCTCGGGGAAGCCTCCGCAGAGGAGCCCCACCGAGAGGAGGCCGAGCTTCGCCGCGGCCTCGGCGTCCGACGGCGCGTCGCCGACGAGCACGACCTCGCGAGGATCGACGCTGCCGAGCCGATCGAGCGCGGCCTCGAGGACGTCGGGGCGCGGCTTCGATCTGTCCGCGTCGTCGGCCGATACCGTCCACGAGACCAGATCGCCCACCCGGGCGAGCGCGACGCTCGCGTCGAGCTCGCCGCGCGGCGTCGGCGAGGCGAGCACGATCCGGCGCCCGTCGCGCGCGACGCGCTGGAGCAGCTCGCGCACACACGGGAACGCCCGGGCGCCCGGGAGGAGCTCGCGCCCGTAGATCTGGTCGCGCAGCGACGAGATGCCGGCGCCGATCCAGCCGAGCTCCTCGGGCGAGAGGAACGTCTGCAGCAGCTGGTCCGCGCCCTTGCCGACCTGGCTGCGCAGCTTCTCCCGCGGGACCTCGCGGCCGAACCGCCGGAAGGCCTGCTGCCAGGCGGCCGCGTGCAGATCGACGGTGTCGAGGATCGTGCCGTCGACACCGAAAATGACGGCGCTGACGCTGACCATGGCGCGACACGTGGCGCAGGGCGGGACGCACCGCCATCGGAGGGCTCCCGACGGCCCCATCGCGCCGCGCCGGCTGCGCTCGGCCGGAGTCGCGATAGACTGGCCGGGGAGGGCGAGCGGGCAGGGCGATGACGACATGAATGGGCGGCTGTCTGCACTCGCGATCCTCCTCGGCGGGCTCCTCGGCCCGGCCAGCGCCCGAGCGGCCGAGCCCGCGCTGGTCGCCGTCGATCTGGACGACGACGATGCCGACGGCGTGCCGGACGGCGAGCAGCCTCGAGTGCCGCCCGCCCCGGAGCTCCTCGCGCTGCGCGCGCCGCGCGGGGCGAGCCAGGCGCCCGCGGCGATCCCCGCGGGCCTGCGGCTCCTCGTCGACGGCAGCCCGGTCAAGCCCGGCGCGGCGATCCCCGCGGGCGCCCGCCGGGTCGAGATCCAGGCGGTCCGCGCCGGGCGCAGCGAGATCGCGCTCTTCGGCGAGGCGCGGACGATCAGCGCGTTCGAGGTGCGCGCGATCGACGGCGCCGGGCGGCGCATCGACATGGCGCGCTCCCACGCCTCGCTTCAGCGGACACCGCCGGACCGGCTCGGCGACGATCCGTTCGCGAACCTCGACGATCCCGACGCGATCCGGCTGCTCGTCATCGGCGCGCCCGAGGATCTGCCGCTCACCCTCGACATCCACTCCGCCGCGCCGTCGGGCGGGGTGATCGATCGCCTGCCCGACGTGCCGCTCGGCCACGTGCGGTGCCCGGAGGACGTGCCGCCGGGCCTCGTGTGCGGATCGACGCGCCCCCTGCGGGCGGTCGCGGACGACATCGATCGCAACCACCCGATGATCGTCGATCGCTCCGTGAAGGGCGAGGTCGGCGGGGCGCTCGTCGTCGCCCTGCCCGGCGGGCCGAAGGTCCAGATGATCCGCATCGCCGGCCCGCGCTCCTCGCCGCTCGGGCCGCTCGGGCGCACGCGCGCGCGCCTCCGGATCGTCATGGTGCGCCCCCGCGCTGGCGGCCCGCCGCCGATGGGCGGGGACGACGCCGGCGCGCTCGCCATCGCGCGCGCGGAGGTCGAGCGGGCGAACGCCCTCTGGGGCGCGTGCGGCGTGAGCTTCGGCCCGCCCGAGGCGCTCGACGTCACCTTCGTCGATCCGCCGCGCCCGCACCTGCTCGCGATCGGCTGCGACCACGGCCTGCCGGCCAGCGGCGGCGCGATCCGGGTGCGCGTCGACGGCCACGAGGTGACCGCGGCGATCGCGCCCCGCGCGCGCCCCGACGCGGCGGCCCGGGCCGTCGCCGCGGCGATCGGCGCGGCGGGGTTCTCGGCGCGGCTCTCCGACAACCCGGCCATCGGCGCGGGCGCCTACGGGACCACCGACGTGCTCGTGCGGCGGCCGGGCGGCGCGCTCGCGACCATCGAGCCGCCGGCGGCGGGCGCGCTGAGCACCGACGCGACGCTCACGGCGTGCATCGGCGCCGTGGATCTCGACGACGGCCTCCAGCACTTCAGCGACACGGACGCCATCGCCGGCACGGTCGAGGAGCGGGCGCTGCTCAAGGCGTTCGACGACGGCGACCCCGCGACCGTGGACGTCGTGATGGTCCCGAGCTTCGCCGGCGGCGGGCGGATCGGCGAGTCGTTCATCTTCGCCGACGGCGGGGCGATCCGGAACACGATCATCGAGGATCGCGCCGGCCTGCGCGCGGATCGCGCGTCGTTCGCGCTGGCGCACGAGCTCGGCCACGTGCTGCTCGACGAGCCGGGGCACCCGGACGATTTCGGGATCGACACGCCGACCCGGCTGATGGACGCCGACGCGGCCAACGCCTCGGCGTACGGGCCGCGCCGCCTCACCGTCGACGAGTGCGCGCGCGCGATCCGCCAGAGCGGCGCGGCAGCGCCGCGGCCGGGTCAACAGAGCGGCGCGGCGGACCCGCGCCTGGGCGGGCCCCCCCCGCGCGGCGGGGGGGCGCCTCCGGCGGGGGCCGCGGCGGAGGCGCCGGGCGGCGCGCCCGGGTTCCGGCCGAGCGGCCCCGTGCCGCTGCTCGCGCCGTGGCCGCTCGCCCCGCTCGGTCGAGAGAGGTGAAAGGCCGCTTCGCGCTGTGGTAGGAGCGGGCCCATGCGGGTCCCCCAGCGGAGCGGCCTCTTCAGCGGCGTCGCAGCCCTCGCGTGCGCCTCGGTCCTGCTCGAGATCTCGCTCGCGCGGATCTACGCGGCGCTGTTCGGCGAGGCCCACGCGTTCCTCGCGCTCTCGCTGTCGCTCGTCGGCGCGGGCGTGGGCGGCGCGCTGCTCTACGTCGTCCCGTCGCTCGCACGCCCGCCGGCGCTCTTCGCCCGCATGGCGATCCTCGCCTCGCTCGCGTCGGGCGCGACCCTCGCCACGGTCATCCTGCTCGCGCACCGCGAGCCCCTGTCCGTCCCCGCGCCGGGGTCGCTCCCGTGGCTCGCGCTGTGCTACGCGGCCTCCACGGTCCCGTTCGCGCTCGCGGGCCTCGCGCTCGCGGCCGCGATCCGGCACGCGGCGCGCGAGATGCCCCGGCTCTACCTGCTCGATCTCGCCGGCGGCGCGCTCGGCGGGCTCGCCGCGGCCGGCGCGCTCCGCGCAGGCGCGCCCCGCGCCGCGCTCGCGGCGGCGATCTTCTTCGCCGTGGCGGGCATCTTCTTCTACCTCGGGTCGCGCTGCTGCGAGGGCGAGGAGCGGGCGCCCGGCGGCCTCGTCGCCACGTTCGTGCTCGGCTCCTTCGTGCTGCTCGCAGGCGACGTCGGCGCCCCGTGGCTCCGGCTCGCCGGCATCCGCCGGGCGTCGCCCGACCGGACCGAGCTCGAGGCCTGGACCGAGCGCTCGCTGATCACCGTCGATCGACCGAAGGCCGGCGCGGCGCTGATGCGGCTCGGCGGCGCCGCGGCGAGCCCGATCCTCGACGCGAAGACGACGCCCCCGCCGCAGCCCGAGGACATGGCGTACGCGCTGCACAAGGACCAGGGCCCCGCGCTCGTCGTCGGCGCCGGGGGCGGGCGCGACGTGCGCGTCGCGCTCAAGGCCGGGCAGAAGGACGTTGTCGCCGTCGAGGGCGACCGCGGCGTCCTCGAGGTGATGCGCGGGAAGTACGCCGCGTTCAGCGGCAACCTGTTCGACAAGCCCGAGGTCCACCTCGTGGTGAGCGACGGGCGGAGCTTCGCCAGGCGCACGCCGCTGCTCTTCAGGAACATCGTGATCCCGTCGACCGACACGGTCGAGGCGTCGACGACGGGCGCGCTCGCGCTCTCGGAGAGCCGGCTCCTCACGCTCGAGGGCGTCGGGGACCTCTTCTCGCGCCTCCTGCCCGAGGGCACGCTCGTCCTGGTCCGCGCGGACGCGGACTTCGATCGGCTGCTCTCCCTCGCGGCCGCGGCGCTGCGCCGCGCGGGCGTCGCCGCGCCGAAGGACCACCTCTTCGCGTGCAGCGCCGCGCAGAAGACCGCGCTCCTCGCCCGGCGCACGCCGCTCGCGCGCGAGGACGTCGACGCCCTGCGCCGCCACTGCCGCAAGCACAAGTTCTCGGAGGTCCTCGCCCCCGACCGCCCGGCGACCCCGGTCCGCAGCCTGCTCGTCGCGGCGGCCGCGCCCTCGGCCTCCGCGGTGGCCGCGCGCGGCGCCGAGGGCGCGGCCGCCGAGGGCGCGGCCGCGGAGGCCGATCTGACGCCGCCCACCGACGACAGGCCGTTCTTCGCGTACACCGTCCCGGCGCGCCGCCTGCCCGCGGTGCTCGGCGACGTCGGGGCCCTCCGCGCCGGGCAAACGGCGCTCTTCGCGCTCGCGCTGCTGCTCGCCGTCGGCGCGGCGCTCTTCGCGCTCGGCGTGCTGCTCCCGGCGCTCGCCGCGCGCCGCCTGCGCGCGCGCCTCGCGCCGCACGACGCCGCGGCCCTCGCGTCGTCGTCGGCGGCGGCGCCGCCCGCCAGAGCGCTCGCGTTCTTCGCCGCGATCGGCGCGGGGTTTGCGCTCGTCGAGCTCGCCGTGCTCCGGCATGGTCTCCTCCTCCTCGACCTGCCCGCGCACGAGCTCCCCGCCGTCCTCGTGATCCTCCTTGTCTCGGCCGGCGTGGGCGGCTTCCTCACCGCCCGGGTGTCCCCGGGCGCCGCGACGGCGGTCTCCGGGAGGGTGGCGGAGGCGCTCGCCGTGGCCGCGGCGCTCTCGGCGGTGGGGCTCGTGCCGCTCGCGCGGTGGGGCCTCGGGCTCGGGGCCTTCCCGCGCGCGATCCTCGCCATCGCGATCCTCGTTCCGTTCGGCGTGCTCGCGGGCTCGCTCGCGCCGCTCGGGGTCAAGATCGTGGACTCGGTCTCGCCGGCGCTGCTGCCGTGGTGCTGGGCGCTCTGCGCCCTCGCGGGCGCGACCGGGATGGCCCTCGGGGCGCTGTGCGCGCTGAACCTCGGCTACAGCGCCCTGCTGCTCGGCGCGGGCCTCGCTTACCTCCTCGCCGCGGCGACCGTGCCGCCCGCCGTGGCCGGGGCGACCGCCGCGGGCGACGACGAGCGAGCGGCGTCCTCCGGAGGCGCCGCCGCGAGCGATCCGCCGCCCCGGGACGCCGCAGGGCCGCGGCCCGAGGCCCTCGAGGCGGCGCCGATCGCGTGAGCGCCCGGCGCCGCCGGCGCCGCCGGCGTCACCGCCGCGCGGCCAGCAGGAGGTGCGCGAGCAGGCCCGCGATGTTGTGAGCGTCGTCGACGCCCCGGTGGTGCGTGCCCGCGAGCGGCAGGCCGGCGCGCTCCAGGGCCTCGGCCATCCCCACCTCGCGCGACAGCGCGTGCGTCACCGCGAACAGGCTCTTCACGTTGAGGTGGCTCGGCCCGAACGGGAGCGGCACGCCGCGCGACTGGCACTGCCGCTCGAACATGCGCCGGTCGTAGTCGCCGTAGCTCGCCCAGAGGCGATCCTGCGCCTTGAGCTCGCTCCGGAGCGTCGCGCACGCGTCCCTGAACGACACGCCCGCGTCGACGTCCGCCTGCGTCAGCGTCGTGAGCGCCGTACAGAACGGGCTCACGCGCGAGCGCTCCGGGCGCACCAGGATCGAGCGCCGCTCCCGGCGCCGGCACGAGGCGACCTCCAGCGGGCACACGCCGATCTCGATGATCTCGTTCTCCTCGCCCGGCGGCGGGTGGCCCTCCCAGCAGGTCGATTCCACGTCGATCACGAGAATGAGATCAAGACGCTTCGCCACGTCGTCGTCCTCGGCATGTAGTGATGAGTGCGCTGCGAAGGTAACGGGGATCGGGACGCAATTTCCTTCAGGATTTTCCCGACCGTTCGGGAACGCCTTGGGCGGTTCGCTTCGTCCGGGCAAAAACTGAGTAGAAACGGGACATAAGCCGGAGGTGCACCCACACGTCGTTGGTCGTTTAGGCACCCAATCCGCTTGCTTGGCGGGCCTGGTCCATGGACACTCGTCAGGTAATTTCTGACGAGGTTCTCTACGTGGATCCTGGCTCCCAACTGCGTTGCTCCTCCGGTTCGGCCAGGGAGAGGTCCATGATCGCTGAGGCGCTGCCTGACCCTGCCGACGCGGGCCGCGATCCGGTCGAGGAGCGACAGCTGCCTCGTTCCGGGATCGTCCGCCACGCCGGCCGCGAGCGGGGGGCGCCGAAGGGGCTCCCGGCGGGGCGTGGCGCCGGGGCGGTAGGCGGGATCACCACGGGGGCCCCGGCGTGTGGGCGGCTGGCCGTCGACCCGCTCGTCGGTCGTACAGAGCACGGACTGCACATCGAGCGGCTCATCGCCGAGGGGGGGATGGGCGCTGTGTACGCGGCCCGCCGCGTTGCGACGGGGGAGCCGGTCGCCCTCAAGGCGCTCCGGCGCGTGCACGCGGGGGACTCCGGGATCGAGGGCCGGTTCGCCCGCGAGGTGCGGCTCGCCCGCCGCATCGACCACCCGAACGTCTGCCCCGTGCTCGGCGAGGGGCGCCTCGAGGACGGGCGGCCGTTCTTCGTGATGCCGCTCTTCGACGGCGTCACGCTGAGCGAGGAGGTCCGGCAGCGCGGCCCCTTGCCGATCGGCCGCGCGCTCGCCCTCGCGGATCAGATCCTCGCCGGGCTCGCGGCGATGCACGCGGCGAAGGTCGTCCACCGCGACCTCCAGCCCGGCAACATCCTGCTCGTGCCCGGGGCGCGGGGCGCAGGGGCAGGGGAGGGCGCGACGACGGTCAAGCTCATCGATCTCGGCTTCGCGCACGAGCCCGGCGTCGACACGGGCGACGGCGTGACGCCGGACAGCCCCGGGTCGCTCGTTGGCACGCTGCTCTTCATGTCGCCCGAGCAGGCGATGCGGAGCCGCGCGATCACCGAGCGGAGCGACCTGTTCGCGGCCGCGCTGCTCATCTACTACGCGCTCTCGGGCAAGCTCCCCTTCCGGGGCCGGGGCGATCTCGACGTGCTCGTCGCGATCGTGCGGTCCGCGCCCGTGCCCCTCCGGCGGGAGCGCCGTGACGTCCCGCGCGTGCTCGACGAGGTGCTCTCGCGGGCCCTGTCCAAGCACCCCGACCACCGCTTCCCCAGCGCCTCGGCGATGCGCGACGCCCTCGCCGGCGTGCCGGTGTAGCCAAGGCAGCGCCCGCGCTCCGCGCGCCCCAGCGCCGGCCCGCTCCTTGCCACGACGGTGCCGCCTGCACCGCGCCGCCCGGCACCGCGATCCGGGGCTGTGCACGCGCTGCTCAAGCGCGGCGGCGCGAGGCGGTGAGCTTCACGCGAGGGGAACCCCATGGACGCACTCGATCTCTTGGAGCATCAGCATCTCGAAGTCAGCGCCCTGATGGCGCGCATCGCCGCCGAGCCCAGCCCGGGCCTCCGGACATCGATGGTCGCGCAGCTCTCCCGGATGATCGACGCGCACGTACGCATCGAGGAGACGTACCTCTACCCGGTGTGTGCCGAGCGGATGGCCGGCGACAGGAAGCCGCTCCACGACGCGTACGAGAAGCACGGCCTCGCGCGCTTCGCGGCGGACAACCTGCTGCGCACGCGCGTGACCGATGTGCGCTTCGAGGCGCGGCTCCGGCTCCTGCGGGACATTTTCGCCCACCACGCCGACGAGGAGGAGGACATCCTGTTCCCCAAGGCGAAGCGGGGCCTGACGGACGAGCAGCTCGACGTGATCGGCAGCGATCTGGAGCGCGCTTACGAGGTGCTGCTGCGCGTCGGCGTGCCCGCGGGCACCCCGCTCGCGCGCTCGCAGCGCGGCTGGCCCCGGCGCGGCGCCCACGCCGTGCGCTCGCTGCGCCCCGTCTCGCGGCGGAGGGGCGAAGCGCTCCGCGTCCGCGGCTGCTAGAGAGCGGCGGTCACCCGCTTCGGATACGGACCCATCTCGACGTTTTCGGTGCTCAGCGCACCGGAGTGCGCTTCCGCGCCGAAAACGCCGATCTGGGCCCGTCTCCTGTGCGGGTGACCGCCGCTCTGCGCGGCATGGGGGCGACGCGGTCGGGCTTGGCTCTACACAGGGACGGGGCCGCCGAACGCGCCGAAGAAGCGCGCGATCCAGACGGTGAGCATCAGGATCGCGAGCGCGATGCCGAGCCGCGTGACCCACGCGCCCTGCATCCCCTCGGCGGCCGCGATGCGGCCGTCCTTCACGTAGATCGCCGCGTTGTACGCGAGCGCGGCGATCACGAGCGGCGCCATGACCGGGGAGAGGGGGTGGAGCCGCAGCGCGTCCGCGAGGTGGCCCTGCGCGAGGGCGAGCGTCGCGCGCGTGAGCCCGCAGCCGGGGCAGGGGTGGCGGGTGACGATCGCGAACGGGCAGAGCGGGGCGCCGCACGCGACGAGGATCCCGAGCACCGCCGCCACCGTGCCTAGTCGCGCGGCGCGGCCGCGCACGTGCGCGGCGCTCCATCGGGACAGGGCCGACGGAGCGGGCGGACCGGCTTCGGTCGAGCTGGACGGCGACACGGCGGAGGACCGCGGCGCGGATCAGCCGGCGTTCGGGTCCCAGACCTCGTTGAGGTCCTTCGCGAGCGCGTAGAGCGGGAGGAAGACGTAGAGCACGATGCCCTCGGCCTGCTGGTTGCGCGAGCCGGCCATCTGCTTGGCCCGGGTCACCTGCTCCGGCACCTTCACCCAGAGGAAGTAGTAGTTGAGGAACGGGATGAAGAGGTACCAGGGCTTGAACTCGGGGTCCTTCGTCGCCTGCTGGAGCTCGTTGAGCATCGCCCACATCTGCCAGATGGCGTAGAGGAAGCAGACCATCCCGATCACGCACACAGTGACCGGGTTGCGGGTCTCCCCCTTCGCGCCCGGGGCCATCGAGCCGCCGCCGCCGTACACGCCCAGGTTGCTGGCCGCCTGGCCGAACTGGCCGGGCGCCGACATCTGAGCGCCGCCGGGCGACCCGCCATAGCCGGGATCGCTCACGCCCGGAGGGCTGCCGTAGCTGCCGCCGGGCGAGCCGCCGTAGCCGCCGCCCGGAGGGCTGCCGTAGCCGCCAGCCGGCGAGCCGCCGTAGCCGCCGCCCGGAGGGCCGCCGTAGCTGCCGCCCGGAGGGCTGCCGTAGCCGCCGCCCGGAGGGCTGCCGTAGCCGCCGCCCATCGGGTCCTGGCCCGGAGGCGGACCGTACCCGCTGGCGCCGTGCTGCGGAGGCTGCCCGTAGCCGGGAGGCGCGCCGCCGGGCGGCTGCCCGTAGCCGGGAGGCGCGCCGCCAGGCGGCTGCCCGTAGCCGGGCGGCTGCCCGTAACCGGGTGGCTGCCCGTAGCCGGGCGGCTGCCCGTAGCCGGGAGGCGCGCCGCCGAGGCCGCCCATCGGGTCCTGGCCCGGGGGCGGTCCAAAAGGATTCCCGGCCGGGCCGCCCTGCGGGGGCTGCCCGTAGCCGCCGGGCGGAGGAAACGCGCCGGCCGGCGCGCCTGCGCCCCCGGGCGGCTGGCCCGGGGCGCCGTATCCGGGCAGCTGGTCGATCGCCATGGTGCCGCCGAGCGGGTTGACGCCCTGGGGCTGCTGGCCGAACGGCGCATAGCCGCCGGACGGGCTCGCGGCCGCGCCGCCGAAGGCCGGGCCAGACGGCTGCTGCCCGCCGGGGGGCGGCGAGCCGTAGCCCATCCCGGGAGGCGGCGGGGCAGGGGGAGGCCCCGCCGAAGCGCCGAGCCCCGCCGGCGGGACACCGACCACCGTGCCCGCGAGGCCCTGCGGCGGGCTCGGGATCGCGGCCATGCCCGGCGGCGCTCCGGCCGGAGGCGCCGGAGGCGGAGGCGCCCCCGGCGCGCGCGGACCCGCCGCGCCCGCCCCGGAGGACGGCTGACTCATCAGCATGGTGCCCTTGAACTTCGGCGCGGCCGCGCTCTTCAGGTTGTAGCCGCACTTCGTGCACGTGGACGCCGTTTCCGAGTTTTGCGTCCCACAATTCGGACAGAACACGCACCACCTCCGGCGGGGGGTTCGCTGCTACGGATATCCGCGCCCCTGCGCGTCGTAATGGGCGCCGAGGGTAGTTGAAGCGCGTTCCGGTTCTCAAGTGAAAGACGAAGAACGCTGCGGACTTCTCCGCAGGCTACGCGGTCTTCGTCAGAAAACCCAGGGAGTACCGCGTGGCCACGTGCTCCAGGAGGGGGGCGGGGCGGGGCGGGGGCTGGCGGGGCGGGGACCGGCGGGTGGCCGCGTCTACGTCCACGTCCACGACCACGACCACGACCACGACCACGACCACGACCGCGTCCACGTCCGCGCCCACGTCCGCGCCCACGTCCACGTCCACGTCCACGTCCACGTCCACGTCCGCGTCCGCGTCCGCGGCCACGGCCACGGCCAGGACCACGTCCGCGGCCACGGCCACGATTGAGGGCACGAGCACCTCGGGGGGGAGCGGTCCGGTTTCTGGGCAGCGGCAGGCTTTGTGTGGTCCGCTTTATGTTTCCCCCCGGCGCGCCTTGACAGTGACCACCGTCGCTCACTAGCGTGCCCGCGCCTCGGGACGGCTCCGTACGACGGACAACCGAATGCCCGGCCGCCGGTGCGCGGGGCTGTCCGCCTCCGGCAGGCGCCTCCAGATCGGAGGCGCACGAGGTAGCGCCCGGTCTGCCGGGCGGACCCTCGTTGAAAGGGACCCGCGTTGCGGGGTCCCGACTGCATGTGGAAGCGGGCACGCCGCGAGCGCGGCGCGCCCAGGGAGCCAGCGGACCGTGCCAACAGCCGACATGACCGAACAATTTGCTCTGACCGCCGAGCGGCGAACCGAGCTCGAGAAGATCCTCGCGCGCTACCCGAACCGCCAGGCCGCGTGCATCCCCGTGCTCCACCTCTGCCAGGAACAAGAGGGGTGGGTCTCCGAGCGGGTGCTCCGCTGGGTCGCCGAGCAGCTCGGCCTCTCGGCGGCGCACGTCCAGGGGGTCGCGACCTTCTACACGCTCTTCAACAAGGAGCCCGTCGGCAAGCACCAGGTCTGGGTGTGCCGGACGCTGAGCTGCGCGCTGAACGGCGCGGACCAGGTGCTCCACCACTGTGAGAAGCGGCTCGGGATCCACGCCGGCGAGACCACGAAGGACGGGAGGATCACGCTGCGCACCGCAGAGTGCCTCGCCTCGTGCGGCACCGCCCCGATGATGCAGGTCGATCGCGACTACCACGAGGGCCTCACGCTCGAGAAGGTGGACGCGATCCTCGATCGGTTGACGAGGTGACGAGATGCTCCGGCTGACGCGCTATCTGACCAAGAACTACGACACGCCCGACGGCCACAAGCTCGCCGTCTACGAGAAGGGCGGCGGCTACCAGCAGGCGAAGCGCGCCCTCGGGATGACGCGCGAGGCGCTCGTCGAGGAGATGAAGGCGGCGAACATCCGCGGCCGCGGCGGCGCGGGCTTCGCGATGGGCGTGAAGTGGAGCTTCATGCCGTGGCCCCCGAAGCCCGAGCGGCCGCACTACCTCGTCATCAACGCGGACGAGGGCGAGCCCGGGACCTTCAAGGACCGCACCCTGATGGAGAAGAACCCTCACGCGGTCGTCGAGGGGTGCATCATCGGGTGCTTCGGGATCGGCGCCCACGCCGCGTACATCTACGTGCGCGACGAGCTGCACCTCTCGAAGGCGCGGCTCTGGGGCGCCATCGAGGAGGCGCGCGCGAAGGGCTACCTCGGCAAGCGCCCGTTCGGGATCGACTACCCCGTCGAGGTCTACGTCCACACCGGCGCCGGCGCCTACATCTGCGGCGAGGAGACGTCGCTGCTCAACTCGCTCGAGGGCAAGCGCGGCGAGCCGCGGCTCAAGCCGCCGTTCCCCGCCCAGTTCGGCGCGTTCGGGATGCCGACGACCGTGAACAACCTGGAGACGATCGCGGCCGTGCCCACGGCGCTCGAGCTCGGGGGGGAGAACTTCTCGAAGCTCTCCTCGCTGCACCACCTGAAGGACGGCGGCTGCCGGCTCTTCGGCGTGAGCGGCCACGTGAACAACCCCGGGATCTTCGAGGCGGCCGTCGGCGTCACGCTCCGCGACCTCATCTACGAGTACGGCGGCGGCGTGAAGCACGGGAAGCTCCTCGCGGTCATCCCGGGCGGCTCGTCGTGCCCGATCCTGCGCGCCGACGAGGTCGTCAACGCGCCGAGCGACAAGTCGCCGCTCCACCCGTGGCACGGCCAGAGCGTGCTCGACGTGCCGCTCGGCGTGGACACGTTCCGCGCGCTCGGGACGATGCTCGGGACCTGCTGCGCCATCGTGCTCAGCGACAAGGCGTGCCCCGTCCTCGCGATGCACAACCTGATGCGCTTCTACCGCCACGAGTCGTGCGGCCAGTGCACGCCGTGCCGCGAGGGTAGCGCGTGGATCCACCGGATCCTCGATCGCATCGTGCACGGCGAGGGGACGCTCGAGGAGCTCGATCGGCTGCACGAGATCGCCGACAACATCATGGGCAACACCATCTGCGCCTTCGGCGAGGGCACGGCGATGCCCGCGCTCGGCTTCCTCCGGAAGTTCCGCAAGGAGTTCGAGGCGTACATCCAGACCAAGGGCCGCTCGTCGACAGGGGTGCTCACGCCGTGAAAATCTTCGAGTTCGCCTTCTTCGGGCTGGCGTCGCTGCTCGTCCTGCTCGGCGGCCTGGCCACGGTCGCGGCCAGGAACCCGATCCGCGGCGCGATGGGCCTGCTCACGTCGATCGTCGGCATCGCGGGGCTCTACCTGATGCTCTCGGCGGAGTTCCTCGCCGCGATCCAGATCCTCGTGTACGCGGGCGCGATCGTCATCCTCTTCCTCTTCGTGATCATGCTCCTCGGCCCGTCGGCGACGTCGCCGCGCGACGCCCGCACCGCGGTGCCGCGCTACGTCGGCGCCGGCGTCCTCGGGGCGAGCAGCATCGGCGCGCTCGCCCTGGTCGCGAGCGCGTCGAAGCCCGGGGTCACGGCCATCCCGGCCGCCCCCGAGTCGCTCGGGACCATCGAGGCGCTCGGGCACGAGCTCTTCACGAAGGGGATCGTGCCGTTCGAGCTCTCGGGCGCGCTGCTCCTCGTCGCCGTGATCGGCGCCGTCGCCGTCGCCCGCGGCAAGCAGGTCGACCCGACGCTGCTGCCCGCCGGCGAAGGCCCGGACACCGCGTCGCCGGAGCCGGGCGATCAGGGGGCCGCGCAGCCGGGCGCCCTCGCGGGGCACGCCACCCTGTCGGCGAAGGAGCCGCACTGATGATCTCCGTCCCCATCGAGTACTACCTCGTCGTCGCGGCGGTGCTGTTCGTGATCGGGTCGATCGGCTTCCTGCTGCGCAGGAACCTCCTGGTCCTCCTGATGAGCATCGAGCTGATGCTCAACGCCGTGAACCTCACGCTCGTCGCGTACAACCGCGTGCACCCGCACGATCACGCCGGGCAGATCTTCACCTTCTTCGTCATCGCCATCGCGGCGGCGGAAGCCGCAGTCGGTCTCGCGATCGTGCTCGCGTTCTACCGCATCCGGAAGACGATGCGCTCGGACGACGCCGATCTCCTGAGGAGTTAGCGTGGAAGCCCTGAGAGTCTTATTCCCCGCGTCCGAGTTCGCGCTGCTCGCGGTCATCCTCGGCCTGCCGGCGCTCGGCGCGTTCGTGAACGGCCTCTTCGGCAAGCGGCTCGGCAAGGACGCGGTCCGGCTGATGGCGCTCGCCGCGCTCGGCGGCGCCTTCCTGGCGGCCGTCACGACGTTCCTGATGCTGCCGCACGAAGGCGGCAAGCTCACCTGGACGGCCTGGCGCTGGTTCTCGATCACCGGCCGGATGGGCCAGTCGATCGCGATCGACGCCGCCTTCAGCGTCGACGGGCTGAGCGGGACGATGATCCTCGTCGTCACCGGCGTCGGCTTCCTCATCCACCTCTACTCGTCCGCGTACATGCGCGAGGACCCGGGGTACTACCGGTTCTTCGCGTACCTGAACCTGTTCATCTTCTCGATGCTCGTCCTGATCATGGGCGACAACCTCGCCGTCCTCTTCGTGGGATGGGAGGGCGTCGGCATGTGCAGCTACCTGCTCATCGGGTTCTGGTTCAAGGACGACAAGAACGCGAGCGCGGGCAAGAAGGCGTTCGTCGTGAACCGCATCGGCGACTTCGGCCTCCTCGTGGCGATGGCGATGCTCGCCTACTACACGGGCACGCTGAACTTCGACGGCATCGCGGCGAACGCGGGCAACCTGCTCTCCGCGGTGAAGATCTGGCCGATCGGCAACATGTCGGTCGACACCGTGCCGGGCTTCCTGAGCTTCCTCGTCCCGTCGCAGCCGGTGCTCGTCTACGCGGGGACGCTGGCCGCGCTCGCGCTGTTCCTCGGCTGCGCCGGCAAGAGCGCGCAGATCCCGCTCTACGTCTGGCTGCCCGACGCGATGGCCGGCCCGACGCCGGTCTCCGCCCTGATCCACGCCGCGACGATGGTGACCGCGGGCGTCTACCTCGTGGCGCGGCTCTCGGCGGTGTTCGTGCTGTCGCCGTTCGCGATGGCGGTCGTCGCGGTGACCGGCGTGGCCACGGCGCTGTTCGCGGCCTCGATCGGGCTCTTCCAGAACGACCTGAAGAAGGTGCTCGCCTACTCCACGGTGAGCCAGCTCGGGTTCATGTTCATCGGCGTGGGCGTCGGCGCGTTCGCCGCCGGCTTCTTCCACGTGCTCACGCACGCCTTCTTCAAGGCCTGCCTCTTCCTCGGCGCCGGCTCGGTGATCCACGCGATGCACGCCCGCATCCACGACACCGACCAGTCCCAGGACATGCGCAACATGGGCGGCCTGAAGAACTACATGCCGCTGACGCGCTGGACCTTCCTCCTCGCGTGCCTCTCGATCGCGGGCTTCCCCGGGTTCGCCGGGTTCTGGTCGAAGGACGAGATCCTGTGGCGCGCCTTCTCCGGCCGGATCGAGTCGGTCTCGACGCGCGGGCAGCCGGTGTGGCAGTGGCCCGAGTGGCTCGGCCCGGCGATCTACTGGGTCGGCATCCTGGCCGCGACGATGACCGCGTTCTACATGTTCCGCGCGTACTTCCAGACGTTCCACGGCGAGTTCCGCGGCTGGACGATCGTGCGCGGCTGGAAGGACCCGCACCCGCACGGCCACCACGACGATCACCACGGGCACGCGCACGGCGAGAAGCTCGAGGGCCCGGAGCCGTACGAGTCGCCGCTGCCGATGACGATCCCGCTGATCGTGCTCGGGGCGCTGTCGGTCTTCGCCGGCTTCCTCATGGCGGAGCCGCTCGTGCACCTCACCCACAACCACGCGTTCGCGCCGCTCGCGCACCTGCTCGAGCCGGTCTTCTCGCTGACGGAGCGGGCGGTGACGGTGCGCGAGGGGGTGGAGGGGCTGCTCTTCCCGATGATGCTGCCCGGCGTCGCGGCGTGCTTCACCGGCATCGGCCTGGCGATGCTCGTGTACTGGAACAAGCGCGGCGAGCCCGAGCGGCGCTTCGCCGAGAGCGTCCCTGGGCTCTACCGGCTCATCTACGACAAGTGGCGGATCGACGAGCTCTACAACGCCACGGTGGTCGGCATGGTCGACGCGATCGCCGACATCTTCACGATGGCCGACAAGTGGATCATCGACGGCATCATCGCGAAGCTCTCGGCCGCGCTGGTCGGGTTCTTCGGCACGGTGCTGCGCGCGCTCCAGACGGGCCGCGTGCAGGTCTACGCCGCGTCGATGGTCGTCGGCCTCGCCGGCGTCGGCTGGTTCCTCGTCAAGCCGCACGCGGACGCGAACGTCGACGACGCTGAGCTGCGCCGGTCCGGCGAGGTGAGGCTCTCGGCGGCGCCGGGGCTCGGCTACCGGTACCGCTGGGAGGCGCCCGGCCTGCCGGCGCGCGAGTTCTCCGAGGCGACCGACGTCACGGTGAAGCTCGAGCCCGGCGAGACGAAGGACGTCGTCCTCCGCGTGCGGAACGCGTTCGACCGCGAGGCGACCGAGACCTTCTCGTTCTCCAGGCCGGCGAGCCGCAAGACCCCCGCGGGTCCGACCACCCTGCTGGGCCCGGACGTGCCCGCGCTGCCCCCGGGGGCGACCCCGGCGGAGCAGATCCATGACCTGATCAAGCCGAGAGGCCTGCAATGAGCGTGCTCGACCTCGTAACGCAGTACTGGCCGGCGCTCGCTGCCGGCGTCGTGGGGGCGATCCTCCCGCCGGGCGGCGGGCAGGGCGCCGAAGATGCCCACGACGGCCATGGTGACGATCACCACGACGGCCATGGTGACGACCACCACGGCGGCGACGAGCACGGCGAGGCCCACGCCGCCGCGGGGTACACCCTGTGGCAGCGGGTCGGCCTCGGGCTCATCGCGGCGCTCACGGTGCTCTTCGTGCAGTGGCTCTGGCCGTCCGGCGCCGCGGCGGAAGCGGCGGGTACGACCGACGAGTGGCCGTCGCTGCTCAACGTGCTCATCGGGCTGCCGTTCGTGGGCGCCGCCGCGGTGCTGTTCATGCCGCGGCAGCTGCTCTCGCTGCTCCGGGGCTTCACGCTGGCCGTGCTCGGCGCGGGCCTCCTCGCGTCGCTGTGGCTGCTCAGCGTGCCGATGACCGTGGGCTGGCACTTCCAGTCGATCAAGGAGTGGATCCCGGCGCTGGGCATCCGGTGGCACGTCGCCATCGACGGCATCAGCCTCTGGCTCGTCCTGCTGACGACGTTCATCGCGCCCATCGCGGCGTACGCGTCGTTCGGCTCGATCAAGAGCCGGATCAAGGAGCTCTGCTTCTGCCTCCTGTTCCTGCAGGGGGCGATGCTCGGCGCGTTCGTCGCGCTCGACCTGTTCCTGTTCTTCCTCTTCTGGGAGCTGATGCTGGTGCCGATGTTCGTGATGATCGGCATCTGGGGCGGCGTCGAGAAGATCAAGGCGGCGATCAAGCTCTTCGTCTACACGATGGCGGGCTCGATGCTGATGCTCGCGGGCATCGTGTACCTCGTGTGGGCGAACCAGAAGCTCACGGGCGCCTACACGTTCGACTACCTCGCGCTGTCGCGCGTCGTGCTGCCCCGGGGCGCGCAGATGCTCTGCTTCTGGGCGTTCTCGATCGCGTTCTTCATCAAGGTGCCGATGTGGCCGGTGCACACGTGGCTGCCGGACGCCCACGTGCAGGCGCCGACCGGCGGCTCGGTGATCCTGGCCGCGGTGATGCTGAAGATCGGGACGTACGCGTACCTGCGCTTCTCGATGGGCCTGTTCCCCGGCCCGGCCTCCAGCCTCGCGGCCAACCTGGCCGGCATCGCGATCCTCGGCGGGGTGATCTACGGCGCGCTGGTCGCCTGGAAGCAGTCCGACGTGAAGCGCCTCGTGGCGTACTCGTCGGTCGCCCATCTGGGCTACGTGATGCTCGGGCTCTTCGGCGTCACGCCGAGCGGGATCCAGGGCGCGGTGCTCCAGATGGTGAACCACGGCGTCTCCACCGGCGCGCTCTTCCTCCTCGTCGGCGTGATCTACGACCGCCGCCACACCCGGGAGGTCGCGGAGTTCGGCGGCCTCGCCAAGGTGATGCCCGCCTACGCGACGCTCTTCCTGATCGTGACGTTCGCCTCCGTGGGCGTGCCCGGCACGAACGGGTTCATCGGCGAGTTCATGATCATCATGGGGACCTACGCGTCCGAGCGCCTCGGGACGTTCAGCGGGATCCACACGATCGGCGCCGCGGCGGGCGTCATCCTCGCCGCCGTCTACATGCTGAGCGTCGTGCAGAAGATGTTCTTCGGGCCGCTCACGAACCCGAAGAACAAGCACCTGCCCGACGTGACGCCCCGCGAGGGTCTCGCGCTCGCGCCCCTGATCCTCATGATCTTCGTGATCGGCCTGTTCCCTGCGATCTTCCTCGATCGGATGAAGGAGTCGGTCCTGTCTACTTACAACCAGTTCAAGGTCGTCTCCGGGCAGGCGATCCTCTTCGCGGACGAACGGAACGCGAAGCTCCTGCCCGAGGACACGTTCTCCCCCGCCTTCCTGAAGGGGGCGCCCTCGGTGGGATCCGGTCAGGGCGCGGCGGGGGCGGGTGAAGACGAGCAGGCTCGGCGCGATCGGGCGGCGGGCGGCGCGCTCGCGGCGCGCGCGGAGGAGGCGGCGCGATGATCCTCGGACCGTACATCGCGGTGTCGCCGCTCATCGTTGTCTCGCTCGGCGGCGCGCTGCTGATGCTCGCGGAGGCGTTCTCGCACCGCCGCGAGGAGTCGCACGATCGCCGCTCCGGCCCCTCGTCCGACATGGCGCTCGGGACCGCGATCACGCTCCTCACCGGGGCGGTGTTCTCGGGCGCTGTCGGGTTCGTCGGCCCCGAGACGCTGGAGGGGTTCGACTCGCTCGCCCCGTACCTGGTCATGGACCGGTTCACGCTGTTCTTCTCCTTCGTGCTCTGCCTGGGCGGCGCGCTCGCGGCGCTGCTCGCCGGGGGCTACCTCCCGGAGCACCGGCTCGATCGCGGGGAGTTCTACCCGCTGCTGACCTTCTCGACGATCGGGGCGATCATCCTCGCCGGCGCGGGGGATCTGCTGACGCTCTTCCTCGGCCTGGAGACGATGTCGCTCGGGGCGTACGCGCTGACCGGGTTCCGCAGGACGTCGCCGAGGAGCACCGAGGCGGCGATCAAGTACTTCCTGCTCGGCTCGTTCGCGGCGGCGCTGCTGCTGTACGGCGGCGCGCTGATCTACGGGGCGACGGGGCACACCGACCTCGCGGGGATCGGCGAGGCGATCGCGGGCGCGAAGGGGGCCGCGGCGCCGAACCCGGCGCTGCTGCTCATCGGGGCGGCGCTGATGCTCGTCGGGCTCGCGTTCAAGGTGAGCGCGGTGCCGTTCCACATGTGGACGCCGGACGCGTACGAGGGCGCCCCGACGCCGGCAACGACGTTCATGGCGGTCGCCGTGAAGGGCGCGGCGTTCGCGACGCTCCTGCGGGTGCTGCTCGGGGCGTTCGGTAGCCCGGCGCTCTCGTCGTGGGCCGCGGGCTGGCCGCCGGCCGTGGCGGTGATGGCGCTGCTCACGATGACGGTCGCGAACCTCATCGCGGGCCGGCAGGAGTCGGTGAAGCGGATGCTCGCGTACTCGAGCATCGCGCACGCCGGGTACCTGCTCGTGGGCGTGGCGGCGACGGTGCGGGCGAGCGAGGACGCGCAGGCGAGCGTGATGTTCTACCTGCTCGCCTACACGGTCTCGACGGTCGGCGCCTTCGGGACGCTCATCCTCTGCGGCAGCCGCGGGGCCGAGGCGGTGAGCTACGAGGACCTCTCCGGGATCGGCAAGCGGCACCCGGTGGCGGCGCTCGCGTTCTCGCTCTTCCTGCTGTCGCTGGCCGGCGTGCCGCCGACGGCGGGCTTCTTCGGCAAGCTCTACATCGTCAAGGCGGCGATGGGCGCGGAGCTGTACACGCTGTCCGTGGCGCTGCTGCTCAACAGCGTGCTGTCGGCGTACTACTACCTGCGGGTGCTCGTGTACATGTACATGCGCGAGCCGGCCCCGGGCGCTCCGATCGCGCGGCCGATGCGCTCGGGCTACGTCAACGCGGCCCTGGTGGTGTCCGCGGTGCTCGTGATGGTCCTCGGCATCTGGCCGACGACCTCGCTCGGGATCGCGGTGCGCGCGGTCCTCGCTTCTCGCTAGACCTCCTCCTCGATCACGTCTGTCGGTGCTTCCGTGGGGGGGCGCCTTGGCGAGCTGCCCGGCCCTCGGGGCCCCTGCTCGTCGCGCGGCACACGGAGGACCGAGCTCGCGTGAGCCCGGGCTCCTCCGGCGAAGCCGGTGGAACGTGGGCAAGTCCGCTCAGACAACGGTCCTCCGCGCGCCGCGCAGCGGCTCCGAGGGCCTACCGCTGTCATCCGCGGGGCACTGCGCCGCCAACTGATCTGGCGGCGGGGGGGCGGCGCTCGCGTCGGGGGCGCGTGACTTTGCGATGAAACCGCGGTGCTGCGCGGGGCGCGCGAGTTGCTAAAGTCGGCGCCGATGCGAACCGGCGAGAAGCTGCAGAGAAGAGCGGGGGATGGAACGATGCGAGCGGCGTGCGTCGCGCTGCTCGGGGCGCTCGGGTGTCAGGGAGGGAACGCGAGCGGCGGCGCAACCGCGGGGAGCGCGGCGCCGGCGGGGAGCGCGGCGCCGGCGGCCGCGGGGAGCGCGGCGCAGGTGGGGAGCGCGGCGCCGGCGGCCGCAGGGGCGGCGGGGAGCGCGAGCGCCGGCGCTGCGGGGAGCGCGCAGGCCGGGGCGGGCGCGGCGCACGAGATCTCGCTGACCTCCGAGGACGTCGCGAAGGTGATGAACCCGAAGCGACTGGCGCCGTACAGCGGGCCCACGGGGACGCTGCGAGGACGCGTCACCATCAAGGGCGACCCGCCGCCCGATACAGGGCTCAGCTTTCCGATCGGCAAGTGCGGCGAGGCCGCCGCGACCTACGGGCGGCTGTTCCGCGTGGGACAGCAGAACGGGGTCGCCGACGCGCTCGTCACCGTCGTCAACTACAGCGGCTACGTGCCGGAGCGCGAAGAGGCGGAGAAGGTGACCATCCACGGGTGCGCGTTCTCGAAGCGGACCGTGGTCATGTCCTATGGTCAGCGGCTCGAGGTCGCGAACCTCGATCCCCTGGAGCCGTACATGCCGAACCTCGAGGGCGCCCCCTTCATGGCGGTCCTCGTCGCCGTGCCCCAGGGCGACCCGGTGAAGTTCTACCCGCCGCAGCCAGGCTACTACCACCTCGTGGACAAGCTGCCGAAGCCGTTCCTCAAGGCCGAGGTCTTCGTGCTCAAGTTCGCGACACACGACGTGACCGGGCTCGACGGCAAGTTCGAGATCAAGAACATCCCCGTGGGCAAGGTGCTCACCGCCGCCCTGCTGCCGGCCATCGATCAGGACGTGAAGAGGGAGATCGAGATCAAGGAGGGCGATAACACGCTCGATTTCGAGCTCAACTTCGACCTCAAGAAGTACAACGAGAAGCCGCACACCAAGCCCTCGCCTTGAGGTACACGGCGGGGGCACGCGCCCCCGCCGCCACGATCAGGGCGCGCCCACGAGCTCTCGGCGGACGCGCCGCTCGACCTCCTGGGACAGCGTGTCCGGGGCGCCGAGCGCGGGGGGCGGCGGGCCGAGCCAGGTGAGCGCGGCGTCGCGTCCTACGCGACGGAAGAGCAGCTCGGCGAAGAGGAGACGGGCGAGCCGCGAGGGGGCCACCGTGGGGCCGCCCGCCGCCGTGGACAGGTCGAGGGCGTCGCAGGCCCGGGTCAGCGCGTCGAGATCGCCGCTCAGATCGGCCGCCACCGCGAGCGCCACGAGCGCCGAGGCGCTCGCCGGATCGGCCGCCGAGACGAGCTCGGCCTGCTCGCGGGCCTCGCCGAGGCGGCCCAGCGCGGCTGCGCGCACCGCGACCTCGCCGGGCGTCAGATCCGCGTCGCGCGCCAGGCGGCGGGCGCGGCGCAGCTGGCCCAGGACGAGCGCCTCGTCGACCTCGGCCAGGTGCCCGCCTGACGACACCCGCCGCCCCGGGACGGGTGCCCCCGGCGCAGCCAGCTCCCTCAGGCGCCGCGCAGCCTGCTCGGCCACCGCGCGATCGCCCGCCTCGACGGCCGCCGCGTGCAGCGCGCGCCACGCCTCCGTCGACCACGGGCGCCGCACCACGAGCGCCCGCAAGGCGAGGCGCGCGTCGCCCGTTCGGCCCAGGCGCCGCAGGATCTCGGCCCGCAGCAGGGCGCCGTCGTCACGATCCGGATCGAGCGAGATCGCCCGATCGATCCGCCCGAGCGCCGCCTCGAGCCGCCCCGCGGAGAGATCGCAGCGCGCCTGCTCGCGGTAGGCCGGCTCGTAGTCGGGCTCGATCGCGCGGGCGCGCTCGAAGGCGGCGCCCGCCGCCTCCCCGCGCCCGAGCCGGCAGCGCACGGACCCGATACGCGTCCAGATGTCCGCGCTGTCGGGGTCTCCGTCCTCCGCCAGCTCGTACGCCTCCAGCGCCGTCGCGAGATCGCCGCGCGCCTCGGCCTCGGCGCCGATCGCATACAGCGCATAAGCTTGCGCCGCGATGAAGCGACCCTCGATGATCTGGCCGTCGATCGAGCGCGCGACCCGGGGCGCGGCGCAGCCGGCCATGGACGTGAGCGCCGCGAGCGACGCGATCGCTGCGAGGAACGCACGCGGCGCGCGCCGCGCGGCGGAGGGCGGCACGGCTACGCGCACGCGGCGATCTCGGCGAGGAGGCGATCGTTCTCCTCCGGGAGGCCGACAGTGATGCGGAGCCGGTGCGCGAGGCGTCCGCCCGCCGCGTGGAAGCTGCGCACGAGGACGCCGCGCGCGGCGAGCGCCTCGAAGACCTCGCCGGCAGGGCGGCGCGTGCCGATCCAGAGGAAGTTGGCGTGGCTCGGCGCGACCGTGAGGCCGAGCTCGGCGAGCCCGGCCGCGAGGCGCTCGCGCTCGGACGTCACGGCGGCGGCGGCGCGGCGGAGCTCGCCGCCGAGCTCCCGCAGGGCGAAGGCGGCCGCGCGCTGCGACGGAGTGGGCAGGTTGTAGGGCTGGCGGACCTTGTCGAGCTCGGCCACGAGCTCCCGGGCGCCGATGAGCCAGCCGATCCGCAGCGACGCGAGGCCGATCTTCGAGAGCGTCCGCAGCACGGCGACGTTCGGGTGCTTGCGCAGGAGGGCGAGCTGGTCGCGCGGGGCAAAGTCGATGTACGCCTCGTCGACGATCACGAGGGCGTCCCTCGCCGCGGCCACGACCGCCTCGAGCCGGTCCTCCGACATGAGCGCGCCCGTCGGGTTGTTCGGCGAGGCGATGAAGACGACGTTGGGGCGCGCGAAATCGACGGCGCGCGCGAGGCCCGCCACGTCGAGATCCCAGCCGGCGTCGAGCGGGACCTCGACGACGCGCATCCCGCGCGCGCGCGCGCTCAGCTTGTACATGACGAAGGTGGGGCTGACCGTGACGACGCTCGGCGCGTCCGCGCCCTGCCGCGGGCGGCTGAGCGCGGTGAGCACGATCGAGATCACCTCGTCGGAGCCGACGCCGGCCACGATCTCGTCGGGATCGGCGCCGCAGTGGGCGGCGATGGCCTCGCGGAGATCGAGGGCGCGCGCGTCGGGGTAGCGGCCCCAGTCCTCGGGCGCCGCGGCCCGCGCGAGGGCCGCCCGCGCCTCGGCCGAGAGCAACGGCGGGCTCTCGTTGGCGTCGAGGCGCACGGGGAAGTGCCCCGCGACCGGGGTGTAGGCGTGGAGCTCGGCGAGCTCCGGACGAAGCAGCGCAGGGAGGAAGTCGGGCAGCGGCATGGCTCGGTCCACGATCGTCGCGGGCGCGGCGATGAGAGAGGAGGAGAGCGGTATACTACCCGCCTCCTGCCAGGACCAGAGGACCTCATGCCCACGATGAGCCGCGCGACCGTGCTCGTGCCGTCGCTGTCGTCCCCCATCGCCCGAGACCAGACCCTGATCTTCTCGCCGGATTTCCCTCTGGAAGAGCGAGCGGGAGGAGCGTTTGCCGCGCCCCGCGCCGCCGGGTCGCCCACGTCGGTCGCGCGCGTCGGCGCCGCGGCAGAAGCGCTCCGGGAGGTGGCGCAGGAGAGCGCGCGCAGGTTCGGGCCGCTCCCTGAGGGCGCGCTGCCCGAGAGCGCGCCCGGAGACGCCGTCGGGGCGTACGCGTTCTCGTTCGTGCGCCCGTCGTTCGCGGCGCCCTTCGCCAGCCGGCGTGAGGGCGTCCTCTTCGGCGAGCGCGTCCTGCCCGCGTTCGGGCTCTGGAACGACGTCGACGACGCGACGTGGTCGCGGGCCGCGGCGCAGCTGACGGTGCATCGCCACAGCGGCCCTGACGACTTCGTGATCGAGGTGGAGGCCAGGGGGGATGAGCGCGTGGTTGTCGCGCGGTGCCCGCACCCCGGGATGCTCGGGGCCGCCGTCGCCGAGGTCGTCGCGACGGCGCGGAGGCCGAGGGGCTGGCTCGGGAGATGGTTCGGCGTGAAGCCTTTCGACCGGCGCTGCGCGCTGAAGATCCCCCTGCTCGACCTGTGCGCGGCCCGTGTGCACGAAGAGCTCGTCGGCAAGCCGCTCGCGGGCGGGGAGGGGCGCCGGATCGGCGACGCCCGCCATACCGTCTGCTTCCGCCTCGGCTGGGACGCGCTCCCGCCGACCGAGCCCGGGCCGCTCACCCTCGGGCGCGGAGATATGTACGAGCGCTACTTCGTGTGCGACGGCCCGTTCCTCGTCGTCGTCCTGGGCGCGCCGCCGCAGGACGAGGTGCGGCTGGCCGCCTGGATCGGGTCGCCGGAGCCGCTGCAGGGCGCGGCCGCCGGCGCGCCCTGAGCGGCGGGGCGCCCGTCACTGCCCGAACGTGAACCAGCGCGGCTTGATGTCCTTGATCAGGTGCCCGCCGCCGCTGACGTGCAGGCCACCCGGGGCGTTGCCGGACCCGAGTCCCGTCGGCATTCCGCTGACAAGGCCGGAGGCGCCCGCGTTGCCCATCTGCCCAGCGGAGGCCACGCCCGGGACGCCCTTCGCTGTCGAGCCGGACGTTGTCGCGCCGGTCCGGTCCGCGACCGCCTGGGCGACGCTGCGGCCCATGAAGTTCGGCTTCGTCCCGCCGTTGCACGTGACGACCTCGACGCGCGCTCCGGGCATCTTCCCGTTGAACCCGGCGGCGTTCAGCTTGTCCGCGAGCTGCGCCCCCGAGATCTTCTTCCCCCCCCACTCGACGCTGCCCGGCCAGCCGTGGGTGTCGACGACGACATCGGTCTCCCCCTTGAGGCTGCCAGGCACGACCTGGTTCGGCTTGAGGATCGTCGCGCCCGGGTACTTCGCCGCGTACTGCGAGTAGTACGCGTTGTGGAGCTTGGGATCGTTCGAGGCCGTGATGATCGTGAGCAGCCCGAGCGGGTCGATGAAGAGCGTCGGGTTCGGGACGAAGCCGATCTCCTGCAGCGAGCCCGAGACGCCGATGGGATCCGGCGAGATGAACACGCGCAGGTCGGGCGCGTAGTAGCGGTACCGGTTGTAGTGGAGGCCGGTGAGCTCATCGGCGCGCTGCCCGGCGAAGCGGAGCGCGCCCGGCTCGCCGCGCTCGTGGGCGACCTCGCCCCAGGTGGTGAGATCGATCTCGGAGATCTCGCCCGCCGCGTCGAGGGTGAGCCACGGCGTCCCCGCGGCGTCGGTCGCCACGAGGCGGAAGCCCGCGCCGCCCTGCGACTCGAGCAGCGGCGTGTGACCTGACGCGTCGAAGACACGGCGCGTGACCTGCCCGCCCGAGGCGCGCTCCTCGACGATGCTGTCGCCGTCCCACCCGAACCACGTGCTCCCCTGGCCGACGATCTCGGCCACGCGGCGGCCGAGCGCGTCGTAGATGTACTGGACCTTCAGCCCGTCGCCGCGCACGGCCTCGGTCAGGCGATCGTTCTCGTCGAAGGCGTACCGCCACGTGCGCTGCGGATCGGGCGCGTCCCGGCCCGAGAGCCGGCCAAGCCGATCCCAGTACAGGACCTGGTCGCCCGCCGCGCGCGGCCGTCCACCGGCGCCGACCGATCCTTCGCCGCGCGCGATCGCCGTGCCGTGCGGCGAGTAGGAGAACGCCTCGGTCGCGCCGAGCCCGCGCACCTCCACGGGCCGCCCGTGCGCGTCGAGCTCGTAGCGGCGCTCGCCGCGCTCGCTGTCGATCACGGCGGCCAGCGCCCCGGTCGGGTGCCAGCGGTAGGCGCGGGACCGGACGACCTCGCCCGGCGCGCCCTCCACCTGGATCTCCAGGGGGAAGCCCTCGGCGTTGCGCCGGGTCAGGATGGCGCCGGCGCCGCCGTCGCGCCGGCGGGCGCGCTCGCCGTCCTGCTCGTCGCGCTCGAAGACGAAGCGCTCGGCGGCGTCCGGATGGCCGACGCCCATCGCGGCGACCCGCCCGTACGTGTCGTGCTCCAGCGCCACGCGCCAGCCGGACGAGTACCGGCGCCCCACGAGCTGGCCGCCCTCGTCGTAGTCGTAGCTCGTGACGAACTTGAAGCCGCCGCACGTCTGCGTGTCCCGCAGGATCGCGCCGCGCTCGTCGTACGCGAGCTCCGTCGTGCAGGCGCCGTTCGTCGCGCGCGCGACGCGCCCCAGGGCGTCGTACTCGAAGCGCTCGACGAGGCCCGACGAGTACTCCCGCGCGACGACGTTGCCCGCGCCGTCGCGCGAGAGCCGCACGATGGACTCGTCGGGGCGGAGGATCGACACGAGCCGGTCCGCGCCGTCGTACTCGTAGCGGTACTGGAGCCCCGTGAACGTCGTCTCGCGGACGAGGTTGCCGGCGGCGTCGTACTCGAACGAGCGCCGCTCGCCCGCGGCGTTCTGCATCCAGCTCAGCCGGAGGAGCGCGTCGTAGCCCATGGTCCAGCGCGAGCCGTCCGGCAGCACCTGCTCGACGAGCGCGCTGGCCACGTAGCGGTACTGCGCGCGGCCGCCGCCGGGGTACGAGGTCGCCGTGCACAGCCCGAGCCCGTCGAACGCGCGTTCGGTGCGCTGCCCGGTCGGCCCCACGGCGCTGACGATGTTGCCCGAGGAGTCGTACTCGAGCGTGGTCGCCGCGCCGCCGGGCGACTCGATGCGCACGGGCATGCCCAGGAGATCGTAGACATAGGTCCATACGCGCTCCCCCTGCGCGTAGCGGACGAGGTTGCCGTGTGCGTCGTACTCGAGCGTGTCGACGAGGCCGCTCGGGTAGGTGATCTTCGTGTTCTTGCCGCGCGCGTCGTACTCGGCCGTCGTCTTGCCGCGCGCGTCCTCGATCTCGACGACGCGCCCCCGGCTGCGCCGCACGGTGGAGCGGTGGCCGTTCGGGGCGATGGTGGTGACGCCCTGTTGCTCCTCGTCCGTCTGGTACCGGACCGTGCCGCCGCCGTCGCTGATGGAGATCAGCTGCCCGGCGAGATCGTGGCGGCGCCGCTGCGTGGTCCCGGCGCCGTCGGTGACGGCGATGAGGCGCCCGACCCCGTCGTACGTGAACAGCATGGCGTAGCCGCGCGGGTCGACGTAGCGCTCGACGAGGCCCAGCGCGTTGCCCTGGTAGCGATGGACGTGGCCGAGCGCGTCCGTCACCGTCGTCTGGTGAGGCTCCGGCCCGTACGCGACGCGCGTGTGGAAGATGCCGCGGGGGCCGCCGGCCACGTGCGCCTCGGGGGCGCCGAGCGCGGCGAGGAGGTCGCCGCCGGGCAGCTCGCCCCACGTCTCGACGCAGCGCCGCTCGCCGCCCACGTCCTGGTACACGAAATGGAAGACGACCCCGTCGGCGCGCGTCTCCGAGCGCAGGTAGTGCTCGTCGTCGTAGCTGAACCGGGTCTCCGCGCCGCCCACGTCGATGACCCGGACGAGGTCGCCCCGACCGTCGAGCTCGTAGGTCACGAGGCGCCGGCGATGCTCATTGCCGCCTTCGTCGGTGACCGCGACGGACCAGATGCGCAGGTTCCCGTCGCGGGAGACCTCCGCGCGGCGGCCGACCGAGTCCGTGATGGCCACGATCTCGTCCTGCTCCCAGTCGATCGTGGCCCTGTTGCCGAAGGCGTCGCGCAGCTCGGAGAGCGCGTACGCCCGCGGATCGGCGGTGGGCCGGAGGACCCGCGCGAGATCGTCGTCCAGATCGACGACGATCGCGTCCCCCTCGAGGTGCACCTTCCGGCCGTGGGGGAGGAGCAGCGTTTCACCGGCCGCGGGCAGCCGCATCTCGGTGCGGCGCTGCTGGTCGTCGACGAGGACGAGGCGATCGCCGTTGCGCTCGGCGTGCCAGGCGAGGCCGTGCGACCAGCCCCACCCGAGGCCACAGCGCTGGCGCACGGCCGAGGTGCTGTAGGTGCGGATCCACTGGACCCAGAGGAACCCGGTGAGCGTGAAGTCGGCTGACGGGATCGTGAACAGCGTGCCGGTCACGACATCGATCGGGTGGCCCGCGGCCGCCTGGCCCTCGGCGCCCGGCGGCGCCGGCGGGCTCGGCGGCCCGGCGCCGCCGTTGCCCCCGCCGCCGCCCCCGCCGCCGTTGCCGCCGCCCTGCGGGCCGCCGCCGCCCGGGCCCCCGGCGCCGCCGCCGCCGCCACCTCCACCGCCGCCGCCGCCGCCCGCGCCGCTCGCGCTGGCGCCGGCGCCGACGGTGATGCTCTTGTTCATCTGGCCCATGCTGCCGGTGATGCCGGCCATGCCGAGCTCGATGATGACGTTCGGCGCGCCGAGCCACGGGAAGCAAGGCCCGCCGGTGTTGAGGCTGACCACCTCCTTGAGCGTGCCGGGCTCGTTGCCGTGGCACGCCTTCATGCAGCCGCCGACCGTGAGGACCTTCGCGCCCTCGATCTTCGTGCGCATGCACGGGTCGATGATCCCCTCCGAGACCGTGCCCATGGTGGGGTAGGGGATGGGCAACGGGCTGGGAGCGGCCGGGGTCAGACACACGCTCACCGCCATACCGGTCATCTGGTGACCGGATTTCTCGGTGATGGTGTCCATGTGGAGGGCGGTGACCTTTCCCATGGTGGGTAAGGATGCTCTCACGCCCCTGAAGGGGTCCGCAACGGCGAGCACATCCTCAGCGCGCCACGCGGCGCGACGGCGGGATCCGCGCGTCACGAAGCGGATCAGCGCACCACGAGGCGCATCGGGGGGCGGCTGTGCTGGATGTGCTCGGCCTCGATCTCCGAACGCCCTGTCCATGGCCATGTCGAGCTCAGCGAGCTCGCGCTTGGTGCTCTCGCCGGCGAATCCACAGGCTCATCGACTGCTCGTGCATCAGCTGGATGAGCTCCAGGATGGTGGCGAGCTTTCGCGACCGGCTTTGCTCGCCGCGAGGCAAGCGTCCGCGATTAGGCTCTCCTTGTCGCCATGCCGCCTACCGCCTTCGCGGTCTGCCACCACGACGCGCTGCTCGCGCGTGTGCGCGTCTGCCCTCACCTCGACGTCGAGCACCGGCCGGGCGTGAGCCTCGTGTGGACCGGCGTGAGCGCGACCGCGTGGCAACGGCTCGCCTCGCTGGCAGGGGCTCCCCTCGAGATCGCGCCTGCCGGGACCGACGCGCCGCCGGCGCCCCTCACGCGGGCCATGCGCGAGAGCCTGATCGACGAGACCACCCTGGACCCAGCGTACTGGGCCGCCTGGGCTGGGCCGCTCGCCGAGAGCTCGGCCGAGGCGCTCCAGCGGGAGAGCTGCCGTCTCTTCGGCATGGACTGGCCCCTGGGCGCGCCGTCCGGCGCGGACCCGGACAGGATCGCCCTGTGGAGCGGCTTCGCGATGCACCCGCGCTTCGATCCTCCGCTGGCCCGCGCTCCGTTCCCTCGATCTCATCACGGCGTTCAGGTCCCCTGCTTCGGCGTGTGGTCGAGCCCGGACGAGCCCGAATCCGTCTGGCAGTCGCGGGCAACGCAGGCGCTCGTGCATTTCCCCCGCTACACGGACGCCGAGCTCGTGGGTCTCTGGGACGAGGAGATCGACGCCGCATACAACCAGTTCGTCGTCGAGCTCCGCGCGGCCGATCCAGAGGTCAGGATCATCGTGGCCACGTTGCCTGCCGGGTCGACGCTAGCGGGCACCATCAGCCGCGCGCTCTCCCTTCTTCAAGAAGACGACGCGCACCCCCGGGCGCGCTTCTCCGCCGACGAGGGCCTGTTCATGCCGGTGATCGACATCGCGTGCGCCGCCCGCTCGAGCGAGCTCGCCGACCGCGTGTTCGAGAGTCCGTCCCTCGGGCGCGTTCGCTTGGGCCCTCTCGAGCAGGTCATCCGCTTTCGCCTCGACGACGGGGGCGCAAATGCACCCTCGCCATCGCGTTCCTTCGGCCTGATGTCACCCCCGCGGCGCTTGAGCTGCGCCATGCCGTTCCTGGTCCTCGTCCTCGCCCGGCGCAGCAAGCTGCCCGTCTTCGCGGCGTGGGTCGAGAACGCCGAGGTCCTCGCGAAGGCGCCAGCGTCCCGGTGATCCGTCCTGGTGCGGCGGTGCGCCGGGGAAGCCGCCGCCGTGAGACCCGCGCCCGGTCGGCGCCGTGGGATCGTTCCATGAGCCTCGATCAGGCGGGAATGGACGGCTCGTTCTTCTTCCTGCTGGCGCTCGCGGCGCGGGCACGCTCGGCGCGCCGCTCCTCTTCCGCCGCGTCCTCGTAAGGCTACAGGAGGCGGTCACGGAGGAGCGCGTGCGTCTCGTCCTTGGGGCGAGCTTGATCTTCTTCGATTTCAGCGCCTCTCGGTGAGAGGCGAGCCTTGTACCTGCGACGATGCACCCGCTCGGCGTGGGCCGGCTGGCGAGAAACGCGGCTCTTCCCATGATGGCGGAGGCATCACGGTCGCGCGGGCGCGGAAGAGGCAGGCAAGGATTCCGGCCATGGGAGGCAGCTTTGCGACGTGGGCGGCGGTGGGCGTGGGCGATGCGGCGATGGTGACCCGGCGGGCGTCGGCGACGCGGCGTCGGTGACCCGGGGCGCGTCACCGACGCGGCGATGCGCCCGAACCCCTCCTCGTCGTCAACAGAGCCCCAGGTGCAGCGGCCGCATCATTCCCAGACGCGTGTGCGTTCAAGCGCAGCGCGCAACGAGCCACACCGAGCCATGCGGTCCACGCTCTCGGCGAACGATTTCCCGACGTCGTAGGCGAGCTGCGTGGGAAACCCACGGGATGCGAGCTCCTTGTTGTGCGCCTTCTTCAGGCACAGCGCCTGGTCGGGTGCGGGCAGCTCATCGAGCTCGGCACGCTTTCCCTCCCATGCCTCGATGTCCCCGACGTGGCGGCCCCCGTGCTCGCGGCGGCAGATCTCGCTCGCGCGTCGAACGTTCTGGTAGAGCCAGGCCTCGATGCTCCGGAACGGGCAGACGAGAAGGAGATGCTCGATCTGCAGCGCTGGCGCAGGCGGCTCGGCGTCGTCCTTGGCTCGCAGCCTGGTCCGAGGGGCGTTCGCGCGACCCCGCTCGGCGACCTGCGGCAGCTGCGTGAGGACCCGTCGATCGAACTTGTCGAGGTTCTCGCTGCTGTTCCGCTCGGTCCACGGCCGATCGCCGTCGACATGAAAAACGACGAAGGTGTTCGGCGATAACAGCTTGCGCGCGATGTACCTGAGCAGCCGGACGCGTCGCTCGTGCTCGCGCGGGTTCTTCCCGTCGGTCTTCCAGACGTTGCCGCGCATCGCTTCCTCCTCCTTCGGCTCGCTCGGAAGGAAGTCGACCCGATGGCGCCCGTAACCGGGAACGACGAGCTCGAGCATCCGGCCGACGAGCGCCTCGACGGTCGCGCGACCGTCCTCGCCGCTGTCTTCCGTGAGGATCACGATCGAGAGGCGGGCTGCCTCCAGGCTCACCACAGGCCCCGCGACTGCAGGATCTCGCTCACGTGCTCGACGCCGACCTCGTATGCCGCGAAGAACTCCGCGGCGTCCTCGTGGCTCATGTTCGTCCAGGTCCAGGCCGGTCTGCCGCCGCGCCGCTCGCCGCGACAGAGCACGAAGCTATGGTGGACCTGCTCTGGCGACGTGATGGGGACGTAGTCGAGCAGGAGCGGGTTCTGGCTCGTCAAGAACGCCTGACGCGCTCCGATGGCCTCGACACACGCCGTGATCCAGTGGTGATGCAGGCCGTTCACCAGCTCGTCGGCGATGACGATGTCGTCGTTGCAGGCGAGGTAATAGAAGAAGGTGAGCAGGCGCTTCTGCCCGTAGCTCAGGCGCGTGTGGGTGATGAACTCGCCGCCCTCCCACCAGAACCGGAACACGAAATTCCCGAATGTCACCATCTCGTGATCTTCGCCCCACGGTTGCCGCTCGGTTATGTCCACCCTCAGCTCGGCGGCGTCGAACCTCATAGTTTCCTTGATGGTAGTCAGGAAGGCGAAATCGGCGTGTTGGAAGGTGTAGTCAGACCTCGGCCTCTCGTATCTCTCCGCCAGTCGCCTAGAGAGCGCCTGCGGCACGCCAATGACGTGCGCTTCGGCTTCGGCGATCAGTGTTTCGTCCCGATGAACCAGCAGTATCCCGCGCGCGTCGCCCGAACCAACGAGCCACGTGAATAGCTCCAGTGACTCGTCGAATCGCCGCGCGGTGCGCGCGCGCCGAACCTTGTGGTGTACAGATATCGCGACGGGCTCAGCTACCTCCAGCATGTAGAGCCAGAGGAAACCGGCTTGCAGGCATGATAGCTCGCGAGCGCGCCCGGTCGGGTGTCCGTCTCCGATGATGAGTCCAAGATCGCTATCGTACCGAACATGGTGACGGCGGCCCGACGACGATTCCTCTATCGTAATGTCTGCAGCAGGGTGCCAGTGCTCCGGCAGGCCGAACGCGGTACGAGGCTTCGTCTCTGGGAGGCTCGTATCTTCTTTGTTGCTGATAGCAACGAGCACCGTCGCTTCTCCCGGAACCGTGAGCTCGTACTCGATAGAGAACTCTTCTCTGACCAGGCTGCTGAAATCCGACCTCACCACCATCGAGATCAGCTCGAGCAGCGTCGTCTTTCCGGTCCCGTTCTGGCCGAGCAGCACGTTGAGCCCGTCCGAGAACCGGAGCTCCGTGCCCGGCGCCACGCCCCGGAACTTCTCGATCCGCAGTCGCCTGAGCTTCAGCATCGCGCGCCGACGTTAGCCTGCCGCGCTGCGCCGTCAACGGCAGCGGTCCGAGCGCAGCGCCGCGCGCTCCCCCGCGTCGCCGAGCGATCGCGCCCGCCTGCGCCGTCGATCCGCGCCGCTCAACGCACCACGAGGCGCATCGGGGGGCGGCTGTGCTGGATGTGCTCGGCCTCGAGCTCCTCGAGCTCGAACGCCCTGTCCATATCCATGTCGAGCTCCGCGAGCTCGCGCTGCGTGCTCTCGCCGTTGTCGAGATCGTCGAGCTCGCGCATGAACCGGTCGATCTCCACGCACGTCGCCGGCGAATCGACGGGCGTCATCGACTGCTCGTGCATGAGCTGGATGAGCTCCAGGATGGTGGCGAGCTTCTGCGAGACGACCTCGAGCCCGTCGCGGGTCTGGCTCCAGCACTCGGCGCGGCGGTAAGCGATCGTGAGGCGCCGCTCGGACAGCCCGCGGGTCCGCCCCGCGGACGTGCTCCGGACCGCCTCGAGCGAGCGGATCGTGTCCATGAGCTCGCCGTGGTTGGTCATCGCGAGCGACTCCTGGCCGGCCTTGTGCGCGATCGCGAGGCGGATGTAGCTCATGATGAGGCGGCTCAGGCCGAAGCCCTCGTCGAGCAGGGGCGGGACCGCGCCGCCGCGGCGCCGGATGTTCTCGCGGGTGCGATCGATCAGCCGATCGAGCCGCGCGAGCTCCTGCTGGTGCCGGATGTCCATCTGCCGGATCAAGGACTCGCGCGCCCTCGACCAGGCCGCCCGATCCACCTCGTCGAGCTGCGCGTCGATGCTGCGCCGGAAGAACCCGCGCCAGGGGACGACGCACAGGATCACGAGCTCCGCCCCGAGCCCGAGCAGCAGGAGCAGCGGGCTCCAGCCGATGAAGCTCAGGAGGAGCGCGCTCCCCACGACGAGCAGGTTGTACGGGTGGACCAGCACCCGCCCCAGGTACGTGCTCGCGGTGCGCCTCCGCAGCGGTGCGACCTGGACGCCGAACGCGGCCAGCATCGCCCTCGACTCGGCCATGCTGGCGCCAAGCACATCCTCCAATCGGCAAAGCTCTCGATCGCACGTCGTCATGGAGCCCCCCTCCTCACCTGGTCCTGTGGTCCTCGTGCCACCTCACCCCGTTCACCACCCCCCGCGGCCGAACCGCGACCGACGGTCGGCGGTCCGGCGCGCCTGCGCGCGCCCCCGCGCCGATGCGTCTCAGCGCGCTGTGAACGCAGGTCACGCCCGCCGAGCCCGCGCTGGCAGCCACCTGCCCGCGGAGCCCGCCTCGGAGGACCCGGCGCTCACCGCGCTCATCGGCCGTCCAGGCGGTATCACCATGAAAACTCAAGCTTTCACGGCGGCGCTGCAGCATCGCCAGCTCCACGAAGTCCATGCTTTCCCTGCTGTTCGCGTCCCGAAGGCCTCATGGGGGACCGCGGTGCGTCGCCCGAGCGCAGCACCGCGGTCGATCCGGGAGCGAGCAGAGCGGGCTCCGTGCCAAGCGCTCCGGCACCGCGCGGCGCACGATCGACGAGGGGGCGCGCTCAGGCGCGGAGCGGGCGGGCTGCGTCCAGCACGTGGACGCCGGGGGCGCCGAGCGACATCGGCACGCACTCGAGGCCCGCTTCGCGCGCCGCGGCGAGCCATGCCGTCGAGGGCGGCGCGCCGCCGACGAAGAGGGAGACGTCGCCTCCGCCCGCGCCGCTCGGCGCGAGTGTTGCCCCCTCGGCGGCCGCGGCAGGGCGGAGGCGCCTGAGCGCGGGGGTGACGATCGGCGCGCCCGAGCGGTCGCCGAGCTCGCCGAGCGCGTCGACCTGGCGATCCAGCGCGGCCACGAGCGCGCGGGCGTCCGCGGCAAAGGCCGCGGCGCGCGCCCCCTCGGCGGCCGCGCCGAGCAGCGCGCGGTGCGCCTCCGGCTCGCGGGCGGCGAGCGCGCGCACGCGCTCGAGCATGGCGCTCGTGCGCGCCGAGGCGTCGCTGGCGAAGACCTCGATCACGAGCCCGCCCGGCAGGGCGTGCGGCGCCACGTCGAGCTCGCCGCCCGGCCCGAGCCGGCAGCAGAGCACGCCGCCGTAGACGCTCGCCGCGACGTCGACGCCGCTGCCTCCGCCCTGCGCGCGCCGGTGCGCGGCGAGCGCGGCGAGGAAGAGCGCGCGGGGGTCCCACGCGGGCGCGCGCTGGTCCTCGCTGAACGCGCGCGCCGCCCGCGCTTCCGAGGCCGCCGCGGCGCGCGCGGCGAGCGTCGCGACGAGGATGGCGGCGCTCGAGCCGAGGCCCAGCTTGCGGCTCGCCTCGCGGGGCGGCGCGCCCGGTGAGGCCGGAGGCGGCTCAGGCTCCGCCGAGCGGAGCGCGGACGCGTCGAACCACGCCGCCGCGTCGAGCGCGCCGGCGTCGATCGCGGCCTGGACCTCCTCGGTGACGAGCGCGGCGGGCCGCGCCGGGTCGACGAGGACGTACCGATCGACGGCGGCCACCAGCGCGGGCGCGCCCTCGAGCACGGCGTAGGCGCCCGAGAGGACGAGCTTGCCAGGCGCGCGGACGATCACGCGCCCCCGGACGAGGGCGCGAGGCGGGCTCCGCCGCCGGGGACGGCCGTGATGGTGCGGAGGACGCCGGGGACGGCGAGCAGCGCCGCGCCCACGGCGGCCTGCGCCTCGGGCGTCGTGAAGACCTTCACGTGCGGGCCGGCGTCGATCGTGAAGAACGCCGGCGTTCCCTGGGCGCGGAGCCTCCGCACCGCGGCGATCACCTCGACGGTGGCGCCGGTCCAGTAGAGCAGGCCCGGCGAGGCGGCGATGCTCGAGGCGTGCATGCAGAGGGCGCTCGCCTCGGCCGCGGCGCCGAGCGCGGCGAGGTCGCGGGCGAGGACCGCGGCGCGGACCGCGTCGAAGAGCGACGGCGCGGCGTCCACCCACGCGGGGAAGTACGGGCTCGTCATCGCGGTGTGCCGCATGCCGTCGCTGGAGCCCACGTCCTTCGGGCCCTCGCGCGTCACCGCGATCACGACCGCGAGCGGCCAGTGGTCCTCGGGCGCGAGCGGCGTCGCGGCGAGCGCCTCGTCCCCGGGGCGGCCGGCGCGGAGCTCGACGAAGCCGCCGAACGCGGAGCGCGCGGCCGATACCGAGGTCTTCCTCGCGAGATCGCTCACCAGCGCAGGCGCGGTGGGCAGGCCGGCGGCGGCGCTCGCGGCGAGCGCGAGCGCGGCGAACGCCGACGCGCTCGAGGCGAGGCCCGCCGCGGTGGGGAAGTCGTTCCGGCTGACGACGCGGGCGCGCTCGCGCCGCCCCGAGGCCGCGCGGACCCGGTCGAGGAGCCCCGCGACCCGGCGCGTCGCCTCCGCGTCCGGCGGCAAGGCCGCGCCGCCGAGGTGGAGCTCGTCGCGATCGAGCGACGCGTCGAAGGCGACCTCGGTCGTCGTCGCCATCCCGGCGAGCGTCACCGAGAGGCTCGGGACGGCGGGCAGGTTGTGGCCATCGGCACGCTTGCCCCAGTACTTCGCGAGGGCGATGTTCGGATGGGCGATCGCGGTCGCCCGGCTCACGACGGTCATGCTTGCTCCTGTGGCTCCGTCCTCGTCACGCCCGCCTTCACCCGGGTGACGAAGCCGCTGTACCCCGCGTCGCGCCAGGCGGCGAGCACGCGGTCCGCGGCGACGTTCGACGTCGCGCCGCCGCCTGGCGGCGGGAGCAGCGCGATGACCGAGCCGCCGCCGCCGGCGCCTGTGATCTTGGCGCCGAGCGCGCCGGCCTCGCGCGCGAGCTTGCACAGGGCCTCGATCGCCTCGGTCGAGACGAACATGCCGGCGAGGAGCATCTGGTTCAGGTCCATGAGGCGGCCGAGGCCGACCACGTCGCCCGCCTCGATCGCGAGGGCCGCGTTCTCGACGAGCGCGGTGATGCCGGCGATGGACGTCGCGGCCAGCGTGGGCTTGCGCTCGAAGAGCCTCGCCACGAGCTCGACCATGATGCGCGTGGACGACGACACCCCGGTCGAGCCCACGCAGAGCCACAGGTCGTCGCGCGGGGCGATGGAGGTCGCGCCGTGCGCCCGGGTGAAGCGGAAGCAGCCGCCGCGGGCCGCGGCCGTCGTGTCGATGCCCGACGGGTTGCCGTGGAACACGCGCTCCCAGGCGGCCGCGGCGTCGGTGACGGCGGCGGCCGCGGGCGCGGGCGCGAGCGCGGCCACCGACCGGGCGATCGCGACCCCGAGCGCCGCCGAGCTGCCCAGGCCGCCGCCGGGCGGCAGATCGCTCTCCGCCTCGACGCGCACCGGGCCGACGTCGGGCAGCGCCCCGAGGAGCGCCGCGAACGCCCGCGCCACGTCCTCCTCGGCCGGCGCCGCGCGGAGCTCGCGCCCGCCCAGCCGGAGCGCGCTCGCGCCGGAGCAGCGGGTCGCCCGCGCGCGGGCGCCGCGCTCGATGCCGGCGGCGAGCGCGGGCGCCCCGTACACGACGGCGTGCTCGCCGAGCAGGATGACCTTGCCGGACGCCTCGCCGAGCGCCTCGGTCATGCGCCGGTCCACCGGAGCGCGCTCGCGGCTCCGCACAGGATCTGCCGGGCCGACGCGCTCACCGGCAGCGAGCGCGCGAGGACCTCGGCCTCGCCGCACAGGGCGGAGAGCCGCTCCTCGACGGCGCGCCGCGCGCCGCACGCCTCGAGCGCGACCGTCGCGGCCGCCACGGCGTCGTCGCTCGCGTCCTTGCGGCCGAGCGCGCGCTCGACGGCGCTCCGGCCCGCGGCGTCGAGGCGCCCCTCGGCCGAGGCGAGCACGGCGGTGCGCTTGCCGGCGCGCAGGTCGTTGCCCACCGGCTTGCCGGTCGCGGCGGCGCTCCCGAAGGTGCCGAGGAGGTCGTCGCGTAGCTGGAAGGCGACGCCCACGGGCGCCGCGAACCGCTCGAGCGCCGCCACGGTCTCGGCCGGCGCGCCGGCCAGCGTGGCGCCGAGCGCGAGCGGGCCCCGCACCGTGTAGCTGCCGGTCTTGAGCGCGTGCATCTGCTCGACGTCCTCGGCCCGGCCGACCACGTCGAGGTGCTGCCCGATCACGACGTCCTCGTGCATCTTGCAGAACAGCCGGACGGCCGCGAGCGCCGTCTCCGGCGGCGCGTCCGCGCCCGCGAGCGTGCTCAGCGCGAAGCTCCAGGTGAGGTCGCCCGCGAGGATCGCGGACGAGGCCCCGAGGTGCGGATCGCCGAGCGTCTCGGTCAGCGCGACGTGGACGGTGCGGTCTCCGCGCCGGACGGTGTCGCCGTCGATCCAGTCGTCCTGGATGAGCAGGTACGTCTGGAGCAGCTCGAGCGCGGCGCCGGCGTCGATCGCGGGGCCGAGCGGCGCGTCCGGCGCGACGCCCTGGTACGCGGCGATGAGCAGCCCCGCGCGGAACCGCTTGCCGCCGCGCAGCGTGAGGCTCCGCGCCTCGGAGACCATGGCCGCGACCTCGCGGCCGTAGCGCTCCACGGAGGCCGCCTTGTCGCGCCAGCGCTGATCGAGCGCGGCCTCGACGCGGGGGCGGATGGAGGAGAGGAAGTCGAGGAACAGGCGTGCGCCGGGATCCGCCGTGCCTTCGAGCGTCCGATCGCCGGCGCCGGGCGCGCTCTCTCCGTCCTTCGTGTGCGCTGTCATGGAATGCGCGGCAGCCTAGGAGCCGGACGCGAGGCGGTCAATCTCGGCCGAGAGCGCGCGGAGCGCGGAGAGTCGCGCCGCGGAGCGGCGCGGCCGAGGTGGCTTGGGTCGTGCAATGCGTGGTGCTCGCGTCGCGGGCCGCGAGCGCCGCGCGGAGGCTCCCTGCGAGATCGCTCGTGCGGAGTTGCGCGCCGAGCCTCGCCGTCGCCGCAGGGAAAGGGAGACTTTGATGAAGAGATCACCGGATGGGGTGTTGGGCGTCTTTCTCCTCGTGACCCTCGGCGTCGCCGGGTGCAGCGGCCGCGACGCCCGCGAGGATCTCCCGGAGAGCGCCGATCGCGGCGTGTTCCGCGCGGCGTCGCCCGCGGCGGGGTCGCCAGGCAGGGAGGCGCGATCCCTGCCCGCCTACCGCGTGATCGGGGGCGGCGCCGACGTCGCGCGGGCGTCGGCGCTCGCCGGCGCGCTCGGGCTCGCGGAGGATCCTGCGCGGGGAGGCGCCGCCGCGCTCGTGGCCGACGGCGCGATTCGCTACCTCGACGGCGCGCGATTCCAGCGCTTGCCCACGAGGAAGGCCGACGCGCCGCCTGCGCCCGGGTTCCGCGACGAGCGCGGCTTCGCCACGTCGGCGGGCGATGACGCCCTGGATTTCGAGGCGCTCGCGGCGCTGCAGGTTTTGCCGGAGCCGGACGCGGCGGCGCGGGCGTGGGCCGCGCTGGACGCCGCGGGCCTGCCGGTCGGGAGCGAGCTCGCCGTCGGCCACTCGCTGCTCGAGGCGGTCGACGCGGAGGGGCGTTATGTGGCGCGGGCCGAGCTCGACACGCAGGTGAGCTTTCGCGACGAGCTCGAGGGGATCCGGCTGATCGGCCCCGGGGCCAAGGTCCGCGTGACGTTCGACGGCGAGGGCGCCGTGACCCACCTGATCTACGCGCGGCGCGAGCTCGAGCGAGGGGAGGACGTCGCGATCGTCCCGGCCTCCGAGGCCCCCGCGCTGTGCGCCGGCGCGCTGGGCAGCGGCGCGGTGATCGCGGCCGAGCCGGAGCTCGTCTATTACGCGCCGCCGCTGTCCCGCGAGGTACGGCGGATCCTGCCCCATTATGTGTGCAGCGCACGGCGGACCGTCGGCGGGGAGGTGGTGGACGTCCGCAAGCGGATCGTGCCGGCCGTCATAGACGCTCCGAGGGCCGAGATCTCTGTGCGTGTGGACGGCGCGACCGCGCTCGCGGAGGCGAGCGTCACCGGAGGTACTGCTCCATACACGTACAGGTGGGTATCGTCGGCGCGCTCGCTCGATGGGCTCGACTCGGTCGGTGAAGGGGGAGAAGGCGGCTCGCAGGTGAAGGTGTCTGGCGTCTCTGGCCTTCGCGGGGAGACGGACACGCTCTCGCTCTATGTCACGGACGCCGACGGTCTTGTCGCGACGGCGTCGCAGCAGCTCTCGTTGGGCCGCGCGGCGACGGGGCTCGACGCGGCGCGCCCGCCGCTCCCGCCGCCGATCGACGACGGCCGCGCGGTGGTCGGCGCCGAGTGGGTCGGGCTCTGCGGCGGCCTCGATCACTCGGCGGCGAACGTGGATGGGCTGCTGAAGGGCTTCCGGGAGGGGGGAATCGAGTCCCGCTTCAACTGGGGCGATCAGCGCGCGTGGGAGGTCGATTTCAAGGATCCGGCGCTGGGCGGCCAGGACGCGTCGTTCGCGGATTCGGTGGACCTCACGTTCTACACGGGGCACGCGAACGGCGTCGGGTTCATGTTCTGCAGCGCGAGGAACGACCGGGTCCTCCATTTCAGCGACGCCCGCTGGGGCAACGCCAACCTGGAGTGGATGGTGGTGGCCGCCTGCGGCCCGCTCCAGGACGACGGCGGCGCGTGGCGCTACCGGTGGGCGGGCGCGTTCGACGGGCTGCACCTCCTGCTCGGCTATGCGACGGAGTCGTTCGACGACACGACCGAAGGATCGAAGTTCGCGCGTTATCTGCTCGACGACGAGAGCCCGGCGCCGGTGCGGCAGGCGTGGGTGACGACGGCGATCGAGGTCCAGCCGGACGACGAGGTGATCTACGCGGTGATGGGGGCGTACGGGCAGGGGTGGACGGTGCCCAACTACGATGACCATTTCTGGGGGAAGGGGCCGGTCGGGCCGGATCTGACGGGGGCGGCGAGGATCGGGTTCTGGCGGATCTCTGGGCCGACCTAGCCCTATTGCGGGAGGTTCGTCGCGGAAAGAGAGGAACCGCCAAGACGCCATAGGACGCCAAGAAACACAGAAAAATCTTGGCGTCTCGTGGCGTCTTGGCGGTTCCATTCTCTCGGGTCTCTCTGCCACTCCCGGCAGCGCGGCGCGGGCTCAGCTCAGTACCCGAGCCACTTCGCATCGAGCTCGATCGAGCAGTGATCGACGAACCGAAACCCGACCCCACCCCCGTCCGCGCCCCCGCCGATCGTGTACACCGACTCGTTCGCCTGCGGCCGATGGTCTTTCGCGCTGAACGAGATGGGCCCCGCCGTCATCCCGTCGAGCACCACGTTCTGGAAGCCCTCGAGCGCGGCCTTCAGGTCCTCTCCGGTCGGGTGCGTGCGGCCGGCGTCGATGGCCCGCTCGACGGCCTCTCGCCACATGAGCGCCGCGGCGTGGCCCTGGACGTAGGGCTGGTCCTGGTACAGCTCCAGCGGGTGGCCATCCTTCTCCCGGTAGGCCCTGTGGATCCGGAGCATCTCCGCCATCCCGCTCGAGTGCTGGGTGTCGCCGTAGACGGGCACGGGGAACAGCCCATAAAAGATCCCCGCGCAGTCGGCCCCGCAGATCGCCAGGGTCCTCTCGCCGATACCCCAGTTGTTCGCCATCACGCGCAGCTGCCAGCGGTTCTTCTCCGGCCCCGGGAACGCCTGCTGGATGAGCTTCTGCGCCGCGGCCGCGCCCTTCCCGACGAAGGACGAGGGGAGGACGCTGTTGCCGGCCCAGAACCAGCTCGTCGGCACATACGACGGGTCCGCCCGCTTCTTCTCGATCTCGCGCTTCACGTAGCCGAGCACCGCGTCGACGATGCGCCCCTCATCCTCGAGGGACGACGTCTGCGGGACGATCAGATCCTCGCCGAGCATCATCCCGGGCAGCTCCTCCACGTAGGCTTTGCCCGCGGCGAGCGGATCGACGCAGTAAAGACACTTGTCGATGGTGTCGTGCACCATCGCGATGCGCCCGGGCGCGATCTTCCATGCGGCCTTGATGCCGATGCGGATGGCGGTCGAGTAGTCCGTCGCCGGGAAGAAGATGTAGGGGTATCCAGGGCTCGTCTTGTGCTCTGTCGCGGCGGCGCTCTGGCCCAGGGCGTTGAACTCGGCATGGGAGACGTCCGCCGAGATGGGCACCGGCGTGGCGAGCGAGCCGGCGTACGAGCCGGGAATGATGAGCTTCTTCTCCTCCATGAGCCTCGGGGCGACACGGGTGGTCGGCCCGGTGCCGAACACGAACAGCGTGGAGACCTCGCTCCACCCGGGCTGCTGCCGCCACGCCTCGATGACCTCCTCCGTCTTGGCGGGGTCGTACTGCGCGTCCTTCATGTCGACGTCGATGGGACAGCCCCGGAGCCCTCCCTGACTGTCGTTGAGGTGACGCAGGTAGTCGTAGACCCCGTAGTTGTACGGCGGCGAGATGTCGGTGGCCGTCCCTGTGTCGCCCGTCGTGATCCGGACGCGGAGCACCCCGGTGCAGCGAGCGCCGGCGTCCGGCTCGACGAGCACGGCCGCGGCGGAGCCGGCGGCTGGCGCCTGCCCACCAGGGCGGCGCGTCGAGAACGCCGCCGCCGCGACGAGCGCGGCCGCGCCGAGCGCCCCGATCCAGTAGCTGCGCTGCTGAGGCCCGGCGGCCGTGCGGGGGTTCGATCTCAGGCTCGTCGAGTCCGAGGCAGGGCGCCCGGGGCCCGGCGTCCCCGAGGTCCGCTGGCCGAGGTCCTCGTCGAGGGCGATCACGGGCTGAATGCGCCTTCCTTCTGCGCCCTCGAAGTGGCTCACGCGAGAGGGGCGGGGCTCGGCGGGCGTGCTCGGGCGGTCCACGCCCTGCGCGCTCTGATCGAGGTACGCCTTGACCTGCCGCTGCATGCTCGCCCGGCGCTCCGCGAACACCGCCAGCATGCTCGCGCCGATCTCGTCGGACCCGACGTCCTCGCCCGCCGCGCGCAGGTAGTCCTCGAGCGCCGCGCGCATCTCCTGCGCGGTCGCGAACCGCTTCGCCGGATCGCGGTCGAGCGCCCGCGCCACGATGGCGTCGAGGGCCGGCGGGATGTCCGGCCGGAGGAGCGAGGGCCGCGGGATCTCGTCCACGGCCGCCAGCTTCCAGAGCGCGCTCACGGCGTCGCCCCCGAAGAGCCGCTCCCGCGTGAGGAGCTCCCAGAGCACGATCCCCGCGACGAAGATGTCGGCCCGCCGATCGGTCGAGCCGCTGCCGACGGCCTGCTCCGGCGCCATGTACGAGGTCTTGCCCTTCAGCTTCCCGGTCTCGGTGAGGTCGGCGTTGATCGACGCCTTGGCGATGCCGAAATCGAGCAGCTTCACCGCGCCGTCGTACGTGACGAAGATGTTGTGCGGGGAGACGTCGCGGTGGACGATGCCGAGCGGCGCGCCGTCGTAATCGCGGAGCTCGTGCGCGTAGTGGAGGCCGCTCAAGAGGTCGGCCACGATCCTGACCCAGACGCCGCGCGTGAAGCCCGCGGCGCCCGGCTCCCCCTCGGCCACCGCCCTCATGAGCGCGCTGAGCGGCTGGCCCTCCAGGTACTCCATCACGGTGAAGTAGCCGTCGTCGTCGTGATCGACCTCGTAGGTCTGGACGATGTTGGGATGGTTGAGGCGGGCGGACAGCTTCGCCTCGTCCAGGAACATGGCGACGACCTTCTCGCCGTCTCCGCCCACGCCGCGATGGCGCTTGACAACGACGAGCTTGTTGAAGGACCCCGGCCCCCGCGCGATCGCCAGGAACACGTCCCCCATCCCGCCCCGGCCGAGCTTCGCGATCAGCCGGTACTTGCCCAGGATCGCCGCCTGGGTCGGCTCCGCGTCCGAGGTGTCTTGACCCGTGCCCACCATGTTACCGGCCGTCCCCAGGGACGCGCGATGCTCCGAGCGGACTGGGTATGTGAGCAAAGCCGGTTATCCTTGTCAACGCCTCCGTGGGCTGGATCACGGCAGGCCGCCGGCGTCGTCCTCGTCACCCGCGTCACCCGCGTCACCCACGTCCAAGCACACGTATCCGCGCGACATGGGAGCTCAGGAGGAAGCTGTTCCTCTCGGAGAAGGGGCGTCACGCCCGGGGGACAGATTTCGGGCGGGTTTCGGGCTGCTCGACGAGCCAGCGCATGGCGCAGGGCTCGCCCCCGGGGCGCACCTCGTGCGCGCAGCCCTGCTGTAGCGATCGGGCTCAGGAAGAATCAGTGCAGCCTCGCGGCCGCATTTCGGCCAGAATTGGCGTCGAGGGCGGGCAGGGCCTGCGCTTTGCAGAGCGCGTTCGACCCAGAGAGCCAGGAGGGTACGCAAGTGTCCGTAGCAGCCAGCCAGAACAGCCAGAGCTCGTTCCACTCGGAGCCGCCGCCGCCGGTGTCGATCCCCGGCCTGCGGGCGAAGATCGCGAACGAGAAGCTCAGGCAATGGATCGCCGAGGTCGTCGCGCTGTGCCAGCCGGACAACGTGCACGTGTGCGACGGCTCGAAGGAGGAGTACGACGCGCTGTGCGACCAGATGGTCAAGGCGGGCACGCTCATCCGCCTGAACCCGGAGAAGCGCCCGGACAGCTACCTCGCGCGCTCGGACCCGAGCGACGTCGCGCGGGTCGAAGACCGCACGTTCATCTGTAGCCGGCGAAAGCAGGACGCCGGCCCCACGAACAACTGGGCCGAGCCGCAGGAGATGAAGGCCACGCTGCGCCGGCTCTTCGCCGGGTCGATGCGGGGGCGCACGCTCTACGTCATCCCCTTCAGCATGGGCCCGATCGGCTCGCCTTACTCGCACATCGGCGTGGAGCTCAGCGACTCGCCGTACGTCGCCGCGAGCATGCGGATCATGACGCGCATGGGGCGCAAGGTGCTCGAGGCGCTCGGCGACGGCGATTTCGTCCCCTGTCTGCACTCGGTCGGCATGCCCCTCGCGCCGGGGCAGGCCGACGTGCCGTGGCCGTGCAACGCGGAGCACAAGTACATCGTCCACTTCCCGGGAGAGCGGCTGATCTGGTCCTACGGGAGCGGCTATGGCGGCAATGCGTTGCTCGGCAAGAAGTGCTTCGCGCTGCGCATCGCCTCGGTCCTCGGCCGGGAGCAGGGGTGGCTCGCGGAGCACATGCTGATCCTGGGGGTCGAGTCGCCGAAGGGCGAGAAGACGTATGTGGCCGCGGCCTTCCCGAGCGCGTGCGGCAAGACGAACTTCGCCATGCTCATCCCGCCGAAGGCGTTCGCGGGCTGGAAGGTCACGACGGTGGGCGACGACATCGCCTGGATGAAGCCGGGGCGGGACGGGCAGCTCTATGCGATCAACCCCGAGGCGGGCTATTTCGGCGTGGCCCCCGGGACGTCGGAGAAGTCGAACGCGAACGCGATGGCGACCATCCGGAAGGGGACGATCTTCACCAACGTGGGGCTCACGCCCGACGGAGACGTCTGGTGGGAAGGGATGACCGACGAGCCGCCGCCGGAGCTCACCGACTGGCAGGGGAAGCACTGGACCCCGGACTGCGGCCGCAAGGCGGCGCACCCGAACGCGCGCTTCACGACGCCTGCGTCGCAGTGTCCGTCGATCGATGCGCGCTGGGACGATCCGAACGGGGTGCCCATCAGCGCGATCGTCTTCGGCGGGCGGCGGGCGACGACGGTGCCGCTCGTCGTCCAGTCGTTCAACTGGAGCTTCGGCGTCTACACGGCCGCGACGATCGGCTCGGAGATGACGGCCGCGGCCGCCGGCACCATCGGCCAGGTGCGCCGCGACCCGATGGCGATGCTGCCCTTCTGCGGCTACCACATGGGCGATTACTTCAACCACTGGCTGCAGATGGGGCGCCAGATCGTCAATCCGCCCCGCATCTTCGCGGTGAACTGGTTCCGCAAGGACGACCAGGGCAACTTCCTCTGGCCGGGCTTCGGGGAGAACATGCGCGTCCTCAAGTGGATCGTCGACCGCGTGCACGGCCGCGGCTTCGCGGAGGAGAGCCCGCTCGGCTGGATGCCGCGCTACGAAGACATCGAGTGGCGGGGCATGGACCGCTTCTCGAAGGAGCAGTTCTACCAGCTGATGGCGGTCGACCGCGAGGCGTGGAAGGTCGAGTTCGGCTCGCACGGGGAGCTCTTCGAGCGGCTCTACGACCGGCTGCCCAAGGAGATCCTGCTGATGCGCGAGCTGCTCCTGTCGCAGCTCTGGCGCTCGCCCGAGCGGTGGGAGCTCGCGCCCGAGCGCTACCTCGAGGAGCACGAGGACCACGACGACATCGACGAGCCCGGCGCGTAGAGGCCTCCTCGGGTGAGCGCGCCCGCGCGGTGAGCACCCAGCGAGAGGCGCGCCTCGGAATGGACGTGCCTCCCCCCGTGGTAGTCTATCGATAGAGGGGGCGTTGGGTGGCACGACCGTCGGAGGCGGTGACCGGGAACGCGGCGCCCGGCGGGCGCCACGCGCTCACGCCGCCGGCGGGGTCGGGTCGTCTCGGCGAGGCGCGCGGGCTCGACCGCGCCTGGGTCGACAGCTGCCCCCATGTCCTGCCGGACAGCCAGACTCCAACGCTTCGTGGCGCGTCTTCCGCAGGGGGCTCCCCATGGACGTAAGCGCTCCCTCCTACCTGGTCACCGAGACCCTTCACGAGGGGCAGCGGGTCAGCCTGCTGCGCGCGCTCCGGAGCGCGGATGGCGTCCCGGTGGTCTTGAAGGTCCTCGACCCGAGGCGCAGCCGCCCGCAGGACATCGAGCGCCTGAAGCACGAGTACGCGATCGGCAAGCTGCTGGACCACGAGGCCGTCGTGGCGCCGCTCGCCCTCGAGACGTACGAGGGGCTTCCGGCGCTCGTCGTGGAGGACTTCGGCGGCGAGTCGCTCGATCACTTCATCGGGGCGCCCATGAACCCTGCGCGGTTCCTCGACATCGCGGTCCGCATCGCGGCCTGCGTGGCGGTGATCCATGAGCGGGACGTCATCCACAAGGATCTCAAGCCGCAGAACATCCTCGTCAACGCAACCACCGGTCAGGTGAAGATCGCCGATTTCGGCCTCGCGTCCCGCCTCTCCCGCGAGCAGCCGCCGGCAGGGCCCCCGCGGCTGATCGAGGGGTCGTTGCCGTACCTGTCTCCTGAGCAGACGGGGCGAATGAACCGGGGTATCGACAGCCGCGCCGACCTCTACGCGCTCGGCGTGACGTTCTACGAGATGCTCACCGGGCGCCTGCCGTTCGAGGCGCGGGACCCGCTCGAGTGGGTGCACTGCCACGTCGCCCGCGCCCCGCCGGCGCCCTCGGCGCTGGTGCCGGAGCTGCCCGAGGTGCTCTCGGCGCTCGTCCTGAAGCTCCTGGCCAAGATGGCGGAGGATCGCTACCAGACCGCCCGCGGCCTCAAGAACGACCTCGAGCGGTGCGCGGCGCAGTGGCGAACGACCGGCAGGATCGAGCCGTTCCCGCTGGCCGAGCGCGATGTCTCCGGTCGCTTCCAGGTCCCTCAGAAGCTCTACGGCCGCGAGGACGACGTGGCCGCTCTGCGCCGCGCGTTCGAGCGCGTGGTGGACACGGGCTCCCCCGAGCTCGTCCTGGTCTTCGGCTATTCCGGCATCGGCAAGTCGACGCTGGTCCACGAGCTTTACAGGCCGATCGTCCGGGAACGAGCCCTGTTTCTTTCGGGCAAGTTCGACAAATACAAGCGCGACATCCCTTATTCCACGCTCGTCCAGGCGTTCCGGGAGCTCGTGCTCGAGATCCTCGCCGAGAGCGAGCACCGGATCGCGGCCTTCCGGCAGCGATTGCTCGGCGCGCTCGGGGGCAGCGCACAGCTCATCGTGGAGGTGATCCCCCAGATCGAGCTCGTCATCGGCCGGCAGCCTCCGGTCCCCGAGCTCCCGCCGGCCGAGGCGCAGAACCGGTTCCGCGTCGCGTTCCGGCACTTCATCGGGGTGTTCGCCCGGCAGGAGCACCCCCTCGCGCTCTTCCTCGATGATCTCCAGTGGACCGATTCGGCGAGCCTCGGGCTCCTTGGCGATCTGTTGACGCACCCCGAGACGCGCCACCTCCTCGTGATCGGCGCGTACCGCGACAACGAGGTGAGCCCCTCGCACCCGCTCATGCTGGCGCTCGACCAGGTGCGCAAGGAGGGCGCGCGCATCTCGGACATCGCGCTCGGCCCGCTCTCCCGAGAGCACCTCGGCGCGCTCGTCAGCGACGCGCTCCACTGCAGCGCCGAGGACGCCGCGCCGCTCTCGGACCTCGTCCACGAAAAGACGGGCGGCAACCCCTTCTTCGCGATCCAGTTCCTCACCGCGCTGCACGAAGAGCGGCTGATCGAGTTCGACGAGGGTGCCGAGGCCTTCCGGTGGGACGTGGCGAGGATCCGCGGAAAGGGCTTCACCGACAACGTGGTCGACCTGATGGCCGGCAAGCTCGTGCGGCTCTCTCGGAGCACCCAGAGGGCGCTGCAGCAGCTCGCCTGTCTGGGGAGCACCGCGGAGGTCGCCCTCCTCGCGATGGTCCGCGGGCGCACGGAGCAGGACGCGCACGCGGACCTGTGGGAGGCCGTCTCGGCGGGGCTCGTCCAGCGCCTCCCCAGCTCGTACAAATTCATCCATGATCGGGTGCAGGAGGCGGCCTATTCGCTCATCCCCGAAGGCGAGCGGGCGGAGGCGCACCTCGGGATAGGCAGGCTGCTCGCCGCTCGTACGGCGCCGGAGGAGCTCGAGGAGAAGATCTTCGAGATCGTCAATCAGCTCGACCGCGGCGCTCCGCTGATCACGTCACGGGAGGAGCGAGAGCGATGCGCCAGGCTCAACCTCGTTGCCGGCAGGCGCGCCATGGCGTCGGCGGCCTTCGCCTCGGCGCTCACCTACCTCGTCGCCGGCGCCGCGTTCCTGGAGAAAGACCGCTGGGAGCAGCAGTACGAGCTCGCCTTCGCGCTCGAGCTGCGCCGGGCCGAGTGCGAGTACCTGACCGGGGAGCTCGGGGCGGCGGAGGAGCGGCTCTCGATGCTCTCGCGCCGCGCAGGGAGCCTCGTCGACGCGGCAGCGGTCGCGTGTGTGCGCGTGGACCTCTACACGACGCTGGATCGGAGCGAGCTCGCCGTCGAGATCTGCCTCGAGGTCCTGCGGCGCGTCGGCGTCACGTGGTCGCCGCACCCGACGGAGGAGGAGGTCCAAAAGGAGTACGAGCGGCTGTGGGATCAGCTCGGGAGCCGGCCGATCGAGGCGCTCGTGGACTTGCGCCCGATGACCGATCCGGCGATTCGCGCGATCATGGATATCCTCAACTGGGGCCAGGCGCCGGCCTTGTTCACCGACCAGAAGCTGCACAGCCTCTTCGTCGGTCGCATGGCGAACCTGAGCCTCGAGCACGGCAACAGCGACGGATCGTGCTTCGGCTATGTCCATGTCGGCGTGGTCCTCGGCTCGCGCTTCGGCGACTACCGCGCGGGGTACCGCTTCGGCAAGCTCGGCCTCGATCTGGTGGACAAGCATGGGCTCGACCGCTTCAAGGCCCGCGTCTACCTGGACTTCGGCTCCCTGGTCAATCCCTGGACGAGGCACGTGCGCACCAGCATCGAGCTCATGCGGCGCGTCTTCGACATGGCGAGCGAGGCCGGTGACCTCACGTTCGCGGCCTTTGCCCGCAATGCCTCTCTCGTGATGCGGCTCGCCAAGGCGGAGCCGCTCGGGGACGTGCAGCACGAAGCCGAGAGCTCGCTCGCGTTCGTACGGAAGGCGAGGTTCGGTCTCATCATCGATTGCATCGTCGCGCAGCTGCAGCTCATCCGGTGCCTCCGCGGTCTGACGCCCAGCTTCTCCTCCTTCAATGACGTGAGCTTTGACGAGGCCAGGTTCGAGCGGCACCTGGAGAGCGATCCGCGCCTCTCGGTCGCCGCCTGCTGGTACTGGATCTGCAGGCTCCAGGCGCACTTTCACGCCGGCCACTACGCTTCTGCCCTCGCCGTGGCGATGAAGGTGGAGCGGCTCCTCTGGGCGGTGCGGTCGTTCCTCAACGTGACCGACTACCATTTCTATGGCGCGCTCGCGCGGGCGGCGTGCTGCGAGGTGGCGCCCGCGTCGAACGACGAGCGGCGCCAGCACCTCGCGGCGCTCGCCGCCCACCACGAGCAGCTGGAGGTCTGGGCTTCGAGCTGCCCCGAGAACTTCGGCAGCCGCGCCGCGCTGATCGGCGCCGAGATCGCGCGCCTCGAGGGGCGGGCTCTCGACGCAGAGCTCCTCTACGAAGCGGCGATCCGCGCTGCGCGCGACAGCGGCTTCGTCCACGGCGAGGCGCTCGCGTACGAGGTCGCGTCGAGGTTCTACCTGGCGCGAGGGTTCGACGTATTCGCCGCCACGTACCTCCGCGAGGCCCGCGCCTGCTACGCGCGCTGGGGGGCGGACGGCAAGGTCAAGCAGATCGAGCAGCGGAATCCTCGACTCTGGGAGGCGAGGACGAACCCTCACAGCGCCACCTTCGCGGCGCGGTCCGAGGAGATCGACCTGCTCTCGGTGCTCAAGGCGTCGCAGGCCATCTCGAGCGACATCGTCCTCGACAGGCTCCTGTGTACGCTGCTCACGGTCGTCCTCGAGCAGGGCGGCGCGCAGCGAGCTTGCCTCGTCGTGGCTCAGGGCGAGCGCCTCTCCATCGAAGCCGAGGCGACCCTCGAAGAGCGCGGGGCGGCGACGACCGTCCTCTCGCGTTCGACAGAGGACGTCTCGCGGCGCGTCCCCATGTCGCTCGTCCGCTACGTACAACGGACGAAGGAGCGCGTCATCCTGCACGACGCGATCGCGGACGCGGGCAAGTTCTCCAGCGACGATTACTTCGCGCGGCGCAGGCCCAGATCGCTCCTCTGCGCGCCCATCCTGAGGCGGTCCGAGGTGGCGGGCCTGCTCTACCTCGAGAACGACCTTCTCGCCGGCGCATTCACGCCGGAGCGGCTCACCGCCCTCTCGCTCCTGGCCACGCAGGCGGCGATCTCGCTGGAGAACGCGCGGCTGCTCTCCAGGGAGCAGTCGGCGCGGAACGCGGCCGAGGCGGCGGAGCGGCGCGCAGCCTTCCTGGCGGAGGCCGGGGACATCCTCTCCGGGTCGCTCGATTACGGAGAGACGCTGTCGCGCATCGCGCGGCTGTCGGTGCGAACGTTCTGCGACTGGTGCATCATCGACCTCGTGGAGGGCGGGGTGATCCGCCGGCTCTCGTGGGCGCACCGAGACGCTGCGAAGGAGTCGTTGCTCGCGGAGCTACAGCGGCGGTATCCGCCTGGCTGGGATTCGCCTCACCCGGCGCTCAAGGCCCTGCGGGGCGGTGAGCCGCTCCTGTTCCCCGAGCTCTCCGAAGAGGTCCTCCGGGAATACGCCGAGGACGACGGGCACGCGAGGCTCATCCGCGAGCTCGGGGCGGTGAGCTCGATCATCGTGCCGCTGGTGGCGCGAGGACAGAGGATCGGCGTGCTGAACATCGTCTCGTGTGTGCCGGGGCATCGCTACGGGGAGGCCGATCTCGCGCTGGTGCAGGAAGTGGCGCGCCGGGCGGCGATCGCGATAGACAATTCGCAGCTCTACCGCGCTGCCCAGGATGCCGTCTGCGTGCGGGACGAGTTCCTGACGGTGGCGACGCACGAGCTCAACACGCCGATGACGTCGCTCACGCTCACGCTCGAGGCCGTGGATCGAGCCCTCCAGTCGGGTCGCACGTGGGATCCGCAGGCCATGCGCAGGCGGGTCGACCGCGCGCTGCGGCAGGCGGCGCGCCTGACCCGCCTGAACAGCGAGCTGCTCGACGTCTCGCGGATCAACGCGGCTCGGCTGAGGCTCGATGTGGCGGAGGTCGACCTCGGGGAGGTCGTCCGCGACGCGCTCGCGCGGTTCAAGCTGGATCTGGCGCGCGCCGGGTGTGCGGTCTCGCTGCGGGAGGGCGGCCGGGTCGTGGGCCTCTGGGATGGTTCCCGCGTGGACCAGATCGTCTCGAACCTGCTCGCCAACGCGATCAAGTTCGGGGCGGGCAAGCCTGTGGAGATCGCCATCGGCGAGGAGGCGGGGGCGGCGCGGCTCTCGGTCCGGGATCACGGGATCGGGATCGACCCGGCGCGTCAGGCGCAGATCTTCGAGCGGTTCGAGCGCGCGGTGTCGGACAGGCACTACGGCGGGCTGGGGCTCGGCCTGTACATCAGCCGCCGGATCGCGGAGGCGCACGGCGGCTCGATCCGCGTCGAGAGCGCGCTCGGCGCCGGGGCGACGTTCATCGTCGAGCTGCCGCGGACCGGACCGCCGCGCGGGGCCGAGCCGGGCTCCCTACCGGGCTGAACGGGGCGGTCACGGGTTCGCGGCCTGGCGACGCGCGGCGGTTCTCGACCGCGGTGGGCCCGGCCCTGCCGGGCGAGCCGTGCACGAGAGCACGGCGATCCCGAACGCCGGGACCTGCGAGGCGCACCGCAGAACTGGCGGGCCTCCCCCATGGTCGTCTATCGATAGAGGGGGCCTGGGGCGGCACGACCGTCGGAGGCGGTGACCGGGAACACGGCGCCCGGCGGGCGCCGTGCGCATATGCCGGTGGTGTGGCCGGGTCGTGCCGGCGAGGCGCGCGGGCTCGACTGCGCCCGAGTCGACGGAAGCCCCTAGGTCCTGCTAGACCGCCAGGCTTCAGCGCCCCGTGCGCGCCGTCAGCACGGGCTCCCCATGGACACGAGCGCTCCCTCCTACACGGTCACCGGAACCCTTCACGAGGGCCAACGCGTCAGCCTGCTGCGCGCGGTCCGGAGCGCGGATGGCCTCCCGGTGGTCTTGAAGGTCCTCGATCCGAGGCGCAGCCGCCCGAAGGACATCGAGCACCTGAAGCACGAGTACGCGATCGGCAAGGCGCTGGACCACGAGGCCGTCGTGACGCCGCTCGCCCTCGAGACGTACGAGGGGCTGCCGGCGCTCGTCCTCGAGGATTTCGGCGGTGAGCCGCTCGACCGCTTCATCGGCGCGCCCATGAAGGACGAGCGGTTCCTCGACCTCGCGGTCCGCATCGCGGCGTGCGTGGCGGCGATCCACGAGCAGGAGGTGATCCACAAGAATCTCAAGCCGCAGAACATCCTCGTCAACACGGCCACCGGCCAGGTGAAGCTCGCCGACTTCGGCCTCGCGTCCGGCCTCTCCCGCGAGCAGCCGCCGACAGGGCCTCCGCGGCTCATCGAGGGGTCGTTGCCGTACCTGTCTCCGGAGCAGACGGGGCGAATGAACCGGGCGATCGACAGCCGCGCCGACCTGTACGCGCTCGGCGTCACCTTTTACGAGATGCTCACCGGACGCCTGCCCTTCGAGGCGCGGGACCCGCTGGAGTGGGTGCACTGCCATGTAGCCCGCGCCCCGCCGCCGCCCTCGGCGCTCGTGCCAGAGCTGCCCGAGGTGCTCTCGGCGCTCGTGCTGAAGCTCCTGGCCAAGATGGCGGAGGATCGTTACCAGACCGCCCGCGGCCTCAAGCACGACCTCGAGCGGTGCGCGGCGCAGCGCCGAGCGATCGGCAGGAGCGAGCCGTTCCCGCTGGCCGAGCGCGATGTCTCCGGCCGCTTCCAGATCCCTCAGAAGCTCTACGGTCGCGAGGACGACGCGGCCATCCTGCTGCGCGCGTTCGACCGCCTGGTGGCCACGGGATCCCCCGAGCTCGTCCTGGTCTCCGGCTATTCCGGCATCGGCAAGTCGACGCTGGTCCATGAGCTCTACAGGCCGATCGTCCGAGAACGAGCGCTCTTCCTCTCGGGGAAATTCGACCAATACAAGCGCGATATCCCTTACGCCACGCTCGTCCAGGCGTTCCGGGAGCTCGTGCTCGAGATCCTCGCCGAGGCGGAGGACCGGATCGCGGCATGGCGGCAGTGGTTGCTCGGCGCGCTCGGGAGCAACGGACAGCTCATCGTGGACGTCATCCCCCAGATCGAGCTCATCATCGGCCGGCAACCGCCGGTCCCCGAGCTCCCGCCGGCCGAGGCGCAGCACCGGTTCCGCGTCGTGTTCCGACACTTCATCGGGGTGTTCGCCCGGCAGGAGCACCCGCTCGCGCTCTTCCTCGACGATCTCCAGTGGACCGATTCGGCGAGCCTCGAGCTCCTTCGCGATTTGGTGACGCACCCCGAGACACGCCATCTCCTCGTCATCGGCGCGTTTCGCGACAACGAGGTGACCTCCTCGCACCCGCTCATGCTGGCGCTCGACCACGTGCGGAACGAGGGCACGCGCATCTCGGCCATCGTGCTTGGCCCGCTCTCCCGCGAGGACCTCGCCGCGCTCGTCAGCGACGCGCTGCACTGCCGCCGCGAGGACGCCGCGCCGCTCTCCCGCCTCATTCACGAGAAGACGGGCGGGAATCCCTTCTTCGCCATCCAGTTCCTCACCGAGCTCCACGAAGAGCGGCTGATCGAGTTCGACGAGGGTGCCGAGGCCTTCCGGTGGGACGTGGCGAGGATCCGCGGAAAGGGCTTCACCGACAACGTCATCGACCTGATGGTCGGCAAGCTCGTGCGGCTCTCTCCGCGCACCCAGAGAGCGCTGAAGCAGCTCGCCTGTCTGGGAAACACCGCGGAGGTCGCCCTGCTGACGATAGTCCACGGCGGCTCGGAGGAGGACGTGCACGCGGATCTCCGGGACGCAGCGCGCGAGGGGCTCGCCTTCCGTCTGGACGGCACGTACAAGTTCCTCCACGATCGGGTGCAGGAGGCGGCCTATTCGCTCATCCCTGAAGGCGAGCGGGCGGCGGCGCACCTCGGAATAGGCAGGCTGCTCGCGTCCCGGACGCCGCCGGAGGAGCTCGAGGAGAAGATCTTCGAGATCGTCAACCAGCTCAACCGGGGGGCCGCGCTGCTCACGTCGCGCGAGGAGCGGGAGCGGGCGGCTGAGCTCAATCTCATCGCGGGCAAGCGCGCGAAGGGGTCGACGGCCTACGCGTCGGCGCTGAAGTACCTCGCCGCGGGCGCGGCGTTCCTGGAAGAGGACAGCTGGGACCGGCGGTACGATCTCGCCTTCGCGCTCGCGCTCCACCGGGCCGCGTGCGAATTTCTGACTGGCGAGCTCGGGGCGGCGGAGGAGCGGCTCTCGGAGCTCGCGCGCCGCGCCCGGAGCACCGTCGACGTCGCCGCCGTCACGTTCGCGCGTGTGGATCTCTACACGACGCTGGATCGAAGCGAGCTCGCCGTCGAGATCTGCCTCGAGTACCTGCGGCGCATTGGCGTCGACTGGTCGCCGCACCCGACGGACGAGGAGGTCCGGCAAGAATACGAGCGGATGTGGCAAAAGCTCGGGAGCCGCCCGCTCGAGGAGATCCTCGACTTGCCCCCGATGACCGATCCGGACTGCCGCGCAACCATCGACGTCCTCACGTCGTGCGACGCGGCGGCATTGTTCACCGACGAGAACCTGCTCTGCCTCATGAACGCTCGCGTGGTGAACCTCAGCCTCGAGCGTGGCAACAGCGACGGATCGTGCCTCGCCTACGTTCGGGTCGGGACGAGCCTCGGGCCACGCTTCGGCGACTACCGCGCGGGGTTTCACTTCGGCAAGCTCGGCTTCGACCTCGCGGAGAAGGGCGGGCTGCTCCGCTTCAAGGCCCGCGTCGACCTGGTCTTTTGGTACGTGATCAATCCCTGGACGAGACACATGCGCACCGGCGTCGGGCCCTTGCGACGCTCCTTTTATGCGGCGGCGGAGACCGGCGATCTCACGTATTCGTCCTGTATACGCACGGCCTTGGTCGCGCTCCTCCTTGCCGAGGGAGATCCGCTCGGCGAAGTGCAGCGAGAAGCCGAGAGGGGGCTCGAATTCACGCGGAAGGCGAGGTTCGGTCTCTCCATGGACACCATCACCACGCTGCTGCAGCTCACCCGGATGCTCAGAGGCCAGACGCTGGCTTTCGGCTCGTTCGACGACGACCACTTCGACGAGCGCCGGTTCGAACGGCGCCTCGAGGACGATCCGCGCCTCGCGTATGCCCGGTGCTTGTATTGGATCCGCAAGGTGCAAGCGCACTTTCACGCGGGCGATCACGCTTCTGCCATCGAGTCCGCGGCGAGAGCGCAGAGGGTTCTCTGGATGATGCCGTCGTTTCTCGATGTCGCCGAGTACCATTTCTATGGTGCGCTCGCGCGGGCGGGCCGCCATGACGCTGCACCTGCCGATGAGCGGCCCTCGCACCTCGTCGAGCTCGTCGTCCACCACCGGCAGCTCGAGGTCTGGGCTTCGAGCTGCCCCGAAAACTTCGGCGCCTGCGCCGCGCTGGTCAGCGCCGAGATCGCGCGCATCGGCGAGGAATGGGACAAGGCGGCGCAGCTGTACGAGCAGGCGATCCGCTCTGCGCGCGAGAGCGGCTTCGTCCACAACGAGGCGCTGGGCTACGAGATCGCGTCGAGGTTTTACCGGATGCGGGGGTTCGATCTGATCGCGGACACGTACCTGCGCGAGGCCCGCGCCTGCTACGCTCGCTGGGGGGCGGACGGCAAGGTCAAGCAGATCGACCAGCAGAATCCGCGCCTCTGGGACGCGAGGCTGCTCGCCCAGGCCGCCTCCTTCGCGGCGCGGTCCGAGGAGCTCGACCTGCTCTCGGTGCTCAAGGCATCGCAGACCATTTCAAGCGAGATCGTCCTCGAGAAGCTCCTGCGCACGCTGCTCACGTTCGTCCTCGAGCAGGGGGGCGCGCAGCGAGCTTGCCTCATTCTGTGTCAGGACGGGCGCCTCTCCATCGAAGCGGAGGCGACGCTCGATGAGAACGAGAGCGGGGGGACGACGATCCACCTCGCGCCTTTGCCGGGGGAGTCTTCATGGCAGCGGGTCCCCCTATCGCTCGTTCATTATGTGCAGCGGACGAAGGAGAGCGTGATCCTGCACGACGCGGTGGCTGATGCGGGCAAGTTCTCCGGCGACGACTACGTCGCACGGCGTCGGTCCAAATCACTCCTCTGTGTGCCCATCCTGAGGCGGTCCGAGGTGGCGGGCCTGCTCTACCTCGAGAACAACCTCCTCGCCGGCGCGTTCACGCCGGATCGGCTCACCGCCCTCTCGCTCCTCGCCACACAGGCAGCCGTCTCCCTGGAGAACGCTCGGCTCCTCGCTAAGGAGCAGTCCGCGCGGACCGTGGCCGAGTCGGCGGAGCGGCGCGCGGCCTTCCTGGCCGAGGCAGGCGAGATCCTCTCTGCGTCTCTCGATTGCGGAGAGACGCTGTCGCGCGTCGCGCGGCTGTCGGTGCAGACGCTCTGCGACTGGTGCGCCATCGACGCCCTGGAAGGTGGGGCGGTCCGGCGGCTGTCATGGGCGCACAGGGACCCGTCGAAGGAGCCGCTTATCGAGGAGCTGGAGCGGCGGTATCCCTCTCGCTGGGAATCGCGTCGCCCTGCATCCAGGGTCCTCCGGCTCGGCGAGCCGCTCCTGCTCCCCGAGCTCTCCGAAGAGGTCCTCCGGCAGTACTGCGAGGACGGCGGTCACGAGAGGCTTATGCGCGAGCTCGGGACGCACAGCGTCATCGTCGTGCCGCTGCTGGCGCGTGGACAGCCGATCGGGGCGCTGACCGTTGTCTCGTCCGCGCCGGAGATCCGCTACGGGGATGCTGATCTCGCGCTGGTGCAGGAGGTGGCGCGCCGGGCCGCGATAGCGATCGACAACGCGCGGCTCTACGGCGCTGCCCAGGAGGCCGTCCGCGTTCGGGACGAGTTCCTGACGGTGGCGACGCACGAGCTCAACACGCCGATGACGTCGCTCACGCTCACGCTCGAGGCCATGGATCGGGCGCTCCGCTCGTGCCGTCCCTTGGACCCACAGGCCATGGGCCGGCAGGTCGACCGCGCACTGCGGCAGGCGGCGCGCCTGGCCCGCCTGAACAGCGAGCTGCTCGACGTCTCGCGGATCAACGCGGCTCGGCTGAGGCTCGATGTGGTGGAGGTCGATCTCGGGGAGGTCGTCCGCGACGCGCTCGCGCGGTTCAAGCTGGATCTGGCGCGCGCCGGGTGTGCGGTCTCACTGCGCGAGCGCGGCCGGGTCGTGGGCCTCTGGGATGGTTCCCGCGTGGACCAGATCGTCTCGAACCTGCTCGCCAATGCGATCAAGTTCGGGGCGGGTAAGCCTGTGGAGATCGCCATCGGCGAGGAGGCGGGGGCGGCGCGTCTCTCGGTCCGGGATCACGGGATCGGGATCGACCCGGCGCGTCAGGCGCAGATCTTCGAGCGGTTCGAGCGCGCGGTGTCGGACAGGCACTACGGCGGGCTGGGGCTCGGCCTGTATATCAGCCGCCGGATCGCGGAGGCGCACGGCGGGTCGATCCGCGTCGAGAGCGCGCTCGGCGCCGGGGCGACGTTCATCGTCGAGCTGCCGCGGAACGGACCGCCGCGCGGGGCCGAGTCGAGCTGCCCGCCCGGCTGAGCGGTGCGGGCATGCACGTGAGCCCGGGGATCCCTGCTCGCCGCGCCTGCGAGGTGCGCCGCGGAACTGCCGGGCCTCAGCCGTGGTATCTATCGATAGGGGGGCCTCGGGTGGCACGATGGCGGGAGACTGTGGCAGGGAATGCGGTGCCCGGCCTGCGCCGTGTGCTCGCGCCGGCCGTGCGGCTGCGCCGCCTCGGCGAGGCGCGCGGGCTCGACCGTTCCGGCGTCGACAGCTCTCGTGTCCCACGGACGCGCCGGGCGCCAGCGCTCCGTGGCGTGTCTTCCCCATGGCGGTGAGCCCGGCCTCCCCCTACGCGATCACCGAGACCCTCCACGAGGGCCAAACGACCCGCCTGCTCCGCGCCGTCCGGAGCGCCGATGGCTGCCCGGTGATCCTGAAGGTCCTCGACCCGAGGCGCAGCCGCCCGAAGGACATCGAGCGCCTGAAGCACGAGTATGCGATCGGCAAGGCGCTGAGCCACGAGGCCATCGTGGCGCCGCTCGCCCTCGAGACGTACGAGGGGCTGCCGGCGCTCGTCGTCGAGGATTTCGGCGGTGAGTCGCTCGACCGCTTGCTCGGCGCCCCGATGAAGGTCGATCGGTTCCTCGAGCTCGCGGTCCGTATCGTGGCCGGCGTGGCGGAGCTCCACCAGCGGGACGTCATCCACAAGGATCTCAAGCCCCAGAACATCCTCGTCAACGCAGCTACCGGGCAGGTCAAGCTCACCGACTTCGGCCTCGCGTCCCGCCTCTCCCGCGAGCAGTCGCCGGCAGGGCCTCCCCGGCTCATCGAGGGCTCCTTGCCGTACCTGGCTCCGGAGCAGACGGGGCGGATGAACCGGGCGATCGACAGCCGCACCGATCTCTACGCGCTCGGCGTGACGTTCTACGAGATGCTCACCGGGCGACTGCCGTTCGAGGCACGGGACCCGCTCGAGTGGGTGCACTGTCACGTCGCCCGCGTCCCGCCGCCGCCCTCCGTGCTCGTTCCGGAGCTCCCTGGGGTGCTCTCGGCGCTCGTCCTGAAGCTCCTGGCGAAGATGGCGGAGGATCGCTATCAGACCGCGCGCGGCCTCAAGCACGACCTCGATCGGTGCCTTTCGGCGTGGCGAGCCACCGGCCGGATCGAGCCGTTCCCCTTGGTCGAGCACGACGTCTCCGATCGCTTCGAGATCCCTCAGAAGCTCTATGGCCGCGAGGAGGACGTGGCCGCGCTGCTGCGCGCGTTCGGGCGCGTGATGGGCACGGGCGCATCCGAGCTCGTCCTGGTCTCAGGCTATGCGGGCATCGGCAAGTCGGCGCTGGTCCACGAGCTGTACAAGCCGATCGTCCGGGAGCGAGCGGTCTTTCTTTCGGGGAAGTTCGAACAATACAAGCGCGACATCCCGTACTTCACGCTCGTCCAGGCCTTCAGGGAGCTCGTGCTGGAGATCCTCGCCGAGGACGAGGACGGGGTCGCGGCCATCCGGCAGCGGTTGCTCGGCGCCCTCGGGATCAACGGACAGCTCATCGTAGAGGTTATCCCTCAGCTCGAGCTCGTCATCGGCCGGCAACCGCCGGTTCCTGAGCTCCCGCTGGCGGAGGCGCAGAACCGGTTCCGCATCGTATTCCTGCACTTCATCGGGGTGTTCGCCCGGAAGGACCACCCCCTCGCGCTCTTCCTCGACGATCTTCAGTGGACCGATGCTGCGAGCCTCGGGCTCCTTCATGATCTGGTGACGCACCCCGAAACGCGATTTCTCCTCGTCATCGGCGCGTACCGCGACAACGAGGTGACGCCCTCGCATCCGCTCCTGCGAGCGCTCGACCAGGCGCGGAAGGAGGGGGCGCGCATCACGGACATCGTGCTCGGCTCGCTCTCCCGGGACCACCTCGCCGCGCTCGTCAGCGACGCGCTTCGCTGCCGCCGCGAGGACGCCGCGCCGCTCTCGAACCTCGTTTACGAGAAGACGGCTGGCAACCCGTTCTTCGCGATCCAGTTCCTCTCCGCGCTGCACGAAGAGCGGCTGATCGAGTTCGACGAGCGTGCCGAGGCCTTCCGGTGGGACGTGGCGAAGATCCGCGAGAAGGGGTTCACCGACAACGTGGTCGACCTGATGGTCGGCAAGCTCGCGCGGCTCCTCCGGCGCACCCAGGGAGCGCTGACGCAGCTCGCCTGTCTGGGAGGCATCGTGGAGGTCACTCTCCTGACGATCGTTCAGGGCGGCTCGGAGCAGGACGTGCACACGGATCTTTGGGACGCAGTTCATGAGGGGCTCGTCTTTCGCTTGAACGGCACGTACAAGTTCCTCCACGACCGCGTCCAGGAGGCGGCTTATTCGCTCATCTCCGAAGGCGAGCGGGCGGCAGTGCATCTCGGGATCGGCCGGCTGCTCGCGTCGCATATGCCGCCCGAAGAGCTCGAGGAGAAGATCTTCGAAATCGTGAACCAGCTCAACCGCGGCGCGGGGCTCATCACGTCGCGGCGCGAGCGAGAACGGGTCGCCGAGCTCAACCTCGTCGCGGGCAAGCGCGCCAAGGGGTCGACCGCCTACGCCTCGGCGCTGGCGTACCTCGCCGCCGGCGCGGCGCTCCTCACCGAGGACAGCTGGTCGCTTCGTTACGAGCTCGCCTTCGCGCTCGAGCTCTACCGGGCCGAGTGCGAGTACCTGACCGGCGAGCTGCCGACAGCGGAGGAGCGGCTGGCCATGCTCTCGCGCCGTGCCCGGAACGTCGTCGACTTCGCCGCCGTCACGTGCGTGCGCATGGCGCTTTACACGACCCTGGATCAGAGCGACCGCAGCGTGGAGGCGTGCCTCGAGTACCTACGGCGCGTCGGCGTCGCGTGGCCGGCGCACCCGTCGGACGCGGAACTCCAGCAGGAATACGAGCGGATGTGGCGAAAGGTCGGGAGCCGCCCGCTCGAGGCGCTCCTCGATTTGCCCACGATGACCGACCCGGACTGCCGCGCGACCATGGACGTCCTCTCGTCGTGCGATGTGCCGGCCTTGTTCTCCGACAAGAACCTGCTGAGCCTCCTCGTCGCTCGCATGGTGAACCTCAGCCTCGAGCATGGCAACTGCGACGCATCATGCCTCGCCTACGTCCGGCTCGGCTCGCTCCTCGGATCGCACTTCGGCGATTATCAGGCGGGGTTTCGCTTCGGCAAGCTCGGCCTCGATCTGATGGAGAAGCGCGCGATACTCCGCTTCAAGGCCCGCGTCTATTTTGTCTTCTGGTACACCATCAACCCCTGGACGAGGCACGTGCGCACCTGCCTCGATCCATTACGACGCGGCTTTCGCGCGGCGCAGGAGACCGGCGATCTCACGTATTCGTCCTATCTGTCCGCCGTCTTGGTGACGCTCCTCCTCACGGAGGGAGATCCGCTCGGCGAGGTGCAGCGAGAGGCCGAGGTAGCCCTCGAGTTCACGCGGAAGGCGAAGTTCGGCCTCGTCGTCGATCTCATCACCGGACAGCTCGGGTTCATCCGGACGCTCCGGGGGCTCTTGCCGGTCCTCGGCTCCTTCAACGATGACGACTTCGACGAGGGCCGGTTCGAGCGGCGCCTCGAGCGAGATCCGCGCCTCTCGATCGCCGCGGGCTGGTACTGGCTCCACAAGCTGCAAGCGCATTGCTACGGGGGTGATTACGCCTCTGCCCTCGAGGCCGGGGCGAAGGCGCAGCGGCTCCTCCGGACGTCGCCGGTGTTCCTCGCGCTCACCGAATACCATTTCTACAGCGCGCTCGCGCGGGCGGCGCGCCACGACGCGGCACCCCCATCCGCCGACGAGCGGTCGCAGCACCTCACGGCGCTCGTCGCCCACCACCATCAGCTCCAGATCTGGGCCTCGAGCTGCCCGGAGAACTTCCGCAATCGCGCGGCGCTGGTCGGCGCCGAGATTGCGCGCATCGGCAGCGAATGGGACAAGGCGGAGCATCTGTACGAGCAGGCCATCCGCTCGGCGCGCGAAAGCGGTTTTGTCCACAACGAGGCGCTTGCCCACGAGATCGCGTCGAGGTTTTACCGGACGCGAGGGTTCAACCTCATTGCCGACACGTACCTCCGCGAGGCCCGCGCCTGTTACGACCGCTGGGGGGCGGACGGCAAGGTCAAGCAGATCGACCAGCAACATCCGCGCCTCTGGGAGAAGACGCCGCTCGCCCCAACCGCTTCCTTCGCGGTGCGGTCCGAGCAGCTCGACCTGCTCTCGGTGACCAAGGCATCGCAGACCCTGTCGAGCGAGCTCGTCCTCGACAAGCTGCTCCGCACGCTGCTCGCAGTCGTCCTCGAGCAGGGCGGGGCGCAGAGGGTTTGCCTCCTCCTGTACAAGGACGGGCGCCTCTCCATCGAGGCGGAGGCCACCCTCGAAGAGAGAGGGGCGGCGATGACCCTCCTCCCGCCGAAGGCGGAGGATGGCTCGCGGCGCGTCCCCATGTCGCTCGTCCGCTACGTTCAGCGGACGAAGGAGCGTGTCATCCTGAGCGACGCCGCCGCGGACGCGGGCAAGTTCTCCGGCGACGGCTACTTCGCTCGATACAGGCCCAAGTCGCTGCTCTGCGCGCCCATCCTGAGGCAGGGCGAGGTGGTGGGCCTGCTCTACCTCGAGAACAACCTCGTCGAGGGCGCGTTCACGCCGGAGCGGCTGACCGCCCTCTCGCTGCTCGCCACACAAGCAGCGATCTCCCTGGAGAACGCGCGGCTGCTCGCAAACGAGCAGGCCGCGCGGACCGCGGCCGAGGCGTCGGAGCGCCGCGCGGCCTTCCTGGCCGAGGCCGGGGACATCCTCTCCGGGTCGCTCGATTACGCCGAGACGTTGTCGCGTGTCGCGCAGCTCTCGGTACGATCGCTCTGCGACTGGTGCGTGATCGACCTGGTGGAAGGCGGAGAGATCCGGCGAATCTCATGGGCACACAGGGACCCTGCGAAGGAGTCGTTGTTGGAGGAGCTAGAGCGGCGGTATCCTCCTGGCCGGGTTTCGCCCCGCCCGGCGGCCAGGATCCTGCGGAGCGGCGAGCCACTCCTGGTCCCCGAAGTCTCCGAGGCAATCCTCCGGGAATACTGCGAGGACGACGGGAAGGCCAGGCTCATCCGCGAGCTCGGGATCCACGGCTTCATCACCGTACCGCTCGTGGCGCGGGGACAGGCGATCGGGGCGCTGAGCATTATCTCGTCCGTGCCGGAGCGCCGCTACGGGGATGCCGATCTCGAGCTCGTGCAAGAAGTGGCGCGCCGGGCGGCGATCGCGATCGACAATGCGCGGCTCTACCGCGCCGCCCAGGAGGCCATCCGCGCGCGGGACGAGTTCCTCACCGTGGCGACGCACGAGCTCAACACGCCGATGACGTCGCTCACGCTCTCGCTCGAGGCCATGGATCGGACCATCCGATCGGGTCGAACTTCGGATCCGCAGGCCATGGGCAGGCAGATCGACCGCGCGCTGCGGCAGGCGGCGCGCTTGACCCGACTGAACAGCGAGCTGCTCGACGTCTCGCGGATCAACGCGGCTCGGCTGAGGCTCGATGTGGTGGAGGTCGATCTCGGGGAGGTCGTCCGCGACGCGCTCGCGCGGTTCAAGCTGGATCTGGCGCGCGCCGGGTGTGCGGTCTCGCTGCGCGAGCGCGGCCGGGTCGTGGGCCTCTGGGATGGTTCCCGCGTGGACCAGATCGTCTCGAACCTTCTCGCCAACGCGATCAAGTTCGGGGCGGGCAAGCCCGTGGAGATCTCCATCGGCGGGGAGGCCGGGACGGCGCGGCTCTCGGTGCGGGATCACGGGATCGGGATCGACCCGGCGCACCAGGCGCAGATCTTCGAGCGGTTCGAGCGAGCGGTGTCCGACAGGCACTACGGCGGGCTGGGGCTCGGCCTGTACATCAGCCGCCGGATCGCGGAGGCGCACGGCGGCTCGATCCGTGTCCAGAGCGCGCTCGGCGCCGGGGCGACGTTCATCGTCGAGCTGCCGCGGACCGGGCCGCCGCCCGGGGCAGCGCCGCGCGCCCTGCCGGGCTAGCGGCGCTGCCAGGCGCGCTCACGCCGGCTCGTCGCGCTCCGGATCGATGTGCACGAGCACCTGCGCGTCGGGCTCGATGGCGAGGATGGCGTCGCGCGCGCGGTCGCCGGTCGCGTGCGCGCGCGCGAGGGGGAGGTCGCCCGAGAGTTCGATGTGCACCTCGACGAACAGCGTGCGCCCGGCGATCCGCGTACGGAGCGCGTGGTGGCCGAGGAGCTCGCCGCGCTCGCGCATGGCGTCGAGCGCGGCCGCGATGGCGCCGACGCGCTCCTCCGGGGCGCTCGTGTCGATGAGGTCGCGCACGCCGAGCCGGAGGAGGGTCCCCGCGGACGTGAGGATGTAGACGGCGACCGCGACCGAGAGGACGCCGTCGATGCGGGAGAAGCCCGTCGCGTACGTGACGGCGACGCCGGCGAAGACCGCGAGGTTCGCGGCGATGTCGGTGCGGTAGTGGACGGCGTCGGCCTGGATGGCGCTCGAGCCGGTGCGCGCGGCGACGCGGCCGAGGTAAGCCACGAGCGCCGCGGTGACGAGCGCGGCGGCCGCCATCGTGCCGAGCGTGACGGCGGCGAGGCGGAGCGGCTCGGGCGAGAGCAGCCGCCGGATCCCCTCGATGAGCAGGTAGACCCCCGAGCCGCCGATGAGCAGGCCCTGGCCGGCGGTCGCGAGCGTCTCGATCTTCGCGTGGCCGAACGGGTGCGAGCGGTCGGGCGCGGCGTGCGCCAGCTGGATGGCGAGGGCGTTCGCAGAGGAGGCGAAGAGATCCGTGAGCGAGTCGACGGCGCTCGCGGTCACGGCCATCGACTGTCCGAGCTGGCCGGCGAGGAGCTTGCCGAGGGCGAGGCCGCCGGCGGTCAGCGCCGCGATGCGCCCGGCCCGCAGCGCGGCGCGGGCGCGGTCGGCAGGGTCGAGGCGGCGGTCGGCGGAGACAGGGGCGCCGGGGTCGACGACGGCGCGGCCGGCGGGCGCAACGCCGGGGTCGGGGCGGGTGGCGGGGTCGGGGCGGGCGGCGGGGTCGGGGCGGGCGGCGCGGGCGGCAGGACGTGGTCCGCTCATGGCCGGGAGGCTACCTCGCGACGCCCTTGCCCGTCATGCCGCCTGGAGCAGGTCCTGCTCAACCTCCTGTCGGTCTCGACCTCGGGCTCTAGTTCGCCAACGCGGAGGCCTGATGCCCTGAACCGCAGGTCTCTGATCAACGACGGGACGGCCCTGGCCGAGATGGCGGAGCACGAGCTGCTGAACGAGCTCTTCGGCTGCCTCGCTCATGGGCTGTCTCACAAGGACACCGGCGGCTCGCGCGCCCGGGACCCGAAGACGCTTGCGACGGAGAGGTCGCGCTCGATAGGTATATCCAGACGCTCCCTGCGGCGCTCCGGGGGACCTGGGTGGCAGGGGGGCGGGGGAGCTCCGATGACAAAGACACTCAAGAGGCCCATCGAGACCCGGACCGGCATCCGCGTCGTGCACGACGGCGACGTCGTGGAGACCTTCAACGTCGTTGGCGAGCGCATCCACCGCATCGAGAAGCCTGGCCGCATCCCCGGGGTCTTCGTGGCGCGCTGGTATGGCACGCCGCTCGACGAGGAGATGAAGGAGATCATCGGCGGTCATTTCTACGATGTTTTCCTGGAGTGCGGGGGCCCGCTGTGCCTCATCGACATACGCGACTGCAAGTCGAGCTGGGACGGCATCAACGACTGGCAGCGAGACGAGATCATGCCGAAGGCCTACGCGGCCGGGCTGAAGCGGGTCGCGACGCTCCTGCCCAGGGAGGCCGCGCCGGGCGCGGAGCAGGTCGTCGAGAACCACGAGTTCGCCGCCAGCCGGTTCGCGGAGGACGATGCGCACATCGCCGCGTTCTTCTCCGAGGAGGAGGCGCTGGCCTGGCTGCGCAGGGCCCACCCGCCGGGGGCGGCGTGAGGGCGGAGCCCGCGAGCGAGGCATCGGCATGACCGAGCGCGACACGCCGGGGGAGGGCGCGGCGCTCGAGGCGTTGCGGGGCGTGCTCGACGCGATCCGCGACGGCGTCCTCGTCTACAGCGGAACGGGCGATGTCGCGTTCGCGAACGCGCGGATCCGGGAGCTGCTCGGGGACGGCCTCGCCGGGCCGGAGGCGCTGGCGATCCGCGGGGGGGCGCTGGCGAGCGGGCACCCGCTCGAGCCGCTCGGGCGGGCGTGGCCGGACGTGCTCGGCGGCGCGCGCAAGCGGTTCACCTGCCGCGCCGCGCGCGAGGACGGCCGCGCGGTCGACCTCGAGGTGCTCGCGCGCAAGGTGAGCGCCGCGGGCGAGGAGCTGATCCTCGTCGAGCTGCGCGACGTGACGCGAGAGAAGCAGGCCGAGCGGGCGCTCCTCGAAAGCAAGCGGCAGGCGGAGAGCGCGGTCCTCGTGCGCACCGAGGAGCTGCAGAGGAAGCTGCGCCTCGTCGAGGAGCAGGAGCGGGCGCTGCTCGAGCTCTCCACGCCGGTGATCCAGGTCTGGGAAGGCGTGCTCGTCCTGCCGCTCGTGGGCACCATCGACCACCGGCGATCGTCGCTCATCCTGGAGAGCCTGCTCGGCAGCGTCGTGGAGACCGCGTCCGACCGCGTGATCCTCGACGTGACGGGCGTGTCGGTCGCGGACGAGGTCGTCTCGGGCTACCTGCTCAAGGCCGTCCGGGCGGCGCGGCTGCTCGGCGCGGCGTGCTCGTTCGTGGGCATCTCGCCGGCCATGGCGCAGGCGCTCACGCGGCTCGGGCTCGACTGGTCGGGCGTGGAGACCTTCCGGGACCTGCGGGCGGGCCTGAAGGCCGCGATCGCCGTCCGGCAGCGTGCCCCGGCTGCAGCGAAGCCCGCCTGATCGCCGCGTCGCGAGAGCATGGAGGTCCCCGCACGTCGGGGCCCGCGACGTGCACCACGGAACTGCCGGGCCTGACCCGTGGTACCTATCGATAGAGGGGGTGCTGGGGTGACACGATCGTGGGAGGCCGTGACAGAGAATGCGGTCCCCGGTGGGCGCCGTGCGCTCACGCCGGTCGTATGGCTGCGTCGTCTCGGCAGGGCGCGCGGACTCGAGCGCTCCGGCGTCGGCGGCAGCCCCCAGGGGCCGCCAGGCCGCCGGGCGCCAGCGCCGCTCCACGGAGCGCCTCCCCCATGGGGATGAGCGCCGCCTCGCCATACACGATCATCGAGACCCTCCACGAGGGCCTGAGGACCAGGCTGCTCCGTGCGGTCCGGAGCTCCGATGGCCGCTCGGTGATCTTGAAGATCATCGACGCGAGGCGCAGCCGCCCGCAGGACGTCGAGCGCCTGAAGAACGAGTACGCGATCGGCAAGACGCTGAATCACGAGGCCATCGTGACGCCGCTCGCCCTCGAGACGTATGAGGGGCTGCCAGCGCTCGTCATGGAGGATTTCGGCGGCGAGTCGCTCGATCACTTCATCGGCGCGCCGATGCAGACCGAGCGGTTCCTCGACCTGGCGGTCCGTATCGTGGCCGGCGTGGCGGAGCTCCACGCGCGGGGCATCCTTCACAAGGATCTCAAGCCCCAGAACATCCTCGTGAACGCGGCCACCGGCCAGGTCAAGCTCACCGACTTCGGCCTCGCGTCCCGCCTCTCCCGCGAGCAGCCGCCGGCGGGGCCTCCGCGGCTCATCGAGGGCTCGTTGCCGTACCTGTCTCCGGAGCAGACAGGGCGCATGAATCGCGCGATCGACAGCCGCGCCGACCTCTATGCGCTCGGCGTGACCTTCTACGAGATGCTCACGGGGCGCCTGCCCTTCGAGGCGCGCGACCCACTCGAGTGGGTGCACTGCCATGTCGCCCGCGAGCCGCAGCCGCCCTCCGCGTTCGTCCCCGAGTTGCCCGAGATCCTCTCCGCGATCGTCCTGAAGCTCCTCGCCAAGATGGCGGAGGATCGCTACCAGACCGCGAGCAGCCTGCTGCATGACCTCGAGCGGTGCCAGGCGGAGCTCCGGGCCACCGGCAGGATCGATCCGTTCCCCCTGGCCGAGCGCGACGTCTCCGGCTGCTTCCAGATCCCTCAGAAGCTCTATGGCCGCGAGGACGAGGTCGCCGCGCTGCTGTCCGCGTTCGATCGCGTGGTCGGCACGGGAGCCCCGGAGATCGTCATGGTCTCTGGTTATTCCGGGATCGGCAAGAGCGCGCTGGTGAGCGAGCTGTACAAGCCGATCGTCCGCGAGCGGGGATTCTTCATCTCGGGGAAGTTCGACCAGCACAAGCGCGATATCCCGTACGCGACGCTCGTCCAGGCCTTCCGGGAGCTGGTGCTCGAGCTCCTTGCCGAGAGCGAGGAGCGGCTCGCGGTCGTCCGGGAGCGGCTGCTCGCCGCCCTCGGGGTCAACGGACAGCTCATCGTGGACGTGATCCCGCAGGTCGAGCTCGTCATCGGGCGGCAGCCGCCGGTCGCCGCGCTGCCGCCGACCGAGGCGCAGAGCCGGTTCCGCGTCGTGTTCCGGCGATTCATCGGGGTATTCACCCGGAAGGCGCACCCCCTCGCGCTCTTTCTCGACGATCTCCAGTGGGCCGATCCCGCGAGCCTCGGGCTCCTCGAAGATCTGATGACGCACCCCGAGACGCGGTGTCTGCTCGTCATCGGCGCCTACCGCGACAACGAGGTGACCCGCTCCCACCCGCTGATGCTGGCGCTCGATCGGATGCGGAAGGGGGGCGCGAGCGTCCGGGAGATCGTGCTTGGCCCGCTCTCGCGCGAGCACCTCGCCGCGCTCGTCAGCGACACGCTGCACTGCCGCCGCGAGGACGCCGCGCCGCTCTCGGACCTCGTCCACGAGAGGACGGGCGGCAACCCCTTCTTCGCGATCCAGTTTCTCATGGCGCTCCACGAGGAGCGCCTGATCGAGTTCGACGTCTACGCAGAGGCCTGGCGGTGGGACGTCACGAAGATCCGCGCCAAGGGCTTCACCGACAACGTGGTGGCCCTGATGGTCGGGAAGCTCATGCGGCTCCCGGCCAGCACCCAGGAAGGAGTGAAGCAGCTCGCCTGTCTGGGACACGCCGCAAAGATCGCGCTCCTGGCGATGGTCCATGGCCGCTCGGAGGGGGTGTTGCACGCGGCCCTCTGGGAGGCCGTCCGCGCAGGGCTCGTCGTCCGCACGGACGGCGCGTACAGCTTTCTCCACGACCGCGTCCAGGAGGCGGCCTATTCGCTCATCCCCGAGGACGAGCGGGCGGCGATGCACCTCGGGATCGGCCGTCTGCTCTCATCGCGGACGCCGCCCGAGGAGATCGAGGAAACGATCTTCGAGATCGTGAATCAGCTCAACCGCGGCGCCTCGCTGATCACGGCACCGGAGGAGCGCGAGCGCGTGGCCGAGCTCAACCTCGTCGCGGGCGAGCGCGCCAGGAGAGCCACGGCGTACGCCTCGGCGCTGAGCTATCTCACGGTCGCCGCCGAGCTCCTCGGAGGTGAAGGCTGGGACACGCGGTACGAGCTCGCCTTCGCGATCGAGCTCCACCTGGCCGAGTGCGAGACCGTCACCGGCGCCCCGGCGGCGGAGGAGCGGCTCTCCGCGCTCTGGCGCCGCGCGCGGGACCTCGTCGACGCGGCCGCCGTCGCGCGCGCTCGTGTCGAGCTCTTCACGACCCTCACCTGGAGCGACCGCGCCGTCGGCGCGTGCCTTGAATACCTCCGGCGCGTCGGCGTCGCGTGGTCGCCGCACCCGACGGACGAGGAGGTCCAGCGGGAGTTCGAGCGGCTAGGGGAGCGGCTCGGGAGCCGCTCGATCGAGGAGCTCATCGATCTGCCCCCGATGACCGATGCGGTCTCGCGGGCGACCGTGGACGTCCTCACGTCGACCATCCCGCCGGCGCTCTTCACCGACGCCAATCTGCTCGCCCTCATCCTGGGTCGCGCCGTGAACCTCAGCATCGAGCACGGAAACAGCGACGCCTCGTCCTTCGCCTACGTCTACCTCAGCACGTGCCTCGGCCCGCGCTTCGGCGACTACCAGGCGGCGTACCGCTTCGGCAAGCTGGGCTTCGATCTGGTGGAGAAGCACGGATTGCTCCGCTTCAAGGCCCGCGTCTACGCGACCTTCGCGTTCATGGTCCTGCCCTGGACGAGGCACCTGCGCGCCAGCATCGAGCTCATGCGGCGCGCCCGCGACGTGGCGCAGGAGACAGGCGACCTCGCGTATGTGGCCTATACCGGAAGCTCCCTGGTCTCGCTCCTGCTCTCGGGCGGCGATCTGCTCGACGAAGCGCAGCGCGAAGCCGAGAGAGAGCTCGAGTTCGCGCGGAGGGCGAGGTTCCATCTCATCGTCGACATCTATACGGGAAACCGCCGGCTCATCAGGGCGCTCCGGGGCCTCTCGCCGGACTTCTCCACCTTCAACGACGCGGAGTTCGACGAGGGCCGGTTCGAGCGGCACCTCATGAGCGATCCCGCGCTGACGGTCGCCGCCTGCTGGTACTGGATCCGCAAGCTGCAAGGGCGCTTCTACGCGGCGGACCACGCCTCCGCCGTCGAGGCAGCCTCGCAGGCAGAGCGGCTCCTCGGGTCGTCGGCGTCGTTCTTCGAGGCGGCGGAGTACCATTTCTATGGAGCGCTCGCGCGGGCAGCCCACCACGACGCGGCGACCGCCGACGAGCGCTGCCGGCACTGGGATGCCATCATCGCCCACCACCAGCAGCTCCAGCGCTGGGCGATGAGCTGTCCCGAGAACTTCGGGAACCGCGCGGCGCTGGTCGCCGCCGAGATCGCGCGAATCGAGGACCGGCACCTCGACGCCGAGCGCCTCTACGAAGAGGCCATCCACCTGGCGCGCGCCAGCGGCTTCGTCCACAACGAGGCGGTCGCCTGCGAGGTCGCGTCTCGGTTCTACCGAGCACGGGGGCTCGACAGGTTCGCCGACACCTACCTGGGCGACGCGCGGACCTGCTACGCCCGCTGGGGCGCCGACGGCAAGGTGGCGCAGCTCGACAGGGAGAATCCGCACCTCCGAGAGCCGAGGCCCACCCCGTTCACCGCCACCTTCGCGGCTCGGCCCGAGCAGCTCGACCTGCTCTCGGTGACCAAGGCCTCGCAGGCCATCTCGGGCGAGATCTTCCTCGACAGGCTCCTTCGCACGCTGCTCGAGGTCGTGCTCGAGCAGGGCGGCGCGCAGAGGGCCTGCATCGTCCTGAGTCAGGACGGAAGGCCCTCGATCGAAGCGGAGGCCGCGCTCGAGGAGGGAGGGGCGGTGATGAGCACCCTCGAGCCGGGGCCGGTGGATTCCTCGCGGCGCCTCCCCTCGTCGGTGGTCGACTACGTGTGGCGGACGGAGGAGCGCGTCATCCTGCACGACGCGACCGCCGATGCGGGCAGGTTCTCCGGCGACGTCTACTTCGCGCGGAATCGGCCCAGATCGCTCCTCTGCATGCCCATCCTGAGGCGAGCCGAGGTGGTGGGCCTGCTCTTCCTCGAGAACAACCTCCTCGCCGGCGCGTTCACGCAGGAGAGGCTCACCGTCCTCTCGCTCCTCGCCTCGCAGGCGGCGATTTCCCTGGAGAACGCGCGGCTCCTCTCGAAGGAGCAGTCTGCCCGGACCGCGGCGGAGACGGCCGTGCGGCGCGCGGCGTTCCTGGCCGAGGCCGGGGAGATCCTTTCCGGGTCGCTCGATTACGGGGAGACGCTGTCGCGGCTCGCGCGGCTGTCGGTGCGATCGCTCTGCGACTGGTGCATCATCGATGTCGTCGACAGTGGAGAGGCCCGGCCCGCGGCCTCGGCTCACAGAGATCCTGCGAAGCAGCTTTTGCTCGCGGAGCTACGACGGCGATACCCTCCTGGCCGGGATTCGCCCCACCGGGCGGCCCGCGTCCTCGGGGACTGCGAGCCGCTCCTGCTCCCCGAGATCTCCGACGAGCTCCTCCGCAGATACGCCGAGGACGACGGGCACGAAAGGCTCCTCCGCGAGCTCGGGACGCATAGCTCCATCACCGTGCCGCTCGTGACGCGGGGACAGCCGCTCGGGGTGCTGAACGTCGTCTCGTCCGTACCGGGGCGCCGCTACGGGGAGGCAGATCTCGAGCTCGTGCAGGAAGTTGCGCGCCGGGCGGCGATGGCGATCGACAATTCGCGGCTCTACCGTGCCGCCCAGGAGGCCGTCCGGATGCGGGACGAGTTCCTGACGGTGGCGACGCACGAGCTCAACACGCCGATGACGTCGCTCACGCTCACGCTCGAGGCGATGGATAGGGCCATCCGGTCGGGTCGGATCTGGGATCCGCAGGCCATGGGCAGGCAGGTCGACCGCGCGCTGCGGCAGGGAGCGCGCCTGACCCGCCTGAACAGCGAGCTCCTCGATGTCTCGCAGATCGACGCGGCTCGGCTGAGGCTCAGCGTCGCCGAGGTCGACCTCCGGGAGGTCGCCCGCGACGTGCTCGCGCGGTTTAGGCAGGATCTGGAGCGCGCCGGGTGCTCGGCCTCGCTCCGGGACGGCGGCCGGATCGTGGGCCGCTGGGATCGCTCTCGCGTCGATCAAATCGTGACGAACCTGCTCGCCAATGCGATCAAGTTCGGCGCAGGCAAGCCCATCGAGGTCGTCCTCGGCGAGGAGGCCGGAATGGCGTGGCTCTCGGTCAGGGATCAGGGGATCGGCGTCGATCCGGCGCGCCAGGAGTGCATCTTCGAGCGCTTCGAGCGCGCCGTGTCCAACCGGCACTACGGCGGGCTGGGGCTCGGCCTCTACATCAGCCGCAGGATCGCGGAGGCGCACGGCGGCTCGATCCGCGTCCAGAGCGCGCCCGGCGCCGGCGCCATGTTCATCGTCGAGCTGCCGCGCGCCGGGCCGCCGCGCACGGTCGATCCGAGCGCTCTGCCGAGCTGAGCGCCGCCGGCGGGGGGCGGGCGCCGCGAGCCGCCTCGATCCGGCGGCGCCGGACTACGCGACGGCGCGGTCCAGGTGGGCAGGCGCCCCGGCCCGCGACGGGCGGAGCTCGACCTTCACCCACCCGGCGTCTCGCCGATCGAAGGCCTTGTAGGCGTCGATCGCCGATTCCAGGGGCGCTTTCTTGGTGAGGATCGCGGTGGGCTCCACCTGCCCCGTCTGCACGAGGTCCACGAGCTTCGGGATGTACTTCCTGTGATTGCAGTTGCCCATCTGGAGGGTGAGGTTCTTGTTCATGGCCTCTCCGATGGGGAACGTGCGCGACGTCTGCGGATAGACGCCGATGACGGCGATGGTCCCCGCCTTGGCCACGCACCGGACGGCCCACTGCAGCACCTGCGACGGCCCGTCGCCGGCGCGGAAGGCGTCGCCCGTGGTCCGCGCGTCGGGGGCGATCTGCTTGACCTCGAGGTCGAACGCCTTGGCCTGCTGCTTCGCCTCCTTGTGGGCGGGGCCTTCGTGCGGGCGCTCGGCGTCGACGCCCACGGCGTCGATCGCCCGGTCCACGCCGATGCCGCCGGTGAGGCGCAGGATGGCCTCGATCGGGTCCTCGGCGGAGAAGTCGACGGTCTCGGCGCCCTGCTCGCGCGCCATCTCGAGGCGGTCGGGCACGCGATCGACCGCGATGATGCGCCCCGCGCCCATGAGCTTGGCGCTCGCGATCGTGAACAGGCCGACAGGGCCGCAGCCGAAGATCGCGACCGTGTCGCCGGGCTTGATCTCGGCGAGCTCGGCGCCGAAGTACGCCGTCGGGAAGATGTCGGAGAGCAGAATGGCCTGGTCGTCGCTGACGCCGTTCGGCAGCTTGACGAGGCCGACGCCGGCGAACGGGATGCGCGCGAGCTCGGCCTGCAGCCCGTTGAACGGGCCCGATGCGGCGGGGCCGCCGAAGAACGCCGTGCCCGCGTGCTTGCCGTTCGGGTTCGCGTTGTCGCACTGCGCGTAGTACGCGGCGCGACAGTACGAGCAATAGCCGCACGCGATCGTCGAGGGCACGACGACGCGATCGCCCTTCTTCAGGTTCCGCACGTCGGCGCCGAGCTCCTCGACGACGCCGACCGCCTCGTGGCCGAGGACCGTGCCCGGCACCATCCCTGGCATCGTGCCGCGGACGAAGTGGAGATCGGTCCCGCAGATGGCGCTCGCCGTGATCCGGAGGATCGCGTCGGTCGGCTCCTTGATCTTCGGCTCCTTGACGTCGTCCATCCGGATGTCGCCGATGCCGTGAAACACTACCGCCTTCATGGGTTCTCGCTTTCTCCCTTCAGGGGGGCGGCGCGCCGGCCGGCCGAGAGGCGCAGGCCGCCGCGCTCTGCAGAGATGCGCCGAGGTTCTGGACGAGGGGTATCCGTGCCGATCCCGTGCCAGCCTGCGCGTGCAACCGCGGCGCGGAGCTTCAACAGAAGCTGCAGCAACCGAGGTGCCAGCGGGACATCGCCGGGGAGATCCGGCCCCGGCGCGCTGCTCGCAACCACGGCGCGCTGCTCCTCGGGCGGCGGGGCGAACGTGACAATCTGCCCCGTCCGGGGCCGCTCGCCGCGGGCGAGCCCCGTTATCCGGGCTCGCCGGCCTGGATAGAGGGGCTCAGCCGCAGGCGGCCCGTCCGACAGGAGGTCGAGCGAGCCGCGCCGCAGGCCGCTCCCCGTGGCCGATACGGCCGCCGGGCCGGCGTCGTGGCATCACCGCCCTTCGCGATGCCGAGCCGCCGCGCTCCCCCGCGCAGGCCCCGCGGCGTACCGCGCGAGCGCGCGCCGGACCGGGCCGCGATCGGCGCCGCCGGCGCGCACCGGATCGGCCTCGCCGACAAGCACCGACAGCGCGCGCGCCTGCGTCGTCGCCGCGGCCGCGAGGGCGCGATCGCCGTTCCGCGCGGCGAGCGCCGAGAGCCGCCGCGCGACGCCGAGCGCCGCCGGCAGGGCGCCCGCCGCCACGTACGCGGCTGCGAGCTCCTGGAGCAGCTCGCCGTCGTCGCCGCGCAGCGCCGCCGCCGCTTCCATGTCGGCGATCGCCTCCTCGCGCCGCCCCTCGCGCGACCGCAGCGCCGCCCTGGCGCGGTGGCCCTCGACGAAGGCGCTCACGTGGTCCAGCCCCACGGTATACGCGCGCTCCGCCTCGCGCGGATCGCCCGCCCGCTCGTACAGCGCGCCCAGCCCGAGGTACGCCGGGCCGTAGGTCGCGTCGAAGCGGACCGCCTCCAGGTACCGCTGCAGCGCCACGTCGGCCTCGCCGGCCGCGGCGCGGGCCTCGGCCTGGCGCGTCAGCTCGGCGGCCTGGGCCGTCGCCCAGCCGACCCCGTCCGCCCGGGCCGGCGCGGCCCCGTGGAGCAGCGCCGCGGCGAGCGAGGCGGCGGCGAGGGCGCGCGCTCGGCGGCGCGCGCCCCCCGCATCTACGCACCGCGCCGCGCACACCGGGCCGAGCGTACCGGCGCCGGGCCCGTCGAGCAAACGGACGGCTGCTCCGGAAGGCAGCCGCCCGGCGCGAGTTCGCGTAGGATGCGCGCTCATGGGTGAGGATCTGCGCTTCCCGGACGGGTTCCTGTTCGGCACTGCCGCCTCCGCCACACAGGTCGAGGGGCACTGCGCGCAGAGCGACTGGGCCGCGTTCGCGCGCGAGCCGGGGCGCGTCCGCGGCGGCGACACGCCGGACGACGCGTGCGACCAGCTGCACCGCTTCCGCGAGGACGTCGCGCTCCAGGCGCGGCTCTGTATGGGGGCGCACCGGCTCTCCATCGAGTGGGCCCGCGTCGAGCGGGAGCCGGGCGAGTTCGATCCCGCCACGTGGGACCACTACCGGGACGTGCTCGGCGCGCACCGGGAGGCCGGGATCACCCCGATGGTCACCGTCCACCACGTCACCCTGCCGCGCTGGGTCGCGCAGCGGGGCGGCCTGCTCTCGCAGGAGCTGCCGGCGCTCCTCTCGCGCTTCGCCGAGCGCGCCGTCGAGGCGCTCGGCGACCTGTGCCAGCTCTGGATCACCATCAACGAGCCCAACATGCTCGCCCTGCAGGCCCACCTGCTCGGCGTCTGGCCGCCTGCGCGAAGCTCGCCCGTCGAGGCGGTGCGCGCCCACCAGAACCTCTTCCGCGCCCACGCCGCCATGTACCGCGCTATGCACGAGGCCGCGGGCCGGCGCGGGCATTCCATCTCGGTCGGCGTGGCGCACCACCTGCGCGTCATCGAGCCCGAGCGGTTCGGGCGGCTCGCCGACCGCATGTGGGCGGCCCTCTTCGAGCGGCTGTTCAACGACGCCTTCGCGCGCGCCGTCTGCGACAGCGGCCTGCACGACTTCTTCGGCGTGAACTACTACAGCCGCGACCTTGTCCGCTTCTCGCCGGCGCACGCGCGCGCGGGGTTCCTCCGGCGGCTCGTCCCCGAGGGGGCGGAGGTCAGCGATCTCGGCTGGGAGATCTACCCCGAGGGCCTCGGCCACGTGCTCGACGCCTGGTGGCCCCGCGCCCGGGTCCCGATCTACATCACGGAGAACGGCATCGCCGACGCCGACGACGACCAGCGCCCGCGGTTCCTCGTGCGGCACCTCGCGGAGGTCGCGCGGGCCATCGAGCGCGGCGTCGACGTGCGCGGGTACATGCACTGGTCGCTGCTCGACGGCTTCGAGTGGGCCGAGGGGTACGCCCCGCGCTTCGGGCTCGTCGAGGTCGACCGCGTGACCCAGGAGCGCAGCCCGCGGCCGAGCGCCGAGCTCTACGCCCGGATCGCGCGCGCGCGCCGCATCGACGCCGACGGCCCCGGCGGCGCGCGGAGCGAGCGCGGCGCCGCGCCCGCGTGATCGACGGCACCGGAAAGGCAGGAACGATGCGCATCGCGCTGCTCTACCCACCGCCCTGGAAGATCCCCGCGCCCGGGGAGGCGCTCGACGCGAGCGGCGACGGCCCGCCGGCCGAGTACCGCGAGGGCGACCTCGACCCGGACTTCCACCAGACCCCGTACGGGCTCTTCTCGCTGGGCGCGCAGGCCATCCGCGCGGGCCACCAGGTGAAGGTGCTGAACCTCTCGTCGTACCCGTTCTCGCAGGTCGAGCGGGTCGTGCGCGAGCTCGGTGCGGACGTGTTCGGCCTGTCGTGCTGGACCGCCAACCGGCGCGGCGTGGCGCTCACCGCCCGGTGCATCCGGCGGCTCCACCCCGGGGCGCACATCGTCGTCGGCGGGCCGCACGCGACCCCGCTCGCGGCCGAGATGCTGCGGCACCACCCCGAGATCGACACGGTGACGCTCGGCGAGAGCGAGCACTCGTTCCTCGAGCTCCTCGAGCGCCTCGAGGCCGGCCGCCCCGCGCTCGGCGTCGCCGGCACGGCTTACCGCGTCGACGGCCGGGTCGAGCTCGGCCCGCCCCGGCCCGCGATCGAGGAGCTCGACGCGCTCGCGTCGCCGCACGACCACTTCGCCACGCACATCGTGATGACCTCGCGCGGCTGCGCCTGGGCGTGCACGTTCTGCGGGGCCGAGGCGACGTGGGGCCGCGGCTTCCGGGGTCAATCGGTGCCCTACGTCCTCGACTCCATCGAGGCCGCCGTGGCGAAGCTGCCGGTGAAGATGGTCCAGATCAAGGACGACACCTTCACGACGAACCGCAAGCGCGTCATCGAGATCTGCCGCGGCATCCGCGATAGGAAGATCTCTTTCCTGTGGAGCTGCGACACGCGCGTCGACGTGCTCGGCGAGGAGCTGCTCCGCGAGATGCGCCTCGCCGGCTGCCAGCGCCTGAGCCTCGGCGTCGAGTCGGGCTCGCCGTCCATCCTGAAGAACATCGACAAGAAGATCACGGTCAAGAAGATCATCGAGTCGACGGAGCTCGCGAAGAAGTACGGGATCCAGGTCCGCTACTACATGATGCTGGGCAACCGCGGCGAGACGGCGGAGACGTTCCGCGAGACGCTCGCGTTCCTGGAGGCGGCGAGGCCGCACCAGTACATCTTCTCGTGCCTGTCCATCTACCCCGGCACGCGTGACTTCGACGACGCCGAGGCGGCGGGCTGGCTGGAGCGCGACGTCTACTTCCGCGGCGACTTCCAGGAGCTCAAGACGCCGTTCGACGCCTCGGAGGAGGACACGGCGCTGATGAGCGCCTGGTTCGAGCAGAACAAGGGGCTGCGCGAGCTCTACCGCGAGGGGGTGGAGGAGCGCCTGGCGATCCTCGAGCGGCTCGGCGACCACCACGCGGCGCACCTGGAGCTCGGCGTCGCCTACCTCGACGCGGGGCAGCTCGACCTCGCGGAGCGGCACGCCGCGCGCGCGCTGGAGCTCGGCCACCCGCTGCCGGGGCTCGCGCTCAACGCGCTCGCGTGCGTCGCGGCGGGCCGGCGCGACTGGCAGGCGATGCAGGACCACTTCACGGCGGCGGCGAAGCGCGACCCGCAGCACGCCGTGCTCATCCGCAACGTGCAGGCGGCGCGCGCGTGGTTCGCGAAGGGCGGGCCGGGCAAGGGGCTCCCGCTCGATCTCGTCGCGCGCTGCGACTTCCAGCTCCTGGAGCGGACCGCGCAGCCGGCGCTCCCGGGGCCGCTCCCGGAGGACTTCGCGGCGTGGCCGCAGGCCGTGGCGCGGCCCGCGCCTGCGCGTCCGGCCGAAGCGGGCGGACGCGACGCAGCGGCGCAGCGAGGGCGGCTCCGGGTGCTGCCGTCGTAGCGCCGGGCGGCGCGGCGCCCCGGTTCCTCCGGCCCTCCCGGCGTGCTACCCGCCCTTCCATGTCGACGAGCACAGACCATGGCCGCCCCGGCGCCGGCCCGGCGCCGGCGGCGGATCCACCGCTCCAGGGCGCGAAGGCGCCGAGCCACGCCGAGCGCTGCCGCACGCTGGCGCAGCGGGCCCGCGCCGCCACGCTGTGCACGCTCGCGCGGGATCCCGCCGGCTATCCGTACGGCTCGCTCGTCGCTGTCACCGTGGACGGTCACGGGCGCCCGCTGCTGCTGCTCTCGGCGCTCGCCGAGCACACAGGCAACCTCAAGGTCCGCGCCGAGGCGTCGCTGCTCCTCGCCGAGCCCGCCGAGGGCCTGGCCGACCCGCTCGCGCTCGGCCGGATGACCCTGATGGGCCCGTGCCGCTCGCTCGAAGGCGCGGAGGCGGCCGCCGCCCGGACGAGCTTCCTCGCGGCGCACCCGCGCGCGTCGTACTACGTCGATTTCACAGACTTTTCTTTCTACCGGCTCGACCCGGTGTCGATCCGCTACGTCGGCGGCTTCGGCCGCATGTCCTGGGTCGAGGCCGACGCCTACGCGGCCGCCGAGCCGGATCCGCTCGCCGCCGACGCCGCGGGCATCCTCGAGCACATGAACACCGATCACGCCGACGCGGTCCTCGCATACGCGAAGGTCCTCGCCGGCATCAAGGACGCCACCGGCGCGACGATGACCTCGGTCGATCGTTACGGCTTCGAGCTCGATGTCATCACGCCGGCGGGGCCGAAGGCGGCGCGCCTCCCGTTCGGCGCGCCGGTCTCGGCGACGGACGAGGTGCGGAAGGCGATGGTGTCGCTGGTGCGCGAGGCGCGCGGCCGCACCGCCTAGCGGCGCGCCGCGCGGGCGCCGTCCTGCCGCCGCCGGCGCGGGGGAGGCCGCCGTCCGCCATGGCGGCGCCAGCCCCGAAGCGCGCCTCACCCCCCCGGCACCCGCTGATTTCAGCGATTCGCTCCCTGGTATGCGACCTGCCGAGGTCGCGCTGCATGGGAGACGCCGACATCACGTTGCGACACATCGCCCGGAGGTGCCCCGGCGACCTGACGCGCGTCTTTGTTCCCGAGGGCAGACCGGTCGAGGTCCTCGGTTGGATAGACACGCAGGTCACGAAGCTCGAGCGGCGCCTCGACAAGGCGCTGCGCCTGCGCGTCGGCGCCGAGCTGCGCGTGCTGCACGTCGAGTTCTGCTTCGCGTGGCGCGACGACGTGCCCGACCAGATGTTCGAGTACCTCGGCTTCCTCTTCGCCGCGCTTCGGCGCGAGGCCCCCGGAGAGCCGGTGCCGCCCATCGAGAGCGTCGCCGTGGTCCTCTCGGGCCGCAGGCAGCGCCTGCCCGCGACAGGGACGCGCCGCACCGCCTGGCGCGAGCGGCAGTTCAGCGGCGCGCGCTTCCGCATCGACGCGGTCTACCAGCGCACGGTCGCCGAGCTCAGGGCGCGCGGCAGCGTGTTCTGGCTCGTGTTCGCCCCGCTTGCCCGGGACGCCACTGCCGCCGCGATGCGGGAGGTCGTCGCGGAGATCCACGCGCGGGTGGCGACCGGCGAGGAGCGGGTCGAGTTATATACAGCGCTCCTCGTCATGGCGGCCATCGACCCCTGGAGACACAATCTGCGGAAGGAGATCGTCATGTTGATGGACGACACGGAGACGGAGAAGGAGCTGCTCTGGAGCGTACCGTGGATGAGAGAGGCGCTCGACGAGCGCGTGCGGGAGGCCGAGCAGCAGGTCATCGCCCAGCTGCTCGGCCGTCTCTTCGCGCGGCGGGTCGGGCGCCGGCCCACAGCCGAGGAGGAGCGCTCGATCGTCGAGCGCGCACAGGCCCTCGGGCCGGGCGAGGTCGAGGATGCTCTGCTCGATCTCGACAGCGACGCGCTGGTGCGCTGGCTCGCCGAGCCGATCCGCCGCTGACCCCAGCGCGATCCTGACGGCGACGCCCCTCCGGGGAGGCGCTCTGCAGCCCGTCACCCGTCGCGGCGCCGCGGGCCGCCCGACCTCCTCCCGACGCCACGGCGAGAGCGCCCCAGCGCGTGGTGGAGCCCGCTCTGGAGCGAGCTCAGCGTGACGATCTCCCGCAGGTCGATGCCGATGCTCACCATCGTCTGCGCCACCTCGGGGCCGACGCCGGTGAGGATGACCTCCGCGCCGAGCAGCTTCACCGCCTGGGCCGCCCTGATCAGCGAGTCCGCGATCTCGGCGTCCACCACCGGCACGCCGGTGACGTCGAGGATGACGGTGACCGCGCGCTGCGCCACCACCCCCTGGAGCAAGCGCTCCAGCAGCTGCTCGATGCGCACCCGGTCGAGCCGCCCGACGAGGGGCATCACCAGGATCCCCGCGTCGAGCGGGATGAGCGGCGTCGAGAGCTCCCGGATGGTCGCCTCCTGCGCGTCGATCATCTGCGCTTGAAGCGCCGCGCGCTCCGCCTCGGCCCGCCGGAGCTCGGTCACGTCGTACCCCTCGGCGATCAGGAGGACGCTCTGGCCCAGCGTGTCGAGGATCGGCTTCATCTTGAGGTCGAGCGTTGCCACGCGCCCGCCGGGCCCGTGGATCTGGACCTCGCACGACGACGGCGCGCCCGCCGCTGCCCGGCGGACGCACTCCTTGATCCGCTCCCCTGCGCTCGCTCCGCCGACCCAGAACGGCGCCTGCCAGAGCGGCCCGCCGCGCGCTTCGCCCGGCCGCGCCCCGGTGAAATCGGCCATCGTCCGGTTGCGCTCGATCAGGTCCCCGTGCGGGGTGAGCAGGCCGATGAACATCGAGGTCTCGTCGAAGATCGCCCGGAACTTCTGCTCGCTCTCGCGCAGCGCCTGCTCGCGCCTCAGCTGCTCCGTGAGGGGCCGCGAGAAGGCGGAGAAGAACTGCTCATCACCGCTCTGGACGAGGTGAGAGCTGACCTCGACGTCGATCAGGTGGCCGTCCTTGTGGCGGTGCCTCGCGAGGAAGCGGAGCGACCCCTTGGCCTTGATCTCCTCGATGACCATGGCGACCTCGTGCGGCGGCCGCGGGTCGATCTCGCCGATGTGCATCGTCAGGAGCTCGCTCCGGTCGTAACCCACGATGCCGGCGAAGGATGGATTGCAGTCGAGGATGTCCCCGTTCATCCCGACGACGTGGAAGCCCTCGCCGGCCGCCTGCAGGATGAGCCGCGTCCGTTCCTCCCGGCGCCCCAGCTGCTCATGGAGCCTGTCGATCTCCTTTCGCAATCCGGCGTTCTCCACCCGGAGCCGCTCGATGCTGTCCTGATCCGTCGCCACGTTCGCTCTTCCTTCCATCCTTCCGACCGCCCCCTCCCACCCCGCCGAGGAGCCGCTCTCCGCTCCCGCGCGTCTTCAGCGAACCAGGAAGATAGCCGATCCCCGCGTCACGCCGCGCGTTCGTCGGCTGCTCGAGCGCGTCGGACGCGCTCGACCGGAGCGGACGAGCTCGACGCACGACCGCGCGTGTCGCGGCGTGCCGCGACGTGTCGCCGCGGCGTTGCGCCCATGACATCAGCGCGCGACGCGCCTGCGCGATACGAGCATGCGCCCTCGGCCTCAGGCCCTCGGCCGGCGCCGGAGCGCGAACGTGCGATGCCCCTCCTTGCCCCTGACGCTGCCCGTGACGCCCACGATGAGCCTGTCCCCGGGGCGCGATCCCGCCCGGGCGCGGGCGCCGTCGCGCTGAGGTGGCTCGGGGTCGCCATCGCGGCGGCGGCGCTCTGGAGCACGCTGCGCGGCGCGGATCTCCCGAGCGTCGCGGCGCTCATCGCCTCGGTGGGGGCGCCGATGATGGCGCTCGCCCTGGTTCCCAACCTCGTCGCGCGGCTCTTCCAGGCCGAGGCGAGCCGGCGCGTCTTCGACACGTGCAACCCCGCGTCCGGGCGGCCGGCGCCGTTCTCCCGGTACCTCGCGCTCACGCTGTCGACCGAGGCGCTCAACATGAGCGTCCCCGCCGGCGCTGCCCTCTCCGAGTCGGTCACGTTCTATCTGCTGCACCGGTGGTGCGGGACCCCGGGGCCGCAGGCCGTCGCCGGCATCGCGGTGCGCAGGGCGCTGATCGTCCTCGCGAACGCCGCCTACGTGGGGATCGCCCTCGCGCTCGGCTTCGGCCACCTGGAGCGCGCCTCGCGCCCCCTGATCGGCGGGCCGGGGCTCCCGTGGCTCGTGGTCCTCTCGGGGCTCGGCCTGCTCGCCGTGGCGCTCGCGCTCGCGGGCGCGCTCCTCTCGGGGACGGTCGCGTCTCGGGTCTTCGCGTGGCTCAAGCGCCTGCCCGGCCAGCGCGTGAAGGCCTATATCGACGCGAGGGCCGCGGCCTTCTCCGCGACCGACCGGCACGCGGCCGCGCTCGCGGAGCGCCGCCCCGCGCTCGCGGCCGCGGCGCTGCTGCTGCTCGGGATGTGGCTCGCCGAGGGCGCCGAGACGTACTTCTTCCTCCGGCTCCTCGGGGTCGACGTCTCGCTCCCCGAGGTCCTCTCGTTCGAGGTCGTCCTCGCGCTCCTCCGCGCCGCCGCCTTCATGGTGCCTGCCGGGCTCGGCGTGCAGGACGCCGGCTATGTCGCCTTCCTGACCGCGCTCGGCGTGCCCGCCGCCGCCACGGTGGGCGCCGCCTTCGTCCTCATCAAGAGAGCCAAGGAGCTCGTGTGGATAGCGCTCGGCCTGCTCGTGTTCTTCGGCGGCCGGGCGGCGTTCCGCCCCGCGCCCGCCCCCATGGCGGGAAGCGAGGCGACGAGATGAGGAGACCGCGACCTCTTCGTCCGCCGCGGCGTCCGGCCGGAGAAGGTCGTCGTCACCGGGATACCGACCTTCTGACGAACCCCGCGTGAGAGGGAGCCTCGCTCCCTGCGCACGAACCCCGCCGTCCCTGAGCCGTTGCGAGGCCGCAAGACTCACATGGGGCGCGCAGCGAGGCAATTTGCCACACATCCGACCTCCGTCCGACGGCTGAATCCCGGGGATTTTGGCCCTGGTGAAGGCGCTCGCCAGCGGGCCCAGCCTGGGCACGCTTGCTGCCGTCGAGGTCGGTCATGTCGACCGAGCGCGAGGTGCGCGATGCCACAAAGACAAGAACCCGCACAGTCCGGCCAGAGGTGGCGCCTTACGTCGTAGGGATCGGCGCTTCCGCGGGGGGGCTCGAGGCGCTCGAGCACTTCTTCGAGAACATCCCGAAGGAGAGCGGGATGGCCTTCGTCGTGGTCCAGCACCTGTCGCCGGACTTCAAGAGCCTGATGGACGAGATCCTCGGGCGCCGCACCGAGCTGCCCATTCACCTCGTCGAGAACGGCATGCTGGTCGAGCCCGACCACGTCTATCTGATCCCGCCGAAGAAGGAGATGATCATCTCCGGCGACCGCCTCCTCCTGAGCGAGCGGGATCGCGACCAGGAGCTCGCGCTGCCCATCGACGTGTTCTTTCGATCCCTCGCGCAGGACTGCGGCCCGCGGGCGATCGCCGTGGTCCTCTCCGGGGGTGGCAGCGACGGCTCACGGGGGATCCGCGCGGTCCACGACGCGGGCGGGCTGGTCGTCGTGCAGGACGTCGACAGCGCGCAGTTCGACGGGATGCCGAAGACCGCGCGAGACGCCGGTGTGGCCGACTGCGTCCTGCCTCCCCAGGACATGCCGCGCGTCCTCCTCGATCACGTGAGGTCCAAGGGGCGTAGCCCGGAGCGGGACGCGGTCAGGGTCGATCAGGGGATGAGCGCGGTTTACAGGATGCTCGAGGAGCAGTTCGGCATCGACTTCACGCACTACAAACCGAGCACGGTCACCCGGCGCATCGAGCGGCGGATCCAGCTCGCGCATACGGACGATATCGAACAGTACGTCAAGCGCCTGAAGAGCAAGTCGAGCGAGCTCGACGTGCTCTACCGTGATCTCCTCATCGGCGTGACGCGCTTCTTCCGGAACGAGGAGGCGTTCGGCATCCTCGAGCGCTCGGTGCTCCCCGAGCTCCTGCGCGCGGGGCCGCGGGACGCCCCGTTCCGCGTGTGGGTGGCCGGCTGCGCGACGGGCGAAGAGGTCTATTCGCTCGCCATCCTCCTCCACGAGCTCACGTCCCGGAATGGCCAGCGACCGTTCAAGGTCTTCGCGACCGACGTGCACCATGGATCGCTCGAGATCGCGACGCGCGGGCTCTACGAGGAAGAGGCGGTGGTGAACGTCTCCCCCGAGCGCCTCGAGCGGTATTTCATCCGGCGCGGACGCAGCTACCAGGTTGTCCCGGACCTCCGCCAGGCGGTGGTCTTCGCGCACCACAACGTGATCAAGGACGCGCCGTTCACGCGCGTCGACTTCATCAGCTGCCGCAACGTGCTCATCTACCTTCAGCCGGCGGTGCAGCAGAAGGTCCTGAGCCTCTTTCACTTCGCGCTCAACCGCGGGGGCGTGGTCTTCCTCGGGCCCAGCGAGACGCCGGGGCACCTCGCGCACGACTTCGAGATGGTCGACAAGCAATGGCGGATCTACCGGAAGTACAGCGACCGGCGGATGCAGGTCGAGCCCCGCTTCCAGCCGGCATCGACGAAGGCCCGGAGCGCCCCGCGCTCGGGGATCACCGCGCCCATCGCGCGCCCCCCGGCGTCGTACCTGCTCGGGACCTACGACGCGCTGCTCGACGAGTTCATGCCTCCGAGCCTCCTCGTCAATGACACAGGGGAGCTCGTCCACGCGTTCGGCGGCGCGAGCCGGTTCCTGAAGGTCAAGGATGGCAGACAGGGGCTCGACGCCTTCGAGATGCTGGACTGCGACCTCAAGATGGTGCTGACGGGGGGCCTCGGGCGCGTCATCAAGGAGCGCACGGCGATCGTGTTCAAGGGGGTGCAAGCGGAGGGAGGCACCTACAAGGTCACGATGCGCCGGGTCGAGAGCCGACGAGGCACCTTGCCCCACGTCCTCATCACGTTCGACGCGATCGACGCGAACGACGGGGCGCCGCGCCGGGCGGCGGTGCCGGTGAAGGAGATCGACCTGGACGACGTGTCGCGCGAGCAGCTCGGCGCGCTCGAGGCGGAGCTCGGTTACACGAAGCAGACCTTGCAGGCGATGACCGAGCAGCTCGAGGCGAGCAACGAGGAGCTGCAGGCGGCGAACGAAGAGCTCCTCGCTTCCAACGAGGAGCTGCAGAGCACGAACGAGGAGCTCCAGAGCGTCAACGAGGAGCTCTATTCGGTGAACGCGGAGTACCAGCGGAAGATCGCCGATCTCACCGAGCTCGGAAACGACATGGAGAACCTCCTGTCGAGCACGGACATCGGCACCATCTTCCTCGACAGGGAGCTCAAGATCAGGAAATTCACGCCGCAGATCGCGGAGAGCTTCAACCTGCTCTTGCAGGACGTCGGCAGGCCGATCGAGACGTTCACGTATGCGGTCGACCACCCGGAGCTCACCGCGGATCTCAAGCGCGTGCTCGCGACGGGGGAGCGCGTGGAGCGCGAGCTGCGCGACCGGCATGGTCGCTCGTTCTTTCTTCGCATCCTCCCCTACCGTGCCAAGGGCACCATCGCGGGGGTCGTGCTCACGCTCATCGACGTGAGCGGCCTGAAGGCGGCGGAGGACGCGCTCTTCCACGAGCGCTATCTCCTGAACAGCCTGCTCCGCAGCGTGCCCGACGCGATCTACTTCAAGGACGCGCGCGGCCGGTTCATTCGCACGAACAACGCCATGGCGGAGCGCCTCGGCCTCTCCGATCCAGGCGAAGCGGCGGGTAAGACCGGCTTCGAGCTGCCTGGGTACGAGGCGGCGCTCGCCGTTCACAAGCAGGACGAGGTGGTGCTGCGGACCGGCGAGGCGCAGCATTACAAGCTGGAGAAGCGCGTGCGGCAGGATGGCGTCGTGGAGTGGGACCTCGTCACGCGGCTCCCGCTCATCGACGCGGCGCGCCACATCGTGGGTATCATCGGGATCTTCCGGAGCGTCACCGCGCAAAAGCGATCGGAGGAGCAGATCAAGGACGCCGTGCGCAGGCGCGACGAGTTCCTCGCCATGCTGTCGCACGAGCTCCGCAACCCTCTTGGCGCGATCGTCCACGCCACGGCGCTGCTCAAGGAAGACTGCTCCGCGCCTTCCGGCGCGTCCGGGATTGACGAGAAGGTCGTCCAGATCCTCGAGCGTCAGTCCGCGCAGATGGCGCGCCTGCTCGACGATCTGCTGGAGGCGAGCCGCGTCACGCAGAACAAGATCGAGCTTCGAAAGCGCGTGCTCGACCTCGGCTCGGTGGTGAAGGACGCCGCCGACGCGGTCAAGAACCTCATGGACACGCGCGGCGTCGATTTCGCGGTCATCGTCGATCCCGAGCCGATCTGGGTCGAGGGCGACCCAGCGCGGCTCCAGCAGGTTCACGTGAACCTGCTCAACAACGCTGCGAAGTACACCTCGCGAGGGGGTCATGTCACGCTGGAGGCCAAGCGCGTGGACGGACACGCGGTGGTCCGCGTGAAGGACGACGGCGTCGGGATCCCGAAGGAGATGCTCGACACGGTGTTCGAGCTCTTCGTGCAATCGAGCCGCACCCTGGACCGATCGGCGGGGGGGCTCGGCGTGGGGCTCACCCTCGTCCGAGGCCTCGTCGAAAAGCACGGCGGCACCGTGAGCGCGCGGAGCGAGGGAGAGGGCAAAGGGTGCGAGTTCGAGGTGCGGCTGCCGATCTCCGAGCCGCCATCCGAGCAGGAGGCGGCGCGCGGCTCGCTGCCCGGGAAGCTCCCCAGGAGATCGCGGGTCGTCGTCGTGGAGGACAACGACGACGGCCGCGAGGCGCTCTGCGCGCTCCTGACGCGCGCCGGGTTCGAGTGCCATTCGGCGAATCACGGGATCTCGGGGATCGAGCTCATGGACGAGGTGCTCCCGCACGTGGCCATCGTGGACATCGGGCTGCCGGGGATCGACGGCCTCGAGTTCGCGCGCCGCGTTCGAGAGAAGCCCCAGCACAAGAACGTCTATCTGATCGCGCTCACCGGCTACGGGCAGCAGGGCGACCGCGAGAGGGCGCGTGGAGCCGGGTTTGACGAGCACATCGTGAAGCCCGTCGATCTCGGCACGCTCAAGCGGCTGCTCGCCGAAGGCGAGCCGGTGACGGGCGAGAGCGGCGCCTGAGGCGCTCGACCGACGGGCAGGATTAGGCGCCGCCGGCGCGGCTCGACGGTCGCGCTGGCCGACGCTGGCGAGCTGTCAGAGGCACTCGACGAGGCCGTCGTAGAGCGATCGGTCCGTTCCAGGGAGCGCCGCGTTGATCGCCCGACCTGACGGCGCCGAGAGCGCCTCGACGAGGTCGGTCACGGCGGTGTCCGGGGCGACGGGCATCTCGCAGAGGAAGATCCTCGCGTCCACCTCCACCTCGCCCGTGGAAGGCACGATCTCCTCGTTGCTCGCGGCGAGGACCCACACGCAGCTGCCTATCGTCCCGGCGTGCTCCTCGACGGAGCAACGGAGTCGAAGCGGCATGTAGTTCGTGAAATCGCCTTCGCAGAACGTGTCGCCGCACACGACGTCGAAGTCGTCGTTCAGCTCGCGGAGCAGCCCGTACCAGGCGTCGATCTCGGCCGAGCTCGTGAAGTACGACTCGGCGTCGACGAAGCTCTTCGCGCCTGTCGAGCTGGCCGGCGCCGCTGCGTCGTCGCGCTGCGGTGTGGTGCTCTCCGATGGCTCCGGGGCGCCGCCTTGCGCTGCGGAGCAGGCGACCGCGAGGACAGGGAGAAGCATGGACATGGCATGATGAACCGACATGGGTGCCTCCATCCGAGCGCGGCGCGTGACGCCGGCTCGGGCTAGCACGCCGCTTCCGGGCCTCGCGCCGTCCCGCAACGGCGGGACCAGCGCGAGGTCGGACCTCGCGGCGTTCTGGTAGGCACGTAGTGCGAGCGGTGTGCCGCGGCCTTTTTGCCGGATCTTCTGGCCCTCTCCGCGCTCCGGGACCTGGCGGCCGCCACGCGCGCCGCCAGTTCCGCCAGCTCGGGGCCATCGCGCGCGGCGTTCAGATCAGGGCGGCTCCCGGCGTCGCAGCAACGCGCGTGATCGGGCGAGCCCCCGGCCTCACAGAGGGTGGTGTCGAAGCCAGGTCTCGAAGTTGGTGAGTGGAATGCCAAGCGCCCGTGCCGCCTCGGGCGTGGCCGGGCTGCCGTGGTGATTCAGCCGCTCGTGCGGGCGCGCAATCGTGGGCATCAGACCCCGGGCGATGGCCTCGTCGGCCGTGAGCGACGGAGCTTCGATGGGAAGGTCGAGCGCACGGGCCAGGGCACGGGCGATCTCGCGCATCGTCAACCGTTCGCTCGCGAGCTCGAGCTCCACGCCGTGGAACCGTGACGGCTCCTGGACAGCGGCTGCGGCCGCTGCCCCGATGTCCTGCACGGCGACCAGGGCCAGCTCCGTGTCAGGCGCGATCGTGGTGAGCAGGCGGTCCCCCGTGCCCCCCTCGAACATGATGGAAGGGCGGACGAAGTTCTCCATGAAGAAGGACGGCTTGATGAGGGTCCAGAAGCGGAATCCGGCGTTCTTCACAAGCTCTTCGGTGTACGCCTTGCTCTCCCAGTAATTGCGAATATGGCCTCGCTCGAGCTCCCAGCCCGGCGCTCGCCGGTGGTGCGCGCCGGCTCCGGACACCGAGGTGTGGATGAACTGGGGCACGCCGACGGCCCGGGCTGCCTCGACGAGGTTCTTCCCCTGTAGTCGCTCGGAGTCCGACTCGGGATCGGCCATGCTCGGGTGCTGCACGGAGAACACCGCCCGCGCCCCCTCGCAGGCGATGCGCAGCGAGCCGGGGTCGTCGAAGTTGCCCCGCACGAGGGCCGCGCCTCGAGCGCGCAACGCGATTGCAGGAGCCACGCCAGGGTCACGAACGAGCGCACGCACGGGGACGCCTCGCCCGAGCAGCGCAGCGGCGACGGCCCCGCCTTGCCTCCCCGTGGCGCCGGTGACCAGCACCGGCTCGGTGGTCGCTTCAATGGACATGAGCTACCCTTCCCGAGGCGAATGAAGGCCTCGAATCACCCCCCAACCATGCGGCGCTCGAGCGGCTGCGACCAGCCGAGCGCGTCCACGTTGTTTGCGAAATCGTCCAGCCGGGGCCGCTCATGGACGCGCTGAGCGAACTCCTGTCCTCGGTTCGAGCGAGGTCGGCGTCGTGGGCTTGCCTCGACGCGAGGGCGCCATGGGGCGTCGCGCTTCGAGGTAGGCCTTCGACCTTCTGCGTCCACCATGTGGTGAGCGGCGCGGCCTGGGTCTCGGCCGAGAACGACGGCCACGCGCTCGCCCTGGCGACCGGTGATGTCGCCGTGGTACCGCATGGCCGGGCGCATTCGCTCCGTGATCGTGCCGATACGCCGCTCGTCGCTTTCGAAGCGCTGCCCGGGGTCCGCGCGGGCGGTGACGAGCGCGTGTGGCGCCTGACCCTGGGCGGTGTGGGGACCGAGGCGAGGGTCACGTCGGCGCTCGTCGAGCTCGAGGATCCGTTCTCCGTCCCGATCGTGTCGTCGTTGCCGCCCGTGTTCCGGCTCGCGGGTGCGGGCGCGGGTCAGACGGCGCTCGTGGAGCACCTCCGTCTCCTCGCGCGCGAGATCGAGTCGAGGCCGTTCGGCTCCGATCTCGCGCTCGCCCGCATGGCAGACGTGCTGTTCATCCACGTGATGCGGGCATACGTCGAGACGCTGGGCGACGAGCCTTCGCACTCGTGTCGATCGCTCGAGCTGGTGAGCGCGCTGCGCGATCCGGGCGTGGCCACGGCCCTGGGCCTGATGAGCGGCCGACCGGAGCATCCGTGGACGGTCGCCTCGCTCGCCGAGCAGGTCGGGCTGTCGCGGTCCGCCTTCGCTGCGCGCTTCACGAGCCTCGTCGGCGAGCCGCCGCTCGGCTTCCTCACGCGGATGCGCATGCAGAGGGCGACGATGTTGCTGCGCGAAGGCGCGACGCTCGCGTTGGCGTCTCAGCTCACCGGCTACGCATCGGAGGCCTCGTTCAGCCACGCGTTCCGACAGTGGTCGGGCATGGCGCCGGGGGCCTACCGTCGCCAGCAGCACGTGCGCCAGAGCAATCCACCAGCTGAGCCAGGCGCCCGGCCCCGAGCCGGGGGAGGCCAGGATCCGCCAGCCCGACGAGCCGCAAGGGCGTGAGGCGCGGGTATGCGAGAGGCGACGGCAGAGGTGATTCCCCGTGGACGAATCGCGCCAGGACCGGCACGATGCCTCGCCATGGGACGACGGAAGGCGCATGCTGCGGCGATCCAGGATAAGGGGTGCGCGCCGGGCTCGACGCAGGCCAGCGAGGCGCCCGCCCTGCCGCTCGCCGCGGGCGTGATGGTCTGTCTCGGCGTGTGGGCGCGGAGGTGCAAGGTCCGATGCTGAAATGGCTGCTCGTCGGGCTCGTTGTGTTCCTGGTCTACCGGTTCGCGATGAAGCGGCCGCGTTACGATCGGCTGTTCTCGCCGGACCACCTGATCGAGCTCTCGCGCGGGGTCGGCCGCGCCAAGGAGACAGCGCTCAGGCGCGCCGGGGAGGGCCCGCCGGCGGACCCGTTCGCCGAGGGCAATGCGTTCATCACGTCTGCCGACATCGCCGTTGTGTATACAGTCGCCGAGGCCGGCAAGGACGGACGCGAGCACCACGTCTCGCTCTCGTTTCGCGGCGGCGCTCTCGCTCGTGCTGCCGCGGGGTTCCTTGCCGCGGCGCTCTGCCGATTGCTCGGCCTGGGGGAGATGCAGCGCGTGCTCGCGGTCTCGAACAGCGGCGTCTACCACCTGATCTTTCAGGTCTCCTCCGCGGACGAGGAAGGATTCGCAGCGCGATCCGTCCCGAAGCTCGACGATGCGTCTGCGCGGAGGCTCGTCGGCGTGGCCATGGAGGATCGGGGCCCGCTGCTCGCGCGCCTCGGCAAGCTCGACGTCAAGGTCCCGAAATGACGCTCTTGCTTCTCGACCTCTCCGCCGTGCGCTGACCGGCTGCGCCGTCAGTTACCGTCGGATACACCCCATGAAAAACCCTGGGCCTCGATCGCGTCGAGCAGCGATGCCGTGGCGCGATGGGCGGCGGTCAGGGAATCGGCCAGGGTTCGGGCGCTGGTCCACTGCCCTGCGTTGGCGAGGATCCTCTACTCGCAGTCGACGAACACGACGTCGTAGGCGATGGTCGCCGAGATTCCGGAGACGCTCACGGAGTAGGTGTTGCCGGCTTCAGGGTCCCAGCCGTTCGGCACGATGCGAATGGCGTTCGTCGAGCCGTAGCGCCCCTGGAGCGGCTCGACGTCGACGGCCAGAGGGGCTCCGGCGCTCGTGATCGTCACCTCGGCGTTCTCGAGCTCGATGTCCTCACTTTGAATCGACCAGCCGGTGTCGCTGAGGGAGCTCCAGCGGTCGGCATACGCCTGCATCGGGAACACCCCGGGCGGAGGCCATGCCGTCCACTCCTTGCCTGCGCGCCCCGTCCCTCCGATGTTCTGCATGCAGGAGGCGCCGCTCTTCCCGGTGGAGCCGAGGCCGATCGGACCGAGATCGTTCGCAAGGATGATGCGCCGGTGGCCGAAGGTCGTCTCGTTCCCGGGGTCGATCAGATAGCCCTGAACGCTCGCAACGCCGGGGCCGCTCGAGATGTTGCTTGTCCTCGCGCCGTCCGCGCCTGTCTTCGAGTAGCACTTCCAGCTCTCCGGCGGCTCGTGCGAGAGCGAGTTGTTCGCGTCCATCATGAGCGCGCAGGCCTGGGCCTGAGCGTCGCGGGTGGGCTCGGTCACGACCGGGGGCAAGTCCGCCAGCCAGCGGTACAGGTTGAAGAGCCGGAGCGCGTTCGCTCGACCCTCGGCAGAGATGTCTCCCGGGTCGCACTCGGGATCGAGCGAGCCGCTCCACGTGCCTTCGCTCATGTCGGCGGTGTCGGCGTTGAAGCGCGCGCAGGTGCCCTCCGGCGAGCGATCGCCCGTCTCGGGCGTCGACCCTCCCGAACCCCCCGATGCCGCGCCTCCGCCCCCTGCGCCTGTGCTGACCGCTGACGACCCCCCCGTAGAAGTGCCGCCGGTTCCTTCGGCGCTCGAGGCGTCCGAGCCCGAACCCGCACCGCCGCTGCTCGCGGCTGCTCCACCCGTCCCGCCCGACCCGCTCGCTGGCGGTGAGCCGCCCGACGAACCTGGCGTGCCAGGAGCGGCATCTTCGCTGCTGCAGGACGCGGCGGCCGCGACGAGGAACGCCGTCGATGCGACGAGTCGAAAGCGAGTGAAAGCCGTTTTCATGATGAGAGAAGGAAATCCAAACGCCCCGGAAACGTCAAGCCCCGATTGCGGGACCTGCACCGGGTTGACAGGACGTCTTTCGACGCGATCCGCTTCCTTCCTGAAAGGAGGCGGGGAGCTCCCGGATCCATCGGTCGACCCGGGAGATGAACGGTGAGTCCGTCTTACGCCGCAGATCGGCGACGACGACGGGCCAGCGCGCCAAGCCCTGCCACGAGCAATCCGACGAGCGCGCCGCCGGGCAGCCGACCCCTGGAGGCCACGTTGAAGCTGCACCCACCGTCGTCCGACGCGCTGTCGCCGCCTGTCGTGGTCGGATCGCTGTCTCCGGAAGAGGTGCTTCCACCCGCGTTGCTCGTCGAGCCGCCCGTGGTGGCTCCGCTGGTGCCTTGCGCCGCGCCTCCGGTGGTCGCTCCGCTACTAGTCGCTCCGCTGCTGGCAGTGCTGCCGCTCGCGTTGCCACCTGCGCCTGAAGTGGCGCCGTTTGCGCTGCCACCTTCGCCACCTGCGCCGGAGGCGCTGCTGCCTCCGCCCGACGCGTCGCTGCCGCCGGTGCCATCACCGCCGCCCGCGCCTTCTCCGGTGGACGGAGGGTCCATATCCAGCCCGAAGAAGCGCACGGCGTCGGCCCACAAGCCTCGCCCCGAGAGATCGTGCGGGGCGCCTTGCGCGGAGTTCGTCTCCAGGACGAGCGTCCCCGCAGCATTCGAGTAAGAGGCCCGACTCCAGGTATCCGAGGAGCCCTTGAAGCTGCTCGTCTTGCTGTCGGACTGACTCAGACCCAGGACGTTCGTCCACTGCGCGATCTCGGCAGGAAAATTCGGGTCGTAGTTGAGGGTGGTGTCAGCCGTTCCGTGCCAGAGCTGAATCCGAGGCCGCGCGCCCGTGAAGTTCGGGCTCGCCTTGCGCACGATGTCACCCCACTGGGCAGCGGTCCTGTTGGCAGGGGTCGTCCAGCCATAGGCGTTTCCTCCCGTCCAGGCGCCGGCGGGAACACCAGCCAGCACCGAACCCCCGGCGAACACGTCGGGGTAGGCAGCGAGGAGCGCGTTCGTCATGCAAGCGCCGGAGGACGCCCCCGCAGCGAAGACCCGGGTCGGATCGGCGTGGTGCTGTGTGATGGCGTACTGGACCATCTTGGTGATGGCCTCTCGCTCACCGCTGCGCGCGGGCGTTGCGTCAAAGCAGTTGCCGCCCGCTTGCGGCGTGATGATGAGGAAGCCGTGCTGATCCGCCAGACCCTGGAACCAGCCATGAGCGTTTCCTGCGTTCCCGCTGCAGTAGTGCAGCGAGACCACGATCCCCGGCGAAGCGTCGACCTTGTCCGGGACATAGAGGTCCATGGGCGTGTTCCCGCCGTAGTTGACCCGGGTCTGCCACGAAGCCGCCAATGACGGCGAGATCGCGAGCAATACAGTTGCGAGGGAAGCGGCGGCGGGCGCGACGAATCGAAGGGTGGTGGTCATTGGCTATCTCGCTATCGCTATTTCAATAACAGTCGACGAGTAGAAAATAAATCACGAAGGACCGAGCTCCGAGCTGTCGCTCCCGATCCTGACGTGAATTGCCGCGGTGCGGCCTCCATGTGTGAGAGCATTTATATCATTTTTTTTAAGGCAAGCCGAGGCGCGTAGTCGAGGCAAGCCCGATTGCTGGGCGAGGAGGTGTGTCGTTTCGTAACAATCCGTGGGGGTGTGTCGTTTCGTAACAATCGGTGGAAGGAATGGAAGGGCCTGTCAGCGCCGCGGCCATCGCTGAAGATCAAGTCGTCGTCTCTCTGCTCCCGGCGGGTCGCGACGAGTCAGGGTTGAGCGACCGCGACAGGACAGCATGGGCCAATCCATGGCAGCGCTGCCCGGCCGAGGCCGGTGCAGTGGAAAATTGCATGAGTCTCTGACCACGGCGTGGCATAGTGGATGCCCTTCTGCTGCCCTGGCCTGCCATGTCGAGCCCCGACGAGACCACGATTGCCCCCGGGGATGTCCTCCTCGGCAAGTATCGCGTGGAGAGCGTCCTCGGACGGGGCGCCATGGGGCTCGTCGTCGCCGCGCGCCACCTCGCCCTCGACGAGCGCGTCGCGATCAAGGTGCTGTTGCCGAAGTACGTGCGGGATCCGGAGATCCTCCAGCGCTTTCTGAGGGAGGGGCGCGCCGCCGTGCGCGTTCGCAGCCAGCACGTCGTGCGCGTCGCCGACGTCGGCACGCTCGAGAGCGGCGCGCCGTACATGGTGATGGATCACCTCGAGGGGAGGGACCTCGCCGCCGTGCTCGCGGAGAGCGGGCGCCTCGCGGTGCCCGTTGCCGTCGAGCTCGTGCTCCAGGTCTGCGAGGCGCTCGCGGAGGCGCACGCGCAAGGCATCGTCCACCGGGACGTGAAGCCGAGCAACCTGTTCGTCACGCGGAACGCGGACGGTTCGCCGTGCGTCAAGGTGCTCGACTTCGGGATCTCCAAGATGACGCACGCGGAGGACCACGCGTTGACGCGGGTGGGGGGAGTGCTCGGCTCGCCCCTCTACATGTCCCCCGAGCAGCTCCGCTCCTCGAGCGACGTCGACGGCCGCGCGGACATCTATTCGCTGGGCGTCGTCCTCTTCGAGCTGCTCACGGGGCGGACGCCGTTCTTCGCGCAGGAGCTCGCGCAGCTTGTCTACCTGGTCACGCAGGGGGAGCCGCAGCGGCCGCGCGCCCTCCGCCCGGACCTCCCGGAGCCGCTGGAGCAGGTGATCCTCGCTGCGATCGCGCGCGATCGCGATCGCCGGTTCCCGACCGTCGCGGATCTCGCGCTCGCGCTCGTGCCGTTCGCCCCGCCGCACGCGCGCGCGGCGGCCGAGCGCCTCTTCGGCGCGCTGCGCGGCGCGCTCCCGGCCGGGACCCTGACGCCCGGCGCTCCTCGCGTGGCGCCGGCGGTCACGGCGGCCGGGGCGACCCTGCCCGCGGCGACCGTGCCCCTCGACGCGGGAGCGCTCACGATCGCGCCGCTCGGTACGACGAACCGCAAGCCAGCGTCGCGCGACAGGCGCGCCGCTTCGATCGCGATCGGGATCGGGCTTGCGGTCGTGAGCGGCGGCTTGCTCCTCTGGCGCCTTCCGGACCGGGCCCCGCGCGACATCGAGCGCGAGGCCGCGTCGGCGGCCGGCCCGCAGGGCGCGGCCCCGGAGCCGCGCCCCGCGCAGCCGAGCGCCGCGCCGGACGCTGCCGTCGAGCCTGCCGCCAGCGCCGCGCCGGACGCTGCGGTCGCCGCGGCCGCCGGTGCCGCGCCGTCCAGCGCCGCTCCCCGCGCGTCGGCCGAGGGGCCGCCGCCCGAGGCGCGCGCCACCGCCCCCGCCGCGCAGAAGCCCGCGAGGCCGGGCGGCTCCGCGCAGCCGGCGAAGCGCGGCGCGCCGCAGGTGAAGCGGCCCTCCAGCACCGACCCGTTCTCGCGCGATGTCTTCTGATACCTTCGCCGACACGATGACGCTGCCGCACACGAAAAGCCGACCGAAGCGCGGGCGCGCCGCGCGCCTCTGCGCGATCGGCATCGGCCTGGCGGCGGCGATCGCGGGAGGGCGCGCGGCGAGGGCCGAGGACAAGGCGGGCGCCGTGGCGCTGTTCCGGGAGGCGGGAGCGCTCGTCGACGCTGGCCAGGCGTCGCGCGCCTGCCCCAAGTACGAGGAGAGCCTGCGCCTCTACGACAGCGTCAACACCCGCTATTTCCTCGCCGATTGCTACGAGCGCATCGGCAAGATGGCCTCCGCGTGGGCGCAGTTCCTCGAGGTCGCCGCGCGGGTGCACGCGAGCGGCGACCGCGTGAAGGAGGCGAAGGCGCGCGAGCGCGCGGCGGCCGTCCAGCCGAAGGTCTCCCGCCTCTCGGTGGTCGTCGAGGCCGCGAGCACGCCGGGCCTCGAGGTGAAGCGCGACGGCACGCCGGTCGGCCCCGGCCAGTGGGGCGTGCCCATGCCGGTCGACGCAGGGACCCACGTGATCCAGGCGAGCGCGCCGGGCAAGCGGGCCTGGACGGCGCAGGTCGAGGTGAAGCCGGGCGGCGAGACCTCGACCCTCGTCGTGCGCGCGCTGGAGGACGACCCTGCATCGAGGGACGCGGGCGGCGCGGGGGATGGGCGCCGCACGATCGCGCTCGTCACGGCAGGCGCAGGGGTCGTGGGTGTGGGCGTCGGGGCGGCGCTCGGCTTCGCGGCGAAGTCGAGGTTCGACGAGTCGCGCCCGTTCTGCAACGGCGACCGCTGCGATCGGCGCGGCATGGACATCCGCGGCAGCGCCGTGGCGCGCGCGAACGTCGCGACCGTGGTCTTCGGCGTCGGCCTCGCGGCCATCGCCGGCGGCGGCGTGCTGTGGCTCACGGCGAAGAGCTCGACCCAGGGCGTGTCGCTCGGGCTTTCGCCCGCGGTGGGCGGAGCGCTCGTACAAGGCAGCTTCTGATGCGCTTCCAGGTGCTCACGGTCGCCCTCTGCGCGTCGGTGGTGCTGAACGGGTGCGGCCTCGTCCTTGGCATCTCGCCCGGCGAGTACGACCCCGATCCGTTTGGCCTCGCTGGAGGGGCCGGGGGAGCCGGCGGCTCGGACGAGGGTAGGGGCGGCGCCGGCGGCTCGGGCGGCTCGGACGCGGAGCCCGAGCTCCCTGCCTGCACCGCGCTCCTCGACGACCTGGAGGACGGCGACGGCGCGATCGTCCGGTGCAAGGACCGCATCGGCAGCTGGTACACGTACAACGACGGCACCCGGGGCGGCACGCAGACCCCTCTGCCCGGCCGCCCGTTCGTACCGGTCGCGCCCGGGCACGGTCCGAGCGAGTACGCCGCTCACGTCGCGGGGAGCGGCTTCGTCACGAGGGGGGCCGGCATGGGGTTCGATCTGAACCTCGCCCCAGGGGGAGCGAAGCTCACCTACGACGCTTCTGCCTACTCGGGCCTGACCTTCTGGGCCAAGGCGGCAGCGCCGACGCACATCTACGTGAACTTCCCCGACCGCAACACCGATCGCGAGGGCGGCGTGTGTGAAGGCACGGGCTGCGGCGACCACTTCGGTGAAGGGATCGACATCACGACCGAGTGGGCGCAGTACACGGTCATGTTCGATATCCTCAGCACGGACGGCTGGGGTGTGCCTGCGCCCCCGGCGTTCGACGCTGCGCACGCTTACTCGATCGAGTTCCACACGGCGAAGTCGACCGTGTTCGACATGCTCGTGGACGACATCGCGTTCGTCCCGTGACGGTGATCCGACTCGGCCGTTCCCAGGTAGGTTATCGCGCCTGACAAAGCCTCCCGTCGCCAGGCGGTCGAGGGCTCAGGGCACGAAGCCCGCCCCCCACCATCCTTCACCGTCGTGGTCGTGGTCGTGCCGGCGCCGCGTCACATCGCGGTGATCGCGATGTTGTCGACGAGGACCGGATCTCCGGTCGTGACGCGGATCTGCAGGTTGTTGTCGTCCGACGGCGGGGTGAACGACGCCGAGCAGGTGGTGCTCCAGGCGCTCGAGGGCGAGAAGCTCGTCCACATCACCTGGGCGCCGCCGCTCACGACGCGGAGCTCGGCCTGGGAAGACCCGCTCGCGGTGGTCCTGCGCGCGTCGAAGCAGATCTGGTACGGCCGCCCCGCGGCCAGCGCGAGCTGGCGGTTGCGCACCGGGTAGCCCGTCGCGCTCTGCGTCACGCGAACCGCCCAGTTGGGCGCACCCGTCACCCGCCCGTCAGGGACCACCTGCGCCCGGCTCCCGTCGATGTCATTGCGCCAGTTCGTGCGCTTGTCGAAGGTGTCGAAGTTCATGACCGCGGTGCTCTTCACCACGCTCGGCGCGGACACGAGGATATCGGCGGTCCCGTACACGCCGAGCCCGAGCGTGAGCCCGTCGGACGGGGCGTTCACCTCGAGCGTGTGCATCTGCCAGCCCGAACCCACGGTGTTCGCCACGTACTCGCCCCCGACCCACGTCGCGCCGCTCTTCAGCCCCACCCACAGCGAGCTCGAGTACTGGCTCGCCTGCGTGTAGGTCATGAGCGTGATCCGGTAGCTGCCCGCGGCCAGGTTCAGCTTGCCGTGCGACAGCGCGTCGGCGTAGCCCGCGCCGGTCGTGCGGTTGATGCGCGCCCACCGGTTCGCCAGGTCGAAGGTCGCGAGCGCGGTGAGGTCCCAGAGCGCGTTGCGGCGCTGGCTGTCGAAGCCGAGGTTGTACCAGTCGCGCCGGGCCTCGCCGCGCAGCCGCTCGAGGTCGCGCTGGATGTCGAACTCCCAGTCGAGCTCCTTGTCCGCCCAGCCGTAGTAGCTGGCCGGGGTGAGGCCGAGGCTCGTGACGAGCGAGACGTTGACCGTGGGGCCCTGGGCCGCGGGGTCGAAGCTCGGGTTGATGTACCCCCAGTAGAGCAGATCGCGCATCGAGAGCGCGTTGCGGCCCCAGCACCCGGCGGAGCACGCCGTGGAGAGCGGGGCGATGATCATCTTTCCGTTCGCCGCGTTGAAATGGGGCGAGCCGCTCATGCCCCCTTCTCCCCAGACGTTCATCTCGACGCCGGTGTTCGGCGCCGAGGACGGGGTGAACCAGTGCCCCGCGCCGGTGACGCTCGTGACCTGGCCGTTCGCGAACATGCGCGTGTCGAAGGGGAGGCTGCCGTTCTGCTGGTTGTTCGCCGAGATGCTGTAGATCTGCTGTCCGACGACGGGCGGCGACACATCGAAATCGACGTAGCCGTACTTGTCGCCCGGGTTCTCGCCGGCGGCGTTCGGCCAGCAGAAGAAGAGCACGCCGTCCGTGTCGTTGAACGTCTGCTCCATCGCGTCGCACGTGAAGGCCTCCGTGTCCGACGTGGCCGTGCTGCCGTTCCGGTACGTCCGGAAGGTGATGGTCGTCGGCCCGCCCCCGCAGTGGGCCGCGCTGAAGAAGACGTTCGGGCCGATCATCACGCCGTTGCAGTAGCCGCCCAGCGACGCCTCGGCGAACTGGCTCACCGCGATGTCCGGGTTCGCGGTGTATAGGCTTGCGGCGTTGACGATCCGCTGGTTCGGGCTGAGCGTCATCTCGGCGGCGAGCGCGCTCTCGGCCTCTCCGACCGGCTCATCGTCGAGCTCATCGACGCCGGCTGTCGCGGCGCAGCCGGTGGTGATCAGGATTCCGAGGAACGGTGCGGTGCGGAAGAGGTGCTTCGACATGATCGTCTCCATGGCTCCTGCGCTCTCGCGCGGCGCCGCGGCGCTGGTGGGCTGACACGCAGCGACGCGCCTGGGTCGCTGTGCGTTCGAGGCCCGGCCAAGCAATCGACGTACCGTCCGCGAACCGCGGAATTCGCGCTGCCTTTGGCGAGTTTGTCGCGCGGCCGTCGCACCGCGCCGCGCGGGTGTGGCCTGCGCGGCCACAGCTCGATCTGCAGCCCCAGCCCGAGACATCGAGCACGACGACGGCGTCGCGACGCGAGCCGTCGAGAGGGTCAAAGAGACGAATTCACTGAGCCTGCACGTAGAGCGAGAACGGGAAGTTGCCCTCCCCGCCGACGAAGGTCGCGTCGGGGACGTCGATCACGAATTCGTGCATACCGGCGCTCGCCGCCCCCCACGGGACGATCCGGGTGTCGATCGCGTCGCCGGGGCACCAGTTGCTGAACGACTGCCACTGTGCGTCCGACCGCGGGGACCGCCCGTAGATGCCGTTGCCCTGGGTGTTGTACTTGCGAAACGGCTCGCACGACGTGCGCCCGGGCTTGTACTGCAAGGCCAGCTCGCCGTCGACGTACACGTAGTGCTCGCGGCGAATATACTCCTCGCCGCCCTCGTTGGCGCCGTGATTCGATGTGATCAATACGAGCTGCGCGTTCTGTGTGTCTGCCGGCAGCTCGAAGCGGACGGTCTTGCGGGTCGTGCCGACCTTGTCGCTGGCGCCCGTCGCGTAATTGTTGAAATCTTCGCTGATCGCGAGCGGCAACAGGACGCTGAAGTCCTGGGCCTCCTTCGTGCTGTCGGTGTACAACATCAGGGATCCGAGCTGCGTGTCATTGCGACCGGCGCAGCCGGGGACCTCGTCGTTCGCGGCGTAAGGCACGCCGAAGATGCCCAGCTCGAACCAAATATCGTGATCGGCCAGGAGGTCGGGGTCCTTCAAGATCGGTACGAGGTTGCTGGCCTCCCATTCGTAGGGGACCGTCGTCGGCTGCTTGTTCATGTCCATGAACGGCGTGACGAACCGCGCGACCTCGATCCGGTCGACCTCGCCGGGAACATAGGTCTGGGCGCCCTTGGGGACCAGCGCCAGGTTGACCGAGCCGAGTCGGTCGTAGTTGTCGCACAGCGCTCCCACGACCACGCGGACCTTCAGGGTGGTTTGGACCTTGGCGAGCAGCTCGTCGGTCAACCTGGTCGCGACCAGCGAGTTGTTGTGGCGGATCACGCCGTCCGGGATCGGTTCGTCGACCGTCTCGGCGTAGCCGTCATAGAACACGACGTTCTCCAGCACCGGGACCTCCTCGGGGTCCCGTGACGGCACGCCGCCGCTGCCTCCACTGCCGCCGCTGCCATCGCTCTCGCCAGCGCCGCCGGTGCCCGCGCTGGTCCCGGTCGCGGTGCTCGTGCTCCCGGTGCTCTCGGAGGTCCCGGTGCCTCCGCCGGCGCCCGCGTCCGAGGGCTGTTCCTCCGTGCACGCGGCGAGCAGGGCCAACGGACAGAGGCATGGGATCGCGCGACGCAGGGTGCGGCCGAAGGTCATGCGCCGCAGGTTACGCCGCCGCGCCAGCGTGGTGTAGACAAACCTGCGCAGTCGAATGAACTCGTTGGATTTGTTGATTTTTTAGATCAATCGCAGGTGCCGCCCGGGTAGTTGCCGCTCACCTCGAGGGTGGCCGTGCCGGGTTCGATTTGATCGGCGATGGCCCAGGCCTGACAGCTCGGAAGCGACGCATTGTCCATGATCGAGAGCCTTTGGACCACGGTCTCGACCGAGCCGAGCGCCGCGATGTCCGTGAGCGCCGGATTTTGCATGATCAGGAGCGAGGGGACCGAGGTCAGATTGTCGAGGCCCGAGAGGGAGACCAGTCGACCGTTGTCGCTGATGTAGATGGCTTTGGTCGCGGCCTCGATCATTTCGAGTCCGACGAGATCGCTCAGTATCGGATTTCTCATGACCCACACGGCCTCGAGGACGTGATTGTCGGGGTTGAGACCGGTGAGGCTCTGGAGATTTGCGTTGTCGTTGACGTAGAGCTCCACGTCGATCTTGGCGTTCTCGAGGCCCTCGAGGTTCGTTACGCCCGTTTCATGGATCATGACGATGCCTGCTCGCGTCAAATTGCTCAGGGTCCGGAGGGACTTGATGCTCGGCTGGTTGAGGATCAGAATGGCTCCGATGCTCGTGAGTTCCTGCAAGCCATCGATGTTCGTGAGCGAGGCGTTGCGCTGCAAACAGAGCTGGTCGAACTCGATGCCCGCGAGCGCGTCGATGTTTTCGAGAGAGTCGTTCTGGCTCACGCGAAGCAGGTCTATCTCGCTCATGTTTTGCAGGCCGGCGAGATCGCGGAGTTTGTCGTTGTCGTCGATGACCACCTCGACTCCGCGAGTGAGACCGTGGAGGCCGGCGATGCTCAGCAGCTCGCGATTCTGGCTGACGTGGAGCTGATCGCGGACCTCGGTCAGCGACGACAGGGCGTCGAGGTCCGTGAGGGAGTTATTTCTGACGATCACGAAGCTGGCGGCTCGCTCCACGCGGAGGCCGTCGAGGCTTTCGAGCGCCGGGTTGTCCATGATGGTGAGGTGTCGCGCGTCCGTGATGCCAAGGCCGTCCAGGCTCTCGAGCCGCTGATTCCCGATGAGGTCGAGGTAGTTCGATTCCTCGACGTAGAGCTCGAGGCCGTGGAGATCGAGCAGGGCGGCGTTCTCGAGGATCTTGAAGTAGCGGCCCACGTGACGAAGTCCTTGGAGGCCCGAAAGGGAGCGCAAGGCTTGGGTGTTTTTGACGGTGAGGTCGTTCGTGACCACCTGCAGTCGTTCGAGCCCGCTCAGATCCTCGAGCGAGTCGCTCGTGATCTCGACGATGTCCGCCCCGGTCAGGCACCTGAGGTGCTGGAGGTCCTCGACGGTGCCGGCGATCGCGACGTTACCCGCGCTGTGAATGAGCGGCAGCGCGTCGAGCTGCGCCTGGGTTTTCACCTCGATTGGAGCGAGATAGGCGACGGAGTCCGCGCATTCCGGATCGGTCGGCTTGCCTGGGAGGCTATCTCCTCCGCCTTCGCCGCCTCCCGTGCCACCGCCGCCGGTGGGCAGCATACCGCCGGCTCCACCCGCAACGCCGGCTCCGCCCGTGCCCGTCGCGGCGGCGTCCCCGCCGCCCGTGCCTGTGGCGGTGCTGGCGCCCGGCGGGGAGCCGCCCGTGCCCGTCGCGGCGCCGGGACCATCACCCTCTCTGGGCTCTTCGCCAATCTGGAGCTCGATCCCGCAGCCGCCGAGGAGCGGCGAAGTCGCCGCGAGCGAGGCGAGAAGGAAGAGGTTCGCGGCGCGCCGCGGGAACGAGGCGCGCGAGGAAAAGCGACTCGACATGGGGGTTCTCCGTCGAAAGGACCGCATCGTGCGGTCACCTGGTACGTGGAGAGATCGGCTCAATCTTTTGGAGAGGATTCCTCGAGGCCGAGCGATTCGAGCCTGCCGCGGTACGCGGAGCCGGGGAACCGCTCGAGCAGGCTCGCGGCGCGGGCGCGCGCCTCGGCCGCGCGGCCGAGGGCGAGCAGGGCGCGGATGGCGATGATCTCGCGCTCTTGAGCGAGCGCGCCGGTGGGGAAGCGCCGCGCGTGCTCGACCGTGAGCGCGAAGGACGAACCAGCGTCGGCGGCGAGCGCGTCCTGCGCGCGATGGAGCAGCTGGACCTCGGTCTCGGCGGCGCCGGCGGAAGGCGGGCTCGCGCTCGCGGGGGCGTCGCCGCTCGGCGCGCCCGGCGAGGGGATCGCCGCCCCGCCGGCGCGCGGCGCGGCGGTGCTCGCGCGCGGGAGGAGCTCGTCGCGCGGCGCGGTCGCGCTCGAGGGCGCACGCGCTGCGCCGCGGCCGGCCTCCGATCCGGCGTGTCCGGCGCCGTCGTGTCCGGCGCCGTCGAAGCCGGGCTCCGCGAGCCGCGGGGGGGTCGGCGTGGGCGCGGCGGCGCTCGGCCCGGAGGCGGTCGCGATGGCGCTGGGCGCGGCGTCGCGCGGCGCCGTGGCGGTGTCGCGCCACCACACGCCCCCCACGACGCCTAGGCCGAGGAGCGCGCCGAGGAGCGCGCTGGAGGCCACGGAAGGCCCCGCGGCGGCCGCGGTGAGGTGCCCGGGCGCGGGTGGAGGCGGCGGGGGCGGCGAGGCGCCCGGCGGCGAGGCGCCCGGAGGCGGGAGCGGCCCGAGCGGGAGGCGCGCGGCGAGGCGGGCGAGGTCGGAAGGCCCGGGGAGCTCGCGCCGACCCGCGCGCAGGACGGCGCGCACGGCGTCGGTCGTGTCCGAGGACGCATCGACGAGCCGCGGCGGATCCTTCGGTTTGCTCAAGGCATCCTCCTCCCGGCCGTGGCGCGCCGCAGGGCGGCCTCGACCACGCGGCGCGCCGCGTAGAGCCGCGCGTACGCCGTCTGGAGCGGGCAGCCCACCGCCTCGGCGACCTCCGTCATCGGCAGCTCCTCCAGCTCGAACAGCACGAACACAGCGCGCTTGTCGTCGTCCAGCGTCTGGACGCACGCGTCGAGGAGCGCGCGCGCCTCACGGTCCTCGAGCGCCCCGTGCTGGTCCTCGTGCGCTTCCTGGTCGGGCAGCTCGGCGCGCGCGGACTCGCGGCGCCGGTGGGCGCGCTTGCGGTAGTCGGCCGCGACCCGGATGCAGATGCCGTAGATCCAGGTTTGGACCGACGATCGCCTCTCGAAGCTCGCGAGGCGCCGGTGGACGATCATGAAGACCTCCTGGCAGACGTCCTCCGCGTCGGCCTCATGGACGCCGAGCCGCCGCAGCGCGCGCCAGACGAACGGCGCGTGTTCGAAGAAGAGCTGCTCGAAGGACGGGACCGGGCCTCCCGGCGCGGAGATCGCGCGCGGCCGGCGTTCGCGCGCGGTGGCGAGCAGGGACATGCGCTGGGGTGAGTGGACGCGCGGCGGACGCGTTTTGAAAGAATCGACGCGGCCCGGTCACGGCAGCTCGAGGCCGAGGCCGAGGTCCAGGATCGCCGATACCGGCGACACCTGGAAGATCTCGCGCCGCGCCCCCGCCGCATCGGTGTAAAAATAGGCGTCCTGCACGGTCGGCACCGCGATCCCGAGCCCGACGGCCCCGAACAGCGGCCCCACGAAGCGCCGCCGCACGCGCGTGTCGAGGCTCAGATCGAACACGAGCCGCTCGTGGCGGAACCTGCTCGGCACCGCGAGCCCCTCGACGCGCAGCGATCCGAGCATCGCGCCAGCGCAGCCCGAGAGCGCCGTCCTGCCGCGCGCGATCTCGATGGGGCACACGGACAGCCTCCCGTAGGCGAGCGAGAACGCCGGCGATCCGGGCGCCTCGCGGACGTCCGGGCTCGCCCACAGCGCGCCGCCCAGCTCGAAGCCCGGCCCGCGCGGCGGCGTCGCGTGCGCGCGCACCCCGACCCCCACGCCCGCGGGCCCGGGCACGAGCCCGAGCCCGCCCACGGCCTCCACCGCGCCTCCCACCCGCCAGGAAGCGCTCGGCGCCGCTGGCGCAGGCGGACACGCCGGAAGCGGGGCAGCCGCCTTTGCGGTAGGGGGCAGCGGGGCGGGCCGCTCCGCCGGGGGCAGCGGGGCGGGCCGCTCCGCCGCGCCCGCGCCCGGCGCTCCCCCGCCGGCGCTCGCGGCCGGGCTGCCGGCGGCGCGGGGGAGCACGAGCGAGGCGTCGGGGTCGACGAGCAACGCGATCACGAGCTCGAGCCGATCGTCGATCGCCCGACAATCGACCTGATCGGCCTCGATCTCCCGCGACCCGATCGCCGTCCCACCCGCGTCGAACACCCGGATCGTCGCCTGCCAGCCGCCGGCCTCCTGCGAGCGCTCGATCCGCCCCTCGATGGCCACCTCGCCGAGGGTGGGCGGCACGAACGCGACCCGCCCGAGCCGCCGCTCCACGGCGAGCGCGAGCGCCCGCGCGTCGATGCACGCCTCGGCCCCGGGCATCCGCACCCACGCGAGCGATGAGGTGCGCGGTCCCGCATCGGCAGGACGATCGAAGGTGCCCAGCGCGGCCCCGACGAGGAGCGCGAGCGCCGCGGATCTCATGTCAGGATCTCGACATACCCGTCCGTTCCATGCACGCGGATGCGTTGTCCATCCCGGATCAACCTGGTTGCATTCTCCACGCCGACGACGGCCGGCAAGCCGTATTCCCGGGCGATCACCGCGCCATGGGTCATCAGGCCCCCCACCTCGGTCACGAGGCCCTTGATGGACACGAACAAGGGCGTCCAGCTGGGGTCGGTGAAGGGGGTGACCAGGATGTCCCCCGGATCCAGCTCCGCGTCGGCCATGTCCAGGAGGACGCGGGCTCGTCCCTCGACGACGCCCGACGAGACCGCCAGGCCGACGATGGCTCCAGCGGGGAGATCGGCTCGTTTGTGCGCAGCTGCCACGACCTCCCCGTCGGACGTGATGACGAGCGGCGGCGACAGCTTCTTGTGGAGCGCGTGTTCCGCTCTCCGTTTGCCGACGAGCTGGTCGTCCAGCCGATGGGTGCGCACGACCTCGCGGAGCTCGTCGAACGTGAGGTAGTAGATGTCTTCGGCGTCGTGGATCACGCCGGCCTGCACGAGCCGCTCGGCTTCTCGCAGCAAGGCCTGCTTGTAAACGAAGTAGCGATTGACGAGGCCGTACTTAGGATACTCGCGATAGCCGATGAAGCTCCGGAGCCGGTCGATCATCCGCTGGGCCTCGCTGGCCTTCTGCTCCCCGTCCGGCAGTTGCCTCAGCCGGTCGAGCAGCGCTCGCGCTCGCTGCGAGGCCTCCTGGCGCCCCCGCTCGAACCTCCGCTCGCCGGCGCGAGGCTCGAAGTTCTTGATGTTGCTCAGGATCAAGGGGACCAGGGTCGCTGGCTCCTCGCTCCAGCGGGGCCTCGTGATGTCGATTTCCCCCGCACATCGCATACCGTATTTGTCGAGGTAAGCCTGGATGGCGTCCCGGGCTTCCTTGCCGCCGTCGAGCCCGACCAGCTCCTCCAGGAAGCCATCGTGCTTCACGTTCTGCAGATGAGCGACAACGTCCGGATAAGGACGGATCACGTCGGCGACATCCAGGAGCGCCAGGCCCATCTCCGACGTGATGTTGTTCGACACGGACTGGGAGAGCGTATCCGCGACGCTCTTCTCGCCGAGCCACGCCATCATCTTCTCGTTGATCCACGATGAAGCGTTCATGCCCGCCATGATCACGCCCATGCTCTGCGGACCGAACATGGCCACGCTCCGTCGCTGGATGTCCTCCTGGATGAAGTCGAACAACGCCGTTCCGGTCTTGGTCCGGATGTCGCGCTTCAGCTCCGCCAGCGCGGCCTGGGTGCGCTCGATCAGCTCCGCGACGATCGCCGGGTCGTCATCGACCTGCGCGTCGAAGCGCCCCGGCGCCTGGTTGCCCTGGCCGGGGCGCGAGCCCGTCGGCTCGTCGGGCAAGGGCTCGATGAAGTCTCCCCGCTCGATGATCGTCGAGAGGGCGTCCCTGAGGGGCGGATGGGAGCGCCCAAGGAGATCCAGGAGGGCGTCGCGGCTGGCCGGTGAGGCCAGCTGCTTCGTGGGATCGACGAACAACCTGCCGCCCGCCGCGAGCATGCGGCCACCCGAGGTCAGCTGGAACAAGGACAGCCCCAGGGGCTTCATCGCGTCGGTCATCATCTGTTGATGGCCGACGGAGATGTAGACGTGGTTGCCTCGATCACCGGCTTCGGGGATGGGGTACAGGGTCGTGATCGGCCGGCTCTGGACGATGTGGAGCTCCTCCTCGACCAGGCACCACTCGATGTCCTGCGGGTGGCCGAAATGCCCTTCGATCTGCCGGCCCAGGCGCTCGAGCCGCAGGATCTGCGCGTCCGTCAGCACCTGCCCGTCCTGCCGCTCGGGCTCGATCGCCCGCTCTTCGGTGCCGCCCTCCTCCAGGGCACGCGTGGCCAGCGTCTTTCTGGCGATCGCCTTCTCGATGATCTGGCCGTTCCGCACCTTGTAGCGATCGGCGCTCGCCAGGCCGGCGACGAGGGCCTCCCCCAGGCCGAAGCCCGCCTCGATCGACGACACCTTCCGGTTCGAGGTGACGGGATCGGCCGTGAAGACGATCCCGGCCGCCTGCGGGAAGACCATCTTCTGCACCACCACCGCCATGTGGACCTTGCGGTGATCGAAGCCGTGCTGGATCCGGTAAATCACCGCCCGCTCGGTGAAGAGCGATGCCCAGCACCGGCGGACGTGCTGCAGGATCGCCTGCGTCCCGATGACGTTCAGGTACGTATCCTGCTGGCCCGCGAAGGAAGCCCCCGGCAGATCCTCCGCCGTCGCGCTGGACCGTACGGCGTAGGCGTCGCCCGCGCCGAGCCTCGAAAGAACCCGGGTGAGCGCCTCTTGCAGGTCCTCGGGGATGGCCGTCCCTTCGATGATCCCGCGCAGCTCGCCGCTGAGCTCCCGGATCCCGTCCCGGTCCTCCGCCGCGAGCGACGACAGCCGATCGAGCAACCCGTCGATCGACGGCGCTCCTCCCATGATCCGCTGGAAGGCCTCGGTCGTGACGCAAAAGCCAGGGGGCACGCGGATCCCCTCGATCCTGGAGAGCTCCCCCAGGTTCGCGCCCTTCCCCCCGACCAAACTGGCCTTCGTTCGATCGACCTCCTGGAGACCAAGCACAAAGGTCCGCATCCGTTCACCTCCATCTGAGCGTCAGCAGCTCGTTCGCCTCGACGGATCGTCACGCCCCCTCCGCCGAAGCGCGCCACTATAACGCGAACCTGGATGGGCTCTACCGGACGAAACCCCGGGATGGCGACCTCTTCGGGTCGGGGGAGGCATCCATGCTTCCGGTGGCTCGACGCGCGCAGTAGCATCGCCCCGGAGGAAACCCCTCGGATGCGCTGCACCCTCTGTCACCGCAGGATCGGTGTCGTCGCGGGGTGCCCCCTGCACGGCGGCACGGCCGCGAGCGCCGCGAAGGAAGAGCCCGGGGCGGGGGAGGTCGTGCCCCGGGTCCCGGGGTTCGATGGGCTCCGCCTCCTCGACGAGGGCGGCTTCGCCCGCGTGTTCGCGGCCTCGCGGCGCGAGGACGGCCTCGCGGTGGCGCTCAAGATCGCGCGCCATCGAGGCGATCCGCGGTTCTCGCGCGAGGCGGCGGCGCTCCGCCGGGTCGGTCCGCCCGCGGTGCCGCGGCTGCTCGGGGAAGGCGAGATGGAAGGAGGTTTTCCTTATCTCGTGCTCGAGCTCCTCGACGGCGAGACGCTGGCGCGATGGATGGAGGCGCTCCCCGGGGCGGGCGCCGCCGCGCCGGCGGAGGCCATGCGGCTCGTCGACGCGATCGGCGCCGCGGTCGACACGGTGCACGCGGCCGGCGTCGTGCACCGGGATCTGAAGCCGGAGAACGTGATGCTGCGGCGGATGGAGGGGCCGGAGGTCGCGCTCCTCGATCTCGGGCTCGCGCGGTCGGGGGCGAACGGCGCGGTGGAGGAGGGGAGCGAGGTCACGCACACGGGGCTCCGGCTCGGCAGCGTGCTGTACATGGCCCCGGAGCAGTGCCTCGACGCGCGCGACGTCGACGGCCGCGCGGACCTGTACGCGCTCGGGATCGTCGCCTTCGAGCTGCTCACAGGGCGGCCGCCCTTCGCCGGGGACGCGTCGGCTGTCGTGCACGCGCACGTCTCCCAGCGCCCGCCCCGGCCGTCGGAGATCGCGCCCGTGCCCCGGGGCGCCGACGAGGTGCTGCTGCGCGCGCTGGCCAAGGCGCGCGAGGAGCGCTTCGGGTCGGCGCGCGCCTTCTGCGAGGCGCTGCGGGCGGCGCTCGAGGCCGTCACGGCCCCCTCGCCGCGCCACGCGGTCGATCCGGGGAGCGAGGGAGCCGCCTCGCCCCTCCAGGGCGCCGCGGCGAGCGGACGCGCCCCGCCGCGGCGGAGCCCCGTCGCGCTCGTCGCGGTGCGCGGCAACGCGCCGATGGACCGCGTCGTCGGCGTCGCAGCCCCCTTCGGTGGGCGGCTCGCCAGGGTGCAGGACGGCCTCTACGTCATCGCCTTTCCCGGGCCGGCCCGCCAGCGCGCGCGCGCCGCTTTCCAGGCGGCCCAGCGGCTCGTCGCGTCGCTGGACGACGTGACCTCGGCGGCGGTGCACGTCGCCGAGCTCCACGCGCGCGAGGGCGCGGGCGGTATGATGTTCGCCGGGGCCGCGCTCGCGCGGCCCGCCGACTTCTGGCCTCCGGGCGCGCCGGATCCGGTGGTGGTCACCCCCGAGGCCGCCGCCCTCCTCGACGAGGGCGCCGAGGCCGCCAAGGAGGGCGCCGAGGCTTCGCCGAGCGCGAGCTCCGCCGCGCTGGACACCCCGGCGCCCGCGCTGCCGCTCCGCGGGCGGGACGATCTCGTCGCCGAGATCGTCGCGCACGCGCGCGGGGCGTTTCGCGACGGCGTGCCGCTCCTCTTCACGCTGCTCGGCGAGGTCGGCCACGGCAAGACGCGCCTCTGCGAGGCGGTGACCGCGGCGCTCTCCGCCGAGCCGGGCGCGCGCGCGATCGCGGTCGCAGCGAGGCCGCCCGACCTCGCCGAGCCGGCCGGGCTCGCCCGCGCGCTGCTCCGCGCCTGCCTCGACGTCGACCCCAGCGCGGCGGCGGACTCCCTGCGCGACGCCTGCGTCGCGCGGCTCGGCCCCGAGCTCGGCCTCGCCTCGTGGCCCGCCGTCGCGTTCGCGCTCGACGCCCTGCCCGAGACCGAGCCCGCCGTCGCCGCCATGCTCGCCGCGCCCGGCGCGCTCCGCCAGACGCTCGCCCGGGCCGCCGGCGAGGCGCTCCAGCGGCTCGCGCGGGAGCGCCCGCTCGCGCTGGTCGTCGACGACGCGCAGTGGGGCGACCAGGGCGGCCTCGACGCGATCGAGATCGCGACCCTCGCGGGCGCGCGCGCGCCGCTCGCCGTCATCGTGGCGGCGCACCCCGCGCTGGCCGCCGCGCGCCCGCTCCTCGGCGAGCGGGCGGCGCGCGCCCGGCAACGGACGCTCCCTCCGCTGGACGCCGACGCCGCGCGCGCGTTGCTCCTCGACCGGCTGCACCCGGTCGAGTTCGCGCCGGAGCCGGTCGTCGCGAGCCTGCTCGGCGCCGCGCAGGGGGTCCCGCTCTTCGTCGTCGACCTGGCCGCCGCGCTCCGGCAGGCGGGCGCCATCAGGAAGGCGCGCGGCGGCCCGGGGTGGTACCTCGCCGGCGACGAGATCGCGCGGGGCGAGGCCGCGCCGGTCATGAGCGGCCTCGCGAGGCGCGCGCTCGCCGGCTTACCGCCGCCGCTCGCCGAGCTCGCGGAGGTGTGCGCCCTCGCGGGTGACGAGCTCGCGATCGACGAGATCGGGAGGCTCCTCGACGAAGCGGCGCGCGAGCGCGCGGTCGACGCGTGCGCGGAGCTCGACCCCGGCGTCGGCCTGTCGCGGCTCCTGCGCCGCGGATTGCTGCGCGCCGCGGACGGGGGGCGGCTCGCGTTCGCGCACCCGCTGCTCCGCCGGGCGATCGAGGCGGAGGTGCCCGCGGCGAAGCGGCGGCGGCTGCACGGGATCGCGCTCCGGGGGCTGCTTGCGGCGCCCAGGGAGGGCGGCGCGGCGCTCGCCAGGATCGCGCGCCACGCGGCGGCGGCGGGCGCGCACGCCGAGGCGGCGGCGGCTTGCTTCGAGCTCGCCGAGGAGGCGCGGCGGCGGCACCTCTACGTCGACGCCGAGCGGCACTACACAGCGGCCCTCGCGGCGCTCGCAGAGACCGAGCGCGCGGGCGCGGCGCCTGCGGAGGCCGCGGCGGCGCTCCGAGGCCGCGTGAGCCGGGGCGCGGCCCTCGCGGGCCGGGGCAAGGTTCGTTACCGCATCCAGCGCTTCGACGACGCCGCGGACGACCTCCGCGGCGCGCGGGCCATCGCCGAGGCTTCCGGGGACGACGCCACGGTCGCCGATCTGCTCCTCGAAGAGGCGACCATCCTGGACTGGTGCGACGACTTCGCCGGCTCGCAGGTCCTCGTGGACCGCGCGGCGCCCCTCCTGGAGCAGCGCGCGGATCCCGGCCTCGACGTGCGCTGCGACGTGGCCCTCGGCCGCGGGCACTTCCGCCGGCAAGAGCTCGAGGACGCCATCGCGCGCCTCGCGCCCGCGGCGAGGCGCGCCGAGGCGCTCGGCGACCACGAGAGCCAGGTGATCGCCCTGCTGCTGCTCGCGCCCGCGCTGGTCTACGCCGGCCGGTTCGAGGAGGCCGAGGCCCGGTTCGACGAGATCATCGCGCGCTGCGAGCGCGTGGGCGACCGCCTGCACCTCGGCGGCGCCTACCAGAACCGGCTGACGATCCGGCTGATGCGCGAGGACCCGGAGGGCGCCGTGAACGACCTCAGGACCGCGGTCGCGCTGGCGCGCGAGCTCGGCAACGCGTACCTCGAGCGCGGCCCGGCCCATAACCTCGCCGAGCTGCTCTACTGGGGCGGCGAGCTCGCCGAGGCGCTGCCCCTCGCGCTCCGCGCCCTCGAGCTCCAGCAGCGGTTCTTCGAGGCGAGCGCCATGCCGGACTACGCGCTTCTCGTCGCGCGGATCCAGTGCGCGCGCGGCGAGCTCGCCGAGGCGAGGCGCCACCTCGACTGGGTGCGGACCCGCTGCGATCTCGGCGCCGCCCCGCCGGTCACGCGGGTCCTGGTCCGCCTGTGCGCGCAGGTCGTGGAGGGCGCGGGCGCGCCGGCGGAGGCGTGGGCGGCGCTCGTCGCCGAGGTGCGGGAGGCCGCGCTCCTCAGCGAGCACATCGAGGTCCTCTGCTTCGCCGCGGCCGCCGCGCTGGAGAGCGGCAGGCGCGAGGACGCCCGCGGCTTCCTCGGAGAGGCGACGCAGAAGACCTGGGGAACACGGTTCTGGAAGGGGCGGCTCTCGCGCCTCTCGGCGCAGCTCGACGGGCACGAGCTCCCGTGAGCGGCCGCCCGACGACCTCTGTCGCCGCCCAGGCGACAGGCCCCCGCCGGCTGTCGCGGCGCGCGCCACATCGCGCCCGGCCCACGGAGAGGAGAGCCCGCGTTCCCGGGGCCGATCGGCGTGGCGCGAGGCGTGCTTTGACGTGGACGTGCAGCTGACGTGTCCAAGACCTGCTTTAGACGTGCTTCCGACTCGATGACCGGAAAGGGGCAACGATGAATCGACGAACGGCTTGTCTCGGAGTGGCCACCCTGTCGCTGACCGCGGGCATCGTGCTCGCGGCCAGCGCCACGAGCGCGAACAGCGCGGTCCCCGTGCCGCTCATGGTGATCGCCAACCACCTGACGCTCGACCACCTGGGCCACAACCTGCTGACGACCAACCGGCAGAGCCTCCTGGCGCTCGACCGCAATCCGCTGACGACCGCGTCGTTCGCCGCCGGCCCCCTCCATGACGCCCTGCTCGACCCCTGGGCGCGCGATGTGATGAAGGATCTCGTCGCGTGTGCCCTCGCCACGAAACAGCGCGTCGAGTGGACCCCGCCGGCGTACGAGGGAGCATGGGCCCCGACGGCGGAGGAGCGCGCTGCGCGCGCGCAGCCCGACAGCCCTCTCTCTTATTCCGGATCCATGGGGCTCTGCCCTGCGTGGGCTGATCCGCTGTGGCCCGAGCGGGACAAGGCGCATAACGCCACGAGGGCGAGCTGCCAGGAGCTGGTCTCGGCCTGCCTGCTCGCCAAGAACAACGCCTTCGGCGTGCGGGTCAATATCTCGGCTCGCGGACGTGTGCCCTCGGACAAGCCAGGGACGACCAGGATGCTCCAGGTGGATGCGGCGGAGAAGACGAATTATCCCTGGCGGGAGGGCGCGTTCTTCGGCAACATCTTCAATGCGAGCGCGCTCAACACGGATTTCGAGGTCACGTTGGTCGCGGGCAAGATCGTCCGACCGAGCCTGACCACAGCGCACCTCGACGATATGATCTACAAGGAGGCGTTCGTCTGTCATCCGCAAGAGCACGCCGCGGGCCCGCAGTACGACGACACCATTTACATGCAGCGGCGCGTGTGTGCCAGATCCACGGGGGGAGGTCAGCCGGGGTGCCTCGCGAAGCATGTCGGCGCGTGCCAGAGCTACGCGGCTAGCGTGCCCGGGGCTGCAGAGATGGGGCGCGCAAACGTCTGCGAGGGAGCGCCGGTCGACGGGACGTACACGGGCCCCTGCACCGGCGAAGCCGGCGACGCCAAGCGGTGGATGAACCCCGTGACCGTGTACCTGCGCCAGCCGTGTGATGTCTTCGGCCCCAAGGGGTGCCAGGAGCTCAACGAGAACGGCTCGGGCCCGGTCGCCGTTCGCCAGCCGCCCGTCATCGCCAGGCAGCCGCCGGATCCCATCATTCGCGTCCCCAAGGGGGACCCTCCTCCCATGGATGGTCTTCCCGCCCAGCGCAAGGCCGTTCCGACGCAGCTCAGCGGGCCGAAGAAGCCGTGAGATTGCCGTCCGGCGGTCGCCCGGCCGGAGCCGCGCTCCGAAGCGCCACCGTGGGGCTTGCGCTCTCGGGCCAGCTGCTGCGATCTCGGCGATGCAGTGACCGCACCGACCCGATCCCTCGACCCCGCCTCCACGCTCCTCGACGAGGAGCCGGGCGCGCCCGACGACCTCGCTCCCGGCACCCTCGCCGGGGAATTCCTTGTGGAGGCGGCGCGGAGCCACGGGGGCTTCGCCGTGGTCTACCTGGCCACGCAGATCGGAACGGGCCGGCCCGTCGCGCTCAAGGTCCTCCGGCGCCGGCTCGCCGCAAGTACGCGTATCCTTGAGCGATTTCAGCAAGAGGCCGCGGCCCTCCGGGGCCTCGCGCACCCGCACATCGTGGCGAGCGTCGGCGTGGGCGACCTGCCGGACGGCAGGCCCTACATCGCGATGGAATGGATCGAGGGCCGCACGCTGAAGCAGGAGCTCCGCGCGCGCGGCGCGTTCTCGGCCGCCGAGGCGCTCGCCGTGCTCGAGGAGGTCGGCGGCGCGCTCTCCGCCGCGCACGCGGTGGGCATCGTCCACCGCGACGTCAAGGCGCAGAACGTCATGGCGATCCCGAGGGACGGGTGGTTCACGACGCGGCTCGTCGACTTCGGGATCGCCAAGCTGCTGGAGCCCGAGCGGCTCGGCCGCGGGCCGATCTTCACGCAGAGCAGCGTGCTCGGGACGCCAGGCAGCATGGCCCCCGAGCAGATCGCCGGCCGCCCCGTCGACGCGCGGACAGACGTCTACGCGCTCGGCCTCTTGCTCTACGAGCTGCTCACCGGGCAGCCCGCGTTCCACGCCGACAACATCGTCGAGCTCGAGGAGCTCCAGCTCTTCGCGCCGCCGCCCCGGGCGGGCGATCTCGTGACCGTGCCGCGGGCCTTCGACGCCGCGATCGCGCGCTGCCTCGAGAAGTCCCCGGACGCGCGCTACCCGGGCGTCGCCGAGCTCCTCGCGGATCTCCGCGCGGCGCTGCTCGCCGCGAGGGACGAGGCCCGCGTCTGCCCGGCGGCGGCGCTGCACGTCGCGGTGCAGATCGAGGGAGAGGAAGAGCTCGACGAGGCGGCCTTCGACGACGCCGAGGCGGTGCTCGCGGCGGCGCGGCGCGCCGTGGCCGGGGCGGGCCTGGTCACGCTGGTCGACGGCGGCGGGGTGCTTGTCGGCGCGACGACGCTCCCCGGCGATCCGGAGGGCAGCCGCGCCGCCCGGGCCCGGCTGGTCGGGGCGGCGCGCGCGCTCGATGCGACCCTCGCGTCGCGGCCGCGGCCGAGCCCTGCGGTCCAGGTCGCGCTGGTGCTGCACGCCGCGCCGGCGACGGTCACGGGCCCGGACGGGCGGGAGCGGGTCGCGGGGGGAGAGCTCTTGCGCCTCAATGAATGGACGGCAGGGCATCCCCGGCGCGGCCTCGTGATCACGAGAGCCGTGCGCGCGGGGGTCGACGAGGGCTAGCCGGCTTCGTGAGGGCGCCTGTTTGAGATTTCAATTCAGGCCGGCGGCGGCCGAGGGCGATTTCACCTCACCACGAGCTTCCCGGCCGACGTGACGCACGACTTATTGGGCTCGGGCGGCGTGTCGCCAGATTCGCAGTCCACCGGCACCTTGTAGTCCTTGCCGACCGTCCCCTTCGGGTACCAGCACTCCGCGTCGAGGTAGCGTGTCAGGTAGTGGTCCCCGTCGGTCGACGACGCCTCGTTCGTCTTCCAATCCGTGCCCGTGTAGAGGATGATCGCGCCTTCCCCGCACATCCTTTCGGCCTCCTTGACGAGGTCCGGCCTCCAGATGGGAGCAGGCGCCGTGCCCTTCTCCGGCACCTTGTCGCACGCCGTGAGCTCGCGCGAGCCGTCGTCCTGGGCGCGGAGGTTCGTCCGCTCGTTCGTACCGAAGTTCAGGGCGCCGCTCACGGTGGTTGTCCAGTCCATGCCGGGGCGCTGCTGTCCGCCTTCCACGCGGAGCGAGGCATAGCCGCAGCCCTGCTCTCCCGAGTCCTTCTTGCGGAGCGCCGTCAGCATCTCGGCGCATTTGTCACGCGCCTGCTCCACGTACATCTTCCCGTCCACGGTCTCGGTCATCCACTCGTTGCCCACCGCCAGCTTGGTCTTGTCCGCACAGCTCGCGGCCACGATGATCGCGTTGAAATACGCCTCGTTCGTGTCGAGGCTCTTCTTCGACGCGGCGGACGTCTCGTTGTACCTCCTCGCGAACTCGTCGAGCTGAGCCTTCTCCTCGGGGCCGAGCGACGCGATGAACGCGCCGCAGCCGAGCGGCGCCGCGCACGAGAGGAGCAGAATCGCCGTCAATGCCTTCGACCTGTATCCATTCATGGGGCGGTGCGATAGCGTTGTACGGATATGGCGTCAACGTGAATGCGCGCCGCACCGCGAGCCGGAGCGCGCCTCCGCAGCTCGCGCGCCGCCCTCCTGTGCGGCGGCGCCGCATCTTCCCACCCGCGCCGGGTGGATTCACGAAGGAGCTCTTCTCCCTTGGTATCAAGCTACTTCGTCAGGACGACGTGGGTGGCGTGGTCCGTGGACGCGTGCTCCGTGCATCGATAGCCGAGGCTCACCGTATCGATGCCGGCGAGGAGGTGCTCGCCCCGGCCGAGGAGCACGGGGGAGATCGCGAGGTGGAGCTCGTCGATCAGCCCCGCGGTGAGGTACTGCCGAACGGCGGCGACGCCGCCGCCGAGCCGGATATCCTTGCCCTGGGCCGCCTCCTTCGCGCGCTTCAGCGCGGCGTGGATGCCTTCGGTCACGAAGTGGAATGTCGTTCCGCCCTCCATGGTGAAGGACTCACGAGCGTGGTGCGTGAGCACGAAGACGGGCACGTGGTAGGGCGGGTTCTTGCCCCACCATCCCTGCCAACCGTCGTCGGGCCAGGGGCCCCGCTGCGGCCCGAACATGTTGCGGCCCATGATCCAGGCGCCGAGGTTCTCGAAGCCGCGCGCGGCGAAGTCGTCGTCGACGCCTGCTCGGCCGACGGTGTCGCCGATCAGCGAGCCAGCGAAGTCGGCGTGCATCTTCTGGAACGTCTTCGTGCCTAGGACCCACTGGTGCAGCGCCATCCCTCCGACACCCATCGGATTGGCCAGATCCTGGCCGGGACCGGCGCCATGACCGTCGATCGAGATCGAAAACGCGTTTACCCGAAGCCTCGACATGAGCGCAACTCCTTCCGGCGCAGGCATCGCCTGCGACCCTCGTGACGACCGTCCTTCTGAAGTGGCGACGAACGAGCCGGGGCCGGATCGACACGCCGGCGAATTTTTTCTTTCGCTGGCCAGTGGTGACATGAAAGCGCTGTCTATTCAATGATTTAGGAGGTCCCTGGCGGACGGACGGACGCGCTTCCGCGGCTACGGCCACACCACGTCGGTCGGGCTGCTTCGATCCATCATCGTTCCATCGCCGAGCTGCCCGTTCGAGTTCGAGCCGAAGCAGCGGATCGCACCGGCGTCGACGAGCGCGCAGGTGTGCAGATCGCCGAGCGCGACCTCGACGACGCCCTCGAGGTCCGTGATCTGGGTCGGCATGTGCCGCTCCGTTTGCGTGCCGTCGCCGAGCTGACCAACGTCGTTGCGACCCCAGCACCAGAGAGTTCCGTCGGACTTTACCGCGCACGTGTGCTTGCGCCCCGCCGCGATCTGCACGACGTCGGTGAGGCCCTCGATCGTCGTGGGCGCCGTGTGGAATACGGTGCTGCCGTCACCGAGCTGACCGTTCCGATTGTCGCCCCAGCACGTGACACGACGGCTCTGGAGCAGGGCACATGAGAACTGCTGGCCGGCCGCGAGCTGCAGCGGATGGTCGATCCCGCTGACGAGCGTCGGTGTCGGCACCGGCTCGTCGCTGAACGTGCCGTTGCCGACCTCGCCCCAGCCGTTGGAGCCCCAGCAATGTACCGAACCGTCGTCGCTCGCCGCGCAGGTATGAAAATAGCCGAGCGCGAGCCGCTCGACGCCGTTGACCGAGAGCGCTGTCGGCGTCGGGTGGTCGTTCATGTCGACATGGCCGAGCCCGAGCTGCCCGCGGGAGTTGTCGCCCGAGCAGGAGAGCGTGCCGCCGCCATGGATCACGCAGTTGTGCCAGTGGCCGAGCGCGAAGTCGCCGAGGCGCTCGACGCCGGCGAGAGCGACCGGCGCCGGCGACGGCTCGATGGCCGTCCCGCCGTTGCCGAGCGCGCCGCTCGGATTCGCCCCCCAGCAGCTCGCGGCGGCCGCGTTCGTGCGTACGCACGTGAACTCGTACCCGAGCCCTATCTGGACGACGCCGGTGACGCCCGGAACGGCGAGGGCAACGCTCGAGTCTCCGGAGCGTCCCTGGCCGAGCTGGCTCGCGTTGCCTGCGCCCCAGCACCGCACCGTGGTATCGGAGAGCACGGCGCAGGTGTGTTGCCCACCGGCGGCGATGTGGTTCGGCATGTCGCCCGCTGCGCCCCCGGCGCCGGTGCCGGAGCCAGCGGAGATCGAGCTCGTGGAGCCGCCGGTGCCGGAGGCGGCGGAGCTCGTGGAGCCGCCGGCGCTGGACGCGCTGGAGCTCGAAGTTGTGGAGCCGCCGGCGCCGGACGCGCTGGAGCCCGAAGTTGTGGAGCCGCCGGCGCCGGAGGCGGCGGAGCTCGCGGAGCCTCCGGAGCCGGACGCGGCCGAGCTCGCGCTCGTGGAGGCGCCGGAGCCTGAGCCCGGGCCTGTGGAGTTGCACGAATAATCGGTCAGAGCGAGGGAGAGGAGAACGGCGCTGTGCAGTGTGAAGGTGCCGTTCATCTGGGATCGAGAAGGGGTGGACATGGGAACGAAACCTCCGAAACGCGCAGTATACGCCGGCGGGGTTTGGTCGAACATCCCTCGAATGACGTCTTGAGCGACTCGTGGATACCTGTCGGCGTGGTGTGGATAACATTGCTCAAACGAGTGATCCCGCTGGAGCTGTGGGTTCTTGTCCGCGGATCAGGGATTCGTACGTTTTGAACGTTTTGCTGGCCGCGCGCGACGCGCGCTCCACGCGGGCCGGCAACGTCCGGCCGCGCGCGCAGCCCCGCGGGCGATCGCGCTTGACCGACGTATGCACCGTGGTGTATATGTTTCGACATGCAACTGGACGTCTTCCAGGCCCTGGCCGACCCCACGCGCCGCCGCATCGTCGAGGCTCTCGTTTCTGGCGAGCAGCAGGTGGCCGAGGTCGTGGAGAAGGCCGGCATCCACCAGTCGGGCGTGTCGCGGCACCTGCGCATCCTCTCGGACTCAGGCTTCGTCTCGATGCGGCCCGACGGGCAGCGGCGCCTCTACTCCCTTCGTCCCGAGCCTTTCCGCGAGCTCGAGGACTGGCTCGGCCGCTACCGGCAGCTCTGGGAGGAGCGGCTCGATCGTTTCGGTGCAGCGCTCGAGAAGAAGCGCGCGTCAGCTCAGAAGACCCCGGCCACTCAAGACGGCCCAACCAGGAGAAAGCGATCATGAACAGCGCAGTCAAAGTCCAGGCCCGATCAAAAGTCAGAGTCGAGCGCACCTACCGCGCCACGTTGCAGGAGGTCTGGGACCTCTGGACCACGCGCGAGGGCTTCGAGTCCTGGTGGGGGCCGCGAAATTTTCGGGCCGCCGTGGCGGAGCTCGACGCGAGGCCGGGCGGCACCCTGCGCTACGAGATGATCGCCGCCACGCCCGAGATGGTCCGCGCCATGGCGGAGATCGGCCAGCCGCCCTCGCACGCCGTGACCTCCACCTTCGCGGAGGTGAGGCCCATGAGTCGGCTCGTGCTCCGCAACGTGATCGACTTCTTGCCCGGCGTACCGTCCTACGAGGCCGACATCGAGGTCGAGCTCACGGAGCTCGGCGACCGCGTGAAGATGGTGGTGCTGCTCGACACCATGCACAGCCCCGAGTTCACCGAGATGCAGAAGGAAGGCTTCACGAGCCAGCTCAGCAAGCTGGACGAGAAGTTCGGGGCGGCGTGAGCGTCACCCCCACCGGGCGAGCGGCGTCGCGTCAGTAGGCGAAGGCCTGGTAGACCTCGGTCTCCTCCGTCTCCTCGCGCACGGCGAGCGACTCGATGATGGGATTGAAGCGGAGCATGCGCTTCGCCCGCTCCGACAGGTGGGAAAGGCTCTCGCGGGGCACCCGGATCGAGACCTCCGGGCGGAAGAGCCAGCGGCGGCTGTAGCCGATGACGACCATGGGCCGCGGCTCGCGCGAGCGGTTCGGGGTTCCGCGGTGGAGGCCGCGAACGTCGCGGACCATGACGTCGCCGAGCTCCATGGGGATCGGATCGAGCGCGACCTCGCCCTGCTCGAGGCGCCGCATCCCCTCGGCCTTGGAGAGCATGTGTGTGCCGCGGGCGATCTCGATCGGGCCGTTCTCGGCGGTGACGTCGACCAGGGGGAAGTTGACGGCGATCTGGAACGCGGGCGTCTCTTTCCCCGTCTCGGGGAAGAGCGGCGGCGCGTCGCGGTGGACATCCTGGTAGTCGGACCCGAGGAGCGGGGTGTCGGTCGCGAGCTGGACCATGGTCATGTCGGCGCCGACGAGGCGCTCCACCACGCCCAGGATCGTCTCGTCTTCGTAGATGCGCGGCTCCGCGAAGGGGGCCCTGAACGGGAGCGTCACGTAATAGCGACCCGGCCCCCGGTTCTTGAGGTGCCCCTCACGCGCGATGTGGGCGTCGAGGAGCGGCGCGAAGGCCTCACGCCACGAGAGCAGCAGGCGCTTCGGAATGAGGTTCTTGATGAGGCAGAACCCATCGCGCTGCGCCGCGTGGGCAAGCTCATCCATCTCGGCGCTCGTGTGGCGGGCCTGGCTCATGACTCGCGCCAAGCTTGGAATGGCTCGAGCGGAATCGTCAAGCCCAGCGCTCGCTCCCCGGCGGGTTTATCCCCATCCCGCCGTTGCCGGAATCATCGTCTTGGGGGGAGAATGCGGCGCTCCAGGCGCCCGGCCCACGGGCGTGGGACGGGCAAACGATCTCAGCCTGACGAGGCCGACGCGCGCGCGGCCCCGCTCTGCGTCAGCTCAGGCCGATCGCTCCGACGCCTGGAAGCATGGCGGCCTCGACGCCGCCTTTGCGGGAGCGCGTGGGTCACAGCTTCGAGGCGGCGTGGTCCCAGTTCACCAGGTTCCACCATGCCTCGACGTACTTCGGCCGGGCATTGCGGTAATCGATGTAATACGCGTGCTCCCACACGTCGCACGTGAGCAGCGGCGTCTTGCCCTCCGTGAGCGGGTTCCCGGCGTTGCCCGTCTGCACGATCTCCAGCTTGCCGGAGCTGTTCTTCACCAGCCAGGCCCAGCCTGAGCCGAACTGACCGACGGCCGCGGCGCTGAACTTCTCCTTGAACGACGACACGCTTCCGAACGCCTCCTCGATCGCCGCACGGAGCGCGGCGGAAGGCTCACCGCCACCCTGCGGCTTCATGCTGTGCCAGTAGAACGTGTGATTCCACACCTGAGCTGCCTGGTTGAAGACCCCGCCGGACGTCGTGCGGACGAGATCCTCGAGGCTCTTGCCCGCGAGCGCCGGGTCCGCTGCCACGAGCTCGTTCAGCTTCGTGACATAGGCGTTGTGGTGCTTGCCGTGGTGGAAGTCGAGCGTCTCCGCCGAGATGTGCGGAACCAGCGCGTCTTTGGCGTAGGGGAGCTCGGGAAGAGTGAAGGCCATGGTTCTGTTCCTCGTGTTGCTTGTCGACGGCTTCGCGCTCGTCGCAGCCTGTTGTGAGTAGCTCGGCGAAGACCTTCGGGTGGCGCTCCGGCCACGGATCGAACGTCCGCGCATCGCGGCCAGACAGCCGCTCCACGTCGCCGAACCGGCGGCAACGTAGCAGCCCCGGTGGATGCGCGTGGCGCCTTGCCAATGAGTTGGCAGTTTTCCATCCATTTGGAGAGGCGGCCTCCCGGCCCGCGGGTCCGCTCGCCTGCCAGACCCGACAGATGGCGCCCTGTTCCATGCCTCGAACGCGGCCGTTCCAGATCGCCGTCTGGCGTCGCTCCGGGTAACGCCGCATACTCTGGACGTGATCCTTGAGCGGTCGCGGGCAGGTCTCGTATGCCCGCCTGTGGCCTTCCCGCACCGGTGGTCCCCCACCGTGGTCGACCCGGTGTGCCCGATGGGCCTGCTCGGAGACGCCGTTGCCGGGTCAGGCATAGCGCGATCACAGGGGCCGTCAATCTGATTGCTGAGAACGCTTGCTCGACCTCGATGACGCTGGCAGCCGCATGGCAGAGGCGGGCTCCTCCGGCGCGAACGAGCGTCTGGGCAGAAGGATGATGCGGAGACAGAATGAAGACGAAAGAACTTGGGAATACGCTGGGTCTCGTGGTCTGCGCCGGCGCCGCGCTCGGCCTCTTCACGGCCTGCTCGGGCGCCGACGTGTCGGACGAGCCGCTCGAGGAGCTCGGGACGGCGTCGTCCGAGATCATCGCCGCCAACGAGGTGGTGCTCCACGATCTCTCGAGCTTCTCCGGCGCCTCGCAGGGGTTCGGGATCGGGCGCTACACGCTCGCGGACATGGCGATCATCGGCGACAATACCGCGAGCGCGATCACGGTCCCCGTCGGGCTCCGGGCGACGGCCTTCTTCGGCGACAACTTCGGGTGGGATGTGCGCGTCTTCACCTCGGACACGGACCTCGCGGCCGCGGGCTTCGACAACACCATCTCGAGCCTCGTCGTCGCGCACGCCTCGGACCCGCAGCTGGACGCCGTCACCTTCTACGAGAACGCCAACTTCTCGGGCGACTCGTTCGCGTTCGGCGTCGGCGCCGCCCTCCTGTTCGCCAGCCCATGGACCGCATGGGACTTGCGGATCAGCTCCGTCCGCGTCCCCCCCGGCTTCAAGGTGACGATCTCCGACGGGTGGATCGGGTATCCCACGAATACGCGCGTCCTCACGGCGGACGCGAACCTCGCTCCCCTCAGCTTCGACAACAAGGTCCGAAGCTTCATCATCGAGCGCTTGTAGGAGCGGGCGCGCGGCGCGGCCGGCGCGCCTCGGCACGGAGGCCGCCGCGCCAGGCTGCTGCCGCCGACGCACGAGAACAACGCATCGATGGCGGAGTGCGACAGCTTCGCCGCGTAGGCGTGGCCTCGCCGATTGCGGATGCGCTTCTCGACGCTCACGGACCTCCCCTGGGCTGCTGTCAGCTCCACCTCGGTGATGTCGCGGTCGAGGACGAGATCAGGTATCCGCCATCCACCGCGTGCGCTGCGGCAACGGGCGAGTAGGAGCCGCACAGGATAGCCCGGGGACTTTCCCTCCACACGTCGTCCTGCGCCTTCCCCGGGGACAACCCAAGCAGCCATTGATGGATCGCCCCGAGCGAGCATGCTTAGGCGGACGAGGTGCAGCCTCGCCCGATTTCGCTGATCACGTCGAGGAGCGCGGTGAAGCCGTACTCGTAGCCGCCGTAGCGAGCCGGCTGCATCAGCCGAAAGAAGCCGGCGCGCGGGCCGATGGTGCGCGCTCTGCCTTCAGGGGCCTCGGGGAGACCGGCATCGCGATGGCGGCCCGTGCATCCGCGCGGATCTCCGCGAGGCGGGACGCCGCGCCGGCGCCGCCACGCTTAGGGATCACGTCCGGAGTATGCGAAGATGCCCGGGGCGGCGCTAGAGGGCGCCCTGGAACGGCCGCGTTCGAGGAGTGGAACGTTGAGGGAGCCCGATGATCTGTCCGGTCTGTCGATGTTCGTGCGCATCGTCGAGGAAGGCTCGCTCAGCGCGGCCGGCCGGGCGCTCGGCCTGCCCAAGGCGACCCTTAGCCGCAACCTCGCGCTCCTGGAGAAGCGGCTCGGCGCTCCGCTGCTGATCCGCTCCACGCGCGCGCTCAGCCTGACGGATACGGGCAGGCGCTTCTTCGACAAGGTCCAGCCCATCGTTCGAGAGGCGCAGCAGGCGACCGCCGAGGTCAAGATCCTCCACGCGTCTCCCTCGGGGCTGCTGCGCATCACCGCGCCCGTCGCCTACGGTCAGGCGGCGATCGCGCCCCGGCTGCTCTCGTTCATGAGGCGTTATCCGGCGGTCCGCATCGACCTGCATCTCCATGACGGGCGCGTCAACCTGGTCAATGGCGGCTACGACATGGCGGTCCGCATGGGGGCGATCGAGGACAGCGAGCTGATCAGCCACAAGCTGGCCGATATCACCATGGTCATCGTTGCCTCGCCGACCTGGCTGGAGCAGCACGACGTGCCCCAGAGGCCCGCCGACCTCGCCCGGCATGCCGCCATCGTCACGCGGCCCGAGCTCGTTCACTGGAAAGTCGGCGGGGAGACCGTGCGTGTCCCCTGGCGCATGAGCACTGGCAACATGATCGTCACGCGGGATGCCGCGAGGGCGGGGCTGGGCATCGCTTTCGTACCCGAGTTCCTCGCGTTGCCTGACCTGGAACGAGGGTCGCTGGTACGCCTGCTCCCCGACCTCGATCTGCCGATGATCCAAGCGACCGCCCTGTATACGCGGGCCGCCAGCCAATCGGTGGCGCTGCGCGCCTTGCTGGACGACCTCCTGGCCAGCCGGCCCATCGAGGCCGATGCCGCGCCGCCGTGACCCTGCCCGGGCGCGGGTGTACCCCTCTGCTGCGACATGCGATGTGGTTACACCGGCTTTTTATCAGGTGGGGTGAGGGGGAACGAGCCGGCGCCCTTCAAAACCTGTCTGCCAGCGTGAGCTGCGGGTGCTGCGCCGGGAAGAGCACCGGGACGAGCCGGGCGGCGTCTCCGGTGAGCCGGAGCTTCCCCGCGTCGCACACCTCCAGCGGCGCGTCCGACCCGAGGAGGAGCCGCGCCACCGCCCAGCCGCCGCGGACGGCGCTGCGCGCCCCCGCGGCGCTCCGCCCGTGGACGACCTCGACGCGGCCGCGGTCGAGGCGGAGCGTCGCCGTCTCCTCCGGGCTGGCGAGGGTGAGCGCGCCGCGGTAGCCCGCGAGCTCGGACGCGGCGAGCCGGGCCGCGAGCTCCGGCGCCATCGCCGCGAGGCATCCCGGGAGGTCGACGACCCGGACCATCGCGGCGCCGCTTTCGGCATACCGCTGCTCGTAGCGGCTGTTCAGGGTCCGGAGCCGCGCGGCGAGCGCCGAGCGGTAGGGGAGCGTGTCGAAGCGCAGCTCGGGGAGCGCCTTCCGCCGGCAGAGGGCCCCGAGCGCCGAGAGCACCGCGTCCGGTGCGCCGGTCGCCTCGGCGCACACGAGCCGGTTCCTGCCCGCCTGGACGACGACATGCCCTTCGGGGCGCTCTCGATCAGCGCCCCAACACCAGGCCTCGACGTCCTTGCGCATGCCGCTCCACGAGCGCAGAAAGGTCGGCCGCACCGCCGTGCCTGTGAGGCCGGCGTTCCACCGGTTGTGCAGCCGCACCAGCGCCTGCGTGGGCGCCGCGGGGATCCGGCGGAGCCCCCGTGGCGGAGGCAGCGTGGCCGGGAGGTCGGCGAGCTTCACGCGCCACCGCGACTCGGGCCAGGCCGGCACGTAGCCGAACCGGTGGTAGAAGTCGTCGATCCCGAACAGGATCGAGAGGTGATAGCCGCAAGCGCGCATGCGCTCGAGGCTGTGCGGGGCCGTGCGGGCCATGAGCCCTTTCCCGCGGTGGGCCGCCTCGGTGGCCACCGCGCCGATGCCGCCGCAGCGCACCTCCGCCCGACCGATCCGCATCCGGTAACCCCACACGCCCCAGTGGGTGACCAGCGCATCACCGAGGAATCCGACGGCCGAGGCGTCCCAGTCGTAGTGGCTGTGGTTCACGTACCAGGCGGCGCAATCGGCGCGGAAGCTCGCGTAATTGCCAAAGGTGCGCGCCGCGATCTCGATCACCGCCGCCGCGTCGGCGAACGGAGCGGGGGAGCGGACGGCGAGGGGCGGCGTCTTCAGAGGCATACCCGCCCTCGGTAGCAGCGATTCGACCACGGCGCGGGATCGAGCATGTATCCCTCCTATCCGGCCCCCGCCAACCCTGTCCAAGTTTCCGACGCCGCGGCGCTACCCCTCGGGATCGCGCTCCGGCCCCAGCCCGTGCCGGTGGAGCAGGCGGTACAGGTACCGCCGATCCAGCCCCGCGGCGGCCGCGGCCCGCGAGACCTTGCCGTCGTGGGCGCGGAGCAGCGCCTCGAAGTAGCGGCGCTCGAAGTCCGCGAGGACCCGGTCGCGCGCCTCGGCGTACGGCACGCTCGCGTCGACCGGCGGCGGGGCGTTCACCGGCGCGAGCTCGCTCACGGGCGGCGGCGCGCGGAACACGAGGTACTGCTCCACGTAGTTCCTGAGCTCGCGCACGTTGCCCGGCCACGCCGCGCGCTTCAGGCGGGTGATGACCTTCGGCTCCCGCAGCGCCGCGGCCTCCTCCGGCGTCGCGTGGAGCGCGGCGAGGAGATCGTCGAGCAGCGCCGGGATGTCCTCCGGCCGCTGCCGGAGGGGCGGCATCGGGATCCGCACGACCGCGATCCGGAAGTAGAGATCGGCCCGGAAGCGGCCCGCGTTCACCTCGGAGCGCAGGTCCCGGTGCGTGGCCGCGATGACGCGCACGTCGACCGTCCGCGCCGTGTTCGTCCCGACGCGGCGGATCTCGCGCGCCTCGAGCGCCCGCAGGAGCTTCGGCTGCAGGTCGAGCGGCAGCTCGCCGATCTCGTCGAGGAAGATGGTCCCGCCCGACGCCTCCTCGAAGGCGCCGACGCGCTGCTCCGCCGCGCCCGTGAACGCGCCCTTCGCATGCCCGAAGAGCTCGCTCTCGATCAGGTTGCCGTGGATGGCCCCGCAGTCGACGACAACGAACGGCTTCTCGCGCCGCGCGCCCCGCTCGTGGATCGAGCGGGCCGCCTGGCTCTTGCCGGTGCCGGTCTCGCCCTCGAGCAGCACGGTGACGTCGCGCTCCGCCGCCCGGGCCAGGAGCGCGAACACCCCGCGCATGGCGGCCGACGCGCCCGAGAGCGCGCCGAACCGCGCCTCGTCCCACAGCGGGAGGCGGTTGTGCTCCGTGCCGAACTCGAAGCGCGCCACGGTCTTGCCGACGCGGATGAGGCTGCCGGTGCGCAGGAACGCCTCGACGACGGAGACGCCGTCGACGGCCGTGCCGTTGCGGCTCTTCAGGTCGCGGACGCGCGCGCCGGCCTCGTCGATGCGGATCTCGCAGTGGAAGCGCGAGACGGTGGGGTCCGCGACGACGAGGTCGTTGCCTTCGTCCGATCCGAGCGAGCACCGATCGGCGGAGGAATCCCACACGACGCCCCGGGCCGGCCCCTCGACGAGCTCCAGACGGAAGCGGCGCACCGCGCCCGCGCCGTCATCCGCGGGCGAGCCGGTGTGCGTCAGCGTCTCGGGGCCGCCTTCGGCCGCCTTGCTCGGAGGTCTGCTGGGCACGCGGCCACGGTATCACAGCGGGCGCGGGGGCCATCGCGCCGCGCTCGGGCGGCTCGAACGCGCGCCGGGCGGCTCGAGCGCGCGCCAGGCATCCGTGGGGCCAGCGCCGCGCTCAGAAGAACCCGATCGGCCCCGGCGACCACGGGAACTCCACCGCCTCGCCGACAGCGGGCGGCGCGACGCGGCGGAGCCTCCCGTCGCGCCACGCCAGGATGACGAGCCCCGGATCCTCGAGCGGCGCGCCCAGGTCGACCTCGAGCCGCGTCGGCCTCCCGTCCGCGACCTCGGCGACCCGGATCGTGGCGCCGCACTGGCCGACCTCGTAGCCCGCGGCGATCGGCGAGGACGGCGCGCGGTAAAGGGTCTCGAACGCCCCGGTCAGCATCGTCCCGCCGATGGGCCCGAGGGAGAACGAGGACGGGCCCGTGCGCGTGAGGCGCTGCGTGCCCTTGTTCATGGAGAGGATCGACCAGCAGGAGAACGAATCGGGCGACTCCAGGGCGCGGATCGCCTGAGGGTACATGGACGCCATCGGATCCGAGGCGGCCGCGATGAAGACCCGCTTGCGTGGCGGCGCGTCGATCTCCGCGCTGCGGGCGATGTCCTCGACCTTGCGCGCGATATCGATGCTCGATGCCGTGGCGGCGAGGAACAGGAGCGGCGCGAGCCCGAGGTGCACGGCGGCGAGGAACCAGGCGCCGGCGCGGCGGGGCCATGACGCGACCCCGGGCGAGGCGGCGCGGCCCAGCCCGCGCAGGACGACGACGGCGAGGAGCGGCGCGATCCCGAGGCCCGGCATCAGGAGCAGGCGCGACCCGGGGAAGCCCCCGAGGCTCGTGAAGAACGCGAGGAGCGCCCCGGGGACGAGCCAGCGCAAGGCGGCGCGCTCGCGCTCCGGGACCGCGGGGAGGCAAGCGCGGTAGAGGAGGGCGACGCCGGCGGCCGCCGCGAGCCCGACCGCGATGAAGGGGAGCTTGGGGAGCGGGACGGAGAGATCCGCGGGCACGGCCACGAGGGCGCCGCCGATCAGGATGGGCAGCCGCTCCGCCGCGGCGGCCACGAAGGCGAGGGGGCTTGTGAGCGGGTCGATATACCCGCCGGTGTGCGCTGCGCCGCCGCCGAACGCCTTGTACGCGGCGAAGTACCCGAGGAGGCCGAGCGCCGGGAGCACGCCGGCCGCCCGGGCGCGCCAGCCGTCCGCGCGGCCCGGCGGCAGGGGACCGGCGAGCTGATAGGCGATCCAGTACGCCGCCCCCCCGAGCGCCGCCTCGCCCCCGAGGAGCCCGATCCCGAGCCCGAGCGGGCCGAGGTACAGCCCGGGCCGCCACCCTTCCTCGCGGTAGCGGAGAACCGCAAGCAGCCCGAGCACCACCGGGAGCGCCGCGAGCAGCAGGTGCTGGCACGCGATCCAGCCGGCCGGGTGAACGTGGTTCCCGCTGATCGCGAAGATCAGCAGCGCGAGCGCCGCGGTCGCGCCCGGGAGCACGCGCAGGAACAGCCTGCCTGCGGCCGCGACCAGGGCGACATAGAGCGCGATCGAGACGAGGTGGTACCCGAGCGGGGTGTCGCCGAAGACCGCGCGCTCCAGCGTGAACAGCGCGCTCGCCAGGGGGCGGACAAGGTGGATCCTGAGCTCCGGATCGGTCCACCACGGCAGCCCGGAGATGGAGACGGCAGCCCGTGTCTCCTCCGGGGCGCCGGGGAAGAAGTTGTAGAGATCGTACCAGGGCGGCGAGCCAGGGATCAGCTTCGCGAGGTAGCAGAACAGGATGTAGTCATCGGCATAGAAGGCGATCGCCACCGTGGGCAGCGCCAGGGCGAGCGCGGCGAGCAAGACAGCCGTGAAGAAGCGAGGGTGGCTGAGCCACCGCGCGAAGCGATCGGAAGGATCCGGTTTCATTCGGGCCCGCAACGTAGGGTATGCCGCGCGCGCCGTGTAGATGGACCGGGGCGCTACGCGCGGCGCCGTCGTATCCACGGCTTACTCGGCCCTCAGGCATAGGCCGCAGGCAAGTGTGATTTGTATTACGTTTGTGCGAAGGCGACGTCTCCTGGAGCGCTGCGCTGATCGAGCTCTGTTGACGAAACGTGCGGCGTGACCCGGACACGTGCTCCCTCCGTTCCGCGCGCAAGACGGCCAGCGCGCGCAGATCCGTGACAACCATGCGGAGCTCGCGGCGAGCGTGACATCGCGGTCGATGTTCCGGCTGGACTCGGACCGAGCAGATGATGTCGATATCATGCCCAAGTCCGTATCGGCTCCTGCCCGACTCCTCTGTTTGAAAATTCACACGAGGCTCCCTCTGCGCTGCCAGCGCACGGCGACCAAGACGCACGCCATCGCGGTGTCCCACGACATCCGGAGCTCTCGAGTCAGCTCTGCGCGCACCGTCGTTCAATCGCTCTCCCGAACGCTTGACGTGGCTCCCGTATATGCAATTAATTCTCGGGAACACCCGCATTTAAGGCGCTGTGATATTCTTAACCGAGGGCCTCACACCCTTCGTCATCGAGCAATTTCGGACAGCGTGGACAGTGCTGGCTACCTTGGGGGGAGAGGGACCATGCAGAAGTCTGTGCTCGCAGAGGTGGATCTTGCGCAGCAGGCGGTGCTGGCGGTCGACGCGGACAGCACACTGGTAAAGACCAATGTCTCGGTTGAGGCGCTTATCTCATTGATCAAGTGTAATATTGTCTACGCCATAGTGTGGCCGCTCTGGCTGCTCTGGAGCCGGGCATCCTTCTGGCGCGAGGTGGAACGCCGGGCCTCGCTCGAAGTGGCGTCGCTGCCCTACGACGAGCAGCTCCTCGCGTACCTCGAGCAGCAGCACCGTCTCGGGCGCGAGATCGCGCTCACGACATCGGCGGACATCCGCATCGGGCACGCGATCGCCGCGCACCTCGGCGTCTTCACTCAGGTGATCTCCAGCGCCGGCGACAGATCCGAAAGCGGCGCGCCTCGTTGTCTTCACGACGCACTCGGCGGCCGCCCGTTCGTGTACCTGGCCCGCCGTCACGGCGGGCCGCACCTTCGCGACATCATGGAAGAATCGCCGCGGCTCCTGCGCGTGCTCCCCCGCGCGCTGCGGATCCACCAGTGGGCCAAGAACGCGCTTCTCTTCGTTCCGCTCCTGACGTCGCATCGTCTGCTCGATCTCGTGCTCCTGGCGCAGGCGGCGTGTGCGTTCGCGTCGTTCAGCCTGTGTGCTTCCAGCGTCTACCTCCTGAACGACATGTTCGATCTCGAGGCGGATCGCCGGCACCCGGTGAAGCGTCACCGGCCGCTCGCCTCGGGCGCCTTGCCGCTCGGGACTGCCGTCTGGATGTGCACGGGATGCCTCGCCGCCGGACTCGGGCTGAGCCTCCTCCTGCCGGGCTCGTTCCAGGCCATCCTCGTGCTCTATTACGCCCTGACCGTAGCTTACTCGATGTATCTGAAGCGAAAACTCCTCATTGACGTACACCTGCTAGCGGGGCTGTACACGATCCGGGTCCTTGCCGGGAGCGCGGCGACCGGGCTGCCTTCGTCGTCGTGGCTGCTCGCATTCTGCATGTTCCTGTTCCTCAGCCTGGCCATGCTCAAGCGCTTCATCGAGGTCCACGACCTCGGCGCGAAGGAGATCCAGGTCGTGGCGGGGAGAGGGTACCTGTCCTGCGACGCCGACGCGCTCCGTTCTCTCGGCACCTCGAGCGGCCTCCTCAGCGTGGCGATCCTGAGCCTGTACATCAACTCGCCGCAGGTCGTGAGCCTATACGAGACGCCCATGTTGCTCTGGCTCCTATGTCCGCTGCTCGTCTACTGTGTGAGCCGATTGTGGATCCTCGCGCACCGCGGAGAGATGCACGCCGACCCGGTGGTGTTCGCGCTCAAGGACCGAGCCTGCTACCTCGTCGGGCTGTCGGCAGGCGCAGTGCTGCTGCTCGCGACGATGCACATCGGCGGCTGATTGATGCGCGCCCACGCGCCGCGCACGTCGAGGGGGCGGGCCCAATCATGCCCTTGTGATGAACGATGGCGCTCTGCCCCTGGACGGAGTTCATGTCGGCAGTGCCGGAGAGAGCGTGGTCTCGAACATAATTCAATATTGTCAAATTGATACGTCAACTATGGGAGCGAAGGTTGCGCTGCCGTCGTTCTCTGGCAGGTGCGGTCCTATGACGCGGATTAAGTGGAAAAATGTCTGGTCGCTGTTCGTTGTCGCGTCGATCCTCTCCTGGTTAATGGCGGCAGGTTCGGGATGCCACCCCAGCGAGAGCGTCACGTCTACGGCTGCTCCGGTCGACAGCAATCTGCTGAGCGGGCTCGAGCCGCGCAGCGCTCGCGGGGTCACGAGCCCAGTCAGGTTGACTGATGGAGTCGTCTCGGAGGAAGGCGATGACTGGAAGACGGACATGACCTGTCGGTTCGAGTCGTCTGCGTCATTCATCGAGTACGACCTCGGCCGCGACGTCCGCGTGACAGCAGCATATCTCCAGGGAGACAACAACGATCGCTACATCGTCTCCACCTCGTCGGACGGAGTGGAGTTCGAGACCATCTGGGCTGCCCCGCCTGTGGGTGGTTCCGGGTTGCGCCAGCGCCACAACGCCGGCTTGGACGGTACGGCGCGGTACGTTCGCATCTCGCCTTCTGGCGGCGATGGATCCTACGCGCTCAGCGAGCTCCAGCTGTTCTCCGAGCAGCCGGCCGTGTTTCCGCCCGAGCCCTCAGCGCGTCGAGGCGCGCCGGGAGACACCTGGTTCCGCTCGACTGTCCTCTGGTTCGGTATAGCTATTTCCGCCCTCGTGTTCTGGGCCCGGCGAGGCCAGCGTTGGTGGCTCGCCGCGCTGGTGTGCCTGGCGGCGATCTTCGTCGTCGTCGCGGGGTCGAATCCTGAGATCTGGCCGGTGGGGCAACTCGAGATCTCCCTGATCCGGGCCGCAGCCGCAGCGGTGGCCCTGGCAGCGGTCGTGCGCGAGGCGCTCGCGCGGCGAGACCACGCGCCGGAGCCCCGGGTGACCGTCGGCGTGCTCGGCCTCACGGCGGCCGTGGCCATCGCCGCCTTCTACAACCTCGGCCAACCCCAGTTCTGGGATCACAAGCACCATCGACCGAGCGTCATTCACAACTACGACATGCGGGTGTATTACCCCGTGGCGAAGTACTTCCATGAGCTGCGGTTCGATGGGCTCTATCTGGCCAGCGTCGCCGCTCTGGTGGACGATGTGCCGGGCGCCACCATCAAGCGCTACGGGGACGTGCAGCTGCGCGATCTGAACACGCACCATGTCGTCCGGGTGAGGGACGTCGCCGATCAGATCGAGGGGGTGAAGCGACGTTTTTCACCCGAGCGCTGGCAGGAGTTCACGCGGGATATGCGCTACTTCCGCGAGACGATGGGCACCAGGGACTACCTCGGCACGCTGATCGATCACGGCGGCAACGCGACACCGATCTGGTTCACGGTGGCGAGGCTCCTCTTCGCCCACACGCACGCGAGCGACGAGACGCTGCTCCTCAGCGGCTTGCTCGATCCCATGCTGCTCCTGCTCGCGTTCGTGGCCGTGTGGCGCACCTTCGGTGTGCGGACCATGCTGGTCTCGGCGACGATCTTTGGCGCGAACGATTTCTATATGTTCGGCACCAACTGGGCAGGTGCGACGTTGCGCCACGACTGGATGGTCGCGCTGGCGCTCGGCGTTTGTGCGCTGCGCCGCGAGCGCTGGATGTTGGGCGGTGCGCTCCTCGCCTATGCTGCATTGATCCGAGCATTCCCTGCGCTCGCGCTGGTGACCATGGTGCTACCGGCCTTGTGGTGGATCGGGCACGAGTGGAAGAAGGAAAGGAGGCTCCCGTCGGTGCGACGCATCCTCGAGCACCAGCGCGGCACGATCCGCGCGGTGCTCGGCGCGATCCTCTGCATCGTGGCGCTCGTCCTTCTCTCGTTCGTGGTGCTCGATCCGGCGGCCTGGGCGAGCTGGGGGCGGAAGGTCTCACTGCTCAACCGGGAGGACCTCGTGAACCAGGTGAGCTTGCGCGTTCTCGTGGGGTACGGTGATCACCACACGTTCGCCGCGCTGGGCCGAATCGCGGGCGCGCTGGGCTGGGAGCCCTCTGACCAGCTCATCCAGCGCGTGGCTCCCTTGCTGACCGCCGTCGTGGCCGCGCTGTTCATGTTGGCGGTCGTGCTCGCCGCTCGCGGGAAGCGGATCGAGCAGTCGGCCCTGCTCGGCTTGTTCCTGGTTCCTATCGTCTTCAATCCCATGAATTACTATGTTCATATGGTCTTTCTGTTCCCGCTCCTGGCTGTCGAGCGCGCCGGCGCTGCGAACGGAGAGATTCGTCCGGTGCGCGCGCTCGATGCCTGGATCTGGTGCTGTCTCCTGGGAATGTGTGTCGCGCAATACAAAACCGTTCTCGAGCCGCGGGTCGATACCCATTTCTACGGCGCGACGGTCATTCTTTTTGTGGGCATGGCTGCGATCCTCGGCTCGCTTGTCCTCGACCAGCACCGACGCGGTCGGCAAGGCGCGATGCTGGCCCGAGGTCCGGCCCGAGCACCGCTCGAGCACCTGGAGCAAACCGCCACCGGTAGCGAGTCGGTGGGCTGAAACGATGTGACTGCGGTGTTGTCTGCGTGGGACGAGTCGGCTCGTCATGAGCGATGGTTACGCCGAACGGCCGCCAGCTCGGCCTCGGATTGCGGGATGGCGGAGCCATGATCGTCCGCGCGGCGCGTGTAGCCGACAGACGAGAGTCAGGGCTGTCGAATTCAATGCGAACGAGACACAACAGATCAGCCCTGTGCTCAGCGCGGGCTGCGCGCGACGGCGTGGCGATTGAGGCCAAGGCGTCACCGACGCGGCCAGGGCATCAGAGGCGATCGCTCAAGGCGGCAGCGTCTATCGAAAGCATGTGAGTCGCTGGGTTGAGATGTCGATTGACGCGAGGCTGTGAGCAGCTACCCTGGTCGCCCTAGAGAACGAACGTCAGCGCGCTCGTGGTGGCGCAGCGGTATCCGATAATAGGGGGATATTTATGAAGAGCATTATCAGGTATGCAGCTCCGCTTCTGTTCCTTGGAGCTATGTATAGTACGTTCTTCGACGCGACGTCGGCTTCAGCCGGCTGGAGCACCTCGGGCGGCGGCGGGAGCACCGCCGGTGGCGGCGGGAGCACCGCTGGCGGTGGCGGGAGCACCGCTGGCGGCGGCGGGAGCACCGCTGGCGGCGGCGGGAGCACCGCTGGCGGCGGCGGGAGCACCGCTGGCGGCGGCGGGAGCACCGCTGGCGGCGGCGGGGGCACCGGGGGCGAGGATTGCCAAGACGACCTCAGCGGCCTCTGTGACTGCGTGAAGGATGTCCTGAAGGATATCAAGCACGCTGACAAGAATGGCGCCGGCAAGGTCAAGCATGCCGACGAGGTCCTGGACAAGGTCAAGGACGAGCTCAAGTGGTGTGTGAAGGCTTTCTGCAAGGACGTAGACAGCCACGACTCGTGTGATTGAGCCACCGATCCTGAACCAGATGCGAGCGAGCCAGGCGGGGTGTGGCCGGCTGCCTTCGGAAAGGGCCGTCCGTAGCCAGCCTGCAACGTCCGGTGCTCGCCCGCGCCCTCGTTGTCGAGGCTGAGGTGACCGCGGCGTCAGGGCAGGGTCAACGTCGTCCGATGATCGTTGGCCCGCCCTGCGCCCGGCACCAATCGAGGTCCTCGCCGTCCAGGGGAGACGTGTAGTTGTACACGGTCATCTCGTGCTCACCGGCGTCGAGCGCCGGGGCGAAGCACGTGTCCCCGCGCTACGGCAGGCCGAGGACGAAGGAGACCGGCAGCGCATCCGGGTCGACCTTCCACAGCGCAAATCGCTCGCGCTCGCCCGAGAGCCCCATTGCTTCCGGGTCGTCGTGATGCGGCCCTTCTACCGAAAGAGGGCATCTGTTTTGCCAGGGTTGCCAGAAACGAGAGTTCATTTGCCCCGCCGGTGACGCCATGTTGCAACATCCTCTGCTGACGGAACTCCTCGAGCGCTACCGTGCCACGCTGCCCCAGTGCCTGCCGTGGGTGCTGGCGTCGCTCTTCGCAGCGTTCGTCTTCCTATTGCCGTTCGTGCTCCTTCGGGTCCCTGCTGCGCGGCGCCTGCTGCATGCAACCCTGGAGAGCCGCGTCATCGGCCGGCTGTCCTGGGCGCTGACGCTCGGCGCTGCTGCCTTCGGAGTGATCCGGGCTTGGACTTTGATGTGGGTCGCCGACGACGCCTTCATCTCGTTCCGGTACGCAGAGAATCTGGTACGCGGGCATGGGCTCGTCTTCAATCCAGGCGAGCGCGTCGAAGGTTACACGAACTTCCTTTGGACCCTGTTGGTCGCAGCGCCCATGGCCGTCGGAGTCGGACCGATCACGACGTCCATCGTCTTGTCCTTGCTCTGCTTCGCCGGCGTGATCGTCCTCTCGACACGGCTGAGCGCCCGAATCAATCCGGAGTCGCGGTTCGGCATGCCACTCGCAGCGCTCCTCATCGCGTGCAGCTACACGATGGGGAGCTTCGGGACCTCCGGGCTTGAAACCATGTTTGGGGCGTTCATGGTTCTGCTCGCGATGGATTGCGCCGCGCGGCGCCGCCCGCTCAGCGCGGCGGCAGCGGGCATCGCGGCGACGATGGCGCACCCGGACCACGCGGTCTTCTATGCTTCGCTCGGAGCGGTGCTCTTGACGTACCGGGAGCGCCGCCGCGAGATCTTCCGCTATGTGCTGCCGCTCGCGCTCGTATACGTGCCATACTACATATGGCGGTGGCATTATTACGGTGAACTGTTTCCGAATACCTACTACGCGAAATCGGCCGAGCTCCTTTATTTCAGCCAGGGTAGGGTGTACTGGGCCGTCACCGTCTTCTCTGCCGGGCTGTTGGCGGTCGTCCCGCTTGCGGTCGAGGGCGCCGTGCTCCGTTGGCATCTTCCGGAGGCCCGACAGCTGCTGATCGGAGGTACGCTGTACGCCGTATATGTCGCCAAGATCGGGGGCGACTTCATGCTGGGTCGGCTGGCGGTTGTCCTGTTGCCGCTGCTCGTTGTCTTCGCCGAATCCGCTGTGCGCTGGCTTCTGACCCGATGCAACCTGGCGGTCAACGCGCTGGGCGCGCTGGCTCTGCTCAGCATACTCCCCGTGATGTGGCCGACGACCGTCGTGCGCGCGGGCGAGAAATACTGGCATGTCGCCGACGAGCGCACGTTCTATGCAATGAGAGCGCTGTCCGAGGACGGCATCGTGTCTCCCGCTGCGCAGCAAGCGCGCGACCTGCGCAGGCTCGTCGTGGAGCGTTGGGGCACGCCGACGGTCGCCGCTGGTTCGATCGGCATCTTCGGCTACCTCTCGCGTGTACCCATCGTGGATGTATTTGGCCTTACAGATCGCACCATCGCCCACCAGCCGATCCGGAGGCGCGGCCGCCCCGGCCACGAGAAGAACAGCGGCGGTGCATACCTATTCGACCGCCAAGTAGACCTGTCCACCGACCCCGTGTTCCCAGCACCCTACGATCAACTGACGAGGCTCAGGCTTGCGGGGACGCAGTATTTCATGACCGGGTTCCACACGGAGTTCTTGGAAGGGCTGCAGGACTCTCGCGAGGTCCGCTTCACCGACGTGCGTCGCACGATCGATCGCTACTACCCGGAGCGTGACCGGCCGACCCCGGAGCGACTGGCGTGCGATCTCTGGTTCTTCGACCAGTATTACTTTCGGCATCACGATGATCGGGAGCGCCAGGCGCGCCTGCTCCAGCGCGTGACCGAGTGGGAGCCGAGCCTGGCGAACGTGAGCGAGGTGCTGCTGCTACGTGGTGGAGCTCCGCTGCCGATGCGCCCACGAGCACGGCTCGGTTTCGATGCGCCCGAACGCTGGGAGACCTGGGGAGATAGCTTCGTGCGGTTTCCGACGACGAGCCCGGTCCCTGACCAGCAGTTCGTGGCGGGGCATATCGGGCCATTCGCGAACTCCATGGCCGATCGCCTGCTCGACGGAGCCACGGGTTCGTCGGTTTCAGCACCCTTCATGATCGTCGGCGACATCATGACATTGCAGATAGGCGGCGGTATGGACCCGCAGGGCCTGACCGTGTCGCTCCTGGTCGATGGTCAGCCTGTGCGCAGCGCGACAGGCTGCATGAGCGAAATCATGGGACGGCGCGTCTGGGATATCTCCGAGTTCAAAGGAAAGAGCGCGTCGATTCGAATCGAGGATCGCAGCGCAGACAGTTATGGCCACATCATGGTCGACGAAATCGAGCAGTGGGACGCCAGAAGCCCGGAGCGTGCCACTGCGCCAATTTCCGTTCTTCCCGAGGAGGATCGCTAAAGTAGCCGACCCGAGGGTGATGTGGCTGACTGCTTCCGGATAGGCCATCCGGAGGCAGCCAGCGACGTCCGGTGCTCGCGTGGGGGCTCGGCCTAGAGGCTTTGTGATCGAGGCGAACGCGGCGTCAGGGCAGGGTCAACGTCGTCCGGTAGATGATCGTTGGCCCGCCCTGCGCCCGGAACCAGTCGAGATCCCCTCCGTCCAGCGGAGAGGTGTAGTTGTACACCGTCATCTCGTGCTCGCCGGCGTCGAGCGCCGAGGCGAAGCACGTGTCCCCGCGCGACGGCAGGTCGAGGACGAAGGAGACCGACAGCGCGTCCGGGTCGACCTTCCAGAGCGAGCAGCGCCTGGGCTCGAACGAGGACTCGACGAGGTACTTCTGCGCCTGCTGCGCGGGCGGCAGCTCATCCATGTCGAGATCGTAATTCCCCGTCTCGTTCAGGTTGCGGCGGCCGAACAGGTGGATCTCGTCGCGGGCCGGGCCCCTCGTACACGGCGAACGTCGTCCCCTGCGGCTCGAACTTCGTCGGATCCTTCCCGAGCACGGCGAAGTAGAGGTACAGCGCGCCGCCGTAGGAGAGCCGCCGCGGCTCGCGCACGTCGGTCCCGAGGGCGACGCGGGTCTTTACCGTCCAGCGCGTCTGGTCGGTCGAGCTGAGCACGTAGATCTCGGCCTTGTCGCTGGCGAAGTGGTTCGGGGCCGTGCGGAACGCGAGGAAGTAGCGGCCCTCGTGGCGAGGGGCGCAGCTGCGCCCGGACGGCCGTCAGCGCATCTCGGCGGCGGCGTCGCGGATGAGCTGCAGGAGGTCGCGCCGCATCTCGCCGCTCACCGTGTGGCCGACGCCAGGGTAGCTCGCCAGCCTCGCCCTGACGCCGCGCGCGTCGAGCGCCGCGATCGCGTCGCGGGTCGGGCCGATCGGGACGCGGCGATCGTCCTCGCCGTGGAGCGCGACGAGCGCCGGAGCCGTCGCGCCTGCGCCGGGGAGCACCGCGGGGGGGACCCAGCCGCCCATGGGGAAAGCGGCGCCGACGACGCGCGGGTGGTGCAGGGCGAGCGCGAACGTGAGCGCGCCGCCCTGGGAGAAGCCGGTCACGATGGCCTTCCCCCGCGTCGGCCGCTCGGCGGCGACCCGCTCGATCGCCGCCGCGAGCGCGGCAGCCGCGCGCAAGATGCCCTGTCCCACGTCATCGCTCGCGAGCGCCTGCTGGAGCGGAAACCACGAGTAGCCGCCGCCGTACGGCGCGAGCCCGCGCGGCACGATGAGACGCACCTTGAAGTCGGCGCCCGACAGCAGGCCCGCGAACGACTCGGGCCGGTCGCCGAGCCCGTGAATCGCGATGACGAGGGGGAGCGCCTCGTTCCGGTCCGCGCCGCCCGTGACCTCTTCGAGGTACTCGACCGCGGCGGCGGGGGCCGTCGCGCTCGCGGCAGGCGCGGGGGGAGGCGCCTGCTGCTCGGTGCCCGCCGCGCCGCCCCCGGGCGGGGCTGCCCGTCGCTCGCACGCGGCGAGCAAGACGAGCGACGCGAGCGACGCGAGCGCCAGCGCAGACGAGGCGTGGCAGCGGCGGAGGCGAGCGGGGCGCATCGCGGAGATGCTTGCTGAACCCGCTGCTCGGCAGCAACAGCGAACTTCCCGGCGGCAACACCGCACCCGCCTCGGCGGGCCTGGCCAGCCATCGAGATCTCCTGCCATGGCCGCATGCATGGGAGATCACACACACGAGTAAGGAGAGTTTTGGGTGCCGTTGGATTTGTCTGCTCCAGGGCGATCGCCGCGCATCTGCCATCGACCAAGATTTTTTTGGGGTTGTTAGTAAAGTGTATTTCCTACATAACTGGATCTAGCTGCTTGGCTTAGAGCGAACGAAACCTCTTGTCGCCAGGCAGCCGATGGTCGGCGCGTCGCGTCGTTGCTCCGCGACGCCCTGCTTCAGCAGGGCGCCTCGTTGCACCCGGCGTTGCGCCCACCGTCGGCTGCCTGGTGCAGTCCGGATTTGTTCGGAGCCTTTCTTCAGGAGAGGTCGGCGACCTCACCGGCTTATCGATTGACCATCTCGTCGCGGTGGCGGCCAAGGTGTGTCTCCTGCGTACACAATCGATCTGCTCATCAGGAGAGCTCGATGATCTCACCGGCTTGTCGATTGACCGCCTTCCCGCGGTGGCGGCGGCTGTTCGGCGCGCAGCTGAGCGTCGCTGCGCTCCTGATCTCGGGGTGTACGGGCGCCGTGGGTGATCCGCGGGAAGGCGAAGGGGATGGCGTCATTCCGGGCGGGCCGACAGGGCCCGAGGTCGCCGAGCGCAGCATGTTCCCGCGGCTGACCCACGCGCAGTGGGAGAACACGGTGCGCGACCTCCTGCGCCTCGACGACCGGCCCGGGCTCTCGGCGTCGTTCACGAGCGACCCGCTCGGCGGCGTGTTCGACAACAACGAGGCTGCGCTCTTGGTGGCGCCGGGCCTCTGGGGCGATTACCAGCGCGCCGCCGAGGAGCTCGCGGCGATGGTGACCGCCGACCAGGGCAAGCTCGATCGGATCGCGCCCGCGGACCTGCCGGACGCGCCGGAGGCGCGGGCGCAGGCGTTCGTCGAGCGGTTCGGCGAGCGGGCGTTCCGGCGCCCGCTCACGGCCGAGGAGCGGGATGCGTACGTCGCGCTGTTCCAGCGCGGCGAGGAGCTCTTCGAGGGCGAGGACCCGTTCGCCGCGGGCGTCCGCGCGGCGATCGAGGCGTTTCTGCAGTCCCCCCATTTCGTCTACCGCGTCGAGATCGGCGCCGGGCCGGCGGAGGGGGGGCTCATCCCGCTCGGCGGATACGAGATCGCGACCAAGCTCGCCTACACCCTGTGGAACACGATGCCCTCCGACGAGCTCCTCGAGGCGGCGAAGGCGGGCGAGCTCTCGAGCCGCGAGGCCGTCCGCGCCTACGCCGGGGGGATGCTCGAGGACCAGCGCGCCCGCGAGGTCGTCGGCGCGTTCCACCGGCAGCTCTACGACTACGAGCAGTACCACGACCTCAACAAGGACCAGGCGCTCTACCCCGAGTTCGTCCCCGAGATGGGCGACGACATGCAGCGCGAGGCGGAGCTCTTCGTGGATCACGTCGTCTTCGACGAGGAGGGCGGGCTCACCGACCTGCTCACCGCGCGCACGGCGTTCGTCAACGATCACCTCGCCGCGGTCTACGGCGTCGAGGGCGACTTCTCGGACGAGTTCAAGCGGGTGGAGCTCGACGAGGCGGAGCGCTCGGGGCTGCTCACGCGCCTCGGCTTCCTCGCGGCGAAGGCGACGGCGCGGCAGCCGGACTCGATCCACCGCGGCGTGTTCGTGAACCTCCGGATCCTCTGCGCGGCGCTGCCGCCGCCGCCCGACAACGCGACCTCGCTGCCGCCGGGCGAGCTCGCGACCAACCGCGAGCGCGTCGAGGCGCACACGGGCAAGGGGACGTGCGGCGCGTCGTGCCACGGGGTGCTCATCAACCCCGCCGGGTTCGCCTTCGAGCATTACGACGCGATCGGCAAGTACCGCACGACCGACAATGGCGCGCCCGTCGACTCCGCGGACGTCTACACCCTCGGCGGCCAGCCGAGGAGCTACGCGGATGCGGTCGAGTTCAGCCAGCTCCTTGCCGAGAGCAGCGAGGCGCACGCGTGCTACGCGCAGCGCTGGATCGAGTTCTCCCACGGCCGCGGCGTGCGCGCGGAGGACCGGGCGCTCGTCGAGGAGCTCGGCGAGGCGTCGCGCGGCGGCGCCTCGACCAAGGAGCTCATCGTCCGGATCGTCTCTTCGACTCCGTTCCTCGCTCGCGTTCCCGCGGAGGCGCCATGATCACCCGACGACGTGTGCTTCGAGGCCTGTTCGGCGTCACGGTGGCGCTCCCGTTCCTGGAGACCTTCGCGCCGCGCCGCGCGGCGGCCGGTACGGGCGACGTGCCGCCCTTCGCGATCTTCATGCGCCAGGCGAACGGCGTGGCGCAGCAGGTCGGCGACGAGCCGGAGATGTTCTGGCCCAGCGCGACAGGCCCGCTGACCGCCGAGTCGATGGCCGCGGACGCCGATCGGGCGGTGAGCGAGCTCAAGGACTACGCGAGCCGGCTGATCATGGTGCGCGGCGTCCGCTTCGCGTTCCAGGGCAACGGGTGCGGCCACTCCGGCGGCGGCAACCAGTGCCTGACTGCCGCGCAGGTGTCGGAGGATCCGGCGGGCAACGAGTCGCTGGCGATGGGCGAGTCGATCGACAACCGCATCGCGACCGAGCTCAACCCGGCGGGCGTCGAGCCGCTGACGCTCTACGCGGGCAGGATGGCCGGCTACATCAACGAGGTGCTCTCGTACCGCGGGCCGAAGCAGCTGCGCGCCGCCGAGCGCGACCCGTACAAGGCGTACCAGAAGCTCTTCGGGCTCGCCGAGGTGGACGCCGCGGCCGCGGAGGCGCTGGCCGCGCGCCGCGCCAGCGTGAACGACCTGGTCCGGGAGCAGATGCAGGCGCTCATGCGCCGGAAGGACCTCAGCAAGGGCGACCGCGAGCGGCTACAGCTCCACTTCGACAGCATCCGTGACCTCGAGGTCGGGCTCGCCTGCGCGCTCCCGCCGGAGCGGGTCGCGGAGATGGAGGCGATCTCCCCGAACGTCGGCAGCTACGACAACGTGGAGACCGTCACCCGCATGCAGATGGACATCATCGCGCTCGCGATGGCGTGCGGCGCGACGCGCGCGGCGACCCTGCAGGTCGGCGACGGCAACGACTCGACCGAGTACACGATCCACGGCGTGCGGCAGAAGAGCTTCCACAAGATCTCGCACCGCATCGACGGCGACGGCGAGGTCGGCCCGCCGATCGAGGGCGCGCAGGAGCTGCACCACCAGATCGACCGGATCCACGCGCGGATGTTCAAGCACCTGCTCGACAGGCTCTCGTCGTACGATCTCGGCTCGGGGACGCTCCTCGACCGCGGCGTGGCCGTGTGGCTCAACGACCTCGCGGACAAGTACCACGCCTACTCCAGGGTCCCGTACATCCTCGCCGGCGGCGCCGCGGGCTACCTGAAGACCGGCCAGTTCATCGACGAGCGGATCACCGTCAACAAGCTGCTCAACACGATCGGCGCGGCCGTCGGCTGCACGAACGGCCAGGGCGGCCCGCTCGACGACTTCGGCGACGAGAGCCTAGAAGGTGGACTCGTCGATACGATCATTGCCTGAGAGGGGAGCCCGCCGCAGCGGGCGAGCTCCACAGGCGCTCGCATATATCGGGGACGGGGCGGAGACGGGGCGGCTCAGCCGAGGAGCTCTACCGCGACCTCGATGGTGGCCTTCTCGCCGTTGGGGCCGCGGAGCACGTCGACCTTCACCTTGTCGCCCGGCTTCTTGCCGTCGAGCACCTGGTACAGCCCGTCGTAGTCCGCGACGGGCGTGCCGTCGATCCCGACGATCACGTCGCCGAGGACGAGCCCGCGGTCGCCCTCGGAGAGGCCGTGCAGGCCCGCCTTTTCGGCGGGGCCGCCCGGGACGACGCTCATGATGATGAGGCCGCGGATGCCGTTGCGCCGCTCGAGGCGGCGGGACTGATCGAGCTGGATGCCGAGGCCGACCTGCTCGGCCTTCCCGGTCCGGATGATCTGCGGGACGATCCGCGCGATCGTCGTCGACGGCACGGCGAAGCCGATGCCAGCGGAGCTGCCGCTCTTCGAGAAGATCATCGTGTTCATCCCGATGAGGTGCCCGCTCGAGTCGAGCAGCGGGCCGCCGGAGTTGCCGGGGTTGATGGCGGCGTCCGTCTGGATCATGTCGCGGATGGTCACCTCGCCCACGCCCTGGACCTGGCGCCCGAGCGCGCTGATGATGCCGGTCGTCAGCGTGTGATCGAGGCCGAACGGGTTGCCGATCGCGATCGCCTTCTGCCCGACCTCCAGCGGCTCGCGCAGGGGCGCGACCTGGATCGGCTTCAGCATGTCCTTGGGGGCGTCGATCTTGATGACCGCGATGTCCTTGCGCGGCTCGACGCCGACGAGCTTCGCCGGGAACGTCTTCTCCCCCTGGAGCCGGACGACGAGCGACTGGGCGCCGGCCACGACGTGGTAGTTCGTGACGACGTGCCCGTCGGCGTCCCAGACGAAGCCCGAGCCCGAGCCCGCGGGCACCTCGACGGCGGTACCCCAGAAGCGGTCCACCACGAGCCGCTGCTGGGTCACGAAGACCGTCGAGGGCGCGACGTCGCGGAACACGGCGATCGAGTTGCGCTCGTCCTCGATGAGCGCGCCCTTCGACGGCGGGACGGGCGGCGGCGTCGTGTCGATCGTCGCCGACGCCGTCGGCGCGTCGGGGACCTTCGTCGCGTTGGGCGACGGTCCGCTGGGGCCGGGCTTCCCCTTGCATCCAGCGGAGGCGGCGAGCGCGGCGACGACGAGGACGGCAGGGAGTCGAGCGTGTCTGCGGTGGCGCATGCGGCGCAATCTAGCTTGCTATCGGCGAGGCGTCTCCCCTGCGGCGCGCGGCGGGGCGGCGCGGCAGTCTGCCGCGCGCAACGGATGCGCGGAACGGATGCGCCCTGGCATCGGCGTCGCATCGGATCCTGGGATGCAAAAGGGCGAAGTTGCGGTAGATGTGGCCTTGACGGATGAAGCCCATGACGCCCTCAGCAACGAAATTCCAGACGACCCCCCCTGTCGTGAAGGAGCCCGTCAAGGTGCTCCTGCTCGAGAACATTCACCAGAGCGCGCACGAGCTGTTCCGGTCGCGATCGTTCGAGATCGAGACGCGGAGCTCCGCGCTGAAGGAAGACGAGCTCATCGCCGCGCTCGCGGGCGTGGACATTCTCGGCATCCGGAGCAAGACGCACGTCACCGCGCGCGTGCTGGAGAAGGCGGACAAGCTGCTCTCTATCGGGTGCTTCTGCATCGGCACGAACCAGGTCGACCTCGACGCAGCGAACCGGCGCGGGGTGCCTGTGTTCAACGCGCCGTTCAGCAACACGCGCAGCGTCGCCGAGATGATCATCGGCGAGTCCATCATGCTGGCCCGGCAGCTCGGGGACAGGTCGCGCGAGGTGCACGCGGGCACCTGGAAGAAGGTCTCGAAGGCCTGCTACGAGATCCGCGGCAAGACCATCGGCCTCATCGGCTACGGCCACATCGGCCAGCAGCTCGGGGTGCTCGCCGAGGCGATGGGCATGCGCGTCGTCTACTACGACATCGCCCAGAAGCTCCCGATGGGCAACAACCGCGCGCTGCCGACGCTGCAGGCGCTGCTCGCGGAGTCGGATTTCGTCTCGCTCCACGTGCCGGCCACGTCGGAGACGCGGGACATGATCGGCGCCGCCGAGCTCGCGCAGATGCGCAAGGGCGCGTACCTGCTCAACGCGAGCCGCGGCTCGGTCGTGGTGATCCCGGCGCTGGCCGAGGCGCTGAAGAGCGGCCACCTCGCGGGCGCGGCGATCGACGTCTACCCGGAGGAGCCGGAGTCGAACTCTGACGGCTTCCTGACCGAGCTGCAGAAGCTCCCGAACGTGATCCTGACGCCGCACATCGGCGGCTCGACCGAGGAGGCGCAGGAGGCCATCGGGCGCGAGGTGTCGCGCGCGCTGACGCAGCTCGGGACGACCGGGGCGACGACGGGCGCTGTGAACTTTCCGAATGTCGAGCTCCCGCCGCTCAAGGGCACGCACCGCGTCCTCAACGTCCACCGCAACGTGCCCGGCGTGCTCCGCGACGTGAACCGCATCGTGTCGGACGTGAACGCCAACATCGACAGCCAGGTCCTGTCGACCGACGCCAACATCGGTTACCTGATCATGGACCTGTCGCAGGACGTGTCCGCCGAGGTGAGCCGGCGCATCGGCGCGCTGGAGACCAGCATCCGCACCCGCGTGCTCTACTGAAGCCGCGTCGAGCCGGGGCGCCGCCGCGCCCCGGCGCTATTCATTCCAGACCGGGACGCTGACGCGCTCTCCGGCGCTGCGCCGCGAGGCCGGGTCGTCGCCCGCGAAGACGACGGTGAATACGACGAACGCGGCCCACAGCACCGCGAGGTGGTAGATCATCGCGATGCCGCCCGCGGCCTGGTAGATGGCGCTCGACGCGGGGGGGCCGAGGAGCATCCCGGCGGCGTAGAAGACGTTGTAGATCGAGTTCGCGCGGCTGTAGTCGCGCGGCGCGGTGACGACGCCCTGGAGCGCCAGGCTGAGCGGCGATATCGACGCGAGCGTCGCCCCCGCGACGAACACGGCCGCGCACATCGCGTCGTAACGATCGAGGTACACGAAGCCGAGGATCATCAGCGTGCCGATCGTGCCGAGCACGCGCATGAGCAGGAGGTGGCCGCGGCGGTCGCCGATCCGGCCAAAGACGTTGGTGAAGAGGAGCATGCCCACCGCGAAGTAGGCGGGGATCTGGATCGTCTGATCGCGCGTGACCCCCTTGGACGCCATCAGGTAGAGCGGGAGGAACAGCACGACCGACGCCTGGAAATACCCGTAGGCGAAGGTCGCGAAGCACGCGGTCTTGATGCGCCAGAGGATCGAGGCGGAGGACGACGAGGGATCCTCCGCGCTCGCCGCGCCGGCCTTCCCGTGGGCTTCGGACATGCCCGGCAGGTCGCGGTCGAGGCGCGCGAGCACGAGGACGGCCGAGATCAGCGAGATCACGCACGAGAGGAGGAACGCCGCGGGCATCGAGGAGAGCGCGACGATGTGCGGCGCGCAGAGCGGTCCGAGGACGTAGCCCAGCGCCATCGAGACGGCGTAGAGGCTCGTGACGAACGCCTTGTTGTCCTTGTCCGACCGGGCAAGCAGGATCGTCTCGCAGCTCACCCAGATGCCGACCGAGCAGGCCCCGTCGAGGAAACGCACCGCGGCGATGGCGGCGAAGCTCGGCAGGAAGGGGAAGGCGCCGACCGCCGCCGCGTACCCGGCCAGCGCGAGCATCAGCGTGGTCTTCGCCGAGAACCGGCGGATGAGCGTGTCCATCGGCAGCGAGAGCAGGACGATGCCGAGCGCGAAGCACGACGCGAGCAGGCCGATGTCGGTCTTGGTGAACCCGCGCGCATCGAGGAAGACCGCCGTGAGCGAGATGGCGATGCCGTACGCGAGACCGAGGAGGAAAATCGCGCCAAAAACGAGCCAGATATTGCGATCGGGGATGCGGCGGAGCATGAGCGCCCGCCAGGTTCGATCGGTCGCTCCGCCGTGTCAAACGGGTACGTACGGCAGGAAACGCGCCTCGCCGGCGGTCGCGCCGCGCGCGCTCGCGCGAGCGCCGCTCGCGGGGCAGCGCGGCGCGACCGCGCTGCAGCGAGCGCGTCAGCGCAGGAAATCGAGGAGGAGCTGATTGACCTTCTCGGGCCTGTCGTAGTGCACGAAGTGGCTCGCGTCGGGGACGCGCGCGACTCGGGCGTTCGGGACCAGCGCCGGATCCGGCTCGGCGAGCTCGGAGCCGAGGTAGCGATCGTGCTCGCCCCAGATCACCAGCGTCGGGGCGTCGATGCGGGGCGGCCTGCCCAGCCCGCGGAGGCTGGCCGGACGGAAGAGGGCGCGGTAGTAGTTGATCATCGCCGTGAGCGCGCCGGGCTGCGACCACGCCTCGACGTAATGGGCGAGATCCTCGTCGCTCACCGCGCCCGGACGCCGCGGGTCGTCCTTCACCGCCGCGCGTAGCCACGCGAAGCCGTCCCTCCGCGCTGCGAGCTCCGGGAGCTTCGGGAGCTGGAAGAAGAACATGTACCAGCTCTTGCGGAGCTGCTGCGCCGTGCGGAACCCGGCGAGCAGCCGCGCGGGGTGAGGGCAGTTGAGGACCACCAGCCGATCGAGGAGCGCCGGATACCGCGCCGCGAACTCCCAAGCGACGCCGCCGCCCCAGTCGTGGCCGACCACCGCGGCGGCGCGCTCCGCGCCCGAAGCCTGGACGAGCGCGGCCACGTCCGCGGTGAGCTCGTTAACCCCGTAGGCCGAGGCGCCCTCCGGCTTGTCCGAGAGGTTGTAGCCGCGCATGTCGGGCGCGATCACGCGGTAACCCGCCTCCACAAGCGCGGGTATCTGATGGCGCCACGAGTACCAGATCTCGGGAAAGCCATGGAGGAGCACCACGAGCGGCCCGTCGCCCGCCTCGACGTAGTGGAGGCGCACGCCGCCGTGCTCGGTGAACCGGTGCGAGAGCTTGGATTCGTCGAGGGTCATCGTCTCTCCTTGCGCTGATTCCATCGAACGGCCGCCGGCGCTCTGCCGTGCGGTCACGGGTTGAATCGCTGGTTGCACCATGGGGGTCCGCGTGCGTCGCGAGCGAGCCGGAGGGCGCTCAGACGTCGATGATCTTGCCTGGGTTCATGAGGTTCAGCGGATCGAGCGCCCGCTTGATCGACCTCATGATCGCCAGCTCCTCGGCCGAGCGAGAGTAGGGCAGGTAATCCTTCTTGAGCAGGCCGATGCCGTGCTCGGCGGAGATGCTGCCGTGGTACTTCTTCACGAGCGAGAAGATGGCGTGATCCGCCTCGTGGGTGCGCTTCAGGAACTCCTCGCGCGTGAGGTCGTCGGGCTTCATCACGTTGATGTGGAGGTTGCCGTCGCCGATGTGGCCGAAGAGCGCGATCTCCCACCCTGGATAGCGGGCCTCGAAGAGGCTCTCGAGCTCGGAGCAGAAGCCCTCGAGCTCCTGGATCGGGAGGGACACGTCGTTCTTGTGCGGCAGCCCGGTCGCCGACAGGCTCTCGCTGATCCCCTCGCGGAGCGCCCAGAGCTCCGCGGCCTGCGCGCCGTGCTGCGCGAGCGTGCCGTCGGTGACCAGCCCGCGCTCGAACAGCGAGGTGATCCACGCCTCGAGCGCCTCGGGCTCGCCGCGCTCGACCTCGATGAGCACGTAGTAGTCCGACGGCGCCGAGAGCGGCACGCGCACGTTCCGGTGGCGGCGCAGGCGCGCCTGGCACTTCTCGGTGAAGAACTCGTAGGCCATCACCACGAACGGCCCCGTCCGGGCCTCGCGGAACAGCGCGAGCACGCCGGCGAGGTCGGGCACCGCGAACAGGAACACGTTGAGCGCCTCGGGCACCCGCGTGAGCTTGAGCGTCGCCTCGGTGATGATGCCGAGCGTGCCCTCGCTGCCGATGAACAGCTGGCGCAGGTCGATCCCCGTGTTGTTCTTCTCGAGCGCGCCGTTCAGCTCGAGCACGGAGCCGCTCGCGGTGACGACGGTGAGCCCGAGGACCCACTGGCGCGTCAGGCCATAACGGATGACCTTCACGCCGCCGGCGTTCGTGGCGATGTTGCCGCCGACCTGGCTCGACCCCTTCGAGGCGAAGTCGACGGGCCAGGTGAGGCCGTGCGGCGCGACGTGCTGGTGCACCGCCTCGGTGACCGCGCCGGCCTCGACGCGCACGGTCGCGCCGAGGACATCGACCGGGCCCATCTTGCGCATCCGCTCGAGCGACACGACGAGCTCGCCCCTGGCCGCCACGGCGCCGGCGGCGAGCCCCGTGCGGCCGCCGGAGGGCACGACCGGGACGCGGTGCTCCGAGCAGAGGCGGAGCAGCCTCGAGACCTCGTCGGTCGACCGCGGGAGCGCGAGGGCCGAGGGCCTGGGCTCGTGGACCTTGGTCCAGTCGCGGCCGAACGTCGCGAGATCGGCAGCGTCCGTCGAGAGGAAATCCGCGGGGAACTCGCGCTGGACGGCCGCGAGGAAGGCGCCGGGGAGGCCGGGAAGCGGGGTCATGGCTGGGTCGGTAGTGCGGCATCGCCGGGAGGGCAAGGGCAGGCGGTCTTCGCCCTCACCCCGGCGCCGGCGCGCCGAGCGGGTCGGTTCGCTGGCGGGAGTCCTCGCGGCGCAGCGCCGCGCGAGTGTTGCGGCGCCGTGCGCGTGTTGCAGCGCCACGGCCGACAGGGCATCTTGGCCGCGCGCATGGACAGGGCGGACCGCGCGGCAATCGTGGCGAGCATGGCGGTGCTGGCGCTTGCCGCGTGCGAGCGCGCTGCCAGCGAGGCGCCGCGTGGATCCAGCGCCGCGGGCGCTCCCGAGGGCGGGGGGGGCGGCGCCGCCGCGGACCCGATCGAGGCGAGCAGCGGCGCGTCGGGCGCGAGCGAGCAAGGCAACGCGGGCGGCCAGGGTGGCGGGGGCGGGCAGGGCGGCGCGGGCGGGGCGCTGAGCTGGGAGCCGGTCGAGACGGACTGGTGCTCGGCAGGGTGGATCGGCCTGGACGACCACACCTGCTTCCATGTGCCGGAGACCGCGCTCCGCGGCGCGCCGATCCTTTATGTGCTGCACGGGGCCATGGCGCCCGACTCGCTGCCCGTGGACCTCCAGGCGACCGCCGCGGAGGCCGCCGAGGCGCTCGGCGCCGTCGCCGTGTTCCCGCGCGGGAAACCAGGACTCTGCACATGGGATCCGTCCGTGGAGACCTACTCCTGCTGGCCAACGCGCCGCGAGACCGTCGACGCCGCGGCGCCCGCCCTGCTCGAAGAGTGGATGCGCGCAGAGGCGCTGATGGAGCGGATCCTCGGCCAGACGTTCGGCGGGCGTTATGTCATGGGCTTCTCCAACGGCGGCTATTTCGCGAGCTACGTGGCGCTCGAAGGCCTCGTCGCCGTCGACGGCGCGGCGCTCGTCGGCGCGGGGCGCATGGTCATCGAGGAGGACCTGTTCTCCGAGGAGAGGCCGCCGATCTTCATCGCCGTCGGCGAGCTCGAGCTCGCCTCCACCATCGCGAGCGCCGAGAACCTCGCCGACGTGCTGACCCAGCACGGCTGGGAGCACGAGCTCGTGGTGCACCCGGAGCGCGGCCACGAGATCCACGCCGACGACTTCTCTCGAGCCTGGGAGACCTGGATCGCCGCGCCCTGAGCGGCCCCGCGCCGCCGCCGCGCTCGCCCGGCGCCGGCGGAGGATGAGCCGATTCGATAGGACCCCTGACGCTCTCAACGCAGGACGCCCGGAGCGTCCTTTTTGAGCACTCCTGCGTACACGGGCGCAGAGGAGATGGGCTGAGCGCGCCGCGCGGCGCGGCGCTGATCGCCTGAGGACGGCCAATGCATCTGCGGCGCTATCGCTCCTTGTCTCATGTTGTCGGCGTGGAGGTTCGACATCGTCGGAGACGCCTCGTCGAGGCGCGCTGCGCCGAATAATCCGCAGCGCGCGAAAGGCGTGTTATTGCCGGAGCCGCCGCGTCGCGCGCGGCGCTCCCGGCGGGCGCCGAGCGCGCCTGGAAGCGCCTTCTCTGCGCAGTGATCCGGCGCGGGGGGACGCGCCGGATCACTGCGGGGTCGTGCGCTGTTTAGGAATGTCGGTTTGTCGTTGCCTCGCGCCCGCCGCGCGCGCCCTTGGGCGGCAGGCTCTGCACACCAGCTCTCGGGCATGAGCGCTGCTCTCTCCGCAACCCGACTGGCGCGACGGTCTTGCAGACGTCGCGGGCAGGGCAAGGAGGAGAAATGATCGAGCTGTTGAATACCAGGTTGATGTGCGTCGCGATGGCGATGGCGGCGCTGACCACCGGGTGCGCGGTGGGCGTGGGCGACGAGGGCGTCGACGAGAGTGGCGCGGACGAGGCCGTGACGGTGGAGGAGACCTCCCAGGCGCTGTGCGGCGGCTCGCGGAGCTGCGGGGCCCCCGGCGGCTTCACCGACCCGAACTGGGGCTGGAACAACGCGGGCTGGGCCAACGGGACCTGGGGCGGCGTCCCGGGCTGCGGCAACAACTGGGGCAACCCGGGCTGGAACAACTGGGGCAACCCGGGCTGGAACAACTGGGGCAACTTCGGGAACTTCAAGCCTTGCGGCTGGAGCCCCTGGGGCAACAGCTGGAGGCCGGGGTGCGGCGGCTCCGGCATCGGCGGCTTCGCCCCCGGCTGGGGCGGCGGCTGCAATAGGTTCTAGCCCACGGGCCCGGAGTCCATCCGCGGCGACGAAGGCGAGCGCGGGCCCTGGCTGGGCGCGTGACGGGCCCTCGGAAGGCGAGGGGGCCCCTGCGCGCCCGATGCCTGAGCAGCGGGTCGTCTGACGGGTCGCCCGGGGGAAGTCACCGGGACCCTGGCCTCCGGGAGCTCGCGGCAAACGCGCAGCTCCTGGAGGCCAGGCGCCCCGGGGAGCCATGCGGCTGACGGCCACGTTCCGGGGCCCCCACCTGTCGCATTTTAGGACATCGCCGCCTGGCACGCCCACCTGGGTCTGGCGGCCCAGCCGCTGCCCAGCCCGTTGCACACCTCGGCGCAGATCGCGCGCCAATGCGCGGTGCCTGCGCGTGTGCCAGGCCCGGCAGCCCTCGTCGCATGGCGGATCGCTTCTTGCTCCCTCGGAGCGCGCCGGTTCGCCGGCGTCCTCGAGGAATGTTCGCCATGATGTCTTTTGCGACACCCGTCTCGCGTTACATGACCTGCGAAGTCATCGCGGCGTCCGACACGACACCGCTGCCCGAGGTGCACCGCACGCTGGGCGAGCGCGCGATTTCCTGCGTTCCGATCCTGGACGCGGCGTCGCGCGCGATCGGCGTGCTGTCCCGCACCGACCTGCTGCGGCTCGGCAGGTTCGAGACGAAGACGAACAGCCGAGGAATGCTGCTCACCTTGCCCGACGTCCCGGCGCGGGCCGTGCTGCGCCCGGGCATCATCACCGTCGGGCGCGCGACGCTGGTCGTCCAGGCGGCGAGCGTGCTGCTGAAGCACCGTATCCATCGCGTGTTCGTGCGCGAGGACGAAGCCTTGACCGGAGTCTTCAGCACCAAGGATCTCCTGCTCTCCCTGGTCGAGGCGCGGGACCCGACGCCGATCGCCGGGCTCATGTCGGCGCCCGCATACACGATCCCGCTCGACGCGCCGCTCGCGCTCGCCGCAGACCGGCTGACGACGGCGCAGGTGAGCGGGCTCGTCGTCGTGGATCCCGGCGGGTGGCCGGTGGGGATGTTCACCCAGACCGAGGCGCTGCTCGCGCACGGCGTGCTGTCCGATTCACCGGTCGAGGACGTGATGAGCCCGGCCATGGTCTGCCTCGACGTCCGGACGCCGCTCCACCGCGCCGCGGCCGCCGCGCACGCGGCGCAGGCGCGGCGCGTGCTCGTGGTGCAGGGGCGGCGGCTCCGCGGCGTGCTGACGGGGCTGGACTTCGCGCGCGCCGTCGCAGGGACGGGCGTGATCTCCGTGGCCGCGAGATCCAGGGCGGGATGACGCCCGCCGCGCGAGCGCGGCGTCACCGTGCGGCGCGGGTCGCCGTCCGCTCGACGACCCTGTCGGCGTCGCCGGTCAGGCGCGCGGCGAGCGCGCGGGCGGCGGCGGGCGAGGCGGACGCGACCCCCTCGACGGCGCCGAGCCGCGCGCGGCGCGGGAGGCGCGGATCCGCGGCGAGGGCCTGGAGCTCGGCGATCACGCGCGCCGAGGCGGAGGAGCGCGCGGCGGCGCGGCCCGCCGCGGTGAGGGCGCGCGCCCTCATGTACGCCGGCGCGCCGGGATCGCGGCCGACAGCGAGCAGCCGATCGGGGTCGGCGCCGCCGGCCGCGCGGAGCAGCTCGTCGAAATCGGCGCCTCTGGCCGCGCTCTGGCCGCAGAAGTGCCCCGCGAGCAGCGCCGCGGCGTGCGGCGGGAGCGCGGCGGTGGAGGCGAGGCGGTCAGGCGCAAACGAGCGAGCACGCTCGCCCGGAGCCGGCGGCGCGATGGGCGCTCCGCTCGCCGGCGTGTCCGCGTCGGCCGGGAGCGGGACGGCCGCCCCGCCGCCCTGCTCGACGATCCCGCGGTAGAGCGCGCTCGCCCGTACGATCGTCGTCTGTTGCGGCGTCAACGCACCCGAGAAATCGCCCCCTGTCGGGAACATGAGATTCCCGAAATCCGGGCAGCGCTCCATCAGCGCATTCACGTCGCTGCACTGCGAGGTGTCGTCCAGCGGGTCGCCGAAGTCGGCGTCGAACTCGGTGGTGTGGAACAGCCCGGCGAGGTGGCCGAGCTCATGGCGCAGGATCACGGTGTCAACAGATGGCTCCTCGTAGAGCGTGACCACGATGCCGCTCAGGTGGGTGCCGTGCTCGACCGCGACCGCGGGCACGGCGGGCGTCACGCCGGACGCCTGCGCAAGGCTCCCCCCGAACGCCGTCACCGCGATCACGTTGAGGGCCGGCCTGCCGGGGGCGCCGGCCGTCTGCTCGAGCACGCCGGGGAGGACCTCTTCGTCGACGAACTCCCACTCCGAGCCGATGTGATGGACGTTGATGCTGCCCACGCCGAGGCCCACGTACCCCTCGTATGCAGAGGTCAGCACGCGCCGCATGTACTGCTCGGAGACCGCGTCGCCGGCGATGAAGACGTTGATGTCGATCTTCCCGCCGTGAAAGCGCCCGTCGAGCGTCTGGCGGTGCCACACCGTGAGGCGCGCCGGCTCTGCCAGCGGGCCGGCTCCGCCGTTGCCGAGCTTGACCCAGTAGACGCCCGGCGCGAGCGGCGAGGATGCGTCCGCGCCAGTCTGGGGGACGGCCGCCGTGCCGATGCCCTGATTGAAGAACGCGGCCATCGTGCCTGGGATGGTGTAGTCGGCCGCCAGCAGCCTGCCGTCGGGGCCGCGGATGCTCTCGATCCCGATCGGATCGAAGCTCGGCGATGACGCCATGATCTCGGCGACGGCCGTGAAGCCCAGGGTGCCCGGCTGGACGATGACCGGGATGGACCCGTCGACGCCGACGTTGTTGTGCTCTTCCTTGACGAGGGGCGGAATCGGTGGCGCCCCCCCCTCGCCGATGCTCCCGCCTTGACCGGCCCCGGAGGAGCCTTGCGGCGCGGCGCTCGTGGTGTCTCCCGAGCTCCAGGAGCCGCCGGTGCCGCCCGTGCCGTCGGGCGGCGGCTCGAACCCGTCGACCACCACCCTGCCGCCGCAGGCGCCCGCGACGAGGGCAGCGAGCGCGCCCGCGGCGAGGAGACCGCCACCGCGCATCCGCGTTGCCCGGCGCTCGCCGCCCGGCTTCCCGTCCACGCGAGACGGATCGATGGCGCTCGATGCCGGTGCAAGCGACGTTGACATAAGCATGCTCCTGCGTCGGTAAGGGCCCTCCCTCACCGCGCGCGCAGTATGCGCGGGCCCTCGCGCGGTGTCACGCGCTGCGCACGCTCGTGACCTCGGCGGGGTGCGCGATGGCGCATGCCGCGCTCATTCCACTTGCTTGACGCGCATTCTCACGCGACCTGGCGATGCTTCCGTTGCGCCCTCGAAGCGCTCGATGACGATCACGAAGCGCGATACGCCGTCCGCGCTCTGGACGAGCCACGCGGCGTCCTTGGCCGGCGCGGGGGGCGTCGCGCCGGGCTCGAGCCACCGCCCCGTGAAGGCGGTCGCGATGTGGTCGCCGCGGTACGGGACGGCGGGATCGGTGAGGGCCGCGTGGTCGGCCGCGTCGAACCGCGCCTGCTCCGACGCGGCGGTGCGCGCCTTGACGTCGGCGAGCTCCTCGGAGGCCGACGCCTCTGCCTGGAGGTCGGCGGCGCGCGTGGTCCCGGGGCCGCCGAGCTCGCCGTTGACGCTGACGAGCGATCTTCGGAAGCAGACGTTCCAATCGGTCGACGCGCGCGCCTCTTCCGGCGTGAGCATCAGCTGCCGGTTGCCCGCGAGGTCGAGGCAAGCGCTCGGCTCGGTCTCGACCGCGTCGATGCCGCCCGCTGTCGCGTCGAGATCCTGAATCTCGACGGTCGGGCCGGAGCCGTCGGGGAGCACCTCGGCGTAGCGGAGCTGATAGAGCGCCGTGACCGGCGTCCCGTTCACCTCCCCGTAAAAGGAGGAGATCTGGAGCTTCCAGTACCTGCCCTCGTGCTCGATCGCGTGGACGTGGTAGCGGCTGAAGGCGACGTGCTCCTCGCCGTCGTAGGCGTACCAGCGCGAGAAGGCGCCGCCGGAGTCGTCCGTGAGCAGGAAGGGGGTGCTCGGCAGGTCGCCCGCTCTGTAGTCGTCGAGGCCGATGGGCAGGGCCCCGCCGTCGCCGGGGCCGCTGAGGCCGCTGTTGGTGAAGACGTCGTAGCCCGAGAGCGCGAGATCCCAGTCGGTGGACGCCGCGCCGTCGCCTTCCGGGACCACGATCTCCGGGGTGGCGAGGTGGAGGAAGACGCGGCCGGCGGCCGGCACGTCGACCTCGAGGAGCGCGCCGTCGTTCGGGGGCTCGGGGTCTCCGGTCGAGCTTCCGGCTCCCGTGCCGCTGCTCGTTGTCCCGGGGGTTCCGGTCGAAGTCCCGTCCTCCGTGCCGTCGCTGCACGCCGGGGTGAGCAGGAGAAGCGCCGCCGTCACCGATGCTCTCGTCATGAGTCCTCCCACGGTAGCTCGGCGCGGACGCCGACGTAAACGGTGCGCCCCTCGAGGGGCCGGTGGTCGCCGCGGCGATCAGGGTCCTTTTGCGCGCCGAGCAGGTTCCTGACGCCGATATATGCCTGCGACGAGGGCCAGAGCGGCCGCGCGAGCCGCGCGTCGAGCGTGGTGAACCCGGGGGCGCGCACGTCTCTCGCCTCGCTCGGGTCTCTCTCGACGAACGCGCTGCTGAGGGTCCGTAGGCGGGCGACGAGCTCGAACTGGAACGGCAGATCGGCGCGGAGCGCCGCCTGCGCCGTGTGCGGCGGTTTGCCGGAGAGCGGCTGTCTGGGATCGGCCGTGTCGTCGCGCGTCCAGAGGTAGGCGTAGCCGGCCTCGATGCGGAGCCACGGTGTGGCCTGGAGCGTGGCCGAGAGATCGAGGCCCGCGGTGCGCGCCTCGGCGATGTTCATGTAGGTGTACGTGTCGACGCCGGCGGAGGAGCTGAGGGGCTTCGGGTTGACGTCGATCAGGTTGTCGACCCAGTTCGCGAAGGCGCCGGCGCGCGCCGTGAGGCCCTCTCGGGGGATCCACGTGACATCGCCGTTCACGCCCCAGGACGTCTCGGGGGCGAGCGCCGGGTTGCCCTCGAGGATGTAGCCGAGGCTCGAGTGGTCGAACGAGAAGCCGAGCTCCTTCGCGCTGGGGGCGCGGAATCCCCGCCCGCCGGAGACGCGCAGGGTGAGGGACGGGGCGGGCCGGTAGGCGAGGGCGAGGCGTGGGGCGATGACGCCGCCGTAGCGGAGGCGGAGCTCGCCGCGGACGCCGGGCATGAGGGTGAGCTCGTCGGTGAGCTTCCACGCGAGCTGGCCGTAGAGCGCGGCGCTGCCGAGCCGGGTGTCGGGCACCTCCTTGATCGGCGGGGTCTCCTCGGTGCCCGAGGGGGTTACCTTGGTGATCTCGAGCACCTGGTCGAGCGTCTCCACCTCGGCGCGCGCCCCGGCGACCCAGGTGCGCGGCCCGTCGGCGATGGTGGCGATCGCCTCGTAGCTGTGGAGGGCGCCCGAGCGCTCGCGCAGCTCCTCGTCGGGCGAGCCGCGCAGGTCGCGGCCGCTCGTCCGGAGGGCCCATTGCCGGCCCGCGGCGAGGCGCAGGTTCGAGCCGCCGCCGAGGTCGATCGTCTCGGCGAGGTGCAGGGTGACGCGGTCGGTCACCTCGGGGAGGTCGTAGAGGTAGGCCCCCAGGACGGGCCACACCTTCTGCTCGACGCCGTTCTGCTCGTCGTGGATCCATCGCGCGCGGAGCCGCACGTCGATGCCCTTGCCGAGCGTGGCGCCGGCGCGCAGGCCGAGGAGGCGCTGCGAGCGCTCGGGCAGGACGGTGGGGGCGTCGGCGCCCGCGCCGGGATCGGCGAGGTTGTCGCTGGGCTCGACGAGGGAGAGGCTCTCCTCCCGCTGGAACGAGGCGTCGGCGCTGACCCAGGCGCGCTCGCCGCGGTAGGCGCCCGAGCCATGGAGGACGAGCCCGGCGCGGCTCCGGCCTTCGAGGCGGGCGCGGCCGCTGAAGCCTGGGTGCTCGGGGGGCGCGGAGAGGACGTTGACGACGCCGCCGATGGCGCTCGTGCCGTAGAGCGAGCTGGTCGGCCCGGTGACGAGCTCGATGCGGGAGACGTCGCCGAGCGGGAGGGAGGAGAGGTCGATGGCGCCGCCGGCGTCGCCGATGACGCGCTCGCCGTCCTCGAGGACGAGGACGCGGTCGAGGTCGAAGCCCTGGATCTGGATGGCGCTCGGGTTGCCGAGCGCGCCGTAGGCGCTCGGGTTGACCTGGACGCCGAGCTCGCCGTCGAGCGCCTCACCGACGTTGGTGGCGCCGCGGCGCTCGGCCTCGTCGCGGGTGACGACGCGCGTGCGCACCGTGGCGCGCTGGCTGCTCTCGGGGGTGCGGGTGCCGGTGACGACGACCTCGAGGGGCGGCGGCGCGGCGGGCGAGGGGGGAGGCGGTGGAGAGGGAGGAGGAGCAGCGGGAGAGGGAGTCGGAGGAGCGGGAAGAGGCGAAGAGGAAGGGGGCGCGGCCGAGGGCTGCTCGGAAGAGAGCTGCGCGAGCGCAGGGCGCGAGAACGCGGCTGGGACGAGCGCCGGGAGCGGGCAGAAGGCGAGCAGCGCGGCGCGCGTCAGGCGCCGACGCCGGGGCACGGTCCTCCCTGGGACATCGGAACGGCAGGCTCGAGGCGCGGGGACGGCAGCATGGGGAGGGCTCGGCCTGTGCGGCGTTCCGTGGGTCGGGTGAGGTGGGGGATGGTCGCCCGATTCAGAGCGGTCGTCCAGCGGTTCGGGAGGCCGCGGGCGCCGTGGGCGGGGCAGATGGCGTGCAGCGAAGCGGGAGCAGGGAAGGAGCTCGCGTCGGGACGGAGGCTCGTGGCGGGCGAGCGGCGAACGGCGGCGGCGCCGAGCGACCAACGCCTCGGCGGGTGGCCTGCGGTGCGCCACGAGAGGCCGCGCGGTCGGCGCTCGCCGCGGCCGCGGGGGTCGCGGGGCGGGAGCGGGCCCGACGGCGGAAACCCCAACGGGCGACGCGAGTTGGGCTTGCATTGCTCGACGACGGACGGTAGGGTCCCGCGCCGAATCGCCGGTCCCCATCGTCTAGCCCGGCCCAGGACTCAGCCCTTTCAAGGCTGCTACGCGGGTTCGAATCCCGCTGGGGACGCAGAGTTAAGACATCCCGCATCGGTCGCGAGCATCCGCCCGACCACCGCGGCGCCCTCGATCCAGAAGCACCTCCCCTCGGCGGTCTCGACGGGCGTGACGTTCAAGGGAGTCTCGAAGAGGGGGGCGAGGACCTGCCGGGCATCCTCGGGGTTGCGGTGCTTCTGGTCGGTGCTGGCGAGGGCTTGCACCAGGCGGCTCCTCTCCGTCCGGAGCCGCACCGCTTCCTTTTCGAGCTGAGGGACGTCGGACGTCGTCAGCTTGGCTCGCTCCGCGAGCCGATGGCGTGGCTGTTTGAGCACCGCCAGGATCAGCTCTTCCGAGAGGGCTTTGGTGAGCAGGTGCTCGTGCGTGCGCTCGGAGATCTTCACGCGTTCGAGCTCCGCTTCTCAGTCGTTGACCACGGGGATGGTGAACGACACGCCATCACCGCCGTAGCCTGATCCATGTCCGTTCTTGCAGAGCAGCTGAACCGCGAAGACACGGCTTACTAGATCAGCAGCCCTCTTTATCGCCATCGTGAGCTCGATGTCCTCAGGACTGTGCATCGGATCCGCCGCCCGGCGGTTGTGCCAAGCGCGCGTCTCTCCCTGTAGCCTCGCCCCCTCGAAGTCGTCGTACAGCTGCACCAGCACCTCCGCGTCCAGCGCGGCATAGGCGACCTGGCCTTCGGTCAGCGGCCGTCGCGTCCAGTCCCCTGTCTGCTAGCCGAGCGTGTCGATCAAGTATGTCGCGGTAGAGTCGGCCACCGCCGCGCTCGACGATCACCTACAGAAAGTGGAAACGACCGCGAACGGTGGTCTTGAGATAACTGATACCATCAGACGATGGGCCTCGCGCAGCCACCTCGACACGGCGGGCTGCGGGACACCGACTTGCTTGGCGTCGCGGCGAGGGCGCCCAGCCCGGCCATCCGCTGGACCATCTTTCTCGAAACGCCTCCTCGTACGGCGGCCTCAAGCGAGCTATCCGGGCTCGCCCTGATCGCGATCTCCTGAACTCCACAGGCCGGACTGCCGGACCGAGGAGACGGCATCCTCTCTGACATACAGGGCGACTCTGACATACAGGGCGACCCGCGCCGCCGGTCGGATCCATGTCCTTGCTCTCGGTCGTCAAGCCCTGGGTCATCCGCGCCAGGGTGGCCCCATGATCCTGGCGATCTGCCGGCCCCATGACCCTGGCGAACTTATGTCACGCCACCTCGCGACTGGCCCCATAAGGGTGGAAAAAACGCCGCAGGCTGGTCCCATGTGCGTGGCGATCAACACTCTAGACGGCTTGCAATCTCCACGCCGATCGCTGATCTCACCCCGGCAAGCGCGATCTTCAACGCGTTGCTAACTGGGCGGCACAAGAAGTGATTCAGCGCTGACGCGGACTGACGCGCACCGCTGGCGGTCGAGGTCCGGAGACGGGCCTCCGTCCGCTCACGCCGCTCTTGGGAGATACAAATGAGCTTTAGACAGCTGAGCATGACGGATGTACGAGGCGTAATCCATCGCTGGCAGGAAGGGCAGAGCGCCCGGCAGATCGCACGCGCCGGCGTGGTCGATCGAAAAACGGCGCTCCGGTACATCGAGACAGCGCGCCGATGCGGGATCGAACCGCGGAGCGATATAAGCGACGAGCTCGTCGCCGAGGTCGCGCGGAAGGTGCAGGCGCGCCCGCACCCCCCGCCGTCATCGGCGTGGCAGACGCTCGAATCTCGCCGCGCTCAAATCGAAGGGTGGCTCATGGGCCCAAAGCCGTTACAGCTGGTCCGCGTGCAGAAGCGATTGGCGCTCGAGGGCGTGCAGGTGACATACAGCACGCTGCGGCGGTTCGCGCACAGGGAGCTCGGCTGGCGCGAGCGGCCTTCAGGGGTGTCCGCGAGGGAGGCGCCCCCGGCCAGCGAGGCGCTCGCCCAGAGCGCGGTCAGCGGCCGTGACGAACAGGAACATCCTGACGAGCTCTGACCGGGGATCCGCGGAAGAGCCGGAGGCGGAACTCGCACTGTCCGCCTCCGGCGAGGGGCCCGGGGGAGCCGCCCCCCGGGGCACCTCTCCGTCGATTCTCAGACGGTGGCGCAGGCTGGATGATGCGCGTGGTGGTGGGCAATCCTCCGAGCTCCAGGAGAGCGAAGAACCAATAGACATGCGCTTCTTCTTTCCTGGCCTGTCTCGCTGGCCCCATGACGCTGAAAGAGGGGCGGCCCCATCACTCTGAATATTGGTGTGCTGAGCGCGCACGGATTTGTGTTGACACGGCGGACATGCGCACGGGCGAGCTGGATACCTCGTGGCTCGAGCGCTATCGTAGCTCCGGGCGAGGCCGCTTGACTCGACAAGCCGTTTGCCTTCCTATCCCCGATAGGCTCCCGATACCCCATGAGCAAGCAAGCCATCCGCCGCGAAGGCGCTTCTGCCGTGAACCGCGCACCGACGATTGCGAGGCCGGTCCCAGAAGCGGCGCCGGCGGCCCGGGGAGCCCCGGCGGCCCCGTTCGCGGCTTACCCTGTGCTGCAGCTCCAGGCGAGGATCGGCAACCGCGCGACGCGGCACGTGATCCAGCGGCTGTCCGCCGGGCGAGCGCCTGCGGAGACCGAGCGCGACGTGCCCGCGTCGACGTCGGGCCGGCCGCTGCCGGAGGCGGTGCAGCAGAAGATGGAGGGTGCTTTCGGCGCCGGCTTCTCGGACGTGCGGGTACACCCGGGCTCGCCGCGCGCGACGGCGCTGGGGGCGGCGGCATACACCCAGGGGAGCGACATCCACGTGGCGCCGGGGCGCTGGGCGCCGGAGACGACGCGGGGACAGGAACTGCTCGGGCACGAGCTCGCGCACGTGGTGCAGCAGCGGGCGGGGCGCGTGCGGGCGACGGCACAGATGAAGGGGGTGGCGCTCAATGATGACCCGGCACTGGAGGCCGAGGCCGACGCGATGGGGGCCAGGGCGGCGCGGGGGAAGGCCGGCGGGCCGTGGGTGTCTGCGGGGGTGGGGAGGACAGAGGGACACTCAGCTACCCCCCCAGCCGACGCGGCCGTCCAGCGGTTCCCGGTCAAAGCCACCTGGGGAAAGCCAAGCCCCTACTACGGGGGCACCAGGATGGAAGCCGAGATCGGCGCGGAAAGCGAATGGAAATATGGGTCCAAGCCCAACGCGGACACCCCGACCATCATCAAGAAGGTCGGTAAGATCGTGGGCGGGAAGCCTCGGTACATCGCGGGGCATCTGCTCAACGACAACATGGGCGGGCGGGGCGAGAACCAGAACCTGACCGTGCTGAGCTCGGACGCCAACAAGAGGCACCGTGGCGTGGAAGGGAAAGTCAAGGCCCTCGCGCAAATTGCGGATCAGATCAGGCCAGGGAGCCGGCTGGGCGACTCCCGCTACCAGCACGGGGCAGAGTACACGGTCACGGTCCTGCCTCCCAGCCCGAGCGGGAGCGTTCCGTACGACCCGAGCGAGAAGAAGCTGGCTTCCGGGCTGGAGATCACCCTCAAGCCCATCCGCAAGGACATCGCGGGCAAGAACCACCCCTGGCCGGAGCAGCAGGGTGGCCCCAACGAGCTGACGAAGCACCGCGTAGACAATGTGCCGCCCTATCCGAGCGTGCCAAATGTGACGAAGGTGAGCCCTCTGGAGAAAGAGGTGATCGGCGCGATCAAAGCCCTCGGGCCGACGCACCCTTTCAAGGACATCCTGAACCACATCAACGCAAATCGAGGCGCCAGCACTCCTCAGCTCAAGCCCGGAGCGCTCAAGGTTGCGTTGAAACGGGCCATAAAGAACCGGCGTATCACTCGCAGCCGAGGCGGCTTCAAGCTCGCGGTGTGACAGCATGCAACCAAAGGCAAAGTCGATGGACCGTGGAGGATTCCTGCATCAACGTGAACCACTTCAATAGCGTCGAACCTGGAGACGAGGTGCGTTAGATGGCACAGAGACAGACGGCAGCAGCCCGAGCAGCCACCGTTCGAAAGGCGGCGGTAGCGGCCGCCCCGGCGGCCCCGCCCCCGGTTCACCCGGTCTTGCAGCTCCAGGCGAAGATTGGCAACCGCGCGACGCGGCACCTGATCCAGCGGCTGCCCGACGGACAAGCGGCGGCCGCCAAGGACCCATGGGCGGTGGATGAAGAGACCTGGAAGGGGCGCAGAAAAGGGCCGGACGGCGAGCACACCGAGTCCGAAGAGGACTTCATGGTGCGCCAGCTCAACGAGATTGACCCGGCGGTCATGTTCCAGACGATGTTCGCCGATCCCAAGGGGTCGGACAAGAGCATGAGCGCCAGTGCGAGGCAGAAGCTGGAGGCGTCCGCGGAGATGACGCTCGCGAAGCAGAAGTTCATGCGACGGCTCCACCTGACCATGGCGCTCGGCGGGGTGGATATGTCGACGCGGAACAACCCCGATCTGTCGAAGTCCGAGGACATGGTGACCGAATATCCGTGGCCGCTGGCGAGCGTCCTCGGTCACGGGCAGCGGCAACTCTTCGAGATCCAGGAGAAGAAGGGCCTGGGCGAGGCCTTCTATGACTACCTGGGGCGCGGACCTTCGCAGGATGGCCGCGACGTGCTGGACAAGAGCGCCTGGCGCGGGTTCGCCTCCCACGCGACGAAGGTCGGCGAGAGGCGCAAGGACGGGACGAGGCGCGTCGAGGAGCTGAAGCTCCCATTCCACGCGCAGATGGGTCTGCGCCGGCACAGGGGCGTGAACGTCCCGCTGGGGGGCATCGGGAACCGCAACGTGAAGGGGGACATCATCGGCCCCGGCGGCCACCCGATCGACCCCGCGACCGGAGAGTACCTCCGGAAGCGCCAGCTCGTGGCCATCCCCAGGAAGAATCAGCACGGCCACATCTACATGAACAAGCACGTGAGGGGCGACACGATGGCCCTAATGGTCGGCCTGGAAGGGTCGGCCCCCCTGACCGCGAACATGTACGGCACGGCGCACACGGCCTCGAGCGGCGCCGAGGATCAAACCATGAAGCTCTCGGCCACGGGCGGGCAGAAAGCGTCGAAGCTGTTCGGCGCGAAGGCGCCCGCAGAGTATGGCGGGAAGCGGACCGTCGTCGACGAGGAGCTGCTGACCAGCCTCAAGATGCTTGAGAGGCTCCTCGATTCGCTCCCGCGTGAGCAGCAGGAGAGTTTCTTCAAGGAGATCCTCGTCCTCCCGCCCAAGGAAGCGAAGAAGAAAGCGATAGAGCTCGTCCGGCGGCAGAGGTACTAGCACTACAGCCGTACTCCTCGACCGCAATCACAGGCGAAGATCCGTGATGACGCAGGGGCTTTCGACACTCAAGCGTGGACTCTGTCTGTCATGAGCCTCATGGGGCCACTTGAGCCCCATTTATGCAGCCTCATGGGGCCAGCCGGTCGTCAGGATCATGGGTCAGCCGAAAAGTTACATGGCAGCGCCGCTTCTGCCGATCCCTCTATTGCGCCTCGCCCCCTACCCGGGTGAATATGAGAGCCACGGAGCGAGCCCAAGAGCTTGGAGCGAGCCGCCCCGCGTCCCACGACGACCGCCTCTTCTATGCTGGAGCCGCATCACAACATCGCAGAAGAGCCGGAAGGCGCCCCGGACCCAGCGGGCGATGCGCCCTTCGCGCGGTCGCTCGATCACCTCATGGCCGAGCTCGACCGCGTCGATCGGATGGTGCGCCTCGGCGTCGCTCAGGCACGTCTCGTGGCAGAGGAGGATTCGCTCCCCGGCCTTACCATCTCCGAGGCCGAGATCGACGCGCTGCTCGATCGGGCGCCGGGCGAGCCCCACTGGACGACCGGGCCCGAGGGGCCGGAGGTGATCGCGGTCAAAGAGGCGATCGAGAGGCAGGCCGCCGTGCTTTCGCGCCGCGCGGCGGAGAGCGGGAGGCGCGGCGTCCATCTTCGCCTCGTGGCGCTCGCCGAGCGGTTCGGGCTGACGCGCTTCGACCTGGATGTGCTCCTGCTCGCGCTCGCGCCCGAGATCGACCTTCGCTACGAGCGCCTCTTTGCGTACCTCAACGACGATATCACGCGCAAGCGCCCGACGGTGAACATCGGGCTCTTCCTGCTCGCTGCTTCGTTCGAGGAGCGCCTCGCCGCGCGACGCCATTTCGCGCCGCGCGCCCCGCTCGTGCGCCATGGTCTGCTCCGCGGCCTCGATGCCGCCGCCCGGCAAGGCTCGCTCCTGGCCGCCCCGCTCGAGGTGGAGGAGCGCATCATCTGGTATCTGCTCGGCAGCGAGGAGCTCGACCCGCGCCTCGGCCGCGGTGTGCGGCTCGTGCATCCTCGAGCGCGGCTCGAGGAGCTGCTCCTGCCCGAGGAGACCAAGGCGAGCCTGCTCCGGCTCGCCGCGTCGCATCGGGGGCAGACGTGGCCCGTGGTGACGCTGAAGGGGCCGGAGAGCGTGGGGAAGACGTCGCTCGTCGAGGCCCTTTGCGGGGAGATCGGCGTCCCCGTGCTCGTTGTGGATCTCGAGGCGCTCCTCGCCGAGGGAGACGCGCCTTTTCGCGCGGCGCTGCCGCTCGTCGCGCGCGAGGCGAGGCTGTGGAGCGCGGCGCTTTGCTGGGATGGATCCGGCGCGCTCGGCGCCGCGGACCGGAAGGCGCTCGAGCTCGCCGTGGCGGCGGCGATCGCCGAGCACGATGGGCCCGTGTTCCTTCTGGAGCGTGGGCCGTGGGCGCCCGCGGGCGCGCTGGGCGGGCGTCCGCTCCTTCGCCTGGAGATCCCCCGGCCTCGCATGGCCGAGCAGGCAGCGCTGTGGAACGCCGCGCTCCGCGCCGGCGACGCGCCGGCGATGGCCGTCGACGTCGCAGCGCTGACGAGCCGCTTCCGCTTGACCGGCGGGCAGATCCACGGCGCTGTCGCCGCGGCGCGCGCCCTCTGTCTCACGCGCGGACAGGGCGCTGTCATGAGCACGGCCGATGTGCTCCAGGCGTGCAGGCTCCGGCACGGCGGCAAGCAGAGCTTCCTCGCGCGCAAGGTGCCGCTCGTGCATCGGTGGGACGACGTTGTCCTCCGCGAGGATCGGCGGGAGCTCCTCCGTGCCATCTGCCGGTTCATGCAGCAGAGAAACCAGGTTTTTGTCTCGTGGGGCTTCGATGACAAGCTCTCGCTGGGCAAGGGGCTCTCGGCCCTCTTCTCGGGCCCGCCGGGGACGGGCAAGACCATGGCCGCGGCGGTGATCGCGAGCGAGCTTGAGCTCGACCTCTACCAGATCGATCTGTCGCAGGTGGTGAGCAAATACATCGGCGAGACGGAGAAGCACCTCGGCGAGCTGTTCGACGAGGCCGAGGCCACGAGCGCGATCCTGTTCTTCGACGAAGCCGACGCGCTCTTCGGCAAGCGGACGGAGGTGCGGGACGCGCACGACCGCTATGCGAACGTCGAGACGAGCTACCTGCTCCAGCGCATCGACGCGCACGAGGGGGTGGTGATCCTGGCGACCAACCTCTTGAAGAACATGGATGAGGCCTTCATGCGGCGGCTGTCCTTCATCGTCGACTTCCCGTTCCCGAGCCCCAAAGAACGCGCGGCCATCTGGAAGAGGGCTTTTCCTGCCGAGACGCCGCTCGATCCCGACGTCGATTTCGAGCGCCTCGGCGCCCGGCTGGAGCTCGCCGGGGGCTCGATCCGGAACGTGGCGCTCGCCGCGGCGATGCTCGCGGCGGAGCAAGCAGCGGCGGTGGGGATGTGGCACCTCTTCCGGGCGGCGCGGCTCGAATTCCAGAAGATGGGCAAGGTGGTGAAGGACGAGACCTTCGGTTAGGTCACAGCCCACAGCCGGTGAAGATCGATCGGCCGGCCATGAAGCGCGGTCGAGCGCGCACGAGGGAGCGGTTTACCATGAGAGATCCCGCAGGATGGGTGCTCCGCCAGGTGAGCGAGAGCCTGGGCACGCTGATCCGCGAGAACGTATTTCTCAACGATCCTCCGGGCCCGGCGTCTCCGATTGATGACGATCATGATTCGCTCTACCACGGCCGCCGACCTGGAGACCTGGAGGACGTGGACAGGGTGGAGGTCAAGTATCACTCTCCCTCGGACGAGCCTGATTCAGGGCAGGGGCGCTCTCCGCTTATCCTGGTCTATCTGTATCGGGTAGCCGACAATCCCTACCTGATCAACGAGCCCCCGTCGATCGTGAGAACGGGGACCGGCTTCGTGCGTCGAGCGGCGCCGCTCGCCGTCGATCTCTCCTACATGATGGTCCCGTACGCCCAGAACGCGGAGAACGAGCTCCTGCTCGTGAGCAAGCTCAAGCGGCTGTTCTCCGACTGCCCCGTGCTCGAGGACAAGAGCCCGAACGGCGTGCTGTTCGTTACAGGCAACGAACGGTTGCCCGTCCTGTCGGACGCGCCGAGCATGGAGCAGATCCATCAAATCTGGGCGGGTTTTCCCAACAAGCCGTACCGACTTTCGCTCTTCTATACGGTGACGCCCGTGCGCATCCCCCGAGCCGCCACGGAGGAGGGCGCCCTCGTCCGCAAGGTCCAGTCCAACTTCCGCGTGAACTCGCCCACCGAGGGGAGCCCGCCCTCCCCGGAAGAGTGGGTGATCGACACGGATCCCCGATCGCCGGGGTGATCCCATGAGGTTGACGAGATCACCGTTCCACAACGGTACTGCTGGTCCCATGAGGGTGACAAAACGAGCGCCTGGGGGATAGACCCGGCCCCATGATTGTGACGAAAGATCGGATCGGGCATCCTCAGACCGCGTTGACAACTCCGGCAAAGGAAACCTAATGTCCAGGCTCTCTTCGGGGGGGTAGCCGAGATCAGCTGGCGGACTCCGCCCTCGCGATCTTGTCTTCCCAGCATCTCCCTCTCCTCAAAGAGAGGTGGAGGGAGATGCCCTCGAAGGCGGCCTCCACCGTTCCCTCCATGGGCGAGAGGCCATGGGGAAGAGGCCGAGGTCTGTCGCGATGCGGCGTGTGTCGAAGAGGATCTGGCAACCTCCTTCGTCCGAATCGTCTCTGGAAAGGTTGAACCCGTGTCCAACTACTTGTATCCGGGCATCTACATCGAAGAAATCCGGGGACCGCAGCAGATCTCTGGCGTCGGCACCAGCACCACCGCCTTCGTGGGATGGACAGAAAGAGGGCCGGACGAGCCCACGCTGATCGATAGCTGGAACGCCTTCCTGGCGAAATTCGGGAACTTCACGTGGGGCTATAACGTCCCGTTTGCGGTATACAATTTCTTCGCCGAGGGCGGCGCGTACGCGTACGTCGTGCGCGCGAAGGCGAGCGATGGCCTCGCCGCGGCGACGGTCGTGCATGCGCCTCTCCAGTTCACGGCGTCGTCACCGGGCCTGTGGGGCAACGATCTCGCCATCGCGATCGAAAACTACCCTTGGGAGGACACGCCCAGCACGACCCTCACGCCCACCTTCGGCGTCCGCGTCCTCTACTCCGCCGCAAAGGTGGACCAAGACGACAGCAAGAAGACCGTCCTCGAGCGTCTCATCACCCGCTACATCAAGAACAACAACCTCGATTCTGCCAAGATCACCCGCACTGTCGATTATTACGTCATTGAAGAGTTCCCTGGGCTGACCATCAAGGATCTCAAGAAGGGGGCGAACGGGCAGCCTAGCTCGCTGGAGGCCAAGATCAACGGCCAATCGCTCTTCATCCGTGTCACGGTCAACGCCGAGACGCCGCCGGCGCCGACAGCCCTCGCCCCGGCGCTGCTCGTGACCGGCGCTGACTCCACGTCGGGCACTCCGGTCGACTACCAAGACGCGCTCGCCAGGCTCGATCCGATCACCGACGCAAGCCTCCTCGTGATGCCCGACACGGGCATGTTGGACGATCTCAAGACGCAGCAAGCGACGATCCAGCAGGGTATAAACTACTGCGAAGGTCGGACTCCTTGCGACATGTTCATGATCGCAGACGCCCCTTTCTGGCTGGACCCGCCGACGCTCAGGTCGTTCAAGAGGGGCGAACCGATAACTCCCCCGGGAGCAACCGCGGCCATCGACCTGGAAAACGCGCTCAACTCGGACCGCGGCGCGATCTACTATCCATGGATCGATTTCTTCAATGCGTCGACGGCGCGCAGCATCACGATCCCTCCCGCCGGGGCCATCGCAGGGACCTATGCCGAGACCGATAGCCGCGTCGGCGTGTTCAAGGCTCCGGCGGGTATCCGCGACGGCAGGCTGTCGTCGGCGGTGAGCCTCACGGCGCTCGTCACGGAGAAGGCTCAAGGTATCCTCAACCCGGATGGCATCAACGCCATACGGAGCCTGCCGACCTACGGCATCGTGACGTACGGCGCGCGCACCTTGTCGACGGACCCGAGCCTCATCTACATCAGCGTGCGCAGGCTGCTGACGTACATCGAAATGTCGCTCTACCGGGGCCTGCAATGGGTCGTGTTCGAGCCGAACGATCAGAAGCTCTGGGGCACGGTCCGTCGCGACGTGACCGTGTTTCTGACCCAGGTGTGGACGGCAGGAGGCCTCTTCGGCGCCAAGGACTCGGACGCGTTCGAGGTGAAGGTGGACGCGTCGAACAACCCTCCGGCGACGAGGAACCAGGGGCTCCTCTACATCGACATCAAGGTGGCCCCCGTGCGGCCTGCGGAGTTTGTCGTGCTCCGCATTCAACAGCAGACGCTACCATCGGCTTGATCGAGCCTGATGTGGAGCCCTCCGGGGCCGGGCATCAAGAGAGGCTATAGTTATCATGGCGGAGAGAACGGACCCTTACAGGAACTATCGGTTCCGCGTCGAGATCGCGAGCATTCAGGTCGCCGCCTTCGCAAGCGCGACGATCCCGGACGAGTCGTCGGACCCGATCGAGTACCGCGAGGGCACCGATCCCTTCACGCGCAAGCTCTCCGGGTATCCCAAGGTGGGGTCGCTCACCCTCAAGCGCGGCATCACGACGTCGATGGAGCTTTACGAGTGGTGGCAGATCATCCGCCAGACCGGCACCGGCGTGCCGAACGCTCGGAGGAATATATCGATCATCCTCGTCGATGACGCCGGCAACGACGCCGCGCGCTGGGACCTGGTCGGGGCCTGGCCGTCGAAGTACCAGGCGGGCGATCTCGACGGCAAGGGGAACGACGTCCTCATCGAGACGCTCGAGGTCGCGGTGGAGAACATCAAGCGCACGCAATGACAGCGCCAGAGAGAGGAGGCTGAGATGACCGCGCTAATCACCGAATTCCCATTTGTCTTGAAGCTCGGCTACGCTGACGACAATGGCGATCTTCACAAGGAAGGCACCATGCGCCTCGCGACCGCGGCCGATGAGATCCTGCCGCTGCGCGACAGCCGCGTTCAGCAGAACCAGAGCTACCTCTCCATCATCCTCCTCTCGCGCGTCGTGACGCGGCTCGGCACGCTGCCCGCCGTCACGCCCAAGGTCATCGAGGGCCTGTTCGCGGCGGACTTCGCCGCTCTCCAGGAGATGTACAACCGCATCAACGAGCGGGGGCGAAACGCAGTCGAGGTGCTCTGTCCGAAATGCAACCATGCGTTCGAGTTCGAGGTGGACACGTCCCGGGACCAATGAAGGGCTATCCCCTCGATGCGATGCACGAGGAGATAGCCTTTCTCGCGTACTATTTTCACTGGGAGTATGACTCGCTGCTCAGGCTCGAGCACCGCGAGCGCAGGCGGTGGTGCGAAGAGGCGAGCAAGATCAACCGGGAGATCATGGGTTCCGAAAAGAAGGAGCGGTCGCTGCTCGACCTCTGATCGCGAGGGGAGCGGACGGCCTTCGGTCCTGGGTGTAACCGTGGCGTGAGGAGGCGGTATGGCGAACGGCGGCAGGGGCTCGTCGTCGGGCGGACGCGCGGCTCGGAAGGATCCGTACTTGGGCTTCAACTTTCAGGTCGAGATCGGGTCGCTGATCGTGGGCGGGTTCAGCAGCATCAGCGGCCTGCGGATCCAAACGGCGGTCGAGTCGCGCCGCGAGGGCGGCGTCAACACGCATGAGCACCGGCTGCCCGGCCCCACGTCGTACACGGACCTCGTCCTTCGGCGCGGGATGTCCGATATGGACAATCTATGGAGCTGGTACCAGCAGGTCATCGCCGGGAGGTTCAGCCGCTACGACGGGACCGTCCACCTCATGGACCGGACGGGGGCGTTCCTCAAGCAATGGCACTTCCGCAGCGCCTACCCGATCGCTTGGGAAGGTCCCGAGTTCGACACAGCCTCGAACCAGGTGCTGTTCCAGTCGCTCACGCTGGCGCACGACGGGATCTTCGAGGCATAGGGGCCTGAGCGATGCTGGATCGGGTTCAGCGCGAGCAGGTCAATCGTCCAGCGTGGCCGAGCGCGGCTCGGGCCGCCATGCGCTCATCGCGCGAGATCCGCGAGCGGTACGGGCGAGGCGAGCCGCTCGGACGTCGTCCGCTCGGCCTGACCCACGTTGCCGTCCGGGCATCCACGGTCATCCAGCCGGTGTGGCTCACACTCAAGCGTGCGGTGTTTCAGGCGCTCGGCGCCGCGCTCCGCGCGAGCGCCCACCGGAGCTCGCCCGGAACGCGGGCCGAGCGATACGAGCGAGCCGCGCTGCGGCGGCGGACGATGGACGAGGTCGGCCCGGAGGCGGGGCGGCTCGGGCGGCAATTGCGGCCAGCGATCGGTGCCTCGCACGCGCGCCCTCGGGTCGCCGCCACGGGCGGCCGAGCGGGTGTGACCGATCACGCTGCTCGCAGCGTGGGCGACGGTGCCCGCAGCGTGGGCGACGGTGCCCGCAGCGTGGGCGACGGTGCCCGCAGCGTGGGCGCTGCGCTCGCGGTGAGCCTGCCGCGCGCCGTGGCGACCGTGCTGCGCGCCACCCTCGCGGCGCGAACGTGGCGCTCCCCGGAGCCTCGGCGCGTGCGAGCCGCTGCGGCCCTTCTGCGCCGGACCGTCGCACGCCTGCTGCTCGCGCGCTTGCCACTCCTCGGCTCGTCGCCCCCAGGCGTGCTGCTCGTGCGAAAGCCCCTCGACGAGGGGCGCGTTTCAGAGCACGCGCGACCGGAGATGCGCGGCGCGCGTTCGTGGCATGTACCCGCTGCCTCCCCGCAGGCGCCGCGCCGGTATGGCACCGGCCAGGCGTGGCGAACGTTGGCAGCGCCTCTCCGGCTGTTGCTCTCGATCGTCACGGAGCAAGCCACGCGGACAGCGCCTTCTGACACGCCACGCCGCCTGGCGGCGGCGCTGTTCGCCTTGCCGTTTCAGCTCGTCGTTCGCCCTCCCTCCGTGATGCTCCCCCGAGCTCGAAGCGTGCCCGCGACCTACCCGAGACAGGGCGGGATCAGGCGCGAGAGCCCCGCGTCTCTCATGCTCTTCCCTGGAGCCCCAGACGCAGCCACCGTCCGCTCGGCGCCGAAGAGCGTAGCTCCTCGCGCTGTTGCCGTGCGCCGGCGCGCGAGGGAGGGGGAGCGAGGGGCGCGGGGTTCCCGGCTATCTCGAACCGGAGAGGCGCTTCGGGGATACCGGACGAGCGCCGCCCATCAAGCGTTCGGGCGCACGACGGGCGGCGGCTTCGCGGCGGCGTTGCGCGCGGGCCGAGCCTTGTTTCCCTGGCGCGAAGCTGGGAACCCCAGCATCCGCTTCGCGGCCGCTCGAGCGGCGCCCGGGCGCAGCGCGGCCAGCGCTGGAGCGGCGCTCGGGCGCCTCAGCCGGCATGTCTTTCGGCATCGGCCGGCGGCGGTGCACGTTGCCTCCACGACCACACTCTCGCTCCCGGGCCCTTCGAACGGCAGTTTCGGCGGCAAGGGGCAAACACTGCAAACGTCGGCTGCTCCCTTCCGGCCTTTGTCCTTGACGACCACCCACGTAGCCGCGCCGGCAGCCGACGCCCACGCGTCGCACCGACCGACGGCAGCGTTCCGCGCGCCTGCCGATCGCGTACTCACCCATCCTTCGCAGCTCCTACAGGTTGGTCCTTTGCGCTCGCTCGAGCACCGGGGGGCTCCCGCGGCTGCCCGCCCGATCGAGAGCGCGCCTGCCGCTGCGCGCGCCCGCTCACCGCTCTCTCTTCCGCACATGCAGGCCGAGCTCGAAGGCGCGCGGGCGCCTCGACCGGCTGCCTCGAGAGCGCCACGGCTCGCCGACCAGCCCTCGCAGGCGGAGCTGCGAAGGCTCGTCGATCGTCTGATGGCCGAGATGGACAAGCGGATTCGCCACCGCGAGGAGCGGACGGGGCTGAGATGACCCTGAGCAAAGCGATCATCAAGAATATCGATACGGGCGAGCAGATCGAGGTGATGTACAACCCGGATCAATACACGAGCTCGTCCCAGATCCTGTACTCGGGGAGGGCCGGAACGTTGCAGTTCGACCGCCTGGAGCGGCTGCCGTTCACCGTGAAGCTCTTCTTTGATACGTACGAAAAGGGCACCGACGTGCGCGCGTTGATCAAGCCCATCGCCGCGCTCCAGAGGCCGACGGTCGGTGAGGGGGAGAAGCGCCGGCCGCCCGTCTGCCTCTTCAGCTGGGGAGGTTTTTCTTACCAGGGGATCGTCAGCCAGCTCGACCAGCACTTCACCATGTTCCTCTCGACCGGCACCCCGGTCCGCGCCGATCTCACGGTCACATTTCAGGAGCAGCTCCTGCCGAGCGAGGTGGAGAAGGACGCCGGCCTCGATAACTGCCCAAAGCTCCACCTGGTCAAGGTGGGAGAGCGGCTCGACGCCATCGCGGCCCGGGAGCTCGGGGACGCGAGCGCATGGCTCTGGATCGCCAGGGCCAACAACATCGATGATCCGCTGCGCTTCCCGATGCCGGAGCAGATCGGGACGCTCCTCGCGATCCCCGACGCGGCCGATCTACCGAAGAGCGACGCGCTCTCTCAGGGCGGCAACGCTGCCGGAGCGGATCGGTAATGGGCGTCGTCTCGGTCACCGTTGCGGGTAAGCCGCTTCCGGACAGCATGAGCGCCGCGCTCGCCCGCGCCGAGGTCGATCAGGAGTTGAACCTCCCCTCGACGTGCGCCGTCGAGGTCGGCAGCGTCGACTTCAAGCGCTCTGTTTTTCAGGGGATCGATCTGACCTCCGCCCGCATCGGTGACCCTGTCGTGGTGGGCTTCGGCATGGAGAGCACGAAGCCCATCTTCGAAGGCCGCCTCGGCGCGCTGGAGATGGTCTTCGGCGACGAGAGCGCCGTCGAGCTCCAGGGCTATGACGCGCTCTACCGCCTCCAGTTCGGGACCACGACGCGCACGTTCGAGAGATCGAGCGACACCCAGATCGCGACCCGCATCGCCCGCGACAACGGGCTCGACATTCGCGCCGACGACAGCGGCGTCACCTACCCGTACGTGATCCAGGCCGATCAGAGTGATTTCGCGTTCCTCTCCGCGCGCGCGGCCCGGATCCATTTCGAGCTCTTTGTGACAGGGCGCACGCTCTATTTTCGCCGGAGCATCGCGGGCCAGTCGCCGACGACGAAGCTGCGCCTCGGCGTGGATCTCACGACGCTGACCGTGCGAGCTCGGGCGCTCAAGCAGGGGTCGCGCGTGACGCGCGTGGGCTGGGATCCGAAGAAGAAGCAGTCCATCGTCGCGACCGTGAGCTCCGGCCCCGCGTCGCTCCGCATGGGCGGCCAGAAGACGGGCTACGAGCTGTCCGCTGCCTACGCGGCCTCACCCGTGTCGGCGATGGACCCGGAGATCCTCGACCAGAAGAGCGCGCGCGCCATCGCCGAGGCGACGTACGAGGCCGACGTCGAGGGGTTCATCGAGGTCGAGGCGTCCGCGGCCGGAAACCCCGCGCTCCGGCCCGGGGTCAACGTCGAGATCGAGGGCATCGGCGGCCGCTTCAGCGGCCTCTATTACGTGACCGCGGCAAAGCACGTCTATACGCAACAGGACGGCTATACGACCACCATCTCGCTGCGGAGGACCGGCGTATGAGCGCGTGGCAGGGGAGCAATGCGCACCATGAGCGATCCATGACCGGCGTGATCGTCGGGATCGTCGAGGAGACGACGGGCGACCCGGAGAGGCTCGGGCGCATCAAGGTGCAATACCCGCTGTTTGGCGCCACGATCATGTCGAACTGGTGCCGCGTCGCATCCTTCTTCGCCGGCAAGGACGTCGGTGCGTATTTTCTTCCCGCGAAGGGCGACGAGGTGCTGGTCATCTTCGAGGCGGGCAACCTGAACGTGCCTTATGTGATCGGCTCGCTGTGGAACGGGCAGGATCGCCCTCCCGTCGCCGGCGAGCAGAAGCAGCAGGACGTGCGCATGATCAAGACGCGGAGCGGCAGCCAGATCTGCATCGACGACACGCCCGGCGCCGAGAGGATCGAGGTGACCGACAAGAGCGGTGGCAAGATCGTCCTCGATTCCAAGCCTGGCGCCGAGAGGATCGAGGTGACCGACAAGAGCGGCGACAAGGTCGTCCTCGACGCCGTGAAGAGGAGCGTCACCATCGCCGCGGGCGGGGACATCGACGTGTCCGCTGGACCGGGGAAGATCACGCTGAAGGCCACGCAGATCGAGCTATCAGCGACGGCGGCGGTGAAGATCTCGGCGCAGGCTCAGGTGGAAGTCTCTTCGACGGGCGATGTCGCCGTGAAGGGCGCGCTCATCCGGCTCAACTGAGGAAATCTATGGGACTACCGGCAGCCAAGCAAGGAGATCGCGTGCAGGCGATCGACACGCATATCGTCCTCGTGCCTTCGCCCACGGGCCCGGTGCCCGTCGCGCAGCCGTTCCCGTTCAACGGGATCATCACCGGCGACCTCTGCCCGAGCGTCCTCATCGAGGGGAGGATGGCCGCCGTCCTCGGATCGATCGCGACCAACATCCCCCCTCACATCCCGGTCGGCGGTACGTTCGCGGTGCCGCCGACGAACCAGGCGCAGATCGTCAAGGGCAGCGCGACGGTGATGTTCGGAGAGCGCCCGGCCGCGCGAGCGGCCGACCGCGCCCTGACCTGCAACGATCCCGCGCCGCTGCCTTCGGGGACCGTCCTTGCGCAGAGCAGCGTCCTCGTCGGAGGGTAGCGTGAAAGGGTCGAAGAGCTTCCTCGGCGCAGGGTGGTCGTTCCCCGTGACGCTCTCGGGCGGGAAGGTGGAGCTCGCGTCCGACGAGCTCAAGGTGCGTCAATCGATCCAGCTGATCCTCGGCACCTCGCCCGGGGAGCGGGTGATGGAGCCGGAGTTCGGCAGCAGGATCTGGGAGCTCGTCTTTGCTCCGCAGAGCCCGGCGACGTTCTCCCTCGCCTCGTTCCACGTGAAGCAGGCGCTGGAGCGGTGGGAGCCGCGCGTGGAGGTCGAGGACGTCCGCGCCTCGATGGACCCGAAGCGGCCGGGGGTGATGCTCATCGCCATCGATTATCTCGTGCGTTCGAAGAACCAGCGCGAAAATCTCGTTTACCCGTTTTACCTCAGCCAGAAGTGAGCGCGACGGGCAGATCGGATGTGACGACAGGCGCAAGCCAGAACCGGAGAGACGGCATGAGAGACTATGTGGAGCAGAGGCTCAGGGATCTTCGCGAAGAATTCGAGACCGGGCAAAAGCAGCTCGCGGCCATAGAGGTCCGTACGAATGACCTCAAGAGCACGCTCTTCCGCATCAGCGGCGCGATCCAGGTGCTCGAGGAGGTCCTGTCGCAGCCGCCGCGCGCCCCGGGCATCGCCGCGGAGAAGAACAACGGCACGCAGCTCCGCTCCGCCCTCCCGGAGAGTTGAGTCGCAGCCCATGCGCCGTGAGCCTTACACGCTGGATGCCCGCTCCGCGGATGACGTCTACCGCGACGCCATCAGGCTCGCGCGTTACTACCTTCCCGAGTGGTCCCTCCTCTGGCCGGACCCAGCTACGGCGGAAGGCGAGAGCTACTTTGACCCGACCGATCCGGGGCTCGTCCTCCTCAAGCTCCTCTCGCGGCTGCACGCCTCGCTCGCCACGCAGCTCAACCGGGCGCCTGACAAGCACTTCCTCGCGTTCCTGAGCTTCTTCGGCATGGACCTGCGCGCGCCGCGCCCGGCCAAGGTCGTCTTGACGTTCACGCTGGCGGAGGGGAACGAGCCAGTCCTCATCGCCGAAAGGACGCAGGTCGGCGCCGCCGCCGACCCCGAGCTCTTGTTCGAGACGACCGGCGAGCTCCTGGCGCTCCCGGCCGAGCTCGAGGCGGCGTGCACCCTCCTGCCGGCAGCGGACGCATGGATCGACCGCGGCGATGTCCTCCGCGAGGACGTCCTCTCGGAGGCGGACGACGTGGAGCCCCAGCTCCAGCCGTTCGAGCACGCCCTTTACCTGGGCAGCGAGGCGCTCTTCAAGCACCGGATCGCCCTCAAGGAGCTGCGTGTCCGGCTCGAGGGCATCAATCTGTTCCAGGTTTTCTTCGCCCGATGGTCGGACGGCGCGGGCCGCGAGCTCAGGCCGAGGTTCGGTGTCGAGCCCGATGTGGCGGTCGACGAACCAAATGAGGCGGATTCACCGTACTCGCCTCCGGATTGCTCCGACACCGAGGGGGATGCCGAGCGTTATGCCGTGCTCGAGGCAAGCTTCGTCGACTTTTTCCAGGCGTCTCCGGCGGAGGTCAAGGGCATCTCCTCGTTCTGGATCGCGGTGAGGCCCGCCGAGACCGTCGGCGTTCGCGCCGCCGATGCGGAGATCCTGCCGCAGATCTTCAGCATCTCGGTGACAGCGAGCTCGCAGCGGCAGAAGGCCGAGGCGGCGTACGCCAACAACACACCGGTCGACCTGATGATGGGTGGCCGCCCGTTCGGCGATACCCCCGCGGTCGAGGACGCATTCTACCTCGCGTCCGAGGAGGTGTTCTCGCGCGCCGGGGCCACGGTGACCCTGGAGGTCCAGGCGGAGACCATCACCCCGAGCCCCTCGGTCCAGCTCGCCTGGGAGTACTGGACCGATGCCGGCTGGCAACCGCTCCGCACGGTGCAGGACGGGACGAACGCGCTCACCCAGGGCGGGACGGTGACCTTCACCTGCCCGGCCATGGATCCCGTATCGATCCACGGCCTCGAGAGCCGCTGGGTGCGCGCGCGCATCGCGGCGGGCGGCTATGGATCGCCCGGGCAGGTTTCGGTGATCCCGCCGCAGGCCGATGCCCTCAACGAGTGGCTCGACAAGTACGTCGCCGACAAGAGCGCGGCGCTCACCGATCTCCGGACGAAGAACATCAACTTCGGCGTCTACCTCCCTCCGGCCTACACGCCGCCGTACATATCGTCGCTATGGCTCTCCTACGAGCTGATCGGCCGGCCGGACACGACCATCGCTCACAACGCGTTCGACGTCGTGGAGATGCCGCTCGGGATCGTCGCTCCTTATCGGCCGGAGCTCGAGCCGGCGTCGTCGTACTCGTTCGGGTTTTCGCCGGCGAGCTTCCTCCGTCATGTGCTGGGCCGCACGATGTCGCTCTTCATCGTGCTCGACGAAGACGCGCCGAGCCGGGGCGTCGAGCAGCAGATCGAGGACGAGCTTGTCTGGGAAGGCTGGGACGGCACCGCCTTCCGCCCGCTCACGGTCACGGACCGCACGGACGGCTTCACGACCAGCGGATTGGTCGAGATCCAGATCCCGACCTGGATCACCGAGAGCACCCGGTTCGACAAGACCCTTGTATGGCTGCGGCTGTCGGCGCCGCAGAGAGAGCCCAGGTGGCTGCCGCGGATAAAGCGCGTCGTGCCGAACGCAGTTGTGGCCGAAAATGCCCTCTTGTGGAAGAACGACGTCCTTGGCTCGGGCACGGCCGCGCCGGGGCTCGTGCTCGAGTTCCCGCGCAAGCCGATCCTCGACGGCGAGGTCGTGGAGGTACGCGAGCAGGTGACAGGGCAGGCAGGCGCGGCGCCGGGGGAGCTCTACGCCTGGCGGCGCTGGGAGAAGGTCACCACCTTCGCGTTCTCGAAGGCGGACGACCGGCATTACATGCTCGATTCCACGACCGGAGAGCTCTCTTTCGGGGATGGGATTCGCGGCATGGCCCCGCCGCTCGGCGAAAACGACATCCGCGCGGCGAGCTATTCGAGCGGCGGCGGCGCGCGCGGGAACCTGCCCGCCGGACAGTTGGCTGTGCTCGAGCAGGCGATCACCGGCGTCGAATCGGTCACCAACGTCCTCGCAGCCAAGGGCGGAATGGACGCAGACGACCTCGACACCCTGCGGAGGCTTGGGCCGAAGCGTCTCAAGGCGATGGACAGGGCCATGAGCGCCGAGGACTTCGCGACCCTGGCGCTCGCGTCGTCGCCGAGCGTCGGGCGGGCCACGGCGTACGCAACGGGCGAGCGGCTCATCGTCGCGATCGTGCCGCGCGAGGACACGGAAGAGCCGATGCCGACGTCGTTTCTGATCGAGGAGGTCGAGGCGTACCTGCACGCGAGGGCCTTCTTCGCCGTCGCGGACGCGATCACCGTGGTGGAGCCCGAGTACGTGACCATCGACGTCGAGGTTGGCGCGTCGCTCGATCCGGGCGCGAACGAGACCGATGTCCGCGCGAGGATGATCAGCCGCCTCAAAGACTTCTTCAAGCCGCTCGGCGGCGAGAAGCAACCAGCGGGCTGGGATTTCCGCGCGACGGTGACCTGCAACATGGTCGCTCGGGGCTTGCAGGGCATCCCCAGGGTCGCCCGGATCCACGACGTCGCGATCTCCAGGCGCGACCCGATCCAGCGGGCCGTCGTCACGATGGCGGACCGCCAGCTACCGGCGGCGGGCGCTCTCCGACTCGAGGTGCGCCGTGGCGGTTGAGCGGAAGCTCCCGAACCTCGCGCCCGAACGCTACGCGGAGATCTTCCGCTGGCTTCGAGAGACGATCCCCGCGCTGACTTCGAACTGGACGGACTACAACGCGTCCGATCCAGGCATCACGCTGCTTCAGCTCTTCGCCTTCATCGCGGAGGGGACATCCTACCGTGTCGATCGGGTCCCGGCGGGGGCCTATCGCAATTTCGCCCTGCTTGCCGCCGGCACGCCGGAGCAGGGCCTCGACGAGACGCTTCAAGAGGCGGAGCAGGACGTGCTGATGGACGCGGACGGCTATCCGCTGGAGTTCGCTGGCAGCGTGGTCCTGCGCGATCCCTCGTACGTCGAGCTCTTGCGGGCCCTCCGCTCGAGCTCTGGCCGAAAGAACCCCGATCCGGCCGATCTGTATACAGCCTTGTCAGGGTTTTGGCGCTCCCCGTGCCGGGCGATCACGGAGCAGGACTTCGCGGCGCTTGCCCTGGAGTGCACCGCGAGCGTCTCCGAGGCCGCGTCCAGAGCGGAGCGCGCCATCGTCAGGAAGCGCGGGGAGAGCGTCGAGGTGACCATCGTCTCCGGAGCCACTTTGTCCTACGTCATGAGCGAGCCAAGCGTGCATGACTCGTCCAATTGTTTGGCTTCGATCGATGACTATTACGACCCGGTGTCTCACTCTGATTATTATGACAAGTACGGCGATCTGACGGATGTCATCGGCCGGTACCTTGCGCCACGCTGTCTCATCGGCACGAGCGCGTCCGTCGTGAGGCCGCAGTTCGATCCGACCCGGGTGGTCGCCACGGTCGCCGCCCTGGTCACGCAGACGCCCAGCAAGAGTGACCCGAGCATCATCGACACGAACCCGGCCTCCGTGCTGCGCAGAGCGTGGGAGCGCATCACGGCGCTGCTCGATCCCTTGATCGGAGGCCCTTCAGGGCAGGGCTACCCGTACCGCCGCCCCCTCACGAGCGAGGACATCGCGTCCGCCCTGCAGGGCGTTGACGGGCTCGATGCCAGCCAGCCGGTCCGTGTATATATCGAGCGGATGACCGGGCTGCGCGTAGGGAAAGCGAGCGTTAATTACACGACGATCGTGCTGCGCTCGGCTCGCGACCTGGGCTTTCCATGGATCGTGTCGCTGTCGCTCCAGGCCGTGACTTCCGCGTATGGCATGCTGGTAGGTGCTAGTCAGATCGGCAAAAATACGATGGTTGCGAAGGTAGGTGGAACGTGAGCGATGAGGAATCCGAGTACCTGCGCTTGCTCCCCGCGGTTCACGCGAGCCGCGGCGAGGACGGCACGCCGTCGTTCGTCGAGCGCTACCTGATGATCGCGGAGAGCTTGCTCGGGCGGAGGGACGGGGGCGAGGCCGGTGTGCAACAAGGGATGGCGGCGCTCCTGGATGCGCTACCCTCGATCCTCTCTCCGCGCCTGTCGTTCCTGTTCCCTGATTCGACGGAGCTTCTACCTCCGATCGAAGTCGCGGAGCAGACAGCCCAGTTCCCCCTGGCCCCGACGGAGGAGGTCCTGGAGGTGCTGAACCATTTCCTGGGCGTCGTCCCCTTCGTCCCCCCGGAGTCCCTCTCCGTCTCGACGCGCCGGCAGCGAATGGGCCTCATCCTGGAACCTCTGGCACAGCTCCTGGAATGGCTCTCGGGGTGGATCGCCCTCGTGCCTATCCGCGACTGGAGCGTTGATAGGCGGCGAGATGTGCTCTCAAGGATCATGCCTCTTTACCGGAAGCGCGGGACGCTGGAAGGGCTGAAGGGGCTCATGGAAGCATTTTTCGACAACGTCGTCGTTGAGCAATCTGGCAGTCAGACAGTATGGATCAAGACCAGCGTGGTCGATATGACGCCGGCGCAGCCCGTCGAGCTCGGCACGAACACGACGCTCGCAGAGACGGCCTCGCCTGAACCGGAAGATCCCGACAAGATCGTCATGCCGCCCGCGCTCCTGCCCGTGCTGGATGGGATGCGGCCACATAGTTTTGTTGTGGGGATTTATTTGAATGCAAACAAGTATCGGATCCAGGCGCAGCTGGAGCGGCTCAAGAGCACCATGAGCTCGTTTGTGGACGAGGAGAAGCCCGTTCATGCGCGCTGTTCTATCATCTATGTGAGCAAGCCGGACTGCCTCGGCTGAACCATCCCGGTGTGCACGCGGGCCGAAGCGCTCAGGTCTTCAGCGCCAGCATGATCAGACGGCGCTCAGAGGAATCATGTCGGATAAATTTGACTACCTCGCAACCACCAACCAGCTGACGCGTACGTATTATTACGATGGTGAGCTGCTCGTCGAGGATGATTTCAATCGAGAGCAAAAGTATCTTCGTGATCTGGTCCGTCAGCAGAACTTGTTCTTGTTTGGGCCGGGTGTCGTCTCTGGTCTTGAGTTGTCCGTGCAGGATGGTGCTGTCTATGTATCTCTCGGCATGGCCTTCGACTACCAGGGGAAGCCACTGATCCTTGACTACGCGACCGTGGGCGATCTGATTCAGTCTTTGGATCTGGGTGATCCTGAGCTTGAGGCTGACGCGGAGTACACTGTTTACATAGCGTATGGCGAAGATCCCGACGACGAGCAGGGCCTGCAAGCTGGTCACTTGATCAATGAGAGTGTTCTGCTGGCGTACGTAAAATTCGGGGATCCGGTGCCTACGGATCCTGCATGGACCGATGAGAACGGTATAGAAATGCCGATCGGGATTGTTCTGGGTTCATTCAAGACCGACGCAGATGCAAATCCCACGACCGCGGATACTTCTGGACGGGAATCTGTCGCGTGGGGCCCGGAGTCGGCCACCTCTTCACCCAGTGACGCCGCGCTGAAGGTCGAGGTGTCTACTATCGATGGCGCCCTCGCTCGGGTCGCCAAGCTGAATCCCGTGTCGTTCGCCTGGCGCTCCGATCCCGCGCGCCGGCGCCGGCTGGGGCTCATCGCGCAGGAGGTCGCGGGCGTCGTGCCCGAGATCGTGGGGGAGAGCGCCGCGGGCTTGAAGACGGTCGCATACCAGGAGCTCGTGCCCCTGCTGATCCGGTCGATCCAGGAGCTCAGCGCCCGTGTCGCGGAGCTCGAAGCCGAGGGCGCTCAGCGAGGCGGAGGGCGAGGGTGAAATCGCCGGAGTGCCAGCGTATCGCCTTCTTCGACGGCCAGCTGCTCACCGCCTCGGTCTTCCGCGCGGACCAACGCTACTTCGAGCAGCTGATCGCGGAGCGCCACGCTGCGCTTCACTCCGCGGGCATCGTTCAAGGGCTCACGCTCTCGCTGACGGTGGGCCCGAAGAATGCCGTGAACGTGAACCCCGGGATGGCGATCGACGACCAGGGGCGTCCGCTCTTCCTCGACAAGCCGAAGAGCCTCGACCTCGGGCATCGACGGGGGACGGAGCTCTACGTGCTCCTCGCCCTGGCGGAGCGACCGGACCCTGCTTCAGCTTCCTCCCGGTACGAGGCCCAGGGGTTCAAGCGGTTCTTGCTCGAGCCGCGCATCAAGCTCGTGGAGAAGGGCGAGGCTCAACGCGAGGCGAGCATCGTGCTCGGAAAGTTGACGATCGACGACGACGGCAAGGTGGAGATTGATCCCAACACGCGCGCGTGGAGCGGCGTGCGCGTCGGCCAGGCTGCCTTCGTGCTCGACGGCACGGACCCCGAGCCCCCGAGCCTCTGCGCGAGCGTCGACAAGGAAGAGCCTCGCGCCTCGGCGCTGGAGGTCAGCGCGGACCAGGTCTCGTTCACGGGCGCGCTGAAGATCACGGGGACGCTCACCGTGTCGAACGCTCTCGGCCTGGACAGCCCCACCCTTCTGGGCCGCCCGCCCGGTGAGGAGAACCTGCTCGGTCCGGCGCCGCGCGACTGGCCGAAGGCGCAACTCGACGTCACCGGCACGGGCGGTCCGCTGGACAAGGTCCTGTTCATGGGGACCGAAGCGAGCACCTCGCCGGGGATGATCGAGCCGGTGCTCGCTCTTACCTGCGAGGGCAATCTCGGCGTGGGCGTCGAAGCGCCGACGGCCAAGCTCGAGATTAACGGGGACCTCCTCCTCGACGGCGACAAGACGATATTCTTTCGAGAAGAGGGTTCGCTTCGTGGCCCGGAGGGGGAGACCGTCACCTTCCGCAAGAGCGGCCTGAAGGTGGCCGTCCCTTGGCCTCTGACGATCACGCTCCAGACCGGAGGCGACTCGGGGAGCGGGCGCTCGGTTCTGGAGATCTTCCCTGACAGGGTGAATATCGACCCGAGCGATCAGGTCGTGTCTCCCGACGCTGGCGCGTCTCTCGACGCGATGCTCAACGTCGAGGGAGCCGTGCAGTCGCTGCGCGGCGGCTTCCTCATCGGAACCCAGCAGACCCCGCAAACGACCGCGCACCCCACGCTCCCCATCGGCACTGTGATCGATTGGTGGTCGGATCCGAGCTCCCTCGCGCAGCAATGTCCCGAGAACTTCCAGCTCTGCGACGGTGCGACCGTCTACGACAAGGATAGCCCGCTCCACGGGAGAGCGGTCCCCGACCTTCGGCGCTATTTCGTCCTGGGCACCACGGACTCCCGAAAGGTCGGAAAGACAGAGGACGGTGCTCACCGGCACAAGCTGGTCGTCCCGCCGCACAAGCACTCGGTTGACCATGGTCATGGCGGCCCGCTCGCCTTCGCCTCGGGCGAGGCGAGCACCACATCTCCATCCAAAGGCGGCGGCTCCAACGGGCTCAGCGGAAAAAAGCATACGCATATGATCGATGTCACGGTCAATCCCACCAGCGGGCTAGAGTGTGACGAGTCCGCGATACCATCCGGCGAACTGCAGACGGGCCCTCCAGTGGCAGAAGGCTCTGCGGAGGGTGAAGGCTCTCCACCGGTGGGTAGTGGCTCCGACGAGGTTCTGCCGCCTCACTTTGACCTGTTGAAGATCATACGGATCAAGTGACCGAGGTGCTCCTGATGGCGAATGAGACGTCACTGCGCCGACCCAACTATTTCCCCGGAGAGTTCCTCACCGTGGGCGATTACACCGCCGAGCAAGGCTACGTGGACGCCCTCCGCTGCGCGCACGACTTCGGGCTGCACACGTGGGGCATCGCGGTCGGGCTCGACGTGACGCTCGAGCGCGGCACGGTGACCGTTTCTCCGGGGCTCGCGTTCGATAGGAGCGAGCACATCCTGGTCGTCGACGATCCGTGGTCAGGCCCGGCTCCGTCGGACGACGCAACCCTGGTCGCCAGGAGCACAAGGAAGTCGGTCTATGCCACGAACAAGACCAGGGTTCCGTGGACGCGCGAACAAGTGAGCTTCTCCTGGTACAAAAAGGCCGAAATCGACGTGGAGAGAGAGATCGTCCTCGCCGAGCTCAGCCATCCGTCCTCGTCGCCGGTCCTCACGACGCGCTGCCGCCGCTATGTCAGCATGAGCGCCGGGGCGCTGCGCTTCGCGCACGCGCTGCTCCCCAGCAACAGGGAGCCGAGGATCGTCGGCTGGTCGGCCGGCGACCAGGAGAGCGCGACGACGGGGCTGCGCGCGAGCGCCGACGAGGTGCGCTTCCGGCCGCGGAGCGGAGGCGCCCCCGCCGTCAAGCTCTCGGTGAGAGGGCCGGTCACGATCGGTACCACGATCCACAGGGCCGTGTTCGAGGTGAGAGCCCCCAACGCGCCGCTCGCGGGCCCTGGGACGATACGGAGCAGCGGCAAGGCCGTCTCGGCCACCGTCCCCGGTAACGGCGCTCCCATCCGCATCCCCATCGATCGGATCGTCGCGCCCGGAGACCGGATCTTCACCCAGAACCTCGCCGGAAATCCGGTCCAGGCCGACGTCAAGGCCGTCGGACCGGGCGAGACGGTGTCCACGAGCGAAGAGCTGAATGCCGAGGACGCGACGTGGACGTTCCAGCGGGCGCGCGTCGCGCGGTTCGCGTGCGGCAGCGAGGCTGCCCTGCTCGTGTGCAATGTGGGTGATGGGGAGCCGCGCGTCGGGCTCGGGACGGAGAGCCCCGAAGAGTGCTTCGCGGTGTCCGGCGGCGACGTTCGGCTGACGCGCGCCGAAGCCAGGGCAGGGCAAACGTACCAGAACCGGTATGATGACAGTGAATCGGGAGGAGGCAACATCGTCTTTGCCGGCGGCGGTGGAATCCAATTAAGAGCGTCCATCGCGCCAGAGATCCGCTTCGAGGAGCGCGGCGGTGTCGAGCTGCGCACCGAGAAGAGGATGGAGCTGACGGCGCGGCCATCGGCGAGCCCGCCCGATGCGCGACAGGTGGCGCTTCACCTCTCCGAGGACGGCACGGTAAGGCTCGGCGAGGTGAACGGAGGGCACGGCCAGCTGAGCTCGAAGCCGAAGCTCGTCGTGGAGGGCGCCATCCGTGCGTCGAAGTGGTTCATCTTCCCCGACGGCACGGAGCAGAAGGAGGCGGTGATCGCGGTGCCGATCGGAGGGATCATCGACTGGTGGCGTCCGGATGCGAAGCGCCAGATCCCGGATGGATTTGCGGTCTGTGACGGGTCCAAGGTGAGCGCGCCGGGGAGCTTGCTCGACGGAAAGACCCTCCCCGACCTGACGGGCTACTTCGTCCGCGGCGCGTGGGACGGGAGCCAGATCAGTAGCCAGGGCAACGACGGTACACAGCACGTTCACACGTTCGGCGAGCTCACGCATCACCACCTCTTTCGGCATTCGCACACCAGCTCGGCCACGGTCGACAACGGCGCCGACGGCGCAGGCCAGGGGACAGGGCCCGGGGCGAGCTGCATCCTCACGCACGAGCACACACCGGTCGTTCTCGTGGATCCAGCGGATAACGTGATGACCGGCGCCAGCAGCGAGGGCGGATCGCGCGCCCCCGGGTCGACGAACCCCTATCGAACCGGGCCAGCGGCCATCACGCCGCCGTATGTCAAGCTGCTCAAGCTCATGCGGATCCAGTAGGAACGAGAGGGTCGGGAATGGAGAGGCCTAGCTTCACCGCGGACAAGCTCCTCCGGGCGATCGATCTCTCGCAGGAGCAGCGCTATCAGATCGACAGCTACCGAGCGGCCAATCGGGCGCTCCACACATGGGGCATCGCGAGCGGGCTCGACGTCGTCCTCGACCCGGAGAACCCGAAAGGCGTCGTGGTGCAGCCAGGCTTCGCGCTGGACTCGCTCGGCCGCGAGATCGCCCTCGCCGCGCCCGTGAAGATCGACTTTGGTGTGGTCCGACAGCCGGAGTCCTTTGTCGCGCCGTGGAATTTTCGCGTCACGATCTGCTACCACGAGGACGCCGCGTCGCCGGCGCGCGACGCGCGCGGGCTCGAGTTCAGATCGTGTGTCGTCGCGCCGCGCGTCTCCTCCCGATGCGTCTCCGGCCGCTCTACCCGCCGCGATCGCGATGAGGAGCCGTCGATCGAGATCCTGCTGGCAACGATCGGTTTATCGAAGGAACGTTACGTTGCCTCCATCGACGTAGACGGCCGGCGATACAGCGGCGTGAGGCTCCACCAGGTGGCCTTCAACCCCGCTGGCACGGGGGACGACGGAACGAGCATCTCCGCGATAGGGCCTGGTGAGCTCCAGTTCCAGGCGAGCGAGATGGACGTCTTCGGCTCCGTGGCCGTCCACGGGTCGATGAGCGTCGGCAGCGGCGTGGCTCCTTCGAACGTGGGCCTGGAGGTCGTCGCCAAGCCTTGTAACAAGCTGCTCGCCGTGGTGAGGTTCGGAGACGGGCGGCCGCTGCTCGCCGCGACGGGCAACGGGTGTGTCGGTATCGGCACAGAGAACCCACAGTCCAGGCTCCACGTCAAAGGCTCCCTCGCGCTCGGCGCCGGCTGCGCGCTGGTGCTCCCGGAAAATGGGCAGCTTGGGATCTTAAAAGGCGATTCGGGGCAGAGCCATCATCTCTCCGACGGGATCGCCTTCAAGGCGAGCTCGCTCGCGGTGATCTCGAAGGGGGATATCCGGCTCATCTCGGGCGCGGACGCTCAGACGACCGACGCCACGCTCGTGGTGTCCGCAAAGCACGGCCACGTCGGGATCGGCACGTCTGACGCCGAGAGCGAGCTGACCGTCAACGGTCTCATCTATGCGAAGGACGGGCTCGTTTTTCAGAGCGGAGAGAGGCAAACAGAGGGCGAGCGGGAGCTCCCGATCGGCGCGATCCTCGACTGGTACCTGTGGCCGGAGGAGCGCAACAGCCCCAGGCTTCCCGCGGGGTTCCAGCTCTGCGATGGCTCGGAGGTCGTCGATGCGAGAAGCGAGCTCGCAGGCCTGCGTGTCCCCGATCTGAACGAGAGGCTCGTGTTGCCGATCGCCGGCGATCAGGCGCCCGGGGAGGTGGGCGGCGGAGCGGCGCACACACACCAATTCAAGTGGCAGACCACGCACCGCCATGGCATCCAGCACACGCATCCGGTCAGCGTCGAGCTCGAGCGCACGGGGCCGGAGGGGACAGCGAACGAGAGCTCCTACTACGGGACGGAGGAGCTCGCCGGAGCGGACCACGAGCATCAGGTCACGGCGAGCACGTCAGAGTATTACCCCCTCCAATCAGGCACCTTCAACGGCGAGTCGACGCAGGAGACGGAGGGCGCAAGCTCGCTGCCCAGATGCATGCGTCTCCTCAAGATCATACGCATCAGGTGACAGGGGAAAGCCGTGCCGAACGTGATCCTTGTGGCGAGCGCGACGGAGATCCTTGCGACGGAGATCGAAGCGGGGCTCTCGGCCTTCGCTCACGACGTCGAGCGCATCGACGCCGGCCGCGCGTCGCTGGGCGAGCTCGCCGCGGCGTTCGGCGGGGCTGACGCCGTGGTCGTCGTGCGCCCTCGGAGCGGCGCGGAGATCGTCGCCGTCGGCACCGCCTTCGGCCTCGGCAAGAGGCTCGTGCTGCTCGACGCCGGGCCCGATCTCGCTGCGGTCCCGGGCGCGGTGCACGCTCCGAGCATCGACGCCGCCGTGACGAGCGTCCGCGCGCTCGAGCCGATGCCCCTGTCCCGAGGGCAGGCTGGCTCCTCGGGCGACATCGACACCCCGAGCTGGCTTCGCCGTGTTTACCCCGATGGGCTCTCGGAGAGCGACTGGACGGTCGAGGAGCAGGTGCGCGCGCTCGCGAGCGGCGGGGCCCGCTTCCTCGTGAGCGCACACCGCGCGGGCTATTTCCCGCTATGGCCGATGGATGGCGTGGATCTTTGCGGCGCGGACCTCCGGCGCGCGGACTTTCGAGAGCTCAGCTTCGCCGGCGCCCGCCTCGACGCGGTCGACCTCAGCGAGGGCGACCTCCGCGAGGCGAGCTTCCGCGGCGCGAGCCTCGTGGGCGCAAAGCTCTCTCGGGCTCACCTCCGCGGCGCCGATCTCCGCGAGGCCAACCTTCGCTCCGCGGTCTTCCACAGGGCGGAGCTCGTGCGGGCGCGCTTCTCTCGCGCCGATCTGCAGGGCGCCGACCTCTCTCTCGCCGATCTCTCGGGCGCCGATCTCTCGGGCGCCGACCTCCGCGGCGCCTCGCTGAAGGGCGCGTGCCTGGCGCAGATCGTTGCTCTGGGAGCAAACATCGAGGGCTGTTTCCTCGAAGGCATTCTCCTCAGCGACGCGGACCTGAGGGGTGCGCGCCTCTCGGGCGCGCGCCTCTCGCGCGCGAACCTGACCCGGGCGAACCTCTCGGGCGCGCTGGTCGACGGCGCAGATTTCAAGGGCGCGCACCTCGCCTCTGCGCTTGGCGTGGCAGCGCCGGCCGCCCGATCTCGATAGGAACCCACAACGCTCTTCAACCGCTCCAGGGGAACGACGTGCAGCTCATCTATCGCCGTGTTCGCGTCATCCTGCTCAACGCGACCAACGAGGCGCTCACCGTCGAGGGGGCCGAGGTGCTCGTCGGGGCCTGGTCGGCCGGGCGGACCATCAGCCATGGTGAGACCGTCGCGCGGCAGAGCGCGCGCACCTTTGGGACCGAGTCGAGCACGCTAGGGCGCGGCACCGAGGCGTTCGTTCGGTTCGCTTCGACGACCGGATATTTTCAACTTCATTGGCATCTGCCGTGGGTGGGCGAGCTTCGCTGCGAGCCCGTACACGACGACGTGGCGCGACGCATCATCGTTTACACGAACGACGACGACCCGGCCGATGTCGCCGTGCTCATCACGCTGCCTCCTCACCGAGACCCTCTGCGGTGAGGCGCGGGCTGGGAACCTTCCAGAGGAGGTACGTATGGCTGCCATTCGGAAGAGCATCGATCTCATCCTGCAGAACAGCACCAACGAGCTTTTGACGATCGAATCTTTCAACTTGATCCGCGGCGAGTGGGGCCCGGCAGGGCCGCCCGTCCGCGGGGACGTCATCCCGAAGCAGGGCTCGAAGAGGTGGATGAGCCTGTCGAAGGCGTTCACCGGCGTGGACGGCTACCTGCACCTCGGGTCGACGAAGGGGTACATCAAGATCACTTGGCATGTCCCGCTGTCTGGCATGCAGAACCTCGCGGTCGATGTCACCGTTCCGGACAGGCTCGCGTCCCTCGCTCCGTGCTACAACACGGAGCTGGCCGATTATCCTGTTGTCCTGGTGACGCTCGTCCCGAGCTTGGTGGGGTCTCCGCCAGACAGGGGTGAATGAGCGACGGAGGGACGACGGGGGGCCCGGGGGAGCAAGGGTTCGGTGAGGCGAGCGGCGCCCCGCGCTGCTCGCTGGAGTGGAACACAAGGAGTGCGCGCCTCGAGCGCGCCGGAGGGTGCAATGGCGACCACGTATCGCAGCGTGAAGGTGATCTTTCAGAACAACACGAATCAGACCCTGACGGTGCACGGCTGCGCCGTCCTCCGGGGGATCTGGACGAAGGACGTGGAGGCGAAGCAGGGCGCTGACATCCAGAAGCAGGTTGCGGTCTGGGGCAGCGAATCCCAGGAGATCGTGGCCGGCACGAGCGCTTTCGTGCGGGTCGGGTCGGTGCACGGGTATGTCAAGGTGTCGTGGTCCCTCCCGTGGGTCGGCGCGTTCGATTTCAGCGCTCAACCCGAGGAGACCCTGAAGGACGTCCTCCGGGTGCTCCCCTACGAGGTCGATGACAGGCGGCCCGACGCCGTTGTCGTCTCGGTAACGCTGGAGGAGGTGCCGCGGCCTGAATCGCCGCCAGCGGGATGAGAGGCCAAGGGGACGCGCTCGATGGAGAGGTCCGCCTCGTCGAGGCTGCGCCGCCTCCGGCTCCCTGAGCTCACCTGAGCTGCTCGCGCTCTGCCGGCCGGCGCTCTCGCCGTGCAGCTGCCCGCGGGCTCAGCGGAGCCGGCCGGCGCTGCACGGCGAGCTCGCCTGAAGGCGGCGGCGCTGCCCGGCTCCTCCGGAGGCGGCACCAACGGGCGAAGGATCACCCCGCACGGACGGCAGAAGCTGCCGGAGCACCTGCCGGTCGAGCGCATCGCGCTGCGGCGCTCGGCTCCATTTACCAGCGCCGCTTCCGGCTGGCTGGCTCTTGCGGTTCACAACGAGCGCCGGCGGGAAGTGCCCCTGTCGAAGATGCTGGAGGCTACCGATGACAATGATCGGTGATCAAGAGCATGTGGGAAGATTCGAGCTGCTTCCAGCCCCCCGGCCTTGAGCCGGCTCATCGGCCTTGAGCCGGCTCATCGCTTAGGCTGCTAAAGATTCGATTTACTTATGGTTACTGTACCATTGGGGTAGTTGCCCGTCGCGTTTGCGACCACAATAGGCTTAGGTATAGAAAGCCCTGGCGGACTTTCCGGATCATATGTTATCGTGGCGGCGCCAGTTTTCGGCTTCTTCGCCGTGAACCTAACCTGCTGGCCAGCGCAGTAAAGCGTGATCGTGAAGCCGAACTCATTGAAGCTAACGGTGTCTATGTAGGTTCCGACCCAAATAGCGTTGTTGCCAACAGGCGGGATGATCTGGCCGTCATACGGCGCCATGCCATCCATCCAGTCCGTAGCGTCGCCGCTCTGGCTAAAGCTCACCACCTGGATTGCTTCGTTGAGGTTGTTTACGAACTGGGCGGAAATGCTGCGTTTGCCCTGAGCCGCTGCCACCAGCCATTTGGCACCAGGAGCTGATTGGTCACCAATCGGTCGAAGATCCAACATGTCGTTCTCCTTCTTCTCTCTCGCTCTGCTGTCTCGGTTCAGGTATGTCGCGTTTCGTTTTGAGTGTGTCTCGGATTGTGTAGTTCACAACCGAGAGCTGTCAAGCGATATGCAGGCACTGACGTCGAGAATGTTTCTTTTCACGACGTTCGAGTAGTTTGCGCGGCCAGGCCGGTCCACCAAGTACTGCTGGAGCTGAGCAGCTATGGCCTTGCGAAGGTCTTCGGCGATATCCTCGGCGCTGGCACCGGTGACCGTCGAGAAGCTCACGCCATCCGCTGGATCGCCGGTGTCCAGGTTGATGTAGGCACCCGCCTGGATAAGGGTACCCTGGTCGTCGAACCAAAGCATCAGCACGCAACAGTCCGATCTGGGCGGCGTGTCCGGCCGGTCGATCCTCGTCGAAACGAACAGACCCTTTTCTCCATAGGAGACCGAGGTGTCCGGCTTCCACACCTTATAGTAGAAGCCGTTGTTTTGGTAACTCGCGGCATTCCCGTCTTCTTGATCCCACCCATAGCCAGCGTTGAGCAGGGCTCCCAGTTGGTCGATGTTCACGTGGATCATGACTTCGCCTCTCCATTCACCTGGTCTCGCTCTCGGACGAAGATGCACGCGTCGATTTTGTTGATCACGTGGTTGATGATGGCGGGGAAGTTGAGTTGACCCGGCTTGGGTCCGAGGTGGACGAGGAAGCCGCCGGCGTCGTCGAAGAGCTTGCCGGACAGCTGCACGACCAGAGGGATCGCGGGCGATGGTTCCGGCGCGCTCCACTCGAGATTCAGCGGTCGCTGGGCGTCGCGGGCGCTCAGGGTGCCCTGAGCGCTCTGCAGGGCTCCGTTCGCGGTGAACACCAGGTTCAAGGTGCATACATCGACGACGCCGTTGCGATCGAAATGCTCCACTGTCGCAGTGACTGTCAACCCGGTGGCTTGATTGTGGTCGTCAAGCTGCCACATGCACACCGGTAGCCGCAGGCGGTAGTCCTTGGAATAGATCGTGAACGTGGCGGCCGCGCCGCCCTCGTCGTTCCAGCCGTTCGGGAGTCTCCCCCCGAGCTCACAGTAGTCGAGGACGATGGGGTAGTTCCGCTCGAGCGTCCTCTGCCATGGAGTGTTGGGATCATCGGGTTGGGAACCGTCCGACCCAATCCAGGCGTTGCACGGGAACTCGCAGGGCGTTCGCGGGATGTTGTCTTGAACGGTGAGCTTGACCAGCCACCAGCCTGCGTTCGAATTTTCGTTGTCGGTGCGGACAAATACAGAGATCGGCTCGCCGATCTCCTCGTCGATGTCAATGTCGAAGACGTCGGTCTTGCCGAGCTGAAAGGGCAGGCCGCCCCCCTCGCGGTCTTTGAGCGGGTACTCCTTGGAGGACGCCTGCCTGCCGTGGATGGTAACGAAGATATGCGAATATGTCTGAGCATACTGCATAGTCCCGGTTACGGTCGTTATCTTGTATTGCGTCATGGAGTATTCGCCCTGTGTGCAAATGTGGTACTAGCGTATTCGCAAGAGGGGCCAGCCGCATCGCCAGCCGGGTAGACTCCGCTGCGTTTTCCCATGAGGCGAGGCTATTGCCGCCTGGGAGCCTTCGTGGCTCCGGTGACCTGGGCCATGAGACTCCAGGCAGGTTTCTCATGTCAATTACAAATGCAATCGAGGTAACAGGTCCGGACGACGTGGCGCTGCTTCCGTACCCTGCGTCGTCATGACATTGGGGTTCAACGTGGGCGGTCGCGCGGTGCCGACAGGGAAGGCCCGAGCCGCCTCTCCCGGCGGTAGCCCCCGCCCTCGAGGCGTCGGGACCTGAGACCGCGATGTGCCGGACCACCGTTCTGGTCTCTGCAGCGCGCCTGGGTACGCCTGGCTCTCACCCGCTGGCGCCCGCCCTCATGGGTGGCACACGATCGGATCAGCGAGAGCGAGCCCGCGAGCGCGTCGATGTGCGAGCCTGGCGGCGCCATGCCGAGCGCTGGTCGGGCGAGGCGCGCACTGGACACCGGTCAGCGCTGTCCGTCTCGGACGGCATCAGCCCGACGAGCTCAGGGAGGCTTCAGGCAAGGGGCGCTCGCTGCCTGAATGCAGGCCCGTGCGGCGACTACCCTGACGTCCACCGGACAGGGGCTCCGAGAGGTTGGCCCCGAGCGCCACCGTGTTCTCCCGCGCCGCTTGCTCTGGCATGTCGAGGCTCAAGGGCGCGGTGGAGTCGACCGCTCCCGGTCATCCAGGCCGCCTCGGACGGAGGCCGCCTCATTGCCTGCGCTCGCTCGCGAGCAGCGCCCGGTACGCCTCGAAATCGTCGCCCATCACCGTGCGGATTCGCTCGGGGGCGAGGGGCCGGAAGGCGTTGTTGCCCACCCGCTTCGGGCTCACGTTGGCGCTGTGGATGATGCCCACGATGAAGGAGTCGTCCTCGAGCGCCGTCATCGGACTGGCCCGATCGCTCCAGACAAAGCGCGCGTCCTCGCCGACGTTGATGTCCGGAAACGGGTTCTTCGCCCAGAGCGCCTTGCGGTAGCAGAGCGTATTGCCTCCGAACCACCGTGACGGCCCGCCGCCGTAGACAAATTGCCACGTTTTCCCGGAGGCGGGCTGGTAATAGAGGATACGCGAGAGGCCCGACAGCGCCGCGCGCTCGACGAGAAGGCGCTCGACCTGGTAGCGGATCCGGTTATCGGCCATCCAGTCGTCATCGTCCCAGTGGATGATCACCTCGCCTCGCGCCTCGCGGCAGGCATAGTTGCGCTTCCACCCCACCGTCCGCCGGGAAGGCAAGCGCAGGTAGCGAATGCACGGATCGTCGGGGACGATGTCGTTCACGGGATCCGCGCCGTCATCGACGATGACGAGCTCGCGGTTCGGGTAATCCTGCTTCTGGAAGTGGCGGATCGCGTGAGGGATGAAGCGGCGGCGGTCGGCCGTGGGCATGATCGCGGTGACGAGCGGCTGCTCCGAGAGCTCGATTCGCAGCGGTGGAGCGGGCGGCGGCGGGGCATCCAGCGTTGGGGCGGGTGCCTCCGATCCCACACCTCGCGCAGCGAGAGGCCCGGCTTCAAGCGGCGCAGCCCGTTTCTTGAGCAGGATCATGCTGCCTTCGGCGTGCACTTGGACGTACGCGCCTGCGCAGAGGATCGCGTCCACCACCCGCGTCACCCCGGGATATCCACCGCCGTAATCGTGGAAGAGGACATACCCGCCCTCGACAACCCACGGATCGAAGTGCGCGAAGTCACTGCGCACGCTCGCCTCATCGTGCAGCCCGTCGACAAGGAGCAAGCTGACCGGGCCTGCCCACGCCACCTCGGGCGCGCGCCTCTGGAGGGGCACGATGTACGCGCCGAGCTCCGCGTGGGCGATCGTGCGGTCGAATTTGAGCCGCGTCGGCGGTGTGCTCACGATCCGCCAGTCGCGGGCGCCCACGCGGCCGTCATGCGGATCGATGGCATAGATGCGGGCCTCCGGCCGCAGGGCCTGGACCACGCGGCCGAGGACGACGGTAGCCTTGCCGCAATAGCTGCCGATCTCCACCATCGCGTGCGACGCTGGCAACTCCTCGAGCGCGCGAGCGGCCGCGGTGATGACCAGATCGGCCTCCTCTTCCGAGAGCCAGCCCTCGATGGCCTTCATCTCGGCGAGGATCGGGCAGCGGAGGAGCAGGCGCGGCGCCTCGCCCGCGGGCTGCGCCTTCTGGAGCACGACCAGGGTCCCCACGGCCCCGATCCGGCGATAGGAGCCGGATGCGCAGAGCTCGTCGACGACCTGGATGACGCCAGGAAAGTAACCGGCATGATCGTGGAAGGCCACGTACCCGAACGGCGCGATCCATCGCTCGAAGTGCTCGAAATCTTCGCGTACGCTCTCGTAGTCGTGCAGGCCATCGACGAGGAGCAGGCTCACCGGCCCCTGCCACGCCACCTCGGGTGCGCGCTTCTCGATCGTCACGACCTGCTCGCCAAGGCCCGCGGCCGCGACGGTGAAATCGAACCGCGCGCGCGTCGGGGACGTGACCGACAGGCCGGTGTCGCGGGCGCCGACTCTGCCGTCGTGCGGATCGATCGCGAAGAGCCGCGCCTCCGGCTGGATCGCCTGTGCGGTGCGGCCAAGCACGAGCGTGGCCTTGCCGCAATAGCTGCCGATCTCCACCATCGCGTGGGTGGCTGAGAATTCGTACAGGGCGCGGCCGGCGGCAGCGATGAGCAGATCTGCCTCGTCGTCCGAGAGCCAGCCTTCGATCGGCCGCATCTCGGCGAGGACGCGCGTGGCGAGGAGGACGTCGCGTCTGTCTCGGGGGGCGCTCTGCGCCCACGAGAGAGCTTCGGGCCCGGGGGGCGGAACGGGGCCGTTCTTGCCAGCGCGCTCTGCCGCGGCGTTCGCGGGAGGCAACGCCGCGGCGGGCTCGCCGTAGTTGCTGAAGCGAGCCCGGATATGGCGCCGGAGCGGGTCCTGCGAGCGCCTCGGGATGGGGTGGACCCAGTAGACGCGCGGATCGGCAAAGGCCGTGTTGAGCTGCGCGACCGAATACTGGACGCGAAACTTGACATACTCGTAGCTGCACGGGTTCTCGGCGACCTCATAGCCGAGGAGCGCGGTGAGCGTCGGGAAGAGCACCTCCTCCGTGGCCCACATGCGCGAGCGCTGCAAGATGGCCTGGAGCTCCTCGTCACGGAAGAGCGAGACGATCTCGCGCGCGGCCGCGGCGGTGATCACCGTCGAGGGCCAGAAGGTCCAGTGAACGAACTTCGCCTCCCCGTCAGGGAAGCGCCGGAGAAAGCGCCGCCAGAGGTCGATCTCGCGGCGGGCGGCGATCGCCGGCGGCATCGTCGGGACGGGGCCCTGTGGAGCGGGGGAGTTGCCGAGCAGGCCCACACGCGGTCGCGAAGCGAGGAACGCCTCGAGGTGGCCCGAGTAGCCGGGCCTGGTCGCGAGCTGGTCCGAGTCGACAACCGTCATCGCGTCGAACGGGAGCGACTCCAGCGCAAAGCGCATGCAATCGACGGCGAAGCCATGCAGGTAGCCCCACTTCATCGGCCGCGGCGCCGGGTGGACCATGGCGCCGTACTGCTCGAAGGGGAAATCGTCGCCGAGGAGCTTGCGGTTCGTGCCGCCGTTGTAGAGGAGGATTGCCGATGCAGGATCGAGGTAGTGGAGATTCCGTATCAGGTCGATGACGCTCTCACGGTCCTCGTGCACGAGGCAGGCATAAACGTTCCGGAAGGGCATGTGCTCACTCGAAACGAGACACGAACTATGGGGCGCGGCGAGAATCTGCTCGTCAGGCAGATTGACGGAAACTGCCATAACATGCCTTCGACATAATTCAAGACCCGATCCGAGACACGCCGGACGAACAATCTTCAGTCTCATGGGGCCGCGCGAGCTCCGATCCTTCGCCCGCGGGCCCGGCGAGCCTTGCTATCGACGCGTGTGCGCCGCTAGTGTCGTGCGTCATGCAGACCGCGAACCGCCGCCGGCCCGTGGCGCACGCGATCCGCCGCTTCCTCGAGCAGGGTTGTGCCGCGCGCCGCCCAGAGCCCCACGGCGGAGATGCGCCCGTGAGGAAGGAGACGCCCCGATGAGCGAGGTGATGTCGAGGCGCGACGCGCCCCCCGTGTGGACGTACTGGGAGGGGCCCTGTCCGCCCTACGTGGAGCTCTGCCTCGACAGCCTCCGCCGCCACGCGGGCGCGCGGGTGCTCGATCGCGCCTCGTTCGACGAGCTCTGGACGAGCGATCGCGATCTGCCCATCGACGCGCTGTACGTCGCGCACCGGGCCGATTACATCCGCGCGTACCTCCTCCTCCACTACGGCGGCTTCTGGATCGACGCCGACTGCGTGCTCCTGCGGCCCGTCGCGCCGCTCGCCGCGCTGCTCGACCAGCATGATCTCGTGACGTACCGCGAGCCGGCCGGGGCCATCGCCAACAACTTCCTGCTGGCGCGGCCTGGCGCGCCTGTCGTCGCGGACTTCTACGCGCGGGTCGCCGCGCACCTGCGCGCCCGCCGGCCGATCGACTGGCTCGAGATCGGCAGCGTGCCGCTGACGGCGGCCATCGAGGCGCACCCTGGATCGACGCACATGGTACCCACCGCGTGGATCATGCCGGTCTGCTGGAGCCAGGCCGCCCGCCTGCTCGACGAGGTGGCGCCGGAGCCCAGGGACGGATTCATCGATTTCCACGCGCGTTTCGAGCCGGACGCCTACTGCTACATGCTCTCGAACCAGTCGATGCCTGCGTGGCTCAAGGGGAGCAGCCGGTCCGAGGTCCTGTGTTCACCCATGTTTCTTGGCCATCTGCTCCGCACCAGCCTCTCAGGAGACCCTGCCATGGCGAGCCATGCTCCCAATTACGCGTACTGGCATCAAAGCGGCTGTGCGTGGGCGTCGGAATACGATCGGCGCAGGACGAGGCACCCGTTCTTCCACATCGCCGAGGTGATGATCGCCGACCACGTCGCGCACCACGCGCCCTGCCGCGTGCTCGAGTTCGGTTGCGGGCCGGGGCGACACCTGCTCAACCTGAGCCAGATCGAGGGGGTCGACGCGCACGGCTTCGATCAGAGCCCGACGATGGTGGAGGCCGGCTTCGGCTGGGCCTCACCTGAGTGGCGGGCCGCGCACGTCAGGGTCGGAGCGCCAACAGGGGCGCTGCCGTACCCGGATGGCCATTTCGATATCGTATTCACCTCGGAGACGCTGGTCCACACCCGCCCCGAGGACCTGAAAGGCCGCCTCGCCGAGCTGCTCCGCGTCTGCCGGGGGCACGTGCTGCACCTCGAGAACACGCCGTCCTGGACCGGGTACTCGGCGTGGCACAACGGCTGCTGGGGGCACGATTTCGTGATGGCGTACAAGGAGCTCGGGCACACGTGCGAGGTGCTTCCCCCGGGGTTCACGCGGCAGACGCCGTACCGGACGGCGGTGCGGCCCGAGTCGGTGAAGTGGACGTGGCAGCCGGCGATGCTGGCGCTCTACCGGCGCATGGAGGCGCAGCTCGAGGAAGGGTTCCAGCGTGCCGGGGCGGCGGGGTACGCGTGAGCGAGGCCGGCGCGCACCCGGGCGCGAGGCTTCCTGGCGGCGCTGACGACAACAGCAAGCACAAGTCCCTGATGCACGGCGCCGCCCCGACCATCGAGAGATGGGGGCTTCAATAAGGAGATGGCCGCGATCAAGGCGTCCGTGAAGACAGCTCGGCGTCTCGAAGGCGCGCTGGAAAGACCAGGTGATGACCTTGAGATGTCAACAGGTCAGCGGCCCAGCATCGCGGGTGCATTGTGGAGAAAGTAGGGGCCTCCGTGTCGTGACAATGACGAAAAGATCACGTTTCTATCTGTTCGCAGTGTGCCCGCCGGGAAACACCTGATCGTCTGTCCACTGCAGCTCCGACACGCAGATGTGGAATTCAGCTCCTCGATCCGTCGTCCGGATTCGCCCCCTGTCTGAAAAAAGCGAGCCGAATGGCGCTTCCTCGAACCGCGCTATTGGCGCGGGACATAAAATTGTGTTAGGGACATTTCGATGGAATGCCCAGCAGCCGTTGACGGTCGAGCTGTTCGATGAATCAAGGTTTCCCCGGAGGCGCCTGGACGGCAGAGGCCATCCAGGCCTGGCTGATTGAGCACCTCGCCTCATGCCTCGGGATCGACCCGAGCGCGATCTCGATCGGGGAGCGATTCAGTCGTCTGGGCCTCGACTCACGTCGCGCGACGGGCCTCCTCAGCGATCTCGGCGCCGCGATGGGACGTCCGCTGTCGCCGACGCTCGTGTGGGACCGCCCGACCATTGCCGAGCTCTCTCTGTTTCTCGCGGGTGTCGCGCCTGTTTCGATTCTGTCACAACCAGTCGCGCCTGTTTCGACTCTGTCACAGCCAATCGACGCGCCAGCGTCCATCGGAGGCGATGATCTCATTGCCATCATCGGCCTCTCCTGCCGCTTCCCGTCGGCGAACGATCTCGAAGCTTTCTGGGCGCTGCTGAGCGACGGCGTTGACGCGATCACCGAGGTCCCGGCGGATCGCTGGAATAAGGAGGCCTTCTACGATCCCGACCCGTCGGCGCCCGGGCGCACGAGCACCCGATGGGGCGGCTTCCTCGAACAGGTGGATCGGTTCGATGCGCAGTTCTTCGGCATCTCGCCGCGCGAAGCCGTCCAGATGGATCCGCAGCAGCGCCTGGTCCTCGAGCTCGCGTGGGAGGCGCTCGCGGACGCGGGCGTGCCCGCGGAGGCGCTCCGCGGCAGCAAGACCGGCGTCTACATGGGCGCGATGTGGAGCGATTACGCCCGGTGCGCCGCCGGGAGGGCCTCGCACATCACGCAGCACACGGCGACCGGGCAGGACATCAGCATCATCTCCGCACGGGTCTCCTACGGGCTCGGCCTGGAGGGCCCGAGCCTCACGGTGAACACCGCCTGCTCGTCGTCGCTCGTCGCGATCCACCTCGCTTGTCAGAGCCTTCGGGCGGGCGAGTCGACGATGGCGCTCGCGGGTGCCGTCAACCTCCTCATCGATCCCGAGAGCACCGTGGCGATGACCAAGTTCGGCGCCATGGCGCCCGACGGGCGCTCGAAGGCGTTCGACGCGCGCGCGAACGGCTACGTCCGGGGGGAGGGCGCCGGGGTCGTCGTTCTGAAGACGCTCCGCCGCGCCCTCGCGGACGGGGATCCCATTCGTTGTCTGATCCGGGGAAGCGCCGTCAACAACGACGGCTTCTCGAACGGCCTCACCGCGCCGAACCCGCAGGCGCAAGAGGCGGTGCTGCGCGACGCCTACCGCGCCGCCGGCGTCGCGCCGGAGCGGGTGCACTACGTCGAGGCGCACGGGACCGGTACGATGCTCGGCGATCCGATCGAGGCCAAGGCCATCGGGGCCGTGCTGGGGCGCGCGCGGGACGACGGTCGACCGCTGCTCATCGGCTCGGTCAAGACCAACATCGGACACCTCGAAGCGGCCGCGGGGATGGCAGGGCTGATCAAGACCGTGCTCTCGATCCAGCACCGGAAAATCCCCCCCAATCTGCACTTCGAGCGGCCGAACCCCTATATCCCCTTCGCAGAGCTGCGCCTCGCGGTGCCGCCGAGGCTCCTCGACTGGCCCCATGAGGACGAGGCCGCGCTCGCGGGCGTGAGCTCCTTCGGCTTCGGAGGGACGAACTGCCACGTGGTGCTCGAGGAGCTTCGCCCGAGCCCGGCGCAGATCCTCCCGCTCGCGGCCGACGCGCCGGAAGCCCTCGCCGCGCTGGCGCGAGAGGTCCGCGCCCTCGCGGGCGCGCCCGGTCCGGAGCCGGGGCTCTCCGATCTGTGCGCGACGGCCGGGGCGACGCGGAGCCTGGGGCGGCACCGGATGGCCGTCACGGCCAGCTCGCGCGCAGAGGCGGCGGCGGCGCTCGATGGCTACCTCGCCGCGGTCCCGCGGAAGGGGCTCTCGGCCGGCGACGCGGCGGCGCACCAGGGGCGGGTGGTGTTCGTCTTCGCCGGCAGCGGCTCGCAATGGCCGGGCATGGGGCGCACGCTGCTGCTGCAGGAGCCGGTCTTCCGCGCGGTGATCGAGCGCTGCGATCGGGCGCTGCGCCGGCTCGCCGGCTTCTCGCTCCTCGACGAGCTCCTCGCCGACGCGTCGCGCACGCGGCTGCGCGACGTGAACGTGCAGCAGCTGTCGCTCTTCGCCGTCCAGGCGGCGCTCGGCGCGCTGTGGCGGTCCTGGGGCGTCGAGCCCGCGGCGGTGATCGGCCACAGCGGCGGTGAGATCGCCGCGGCGCACGTGGCAGGCGCGCTCGATCTCGAGGACGCGCTGCGCATCGCCCACCACAGGAGCAGGCTCCAGCAGCGACTGAACGGCAGCGGCGCGATGGCCCTCGTGGAGCTGCACGCCGAGGAGGCCGAGCGCCTCTGCGCCGCGCGCCCGGGGCGCCTCTGTGTCGCCGGCTACAACAGCCCGATCTCGACCGTGATTTCGGGCGAGGAGGCCGCGGTCGTCGACGCGCTCGCCGCGCTCCAGCGCGAGGGTCGCACGGGCCACCGGATCAAGGTCGACTTCGCGGCCCACAGTCCGGCGATGGATCCGCTCGTCCCCGAGCTGCTCGCTGCGCTGGGAGAGCTGAGGCCCCGGCGCGCGTCGGTGCCCATCGTGTCGACGGTGACCGCCGCCGCGCTCGACGGCGCCGAGTGCACGGCGGCGTACTGGGCCCGGAATCTCCGGGAGCCGGTGCGGTTCGCGGCGGCGCTCGAGCTGTTGATGAGCGAGGGGCACGACACCTTCCTGGAGATCGGGCCGCACCCGGTCCTGCTCCACAACATCGAGCAGACCGTGCAGCGCGGCGGCCGGCACGCGGCGGTGCTCGCGTGCATGCGTCGCGGCGAGGACGAGGCGGCGACGCTGCGCGAAGCGCTCGGCGAGATCTACGTGCGAGGCGCGTCGATCGACTGGCCCCGCGTGTTCCCGGCCGACGCCCGCCCCGTCGCGCTCGCGGGCCCCGCGGTCGCCCGGGCGGAGGTGTCGCTCCTGCCCCTCTCGGCGCACACGCCGGAGGCGCTGCGGGCCCTCGCTCGAGGGGTGTCGTCCCAGCTCCGGGGCCGCCCTCCGCTCGCGCTCCACGATCTCTGCTACACGGCCGCGGCACGGCGGGGGCACCAGGACCACCGGCTCTCGGTGCTCGCCGACTCCGTCTCGGGGCTCGCCGAGGAGCTCGACGCCTTCGTCGCGGGTGAGGTGCGCCCCGGGCTGACCGTCGGGCGATGCCCTCCGGGATCACGTCGCAAGATCGTGTTCGTTTTCGCAGGGCAGGGGGCGTCGTGGGCCGGGATGGGGCGCGAGCTCCTCGCGAGCGAGCCGGTGTTCCGCGAGGCGATCGAGCGCTGCGACGCCGCCCTCCGCCCGCACCTCGGATGGTCGGTGCGGGACGAGCTGCAGGTGGACGCCTCGCGCTCGCGCCTGTCGCGGTCGGACGTGGCGCAGCCCCTGTTCTTTGCCCTCCAGGTCGCGCTCTCGGCCCAGTGGCGCGCGTGGGGGGTCGTGCCCGATGCGGTCATCGGCCACAGCGTCGGGGAGATCGCGGCCGCCCATGTCGCCGGCGCGCTGGAGCTCGAGGACGCGGCGCGCATCGTGAGCCACCGCGGGCGGCTCGCGCACCGGGCCGCCGGGCAGGGGCGGATGGCCGTCACCGCGGTGTCCCGCGAGGAGGCCGAGCGGCTCGTCGCGGAGTTTCCCGGGCGGCTCTGGGTGGCCGCGATGAACAGCCCTTCCTCGACGGTGCTCTCGGGCGAGCCGGACGCCCTCGCGGCGGTGCTCGAGCGCCTCGAGTCCCAGGGCAAGAACTACCGCTTGCTCGACGTGGATTTCGCCTCTCACAGCGGCCAGATGGTGCCGCTCGCCGAGGAGCTCGAAGCCGCGCTGGAACGGCTCGCTCCGCGGAAGGCGACGCTGCCGATGCTCTCGACCACCCTGGGGCAGCCGGTCCTGGGGAGCGAGCTCACGGGGGCCTACTGGGCGCGCAACATGCGCGAGCCGGTCCGGTTCGAGGCAGCGGTGTTCGAGGCGATCGGGCAAGGGTACGAGATCTTCGTCGAGATCGGCCCGCACCCGGCGCTCGCACGGCCGATGGCCGAGTGCCTGGAGCGCTCCGGGCGGAGCGGGACGCTCCTCGCCACGTTGCGGAGCGAGCGAGGCGAGCGCGCCGTGATGCTCGAGTCGCTCGGGGCCCTCTATGCGCTGGGTCACCCCGTCCATTGGCGGGGGCTCTATCCGTACGAGGGGAGGCTCGCGCCGCTGCCTTCCTACCCGTGGCAACGGCAGCGTTTCTGGCTGGAGGCCACGCGCGTCGCGGAGCAGCCCGAGGCCCCGGTGTCGCCGGCGGCGGAGGAGCAGGACGCGGGCTTCGGAGCCTACGAGATCCGGTGGGAGCGAAGCGCTGCCCTCGACGCCCACGAGCCGTCGCGACCGGCGTCCAGCGAGCGCTGGATCGTCCTCGCCGATCGCGGGGGCCTGGGCGATCGGCTGATCGAGCGGATCGAGGCGCTGGGCAGCTGCTGCGTGCGCGTCGACGCGGGGGCGGCGTTCGAGCGCCCGGCTCCGGACCGCTATCTCGTCGATCCAGCGCGGCCCGAGGACCTCGTACGCCTCGTCGCCGAGGCCCTCGGGCCGGATCAGCCGGCGTGCGCGGGGATCGTGGACCTCTTCGGCCTCGACGCCGCGGCGCTCGAGGAGACCTCGGCCGCGAGCCTCGCCTCGGCGGAGGCGTCGGGCTGCGCGGGCGTGCTGCATCTGGTCCAGGCGTTGACCGCGACCGGCCGATCGCCGCGCCTCTGGATCGTGACGCGCGGCGCGCAGGCAGCAGGCGAGGAGGTCCTCGCCGTGTCACCGGCCCAGGCGTCGCCGTGGGGTCTCGGGCGGGTGCTCACCCAGGAGCACCCGGAGCTCCGCGCGACCCTCGTCGATCTCGCCCCGCGCGGCGGCGCGGACGAGGCGGCGTCGCTCGCCGAGCTGCTCCTCTCCGCGACGGACGAGCCGCAGTGGGCGCTGCGCGGCGATGCGCGCTACGTGGCGCGGCTCGCCCGGCGTCCGATGGCGGCGCTCGCCGGCGCCAGGTCGGCCGGCGCTGCAGCGGCGGACGAGCTCCGGTTGCGCCCGGACGGCGCGTACCTGATCACGGGCGGCCTCGGCGCTCTGGGCCTCGAGGTCGCGCGGTGGATGGTCGAGCGCGGGGCGAAGCACCTCGTGCTCGTGGGTCGGAGCGGCGGCTCGCCTGCAGCGCAGGAGGCCGTGGGGGCGCTGGAGCGAGCCGGCGCCCGCGTCGAGATCGCCCGGGCCGACGTGGCGAACGCGACCGAGCTCGCGACGGCCCTCGCGCGCGTCGCGCTGCGTATCCCGCCTCTCCGCGGCGTCGTGCACGCCGCGGGCAGCGTCGACGACGCCCCGCTCGTGGAGCTCACCCGCGAGAGGCTCGCGGCGGTGATGTCGTCCAAGGTCGCCGGCGCCTTCAACCTGCACAGCCTGACGCTCGGCGCTCCGCTCGATTTCTTCGTCCTGTTCTCGTCCGTGGCCTCGATGCTCGGCACCGCCGGCCAGGGGAACTACGCGGCGGCGAACGCCTTTCTCGATGCGCTCGCGCATCACCGGCGCGCGCGCGGCCTGCCGGGCCTCAGCATAAACTGGGGTCCGTGGTCCGAGGTGGGCCTGGCGACGCGCGCGGAGCGCTCTGCCTTCCTCGCCGCGCGCGGGATCGCGAGCCTCCCGCCCAGCGACGGGCTCCATGCGCTGGGGCGCCTGCTGCGGGCGGACGCCGCCCAGATCGGCGTTGTCGCGTTCGACGTGGAGCGATGGTGCGAGGCCCACCCGTCCGCCGCCGCGTCGCCGTTCTTCGCGCGCCTGCGCAAGGCTCGGCCGGCCGCGCCCGCGGCGCCCGCCGCGCCCGAGCACCGGCTCCGCGAGGCGCTCGCGGGCGCGCCGCCGGGGCGAGCGCGCCGCCTCCTGCTCGAGGCCCACGTCTCGCGATACCTCGCCTCGGTCCTGGGTCTCCCGCCTTCGTCGCCGATCGATCCGGATACCCCGGTACGCAAGCTGGGGCTCGACTCGCTCACCGCCGTCGAGCTCCGAAACCGCCTCGGCGCGAGCGTCGGGCTGACGCTGCCGGCGACGTTCGTGTGGAACCACCCGACGATCTCCGCGATCGCGCGCTTCCTCGCGGATCGGCTGGGGGTCTCGCTCGAGCCCGCCGCGGCAGCCGGCTCCGACGGGGAGGCGATGGGGCGCGACGGCCACGTCCTGGTCGACGGAGACGGCTCCTCGCGCGCGCAGAACGGCGCGGCGCGGGAGCCGCTGAACGGCCACGCACCGCCGAACGGCGCCTCCGCCGCGCCGGGCCCGGCGATCGCCATCATCGGGATGGGCTGCCGCTTCCCCGGAGGGGTCGTCGATCCGGCCTCCTTCTGGGCGCTCCTGCGCGACGGCGTCGACGCGGTCACCGAGGTCCCCCTGGAGCGCTGGAACGCTCAGGATCTCTATGATGACGACCCCGCCGCGCCGGGGAGGATGAACACCCGCTGGGGCGGCTTTCTCTCGGGCATCGGCGACTTCGACGCCGACTTCTTCGGGATCTCGGCGCGCGAGGCGGTCTCCATGGACCCGCAGCAGCGCATCGCGCTCGAGGTCGCCTACGAGGCGCTGGAGGACGGCGGGCAGACCATCGAGCGACTGGCCGGCAGCGCGACCGGCGTCTTCCTCGGCGTGCAGAGCCACAGCAACGACTACGCGCGGCTCCAGCTCGCCGATCCGGCCAAGATCGACGCCTACAGCGGCACCGGCACGTCCCACAGCATCCTCTCCGGGCGCCTGTCGTACATCTTCGATCTGCGCGGCCCGAACGTCGCGCTCGACACCGGGTGCTCGTCGGCGATCACGGCGATCCACCTCGCGTGTCAGAGCCTTCGCGCCGGCGAGAGCGATCTCGCGCTCGCCGGCGGGGTGAACCTCATGCTGACGCCCGAGTTCACCATCGCGGCCTCGAAGGTCGAGTTCCTCTCGCCGGACGGGCGGTGCAGGACGTTCGACGCCCGCGCGAACGGCTTCGTGCGCGCGGAGGGGTGCGGCGTCCTCGTGCTCAAACGCCTCTCCGACGCGCTCCGCGACGGCGATCGCGTCCGGGCGGTGATCCGGGGCACGGCGCTGAACCAGGACGGGCACTCCAACGGCATCACGGCGCCGAACGGGCTGTCGCAGGTGGCCGTCCTCGGGCAGGCGCTCCGCAACGCGGGCGTCGACCCGTCCGGGGTGACGTACATCGAAGCGCACGGCACGGGCACGACGCTGGGCGATCCGATCGAGGTGGAGGCGCTCGCAGAGGTCTACGGAAGGGCGGGCGCCGATCGCTGCTTGCTCGGCTCGGTGAAGACGAACATCGGCCACTCCGAGGCGGCGGCCGGCGTGGCCGGCGTCATCAAGACGGTGCTCTGCTTCGAGCAGGAGGCCGTGCCTCCTCACCTCCACTTCGAGACCCTGAACCCGCACATCACGATCGACGGCACCCGGTTCGCGATCCCGACCGAGCTCTCTCCCTGGCCCTCCCGCGGGAGCGCGCGCCGCGCCGGCGTGAGCGCGTTCGGCTGGTCCGGCACCAACGGCCACCTGATCCTCGAGGAGGCGCCGCGCGGCGCCGACGCCCGCGCGCCGGTGGAGCCGGTGGAGCCGGTGGAAGACGCACGCCCGCTCCTGCTGCCGCTCTCGGCGGCGAGCCCGGACGCGCTGCGGGCCCGCGCCGAGGCCGTGCGGAGCCTGCTTGGCCGCCCCGAGGGCGCCCCCGCGCTGCAGGACCTCTGCTACACGGCCGCGATCCGCCGGAGCCACCTCAGGCACCGCCTCTCGCTGGTCGCCCGCAGCCGCGAGGACGCGCTCGCGGGCCTCTCGGCGTACCTCGACGACAGACCGCACCCCGGCCTCGTGAGCGGCCGAAAGGCGCCGGAGAGGTCGCGCCGCCTCGCGTTCCTCTTCTCGGGGCAGGGCTCGCAGTGGCTCGGGATGGGGCGCGAGCTGCTCGCGCGTGACGGCGTCTTCCGCGCGATGATGGAGCGGTGCGAGCGCGCCATGCGGGAGCACGTCGCGTGGTCCCTGATCACGTCGCTCACGGCCGAAGGCGAGCGCGCCCGCTTCGAGGAGATCGACTTCATCCAGCCGGCCCTGTTCGCCATCCAGGTCTCGCTGGCGGCGGTCTTCCGCTCGTATGGCGTCGTGCCCGACGTCGTGGTGGGGCACAGCATGGGCGAGGTCGCGGCCGCCTGCGTGGCAGGCGCGCTGCGCCTCGAGGACGCGGCGCGGGTCATCTGCCAGCGCAGCCGCCTGCTCCGGCGCGTGAGCGGGACCGGCGCGATGGCCCTCGTGGAGCTGCCCGAAGCCGAGGCCGAGGCGGCCATCGCCGGCCACCGTGACCGGCTGTCGGTCGCGGTCATCATGAGCCCCCGCGGGACCGTCCTCGCGGGCGATCCGGCGGCGCTGGACGAGGTGCTCGAGGAGATCAAGGGCCGCGGGATCTTCTGCCGCCGGGTCAAGATCGACGTCGCCTCGCACAGCCCGCAGATGGATCCGCTGCTCGGCGATCTGGCCGCGGCGCTGTCGGGGATCGCGCCCCAGCGCGGCTCGATCCCGATGGTCTCGACAGTGACCGGGCAGCCGACCGACGGCAGCGATCTCGACGCCGCCTACTGGGTGCGGAACCTGCGGGCGCCGGTGCTCTTCTCCGGGGTCATCCAGCGGTTGCTCGCGGAGGGCTTCAACGTCTTCGCGGAGCTGAGCCCACACCCGGTCCTGCTCCCGGCGATCGAGTCCGGCCTGCTCGACGCCCGCTCGGGCGGCGTGGCGCTGCTCCCGTCGCTCCGCCGGGAGACGGGCGAGCTGGACATCCTGCTGGAGTCGCTCGGTGCGCTCTACGTCCGCGGGCACGAGGTGGACTTCCGCCGGCTCGTCCCGACGGGCCGCAGCGTCCCGCTGCCGTCCTACCCCTGGCAGCGGCGGCGTTTCTGGATCGACGACGCGACGTCGGGAGAGCCCCTCGCGGCGCAGGGCGACGCGCCGGCGGCGCTCGACGCCTCCGCGCTGCTCGCCGCGGCTCCCGACGAGCAGCGCGCGCTGCTGGAGCGTTACCTGCGCGATCTGCTCGCGCGGACCACGCGGCTCTCGGCGGCCCAGATCGCGGCCGATCGGCCGCTCAGGGAGCTGGGCATCGACTCGCTCATGGCGGTGCAGCTGCGCAACCGCGTCGATACCGATCTCGGCGCGACGCTGTCCATCGTGCAGATCCTGACGGGGTCCAGCGCGTCGCTGCTCGCCGCCGATCTGCTCTCGCAAATCAAGTCACGCGCGCTCCTCGACGCCGTGCACCTGCGCGCCCCGGCGCCCGATGCAGGCCAGGAGGAATGGGAGACCACGCTCATATGAACGAGGGCGTCACGGAGCTGCTGGGCGCGCTCGCCCAGCAGGGGATCAAGCTGTCGGTCGAGGGCGACCAGCTCGCCATCGGGGCGCCGAAGGGCGTGGTGACGCCGGAGATGCGGGCGCTCATCGGGCAGCGCAAATCCGAGCTCGTCGCGCTCCTCCGCCAGAGGAGCGGCGCGGGCGGCAAGCCCGTCGCGCGGATCACGCCGGCCCCGCAGGATCGCTACAAGCCGTTCCCGCTGACGGACATCCAGCAGGCGTACTGGATCGGGCGGAGCGCCGCGTTCGACCTCGGAGACGTCTCGATCCACGCCTACTCGGAGATCGAGGCGACGGGGATGGATCTCGGGCGGCTCTCGCGCGCCTTTCAGCGGCTCGTGGAGCGGCACGAGATGCTCCGGGCCATCGTGCTCCCCGACGGACGGCAGCAGATCCTGGAGCGCGTGCCCGCGTATTCGATCGAGGCGCACGATCTTCGCGGGCTCTCGCCGGAAGCGGCGGAGGCGGAGCTCGCTGCGACGCGCGAGCGCCTCGCGCACCAGCTGCTCCCGGCCGACGCGTGGCCCACGTTCGAGATCCGCGCGTCGCTGCTCGACGGGGATCGCTCCCGCATCCACATCAGCCTGGATCTGCTCCACATCGACGGCGGCAGCCTGCTCAAGCTCGGCCACGAGTGGGCGCTGCTGTACCGGGATCCGGGCGCCTTCCTGCCGCCGATCGAGCTCTCGTTCCGCGACTACGTGCTCGCCGAGATGGAGCTCAAGGGCTCGCCGCAGCACCAGAAGGCCATGGAGTACTGGCGCGAGCGGGTCGCGGTGCTGCCTCCGCCGCCGGAGCTCCCGCTCGCGATGAACCCGGCTGCCCTGCCTCAGACGCGCTTCACCCGCCGCATCGCCAAGCTCGATCCAGAGGCGTGGGCGCGGCTGAAGACGCAGGCGCTGAAGCACGGGCTCACGCTGTCGGCCGTGATGATGACCGCCTACACGACGGTCCTCGCCGCGTGGGGCGAGCGCCCGGATTTCACGATCAACGTCACGATGTTCAACCGCCTGCCGCTGCACCCGCAGGTGAACGATCTCCTCGGCGACTTCACCTCGCTGGTGCTGCTCGGCACGAGCAACACGGCCGGGGAAACGTTCGAGGAGCGGGCGAGGCGGGTCCAGGAGCAGCTCTGGAACGATCTCCAGCACAGGTCGAGCGGGATCGAGGTCCTGCGCGAGCTGGCCCAGGTTCGGCGGCGGCTCTCGGGCGGCATGATGCCGGTCATCTTCACGGGCATCCTCGGCCTCGCGTCGGAGGGCTTCCCGCTCTCGCTCTCTCTCTTCCACGAGCTCGGCGAGGTCGTCTTCAGCAGCGTTCAGACCCCGCAGGTGTGGCTCGACCTCCAGGTCGCGGAGGAGCGCGGCGGCTTCATCGCCCACTGGGACGCGGTCGCCGCGCTGTTCCCGCCCGGGATGATGGACGACATGTTCAACGCCTTCTGCCGGCTGGTCCGGGGGCTCGCCGACGATCCGGCGACGTGGAAGAAGGACGCTCGCCGCCTGATCGAGCTGCCGGAGGAGCAGATCGAGCGATGGGCGGAGCTCAACGCCACGGACGCGCCCATCCCCGCGGGCACCCTGCCGGAGCGCTTCGCGGCCCAGGCCGCGCAGACGCCGGAGGGCGTGGCCCTGGTGTCGTCACGCCGCAGCCTGACGTACGCGGAGCTGTCGCGGCTGGCCAACCAGATCGGCCGCTGGCTGCGCGAGCGCGGCGCGCGCCCCGACGCGCTCGTGGCCGTGGTGATGGAGAAGGGGTGGGAGCAGGTCGCGGCCGTGCTGGGCGTCCACGCGGCAGGAGCGGCCTATCTGCCCGTCGACCCGAGCCTGCCGCGGGAGCGCCGTGACTTCCTCCTGGAGCACGGCCAGGTGGAGCTGGTCCTCACCCAGTCGTGGCTGGACGGGTCGCTCGCGTGGCCGGAGCGCGTCCGCAAGCTCGCCGTCGACCAGATCCCGCCCGACCTCGACGCCTCGCCGCTCGCGCCGGTCAACCGCCCGGAGGACCTCGCCTACGTGCTCTACACGTCGGGCTCCACGGGCGTGCCGAAGGGGGCGATGATCGAGCACCGGAGCGTGCTGAACCGCATGCTCGACGTCAACCGGCTCCTCGAGGTCGGCCCCGGTGATCGCATCATCGGCCTGACCGCGCTGCACCACGATCTCTCGGTCTACGACGTGTTCGGCGGCCTGCTCGCGGGCGCGACCCTGGTGCTGCCCGACGCCCCAAAGCTCCGGGATCCGGCGCACTGGGTCGAGCTCCTGGCGAGCGAGCGCATCACGTTCTGGAACTCGGTGCCGGCGTTCCTGGAGATGCTGGTCGAGCACCTCGAGCACACGCCGCCCGACGCGGCGAGGCTGCCCGGCGCGCTCCGGCAGGTGGTCCTGTCCGGCGACTGGATCCCCGTCACGCTACCGGACCGCCTGCGCGCGCTTTCGCCGGGCGTCCAGATCCTCGGCGCCGGCGGGCCGACCGAGACCACGGTCTGGGACATCTGCTACCCGATCGGGTCGGTCGAGCCGTCGTGGAAGAGCATCCCCTACGGCCGGCCGATGACGAACGCCCGGTACCACGTGCTCGACGACGCGTTCGCGCCGTGCCCCGAATGGGTGCCGGGACACCTCTACATCGCCGGAGCGGGCCTCGCTCGAGGCTACTTCCACGACGAAGAGCGGACCGCCGCGAGCTTCGTCCGGCACCCGGAGAGCGGCGAGCGCCTCTATCGCAGCGGCGATCTGGGGCGACGCCTCCCCGGCGGCCTCATCGAGATCCTCGGCCGCGCGGACTTCCAGGTGAAGATCCAGGGGCAGCGCATCGAGCTCGGCGAGATCGAGGCGGCCCTGATGCAGCACCCGGCGGTGCGCTCGGCCGTGGCGATGGCCGTGGGAGAGGAGCGCAACAAGAAGCGCCTCGTCGCCTACGTGGTGCTGGACGCGCCTCCGGGCGCAGGAGAGGGCACGTCAGCGGAGGGGCCCGCGAAGCCGGAGGGCGGGATCGACGATCCCTTGGCTCGCCTAGAGTTCAAGCTCAAGCAGCACGGCCTGCGCGCGGACGGCCCGGAGCGGCGCCGGATCTCGCTGCCTGTGCCACCTGTGGACGAGGCGACGCGGGCGCACTTCCTGGGGCGCCGGACCCACCGCCAGTTCTCCCGCAGGCCGATCCAGCTGGACCGGTTCGCTGCGCTCCTCTCCTGCCTCCGTCAGATCGACGTCGATGGGCACCCCAAGTACCGCTACCCGTCCGCGGGGAGCCTGTACCCCATCCAGACCTACGTCTACGTGAAGCCGGGTCGCGTCGAAGGGGTGGCCGGGGGGACCTACTACTATCACCCGCGCGAGCAGAGCCTGGTGACCCTCACGGAGGGCGCCGTCATCGATCGGCGGATTCACTACGCGCACAACCAGGCGCCGTTCGAAGAGGCGGCGTTCTCGCTGTTCCTCGTCGCGCAGCGGAACGCCATCCTGCCCCTGTACGGCGACGCATCGCACGACTTCTGCGAGCTCGAGGCGGGCTACATGGGCCAGCTCCTGATGACGGCCGCGCCTGGCCTGGGGATCGGCTTGATGCCCGTGGGCAAGCTGGACTTCGCGGCGGTCCGGGATCTCTTTACGCTCGACGAGGGCCACGAGTACGCGCACGCGCTGCTCGGCGGCGGCGCGATCGACGGCGCTGCGGGCGGCTGGTCGGACGACATGCAGGCCGCTCCGCGCTCGCCGGAGGACGCGCTGCGCGATCTCCTCAAGGCCAAGCTCCCGGCGCACATGGTCCCTGCCTCGATCGTGGTGCTCGACGCGATGCCGCTCACGGCGAACGGCAAGATCGATCGCAAGGCGCTCTCCGATCTGAAGGCCGATGAGCCGGAGCGGAGCGCCGCCGTGGTGCCGCCGCGCGACGAGACAGAGCGGGCGATCGCCTCGGTGATAGGGGAGATCCTTGGGCTCGATCACGTGAGCGTCGAGCAGAGCTTCTTCGAGCTCGGAGCCAACTCGATTCACGTGGTCCGCATCGGCGCCCGGCTGAGAGAGGCGCTTGGCGCTGAGCTCTCCACGATCGAGCTGTTCCAGTACCCGACCGTCCGCGCGCTCGCGGCGCGCCTCGCCGGGGAGGGGGACGAGGGCGCCTCCCTCAAGCGGGGCCGAGACAGGGCAGCGGCGCGGCGCGCGGCCCGCGCCGGGCGCGGAGGCATGGGCGGGGGCGGAGATGAGTGATCCGGTGTCCGCGGAGGGGAGCGAGATCGCGATCATCGGCATCGGGTGCCGCTTCCCGGGGGCGCGAGGTCCGGAGGAGTACTGGCGCAACCTGCGCGATGGAGTCGAGTCCATCTCGTTCTTCTCGGAGGCGGAGCTCGCGTCGTCGGGCGTCCACCCCGCCGCGGCGCGGGATCCGAGCTACGTGCCGGCCGCGGGCGTGCTCGACCGGATCGAGCAGTTCGACGCGTCGTTCTTCGGCTTCACGCGGCGCGAGGCGGAGCTCACCGATCCCCAGCACCGCCTGTTCCTCGAATGCGCGTGGGAAGCGCTGGAGAGCGCGTGCTGCGTCCCCGACAGCTTCGATGGGTCGATCGGGGTGTTCGCGGGCTCGAGCTTCAGCAGCTACCTGGTGTCGAACATTCAGCCCGATCTGAGCTATGTGCGCCTGCTGCAGTGGACGCAGGCGCTCGTCGCCAACGACAAGGACTACCTGTCGACGCACGTCTCGTACAAGCTGAACTTGAGGGGCCCGAGCGTCGGCGTGCAGACCGCCTGCTCCACCTCGCTCGTCGCCGTGCACCTCGCCTGTCAGAGCCTCTTGAACCGCGAGTGCGACGTCGCGCTCGCCGGCGGCGTGACCGTCCGCGTCCCGCACCTCGCGGGTTACGTCTATGAACCGGACGGGATCGGGTCGAGCGACGGTCGCTGCCGGCCCTTCGACGCGTCGGCGCGCGGCACGGTCTTCGGGAGCGGCGTTGGCGTGGTGGCGCTCAAGCGGCTCTCGGATGCGCTGGCCGACGGCGACTGCATCCGCGCGGTGATCCGGGGCTCGGCCATCAACAACGACGGTTCGGTGAAGGTCGGGTTCACCGCGCCGAGCGTCGAGGGGCAGACACAGGTGATCGCGGAGGCGCAGGCGATCGCCGGCGTCGCGCCGGAGACGATCGATTACATCGAGGCTCACGGTACGGGTACGCCGCTCGGCGATCCCATCGAGATAGCCGCTCTCGCAAAGGTGTTCGGCGAGGCCCGTGGCGCGAAGCGAGGGTGCCTGATCGGCTCGGTGAAGGGGAATTTCGGCCACCTCGAGGTGGCCGCGGGCGTGGCCGGCCTGATCAAGACCGTGCTCGCGCTCGAGCATCGCGCCTTGCCGCCCAGCCTCCATTTCGTCGAGCCGAACCCGCGCTGCGAGCTCTCGAAGGGGCCGTTCAACATCAACACGAAGCTCACGGAGTGGAAGCGGACGCGGACGCCGCGCCGAGCAGGCGTGAGCTCGTTCGGCATGGGGGGCACGAACGCGCACGTCGTGCTGGAGGAAGCGCCTGCGCGGCCGGAGGTGAGGGCAGCGGCGGAGCGGCCGGCGCAGCTGTTGTGCCTCTCGGCGAAGCGGGAGGAGGCGTTGCGCGCGCTGGCGGGGCAGTACGCGGAGCACCTGGCGTCGCACCCGGAGGAGCGGGTCTCGGACGTGTGCTTCACGGCGCGCGCGGGGAGAGCGCACTTCGCGCACCGGCTTTCGGTGATCGGGGCGTCGCGCGAAGAGATGCAGGAGCGGCTCAGTGCGTTGGCGCGAGGCGAGCCAGCGGAGCAGACGGAGCAGGGGCGGGTAGAGCGCCCTGACGGCCCGCGGGTGGCGTTCCTGTTCACGGGGCAGGGCTCGCAATACGTGGGAATGGGGCGGGAGCTGTTCGCGACCGAGCCTGTATTCCGGCGGGCGCTCGAGGAGTGCGACGCGCTGTTGCGGCGGCACCTGGAGAGGCCGCTGATCGAGGTGCTGTATCCGTCGGAGGGGCAGGCGAGCCCGCTGGACGAGACGGAGTACACGCAGCCCGCGCTGTTCGCGGTGGAATATGCGCTGAGCGCGCAGTGGAAGGCGTGGGGGATAGAGCCGATTGCGGTGCTTGGGCACAGCGTGGGCGAGTACGTGGCGGCGTGCGTTGCGGGGGTATTCGGACTGGAGCAGGGGCTCGAACTCATCGCGACGCGAGGGCGTCTGATGCAGGGGCTGCCGAAGCAGGGAGCGATGGCGGCGCTGTTCGCGGACGAGGCGACGGTGGCAGAGGCGGTGAGGCCGTACGCGGCGGAGGTGTCGGTCGCGGCGGTGAACGGGCCGTTGGAGACGGTGGTGTCCGGGGCGCGCGGGGCGGTGACGGCGGTGGTGGAGGCGTTAGAGGCGCGCGGGGTCAAGAGTCGTTGGCTGAACGTGTCGCACGCATTCCACTCGCCGCTGATGGGGCCAATGGTGGAGGCGTTCGAGCGGGCGGCGTCGAAGGTGAAGCTTGGGTTGCCGCAGCGGAAGCTGATCGCGAACGTGACGGGGAGAGCGGCACGGGAGGAGCTGGCGCAGGCGTCGTACTGGTCGAGGCATGTGCGGGCGCCGGTGCGGTTCATGGAGGGGGTACGTGCGCTGCAGGAGGCGGGGGCGGAAGCGTTCGTGGAGGTGGGGCCGGCCCCCGTGCTCTCGGCGATGGGGCGGCGATGCGTGCCAGAGGGGGCAGGGGTGTGGCTGCCGTCGTTGCGGCCGAAGCGCTCGGATTGCGCGCAGATGCTGGAGAGCCTTGGGGCGCTTTACGTGCGAGGCGCGAAGGTGGACTTCGCGGGCCTCGACCGCGACCGGGCCCGGCGCAAGCTGGTGCTGCCCACGTACCCCTTCCAGCGCGAGCGCTGCTGGATCGATCCACCTCCGCGATCGCAGCCTGCGCGGCCCGTGCAGAGCGAAGATCCGGCGGGTGGGCACCCGCTCCTCGGGCAGCGGCTCCGGTCTCCGGCGATCCGCGGCGTCGTCTTCGAGGCCCGGCTGAGCTCCCGAGCGCTGCCGTTTCTGAACGATCATCAGGTCTTCGACGTCGTGGTCTTTCCGGCCACCGCCTACCTCGAGCTGGCCTTCGCCGCAGGCGCCGCCGTGCTCGGACCCGCGGCGCGGGTCCTCGAGCAGGTCGTCATTCACGAGGCGTTGCCGCTCCCTGCCGGCGAGGAGCGGGCCCTGCAGATCGTCCTCGTGCCCGGCGGCGCCGGCGAGGCGTCGTTCGAGATCTTCAGCGCGCGCGCCGAGCCGTTCGGCGGCGAGGTCGACTGGCGGCTCCACGCGTCGGGCGCGATCCGGAGCGAAGATCCGCGCGACGTCCGCGCGGCCCCGCCTCTCGACGCGATTCGAGCGCGTCATGCAGGCGAGATGACGGGAGAGAGCTACTACCGGCAGGCGAGCGCCCTCGGCGTCCACTACGGCGACGCCTTCCGCGGGCTCTCTGCGCTGTGGCGGCAGGACGGAGAGGTCGTGGCGGAGATCTGCGCTCCCGCCGCGCTCGCCGAGGACGAGGGCCGCTACTGCTTCCACCCGGCGCTCCTCGACGCCTGCCTGCACATCGTGGGCGGCGCGCTGCTCGGCGCGGACGGGTCGATGAGGACGAGCTCGCCCTACCTCCCGGTCGCCTTCGACCGCGTCCGGCTTCACGGCCGGCCCGGCAACCGGCTGTGGAGCCACGTGACCTTGCGGCCGAGCGCCGGGGAGCATGGCGCGGCGCTCCATGGCGAGATGCGCGTGCTCACCCCGGAAGGGGGGCTCCTGCTCGAGGCCGAAGGGCTGTCCCTGCACAAGGCCTCGCCGGAGGCGCTGCGGATCGCGACGGGGACGCGGCTCGAGAGCTGGCTTTACAAAGTCGAGTGGCAGCCGCGCCGCCGTGCCGTCTCGGAGTGGGCGCCGGACGCTGCAGCCGGCGGGCGGTGGTGGATCTTCGCGGATGGCCGTGGCGTCGGCGCCGCGCTCGCGGAGGCGCTCCGGCGCCGCGGAGAGCGATGCCTGGTCGTCCCGAGCCCGGCGGAGCCGCCGCGCGCCGGTGAGGTCGCGCGGTTCGAGGAGGTGGTCCGCGCGCTGGAGCAGGATACGGCCGACCGTCCGCTCCGCGGCGTGGTGCACCTCTGGGGCCTCGACGCGCCTTCCGCTGGCGAGCTCACCGCCACGTCGCTCGCCGCCGCCGAGGAGCGGTGCTGCGGCAGCATCCTTCGCGTAACGCAGACGCTCGGGCGCGCGAACCTGTCCACGCGCGTCTGGCTCGTCACGCGGGGGACGCAGCCGGTCGAGCCCGGCGCGCAGATCGAGCTCGCCGCCACGCCGACCTGGGGCCTCGGCCGCACCATCGCGCTCGAGCATCCCGAGGTGTGGGGGGGGATGATCGATCTCGATCCCGCGTACGACGCGGAGCGCGCGGCGGCGATGCTGCTCGGCGAGATGGATCGGCCGGACGGGGAAGATCACGTCGCGCTCCGCGACGGGCAGCGGTACGTGCAGCGCGTCGTGGCCGGCGGCGCGCTGGATCTCTCGGCGCAGGTCGCGCCCCTCCGCCCGGATCGCACCTACCTCGTCACGGGCGGGATGGGCGGCCTCGGGCGGCGCGTGGCGCGCCGCCTGGTCGAGCGTGGGGCGCGGCACCTCGCGCTCATGGGGAGGCGCGAGCCCACGGCCGAGGCGGCGGAAGAGCTGCGCCGGATCCGGGAGAGCGGCGCCGAGATCGCGATCTTCATCGCGGATGTCTCCATCGAGGAGGACGCGGCTCGCGTGCTGAACGCGATCGCGCGCGAGATGCCGCCGCTCGCAGGCGTCGTCCATGCGGCGGGGCTCCCCGGCGATTCGGTGCTCCTCCGGCACACCTGGGAGCAGTTCGCGGCGGTCCTCGCGGCGAAGGTGCAGGGCTCGTGGAACCTCCATGTCCTGACGCGCGACCTGCCCCTGGACTTCTGCGTCTATTTCTCGTCCCTGGCGGCGATCGCCGGCGCGCCCAGCCAGAGCAGCTACGCGGCCGCCAACGCCTTCCTGGACGCGCTCGCGCACCATCGCCGCGCGCTCGGGCTGCCCGCCCTCAGCGTCGACTGGGGCCCCTTCTCCGAGGTCGGCATGCTGGCGACGCGCGGAGCGAGCGTCCTGTCCGACGCGGACCTCGTCCGCATCCCTCCCGATCTCGGCGCCAGGATCCTCGACCAGCTCATCGAGCGGGGCGGCGTCCAGACGAGCGTCGTCTCGGGCGATCTGGTCAGCCACATCCATGGCCTCGCGGCGGGGCGCCCCGTCCCGATCTTCTCGTCGCTCCCGCAGGTCGCCCGCGAGAGGCGCGCGGCCGGGGAGGCGTCGGCCGGCGCGTCGCTCACGCTGCAAGCGCAGATCGAGCGGGCGCCGTCGAGCGAGCGGCGCGACCTCGTGTTCCGCCATGTCCACGAACTGGCGGCGCGGGTCCTCGGGGTTCGCCCCGTGGAGCTCGTGGATCCGCTCCGGGGCTTCTTCGAGATGGGGATGGACTCGCTCTCGTCGATCCTCCTGAAAAACCAGCTGCAGGCCGGTCTCGGACGGCCGCTCCCATCGACGGTGACCCTCGACTACCCGAGCGTGAACGCGCTCTCGCGGTTCGTATGCGATGACGTCCTCTGCCTCGAGCGCGGTGAGCCTGCGCCGTCCGCCGCGTCCGCCGTGTCGGAGGACGAGAAGCTCCTGGCCGAAATCAAGCAGCTCTCGCGGTCCGAGCTGGAAGCGCAGCTCGCGGAGCTGACCTCGTTCGACGAGGAGAACGTCCTGGGATGAGCGCCACCTCCGACGCCGGGTCCGACGAGCTGTCGCCGCTCCAGAGCGCGCTGTTCGCGCTGAAGAAGATGCGTGCTCGCCTCGACGCGATCGAGCGGGCGCGCCGCGAGCCGATAGCCATCGTCGGGGCGGCTTGCCGCTTCCCCGGCGCATCCGATCCGGAGGCTTTCTGGAGCGTCCTTCGCGAGGGGCGCGATGCGGTCCGGGACGTGCCGAAGGACCGATGGGACATCGACGCGTACTACCATCCGACGCCGGGCGCGCCGGGGAAGATGTACACGCGCCGCGGCGCCTTCCTCGACGAGGTGGATCGGTTCGACGCGGGCTTCTTCGGGATCTCGCCGCGCGAGGCCGAAGGCCTCGATCCGCAGCAGCGCTTGCTCCTCGAGGTGAGCTGGGAAGCGCTCGAACGGGCCGCGATCGCCGCTCCCGATCTGGCAGGTACGGCGACCGGCGTGTTCGTCGGGATCATGAACGGGGACTACGGGCTGCTCGTCGCCGACCACGTCAGCGAGGAGCGTCTCGATGGCTATGTGGGCACGGGCAACGGCTTCAGCTTCCAGGCGGGCCGGATATCCTACGCGCTCGGCGTGCATGGCCCCTGCATGGCGCTGGACACGGCGTGCTCGTCGTCGCTGGTCGCGATCCATCTGGCCTGCCAGAGCCTGCGAGACGGCGAGTGTCGCGTGGCCCTCGCCGGCGGCGTGAACCTGATCCTGTCGCCGCGCCCCAACATCGTGCTCTCCCACCTGCGGGCGCTCGCGCCGGACGGGCGGAGCAAGGCGTTCGACGCGTCTGCGGACGGCTACGGCCGAGGCGAGGGGTGCGGGGTGGTGGTGCTCAAGCGCCTGTCGGACGCGCTGGCGGACGGCGACCCGATCGTGGCGCTGATCCGAGGCTCGGCGGTCAACCACGACGGGCCGAGCGGGGGGCTGACGGTGCCCAATGGGGTGGCGCAGCGGGCGCTGATCCGGCGGGCGCTGGGGGCCTCGGGGGTGGAAGCGTCGCAGGTGAGCTACGTCGAGGCGCATGGCACGGGCACGTCGCTCGGGGACCCGATCGAGCTGAACGCGCTGGGTGAGGTGTTCGGGCCGGGTCGCTCGCCGGAGCGGCCGCTGTGGGTGGGAGCGGTCAAGGCGAACATCGGGCACCTGGAGGCGGCGGCGGGGGTGGCGGGGGTGCTGAAGGTGGCGCTGGCGATGCAGCACGGAGAGCTGCCCGCGCAGCCGCACCTGCGGCAGCCGAGCCCGCACGTGGCGTGGTCGGAGCTGCCGGTGCGGGTGCCGATGGAGCGGACGCGGTGGCCTTCGGCGAAAGGCGAGCGGCGCGTAGCAGGGGTGAGCTCGTTCGGAATGAGCGGGATCAACGCGCACGTGGTGCTGGAAGAGGCGCCGGAGCGGCCGGAGGTGCCGGAGGCGGGAGCGGAGCGTCCGGCGCAGCTGTTGTGCATCTCGGCGAAGCGGGAGGAGGCGTTGCGTGCACTGGCGGGGCGGTACGCGGAGCACCTCGGGTCGCACCCGGAGGAGAAGCTCGGGGACGTGGGCTTCACGGCGCACACGGGCAGAGCGCACTTCGCGCACCGGCTGTCGGTGGTGGCGTCGTCCCGGGCCCAGATGCAGGAGCGGCTCAGTGTGTATGCGCGTGGCGAGCCAGCGGAGCAGACGGAGCAGGGGCGGGTAGAGCGTCCTGACGGCCCGCGGGTGGCGTTCCTGTTCACCGGACAGGGCTCGCAGTACGTGGGGATGGGGCGAGAGCTGTTCGCGACAGAGCCTGTGTTCCGGCGGGCGCTCGAGGAGTGCGACGCGCTGTTGCGGGGGCACCTGGAGAGGCCGCTGCTCGAGGTGCTGTATCCGTCGGAGGGGCAGTCGAGCCCGCTGGACGAGACGGAGTACACGCAGCCCGCGCTGTTCGCGGTGGAGTATGCGCTGAGCGCGCAGTGGAAGGCGTGGGGGATAGAGCCGATTGCGGTGCTTGGGCACAGCGTGGGCGAGTACGTGGCGGCGTGCGTTGCGGGGGTGATGGGGCTGGAGCAGGGGCTCGAGCTCATCGCGACGCGAGGGCGCCTGATGCAGGCGTTGCCGAAGCAGGGAGCGATGGCGGCGCTGTTCGCGGACGAGGCGACGGTGGCAGAGGCGGTGAGGCCGTACGCGGCGGAGGTGTCGGTCGCGGCGGTGAACGGGCCGTCGGAGACGGTGGTGTCCGGGGCGCGCGGGGCGGTGACGGCGGTGGTGGAGGCGTTAGAGGCGCGCGGGGTCAAGAGTCGTTGGCTGAACGTATCGCACGCGTTCCACTCGCCGCTGATGGGGCCGATGGTGGAGGCGTTCGAGCGGGCGGTGTCGAAGGTGAAGATGACGGCGCCGCAGCGGAAGCTGATCGCGAACGTGACGGGGAGAGCGGCACGGGAGGAGCTGGCGCAGGCGTCGTACTGGTCGAGGCACGTGCGGGCGCCGGTGCGGTTCATGGAGGGGATACGTGCGCTGCTGGAGGCGGGGGTAGAGGTGTTCGTGGAGGTGGGGCCGAGCCCTGTGCTCTCGGCGATGGGGCGGCGGTGCGTGCCAGAGGGGGCAGGGGTGTGGCTGCCGTCGTTGCGGCCGAAGCGCTCGGATTGCGCGCAGATGCTGGAGAGCCTTGGGGCGCTGTACGTGCGCGGCGCGAAGGTGGACTTCGCGGGGCTCGACAGCGACCGGGCCCGGCGCAAGCTCGTGCTGCCCACCTACCCCTTCCAGCGCGAGCGCTACTGGGTTGAGATCGAGAGACACCGGACCGCCCGCGCGCCGGCGAACGACGCTTCTCGGCAGGACGGCGCAGGTTGCTACGAAGTCGACTGGCAGCCTCGACCCCACACGCCCGGAGCTCCGGTGCCGGCGGGGAGCTTTCTGCTGCTCGCCGATCGGAGCGGGGTGGGCGAGGCGCTGGCCCGGAAGCTCGCCGAGCGCGGGCATCGCTGCGTGCTCGCCTTTGCCGGTGAGCGCCTGGAGCTCGGCGCTCATCGGGTGTTTCGCGTTGATCCCGCGAGGCCGGAGGACCTGAAGCGCCTGCTCGTGGAGGCTCTCCCCGAGAGCACCTCCGCGTGGCAGGGCATCGTGCACCTGTGGAGCATCGACGCGGTCGCGGCGGAGGGCGCCTCGCTCCTGGACGACGCGAACCTCTCGCTCGGCGCCGGCAGCGTGCTGGGCGTGATCCAGGCCCTCGCGGGCTCCACGGAGGGAGGTCGGCTGTGGGTGGTCACCCGCGACGGCCGGCCCGCCGCGGGCCGCGCCGGGCAAGGAGCGCTCTCGTGGGGCCTCGGTCGCGTGATCGCCCTCGAGCACCCCGAGCTGTGGGGCGGGCTGATCGACCTCGACGCCGCGCCGGCCGAGGTGCAGGCCGAGCGGCTGGGCGAGACGCTCCTCGGACCCGACGGGGAAGATCAGATCGCGTGGCAGGACGGCGCGCGGCTCGTGGCCCGCCTCTCGCGGCTCCGCGCTCCTGCGATGCCGCCGGGCCCGGCGGCGCTGCGGCAGGATGCTTCCTACCTGATCACCGGCGGGCTCGGGGGGCTCGGGCTGCAAGTCGCGCGCTGGATGACCGAGCGCGGCGCGAGGCATCTGGTCCTGGTCGGGCGGCGCCCTCCGCCGGAGGGAGCCCGGAGGGCGCTTCAGGAGCTCGAGGCGAAGGGCGCGAGGGTGCTCGTTGCGCAGGCCGATGTCGGGCGCCCGGAAGATGTGGCGCGGGTCCTCTCCGAGATGGCCGCCGGGATGCCTCCCCTCGCGGGCGTCGTGCACGCCGCCGGCGTCCTCGACGATGGGGTGCTCCAGCAGCTCGACGGAGAGCGGTTTCGTCGCGTGCTCGCCCCGAAGGTCGCCGGCGCGTGGAACCTCCACAGGGCGACCCGGGATCGAGCCCTCGACTTTTTCGTTCTCTTCTCGTCGACCGCCGGGGTGCTGGGATCGCTCGGACAGGGGAGCTACGCCGCGGCCAACGCGTTCCTGGATGCGCTCGCGGTTCACCGGCGCGCCCAGGGGCTCTCGGCGCTGAGCATCGCGTGGGGGCCGTGGGAGGGCGCCGGGATGGCGGGGACGACCGGCAAGCGGGAGCGCGAGCGCTGGCACGAGTGGGGCATCGACATGATCCCTGGCGCGGACGGGCTCGCGCTCCTCGAGCGCCTCCTGGCAGAGGACAGGTCGCACGTGGTGGCCGTGAACGCCGACTGGGGGCGCTTCGTGCGGAGCGCGCGCGGTGGCGCGTCGCTCCGGCTGCTGTCCGATCTGGTGGAGAGGCCGGGCGAAGGGCCGCCGGCCGAGGCGCCGCCCGATCTGATGCGGCGGATCGCCGAGGCCGAACCGGCAGATCGGCGGGAGATCCTGCTCGCCCACGTGCGCCAGGAGGTCGCTCGCGTGCTCGGCTTCGGCGACGATCGCGGGCTCGACGCCAGGGGCCGGTTTGCCGACATGGGGATGGACTCGCTGATGGCCGTCGATCTGAAGAACCGCCTCCAGCGCAGCGTGGCGCGCGCGCTGCCGGCGACTTTGGCGCTGAATCACCCCTCGATCGAAGCGCTCACGAGCTACCTCGAAGCAGAGGTGCTCGCGCCGGAGCCGGCGGAGCGGGCGACCGAGGCGGAGGCGCTCGGGGGGCTCACCGAGGCGGAGGCGCTCGGGGGGCTCCTGGACAGCGTGGAGCGACTCTCGAACGACGACGTCGAGCGGATGCTGGCCCGGATCGCGTCCGGAGGGCCTTCGTGAGCAGCCTTCTGGACCGCATCAGCCGCCTCGATCCCCGGCAGCTCGTGCTGTACGCGTACGAGCTCAACGCGCGCGTCGAGCGCCTCGCGCGCGCCGAGCGCGAGCCCATCGCGATCCTCGGAATGGGCTGCCGGGTGCCCGGTGGGGCCGACAGCCCCGAGGCGTTCTGGAGACTCCTCCGGGAGGGCGTCGACGCCATCGCCGAGATCCCCCGCGACCGCTGGGACATCGACGCGTACTACGACCCGGATCCCGATGCCCCGGGGAAGATGTCTACCCGCTGGGGAGGCTTCCTGAACGGCGTGGATCGCTTCGATGCCAGCTTCTTCGGCATCTCGCCGCGGGAGGCCGCCGGGATGGACCCGCAGCAGCGCCTCGTGCTGGAGGTCGCGTGGGAGGCGCTCGAGCGGGCCAACATCTCCGCGGATGGGCTCCTTGGCAGCCGGACCGGGGTGTTCATCGGCATCGGCACCAACGACTATCTGCGCCGAGCGCAGCGGCTCATGCCGACGCCTGCGAGCATCGACGCTTACCTCGGCACCGGCAACGCGCTGAGCGCGGCGTCGGGGCGCCTCTCCTATGTTCTCGGCCTGCAGGGGCCGAGCATGTCCATCGACACCGCGTGCTCGTCGTCGCTGGTGGCGATCCATCTCGCATGCCAGAGCCTGCGTGCAGGCGATTGCACGCTGGCGCTCGCCGGGGGGGTCAACCTGATCCTCGAGCCGGACGCCAACATCGCCTTCTCCCGCGCGCGGATGCTCTCGCCCGACGGACGGTGCAAGACCTTCGCAGCCTCCGCTGACGGCTACGTGCGCAGCGAGGGCTGCGGGGTCCTTGTACTGAAGCGGCTCTCCGACGCGCGCCGCGACGGCGACAACGTCCTCGCGATCCTCCGCGGCTCGGCGGTGAACCAGGACGGCGCGAGCAGCGGGCTGACGGTGCCGAGCGGACCTGCGCAGGAGGCTGTCGTCCGGGCAGCCCTCGAGCGCGCCGGCATCGAGCCGTCGGTGGTCAGCTACGTCGAGGCGCACGGGACCGGCACGTCGCTCGGCGATCCCATCGAAGTGGAGGCGCTGGGCGCGGTGCTGGGCGCAGGCAGGCCTCCGGATCGGCCGCTGCTGATCGGCTCGGTGAAGACCAACATCGGCCACCTCGAGCCGGCGGCGGGCGTGGCCGGCGTGCTGAAGGTCGTGCTCTCGCTCTTGCACCGGGAGCTCCCGCCGCACCTGCACTTCGTCGCGCCGAACCCCCTCATCGACTGGAGCAAGGCGCGCATCTCGGTGCCGGCGACGGGCGCTCCCTGGCTGCCGGTCGAAGGGCGGCGCGTGGCGGGCGTGAGTTCGTTCGGCTTCGTCGGCACGAACGCGCACGTGGTGCTGGAAGAGGCGCCGGAGGAGCCGGAGGTGAAGGAGGCCGGAGCGGAGCGTCCGGCGCAGCTGCTGTGCATCTCGGCGAAGCGGGAGGAGGCGTTGCGTGCGCTGGCGGGGCGGTACGCAGAGCACCTCGGGTCGCACCCGGAGGAGAAGCTCGGGGACGTGGGCTTCACGGCGCACACGGGCAGGGCGCACTTCGCGCACCGGCTGTCGGTGGTGGCGTCGTCCCGGGCCCAGATGCAGGAGCGGCTCAGTGCGTTGGCGCGAGGCGAGCCAGCGGAGCAGACGGAGCAGGGGCGGGTAGAGCGTCCTGACGGCCCGCGGGTGGCGTTCCTGTTCACGGGTCAGGGCTCGCAATACGTGGGAATGGGGCGTGAGCTGTTCGCGACAGAGCCCGTGTTCCGGCGTGCGATCGAGGAGTGCGACGCGCTGTTGCGTGGGCAGCTGGAGAGGCCGCTGATCGAGGTGCTGTATCCGTCGGAGAGGCAGGCGAGCCCGCTGGACGAGACGGAGTACACGCAGCCCGCGCTGTTCGCGGTGGAGTATGCGCTGAGCGCGCAGTGGAAGGCGTGGGGGATAGAGCCGATTGCGGTGCTTGGGCACAGCGTGGGCGAGTACGTGGCGGCGTGTGTTGCGGGGGTGATGGGGCTGGAGCAGGGGCTCGAGCTCATCGCGACGCGAGGGCGTCTGATGCAGGGGCTGCCGAAGCAGGGAGCGATGGCGGCGCTGTTCGCGGACGAGGCGACGGTGGCGGAGGCGGTGAGGCCGTACGCGGCGGAGGTGTCGGTCGCAGCGGTGAACGGGCCGTCGGAGACGGTGGTGTCCGGGTCGCGCAGGGCGGTGTCGGCGGTGGTGGAGGCGTTAGAGGCGCGCGGGGTCAAGAGTCGTTGGCTGAACGTATCGCACGCATTCCACTCGCCGCTGATGGAGCCGATGGTGGAGGCGTTCGAGCGGGCGGCGTCGAAGGTGAAGATGACGGCGCCGCAGCGGAAGCTGATCGCGAACGTGACGGGGAGAGCGGCACGGGAGGAGCTGGCGCAGGCGTCGTACTGGTCGAGGCATGTGCGGGCGCCGGTGCGGTTCATGGAGGGGATACGGGCGCTGCAGGAGGCTGGAGCGGAAGCGTTCGTGGAGGTGGGGCCGGCCCCCGTGCTCTCGGCGATGGGACGGCGATGCGTGCCAGAGGGGGTAGGGGTTTGGCTGCCGTCGTTGCGGCCGAAGCGCTCGGATTGCGCGCAGATGCTGGAGAGCCTTGGGGCGCTGTACGTGCGAGGCGCGAAGGTGGACTTCGCGGGGCTCGATCGCGACCGGGCCCGGCGCAAGCTGGTGCTGCCCACGTACCCCTTCCAGCGCGAGCGCTGCTGGATCGAGCCGCCGCGGTCGCATCCCGCGCAGGGCGAAGGTCCGGGGGGCGGGCACCCGCTCCTCGGGCGGCGGCTCTACTCGCCGGCGCTGCGGGAGATCGTCTTCGAGGCCCGGTTCGATCCCCGGTCGACTTCGCTGCTGAACGATCACTGGGTGCAGGGCATGGCGATCGTCTCGGGCACCACGGAGGTCGCGATGGTGCTGGACGCCGCGATCCGGAGCCTCGGCCCCGGGCCGTACGCGCTGGAGGACGTCTTCTTTGCCCAGCCGATCGTCCTGGCCCCGGAGCGACCGCGCAACGTTCAGCTCGTCCTCTCCGCGGACGAATCCGGAGAGCGCACTTTCCGGATCTTCAGCCACGATGCGGGCGAGGAAGAGCCGGCGTGGACCCTGCATGTGACCGGCAAGCTCCGCGCAGCGGCCGATACGACCGCCGTCGCGCCGCCGTCGCGAGACGACGTGCGGACGCGCTGCCGAGAGTCGATGTCTGGAGAGGCGTTCTACGGTGATCTGATCGGGCGCTTCGGCTTCGAGTTCGGGCCCTCCTTCCGCTGGATCGAGGAGATCTGGCGGCGTGACGGAGAGGCGCTGTGCCGGATGCGGCTCCCGGAGGAAGGCGACGGTGTGGACGCCTATGGTTTCCACCCCGGGCTGCTCGACGCCTGCTTTCAGCTCGCGATGGCCGCGGTCTCCCGCGTCAAAGTGGGCGTCCCCCTCGGGATCGAGCGCTTCATCTTCCATGGCCCGCCCCGCGATCGCCTGTGGAGCCACGTCACGCTGCGCGGCCCCGATGACGCCCAGGCCGAGGTCGTGAGCGGCGATCTCTGCATCGTCGACGACGCGGGGCGGGTCGTCGCGGAGATGATCGGCTTCCGCGGCCGACCGGCGACGCGCGACACGCTGCTCCGCTCCGGAGGAGAAGCCGAGCGCGCCCGCGAGTGGCGGTACGATCTCGCGTGGCGGCCGAAGGCGCGCGGGGGCCAGGCGCCGGGCCGCGCTGGCTCGGGGCCGGGCCGCTGGCTGATCTTCGGCGACGGCCAGGGCGTGGGCGCCGCCCTCGCGCGGCGCCTGACGGAGCGCGGTGACGATGCGGTCGTGGCGCGGGCAGACGCCCGCGAAGCCCTCTCGGACGCGATCCGCGCGCAGGCGTGGCTGGGGGAGCTGGCCTCTTCGCCCGGCCTCGCATGGCGCGGCGTGGTGCACCTCTCGGGCCTCGACGGCGCGACACCGGAGGCGGCCGGCGCCACGTCCGCGAGCCTGCTCCACCTCACGCAGGCGCTGTCCCGCCGTGGGGACATGGGACGCCTGTGGGTGGTGACCCGGCGCTGCCAGCCCGTGGCCTGCGCACCGGACGAGGCGGCGCTCGGCGTCGCCCCGCTCTGGGGGCTCGGCCGGGTCATCGCCCTCGAGCATCCGGAGCGCTGGGGCGGCCTCGTCGACCTGGGGCCGGAGATCGCGCCCGAGCAGGAGGCCACGCTGCTCTGCGAGGAGATCGAGGAGCCCGACGGCGAAGATCAGATCGCGCTGCGGGGCGGAGAGCGGTTCGTGGCGCGCCTCGCGCGCGGCGCGGCCGGTGAGGGGCGGCAGGGACAGCGCTCGACGGCGGCGCGGCCTACCTGATCACCGGCGGCCTCGGCGCGCTCGGCCTGCACGTGGCGCGGTGGATGGTCGAGCGCGGCGCGCGGCGGCTTTACCTCGTCGGGCGGCGCGAGCCGCTGGAGCCGGTGCAGGCCGCGCTGCGCGAGCTCGCAGAGGCGGGAGCAGAGGTCGTACCGATGCAGGCGGACGTGGCCGACGACGCGGCGCTCGGCCGGGTGCTGGACGCGATCTCCGCCAGCGGTCTTCCGCTGCGCGGCGTGGTGCACGCCGCCGGCGTGCTCGACGACGGCGTGCTGGAGCAGCAGAGCGCGGAGCGCCTCGCGCGGGTGATGGCGCCGAAGATCGCGGGCGCGTGGAACCTGCACCGCCGCACGCGGGCGCTCGATCTCGATCTGTTCGTGCTCTTCTCCTCGGGCGCGTCGCTGCTGGGGGCGGCCGGGCAAGGCAACTACGCGGCGGCGAACGCCTTCCTCGACGCCCTTTCGCACCACCGGCGGGCCCTGGGGCTCGTGGGGCTCAGCATCAACTGGGGCGCCTGGGCCGGCGCCGGGATGGCGGGCGGGGTGAAGGCGTCCGCGCAGCGACGTCAGGGGACCCGCGGCGTGGGAGCGATCCCGCCGGCGGAGGGGCTCAGGTGGCTCGAGCGGCTCCTGGCCGAGGGCGCGACCCAGGCCGCGGTGCTGCCTGTCACCCGGTGGTCGCTGGACCTCGAGCAGCACCCTGCCGGAGCGCCGCCCGTGCTGGCCGAGCTCGTTCGCGAGGATCGCCGCGACGGCGCGGCCGGCGCGGATCGCGAAGATCTCCGCCGAAGGCTCGCGGAGGCTCCGGCGCCCGCGCGCCGCGGGTTGATCGACGCCTTCGTGAAGGAGCAGGTCGCCGCGATCCTCGGGCTCGGGCCCGCGCACCCGCTCGAGATCCGGCAGCGGCTCTTCGATCTGGGGCTCGACTCGCTGATGGCCGTCGAGCTCCGAGGCCGCCTCCAGCGCCACGTGGGCCGCGCGCTCCCCTCGACGCTGCTGTTCGACTACCCGACGGTCGAGGCGCTGACCGGCTACCTGGCCGACGAGGTGCTCGCGATCCCGGTCGCCCCGGCGCCTTCCGCGGCCGTGCCCGCCCCCGCGACCGACGAGAGGGGAGCGCGGATCGAGAGGCTGAAGGAGATGTCCGAGGGCGAGCTCTCGGAGCTCCTGCTGGAGAAGCTCGATGCGATCAAGAAGAGGTTGAAGTGAGCCAGAGCAAGCAGGACCAAAGCACGGCGCTGCTCCGCGCGCTCGTCGTCATCGAGGAGCTGGAGGCGCGGCTCGCGTCCGTCGAGCGCGCGCGGACCGAGCCCGTCGCCGTGATCGGGACGAGCTGCCGCATGCCGCTCGGCGCCGACAGCCCGGAGGCCTTCTGGGAGCTGCTCCGCGAGGGCGTGGACGCCACGAGCGACATCCCCTCCGACCGGTGGGACGTGGAGGGGTTCTTCGATCCAGACCCGCAGCAGCCGGGCAAGAGCTACACCCGCCGGGGCAGCTTCCTGCGCTCCGTCGACCAGTTCGATCCATCCTTCTTCGGGATCTCGCCGCGCGAGGCGCAGAGCCTCGATCCCCAGCAGCGCCTGCTGCTCGAGGTGAGCTGGGAGGCGCTCGAGCGGGCAGGGCAATCCCCGGACGCCCTGTTCGGGAGCTCGACCGGCGTGTTCATCGGGATGATGAGCAACGACTACGCCCACCTGATCAGCGCGGCGCAGACGCGCGGCGGGAGCGACGGGTACGCCGCGAGCGGGAACGAGTTCAGCTTTGCCGCGGGCCGCCTCTCGTATGTGCTCGGCCTGCAGGGCCCTTCGATGGTGGTGACCACCGCGTGCTCGTCGTCGCTCGTGGCGATCCATCTGGCCTGCCAGAGCCTGCGAAACGGCGAGTGCCGCGTGGCCCTCGCGGGCGGCGCGAGCTTGATGCTGTCGCCCGATCCATGGGCCGCGCTCTCGCGGCTCCGGGCGCTCGCGCCGGACGGTCGGTGCAAGACGTTCGACGCGTCTGCGGACGGCTACGGCCGGGGCGAGGGGTGCGGGGTGGTGGTGCTCAAGCGCCTGTCGGATGCGCTGGCGGACGGCGACAACGTCCTCGCGATCCTCCGAGGCTCGGCGGTCAACCATGACGGGCCGAGCGGTGGGCTGACGGTGCCCAACGGGGTGGCGCAGCGGGCGCTGATCCGGCGGGCGCTGGAGGCCGCGGGGGTGGAAGCGTCGCAGGTGAGCTACGTCGAGGCGCATGGCACGGGCACGTCGCTCGGGGACCCGATCGAGCTGAACGCGCTGGGTGAGGTGTTCGGGCCGGGTCGCTCGCCGGAGCGGCCGCTGTGGGTGGGAGCGGTCAAGGCGAACATCGGGCACCTGGAGGCGGCGGCGGGGGTGGCGGGGGTGCTGAAGGTGGCGCTGGCGATGCAGCACGGAGAGCTGCCCGCGCAGCCGCACCTGCGGCAGCCGAGCCCGCACGTGGCGTGGTCGGAGCTGCCGGTGCGGGTGCCGATGGAGCGGACGCGGTGGCCTTCGGCGAAAGGCGAGCGGCGCGTAGCAGGGGTGAGCTCGTTCGGAATGAGCGGGATCAACGCGCACGTGGTGCTGGAAGAGGCGCCGGAACGGCCGGAGGTGAAGGAGGCCGGAGCGGAGCGTCCGGCGCAGCTGCTGTGCATCTCGGCGAAGCGGGAGGAGGCGTTGCGCGCACTGGCGGGGCGGTACGCGGAGCACCTCGGGTCGCACCCGGACGAGAAGCTCGGGGACGTGGGCTTCACGGCGCACACGGGCAGAGCGCACTTCGCGCACCGGCTGTCGGTGGTGGCGTCGTCCCGGGCCCAGATGCAGGAGCGGCTCAGTGCGTTGGCGCGTGGCGAGCCAGCGGAGCAGGCGGAGCAGGGGCGGGTGGAGCGGGCGGAGGGGCCTCGCGTGGCGTTCCTGTTCACGGGCCAGGGCTCGCAATACGTGGGGATGGGGCGAGAGCTGTTCGCGACAGAGCCTGTGTTCCGGCGGGCGATCGAGGAGTGCGACGCGCTGTTGCGTGGGCACCTGGAGAGGCCGCTGATCGAAGTGCTGTATCCGTCGGAGGGGCAGGCGAGCCCGCTGGACGAGACGGGGTACACGCAACCCGCGCTGTTCGCGGTGGAGTATGCGCTGAGCGCGCAGTGGAAGGCGTGGGGGATAGAGCCGATTGCGGTGCTTGGGCACAGCGTGGGCGAGTACGTGGCGGCGTGCGTTGCGGGGGTGATGGGGCTGGAGCAGGGGCTCGAGCTCATCGCGATGCGGGGGCGTCTGATGCAGGCGCTGCCGAAGCAGGGAGCGATGGCGGCGCTGTTCGCGGACGAGGCGACGGTGGCAGAGGCGGTGAGTCCGTACGCGGCGGAGGTGTCGGTCGCGGCGGTGAACGGGCCGTTGGAGACGGTGGTGTCGGGGGCGCGCGGGGCGGTGACGGCGGTGGTGGAGGCGTTAGAGGCGCGCGGGGTCAAGAGCCGTTGGCTGAACGTATCGCACGCGTTCCACTCGCCGCTGATGGGGCCGATGGTGGAGGCGTTCGAGCGGGCGGCGTCGAAGGTGAAGCTTGGGCTACCGCAGCGGAAGCTGATCGCAAACGTGACGGGGAGAGCGGCGGGCGAGGAAGTGACGCAGGCGTCGTACTGGTCGAGGCATGTGCGGGCGCCTGTGCGGTTCATGGAGGGGATACGGGCGCTGCAGGAGGCTGGAGCGGAAGCGTTCGTGGAGGTGGGGCCGAGCCCTGTGCTCTCGGCGATGGGACGGCGATGCGTGCCAGAGGGGGTAGGGGTTTGGCTGCCGTCGTTGCGGCCGAAGCGCTCGGATTGCGCGCAGATGCTGGAGAGCCTTGGGGCGCTGTACGTGCGAGGCGCGAAGGTGGACTTCGCGGGCTTCGACCGCGACCGGGCCCGGCGCAAGCTCGTGCTGCCCACGTACCCCTTCCAGCGCCGTCGATGCTGGATCGACCCGCCTTCCGTCACCAAGAACGGCGCGGTCGCGCCGGCCAGCGCCGATACGTCGGTTGCCCGCTACTACGATGCGCTCTCCACGGTGGACGCGGGCGACGCGCCCGAGAGGGATTCGCTCGAGCAGGCCTACCTCACCTTCCCGCCGTTCCGAGAGGCTGTTCCGGAGTTCTCCTGGCTCCGGACCATGGCTCGCCCGCGAATGCACGCGGCGGATTTCGCGCGCGTCAGCGCCGCCCAGCGCGAAATGCGGCAGGTCGCGTTCCGGCACGTCGATTTCCTTTCCTGCTCCAAGGTGCTCGACTTCGGGTGCGGCCACGCCGCGGATCTCATCGCGCTCGCGGAGCAGCACCCGCACCTCGAGCTCCACGGCTACACGATCTCCCCGGAGCAGGCCCGGATCGGTCATCGAAAGCTCCGCGCCCGCAGGCTCGAAGATCGCGTGAAAATCTTCAACTGCGACAGCACGCGGCACGACTTCCCGTCGCAGTACGACGTGATCCTCGGGTTCGAGGTGGCCGCGCACATCGCGGACAAAGACGCGCTCTTCGCGAACGTCAGCCGGCACCTCCAGCAGGGCGGCTTCGTCGTGATGGCGGACTTCGTCTCCAACGGCGCGTCGTCCATCGTGCACGAGGAGACGTCGTCGTACCTCGTGACCCGGGACGAGTGGTGCGACCTGTTCGCGCGCTACCGGCTCAGCGTGGCCGAGTGCGTGGACGTCAGCCGCGAGGTCGGGAACTTCTTCCACGACGAGCGCCTGGAAGAGCGCTTCGCCGAGGTCGGTCCGGGGCTCGATCCGCTCGTCCTCCAGAGCTTCCGGTCGTACGCGAACCTCGGCCGGATGCTCGAAAAGAAGCTCGTGAGCTACGTCCTCCTGGTCCTGCGCAAGGACGGCTACGCGCGCGCAGAGCACGTCTCCCGCGCCGCCCGGGGCCGGATGAGCGCGCCGCTCCCGTATGCCGCGGCGGCCTGGGGTGAGGAGATGCCCGCCGCGCTCGAGAACGGCGCGCTCCACCCGCTCTCCGCCGGCGCGCGGGCCGAAGCCTCGCTCGACGCTGGGGTGTACGCGGTCGAGTGGTCGCCGCTGGAGTACCGCGCGGCATCGCCGCGGCCCGCGTCGGAGAGCCCGGGCTCGTGGCTCGTCGTCGCCGATCGCGGGGGTGTGGGCGCCCGCCTCGCGAGCTTGCTGGAGGCGAAGGGCGAGCGCTGCGATCTCGTCCGTCCGAGCGACGCCGCGCGCTGCGAGCGGCTCGCGGAGATCCTCCGGGACGCGGCGCATAGGGACGATCGACCTCTCCGCGGGCTCCTGCACCTCGGGAGCCTCGACGCGGGGACGGCGGAGCCAGCCTCGACGGAGGCGCTCGACGCGGCGCAAGCGATGGGCTGCGTGAGCCTGCTCGCGTCGATCCAGGCGCTCGCGGACGTGCCGGAGGCTCGCTCCGCCCGGCTCTGGGCCGTCACGCGCGGCGCGCAGCCGGTCTCCGGCGCAGGTCCGGCGATCGCTGCGGCGCCGGTATGGGGGCTCGGGCGGGTGGCGGCGCTCGAATACCCCGAGCAGTGGGGCGGGCTCCTGGATCTGGCGCCGGAGGCGTCCGACGCCGACGCGGCGCTGCTGCTCGACGTCATCGAGCGCCCCGACGGCGAGGATCAGATCGCCTTCCGGGGCGGCCAGCGTCATGTCGCCCGGCTCGCGCGGCAAGCCGTCCAGGAGGCGCCGCAGGTCGAGGTGAGAGCCGACGCGATCTACCTGATCACGGGCGGGCTCGGCGCGCTCGGCCTCGCGGTGGCGCGATGGCTCTTCGCGCGCGGCGCGAGGCACCTCACGCTGGTCGGACGCCGCGGGCTGCCGCCGCGCGACATGTGGGCCGATCTGCCGCCGGATCACCCGCTCCAGCCGGCGATCTCTGCCGTCCGCGCCCTCGAGGTGGAGGGGACGAGCGTGCGGGTGATCGCCGCCGACGTGGGGGACGAAGCGCGGATGACCGAGCTCTTCGCGTCGCTGCGCGCAGAGGAGCTCCCGCTGCGCGGCATCGTGCACGCCGCGGGCTTCGCGGACACACGGCCGATCCCGGCGCTCGACGAGGGCGCCGTCGAGGCGGTGCTCCGCGCCAAGGTGAGGGGCGCGTGGCTCCTCGATCGGCTCGCGCGCGGCGCGCCCCTCGACTTCTTCGTCTCGTTCTCGTCGATCGCGTCCGTCTGGGGCTCGGCGGGGATGGCGCACTACGCCGCGGCCAACGCCTTTCTGGACGCCCTGGCGCACGCGCGCCGGCGCGAGGGCCGGCCCTACGTCAGCGTGAACTGGGGGCCCTGGGCGGACGGAGGCATGGCCTCGCCCGAGCTCCTGGCGGAGCTCGAGCGGATCGGGATCACTGCCCTCTCGCCTGGAGACGCCCTCGCGATGCTGGAGCGCCTCGCCGGAGGCGACGTCGCGCAGGCGGTGGTAGCCCGGGTCGACCTTCGCGTCTTCAAGGCGATCCAGGAGGCGATGCGGCGGCGGCCGCTGTTCGAGCGCCTCGAGGTCGAAGGCGCGCCTCGCGAGCCGGCGCCCGCGGCCGGCGAGGAGGATGGCCTGTGGCGCCACCTGTCCGAGGCGCCCCCGCGGGCGCGCTCCGCGATGGTGGTGGAGCACGTCCGCTCGCTGGTGGTGAAGATCATGAAGCTCGAACCCTTGGACCCCATCGATCCGCGCCGCCCGCTCCGCGAGCTCGGCCTCGACTCGTTGATGGCGGTCGAGCTCCGGAACCTCGTCGAGCGCTCCACCGGCCGTCGCTTCTCCGCGACGCTCCTCATCGACTATCCGACGCTCGAGGCGCTCTCACGGAGGGTCGCGGAGGAGCTGCTCGGGCCCGAGGTCGGGTCGGACGGGCGCGATGCGAAGCCACGGGGAGCCGGGCCGCCTCCGCCGGAGGCCGCGGCCGATCTCGACGCTCTTTCGGAAGAGCAGATGGCCGCCGCGCTCGCGGAGGAGCTCGCCGCGATGCGGACTCTCAGGCTGAGCACATGAGCACTCCGGTCGATCGCATCGATTACCGCGGGCTCCTCAAGGAGGCGACCCTCGAGCTCCGGGAGATGCGCGCCCGCTACGAGGCCCTGCAGCGCGCCCGCACCGAGCCCATCGCCATCGTCGGCATGGCCTGCCGCTTCCCGGGCGCCGACGACCCCGAGGCGTTCTGGCGGCTGCTGCGCGACGGCACGGACGCGATCCGCGAGGTCCCGCCCGAGCGCTGGGACGTCGACGCCTACTACGACCCCGACCCCGGGACGCCGGGGAAGATGTACACCCGCCAAGGCGGCTTCCTCGACGGCATCGATCGCTTCGACGCTGCGTTCTTCGAGATCGCGCCGCGCGAGGCCGCGAGCGTCGATCCGCAGCAGCGCCTGCTCCTGGAGGTCGCCTGGGAGGCGCTGGAGCGCGCCGGCCGCGCGCCGGACCAGCTCGCGGGCACCGAGACGGGCGTGTTCGTCGGGATCAGCAACACCGACTACGCGCAGCTCTGCATCGGCGGCGGAGATCCGACCCGGATCGACGCATACCTGCCGACCGGCACCATGTTCAGCGTCGCCGCAGGTCGTCTTTCCTACGTGCTCGGCCTGCACGGGCCCTGCATCGCGATCGACACCGCCTGCTCGTCGTCGCTCGTCGCGATCCACCTGGCCTGCCAGAGCCTGCGCAGCGGTGAGTGCCGCGTGGCGCTCGCCGGGGGGGTGAACCTCATCACCTCGCCGCTCTCCACCGTCGCCGTCTCGCAGCTGCGCATGATGGCCCCGGACGGCCGCTGCAAGACGTTCGACGCCGCGGCCGACGGCTACGTGCGCGGCGAGGGGTGCGGTGTCCTCGTGCTCGAGCGCCTCTCCGACGCGCTCGCCAACAGGAGCCCCATCCTCGCCGTCGTCCGGGGCTCGGCGGTCAACCACGACGGGCGCAGCGGCGGGCTCACCGCTCCGAACGGCCCGGCCCAGGAGGCGGTCATCCGCCGCGCGCTCGCGAGCGGCGGCGTTTCGCCCGCGGAGGTGAGCTACGTCGAGGTGCACGGAACCGGCACGTCGCTCGGCGATCCGGTCGAGGTGGGCGCGCTCCGGGCGGCGCTGCGCCACGGGCGCTCACCGGAGCAGCCGCTCTGGCTCGGATCGGTCAAGACCAACCTGGGGCACCTCGAGTCGGCGGCGGGCATCGCCGGCTTGATGAAGGTGGCGCTCGCCTTCCAGCACCGCGAGATCCCGCCCCACCTGCACCTCAAGGAGCTCAGCCCTCACATCACGCTCGACGACATCCCGGCGTCCGTCCCGACGCAGCGGACCGCCTGGGAGGTCTCTGTCGGGCGGCGCATCGCCGGCGTCAGCTCGTTTGGCTTCGGGGGGACCAACGCGCATGCCGTGCTGGAAGAGGCGCCGGCGACGGCGGAGGAGGCGCCCTCGGCGGAGCGCCCACCGCACCTCCTTTGCCTGTCGGCCAAGCAGCCGGAGGCGCTCGAGGCCCTGGCCCTGCGCTACGCCGCGCACCTCGAACAGCACCCCGCGGAGCGGCTCTCCGACGTCTGCTACACCGCGGGCGTCGGGCGCGCCCACTTCGCGCAGCGGCTCGCGATCGTCGCGGACACGCACAGGGAGATGCGCGAGGCGCTCGATGCGTTCGCCCGCGGGGCGCTCGGAGCCGGCGCGGCGCGGGGCGAGGCGCCGATCGAGGGGCCTGCCCGGGTCGTGTTCCTCTTCTCGGGCCACGGCTCTCAATGGGCAGGCATGGGACGAACGCTCCTCGACGAGGAGCCCGCCTTCCGCAACATGATCGAGGCGTGCGACGCCGTGATCCAGCGCGACGCGGGCTTCTCGGTCCTGGACGCGATCTGCGCCGATGAGCGGAGCGCGCGGCTCGATCCGATCGACGTCGGCCAGCCTGCGCTGTTCGCCCTCCAGGTAGCGCTCGCGGCGCTGTGGCGATCGTGGGGCGTCGAGCCCTGGGCGATCCTGGGGCACGGCGCGGGCGAAGTGGCCGCGGCGCATGTCGCCGGAGCGCTCACGCTGGAGGACGCCGCGCGGATCATCTGCCGGTGGAGCCGGCTGCTCCGCCAGGTGAGCGGGAAGGACGCCACGATCCTGCCCGAGCTCCCGACGGAGAAGAGAGAGGCGCTGGGCGCGGAGCTCTCCGCCGCGCTGCGCGGGATCGCTCCGAAGAGGGCGAGCCTGTCGATGCGCTCGACGGTGACGGGAGAGCTCGCGCACGGAGAGGAGCTCGGCGCGGCGTACTGGGCGAGGAGCCTCTGCGGCCCCCTGCTGCTCGAGCGCGCGACGCACGCTTCGATCGAAGGCGGCACCACGGTGTTCCTCGAGGTGAGCCCCCATCCCATCCTCGCGCCGGCCATCGACGAGACCCTGCGCGAAAGGAAGCGGAAAGGGGCGGTGATCGCCTCGCTGCGGCGGCACGCCGACGAGCGGCGGAGCTTGCTCCAGGCGCTCGGCGCGCTCTACGCCCACGGGGGCGTCGTGGACTTCCAGCGGATCCATCCGGAGGGCCGCGTCGTCGTGCTGCCGACCTATCCGTGGCTGCGGGAGCGCTACTGGGTCGATGTCGAGCGCTCGTCCGGGGGCCGTCCAGGGCCGCGGGGCGCCGGGGAAGCCTCGCCGTTCCTCCTGCAGAGGTGGCGGCGCGCGGAGCTGCAGGCCGCGCCGGAGGTGCCGGCGTCGAACGGGTCCTGGCTGCTCCTCTCGGGCGAAGCGGGGCTGGCGAGCGAGGTGCAGTCGCTCCTCGAGGCGCGTGGAGAGACGGTGGTGCGCGCCGGGCTGCAGGGCCCGCAGCAGGGCAACGAGCGCGGCTGCACGCTGGATCCAGCGGCTCCGGCAAGCTTCGATTCCCTGCTGCGCGACGCCTTTCCTGGCAATGCCCCCCGCCGCGGCGTGATCCATCTGGGGAGCCTCGACGGCCCCGCGCCGGAGCCGATCACCGCGGCGTCCCTCGACGCCGCGCAGACGCGCGGCTCCGGCTGCGCGCTGCACATCGTGCAGGCGCTCGCCCGCGCAGGCTTTCGCGATATGCCGCGCCTCTTCCTCGTCTCGCGGGGGACGCAGGCGATCGACGGCGAGCCCCGCGACGTCGCGGTCGCGCACGCGCCGCTCTGGGGCCTCGGGCGCACCGTCGCCCTCGAGCACCCCGAGCTCCGGTGCACGCGCATCGACCTGGACCCCGCGGGCTCCGCGGGCGAGGCCGAGGCCCTGGTTCGAGAGATCCTCTCGGAGCGATGGGAAGAGGAGGTCGCGCTGCGGGCCGAGCGCCGCTACGTCGGCGCGCTGTCGCGGCTGTCCGATGAGGAGGTGCGCGGGGCGGAGCAGGGCGGCGCGCGGCCTGCCGTTCGCGCCGACGCCACGTACCTGATCACCGGCGGCCTGGGGGGCCTCGGCCTGCTCGCCGCGAAGTGGCTCTCGGACGCGGGAGCGAAGCACCTCGTGCTCGTGGGGCGGCAGGGGGTGACCTCGGACGCGCAGGCCGCGGCGATCGCCGCCCTGGAGTCGACCGGCGTCGAAGTGACGGTGGCGAAGGCCGACGTCGCCGATCCGGCGGAGCTCGCCGCGCTCGTGCGCGACGTGAGGGCGCGCCTGCCAGAGCTCCGCGGCGTGCTCCACACCGCCGGCGTGCTGGATGACGGGCTCCTCATCAACCAGGACATGGAGCGCTTCCGCAAGGTGTTCGCGCCGAAGGTGCTCGGCGCGTGGAACCTTCATGCGGCGACGCAAGACGCGCCGCTCGATTTCTTCGTCCTCTACTCGTCGTCGGCGTCGCTCTTCGGCCCGCCTGGCATCGGGAACTACGTGGCCGCGAACGTCTTTCTGGACGCGCTGGCCCACCATCGCCGGCGCCGCGGGCTGCCTGCGTTGAGCATCAACTGGGGGCTCTTCGCCGGCGTCGGCATGGGGATCACGGCCGAGCGCGAGGGGCGCATGACGCAGCGAGGGTGGCGCAGCATCACGCCCGAGGAGGGCAAGGAGCTCTTCCTCCGCCTGCTCTCCGTGGATCGCGCGCAGATGGGCGTCGTGCACTTCGACGCGCGGCACTGGGTCGACCTCCACCCTCTGGTGGCCTCCTCGGAGCGCCTGTCCTCGATCGTGGCGGAGGCCCGCGCCGCCGCGGCTGGAGCCCGCGCCGCCGCGCCGCAGATCGCCGCGCTCGTGCGCGCGCTCCGCGAAGCGGCGCCGGACGAGCGCCGGCGGAGGGTCGAGAAGCTCGTGCGCGAGCAGGTGGCCGCGGCGCTGCGGATCGACGGCGCCCGCGTCGACGCGCGGACGCCCTTCAGGACGCTCGGGTTCGACTCGATCATGGGCCTCGAGCTGCGCAACGGCCTCGAGTCCGCGCTCGGGCTCAGGCTCTCGGCGACGCTGATATGGACCTATCCGACGGTCGCCGCGCTCTCGGAGCAGCTCGCCATCGAGCTCGATCCCGTCGATTCACCGAGCCCGGACGCGAAAGCCGGGCCTCTCGACCGCTCGCCGCCGGCCGACGCGGCCCTCGAGGTCCATGCCTCGGACGACGATCTGCTCGCGGCCTTCGACGCATCGATGAGCAGGATCGAGAGGGGACGCAAAGGATGACCACGGCCCTGCTGGAGGAGTACCGGGCGCGCCTGCGCAAGGCGATGGTCAAGCTCGGCGAGCTGGAGGCCGAGCTCGAGGCGACGCGGCGAGCGACGGCCGAGCCGATCGCGATCATCGGCGTCGGATGCCGCTTCCCGGGGGGTGCGACCAGCCCAGAGGCGTTCTTCCGGCTGCTGGAGCGGGGCGCGGACGCGGTCGCCGAGGTGCCCAGCGAGCGCTTTCGCCTGGGCGCCTCCGCCGCTGATTCCGCCGATCCCGGGGCGAGGGCGGCGCGCTGGGGCGCGTTCTTGAAGGAGGACGTCGGCCTCTTCGATGCGGCCTTCTTCGGTATCGCTCCCCGGGAGGCGCGGGCGATGGACCCGCAGCAGCGGCTCCTGCTCGAGGTCGCGTGGGAGGCGCTGGAGCGCGCCGGACAGGTCCCGGAGGAGCTGTTCGGCGGCCGGGTCGGCGTCTTTGTCGGCACGTCGATGACCGATTACGCCGAGCTCAGCGGCGCCAGCATCTCCGAATCGGGTGACTTCTATACGGTCACCGGGACGGGACACTGCTTCGCGGCGGGCAGGCTGTCCTATGCGTTCGGGTTCCAGGGGCCGAGCATGATCGTCGACACGGCCTGCTCGTCCTCGCTGGTGGCGGTTCACCTCGCCTGCCAGAGCCTGCGGAGCGGCGACAGCGCGCTGGCCCTGGCCGGCGGCGTGAACCTCATCCTCTCGGCCACGCCGATGCGGCTCCTGGCGAGGAGCCAGGTGCTCTCGCCGGACGGCCGCTGCAAGGTGTTCGACGCCGGGGCGAACGGCTTCGTGCGTGGAGAGGGGTGCGGGATGATCGTGCTGAAGCGCCTGTCGGACGCGCAGCGCGACGGCGACCCGGTCCTCGCCCTGATCCGCGGATCGGCGGTGAACCAGGACGGCCGGTCCACCGGCATGACGGCGCCCAACGTGCTGTCGCAGAAGGCGCTGCTGCACAAGGCCCTCGAGAACGCGCGGACGGCGGCCTCGTCGCTCGGGTACGTCGAGACGCACGGGACGGGGACGTCGCTCGGCGATCCGATCGAGCTCGAGGCGCTCAAGGCCGTGCTCGGAGCGCCGCACGCGGACGGCTCGACGTGCGTCCTCGGCGCGGTGAAGACCAACATCGGACACCTCGAGGCGGCGGCCGGCGTGGCAGGGTTGATCAAGGCGGTGCTCTGCCTGGAGCGCGAGATCGTCCCGCGGAACCTGCACTTCAGGGCGCTGAACCCCCGGATCACGCTGGAAGGGACGCCCTTCACCATCCCCACGGCGCCCGTCCCCTGGAAGCGCGGAGAGAAGCCGCGGCTCGCGGGCGTGAGCTCGTTCGGGCTGAGCGGGACGAACGCGCATGTCATCGTGGAAGAAGCGCCCGCGCTGGCGCCTGCGGCGGACGCGCAGGAGGCGTCGAGCTACCTCCTGCCGCTGTCGGCGAGGAGCCCGGAGGCGCTCTCGGCTCTCGCGAGGCTGTACCGCGAGGCCCTGGTCGCCGAGGCGTCCCAGGAGGGCGGGGCGCGCCTGCACGACATCGCGTACACGGCGAGCGCGCGGCGCGGTCACCACGAGCACCGGCTGGCCGTGGTAGGGCGCGGCCGAGCGGAGGTGGCCGCGGCGCTCTCCGCGTTCGAGCAGGGTGAGCCGCCGGCGGGCGCGGTCAGCGGCACGGTGCCTCCGGGGGGGCTGGGCCGCGTCGCCTTCGTCTTCTCGGGGCAGGGCTCCCAGTGGGTCGGGATGGGGCGCTCGCTCCTCGCCGAGGAGCCCGTGTTCCGCGCCGCGATCGAGGCCTGCGACGCGCTCGTCCAGCGGCACGCGGGCTTCTCGTTGCTCGAGGCGCTCGCCGCGCCGGAGGCGAGCTCGCGCCTGAACGAGACCGAGGTCGCGCAGCCTGCCTTGTTCGCGATCCAGGTCGCTCTGTCGGATCTGCTGAGGTCGTGGGGCGTCACCCCGGACGCGGTGGTGGGCCACAGCGTCGGCGAGGCGGCGGCGGCCTACGTGGCCGGAGCGCTGAGCCTCGAGGAGGCGGTGCGGCTCGTCTGCCTGCGCGGACGCGTCATGCAGAAGGCGACGGGGCTCGGGAAGATGGCCTCGGTCGCGCTCGGCCCCGAGGACGGGGCGCGCGCCCTCCAGGGCTGCGAGGGCCGGCTTTCGATCGCGGCGATCAACGATCCCGGCTCGGTGGTGCTCTCCGGAGAGGCCGCGCCGCTCGAGGATCTCCTGGAGCGGCTCCGAGGGCAGGGCGTGCTCTGCCGGATGCTGCGCGTGAACTACGCGTTCCACAGCCCGCAGATGGCGCCGCTGGAAGGCGAGCTCGCGCGCGCGCTGGGGCGGCTCGCGCCGCGCCGGGCGGCGATCGCGATGTACAGCACGGTGACAGGCGCGCAGATCGAGGGCGAGTCGCTCGATTCCGGGTACTTTGCTCGGGGCATCCGGGCGCCGGTGCTGTTCGCGCAGGCGGTGGAGGCCGCGGCTTCGGACGGCTGCCGGATCTTCGTCGAGGTCGGCCCGCACCCGGTGCTCGCGGTCAACCTGAGGCAGTGCCTCGGCGAGGGGCGCGGCGAGGATCGGAGCGTCACCACGCTGCGCCGCGGGCAAGACGAGCGGGAGAGCCTGCTGCGCGCGACAGGCGAGCTGTACGTCCGCGGCCAGACGGTCGCGTGGCCAGCGCTCTTCCCTCGGGGCGGCCGCACCGTGGCGCTGCCGACGTACCCCTGGCAGCGACAGCGGTACTGGCTCGAGACCCCCGGCGCGGCGCCGCGCGGCCAGGGGACGTCGCGGCCGGAGGCGACGGAGGGCTCGTTCGGCTCCGCGCCCGCGGACTGGCTCTACGAGGCCGAGTGGCGTCCGGCGCCGCTCTCGCCCTCGCGGCCTCCGGCGCCGGCGCACTGGGTCGTGGTCGCGGACGAGGGGACGACAGGAGACCGGCTGGCCGATGCGCTCGAAGCCGAGGGGGCGACCTGCTCGCGGATTCGCCCGGGGATCGCATCGGATCCGCAGGGGCAGGACGGGGCGCCCCCGGATCCGGCCTCCGCGGCGGCGCTCGGCGCGTGGTGGGCGGACCGGATCGCGGCGCGCGGACCGGTCCGCGGGGTCGTGTACCTCGCTGGCGTCGACGCTGTGCCGGAGGGAGGCGACGGTCTTTCCGCGGCGATCGCGCGGAGCGTGACCCGCGCGCTGGCCTGGGTGCAGGTGGTGGCCAGGAGCGAGCTCAGCCCGCCGCCGAAGCTCTGGCTCGTGAGCCGCGGGGCCGTCGCGGTGGCTCCGGGCGACGCCGTGCCGGCGCCGTGGCAGGCGCCGCTCTGGGGCCTCGGTCGGGTGCTTTCGCTCGAGCACCCGGAGGTATGGGGAGGGCTCGTCGACATGGCACCTTCGGCCGAGGACGGCGAAGCGGCCGCGCTGGCGGCCCACCTGCTCGCGTCCGACGGCGAAGATCAGATCGCCCTGCGAGGGGTCCAGCGCTACGCGGCACGCCTCGTGCGCGGCGCCCCTGGCGAAGGCGCGCGCGAGGTGGCGCTCGATCCCGGCGCGGCGTACCTCCTCACGGGTGAGCTCCGCGCGCCGACGCTCGACGTGGCGCGGTGGATGGTCGACCGCGGCGCGCGGCAGCTCTGCATCCTCGGGGCGGACGAGCCGGACGAGGGCGCCCAGGCCGCGCTGCGCGCGCTGGAAGCGAAGGGAGCGCGCGTCACGGCGATCCGGGCCGACGTCGCCGACGCCGCGGCGCTCGGGGAGGCGCTCGCCGCGCTCACGGCCGGCGGCTGCCCGCTGCGCGGCGTTGTGCACGCCGCGGGGGCGCTCGACGACGGGGTGCTGCTCCAGCAGAGCGCCGACCGCTTCGCTCGCGTCATGCGGCCCAAGGCGGAGGGGGCGTGGAACCTGCACCTCTGCACGCGCTCGCTCGACATCGACTTCTTCGTCCTGTTCTCGTCGGGCGCGTCCCTCCTGGGCGTGGAGGGGCAGGGCAACTACGCCGCGGCGAACGCCTTTCTGGATGCCCTCGCGCACCACCGCCGCGCCGCGGGGTTGCCCGCGCTCAGCATCAACTGGGGCGCGTGGGCGGGGACGGCGCTCGCCGAGGCGCTCGAGAGGCAGACGCTGCGCGGGCACGGAGCGCGGGGCGCGGGCGTGATCGCGCCCGCCGAAGGGCTGCGCTGGCTCGAGCGGCTCGTCGCCTCCGGCGCGGTCCAGGCCGCCGTGCTGCCGATCGACACATCCCGCCGCGCGGAGCCCGCGGACCACGGCGCTGTGCCTGCCCTGTTCGCCGAGCTCTCGCCGGAGGGGCGCGCGCCCGAGGCGGAGGCTCGTCCGGATCTGCACGCGCGCCTCTCGCAGGTCGCGCCGGGGGCCCGACGGGCGATGGTCGCGGAGCTCGTGCAGGGCGAGGTCGATCGCGTGCTGGGCATGGATCCTTCGCAGAAGGCGCCCCCGCAGCGGGGTTTCTTCGACATGGGCATGGACTCGCTCATGGCGGTCGAGCTGAAGAACCGGCTCCAGCGCGGCGTGGGGCGCCCGCTCGCCTCGATGGTCGTGTTCAGCCACCCGACCATCGAGGCGCTGACCGAGCACCTCGCGTCCTTGCTGCTCGGCGACGGCGCCCCCGCGCCCCCGCCGGAGCAGGCCGAGGCGCCCCTGCGAGCGGAGATGATCGACGAGGTGGAGCAGCTCTCGGACCACGAGATGACGGCGCTCATCGATCGCGAGCTGTCGAGCCTGCTTTCCGCATGAGGAGTGGGGTGAGTGATCCGCCGAACCCAGGACGACACCGCGTCGAGGAGCCGACCGTGAAAGATGTTCGTGACCGCCTCGATCAGCTGAGCCCCCTGCAGCGGGCGACGCTCGCGCTCAAGGAGATGCGCGCCCGCCTCGACGCGGTCCTGCACGCACAGAAGGAGCCGATCGCCATCGTCGGGCTCGCGTGCCGCTTCCCCGGCGGGGCCAACAGCCCCGAGGCGTACTGGCGCATCCTGAGAGATGGCGTCGACGCGACCTCGGATGTCCCGCGCGATCGCTGGGACGGCGACGCGTTCTTCGACCCGGATCCCGACGCGCCCGGCAAGATGTACACGCGTCGATCAGGGTTCCTGAAGGGGCACGACGTCGACCGGTTCGACGCCCCGTTCTTCGGGATCTCGCCGCTCGAAGCCGCCATGATGGATCCTCAGCAGCGCCTGCTGCTCGAGCTCTCCTGGGAGGCACTCGAGGACGCGGGACAGGCCCCCGATCGGCTGGTCGGCAGCCGCACGGGCGTGTTCGTCGGCGTCGCGACCGCCGACTACGCGCAGATCGCCGGACAGTGCGGGCTCTCCGCCCTCGACCCCTATATCGGCACCGGAAACTCGGTCAACACGACGGCAGGGAGGCTGTCGTTCGTCTTCGGGCTGCACGGACCGGCCGTGGCGCTCGACACCGCGTGCTCGTCATCGCTCGTCGCCTCGCACCTCGCTTGCCAGAGCTTGCGCGCGGGCGAGTCGGACATGGCGCTCGTCGGCGCGGTGAACCTGATCCTCACCCCGTCGGTGAACGTGCTCTATTCGCGGATGCGCGCGCTCGCGCCCGACGGGCGGTGCAAGACCTTCGATGCGTCCGCGGACGGCATGGTGCGCGGCGAGGGGGGCGCGGTCGTGGTGCTCAAGCGCCTCCGCGACGCGCAGCGGTGCGGCGATCGCGTCCTCGCGGTGATCCGCGGCTCCGCGGTCAACCACGACGGTCGCTCGAGCGGGCTGACGGTCCCGAGCGGAAGCGCGCAGCGAGCGGTGCTGCGCGCCGCGCTCGCCAGCGCCGGCGTCGCTCCGGCCGAGGTCCGCTTCATCGAGACGCACGGCACCGGCACGCCGCTCGGCGATCCCATCGAGGTGAACGCGCTCGTCGCGGAGATGGGCGAGGGGCGCCCCGAGGACGCGCCGCTCTTGCTCGGCTCCGCGAAGGCCAACCTCGGGCACCTGGAGGCGTGCGCCGGCCTGGCAGGGCTCATCAAGGTCGTGCTCGCCCTGCGCCACGGCGAGATCCCGCCGCAGATCCACTTCCAGCGCTTGAACCCCGAGATCACGGAGGGCCGCTTCCCGCTCGTCATTCCGACGAACGCGGCCCCATGGCCCGAAGGTGGCGCGGCGCGCATCGCCGGCGTCAGCGCCTTCGGCGTGAGCGGCACCAACGCGCACGTGATCCTCGAGGCGCCGCCCCGCTCGGCCCCCGCCCCGCTCGAGGACGCTCCCGGTCAGGGAGCCTCGCCCGAGATCGCCGGTTCGCCTGCCGCTGCGGAGCCCGTCCCCGACGATGCGAGGCTCCTCCCCATCTCGGCGAGGAGCGCGGACGCCTTGCACGACCTGGCGCGGGCCTACCACCTGCTGCTCGCGGACGGGGCCGACCTGCGGCTCGCGGATCTCTGCCACGCCGCGTCCCTCCGGCGCGCGCACCTCGAGCGGCGGCTCGCGGTGGTGGGCGGATCCCGCGAGGAGCTCGCGGAGGCGCTCTCGGCCTTCCTGCAGAAGGAGGTCCATCCGCGCTTCTTCGCCGGCAACGTGCAGCTCGGCCGCGCGCCCCGGATCGCGTTCGTCTTCTCCGGGCACAGCGGCCACTGGGTCGGCATGGGCCGCGGGCTCCTCGAGCGCGAGCCGGCGTTCCGGGAGGCGCTGCTCGCGTGCGACGGCGCCCTCGCGCCGTACATCGCGGGGTCGGTCGTCGAGCAGCTCGCCTCCGCGGACGCCGAGGCAGCGTGGGAGCGGATCGAGGTCGTGCAGCCCGTCGTGTTCGCGATGCAGGTGGCGCTCGCCGCGCTGTGGCGGTCGTGGGGCGTCGAGCCGCAGGCCGTCGTCGGCCACAGCATGGGGGAGATCGCCGCGGCGCACGTCGCGGGCGCGCTGAGCCTCGACGACGCCGCGCGCCTGGTCTGCCGCCGCAGCGAGATCATCGGGCGGGTGCAGGGCAAGGGGGCGATGGTGGTCGTCGCGCTCTCGGCGGAGCAGGCTCGCGCGGCGCTCGCCGGCTTCGAGGACCGGGTCGCCGTGGCCGTCTGCAACGGCCGCGCGTCCACCGTGCTGTCCGGCGATCCGGCGGCGCTGGAAGAGCTCCTTCCGAAGCTCGTGCGCCGCAACATCTTCGCGCGCAAGGTCAAGGGCGCGACCGCGGCCGGCCACAGCCCGCAGATGGACCCGCTGCTGCCGGAGCTCGTGCGCGCGCTCGCCGGCCTCGCGCCGCGCGCGGCGGCCGTGCCCTTCTATTCGACCGTCACCGCCGCGCCGCACGAGCCCGCGGCGCTCGGCCCCGAGTACTGGGCGCGGAACCTCCGGGAGCCGGTGCTGTTCGCGCAGGCGATCCAGCAGATGGGGATCGATGGATACGACGCCTTCATCGAGATCAGCCCGCACCCGCTGCTGCTCGGCGCGATCGAGCAGGTGCTCCGGCCGCAGGGCGGCGAGAGCACGCTCGTGCCGTCCATCAGGTCCGACGAGCCGGAGCGGATGACTCTGCGGGCTTCGCTGGGCCGGCTCTACGCCGCGGGCGCTCCGCTGGACTGGTCGCGCCTCGATGCGCCGGGCGGCCGGTTCGTTCCGCTGCCCACCTATCCCTGGAACCGGCAGCGGTACTGGGCGTCGCCCCCGGCGCCCGCGCCCGCGCAGGCCCCCGCGGTCCCGGCGTCCTCACGGCCCGGAACGTCGCATCCGCTGCTCGATCGGCGCGTCGTTTCGGCCCGCCTCTCCGGCGAGCAGTACTGGGAGCTCGATCTCGATCGGGAACGGCGCGCGTCCCTGTGCGCGATCCGCCTTCAGGGGATCGCGCTCGTGCCGTCCGCGATCTTCGTGGACATGGTGCTCGGCGCCGCGGCGGAGCTCCTCCCCCCCGGCGGGCGGGTGTTCGAGGATCTCGTCCTCCGCGACGCGCTTCTCCTCGAGGGGGACGAGGACGTGACGTTGCAGCTGATCCTGACGCCCGAGCCGGCGGGCGCGGCGTCGTTCGAGATCTGGAGCCGCGCCGCGCGGCCCGGGAGCGAGCCGAGCGGCGGGATCCTCCGCGCGTCGGGCCGCGTTCGGGCCGCGGAGGCCGACAGCGACCCCACGGGCGACGGGCCTTCGCTCGACGCCTTGAAGGCGCGCGCCGGGACGACCTGCGACGGCGCGGCGTGTTACGCCCAGATCCAGGGGCGAGGGCTCGATGTCGGCCCGGCGATGCGGGCCATCGAGCACGTGTGGCGCGGGGAGGGCGAGGCGCTCGGCCGGCTTCGCCTCCCGGACGCGGCGACCGCGGACCCGGGAGCCTGCAGGCTGCATCCAGCGCTGCTGGATGCGGCGTTCGAGCTGCTCGCGTCCCTCGCGCACGATCCGGAGACGCCGCCGATCGAGGGCGAGGCGCTCCTGCCGACGGGGCTCGAGCGGCTCGTCATCCATGCGGCCGGGCCGTCGTCCGGCGCAGCCTCGTGGTGCCACGCCACGGTCCACCCGCCGCCTTCGGGCGCGGGCTTCTCCGGCGATCTCCGCCTGCTCGACGCCGAGGGCAGGCTCCTGGCCGAGGTCCGAGGCCTGCGCCTGGAAGTCCCCGATCGTCAGGCGGCGCGGCGCATCGTCGGGGCGCGCCTCGATCGGTGGCTCTACGAGCTCGCATGGGAGGCGGCTCCGCTGGCGGCGACGGCGGCCCCAGCGCCCGCTCCAGCCGGCCGCTGGCTGATCCTCACGGACGCCGGCGGGCTTGGCGAGGATCTGGCGCGCCTGCTCGCGCGGCGCGGCGAAGGCGCCCTCCTGGTGCGCCCTGCTCCGCGCTTCGCGGCGCCGCCGGAGGGCCCATGGACCGTCCCGCCCGAGGAGCCGGAGGCGTTCGATCGCCTGCTCGCGGAGGCGCGGCTTTCAGGCCCTCTGCGCGGTGTCGTCCACCTGTGGAGCCTCGACGCGACCCCGCCTGCGCAAATGAGCGTCGCGTCCCTCGCGGCGGACGAGGCGAGGGGGACTACGGCGGTGCTCCACCTCGTGCAGGCCCTCGCGCGCTCGAACCAGGCGTCGCCCCTGTGGCTCGTGACGCGCAACGCGCAGCCGGTGCCGCGCGGCTCCGAGGATCTCGCGCTCGCGCAGGCGCCGCTGTGGGGGCTCGGGAAGGTGATCGCCCTCGAGCACCCTGAGCTGTGGGGCCGCGCGATCGATCTCGACCCCAGGGCGAGCAGCGATGAGGCACGGGGCCTGCTCGGCGCGATCGACGCCCGCGACAGCGAGGACTTCGTGGCCCTCCGCGGCGGCGAGCGCTACGTGGCCCGCCTGGTCCGGAGCGACGGGCCCAGGATGCCCGCGCAGCCGCTCGCGCTCCGGGCCGACGCCGCTTATCTCGTCACCGGGGGCCTCGGCGGGGCAGGCCTCCAGGTGGCCCGATGGCTCGTGGACCGGGGCGCGCGCCACGTCGTCGTCCTGGGCCGGCGGGGGCTCCCGCCGCGCGAGCTCTGGGACACGCTCGCGCCCGGCAGCGACGCGCGGCAGAAGGTGGAGCTCGTGCGATCGCTCGAGGCGCGCGGCGCGACCATGCGCGCCCTGTCCGCGGACGCGGGCGATCCAGCCGACATGGCCGAGGCTCTCCGTTCGGTGCGCGCCGCCGGTCTGCCGCTGCGCGGCGTCCTCCACGCCGCGGGGGTGACGTCGAACACGTCGCTCCTGGAGACGGACGTCGAGATCCTCCGGTCCGTGCTCCACGCCAAGGTCGCTGGCACGTGGATCCTGCACGAGCTGACGCGCGATCAACAACCGCTCGATTTCTTCGTCTGCTTCTCCTCGCCTGCCGCGGTCTGGGGCGCGGCGAGGCTCGGCGCGTACGCCGCGGCCAACCATTTCATGGACATCTTCGCGCACTACCGCAGCGCGCTCGGTCTGCCGGGGCAAAGCGTCAACTGGGGCGGCCTGGGCGGCGGCGGCATGATCACCGCCGACGTGCAGCGCTTCGCGGCGCAGATGGGCTTCGGCGTCATGCCGACGGCGCAGGCGCTCGAGGCGCTCGACGCGGTGATCCAGGGGGGCCCGGCGCAGCGCGCGGTCGCGCCGGTCGACTGGCGCATCTTCAAGGCGATCTTCGAGGCCCGGCGGCGCCGGACGCTGCTCGATCGGATCGAGATCCCCGCGGAGCCGAGCGCGGGGAACGGCGAGGCGAAGGGCGCGTTTCGCAGGCGCCTCGACGAGGCCGAGCCGGCCAATCGGCGAAAGCTCCTGACGGCGCACGTCCGCGAAGCGGTGGCGTCGATCCTCGGCATGGAAGACCCGCTCGCGCTCGATACGGACCAGGGATTTTTTCAGATGGGCATGGATTCGATGATGAGCGTTCGATTGCGTAACCGGCTGGAGGTAAGCCTCGGCAGCTCGCTGCCGCCCACGCTTGCGTTCGAGCATCCGACGGTGGACGCCATGACCGGCTTCCTCGCGCGCGAGGTCCTCGCCATCGCTGCGCAGGCCGAGCCGCTCGTGCACGCTCCGCCGCCTGCCGGGGCGCGGGCGCGCACCGAGGACGCGTCGCTCGACCGGCTCTCCGAGGACGAGCTGGAGGCGCTCTTGGCCGCGGAGCTCGGCGGCGCGCCGCAGGACGCCGCATCGTGAGCGCCGACGCTGACCGTTCGCCCGTCCTCAAGCGGGCCCTGCTGGAGCTGCGCGACCTCCGCGCGCGGCTCGCCGCCGCGGAGTCGGCCCGCAGCGAGCCGATCGCCATCGTCGGCATCGGCTGCCGGTTCCCCGGCGGCGCCGACACGAAGGAGGCCCTCTGGCAGCTCGTCCGCGACGGCGTGGACGCGACCCGGGAGGTGCCTGCGGATCGATGGGACGCGGCCGCGTTCTACGACCCGGACCCCGACGCGCCGGGCAAGATGTACACGAGCCGCGGCGGCTTCCTCGATCAGGTCGACGGCTTCGATGCGCGCTTCTTCGGCGTGTCGCCGCGCGAGGCGCAGAGCCTCGATCCGCAGCACCGCCTGCTCCTCGAGGTGAGCTGGGAGGCGCTCGAGGACGCCGCTGTCGCTCCGGATCGCCTCGCGCACAGCCGCACGGGCGTCTTCGTCGGGATCTCCTCGAGCGACTACGCCCATGTCGTCGGGGCGAGCGCGACGCTCTCCGGTCTCGACGCCTACTTCGGCCCCGGCACGGCGCTCAACTTCGCGCCGGGCAGGCTCTCCTATCTCCTCGGGCTCCAGGGGCCCAGCGTCGCCGTGGACACCGCGTGCTCCTCCTCGCTGGTCGCTGTCCACCTGGCCTGCCAGAGCCTGCGCAGCCGGGAGACCGACCTCGCTCTCGCGGCCGGCGTGAGCCTCATCCTGACGCCTGCCGCGCACATCGTGCTGTGCAAGACGCGGGTGCTCTCCCCCGAGGGCCGCTGCAAGACCTTCGACGCCTCGGCAGACGGCTACGCGCGGGGCGAGGGCTGCGGCGTCGTCGTGCTCCGCCGCCTGTCCGACGCGATCGCGGCGGGTGATCGCATCCTCGCCGTCATCCGCGGCTCAGCGGTGAACCAGGACGGCCCGAGCAGCGGCCTCACGGTCCCGAACGGGTCGGCGCAGCAGATGCTCGTCCGCGAGGCGCTCGCGAACGCCGGCGTGGAGCCGCACCACGTCGACTATGTCGAGGCGCACGGCACGGCGACGCCCCTCGGCGATCCGATCGAGGTGCGCGCGCTCGCGGCTGCCCTCGGGGCCGGGCGCGAGCCCGAGCGCCCGATCCTCCTCGGCTCGGTGAAGACCAACATCGGCCACCTCGAGGCTGGCGCGGGGATCGCGGGGCTCATCAAGGTGGCCCTCTCGCTTCATCACGGGGAGATCCCGCCGCACCTGCATTTCAAGACGCCGAACCCGTACATCGAGTGGGACCGGCTGCCGGCGCGCGTGGCGACGACGAGGATCCCGTGGCCGTCGGTCGACGGCCGTCGCATCGCGGGGGTGAGCTCGTTCGGGGCGAGCGGCACGAACGCCCACGTCGTCCTCGGCGGTGCGCCCGCGCCGCAGGCGGCTGCCGCCTCGGCGCCCGAGCGACCCGCCGAGATCCTCTGCGTCTCGGCGCGGAGCGAAGAGGCGCTGCGCGTGCTCGCCGACCGTTACGAGCGCCACCTCGGATCCCACCCGGAGGAGCGGCTGGCGGACGTGTGCTTCACGGCGCGCGCGGGGCGAGCGCACTTCGCGCATCGGCTCTCGGTGGTCGCGTCGTCGCGCGAGCAGCTTTCCGCGCGGCTCGGCGCGTTCGCGCGGGGCGAGCGAGCGGAGCAGGCGGAGCAGGGCCGCGTGGAGCGAAAGGAGGCGCCGCAGGTGGCATTCCTGTTCACGGGGCAGGGGTCGCAGTACGTGGGGATGGGGCGAGAGCTGTTCGCGACCGAGCCCGTGTTCCGGCGGGCGATCGAGGAGTGCGATGCGCTGCTGAGGCCACACCTGGAGAGGCCGCTGATCGAGGTGCTGTATCCGTCGGAGGGGCAGGCGAGCCCGCTGGACGAGACGGAGTACACGCAGCCCGCGCTGTTCGCGGTGGAGTATGCGCTGAGCGCGCAGTGGAAGGCGTGGGGAATAGAGCCGATTGCGGTGCTTGGGCACAGCGTGGGCGAGTACGTGGCGGCGTGTGTTGCGGGGGTGATGGGGCTGGAGCAGGGGCTCGAGCTCATCGCGACGCGAGGGCGTCTGATGCAGGGGCTGCCGAAGCAGGGAGCGATGGCGGCGCTGTTCGCGGACGAGGCGACGGTGGCGGAGGCGGTGAGGCCGTACGCGGCGGAGGTGTCGGTCGCAGCGGTGAACGGGCCGTCGGAGACGGTGGTGTCCGGGGCGCGGGGCGCGGTGACGGCGGTGGTGGAGGCGCTGGGAGCGCGCGGGGTCAAGGGCCGGTGGCTGAACGTGTCGCACGCGTTCCACTCGCCGCTGATGGCGCCGATGGTGGAGGCGTTCGAGCGGGCGGCGTCGAAGGTGAAGATGACGGCGCCGCAGCGGAAGCTGATCGCGAACGTGACGGGGAGAGCGGCGCGGGAGGAGGTGACGCAGGCGTCGTACTGGTCGAGCCATGTGCGGGCGCCGGTGCGGTTCATGGCGGGGATACGTGCGCTGCAGGAGGCGGGGGCGGAGGCGTTCGTGGAGGTGGGGCCGGCCCCTGTGCTCTCGGCGATGGGGCGGCGGTGCGTGGCGGAGGGGTCGGGGGTGTGGCTGCCGTCGTTGCGGCCGAAGCGCTCGGATTGCGCGCAGATGCTGGAGAGCCTTGGGGCGCTGTACGTGCGAGGCGCGAAGGTGGACTTCGCGGGCCTCGACCGCGACCGAGCGGGCCGGAAGATCGTGCTCCCGACCTATCCCTTCCAGCGCGAGCGGCACTGGGTAGAGGCCGGGCCGGCGCAGCGACGGGGAGAGGCGGCGGCGGTCGGTCCATCGCCCGTGGGGGCGCCTGCGACGCTGCTCGGGCAGCGCCTCGTGTCGCCTGCGATCCGGGACGTGATCTTCGAATCGCAGCTCGCCTCCGAGACGCTCTCGGTGCTGCGCGATCACCGCATCTACGGCCGCGTGGTCGTGTCGGGCGTCGTCCACCTTTCGCTGGTCGCTGCTGCCGCCGTCGCTGCGTTCGGTCCCACGGTCGGCATCGAGTACGAGGATATCTCGTTCTCGCAGCCGCTCATCCTGCCCGAGTCCGGCGCCCGTACGGTCCAGACGATCCTCACGCCCAGCGAGCCAGGCGTCGCGTCCTTCCAGCTCGTCAGCCTTGCGCCGGAGGCCTCCGGCGCGGACCGCTGGACGCTTCACACCACCGGCCGCGTGCGCGTCTCGGGCACGGCTCCGCCCCGCCCGGCGGCCCGCTCGATCGAGGCGCTCAAGGCGCGCTGCAGCGAGGAGCAGGACGGCGCCGATTATTACGCGCGCCTGTGGCGCTGGGACGAGCACTACGTCGGCGCGAGCTTCCAGGTCATCGAGCGGATCTGGCGCAGGGACGGCGAGGTCGTCGCGCGGCTCGCGCTCCCTCCGGAGGACGTCGTGCGCCCGCACGGCGTCGAGGTCGATCGCGACGCCGTGATGACCATGTGCATGGACGAAGTCTACGGCCAGGTGCTGATCGCCGCGGTTCCCGGCTACGAGGCGCTCTTGCTCGAGTCCGGGCAGACGTTCATCGGGCAGCGCGTGGATCGCTGCCAGGACTACGCTTCCGCCTCGCACAACGCCGCCTATGCCCACGGCGTCCTGCGCCCGTCCGAAGGCGAGGATCTCTGCGGGGACGTGTACCTCCTCGCTGAGGGCGGAGAGGTCCTGGCCAGGGTCGAGGGCATGCGCCTCCGTCGAATCGGGCGGACGCAGCTCAAGCAGGCGATCGAGCGCAGCGCCCGCCGCGCTCGGCGAGGCGCGGTGTCGCTGGACGAGCTCCGCGCCCAGGGCCCGGGCGAGATGCCTCGCCGGCTAGACGACTACCTGCGCGGGCAAGTGGCCGACGTCCTCTCCGTCCCGGTGTCCGCCGTCTCCTCGCTCGACTCGCCGCGCGATCTCGGGCTGGACTCGCTGATGGCCGTCGAGCTCCGGAACGGCGTGCAGGCCGATCTCGGGGTGGCGTTGCCGCTCGCCGACCTCTCGCAGGGGGCGACCCTCACGCAGCTCACCGCGTGGCTCGTGAAGGAGCTCGGCGCCGAGCGCCCGCCCTCGTCCGTCGCGCCGGCGCCGTCCGCGGGGCCCGGGGGCGCGTCGTCTTCCCCGCCAGTGATCTCGGCGGCAGCGCCTCCGCCCGCTCCCGCCGCCGTGCATCGCGCGCCGGCGCCCGATCGCGGCGATCGATGGATCCGCCGCTTTGCGACCGGCGCCGCAGGAAAGCCGCGGCTTCGCCTCTTCTGCTTCCCGCACGGCGGCGGCAGCGCGTCGGCCTACAGCGCCTGGCCGCGGAGCCTTCCGCCGGACATCGAGGTGTGCGCCGTCCAGCTGCCCGGGCGCCAGGAGCGGCTCGCGGAGCCGCCCATCACGCAGATCGGGCCGCTCGTCGAGGCGGTGGCCGCGGCGATCGAGCCGTACCTGGACGTCCCCTACGCCCTCTTCGGCGCGAGCAAGGGGGCGCTCGTCGCCTTCGAGCTCGCGCGCGAGCTGCGCCGCCGCGGCGCCCCCGCGCCGGAGCACCTGCTCGTCGCGGCGTACCCCGCGCCCCACCTGCCGAACCCGCTCCGCGCGAGGGCGGACATGGTCGCCTCGCTGCGGGCCGAGGATGCCTCGGCGATCGACGCGCTGCGCCGCTTCGGGCTCGTGCCCGAGGCGCTGCTCGATCCCGACGTGCTCCGGATCGCGCTGCAGGCGCTGCGCGCCGACGCCGAGGTGATCCTTGGCTACGAGCACCGGGAGGAGCCGCCGCTGACGGTTCCTGTCTCGGTGTTCGGCGGGAGCGAGGACGTCGACATCCCCCGCGACGATCTCCTCGGCTGGGCGCGCCACACCGACGGCGCCTTCGAGCTCCTGGTCTTGCCCGGGCCCCACCTCTTCTTCCAGACCGGCGCGACGCGGCTGCTCCGCGCGATCGCGCGATCGCTGTCCGGAGCGCCGAGCGCAGCGCTCCGACCGAGCGCGCCACAGGCTGCGGCGGCCGACGAGCCGATCGCGATCGTCGGGCTCTCGTGCCGGTTCCCCGGGGGTGCGGGCGATCCCGAGGCTTACTGGCGACTCTTGCGGGACGGGGTGGACGCGATCCGCGAGGTGCCGGAGGGGCGCTGGGGGCCCTGGGCCTTTGCTGGCCTCCGCCCCGGAGAGCCCTGGGAAGCGGCGGTCCGTCGCGGCGGATTCGTGGACGGGATCGAGCAGTTCGACGCGCAGCGGTTCGGCATCTCCGACGCCGAGGCGGAGCAGCTCGACCCGCTGCAGCGGCTGGTGCTGGACCTCTGCTGGGAGGCGCTGGCGCACGCCGGGCAGGCGCCGCTCGAGTCGGCCGGGCGCGCGGGCGGCGTGTTCGTCGGGGCGTGCGGCGGGGAGTACGCGCAGCTGAAGGCGCAGCACGGCGCGGCGATCGACGCCTTCCGGCTGACGGGCGAGAGCGCGAGCCTGCTCGCCGGCCGCGTCTCGCACGTGCTCGGGTGGCGTGGGCCGAGCCTGGTCGTGGACACGGCGTTCTCGTCGTCGCTCATGGCCGTGCACCTCGCGAGCGAGGGCCTGCGGAGGCGCGAGTGCGACGTGGCGCTCGCGTGCGGGGCGCACTGGATCTTGAGCCCGCTCGGGAGCGTGAAGCTCTGGAAGATGGGGGTGCTCTCGCCCGACGCGCGCTGCCGCACGTTCGACGTCGGGGCGAACGGGTTCGTGCGGGGCGAGGGCGGCGGCGCGCTCGTGCTGAAGCGGCTGTCGGACGCGCAGCGCGACGGGGACCGCATCTGGGCGCTGATCCGGGGCGGGGCGTCGACCCACGACGGCCGTACGGAGGGGCTGCTCGCGCCGAGCCCCGAGGCGCAGGAGGCGATGCTGCGGGCGGCGTGGGCGCGCGCGGGCGTGACCCCGGAGCAGATCGGCTACATCGAGGCGCACGGGACGGGCACGAGAGCGGGCGATCGCGCGGAGGCGCGGGCGATCGGGCGCGCGCTGGGCGACGGGCCGGGCGTCCGGTGCGCGGTCGGATCGGTGAAGACCAACCTCGGGCACCTCGAGGCCGCCGCCGGGATGGCGGGCCTGATCAAGGTCGTGCTCTCGCTCGCCCACGAGGAGATCCCCCCGCACTTGCACCTCAGGCAGCTCAACCCGAGCCTCTCGCTGGAAGGCGGGAGGATCGACGTGCCGACGTCGCGGCGGCCGTGGCCGCGCGGCGGGCAGCGGCGCATCGCGGGCGTGAGCGCCTTCGGGATGAGCGGGACCAACGTGCACGTCGTCGTCGAGGAGGGGCCTCCCCCGGCGCGCGCGGCGATCTCGACGGCGGGCGCGCCGCTCTCCGCCGGGCCGGCAGAGCGCGGCCCGTCGCAGGCGCTCGCGCGGAAGCGGTACCCGCTCATCCAGCGCGGCGCGGCGGGCGGGGCCCTCGCCGAGCGAGGCCCGGAGCCGACCGGGGGCGCGACGCGGGAGCCCGCGCTTCGAGCGCTGCTGCGCGGGACGGCGGCGAGCGAGCGCCGCCGCGCGTTGCTCGACGAGGTCGCCGCGTGCGTCGCGCGCCTGGTCCCGGCGCCTGGCGCGCTGGATCCCACGCGGCCGCTGCATGATCTCGGGCTCGACTCGCTCGGCGCGGTCGAGCTGCGCGGCCTGCTCGATGAGCGATCGGGCCTCACGAGCTCGGACACGCTGCTCTTCAGCTATCCGTCGATCCAGGCGCTCGCTGGCTACCTCGACACGGCGCTCCAGGAGGACCTCGATCGGCGCGGCGACGCCGAGGCCTCGAGCCCCGCGCCGCTCTCGCAGCCCACGGGCGCGGCCGCGCCGCTCGGGCATGCCGAGGAGCCGATCGCCATCGTCGGGCTCGCGTGCCGGTTCCCCGGCGGAGCGGACGATCCGGGGACGTTCTGGGAGCTCCTCCTCGAGGGGCGGGACGCGGTGACCGAGATCCCTGCGGGCCGCTGGGACGTCGAGGCCTTCTACGACCCGGACCCGGACGTACCCGGCAGGATGTCCACGCGGTGCGGCGCGTTCCTGCGTGACGTCGATCGGTTCGACGCGGGCTTCTTCGGGATCTCACCGCGCGAGGCCGAGGAGATGGATCCACAGCAGCGCGTGCTCCTGGAGCTGTGCTGGGAGGCGCTCGAGCGGGCAGGGCAGCCTCCTGATCGGCTGCAAGGTCGGTCGGTCGGCGTGTTCGCCGGCGTGTACCGCCACGACTACGGCTGGGTGAGGCAGGCCCGGCTGGGAACGGACGGCATCACGACGTACAGCGGGACGGGGGATCTGCTGAGCGTGGGTCCCGGGCGCGTCGCGTACGCGCTCGGGCTGCACGGGCCGAGCATGGTGGTGGACACCGCCTGTTCGTCGTCGCTCGTGGCGGTGCACCTCGCCTGCCAGAGCCTGCGCTCGGAGGAGAGCGAGATGGCGCTGGCGGCCGGGGTCAACCTCATCCTCTCGCCCGAGGGGCACATCGAGCTCTCGCAGATGCGCGCTCTGTCGCCGGACGGCCGTTGCAAGACGTTCGACGCGCGCGCGGACGGCTACGGCCGCGGCGAGGGTTGCGGCGTGCTGGTGCTGAAGCGGCTCGCGGATGCCCGTCGAGACGGCGACGAGATCTGGGCGCTCATCCTGGGCTCGGCGGTCAACCAGGACGGCCGGAGCAACGGGCTCACCGCGCCGAACGGGCTCGCGCAGCAGGGCATGCTGCGCAAGGCGCTCGCGAGCGCGGGCATCCGGGCGGAGCAGGTCGACTACATCGAGGCGCACGGGACGGGCACGCCGCTCGGCGACCCCATCGAGGTGGAGGCGATCAAGGAGGTCTTCGGCGCGCCGCGGCCGGACGGGTCGCCGTGCGTCCTCGGCTCGGTCAAGGCGAACATCGGTCACCTCGAGTCGGCCGCGGGCGTCGCGGGGCTCATCAAGGTCGTGCTCTCGATGCGGCACGAGACGGTGCCCGGGCAGGCCCACTTCGAGCAGCTGAGCTCGCGGTTGTCGCTCGACGGCACGCCGCTCGTGATCCCGCGGCGGCCGCTCCCGTGGAGGCGCGGCGCCCGGCGGCGCGTCGCCGGGGTCAGCTCGTTCGGCATCAGCGGCACCAACGCGCACGTCGTGCTCGCGGAGGCACAGGAGGCGCAGCCGCCTCCCGAGGCAGCGGCCTCCGGCCCGCTCGTGCTCCCCGTCTCGGCCCGCAGCGCCGGGGCGCTCGCGGCGCTCGCCCGTGCCTACAAGGACCTGCTGTCCTCCGGAGACGCGCCGCCCATGGCCGCCGTGTGCAGGACGGCGGGCGTCCGCCGCAGCCACGAGCCTCACCGGCTCGCGGCGGTCTTCGCCACGCGCGAGGAGCTCGTCGAGCAGCTCGACGCCTTCCTGACGGGGCGCCCCGGCGTAGCGTCGGGCGTCGTCGAGGAGAGGCCGCCCCGGCTCGTGCTCGTCTTTCCGGGGCAGGGCTCGCAGTGGGTGGGCATGGGGCGCGCGCTGCTCCAGGCCGAGCCTGCGTTCAGCGCGGCGATCGAGGCCTGCGAGCAGGCGATGCGCCCGCACGTCGATTGGTCGCTGACGGCCCAGATCGGCGCGGACGGGGCGGCTTCGCGGCTCGGCGAGATCGACGTCGTGCAGCCTGTGCTCTGGGCCATCGAGGTGGCCCTCGCGGCGCTGTGGAGGTCCTGGGACGTCGAGCCCGACGCCGTGCTCGGGCACAGCATGGGTGAGGTGGCCGCGGCGCACGTCGCCGGCATCCTGAGCCTCGAGGACGCGGCCCGGATCATCTGCCGGCGCAGCCGCCTCATGCGCCGCGTGAGCGGGCGCGGCGCCATGGCGCTGGTCGAGCTCACGATGGCCGAGGCCGAGCGCGCGCTCGCCGGGCACGAGCAGCGGCTCTCGATCGCGGCGAGCAACGGTCCCCGGTCGACGGTGCTGTCGGGCGACGCGCAGGCGCTCGACGAGGTGCTCGCGCGGCTCGAGGGGCGCGGGGTCTTCTGCCGGCGCGTCAAGGTCGACGTCGCGTCGCACAGCCCGGAGGTGGAGGGGTTGCTCGACGAGCTCGTGGGGGAGCTCGCGGGGATCCGGCCGCAGCGAGCGCGCGTGCCGATGCTCTCGACCGTGACGGGGCGGTACGTCGAGGGACCCGAGCTCGACGCGCGTTACTGGGCGCGAAACCTGCGGGAGCCCGTGCGGTTCGCCGCGGGCGTGGAGGCGCTGAGCGCGGAGGGGGCCACGGCGTTCCTCGAGGCGAGCCCGCACCCCGTGCTGCTGCCGTCGATCGAGGACGGGCTCTCGGCGTGGTCGCGCCGGGGCGCTTGTCTGCCCTCGTCGAGGCGCGACGAGGACGAGCAACGCGTCCTCCGGACCTCGCTCGCCGCGCTCTATGTGCTCGGCTCGGGCGTCGCGTGGAAGCAGCTCTACCCTGGGGATCAGCCGCCGGTCGCGCTGCCTTCGTACCCGTGGCAGCGCGAGCGCTTCTGGCTCGACGCGCCGCCCGGCGGGCCCTCGCGATCGCGCGCCCGCGGCGCCGCCCTGCTCGGTGAGCGCCGCGATCTCTCCGCGGATCCGGCGGTGCACACCTGGGAGGTCGAGCTCTCGGCCGCGCACGTGCCGTACCTGGCCGATCACCGCGTCGACTCGGCGGTCGTCCTGCCGGCCACCGCCTATGCGGAGATGGCGCTCGCCGCTGCGCGCGCGGTCCTCGGCCCCGGTCCGCACGCCCTGGAGGCGATGGTCCTGGAGCGCGTGCTGGCGCTGCCAGACGCGGGGGAGCGGCTCGGACAGGTCGTGCAGACGGTGCTGCGCGTCGACCACGCCGACCGTGCGACCTTCGAGATCTTCAGCAGGTCCGGGGCTGCCGCCGGCGCGGATCGGCGCGACGCCGGGTCGCCCTGGACGCGGCACGCTCGAGGCGCCGTGCGCGCGGCCGCCGGCGCGGGGGAGCGGCCGCCGATCGACCGGACCGCCGTCGAGGCGCGCTGCACCCGTGTCCTCTCGCGGGAGCAGCACTACGCCCACATGGAGGCGATGAGCCTGCGCTACGGCCCCCGCTTCCAGGGCGTCGTCGAGGTCCGCTGCGGCCTGGGCGAGGGCCTGGCCCGGGTGCGCCTGCCCGATCGGCTCGCGACGGCGGGACATGTGGTTCATCCGGCCCTCCTCGACGCATGCTTCCAGGCTGCGCTCTCCGTCGCGACCTCTGGCCAGGGCGGCTCCGCCTGCATGCTGCCCGTCGGCGTGGAGCGGCTCCGCGTGGGCGAGCAGATCGAGACCGACCTCGCATGCCACATCGTCGTGCGCGATCGTGACGCCGGCGCCGTGGCGGACCGCGCGATCGCAGACGTCCGGCTGATCGACGCCGGCGGCCGCGAGGTCGCGGAGGTGCTCGGCCTGTCGTTCCAGCGCGTGGAGCTCGGGCAAATCGAGCCCGCGAGCGCCTGGTACTACGAGGTCGCGTGGAGGCTCGCGCACGCGGACGCCGCCGAGCGAGCGCCCGCCGAGCGGCCCTCCGCCGTCCTCGTCCTCGCGGATCGGGGGGGCGTCGGCGAGGCGCTCCTCGGGCGCCTCACGGACGCCGGCGCCGCCTGCGTGCTGGTTCGGCGGGGGCCGCGCTACCGCAGGATCGCGGCCCGCGAGCTCGAGGTCGGGCTGGAGGACGCAGACGGGCTCGCGACGATGCTCCGGGAGGCCGCCGCCGAGCTGGGGCGGCCTGCGCCGGACGCCATCGTCCACCTCGCCTCGCTCGACGCGGTCCCGGCCGAGGCGGCCACGGCCGACGCGCTGAGCGCCGCATGCGCGCTCACGTGCGGCAGCGCCCTCGGGCTCGCGCAGGCGATCGCGCAGGCCGGTTACCGCGACGCCCCCCGCCTCTGGCTGGTCACGCGCGGCGCACAGCCCGTGGAAGGGGAGGGGGCGGCGTGCGCGGTGGCGCAGGCGCCGCTCTGGGGCTTCGGGCGGACGCTCATGCACGAGCACCCCGAGCTGCGCTGCTCGCTCGTCGATCTCGATCCGCTCGAGGAGGGCGGCGACCTCGACGCGCTGGCGCGCGAGCTCAGGGCCGACGGCGCGGACGACCAGGTAGCCTTCCGGAACGGAAGTCGCCATGTCGCGCGGCTCGCGCGCGCGGATGATCGACGCGCGGAGGCGCCGCCGCGCGCGCGCGCGGGCGACCGTGCGTTCCGCCTGGAGGCCGATCGGCAGGGCGTGCTCGACGGGCTCGTGCTGCGGGCGCGCCCGCGCCGCGCGCCGAGCGTGGACGAGGTCGAGATCGAGGTCGCCGCGGCAGGCCTCAACTTCCGCGATGTCCTGCTCGCGCTGGGGGCGCTCCCGGACCCGGGCACGGACGCCTCGGGGCCGCCGCTTGGCCGGGAGTGCGCCGGTCGCGTCGTCGCGGTCGGCGCCGGGGTCGAGGACCTGCGCGTGGGGGACGAGGTGATCGCGCTCGCATCCCGCTGCTTCGGCACGCACGCCGTCACCCCGCGCCGGCTCGTGCTCCCCAGGCCTCCCTCGATGAGCGCCGAGGACGCCGCCTCGATCCCGCTCGCGTTTCTGACCGCCTTTCACGCCCTGCACCACGTCGCGCGGCTGCGGCGAGGCGAGCGCGTGCTCATCCACGCCGCGGCGGGCGGCGTGGGGATGGCGGCCGTGCAGATCGCGGCGCGCGCCGGGGCGGAGATCTTCGCCACGGCCGGCTCGGCGGAGAAGCGGAGCGCCCTCTCCGCGATGGGCGTCCAGCACGTCCTGAGCTCCCGCGATCTCTCCTTCGCCGACGAGATCGAGGAGCGCACCGGGGGGCAGGGCGTGGACGTCGTCCTGAACTCGCTGGCCGGCGACTTCATCCCGAGGAGCCTCGATCTCCTCCGGGACTACGGGCGCTTCATCGAGCTCGGCATGCGCGACTACGAGGCCGATCGGCGGATCGGGCTCCGGCCCTTCCTGCGCAAGCTGACCTTCGCGCTCGTCGACCTCCGCGGGATGATCGTCGAGCGGCCTGACCACACGCGCGCGCTCTTCGAGGAGGTCATGGCGCTCTTCGAGGCCGGCGAGCTCAAGCCGCTCCCGCGCCGCGTCCTGCCGATCGCGGACGCGAGCCAGGCCTTCGCGCTCATGGCGCGCGCCGAGCACATCGGCAAGGTCATCTTCTCGCTCGACGGCGCAAAGGACGCGCCGATCGCCCCTGCCCGCAGCGAGGAGCAGCGCATCATGGGAGACGCCACGTACCTCATCACGGGCGGCCTCGGAGGCATCGGCCTGCGCCTCGCGGCGTGGCTCGTGGCGAGGGGGGCTCGCCACCTCGTCCTCCTCGGGCGGAGCTCTGCCTCGGAGCGGGCCGAGGAGGCGATCGCCCCGCTCCGCGCGGCGGGGGCCGAGGTGCGCGTCGCCCGCGCCGACGTCGCCGTTCGGGCCGAGCTCGACGCGGTGCTCGACGACATCGATCGCTCGATGCCACGGCTCCGGGGCGTCATCCACGCCGCAGGGCTCCTCGACGACGGCGCGATCGCTCGGCTCCGCTACGAGCGCGCGGAGCGCGTGATGGCGCCGAAGGTCCTCGGCGCGTGGAACCTGCACGAGCTCACGCGGACGCGGCCGCTGGATCTCTTCGTGCTCTGCTCTTCGGCCACCGCGCTGCTCGGCTCGCCGGGGCAGGCGAGCTACACCGCGGCCAACGCGTTCCTCGACGCGCTCGCGCACCACCGGCGCGCGCTCGGGCTGCCGGCGACGGCGATCAACTGGGGCACCTGGAGGGAGGTCGGGCTCGCCGCGGCCCAGGAGAACCGGGGCGAGCGGCTCGCCTCGCGCGGCCTCGATGGGCTCGCGCCCGACGAGGGCGTCGAGACCTTCGCGCGCATCCTCTCGCAGGGCGCCGCCCAGCGCGCGGCCATGCGCTTTCACCCGCGCCGCTGGCAGGAGTTCCACCTCGCCGCGGCGCGCTCGCCCTTCCTCGCGGAGCTCGCGGGCGACCCGGCCGGTCAGGCGGACCCGCGGGGCGCCGCGGGATCCATCCGATCGCAGATCGTCTCCGCGCCTCCGGGAGAGCGCCGGGCCGCGCTGGAGGCGCACCTCAGGGATCAGATCGCCCGGGTGCTGCGCTGCGAGCCGTCGCGCGTGGGCGCGGGCACCCCGCTCCAGCAGGCCGGGCTCGACTCGCTCACGGCGATGGAGCTCAGGAACCGGCTCGAAGCGAGCCTCGGCGTCTCGCTGACCGCCACGCTGATCTGGCGGCACCCGACGGTGGCCGACCTCTCGGAGTACCTCGCCTCCGCGATGGACATCCCGCTCGGCGCCGCCGCCGAGCCCGCGCTCCCGCCCGTCCCCGAGGCGTCCCCGGCGGCGGCCGCGTTGACCGACGACGGCGCGCAGAAGATCGCGAAGGTGCTGCGCGCGCTCAAGAAGCTCTCGGCGAGCCGCCGAGGCCCTTCGGAAGAGGGCGGAACGGACCGGTAGGCAGCGCATGAAAGAAGAATTGTCCGAAGCCATGCAGGCGGTTTCCGAGCTCGTCGCGGAGCTCTCGCCCGACGAGCGCGCGGTGCTCTCGTCGCTGCTCGCACCTCGGCCGGAGCCGATCGCCATCGTGGGCATCGGCTGCCGTCTCCCCGGGGGCGCGGGCGACCCGGCGTCGTTCTGGCGCCTGCTCGCGGAGCGGGGCGATGCGGTCCGCGAGATCCCGGCTGATCGCTGGGACGTCGATGCCTTCTACGACCCCGATCCGGACGCTCCCGGGAAGATGTACACGCGCTACGGCGCGTTCCTCGACCGCGTCGACGGGTTCGACCCCCGGTTCTTCGAGATCACGCCGCGCGAGGCCGCGCGCATGGACCCGCAGCAGCGGCTCTTGCTCGAGGTCGCGTGGGAGGCGCTGGAAGACGCAGGGCAGCCTCCGGACGGGCTGCGCAGGAGCCGGACGGGCGTCTTCGTCGGCGGCAGCTGGCGCGACTACGAGCTCTTGCACACGCGGGGCGGGGGCCTCGCCCAGGTCGACCCCCACACGCTGACGGGCGATCTCGCGAGCGTCCTCGCGGGCCGCGTCTCGTACACGCTCGGGCTCGAGGGCCCCAGCATGATGGTGGACACGGCGTGCTCCTCCTCGCTCGTCGCGATCCACCTCGCGTGCGAGAGCCTGCGGGGCGACAGGTGCAACCTCGCGCTCGCGGGCGGCGCGAGCCTCATCCTTGCGCCCGACGGCTTCGTGAAGCTCTCGAAGATGCGGGCGCTCTCGCCCGACGGCCGCTGCCGGACGTTCGACGTCCGCGCGAGCGGGTTCGCGCGCGGCGAGGGGGTCGGGGTGCTCGTCCTCAAACGCCTCTCTGACGCGCAGCGCGCGGGGGATCGCATCTGGGCCGTCATCCGCGGCTCGGCGGTCAACCACGACGGCCGAAGCGCGGGCCTGAGCGCGCCGAGCAGCCTCGCCCAGCGCGGCGTGATCCGCGCGGCGCTCGAGGCCGCCGGCGTTTCACCGCCCGATGTCGGGTACATCGAGGCGCACGGCACGGGCACCCCGCTCGGCGATCCGATCGAGATGGAGGTGCTCAAGGACATCTTCGGAGATCCGCGCCCGGATGGATCGGTCTGCGCGGTCGGCTCCGTCAAGACGAACATCGGTCACATCGAGGCCGCCGCGGGCGTCGCGGGCGTCATCAAGTCGGTCCTCGCGCTCCGGCACGGCGTCATCCCGGCCCACCTGCACTGGACGCAGCTCAACCCGCGCATCTCGCTGGAGGGCACGCCGCTCGTCATCCCGGTCGAGGCGCGGTCCTGGCCGCGCGGCGGCGCGGAGCGCATCGCGGGGGTCAGCTCGTTCGGCATCAGCGGCACGAACGCGCACGTCGTCCTGGCCGAGGCGCCCGAGCCCGAGCGAAGGCCCGAGGGCCAGCGCCAAGGCCACCAGGTCGTCACGCTGTCGGCGAAGACGGAGGCCGCGCTCGGGGAGCTCGCGGCCCGCTACGCGGCGGCGCTCTCGGCCGACGCCTCGATCGAGCTCTCGGACGTGGCCTTCACGGCGAACCTCGGCCGGGCGCGGCACGCGTTCCGCGCCGCGATCGTCGCCGGCTCGACGGCGGAGGCCGCGCCGCTCCTGGCAGCGTTCTCCCGGGGGGATCGGCAGGCGGGCGTCCTTTCTGGCGAGGCGACCGCGCGCCCCAAGGTGGCGTTCGTGCTCTCCGGCCGCGCCGGTGACCGGGCCGGCTTCGGTCGGCACCTCTACGACACGGAGCCGGCGTTCCGCGACGCGCTCGACCGCTGCGACCAGCTCTTCCGGCCGTTGCTCGACGGCTCGGTGCTCCGCGCCTTGCTCCCTCCTGCGGGCGCCCCGTCGGCGTTTCCGGCGGGCAGGTACGAGCGCCCTGCGGTATTCGCGCTCGAGGTGGCCCTCTGCGCGCTGTGGCGCGCCTTTGGCGTCGAGCCGGACCTCGTGATGGGGTGCGGCGTCGGCGAGCTCACGGCGGCGTATGTGGCCGGAGCGCTGTCGCTCGATCAGGCCGCCGCGCTCGCGGCTGGCCGCGAGACGCGCGAGCCGCGGATCGACGCGCGTCCACCGGCGCGCATCGGGATCGTGTCGTGCTCGCTCGGCCGGCTGATGAGGCCCGACGAGGTGTCGGATCGCGCCACATGGGCTCGCATCCAGCGCGGCGCCGCGGAGCTCGAGGTCGGCGTGAAGGCGCTTCACGCCGAGGGGTGCGGGATCTTCGTGGCGCTCGGGCCGGCAAGCGGCCTGCCTCCGGCCGCCCCCGCGGTCTGGATCCCCACGGTCGTGGCCTCTGGGGACGAGGTGGTGCCCTTGCTGCACGGCCTTGCGGCGCTCAGCGTACGGGGCGTCCAGGTGGACTGGGCGAAGCTCCACGAGCGCCGCCCTGGCCGGCGCATCGGCCTGCCCACGTACCCGTTCCAGCGCGAGTCCTTGTGGCTGCCGGTGCGCCGGCCCTCCGGGGGAGATGCGCGGCGGCTCCTGCCGCGAGCGGGCGCAGAAGCGGGGGATCCGCTCCTCGGCGAGCGCGTCGCCTCGCCGATGTCCGCGCTCCAGTTCGAGGCCCGCGTGGCCGCTTCCTCGATGCCCTGGCTGAGGATGGAGTCGCGCCCGGGTTCGAAGGAACCCACGGCGTCCCATCCCACGTCGACGCATCCGCTGCACGAGGAGCCCATGCTCGTCCCCGTGGCGCTCCACCTCGGGCGGCTCCTGGCGGCGTCGACGCAGGCGCTCGGGTGCGAGGAGGTCCTGCTCGAGGACCTCGCGTTCCCGGAGCCGATGCTCCTGCGCCGGCGTGACGAGGAGCGCATCAGCCATCTCACCCTCGTACCGGAGCCAACCGGGGCGTTCTTCTCCGTGTCGATCGCCAGCATCCCCGGCGACAGCCCGCCCGATCGCGCCCGCTGGACGACGCACGCGACGGGGAAGCTCCGCGACGTCGAGGCGGGACCGGCTCCGGCCGCGATGAGGCCGGGGGCGATCGGCGGGGGTGCCGCGGCGGTCGTGGACCGAGACGGCTTCTATGCCCGCCTCGAAGCGAGCGGCCATCGACCCCTCGGGGCAGCCCGCTGGGTGGAGCGTGCCGCCCTGGGACCTGACGGCGTGAGGGCGGAGATAGCGATCCCTGACGGCAAGGAGGGGGTGGCCGTCCCGCTCTCCGTCGCTCTCCTGCACGCCTCCATGGAGGTCGTCCTGGCGGCGGCACTGGCGCATTCCGCCCCCGAGGGCGCGCTGCCCGTGCCTCTTTCGCTCTCCCGGCTTCGCTATGCGGGAGCACGCCGAGGAGAGGGCCCATGGACGTGCGCTGCGCGCGCGGTTCCGGGCGCCCCGGGTGATCCGTTCACCGTCGCGTGGACGCTGCGCGACAGCGCTGGCCGAGCCGTCGCCGACGCGGTGGGGCTCGCGATCGGCTGGCGCTCGCGATCGGACCTCCTGGGTCAGCTCACCGCGCGCCAGGCCGAGCTCCTGTACGAGCTCTCGTGGCGCCCGATGCCGCAGGAGTCGGACCGATCCGTGCGGGCTCCTGCTCGCTGGATCCTCCTCGCGGGCGGCTCCGAGCTCGGGCGGGGCCTTGCGGCGCGTCTCGAGCAGCAGGGCGGAGCGCCGATCCTCGTGCGAGCCGAGGCCGGCGGCGATCGCGACGCCCCTCTCGCCGAGGTTCTTCGCCTGCTCGAAGTGGATGACGGACCTTCTGGCGTGCCGGTGGCCGGCATCGTCGATCTTCGAGCGGCGGACGACGCTCCCCTGGGCGGGCAGCGCGCGTCCGGCGACCACGCCGATCCGCGCCTTTGCGACAGCGTGCTGCGGCTCGCGCGCTCTCTCGCGAACCGGAAGGGCCGCACCGGGACCGGCGCGCCGCCGCGGCTGTGGCTCGCGACCCGGGGTGCGCAGGCGGTGCAGGTGGAAGGGGACGGCGAACGCCGATCCCCGACCCATGTGGAAGGGGACGGCGAACGCGGATCCCCGACCCACGCGGAAGGGGACGGCGAACGCCGATCACCGACCCATGTGGAAGCCGCGCGCGGCTTCGCAGGGGCCCCGCTCTGGGGGCTTGGCCGTGTGCTCGCCGCCGAGCACCCCGACCTCTCGGGTGGGCTCATCGACCTCGATCCGGCGAGGCCGCCCGCGGAGGCCTCGATGCTCGCCGATCACCTGCTCGGGGCAGACGTCGAGCCGGAGATCGCCTTCCGCGGCGGGGCCCGTTACCTGCCGCGCGTGGCCCGCTGCCCAGGCCTCGCCGGCGCGGGCGAGCCCACCGCGTTGCGCGCCGGAGCGACCTACCTGATCACCGGCGGCCTGGGCGCGCTCGGGCTTGTCTGGGCGGGGTGGATGGTGTGCCGCGGCGCCCGTCACATCGTCCTCGTGAGCCGGCGTTCGCCGAGCCCCGAGGCGCAGGCTGCGCTCTCGGGGCTGCGCGCAAGCGGCGCGCGCGTCCACGTGGTGCAGGCGGACGTCGCGCAGCGGGACGACGTGGCGGCCCTCTTCCGGCGCATCGATGCGATGCCGCCGCTCGCCGGCATCGTCCACGCGGCGGGCGTGAACGAGGACGCGGTCCTGACCAACACCGACGCGGCGTCGTTCGACCGTGTCCTCGCGCCCAAGGTGCGTGGCAGCGAGAACCTCTGGGCGGAGGCGCGCGGCCGCGAGCTCGACTTCTTCGTCTTTTTCTCGTCGGTGTCGGCCTTGCTCGGCAACCCCGGGCAGGCCGCCTATGCCGCCGCGAACGCCTTTCAGGACGCCTTCGCGGCTTATCTTCGCGCGCAGGGCGCCCCGGCGCTCAGCATCGCCTGGGGGCCGCTCGCGGGCGCCGGCATGGCGCGGGACGTCCTCGATGCGCTCGGCAGGCGCTGGGGTCTCTCGGGCCTTGCGCCCGACGAGGCGCTCACCCTCTTCGAGCACATGCTGCGATCGAATCGCGCCCACCTCATCGCGATGGACCTGGATCCCGTGCGGCTCTCGAAGCGCGCCGCCGAAGCGGCCCTGCCCGTCCTCTTCGCCGGCATCGCCGCCCCTGCGGAGCTGCCCGAGGCCGAGAGCCCGCGCGGGGAGGACGACCTCGCGCGGCGTATCCTCCGGAGCTCCCCGGACGAGCGCATGGGCATGTTGATTCACGAGATCACCGCCGTCGCGCAGGGCATCATGGGGCTCGATCAAGGCTTGTCGTTGAACCCCAATCAGCGCCTGGACGAGCTCGGGATGGACTCGATGCTCGCGATCGAGGTGGTGCAGGGGCTCAGTCAGGCGTTCGGCATGACGCTGCCGGTGACGATGGCGATGGATCACCCGACCGTCGCCGCGATGGCCCGTTACCTCGAGCGCGAGCTCGGCGTCCTGGCGTAGCGGGCGCGGGCTGGGGCGCATCGCACAGGAGAGGTCTTGGCAAATCGTGTCCATTCAGAGCGCGGCCCCTCTTTTCGACGGAGTTCGATGGAGGTCCGACGGAGGTTCCCTTGCCGCACAGCGTGAAAGCTTGGTTCCTTTATCCGGGTACGGGGACGGACATCGGAGAGCTCGCGGAGCTGGTCCAGGAGGATTTCGATCTCCGCGACATTTCCAGCGCCGAGGTCCTGGCAGAGCCGCTGTTCGGGTGCTGGGAGGGCAACATGCAGCATGCGCTCTCTCGCAAGCCCGTCGACATCTGCAAGCAGCGCGGCGAGCCCCGGGTGATCATCGGAAACACCGGCGTGGTCCGCGTGCTCGAGGTCGGCTCGGGCGTCGAGGGGCTCAAGCCTGGTGATGTCGGCATCATCTTCTGTGCCTCGGTGGTCGACGCGTGGGGCTACCCCGAGAAGGCGATGGCGTACGACGCGCCGGGCACCATGGGCTGCCTCGCGACGAGGATGATCCTGCGGCCGCACGAGATCATCCGCCTCCCGGACGACACCCGTCATTCGCTGCCTCAGTGGGCGGCGTTCTCGGGGCGCTACGTGACGGCGTGGTCGAACTGGCTGCAGGCCCATGGCTCGTTCCGTCTCCAGGTCCCGCGCGAAGAGCTCCCGTCGCCGCACGTCTGGGGCTGGGGCGGGGGCACGACGCTCGCGGAGCTGGATCTCGCGCGGCGGCACGGGTGCACCACCGTGATGCTCTCCGGCAACGACAGGCGTCTCGAGCTCATCCGGAAGACGGGCGTGACGGCCCTCGATCGCCGGCAGTTCGGGGAGCTCAGCTACGATGAGCGCCGGTTCGTCACCGACGCGGCCTACCGCCGATCGTACCTCGAGGCCGAGGGCAGGTTCCTGGAGGAGGTGGAGCGGCGCACGGCCGGGACGAAGGTGCAGATCTTCATCGACTACATCGGCACGCCGGTCTTCCGTGCGACGCTGAAGGCGCTCGGGCGCCAGGGGGTGATCACCAGCGCTGGGTGGAAGGAGGGGATGGTCCTCTCCTTGCTTCGCGCGTCGGAGTGCATTGCGCGGCACCAGCACGTCAACACGCACTACGCGCGCTACCCCCAGGGCGTGGAGGCGGTCGCGTACGCAGAGGCCGAGGGCTGGATGCCCGAGGTCGACGAGCGAATCTACGGCTTCGACGAGGTCCCCGAGCTCGCCCGGCGGTTCTCCGAAGGCGACGTCGGCTTCTATCCGATCTTCTCCATCAATGCGCGTTGAACGTGGATTTCGCGTCGAGGGGCATGCGTGGTCCGAGCACCGCACGCGCCTGCGCGATGGGGAGGTGCAAATTCGATTCACCGATACCGCGGCGAGGCGCAGCAGGGCCGCTGCACGACTCGCCGATGGGCGCGTGCGAAAGCTGAGCACCTTGCCGCCCGAGTTCTCGGTGCCCGGTGCGAGCGTCGACCACGACGTGAAGTGGTTTAGGGTCGGCCAGCGCGTCATGTCGGTCCCGCGCTCTCAGGCAGCGAAGGCCGCTCCGCCGGCTGCCCCAACGTTCCGAATCCCGCTGGATCCCGTCGGCCGCCGAGCGCGCGTGTACGTGGCGGCGGTCGGTCCCTGGCTCGAGGAGCTCTAGCGTCCTTTCCTGCACCCCTTGCAACCGGACCGCGCTGCCCCGGTCAACCGTGTGGGCGACGGGCGCCGAGCGGAAACGCGGTGTGCCCCCGAACCAAAGGGCATGAGGAGGTCAGGAAGAATTCGTGGGCTTCTCTTCCTGCTTTCCCGCCTTCGTATTGATTCTCTCCGGCTCTCAGCCTGATTTCAACGCGCCGCGACGATCTCGTGCCTGAGTGGAATCTTCTACTCCGCGAGTTCGGCGTCGGGGGTCCGTTCCATCTCCGCAGGGCTGGTGGGCTCCGCAGCTTTCACGCGCTTGAAGGGCCGGATCCCGCCCGACGAGACGAGGCTGTACTCGGCGCCCCTCGCTGTCCCGGCTCTCGCCACGCGGCCGCGAGCCACGAGCGCGCGAAGCGCGACGTACACGCTCCCGTTCGGTAGCCCGCTGCGCGTGGCGATCTCCGTCGCCGTCCCTCGCACGAGGGACCGCACAGTTTCGAGCACCACGGCCTCCCGATCGCTCGTCGAGGCTCCCGTCGCGGTCATCGTGCCAGCCGTGGCTCGGTCCGCGCCGGATGCCGGTGCCGAGGTCCTCCTCGCGGACGGTGCCGAGGTCCTCCCCGCGGACGGTGCCGAGGTCCTCCCCGCGGACGGTGCCGAGGTCCTCCCCGCGGACGGTGCCGTCGTCGAGGAGCTTGACGCTCCCGAGAGCGCGCCCTGCTTCCCGCTCCTCGTAGGCCTCGCCACGCTCCTTTTGGCGCGCGCGGGCGCCTTCCGGGGCTTCGGACGGCGCTCCGAGGAGGCGTTCGTCGCTGGCCGTTCCAGATCGGCCAGCATCGTCGTCACCGTCCGGTGCGCTGCGGCGCGGTGCTCGTCCTGAACCCGTTCGACCAGGCTCAGGATGTCCTTGACGAAGCGGTCCACCCGCTCCTTGATCGCGTCCGAGGCGTTCATCGGGGGCGCCGTAGTAGCACGAACGCTCCGACAGTCGAGAGCTTGCAAGCAGGCTGGGCCGGTCTGGGCAACCGGTGGCGTCGACCACGTGAGCGAGGACCCGGATCCCGAAGGCCATCCGCGCGCGCCGCGCCGGCATGTCTTCGGCAACGTCGAGCGCGCTCTCGGGTCAGCCCCGCCGAGCGGACTCGCCAGGCGTGCGGGAACGAGCGTCCGGTCGAATGCCGCTGCCGCGCGCCTCCCGGCACCCGCTCACGCCATGGGGGCGAAGGGAGCGGGGAGGGCCTTCCGGGCATTCCGAAGATCACGAGCCCAGGGCCCGCGCAGCGCGTGTCCGGCAATGCGGTGTTGAACGTAGAGGTGCTTGCCCCCGGATCTCTCGCCGGCGACGTTCACCCGGGGCTGGCTCGCTGGCGCCGATCGCGGGCCGCCTGGGCAATGGCAGCGCCCTGAGCCTTGCCGTGGGAGTTCGCGGATCGACACCGGCGTCGGGCCCGGTCGGGGAGCTACCCCGCAGGACGCCGCGGGCGACCGACCTCTGCCGTTGACACCGCATGGGCGGTGCGGGAGGATGAGATGACGCAGCGACCGTGAAGGCATCGCACAAGCCCAGTCGCTGCCTCGTCGTCTCGCCCTGTTCAATCGTTGACGGCGGATAAATCGGACGAAGACAGACGCGGTGCCGTGAGGGGGCGCGCGGCACGATGGGGGTGGGGGGAGGACCACCAAGGGGCAGCAGACGGATGACGCCCATGGGCGAGCGTGGCATTCGGCTCTTCCTTAACAGCGGTCGTAACTCTCGCTCCTATGCGAGCGTTGGAGTCACCATTGCATGCAAAATACATCTCGACCGCAGGTGGACAGCAGCGCTCCCCAGCCTCTCACCGGCCGCACCCGGCGGAAGATCGTGCGTGCGCTCGTCCGCGCCGAGCCCCGGTCCAACGGGGCGGGGCCGCCGCGGCTGGGGGTGATCGTGCCGGGCATCGGAACGGCGATCGCGCTGCTGGCCGACCCGACCGAGCTCCAGCGCGCAGGCCACGAGGCGCTTGGTGATGTATTTACCCTATCGCTGTTCGGGCTGCCTCTCACGTTCGTCGGCGGCAAGGACGCCGCAGAGCGCTTCATCGACGCGGGTGAAGAGCTGAACCTCGTGGACGCGTACCGGCGGCTCGCCGGCAGGATCCTCGGCGAAGACCTCTTCGTCGAGGTCCAGCCCCACGTGCTCCGCGCGCTCTCCGGCGCGTCCGTGCGTCGCCAGAGCGGCCCTCTCGCGGATTTCACGGCGCGGTTCCTGCGCGGGCGGCTCGCCCGCGTCGGCGAGATCGACGCGCTCGCGCTCGCCAACGACCTCGTGCTGCACATGGCTTGCCGGTTCGTGTGCGGCGACGCCATCTCCGAGGCGCTGTGCGACGAGCTCGCGCGCCAGTTCCACATCCTCGAGAGCGAGCTGAACCTCACGGGCTTCTTTCTGCCCATCGAGACGCCCTCGGCGAGGCGCCGCAAGCAGGCGCGGGAGCGCATCATCTCGATCTTCACGAGCGAGGTGCGGCGCGTGGCGGCCGAGGGCGGCGCCGATCCGGAAGGTTACCTCCACGCGGTCATCAAGAGCTCCCTCGGGGACGAGCCCACGGCCGCGACGGCCGAGCAGCTCCGCAATGCCGCGCTCGCCGTGATGGGCGCGGTGCTCGGCGCGCACACGAACACGGCCATGAGCCTCGCCGCGAGCCTGTCGGAGCTGCTGGAGCACCCGCGGGCGCTCGCGGCGGTGCTCGAGGAGCAATCTCGCGTCCTCCAGGATGGGCAAGCCCTCGATCTCGGCGCGCTCTGCCGCATGCCGGTGTTGCTCCGCTCGATCAACGAGTCGCTGCGTCTCCATGGCAACGGCGGCCTCTGGCGGCTCTCGCGGAGGCCGGTGGAGCTGGGCGGCCACGTGATCCCGGCCGGCAGCCTCATCGGGATGTCGATGGGGCTCGTCAACGGCGACTCGTCCTTCTACCACGATCCGGCTCGCTACGAGCCCGAGCGGTATTGCGACATGAAGACGGACGCCTTCCAGAGCCCCGCGGTCAAGGATCGGCGGTTTGGCGCGTTCGGGCTCGGCCATCACGTCTGTCCTGGCCGGACGCTCGCCTATACGATGCTGGGGATCGCGCTCACCGTGCTCCTGCGCGACTTCCGGATCGAGGTGCTTCGCCGGCCGCGCGCATGGCTCGACCTCATGATGGGCGGCATGGCACGCCCGGTCGGTCAGCTCCGTATCCGTCTGACGCCTGCGCGCTGCGCGCCCGCAGGCGTGATCCAGCGCTCGAGTGCAGTGAACGGTGAGGTCGGTTTACCATGACCCATCAAGTAGGCGACCCCCTGGACGTTGGCTTCATGCAGCTCGCCGTGGACGCCGCGAGCGACGCCCTGCGCGCCGGCAACATGCCGTTCGGCGCGGTGCTCGTGCAAGGCGGTCAGGTGCTCCAGGTGAGCAGCAACCAGCGGCGCACGGCCAACGCTGGGCAGGGAGACTGCACCGCACACGCCGAGGTGGTGTTGATCCGTGAAGCGACCGCGGCGCACGGCCCGGAAGCGCTCGAGGGTGGCACCGTGTACGCCAGCGGGGAGCCTTGCGCCATGTGCTCGGGGGCGTTGTTCTGGGCGGGGGTGAGCCGCATCGTCTACGCAGCCAGCACGCAGGACATCATCGCGGCGCTCGGCGGGCGGGCGCTGCCGGTGCGCTGCCACGAGGTGCTTGCGAACGCCTCGCCCGCCGTGCGCGTGGACGGGCCGGTCCTGCGAGAGGCCGCCGTGGCGCTCCTGCGAAGCGCCGTGGAGCGTTCTTAGCCCGCTCCGCGCCCCGACGGGCCATCACCCCGCCCGCGCGGCGCCCTTGCCGATCTCCACGATCCGCGCCGCCAGCCGTTCGGCCGCCGGAGGCAGCTCGGCGCCGCGGCGGGTGACGAGCCGATAACACACGGTCCCCAGCTCGGGCACGGGCCGCAGGATCACCCCGCGCGGCGGCGCGCAGATGCCGTTCACCACGGCGACGCCGAGGCCGAGCGCCGCGAACTGGAGCATGAGCGGCCAGCCGTCGGCCTCGATGGGCGGATCGACCTCGTGGCCGAGGCGCGCGATGGCGCGGCCGATCAGATCGCGGTGCGATCGGCCCGCGGGGGGCAGCACGAGGCGCTCGCCCGCGAGATCCATGAGGCGCAGCGAGCGGCGGCGCGCGAGGCGGTGGCGGCGCGGCATGGCCACGCAGAGCGGCGTGCGCAGCACGTCGCGCGCAACGAGCTCGGGCGGCACGAGATCGAGCACGCCGACCGCGAGGTGCGCGTCGCCCGCGCGCACGGCCGCGCAGGCCGACGGCGCGCCCAGCGTGAGCAGGCGGAGGCTCGCCTCCTCGGCGGCGAAGCGCGCCAGGGCCGGGCCGAGCAGGTAGAGGAAGGCGCCCTCGCCGGCGGCGAGCGTGACCGACTCGCGCTGCGGCTCGCCGCGGAGATCCCGCGCGAACGCCTCGGCCCGCGCGACCGCGTCGCGGGCGTGCGCGGCCACGCGCAGGCCGCGATCGGTGAGGCGGATCTGCTTGCCGGTGCGCTCGTAGAGCGGCGCCCCGAGCTCGTCGCCGAGCCGGCGCACCCGCTCGAAGAGCGCCGGCTGCGAGAGCCCCACGCGCCGCGCGGCGTGCGTGAAATTGAGGGTGTCGGCGAAGGCCACGAACGCGCGGAGGAGGTCGCCGTCGAGTATCGGTCCAGCCGATGGCATATCCGATCATTCTAGTCGACGCCGATGGTCCGGTCCCCCAGATCGAACGTCGAAGGAGGCCGCCATGAACGCTTCGAATCCCGTCGTTCTCCGAGACAGCCACGCCTGGTGGGAGGCAGTGAAGAAGGATCCGGAGGCGCTCGTCGCCTGGCTCCTGGATCAATACCGCGGCGAGGCCACCGCGGCCGGCCGCATCGAGATGCTGCGCGACGCGTTCGCCGAGCCCGGAACGCGCGCGCACCGGATCCTCGGCGTCATCGCCGGGCAGGAGCGCCGCCACGCCGTCTGGGTGGGCGACCTGCTCACCGCCCGCGGGATCGAGCCGAAGATCGGTGCAAAGCGCGAGCGTTACTGGAAGGAGACCCTCGATATCGTCCGCAATCTCGAGACCGGGTGCGCGGTGGGCGCGCACTCCGAGCGCATGCGCCTCGAGCGCATCGAGGTCATCGCCGCCGACCCGGAGGCGCCCCCCGACGTGCGCGCGGTGTTCGAGCGCATCCTGCCAGAGGAGCGCTTCCACGCGCGCGCCTTCGCGGAGCTCGCGGGCGCGGAGGCGCTGGCGGCGACGCAGGGCGCTCACGATCTCGGCCGCCGCGCGCTCGGCCTGGCGCCGTGATCTGCGCCGCGGCTCGTTCAAGGCGGCTCCCAACAGCTCGGTCGCCGCGCAGCGCGCGGGTCCTCGTGGGCCGAGCGCAATGTTTCCGCTCAGAAGGCGATCGTGGAGTACGGGCAGCGCTTCTCGATCTCGTCCACATCGCACGCCTGAGGTGGCATGCAGTTGAACGAGGGCGGGCAGCTCGGGTCCTGCTCGCAGCCGCACCCGCACTCGTTGGAGACATAGGTCAGGCCTCCGGTGCACGCGAAGTCGATGACCGCGCACTCCTCCGGGCTGGTGCTCACGTACTGGCGCCACCACTCGCTCGACGCGTCGCAGCCGCAAGCGCGCTCGGTGCACGCCACGCCCCCGCCGGCGGTGCAGGTGCAGGTGTTGCAGCCGTCGAGGGAGGGGAAGCTGTCGCCCTGCTTGTACTTCACACCTCCGTAGGTGCAGGCCTCCGTACAGCCTTTCTCCGTGCATGCGACGCTGCCATCCCCGCCGCACGTGCAGGTGTTGCAGCCGTCGAGGGCAGGGAAGCTGTCGCCCGGCATGTGCTCCACGCCTCCATACGTGCAGCCCTCCGGGCAAGCCACGTCCGTGCACACGATTTCGCCGTCCGCGTTGCACGTGCAGGTGTTGCAGCCGTCGCCCGGTGGGACCGGCGCCCCCGCCGCGTAACCGATGCCGTCTCGTTCACAGCCGTGACACGCGATCTTGGTACAGCCGACGCTTCCGGAGCCCGAGGGATCGCAGGTGCAGGTGTTGCAGCCGTCGGACGCCGGGAACGAGTCGCCGGGCATGTACGGGAGCCCGTCGTAGGTGCAGCCGCCGCTGCAGTCCACCAGGGTGCACGCGACGTTCCCGTCCTCCATGCAGAAGCAGCTGTTGCACCCGTCCCCGGCAGGGAACGAAGCACCCGGCGCGTGGATGACCCCTCCCCACGTGCACTCGGAGGTACACGCCATATCGGTGCACGCGACGTTCCCGTCCTCCGTGCAGGAGCAGCTGTTGCACCCGTCCTTGTCACGAAATTCGTCGCCGGGGCCGTAGTCGACGCCGTCGTACTCACAGGTCGTCCAGCCGATCGGTCCGCAGCCCGCGAGCGCGCCAGAAAGGGCGATCGCGAGCGAGAACACGGGGCCGAAATGAAGCCGGGCAGGTCGAAGGTCTGTCATTGGATTCGCTCCTGTGCCAGAGAGTGCCAGGGCCGCGCGTGGGAGCATCCCGACAAAACCGCGCGGTTTGATGCAAGACAGCGTTCAAGGAAAACCTGTGCCAGGTGCGTCGAGCGCCACGCGTTCCGACGCACGCGCGAGTTCGTCGGCAAGAGTAGAGGCTTGTACTGTAGCGGATGATCGTCTAATATAACGGATATGGCTCCTCTGCGCCCCATCCCTGCTGGCCTGCTCCGCGCCGCGTTGCGTGCCGTCCACCTCTTCGCCCTGCTGGTGTCGTGCGGCGCGGCGGGCTGCTCGCGCGACGACGCTTCGCGCGCCTCCGCCGCCGGATCGGGGAGCGAGTTCGAGACGCTCGAGCTCCGCTATCAGGGCAACAACGGCACGGTGTCGCCGATCGAGCTCGCGGAAGATCTCGGTTACCTCGCGCCGATCCGCCTGCATTTCGTCGGCAGCACGGTGAGCGGCCCCCAGAGCGTGCAGGCCGTGGTCACCGGCGACACCGACTTCGGCGGCGCCTTCAACGGCGCCATCATCAAGCTGATCGCGGCCAAGGCGCCCATCATCGCCGTCGCGGGCTACTACGGTGTCGACGAGCAACGCCAGAGCGGCTTCTACGTGCTGAACGACAGCCCGCTGCGCACCGCGCGCGATCTGCTGGACAAGACGATCTCCATGAACACGCTCGGCGCCCACAGCGAGTTCATGGTCAAGGAGTTTCTGTCGCGGGGCCAGCTCACGCCGGAGGAAGCCCGGCGCGTCACGCTGCTCGTCATTCCCCCGGTGAACGGCGAGCAGCTGCTCCGCGAGAAGCAGGTCGACGTGGCGACGCTCGGCGACATCTACCGCGATCGCGCGCTCGAGCGCGGCGGCATCCGTTCGCTGTTCTCGGACTACGAGCTCTACGGCAAGTTCACCGCGGGCAGCTACGTGATGAAGACGAGCTTCATCAAGGAAAACCCCAAGACCGCGCGGCGCTTCGTCGAGGCGACGGCCAAGGCCATCGAGTGGGCCCGGGACACCCCGCGCGAGACGGTGGTGGCGCGCTGCATCGCGCTGATGAAGAAGCGCGGCCGGAACGAGGAGGACTCGGCCATCAAGTTCTGGCGCAGCTACGGCGTCGCCGGCAAGGGCGGCCTGATCACGGAGCGCGATTTTCAAGTATGGATCGACTGGATGGTCAAGAGCGGCGAGCTCAAGCCGGGGGAGATCGCCCTGAGCCGCGTCTACACGAACGAGCTCAACCCCTACGCGAACGACCAAGCCGCGAAATAGGCGACGTCGGTCGCCGAGGGGATGGCCTGGCGTGCGCCGTTGCTCAAGACAGCGGCGCGGAGCGCTGGACGAAGGCGTCGATCAAACGGCGCGCGATGCTGACCTTGGGTGGGAGGTCGGGCAGCTGCTCGCGCGAGAACCAGTCGGCTTCGACGATCTCGTGGCCGTCCGGCGTGAGCGCGCCGCCGGCATACGTGGCCGAGAAGCCGATCATCAGCGAGCGGCCGAACGGCCACGGCTGGCTGTCGAAGTACTTCAGATCTCGGATCTGAACGCCGACCTCCTCGCCGACTTCGCGCGCAGCCGCTTGCTCGAGCGACTCGCCGATCTCCACGAAGCCCGCCACCGCGCTGAAGCGCCCGGGCGGAAAGCGCGCGCTGCGCGCCAGGAGCACGCGATCGTCGCGCTCCACCAGCACGATCACGGCGGGCGCGATCCGCGGGTGCACGCTCAACCCACAGCTCGGGCAGCGCCGCGTCTGCTCACCGACGCTGAGTTCGCGCCCGTCCGAGGCCGCGGCGTCCTGTTGGGTGGCGGTTCCGCAGCGCCCGCAATAGCGGTGCGTCTCGGCGAACTCGACACCAGCGAGCGCGCGCCCCAGGATGTGCAACGTGGGCTCGGGCAGCTCGGAGAAGAGGGAGCGGACCGAGGCGAACGCGAGCTCGGCCGGAAGCTCGACGCTGGGCCGAGCTCGCGCCGCGTACCAGCCGCGACCCTCGAACCTGCCGAGGAACACGGGCGGATCGGCGAACGCCTCGATGGTGTCGCGCCGGCCGAGGAACAGCCCGCCGGCGCGCTCCACGACCACCTCCAGCCCGCGCACGATCACCACGACCTCTTCGTCGACCCTCATCGCGGGGCCAGGGTACCAGGCTCGCCGAGCGCCGCCAGCGCCGCGCACGACAGCGCGCGGCAGAAGCTCGGGTCGCCTCACCCGGCAGCTCCGCTTCGAGCTCCTGGCTGCGTCAGGGCAGCGTGCGGGGCTTCCAGAAACCTTCGAGCTTCTCCTCTCTCAGGACTTGATCGAGGAAGCTGCGGTCGACCCAGGGCTCGAAGTCGAACGTCGTGCGGATGAGGCCCAGGCGCTTGGCGTCGGCGATGCTCGTCTTGTAGCGAGCGATCACGTACGCGTCCACGAGCGGGCTGTCCCTGTCGCGCACCGACTCGCCGGCCCAGTCCTCCTTGAAGGCGGCGAACGGGACGCCGGAGCGCGACCAGACGCGGTATGCCGCGCTCAGGTCCTTCTCCTGATCCGCGAGCCACTTCGCTGCCAGGACGTACTGCCGCACCACGCGCTTGGTGATCTCGGGGTACTTTCGGATGAAGTCGTCCGAGCCGATGATGGTGCTGTTGCAGGTATAGCGGGGGTCGCCCTTGGTCGAATAGATGATGCGCACGATGCCTTGATCGCGCTGGGCGAGCAGGTCAGGGCCGCCGATGGCGGCGTCGACGTCCTTGGTCGCCAGGGCCGCCTTGGTGGTCGCGTTGTCCATGTTGATGGCGCGGGTGTCGCGCTCGCTGAGCCCGTTGGCCTCCAGGATGCGCGCCGCCGAGAGCTGCAGGCAGGTGCCCTTGAACACCGCAAAGCGCTTGCCCTTGAGATCCTTGACGCTCTGGATCGGCGAGTCCGCGGGCACGGCGATGTACAGGTTGCTCTTCGGCCCGCTCGCGAGGATGCGCGTCTTCAGGCCGCCGGCGCGGCCGATGATCGACGGCAGATCGCCGAGCAGCGAGAAATCCGTCAACCCGTTGGCGTACGTCTCGTTCACCGCCGGTCCGGCGCCGCGCAGGAAGTTCCAGCGCACCGGCACCCCATCGCTCTTGAATTCACTCTCGAGCGCGCTGTTCAGGTTGAGCAGCGACCAGGCCGAGCCCCCCACCACCGGGCGATTGCCGACGCCCACGCCCGGGTTGGCGACGCGGATCTCGCTCGGTTTTTCTGCAGCCTGGGCGCTCAGCGCGATGACGAGCGGCGCGAGCACCAGGGCGAGCAGCTTGAACAGCTGTTTCATGCAAAGCTCCCTTCCGTTGGGCGTCCGTCGCGAACTATCGAACGGACGATTTGTCCACTATAACGGATGGACTGGCCGAGCGAAAGTGGACATCGCGTGGTGACGCTCTTTTCTGGGGAGAGCGATGGTCAGCGACGAGCTTGCTGCTCAAGCTGCGGAGGAGCTGCTGCTGGAGCAACAGTGGCGGCGAGGGGCTGCTCGAATCCGTGCACTGGCGCAACAGCAGAAGGGCGCTCCTGCGGCCCCAGGACCACCCTCCATGGCGGGAGACGGTCGCTCCGCGTCGCGGCACCTGGATTGCTATTACTGCCATGCCTGGACAAGCCGCCTCCTGTCGATCCAGGAGTTCCCCCCACAACCTCCCTCTTTGCCGCGCGAGCACGTCAGGTACGCCGCTCCAGGTCGAGCCCGACGCGCGGCTGTCCGCTTCATGGCGCTCTTCCTGCTTCACCGCGTGCGACAGCGGCGACCGGCCTGCCTCGCGGCGGCGCGCGGGCGGGATGGCGGAACGCGCGCTGCCCCAGGGGAACCTCGGTGCTCACGCCGGCGCGCGCAGGAGACGCACACAGCGCCGCGCTAGGCCGATGACCCCAGCGGAGGAGCGTCGGCCATGCGTTGAGGGCGGTGGGCTGGGCGTCAATGGACCGGGCGTTGCACGCTTCGAGACCGACGCGCGGCGCGTTCATCGCAGGTCGGAGCCGGTCCATGCGAAATCTCGGGAGAACGTTGCTGTTCGCAGCCCTTGGCGCCTCGCTCCCGCTCGCTGGCGTGGCGCGCGCCGCAACGCCCTCGGGCGTGGCGCCCGGGTCCTCGTCCGCGGGAAGCTGGTCTCAAGGCTCCAAGGATCTCTTCGGCGCCGCGTACGAGAGCTACGACGAGGACCTCAAGTACTCGGCGCGCTCCGACACGGCCCCGATCAGCAATGTATGGTTCACCGGAGCGAGCGGCATCCTGACCGAGGTGTTCTGGCCGACGAACGATACCCCGCAGACGCGGGACAGCCAGCTGCTCGTCACGGCGGCCGACAGAGGCCTCTTCGAGGAGCGGCGAGACGCGCGGCGGAGCGTCCGCTGGATCGAGCGCGGCGTGCCGGCTTTCCGGGTGATCACGGAGGATCCGGGCGGCAGGTTCAGGATCGAGAAGATCATCTTCGCCGATCCCGACAGGGACGTGGTCCTGCAGCGCCTGAGGATCACCAGGAAAGTCGGAGGGCTCAGGTTCTTCGTCCTTCACAACCCCAGCGCGGGGAACACGCCACTCGGTGACAGCGCGATGGCGAGCACCGGAGGCGTGCCGGGAGCGGGGCTGTTCGCCTGGCAAGGCCCCTTCGCCCAGGCCCTCGTGACCTCCATCCGCTGGCGCGACGCCACAGCCGGCTTCTCGGGGACCGAGAGCGACGGATATCGGGACCTGCAGAACCACCGCACGTTGACCGCGCACTACCGCGACGCGAAAGACGGGGACGTCGTGCTGACCGGGGAGCTGGATCTCCCGCTCTCGCCCGGGGTCTGTGAGCTCACGTTGGCGCTCGGCTTCGGACGCGACATCGACGAGGCCCACCGCGCCGCCCAGGCGTCGCTCGGCGAGGACCCCGACGCGCTCCTCGACAGGTACCGCGCCCAGTGGCGCGCCTATCAGGCGTCCCTCCGCCCGCTCGGGAGCGCTTCGCCCGACCTCGCGCGCCTCTACCGGAGCTCGGTGGCGGTGATGAAGTCCCTCGAGGACAGGGCGCACCCTGGGGCCTTCATCGCGTCGCCGTCCGTGCCCTGGGGCGACGTCAGGCTCGACCGGGCGAGCGCGATCTCGCCGAGGACGTCGAGCACGATCACGGGCGGTTACCACCTCGTGTGGCCGCGTGATCTCAGCCAGATCGCGCTCGCGCTGCTCGCCGCAGGCGACACGCGCTCGCCCGTGGCCGCGATGCGGTTCATGAAAGGTATCCAGCTCTCCGCGTCGGACGGCACCTGGGATTTCGGCTCTCTCCATGTCTCGAAGGAGGGTTCGTTCTACCAGAACACCTGGTCCGACGGAGAGCCGTACTGGCGAGGCCTGGAGCTCGATCAGGTCGCGCAGCCGATCGACCTCTGTTATCACGTGGTCGAGGAGCGGCTCGTCGCGGCCGGTGCGTGCTGGGATCTCGCGCGCCGCGCCGCCGATTTCCTTGTCGCCTTCGGCCCCTGGACCCCGCTCGATCGATGGGAGGAGGTTTCGGGCGTCTCGCCGTCGACCCTGGCCTTCGTCTGCACAGCGCTCGTCCATGCCGCGGAGATCGCTGGCGCGATGGGTGATCCCGAGCGCGAGGCCCGGTACAGAGAGACGGCCGAGCGCTGGGCCCGGCAGATCGACGGCTGGACGTTCACCACCCAGGGGGGCACCGCCAACGGGCGGTATTTCGTGCGCGTCGACGGGACCGGCAGCCCGGACGCACCGAGGGACCCGAACGACGAGCGACGCTACGTCTTGCGGGGGCGCTCCTGGCTGGAGCGCGACATCGTCGATTGCGGCTTCCTCAGGCTCGTCGTCCTCGGGGTGCGCCCGGCGCTCGCGGCGAACATCGCCGATTCGCTCGCGGCCTGCGACGCCGCGCTGCGCGTCGAGGTCCCCGGGGTCGGCCCGGGATTCTATCGCTATGTCGGCGACGGGTATGGCTTCGACCCGCTCTCCGGTGAGCGGACAGGAGGCATGTTATGGCCGATTCTCACGGGCGAGAGGGCCGAGTACGAGCTCGCGAGGGCGCTCGAGAAGCCCAGCTCGCCGGCGGCGGCGCGCAAGAGGATGCGCCCCTACCTCGACGCGATGGGGCGCTTCGCGACCGCGTCCCAGATGCTGCCGGAGCAGGTCTTCGATCGCGGGCCCCGCGCCGGCCAGCCGACCGGCTCGGCGGCGCCCCTCGGGTGGGCGCACGCCGAGCTCGTCCTGGCCCTGCGCGCGCACGACGACGCGACGCTCTTCCGCCGGCCGATGAGCAGCGCCGGAGGCGCCGCCCGAGGGGACGCGACCCCTCGCGGGACGAGCGCGGCTCCTCCGCTCCGCGACTGATCCGCATCGGGGGCGCCTCGTCCACGCCACAGGCAGCCTAGCGAGGCACCTCGCCGTGGATCACCTGCCGCACCGTCAGGACGACGAGGCGGCCCGCGTCGCGCTCCTCCGCGAGCCAGTCCAGGAGTGTGGAGAAGTCCTGTCTGGAGATGCTGTACTTGCCGCAGGCGTCACAGACATGGTGAAAGATGAGCTGTATCCATCCGCCGTCCTGCTGCGCGCTGCGGATGATAGCCTGGATCGTGGAGACGCCCTGGCTGCGGCTGAGGGAGCCGGGCGCGCGGGTGGCGGTGGGGTCGCGCGGAGGGATGGACTCCGCCCGTGGACACACGATGCACGAGGGGAACGCGAGCCCGCCCGCGCGCCTTCCGCTGTCGTAACCGCAGGAGCGCACCAGCTCGACGCTGACGCTGTCGTGAGCGCCCCAGGGGTAGGCGAAGTCGCTCACGGCGAAGCCCAGCGCGAGGAGGGCGCGGCGATCATCGCAAATCTGCCGGCGCTGCTCGCTGACCTTGAGCCCGGGCAGCCGCACGTGATTGATGGTGTGGCCGCCGATCTCATGGCCGTCGGACGCGAGCGCGCGGAGCTGCGCGACCGTCAGGTAGCCAGGGCGGTCGAGCGCACCGCTGTTCACGAAGAACGTGGCATGCATCCTGTGCTCGGCGAGGATGGAGCGCGCGGAGAGCTGATCCGCCAGCGTGTCGTCGAACTCGATGGACACGACGAGGGCGCCCGGGTGACGCCGCGTCAGGTGGACCGGGGAGAGGAGCACGGCGGCGAGGCACGCCACGATGAACGCCAGCACCGCCTGCTGTCGGCGCGTCGCGAGGCGCCGCGCACAGCCCCTGTCCGTGGGCATGATCTCCACGGAACACGTCGCCGTATCATCGACCGTGCCCGGGCCTCCGGCGCCCTTCCGGGAAGACCAGCGCGCTCTGCGCCTTCCAGGAACGCCTGGAGATGCTCCCGGGACGGCGAGCGGCTGCGGCGGCGTCGAGGCATAGGCCGGTATGCCCATGCCGCAAGCCAACGGCCTCGGATATGACTGCCACGTGCATCGGGTCATGTGACGACGGACGGCGAGCCGGGACGACGAGGGCGGCGCTGTCCCACGCTTTCGAGGACGTGACCCGAGCACCGGATGGCGGTCTTGAACCCACCGGACAGAGGTGCTGACCAATGACGTACGGACGAACGAGTTTACCGAAGCTGATTCTGGTACTGGGAGCGCTCGGCATCTCCCTTTGGGGCTGCGGCGGCGATAGCGACGGGACCACCAGCGCCGGCGGCGACGGCGGCGGCCCCACCGCGGGCGCCAGCACGAGCAGCACCTCGGGCAGCGTGTCGGGAAGCACGACGGGCTCGGCCAGCGGCAGCACCAGCACCGGCAGCGATGGCGCCGGTGGGAGCGGCGCCGGCGGCGACGCCAGCACGAGCAGCGCTGGTGGGGGCGCCAGCACGAGCGGCGCAGGTGGGGGCGCCAGCACGAGCGGCGCGGGTGGCGGCGCCAGCACGAGCGGCGCGGGTGGCGGCGAGGCCATCACCTGCCCGTCGCCCGCGCTGAGGGCCGGCGACACGAACAAGACGATCACGATCGGCTCCTCGAACCGCAGCTATGTCTTGCATGTCCCTGCCGCGTACGACGGCAGCAAGCCGGTGCCTCTCGTGGTGGACCTCCACCCCCTCGGCGGCTCTGGCCCGTCGGAGCGATCGGGCTCGCCGTATCCGGCGCAGACCGACCCGGAGGGGGTGATCATGGCCTTCCCGTCAGGGCTGTCCGGCCCGTCGGGCGGCGCCTGGAACGTGGGGCCCTGCTGCGTGAAGAACACCGACGACGTGGCCTTCGTCAAGGCGATGGTGGCCGAGATCCAGGAGACCGCCTGCATCGACCCCAAGCGCATCTACGCGGTCGGCTTCTCGATGGGAGGCGGGATGTCCCACTACCTCGCTTGCCACGCGGCCGACACGTTCGCCGCCGTGGCGCCCGCCGCCTTCGATCTCCTGCAGGAGAACATCGGCGACTGCAAGCCGTCGCGCCCCATCACCGTGATCTCGTTCCGCAGCACCGGGGATCCGATCGTGCCTTACGCCGGTGGATACTCCGCGGTGGTGAGCGGCATGCCCATCACGTTCCTCGGGGCGAAATCGACCCTCGAGAAGTGGGGCCAGATCAACAAGTGCACGGGCTCGCCATCGGCCGAAGACAGCAAGGGCTGCTCGACCTTCTCGAACTGCGAGGGCGGCGTCGAAGTGGCCCTCTGCACGAAGCAGGGAGGGGGTCACGACTACGGCAACGCCGCGGTCGGCTGGCCGGTCCTGAAGCGGCACACCCTGCCGTAACCGCTTTCTGACGCGCGCTCTGCGTGCTCGACGCGGCGCGTCCCCTCCACTCCGCTGCACGGCGTCCCCCGATCGTCGCCGTCCTGCTCACACCCGCCTCCACGTTCGAGCGACTCCGCTGACATCGAGATACGACCCGCTGTGGGATGCAATGACGCTGCGCATCCACAGCGCGGTCTGTCAGCCTGCAGCGCCATCAGAAGAATCTGCTGTTGGTGTGCAAATACCGCTTGATCGTAGCTGCGGCGTGACACGCGAACTCGCGCGTTGGCGGCCGACGCCTTGATCGTTCGACGTGACGAGTGATACTTTGGGAGCCTGCCTCCCGAGCGGCTTCGTCGTCCAGCGGGAGGCGCCAACGAGCTTCCCATGAAGGTCAGCGGAACCACAATCCTGACGCGAAAAACCTTGGTGAGCCGGAGATTCGGCTCGGAAGCGTGGCGCGGCCTCTTTCGTGACATGGCGCTGAGCCATCCGTGGTTCAGGCAGCCGATCACGGCGACCAGCCTGGTTCCGCTGCCCGAGTTCCTCACGTTCCACGACGAGCTCGTTCGGAGATTCTATCCGGACCGCAAGGACGCCCTCTTCGAGCTCGGCGCCGAGTCGGCGCGCTGGGCGCTCGTCGATGGCCCGCTGAAGCGCTTCGTCCGAGATCCGGAGATGTCCTCGCTGGTCACGGCCATTCCGACCCTCTGGCATCGTTATTTTTCCGAGACCGACAGCCGCTCCGAAGCGGCGCTGCGGGACGCCGGCGTCGAATTTCGAGTTCGCGACCTCCCGGCCTGGCACCCGTATTTCGAGCATTTCGTGATCGGGTACACGAAGGAGATGCTGGAGCTCTATTGCGCCAACCCGATCTGGACCCATCGCCTCGCCGGGGGACGCGGGACGACGTACAATTATCTGCTCGCGACCGATCCCGTTCCGAGCGCTCCTCCGAGCGGCGAGTGCGCTCGGCCCGTCCGGTCACGAAGGGCGCTCACGGAGCGCGAGCTGGAGGTGCTGCGGCTCGTCGGGGTCGGCAAGACCAACCGCGAGATCGCCGTCGTCCTTCACATCTCCCAGAAGACCGTGCAGCATCACATCGCCCACGCCTATGACAAGCTCGGCATCTACAGCCGCGCCGGCGCGACGCTGTGGCTGGGCGAGCGGGGGCTCCTGGGCTGAGGGGCGACGCGAGCGCGCGCCGCTGGCCGGCCCGCAGAGCGACGAGCGCTCGCCGGGAGAGCGCGAGGCTCACGGTCGCCTGGCATACGGCGGCGCGACGGTCGCATCGGCGATGGACGCGCTCCCCGTCAGCACTGGATTGGCTCGTGGCTCACCTCGCCGTCGGTGATCGTGAGAGGGCCGCGCAGGCCACGCTGCGGGGGCAGGTTGCGCAAGCCCTCGCTCACGTTGCGCAGCTTTGGCCCGATCCGCGCGGCCCCTGACGCCGCAGCCGGACGTGCACGCGGTGGAAACCGCCCCGCCCGACGTGTGGCCTGACTCCTGCCAGGGAGACTGTCCAAGGAGACCGTGCCCCCGCGGCGCTGCGACCGTCGGTTCGAGGTCTCATCGCACGTAGGTCGCGTCGAGCGGACTCTCATGCTCGCCGACCGATCGGCACGGGATGACATGGATGACGCGCCGCGCTCGCGCTCGGCGCAAGGCGCCCTTTCTCTCCAGAGGAGGGGCTCGCGCACGAACATCGCTTTGCCGGGAGCGGCGAGGCGACATTGGAGGAAACATCATGAACGTTCAGGCTTGGTTCAAGGACAGTCGCATTGCATCCGTCGTCTGGCTCGCGCTCGCCATGGCCCCGCTCGCCGCGGGCTGTCAGCTGGAGGTGGCCGACGATGCGCCCGAATCGATCGTCTCCGAGTCCAGTGAGGTGAGGGGAGGCGGCGGGGCACAGGGCGGCGTCTGCGGCGGCCTCGCCGGGATCGCGTGCGAGCGCGGCCTCTTCTGTGACTACGACATCAAGGCGCAGTGCGGCGCGGGCGATCAGACGGGCGTCTGCGCGCCCATCCCGAAGGCGTGCACCCACCAGTACAATCCCGTTTGCGGCTGCGACGGCAAGACGTACAGCAATGCATGCTTCGCGAACGCGGCGGGCGTCTCGGTCGCGTCGCCCGGCAAGTGCGGCGCGCTCCCGTGAGCGCGCGCCGCGGGGGGCCTGATGGGCCTCGTCCCCCCGCGGCGTCGACTCGTTAGCTCTCGCCGTCCTCCCGCGTCGATGTCGACCTACCTTGCTCTTTTCGGGGAGCGGAGGGGCCTGCACGATCGCCGCGGGAGGGCGCGCGGCGCGCCTGCGCCGCCCTCCTTCCATGTGGAAATCTCCACTGCATCATCAATGGAAAAATTTGTTGCGATTGATATGGAAAATTGCACCGCACCCCAGCCCTGCACTTCGGGCCGATCTGGCTGATCACGGCATGCCGCACGCTTCTGGCGCGAGGTTTCGTCACACAATCGATGCATAGTTGACATAAGATTGCCCCGAAACGCGAGCTGAGGAGCGATCGATGACCTTGAAAATTCTTCGTTGCCTGTTGCCTTTCGCCACGTTGGCGGCCGCGCCTCTCGTGGGCTGCGGCTCGTCCGACGACCCCGGCGCGACCGGGACGGGCGCCGGCGCGAGCAGCAGCACCGGAGGGCAGGGCGCGGGCGGCGACGGCACAGGCGGCGACGGCGCAGGCGGCGAGGCGGGCGGCGTCTCCACGGAGCCGCCGGATTACGCCGCCGCGTTCCCGCAGGACCGGGTTCCCCGTATCGACATCACCGTCACGCCCGACCAGTGGCAGCAGATGGTCGACGACATGACGGACATGGCCGGCGAGTTCGGCTCGCAGGGCGGTCCATTCACGCCGCCTCCGGAGTGGGTCACGGCCTGCGATGGTCTCGTGGCCGGCGACGCCTGCACGATCTCGCTCTTCGGATCCGACGCCGCGGGGACGTGCACGGAGCTCCCCGGCGGCCTGACCTGCCAGCCGAACCCGCAGGACCCCGACGATTTTACGCCGCCGCAGGACTGGATCGACGCGTGCGAGGGGCTCGCGGCGGACGCCGGCTGTACGATCGACATCTTCGGGACCGAGACCGAGGGGACGTGCACCGACGTCAAGGGCGAGCTGGCCTGCATGCCGCCCGGCCCTGGTGGCGGCGATCCGGGGCTCGTCAGCAGCGTCGAGCTGCTCCCGCGCACGCCTGTCTACGTCGAGTGCGACGTCGCCACCGAGGATCGGCAGTGGAAGCACGTCGGCATCCGCTTCAAGGGCAACTCGAGCCTGCTCCTGCCCTGGAACGCGGGCAACTGGAAGCTGCCGCTGCGCCTCAACTTCGACCGATTCGAGGATGCGTATCCCGAGACCAAGAATCAGCGCTTCTACGGGTTCGACTCGATGTCGTTCGCGAGCGGGTACCTGGATCCCTCGCTCCTGCGCGAGAAGATCGGCACCGACATCTTCGCCAAGGCGGGGATCCCTGCGCCCGCGACCGCGTTCTACCGGGTCTTCATCGATCACGGGGAAGGGCCCGTCTATTTCGGGCTGTACACCGGCATCGAGCTCCCGTCGGACGAGTCGTTCCTCGACACCCATTTCGGCGGCCACGAGGGCAACCTCTACAAGCCCGATGGCACCGGCGCGCGGTGGGCGACGTGGGACCCCGACACCATCGTCAAGGAGAACAACGAGGACGACACCGATCTCTCGGACGCGCGGGCGCTGTTCGACGCGCTGCAGGCCGACCGGACCGACGCCGCCGCCTGGCGCGCGGGGCTCGAGGCGCGCCTCGACGTCGACGGCTTCCTGCACTGGTTCGCGCTGAACGCGGTGATCGAGGACTGGGACGTGTACGGCCGCCTGCCGCACAACTACTATCTCTACGCGGACCCGAACAAGGGCGGCCAGTTCACGTGGATCCCCTGGGATCACACCTTCGCGTTCTCGGACGCCGACGCGGGCGTGACCATCGGGCTGACGGCGCTGCCCCTCTCGATGGCCGAGGTGACCGAGCAATGGCCGCTCGTCCGCTACCTGCTCGACGATCCGGTCTATCTCGAGGTTTACCGCGGCTACGTGGCGCAGGCCGCCACCGAGGAGTACGAGGCGGCCGCTTCAGCGGCGTGGTTCAAGGCGGCGCACGACCTGATCGCGCCGTACGTCGTCGGGCCGGAGGGCGAAATCGAGGGGCACACGCACCTCATGACGCCCGAGGACTTCGACAACGGACTCGCCACGCTGATCGCCCACGCCAAGGGACGGACAGCGGAGGTGGCCCTCTACCTCGAGCAGTGAGGGTCGAGCCGTCACCTCGCAGTTCCTGGCGGGCGTGGCATCTCGGGTGGCGGGTGGCGACCGCGCGAAGCGCGGTTGCACGAACCGTCAGCAGGATTGGCTCGTTTGGAGCCCGGTCGGGAAGAACGAATCTCGTCTCGGCCGTCGCCGATTCGGGCTTCGAGGCGTCATCTCGAAGGGCTGCGCGGCTTTCGCCGACGCGCCGGTCGTCTCTGCGAGGCCGCCCCGAGGCGCTTTTGGATCGCCGCCTGCGTCTCGCGAGGCAGCGTCGCGATGTACTCCGCGGACAACGCGCGGAGCATCGCGTCCGGCAGGGCGAGGACCGCCTGCGCCTCGGTGAGCCCGGCGAGCCGCTGCTCGGGGGCGAGACCCGCGAGCCGCTGCTCGGGGGCGAGCCCGGCGAGCCGCTGCTCGGGGGCGAGCCCGGCGAGCCGCTGCTCAGGGGCGAGCCCGGCGAGCCGCTGCTCAGGGGCGAGCCCCTCAAGTCGCTGCTCGGGGGCGAGCCCGGCGAGCCGCTGCTTGGGCGGCACCCGCGCGACGAGGCGCGTGAGCACCTTCTCGAAGCTCTCGACCACCCGTTTTTCGTCCTTCATGTGCCGCTTCCTCTGCCCCGGGAGCGGACGTCGAAGCTGCTCGACATGCTCCAGGAGCGCCCAGAACACCGCGATCTCCGCCGAGGAGAGCGCCGGGATCCCGCCGGGGTCGGCGACCATCCCAGGCGTCACAGTGTACAGCAGATGGTCGCCCTCGCGAGCCGTCGCCGGCACCGTCTCCACCACCCGCAGGGGGAAGACGCAGAGCCGACCCTCGTGCGTGCCCGGCCCAGTCGGCGTGAGCGCGCAGCCGAGCGATCTCAGCGCCTCGACGAAGCGCGGGGTCAGGCGGGGCGCGAGCACGCGGAGGGCGACGGAGGCGGGATCCTCAATCTCTGCGACGACGAGGTACTGCAGCGCGTAAGCGAGGAGCATGCGGGCGTCGTCGCGTTCGAGCTCGTCGGTCGGCCCCTTGAAGTGCACGAGGGTGTGCTCTGCCAGCTCGCCCACGACGCTGGTGAGCAGGCTCGGCCTGGGCGGGGCGCCGCGCCGCCGGCGCCGAAGGATGACGAGGTCGACGCGGAGCGGCTCGCGCGCGAGCTGAAACTCGGAGATGCACTGATACCAGCCCGCGGGCAGCACGTGCTCGAGGAGTGCGACGAGCACCGGGTGCCATGCCGTGTAGACGCGAACGCGACGGCGCCCCTGCGGGGAGCGCGTCCCGCGCTGCGTCGTCGCGCGTGCGGCCTTCGCCATGAGGAGCAGCGCTACCACGACCGCCGACGACAGGCGAGTTCGTGGCATGAAGCGGTGACACCGGCGTCGCAGCGCGGTGCCCTGCATTGTCGCCGTCCCAGATGATGTGTCCGGGTGACGATGACGGCCCGAGCGACGCTGGCGTGTACGAGCAAAACATTGGCTTGTGGGAGGAAGCGCGCCAGTGCGGATCTCCGCATCTTCTCCCCGTCTCCGGGGCAGGACGCCCCGCGATGCCATCGAGAGAGGAATCCCCCCATGTCGAAGCTCATCCGCGCCGCCGCTGTCGCCTCGTTCACCGCCCTCGCCGCCTGCGCCTCGGAGGCCGCGGGCCCGAGCGTGCCCGCAGAGGGCTCCACCGGCGCGCCGGCCGCGCGGCTCGCCGCGTTCACGTCCGACGCCGCCGGGTTCGATACGCGCTCGTACTACTACGACACCGGGCGCGAGGTCGTCGTGTTCGACGCCCAGTTCACGGGAGCGTACGCCAAAAGCGCCATCGCGCAGATTCGCAGCGAGACGCAGAGCCCGATCACGTACGTCGTGGTGACGCACCCGAATCCGGACAAGTTCAACGGCGCGTCCGAGTTCCAGAAGATCGGCGCGAAGGTCGTCGCGAGCCGCGCCACCGCGGGCGCGATCGACGAGGTCCACGCCTACAAGAAGGCGTACATGGTCGGCGCGGGCATGTTCACCGAGGAGACGTACCCACCGAAGGCCGTCGTCGACGTGACGTTCGAGGGGGCGTACTCGCTCCCGCTGCAGGCCGGCGCGGTCGAGCTGCGCGAGCTCGAGCACGCCGGCGTCTCGACGACGCAGACCGTCGCGATCGTCCCCTCGGCCAGGGCGCTCGTCGTCGGCGATCTCGTGCACCACAAGGCGCATGCGTGGCTCGAGGGCGGCATCCGCAACGGCAAGCCGTCGCCGGACCTCGCCTCGTGGCGCGCGGCGCTCGACGAGCTGCTGGAGTTCGACGGGCTCACCGTTTACGGCGGTCGGGGGCAGACCGCCCCGGTGCGCGCCGCGGTGGACGAGCAGAAGGCGTACCTCACCGCGATGGAGTCCGTCGTGGAGCGCTACGTCGCCTCGCTCGGCGCGAAGAAGAGCGAGCTCTCGGGGGCCGAGGCGCCGAGCCACCACAAGAAGATTGCGGCCCTCGCGAGCGCCGAGTTCCCTGACTACGATCTCGCCTACATGATCGAGTACGGCGTCTACGGGCTCGCGAACGCGATCGCGAGCAAGTGAGGGCCTCGGCGCGGCTGCCTGGGCGCGCTCTTCGCCCGGGCGCGCCGCGCCGGTTCACCCCGTGATCGCCTCGTTCGCCTGCGCGCGGGCCCGGTAATCCTTCGGCCGCTCGCCCGTGAAGGCGGCGAACGCGCGGGTGAACGCCCCCAGGCTGTCGAACCCGACCGCGATCGCGACGTCGGTGACGCGGGCGCCGCCTCCGGCCAGCAGCTCCATCGCGCGCAGCATCCGGGCGGTGCTCAGGTACTCGGTCCACGTCGTCTGTGCCTCCTCGACGAAGCGCCGCGACAGCGTGCGCGTCGAGGTGCGCGCCGCGCGAGCGGCGTCGTCGAGGGTCGGGTGCTCGCCGAGGTGCTCGCGCGCGAACCGCATCGCGCGAGCGAGCTCGGGCGAGCGCGCGACAGGCAGCTTGAAGGGGAGCGGCTCGGCGACCCACTCCCGGCAGAGCGCCCCGAGCGTCTTGAAGAAGAGCGAGGCGGTCGCGTCGCGCCCGCCGTGGTCTGGCCCCCAGCGCATCGCGTGGAGGATCATCTCACGCGCGAGCGGCGTCACCGCGAAGACGCGGCAGTCGACGCGCTCCTCGCCTTGCGGGTCGCCGGAAGGCAGCGGCACCTGGGTGAGCCGCGGCGACAGGTACACCGTCCGCAGCGCGACGGGCCCCGCGGCGTGCGCGCGGTGCATGACGTCGGCCGCGATGAACGCCGCGCGCTGCGGCGGCAGGATCCAGTGGGCGCTGCCGACCTCGAGGTGCAGGACGCCCGCGCTCGCGTAGAGCAGCTGGTGCTTGCGGTGCGCGTGCGCGTCGCCGCTGAACGGCAGCACATCGTCGGCGAGGCCGAACGCGGGCAGGTCGACCGCATCGACGTCGACCGGCGCGTGAGACGCTTCCGGCCTAGGCGAGCCGGCGAGGAGCGGGGCGGATGCCTTCAATGCGTTCCCGGCCGGAGTTTTGCCGTCGCTCGACGACGCCAGGCGCGAGCTGGCTGAATTTGAACGCCAAGGTCCCGCCATGCACGCGTTTCTCAACGATGCCGCCGGCTTCCGTCGTCCCATGATGCTGCTGGAACACCACATCGCAGGTCTGCAGTCGACGCTGAAGTGGCGAGCGCTCCGGCAGTCGCCGCCGCGCTGCCTCACGTGTACATCGCATCATGTTGATTATCTCCCATGGAGGATTGGGAGCGAGAATCAAGCCACGCAGCATCCGTCATGCCCCGGAATGCTGAAATTTGCGACGCACGCTGATGCCGTCCCGCGCGCCGTCAGCGCGCAGCCATGCCGGGAAAACCCGCCGAGTGCACGGTGCGGGTCCCCTCGATCCCCTTCAGGTCGACGTGCGAGGCGCGCGGCGGCGTCCAGCCCTCGGCGGTCAGCAGACCGACGAGCTCGGCATCGGCGGCGAGCGGCGCGGAGACGGTGAGCTCGCCGCCTGTTGAGACGCCGAGCAGGCGCGCCGCCGTGTTCACGGTGCGGCCGAAGTAGTCGAGGCGCTGGTTCAGGTTGACGAGCAACGCCGGGCCGCGGTGCATGCCCGCCCGGAGCACGAGGCGCTCGCCCTCGGGCCGGCCGGCGTTGTGGCCGAGCATGCCGCGCATGGCTGCGCTCAGCGCCGTCACCGCGGACCGCTCGTCCAGGAAAGTGGCCATGACCGCGTCGCCGATGGTCTTGACCACCGCGCCGCCCTGAGCTTCGACCGCGCCAATCACGACGTCGAAGTGATCGCGCACCAGGTTGTACGCGGGGGCGTCGCCGATCCGCTCGTACAGCCGCGTGGAGCCGCACAGATCGGTGAAGACGACGAGGACCGATCGGACCGTCAGCCGCTCCCGCGCCGACAGCACCATGCCGCCGAAGTAGCGCCGGTACTCCGGCACGTGGAGCAGCTCGAGCCCGCTGAGCCGCCGCGGCAGGCTGGCCGGATCGAGCTCGTCCTTCAGGACATCGTGATGAACGACGAAGCCGCACTGCGGCCAGCCCACGTTGGTGAGCGCGATCTTGAGCGGGCCGGGCCGCACCGCGAGCTCCGTCACGTCATAGTGGGGTCCCGCCAGCTGCGAGATCGCGACGGCCTGCACCTCGTCCGTGGGCTCACCCTCGACGCGAAGGATGCCCTTGGCGCGGGTCAAGGGGCAGAAGTAGCGGTAGCGGCCCGGGGGGAGCACCTCGGTCGCCGCCGCGGTCTCGCCGAGCGCGGCGGTCATGCCATAGCGGGGATGGAGCGCCGACGGCGGCGGGCAAACGGGGGGGAAGCCGAGGTCCTCAATGGACCGGCCGAGCGAGAACGTCACCTCGACGCGCGCCGACATGTCGACGTCGAAGGAGTACTCGCACATCGGGCAGAACGAGACGGCGGCCGCCGCGGCGAGGTCGTCGATGGCCTCGGCCAGCATGTTGCAATGGCTGCAGTGGACGTCCCAGTGCATGTCGAAGAGGCCAGTCTGGGTGCCGTGCAGCAGGACGCGGATGACCGCGTGCGCGTCGAGCGCGGTGTCCGCCGCGACCACGTGGGGGTTGATACGGTAGCGACGGATGAGCGGCGCGTCGTGGAGCCATCGCTCGACCGCATCGATCTCGCCTGCGTTCGCGGGGTGCTGCTGCCTGAGCCGCTCGAACAGGGTCTTCAGACGGTGGGTATCCATGGCTGCGCTCCGAGCATGCGCATGTCTCGCAGGCGGCGGGAAGCGCCACGTGCGAGCCCGGCCGCGTCGCCCCCCACGTTCCCACGGGCGCTCCAGCAGCGCGGCTGTCGCACACGACAACTGGGCTCTCGATGCGACGCCGATGAGCGTCCGTCGCCCCCGCGGTTCCAGGTCGGCTGCGGCTGCGCGCCTACAGCGTCAGCTCCGCCCTCGCGGTCGAGTCCCCGATCTCGCGCGTCACCTGGAAGCCGAGCTTCTGCGCCACGCGCTGCATCTCCACGTTCTCGGCCAGGATGTCGGCGCTGATGCGGGAGAGCCCCTCGTCGCGGCCGATCTGGACGAGGAGGCCGAGCAGCCGGGAACCGAGCCCCTGACGCTGGTGCTCATCGCTGATCAGCAGGGCGAACTCCGCGTCACGCGTGCCTGGCAGCTTGCTCAGCCGGCCGACGCCGATGATCTGCCGCTGCGCGCCGCCCGCGGGCGGCTTCTCGACGACGAGCGCCATCTCGCGGTCGTAGTCCGCGAAGCAGACGCGCGTCAGCCGCTCGTGCGCGGTGCGCAGATCGAGCTGCATCGGGTAGAAATACCGGAGCCGCACGGTCCGCTCGGACAGCTTCTTGTGGAACTCGACCATCTGCGGCTCGTCCTCGGGGCGGATGGGCCGGATCGTGAACGCCTGCCCGTCCTTGCTCTTGAGCTCCGTCACATACTGCGTGGGATACTCGCGGATCGCCGACCTGGGGAGCGCGGACTCCGGCGTGTCCGGCGGGTGCAGGACGACGCGGGCGTCGAGGGCGATGGCGCCCTCCGAGCTCACGGAGAGCGGGTTGATGTCGATCTCGCTTATCCATCGCTGCTCGATCACGAGCTGCGAGAACCTCACGAGCAGGTGCTCGAGCGCCGTGAGGTCCACCGGCTTGCGGCCTCGCACGCCCTTGAGCGCGCGGTAGATCCTTGTCTGCTCCATCATGCGCCGGGCAAGCGTCGCGTTGAGCGGTGGCAGGCCGAGCGAGCGGTCCTTGAAGATCTCGACGAGCTGCCCGCCGGCCCCGAACAGCAGCACCGGGCCGAACTGCGGATCGACCGAGCTGCCGAGGATGATCTCGTAAGCATCCTTCAGCGAGATCATCGGCTGGACCGTCACGCCCTGGAAGTGCTGCGCGCCGGCCCGCCGCGAGACGCTCTCCTGGATCTCCTCGAACGCCCTGCGCACGGCGTCGTCGTCGCGCAGGTCGAGCTTCACGCCGCCCACGTCGGTCTTGTGGGTGATCGTCGCGCTGTACAGCTTGAGGACGGCCGGATACCCCATCTCCCTGGCCGTGGCCACGGCCTCGTCCGCGCTCCTCGCGACGGCCGTCGGCACCGTCGGGAGGCCGTACGCCGCCATGAGCTGCTTCGACTCCACCTCATCCAGGAGCGTCCGGCCCGACGCGCGGACGCCGGCGATGAGCTCCCTGGCCCTCTCGCGATCGACGTTCAGCGCCCGCTCGTCCGTGCTCGGGGTCTCGTACAGCGCCCGGAGGGCGTACGCGTAGCGGAACATGGAGCAGAACGCGCGAGCTGCGGTGTCGGGGTACTCGAACGTCGGGACCCCGGCGCGGTTCAAGATCGCCTTGCCCGCCTCCACCTCCACGCCGCCCATCCAGCTGGCGAGGACCGGCTTGCCCTCGACGTGCGCGTGCTTGCGCAGCGCCTCGGCGGTCTGGGTCGGCTCGGTCATGTCCTGGGGCGTGAGGATGACGAGCACGCCGTCGTTGTTCGGGCCCTTGGCGCAGATCTCCAGGGCCTTCGCGTAGCGGTCGGCGCCGGCGTCGCCGAGCACGTCGACCGGGTTGTTGCGGCTCCACGCGGGGGGGAGGAAGCTGCTCAGCTCGCCCAGGATCTCCGGCGAGAGCGGCGCAAGCTCGCCGCCGTTCGCGACGAGCGCGTCCGTCGCCAGCACGCCCGGGCCGCCGGCGTTGGTGACGATGCACAGGCGGTTGCCGCGCGGCCGGGGCTGCTTGGCCAGCGTCTCGGCCATGGAGAACAGGTCCGCGATGTCGTTCACGCGCAGCACGCCCACGCGCCGGAACGCCGCGTCGAGCACCTCGTCCGAGCCGGTGAGCGAGCCGGTGTGCGAGGCGGCCGCCTTCGCCGCCGCCTCGCTGCGGCCTGGCTTGATCACGATGATCGGCTTGGTGAGCGCCACCTCGCGGGCGGCCGACAGGAACGATCGCGCGTCCCGCGGGTCGCCGATCGACTCCATGTAGATGAGGATGCTGCTCGTCTTGGGGTCGTTGCCGAGGTGGTCGATCAGGTCGCCCCAGCCGACGTCGAGCATCGAGCCGACGCTGACGAACGCGCTGAAGCCGACCTGCTCCTTGAGGCTCCAGTCGAGCACCGCCGTGCAGAGCGCGCCGGACTGGCTGACGAACGCGACCTTGCCCGGCCGCGCCTGCCCCTTCGCGAACGTCGCGTTGAGCCCGCCGATCGGGTTCATGACGCCAAGGCAGTTCGGGCCGATGATGCGCATCTTCCCGCGGGCGCGCTCCATGATCTGCTGCTCGAGCTGGATGCCCGGGGGCCCCATCTCCTTGAATCCGGCCGAGATGATGATCGCGCCGGGGACGCCGGCGTCCACGCACTCGCCGATGAGGCCCGGCACGCTCGCGGCGGGGGTGACGAGCACCGCGAGATCCACCTTCGCCGGCACGGCCGCGATGCTCGGATAGGCCTTGATGCCGAGGACGCTCTGCCGCTTCGGGTTGACCGGAAAGACGGTGCCGCCGAACGGGTTGCTGATGAGGTTCCAGAGGAGCGTGCGGCCGACGGCGCCGCTGTTCTCGGTCGCGCCGATGACCGCGACGTTCCGCGGCCTGAAGATGGGGTCGAGGCTCTGAGGCTCCTGACGGAGGACATCGTGGGCACGGTCGGTCGTGGGTACGGAGTCAGCCATGAAGCTCCTCGAGGGGTGATGGGGCGAACGCCACAGGGGCCATTGCGCGTAACGACGATGGCCGTCGTGCCACGCGGCCGGGCTGGGTGCAGGGGGAGTCTCCGCGAACAGAGCAGGGCACGTTCCGTGCCCTGAGCGAAGATTGCCCGGCCGCGCGGCGCCTTGATACCCTGCGCCGGCGCCATGAACCGCTCTCGACTTTTTCTCTTCGGGCTCCTCGGTCTGTGTGCCATCGCCTGCGAGGACGCTGGGACAGCGGACGACGCAGGCGCCGAGGCGTCCAGCGGCGCCTCGACGGCCGGCGCTTCGACGGCCGGCGCTTCGACGAGCGGCGGATCGACCGGAGGCAGCTCGACCAGCAGCGCGGCATCGGGCGGCGGCGGGTCGACCAGCAGCGCGGGAGTGGGTGGCGCGGGAGCGGGCGGCGCCGGCGCGGCCGGCGGCGGCGGCGAGGGCACCGGCGCGAGCCAGGGTGACGGCGGCGCAGGCCCGGTCGACCTCCCTGCCGGCGTGAGCGCGCTGTTCCCCTTGCCAGGCGCCCGGGGGCTGTGCCCGGATCCGCCGCTCCGCATCACGTTCCCCGGCGCTCCGACGCTGGGCCGCGCGGGCGCCGTTCGCGTGTTCAACGCCGCCCGGCCAGGCGCGGCGGTCGCGACGGTCGACATGTCCTCGATGACCGTGAGCGCCACGATCGGCGGCCGGACATTCAACGTACCTCGCCCGGTGTACGTGGACGGCAACGATGCCGTCGTGTCCTTGCCGGCGCGCGCGCTCGACTACGGCGAGTCCTATTACGTCACGATCGATCCCGGCGCCATCGTCCCGCCGGGGGGCGGCTCGTTCGCGATCGCGGACGCGACGGCGTGGCGCTTCGATACGGCGGATGCAGGCCCATCGAGCCTCTCGTCGCTCGAGGTGGCGCTCGACGGCTCCGGCGACTTCTGCTCCGTGCAAGGCGCGCTCGACGCAATCCCGGCGAACAACCGGGACAGCGTCGTCATCACCGTTCAGCGCGGCGTCCACCACGGGGTCGTCTACTTCGAAAACAAACACAACATCACGCTGCGCGGGGCCGACCGCAAAGGCACGGTCCTGTCGGGCACGAACAACAACAACCTGAACCCGAGCACCAGGGGGCGCGCGCTCGTCGGCGCCGACAAGGTGAGCGGCCTCGTCATCGAGAACCTCACCATCCACAACCTCACGCCGCAGGGCGGCTCCCAGGCGGAGGCGCTGCGCATCCAGGACTGCGACAAGTGCGTCGTGCGCGACGCCGACATCCTGAGCCTCCAGGACACGCTGCTCTGGTCCGGGCGTATCTACGCGGACAACTGTACGATCGCCGGCAACGTCGACTTCGTGTGGGGCACGGGCGCGGCGTATTTCAACCGGTGCGAGATCAAGACCGTCGGTCGATCCGGCTACGTCGTGCAGGCGCGCAACGGCGACGCTGGCGATGGCTATGTCTTCGTCGACTCGCGCATCACCAGCGACGCGGGCATCACGGGGAGCACGCTGGCGAGGATCGACGTGAGCCAGTATCCCGCGAGCCACGTCGCGTACATCAACTGCACGCTCGGCAGCCACGTCTCGCGGGCGGGGTGGACGATCACCGGCGGGGCCGCGCCGCGCTCCCTCCGCTTCTGGGAGTACCAGAGCCGGGACGCGGAAGGGCGCCTCATCGACACCAGCGGGCGTATCGCCGGATCGACGCAGATCTCCGCGGCGCAAGCGGCGATGATGCGCGATCCAGCGATCGTGCTCGGCGGATGGGCCCCTCCGCGCTGAGCCGGCCGCGCGGCGCCTCGAACGCTGAACTCTGCGCGGGATGATCCGTGACGCTGGAAGGACCGAAACGATGAAGATGACCTTTCGCTGGTACGGCGAGAACGACCCCGTGAAGCTCGAGTACATCCGTCAGATCCCGGGCATCTACGGCATCGTCTCGGCTATTTACGATGTGCCGGTGGGCGAGGTGTGGCCGGTCGAGCGGCTGCAGGCGCTCAGGGCGCGCATCGAGGGCGCCGGCCTCCGGTTCGAGGTGGTCGAGAGCGTGCCGGTGCACGAGGACATCAAGCTCGGCAAGCCGACCCGCGAGCGGCTGATCGACAATTTCTGCCAGAACATCCGCAACTGCGCGGCCGCCGGCGTGAAGGTGATCTGCTACAACTTCATGCCGGTCTTCGACTGGACCCGCACCGAGATGGCCAGAGAGCTCCCCGACGGCTCGCTGACCCTGGCCTTCGACGCCGCGGCGGTGGCCGAGATCGACCCGGAACAAGGCATCTCGCTGCCCGGCTGGGACTCGAGCTACAGGCCGGAGCAGCTCCGCGCCGTCCTCGACGAGTACAGGAACGTCGGCGAAGAGGCGCTGTGGGCGCACCTCGAACACTTCCTCCGGCGCATCATCCCTGTCGCCGAGGAGGTCGGGGTCCGCATGGCCATGCACCCGGACGACCCGCCCCGGCCGATCTTCGGCCTGCCGCGCATCGTCAAGAACCGGGACGACCTGATGCGCCTCGTGAAGACCGTCGACTCTCCGGCCAACGGCATCACGCTGTGCTCAGGCTCGCTCGGGGCCGACCTGTGCAACAACATCGTATCGCTGGTGCGCGAGTTCGGCGGCATGGGCCGCATTCCCTTCGGGCATCTGCGCAACGTGGCGGTCCAGGAGGACGGCACCTTCTTCGAATCTGCCCACCTGTCCTGCGAGGGCTCGCTCGACATGGCCGCCATCGTGAAGGCCTACCATGACGTCGGCTTCGACGGCTATGTGCGCCCGGATCATGGCCGCATGATCTGGGGCGAGACGGGCAAGCCGGGGTATGGGCTGTACGACCGCGCGCTGGGCCTCGTGTACCTCAATGGGCTGTGGGAGGCCACGTGCAAGCTATCGCCCGGACCCGCCGCCAAGGCGCCCGCCGCTGGATGAGCGGGTGAGCGGGCGAGCGGGTAGGGGAGCAGGGCGCCGCGACATCAGGGGGAACGCGCCCCCTCAGCCGGCCTCCGGCGTCCCGTACCCGCCGCCCCCCGGCGTCTCGATCACGAACACATCGCCGCTCCCCATCTCGACCGATCCGATGTGCCCCAGCACCTCGACCGAGCCGTCCGCGCGCACCACCAGGTTGCGCCCGGGCGCGCCCGCCCGCCCGCCCGCCAGGCCGAACGCGGCCGTCGAGCGCCCGTTCGACAGGATCGACGCCGTCATCGGCTCCAGGAAGCGCACGGCGCGCGTGCCGCCGTTCCCGCCCGGAAAGCGCCCGGCCCCGCCGGAGCCCTCGCGGATCTCGTAGCGATCCAGCCGCACCGGGAATCGGTGCTCCAGCACCTCCGGATCCGTCAGGCGCGAGTTCGTCATGTGCGTCTGCACGACGCTCGTCCCCGCGAAGCCGCGATCGGCGCGCGTGCCGCCGCCGCCGCTCCCGCCGATCTCGATGCCCGCCCCCGAGCCGCCCGAGATCGTCTCGTAGTACTGGAGCCGCTCGTTGCCGAACGTGAAGTTGTTCATCGTCGGCTGGCTGCTCGCGAGCACGCCGAGGGCCCCGTACAGCGCGTTCGTGACGCAGGTCGACACCTCGACGTTGCCGGCCACCACCGCGGCCGGCGGGCGCGGGCTCAGCATCGAGCCCTCGGGGATGACGACCTCGATCGGCTTCAGGCACCCCGCGTTGAGCGGGATGTCGTCGTCGACGAGCGTGCGGAAGACGTAGAGCACCGCGGCCATCGTCACCGCGCGGGGCGCGTTGAAGTTGTTCTCCATCTGCCCGGACGTGCCGGTGAAGTCCACGACCGCCGCGCGGCGCTCCCGATCGATCCGGAGGGCCACCTCGATCGTCGCGCCGTTGTCGAGCGGCAGCGAGAAGCGCCCGTCGTGGAGGAGCGCCGGGTCGAGCCGCGCGATCGCGAGGCGCACGCTCTCCTCGGCGTTGTCCTGCACGTGCTTCATGTACGCCTGCACCGTCGGGAGGCCGAACTGCGCCACCATCGCGGCGAGCTCCTGCGCGCCCTTCTCGTTCGCCGCGATCTGCGCGCGCAGATCGGCCACGTTCTGCTGCGGGTTGCGCGCCGGGTACGGCCCTCCGCCGAGCAGCGCCAGGATCTCCGCCTCGCGGAGCCGCCCGGCCTCGACCAGCTTCACGTTGTCGAGGAGGACGCCCTCCTCCTCGATCGTCCTGGAGAACGGCGGCATCGAGCCCGGCGTGACGCCCCCGATGTCCGCGTGATGGCCGCGCGACGCCACGTAGAACAGCACGCGCTCGCCCGCCTCGTCCCACACCGGCGTCACCACCGTCACGTCCGGCAGGTGGGTGCCGCCGCGGTACGGATCGTTGAGCGCGACCACGTCCCCCGGCTTCATCCCTGGGTTCCGCGCGATCACGGTCTTGATCGACTCGCCCATCGAGCCGAGGTGCACCGGCATGTGCGGCGCGTTCGCGATCAGGCTGCCCTCCGCGTCGAACAGCGCGCACGAGAAGTCGAGCCGCTCCTTGATGTTGACCGAGTGGGCGGTGTTCTGGAGCCGCAGGCCCATCTGCTCGGCGATGTTCATGAACAGGTTGTTGAACACCTCGAGCATCACCGGGTCGACCTCGGTGCCCACCGCGCGCCGCTCGGGACGCGGCGCCACCCGGGTGAGCACCATGTGGCCGAGCGCGGTGATCTCGGCCCGCCAGCCCGGCTCGACGACGGTCGTCGCGTTGGCCTCGGCGACGATGGCCGGCCCGTCGATCACCGCGCCGCGCCCGAGCCGCTCGCGCCGGTACAGCGCCGCGTCGTGGAACGCCCCCTCGGCGTACATCCGCGCCCGCGCGTCGGCCTCGGGGCGGTGCGGGCGCGCCTCCGCGGGCCGCTCCTCGGCGGCCTCGCCCGGCCCGATCGCCTCGACGGAGACGCTCTCCAGGACGAGCGCCTTGTCCGGCATCAGGAAGGCGAATCGCCTGCGGTAGGCCGCGTCGAAGGCGGCGCGGATCGCCTCCGCGCTGCCATCGGGCACGATGAGCGCGGTGTCGGTGCCCTCGTAGCGCACGTGGACGCGCCGGACGAGCCGCACCCGCTCCGGCGAGAACCCTTGCCCCACGAGCTCGGCCTCCGCGTCGCGGCCGATGCGCGCGAGCGCCTCGCGCGCCGCGGAGAGCCCCGCCTCGTCGAGGCGCCGCTCCACGGCCGCCTCGCGGATCGCGCTCTGGTCCGAGAGGCCCATGCCGTAGGCGGACAGGACCCCCGCGAGCGGGTGGACGAAGACGCGGCGCACGCCGAGCGCGTCGGCCACCGCGCACGCGTGCTGGCCGCCGGCGCCGCCGAAGCACTGCAGGGTGTACTGGGTGACGTCGTGCCCGCGCGCCACCGAGATCTTCTTCACCGCGTTGGCCATGTTCGCGACCGCGATCTGCAGGAAGCCTTCGGCCAGCTGCTCCGGCGTGATCGGGCGCGACGTGTCGCGCTGCACGTCGGCCGCCATGGCCCGGAAGCGCTGCTCGACGACCTCGCGGTCGAGCGGCGCGTCGGCGCCCGGGCCAAACACGTGCGGGAAGAACTCCGGCTGGATCTTGCCGAGCATCACGTTCGCGTCGGTGACGGCCAGCCGCCCGCCGCGGCGGTAGCACGCCGGCCCCGGGTTCGCGCCGGCCGACTCCGGCCCCACGCGCAGCCGCGCGCCGTCGAAGCCGAGCAGCGAGCCACCCCCCGCGGCCACGGTGTGGATGCTCATCATCGGCGCGCGCATCCGGACGCCGGCCACCTGCGTCTCGAAGGCGCGCTCGAGCTCACCGGCGTAGTGCGACACGTCGGTCGAGGTGCCGCCCATGTCGAAGCCGATCACCTTCTCGTGCCCGCCAGCGAGCGCGGTGCGCACCATGCCGACGATGCCGCCCGCCGGGCCGCTCAGGATCGCGTCCTTGCCCTGGAAGCGGCCGGCCAGCGTCAGACCGCCGCTCGACTGCATGAAGTAGAGCGGCACGCCGGGCATCTGGCTGGCCACCTGCTCGACGTAGCGCCGCAGGATGGGCGACAGGTACGCGTCGACCACCGTTGTGTCGCCGCGCGAGACGAGCTTCATCAGCGGGCTCACCTCGTGCGACGCGGAGACCTGGGTGAAGCCGACCTCGCGCGCGATATCGGCCGCCCGCCGCTCGTGCGCGGCGAACCTGTAGCCGTGCAGGAAGACGATCGCGCAGGCGCGGATGCCGGCCTCGAACGCCTCCGAGAGCGGGCCGCGCAGCGCCTCGCCGTCGAGCGGCTCGATCACCTCGCCGCGCGCGCCGACGCGCTCGCGGGCCTCGATCACGCGCTCGTACAGCAGGTCGTGCAGCGCGATGTGACGATCGAACAGGCGAGGGCGGTTCTGGTACCCGATGCGCAGCGCGTCGCGGAAGCCGCGCGTCGTGACCAGCACAGTGCGGTCCCCTTTGCGCTCGAGCAGCGCGTTCGTGGCGACCGTGGTGCCCATCTTCACGCACTCGACGTCGGCGGGAGAGATGACCTGACCGGGCGCGAGGCCGAGCAGGCGGCGGATCCCCTCGACCGCCGCGTCGGCGTACTGCTCGGGGTTCTCCGACAGGAGCTTGGCCGTGGTGAGCGAGCCGTCCGGCCGCCGGGCCACGACGTCCGTGAACGTGCCTCCGCGATCGATCCAGAACTGCCACTTGTGCGAGGTCGAGGTCATGGAACCCACTCGTTGCAGGACGCCTCCTCCGCCGCGCTCCCGCGCAGTTCTGCCAGCCGAAGGACGGCAAGACTAAGTTTTCATTGAACAATCTTCAACCGTCGGGGACCGTCGGAGGGGGCGCCCGCCCACGCGGTTGGACGCTCGCACTCGCAGCGTCCCGCCGCGCGCAAGGGGGCGCCGCGCCATGACCCCGTGACCTCGCGCGGCGTGCTGCCGCGCCACGACCCCATGGCCGCGTACGCCCGCCCGGGAACCGACGTTCAGCGCTGTACAACCGTTCGTGCGGCGTGATAAGCGCTCGATGAGCTCTCCAAGCGAGAGAGTCTGCTCGAATGTCCAGCAAGCAACCACCTCCGCACGTCACCGCCGCCCACGCGGCGGGGCTGGCCGCGCTGCTCGGCGCGACGGGCGCTGCCGCGGAGAACGAGCGCGCGGGGAGGGCGGAGCGGCACTTCGAGCGGGCACGGCGGGGGCGGTCGGCGCAGCCCGGGCCGCGCGCGAAGCCCGCCGCCGGCCCGCACCCGCCGGGCGGCCCGTCGAACGCGGGCGGCGCCCGGGAGTACGTGCGCGCCGCGCCGACGCGCTCGCCGGTGCTGAACGCGTTCCTGAGCGAGCTCGGCACGGAAGGCGGAGCGCTCGTGCCGGCGAACGTCCACGTCTTCGATGAGCACGCCCTCGCGCCGAGGCTCGTCGAGCTCGCACGCCAGCGGGTGGTCTCCATGCTGCTCGCCGTGGGCAGGACCGAGGTGGCCATGACCCTGGCGCAGATGCCGTCGATCACCAACGAGCGCGCCGCGCGGCTCTTCATGAGGCAGGCGGTCCACGTCGGCGGCGATCTCGGGGCGATCACGGGCGACTACGCGCGGCACTACCGGCGCTCGGGCGCGCCGGAGCGCGACGACCAGCGCGCGGGCTGCATCATGGCCGCGTTCGCAGGACGCCTGAGCGCCATGGCGGAGAAGCTCCTCGGCCCGCACGTGCGCGCCGAGCTGCGCGCCGCCCTGGAGGCGCTGACGTCGCACGGCAGCCCTCCCGCGCGGCGGGCGCGCGCGAGCGACCTCCGCGCGCCGCAGGGCGCCGGGCGAGGCGCCCTCGCGACGGCGCCGCGCGACGCCGCGAGCTCGGCGACACGGCCGAGGCGCAAATAGGCCGCGCGCGACGCCGCGAGCTCGGCGACACGGCCGAGGCGCAAATAGGCCGCGCGCTCGGCGATCCGGTCGAGGCGCAAGGACGCGGCGCGCGGTCCGGGTCGGATCCTGTTGCGGTGGGCCCGTTCGTTTGCTTCGTTGGGCGCGAGGCGCCCCGGCTGCTCGATTCCTGAGCCCTGGGCGCGCGTTCCCAGCGAGAGGCCGAGGCTCATGAATTCGCTCGCAGAAGGCAGCGTCGTCGCCGGTAGATACCGCCTCGAGCGCACGCTCGCGCGGGGCGGGATGGGGGCCATCTGGGTGGCCCGGCACCTCCAGCTCGACGCCACGGTCGCGGTCAAGCTCATGGCGCCCGAGTACGCTGCCTCGTCCACCGCGCGGGCGCGCTTCGAGCGCGAGGCGAGGGCCGCGGCGCAGCTCAAGATACCGAACGTCGTCCACGTGCACGATTATGGGGTCGAGGGCGACACGCCTTTCCTCGTGATGGAGCTCCTCGACGGCGAGGATCTCGAGACGCGGCTCTCGCGGGAGGGGCGCCTCTCCATGGCGGCCACGCTCGGCATCGTCACGCAGGTGTGCAAGGCCCTGCGTCGCGCGCACGAGATGGGGATCGTCCACCGCGACCTCAAGCCGGCGAACCTCTTTCTCTCGCGGCAGGACGAGGACGAACTCGTGAAGGTCCTCGACTTCGGGATCGCCAAGGCCCACGGCACGCTGCTGGCCGGCAACGAGACGAAGACAGGCACGCTCGTCGGCTCGCCCTACTACATGAGCCCCGAGCAGGTGCGCCGCAGCAAGACCCTCGACTGGCGCAGCGATCTCTGGTCCGTCGGCGTGATCGCCTATCGCTGCCTCACTGGCGGTCTTCCGTTCCCGGGCGAGGAGATCGGCGAGGTGTTCGTGGCGATCTGCACGGAGGACGCCCCCCTCGCATCCAGCGTCGTGCCGGAGCTCGGGCCCGATGTGGATGGGTTCTTTTCGCGGGCGCTCGCGCGCGACCCGGCGCATCGGTTTCAGGGCGCGAGCGAGCTCGCCGAGGCGTTCGGCGCGGCGGCCTCCGCGGCGCGATCGGAGACCCGACGTCTCCAGCCGTCGGTTCCTGCGGAGGGCCCGTCTCCGCTGCTCGCCGTCCGTGGCGGCACGATGGCCGCGAGCCCAGATGCGATAGGGGTGCGTCCAGATGCGATAGGGGCGCGTCCAGATGCGATAGGGGCGCGTCCAGATGCGACAGGGGCGCGTCCAGATGCGGCGAGCCCTGGAATGATGGGACCGAGCCCCGGCACGATGGGCGCCGCCTCCAGCGCGTCCGTGCCCACGCTGCCGAACCAAGCAGGCCCCCCCCTCCACGGCTCTCCACGCGGCGGCGCCTCGGAGGGCGTTGCGCCGGCGTTCCAGGGGGCCGTCAGCACGTTGACGTCGGCTGGAAATACCCTCGCCCCGACGAAAGCCGACAGCCGCCGCGCCTGGATCTCGCTGGCCCTGGGCGCGAGCGCGCTCGCCCTCGGGCTCGTCATCTACGCGGTCCTTCGCGCCCCCGCGCCGGGCGGCGAACCGACGTCGCCGCCCGACCCGGCCGCCTCGCCTGCCTCCGCGTCCGCGCTGCCCGCCGCTGCGCCGTCGACCGCGTCACCGGAGCCTGCGCCGCCGCCCTCCCACAGCGCGCCGGCCGCCCCGGGCGCGCCTTCGGCCTCCGAGGCGCCGACCAGCGCGCCCGCGCCGCTGGCGCCGTCATCGTCCGCCAGAAAACGGGCGCCGCTGCCCCAGAGGCCCCGGATCCCTCGGGACGATCCCACCGATCACATGTGACCGGCCGCCGCGCAGCGAGGAGCCCATGCGCTCGCGCCCGCCGCCGCGAGCGAGCTCACTCCCACCGACCCCATGTGACCGGCCGCCGCGCAGCGAGGAGCCCGTGCGCTCGCGCCCGCCGCCGCGAGCGAGCTCACCCGCCCGGGTGGGTGTTCTTGTAGAGCCGCAGGCTGTTTCGGATCGCCATCGTCACCGTCATGGGGCCGACGCGGGGCACGAACACGCTCGCCTTGCTCTGGATATCGTCGCTGAAGTTCTTGAAGGTGGAGAAGTTGATGCAGAGGGCGCCCTCGCGGATCTCGGCGCCTTGCACGACCGGGAAGCTCCGTGAGGGCACGCCGGTCACAACGACGTCCGCCTGCCGCAGCGCGGTCGCCCGGTCCACCGTCGTCTCGCGCACCTCGTGCGAGTCGCCCGAGGCGCTGGGCACGAAGAGCAACGGACCGTCGATGTCGAACGACGTCACGTGGGCTCCGTCGTGCGCCATCATGCTCGCGAGCGGCCTCCCGACGACCTCGCTCCGGTTGAAGATGCACACGCGCCGGCCCTCGAGCGGCCGCTCCCCCTCGCCGAAGAAGCCGGCCGCCTCGACCAGCTTGAGGATCGCCAGCGGCGTGCACGGCAGGATCGCCTTCCTGGTCTTCGCCTCGTCCAGGAAGCGCTGGTTCTGGTACAGGCAACGTGCCCAGAACGTGTGGAGCCCCTCGATGTCCTTCGCGGGATCGACGCTGTCCCGCAAGTACACGTCCTGCTCCGTGCCGAAGATCGGGTAATACACCATCATCCCGTGCACGCGCGCGTCCTCGTTCGCCGCGCGGATGGCCTCCTCGGCGTCGAGCCGCGTCGCGTGGCGGATCTCGAAGCGGACCCCCACGTCCTCGCACGCCTTGCGCGTGTACTCCGCGTACGTGTACGACGGCCCGTGATCCGCCGCGAGCACACCGACCAGGACCAGCGGCTCGGGCAGCGCCGCGAGCTCCGCCCGGATCCCGCTGCGGAACGTCTCCGCCACCGCGGTCGGATCGAGGACGCTGGCCGTGCGAGCGCCCGGGCTCGGCGGAATGTGGTGAGGGTCCATCCTGGGGCGGAGACGAGCACGCGCGAGCATCGGTGTCAAGTTTCCAGCGGGGCAACACTCTCGACTCTGCCTGCGCTGCCAGCCCTGCCGACTCTTACGTTCCTTCTCGCAGGTTCCGTCGATTCCCTCGCAGGTTCCGTCGATTCCCTCGCAGGTTCCGTCGATTCCCGTCGATTCCCGCCGGCGCGATCCGCGGTCGTTGACTCGGGCGCTTCGTGGGATGGAGTTCCCCGCAGGGCGGTATCGCGCCGCGCTGGACGCGCGACGTGCCCCATCCCAGCCATGGCTCCTGCAGGGGCGGAGGAGGGGAGCGGGCCGGGGGCGGAGACTCCAGCCCTCCGGAGCGCCGCCGCGCCCGGCTCACGAGCTCATCGCGAGGAGGACCGCTGCTCCGGGCCCGTGTCCACCGCGGGCGCCGCCACGCGGTTGCCCTCGGTCTCGGCGGGGCTGCCGGCGCCGGGCACGCGGAGGACCATACCGCCCTTGCCGCGCAGCTCATCGACGAAATTCGCTCCGAACACCTCCTCGGGCGTGTCGCCGTCGCGTCCGCCCATGCCCGAGAGCCCCTCGAGGCTCGCGACGTTTCCGTCCCGGCGTCTGGGCGCCGGACGAGAGCGCAAGACATCGTCCCGGGTCACCTTCAGCGCCACCACGTCCTCGCGCATCACGTCGATCCAGGATGCGGGGAAGTCGGCCTCGGCGCCCGCGGGGCCGCGCACGCGGATCCGCGAGATGTCATTGCCGGGATCGTTCGCGCCGATGCCCACGAGCTGCGCCTCGGCCTCGTCGGCGGTCATCACCCGCGTGTCAGGGCCGAGCTCGACCGTATCGTCCGTGACCCCGAGCGCCTCCTCCAGCTCCTGCCTCCGCTCGGGCGGCTGCGGCACGAGCGAGGTATCGACGCGCCCCGGCGGCTGCGCCGTCGTCCGCCCTTCGTAGTACCGAGGCAGCGCCAGGAGCTCGTCACGGCCGGGCCGTAAGCGGAGGCGCCCGTCCGCCGTGCCCTGCACGAGATCCATCGAGATCAGCAGCTCCTCGCTCGCCAGCGGAGAACGGAGCACCACGTGGGTCAGCACGCCCCGCTCCCGGTCGACCAGGACGCGGTCGAGCACGCCCGCATCGAGGCCTCCGTCGGCCAACACGGGCATCTCGAAGTCGAACTGCATGGTCCCTCCTCGGCGGCGAAGCGCCTCGCGCTCGGGCGAGAACCTGAGACGGTCGGATCCCGATGTCCAGGGGAGCACGGCGCGGACCCTCGTGACCGGTCGACCCCATCCCATGGGCCGGGCGCGCCGCGCGGCCTCGCCATCGCACGCAGGTGGTCGCCGATCCTCGGCTCATCGAGTCGTCGAGTCGCAGCGGCGTCGTCGACGCGCACGAGAGGGCTGACGGCCGCGCGACGCCGTATTGCCGTGACCTCGTGATGCCGTGACAGCGCGATACCATGACCTCGAAATGCCGTGACGCTGTGAGAAACCGTGTTGCCGCGATCCTGCGCGGATGTATCGCCGGGGCGCGGTCGTTTGCGATCTCGCGCGCCGGCGAGGCGCCATAGGCTTTGCGTTGAGCCGTGACTGAAGTGGTGTTATCGCTCGAGATCATGGGGATGATGCGAGCTCGATACGCAATGCTGATGGGGCCAGCCGTTCTGTGGTTGGCTGCGGCGCAGGGCTGTTCGACGACAGTACGAGACTTCGGAGGTGGCAGCAGCAGCGGCGGCGACGGCGGCAGCGGCGGTGACGGCAGCGGCAGCGGCAGCGGTCATGGCGCCGGGGCGAGCGGCGGTGAAGGCGTGAGCAACGGCGAAAGCGGTAGCGTCGGCCAAGGCGGCGGCAGCGGCGAAGGCGGCAGCAGCGGCGAAGGCGGCAGCAGCGGCGAAGGCGGTAGCAGCGGCGAAGGCAGTAGCGTTGGCCAGGGCGGCGGCAGCGGCGAAGGCGGCAGCGGCGGCGAAGGCGGGGGTGGGCCGGTGTGTACGCCGGAGACCGACGGCGAGCTCTGCACCGCGCGCGGCCAGGAGTGCGGCGGCTTCGAGGCCGTCGATCGGTGCGGCAAGGCCAGGCAGGTCGTCTGCAGCGGGTGCGCCCTCCCGGCGCGCTGCGGGGGCGGCGGCGAGGTGAACCGCTGCGCGGCGCACCCGTCGCTGATCGGCATCGACGGCTACATCCTGCAGGAGGGCTCGCTCGGAGGGCGATTCCACGTCAACTTCGCCAACGATGGCGTGGCCACCGCCGGCGGCTTTTGCTGCGCCGATACCATCGCGGAGGCGCGGAGCGCGTACCCGGGCAAGAACATGATCGTGCTGCCGGGTCAGTCCCGGGTGACCGCCGGAGAGGTGCCCGCGCTCCGGCGCGTCGACGGGTACATCGTCCCTTCCCGCCCCGGAGACGCGGGGCCGCTCCGGGTCGAGTTCGCCATCGACGGCGCCCTCACCGGCGAGGGGACCTGCTGCGCCGAGAGCATCGACGCCGCACGCGCGGCGCACCCCGACAAGAACCTCGGCTATCTCCCCGAGTTCCCAATGTGAACGGACACCGGCGCGCCGGGAGGCGCCGGTGAGCCAGAACCTTGGCACAGCGTGGCGCATCTCCCGCGCGCGGTCTGTGTCTATTCCCGCGGATTTACTGCTCGTGGGCCGTAAAACATCTTGGTACGTCGTATGCAATCAACGCGCCGGCCGCTGGGGATGTGCCAGCGCCGCTCGGGAGGATTTGGACTTATGCGCGTACGCTTCGATGCTCTCCGCCGACGCTGGAGCTCTCCCCACCTGCTCGCCGCGCTGGCGCTGGCGAGCGCGTTCGCGGCGGGGTGCTCCTCCGATGAGGCCCCGCCAACGACGCTCGGTCGCCCCGATCAACCCCGGAACGGCACGCTCGAGATCGACGAAGCGAGGCTGCTGGGCGTGATCGACGGGAGCGATCTGCGCCTCCAGATCCCGGTGCGCAACCTGACCGCCGGCGCGACGAGCGGCCACCTGCGCGTCACGCTCGTCGATCTCGACGCGGACAAGGAACAAGGCACGACCGATGTCGACCTGGAGATCGCGGGCGGGACGGCGACGACCGCGGAGGCGCGCCTTCCGGCGCCGGCCGTGAGCGCGCAGCCGGGCCTCGCGCGGTACCTCGTCCGCGTCGACGACGGGTCGGAGGAGGGGCTGCTCGTCACGCGCAGCCTCCTCCGCGTCATCCCGCCCTACGACGTGCAGCTCGAGGGGCCGGCGCGCGTGGTGCGCGGCCGCACCGCGAGCTACCGCGTGCGCGCGACCGACGCCTTCACCCACCAGCCGGTGCCCAAGGTGGATGTCGAGCTCGCGGTGGGCGAGGGGGCGCGGCCGCTCCGCGGGACGACGGACGCGCTCGGCGCCGCGGTGTTCGAGGTGGAGCCCGGCGCGCTCGGGGCGCACCCCGTCTCCGCGCAGGCGCTCGGCTTCGGCGTCAACGCGGCCCTCACCGCGAGCGTCACCGTCGAGGGCCCCGGCCCGAAGCTGCTCCTCACCACCGACAAGCCGCTCTACAAGCCCGGCCAGACGATCCACCTGCGCGCGCTCGCGCTCGAGCGGGGGAACAACGCGCCGCTCGTCCGCGAGCCGATCACGTTCGAGGTGGAGGACGGCAAGGGCAACAAGATCTTCAAGAAGCCCATCGTGACCGACGCTTATGGCGTCGCCGCGACGACGTTCCGGATCGGCTCCATCGTGAACACCGGCGAGTTCAAGGTGCGCCTCGTGAGCGGGGAGACCACGACGGAGAAGGTCGTGACCGTGGGGCAGTACGCGCTGCCCAAGTTCGAGGTCGCCGTGAGGACCGACAGGCCGTGGTACACGGCGGGCGACACGCTGACAGGCACCATCGACGCGCGCTATTTTTTCGGCAAGAACGTCGCCGGCGGCGGCGTGACCATCGAGGCGGCGTCGCTGGACGTAGGTCAGACGACGTTCCAGCGCATCGTGGGCGAGCTCGACGCCGAGGGCCATTACGGGTTCAGCCTGACGCTTCCGCGGAGCCTCGCGGGCCTGCCGCTGGAGCAGGGCGACGCGGCCGTGACGCTCACCGTCACCGTCGCGGACACGGCGGGGCAGGAGGTCACGAAGGCGATCCCGGTCAAGGTCGCCGCCGACGCGGCCTCGATCGTGCTCGTGCCCGAGGCGCGCGAGCTCGTCCCGGGGATCCCCAACACCCTTCTTCTCTTCGTCACCGACCCGCTCGGGGCGCCGCTCCCCGACACGGAGGCGGTCATCACGGCGCCGGACGGCACGCAGCTCACCGCGCGCACCGACGCCTTCGGCCAGGCCGTGGTGAGCTTCACCCCGCCGGTCGCGACGGCGGACGGCGCGTTCGAGGTGCGGGCGACGGTGGGGGAGCGGGCGGTCACGCGGAAGTTCTCGTTCGTCACACAGACGGGCGGCGAGCACCTCCTCGTGCGCACCGACCGGGCCGTCTACGAGACCGGCGAGACGGTCGAGGTCACCATCGAGTCCAGCGAGGAGGCCGGCAGCGTCTACGTCGACTGGCTCAACGACGGCCAGGCCGTCGACATGCGCTCTCTCGAGCTCGATGGCGGGCGCGCCCATTTCAGCATGCCTGTCGACGCCGGCCTGCTCGGCAGCAACCGGGTCGAGGCCTACCTGGTCGACGACGACGGCAATCTGGTCCGCTCCGGCCGCACCGTGTTCGCGCGCGGCGACTCCGCGCTGAGCGTCGAGGTCGAGGCCGACAAGCCCCTGTATGCGCCGGGGGAGACGGCGACGCTGCGGCTGTCGGTCAAGGACGACGCGGGGAACCCGAAGGTCGCCGCGCTCGGCGTCCAGGTGGTCGATCAGGCGGTCTTCGCGCTCGTCGACGCCCAGCCCGGGCTGCTCCGCACCTACTTCGAGCTGGAGGACGAGTTCGCGAAGCCGAGCTACGAGATCCACGGCCCGGCCGCGAACCTCCAGGACCTGTTGTTCAACGCGACCGCGAGCGAGGACCCCGAGAAGGCCGAGGCCGCGCAGGTGAAGACCCAGGCCTCGCTCGCCGCGCTCGCCGGCACGTCGCTCACCGGCCTGCAGGCGCGCACGTGGCCCGCCGTGCTGGCGAAGGTGCCGGAGGAGCTCGCGCCGTTCTACGAGCGCCAGAAGGGCGTGATGAAGCCCTGGCTCGCGGAGGCCACCGCGGCCGCCGCGCAGGAGCTGAAGGCGCTCGGCTGCGACGGCACCCAGTTCCAGTGCACCGGGGGCGCGTACGTCGAGCTGCTGGGGAGCCGGGTCGCCGAGCGCCTGCGCGCCTTCGACGTGTGGGGCAACGCGTACCGGGTGGCCTCCAGCTGGAGCGGGTTCACGCTGCAATCGTCGGGGCCCGACGAGGTGGCGCAGAGCCAGGACGACGCGACGTTCGCGTTCGCGTTCAGCGATCTCGGGGTCCAGGTGCCCACGCAGGACTGGGCAGAAGGGGGCGTCCCCGGCGCGGACGGCGGCTGGGCCAATGGTGGCGTCGCGAGCGCGAGCAGCGGGGGGACCGGAGCGGGCGGCGGCTCGGCCGGGAATCCCACCGAGGAGCCCGGCGGCGCCGGCGGGCCGCGCGTCCGGCGCGAGTTCCCGGAGACCCTCTACGTCAACCCGAGCGTGATCACGAGCCCCGACGGCACGGCCACCCTGAGCATCCCGCTCGCGGACAGCATCACCGAGTGGCGGCTCTCGGCGCTGGCGAACTCGACCGACGGCAAGCTCGGCGGCATCCAGAGCGGCTTCAAGGTGTTCCAGGACTTCTTCGTCGACGTGAGCTTCCCGGCCACGCTCACGCGCGGCGATGAGGTCGAGTTCCCGATCGCCGTCTACAACTACCTGGAGACGCCGCAGACGGTCGATCTCAGCCTCGAGCCGGGGAGCTGGTATACGCCGCTCGGCGCGACGTCGACGACGGTGTCCCTCGCGGCGGGCGAGGTGCGCGGCGTCCGGTTCCCGGTGAAGGTGAACACGGTGGGCGTCAACTCGCTCACGGTCACCGCGCGGGGCAGCGCGGGCGCCGACGCCGTGGCCCGCACCGTGCGCGTGGTCCCGGACGGGAAGCCCTTCGCAGAGAGCGAGTCTGGCATGCTCGCGCCGGGCAGCGCCGAACACGCGCTGTCGTTCCCTGCGGACGCGGTTCCCGGCTCGAATCAGCTCTATCTCGAGATCTACCCCGCGTTCCTGTCGCAGGTCGTGAGCGGCATGGACAGCATGCTCCAGGTCCCGAACGGCTGCTTCGAGCAGACCACCTCGACGACCTGGCCCAACGTGCTCGTCACGCAGTACATGAAGCAGACAGGCCAGATCACCCCGGAGATCCAGATGAAGGCCGAGTCGCTGATCTCGGCCGGGTACCAGCGATTGCTCACGTTCGAGCACTCCGGCGGCGGCTTCTCGTGGTTCGGCGAGCAGGACGGGCATCCGTACCTGTCGGTCACCGCGTTCGGCGTCATGGAGTTCGCCGACATGATCAAGGTCCACACCGTGGACGAGGCGATGCTCGCCCGGACCGTCAACTGGCTCGCCGGGCAGCAGAAGGCGGACGGCACGTGGGAAGGCGACCAGACCGAGTTCTTCAGCTTCCACACGGGCACGCTCCGCAACAGCGCCTTCGTGCTCTGGGCGCTCGCGAGCGCGGGGTACACGGGGCCCGAGATCGGGACGGGGCTCGCCTACCTGGGCCGCTCGCTGAAGCCGGCGACCGACGACCTGTACACGCTGGCGATCGCGGCCAACGCGCTCGCCGTGGCCGACCCCTCCGCGGCGCTGACGGACCAGGTGCTCGACGCCTTGGATGAGCGCAAGACCGCGGAAGGAGACGCGGTTTACTGGGATGACGGCGGCACGCAGACCTCGTTCTACGAGTCCGGGAACGACGCCAAGGTCACGACCACCGCGCTCGCGGCCCACGCGCTGCTCTCCGCGGGCGCCCACCGGCCGAGCGCCGACGGCGGCGTGAAGTTCCTGACCCAGTCGAAGGACCCGAACGGCAACTTCGGCTCCACCCAGGCGACGATCTGGAGCCTGCGCACCCTGCTCCTCGCCGCGAGCAAGGGGACGGAGGGCGCTACGGGGACGGTGACCGTCGCGGTCGACGGCGCGGCGGCGGGCACGGTCTCCCTTCGCGAGGACCAGGCCGACGTCATGACGACGGTCGACCTCACGCACCTCGCGACCGCGGGCGCGCACGACGTCGCGCTCTCGTTCTCTGGGGAGGGGAAGCTCAGCTACAACCTGGTGAGCCGCCACAACCTGCCGTGGGCCGCGGTCCCGAACGACGGGGGAGGCCCGCTCGCGGTCAGCGTGGCGTACGACAAGACCCAGCTGTACGTGGACGACATCGTGACGGCGTCGCTGAGCGTCCAGAACAAGACGGACTCGGTGCAGAGCATGGTCCTCGTGACCGTCGGGCTGCCGCCCGGCTTCCAGCTCCTGACCGCGGATCTCCAGGAGTACATCGCCGCGGGCCAGCTCTCGAAGTTCGAGATCACGGGCAAGCAGCTGATCCTCTATGTGAAGGAGATCCCTGCGGGCCGCGCGGTCGCCTTCGCTTACCGGTTGCAGGCGACCATGCCTGTCAGGGCGGAGGACGGCGGCGCCGAGGTCCACCCGTACTACCAGCCGGAACAGCAGAGCTACTCCGGAGCGCAGCTCCTCGAGGTGGCGGGGAGTGAAGGGCTGACCGGGCGAGGGCGCTGACCGCGGGTGCGCGGCCAGCGCCCCTGCGCCGGCGGGGCGCTGGCGCGTGGATCAGGGGCAGGCGACGCGCCAGGCGTCGAGGTCGAGCTTCTTGATCAAGGTCGAGAGCCCGAGCGGCTTCGTGGCGGAGCAGACGGCGTTCGCCTTCGAGGCGTCGACGTACTCCGCGTGGAACACCGCCTTGCCGGCGCGGATGAACGGGGTGAGCATCTCGCACTCGCCGTATTCGTGGCACTCCTCGTTCAGGGCCCAATCGAAGCTCCCCACCAGATCTTTCACCTGATCGAGATCGTTCTTCAGCCCGATGGACAGCCCCCGCGCGTGCGCCTCGGCGGCCAGGAAGCGGTTGTAATCGAGCTGCGTCGCCGCCGTCAGCGGGAAGCCGGGGCTGTTGGTGTAGCCGTCGACGTTGTCGGGCTCCACGCCGTCGCAGCGCTTCTGCACCGCCAGATCCAGCCTAGCCTTCATGACGTTGCGCACGCCGGCGTTGCGGGTGTCGAGCCACCGCTCGCCCGGCCAGCCGTCGAGCGGATTGCCGAGCCCTGCGGCGGGGAAGCTCGACGCGTCGTCGCGCCAGTCCTCGCTGCTCCCTGCGCTGAAGTAGCAGATCACCTTCTTTCCGGCCGCGCGCAGTGTGTCGATCTTCGCCTGCGGGGCGTCGAAGAGGTCGATATCGTACATGGCGACATCGAGGCTGGTGTCGATGGTGCCCGTGAGCTGCCATTGCCACGTCGTCCCCGGCGCGGGGACCCAGATGCCGCCGGTGGAGCCACCGGTGCCGGTGGAGCCGCCGGTGCCGGAGCCGCCGGTGCCGGTGGAGCCGCCGGCGCCGGAGCCGCCGGTGCCGCCGGTGCCGCCGGTGCCGGTAGAGCCGCCGGCGCCGGAGCCGCCGGTGCCGGTGGAGCCGCCGGCGCCGGAGCCGCCGGTGCCGGTGGAGCCGCCGGCGCCGGAGCCGCCGGTGCCGGTGGAGCTGCCGCTGGTCGTGCCCGTGAGGACGAGCTTGTCGAGCATCGAGCTGTCGGCGGAGCTGCTCGTCGCGTACCGGATCTTGAGGGTACCGCCCGCCACGAATCGCCCGAGCGGCCCCGGCAGGCTCAGGCTCGCGCTCGTCCAGGACCAGTCGCGCGCGAACGTGTTGTCGCCGACCGGGACCCAGGCGCGGGCGGCCGCGTCCCACGCCTCGAAGGTCCAGCGCATGGCCGTCCTCGCGGGGCCGCGATAATTCACGCCCAGCGCGAGGGACGCGAGCTGCGCCGCCGAGGTGCCCGAGGGGAGCGCGTACTCGCACGTCGCGCTCGTGCCGGGCGCGAACTCGACGTACTTGCTCCACACGTCCTGCTGGCCCGTGAGATCCGCCGTCGCGAGCGCGGCGGCCGTCTGCCCGGCGCCGATGCTCCCCCGGCTCACCGTCAGCTTGGAGCAGGTCATCGTGAGGGCGCCGGTGACCGCGTCGCCGCTCGCCGCCGAGGCGATCTCCGCGTCGGAGCCCGAATCCGCGCCGCACCCTGCGGCGGCGAGCGTCGCGACCAGGCTCACGAGGGCATGGCGCAGGGCGCCGCAGATCGCGAGAGAGGACGCCGGTCGGATGGGATAAGTCATGCTCGTCTCCTGTCGTGTTGGTCGTAGGTGAAGCCAGGCGCACGTCGGCGCGACGCGTCTCCAGACGCTCCGGTCCCCGCGATGGCCCGGGCGATGGCGGCTCCCGCAGCATCTCCGCGCGCCGCAGCGGCGCCGGTCCGTGCGCGCCGCAGAAGCATTGCAAGGCAGAGACCAGCGCGCGCCCCGCGTCTTCCGCGCGGCGGTGCGCGCTGCCGTTGCCGCGGGTTGCGCAAGCGTCGTACACTTGCGCAACCCTCGAACGGCATGGCGGAGCAAGACCCTCGTCGACAGGCAGCTTCTCCGCCGAGCGCGGAGCCGCCGCGCGCCGCGGCCGAGGTCGCGACAGAGCTCGACGCCGCGGAGAGCGCGCCCGGCGAGCGGACGCCGCAGGGTCAGGCCTCCCTGATCATCCGCGCCGGTGATGGCGCGGCGCGGGTGATTGACCTGACCGAAGGCGACGTGGTCGCGATCGGCCGCGCGCCGGAGTCCGCGGTCCACGTCGACGACCCCCGCGTGTCGCGCAACCACGCGATCGTCGCGCGGCACGGCGACGCCATCGAGGTCATCGACTGCGGGAGCCGCAACGGTACCTCGGTGAACGGCGCCGTCTTGCGCGACGCCGTGCGGCCCCTCGCCGGCGGCGACGTGATCCGCATCGGCCCGGCCGAGATCGTCGTCGCGATCGCGGCGCCGGCGCCCGTCGAGGCGGCGCCGCCGGGGGCCGCGCCGGAGGCGCTGGAGGGCCCGCCCTCCGGCCCCGGCGCCGGCTTCGTCGTCGCGGACGAGGCGATGGTGAAGGTCTTCCAGGTGGTGCAGCGCCTCGCGCGCGCGCAGACGACGGTGCTCGTGCTCGGCGAGACGGGCGCGGGGAAAGAGGTCGTCTCCGAGCAGCTCCACCGCGCCAGCCCGCGCGCAGGCGGCCCGTTCGTGCGGCTCAGCTGCGCGGCGCTGCCCGAGGCGCTGCTCGAGAGCGAGCTCTTCGGGCACGAGAAGGCCGCCTTCACCGGGGCGGATCGCCGCAAGATCGGCTACTTCGAGGCGGCGCAGGGCGGCACGCTGCTGCTCGACGAGATCGGCGAGATGCCCCTCGCCATGCAGGCCAAGCTGCTGCGCGTGCTCGAGAGCCGGCGCGTGGCCCGGATCGGCGGCACGCAGGAGATCGAACTCGACGTGCGCGTCGTGTGCGCCACGCACCGGGACCTCCAGGCCGAGGTGGCGGCCGGGAGGTTCCGGCAGGATCTCTACTACCGCATCAGCACGTTCGTCCTCCGCGTCCCGCCGCTGCGCGAGCGGCGCGCCGAGATCGCGCTGCTCGTACACCGCTTCGCGCAGCAGGTCGCCGCGCGCATGGGGGAGCGGGCGCCGCGCTTCGCGCCCGCGGCGATGCAGGCGCTCGAGGCGCACGCGTGGCCCGGCAACCTGCGCGAGCTGCGCAACGCGGTGGAGCACGCCGTCGTGCTGGCCGAGGGCGGCGTCATCGAGGTCGAGCACCTGCCGGCCTCCGTGGTGGAGGGCGCCGAGGGCGCCGCGCCCCCCGCCAGCGCGGGCGCGCCCCCGTCGAGCGCGGGGGCGCCGCCGCCGTCCACCGACGGCGGGACGATGCCGGCGCGCCTCGCCGAGCTGGAGAAGCGGAGCATCGAGGACGCCCTCGCCGCCGAGGGGAACAACCAGACGCGCGCGGCGAAGCGGCTCGGCATCTCGCGGCGCGCGCTGCTCTACAAGCTGGACAAGTACGACATCAGGCGATGAGCGTCGGGGAGCGCGCATGGGCGCCGCGCCCGGGAGCCGGCGCGCTCGCGGGCGTCAGAACGCGAAGCATTCGCACCCGTCGTCGAGCAGGCCGCGCAGCTCCGAGAGCCATCGCGGGAGCTCCGCCCTGCGCTGGAGGGCGGGCGCCCGCGAGAGCGCCTGGCCCGCGGGCTCCTGGCCCGCCGAGGAGCGCCGCCACGCGCCCGGGTGATGGTGGAGCGGCGACCAGTCGGGCATGACGGGCAGGTCGCCCGGATCGAGCGGCTTGAAGTCGCCGGCGGCGTACACCGGCTTGCCGCCGAGGATCGTGAGCACCGACTCGAGCGACTGGATCTCCTCGTCAGGGACACGGAAGTAGTCGTCGCTCAAGACCGCCAGATCGGCGAGCTGGCCAACCGCGATCGTGCCGCGGGTGCCCTCGTCTCGCGACATCCACGTGCTCCCTTGCGTGTACAGCCGGAGCGCCTCTTCCCGTGTCAGCCGCGATTTTGCGGGATAGAGGGAGAGCCCTCCCAGCGTCTTTCCCGTGGTCATCCAGCACAGCGCGACGAACGGGTTGTAGCTCGCCACGCGCGTGGCGTCGGTCCCTGCGCCGACCGGGATGCCGAGCTCCAGCATGCGCCGGATGGGCGGCGTGCGCTCGGCCGCCCGCGCGCCGTACCGCTCCACGAAATACTCGCCCTGGAACGCCATCCGGTGCTGGACGGCAATGCCGCCGCCGAGCGCCCTCACGCGCTCCATGTTGCGGTCGGAGATCGTCTCGCAGTGATCGAAGAACCAGCGCAGCCCTCCGAGCGGCGCGTCCCGGTCGACCTTCTCGAAGACGTCCAGGAAACGCGCGATGGACTCGTCGTATGTGGCATGGATCCGGAAGGGCCAGCGGTTCTCGGCCAGGAAGCGCACGACGCGCTCGAGCTCGGCCTCCATCGTCTCCGGGAGATCCGGGCGCGGCTCCAGGAAGTCCTCGAAGTCCGCCGCGGAGAAGACGAGCATCTCCCCGGCGCCGTTGCAGCGGAGGAGGTCATCGCCCTCGCCCGGCTTGACGACCGTGGACCAACGCATGAAGTCCTCGAGCTCCGCGCCGGCCTTCTGCGTGAACAGGTTGTAGGCGATGCGCAAGGTCATCTCGCCGCGCTCGTGCAGCTGCTGGATGATCTCGTAGTCCTCGGGATAACGCTGGAAGCCGCCGCCGGCGTCGCACACGCTCGTGACGCCCAGGCGGTTCAGCTCCCGCATGAAGTGGCGTGTCGAGTTGACTTGGTACTCCGGCGGGAGCTTTGGCCCCTTGGCCAGCGTCGCGTAGAGGATGGTCGCGTTCGGCCGGGCGATCAGGAGGCCGGTGGGGTTGCCCGCCCTGTCGCGGGCGATCTCGCCCCCGGGCGGGTCGGGCGTCTCCCGGGTGTAGCCGCAGGCCCGCAGGGCCGCGCGGTTGAGCAAGGCCTGGCCGTAGAGGTGCAGGATGAAGACCGGCGTGTCCGGCGCCGCGGCGTTGATCTCGTCCAGCGTCGGCAGGCGGCGCTCGGCGAACTGGAGCTCGCTGAATCCGCCGACGACGCGCACCCACTGCGGGGCCGGCGTGCGCGCCGCCTGCTCGCGGAGCATCCGGAGGGCGATGGACAGCGAGGGCACGCCCTCCCAGCGCAGCTCCATGTTGTAGTTCAGGCCGCCGCGGATGACGTGGAGGTGCGAGTCGTTGAGGCCAGGGATGACCCTGCGCCCGCCGAGGTCGACGACCTTGGTGTCCGGCCCGCGGTGGAACTCCGAGGCGTTGTCGACCCCGGCGATTCGCCCACCGGCCACGACGACCTCGCGCGCCTCGGGACGCCGCGGATCGAGCGTGGTGATGCGTCCGTTGGAGAGGATGAGATCGGCAGGTTTCATGGGTCTCCGTTCGTCGGGTTGAGCCACGGCGCAGCCAGCTTCACGAGGAGGGGCATCACAGCCCATGTCAGCGTGACGACGATGCCGGCCGCGATGACCGCCGCCGCGAGCGCGCGAGGGAGGCGCTCTCCGAGCAAGGGCACGAGCGCGGCCGGCACCGCCATGCTCACCGGCCAGACCGCGATCCACGTCAGCAGCGCCATCTTCCAGCGTGGCGGGCTCGCCCCGCGCGGGTGGGGGAACCAGGCCTCGAGCCCGCCGAGCTCCCTGTAGATGGGCTTTCCTTCCACCATCGGCTCGACCTTCGCGAGCCAGTCCTTGTAGAGGTCTGTCCTGTAGAACGCCTCTCGATCGGCCTCGCTGGCGAAGCTGCGAAGGATGCCGTACTCCATCGAGCCCGAGCCCGGAGCCGGGCGCAGGAGGTGCACCCCGAGCGCTCCGGGCTCGTCCAGGGACCGGCGCGCGAACTCGGCCAGGTCCCGCTCGAACGCCTCGGCGTGCTCCTTCTGGACACGCCGGGTGATGGCGACGTGGATCGTCTGGCTCATATGCGGGCCGCCTAGTGGCCGGGTTTCTTCGGCACGATCTGCGGCTTCGCCGCGGACTGGGGCGCGTGGTGGACCATGGTGTAGGCGTACTCGACGCCCACGCCGTACGCGCCGGCGTGCTGCTTGAGCAGGGCCATCAGGTTGTTGTAGTGCTCGCGACGCGCCCAGTCGCGCTGCCACTCCAGCAGCGCGGGGAGCGTCGTGAGGCGCACGGCGCCCGCCTGGACCATGCGAGACAAGGCCGCTTCCTGGGCCGCGGGAGAGGTGGCACCACAGCAATCCTCGACGACATAGACGTTGTAGCCGGCGCCCAGGAGCTCGATGGTCGGCCAGGTCACGCAGACCTCGGTCCAGAGCCCCGTCATCAGGAGGTTCTTTCTCCCCGTCGCCTCGATGGCCTTCCGGAACGCCGGGTCGTCCCACGAGTTCATCGAGCTGCCGGTGTCCTGCGGTGTGTACAGCTTTTGATACTGGTTCATATCTCTCTCATCGCTCCTGCCATTGACGATCGAATGGTCGACCTCGCCGAGCACGAACGGCGTCCGCGCCCCCTCGGGCCGGTGCGCTCGTCACCCTGCGCGGTCGTGACCGCACGTTCCTGGACGAAACTGCTGGGAGCCGGGGGCTCCTGTGGTGCTCTGGCGGCCAGAAGTCGAGCGACGATGAGCGCAGGTTCGTCCTGGACCGCGGCCGGCCGCGTCCGGGGGTGCCCTTCGACGAGCTCGCGCGCTCCTCTCGGCCTCGAAGGGAGAGGGGGAGCGGCCGTCGGCGCCGTCGCGGCGCTACCCGCTGCAGCAGCGGAAGCCGATCGTGTGATCGGTGTCGGCGCGCTCGCGCTCGTCGCGCGCGTCGCACCGGAGCTCTTCGAGCGTTCCCTCGCTGTCGAACGCCCCGCCTCGGGTCCTGCAGAGGTCGCCGGGGCCGACGTCGTCGGAGCACGCGTCTTCCCACTCGCGGACGTTTCCACTCATGTGCTGCAGGCCGAGATAGCCACCCTCGCACGCCAGGCTGGTGTCGTCGCCGACCGGCACCGTCTCGGTGCCGTCGCCGTTGCACTGGAGAGCGTCGAACTCACCGGTGGAGTATGCGAGCGCGCCGCGCTTGCTGCACGCGTCGAACCACTCGCCCTGCGCCACGTCGCCGCGGAACGGCAGCGGGCCGCCGTGGCGCTCGCCGCAGAGGCGCTTGCCCTGGCTCTTGCAGAAGGCGCGGGCGTCGCACCAGTCGATGCAGGTGGCGGGGTGCTCGTCCTCCTTGCGGCGCGCCGTGCACACGGGGGGCGCGTCGGGCCCGGTGTCGTCGAAATCGAAGGTGCTGTTGAACGAGCAGAACGGCTCCTGCGCCGCGACGTCCGGCTGCGTGGCGAGGAAGGCGCGGTAGGCGGCGTTCGACACCTCGGTCTGGTCGATGCAGAACGAGCTCTCGATCGTCACCATGCTGGCGGGGCACTGGCAGACGCCCTCGGTGCAGGCGGCCGTCGTGCAGTCGGCGCTGGCGTCGCAGGGCTGGCCGTACAGGCACGAGGCGTTGCCGGCCCCGGGCTCGCAGGTGAGGCCGTGCAGCGGGCGCACGAGCGAGCACGCCGAGAGGAGGGCGGCCGCCAGGGCGGCGGCGCCGCCGCGGGCGCGGGCCGACGCGCGCATCAGAAGGCCCCCGCGACGCCCGCGGCGTTGCCGGCGACGAACGGCCAGAGCGCCGCCGCGCCGGCCTTCGGGGGCTGCGCCGCGGCCGGCCGGGTCATGTAGAGCCACGTCGCGGCGCCCAGCGCGACGACGCCCACCCCGAGGCCGATGTCGGCGACCGCGTGCTGGACCCGGATGGCGCGCACCTCGGCCTCGGTGCAGCGCGGGGCGCACGTGGCGCGCAGGTCGGCCTCGGCGCTCAGCGAGAGGGCGCCGGCAACGGTGAAGACGGCGAGCCCCGCGACGCCGACGGCGCCGGAGGCCCACACGAGCCCCGGGACCGAGGGCTCCGCCGGCAGCGCGGCGGCGCGCGGGGCGAGCGGGCGAGGCGAGGCGGGCGCGCCGGCCGAAGCCGCGCCCAGGGTCACGGTGAGCGGGCGGTTCTTCTCGCCTTCGCGGATGAGCACGCGCTCCTCGACCGCAGGGCCCGTCGCGGGCTCGAAGCGGAAGGTGTGCGGCCCCGGGTCCACCGGCAGCGCCTTGCCGTCGAGCGCCGCGGCGAGGGGGCGCCCGTCCACGAGCACGCGCACGTCGAGGCGCTCTCGCCCGTGCGCGTCCCTCGCGACGACGACCACGGAGGGCAGGCTCTGCTCGACCTCGGCGAGCCACGGCCCGCAGTCGGCCACGGCGGCCGCCGGGCACGTCGGCTGCGAGCAGGCGACGAGCGCGTCGCGCGCCTCGATCAGCCGGCCGTCGCGGCGGAGGCCCTGCGCGCGCTCGTAGGCGGCGGCGCACGCCTGCTTGTCCGGCGCGGCGTCCGCGCGGGCGCCGGTGAGCGAGAGCGCCGCGGCGGTGGCGAAGGAGAGCGCGAGCCGGGCGCGGGCGGGACACGGAGGGTTCATCGGTTCACAGGCACTCGGGCTTGAGCCGGCGTATGCCGGCCTTGTCCACGGTATAGGGCGGGGAGCAGCGCTGGGCGTCGGCGCGGGTCGCGCGCGCCGCGGGTATGGGCGCGCGCGTGCCGGCGGCAGGTCGCGCAGGGCGCTGTGCGGGCGCCGGCGCGACCGCGTTCGCCGGGTCAGCCGCGGCAGCGCTCGCCGGGTCAGCCGCGGCGGCGCTCGCCGGGTCAGCTGCGGCAGCGCTCGCCGGGTCAGCCGCGGCGGTGCTCGTCGGGCTCGCTGCGACGGCGCTCGTCGGGCTCGCCGCGACGGCGCTCGTCGGGCTCGCCGCCGAGGCGCTGGCCGGCTGCGCCGCGGGCGCGTGGACCGCGCGCGCGGCGTCCTCCGGGCCGGGAGGGGCGCGGCGCCACGACTGCGCCGCGAGCACAGCCGCGCCGCCGAGGACCAGCGCGCCGAGCAGCGCGAGCCGCGGACGCGCGCGCTTCCTCGCCATGGGGGGCGGACCGTCGCGCCGCGTGCCGTCCGTCGCGGGGAGTCCCAGCGAGACCACGCTGGACGTCACCGACCCGGGCGGGGGCTCGGCTGCGAGCATCCCCTGATCGAGGGCCCTCGACGGGATCGCGGGCGCGGTCTCTGCCAGTCCGCGCCCCGGATGGCGCTGCGAGATGGACTCAAGTCCGCTCCCGCCGCGGGGCTCGCTCGGCCCCCCGAGCGCGGCCGCGCCCGCGCTCGGCGTCGCGGGGGCGCTCGGGATCGCCGCCGACGCGCTCTCGATCGCGGCGACGCGGGCCGCCCGCCGCGCGAGCGCGTCGCCGGCGAGCTCCTCCACCCACTCGCCCACGGCGCGCGGCGACGCGAGCGGGACGGCGTCCTCGATGGCGACCGCGAGCTCGCGGGCGGTCGGGTAGCGGCCCTCCGCGTTCCGCTCGAGCGCACGGAGGACGATGGCGTCGAGCGCAGGCGGCACGTGCGCCGCGAGCGAGCTCGGGGGCAGGATCGGCTTCTCGAGCACGGCCCGGATGAGGGCGCCCTCGTCGCCGCCGTCGAAGAGCCGGCAGCCTGCGAGCGCCTCCCAGAGGACCGCGCCCGCCGCGAACACGTCGGTCCGTCGGGTCACGTCGGCGCAGAGGAGCTGCTCGGGCGCCATGTACGCGAGCTTGCCCTTGATCTGCCCGCCGCGGGTGGTGCTGAGCCGCCCGCGCGCCTTGGCGATGCCGAAGTCGAGCAGCCGCGCCGTTCCGTCGACGCCGACGAGCACGTTCTCGGGCGAGACGTCCCGGTGCACGATGCCCAGCGGATCGCCCGACTCGCTGCACGCCTCGTGGGCCGCGTGCAGGCCGTGGAGCGCGCCGCACGCGATGCTCGCGACGATGGGGACCGGCGCCGGCGCGCCGCGCGCGCGCGCCGCCCGGAGCAGCCGCGCGAGCGACTCGCCCCGCACGTACTCCATGACCAGGAACGCCTCGTCCTCGGCGAGGAGGAGGTCGACCATGGCGACGACGTTGGGGTGCTGGATGCGCGCGACGATGCGGGCCTCGTCGCGCAGGCTCTCGGCGATCTCGGGCGCCTCGGCGAGCGCGGGGTGCAGCCGCTTGATGGCCACGGTGCGCGAGAAGCCCGCGTCGCCGACGAGCCGGCCGAGGTGCACGGACGCCATCCCGCCGGACGCGATCGGGCTGTACAGCAGATATCGCCCGATGGGCCTGGGCTGCGACGGCTCCGGCGACATGCCGATGGGATGATACACGAGCACGCCCGGCGCCGCCCCTGGGAGGCGCCGGCGCCGGGCCCACCCCTGTGAAGGAGATGGAGCGACGGGCTCGTGTCGATTGACGTCGTTCGTCTTCGTCTCTGCGCGCGTGCCGTCAGCCCTGCAGAGGCGTGCTCGGCTCGACGAAGCAGACGCGGTAGCCGTCGGGGTCGGTGACGACGACCTCCCGCGTGTGCCACGGCTGGTCGCGCGGCCCATCGACGGCGGCGCCGGCCGCCGCGGCGCGCGCGGCGATGGTCTCGATGCCGCGATCGCCGGCGGCGCTGAAGCAGACGATGACGCCCAGGCCGCGCTGCCCGGCGAGCGAGACCCCCGGCGGCGTCGCGACGAGGAAGAGATCGGCGTGGCGCGCCCAGCGCAGGTGGACGAACACCGGATCCTGGTGGACGCGGGTGAAGCCGAGGAGCTCGTAGAACGAGGCGGAGCGCTCCGCGTCGGCGACGAGGAGCTTGACGTAGGAGGGCATCACATAGGGATCGTCGCTGGGCATGGTCGCTGGGCGCGAAGGTGCGCTGCGCCGGGCCGGAAGGCAAGGCGCGAGCGCCGGGCGGGGCAGCGGCCGCCCGCGAGCCCGGCGGTCTGCTGGCTGCGCGACCGGATCGAGAGAGCGGAACGGACTCTGGTGCGGATAGGCAATGCCGCTCTCCGGGCAGATTCTGCGCTGGCTTCTCGACGCACAATGCGTTTGCGCAATCAGGCCTCAGGCTCGGGCGACGTCCGCGTGACCGGCGCGCCGCCCGAGCGCCTGGCCGACGCCTCGGGCATCGCCGACATCGTGCATGAGCCGATCTCGATTGTGCCTCCGACGTCGACCACGTACTTCTTCGAGAGGTCGACATGAGCTCACTCTACAAGACCACCTGCTTCGTCGCCCTCTCGATGCTCGGCGCCTTCATTGCGTGTGACGGCGACGTCGAGACCTCTGGCGATACGTCGTCCTCCACGACCACGGCGGGGACGGGCGGCTCTTCGAGCTCCACGACCGGCACTGGCGGCACCGGCGGCACCGACGGTTGCGGCGGCGGCTGCCTCGACCCGGGCCAGTGCCACAGCAGCTCCGAGTGCGCAGCGAACGAGTATTGCCTGAAGATCAACTGTTACCCGATCGGCGATTGCACGCCCGTCCCCGCCGACTGCCCCCCCGACGCGGACTCCGTGTGCGGATGCGACGGCGTCTCCTACGACAACGCCTGTGCCGCCGCCGCGGCGGGCGAGAGCGCCTATCTCTCCGTCACCGAGTGCGGCGTTCCCCTGCGGCACCGGGTACTGCAGCCTGACGGACGAGTATTGCCGGCAGGGGAGCGACGGCGCCCTGGCCTGCATGGCGCTGCCTGCAGCGTGCGCGAACGATCCGAGCTGTAGCTGCGTCATCGGCGAGATCGATTGCTCGGTCTGCACGCCGACGACAGCCGGCGGAGCGCTGGCGACCGAATGCAGGAGTTGAAGAGGGAGCCTCATCGCTCGCCCGCTGCCACCTGCGCGAGCATCCCGCGCGTGCGCTCCAGCACGCCCCTGTTTCCAGTCCTCCCGGAGCATGGGCCCGTAGCTCAAGGAAGTCCCACCGGGCCCTCTGCTGCCCGCGCTGAGGGCAAGCCCGCGCGCGGCGCCGTTGTCCTTCTCCGAGACGTCGGAGACGATAGGCCCATGAACGCAGTCGGACGGCGACTTGCCGAGTTCCTCGGATCGCTGGCGGCGGCGCTCATTGCCGCCGCCGGTTGCAGCGCAGGCGGGGACGCAGCGGGCACGGGCGGCGCGGCGGGATCGGGCGCGACGGGAGGCGCGTCCGCCACCGGCGGCTCCGCGACCGCAGGCGCGCCGGGGACGGGCGGGGGGCCCGCGGCAGACGCGTCGGGGACGGCCGGCGGATCTGAAACCGAAGGCAGCACGGCTGCGATGGGCGGCATCAGCGAGACAGCCGGAGGGGCGGGGAACGGCGGCGCGGGCGGCGCAGCGGGAGCTGGCGGCGCCGGCACGGCGGGCGCGGCGCCGACCGGTGGCACGGGCGGCGCGTTCCCGGTCGGCGACGAGTTCGAAGGCAGCGCGCTCTCGCCGGACTGGACCGTGCTGCGGCCCGACCTCGCGGACGTGGTGGTGAGCGGCGGCGCGCTCTCGCTCACGCCGCACCGCGGGGCGCTGTGGTACCAGGCGAGCCAGGGCGTGCTTGTCTACAAGCTCGTGACCGGCGACTTCAAGGTCACCGCCACCGTCCACGCCCGGCGGGCGTCGAACCGCGACCAGACGCCGAACCAGTTCGCCGACGTCGGCGGCCTCATGGGCCGGAACCCGAGCGGGAGCTCCGAGAACTACGTGTTGGGCGTGGTCGGCTACGCCGAGATGAACCAGCTCGCCGTCGAGCACAAGAGCACCACCAACAGCAGGAGCACGTACGGCGAGACGGCCTTCACCGCCGACGCCGAGCTGCGGCTCTGCCGGACGGGCGCGACATTCACGATTTACTACCGCCACCCCGGCGACACGGGGTGGCCGACGTCGGTCGCGCCCATCACCCGCGCCGATCTGCCGGCGACGCTTCAGGTCGGCATGATCGCCTACACGGGCGTGCCGTCTCCCGACTACGTCTCCATGTTCGATCACATCACCTTCGAGCCGGTCGGCGCAGGTTGCGATCGCTGACATGACGTGCCCGGCGCGCCTCCACAGTCGTTCGGCCCGCGAACCTTCCCGTGACCGAGGCAGCTTTCGCTCCCGGCGAGCGGTCCGCGCCAGGTGCTCGTCGCGACCCTGACGCAGACCATCACCGCCGCCCACGCGACGGGCAACCTCACGACCGCGCAGATCGCCGCTCGCACCCTCTCGGGGCTCGTCAGCGCCCCGCAGGCGATGCCGCGGGTAGTGCGTGTCGTCGACCTCGCTAGCACCAACGATGAGGCAGCCTTCACTCCACAGCCTGCGGGCGCGCCGAAGGCGAACTCGCGCTCGGGCGGCGAGAGATCGCCCAGGAGGGAGAGGTTAGCGCGCGCGCCCTTCGCCCTCGCGGGCGCACGACCGTGGCGGCCCGCGCGCGCAGATGCCACACTCGCGCGCGGCCGGCCACACGCCTGTCGCTGCGCCCACACGCCGTGTCGCAGAACGTCAGCCTGCAGCTGCTCCACCTCGCGCAGCGCGTCCGCGCGCACGTCGCGCGCGCGCCCGACCCCGCCCTGCAGGCCCTCAGCCCCGCGGCGCCGCTGCGGGCGCTCGTCGCGGAGCGCGCACGCGTCGGTGGGCTCGGCGCCGTCTTCGCGCTGGGCGACGGGCTCGACGCGCTGACCTTCTCGCCGACGCTCTACCTGCTCGAGAGCGCCGCGAGCGTGGCGCAGCTCGCGCATCGCTGGAGCGCGCTCGAGCGCGCGTGGGGCGTGCGCCACCAGACGCGGTTCGCGCCCGACGGCGCCGGCGCCCTGCAGCTCGCGGCGCAGCCGTACGCCGGCGCGCTCGCCCCCGCGAGCCAGACCGTGATGATCACCGGGGTGCTCGCCGCGTTGCTCCGCCGGATGGGCCACGGCGAGCTCGTCGTCGCGGCGCGCGCCGCGCGCGGACCGTGGCGCGAGCTCGCCTGCGACGCCCATTGGCTCGGGCCCGCGTCGCTAGCCGAGCCGCCGGTCGCGCTCCGCCTCGCGTGGTCGCGCCGGACCGCGCCGGCGCCGTCCGCGCGCCAGACGTTGCACCCGCCGAGCGCCGCGGACGACCCGGTCGCCACCACGCTCGCGGCGATCGTGCGCGAGCCGCACGCGCCGTGGACGTCGCAGGGCCTCGCGCACGCCACGCGCCAGTCGGTCCGCACGCTGCAACGCCGGCTCGCGGCACACGGCACCACTGCCTCGGCGCTCGCGCGCCGCGTGCGCATGCGCGACGCCACCGTCGCGATCGCCGGCTCGCTTCGGCCGCTCACCGAGATCGCGCACGCGTACGGGTTCAGCGACGCGGCCCACCTGGCGCGCGAGTTCCGCGCCGCGTCGGGCATGCCGCCGAGCGCGTACCGCGCGGTCGCGCGCACGCGCTAGCACGCGCCCACGGCGCGGTGCGCGCGCTGCGGCCGACGATTGGCGCGCAGGTTCAAGCCCGCCGCGCGCCCCGCTGCGAGGGTGAGCACGCACCGGCGAGCGACCATGCCCCCCGGTGCAGAAAGGCACGCCCCCTCCGTATGAACCCCGAACGCAACAAGCGGATGCTGCTCGAGCTGTACGACGCCGTGGTCGGCAAGCACTGGGACGCCGTCCGCGCGCTGTTGACCGCCGACTTCGTCGACCACAACCCCGACGCGCGCGCCGCGCCCGGGACGAACGGCTGCGAGGCCTTCATCGCCTATTTCCGCGACGGCGAGACGCCGCTTCACGGCGCGCAGGTCGAGATCCAGCGCATGATCGCCGACGCCGAGTACGCCGTGGTGCACTACAAGCTCGTGAACCCGCGGCGGCCGCGCGGAGTCGCGGTGGTCGACATCTTCCGCGTCGCCGACGGGCGCTTCTGCGAGCACTGGGACGTGCTCCAGGACATCCCGGCCGACGCGCCGAACCCCCGCGCCATGTTCTGAGCGCGCCGCCTCGCACCCACCGCGCCTACCCCTCGCCGAGTTGACAGCCGATCACCAATCGGCGCACGACACACGGCGACGCCACTCGGGCGGGGAGCAGCGCCCTGCGCCGCTGGCGCGGGGTTTTGCCGGGGCGCCCAAAGCAATCACTCAACGGCCACCCACGCGCCGTCGCGAAAGGTCAAGGGCGTGCTCTGAACAAGACCGTCGGGGCTGCTTGAAAGGCGCGTGCCCTCCGCTGCCAGAGCTTCGCGCCAGTCCGGGTCCTCGTCGTCGATACAGCACAGCTGATCGTTGAAGAGTTGCACGATGGGATTTCCGCGGGCGCGTCGCGTGAGCTCGAGGCCGAGCCACGGTAGCAACAAGAGCGAGGATGCGGAGAGCTGCGGGCCTGTCAGGTCGCGCAGCGACGGGCTCGTCGACTGCCGCATCTCGGTGTCCTCGACGGCGATGGCGGCGCTGCGCCAGATCCGGAGGGCTTCATCGTATTTCTCGCGAGGAAAGCTGAAGCGCAAGTCTCCTTCCTCGCGATCGCGCAAGACGCCATAGAGCTCGGGCGCGACGTGCACCGCGGTGTGCTGCTCGGGGAGCAGACTGCGATGCACGACTTCGGGTGGCCATACCTCCGGCGCGGTCGACGCGCGCCACGGGGATCCAGCGATCCATTGGGCTTTCTCCAGTGGCCTGGCGAAGCGCCGCGTTGGCGTGACGCCGAGGCTCACGGTCTGCGAACTGACGAGGCAGGGGCCGCTCGTGGTGCGCTGCTCCGTCAAGCGCACTTCCAAGCCAAACCAAACCTCACCCGGGAACTCGAGCACGGTGAATTCGCGCGGCTCGACGGCAAAAGTCCGTCCCTCGAACTGCGCGTCCCCGCCAAGCCCTGCTGTGAGCGCGAACGGATACGCCGACCACGCGGCGCCGTCCAACGTCTCCAGCGTCGCGGGGCCGACCCGCAAGTCGAAACGTCCACCGGCTTCGACCACCCGCACGGGACCGCGCGCGCGCAAGGCGTGGATCCCGACGCCCACGATGAACTCCGTGCCCACGATGTCGACCAAGCGCGCCGGCTTCAAAAATTCGAACATGGTCCAGCCTGGTACCACAGTTGCAGTTGATTGGAGTATCCGGCCCAGCGCGACGCCAACGGGTCGTCGCAGTGGGAGGCTAGGACGTCGAATGCGCCTTCTACCGCCCAGTCGCCGGCTGTCGGGGCGCCTCGGGTCGGTGGGCGCTGCGCGACCGAGCGCGTTTGCCGCGAACCTGTGGCGCGCGCAGCCTCCCTCGACGCTCTTTTCGAAAACGCCGCCCCGCGCGAGCCGTAAGCCGCGTGTCCGTTGTCACCGGGTCGGGTCAGCGTAGCATCGCCGTTGCAGCGCGCCGCCTCGGCCCGCTGCGTTCGAAAAGGGGAACATCCTATGCACATGCAACTAGCTCGCGCTTGTTTTCGCGTGCTGTCGGTCGCTTCGGTCGTCGCCCTCCTGGGGTGCAACGTCGGGGTCGAGAGCCCGGATCAGGGCAACGGCGACGTCGACGGGGGCGAGGACGAGGCGATCGGCACCGCCGAGCAGACGTTTGCCGCGTTCGGGTACAGCAGCGCCACCGCGACGTCGGGCAACGCCTTTCAGAACCTCGGCACCTGGAGCGGGAACGCGGCCTACATCATGGGCGTGACCGGCAACCTCCGGGACGGTGGCAACGTGGCGATGTACAGCTGGCTCGGAACGGCGCGCGTGTTCGCGCACGCCGACTCGGGGGTGTCGGTTCGCGCCTACGGCGGGCTCGCCAACCCCGGCACCATGATCACGCAAGTCGGTTACTCCAACAACAGCTACACCACGACCAACCCCAGGGTGTACCTCGCGTCCACCAGCAACAACCGACGCTGCTTCCTGACGCAGGTCATCAACTACGAGGGCAGCGACAATTTCGCCAGCGCGTCGGACTACATCGGCGTGGAGAAAGACGGCGGCTCCTGGTACCTCCACGGGCAGGGGAAGGTCGCCGGCTACGCGAGCTGCGTACAGGTGACGGACTACCTCGGCGAGGCTTACCACGGCATCCAGGCAGGGTCGGTGGACCTCGGCCCCGCGGTGACCGGCAAGACGTGCTGGCTCAAGGGGATTGGCGGCATTCTCCGCGGCGGCGTCTCCACCGGCGTGGTCGTCCAGTACGACGCCGCCCAGTCCAGGTGGGAGATGAACGTCTCCACGAACACGCAGGGCTTCGTGGAGTGCAGCATCTGATCGGCCGAGGTCCGGCGCCGGCGATCCTCTCGAGGACCGTCGCGCGCTCGGCTTCGTTGGCCGCTCGCGCTCAGGCGGTCGCTTTCTTGCGCTTCCGCGCCGGGAGCGCGCGGCCGCTACGAGGAGTCTGAATTTCAAATGGATGCCACCCCCGCCACGCGACGGCGGAGCTGCTCAATCAGTGGTCCGTCGACGCGAAGATGCGCAGCCCCTGCGGCGTGCGCAGCAGGTTGTAGCTCTCGCGCCAGGTCGACAGCACGCCGCCTGACGCGTCCAGCAGGTCCCACGACACGGTGGCGAGCAGCGCCTCGCCCCCCATCGTGAGCACCTGGAGCCCGCGGTGGCGGCAGGCCGTGCAGCCGTCGCCGCGGTACTGGTCGACGATGCGCTGGAAGTAGGCTCCGACGGCCTCCGCGCTCGTCAGCAGGTCGTGCAGGCCGGCGGCGTGCATCGCGAGGTACGGCACGTGGTAGCGGCGGGCGATCAGCGGCCCGTCGAAGTGCGCGAACGCGGCGACGAAGTCGTCGAAGAAGGCGGTGGCTTCGGCGTGGTGGACGTCGGTCATCGGCAGGGCTCCGGGACGGGCAACCCGCCATCGTGGCGGGCGCGGGGGACGACAAGACTGCTGCCGCCATGGATAACACACGCCCGGCCGCCCGCTCCTGGACTGTGGCCTGCGGTCACGACCCGACGCCTCGCGCGTTGGGGCGCATGGGCAGGAGGTACCGATGGACGAGCCCTGTGGACAAGATCTGGCGAACGACGCGGTGGTTCCCGAGCGGCTGGCGGAGCTGTTCCGACACGTGGCCGACAACCTGGAAGCCCACGCGCGCTGGGTGGGCAGCGCAACGCCCGAGGCCCGCCTCGAACACGACGCGATGCGCCGGGTGGCCGCCGGCTATCGCGAGATCGGCGAGGCGGCGGGCCGCGCCGCGGAGACGATGCGGGCTGCGGGCGATTTGCCCGCCGCGCCCCACGACCTCGCGCGCTTCGACCGCGGCGCCTTCGAAGCGTGGATGCGCCGCAAGATCGAGCTTCAGCGCGGTTTTGCGGCGCTGCTGCTCAAGCACGCCGAAGCCTCCGAGCGCGTCCTGCGCTCCATGGCGGCCGACGATCGCGGGTGACGGCCGCGGCATCCACAGCAGCGACCCCCGCCTCGCCGGCCTCGCGCGCGCCTGGATCCGTTTCGCCAACACCACCGGTCTTCAGAAGCTTTGGGGGCCCACCGACGGCTGCATCGGCCTGACCAATGAGGATGTCGATGTGCTCTATGCGCTCGTGCCGGCGTCAACGTGGCTTGCAACCCAGGGCAGGTCCCACCCGCTCACCTCACAGCGTTTTACCGACAACGCAAGCCGGGCCACTTACGTTCGGCACCGTATCGTACGCGTCGACGAGCGAGTAGCTGGGGCTCCCGCCCGGATACGTCTCGCGCTCGAAGAGCGAGTAGAAGACACGCTTCTGCAATGAGAACTTGGAGACGGGTCTCTCCCAGAACAAGGCCGTCCCGTAGCTGCCGTTCGAGTCGAGGAGGACAGGAGCCGCATCCGTCCAGGTAGGAGTGGCCGCCGCGGCGCCTGCCCAGATCCCCGTACGATAGTAGGTGGGACCGTAGACGCCGCCGTTGGGTCCAAGCAAGAAATCAGAATACACGATTCGCAGGATCGGATCGCAGCCCTTCATCGTCGTTGCGACGTCGATGACCGAGGCCCGCGGTACGATCTGCTCGCTCTGCCAAGTGTTGTTAGGATCATTGGCATTTGTGTGGTGGAGTTCCGGACCCCGATGGTGCCGTTCGAAGCGGCCGCGATGGCCGGCCTGTAGGCACCTGCAGTGTCGATGGCGAAGGGGAGGCCCAGGTGATGCCATCCGTGGAACTCGAATAGTAGACCGTGCCCCCGTCGGCCCAGACCGTATGAAGGCCGCTCGACGACGCGACGGTCTTCTTCCCGTTGGTGTCGGCAAGGAGGCCCTGCGTCGTGCTCTGGTAGACCGGGGCGGTGATGGTGAGCGCCTCGGCCACTTCGGCCACAGGCTCCTGGCGTGGCTCGTTGCCCTCGCTCTCGCCGACACAACCGCTCGCCATCGGTAGGATGCAACAAGTCGCTGCAGCCCCTGCGTACCGGTGCAACAGGTTCGATGCCATCGTGCTCCTCCCTGACCGAACATTGATCGTCGCGCGAGCTCTCGTGTCGGAGAACCGAGCTCTACCCACGCGGGCCGGCTCGATCTCCGTGTCCTTCCTGCTGATAGGCATGCGCTTGCCGAGTTGGAGTTGCATGGTCGTTCCTTCTTCTCAGAGTGTGGGCGGGCATCCTCCACGGCCGGGCCCTCTGCCCGGTCGTGTCCTGCCCCTTCAATGGGTTACGCCGAGGTCCCGGTCCTGCTGCGGGAGCGGGGCGAGCCGCGGGTCGGCGCGCGCGATCCGCGGCCTCTCCTGCTCTACGCTCCGAGGAACACCGATCTATCGAGCGCGGAGGATTTTTTCGGGGAACGATCACCCGGAAGCTCGCCCAGCCGGCGGCCGGCTCCTCGGCCCGGATCCGGAGCCCCGCGCAGGTCGTCCTCTCCGGCTGCGAGACGGGCCGGGCCGAGGGCCCCGGCCTGGCGCAGGCGTTCGTGGTGGCAGGCCCGGGAGCCGTGAGGTCGTGAAGCTGCGGCGCACCCTGCGGCGAAGGGAGGCGGAGGTCGGCGACCTCCGCCTCTTTTTTTTTTGTACCTTCGATAGATCGGCCGCCACACGGCGTAATCCATTCACGAGGCGACGCGAGCGGGCGCCGGGCCCGAACATGGAGGCCGCCCGTTACCCGGTGGGAACAAGGGTATGGCGACCCCTCGACGCTCATGACGCCCCTTGAACGGAGGACTATTATGACTATTCGTAGACGTTTGTTTGGATGTCGAACCCTCGGGACCTTGCTCCTCTTGGTGACGGCGACGACCGGACGGCACGCGCTGGCGGCCGATCTGCTGGTCAGCAGCGAAGAGACCCACTCCGTGCTGCGCTACGACGAAACAGGGGTGTTCGTCGGCACGTTCGCGAGCGGCAACGGGATGAACCGTCCCGAGGGACTGGCCTTCGACGACGACGGGCGCCTCCACGTCGCGAGTTATGGATCCGACATCGTTCAACGGTTCGACGGTACGACGGGCGCCTTCCTCGATGTGGTCGTCTCGAACGCGATGGGCGGGATCGCCGAGCCGGTGGGGTTGAGCTTCGGTCCTGACGGCAACCTGTACATCGCTGACCGCGCGACGGCGAGCATCCTTCGGTTCGACGCGACGGGGACGTTCCTCGGTGTGTTCGCGCAAGGGGGCCTGGCGTGGCCCGATGCTATTTCGAGTTGGCGACCGGCGCCTTCGTCGACACGTTCATCGCATCGGGCAGCGGCGGGCTGAACGGGCCGACGTTTCTCGCATTCATCCCCGAGGTGGCTCCGGGAGGGGAGAATTCCGACACCGGCGGATGTGGGGACGCGAGCTCCGGCGGCTCACCCACCGGTCCTGGCGAACAAGGCGGCTTCTCCTGCGAGGCCGCGGGCGCGCGCTCCGCGTCCAGCACGAGCGCGCCCGCTCAAGCGGCCGTCGCCTTCGCGCTCTTCGCAGCCGCGATCACGGCTCGACGCCAGCGGTCGCGCTCGCGAGCGGCCTGACCCTCGACGGAAGCGCCCTTCATGAGCCACGTGGCGCGAGCCGCGCTCACGGATTGGGCGCGCGAGGTCCCCGACCTCCGCGAGCCCGAAATTGCTGGGGCGTTCGACGAGAGCGGCTCCCTGGAGAGTGCGACGCTCGGCGAGCGTCCCGGTCATCGCCCCGGTTGACGGTCGGGGCGGCCGTGATGTTATAAACACCGCTCATGGGAAAACCGGCCAAGCTGTTCTCGGTCCCGAACGAGCGGCAGATGGAGGCGCTCTTCGCACGCAGCGCCGAGATCCGCGACGAGTTTCGAGCGTGCTTTTCCGTGTCGCCCGGACACCCGAAGACGCACGAGGAGCCGCGAGAGGCTGAAGCGCCGCATTTCGACGGGCTCTGGGTCTTCGGGGATGGGCCCGGCGTCGAGGTGGGCGACACCGGCGCGTACGTCGAAGCCGAGCTCCTTTGCAATCGCGCGCTCGGGGAGCGCTCCTACGTGCAGTACGGGTACCGCATCGAAGCGCTCGATCTCCGGTACAAGGGCGACTACGCGCCGTATACCAGGAATCGCGGCAGGATCCTGAAGCACATCGGAAAGCGCCTCGAGCTCTTCTGCGCGTACTCGCTGCTCGAGCTCCACGAGCTGGTGAAGAGCCGCGGGGTCGAGGACACGACGCTCGGCGCTCTCTTCTCGCCCAGGCACGTGAAGGCCATGTTCACGGCGTTCCGCGTGCCGATCCGCTTCACCGGCGACCTCGGTTGAGGTGCGGCCCGACGCCTCGCGACGCGCGGCATGTCGCCCGGGAGCGGCGAAGGGAGACGTCCGCGCCGAAACGACCTGCACTGACGACGCCGAGCGCCGCCGCTGCCGAGCCGAAGCCGACCAGCTGCGCAAAGAGAGCGCTCAAGCCCTTGAGCTCATGGCTGCCTCATCGTCGATTCATGGCTAATATTTTGATACGGCGCCACTTTTTCAGAAGGAAGGTCGATCGTGGAAGGGGGGTTCTATGTTAACCAACGTGTGTAGCGTGGCTGTACGGTAGACGGCCGCTACGACGAGCTTGACGCTCGGATCGCTCTTGGATTCTCTGGATCCCACCATGCGCCTGCCTCTTTGCTGCCTTGGGATCCTCGCGTTCAGTCTTTGCGCCGGCTGTTTCATCGGTAGTGGGCAGCCTGGGACCGAGGCCGCCGACCTCGTGGGCGGGCATGACGAGTCCGGCGAAGATGCGGCTCCAGAGGAAGAGACGAATCCCACCCCTCCACAGGAGGGTGAGACAGATACGAGCGAGTCGAGCGATGAGGCTGACTCGCCCCCGATAGATACGGAGGGTCAGGCGGGCGGTCCGATAGAGGATGGTCCGATAGAGACGGATGGTCCGATAGCGCCGTTGCAACCCGACCGGTCGCCAGGTGTGCACGATCCGGGGACGTGTTTACCCTCCACGGTGCAGGAGGGGGACGATTTTTGTTCGGCGCGCCAGGTGTGCACCGGTAACACGATCTCCGCGAACTGCCGGCTTATCGGTGGGGTTGCCAGCTGTGTTTGTCAAGACAGCTTTGGTGGGCTTGCCTTCTCGCTTCCGAGCTTGTCTGCCGGGGTATGTGGCCCGATCCTCGAGGCGTGCAAGGTGGGGACCCGCGCGATGGCTCTCGCGAGTCATCGCGCTTGACCGGCGCGACCAGCGCCGTATTCTCGAGCCGTTCGGGCGCGCCGACGACCGGCTGAGCCACGCCGCCATGAAAAGACATCAGCGCTTCTTCGGTCACAGGAAACACGCCGCGGTCTTCGTCACGCTCGCCCTCGCCGCTGGCGCGGTCGCCTCCGGCTGCGACGGGAGCGACTCTCCCGAAGAGCCCACGGGTGGCGCGGGGGGAACGTCGAGCTCAAGCGGAACGGTGAATGGCTCTGCGGGAACGGGCGGCTCCCCCTCCACGCAGGGATCCCCTTGCCCGGAGCCGACGGGAGCCGGCACCGTCCACGACACGTTCCTCATCGAAGCGGACGAGACCTGGACGGCCGAAGGGAGCCCGCATCACGTTCCTTCGAGCATCGCCATCCGCGGAGCGACGGTGACGGTCGAAGCGTGCGCGGTCGTCGTGATCGGTGAAGACCAGACCATCGAGATTGGCGATTCGTCCGGCGAGCCCGCTGCGCTGCGTGCCACGGGAGAGGTCGACGCAGGCACCCTTCGCCCCGCCACCTTCACCTCGGAGGGCGAGGGCTCCTACTTCGGCAGCCTCTGGGTCGACGTGACGGGGTCGCTCGAGCTCGAGAATACCGTCATTGTCGGAGGCGGCAGCGTCAATACGGGGACCATGAACGGCGCCATCGTCGCCATCGGCCCGCTCGGCCTGCCAGCGAACGACAGCGTGCACCTGGTCGACGTCACCCTCTCGGACTCGGCCGGGATCGGCGTCCATCTGGGGGACTTCACGGCATTCTCGGCGGCCTCGGATGGTCTCGTCATCGAGGGTGCCGGCGCCGTGACGCCGGTCGGCAGCGAAGAGACCCTCTACCCCCTGGCGGTGACGACGGCTGCGCTGAGCTCGATCCCGCGCGGAGACTACGTGAACAACGCGCGCGACGCGGTCCTTGTCGACGCGGCCGATCGGTATCCCGCCGACGTCGTGCTCCGGGATCGCGGCGTGCCTTATGTCTCCTCAGGCGACTTCCACCTCGAGCCCGACGGCGCGAACGCCCTCGATTTCACGATCGAAGCGGGGGTCACCGTGGCATTCCCAGGCGATTCCCGTCTGGCGCTCGGCTCGGCCTCGGGCCCCGTGCGCGTCGTCGCGCAGGGCACGGCGGCCAAGCCCATCGTCTTCACCTCGGCGAAGGACACGAAGGCCGCCGGTGATTGGGTGGGTGTCGATTGGGGGGGCGCGCCGGCAGGCGGCAACGTGTTCGACTTCGTGCGGATCGAGTATGCGGGCGCTCCTTCGCAGATCGCGAGCTTTGGATGCGGCCCGAACGTCAACGACGCGGCGCTCATCCTCACCGGCTGGCGTCCCGACGACGCTTTCATCGAAAACTCGAGCTTCGTCGAATCGGCGGGAGGCGGCATCGTGAGCGGGTGGGACTCGGACCAAGCGGGCCCCGATCTGACGTCGAACAACGTATTCGAGGGCCTCGCAGCGTGCAGCGTCACTCAGCCGAAGGTCGACGGGGCTTGCCCCGGTGGCGACGCCACGCCGGACTGCTATTGACGCCTCTGCGCGGCTTACTTGGTCGCCTGGGCCGCCGGCTCGACGACGCAGCGGATGCCGAGGAACCCGCAGCGGTACGTCGCCTCGAAGCCGCCCGGCCGCGCGGTCCTGACGAGCGGCGCGATGCCGTCGCGCCAGCTGCCGCCGCGGGCGATGCGCATCTTGCCGCTACCGTCGTTGGCGCTGGTTGTCCACTCGAAGACGTTGCCCGCCAGGTCCTGGATTCCCTGCGGGCTCGCGCCGGCCGGGAATCTCCCCACGTCGCACGCGGTCTTGCGCGCGGCGCCGCCGCCGGACCAGCAGAGCTGATCCTTCGGGGCCTCCTCGCCCCACGGATACGGCCGCGCCTCCTCGCCGCCGCGGGCCGCCCACTCCCACTCGTCGTCGCGCGGCAACCGCTTGCCCTGCGCCGCGCAGTAGGCCTGGGCCTGCGAGAAGTCGACGCAGACCATCGGCTGCTTCTCCTTGCCGGCCACGCCGTAGGTCGACGCCTCCTTGGCGCAATTCGCCAATGTATCCGTGCACTTGCCATCCTTGACGCACGCCGCGAAGGCCTCGGCGGTGACCTCGGTCCTGTCGACGCAGAGGTCACCCACGGTGGCCTTCACCTTGAGCGGGCCCATCACGAAGCTGCCGCCCGGGACCCGGGCCATGCCGTCGGGGCAGCCGTCCGATGGCTTCGCCGCCCCCGCCGGCGCGGCGGTCGGCTCGGCGCCGAGCTGCCCGGCGCTCGCCGGAGCCGAGGCCACCGCCGGCTCGGACGGGGGCGGGGCCGCCGGGGCGAGCGCCGCCCCTGTCGAGGCGGGGCTCGCGGCCGTGGGCTGCGCAGCGGGCGCCTGACCGGCCGGCAGGCCGCCGGGAGCCGCGGGGGCGGCGCCGCAAGCGACGACGAGGACGCCGCTCGCAGCGGCGAGGAGGAACAGCGAGGAGATGGCGCGGAGCGTGGTGTGGGATCGCATGGTGTCTCAGGAGGCGGTCACGGTCGGCGCCGGCTCGTCTTCCAGCCATTGCTCCTGGATGACGATCGCCGGCAACAAGGTGAACGGCCCGTCGTAGCCCGGACCGAAGGTCAGGATCTGGATCACCCGCCGATCGCCGCGGCGGATGGGGAACATCACCTCGCCCCCGCGCGGGAGCTCGCTGCCGCCCCGGGGCGGATCGATCCAGAAGGCCACGCCATCGGGCTTCCCGCCGAGCAGCGAGATGGCCGAGACGGTGAGCTCCGGGCAGCGGATGCGCAGCCACTCCCTCGCCCTGTACGCGCGGCAGCCCGCGGCCGCGGGGCCGGCGCGGGAGAGGCGGACGCGAGGCGCCGCCTTCCACTCCGCGGCCGTGGGCTGCTTGGACGGCTCGGGCGGGAAGGGCGCGGCGTCGAGGGGCAGCTCGTCGCCGGCGTCGATCGCGCCGGCATCGGTCGCGGCGGCGTTCTTCGCGCCGGCGTCGCTCGCGGTGGCGTTCTTCGCGCCGGCGTCGGTCGTGGCGCTCGCCGAGGTCTTCGCGGCGCCTGCCGCGGCCGTGGGCGCGCCGGCGTCGGTCGCGGCGCCCGCCGCGGCCCTGGACGTGCCGCCGGGCTGCGTGGCAGGCGCCGCGGCCTTTGCGGCGCCGCCGGGCAGCGCGCCGGGCGCCCCGGACGCGGCGGCCAGGACGGAGGCCACGCCAGCGCCCATCAAGGCGAGCAGCACGGAGCGCGGCCTCATAACGTCTCCAGGAACGCCACGAGCGCCACCCTGTCCTCGGGCGACAGGTGGCTGGTCTTGCCCATCCAGTCGGCGTTCTGCTCGATGAGCTCCGACAGCGTGCCGGCGCGCCCGTCGTGAAGGTAGGGCGGGCGGCCTCCCACGAAGCGCAGCGACGGCGTCTTGTACTCGGGGCGCGGATCCTCGTCGTAGCCCGGCGGCGGCGGTCGCTTCGGCATCGGGTACGCCGTGCGATCGGTGTAATCGCTCGAGGGCACGTGGCAGCGGGAGCACTTCGCCTCGTCGCTGTGGAAGATCTCCCGGCCGCGCTGCACGCGCTCGTCCGGCGCCCCCTCGGCGCGCGGCGGCGTCACGAGGCCCCGGCGGAGGAACATCGCGAGATAGGTCGCCCGTGCCGCGAGGCCGGCCGGCGTGTGGTCGATCGGCAGCCCGCCCCAGCGGTGCAGCCCCATGCCCGTCTGGAGCCTGCTCACGAGGTCCTCGTTCTCGCCGTGCCAGCCGTACGGCCCGGCCGCGCCCACGTTGCCGGCGAGCATCGGGGTGCGCCGCGGAAACCCTCGCTTCTTCGCGACCTCGGGGATGTTCTCCGGCCGCCCGACGAAGTTCGCGTGCTCGCCGTCGGCCGTGCTGAAGGTGGCCTCGCGCCAGACGTACCCGTCGTCGCGCCCGTCGGGGTGGCACCCCGCGCAGCCGAGATTGCCGCTCACCGTGGCGTCGAGCGCGTTGTAGAAGAGCCGGCGGCCCTTCGCGACCTCCGGGCCGAGCGGATCCTCGGCGAGGTGCACGAGCGCCGACGGGCCTTCCGCCGCGCCCGCCGCTCCAGCGGGCGCCGCGTCCGGGCCCGCCGCCGCGTCGTGCAGCCGGATCGCCGCCACGTCGCCGGTCGAGCGGCAGAAGACCCACGCGGTCGCCTCGTCCGCGGAGAGCGCGAGGCCGGTCGGCGCGCCGCACGTGCCGGCCACGCGGAGGTGCGGATCGTAGCGGCCGCCGACCGGGTAGCTCTTCACGATCGCGAGCGTCGGATCCACCGCGGTCGCGTCCACCTCGAGCACGAGGTCGTCGCCCTCGCCCGCGACGAGCAGCGTGCGCGCGCGCTTGCGGTACGCCATGGCGCGCGGCTGCGTGACGGGCGTGACGCCCGCGCCCGGCAGGGTGATGACGCTCTCCGGGGTGATCACCTGCTCCGCGAACGCCGACCGGAGCACCGGCAGGTTGCCGTGGTGCGGCGGGGCGAGCGGCTCGTCCCGGCCGGTGATCAGCACGTCCACCGTCGCGGCGCCGAACCACGCGGCGTGGCCCATGGCGCCGAGCGCGTGCCGGGCCGCGAACAGGCGCCGCCCGTCCTCGGAGAGCGAGAGCGCATACCCCAGCGACGCGGCGAGGCGCTCGCCCGACGGGGCGCGCAGCGGCGAGGCGGGCAGGGCGACGCGCCGGACCTTCGGCGCCCCGCCGAGATCGTCGATCCTCGTGAGGTCGGCGCCGACGAGGTGGCTCACGTACGCGGCGCTGCCGTCGGGCAGCACCGCCACGCCCCGCGGCTCGCGCGCCACGTCGACGGTCCACCGCGTCTGCCTGGTCTCGAGGTCGACGGCCGAGACCTTGTGGGTCCACGCCGAGGTCACGATCGCGGTCTTCTCGTCGGGCGTGACTGCGATGCCCCACGCGTCGGCGGGCAGCGGCACGCGGCCCACCTCCACGAGACCAGCCGCGGGATCCGGCCGGAAGATCAGCAGCAGCCCCGGGTCGCGGACGGTGGCGAGGACGCGCGCTTCGTGCTCGCCGCGCCCGCCGAGCGCGAGCACCTGCGCGGGCCTGCCTGGTGTGGGGACGCCTGCGCCGGCCCGCGCAGGATCGAGTGGCAGCGGCACGACGCGCACCACGCCGTGGTCCTCGTCGGCCACATAGAGCGCGTCCTCGCGCGCCGCGCGGGACAGGGCGCCGCCCTCGCGGACCGGCGCGCGCAGCGGCGCGGCCGTGGACGGTGGCTCGGGAGCGGCCGGAGCGCCCGCGCCGCTGGCCGAGGCGCTCGCGCCGCTGGCTGGGCCAGGCCCCGCGTCCGTGCCGGGTGTGGACCCGCGGGAGCAGGCGCTCGCGGCGAGCGCGAGGAGCGCGGCGAGGTGGCGTGTCGCAGGGAGGGGCGGCAAGGGATCGCCGGATGTTCGCGCGCCCTCGCGCCCCGGGTCAACGCCCGAGCCACACGAGCGCGCGCCACGCGCCCCGCTCGAAGATCTCCGGTCGACGCCCGGCGAGGAGCGGCGCATAACGCGCCACGATCTCCGGAACGTCGGTGGACACGAGCCCCGAGAGGATCAACGTCCCGCGGGGAGCCAGGCGAGCCACGATCCGAGGGGCGAGCGCCGTGAGGACGTCGCGGAGGATGTTGGCCACGACGATGTCGAAGGTCCCGTCCGGCCACGTCGCCGAGAAGCTCACGCGCGCTTCCACCGCGCTCCGCCGTGCGTTGTCCGCCGCGATCGCGTTCGCGGCGGCGTCGATGTCGACCCCGATCGCCTCGCCGCCGAGCTTCGCGGCGCCGATCGAGAGGATCCCCGTCCCGCTCCCCACGTCGAAGAGGCGGAAGCCGCTGCGTGGCGCGAACGACGCGAGCGCCTGGAGGCACATCCGCGTGCTCTCGTGCCGGCCGTCGCCGAACGCGTGGCTCGGGCCGAGGACGATGGTGCGCTCGTCGACAACCGCGTCACGCGGATCGGTGATCACGCGAAAGCGAGGCGGCACTTCGATGAGGGTCGAACGGTCGCTCATGCGTCGCCGGAGTCTGCCACCGTGGGGCTCGAACATCACCCGGATCGGAGAGGGCAGGGGGCCGAGCGGCAGGCGGGCGTCGGGCAGCGTGAGGTCGCCGAGCCCGCCGCCCCCCGGAGGCCGCGGTCACGCGGCGGCTACTTCGGATCGAGAAAATCGCACGCGGTGAGGTTGCGCCCGTTGGTCCAGCGGAAGCTGTCCATCCATCCGTCGAGCACGCTGCGCGCATAGGGATCGCCGTACGCCTGAACGAACACGATCGACCCCGTACCGGCGCAGATCGGGACGAGCACGAGCCGGAGCTCCATCGATGTGCCGGCGACCCGCCACGCCCGCTCGACGCCCGCGCCGAGCGCCGTCGTCACCGGGCCGCCGCCGAGCGCCTCGACCCGCATCGAGAGCTCGGCGACATCGCGGACGAACGACGCCTGCACTTCGCCGAAGGTCTTCTCGTTCTCGGCGTCGCTGGTGATGCGCGTGGACACCGACATGCCGCCGCGCACGAGCGCGTCGGGCCGCTCGACCACGAACTCGACGTCGCCGCCCACGTGGCCGAGCATGCCCTGCGGCACGCGGCCGACGACGTCGAGCCAGCCGTTGCGGTACACGTCGCCTTCGAGTCGGCCCGGCGTCGGCTCGGGGAGGCGGACGCGCGGCGGGATCGGGCGATCGGTGAGCGGCGTCGGCTTCGGCTCCGGCCCGGCGAGCGTGAAGAGATGCGGCGCGAGCGCAGCTTGGGCGCCCTCGGGGAGGCCGCGCACGAACGCGACGAGCTTGCCCTGACGGCGGACGGCGATGTTGGCGCCGATCGTGTAGTCGCCTCGCTCGATCCCGAGCGCGTTCTCGTGCCAGCAGGCCGCGCTCTGGCCGAGCGCCGCCTCGAGCTCCTCCGCGTCCTTCTCGGTGTCCCACGCGCTGATCCACGCCGTCGCGAGGCGCCGATCCGGCCCGGCGAACACGCCGAAGCGATCGCCCGCCCAGCCGGCGGCCGCGCGCTCGGCGACCTCCGCGGCGACGCAGCGCTCGAGGAGGATGCGCGTGTCGAGCTCGCCGAGCGTGTCGGCGGCAGACAGCGCGTAGCCCGGCGGCGGCCGGGGATCGGCGAATGGCCGCGGGGGCTCGCCTGCCAGGTACTTCTCGGGGTGCAGCACCTGCTCGGTGCTGCGCGGGAGGCGCGTGTACATCCTGTCGACGAGCGGGAAGCCGCCGGCGCGGTACACGTCGGTGACCAGCAGCATCCCGTCGCGGTACGGGAACTCGAGGCGCTTCTTCGTCAGATCGAGCGCCTTGTCGAGCTTGGTGCTCGCCTCGCCGCGCGTGACGCTCGCGAGCGGGATGCGCCTCGTCACCTCGACGATCCGCCGCAGCGTGCGCCCCACCGGCGCGCCGGCCTCGGCGCCGAGCCATGCCCCCATCGCCACCATGGCGTCGCCCTCGATGAGCGCGAGCTGCGCGATGGCCTCGTCCGAGCTCTTCGGCTCGGGCATGTCGGGGAAATGCTGCGCCTGGAGCGCGTGCTGCACCTCGTGCGCGAGCACGGCGCGCTGCTCGAGCAGGTCGTCTTCGGACGCGAGCGCCACGTCGGGGATGAAGACCTTGTCGGCCACGCGGCTGTAGAAACCGACGACCTGCTCCTTCAGCACCTCGTCGACGGTGGAGAGCCCGCCGCGCTGCCCGGGCTGCGGCAGGAAGTTGAAGCCGAGCAGGAACGCGGCCTCCGAGCTGAGCGACCCCTCCGATGAAGGCTCCTCGTCTCGGCTGCCCAGCAGGCGCTCCACGAAGCGCGCGTGATCGAGCCGCTCGACGGCGACCGGCCTCTGCGGCGACAGCTGCCGCGCGGCGCTCACGGCGCGCACGACCTCCTCGATGGCGCGATCGCCGAGCGTGAACGCCCTCCGTGGCGCCGACGCCGCGGGCTCTCCGGGGCTGCGCGGCGGGCCGGCGGGCGTCGCGCCGTGGCTGCAGCCCGCGGCGAGCCAGAGCGCGAGGAGCCCGTGGCGTCCGCGCCGGCGCATCAGAACTCGCCCAGCCAGTAGCGCGGCTTGACCTGCGCCGCCTTGCCAGCCGGCTTCTCACCGCGCTGCTCGACCGTGACCGACGTGCCCGACGTCGCGACCAGCACGATGCCGCCGACGAGCGCCGCGCCGCCGCCGATGAGCGAGACGAGGCCCGCGGTCATGAAGCTCCCGCCCACGTCGCTCGAGGAGTCGTCGGCCCCCGAGCTCAGGCCGCTCAAGAGCATCAGGGTGCCGCCCGTGACCACGGCGGTGGCGCCCAGCACGTTCAGCCAGGCCCCGGCGGTGCGGCGCCCGTAGCTGCCGGGCTCCACGCGAAGGGTGACGTCGCCCGTCATCTGCGCGAACGTGAACGGATCCGGCGGCGGCACATCCTCCGGCGAGAGCGAGAACCGGCGCCCGTCGCTGCCGTCGATCACCTTGTCGCACGGCGAGGCGCAGACGTGCCGGATCTCCTGGATGGCGAAGCCGTAGCCTCGAACAGCGCCGTAGGTCGTGGCGCCTTCCGTGACCACCCGCACGGGCTGCGGGCTCTCGACATGCAGCCTCACCACGCCGGGCGCGCCGAGCGCAGGCTCGGGGGCCGGGATCGCCTTCGGGGGTGGTGCTGCGCCATAGCCCGGCCCCGCAGGCCCGGGCTGCGGGGCGCTCTTCGGCGCGAACTTCCCGCGCTCCACGTCCGACACCTGGGCCCACGGGACGACGCGCACCTCCTTCGCGCCCAGCTCGATGATCTTCACGCTCTCCCCGGGTTCGGAGGAGACGACGGTGCCCCGGATCGTGCCGCCGTTCTTGAGCGTGACCTCGTCCTCCCCGTCGTCGGCGCGGGCGCTCCCGCCGAGCAGGAGGGAAACAGCGGTCAACGTCGCGAGGATGGGAAAGCGATGGCGCATGAAGGCTCCTGTGGCGTAGGTCACGCAAAGGTCGCCGAATCCATGATTGAACGTCAAGGGCGAAGCCGCGTCATGAATCGTGCTCAACGCGGATGTCGCTCGCGAGCGCCGTCGGCGCGCTGAACCGGCGGGCCGCGATCACCAGCGCGTCCAGCGGGAGATCCGCTGCACGCGTGTATAACCGCTCCCGTCGTCGGAGAGCCCGTACGACGTCGCGTCCGGCGTGCTGACGTGCGGGCCCCAGCCCTCGTCCTCGATCGGATCATCGTCGTCCGCGCCGAGGTTGTAGACGAAGCAGTGCCCGTAGTGCTGCGTGACGCCCGCATAGGCGCCCGCGCAATTGCCGTCGTCCTTGGTGTCTGAGTCGAAATCCGGCGACGACCATCCGGTGGCGAATTGCCACGAAAAGAGGTGATCATCGCCGCCGACGCGTATCGGCGTGAGGAGGTGCATATCCCCGGTGTCGATGCCCTCGGCGGTCGCGCGCATCACCTCGGCGACGGTCCCTGCGATGTCCTCGATCTCGTCGCGGTATTCCCGGCCGGCGATGTACAGCGACGGCTGGTAATGGTTGTCGTCGAGCGACGGCGTCCCCTTGGCGGCGAGCCGATCGGCGTACAGGATCTTCCAGAACGGGAGCGTCGCGCCGTCCGTTGATCCGACGCTGTTGTAGACGAGCGCCCAGCGATCGCCGTCCACCGGCTCACCGCAGTAGACCTCGATCTGCTCCTGTGGGCCGGGCCCGTCGGGATCGAGCGCGTAGACGCCGCTCGGGGCGCTCTCGGGGACGGCGCCGCACCGGTCATAGACGCACCCTGCGCTCGCCTCTTCGGCGCAGTCTTGCCCGCCGGCGCCCCCGCCACCCCCACCTCCACCACCGGCGCCCCCGTCCGCCTCCAGGTGGTAGGGCCTATCGAGCCCGGCGAGGGCCGTACACCCGCACGCCAGAAGGCATGCCGCCGCTCCCACCCACGTCGCGGACCCGCTCGTCATCCTCGCTCCCATGACCTGCTGCCTGCCGCGTCGCACCCGCCGGAGCGGCGTGGCGCTCCTCCTGCGCCGCGCGGACGCTACAGCCTCACCCCGGGCCTGGCAAGCAACCGGTCCGTTCGCGACGCTCCCCGACCGCGCGCACGGGCGCGCCGCTGCCCCGCAGGCATTGAAACGGAAGACGAAGGCGACGTGACGAACGCAACCAACGTGACGAACGCAACCAACGTGACGAGCGTGACGAGCGTGACGAGCGCGACGAACGCAACAACGCGAAGTGAATGAAGAAAATATCCTACAGAAACTTCATAGAAACACGGGCCCATGCATCGTCCTTGGCAAATCATGGGCCCGTGGTTGGCTGAGGCCATCCAGGCAAAGGATCTTTGGAATGAAGAGACGACAATCTTCGCGTGAGGCCCCGAGCGCCGCGCCCCCGGGCCGCCGACGTTTCCTCGGCGGTGCGCTCGCGCTCGGGGGAGCCGCCCTCCTCCCCGCGTGCGAATCGCGGTCCGAAGCGTCGGCGAAGCCCGAGGCGAACGCCGCGCCTCTCGTACCGGACGCCGCCAGGCCGGAGGTGTCCGATCTGCGCTTCGGCATCATCGCGCTGACCGATTGCTCTCCTCTCGTGATCGCCCACGAGAAGGGGTTCTTCAAGAAGTACGGCATCAACGCGACCATCGTGAAGGGCGCGAGCTGGGCGGCGATCCGCGACTCGCTCACGAACGGGGATCTCCAGGCGACGCACATGCTCTTCGGCATGCCGCTCGCCTCGACGATGGGGCTCCTCGGATCGCCGAAGAAGCCCATGGTCATCCCGTGGCTGCTCAACCGCAACGGCCAGGCGATCACGATGAAGAGCGACCTCCGGGGCAAGGTGGCCGGGGATCCCAAGGCGCTCAAGCCGTTCATCGAGGAGGCGAAGGAGAAGGGGGCGCCCATGACCTTCGCGATGACGTTCCCGCCTGGAACGCACGCCATGTGGACCCGCTATTACCTCGGCGCGGGCGGCGTCCACCCGGACAAGGACGTCGCGCTCGTGACCATCCCGCCCGCCCAGATGGTCGCCAACATGAAGGTGGGCAAGATGGACGGCTTCTGCGTCGGCGAGCCGTGGGGCGCCAGGGCGATCTCCGACCAGATCGGCTACACGGCCGTCACAACGCAGGAGCTCTGGAGGGACCACCCCGAGAAGGTGTGCGCGTTCACCGCGGAGTTCGCCGACAAGAACCCGAAGACGGTGAAGGCGGTGATCAAGGCGCTCCACGAGGCGAGCCTCTGGCTGGACAAGCTCGACAACCGCCCCGAGCAGGCGGACATCGTGTCGAGGCCCACGTACATCAACTGTCCGCCGGAGCTCATCCTCGGCCGGCTGCAGGGGCACTACGACTACGGCGACGGGCGCAAGAGAGAGGACAAGGACTACATGATCTTCAGCGAGCGGGGCTGCAACTACCCGCAGCCCAAGTACGCTCTCTGGTGGCTCAGCCAGTTCCGCCGGTGGGGCATGGTCGAGGGGAAGCCGGACTACGAGGGCGTCGTCAAGCAGGTCATGCGCCCCGATCTCTACGAGGAGGCGATGAAGGAGCTCGGGGTCGCCCACGGCGGCCGGAGCGACGCGCCGGAGACGCTGTTCGACGGCATGACGTTCGATCCGAAGGACCCGGAGAAGTACGCGACGTCGTTCCCGGTCCATGCCCTGAAGGGATGAACCCGCATCGCCATCGCCGCGCCGGCGGGAGGCGCGGCGGCGGAAGCGGAAGCGGAAGAGGAGTGTTGCATGAGCGAGGCGAAGGCGATCTCTCCGAGGATTCGAGTCGACCACATGATCCTGCCCCTCTTCGGGGTGGCCTGCGTGATCGGGCTATGGGCCGCCGCGAGCAGCCTGTGGACCCAGACGCTGCCCTCTCCGCTCAAGACATGGGAGGTGAGCAGGCCTTATATCTTCGAGCCGTTCGAGAAGCGGGGAGAGCTCGATCAGGGCATCCTCCGCTTCACCTGGTACTCGCTCCAGCGGGTCGCCAAGGGCTACACGCTGGCGATCCTCCTCGGGACGCCGATCGGGTTCTTCCTTGGCGCGTCGAGGCTGTTCAGGTCGAGCTTCGATCCCATCATCCAGATCCTCCGCCCGGTCTCGCCGCTCGCGTGGCTCCCGCTCGGCCTCGTGCTCTTCCAGAAGCCCGATCCTGCCGGCGTCTTCACCATCGCGATGTGCTCGATGTGGCCGACGGTCCTGAACACCGCGCTCGGGGTGCGATCGATCCCGCAGGACTACATGAACGTCGCCCGGGTGCTCCGGCTGTCGCGCATGAAGACGCTGTTCAAGGTGCAGCTCCCCGCGGCGCTGCCCTACATGTTCACGGGCTTCCGGCTCAGCCTCGGAATCGCCTGGCTGGTCATCGTGGCTGTGGAGATGCTGACCGGCTCGCCCGGGGTCGGCGGTTTCCTCTGGCAGGAGTACAACAGCCTCATCTACGAGCACATCATCCTGTGCATCATCACCATCGGGGTCGTCGGCTTCCTCCTGGACGCCCTGATGAGCCTCGTCGAGCGCCGGCTCAAGCTGGCGGGAGCGTGACGTCCATGCCGCTGGTCGAGCTCTGCAACGTCGGGAAGAGCTATGGCGGCGGGGACACCCGCACCGAGGTGCTCAGGGACATCCACCTGGAGATCGAGAAGGGCGAGTTCGTCGCCGTGGTCGGCTATTCGGGCGCCGGCAAGACGACGCTCATGTCCCTCATCGCCGGGCTCCTCAGGCCGGACACCGGGGAGGTCAAGCTGAACGGGAAGGCGATCGAGGGGCCGGGCCCCGACCGCGGCGTCATCTTCCAGAACTATTCACTCCTGCCCTGGCTCACCGTCTACGAGAACGTCTACCTGGCCGTCGACCAGATCTTCGGCGCGTGGTCCACAGAGAAGAAGCGGGAACATACCGAGCGCTACATCGCCATGGTGAAGCTCACCGAGGCCCGCGAGAAGAAGCCGGCGCAGCTCTCCGGCGGCATGCGCCAGCGGGTCTCGGTGGCGCGGGCGCTCGCCATGGATCCGGAGGTCCTCCTGATGGACGAGCCGTTTGGCGCGCTGGACGCCCTCACGCGCGCGACGCTCCAGGACGAGCTCGCGCGGATCTGGCGCGCCACCCGGAAGACCGTGCTCCTCATCACCAACGACGTCGACGAGGGCATCCTCCTCGCCGACCGGATCCTGCCGCTCAGCAAGGGCCCTCGCGCCACGCTGGGGCCCGGGATCACCGTCGATCTCGAGCGCCCTCGGGATCGCAAGGCCCTCAACCACGACCCGCGCTTCAAGGAGATCCGCGGCGCGGTGATCGGCTACCTGCTCGGCCCGGGCGCCGGGCCCAGGGCGGGCGAGAGCGCGCCCGATGCAGCGCGGAGCGCGGAGGCGGTCGCATGAAGAAGTACCTCGAGATCTGGAATGTCACGAAGACCTTTCCCACGCCGAAGGGCCCCTCGGTCGTCCTCCGGAACTTCGACCTGAACCTGAGGAAGGGAGAGTTCCTGTCCCTCATCGGCCACTCCGGGTGCGGGAAGTCGACCGTGCTGTCGATGGTCGCGGGCCTCTCCGAGATCACGAGCGGCGGTATCGTCCTCGCGGGCAGGCAGATCCAGGGTCCGGGCCCGGACCGCGGGGTCGTGTTCCAGTCGCCCTGCCTCCTTCACTGGATGACGGCGCTCGAGAACGTCCTGCTCGGGGTCGAGCAGGTTCACCGGCAGAAGAGCAAGAAGGATTGCATCGAGATCGCGACGCACTACCTCGAGCTCGTGGGGCTCGAGGAGTCCATGCACAAGAAGCCGCGCGAGCTGTCGTCGGGGATGCAGCAGCGCGTCGGGCTGGCGCGCGCCTTCGCCCTGTCGCCCAAGATGCTCCTCCTCGACGAGCCCTTCGGCATGCTCGACTCGCTCACCCGGTTCGAGCTCCAGGAGGTGCTCATGAACCTGTGGGCGGAGGACCACAAGACCGCGCTGATGGTCACGCACGACGTCGACGAGGCCCTGTTCCTGTCGGACCGCATCGCGATGATGACGAACGGCCCGGGGGCGCGGGTCGGCGAGATCCTGGAGGTCCCGTTCCCGCACCCGCGGGACCGTCAGGAGGTGCTGGAGGACCCGATGTACTACCCCCTCCGAGAGCGGCTGATCACCTTCCTCGAGGGCCAGGCCCACAAGGAGAAGCCCGCCGCGGAGAGCGCCCGAGCGTCCGCCCCGGAAGGCGCCGTGAAGACGGGGCGGTTCTGGAGCGCGCTCTGGAAGGGGACGAGGACATCGGCGTAGAGCGGGGTGCAGATTCGTGGGATACGGGCTCAGCCGCTGGGCAGGCGAGTGAGGCGTACGAAAGTACGCCGCAGCGAGCCGAACGACGCGGAGCACGGTTTCTTCTCGAGGCCTGCACAGCGTCGCTCCCTCGTGGAAGGGCTCTTTGCGACGAACCTCACCAAAGCGCGGATTGCTGTCTAGCTGACCGTTCGGGGCAGAGCTCATCACGGCCAGGCGAGCGCGAGCTCTGCCCTGCGCGCGCCTGCGCGCGCCTGTGCGCGCAGGGCTCACGAGGCTCACCACCTGCGACAAAAATGGAGGGAGAGGCGCACGCCCTGAAACAAAAGCCATACGGACAAGCTGGAGTTGCGCGAATGTATCTCTCCTCCGACTGCGTCGGTTGCGGCAAGCGATCAAGCGAGGAAAGTGTATGCGCGTATCTCGAATCTTCGCGGCTGTCGGCATCGTATGGCTCTCCGGCGCCTGCGGCTCGTCCGAAGGCACGGGCTCGGGAGGCGAAGGTGGCGTCGCCAACACGTCAGGGCCCTCCAGCAGCGCAGCCGAGGGCAGCTCCTCCGCCAGCGGCTCCGGAGGGGCCAACGCTGGCGGCGGCGGGATGAGCGGAACGGGCGGCGCCGGCGCGGCGGGCGGCTCTGGAGAAGGCGGCGCGGGCACAGGCGTCGGTGGTGCGGGCGCCGGCGGTGCGGGCGGCGCGGGCGGTGCGCTCGCCAGCGGCGCGGGCGCCGGCGGCACGGATGGCGTCGGCGGCGCGGGCGGTCCTGACACGGGGGTCGAGGTGCCGACCTGCGAGCCCTACGGGGCCACGTGCGCGCGCTCCGGAGATTGCTGTTCCGGCATCTGCGACAGCGCGACGAGCACCTGCGCCTCGCCGCTCAGCGTCTGCCTCGGGACCGGCGCCGCTTGCGAGGAATCCTCGGAGTGCTGTACCCTCAACTGCGCTTCGGGCAGGTGCAGCGCGACCGCCTGCCTCCCCGATGGATCCGACTGCACGGCAGGCGGCGCCGCGTGCTGCAGCGGCATGTGCGTCGGCGGGACGTGCAGCGACGTCAACGGCGCCACCGCATGCCAGACGGGCGGCAACCCGTGCACCGAGGACAGCCAGTGTTGCTCCAAGCTCTGCGGGCGAGACAACCGCTGTGTCCTCTACTCCTCGTTCTGCGTGCAGCGCAACGACGTCTGCAAGGGCGACAGCGACTGCTGTACCGGCGTGTGCGTGAAGCGGAACACAGCCGACCCCGCGGGCTACTGCGGCGCGGAGCCGTCGACGGCGAGCCGCTGCAGCAGCGGCGGCATCGACGGCGCGGTCTGCGACAGCTGCGGCTTCTGCTGCAGCCGCGTCTGCGCGCCGTACGGCCCCACCGGGATCGCTGTCTGCCAGCCGCCGAGCGGCTGCCGCGTGAACGGCGCCCTGTGCCGGCGCAACGAGGACTGCTGCGGCGGCGATCCCACGGCCGATCTGCCGGGCGCGGGCAACGTCGTCTGCGACAAGTCGGGGGATCCGGACGGGGAGATCGGCCGCTGCCGCAACCCGAACGGCTGCACGCCCCAGGGCGGCGTCTGTCACTTCAAGGACAGCTATTGCTCGGATACGTCCACCAGCGCTCCCAACAACTGCTGCAGCTACCTGGGCCACGCCAGCAACTGCCGCCTCGACGCCCTCGGCGTGCCTCGGTGCAACGCGCTCACGGCCTGCCGCCAGGCAGGCGAGGACTGCGCCTCCGCCGACGACTGCTGCGACGGCGCTCCCTGCGTACGGAATAGCGAAACTGGCAAGCTCCAGTGTTACGACACGCCCGGAGGGACGACGCCCCGCTGTGTCACGGCGGGCGGACCCTGCACGAACAACGGCGACTGCTGCGTCGGAACGACGTGCGAGTACGAGCCGGGCTCCCTTTCAGGCACGTGCACGACGGACTCCCCGTCAGGCGCGACCGGGAGCTCGGGCGCGACCGGGAGCTCGAGCGCGACCGGCGGAGCCGGCGGCGCCGGCGGCGGCGGTGGCTCGGACGGGGCGGGCGGCACCCCGCCGCGATGCGCCGAGTACGGGCAGCTCTGCGGCGCGACGTCCGACTGCTGCAACGCCGGAACCGTGCAGTGTTACAACGGCATCTGCCGCATTCCTCCGGGCTGACGCCGCGTGCGGGCGCGTTGACTCGCGTCGATTCACTCGTGTCGAGGAGAATGGATATGACCGGCAAGAACCGCGGGATCTACGCCCGCTCCTTGTTCCTGACATCGCTCTGGTGCCTGGGCTGGGCGCTCGCGTCGGGATGTTCGGTATCGGATGGCGGAACGGGTGGGGGCGGCGGCGGCTCCGGAAACGGCGGCTCCGGCGGTACGGACTCCGGGGGAACGGGCGGGGAGCCCTCCCTCGGAGGCGGCTTCATCGCGTCCGGGCCGGGCGCCAGCTCGGGCGGGGGGGAGGGCGGCGGCGACTGCGGCGGCCAGCAGGTCGAAGCTCAGCCGCGGCAGGCTCACCTCGTGATCGTGCTCGATCGCTCCGACAGCATGACCAAAGCGTGGGAAGCGAGCGACCGCTGGACGATGATGAAGGGCGCCCTCGGCACCGCGCTCGACGTGATCCAGGACAGGATGTCCGTCGGGCTTCAGCTCTTTCCCTCCGACGACCACTGCGGCATGGAGGCGGGCGAGGACCTGAGCGTGGCCGTGGCGCCGGGCGAGACATCGGTCCCCGCCATCAAGACCCTCCTGGATGCCACCGACCCCGGCGGCGCGACGCCGACCGCGGACGCCCTCGCGCGCGCCCTCGGGTACCTCACCGTGGGAGCCGGCGGCGCCCTCGAAGGTGACAAGTACGTCCTCCTGGCGACCGACGGCGGTCCCAACTGCAACCAGGATCCGGCCATGACCTGCGAGGCCGCGACCTGCACCACGAACATGGATGGGGACTGCCCTTCGGGCGTGCCGAACTGCTGCGTCGCGGGCCTGACGGACGTGTGCCTGGACGACGCGCGCACGGTGCAGCGGGTGAAGGAGCTGCGCGCGGCCGGTATCAAGACCTTCGTCGTCGGCATCCCCGGCGCGACGGCCTATGCCGCCGTGCTGGACCAGCTCGCCGTCGAGGGCGACACGGCCACGTCGGAGACCTCGCCCCGTTATTTCGAGGTGGTGGACGCGGCGAGCCTCGGCGACACGCTGACCAGCATCACGAGGGATCTCGTGAGGACCTGCGAGCTCTCGCTGGAGGCCGAGCCGCCGGACCGCGCGAAGGTGAACGTCTTCATCGACGACGAGGTGCTGCCGAGGCCGGGCGACGACGGCTGGGATTACGACGATTCGACCACCCCGCCCACCCTCGTGATCAAGGGCGCCACGTGCGAGCACGTGAAGTCCATGGGAGCGGAGAGCGTCCGTGTCGAGTTCGGCTGTCCCACCGTCGAGGTGCCGCAGTGACCTGCGCCCGTGACGCGCCCTCCCGGCGCGCCGCGTGATCGATCCCCCGTCCAGCCCTCCGAGGGCCAGCCCACATCGCATGGAGCGCCGCGCCAGCGCCGCACTGCCGCGCTCGGCGACGGGGCGCGAACGCCAGACTCCGTCCAAGTTGGATATCTAGCGCACAAATGCTGAAAAATATCACCGTGGACGAATCAATGTTCCGATTTCGGTGGTGACTCGGGGGCAGCGATCTAGACATAATCCGCCCATGGTGCGCTTGTGCGAGAACACCGTCCGTCCTGCCTGCTCGATGCGAGCAGCAGCGCCGGCGGGCCCGCCCGGCGCCCCGGCGAGGTGAGATGCTCTCCGCGACGTGTTTCGTGAGCCAGCCGATCTATGTCGACTCGAGCATCGAGGTGTTCGAAGGGACCTGGGGTGACGAGCGCAAGCCTGCTGTCTTCAAGGTCCTGAAGAGCGAGTTCCCGAGCGCGCGTGAGCTCGCGGCGCTCCGGCACGAGTACAACGTGCTCTGCGCGCTCGACGTCGAGGGCGTCGTCAAGGCCTACGGGCTCGAGAAGCACAGGAACGGCCTCGCGCTCGTGCTCGAGAGGCCGAGCAGGACGACGCTCCACGACCTCCTGCGCGCCGGCCGGCTGGAGCTCAAGGCGGCGTTGACGATCGCCCGCTCTGCGGCCCGGGTCCTCGACGAGTTCCACCGCCGCAAGGTGATTCACAAGGACATCAAGCCGCACAACCTCCTCGTCGACCCGGACACGCTCGAGGTCCACTTCGTCGGCTTCGGCATCGCGACGCTCCTCCCGCACGAGACGCAGCAGGCGATAAGCCCCGAGGCGCTCGAGGGGACGCTCGCGTACATGTCGCCGGAGCAGACCGGCCGGATGAACCGCGTGATCGACCGCCGCACCGACCTCTACTCGTTCGGCGTGACCCTCTATCAGATGCTCACCGGCGTCCTGCCGTTCACCGGCAGCGACCCGCTGGATCTCATCCATGGCCACATCGCGCGGACGCCGGTGCCGCCGCCCGAGCAGGTCCCGGGCGTGCCCGACGCGGTGTCCCGGATCGTGATGAAGCTCCTCGAGAAGAACGCGGAGGACCGGTACCAGAGCGCCTTCGGGCTCTTCGCCGACCTCGACGCGTGCCTCCGCCAGCTCTCGACGTCCGGCGCCGTGGCGCCCTTCGCGCTCGGCCTGCGCGACATCCCGGATACGCTGCGCATCCCGCAGAAGCTCTACGGCCGCGCCGAGGAGGAGCGCGCGCTGCTCGCCGCCTTCGAGCGCGCCGCCGGCGGGGAGGGCGAGCTCCTGCTCGTGTCGGGGTACGCGGGCATGGGCAAGTCGGCCCTTGTGAACGAGATGCACAGGGCCATCGCCCAGCGAGGCGGCTACTTCACCGCGGGCAAGTTCGAGCAGCTGAACCGCGGGGCGCCGTACGCCTCGCTCGCGCGCGCCTTCCGGGAGCTCCTCCGGCACATCCTCACCGAGCGACCGGAGCAGCTCGCGCGCTGGAGCACGGCGCTCGGCCGCGCGCTCGGGAGCAGCGGCCAGCTCCTCGTCGACCTCATCCCGGAGCTCGAGTGGATCGTCGGCCAGCAGCCCCCGGTCCAGCAGCTCCCGCCGGCGGAGGCGCAGGGCCGCTTTCACGCGATCTTCAAGGCGTTCGTCCGCGTCTTCGCGACCGCCGAGCACCCCCTCGTCCTCTTCCTGGACGATCTGCAATGGGCCGATCCGGCCTCGCTCAAGCTGCTCCAGGTCCTGGCCGCCGATCCGGAGCGCGGCCACCTGCTCCTCCTCGGCGCCTTCCGCGACAACGAGGTCTACGCGGCTCACCCGCTCCGCGTCGCGCTCGGCGAGATCGAGAAGGCAGGCGCGCCGCTCCGTGAGCTCAAGCTGAGCCCGCTCGCCCTCGCCGACGTGATCGCGCTGCTCTCGGACGCGCTCTCCGCGGCCCGCGCCGACGTCGAGCCGCTCGCCCGCGTCGTGTTCGATCGGACCCAGAGCAACCCGTTCTTCGTGCGGCAGTTCCTGGGCTCGCTCCACACGGAGGGCCTGCTCCGCTTCGAGAAGGGCGCCTGGACATGGGAGCTCGACGGCATCCGGCGGCGCACGGTCACCGACAACGTCGTCGACTTCATGGCGCGCAAGATCGGGGAGCTCGAGCCCGAGCTCGTGCGCGTCCTCCGCCTCGCGGCCTGCATCGGGCACGAGTTCGACCTGCGCACGCTCGCGGTCATCAGCGAGCGGCCTGCGCACGAGACCGTGGCCGCGCTGTGGAAGATCCTGCAAGAGGGCCTGATCGCGCCCGTGGACACCGACTACCGCCTCGCGCACGCGACCGACGACGAGGCGCAGACCGGCGTCGACTGGCGCGTCAACTACCGCTTCCTGCACGATCGCGTCCAGCAGGCGGCGTACTCGCTCATCAGCGAGGATCACAAGCGGGAGGTCCACCTCCGCATCGGGCGGCTCATGCTCGCCAGCTGCGAGGGCGCGGCTCGGGACGAGGCGCTCTTCGACATCGTCAACCACTTCAACATCGCGGCGCCCATCGTGAGCTCGCCCGCGGAGCAGGCCACGGCCGCCGAGCTCAACCTCGCCGCCGGCAGGAGGGCCAAGGCCGCCACCGCCTACGAGGCGGCGGCCGGCTATCTCCGCGCGGGCATGGGGTTTCTGCCCCACGGCGGCTTCGACGACCATCACGAGCTCGCCCTCGCGCTCCACAGGGAGCGCGCCGAGGTCGAGTCGCTGTGCGGCGCCTTCGAGGAGGCCGAGCGGCTCTGCGCCGCGGCGCTCGCGCGCGCCCGGACGGCCATGGACAAGGTCTCCGTCCTCCTCGTGCAGGCGAACCAGTACCTGCTCCAGTGGCGCAATCACGAGGCGACCCTCGTCCAGAAGGCCGGCCTCCGGCTCCTCGGCTGTCCGATCCCCGAGGCCCGGGAGGAGGTCGCCGCGCTCCTCGAGCGGGAGCTCGAGGCGGTGCCCGTCCTCCTCGGCGCGCGCAGCATCGAGGAGCTCGCCCACGCCCCGAGGACGACGAACCCCGAGCACCCCGTGACGCTCGAGCTGCTCGTGAACCTGTTCTTCGGGGCCTACAACTCGAGCGACCAGACGCTCGCGAACCTCGCCATCGTGAAGATGGTGACGCTCTCGCTGCAGCACGGAAACAGCGATATGTCCGCGTTCGGATACGTCGCGTACGGCATGGTGGTCGGCCCGCTGCTCGGCGAGTACGAGACGGCCTATCGGTTCGGCAAGATGGCCGTCGAGCTCGCAGACCAGCTCGACAACCTCGTGCTCCGGGCGAAGACCTACCACATCTTCTCCGCGGACGTGCACAGCTGGACGCAGCCGCTGCGGAGGGCAGATCCCTATTACGACCGGGTCTACGACCTCGGGCTCCAGGCCGGCGACTGGACGGCCATGGGGTACATGATCAGCCAGAGCGGCTCGGACCGGCTCACCTACGGGATGAACCTCGCGGAGCTCTCGCAGCTCACCGAGACGCACCTCGCGTTCCTGCGGCGCGCCCGCAGCCATGACATCATCGATATCCTCCTCGCGGGCGTGATCCAGCCCCTCCGGTGCCTGCAAGGGCTGACGAGGGGCCGGCTCAGCTTCGACGACGACGGGTTCGACGAGGCGGCCTACGCGGCGAAGCATGGCGGCTCGCCCTACCACATGGGGTGGCTGTACTACGCCAAGATCCGGAATGCCTACCTGTTCGGCGACAGGGCGAGCTTTGCCGATCTGATGCCGAAGCTCGCCGTGATCGAGGGCGCCTTGCCGACGCACGCCAAGGTGCCCGAGGCGACGTTCTACGCGGGCCTCATGCGGATCGCCGCGTGGGAGAGCGCCGAGGGCGCGGAGCGGCGGGAGCACGAGGAGCACCTGCTGCGGCTCCTCGGGCGGATGAAGCGCTGGGCCGACGCCGGGCCGGACAACGTGCTCCACAAGCACCTGCTGCTGCTCGCCGAGCAGGCCCGCGTCGAGGGGCGGAGGGCCGAGGCGATGGACCTCTACGAGCGGGGCATCGAGGCCGCGCGGCAGGCCGACTACATCAACAACCAGGCGCTCGGCAACGAGCTTTATGGCAGGTTCTGGCTCGCCCAGGGCAGGGTCGAGTTCGCGCACATCTTCCTGCGAAGGGCGGTTTACCTGTACGAGCGCTGGGGGGCGACCGAGAAGGCCAAGGCGCTGCGCGAGGAGCTCGCGCCGGCCGACCCCTCGGCCCTGGGCCAGCCTCTGCCGCTCTCGCCGACCGGCACCGCGCTCCAGGGCCTCGTCGCGGGGGAGAGCTTCGATCTCGCCACGGTCCTCAGCACCGCGCAGGCCATCTCGAGCGCGATCGTGCTCGACAAGGTGATCGAGCAGGTCTTGCGCAGCGTGATCAAGAGCGCCGGGGCGAGCCGGGGGTTCCTCATCCTCGCGCGCGGCGAGGTGCTGACGGTCGAGGCGATGATCGCGGTCGGCCCCGATACGGTGAGCCTTGGCCTCTCGATGCCCCTGGAGGCGCGGCTCGATCTGGCCCGCTCGGTCGTGCATTACGTGACGCGCTCGCGCGAGGCGCTCGTGATCGGCCGCGCGGAGGACGACCCGCGCCTCGCCGGCGATCCGCACGTGAGCGCGCGCCGGCCGAAATCGATTTTGGGCTTGCCGCTCCTGCACCAGGGCCGGCTGAGCGGGGTCCTGTACCTGGAGAACCACCTCGCGGAGCACGCGTTCACCGCCGATCGCATCGAGCTCTTGCGGCTCCTGTCCTCGCAGGCGGCCGTGGCGGTCGAGAACGCGCTGCTCTACGCGGACCTCACGGCCGTGAGCGCCGAGCTCCGGGAGGCCAACGAGCGGCTGGAGCAGGAGGTGAAGGAGCGGACGGAGGAGCTCTCTCTGGCCAACGTGCGCCTCTCCGCGCAGAGCGCCGAGCTACGGGACGCCAACCTGCGCCTGTTGCACGAGCTCGGCGAGCGCGAGCGCGCCGAGGCGGCCCGGGCCGAGCTCCAAGAGGAGGTGATCCGGTTCCAGCGGGCGAAGATCTCCGAGCTGTCGACCCCGCTCGTACCGATCACGAGCGACGTCATGGTCATGCCGCTCATCGGCACGCTGGACGAGGAGCGCGCGCACGACGTGCTCACGACCTTGCTCGACGGCGCGACGAGGAGCGGCACCCGCACCGTCATCATCGACGTCACGGGGATCAAGGGGGTCGATCAACGCGTCGCGAACGCCCTGCTCAACGCCGCGAACGCCCTCCGGCTGCTCGGGGTCCAGGCGGTGCTGACGGGCATCCGCGGCGAGGTCGCGCAGGCGCTCCTCCGGCTCGACATCGACATGTCGCGCATCGTGATCCGCGGGACGCTGCAGAGCGGGATCGCCTACGCCGTCGGCCGATCGGGCGGCATGAGCGCGCCGAGCACGCGGCGCTAGGGGCGCGGCAGGCGCGGTAGGAATGTCCGCGTCGAATCGTGTAGACACGTCTGGAGCGGATCGCGCATCATGAGCTGGCCAGTTGGCTGGGGGTGCCTGCTCCGTCGTGCGCCGTGCGTCGGCACGAGGCGCCCAGATCCGCCGCGCGAGGCGGCTCTTGTCGGGTGGAGGGGAGAGCGCATGTCGAACAGAATCGGTCGGTTCATCGTCGGGGTCTGCGTGGCGGCGGGGCTCGCGGCCCTGGGCTGCGACAACGGCGGCGCGCCGGCGGCGGACGCGTCGGCGGCTGGGGGCAAGCCGAAGCTCGCCTACATCACGAACGGCGTCGCCCCCTTCTGGACCATCGCCGAGAAGGGCGTCATCGACGGCGCGAAGGAGTACGACGCCGAGGTGAGCGTCGTGATGCCGAGCGACGTGAACGACCAGATGCATCGGGTCGAGGATCTCCTGATCCGCGGCGTCGACGGCATCGCGATCAGCCCGATCGACGCGGAGAACCAGGTCCCGCTGCTCAACAAGGCGGCCGCGAAGACAAAGCTCATCACGCAGGACTCGGATGCTCCGAAGAGCGAGCGCATCGTGTACATCGGCATCGACAACTACGTCGCTGGCCGGATGGCGGGGCAGCTCGTGAAGGAGGCGATCCCCGCCGGCGGCAAGGTGGCCATCCTGGTCGGGCGGCTCGAGGGGGACAACGCCCGCAAGCGCCGCCAAGGAGTGCTCGACGAGCTGCTCGATCGCCCGGACAGCAGCGCCGGGAGCGACCCGCTCAACCAGGAGATCAAGGGGGCGAAATACACAATCGTCGCGACCCTGACCGACCAGATCGACGCCGCCAAGGCGAAGAGCAACGCCGAAGACATGATGTCGGCGCACCCGGACCTCGTGGGCCTGATCGGCCTGAACGCGTACCACACGCCGGCCCTGCTCGAGGCGGTCAAGCAGGCGGGGAAGATGAGCTCGATCAAGGTCGTCGGCTTCGACGAGCAGGACGCGACGCTGCGCGCGATCCAGGACGGCGAGGTGGTCGGCACCGTGGTGCAGAATCCGTACATGTATGGCAAGGAGTCGGTGCGCGTGCTCGCGGCGCTCGTGCGAGGGGATAACTCCGTTGTGCCTCAGGACAAGTTCATCTCCCTGCCGGCCCGTCAGATCCGCAAGAGC